>NZ_JADYWU010000003.1 GCF_015864665.1 Salinibacterium sp. SWN167 | reverse complement strand
AGGCTGGATGTGGAAGCAGGGACTAAAGACCTGTGGAGCTGACCAGTACTAATAAGTCGATAAATTGATAACACCCCACCTCACTGGGCAACCCTCGGGTTGTCGAATGGTGACTGAGAAGAATTCTCGCGTCCACTTTGTGGTTCCCGATTTACGGTCGGGAACTGCGCCCAGCACACACTGCTGAGCACCCACCTTGGTGGAATGCTCTGCGATGTGAACTGGCCCAGACTGATACATAAATCAATAGTGTTTCGGCGGCCATAGCGAGAGGGAAACGCCCGGTTACATTCCGAACCCGGAAGCTAAGACTCTCTGCGCCGATGGTACTGCAAGGGGGACCTTGTGGGAGAGTAGGACACCGCCGGACTTCAATTGTAAAATAGCCACACCCTTCGGGGTGTGGCTATTTTGCGTTAACCACCCACGATCTTCGTCCACCGCCGGGTGCAGTTCTTGTACGATCGAAGCTCGGCGACGAGCGGACAGACATCCAGCGCCGTGCTAGCGGAGCTCCGCGTCGACCCACTCGGAGCCGACGCTCACGAGCGACCGCGAGCCCGACGTGATGCCGGCAACGCGCTCGGCCAGAGCTGATTCGTCGCCAGGGTCCGCCGCCAACGTCATCACCGCTGAACTTCCGTACTCGGTGCCGACGACCGTGACGCCGTGTTGGCGCAACTCAGACTCAACCCGCCCAGCATCCGCATGAGGGAGTGCCAGCTTAAACAGCTCACGCCGTGATCGAAGAACAAGACGCTTCTGGACGCGCAACCCGTCGACGGCGAGTGCTGTGGCATCCGAGTAGGCGCGGATAAGACCGCCGGTGCCCAAGAGGGTGCCGCCAAAATAGCGTGTAACCACCGCAACGCAATCAATGAGATTGCGGCCGGTGATCACGTCGAGAATGGGGCGTCCGGCGGTTCCTGACGGCTCACCATCATCGTTTGATCGGCGAACCTGATCTGGCTCAGTTGAAGAGCCGAGGACAAACGCAGAGCAGTGGTGCCGCGCATCCCAATGGGTTTTACGCGCCTGTTCGATGACGTCTCGGGCATCCGCTTCGTTGTCGACTCGGACTATGCGGCACAGGAAGCGTGATCGTTTGACTTCGAGTTCGGCTTCGGCGGTGGCACCGGGGCCTCCGCGTAACGTGTACTCGCGCATCCATCCATTGTCTCGCACTCGCATCGGGATGGTGGCGCACGGGCTCACGAGCGCGGCGTAGGCTGAGAACATCATGGAGCTGTTTGCCGCAATCATTCTGTTTATCAGTGCGCTGTTCAATGTCATCGCGTGGCCGCGATTCTTCAAGCGCGTCAGCGCTGACCCTCGGGCGCGCGACACCGCGGGAAAGGCCACCGCGTTCTACCGTGTGCACGCCGTGCTGCTCGGAATCGCATTGGTGATTGCTGCGGCATCCGTGCTTGCCGGCATACTTCTGCTGCTACGTGGCTAACTGATGCTGAGCTAGAGCTACTAGCTGCTAGCTGCTAGCAGCTAACTGCTCTTGTTCGGAGATTCGGCGAGATAGTCGCGCAAGACGTTCGCGTGATTGACCTGGGGATCATGAGCGGCGTAGAGCAGCGTGACGTGGTCGTGGGACTCCAAGCGGGCGATCGCATCGGGCACGTCTGGATTCTCGTCCAGTTCGAGACGATAGCGGGCGGCAAATTCATCGAGCCGCGCAGGATCGTGGTTCCACCATGTGCGCAATTCTCTGCTGGGCGCGAAGTCTTTGCACCATGCGTCAAGTTCGGCGCGGGCCTTGCTGACGCCACGCGGCCAGAGCCGGTCAATAAGCACCCGGTAGCCGTCCTCAGCCTGTGCGGGCTCGTAGATTCGTGCAGTTACGAACGTCGTCATGCGGGATTTCTCCCCTCTCGTCGCTGTGGTCACCATAGCTGGCGAAGCTTTGAACGGGGAAAGACCGGCTCGCGGACGCGGCCTGAATGCAGTTGTCAGCATCGTCGCCCAGTATAGGGAGTATGAGTTTCAAGCTCCCGCCGCTGCGGAATCCACGACGCACTATTGGTGATCGAACCTTCGACTTCTCGCGCCAGGTTGCGGTGATGGCAATCGTGAATCGCACGCCCGATTCTTTTTACGATGCGGGAACCAACTATGCGCTAGAGGACGCTGTTGCCGCGTCGCTGCGGGCTGTCGAGCAGGGAGCCGATTGGATCGACATCGGCGGTGTTCCGTTCGCTCCAGGCGACCCGCTGAGCGTCGAGGAGGAGTGCGAGCGAGTCGTTCCTGTGGTGCAGGCGCTTCGCGAAGCATCCGACGTCGTGATCTCCGTCGACACGTTCCACGCTGAGGTTGCACGCCGCAGCATCGCGGCCGGTGCCACGGTGATCAATGACACGACAGGCCTGAGCGATCCTGACCTCGCCGGAGTTGTTGCTGCCAGTGATGCATCGCTCATTCTTGTTCATTCGCGGGCGCAGCCACGCACCCAGTTCGCGCGGCCGCAGTATGACGATGTTGCGGCAGAGGTGCGTGACTTTCTGCAGAGCCGAGTCGAGCAAGCTTTGGATTCTGGAGTTGCCGACGATCGGCTCTTCATCGATCCGGGGCATGACCTGAACAAGAACACGCTGCACAGCCTCGAACTCACGCGCCGCCTCGACGTAATCACCGAACTCGGGTTGCCGACCCTCGTCGCGCTCTCCAATAAAGACTTCATCGGCGAAGTGCTTGATAAGCCGAAGCATGAACGGTTAGAAGGTTCGCTCGCAGCCGCCGTGGCATCCATCCTCAATGGCGCGAGGGTGGTGCGGGTGCACGAGGTCGCTGAAACGGTAGCTGCCGTGCGCATGACGGAAGCGATTCTGGGGCTCCGCGAGCCCGCGCTGCTGAAGCACAACATGTCCGACATCAACGAAAGGTAGGCACTGTGGCCGACGCATCTGAGATCCATTCCCTGAGCGCAGGCGCTCCTCTGACCGACGAGCAACTGCTGGCGAGCTACGCGGTAGCTGATCGATCGGTGCCGTGGTTGCGCGCGAACTTTGTGTCGAGCATCGATGGTGCTGCTACCCACGAGGGAGTATCGGGTGGCCTTGGCACGGACTCAGACGGTCGTGTTTTCGGGCTGCTCCGTCGACTTGCGGATGTCATCGTCGTTGGCGCAGGAACAGTGCGGCAAGAGGGTTACCGCAACCTCGCTCTCGACGCGGAATCTGCGGAGTGGCGGACTTCGCAAGGACTCGCTGCTCAGCCACCGTTTGCGATTGTGACGGCATCCCTGCGGCTGGAACCGGGAGACCTAGGCAGCTATGCGACGCGCCCCCTCGTGGTGACCACCGAGAGCGCACCCGCGGAGAGTCGTAAGCGAATCGAAGAGGTTGCTGACGTGATCATTGCGGGGGATGCTGCCGTAGACACCGTCGAGATGAAACACCTTTTGGCGGAGCGCGGGCTAGTTCAGCAGCACAGCGAGGGCGGTCCAACACTCTTCGCAACCATGATTGCCCAAGGCGTTGTCGACGAGCTTTGCCTCACCGTGAGCCCGCGGCTTGAAGGCGGCTCGGCGCGACGTATTGTGGACGCGGCGGATGCGACACCGCAAAACATGTCGCTCGCGCACGCGCTGTCCGCGCCCGATGGAACGCTACTGCTGCGCTACCTCCGCGCCGCTCGCTAGCGCGCTGTCGTTGCGATACGCGCGCGCTAGCACTCGACGACGTTGACGGCGAGACCGCCCATCGACGTCTCTTTGTAGCGCGAACTCATATCCTTGCCGGTCTCGGCCATCGTGATAATGACCTCATCGAGCGAGACGCGGTGCTCGCCATCACCCCACAACGCCATCTTCGCAGCGTTGATCGCCTTCGAGGCAGCAATCGCGTTGCGCTCAATGCACGGGATTTGCACGAGTCCACCAATAGGATCGCACGTGAGTCCGAGGTTGTGTTCCATCGCAATCTCGGCCGCATTCTCGACCTGCGCGGGAGTTCCACCGAGAATTTCAGCGAGCCCCGCAGCCGCCATGGAGGAGGCCGAGCCAACCTCGCCCTGACATCCGACCTCGGCGCCCGAGATGGAAGCCATGCGCTTGTAGAGCACGCCCACGGCCGCGCTGGCCAGCAAGAAGCGCACGGTAGCGTCATCCTTCGTCGCTTGGTCGGCGTCTTTCATACCTGGTGCGTAGTGGGTCGCGTAGAACAGCACGGCCGGGATGATGCCAGCAGCACCGTTGGTGGGGGCGGTGACGACCCGGCCACCTGAGGCATTTTCTTCGTTGACGGCTAGGGCAACGAGGTTGACCCATTCCTGCCAAAAGTTCGGATCGCGGTTGGGGTCTTCTTCGCGTAGGCGTCGGTGCCACTCGGGAGCCCGACGCCGCACCTTCAAATTGCCGGGCAGGTTACCGGTGCGTTCGAGGCTGTTGTTCTTGCACTCGTCCATGACATCGCGGATGTGCAGGAGCCCAGCAACCACCTCAGACTCGGGGCGGCGCGCCAACTCGTTGCGCAACATCACGCCGCTGAAGCTGAGCCCTTCGGCGCGACAGTGCGCGAGCAATTGCGCTGCAGTGCGGAACGGCAGCGGGTCTGCCACAGCGGCTGGGCCGCTAGAGGAGCTGCCATCACGGTTGTCGCCCTCCCGATAGATGAAACCGCCACCGATCGAGAAGTAGGTTGCCTCGAGAATTGCGGTGCCATCCGCATCGTATGCCGCAAAGCGCATGCCGTTCGGATGCCCGTCGAGCACGGTGAGCGGGTGCAGGGCGATGTCGGACTCGCGGAACGGCAGATCGTGACTCGCGCCCAAGCGCAGCAGCCCAGATTCTTCGATGCGGGCCAGAATCTGTTCCATCTCTGCGGGGAGAACCTGGTCGGGGAGCTTGCCCTCCAAGCCAATGAGTACCGCGCTCATCGTGCCGTGGCCAGCACCGGTTGCGGCGAGAGAACCGTAGAGGCGAACGCTGAGAGTGTCGACAGCGTCGAGCATCCCGTGGTCGGAAAGATCAGCGGCGAAGGACGCAGCCGCGCGCATGGGGCCGACCGTGTGTGAACTGGAGGGGCCGATGCCGACCGTGAACAGATCGAAGCTGCTGAGGGGCACCTCTTCGAGCGAGGGCGTTGGTACTTCAGTTCGGGGGGTCAGATTGCGAATGGCCACGGTGACTCCGTTTCTTCACCGCACAGCGTCGTACGGGTGTCGTCGAGTCCTCTCCGCTCTGTATCGGGCCTGAGAGTTTCCGCACGCTTGTGGCGTTGCGTTGCCCCGTCGGCGAGTCGGACAGGGCCGACTGCTTTTCAGAGTTGCCTATCCACTGCGGTACTGGGGCCTGAGAGATTCCCGGAGAGGGTTTGCTCCTACGGCGCCAACCAACGATCGGAAGGACTCTCCCGCAGCGGAATGACGGCTGTTCACTTGTGCCCTCAGCATACACTTGAGCCTGCCTCGCAGACCCGTCAATCTCGCGCCGGACTGGTGCTCAGTCGAGCGGGCGTTCCACCACTCAGCGCTGCGAAACGCACGCTCGTTGAGACGGTTTAGTCCTCCGGGTCTGAGGGATCGATCGGCTCGTGGTGGTCAGCGTTTGTCACTCCACGGCGCCAGTAACCGTCGGCTGTTACTTGCTGCTTGGGGAGGCCAAGCTCGCGGCGCAGGTAGCGCCGAAGCGGAACAAGGGTGGTGGCTTCGCCGGCGAGGAACACGAAGGTGGATTCACCGATCTCACCGAGCGCGCGTAGCGCGGCTTCCAGCTGCCCAAGACCGTCACGGCGATAGAACCACTCGGCATCCATGCGCGCCTTTAGCTCGTCGCTGAAGTAGCTCTCAAGGCTTTCGTCGGCGACGTCGAACAGGGCGGTGATGTTTACCGAGGTGGGGAGCATGTCGATCCAGCGCGAGGCTGCCGGGAACGCCGTTTCGTCCACGATCAGGATGACGTGGGTTGCGCCAACGGGCAGCAGTCGTGATCCCCGCGGACCGGCGATCACGAGGCTGTCGCCAGCGGCGGCTTTTCCGGCCCAGGCGGAGGCGGGCCCCTCGTCTCCGTGGACGACGAAGTCGATGTCGAGCTCGTGACGACCAGCATCGCTGCGGAAACCGAGCGGGGTGTAGTCACGCGAGATAACCTTGCCTTCGCCCTTGGGCTTCTTGATTCCATCGGCGGTCATCGTGGGTGCGGTGAGCACGCCGGTTGCGGGATCGGGAAAGAATACTTTGACGTGGTCGGTGGGGCCACTGCTGACAAATCCGGCGAGTTCATCACCGCTGAGGGTAATGCGCGCAATCGACGGCGCCGGGTGGCTGACGGCGCTCACCGTCAGGTGGCGGATGACGAGGGGATGCTTGACGGAGTCACGTTCAATTGTCATAGGCGATGGGCGCGGGCGCCAGCTCATTTCCGTAAAAGTTAGGCTTACCTAACTACTGTAACCCTCGCGAGCGGGGAGAGCTAGAGCGACGGCGCGGTTTCTGTCGTCGTGATGGAGATTTCGCCCTCGAGCGAGCGATGCACGGGGCACTTATCGGCAATGACGAGAAGCGAAGCACGTTGCTCGGCAGTGAGGTCGCCCTCGAACGTGAGCTCGCGTGTGAAATGCTCGACCATTCCTTCGGTCGAGGTGCAGTGCTCGCACGCGGCCGCGTCGATACGCTCGCGACTCAGCCGAACGCTGACCGACTTCAACGGCATCTTTTTGCGGTCGGCGTACATCCTGATGGTGATGGAAGTGCAGCTTCCGAGCCCGGCCAAGACAAGGTCATAGGGCGCTGGGCCATGATTTTCGCTCAGCGGTGCAGGCTCATCAGAGATGAGCTCGTGACCCGAAGCAAAGACGCGCTGTTCGTAGCGCGCAGGGCCGCTCTCGGTGACGATCACCGAGCTGCCATCGGCGGTGATCGAGGCGCTCGGGTGGGCGACGACCGGAGGAGTCTTCGGTCCAGCACTGCTCGCCCGCTGTTCTGGGGCTGCGGTGTGGTCGAAAGCATAGCGAGCCGACCAGGCCGCGATCATGCTGGCCGCGAAAGCAGCATCATCACGATTGCTCAGGAGATGATCCGCACCATCGAGCGCCACGAACGACTTGGGGTGCTTCGCTGTTTCGAAGATCTCCCGCGCGTTGTCGATGCCCACGGTCTGATCGATGGGGGAGTGCATGACCAAAAGTGCGGCATCCAGATCACGCAGTCGAACCGACTGCGGCTGTGCGGCAATGTCATCGAGGAGTTGTTTGCGGATGCGGAACTCGCGGCCGCCCAGCTGAACCATTGCTTCTCCCGCAGTCACAATTTCCTCGCTCGCGTGGGCGAACAGATTCGTGATGTGGGCAGGATCGCTGGGACTGCCGAGCGTGACGACAGCACGCGTCGAGGGCACGCGATGGGCTGCCGCGAGCACGGCGGCTCCGCCCAGGGAGTGTCCAATGAGGATCGTGGGGGCGCGGTAGTTGGTGCCGAGATATTCAGTGGCGGCCACAACATCATCGATGTTTGAGCTGAAGTTAGTGTTAGAAAAATCACCGTCGGAGCCGCCCAAGCCAGTGAAGTCGAAGCGCAAGACGGCGATGCCGTAGTCAACGAGTGCTTTCGAAATGCGTGAGGCAGCGAATGAGTCCTTCGAACACGTGAAGCAGTGAGCGAAGAGCGCGTAGGCGGAAGGGGTGCCTTCGGGGAGGTCGAGGCGGGCCGCCAGCATGGAGCCGTTGGAGCCGGGGAATTCGATCTTCATTGTCCGTTACCGCTTTCGTGTCGACTTGCTCCAGCGTTTCTTATCCGGATACCGGATGCAACGCCCCCATGCTCTCAGTTCTTCCCGTTAACGCCGGAACGGCTGGCAAAGACCGTGTCTTCGCCAGCCGTTCCGAAAAGAAAATTACTCTGCGGCACCTGCAAGCGAACCGCTGATCTGGTCGCCGGAGGGGTCGTAGACGAGACACAAGATCTCGCGGTCGCCCTCTGACCAGCTGCCCTCGGTGGGGTAGTACCAGGAGAAGTCGTAGACCGAGTCTTCGTACTCTGCGCCGATGAAGGTTCCGAACTCTGCGTAGCAGTCAGCCGTTGCCTGATCTTCAATTGCGGAGTCACCGGGGAAATCACCGTCGGCCATGTAGGACGCCGCGTAAACCTCTGCATCGTGCGGCTCGGCGCAGTCGATGGTCTTGGTGCTGGAAACTTCGCCGCCGTCTTGGTTGCCGACTTCGCAGTCACCAATAACGAGGCTGAAGATATCTTGAGTGGTGCCGGCTCCGGGGTCGACGGCATCCGAAATTTCGTTCGTAACTTGATCGATGATGCTGCAGCCACTGAGCGCCACAGCTGCAACAGCAATGGTGGCGATGGCGAGCGTCCGGCGCCAGATGTTATCTGTCGTCATAGAAGTGGGTCTCTTTCGTCTGAGGTGATAACGCTTCGTTCTTCTCAAGCTTAGTGAAATTCAGCACATTCACAGGTCGAAGAAGCGGGAAAAACGCTAATGAGAGCCCAAAAACCCTAGAACTTCGTCGTGAAGTACGCCATTTGTTGCCAGAGCGTTACCTTCCCACGGTCCGGGAACGCCTTCAACAGAAGTGAAACGACCGCCGGCTTCCAACACAATGGGGATCAGAGCCGCCATATCGTAGGGCTTCAAATCGAATTCGCCCACGACATCGAGCGCACCTTCGGCGAGCAACATGTACGCCCACATATCGCCGATCGCGCGCGAACGCCACGTGGCACGAGTCAACGCAACGACAGCATCGAGGCGACCAGCTTCATCCCAGCCCGGCAGGCTGTTGTAGCTGATGGATGCCGCCTCAAGCGAGGACACCTTGCTCACTGAGATCTGTTCAGGCTCGCCATCGCGGGCCTGAGCGAAAGCGCCGTGACCGGTGGCCGCCCACCACCGCTTACCAAGAGCGGGGGAACTGACCACTCCAACCTGGGGCACACCATCGATGACGAGCGAGATAAGTGTTCCCCAGATGGGGACGCCGCGCAAAAAGTTTGAGGTGCCATCGATGGGATCGATAATCCACTGGCGGTTCGAGTCTCCGGCCTCGCCATACTCTTCTCCGAGAATCGAGTCTCCGGGACGGGCAGCAGCAATTCCGGCACGGATGCTGCGCTCAACAGCTTTGTCGGCATCCGTGACCGGCGTGCGGTCGGGCTTAGTCGTGACTTCGAGATCGAGCGCGGTGAAGCGGTCGAGCGAGATGAGGTCGGCATCGCCGGCAAGGGCGAGCGCGAGGGAAAGATCGTCGGCGAGAGTGTATTCGGTCACGACTACACGCTAGCGGAACCGAGTGTCGTGATGAGCCGCTGGAACGAGTCGAGGCGTAACTTACCGACCTCGCCGAGCGCTCCGGCTGCGACCGCTTCAGCGATCGCGCAGTCGGGGGCATCAGGCAAGTGAGTGCAGCCGCGCGGACACTCTTCGGCAAGCTCGGCCAAGTCGGTAAACGACGACAAGATCTTGCTCGGGTCGATGTGACCGAGGCCAAAAGATCGAACTCCGGGAGTATCGACGACCCAGCCGGTGCCCACGCGATACGAAATGGTTGACGACGACGTGTGACGCCCGCGCCCCGTGACTGCGTTGACATGGCCGACCGCGCGATTAGCGTCGGGCACAAGAGCATTTACGAGCGTCGATTTGCCCACTCCCGAGTGGCCAACCGCAACCGTAGTGTGGCCGTCGAGAAGGGCACGCAGCTCGTCGAGGGGAACCTCATCCGAACGGCTCTCGATCACTGTCAGATCGAGACCGGCAAAGTTCTCCAAGAACGGCGCCGGATCTTGCAGGTCAGTTTTGGTGATGCACAGGATGGGATCAATCCCCGCATCAAAGGCCGCCACGAGATAGCGGTCGACGAGTCTCGGTCGCGGCTCCGGGTCGGCGGCGGCAACAACGATGAGCATCTGGTCGGCGTTGGCGACAATGATGCGTTCGACGGCATCCGTGTCGTCGGCGCTGCGGCGAAGCAGTGTGGCGCGCTCTCGGATGCGCACGATGCGCGCGAGAGTGCCTTCGGTGCCGGTCGTATCGCCGACGAGGTCGACCCAGTCACCCGTAACGACCGACACTTTGCCCTGTTGGTTGCGGCCGAGTTCGCGGGCACGAGCGGCGATGATTTGGCGTTCGTCTGGCGTTCCCTCGTCTACCCAGACGCCGTAGCGGCCCCGATCGACGCTAAAGACGCGTCCTTCGATGGCGTCCGCGTGGTCGGGGCGAATCTTGCTCCGTGGCTTATTCGCCTTGGGGTTCGGCCGCATGCGAATCGAACTCTCATCGTATTCGCTGTACTTGCGGTCATCATCGTCGTCATCGCCCGTGAGCCAACTCATCGTTAGAGCAATCCGAGAGTGTCAGTGGTCAGCGGAGCATCGCCGACGAGCGTGCGCCACAGTTCTGGGAACTGGGGGAGCGTCTTGGCGGTGGCGTCGATACCCTCAATCTCCACGCCTTCAATGGCAAGGCCAATGATGGCGCCAGCCGTGGACATCCGGTGGTCTTCGTAGCTGTGCCACACGCCACCGTGGAGTTCGGCTGGCTCAATGTGGAGACCGTCGTCGAGTTCGGTGACGGCTCCGCCGAGCGCGTTGATCTCGGTGCGTAAGGCTGCGAGACGGTCGGTTTCGTGGCCGCGCAAGTGACCGATTCCCGTGATTGTGCTCGCGGACGACGCGAGTGCTGCAATCGCCACGATTGCGGGAGCGAGCTCACCACCGGTAGAAAGGTCGAGCTCAATTCCGGGGTAGCGCTGGCCGCCCACGACGCCTACGCCGCCATCGACAGTGAGCGCGCCATCTTTGCGAGTGACTGTCGCCCCGAAAAGGGGAAGTAGCTGCTCAAGGTCAGCACCGACCTGAGTGGTTGACTCTGGCCAGCCTTCAATCGTGACAGTTCCGCCGGCCACGATCGCGGCAGCCAAGAACGGCGCTGCATTAGAGAGGTCGGGCTCGAGCGCCACGTCGATCGCGCGGATGGGGCTAGCGGGAACAACCCACACCCCGGGTTCCGGACTCTCGACCGTGACCCCACGTGCAGCAAGGCATGCCACCGTCATTTCAATGTGCGGCATGCTCGGCAGCTTGTCACCGGTGTGACGCAACGTGAGTCCGTTCTCGAAGCGTGCTGCCGCGAGAAGAAGACCAGAAACGAATTGGCTGGATGCCGAAGCATCGATGCTGACGTCGCCGCCGGCAACCGTGCCCATGCCATACAGGCTGAAGGGGAGGGTTCCGCGACCGTCGTCGGACACATCCACGCCGAGCGCTCGCAGTGAGTCAATCGTGGTGCGCATGGGACGACGAAGGGCTGCTTCGTCGCCGTCGAAAGCGACCGGGCCGAGGGCGAGCGCCGCAACGGGCGGCAAGAAACGCATGACCGTTCCCGCGAGACCGCAATCGATTGAGGTGCCACCTTCGAGCTCGCCCGGGGTGATCTGTAGGTCGGGACCAAAAGCGTTCCCCGTTGCGATCTCGTCAATTCTCACGCCGAGCGCGCGGAGAGCCTGAATCATGAGAGCGCTATCGCGCGAATGAAGGGGCGAGTGCAAACGAGAGGGGCCATCAGCGAGGGCAGCCAAGACCAGTTCGCGGTTCGTGAGACTCTTGCTGCCCGGCAAACTCAGCGACGCTGCGAGGGCATGCGAAACGGTGGGCGCAGGCCAGTTTCCGGGCACCGTGGTGTCTGGCACCGTCTCGTCGTCATACGGGCTGAATTCTGGGTTGGAATACTTAGATACGAACATCAGTTACTAAGAGTATCGGCGTTTAAGACCCCACGGAGGAGGCGCCCGTATGACCGCA
This sequence comes from Salinibacterium sp. SWN167, assembly GCF_015864665.1. Taxonomy (GTDB): domain Bacteria; phylum Actinomycetota; class Actinomycetes; order Actinomycetales; family Microbacteriaceae; genus Rhodoglobus. Next base: position 244,478 of record NZ_JADYWU010000003.1, on the reverse strand, counting down.
GTACTGAACACTCAGCAGGATGCCGTCATCAGCGAACTAGAATTGTCGCTAATGACTACCGACAGAGTTGAGCCCAGCGCTACCGATGCTGCCGCTGACGAGAAGCGACGACAGTTTGAAGAGCAAGCGCTGCCCTTTATGGACCAGCTTTTTGGCGCTGCCATGCGTATGACCCGCAATCCCACCGACGCTGCAGATCTCGTTCAAGAGACCTTTGTAAAAGCGTTCCAAGCATTCGGGCAATACCAGCAGGGCACCAATTTGAAGGCCTGGTTGTACCGCATCCAGACCAACACCTTCATCAACATTTATCGCAAGAACCAGCGCAATCCTTATCAGGGCACGATTGATGAGCTCGAAGACTGGCAATTGGGTGGCGCAGAATCTGTCACCCAGTCGGTGTCAACCCGGTCAGCTGAGGCTGAAGCGATTGATCACCTGCCCGACAGCGCGGTGAAGGATGCCCTGCAGTCGATTCCCGAAGACTTCCGCCTCGCGGTCTACTTCGCCGACGTCGAGGGCTTCTCCTATCAGGAGATCGCCGACATCATGAAAACCCCCGTAGGCACCGTAATGAGCCGACTGCACCGTGGCCGTCGTATGTTGCGCGAACTACTGGCCGACTACGCGCGTGACCGCACCCCCGGCACGCCAGCAGCATCAAGGAGCACCAAATGACCGACTGCGGTTGTGAAAAAGCAAAAGCTGAACTCGAGGAATACCTCGACCGCGAACTCAACGAGGCCGACTTTCAGGATGTCTCAAACCATCTCGACAACTGCGAATCCTGCTCGAGCGAACACCTTGTGGCACTCGCGTTGAAGCTCAAGGTCAAGCAGGCCTGCCGTGAGACGGCACCAGATGATCTGCGCAGCGCGATCTTGTCGAAGCTGGCGGGCGCCTAAATACTCTCTAGCGCTGAGCGCCTACAGCTGCTCACTTGCTAACGCAAAAGCGGGCATCCTCCGAAGAGGATGCCCGCTTTTGTTATTAACGCGGGTGCGGTTACGGCTGGGTAATCGCGTGGTCGATCAGTTCGGCCTGCTCAAGCGCGCTGCGCTTCGACGAACCGGTCGCCGGTGAGGCGGATGCCGGACGCGAGGCGAGCTTGATCTCGCGCGACTCAACGTGGCGCTGCAGTTCCAAGCTAATGAACGGCCAAGCACCCTGGTTCTCGGGCTCATCCTGAGTCCACACGATGTCTGCGTTCGGGTACTGGCTGAGAACCACATTCATGTCAGCAACGGGGAGCGGGTAGAACTGCTCCATGCGCACCACGGCAATGTGCTTGATCTCGCGCTTGTCGAGTTCGGCAACGATGTCGTAGTAGGTCTTGCCCGACGTCACGATGACGCGAGTGACGGCCGACTTGTCGTCGAGACGAACATCGTCGAGAACGGGCTCGAAGCGACCACTCGTGAAGTCGGCAACATCACTGGTGGCACCGCGCAGGCGAAGCATCGCCTTGGGGGTGAACACGATCAGCGGACGGCGCGGACGCGAGTAGGCCTGGCGGCGCAGCAAGTGGAAATACGATGCCGGCGTCGACGGGCGAGCCACGATCATGTTGTTCTCGGCACACATCTGCAAGTAGCGCTCGATGCGGGCGGAGGAGTGATCGGGGCCCTGGCCCTCATAGCCGTGTGGCAGCAGCATGACGACGCTTGAACGTTGCGCCCACTTCTGCTCGGCGCTCGAAATGAACTCGTCTACGACGATCTGAGCGCCGTTGGCGAAGTCACCGAACTGGGCTTCCCACATGACGAGAGCGTCGGCACGCTCGACCGAGTAGCCGTACTCGAAGCCGAGAGCGGCGTACTCGCTGAGCAGCGAATCGTAGATCCAGAAGCGTGACTGGTTCTCGGAAAGGTTTTGCAGCGGCAACCACTCTTGACCGTTTTCGCGGTCGTGGAGCACAGCGTGACGCTGAACAAACGTGCCGCGGCGAGCATCCTGACCGGCCATACGCACCGGGGTGCCTTCGAGAAGCACAGAACCGATAGCGAGCAACTCGGCGAAAGCCCAGTCGATGCCGCCCTTGCGGCTCATGTCGGTGCGCTTCTTCAGCAGGGCCTGCAACTTCTTGTGCACGGTGAAGTTTGCCGGTGGGTTAGCGTGCGCATCACCAATGAGCTGAACAACACTCTCGTCGATACCCGTCGTGATGGGCTCCCCGATCGCATCGTCGCGCTGCGAGCCGGGACGCTCGAGGTCAGAAACTCCGTTGCCATCTTTGGTGAGGATCGGCATCGAACCGGTCTGAGCGGCGTGCGTTTCGGCAAAAGCGCGCTCGAGGCGGTCTTGGAAGTCCTGGTGGCTGGCTTCGTACTCTTCCTGAGTGATGTCGCCACGACCAACGAGACCCTCGGTGTAGAGGGTTCGAACGGAACGCTTCGCTTCGATCAAGTTGTACATGAGCGGCTGCGTCATCGAGGGGTCGTCACCCTCGTTGTGGCCACGGCGGCGGTAGCAGATGAGGTCGATCACAACATCGCGGTGGAACTTCTGGCGGTAAGCGAAGGCGAGCTCGGCAACGCGAACAACAGCTTCGGGGTCGTCACCGTTCACGTGGAAGATCGGTGCCTGGACCGTCTTGGCAACATCTGTCGAGTACTGCGACGTGCGGCCCTCGCTCGGCGGCGTCGTGAAACCAACCTGGTTGTTGATGTTCACGTGGATGGTGCCACCCGTGCGGTATGCACGCAGCTGCGACATCTGCAAGATCTCAACAACGATTCCCTGACCGGCCATCGCCGCGTCTCCGTGAACCATGACGGGCAGAACGGCGTAGGAACCAATGGGGCGACGGTCTTGCTTAGCGCGAACGATTCCCTCAAGCACGCCATCTACCGCTTCAAGGTGTGAAGGGTTAGCGGCAAGGTAGACAGGAATCTGGCGACCATCGGCAGCAGTGAAGGTGCCCTCGGTGCCGAGGTGGTACTTCACGTCACCCGAACCCTGAACGGTGCGCGGGTCTTGGGTTCCCTCGAACTCGCGGAAGATTTGACCGTAGGTCTTTCCGGCGATGTTCGTGAGCACGCTCAGGCGGCCACGGTGGGCCATACCGATGGCAACCTCTTCAAGATTGGCCTCGGCGGCTTTCTGGATGACGGCATCCAGCAGCGCAATCGTCGACTCTCCACCCTCAAGGCTGAAGCGCTTCTGGCCGACGTACTTGGTCTGCAGGAAGGTCTCAAAGGCTTCGGCTTCGTTGAGCTTGCCAAGGATGCGCATCTGCTCGTCGTGGCCGGGCTTGCTGTAGGGCTTCTCGACGTGATCCTGGATCCAGCGGCGCTGCTCCGGGTTCTGAATGTGCATGTACTCAATGCCAACGGTGCGGCAGTAGGCATCACGCAGTGTGCCAAGAATCTCGCGCAGCAGGGCTTGACGCTTGCCGCCGAAACCGCCAGTGACAAACTCACGGTCGAGATCCCAGAAGGTAAGGCCGTGGCTCGAAATGTCGAGGTCGGGGTGTGAACGCTGACGGTACTCGAGCGGGTCGGTGTCAGCCATGAGGTGACCACGAACGCGGAACGAGTTAATCAGTTCCTGAACGCGCGACGTCTTGTTGATGTTGTCGGCGAGGTCGACGTTGATGTCGTTGGCCCAGTGAATGGGGTCGTAAGGGATGCGCAACGCCGCGAAGATGTCTTCGTAGAAGTTGTTGGCACCGATGAGTCGCTCGTGGATCTTCTTGAGGAACTCACCCGAGCCGGCACCCTGAATGACGCGGTGGTCATAGGTGCTCGTGAGGGTAACCGTCTTGCCGATACCCAACTCCGTGAGAGTGCGAAGGCTCGCACCCTGGAACTCGGCCGGGTATTCAAGCGCTCCGGCGCCGACGATCGTTCCCGAACCGCGCATGAGGCGGGGAACGGAATGCTCGGTGCCGATTCCGCCAGGGTTGGTGAGCGAAATCGTGTTGCCCATGTAGTCGGGCCCGGTCAACTTGTTCGCGCGGGCGCGAGACACAACATCTTCGTAGGCGGCGAGGAACTCGGCGAAGCCCATCGTCTCGGCGTTCTTGATGCCGGGAACAACGAGCGCGCGCGTGCCATCAGGCTTCGGCATGTCGATCGCGATGCCGAGGTTGATGTGCGCCGGAGTAACAACAGACGGCTTACCATTTGGCTCGTCGTAAAAAACGTTCTGGCTGGGGAACTCTTTGAGAGTCTCGATAATGGCCCACGCGATGAGGTGCGTGAACGACACCTTGCCACCGCGAGCACGCTTGAGGTGGTTGTTGATGACAATGCGGTTGTCAATCATGAGCTTCGCCGGGATCGTGCGAACACTCGTAGCGGTAGGGACCGTGAGGCTTGAGTCCATGTTCGACGCGAGTGCCTTCGCAGCGCCACGGAGGGGAGCAACAACGTTCTCCGTTTTGGGCTTAGCGGCGGCCTCAGCCTTGAGCGTTTCAATCGGAGTCGTCGACGGCGCTTCAGCCGGGATCGGCTGGGGCTTCGGCTCAATCGACGTAGTGCGAGCGATGGGCTGGCTGCCCGTGCTGGGGTTAGCCTCGTCGACGAAGGGCTTGGCCTCGGCGGCGGGAGAGGCTGCAGCGGGGGCCGCGGGAGCGGCGGGAGCGGCGGGAGCTGCAGGAGTTGCTGCGGCGGTGGACTGCGGTGCAGCCGGCGTCGTCGCCGGGGCTGCGGCCGGAGCATCCGGAGTTGTCGACGTGGGAACGGCACTTGAGGGAGTCAAGTCTGCCGATGGCGTATAGCTCTCCAAGAAGGGCCACCAGGATTCCGCTACTAGATTTTTGTCTTCGAGGTACTTTTCGTACATCTCGTCGACCAACCATTCGTTGGCCCCGAAGTCGCCCGAGGAGTCTCCGTCCGCTGCGGTTCCGGTTACTTGGCCTGACACGTCAAACCGCCTACTTTCAGTTCTGGTGATCACAAAAACGGCGCGCGGTCTGCGCGCCAGACATCCCTGACAATGTTAATCGCTTTGTTGTGCGTCTGCTGGCCGTGAGGCGGCGATCTCCCTTATTTTCCTGACTTTTCTGCAGATTGTTTTCCTCTAGTGACAATTAGGCTCGTCACTATGGATTTCTACGAGACCACGCCCACGCACGACTTGACCTATTCCGACGTGTTTTTGGTGCCTAGCCACTCCTCGGTAGGCAGCCGGATGGCCGTCTCGCTGGCGCCCGGTGATGGAACGCCCGCAACCATTCCGCTCGTGGCATCCAACATGAACTCGGTGACCGGCCCTCGCCTGGCCGCCAGTCTGGCGCGACGCGGAGGACTCGGCGTGCTCCCGCAAGATCTCAGCGACGACGACATGGCTGAGGCTCTCGCGTGGGTTCGAAACCAACCCGTCGATCTCGACTCCGCCGTCTTTTTGAGCCCGAACGACACAGTAGAGAAAGCGCTGCTGCTGGTGCCTCCGCTGCCCGGCCACGGGGTTGTTCTCCAGAACGACGGCGAACTCGTTGGTGTGGTGGATGCCGAACAACTGGCCACGGCGATGCCCGGTGCCGCTCTGGGCGACATCGCCCGCGCCGACGCCCACGCGATTGACCGCACGGAGTTCGGCAGCGCTCGCGAACTCTTCGACCTTCTCGTCGAGCGGGGCCTCGGCTTCGCCCCGGTCGTTGAGGGCACTACGGTCGCAGGAACGACCAGTAAGACCAGCGCGCTCCGTTCCACGCTCTACACTCCAGCCCTCGACGGCGACGGTAAACTCGCGGTCGCCGCAGCCCTCGGAATTAACGGTGATGTTGGTGCCCGCGCTCGTGCTCTCGTCGTCGCCGGCGCGTGCGCTCTCGTTCTCGACACCGCACACGGACACCAAGAAGGCATGGTGCGGGCTATCGAAACCGTCGCCGCCCTTGACCTCGGCGTACCGCTGGTTGCAGGCAACGTAGTGACGAGCGCCGCTGTACGTGACCTTGTCGAAGCAGGAGCAACCATCATCAAGGTCGGGGTTGGCCCCGGCGCCATGTGCACCACGCGCATGATGACCGCGGTCGGTCGTCCGCAGTTCTCCGCAGTGCTCGAGACGGCGGCAACCGCGCGCGAACTCGGCGCCCACGTGTGGGCTGACGGCGGGGTGCGCTACCCGCGCGACGTTGCGCTCGCGCTCGCCGCTGGGGCGACATCCGTCATGATCGGTTCGTGGTTTGCCGGCACGATCGAAGCCCCTGGCGAACTGCGTCACGATGATGCCGGTGCGCTCTACAAAACCAGCTGGGGGATGGCGTCAACCAAGGCAGTGCGGGCCCGTTTTGGTGGCCTTGATGCCTATGATCTCGCTCGCAAGGAACTCTTCGCCGAGGGAATTTCAGGCTCCAAGATTTATCTTGACCCGGCTCGACCGTCTATCGACGACCTCGTGGACATGATCACCTCGGGGGTGCGCAGCTCGTGCACCTATGCTGGCGCGGCCACTCTGAGGGAGTTCCGCGAGCGGGCGTTGGTGGGAATCCAGTCCGCTGCCGGGTACGAAGAGGGAAAGGCGCTGCCCGTGAGCTGGTAGTACATCGGTGGTTACTGAGGAATCTGTCCTATAATCGAGCCCATAATGGACGACCCTCCCTCTAGTTGTCGCCGGGGCCCTTCTCCGTGCGACCATCACCTGTTTCTCGCCCGTTCTCTACCTACCTCCGCGGCTGGAGGTGAACTGTCATGAATGAATGGCTTCTCCTCGCCGCTGGCCTCGTGCTGACTGTCGGCACTGGCTTCTTCGTCGCCTCTGAATTTGCTCTCGTCAACCTCGATCGCTCCGATCTTGAGTCACGACAAGAGCGTGGCGAAAAGCGACTTGCCCCCATAATCGCGGCGCTCAAGCACACCTCGACTCATCTTTCGAGCGCGCAACTGGGCATCACCCTCACGACTCTTCTCGCGGGTTACACCCTCGAACCTGCATTCAGCATTTGGCTATCGATTCCGCTCGGTGAAGTGCTGCCTGACGGCGTCGTGGTCGTGCTCGCTAGCGTGCTGGCCATCACGTTTGCCACGCTGCTCTCCATGATTGTGGGCGAGCTGGTTCCCAAGAACTTCGCTCTCGCGTTGCCACGCGCCACCGCAAAATTCGTTGTGCCGTTCCAAGTTCTTTTTACGACGGTGTTCAAGCCTGCTGTGAGCCTGCTCAACAACACGGCAAATGCGATCCTCCGCTCTGTGGGAATCGAACCGAAAGAAGAACTTTCGGGCGCACGCACGGCAGAGGAGCTAACGTCGCTCGTTCGCCGTTCGGCTAGCCAAGGCAGCCTCGAAGCGGACACGGCCACCCTGCTCGCGCGCACCCTCGCCTTTGCCGATCACACGGCGCAAGACGTGATGACGCCTAGGCCGCGGGTCGACAGCATCGACCGCACCGACAGTGCGCAAGACGTCATTGACCTCGCTAAGCGCACCGGCTTCTCTCGCTTCCCCGTAATCGACGACAGCATCGACGATGTCGTGGGCTTTGTGCACATCAAGCAGGCTGTTGCGGTGCCGCACAAGAAGCGTGCCGACGTGCCCGTTTCTGCACTGCAAACCGAAGCGCTTCGGGTGCCAGAAACGATGCGACTGGATGCCCTCCTCGCCGAACTTCGCGGACGTGGCTACCAAATGGCTGTTGTCGTTGACGAATACGGCGGAACTGCCGGAGTCGCCACGCTCGAAGACCTCGTGGAAGAACTCGTCGGCGAAGTGTCCGACGAGCACGACCGTTCGAAAGCAGATGTGGTGCGCTCGCGTGACTGGTTCACCTTCCCCGCAATTCTGCGCCCCGATGAGCTTCTCGAGCGCACCGGCGTTGAGGTCCCCGAAGAGGGCCCTTACGAAACGGTCGCAGGTTGGCTCATGAGCGAACTCGGCCGAGTGCCGCGCACCGGCGACACCATTACCGCCGCTGGCGGAGTGTTCCGCATTGAACGACTGGAAGGTCGACGCATCGACCGCGTGAGGTTTACCCCCGATCCCATTGACACCACGAGCGATGCTGAGGTGGTGCGCTAATGGATGTCTGGGGAATCATCTGGCTTTTCGTTCTACTGATCATCAACGCCTTCTTCGTCGGGGCAGAGTTTGCCGTCATTTCGGCACGACGCTCACAGATTGAGCCGCTTGCGGCATCCGGTTCACGCTCGGCAAAGACCGCGCTATGGGCGATGGAACACGCAACGCTTATGCTCGCGGCGTGCCAATTGGGCATCACAGTGTGTTCGCTGCTGATTCTGAATGTGTCAGAACCGGCCATTCACCACTTGCTTGAGGTGCCGTTGGCGCTGACTGGCCTCAGCGAAGAACTGATCAGCACGATCGCGTTTATTCTTGCGCTGATCATCGTGTCGTTCTTGCACGTTGTGCTCGGCGAAATGGTGCCGAAGAACCTGTCGTTCTCGATTCCTGATCGTGCGGTGCTGATTCTGGCGCCGCCGCTCGTGTTCATCGCGACAGTCTTCCGCCCGATCATCGTTGCCCTCAACGCGACAGCGAATGGCATCCTGCGACTCTTCAATGTCGTGCCTAAGAACGAAGCGAACAGTGTCTTCACGCTCGACGAAGTGGCCACGATTGTGGCGCAATCGAAACGAGAAGGTGTGCTGATGGATGCCGGTGGCACCCTCACCGGCGCGTTCGAGTTCACCTCCAAAAAGGTTCGCGATGTCGCTATCCCGATGTCGGGGCTCGTCACGTTGCCCGAGGACGCTACCCCTGCCGATCTCGAAAAGGCGGTCGCTCAGCGCGGATTCTCGCGCTACATCCTGCTCAATGACGCGGGAGAGCCCACGGGGTATTTGCATTTGAAGGACGTCATTGACCTCGACGAGAGCGAATTCTCGGAGCCGGTGCCGCCCAAGCGGATTCGTCAGCTCATCTCGATGTACTGCGAGACCGACCTTGAAGATGCGCTGGCGACAATGCGTCGTTCAGGAGTGCACGTTGCTCGCAGCTTCGACGCGACCGGTGAAACTACCGGTGTGCTGTTCCTCGAAGACATCATCGAAGTGCTCGTGGGCGAAGTTCAAGACGCCACCCGGCGTCGCTAACAGCGTTCTCAACTATCGTTGACATCCATGGATACTGAGTCGATGTGGGGTGCTGCTGAGGCGGCACGTCACATCGCTCTGCCCCAGGACTCCGATGACAAGTATTCCCGCGGGGTGCTTGGGCTGATTACAGGGTCGGCGCAGTATCCGGGAGCCGCCGTTATCGGTGTTGAAGCCGCTGCTCGAACCGGCGTCGGGATGATCCGCTACCTCGGTGCTGAGCGTGCCGAAAACCTGATCCTCCAGCGTCGCCCCGAAGCGGTGATGGCTGACGGTCGCGTGCAGGCCTGGCTCATTGGCTCGGGCATGGACTATGCCAATCGCGAGCCCGTGTCCGAAAAACACATCACTGCCGCCCTGAGCCAGAACGTTCCCCTCGTGCTCGACGGGGGAGCCCTTGACGTGGTTCGCCGCGTGAGCACCCCAACCGTAATCACCCCGCACTATCGTGAACTTTCCCGGCTGCTTGACGAGCCTGTCGACGAGATCGCTGCGGCACCCCGGGACTGGGCGGAATCCGCTGCCACCCGACTCGGCTGCACCGTGCTGCTCAAGGGGCACACGACGTACATCACCGACGGAGTAACGACGGTCGCGGTGGCGGCAGCACCAGCCTGGTTGGCTACCGCTGGCGCTGGAGACGCCCTCGGCGGCATCCTCGGGGCACTGGTCGCAACGCACAGTGACGCGGTGCTTGCTGATCCGGCACAGCTCGTGGGGCTCGGTGCTACCGCGTCGTACATTCATGGTCGTGCGGCGCAGCTCGCCAGTGCCGGGGGACCACTCACCATCCTTGACCTGTGTGCTCACGTGCCTCACATCGTCGCGGAGCTTGTCGCGGTCGCTGGCGACAGTGCGCCTGCTCCCGCGCCAGCGTGCTGAACCGCCACACGGTCAGTGCCTTCGCGCTCTGGCTTCTCTTTATCGCGGTGCACCTCCTGCTGGGCTTGCTCAACCTTCAGGGCCCCGGAAACCCCTTTGGGGATGTCACTATTGTGTACGCAGGCTGGGCGCAGCAGGCCTATGTCTCAGGCATCGTGGTGGGCGTCGATATGCCGTGGGTGTATCCGCTACTCGCGATCGTGCCGATTCTCGCGTCAGTCACCTTCGGTATCGGCCACATCGGGGCGACGTGGCTGGCGCTCGTCATGCTCCTCAACCTCGTCGCGCTGGGGTTTCTCACCCGTTGGGGTCGCTCCCGCGCGGGAGTGATTATCGGATGGTGGTGGCTGATCTTCTTGCTGGCCCTCGGACCGATTGCGCTCGGTCGCATTGACGCGGTGACGGTGGCGGTCGCGCTTGTCGGAGTGCGGCTGCTGAGCAGGCACCCCCGAGCGGCAGGCATCGTGTTGGCGTGTGCCACCTGGATCAAGGTGTGGCCTGCAGCGCTCCTGCTCGCGGCGTTCATCACGTTGCGTCATCGTTGGGCTATCGCGATTGCCGCAGCGGGAACAACAGCCACCGTGGTCGTATTCGCACTGCTGGCAGGCTCAGGGATGAACGTGTTCAGCTTTGTGAGTGAGCAGACAGGCCGCGGCATTCAAATTGAGTCTCCGATTGCCGGGTTCTGGCTTTGGCAGGCTGTGGCGGGCGTGCCCGACACTTTTATCTACTACGACGCCTCGATTCTCACTTTTCAAGTGACCGGAGCCGGAGTGCAACTCGCGGCGGCCCTCATGACACCGCTGCTGGGAGTGGTCATTCTTGTTATTGCTGTGCTGGGCGTGAGAGCAACGCGCGCGGGCTCCTCAACTCTGGGCGTTCTTTCGATGTTGAGTCTCGCCCTCGTGACCGCGCTCATCGTGGTCAATAAGGTCGGCTCGCCTCAGTTTGTTGGCTGGCTCGCGGTACCGATCGTTCTTGGGCTGCTCATCGCGCGCGCCGAGGGGTCGCTTCGGTTCCGGCTGCCCGCGGCGCTCGCCCTCGTCATTGCCGCCCTTACCCAACTGGTGTATCCGTACTTTTATGACCAGCTTTTGGCTGCCAACCCCATCATGGTCGCCATCCTGACCGTGCGAAACGTGCTCCTTCTCGCCCTTCTGGTGTGGGCGATCGTGCAGCTCGTACGGCTCGGTTCTCGCTCGTCTGCGAGCGGGGAACAGACGCCGCAGCCGTTCTTCTCAACCCCATTCAGCCCATCCCTCGAACGCCCCTCGGCAAAGGAGTCAGTATGATCGTCGCATTCTCAATCGCACCCAGTGGTGGTTCCGACGGAACCGATTCAGTCCACGATGCCGTCGCTGCCGCTGTAAAAGTGGTGCGCGAATCAGGGCTACCGAACCAGACTGACTCGATGTTTACGACGATTGAGGGGGACTGGGACGAGGTTTTTGCGGTGGTGAAAGCCGCGACAGAAGCTGTCGGGCAATTTGGTTCGCGGGTCTCGCTCGTGCTGAAGGCCGACATCCGCCCCGGTCGCACCGGTGAGATGACCGGCAAGCTCGAGCGTCTCGAAGAAGCACTCCTTCGCGCCGACAGCTAACGGTCGTCGGCGTGCCGTCGGATGACGGCACCTGCTCTTAACGAACAAACCGCGCTGGATCCGCGTGAAGCGGAGTCAGTGCGGTTTGTTGTTGCGACCAGAACGGCGCGGTAAGGCTTAAAGGTGGTGCATCGTGTCGGTCTCGATGAGGATGCCGTCTTCGAGAGCACGCTTGCGCAGCGCTACCTTGGTGCCGACATCGAAGCCCGCGACGCGGTACTTCTCGCGAATGCGCTTGAGGTAGCTCTTGGCGGTCTCTTCAGAGATGCTGAGTTGGTAGGCGACCGACTTGACGGGCTCGCCGCCGCCGTAGAGCGCCATGACGCGACGTTCTTGAGCACTCAGCTTGGGGGCTCCACCGATTTCGTCGGCGTTGATCGCCAAGTCGAGCTCGGCCGAAATGAACGATTCGCCCTTGGATGCTGCCCGAATTGCTTCCACAATCATGTCAGCGTCTTCGCTCTTGACGAGGTAGCCGAGGGCGCCGGCGGCGAGAGCTTCGCGAACCACGTTGGGCTCGGAATAGGTGCTCATCAGGACGACGCGAACGTTCATGGACTTGAGAGTGTTGATCTTGAGCGAGACCGGGATGTTGTCTTTGAGGTCAAGGTCGAGCAGCACAACGTCGACAGGGAACTCTGGGTGGATTGTGAGTTCGGGCCACGTTGGCACGGCGACAACCATGTCGATGTCGGCTGCGGCCTGACGAATCCACTCGGTGAGCGCACCGAGCAACATTCGGTGGTCGTCAACGAGTGCGAGCCGGATGCGCTTTGTTGGTTCAGTCACGATTAGTTCCTCTGGTCGTTCGTCTTATCTTACGAAAATTATTGGTCAGCGGGGTTTTCGACAAGGCATTCAATGTCGAGGCGCAGGCTGGAGTTCTCTATGGAGTCGGTATACGTTCCGACCTTCGCGACCGCTTCCCACGTGGAAGCGTCAACACGATTTCGTGCCACTCCGGTCGAGGTGATCGAGATTCCGACTGCCACTTTGTCTTCGAAACCAGATGCCAAAACGGTAGTTGATGGCGCGATCGTGATGTGGACGGAGTTTTTGGCCCCGCGTTTGGTGGTGTCAGTCACAAAGAGCCACGCAGTCGAGAGCAAGCCGTCGCGCTGGGTGGGGTCGAGCAAACCGGCAAGGCTTCCCTTGTCGGTAAGTGTTACCGATTTGCCGAGCAGGTCAGACTCGGTGATCGCATGATAGAGCCAGGTTTCGCGGCGGCCCTCAATGAGGTGCAGTCGCAATTCGGTGGCGAGGGATGCCGCCGTCGAGGCAATTTTGGGTTGCAGAGGCAGCTTGGTCGAACCGTTTGCCACCGAGTCGAGCAGCTTTTCTGCGGCGAGGTCGAGGCGGGCAAGTTCTTCGGATGCCATCATGCCGACGGCAAAACGTGGTGCGGTGAGGGTGCTCTGAACGAGCACGCGGTCGAGCTCGACCTGCACGAGTTGGCGGAAGTTGACGATGAGGGAGAGACCAATCACGGTGGGGAGCACGGCGAACGCCACGGTGGTGATCTGCGGAGCAATATTGTCTTCAGTCAGGGGCACGTTCACCACGATGGCGGCGGCTAATCCTGCGCCGACCGCAGAGACAGCGATGATGATGTCGGCGCTCGGGCGAACCGTCAGCACAAGAAGTAACGCCATTCCGGCCGCAACCGCGGAGGTCGCGTGGCCGCCGATGTTGTGTAGATCCCAGATGGCGAAGATGTCGAGCGCCATGACGGCGGCGAGGCCAACAAGGAAGAGAACGAACATCCAGAGCGGAAGTTGTCCGCTAGTGAGCTGCACTAACGTGATGGTGCCGATGATGATGACGATCAGGAGCACCCACGCAATGGCTGCCGCAACAGGATTGGGGTAGATGTCCCATTGGATGACGAGCCACACGAGGCCGTAGATTGCGCGAAGGCTCACGAGAATGGCCGCTCCGATGCCGACGAAGCCGGTGCCGAGTCCGATGAGTCGGGGAGTGTCGTCGCCCGCGAGGCGCCGGACAGCGGCGCTCTTGGCATGGCGTGGTTTGCCGCCGACGATGACGCCGAGAGTGTTTTCTTCGGGGGGAGCGTAGGTCATCGGGGAACCTCCAAGACAACGGTGGTTCCGGAGCCGGGGGTGGAGAACAGTCGAGCTTGTCCGCCGACTTCTTTCAAGCGTGCGACAACGGACTCTTTGAAGCCGAGGCTCGCCGAATCAACATCGTCGAGGATGAAGCCGACACCGGAGTCGGTGATCATGGCTCGAACGGTCGTGTTGTCTTCGGTGATCGTGACGTGAGCTTCGGTGACGCCGGAGTGGCGGCGAACGTTTTCGAGGCATTCAGCGAGGGCGAGCAGGAAGGCGTCGAGAACGTCGCTGGGGAGCAAAACCTGGCCGGTGCCATGCCAGCTGACTTCGAGTCCCATGCGGCCGAAACGTTGCTTGACTGATTCGAGCGTTGTGCCGAGCACTGTCTCGCTTACGGGGGCGCTCAGGTTGTAGTCGCCGGATGCTTGCGGCGTGGGGGTGGCACCGAGGCGAAGTTGACGCAAAAGTCGAGCATCGTCGCCGGCCTGCTGGCGCATGGCCTCTGCTGAAACGCCGACACCGGAGTGGGCGAGCAGTGTGAGAGTGGCCAGAACTGTGTCGTGAAGCAGGCGAGCACCCTGACGACGCTGGGCTTCGGTCTCGCTGGCTTGGCGTTCTGCGCGGTGGGCACGACCAATGCTCGCGATGCGGCGTACGGCTTGTGGAACGCCCGAGCTAATCCAGAAGCCGATGAGGGCGGCAAGGATCCAGCCGAAGATCGCGAGGGCGAGAGTGCGCACGGGCGGTTGGAACGGTGCGAGCGAAATAATGGTGACGCTCGCTACGGCGAGAAAACTGAGGAGCAATACGATGCGGCGCAGCAGCGTGGTCGTCAAAACGATGGCAAGACAGGCGAGGGATGCTGACGAGAGTTGGGCCACGGCAGAAAGCCCTGCTTGGCTCGGCCCACCCGGTGTGCCCGCGATAAGAAGGATTGCGATGATGCCCACCACGAACGAGGGAATGACCCAGCCGATCGAGCGGCTGTTTCCCGTTTGGAACTGCAACACGGCCATGACCGCATAGAGCGGGAGGCACAGCAGCAGCGTCGTTGTCGACACTGCCCCCGGGATGCTGAGGCATACGACCGAAACGATCAGAAAACTAAGACTCGCTACTCGCGCAGTGCGCTGAAGTAGGCGATCTCGTTCTTTCGTAGTGAGGTCCATTTGTGGCAATGTTTGCACATTTCGTACCTCTCTCGGGGGTGACGCACCGCCGATTGTCATGAGAAAGCGACATTTTTTCGCCCAACACGCTCGGTGTCGGACGATTCTCAGCAAATTTAGAGAGCGAGTAAGCGTTCCAACTGGGCGCTCACGAGCGCATCCTCAATCAAGAAACCGTCGTGGCCGAATGGGGAATGGATGACGTGCGGCAGCGCGCCGTCGATGTTGCCAGGCAGGTGCTCGGCAATGATCTCTTGGCCGGACACGGGGAAGAGTCGATCGCTGTCGATGCCCAGCACGAGCGCGGGCATCGTGGCGCGCGCCAGTGCTTGAGCGACGGTGCCGCGACCGCGGGCAATGTCGTGGGAGCTCATTGCTTCGACGAGAGTGACGTAGCTGTTGGCATCAAAGCGGCGCGCAAATTTGTTGCCGTGAAAGTCGAGGTAGCTTTCGACGGCATAGCGGCCGCCCTTGCCCCACGGGCTCACTTCGCTTTGCCACGTGCGGGCGAAGCGTTCATTGAGCTCGTCGGAAGAGCGGTAGTTGAGCAGTGCGAGGCGACGTGCGAGAGCGAGCCCGCGGTGGGGTCCATCGCCATCGGCGGCGTCGTAGTACGCACCATCAGCGAAGGCAGGATCGGTGCGCAACGACTCGACCTGAACCGAGTTATGAGCGATCTGGTCGGCTGTGGAGACAGGCGGTGCGGCCAAAACGGCTACCTTCTCGACGCGATCAGGATGCGCGACCGCCCATTCCAGAGCATGCATGCCCCCCATCGAGCCGCCGATCACCGCGGCCCACTTGTCGATACCGAGGGCGTCGCTCAGGGCGACCTGCGCGGCTACCTGATCGCGGATCGTGATGAAGGGAAAGCGGGCGCCGAACTCGGCTCCGTCGGGCGCGTGAGATGCCGGACCGGTGCTGCCCTGACAGCCACCCAAGATATTGGGAGAGACGACGAACCAGCGGTCTGTATCGATGGCTTTGCCTGGGCCGACAAGATCGTTCCACCATCCGGCAGTGGCGTGCCCGTTTCCGGGGTTGCCGACAATGTGGCTATCACCGGTGAGGGCGTGGGCGACGAGAATCGCGTTCGACGCGTCGTCGTTGAGAGTGCCGTGAGTTTCGTAAGCGATACGCGCTGAGGGAAGGCGGCGGCTGAACTCTAAAGCGAGATCGGTGATGGTGACGAACTGGCGTTGACCTACCGGATCGCCCTCGCGCCACGCGCCCGTCGCCGGGGGCTTGCCGAGGAGTGAACGCACGTTTGCGTCAGTGATGAATGCCGAAGGAACAGTGTCTTCAGGTGTCTGCCAGTCCATGTCGCCTTAAGTATCGCGAACTATTCTGTGTGGCACGAAATTATTACGAAGCTGGTGGCTGCCGACCGCGTTAACGAGGCAGTGGCGGCAGCACTCCGAAGAGCACTGCCGCCACTGGTGAAGCCAGCAGTCTTAGACGCGGGCGCGAGCCTCTGCGGCTGTCGCGCGGGCGGCATCGAAACCGGTTTGCAGGTCGGCCTTGATGTCCTCGATGTTCTCGAGGCCCACCGAGAGACGCACCAGTCCTGGTGTGACTCCGGCGGTCAACTGCTGCTCGGGGGAGAGCTGCGAGTGGGTCGTCGATGCGGGGTGAATGATGAGGCTGCGCACGTCACCGATGTTGGCGACGTGGCTGAAGAGTTCGACGCTGTTCACGAACGAGCGGCCAGCATCCACTCCACCCTTGAGTTCGAAGGAGAGAACTCCACCGACACCCTTGGGCGCGTATTTGTTGGCGTTCGCGTACCACGGGCTCGAGGGGAGTCCGGCGTAGTAGACCGTGTCAACATCGTCGTGGCTGTCGAGCCATTCGGCGATTGCTTGAGCGTTCTGCACGTGACGCTCAATGCGCAGGCTGAGCGTTTCGATGCCCTGGATGAGCGAGAAAGCGCTGTCGGGGGAGATGGCCGAACCAAGGTCGCGCAGCAACTGAACGCGAGCCTTGATGATGTACGCGATGCCATCGCCAAGAACGCCGGTGTAGCTGGCGCCGTGGTACGACGGGTCAGGCTCGGTGAGACCGGGGAACTTGTCAACGTTCTTCGACCACTCGAACTTGCCGCCATCGACGATGACTCCACCCAGAACCGTGCCGTGACCGCCCAAGAACTTGGTGGCGGAATGAACGATGATGTCGGCGCCGTGCTCGAACGGACGAATCAGGTACGGAGTTGCGATGGTGTTGTCGACGATGAGGGGAACACCCGCAGCGTGGGCCACATCGGCAACGAGCTCGATGTCGAGAACGTTGATGCGCGGGTTACCGATGGTCTCCGCGAAGAGGAGCTTGGTGTTGGGGCGGATAGCGGCAGCCCACTCGGCAGCGTCATCCTGATTCTCAACGAAGGTGGTCTCGATGCCGAGCTTCGCGAGCGTGTACTTGAAGAGGTTGTAGGTTCCGCCGTAGACAGACGACGACGAGACGATGTGGTCGCCGGCCTGTGCAATGTTGAGCACGGCGAAGGTCGTTGCCGACTGGCCGGAAGCGAGCAACAGTGCTGCGGTTCCGCCCTCGAGAGCGGCAACGCGCTGTTCGACGACATCCTGAGTGGGGTTCTGGATGCGGGTGTAGATGTTTCCGAATTCGGCCAGCGCGAAGAGGTTCTTGGCGTGATCCGCGTTGTTGAAGACATACGCGGTCGTCTTGTAGATCGGTGTGGCCCGCGAGTTAGTCGTGGGGTCAGGCTGCGCGCCCGAGTGGATCTGCTTGGTTTCGAAGTTCCAGTCGCTCACGGCGGCCTCCTAGGTCGGTTGGTGGATCGGGATGTCCGCCACACTGTGAGCCTAAGCAGGCCCCGTGGGGCGGTCAATCACTCGTGAAATATGTCGTAACTCAACGTTTTTTAGTAGACAGATCTGTCTCTTTGGGCACGGGCACAAAAACCCAGTTCGGTTTGGGCTCGATAATCGGCCGGAAAATCTTCTTGATCAACGGAGTCGACAGTACGAGAGCGATACCGATTGAGCCGAGCACCATGCTCACGAGCCACATCGCCGAGGACTGTTCATCGAGCAGCAGCCCGCTTTCGCGAAGCGGATAGAGGATGAAGCTGTGGAGGAGGTAGACGTACATGGTGGCTTGGCCGGCATCTGTGATCCAGGTGTGGCGGCGCGGAACCAGAGCGAAGAATGCTGCACTCAAAATGATGGCGAGGGCGATAAGTCCGAGGCGCACGGCGCCAGCCCACCACTGGTCTTCACCGAGGCCCTTATAGGAGTCGTCGTAAAAGAACCAGAAGCGCAGGTTGATGGTGCGCCACAGCTCGATGTTGCTGAGGATGACGGCCATCAACCCGAAGAAGATCGTGACCGCGAGTGCCCGAATGAGCACGACCGAGCGTTCGGCGACCTTCCAGCGCTCCATGAGCTTCCACTCATTGAGTTTCCACCCCAGCACGAAGAAGGGCAGGATGCCGATGGCGCGAGAGAGCGAGAAGGTGCTGTCAACGTTGTCGAAGTACCCGACCCCGACGGAGCCGATGATTGCCCACAGCAGCGGCCAGCGCAATAGTGCGAGGTACGGGAGCACCAGGCGGAAGATGCCGAGAGCAAGAAGGAACCAGAGCGTCCAGCTGGGCTTCGACGGGTTCAGATCGGTTGTTCCCTCGGTAAAGAACTTCACGATTGACCAGATGGCTTCCATGATGAAATACGGCAGCAAAATGTCGGTAAGAACCCGACGCATCTGAAGCGCCGATGGCGGTCCGGGCTTCGAGAAATAGCCACTGATGATCGCGAAGGCGGGCATGTGGAACGCGTAGATAAAGAGGTACAGCGCTAAGGCGTTGTTGGAGTCGTACGTGAGCCGCTGGATGCCGTGGCCAATCACCACGAGGGTGACGGCGAGAAAGCGCGCGTTGTCCCAGTGGGGGAGTCGCACTTTGGGGGCGCGCGCAGGCGGCGAAGTGGTGAGAGAAGCTCCGGTCATTCGTTGAAGTGTAATCGGCATCGCCGTGAGCTTCGTGTGCCTTTTCCCGGGTTGTGGGAACTAGATTGAACCGACAGTTCGCTGCAGAAAACCTTTCAGGAGACAAATGACCACCGTGCTCGTTACCGGCGCCTCTGGCTTCATCGCCAAACACATTGTTCGCGAATTGCTGGAGAGTAACTACTCGGTGAAAGCCGCCGTGCGCTCCGGAACGCGACAGGCTCAAGTCGAGGCTTTGTTTCCCGGTGCCGCCCTGAGCTTTGTCTCCCTCGACCTGCTCTCCGACAAGGGCTGGGCCGAGGCGATGGCCGGGGTAGACGTGCTTCTTCACACCGCGTCACCTTTCCCGGTGGATGAGCCCAAAGATCCTCAGGAACTCATTCGTCCCGCTGTCGAGGGCACTCGGCGCGCACTGGCGGCGGCACAGGCCGCGGGAGTGCGCCGCGTCATCCTCACCTCCAGTTGCGCCGCAATCTATAAAGATTCCACCAAGCCGCGAATGGATGTCTCGACGCTCGCGAATTGGACCGACCCGACGCATCCCGACACCACCGCTTATGAAGCATCCAAAACCTTGGCAGAGCGAGCTGCATGGCAGTTCGTGGCCGAGCATCCTGAAATGCAGCTCACCACGATCAACCCGGGCGCTGTGTTTGGACCGCCCATGGACGAGCACTACGCGACTTCTTTGGCGTACGTAGAGCGCTTCCTCGGGGGCGTTGACCCGGCTTACCCGAAGTCGAATCTGCCCATCGTGGATGTCCGTGACGTTGCGCGCATGCACGTCGCTGCGATTGATGCCCCTGTGGCAATCGGAAAACGGTATCCGGCGAATGCGGGCGCGATGATGATTGCTGAAGCGAGCACGGTACTCAAGAATGTCTATCCCGAGCGCAGGATCACGACTCGGCAATTGCCCAACTGGCTGGTGAAAGTTGTGGCGCCGTTCAACCCCGCAGTGCGGGCTCTTGCCGGTTCCATTCAACGCAACCTTGACGTTGACGGCTCGGACGCCCCGCGTGACTTGGGCTTCACCTACATTTCGTCGACGGATGCCATTCTGGCAGCAGCCGAATATCTTGTAGCGAACGAGCGCTAGCGCCGCTGTTCCGTGCGCCAGATCAGCATCCGGTGGCTGGGTGCTGGCCGGAGCCACTACTTTTAAAGCATGGCGATCAAGCGAGTAGTAGTTACCGGCGCAAGTTCAGGCATTGGCGAAGCGACTGCTCGCCGTTTCGTGAAGCACGGCTGGCAAGTCGTTGCTGTTGCGCGACGTGAGGAACGGCTCGCGGCGCTCGCAGCAGATACGGGCGTTGACACGTTCGTTGCCGATGTCACCAAACAGGATGACGTCGACGCGCTCGCGGCCTTCTTGCGTGAGCTCGGCCCCATCCACGCTCTCGTTAACAACGCGGGTGGTGCGCTCGGCGTCGCCAGTGTTGAAGACAGCGACGCGGATGACTGGATCCGCATGTTCGACGTGAATGTTGTGGGAACGAAGCGAGTGACCAGTGCGCTGTTGCCGCTGTTGCGCGAAGGAATCGCGGAGGGCGATACGGCCAGCATCCTCATGATCACGTCGATCGCAGCAACGGTGCCCTATGAGGGCGGTAGCGGCTACAACGCCGCGAAGTTTGCCCAGCATGCGCTCACCGCAGTGCTGCGGTTAGAGCTCGCGGGGGAGCCGATTCGTGTTATCGAGGTCGCTCCCGGCATGGTGAAGACCGAAGAGTTCGCGCTCGTTCGTTTTGGCGGCGATGCGGCCAAAGCCGACACCGTGTACGAGAATGTGCCCGATCCGCTCGTCGCCGACGACATCGCCGAAACGATTGTGCACGCCCTTGAACTTCCGCCGTTCGTCAACCTTGACCTCATTACGATCAAGCCCGTGGCTCAGGCCGCGCCGCACAAGATGATCAGAGGCGAGCTCAAGCCGCGCTAGTCGGCGACGGTAGTCTCTTCGCTCGCTTCGAGCTCGCCGATGTCGTCCACGACATCCGCGAACGCGAGTTTCGGCACCAAGAACAACAGCACCGCCGCGACGAGGGCGCCCGCACCACAGATTGTGAAGACCGTCAGGTAGCCGAACAGACTGGAGGCCGTTTCGGTGACGGCGGATGCCGCCCCGGCCAGCAGCACGATGGCGAAGATTGCGGAGGCGAACGATCCGCCAATGGTTTTGGTCGTGTTGGTGAGGGCGGTCGCGATGCCGGTCTGGCCGCGCGGAGCAGCGGCGGCGGCGGCAGCGGGGAGGGCGCCGACGAGCGCACCCGAGCCGAGACCCGCAATGCTCATGTTGAGGAACACACTCAGCACCGTCATGTGGAAGGGCAAGAACATCAGGTAACCGGCCGCCACCAAGAACGTGGCGACGATGAGCGCCACGCGAGGGCTCTTCCACTTGGAGAGGATCGGGAACAGCAGGGCACCCACGATCATCGAGACGAGATACGCGCCGATGATGTACGAAATCTCATCCGATTCCATCCCGAGGCCGTAGCCGTTGATCGGGTCGGTGCCGGCGAAGGTCGCAAGCGGAGCCTGGGCGCCGAGCAAACTGATACCGACGAGGCCCGCCGTGAGCTGGATGGGCCACATGCTCGGGTCGCGCAGCATCCGAAGATCGATCGCGGGGTCTTTCTGGCGTAGCTCGTAGCGACCCCACGGGATAAAGGTCGCGACACCGGCGAGCATGACGAGGTAGACCCACCACGCGCCGGGGCCGTTGATGCGTAAGAACGTGAGGCCCGAAGTGATGAGCAATAGGCCGATAGTGAGGAGCACGAAGCCCCAGAAGTCGAGGGTGCGGCCGGGCAGTGGTTTCGATTCGGGCACGCCGAAGAGGATGACGAAGAAGACGATGGTGACGGCGATGGCGGGGATCATGAGCGTCTGCTGCACATTTTCGCCGAAGAGTTTGAAGATACGGCCGCCACCGAGCGCGCCCATGATGGCGCCCGCTTCGAGGGCAACAACGAGGAAGCCCGCAGCGCGGCGGGTCTGGGATGCGCCCATACCGGTGACGCGGCCGCGGTCAAAGATCAGTGCGACTTCGAGCGGGAGCCAGACGACGTAGAACCCCTGCAGCGCCCACGCAATCAAGAAGCTCGTGAAGTCACCCGTGAACGCCAGCCACCAGGTTGCGCCGGCGGTCAGAACGGTCGAGATCAACAGGATGCGCTTGTGGCCGTGCATGTCGCCGAGTTTCGCGAGAATGGGAACCACAATGGCGCTCAACAGCAGCTGGGCGGCCTCGAACCAGTTGAAGTCAGCATCGCGGATGCCGAGGTGATCGACGATGTCGGGGATCAGGGGGATGTAGTACCCCTGAATGATTCCGCTCACCAGCTCGACAAAGAAGAGGTAGCCGATGAGGCCCATCGTGATGGCCCCGGATTTTCCGCGCAGGAATGACATGAACGGATGCTATCGGTAGACAGGCCGCGCATTAGCGTAGTGACATGGACTTGAGCAGTGTCGACCCCGGGTGGGCTCGTGAATTACACCCGTTAGAGGGTCAGCTGGAGGCGGTTGGCGCGTTTCTTGATGCCGAGAGCGCAGCCGGGCGACCCTGGCTCCCGGAACCGGATGCCGTACTCCGGGCCTTCGAAGCACCCTACGATCAGGTGCGCGTGCTCGTTGTCGGCCAGGACCCGTATCCGACGCCGGGGCACGCCGTAGGGCTCGCGTTCTCGGCCGACCGGGCGGTGCGACCGCTGCCGCGGAGCCTCAGCAACATCTACAAGGAACTGCACGACGACCTCGGCATCCCGCCCGCTGCGCACGCCGACCTGAGTGCGTGGCAGAGTCAGGGCGTTCTGTTGCTCAACAGGGTGCTGACAGTGCAGGCCGGGGTGACGGGCTCCCACCGTCGTCACGGTTGGGAAGAGATCACGGCGGCCGCGATTCGGGCGCTCGCGGCGAGGCCGCAACCTCTTGTTGCTGTGCTGTGGGGTAAGGAGGCGGCAGCCGTCGCGCCACTGCTGGGGGATACGCCGGTGATCGTGAGTGCTCACCCGAGCCCGCTGTCTGCGCGCCGCGGGTTCTTCGGTTCGAAGCCGTTTAGTCGGGTGAATGCGGCGCTTGAAGTGCAAGGGGCTGCCCCTATTGACTGGCGCGTTGACCGCTCACTCGACCTCTAAAATAGGAGTCGCGATACCCGCGACACGGGCAAGCGTCACCACGTGCAGCCTTCGCTAATCGCATTTTTGTCACGACACCTCAGGAGCAGCCATGGCACACCACTTTAGAGACGCCATCGCAGCGGACGATGCGGCGCTCGCCGAAATCTATGGCCACTACGTGAGCACGACCGTCGTCACTTTCGACATTGTTGAGGTCACTCCCGAGATCATGACCGCTAAGCGGGTCGCCGTGGAAGAGTCGGGGCTGCCGTTCATTGTCGCGGTCGACGACGAGGATCGCGTGCTCGGCTACGCCGCCATGTTCCCGTGGCGCCCCAAGGCCGCCTACAAGCGAACAGTGGAAGGCTCGATTTACCTCTCACCGGCTGCTACCGGGCAGGGCGTGGGCGGTGCGCTGCTGAACGAACTTATTGAACGCGGGCGCCAGTCCGGCATCCGCGAGATCATCGCCGTGATTTCGGATGACGGAGCCGACGCCTCCATTCACCTTCATAAGAAGCTGGGCTTCGAATCCATCGGGCATCTCACGCGCGTCGGCTTCAAGTTCGACCGCTGGGTCGGCACGTATCTGATGCAGAAGTCGATCGACGCGTAGCGCGGAGTCACGAACCCCGTACAAACGAACGGATGCCCGGCCTCCCCCGAGGGGAGAGCCGGGCATCCGCCGTTCTGATGGGTGGTGAGGGTCAGCGCGTTGGCTGCCGCGTACGGGTTAGGCCGCGTTACGAGCTAGGCCGCGTTGCGCGGAGTTGCGCGCCGTAGCAACGTGAACCCAGCCACACCGCTGATCGCGGTGAGCACGAGGCTCCAGGCCGCGACGCCAGTGACCCCGAGATCGACCAAGGTGGCCCCGATTGCGACCCACGAATCCGTGAAGGTTGCTAGCGCAATCAAGCCGACGAGCAACGCCGCGACGACGATGAAGAACATCGTCACGCCGGTGGCCTTCCAGCGTACCCAGACAGCGGCAATGGCTGAGCCGAAGAACAGGAAGAACAAGAACGCGACGAATTGCACGAAGATGCGTTCCACAATGCCCGCTCCGAAGTAGACGGGCGCGAAAATCGTGACGCCCATTCCCCAGCCGCCTGTCATCGTTTCCGCGACCGAAATTATCGTGAGTCCTGCGGTATAGATCACGGCTAGCGCCACGAAAGCGAGCGCGCTTCCGAGGTAGTAGTCGCGGCGCGTAACGCCGTAGCCGAGAGCAAACGGGAATGTGATGCTGATCGCTTGGATCGCCACGACCATCATGTAGATGTAGATGAAAAAGCTTGAGCCGGAGAACTGCGTTCCTTCGAGGGCTGATTCTCGGGCGGACTCATCAATGGCGGAATAGATCAGCCACCAGACGGTCAGCATCCCCACAAAGATCACGCCGAGAATGATCCACGGCAGCCCAAGGGTCGTCCAGGGGTTGGCGAAATGCAGTTTGGCTACGTTGGTAATGCGCTTCAGGGGGCTTGCCGGTTGGGCGAGAGCCGTTGTGGTGGTCATGCGCTGGCCTCGAATTCCTTGGTCTCGGTGCGGGTGAGTTGGATGATGAGCTGCTGCAACGACACCGGTGACAGTTCCAGCCCGGCAGCGTGTGCGTCGCGGCGCTCGCTCTCGCTGAGCCCGGCAACGGTTACCGAGCTGAGCCCGCCGATGCCGTCGCGGTGCAACACTTCGCGGTTGCCGATGAACGCCTCGACGGCGGTCTTCATGCCGACAACGTTCGTGGCGCGGTTGCGGAGAGTTTCGGCATCCTCGTTGATGAGGAGTTTGCCTTCGTCGATCACGAGAACGTGTTCGAGCAGGTTGCTGACCTCGTCGATGAGATGAGTGGAGAGGATCACGGTGCGCGGGTGGTTGGCGTAGTCCTCGAGAAGGCGATCGTAGAAGATTTGGCGGGCTACGGCATCCAGCCCCAGGTAGGGCTCATCGAAGAAGGTGAGCGGTGCGCGTGAGGCGAGACCCACGATGACGCCGATGGAGGAAAGTTGGCCGCGTGAGAGCTTCTTGATGCGGCGGTCGAGGGGGAGGCGGAAGTCGGCGATCAGACGATCGGCGAATTCTTGGTCCCAGTTGGCGAAGAACCAGGGTGCGGTCTTGAAGACATCTTTGGGGCGGAAGTCTTCGGGATAGCGCTGGCTCTCTTTGATGAAGCAGGTGTTCTGCAGAACCTTGGCGTTCTCGACCGGAGGTTGCCCGAAGAGGGAGATGGTGCCGCTCGAGGCGAATTCTTGGCCGGTGAGCAACTGCATGAGCGTGGTCTTGCCGGCACCGTTGCGACCGAGTAGGCCGTAGATCTTGTTCTCGGCGACCGTGAAGCTCACGTCGTTGACGGCGTTCACTTTGCCGAAGTGCTTGCTGAGGTTAGTTACCTCGATGGTGGAGGTCATGAGTTATTCGCCTCCTTGGCGATCATCTGGGTGAGTTGGGCGGAGTCGATGCCGAGCTTTTCTGCTTCGGCCAAGAGAGGGCGAACGTACTCGCTGCTGAAGCTGTCGCGGCGAGCACCTTTGAGTTGTTCTTGAGCGCCGGTGGCGACGAACATTCCGATTCCTCGTTTCTTGTAGAGAATTCCGGCATCGACGAGCACGTTCACGCCTTTGAGGGCGGTCGCGGGGTTGATGCGATAGAAGGCTGCGAACTCGTTGATCGAGGGAGCCTGGCCTTCTTCGGGCAGGGCGCCGGAGATGATGTCGTTCTCAATGTTCTCGGCGACCTGCGCGAAAATGGGGCGGGAGTCATCCATGTGAGCCTCCTTTCTGGGTGCGGGTTGTGGTCTAGCGGTGCCGCGGTGTTGCGGTGCTGCGGTGAAGCAGCAACAGTGCGGCGGCTAGTTGGTTAGTTGGTGATGTAACTAACCAACCAGCATGGCGGGTCGTTGTCAACCCCCTTAGGCTGAATCCGTGTCAGAACTTCATCGCCTCACCGCCCTTGAGCAGCTTCATCTCGTGCGAGCGGGCGAGCTGAAGCCCAGCGAACTCGTGGAGTGCTACCTCGATCGCATCGAACGCCTCAACCCCGAGTTGGGCGCCTTCACGGTCGTGACTCCGGATGCTGCGCGCCAGCGTGCTGCGGAGCTCGAGGCCTCTGGCTCCCGCGCCGCCGCCCTCTGGGGCCTACCCTCGGGCGAAAAAGACTTGTGGGCCCGCGCCGGAGTGCGCACCGCCTATGGATCCCGCGCCTTCGCCGACTTCGTGCCCGAGGTGTCGGATG
The DNA here is from genome assembly GCF_015864665.1 of Salinibacterium sp. SWN167. Taxonomy (GTDB): domain Bacteria; phylum Actinomycetota; class Actinomycetes; order Actinomycetales; family Microbacteriaceae; genus Rhodoglobus. Next base: position 218,442 of record NZ_JADYWU010000003.1, on the reverse strand, counting down.
AGATCACCGACGTTCTCGATGCCGCCGGCGCGATCAGCCTCGGCAAAACGGCGACCCCCGAATTCGGTCTGCCTGCCTACACCGAACCACTCTCGGATGCCCCGGCCGTGAACCCCTGGGACACCTCATTGGGCTCCGGCGGCAGCAGCGGGGGAGCGGCCGTCGCCGTCTCGGCGGGGCTCTTGCCGTTCGCTCCGGGCTCGGACGGTGGTGGCTCGATTCGTATCCCCGCCGCAGCCACCGGTCTCGTCGGCCTCAAGCCTTCGCGCGGTCGCGTGCCCGCGGGCAGCGGTTTCGGCAGTCTCGGCCAGCTTCCGGTGACCGGGCCGCTGGCTCGCACCGTGGCGGATGCTGCGCTCCTCCTCGATGGAATCGCCGGCCCCTCGCCATTCTCGGTTGGCCCGCCAACGTGGGACGGCGGCGCCTTCCTCAACGCGGCCATCCGGGGCGAGGGCACCTTCACCATCGGCGTCATGACGACCTCGCCGTGGGATGACACCTACGAGATTTCTGTTTCGCCGGAGGCTAAGGATGCTCTGACCCTCGCTCGCACCGCGCTCGACCAGCTCGGCCACGGCAGCGAAGACTTCGCGCTCGACCCGTCACCCGAATACGCCGAAGCCTTCACGGTGCTGTGGCAAGCTTCAGCCGCCGGAATCCCGCTCGATGGCGAACAGCTCGAGCTCGTGGAACCGCTCACGAAATGGCTCATCGACAGCGGACGCCGGATGAGCGCGCGCGACGTTGGCGTCGCCATCGCGACGCTGTCTCGGTTCGAGCGCAGCGTCATCCGCCAGTTCTCGACCTACGACGCTGTGCTGACCCCGGCGATGGCGATGACACCGCGCCCGCTCGGCTGGTTTTTTGCCGAGGATGCCTTCGAGAACTTTGCGAAGCAAGTGCAGTACACACCGTGGACGAGCTTCGTCAACGTCTCCGGCCTGCCCGCGATCAGCCTCCCCGTGCACGAAACCGCGGAAGGGCTGCCGATGGGCGTGCAGCTCATTGGCCGCCCCGGTCGCGAGGATGTGCTGCTCGCGATTGGCGCGCAACTCGAGCGGCGCTTCCAGTGGGGCTCGCGGCATCCGGCGGCGTTTGGCGAGGTCCGCACCGAGGCTGCTCGCCCGGGCACCGACATGCCTAATTTCTAGAACCGCTTTTGCGTGAACGCTCTGCCCACAGTGCGCCATAGCTTTCGAGAAGGGGTCATTGCCTCATACGCACAAAGCGGCGCGCCCTGCGTTGGCACACAGGACACACCGCTCGGTACCGTGGTCTACTTTTCTGCGCCAGCAACCATGCCCTTCATGAAGTATTGCTGCAGGAACAGGTAAGCAATCAAGACCGGTGCAAGCGCGAGTAGCGCGGCGGCCGCTGCTGCCCCTAGATTGCTGGATTGCAACGAGAAGAACGAGGCAATCGCGGGTGCGATCGTCTGCACGTCGGGTTTGGTCAAAATGAACGATGACAAAGCGTATTCATTCCACGTGGCGATTCCCGTGAGAATGATGACCGTCGCTGTCACCGGCTTCAGCAGCGGGAACACGATGTAAAACAGAGTCTGCAGGAGGTTGGCGCCATCGAGTTTGGCCGCTTCTTCCAAAGAACTAGGAATAGTGCGAAGGAAAGCAGCGTACAGAAAGACGCTCAATGAGAGGTGCGTCGCAATCATCACCAAGATGATGCCCCAATAGGTGTTGACTCCACCCATCTTGCTCAGCATTGTGTACAACGGCACCAAAATGCTGAGCGGTGGCACCATGATCATGCTCAAAATGACGAGCATGATCACCTTGTTCACCCACGTGCCTCTGCGTGCCAAAGGGTACGCAGCGAGCGCACCCAGCACGCACACGAAGAATGTCGAGACTGCCGTGACAATGATGCTGTTCACGATCGCCCGCAGAATATTGCCATCATCCAACGCGCTGGCAAAGTTTCCGAAGAAGATTTCGCCCGGCAGCGCGAGCTGGGACGATAAGTCAGTCTTCGGTTTCAGCGAGGTCGTCAACGCCACGTAGAACGGCAGTAGCTGCACGAAACAGACGACGGCTAGCCCGATTCCGATAAGTACTTTCGAGAGTCTGGACATGATCTATGCCTCCACCTTCCGGCTACCGAGGACCTTATTCATAATGATCGTGATCACGATGATGATCGCAAAGAGTGCAACTCCCATCGCCGACGCATAGCCAGCGCTTTGGCTGTCGAAGTAGGTCGTGCTAATCAGTGTGGAGACCGACTGGGTCGAATATCCCGGGCCGCCGTTCGTCAAGATTTTGATGACGTCGAACAGTTTCAAGCCACCGATGAGGTTGAGCACAATACTGGTCGCAAATGCCGGTTGCAGTAGGGGAACAGTGACGTATCGGAACTGTTGCCAGGTCGTCGCTCCATCGAGGCTCGCGGCGTCGTAATACATTTCAGGGATTGATTGCAATCCGGCCAGGTAAATGATCATTGAGATGCCCATGAACTGGAGGCTATTGACGGCGACGATGATCGCGATCGCCATTGAAGAGTCAGCCAACCACGCCATACGCTCACCACCGAACGCGACCACGACGTCGTTGAACGCGCCGTCGTTGTATTGCAGGAGGAGGTAGTACATCGTGCCCATGATGATCGGCGAGACGAGCACGGGCAGATACACGATTGCACGCACGGTCGAACGTCCACGCAACGGCTTATCCAATGCGATGGCCAGCCCCAGCCCGAAGACTTGTTGAATAATCGTGCAACCGATGCCGAATATGAAGGTGTTGCGCACCGCTGTCGCAAAGACGGGATCGGAGAATAGCCGCGCAAAGTTGTCGAATCCGACGAAGCTGCGCGCTTCGCTATACCCGTTCCAGTTCGTGAATGCTAAGCCGATGCCGCTAATGAGCGGGTAGATCATAAAAACTGCGAACAGCACGAGTGCAGGCAGATACAGCAGGTTGACGTAGCCACCGCCACGGGTGGCGCTACGGCGCAGGCCGCGCGACGGCTTGAGCGGTGCAGTAGTCATGAGAGTCGGCTCCTTTGTCGACGAGGGGATGGTGCCCCGGGTGGGCAGTATCTGTGCAACCCACCCGGGGATTTTAGGCGTCCTACTCGGACTGGCCCCGGAGGCTGTCGTAAGTGGACTTCATTTGCTCAGTCGCCTGCGCAGGTGTGCCCTGTCCGGTAATCACGACGTCGGTAGTGACCTGCATGGATTCCCACGAACCGTTAGGAAGGTACACGCGGTCGAAGTAGGGCAGCACAGGCACTTCTTCTTCAGTCATCCACTTTTCGAAGCTCGGCTGCAACTTTCCCAGCTCCATAGTCGCCGTCGTAAGCCCGGGAGGTGAAGTGGATGCTGCGGCGAGCGCCGTGTCGTTCTCCGCGAGGAAGGCGATGAAGGCCTTCGCCTCGTCTGGGTTCTCGGTCTTATTCGAGATGCCGAACGCCGTGCGTTCGCCACCCACGAGGTAGCGAGGTGCTCCTGTAGTGGTGGGGATTGGCATGAACCCGAGGTTGGCATCGGGGTTGAAGCTCCACGCGTTATCGAACAGTAGCGAGGGCCCGTACATGAATGCGGCCTGGCCCTGAGCCAGTGCCTTCGCCATGTCGTCGCGGCTGGCTGAGGAGTAATCCGGGTTGAAATACCCCGAGTCGCCCCAGTCCTGCACCAGATCAAGCATCTCTTCGTAAGCCGGCGTCACGAAGGAGCCATCCAGCATCTCGGCGAGATCATCGTCATCGAACGTTCCGCTGACGACACGGTCAGCTAGCGCTCCCGCGAGCGGCTTGCCTCCCTGATAGATCGGCGAAACCGTATCGGAGTTGACCGCATCAGCTGCGTCGTCGAAGTCATCCCAGGATTCGATCCCGTACGGGTCGACTCCGGCCGCTTCAAGAACATCTGCGTTGTAAATCAAGCCTGAGATGTCGATGTTGGTGGGCAGAGCGAAAATTTCGCCCGCGTCGTTGCGCATCGTCTCGTCAAGCGAGTCAATGACGTCGTCCGCCCAAGGCTGATCTTCCAAGGGCAGAAGAAATTCGCTGTATCGCAGCAGCGACCAGCCGTGCGTGTTCCAGATGTCTGGCGCTGTGCCCGCAGCCAGGCGAACCTTCATATCCGACTCGTAGTCGGTACCAGCCGCGATCAGGTCGATCGTGACGCCCTGGTTGCTGGCCTCAAACTCAGAGACAAGCTCTTTCATCAGCGTCATCTCGCCGTCATCGACTGCGAATCCCGTCTGGAATTCGATCGTGACGTCGCCGCCAGCGTCGCCGCCATTGGCTCCGGATGAGCATCCGGCGAGAGTAAGGGTTGCGACGAGCGCAACAGCCGAAATTGCCTTTATTGACTTCATTGTCTTTCCTTTGCAATCGAGGTGCAAGTCTGCTGTGCCCTGACGTTACACGAGTAACTTTTCGTTGGCAAGAGTCTCTTTCATGCTGGACTTTCCACGTTTTTCCACATTTGACTGGAGTAACTAGCTAGTCCATACTTTGGTAGAAATGACAACGCAGTCACTACGGCTGCCGATTGAGACAGGAACCTCATGAGCACGGCGAGCACACAAGCTGCCCCGGGCCGCGCCACCCGCGCGGATGTGGCGAAACTGGCTGGCGTCAGCACAGCTGTCGTGAGCTACGTGACGAACGCCGGGCCACAGTCAGTGGCGCCCGCGACGCGTAAACGCGTACTCGAAGCAGCGGCAGCACTCGGGTATCGGCCTAACGCCGCTGCGCGAAGTCTCAAAACTGGTGCGACCCAACTCCTCGGCATGGTTATTCCTGACGCCACCAACCTCTACTTCGCTGAACTCGCGGTCGCCGTAGAGACGGCCGCCGTCGCTCACGGCTTCGACCTGCTTGTCGCGCACTCACACTCAAGCCGCGAGCGCGAAGCGCAACTGATGCACAGCTTCACGTCGCGACAAGTTGACGGCATCATCATGTTGAGCACCGTCGCGGACCAAAGCGCAACCACGCTCGGTGCAACGAAGACACCGTTTGTAGAGTTCGGGTGCAATATCGGTACGCCCGGCGGTCTCGCGTTTACCGTCGATCACCGCGCTGGAGCCCGCGAAGGGGTGAAACACCTGATTGAGCACGGCCACACTCGGATCGGCCTCGTTGTGGGCCCAGAGATGGCAGGGATCGCGCATTCGAGAGAAGTGGGGTGGATGGATGCGCTTGCTGATGCGGGGCTTCGACGGGGACCCATCTTCCGTGCAGATTTCTCGCGTGCCGGGGGGCTCGAAGCTGGGCGGGCGCTCGTCGAAAGCGCCGCAGCGCCCTCAGCGGTTTTCGTCGCATCCGACGTGCAAGCAACCGGAGTTATCCGGGCCGCTCACGAAGCGGGAGTGCGGATGCCCGATGAACTCGCGATCGTCTCGTTCGATGCCTCCCCTGAGTCTGAATACACCTGGCCCGCATTGACCGCAATGCAACAGCCCATCGATGAGATGGCAGACGCCGCCGTCGAAGCCATTGTTCGACTGCGTCTTTCAGAACCTGCTGAATCTCGCATGTTCAGCACCACCCTCGTGCGACGTGCGTCTTGCGGGTGCCCTCCTAGCGTCGCGCAATGACGCGCCACGCTCTCTGACGATATTTGAACGGACTTCTGATGTCTAAAAATCCCAACATCTTGCTCATTACGACCGATCAGCAACACTTCGACGCCCTTGGTAGCAGGACTCCATTACTCAAGACCCCGAACCTCGACCGGTTGGGGGAAGCCGGCGTTGTGCTTGATCGCGCATACTGCCCGAACCCGCTCTGCTCGCCGTCACGATCGTCGATCATCACGGGTCAGTATCCGTCACTCCACGGTTGCTGGACCATCGGTACCAAACTGGACGAGGACAAACAGACCGTTGGTGAGATTCTTGGTGCCGCAGGCTACTCCACGACACTGATTGGTAAGGCCCATTTCCAGCCGCTGGCATCCCAGCCTGATCAGACATCGCTCGAAGCCATGCCCACCCTGAGAGATCTCGATTTTTGGCGCTCCTTCACCGGACCCTATTACGGGTTCGACCACATTGAGCTGGCGCGAAATCATGCTGATGAACGATGGGCCGGGCAGCATTACGCCCTCTGGATGCAAGACAAGGGACTCACGAACTGGCGCGACTACTTTCAGAACGACGACGGATCCAATCCCCGCAGACATTCATGGGATCTACCTGAGGAATATCACTACACAAACTTTGTCCGGGAACGCAGCGCTCACGCTCTCGATATGGCGGCAGAGAGTGACTCGCCGTTCTTCCTTTGGGCCAGCTTCCAAGACCCCCACCCGCCGTACGTTGTTCCCGAGCCCTGGGCCTCTATGTACGATCCGGCCGACGTGACACCCGGCTCGCTCGCTCCGGGCGAACTTGATCGCATGCCGGTGTGGCACCGGCTCACTCAAGAAGAGGCACCCGACTACTCGCCGTGGCAAGAGACGCCGTACGAGAATCATGGGTTTGGCAGCCATCTCATCGACGACGACGAGCTCCGCCGCAACATCGCGATCTACTACGGCATGATGTCGTTCATCGATGACGCAGTTGGCACCCTGCTCGACCGACTTGACGCGCTTGGCCTCACGGAGGACACCCTTGTCATCTTCACGACGGATCATGGTCACTTCCTGGGTCAGCATGGCTTGATCGCCAAGGGAGCGTTCCACTACGAGGATCTTCTGAGAGTTCCGATGATGGCGCGGTTCCCCGGGCGCATCCCCGCAGGCTCGCACTCAACAGCACTGCAAAGTCTCGTCGACCTCACTCCCACCATGTTGGCGGCCGCGAACCTGCCGATTCCCCTTTCGATGCAGGGAGTCAACCAACTGCCCGTGTGGAAAGCCGAGCAAGAACACGCGCGTGACCATGTCTTGGTCGAAAACCGCCACCAACCCACGCGTGTGCACATCCGCACCTATATCGACGATCGATACAAGCTCACGATCTACCGAGATGAAAACTATGGAGAAATGTTCGATCTACACTCTGATCCTGGCGAGACCCACAACCTCTTCGACGAAGCAGAGCACAGTGAACTTCGCGCTGAACTGCTGGGCAAGTTCATGAACGCAGAGCTCACGCGCGAGGTAAGCCGCTACGCACGAATCGCTGTCGCGTGAGCGCGTTGAACGAATCGGGAGTCGTCGTGCTGCGCGGGGGAGGTGCCAGCCTCATATTCGATGCGACCGGCGCCGTTCCCGCGGTGATTCACTGGGGAGCGGATCTTGGCCATCTCGATGACGAAGCTCGACGCATGCTTGCACTCACCGCCGTTCCCGCTCAGCTCAACGCCGCGCCCGACGTGCCACGCGTGTTCGGAATTCTCCCCAGCGAGCAGACCGGCTGGCTCGGGCGTCCCGGTATTGCGGTATCGCGCGATGGTTACCAGTTAACCTGCCGCTTCAGCACGACGCAGATCAGCGCGAGCCCCGAGGGCGACTCCGTTGCGTTCACGCTTTCCGACGAAGAGAACGGGGTGCGGGTTGTCGCAACGTACGCCCTGAGCATGCAGGGCGTAATCTCGGCGCAAGCCTCAGTCACCTCAATCGCTGGCAGCGTCTTGAGCGTTGAGCGACTGTCTTTGAGTCTCCCTTTGCCCTCTCGGGCGACGGAGATCCTTGATTTCAGCGGCAAGTGGATTCGAGAACGATCTCCACAACGCCAACAATTGGCGGATGGCATCCATGCTCGCGAGACGCGTCGAGGAAAGACCGGATCCGACAGCCCGTACGTCATGAGTGCGGGGACACCCGGCTTTAGCCACCGCACCGGCGAAGTATGGTCGATGCACATTGCCTGGAGTGGCGACTCAACATGGCACGTCGAACGACTCCCGGAAGGCGCCGGCGCCTTGACCACCTCTCTAGGTGGAGCGGAACTCCTCCGCACCGGAGAAGTGCGGCTGCACCCTGGCGAGACCTACGCGACGTCGACCATCATGTTCGTGTGGTCGGGTAACGGCCTCGATGGCATCCGGTCGCGGTTTCATGCGCACCTGCGCGCTCGTCCTCACCACCCAACTTCTCCGCGACCGCTCACGCTCAACTCGTGGGAAGCCGTGTACTTCGATCACGACTACGAGACCCTGACGCAGCTGATCGACCGCGCTGCCGAGGTAGGCGTGGAACGATTCGTGCTCGATGATGGCTGGTTTCACGCGCGTCACGATGACACCGCGGGATTGGGCGACTGGTGGATCGATCCACTCACGTGGCCCCAAGGCTTTGGCCAGCTCGTCGCGCACGTGCGCAAGCACAACATGCAGTTCGGGCTCTGGTTCGAACCTGAAATGGTCAACCTCGACTCAGACACCGCACGTGCGCATCCCGATTGGGTGCTCGCACCAGCGTCAGGAGTCGGCTTACCTGCGCGTTCACAACACGTGCTCAATCTGGCTAACCACGATGCGTGGGAGTACATCCTCGGATTCATGGATGCGCTTATCGCCGAGCACGCGATTGACTACATCAAGTGGGACCACAACCGCGATCTCGTCGAAGCCTCCCGTCAAACATCTGACGGCGACCGTGCGGGGACCCGAGACCAGACCCTCGCGGCTTACGCCCTGATGGATGAACTGAGGCGGCGTCACCCTCGGCTAGAGATTGAGTCGTGCGCCGGCGGCGGCGGCCGCATCGATCTCGGCATTCTCGAACGGACAGATCGCGTGTGGGGTTCGGACTGCAATGATCCCGTTGAGCGCCAGGTGATTCAGCAATGGACGACACTCTTGATCCCGCCCGAGCTTATGGGGGCGCATATCGGTGAGCCCCGCGCCCACACAACTAAGCGAACCACCGAGCAATCGTTCCGAATGACCACCGCGTTGTTTGCGCATTCTGGAATCGAAAGCAACCTGACAAAGTTCGCGCAGCCCGAAATCGATATCTTCCGCACCTGGGCCGATCTCTACAAAGAAATGCGTTCGTTAATCCATAGCGGTGTTGCGGTAAATGCGGACCTCGCCGACGATGCCGCGGTACTCCATGGCGTCGTCGCGCACGACGGCTCTCATGCACTGTTTGAGCTCGCGCAAGTGCGAACGTCTTCTCTGGGGCAGTATGGGCGCGTTCCCATTCCCGGGCTTGACCCCGATCGCCAGTATCAGGTTCGCGTGCGATTCGATGTGGGAGCGCCAATGAGTCAGTCGTTCACCCACCCCGCGTGGATGCTCGCCGGCGAATCAGACCCACTCATTCTCGATGGGAACGCTCTGACGGTGTTAGGTCTACCCCTGCCGTCGCTCGATCCTCAGCAAGCGGTGATCATCGAGTTCCAGCGCGTCACGTAGACGTATCGAGTCCAGATGAAGGGGAAACTGTGACCAACGTTCTTGTTTTCATGACGGATCAGCAGCGTGGTTCAACCATCGACCCGGCGCACCCTGTACGAGCGATCACTCCGCGAATCGACAAGTTTCGAAACACTGGCGTGACTTTTACCCGCGCGTATGCGCCTTCGCCGCACTGTTGCCCGTCGCGAGCGAGTTTCTTCACAAGCCGATATCCGTCCGAACACGGCGTGTGGAACAACGTGAACGTTTCGAATGCCCTCTCAAGAGGACCGCGGGAACAAGTCGCTTTCTGGTCTCAGGACTTCGCTGAAGCGGGCTATCAGCTCGGTTTCTCTGGAAAATGGCACGTAAGTAATTCGCAGTCGCCCGAAGTCTTCGGCTGGGATGAATTGTTCTTGCACCCGCCGATGCCGGCTGCCGCGTCGAGCAAAGAAAGTGAACACACCACCGCAAGAAATGCTGAGTGGGCAGAGCTGAAGAACTCGCTCGCGTCTTCAGACGCGAGCGAGCGAATGCCGGGGGAGATCATCAGACCGGGGTGGCCCCAATACGTGCAGTACGGCGTTGATGAAGCCCCCTTCCGAGACGACGCCGTGACAGATCAGGCCGTGTCGTTCATTGCGGAGAGAGCCGACGGTGAGCGGCCGTGGATGCTGTACGTCGGAACATTGGGTCCCCACGACCCGTACACACCACCGCAACGATTCCTCGACATGTACGACCCTGAAGAAATCACCCTGCCAGCGAGCTTCTTGGATCCGTTGATCGATAAGCCCGCGCTCTATCGTCGAACACGCGACCCGTTCGACCAGCTCTCGCTCGAAGAACACCGAGAGTCCCTGCGGCACTATCTTGCGTTTTGCTCGTACGAGGACTACTTGTTTGGGCGACTTCTTGACGAACTTGAGGCATCAGGTGAGCTAGAAAATACTCTCGTGCTGTATGTGTCCGACCACGGCGACTACACCGGCGAGCACGGGTTGTGGGCAAAGGGGCTTCCCTCCTTCGACGCGGCGTACAACGTGCCCTTGGTGATCGGCGGGGCGAATATTTCGACGCGCGCCGCCGGCACCACCTGTGATGTCCCCGTCAGCCTCGTCGATCTTGGGCCCACCCTGCTAGAGGAATGCGGCGTCACCAGCCGTACCCGACCCTCGGGTTTCTCATTGTCTGCCGCACTGCGCGGACAAGCGCTGAACTTGCCCCGCAATGAACTTGTCTTCCAATCGAACGGAAATGAAGCGTACGGTATCCAGCGCATCGTGATGACAGACAACTGGAAACTTGTGTACAACATGTTCGATGATGATGAGCTCTATGATCGCGTCGCCGATCCTGACGAGATGACAAACCTTCTCGCCCCTACTCCCGGCCGATCACTCGGAGCAGCCCCGAGTGCGCGTATCCCGGCGCACCTACGAACAACCGTGCGGGACCTTTATGAGCGGCTATGGCGGTTTGCCAAAGAGCATGAAGACGACATCATCAACTCGTACATTGTTACCGCATTCGCCCACTTCGGGCCCACGACCACCGCGCAAGCCTAGACGTGCGATTCGGCGTGATCGGGTCTGCTCTAGGCGGCGAGCGCCGCGATCAGATCAGCCGAGGGGCCATGTAGTGGGTGCGGCTCCGCAATGTCGAAGTGATCTGGCCTGGGTCCAGTTCCGAGCGGCTTGTCCTTTCGGCTGACCGCGCCGCCATGTTCAATCACTGCAGGGGCAGGCTCTCTGCGCGCAGCATTGACTCGACATTCCAGCCAATAATTCTCCTCGAGAACACATCGGTGATGAATGTAGCCCACGCGAACCCACGCCACGTCGCGACGGAGGTCACCGCAGCCCCCACAGTCGGCGTGGGCTTGACGCGGTGAACTCTCGACGCACGAGAATCCTTCGGTTGATCTATCGCAGAGCCTGCTCGTGTCGTGAAACCTCGTCTGGAGCGTCTCACCCCGCGGACGCCGGAGGGGCGCATGAGTCGTTCGGTCTGATCGCGGCCGATCACCCATCCCCGTCGTCGTAACAGCGCATGCGTTTTCCATCTCCCATAGACGCCGTACTTTCTGCAGGTAACCGCGCAACTCCGAGTAAGAGAACCTTCACAAGCGATCGACACGTTCAAGCGAGAGATCCACACGCACCACGGTGACATCCACGCAGCAGCAATCGAGGTATTCCTCATGATGGCCGTGAACGGAGAGTGCGCGGAAATGGTCGAATTCTTGAAGATTCCATCTCGCCTGAGTCGAATAATCTGAGCAGGGCTCACACCCGCAGAAGGGTGCCACTACGGTGACGTCATTGGAATTTGCATCATCCGGCGGCATCGGGGGCTTAACCGCGCGCGTTTTCGGCCCCAACGTCGTCTGGCGCGCAGGTACATAATCCGCGCAAGTGTAGTTAGTATTTCTTCCGATCAGGCTCGCGAAAGCAGGGTTCGAGCCGAGCGGGCGCCCTAGCGGCGAGAAGATGCCTTGGGCAGGTACGCCCACACAATCTGCGCAGCGATCAGAATCGCGATAAGAATGGCGCTGACACCCATCAGCCAGATCGACCACCACCAAATTGTCGATACCCACTCGGATGCGGTGCTGCTCCACTCAGAGCGTTGAGCGAGCGCGATAGACGTCGAGGCGAGGACTCCAAGATAGAGCGCAAGGCTGATTCCCAGAACTACAAATCCTCCGATTGTTGCTCGCTTCACAGGGCCAGCGTACCTTCTGAACCCCCGATGAACAAGATGAATTCTCATAATCGCGGTCGTGCTGTTCACGGGCCGAATTTGAGACTTAGAGTCAGCCGAGAGGGCTTCGTAATTTAGGTAAGGCATGCCTATACTGGGATCAATGTTTCCCGAACTTTTCACCCCGCAGATCGCCTGGAATCCCCAGTCGGCTGACCGCGTTTTGCTCGCGGGAGACGAGACCTCGATCGACGCAATCTCGATGATTCTGGCGACATTGCCGGCCCGGTCACGAGGCCAAGTATTCATCGAGGTCGACTCGGCTGATGACATCCAGCCGCTGTCGGCTCCTGGCCGTTTCAGCGTGTGCTGGTTGCTGCGCGAGCGCGGCCAAAGCGTTTCCCGTTCGGTCGACGCGTGGCTCAGCGAAATGCTCCCCGTCAGCGCCTTCGGTGAGAGCACCGTCTACGCGTGGGTTGCCCATCAGGGTCCCGCACGCCTGCTCAGCTCGAACTAGCTCGCGCCCAGCATCCGTCCGCTAATTCTTCGTGCTGCCTTCCGGCGCACGCGAAGACTTCGCGCGCACATAGCCACCGAGCTCAAGCCCCGCCTCAACCTCGAAGCGATTCGTTAGTGGATTCTGCCCGGCCAGAAGATACAGCGGGATAAACCACAACCCGTACTTTCGCCACTGCTCGCGGTGAACAGCCTCATGCTCCAACACGTTATCGCTCGCGTTGTCGCAGGTCAGATACACGGCGCCGATCGTGGTGCCGCCACGACCAAAGGCCCAGCGAGGCACGTGCTCGGCAACGATAACGCCGCCCTGAGAGCGCACCCGCAGCCCACTCAGTACGCCACCCCACAGCAGGCCGGATGCCGTAGCAAACCAGTAGCCGGGTCGCGTGACCACTGGGTGCAGCAGCACTCGCTGAGCCCGCGGACTGTGTTCGGCGCGCGCCAGCGCGTGCCCAAGCCGCGTGCCCAGCGTTAGTGCTCGGCTCACGGACGCCCGATCGTTTCAAGCAGGCGCAGCCACACCTCGCTGATCGTGGGGTACGAGGGAACCGCGTGCCACAGGCGCGCGATCGGAACCTCGCCCACGATGGCGATGGTGGCCGAGTGCAGCAACTCCGCAACATCCTGACCCACAAAGGTCGCGCCGATAATGACCTGACGCTCGCGGTCAATGACGAGGCGCGCGTGACCTTCGTAGCAGTCGGCCTGCAGGCTCGCGCCGGCAACCCACCCGATGTTGTAGTCGACGACCTGGGCGTCAATGCCCTGCTTCTCGGCATCGTGCGACATGACCCCGACCGAAGCGACCTCAGGGTCGCTAAACGTGACTTGCGGAACAGCGCCGTGGTCGGCCGTCGCAACGTGCGCACCCCAGGGGGCGTCATCCACGGTCTCGCCCTTGGCACGGGCGGCAATCACGTCACCGGCCGCTCGCGCTTGGTACTTGCCCTGATGGGTGAGCAGCGCGCGGTGGTTGACGTCACCCACGGCGTAGAGCCAGTCAGTGTCGGGTACGAGCATGGTGTCATCAACCCGGATCCAGTCACCCGGCTCGAGGCCAACGGTCTCAAGCCCAATGTCGTTCGTGCGCGCGGCGCGACCAGTAGCAATGAGAACTTCGGATGCCGTAAAAGTGGCATCGTCGGTAGTGATCACGACGCCGTCAGCGGTGCGTTCCACGCTCGTGGGGGAGGCCGCAACGATCGTGACGCCGCGCTCCTTGAGTGCCTTCGCTACCATTTCGCCGGCGAATTCTTCTTGTCCGTGGAGGAGTCCGCTGCGGGCAAACAGAGTGACTTCGGCACCGAGGTCACGGTAGGCAGTGGCCATCTCGACGCCCACAACGCCGCCGCCAATGATGGCGAACGATTCGGGAACAACTTTCACCGAGGTCGCTTCACGCGGGGTCCATGGCTTGGCGTCGATCAGTCCGGGAATGTTGGGAAGCTTCGGATCGGAGCCGGTCGCGACGACGACCGCATGATTGGCAGTCAAGGTCTTCACAGTTCCGTCGTCAGCCGTGACGGTGACCTTCTTCTCTCCTTCGAGGCGAGCGTGACCACGCTCGAGCCCGATTCCCGCTTTCTTCACCCACTTCACTTGACCAGCGTCATCCCAATTGCTGGTGAAGCTGTTGCGGCGAGCGAGGAGCGCTTCGACGTTGATGCCACCTGTGACGGCTTCGGCGGCGCCCGGTAGCTTCTCGACAGCACGCAGAGCGAGACCGCTGCGGATAAGAGCCTTCGACGGCATACAGGCCCAGTACGAGCACTCACCGCCCACAAGTTCGCTCTCGATCAGTACGACGCTAAGCCCGCCCTGAACGGCGCGATCTGCAATGTTTTCACCAACCGCTCCGGCTCCGATGACGATGACATCCCAGTTGTTCTCGGTCATTTCGAACTCCTTCGCGGTGGTGGTGCGCGTGTGGCCGGTATTGGTTGTGCCGGCGGTCCTACTGGCCGATGAACTCGGCAGTAGTGCGCGTCATAAACGCTTCCATGCCAATTCTGGCATCTTTACTCTGAGCGACCGCTACGAGGGCGGGCTGGAGGCCAGCCTCGGCCGCTGCATCGCCCTCGCGAATCGCAAGGTTCGCATTGGCCAGCGCAGCTTGCACCGCGAGCGGAGCCTGGGCCGCAACGCGGTGAGCCAGTTCAAGGCCACGGGCGTACTGCTCGCCGTGGGGCACAACTTCTTGCACCATCCCGATGCGGTGGGCTTCGGCCGCATCGAAGCTGTCGCCGGTGAGAATCCAGCGCATCGCGTTCGACCAGCCCACTTGGCGTGGGAAGCGAATGGTGGCACCACCAAAGGGGAGGATGCCGCGGGAGACTTCGACCTGGCCGAAGACGGTCGAGTCGGCGGCAACCGCAATGTCGCTCGCCAGCAGCAGCTCAATGCCGAGCGTGAGGCACGTGCCCTGCACCGCAATCACGACAGGCTTCGAGAGCTTTTCGCCCGAAACCTGCCACGGGTTGATGCCGCCCTCGGGCACCATGTCGAGTCCGTCCGCACCAATGCGGGGGCCGATGTCGGCAAGGTCGAGGCCGCCAGTGAAGTGGTCGCCGTGAGCAAAAACGAAACCCGCCCGCAGCTCGGGGTCGCGCTCAAGCTCGCCGTACGCAAGCGCCAGCTGCTGCAACATCTCCATGTCGGCGGCATTGCGCTTGTCGGTGCGATTAAGTCCGATGAGCAAGACGTGACCGTCTCGCTCCACAGTGATTTTGGGCGTGCTGGTGTTGGCGTCAGTCATGTCTTCAGACTACGACTCACCGACTGTTCTGTCGCCGGATGCTGGCGATAAGCTCATACCCACACCAACTTTTCGGAGGCTCCTGTGTTGCGTTCCGCAATCCTCGTACTTACTCTCGCGTCGACGGCGCTCATCGCCGGCTGCTCGAGCGAGCCTCCGGTAGAAGTCCCCGCGAGTGAGATCGCTGCCACGGCAGCAGGCGCGCTCGAACAATCCACGGGAGAACTGCCCGAAATGGACTGCGGTGACGACAGCATCCCGCTCAAGAACGGCACGAAGCTCGATTGCGTTCTCACCGACACCACGCTCGGTGAAGACTTCGACAGCCGTGTCACCCTCAGTGATGTCGACGGCGCGAACTACTCGGTTTCTGTCGAGGTGTCTGAAGAACCACGCGAATGAGTGTTGGCGCTGCTGAGGGCGCCAATCAATCGCAAAATGGTCGGCAGATCATCCACGGCATGGGCGGCGGATGACGGAGCAAACTCGGTGATGCCCGCTCCTGCAAGCGGGAACTTCGCGAGCACCGCGCGAATGGCCTCGGTGAGCGCGGATGCTTCGAGCCCGAACGGCACGGGGGAGCCGAGCCCAGCCAGCGCGGCAGGATCGAGCACGTCGAGGTCGATGTGCAGGTAGACGCTCTCGGCGCCGGTTGCGGTGATGGCCTCGAGCAACGCTTCCGTTGAAAAGGTGGCAGGGCCCAGCATCCGGATGTCGGACTGTGTGATGTATTCGTCTTCGGCCGTGTCGATTGAGCGCACTCCGGCGAGAATGACCCGATCAGCGCGCACCGGATGCTCGGGAACGAGTTCAGCCGGCCCATCACCCAGCAGGGTGCGCAACACCATGCCGGTGAACGCGCCAGACGGGCTGGAGGCCGCAGTGTGCAGGTCGGGGTGCGCGTCAAACCACACCACGGCCGGTTGCTGCGCACTCACATGCTCGATTGCGGCGAGTTCAACGCCACAGTCACCACCAATCGTGAGGTGGGGTGTGTCGTCGGCAGCGAGAGCGTTGCGGGTGCGGTCACGCACGAGCAACAGGGAACTGTAGCGGTGGATACCCGTGCCCTGGTGGTCGCCCGCCTCAAGCGGGACATCGACGGAGCGAGTCGCTGCGGAGGGAAGATCTCCCCGAATCGACTCGGCTCCGTCGACCAGCTGCATGGCTCGAGAAGAACCCGAACCCTGCCACTGGGGCACGACAACATAAGTGAGTGCCATGGTGTGAACTTTCGTGCTGGCGAACTATTCGCCGGCGGTGAGTGCCTGAGCGCCACCAGCCTTGAGAGCAGCGAGTCGTGCTTCGACTTCGGTGACCTTGCCGAGGTCTTCGAGACCTTCGAACTGAGCATCGAGGCTGGATGCGGCGAGCTCCTGCTGACCGAGAACCTTGGCTTCTTCGCGACGGATCTTGTCTTCGAAACGACCGAGGTCACTGGTGGGGTCGAGGAGGTCGATTGACTTGAGAGCATCGTGCACCTGCGACTGGGCCTCAACCGTCTTCGAGCGGGCAACGAGTTCATCGCGCTTCGACGTGAGTTCGCTCAGCTTGGCGCGCATTCCGTCGAGGCCGCTCTTGAGCTGGTCAACGACCTGCGTCTGTGCGGCGATCGTGGGGGCAGCAGCGCGAGCTTCGTTCTCGGCAGAAACCTGACGCCCGATAGCGATCTTGGCGAGGTTGTCGAACTTGTCGGCATCAGCGGCATTGCCGGCGGCGCGAAGTTCGTCTCCCTTGACGCTGGCGGCAAGAGCCTTACGGCCCCAATCTGATGCAGCCTCGCGGTCTTCGGCGTGGTCCTGCTCCATGAGGCGCAAGTTGCCGATGGTCTGAGCGACAGCGCTCTCCGCATCCGCAATGGAATTGGTGTAGTCACGAACCAGCTGGTCGAGCATAAGCTGCGGGTCCTCAGCCTGATCGAGGATGGAATTGATGTTCGCCTTCACCATTTGTGAAATACGACCGAGAATCGACTGCTTTGCCATGCGAAGTGCCTTTCGTGAGTTTTCGAAGAAACCGTACTTAGAATCTACCGCCGCGACTGCGACCGCCACCACCGCGTCCAGAACTTCCACTGGAACGTCTACCGCCGCCACCCGAGAATCCGCCCGAGCGAGAGCCCCCGCCCCACGAACCGCCGCTGGACGGGCGTGACGACCGCGATCCGAGGCTGCCACCGATCAAACCACCGATGATGCCGCCCAAGACGTCGCCGCCGCTGCCGCCAACCGCGCCACCCAGACCGCCAAGCATTCCCGAACCGGAACTGCTGCCCGTCGAGAATTGCGACACCTCACGCTGGGCGAGGTCATAGGCACTTGCCGCCAACTGGTCAGCCTGGCGCGCATGCGTCAACGCCGTCACGGGATCGGATGTCTGCAAAGCCAACGCCTGCTTGAACTGACGGTCTGCTTCGCTGATTCTCGTTCGCGCCGTCGCCCCCACACCGCCACGGCGGGTGGTGATGAACTGCGCTGTGGTCGTAATGCGGGACTGCGCTGCAGCCAAAGCCGCCGACAGCTGTGTCGCGGCGTGGGCGAAGGCAGCCTGCTGATCGCGCACGCCGACGAAGACTGTCTCGAGTGCAGCGTTGGCGTCACCCAGAGTGCTGAGGCTCGCCACCGGGTTATCCGTCGCGGACTGCGCCGTCGCGAGAGCCGCTTCAGCAGCCGCGATCGCCGGCTGCAACGCTCCGGCAGTGGCATCAGTAGGCAGCGCGCGAGCAGCAGCAATATCGCCGGTGGTGTCAGTGATCGTGGCAGAAAGCTGGGTCTCGGCAGACTGGAGTTCTGTCGAAAGGGAATCGACGGCATCCATGAGTTGGATGGCCTGGCCTAGTTCCGCTTGAGCGGTGCGAACACCGACGGCGGCCTCGCTCGGTTTCTGCGCCTCGATGGCAGCGCTGGCGGCGGTGGAATCGGCAACGGCCGAGGCGAGCAAGGCGCGAGCGCGTTCACCATTGTCAGTCACGGCTTCGATAGCAACCGGCGCATAGCGACCTCGGAGCACTTCGAGCGCGCTCTCGGTTGCGGGCAATCGTTCCGACGCCTTCGCGATCAGCGTGGACGTTTCGGCGAGGGCTGCGGGCGCATTCGTTTCGAGCTTGCGCAGCTCATCGAATGCGGCCGCTTGAGCATCAAGCAAATCATCTGCCCGCTCACACAGCTCGATGATCTCAATTGTCATCGCCCGCTTCTGCTCAGCAGTCTCAGGCTCACTATCATCCAGTTCCTGACGGAGGCGGAACGCCTGCGCCACCGCATCGCTCGCCTCTTTCAGTGATGCTGCGAAGTTAGTCGTGGCCGCCGCGCCAAACTGGGCCTCAGCAAAACCGAGCTCTTGCTCGCTGGTCTTGAGCGAGTCATCTAGCTCGACAAGCGCACTTCCGGCCCGGCGGTCGAGTTCCTCTTGCGACACGCTCTCGACGGGGGCGCCCGCAGTTGCACCTGTGCTGCCGCGGCGGCGAACACGGTAAAACACGTAAGCACCAACACCAACCACAGCCGCGCCGCCCACAATCGGCAACACCGAGATGCCGCTACCCGATGACTCGGTCGAGCTGGAATCTGTGCCTGTGCCAGTGCCCGCAGCACTATCGCCCGCGAGCGAATCTGCGCCAGCGATCGCAGCCTGTCCCCAGTTATCGTCGCGCAGTTGCGACTCAATGGCGGCTTCCGCTGCATCCAACTGGGCATCGGTGACGGGAGCATCGACGGCAACCGACAGCGCGTACTGGCGCTGCGAGACGGCAACCGCGAGCAGAAGATCATCGTCACCGAGCCCATTAGCTTCTGCCGTGGCATCCGCCCAATCGATGGGAGCGGAGGGGTTAGTGAACTCGTCGACATAGACAACAAAGAGTTGGATGCCGGCCCGGTCATACAACGAATCCAGCGCGTCGGTAACGTCGCCGCTATCGCCCGCAAGCACCCCAGCGGAGTCGATGACATAGGCACCATCGAGGCTCACTGGGTCATCGGCCAGGGCAGGGCTTGCGGTTAGCAAGGCTAGTGCCGCAGCGAGGGCGAAAACGGTGCCCAATCGTGCCTTCACGGGATGCTCCTTCGTCGACAAAAGTGTCACGGCGAGTCTAACGACAGGAACCTTGGGTTATTGCAGAACGATCGGCATCTGTTCGCTGCGCACCTCAGCGGCGGCGCCGTCGGCAGGGTCGGTGGGAACGAACGCGAGTGTGCTGCTGATCGCATACGTGCCAGGGGCAACCATTCCGCCCGTGTCGATGGTGGTGCAGTCGTAGATGGCGATAGCCACGGAGAACTCGATGCTTTGGCCAGGCTGCAAATTCACCGGCATGACCGAGAGAATCTGCGCATCGGGGCTGTGGGAAATCACGATGGAATCGTCGAGGAGATTCACGTCAGGCACCGACGCGGTTGTTCCCTGCACAGGGGCATCCGAGTCGTTGGTCAGGCGTACCGTTCCGAAGGCGCTGCCCGACGCCACGACTGCTGCCGGTAGTTCGAGTTCGAGCGTCAAGCCGAAGGGCGACGCAGACTCCACCGGAATCGTCTCACCACACAGGCCAAAAGCGCGGGAATCATCGGGAGCGGCCTGCGCTGCTCCTGCGTCAGACGAATCCGCGGCCGACTCCGGAGCAGAATCGTCCGCCAACATACTCACCGCGGTATCACTGCTTGAGAACAGCGGAATAATGCTGGCTCCCGTAAAGATCAGTGAACTCACCGCGAGTGCGCTCACCACGCCCACTGCCCACTGGCGCGGCCGACGACGCGACTTACTGCGTGAAATAACAGCGGCCGTATCGATGGCCATGGCTGGCGGTTCGCTCGACGTCAGGTGCGCTCGAAGCTCGTTTTCATCAACCACGGTGACCCCCTACGGTGTCGGTAGCATCGCGATCAAGGCTTACAGCCATGCGGCCGAGGGCATCGCTCAAGTAGCGTTTCACAGCGCCTGAGCTGATATCCAGCGTCGCAGCGATGTCGTCCACCTTGAGGTCTTCGTAGTAACGCAGCACGATGCAGGCGCGCTCGCGGGGGCGCAACTTCATCAGCTGAGACTGCAAATCTAAGCGAGCCTCAGTGTCGGCATCCGCAGATTCATGGATGTCGGGCTCTACCGTGAGGTGGGCAATCTTGCGCCAGCGGCTGATCTTTCGACCGCGGTCAAGGTAGGTGTTCAGAATCGCTCGACGCACATAGGCTTCGGCGCTGGCGATGCCAAATCCGTTGCGCAGGCGACCGAATGTTTTCACGAGGGCATCGTGCACGAGGTCGGAGGCGTCGTCGCGGTTTCCCGAAATCAGGTACGCGTAGCGCGCGAGTGCTTCGCCGCGCTCTTCGACGAGTTGCGTAACTACGTCTTCCCAGCGGGCAGGGGTGTTTTCGGTCTCAGTCACTGAGCCCCTCCTCGCCGTCGTCTCTATTGTGGCCGAGGAATGGCCAATAGTTAGTGCAATTGTGGTCACACTAGTAAAGACGAACGGCGAGGCGGTTTCGTTGGTTAGCTCTGGAGACGCGTTTTCAGGTGCTCAAGTTGGCGAGAAACGGCGGCAGGAACCCGGCCGTCGAAGGTGGCAAAGAACTCTTCGGTGGCTTCGGCTTCGGCCATCCACGAGTCGTTATCGATCGCAAAAAGCTGTTCCATGGTGTCATCGGCGAGTTCAAGACCATCGATGTTGAGATCGCCTTCACGCGGCATCAACCCGAGGGCGCTTTCGCGGGCGGCAACCGTGCCGTCAACACGGTTGAGAATCCATTCGAGCACGCGCGAGTTTTCGCCAAATCCTGGCCACAAGAAGGAGCCGTCGGCACCTTTGCGGAACCAGTTGACTTGGAAAATGCGCGGCACCGTGCCGGATCCGCGGAGATCCTGGCCGACCGAGAGCCAGTGGGCCCAATGGTCTGCCATGTTGTATCCACAGAACGGCATCATGGCGAACGGATCTCTCCGTAGTTCGCCAATGGTGCCTTCGGCAGCCGCCGTCCGCTCAGATGAGATAGTGGCGCCCAGGTAGACGCCATGCTCCCAATCTCGTGCCTCCACCACTAGCGGCACGTTGGTCGCGCGGCGACCGCCGAAGATTATGGCGTCGATAACGACGCCCTGTGGCGATTCCCAGTCATCTGCGATGCTGGGACATTGTGCTGCTGCCACAGTAAAACGTGAGTTCGGGTGAGCCGACGGGGTGCCAGATTCTGGCGTCCAGTCGTTACCCTGCCAATCGATAAGGTGCTCGGGCACTTCATCGCTCATGCCTTCCCACCACACGTCGCCGTTATCTTTCAGGCCAACGTTGGTGAAAACGGTGTTGCCCCAGATGGTGTCCATCGCGGTTTCGTTGGTGGCGTAGCCGGTGCCCGGTGCCACTCCAAAGAAGCCGGCTTCAGGGTTGATGGCGCGCAGGCGGCCGTCAGCTCCCTTGCCGAGCCACGCGATGTCGTCGCCAATCGTCTCGGCCTTCCAACCGGGGATGGTCGGCTTGAGCATGGCCAGGTTGGTCTTGCCACAGGCGCTGGGAAATGCTGCCGCGATGTGGAACACACGACCGCGGGGGTTGGTGAGCTTGAGGAGCAGCATGTGCTCAGCGAGCCAGCCCTCTTCGCGAGCGATTACCGAAGCGATGCGCAGTGCGAATGACTTTTTCGCGAGAATCGCGTTGCCGCCGTACGCGGAACCGAACGACCAGATTTCGCGAGTCTCGGGGAAGTGGCTGATGTATTTGGTCTGGTTGCAGGGCCACGGCACATCGGTGTCTCCGGCAGCCAGTGGTGCTCCGACACTATGGATGGCGCGCACCCATTCAGTGGAGTCGTCGATGGCATTGAGCACGGCGGTTCCCATTCGCGTCATGATGCCCATGCTCATGACGACGTAGGGGGAGTCCGTTACCTGCACGCCGATCTTGGCGAGTGGGGAACCGAGCGGTCCCATCGAGAACGGAACAACGTACATCCGACGACCGCGCATGCTGCCGGCGAAGAGGCCGTCAAGCGTGTTGCGCATTTCTGCAGGCTGTGCCCAGTTATTCGAGGGGCCAGCATCTGCTTCTTCGGCAGAGCAAATGAAGGTTCGCGCTTCGACGCGGGCGACATCGCTCGGATCGCTGCGGGCGAGGTAGCTGTGGGGACGGTACTCGTCGTTGAGGCGGGTGAGCGTTCCGGCAGCAACCATTTCGGTCGCGAGCTCGTCTGCTTCCTCTGCGCTGCCGTTGCACCAGACAATATCGTCGGGCTGTGTGAGGGCGGCGATCTGTTCCACCCACGTCATAACACTCTGGTTTGTTCCGTCGGGTGCGGAGAAGTGCGTTCTTGTCATCTCGGCGATGCTCATTTCTACCTTCCGCTGAAGAGTTGTAGTGCTGAAAAAACTATTGTTATTCGATGATGACGCACTTTTGCTCCCCACGTTGGCGAATCGAGTGGTAAGAATCATTATTCTTTAGTTATAGTGAACGTGTGAATGATCTTGTGACTCTCGGGCAACGCATCCGACATTTCCGCACGACCGCCGGCATGACCCTCGATCAGTTGGGAGACAAGGTCGGTGTGGCTGGTAGCCAGCTCTCGCTGATGGAGAACGGGCGACGAGAACCCCGACTCACTCTTCTGTCGGCCATTGCGGCCGCCACGGACATCCAACTGGCTGATCTCTTGGAGGAGTCGCCGCCTACCAAGCGCGCTGCCCTCGAAATCGAGCTGGATCGCTTGCAACGCAGCACTATCTACGCCTCGCTGGGGTTGCCCAAGATTCGCCCATCAAAGGGCATTCCCGATGAGACGCTTGAAGCCATCGTTGGCCTCCACCACGAACTTTCGACGCGGTCGCGCAAAGCAATTGCCACGCCTGAAGAGGCCCGTCGTGCCAACACCGAGCTGCGGATCCGCATGCGTGCCCTCGACAACTACTTGCCCGAGCTTGAAAAAGAAGCCGAAAAGTTGACGATTGCCGGAAACCACACCTCGGGCGCCCTGACTCACCGGGCCGTGAGCCTGATGGCAGAATCGCTCGGCTTCGAGCTCGTGCATGTGCACGACCTGCCGCATTCAGCACGCTCGGTTACTGACCTCAAGCACGGACGCATCTACTTGCCTCCGGCATCTATTCCTGGCGGTCACGGCTTGCGCTCCATGGCGCTTCAAGCGATGGCGCACCGCGTTCTTGGGCACACCGAACCCACCAGTTACGCCGAGTTCTTGCACCAGCGTCTCGAAATTAACTACTTTGCGGCGGCAGTGCTCATGCCCCTCAAGCAGTCCGTTGCATTCTTGGGTGAAGCCAAGACGAATCGCAATATCGCTGTTGAAGACTTCCGGGACGCCTTCGGCGTCACCCATGAAGCAGCAGCGCTGCGCTTCACCAACTTGGCAACCTCGCACCTCGATCTCGAAACGCACTTCTTGCGCGTCGGCGACGATGGGGCTGTCTACAAGGCTTACGAAAATGATGGTCTGCGGCTGCCCGTTGACGTCACCGGTTCAGCGGAGGGCCAGTTTGTGTGCCGCAATTGGAGCGCGCGAACAGCGTTCACGCGCACCAACCGCACGACAGAGTTCTACCAATACACCGACACCCCAGAGGGCAGCTTCTTCGAGTCAACCCAAACGGGAACGACGGATGCCGAAGAGTTCTCCATCACCATCGGGGTGCCCTTCGCGCACTCGAAATGGTTCCGCGGCCGCGCGACCGACGTTCGCAAGTCGTCAACGTGCCCCGATGAGAGCTGCTGTCGCAAACCCGAAGACGAGTTGCGCGATCGCTGGTCAGGTAACGCGTGGTCGAGCGCCAAACTTCACGCCCACATTCTCTCGCCGCTGCCCTCGGGAACCTTCCCGGGAGTGGATGATCGCGAGCTCTACGAATTCTTGGAGTTGCACGCGAGCGACGCGCGGTAACGGCGTATCGCGTGGCCGGATCATCTCGCGGTTAGCAGTCGCAGGAGATCGCCGCTACGGGGGCGGTGAGCGGATCCTTTTCGCGGATGACGGGGCCGGTACTGCTCTCTACGGGGAAGCCTTCGCGCGCCCAGTACTCGAAACCGCCGATCATTTCGCGCACTTCGTAGCCGAGCTTCGCGAACTCCAGCGCGGCTTTCGTGCCACCGTTGCAGCCGGGGCCCCAGCAGTAGACGACGACAGGCATGTCGTGGGGGATCTCGGCGTCGGCGCGAGCGCTGATGGTGGCGGTCGGCATATGCACGGCACCTACCGCGTGACCCTGGTCCCACGCAGCGTCGCCGCGCGAGTCGATGAGCACGAAGCGGTCATTGGCCTCGAGCGCCGCCCCGACATCCGAGGGATCAGTTTCACAGTCGAGCTTGCTCGAAAAGTGGGCAACTCGGTCTGCGGCGGTAGCGGGAGGCGTCATGAGTTCAGGCTAGCGGCGCAGCGTCGGTGCGGTGGGGTAGTTTCGGTTCGACGCAGAACCCATTAGAAGAAGGAGCACCCCGCTATATGGCGAAGAAAGCAGTGACGGCAGCTCCGCTCATCGATACGCTTCGCCTGGAGAATCTCGTCGATGGAGAAGCGACGTTGCTGCGCGCCCACGAAAGCTATGACGGGCAACGGTTCACGGCATCCGATGTCAGCGAAGATGACCTTTCAGGGATTTCGTTCACGGAGTGCGAACTGATCGAGCTCGAAGCCAATGAGGCAAACTTTCGAGCAGCCACTTTCGTGGAGACGCGATTCGAAAAACTGAACGCCGCCATTTTCTCGGCCCCACGTTCTAATCTTCGTGACGTGAGTATCGAGGGCTCCCGGCTGGGGTCGGCGGAATTCTATGAGTCAACGTGGAGATCGATCCGTTTCGTGCACTGCCGCATCGGATACCTCAATCTGCGCGGCGCCCACCTGCAAGATGTGTTATTCGATGACTGTCTGATCGACGAGCTCGACCTCGGCGGCGCTACGGCAAACCGTGTCGCGTTCACGAACACGCAGGTGAACACTCTCGACCTCACCCGCGCCAAGCTCACTAACGTCGACTTGCGGTCGCTCGAATTGCGCCACGTCACGGGGGTCGAACATCTCAAGGGCGCGACGATTAACTCTTACCAACTGGCAGAACTCGCACCGGCCCTCGCCGCGCACCTCGGGATCGTGCTCGAAGACTAAGTCGGCTTAGCAACCGCCGCTAGTGGTCGAGCAACAGACGCCCGTCTCGGGCAGCATCAGGTTCACGCGGCCGGCACTCGCCACGTCGCCCGCAATGGCTGCGACGACGGAACGAACTTGTTCATAGCCGGTGGCCATGAGGAAGGTGGGCGCGCGACCGTAGCTCTTCATGCCGACGATATAGACGTTCTTTTCGGGATGCGCGAGCACGCTCGCTCCGTGCGGCTCCACGGTGCCGCAGCTGTGCACATTCGGATCGATGAGGGGCGCCAGCGTCACGGGAGCTTCGAGCACTGGGTCGAGGCTAAGGTGCAGTTCCCTCAGGATCGCCAGATCGGGGCGGAAGCCGGTGGCGGCGGCGAGAGCATCCACTGTCACTGATTGCTCGCCATCGGGATTATGGCTCGTGACGGTGAGGCGGCCATCGGGCTGTGGAGTGAGCTCGGTGACGGTGAAATCAGTCAGAAGAGTGATCGCTCCGGATTCGACGGCATCCTTGAGATTGCTGCCGAGGGCGCCGCGGCCCGGTAGTTCATCGGCGCTGCCGCCACCATAGAGTCGACGGGCCGAGCGGCTGCGAATTGCCCACGTGATTTCTGTACCGGGGTCAGTCTCGCGCAGTTCGGCGAGAGCAAGCAGCGTATTGGCAGCGGAGTGCCCCATGCCAATTACGAGGGTGTGCTTGCCAGCGAAGCGAGCCCGATCGGTGCCGAGAACATCGGGAAGCGGGCCGGTAAGCCAAGAAGCGCTGTCGGTCTCGCCTGTTGCCGGCAGCCCGGAGGCACCGATGGGGTTGTTGTGGCCCCAGGTTCCCGAGGCATCAATGATGGCCGAGGCGAGGATGTCGTACACGCCATTGGGGGAATCAATGCGCACCAGGAGCGGCCGGCGCTCGCGGCCAACCGTCTTGGTTGAGTCAATGCTCTGGCGCGACATCCCGATCACGCGGCTGTTGTAGCGGATGAGCGGTGCCAACTCGGCGGTAGCAGCGAGCGGAATTAGGTAGTCCCGCACGAGTTCGGCGCCGGTGGGCAGGGTTTCGGCGTCGGGGGAGACCCAGTCCGTTTTTTCGAGAAGTGCACGCCCGCTGGGGTCGATGTTGTATTTCCACGAGGAGAAGAGGGAGACGTGCCCCCATGCGCTAATGGCCGCACCGGCATGGTCGCCGGCTTCGAGCACTACGGCATCGATACCTCGCTGAGCGAGGTTGGCGGCAGCAGCGAGCCCAATCGGGCCGGCTCCGATGACCACGACGGGGAGCGGGCTGGAGGGGGAAGGTGCGATGGTCATTGCTCTCCTTGATGATGTTCGTCATAGCGTTACTAGCGCTCACTCACAATAACAGTACTTACTGTTGATAACAAAGAAATCAGGTAAGGTGAGGGTATGAGCGAACGTGTCGATCTTCTGATGATTCAGAAGCCCACCTGGTCGGCAACGGCCGAGCGGGCCCAGAGCCTGGCGCCGCTCCTGCGCGCCCTCGGCGATCCCAACCGGCTGCAGCTCGTGCTGCTCCTCACCGAACGCGCCCACACGGTGCGCGAACTGACGGATGCCACCGGCCTGAGCCAAACGCTCGTGAGCCACCACTTGGCGCCGCTGCGCGAGAACGGTCTCGTCACGGTGACGCCTCGCGGTCGCTCCAACGTGTACGAACTCTGCTGCGAAGCCTTCGCCGAGCCTGTCAAGATGCTCGCGTCTGTCGCGACGAGCACCGATGCTGGCGCTGAGGCCTGCTGTGTCGTCGCGAATTAGCTCCCGCGCGAGAAAGCAGAACAGCCGCACAAAGTGTGCGGCGTTGAGCTGATAACAGTGCCCCCGGAGGGAATCGAACCCCCGACCTACGGTACCGGAAACCGGCGCTCTATCCCCTGAGCTACGAAGGCAAGGGCTCCATCTTAGCAAGCAATTGCCGCCCACTATTAGCACGCTGTGGGGATGACCAGTTCAGCTTCTCGTGACAGTATCGGAGGATGCTGCGCACTGTGTCATCCCACCAAGAACTCGACCTTCGGGGTCGCACCGAAATGGTCTTCAGTATTGCGGTCTCCGCTTACTGGCCTAAGGCATCCGAGTCCATCGATTTTGTGTTGGATGGTGAGCCCCAGCAGCCAACAGAGTTGGTCGATGCGCGCGGAACCCGACTGCATTCGCTCACTGCTGGCCCGGGGCGTCTCGTCGTGGACTACGCCGCGACCGTGGAGGAAACTCCCGAACCTGCGCCGGTCAACGAGATCGACCTGATCGAGTTTTTGCGACCGAGTCGCTATTGCGAGTCCGATGTTCTGCTTCCGAGCGCTCGTTCGTTGTTCCCGAGCCAGACCGGTCACGAGTTGCTTCAGGCAGTGCGTGATTGGGTCGGCGCGAATATGCGGTACACGCCAGGTATCTCATTGGCGACCGATGGGGCAGCCCATTCGATGTTGGCGCGCCAGGGTGTTTGCCGGGACTACGCGCACCTCACGATTTCGATGCTGCGTGCCAAAGATGTGCCGGCGCGGTATACCTCGGTGTACGCGCCCGGGCTGAGCCCCATGGACTTCCATGCCGTAGCCGAGGCGTATGTCGACGGCGCGTGGTGGATCGTTGATTCCACCGGGCTTGCTCCGCGTCAGTCTCTTGTGCGCATCGCTGCGGGCCGGGATGCAGCCGATACGGCCTTCCTCACCAATCACTGGGCTGATTTGTTCTTGCAGAATCTTTCGATCACGGTGACGGCAGATACGCTGCCCGCCGACGATCATCGGTCGCCGGTGCAGCTTCCCTAACTGTCCGTGCCTTGTGGGTGCAACAACTGCCCGCGCCGCCGCCGAGCGTTGTGCGGCGAACCGGCGGGTGTTACTTCAGTGCGGCAGTGACATCCGCAACCAGGGCGGTCGCATTGCTGGCACGCGAGAACAGCGGCGAGCTGATGGTCACCCAATACGGGCCGGTGAAGACTTGAGCTGTTCCTGTGCCGCCTTGGGATGAAAAGTAGCCAGCGTAGCTATCGGTGCTTGCGCCAGCGTTTGCCTTGAGTGTACTGATCGCGCTGGGGGTTGGTTGCGCGACTGAGACATCGATAGTGGTTCCGCTGGTTCCGTTCTCCCAGCGGCAGGCGGTGCCCTGCGAACCAACTGCCGCTGCTGCGGTTGACCCGGCGGCGGGGGTGAAGTTGCTCAGCAACACATAGTTGGGGTTGAAGTCGTACATTTCCTGGGGCGTGATGAGCGCTGAGCAGGCAATGTCTACAGGGGTGGCTTCAGGAGCGGGTGCCGAAGTTGGTTCAACCGGGGTCGTTGGGGCGCTTGTGGGGTCTGAGCCACTCGTCGATGTAGCGGTTGGCGTTGCGGTGCTCGACGGCACGGTACTGGTGAGGGAGGCGCTCGGCACTGATTCGGTCGGAACACATGCGCTCAAGAGAAGAACGGATGCGCTCAGTGCGATCACTGCAGGAATAATGCGAAGTCGAGAAGCCATAGTTCCATTCTGCTGACCCGCAGCGCTGACGAAGTGCAGTGACCCGGCATTGTCGCGAACTGCGCCAGATCCGCAGTCGTCACCCAGTACTCTTAAGAGGTGAATCCTGCTGACCTTTCTGCCACCTTGCTCTCTGTCGTCTCCCGCATTGCGGCTGACCGCGGCACGCCCGATCTGGGCCTGACTGTGAACGATCTGGTGCTGGAGCGTCCGCGCAACCGCGATCATGGCGACTGGGCATCCAACATCGCTATGAAGCTGGCGAAGCCGTTGGGGGCGAACCCTCGTGAACTTGCGACAGAAATCGCTGAGCAGGCGCGCGCTATCGATGGAATTGCTTCGGTGGATGTTGCAGGCCCCGGCTTCATCAACATCACCCTGGATGCCGCTGCCGCTGGTGCGCTCGCGAAGACAATCGTTGAGCAGGGCGAGGCCTACGGTCGCAATGATTCCCTCGCGGGTCAGACCATCAACTTGGAGTTCGTTTCGGCCAACCCCACGGGCCCGCTGCACATCGGCCACACGCGGTGGGCGGCTCTCGGCGATTCGCTTGCCCGCATCCTGAAAGCTGCCGGTGCAGAGCTGGTGAGCGAGTTCTACATCAATGACGCCGGAAACCAGATGGACAACTTTGGGGCGTCAATTCTCGCGTCGGCGAAGGGTGAGCCCACTCCGGAGAACGGCTACCCGGGCGCTTATGTTGCCGAGCTCGCTCAGCGCGTGCTCGCCTCGAACCCCGAAATTCTCGAACTCGACCACGACGAGGCGATCGCTGTTGCGCGCGAGCGGGGCTATGAGCTTCAGCTCGGCGAAATTAAGAAGTCGCTCGCCGCATTCAACGTGCACTTTGACGTCTGGTTTAGTGAGCGCGAGCTTCATGCTGTCAACGCCGACGGCAAGAGTGCGATCGATACTGCCGTCGAGCGTTTGCGTGCCCAGGGCCATGTCGCCGACATCGACGATGCCGTGTGGGTCAAGACCACCGATTTCGGCGATGACAAAGACCGCGTCATCAAGCGCGGCAACGGCATTTATACCTACTTTGCAGCCGATGCGGCCTACTACTTGAGCAAGGGCGACCGTGGCTTCGCCCACAAGATCTACTTGCTCGGTGCAGACCACCACGGCTATGTCCACCGCCTCAAGGCGCTCGCGGGTGCTGCCGGTGACGACCCCAACAAAGACATTGAGGTGCTCATCGGGCAGCTCGTGAGCATCAATGGTGCTCGCCTTTCGAAGCGTGCCGGCAACATCATCGAACTCGACGACTTGCGTGAATGGCTCGGAACAGATGCGCTGCGCTACTCGCTCGGTCGCTACCCCTCCGATTCGCCGCTCAGCCTCGACCCCGAGATTCTGCAAAAGCGCACGAACGATAACCCCGTCTTCTACGTGCAGTACGCTCACGCGCGCACTCACAGCGTTGCTCGCAACGCGGGGGAGTCGGGAGTGGATCGCAGCGTCTTCGATGCTTCGCTTCTCACGAACGAATCTGAGAGCATCCTGCTTGGAGTGCTTGCTGAGTTCCCGCGCATCGTCGCTCAGGCGGCGGAGTTGCGTGAACCGCACCGCATCGCGCGCTTCGCGGAAGAGCTCGCGGGCAGCTATCACCGGTGGTACGACCAGTGCCGGGTCACTCCCTTGAACGATGAAGAGGTCACCGACGTTCACCGCACCCGACTCTGGGTCAACGACGCTGTCGGTCAGGTTCTGCGCAACAGCCTTTGGATGCTCGGGGTCAGTGCACCCGAGCGGATGTAGCTTTCGTGACTTCAGACGAACGGCCCGGTCACGACGAAGAGCTTGCCGGCTCCGAGGATGGCACGGCGCCGACGCTCGATTTGGGCGTTCAGTCCACCGTCGAGTTGCGTCTCGCTGAGACGGCTGCGCCCGCGGCGAAACCCCGGCGGCGACGTCGTTGGATCTGGTGGGTCGTTCTTGCGGTCGTGGCGATCATCCTGATCACGGGCGTCATTCTCGTGGAAACAGTCGGTCGTACTTTCGCGACGAATCTGGTGCGGGATGAGATTGCCTCGTCGCTCAACCTCGAAACGACCGAGGGCGTTGCTGTTGATCTCGGCTCCGGTTCGCTCATCGTGCAAGCTCTCACGGGCGGCCTCGATGTCGTCACGATCGACGTCGATAGCTTCGAAGTGAACGGCCTTGAGTCTTCCGTCAGCGTTGAGGCGACAGGTGTTCCGATAATGACCTCGCAGCCTGTGGGCACTCTCTCGATGGATGTCTCTATTGCGGGCAGCGAAGTGACCAAGCTTGCGACAACGTTGAGCGGCACCGGGCTCGATTCGATCGAACTCGAAGGCAGCGCCATCCGAGTGTCGACTGTCTTCAAGCTCTTGTTCTTTGAGATCCCGGTCGCCCTTGATTTGGTGCCGGTTGCTGCCGGAGACGCCGTTGCGTTTGAACCGGAGTCGGTCATTCTGGGGGATCAACAGATCTCAGTTGCTGACCTGCGCGAGAACCCGCTCGTCTCGGGGCTGGCTGGCAGCCTATTGAGCTCTCAAGAGTTCTGTGTCGCGTCATCATTGCCGACCGCCTTGACGATCGATTCGGTTGAAGTGGCGAACGACAACCTCGTCATCCAACTCAGTGCTGACGGCATCGCGCTCGACGATGCGGCCTGGCAACAATACGGCACGTGTCCAGCGCCGTAGCTCGATTCAGCGCTAGCCGCGCCAGCCGTTAGAGTGGTCAGCATCCCCAACGCCTGTGCGGACACAATCCGCCGTTTTCCGTCTACATCTCTGTGAGGTGCGACTGTGTTCGCGAACCCGCTGGCGCCCGAGTGGCTCGAAACTCCCGCCGAAGCAAATTCTTTGCCATCGACCGTCTGGTCACGCACGTCAGCGCGCGCCGAGAACGGTGAACTGACGATTGCGGGGGTCACAGCGAGCGAGCTCGTTTCTGCCTTCGGCACTCCGGTCTACGTTGTGGACGAAGCGGATGCCATTGCTCGTGCCACCGAAATCAAGGCGGCGTTCGATTCCGAGTTCTCTCGCATCGGCTCCGGAGTCAAGGTGTATTACGCGGGCAAGGCGTTCCTCTGCACGGAGGTCGTTCGGTGGATGACGGCTGCTGGCCTCAACATTGATGTCGCCTCGGCTGGCGAGATGGCGGTTGCGCTCGCGGCTGGCACAGATGCGTCGCGTTTGGGTTTTCACGGCAACAACAAAAGTCTTTCCGAGATCGACCGTGCCGTGCGCGCGGGCATCGGCCCCATCGTTATCGACAGCGTCGTCGAAATCGGTCGGGTTGCTGAAGCCGCCACACGGCACGGTCGAACCCAGCGGGTGCGTTTGCGCATCAATAGCGGGGTTCACGCATCAACCCACGAGTACTTGGCGACGGCGCGGGAGGACCAGAAGTTTGGTGTCCCGCTTGCTGAGGCTGAAACTCTCGTGGCGCAGATCCGCTCGCATCCTTCGCTGGATTTTGTGGGCATCCATTCGCATATTGGTTCGCAGATTTTTGATACTGCGGGCTTTGCTGAGGCGGCACGTCGTTTGCTTGAGTTGCACGCGCGGTTGTCGGTGGTTGCTCCGGTGCCCGAGCTCAATCTGGGTGGCGGTTTTGGCATCGCGTATACCTCGGTTGATCAGGCTTTGCCGGTTGCTGAGCTTGCCGCGTCGCTGGCTACCATCGTTGAGGCCGAGTGCGCGCGGCTCGAGATTCCGGTACCGATCATTGCGATTGAGCCCGGCCGGTCGATCATTGGCCCGTCGACAACCACGCTCTACACGGTCGGCACGATTAAGGATGTGCTCGTTGATGGTGTCGCCGTGCGCAAGTACGTCAGCGTTGATGGCGGCATGAGCGACAACATTCGTCCTGCTTTGTATGAGGCCGACTATTCGGCTCGCATCGCGAATCGGATTTCGGATGCCGCCCCTGAGCTTGCACGCATTGTGGGCAAGCACTGCGAGGCGGGCGACATTGTCGTGCGCGCCGAGTACTTGCCTGGTGACGTCGAGATTGACGACGTGATCGCCGTGCCTGCCACTGGTGCCTACGGTTGGGCGATGTCCAACAACTACAACTATCTTGCGCGCCCGCCCGTCGTTGCGGTGCGCGATGGCCACGCCCGCATCATTGTGCGCGGCGAAACCGAAGACGACCTACTCAGCCGCGACGCGGGAATCACACCATCGGGAGACTCTGAATGATCGAATATCGCAACCTTCGCGTCGCAGTTTTGGGCGGAGGGAGTGTCGGATCGCAGGTCACCGCACTGTTGCTTGAACACGCTGACGAACTCGCCGCCCGTGCCGGAGCCGGACTTGAAGTCGTCGGCGTTGCCGTGCGCGACCTCGACGCTCCTCGCGACACCAACATCCCCCAAGAACTCCTGACGACCGATGCAGAGTCGCTCATCGTCGGAGCCGACATCGTCATCGAACTCATTGGTGGCCTCGAGCCCGCTCGCACCTGGATTCTCAAGGCTCTGCATTCAGGCGCTGACGTCATCACCGCCAACAAGGCTCTGCTGGCTCACCACGGCGCTGAACTCTTCGAAGAGGCAGCCCAAGTCGGCGCGCAGCTCTACTACGAAGCTGCTGTTGCTGGCGCGATCCCCATCATTCGCCCGTTGCGCGACAGCCTCGCTGGTGACCGCGTCAAGCGCATCCTCGGCATCGTCAACGGCACCACGAACTACATTCTTGACCGCATGGATGCCACGGGCGACAGTTTCGACGACGCCCTCGCCGAGGCGACTCGCCTCGGGTATGCCGAAGCTGACCCCACTGCAGACATCGAAGGCTATGACGCCGCCCAGAAGGCATCCCTGCTCTCGAGCCTCGCGTTCCACACTCGCGTTCCGCTGGAATCGGTCCACCGTGAGGGAATCACGGGCGTCACCGCCGAGCAGGTTATTGCGGCCCGCAAGGCTGGCTATGTCGTCAAGCTCCTCGCCATTTGCGAACGCATCCTCAACGTTGACGGCACCACCGCTGGAGTCAGCTCTCGCGTGCATCCCGCACTCGTTCCGCTGACTCACCCGCTCGCTGCGGTGCACGGCGCGAACAACGCTGTGTTTGTTGAGGCCGAAGCTGCAGGCAGCCTCATGTTCTATGGCGCTGGTGCTGGCGGAATCGAAACCGCATCCGCTGTTCTCGGTGATGTCGTATCCGCTGCTCGCCGCCACGTCATTGGTGGTCCTGGCGTTGCCGAGTCGACGCACGCTAACCTGCCCATCTTGCCGATCTCTCGCGTTACGACGCGCTACCAGATCACCTTGACGGTCGTGGATGAGTCTGGTGTGCTCGCTAAGATCGCTGCCGTCTTTAGCGATAATGGCGTCTCTGTCGAGGCGGTCAATCAGACTGTCGGCGCGGTAACGGAGGGCGTGCCGAGCGCTACCCTTATTACGGTCACGCACGAAGCGACCGATGAATCGCTAGCCGCCACGGTGGCAGCGCTGACCGAGAACTCGGTGGTGCGCGATGTTGTGTCTGTTTTGAGAGTCGAAGGACTGTAGCCAATGGGCAGTGAAATCAGCAACCGGCAGCGGGAAAGTCTTCTTCAGGAGCGCGCCGACCGTCTGGGTATGACGATGGCGAAGGCATGACCTCGCTCGTCGGTCGCAGTGTCGTCGTGCGTGTGCCGGCGACTTCGGCCAACCTCGGCCCGGGGTTTGACACGCTCGGGCTTGCGCTGTCGCACTATGACGAGTTGATCGTCACTGCGGTCGATGGCTCTGGCGTCACGATTGATGTCACGGGTGTTGGCGCCGGAATTGTCGCGACCGATGAATCAAACCTCGTCATTCAGGCGATTCAGCACTGCTTCACACACTTTGGGCAGATGATGCCAGCGCTGCAGGTGTCGGCGACCAATGTCATCCCGCACGGTGGGGGACTTGGTTCGTCTGCTGCGGCAATCGTTTCGGGCGTCATGGCGGCCAAGGGGCTGCTTGAGGGCATCGTCGAAATGGATGCCGCAACTCTCCTCGTGCTCGCAACAGAACTTGAGGGACACCCCGATAACGTCGCGCCTGCTCTCTTGGGCGGCCTCACGATCGCGTGGACCACCGACTCGGGGCCGCAGGCCAAGAAGCTGATGGTGCACCGTGGAGTGTCACCTCTTGTTCTTGTGCCCGACTTCCGGGTCTCGACGGCGCATGCGCGCAGTTTGCAGCCGGATGCAGTGCCCTACGCCGACGCTGTCTACAACGTTTCGCGGGCTGCGCTCCTCATTGCGGCACTCACGCAGAGCCCTGAAGTGTTGCTCGAAGCCACCGGCGATCGCCTGCATCAGGACTACCGGGCTGCAGCGATGCCGCAGACCACAGAGCTGATCCGGATGCTGCGCTCGCACGGCCATGCTGCGGTCGTTTCCGGTGCCGGGCCCTCGGTTCTGGTGCTGGCTGATGACCCCGCGAGGCGTCTCGAGGCCGCGGCTCTCGTGCAGGAGCACGCCGCAACGCCGTGGGAAAGCCTCCTCTTAGCCGTGGACTTCAAAGGTGCTACAGTGAATGAGCACCAGGTAGAAGCTACGGCGTAGTCGTAGCCTCCCGGTCGCACTTCACCCGTCGTATCCCCGAATTTAGATTCCTGCGCATCCGCGCAGACATCGGTGAGCGACTAGCTCTCCACCAAGGAAATCAATCTTGGCTGGGGAAAGGAACCCCAAGTAGTGACTGACGTCAACAACCACGCATCAAGCGTGGATTCCCGTGCCGCGCTGAGCGCGTTGCGACTGCCCGAGCTTCAAGCTATGGCAGCCGAACGCGGCATCACCGGTACTTCCAAACTTCGCAAAGGAGATCTCGTGGACGCAATTAACGAGAAGAACAACAGCAACACCGCATCAACCCCACCCACCGAGGCTGCAGCAGCTCCGGTTCGCAAGCGCGCTTCGCGCCGTGTCACGAGCACTGACGGTGCCGCCATCGCTGGCACCGAGAGCCCCGCTGGCGCTCCTCAGGTAGACAAGAGCGCTTCATCGTCGAAGGAATCAGCTGCTCAGGCACCTGCCGCCGACGCCGCAGCGGAGAAGCCGAAGACGGCTCCTCGTAAGAAGAAGACTGAGGCTGCAGTTGCTCCCGAGTCGGATGCCGCAGCAAGCACCACCGCATCGACCAGCGCAGCAGCATCCACCGATGCTCCCGCAGCCGATGCAGCCCCCAAGCGCAACCGTCGCAGCTCCAGCCGTAGCGCTGCACCTGCGGACGCATCGAACGACGAGACCTCGGCTTCGGCCGACGCGAAGTCGGCCGACGTGAAGTCGACCGACAACGACAGCAAGGCTGCCAAGGGCGGCAACAAGAACGACAACCGCAACAACAACAAGAGTGACAAGGGCAGCAACAACGCCGACAACTCTGACAAGAATTCCGACGACAAGAACGGCAACGCTGACAAGAACGGCAACGCTGACAAGAACAGCAACGCTGACAAGAACAGCGGTTCTGACAACAGCGACGACAACGATTCCGACAACGAGTCGGGTTCGGGCCGTGGCCGCAACCGCAACCGCAGCCGTAATGGCAGCAGCCAAAACGCTGAGGGTTCGGGCCGTCAAAACAACAACCGTCGTCAGAACAACAACAACGATGGCAACAACGCTGAGGGCAACAACGGCGGAAACCGCAACGGCAACAACAATGGCGGAAACAGCCGTAACAACGATGACTCGCGCGGCGGCGACGTCGACTCCGAGCGCGGTGGACGCGGTCGTTACCGTGACCGCAAGCGTGGCCGTGGAAACATGGGCGACGACTTCGAGCCCGAGATCACCGATGACGACGTACTGATCCCGGTTGCCGGCATCCTCGACGTTCTCGACAACTACGCTTTCGTGCGCACCACTGGTTACCTTCCCGGTAACAGCGACGTGTACGTGTCGCTTGGCCAGGTCAAGAAGTACAATCTCCGCAAGGGTGACGCCGTTGTTGGCGCTATTCGCCAGCCGCGTGAGGGTGACAACAGCCAGGGCCGCCAGAAGTACAACGCGATCGTGCGCATCGACTCGATCAACGGTCTTCCCGTTGAAGAGGCTGCGAACCGCGTTGAATTCGGCAAGCTCACACCGCTCTACCCGCAGGATCGTTTGCGTCTCGAGACTGAGCCGTCGATGCTGTCGACGCGCATCATCGACCTTGCTGCTCCGATCGGTAAGGGCCAGCGCGGACTAATCGTCTCGCCGCCCAAGGCAGGCAAGACGCAGATTCTTCAGGCCATCGCGAACGCGATCTCCAAGAACAACCCCGAGGTTCACCTCATGGTT
This sequence comes from Salinibacterium sp. SWN167, assembly GCF_015864665.1. Lineage (GTDB taxonomy): Bacteria > Actinomycetota > Actinomycetes > Actinomycetales > Microbacteriaceae > Rhodoglobus. The sequence continues at coordinate 181,395 of NZ_JADYWU010000003.1, read as the reverse complement.
GTTCTCGTTGACGAACGCCCAGAAGAAGTTACGGACATGCAGCGCACCGTCAAGGGCGAAGTTATTGCTTCGACCTTCGACCGCCCCGCTGAAGACCACACCACCGTTGCCGAATTGGCTATCGAGCGCGCTAAGCGTCTCGTCGAGCTGGGTCATGACGTAGTCGTACTGCTCGACTCGATCACGCGCCTCGGCCGTGCCTACAACCTGACTGCACCGGCCTCGGGTCGCGTTCTTTCCGGTGGCGTCGACTCCGCAGCGCTGTACCCGCCGAAGCGTTTCTTCGGTGCGGCTCGCAACGTTGAAGAGGGTGGCTCGCTCACCATCATCGCTACCGCGCTCGTCGAGACCGGTTCGAAGATGGACGAGGTTATCTTCGAAGAGTTCAAGGGCACTGGCAACATGGAACTGCGTCTGTCGCGCCAGCTGGCTGACAAGCGCATCTTCCCCGCCGTCGACTTCAACGCATCCGGAACACGTCGCGAAGAGATGCTTCTCGGGGCCGACGAAGTCAAGGTCACTTGGAACTTGCGTCGTGCCCTCGCCGGTCTCGACCAGCAGGCTGCACTCGAGATCGTGTTGAATAAGCTGAAGGAGACGCAGTCGAACGTTGAGTTCCTCATGCAGATCCAGAAGTCACTTCCTTCCACTAACGGCACAAAAGAGGACTAACGATGTTCGAGTCAGTACAGTCGCTGCTGACCGAGCATGGGGAGCTCGAAGGTCAGCTAGCTGACCCCGAGCTCCACTCAGACCCGGTCCGCTCGAAGAAAGTCAACCGACGTTACGCCGAGTTGTCGCGCATTGTTGCGGCGTACCACAACTGGCGTCAGTTGACGGATGACCTTGCGGCAGCCACCGAAATGGCTGACGAAGATGAGTCATTCGCTGCAGAGATCCCCGGGCTCACCGAGACTCTCGAGGCCGCCCAAGAAAAGCTTCGTCGCATTCTGATTCCGCGTGACCCCAACGATTCCCGTGACGTGATCATGGAAATCAAGATGGGGGAGGGCGGCGCCGAATCGGCGCTCTTCGCTGGCGACCTGCTGCGCATGTACTTGCACTATGCAGAGTCAAAGAAGTGGAAGACAGAGATCATCGAGCAGACCTCGAGCGACCTCGGTGGCATCAAAGATGTTCAGTTGGCTGTCAAGGGCAACTCGAGCGATCCTGCTGAGGGCGTCTGGGCGCACTTGAAGTACGAGGGGGGAGTGCACCGCGTTCAGCGTGTGCCCGCCACCGAGTCTCAAGGTCGCATCCACACCTCTGCTGCTGGTGTGCTCGTGTTCCCCGAGGTCGACGAGCCTGAAGAAGTTGAGATCAGCCAGAACGATCTCAAGATCGACGTGTATCGCTCCTCGGGTCCCGGTGGCCAGTCGGTGAACACCACTGACTCCGCTGTTCGTATTACTCACCTTCCGACCGGTATCGTCGTGGCGATGCAGAACGAGAAATCGCAACTGCAAAACCGCGAAGCCGGTATGCGAGTGCTGCGCGCGCGCATCTTGGCTCGATACCAAGAAGAAGCGGATGCCGAGGCGAGCGAGTACCGCAAGAGCCAGATCCGCACGATGGATCGCTCCGAGCGCATTCGCACGTACAACTTCCCAGAAAACCGTATTGCAGATCACCGCACCGGGTACAAGGCCTACAACCTTGACCAGGCGATCAACGGCGCCCTCGAGCCTGTCATCCAGTCGTGCATCATGGCCGATGAAGAGGCTCGTTTGGCTGCGGTAGGAAACGACTCCTGAACGAGGCAATGACTGCCGAGCACAACATCAGTGTCGCTGACCTTGTAGGCAGCGGCACTGAATTGTTGGGTGCTGCAGGAGTTCCGTCTCCGACGGTCGATGCGGAACTGCTGGTCGCTCACGTGCTCGAGCTGAGCCGTGGCGAGTTGCGGGTTCGCCTGGTCACCGGTGCGCTGGTGCCCTCTGCCGCAGAAGCTACCGTTCGCGAATTGTTTGCCCGCCGTGCTGCCCGCGAGCCGTTGCAGCACATCACTGGTATCGCGCCGTTCCGCAATCTTGAATTGCGTGTTGGCCCCGGCGTCTTTGTGCCGCGGCCCGAAACAGAAACTGTCGTGCAGTTCGCGATCGATGCCCTCACTCTCAGCGCAACGCCTGAGCCGATCGGTGTCGATCTTGGCACCGGAAGCGGCGCGATTGCACTCTCGATGGCCACCGAGGTGCCGCGCGCTCGTATTTATGCGGTCGAGTTGTCACCGGACGCGATGCCGTACACAAGCGAGAACTTTCGTCGCTACGGCGCCGATAACGCGACGCTCATCAACGCCGACCTGGGGGACGCTTTTCCCGAGCTCAACGGCACCGTTGACGTGGTCATTTCGAACCCGCCGTACATCCCGGCCGCCGCAATCCCGCGCGATATCGAAGTGCAACTCCACGACCCCGCTCTGGCGCTCTACGGCGGAGAAGACGGTATGGATGTCGTACGCCGCGTCTCAACGACGGCTCGCCGTCTGTTGCACCAGGGTGGCACTCTCGTGCTCGAGCACGGCGAGGAGCAAGCTCCGGCATTGGCCGCGCTGCTCACGGCGGACGGCTGGAACGCCGTAGCTCACCACAAAGACCTCCTCGGCCGCGACCGCGCCACTACAGCGCTGCTGTAACGACCGGGTTTCGCCGGGTTCACCGCCCGCAGCGCGTGTGCAGAGGCGCTCTAGGTGCGAGCAGCCGCAAACTCTTCAATCGCCTGGTGCAGTTCTGCTCCGCTGCGAAAGTGGTGTCCGGTGATGCCGAGGGATTCGGCACCCGTCACGTTCTCGGCTAGATCGTCGGCGAAGAACGCGTTATCGGCGTCGATGCCGTACGCCTCCAACGTGCGCTCGAACACGACCGGGTTAGGTTTGCGAGCGCCGTAGAAACTCGATGTGCGCAAGTGGGTGCCGAAAATATCCACAAGCTCGGGAGCGACCACGGGAAGGTTATCTCCGAGCAGTGATCCGTTGTTGGTGAGCAGGGTCGCTTGGCCCAGTTCGGACGCGCGTCGGGCAGCGGCGAGCGAATCGGGCCAAGCCGTCATCGCATTGGATCGAATCTCTAGCCAGCGCTCGACATCCACGCTGTGGCCGATCGCTTCTTCAAAGGCCGCGAGGTACTCTTCGCCGGTCGGATACAGCCCTGCTTCGGCACCAAATTCGCCATTGTCGTGCCACCAGAGGCGTCGCAATTCGAGAAAACTGCGGCCGGTTAGCTCGCTGAGAGCGGCCATTCGTGCGCGCCAGTCGTACTCATAGAGCACGTCATCCATGTCAAAGATGAAAAGCAGCGTCATTGTTGGCCTTCGCTATCTGTTAGTCGTGATCAGTCTTTCACTGTTTCGCCCGGTACCATGTTGGGGACATGGATGACCTTTTTGATTGTGCCGACGAAGCGCAGCTCTTGACCGGCATGCGACTCGCTCGCGTCGCTATTGGCCGCGGCGATCTCGTTGTGATCCCTACTGACACTGTTTACGGGGTGGCGGCTGACGCGTTCCAGCCCGAGGCGGTGCAGAAGTTGATTGATGCCAAAGGGCGCACGAGGCAGTCTCCTCCGCCGGTGTTGATCCCGGGCATCCCAACCCTTGATGCGCTTGCCGCCCAGGTCCCTGACGAGGTTCGCGAACTGGTTGCCGAGTTTTGGCCCGGTGGCCTCACGATCATTCTTCCGGCGCAGCCTTCGCTGATCTGGGATCTGGGCGAGACTCAGGGCACAGTGGCGTTGCGGATGCCGTCGAGCCGTATTGCTCTCGAACTGTTGTCAGAGACGGGTCCGCTTGCGGTCTCGAGCGCTAACAGCACGGGTCTGCCGGCGGCACGCTCGGCGGCCGCGGCAAAGGAGATGCTGGGGGAGTCGGTTTCGGTCTACCTCGACGATGGCGAGGGCGGCGAGCTCGCTTCAACGATTGTGGATGCTACGGGTTTGCTTGTCGACGGCGGCAAACTGCGCATCGTGCGTGAGGGCGTCATTTCGGCCGACGCCATTCGCGATCTGATCGGGGCCGATCGGTGCGAATAGTTTTTTACTTCCTCATTGCGGGTATCGCCGCAATGGTCACCTATGCCTTGTCGCTGGTTGTGCTCAAAATGAGCCTCAAGTACAAGCTGTATCCGCAGGTTCGCCAGCGTGATGTGCACACGACTCCGACACCACGACTCGGTGGTGTGGCGATGTTCTTCGGAATTGTCGTCGCTTTCGCGGTGGCGTCGAGCTTTGACAACTTTTCTTTGATTTTCGACGAGCCAAGCAAAGTGTTTGGTTTGCTCGGTGGAGCTCTCATTGTCGTGGTGATTGGCGTTGCTGACGACATTTGGGATCTTGATTGGCTCACCAAGTTGGCGGGCCAGATCATCGCGGCTTTTGTCGTCGCGTGGCCCGGCGTGCAGCTTTCTACGCTCCCAATCGGGGGCAAGACGATCGTGTCGCCCCATATCTCGCTCATCATCACTATCTTCGCGATAGTTCTCGTGATGAACGCGGTGAACTTCATCGACGGTCTCGACGGCCTTGTTGCGGGCGTCGCGATCATCGCGAGCAGCGTTTTCTTTGTGTATGCCTATCTATTGCAGGGGCAAGCGCAAACGGAATACTTCAACTTGGCGTCCCTCGCGACAGCCATCTTAATCGGTGCCTGCGTCGGGCTGCTTCCCGTTAACTTCCATCCTGCCAAGATGTTCATGGGCGACTCCGGTGCTCTACTCGTCGGACTCGTGATGGCGGCGTCTGCAATCTCCGTGACGGGCCAAGTGGACAACACAGAATTGGCTCAGCCTGACCAATTCACGCTCAGTTTCTTGCCGGCCTTCATCCCGATCCTTCTCCCGGTTGCAGTCTTAGTGATCCCGTTGTTAGATTTTGGGCTTGCCATCTTGCGACGGCTCCGGGCAGGCAAATCGCCCTTCACTGCAGACCGCAAACATTTGCATCACCGCCTGCTCGACATGGGGCACTCCCACCTGCACGCTGTTCTCATCCTGTACAGCTGGACGTTTGTGGCCTCGGTCGGCGTCCTCGCCTTCACCTTCGTGCCGTGGCGGTGGGCGGCGCTTATGTTCGTCGTCGGTCTCGCTGGCTGCGCAGCTCTCACGCTCGCACCTCTCAGTCGTCGCAAGTCGCGTGAGGCTGCTGCGCAGCGCCTCGCGGCCGAGCAAGAGTCTCTCGACGATGCACGATATGACGGTCTGGATGCCGCCTCCAACGACAGTTCGACCCAGCACAACACAAAGGAACCCACCGAATGAAGTCCTCCTCAATCCTCGGCCGTGCGATCGCCTATGGCGCGATCTTGACCGTCAGCATCGCTGTGGTCGGCTCCATCGTGGGGTACCTCGTCGCAGACACCTCCGGGCTGATCAGTGCCTTGATCGGCGCTGGGCTCACGGCCCTCTTTATGGCGCTTACTGCCGGCAGTATTGTCGTCGCGTCGCGGGCAACCGGTGGCGATTCATCGAGCACCATTTTCTTCGCGATCGTTCTGGGCGCGTGGCTGATCAAGTTCGTCTTGTTCATCGCCATCTTGGTTGTGCTGCGCGGCCAACCGTTCCTGGAGCCTGTCGTATTCTTCTTCTCGATCCTCGCGGCGGTGCTCGGTAGCCTCATCGTCGACGTGCTGGCGTTTGTTCGTGCGCGGGAAAGTTACGTGCCCGGAGTGCAGTTGCCGGGTGAAGATACCTCGACGTCAAACTAATCTGGCGGATTCGCCCGCAGATTCGTCGTGAGCGTAATTCTCTTGATAGAGTTAGTTCCTGTTACAACCCCCCAATTTTCATCGCCGCGTAGTTACACGCCCCGATTCTGGAGACAGCGCTGTTATATAACGCTCTCGCGCTCTTAGCGCCCTTTGCCACCGATGACGGATCAGGCGATGGGGGCTTTCATGGCCCCTCGCTTATTGAGTTTGTCCCGCCCGGGTTTCTTTTCGTAGACACCCCCTTCGAAATCAACAGACTCATGTTGGTCCGCTTCATCGCGGTCGCCGTGCTGATTCTGTTGTTCTGGGTCGGCACCCGGCGCATGCGGATGATTCCGGGTCGCGGCCAGAGCATCCTCGAGATGGCTGTTGGTTTCGTCCAGTCGAATATCGCGGATGGCGCGCTAGGCAAGGTAGACGGCAAGCGGTTCATGCCGTTGCTCGCAACGATGTTCTTCATGGTGCTCGCGATGAACCTCACGGGTATCGTCCCTGGGCTCAACGTCGCGGGTACAGCCGTAATCGGTGTTCCACTGGTTCTCGCTCTTGTGGCGTACGTTGTTTTCATTTACGCCGGCATCAAAAAGCAGGGCATCACCTTCTTCAAGGCGTCGCTCTTCCCCGCCGGTGTCCCGTGGCCGCTCTACTTCATCGTTACTCCGATTGAGTTCGTTTCCACCTTCATCCTTCGTCCGGTAACTCTCGCACTGCGACTCCTGATGAACATGATCGCCGGTCACATGCTCCTCGTGCTGTGCTTCTCGGCAACGCACTTCTTCCTGTTCACTGCTGGCGGCCTCTTCGGTCTCTTCAGCATTGGCACCCTCGCCTTTGGCTTCATCTTCACAATCTTCGAACTCCTTGTTGCGGTACTTCAGGCCTATGTCTTTACATTCCTGACCGCCGTATACATCCAGCTCGCGCTGGTCGAAGAGCACTAGACCGATCCCGGCACTCGCCTGGATTAGAAAACCACGGAAGGAAACACAAATGAACGTCGCAGAGCTGACTGGAAACATTGCACCCCTCGCATTCGGTGTTGCAACCATCGGACCCGCAATCGGTGTAGGCATCGTTGTGGGCAAGACCGTTGAGTCTGTTGCCCGCCAACCAGAACTTCAGGGTCGCCTCACGGGCCTCATGTTCCTCGGTATTGCATTCACCGAGGCGCTCGCGTTCATCGCGATCGCAGTTGCATTCATCCCTTTCCCCGGCTAATTACTAACAACTGATTGAGGAGGCTGGGATGCTTAGCGCACTACTGGCTGCTGCAGAAGACACTGAGGCTGATGTAATCAACCCGCTTCTTCCCGCAGATTACGACATCATTTGGTCGTTGGTTTGCTTCGCGATCATCTTGTTCTTCTTCTGGAAGAAGTTTCTTCCGGCACTGACGAAGACGCTCGATGCTCGCGCTGAGGCCATCGAAGGTGGCATCAAGAAGGCTGAGATCGCTCAGGCTGAAGCCGCTGAAGCTCTTGAGCAGTACAAGACGCAACTCGCCGAAGGGCGTGCCGAGGCCGCGAAGATTCGCGAACAGGCACGACTTGAGGGCACCGAGATCGTCAACGAGCTCAAAGAGCAGGCAACGGTTGAGGCTGCTCGCATCACTGCGAACGCACAAGCCACGATCGAAGCAGAGCGCCAAGCAGCTCTCGTCTCGCTCCGCAGCGAAGTTGGCTCCATGGCCATCGACCTCGCATCGGGCGTTATCGGGCAGAGCTTGACGGACGACAAGAAGTCCTCCGCACTCGTCGACCAGTTCCTGGCTGACCTTGAGGCTTCAGAGAAGGCGAAGGCGAAGAAGTAATGGGATCAGCTACGAGAGAAGCGCTTGTAGCAGCGAAGGATGCTCTGTCATCCGTCACTGTCAAGAACTCTCTGGCCACTGGCGCAGAGCTGTTTGAAGCAGGGCGTGTCGTGGGCGATTCCGCTCAACTGCGCTCCGCTTTGGCCGATCCTGCCGCCGCTGCGAAAGACAAGGCCGCCATTGTCGGTTCGGTTTTCTCGTCGCTGAGCGCGTCAGCGCGCACCGTACTTACAGCCATCGTGAGTGTTCGTTGGTCGGATGCCGATGACCTGCTTGCAGGAATCGAAGAGATCGGCATTCGCGCAATCGCTAAGTCCGCTCCGGCGAAGCTCTCCATTGATGACGAACTGTTCGCTTTCGGCGACACTGTGTCATCCGATGCTGAGTTGGAACTCGCTGTCGGAAGCAAACTTGGTTCCGCTGCATCGAAGTCGTCCTTGGTTCGCGAACTGCTCGCAGGCAAAGCCTCCGATCAGTCAATCGCCATCATCGACCAGCTCGTGCAGCAGCCGCGTGGCCGCCGCATCGGCGAGCTCGTCGCAACAGCCGCTGACATCGTGGCTGACCAAGCGGGCAAGTCAGTCGCGACAATTACGACTGCCGCGCCGTTGAAGGCCGCACAGCTCGAACGTCTGCGCGCCGGCCTTACCAAGAATTACGGACGCGAGCTCAAGCTCAACGTTCGTATTGACCCCTCGCTCATCGGTGGGGTACGCGTTCAAATCGGTGACGAAGTCATCGACGGCAGCGTTTCCACCAAGCTCAATGACCTCAGGATCCAACTCGCGGGCTAGCGAGTTAGCAGACCTTTCCACGGAATAGGAAAACACAATGGCAGAACTCAGCATCAGTCCGGACGAGATCCGCGACGCGCTCAAGGACTTCGTCAAGGCTTACGAGCCTGGCAAGGCTGCGACAACCGAAACGGGCACCGTCGTAGACGCTGCCGACGGTATCGCTCACGTTGACGGCCTCCCCGGCGTCATGGCCAACGAACTCATTCGCTTCGCTGACGGAACTCTGGGCCTCGCTCAGAACCTCGACGAAGACGAGATCGGTGTTGTAATCCTCGGTGAATTCACCGGCATCGTCGAGGGCATGGAAGTAACTCGCACAGGCGAAGTCCTTTCCGCGCCCGTCGGAGACGCATTCCTCGGTCGTGTGGTTGACCCCCTGGGCGCCCCGATCGATGGTCTGGGTGAGATCAAGGCTGAGGGCCGTCGTGCTCTTGAACTTCAGGCTCCCGGCGTCATGGACCGCAAGAGTGTCCACGAGCCCATGCAGACCGGTATCAAGGCAATCGACGCCATGATCCCGATCGGCCGTGGACAGCGTCAGCTCATCATTGGTGACCGCCAGACCGGTAAGACGGCCATCGCGATCGACACCATCATCAACCAGAAGGAAAACTGGGAGTCCGGCGACGAGAACAAGCAGGTTCGCTGCATCTACGTCGCTATCGGCCAGAAGGGTTCGACGATTGCTGCCGTCAAGGGCGCACTCGAAGAAGCCGGCGCCATGGAGTACACCACCATCGTGGCTGCTCCCGCATCCGACCCCGCAGGTTTCAAGTACCTTGCTCCTTACACCGGTTCGGCCATCGGCCAGCACTGGATGTACGGCGGCAAGCACGTACTGATCATTTTCGATGACCTCTCGAAGCAGGCTGAGGCCTACCGTGCGGTATCGCTGCTCCTGCGCCGTCCGCCAGGGCGTGAGGCATACCCCGGTGACGTGTTCTACCTGCACTCCCGTCTGCTCGAGCGTTGTGCCAAGCTCTCGGACGAGCTAGGTGCCGGATCGATGACGGGTCTTCCCATCATCGAGACCAAGGCCAACGACGTCGCAGCGTACATCCCGACCAACGTGATCTCGATCACCGACGGCCAGATCTTCCTGCAGTCTGACCTCTTCAACGCTAACCAGCGCCCCGCCGTCGACGTCGGAATCTCGGTTTCGCGTGTGGGTGGTGACGCTCAGGTCAAGTCGATCAAGAAGGTCTCGGGAACGCTGAAGCTTGAGCTTGCTCAGTACCGCTCGCTCGAAGCATTCGCGATGTTCGCATCCGACCTCGACCCCACCAGCCGTCGCCAGCTTGCTCGAGGCGCTCGCCTCACCGAGCTGCTTCGCCAGCCGCAGTACTCGCCGTTCCCCGTCGAGAAGCAGGTCGTTTCGATCTGGGCCGGCACCAACGGCAAGCTCGATGAGGTTCCTGTTGAAGACATCCTGCGTTTTGAGAGCGAGCTGCACGACTACCTCGCCCGCAACACCAAGGTTCTCGACACCCTTCGCGAGAAGAACGCCCTCGACGACCAGCTGATCGCCGACATGGATGCCGGAGTTGAAGCCTTCAAGCTTGGCTTCCAGACGGGTGAGGGTAAGTCCCTCAACTCCGTTGGTTCTGAGCAGTTCGAAGAGATCGCTGAAGAAGACATCGCTCAAGAGAAGATCGTCAAGCAGAAGCGCTGAGCTCTGCACCAGTGATCATCGACCAACACGACATAGAAAGTTAGAAAGCCATGGGAGCGCAACTTCGGGTCTACCGGCAGAAAATTAGTTCTGCCAAGACGACCAAGAAGATCACACGCGCGATGGAGCTGATCTCCGCGTCGCGCATTCAAAAGGCGAAGCAGCGGGTTGCTGCATCGGGTCCGTACTCACGTGCGGTCACTCGCGCCGTCTCGGCGGTGGCGACTTTCTCGAATGTCGATCACGTGCTGACAACCGAACCAGAGTCAATCGACCGCGCAGCGGTCCTCATCTTCTCGAGTGACCGCGGACTCGCGGGAGCGTTCAACTCGAACGTTCTTCGTGAAGCTGGCGAGCTCGCTGCTCGACTCGAAGCTGAAGGCAAAGAGGTTGTGTACTACCTCGTGGGCCGCAAGGCCGCCGCTTACTTTGCTTTCCGCAAGCGTGACGCAGAACAGATTTGGACTGGCGGAACGGACTCACCAGAGTTCGAAATCGCTAAGGAAATCGGCGATGCAGTCGTCAGCAAGTTCTTGCAGCCGGCAAGCGAAGGTGGAGTGGACGAGATTCATATCGTCTACAACCGCCTCGTCAGCATGCTTTTGCAGGTTCCTGAGGTCGTTCGTCTTCTCCCACTGGAGATCGTTGAGGGTGTTGAGGCGCCCGAGGAGTCGGAGATTCTTCCGCTCTACGAGTTCGAACCAGAGGTAGACAAGGTGCTCGACGCCTTGCTTCCTGTGTACATCGAGAGCCGTATCTTCAACGCCATGCTCCAGTCCGCTGCTGCAAAGCACGCGGCAACGCAGAAGGCAATGAAGTCTGCAAGCGACAACGCAGACAAGCTCATCAACGACTACACGCGCTTGGCCAACAACGCGCGTCAGTCGGAGATCACCCAGCAGATTTCCGAGATCGTGGGCGGCGCGGACGCCCTCAGCTCGGCTAAGTAAGAACCATAGATAGGGAAGCCATGACTGAAAAAGCCCCGGCCAAAAAGGCCCCCGCTGCAAAGGCAGCAACCACAAAGGCAGCAGCTGCAAAGGCACCAGCCAAGAAGGCTCCTGCCAAGAAGGCAGCAGCTAAGACGGTTGCTGCGGCAACTGTTGCCGGTATCGGCCGCATCTCGCGCGTAACCGGTCCGGTCGTAGACGTAGAGTTCCCCCACGATTCGATCCCGGGAATCTACAACGCCCTCAAGACCAACGTCACGATCGGCGGCCAAACTACCGAGATCACACTTGAGGTTGCACAGCACCTCGGCGATGACGTCGTACGTGCCATCGCGCTCAAGCCGACTGACGGACTCGTTCGTGGCCAGGAAGTTCGCGACACGGGCAACCAGATCACGGTTCCCGTGGGTGACGTCACCAAGGGCAAGGTCTTCAGCGTTACCGGTGAAATCCTTAACGCGGATGAAGACGGCAAGGTCAATGGCGAGACCGTTGAGATCACCGAGCGCTGGCCCATCCACCGCAAGCCCCCGGCATTCGACCAGCTTGAATCGAAGACTGAGCTCTTCGAGACCGGTATCAAGGTCATCGACCTTCTCACCCCGTACGTTCAGGGTGGAAAGATTGGTCTGTTCGGTGGTGCCGGTGTCGGTAAGACCGTTCTTATCCAAGAGATGATCCAGCGTGTGGCTCAGGACCACGGTGGAGTTTCCGTATTCGCCGGTGTTGGTGAGCGTACCCGTGAAGGTAACGACCTCATCGCTGAAATGGATGAAGCAGGCGTCTTCGAGAAGACCGCTCTAGTCTTCGGCCAGATGGATGAGCCGCCAGGAACGCGTCTTCGCGTTGCGCTCTCTGCTCTCACCATGGCTGAGTACTTCCGCGATGTGCAGAAGCAAGACGTGTTGCTCTTCATCGACAACATCTTCCGCTTCACTCAGGCCGGTTCTGAAGTATCGACCCTTCTGGGCCGCATGCCCTCCGCCGTTGGTTACCAGCCGAACCTCGCCGACGAGATGGGTATCCTTCAGGAGCGCATCACCTCGACGCGTGGTCACTCGATTACGTCGCTGCAGGCAATTTACGTTCCTGCCGATGACTACACCGACCCGGCTCCGGCAACCACCTTCGCCCACCTCGACGCCACGACTGAGCTCAGCCGTGAAATCGCATCGAAGGGTCTTTACCCCGCCGTTGACCCGCTCACCTCGACGAGTCGTATCCTCGACCCCCGTTACCTAGGTGCCGACCACTACCGTGTCGCGACCAACGTGAAGCAGATTCTGCAGAAGAACAAGGAACTCCAGGAGATCATCGCGATCCTCGGTGTTGACGAGCTTTCTGAAGAAGACAAGATCACCGTATCGCGCGCACGTCGCATCCAGCAGTTCCTCTCGCAGAACACCTACATGGCGAAGAAGTTCACCGGTGTTGAGGGATCGACTGTTCCGCTCAAGGAGACCATCGAGTCGTTCGACGCGATCGTCAAGGGCGAGTTCGACCACGTTGCTGAGCAGGCGTTCTTCAACGTCGGTGGCATCAACGATGTCGAAGAGCAGTGGGCGAAGATTCAGAAAGAGAACTCCTAACAATGGCAGTTCTGACAGTGAGCGTCGTCTCCGCCGACCAGGAAATCTGGTCGGGGGAGGCGAGCCAGCTCGTCGCTCGCACCACTGAAGGTGAGATCGGTATCCTTCCCGGCCACGAACCGCTTCTCGCGATTCTGGCTCAGGGAGAAGTTCGTGTGACCACCGTAGATGGCAAGAACGTGACCGCTACCGCGGACAACGGCTTCCTCTCGGTTGAGCACAACACCGTAACAGTGGTGGCAAGCACCGCTGAACTCGTCTAGTTTTCTAATCATGCTTATAGCGATGGCCGGGTTGCCGGGCGCAGGAAAAACCACGATCGCAGAGGTCGTGGGCGCCCGGCGCAAGACCACCGTGCTCTCAGTCGACCAGATCGAGACAGCAATTCTGAAGGCCGGCATCAGTGCCGGACAACCCATCGGACTTGCTGCCTATCTGGTGGCTGAGGCGCTAGCAGAATCAGTCTTGCTTAACGACGATGACATCATCATCGATGCCGTCAACGCGGTAGATCCGGCCCGTGAACAATGGGTCAGTCTCGCGGAACGCACCGGCTCCGGCATCCGCTTCATCGAAGTGGTGTGCTCGGACGAAGCTGTGCACGAAGAACGACTTGTGGAACGCGCTGCGAAGCGTGCACTCGCGGGCGCACCCGATCGTGACGCAGTAGAGCAGAGCGTTGAAGAGTATTCTCCGTGGGGCGGAGTGAGCGGCGCTGTCGCGCGCATCACTCTCGACTCGGCAGGCCCCATCGGCGTGAACGTCGAACGGGCATCCGCGTTCCTCGACGCGTGATCATTCTTCTCCCACCCTCTGAAACAAAGCGTGACGGGGGAGACGATAACGCCGCGCTCGACTTAACTCAGCTCTCGTTCCCTCAACTTACTGAGGAACGAAATGCGCTGTCGCACGCTCTCATTGAGCTGGCGGGCGATACTGACGCAGCGCAGCGGGCTTTAGGTATCAGCGCGAAGCAGCTGTTCGAGGTTGAACGTAACCGCACTCTTGAGGCTTCACCAGTGATGCCCGCCCTCAAGCGCTATACGGGTGTTCTTTTCGATGGACTGGATGCCGCGTCGCTCACTCCTGAAGAATGGGCCTTCGCTGAAAAAAGCGTGGTCGTGCACTCCGCATTGTTTGGTCCGATCGGCGCGGGAGATCCCATCCCGGCCTACCGACTTTCCCACAATTCAAAGGTGCCCGGCCTCCCGTTGAAGCGGTACTGGCGTGCACCAGTATCTGCGGCGCTTGCCGCGGTTGAGGGGCTCCAGCTCGACTTTCGGTCGGAGGCTTACACCCAACTGGGTGCTGCATCCGCCGACAGCATTTACCTCCGGGTGGTGACCGAAGGCGCTGACGGCAAACGGGTCGCGCTCAGTCACTTCAACAAAAAGTCCAAAGGACTCTTTGCGCGTGCTCTCATCAGAGCGGGAATCGACCATAACTCGATCGATTCGCTCCTTACTTGGGCGAACGGCGCAGGCTTCCGTCTTGAGCATGGTGCCCCTGGCGAGCTAGACCTCGTCGTGGAGAACGCATAGCTCACGCAGCGCTGCGACTACGCCACGCGCCAGCAGCCCTCGAGGTGGTCATCAACCATGCCGGCAGACTGCATGAGCGCGTACATCGTCGTCGGTCCCACAAAGCGAAAGCCGTGTGCCTTGAGCGCTTTGCTCATGGCGGTGGACTCGGGGGTGATGGCCGGTACTTCAGTAAAAGTGCGCAGCCGTTCATGGCGAGCGGGGGGAGCGAAGCTCCAGAGAAGGGTGTCGAGGGCGCCCGGGGCGTTCTCCGTCAGCGCGAGAGTCGCTTTCGCGTTGGTGATGGCGGCGGAGACTTTGAGGCGATTGCGAATGATGCGCGGATCGTCGAGGAGCCGGGCCACGTCGTCATCGCCGTAGTTCGCGATCGTTGCCGCATCAAACTGATCGAAGGCTTCGCGGATGCCCTCGCGCCGACGCAGGATCGTGATCCACGACAACCCAGCCTGGAATGCTTCGAGCATGATCTTCTCGAATAGGCGGTGATCGCCGCGCAGCGGATTTCCCCACTCGTCATCGTGGTACTTGCGATACAGCTCGTCGTCGCCCACCCAGCTGCACCGAGCTCGGCCGTCGGGGCCGACAATCAGTGCTTCACGATCGCTCACTTGTGAGCGATCTCCTCGTGCTTGAGCAGCCACACCTTGGTGGGAACGCCTTCGCCACCGCTATAGCCGGTGATGCGCTGGTTTGAAGCCAGTACGCGGTGGCAGGGGACGATGATCGGGATGGGATTGGCTCCGACAGCGCCGCCGACGGCTCTGCCCGCACTCGGTCGCCCGGTAGCGCGCCCGATGTCGGCATATGACACTGCAGCGCCGAAGGGGAGCTGACCGAGCTGGAGCCACACCGAACGCTGAAACTCGGTGCCAATCATGGATAGCGGGAGGTCGAAGGATCGACGCGTTCCCGCGAAATACTCGGCGAGCTGCTGAGCAGCCTGCACGAGCACCGCGCACGAAGCTTCAGGCTGCTGATCGTGAGGGAGTGCGCCCGAGCTTTCGATGGCGAGCCCTGTGACGTGCTCGCCGTCGCTCGTAAGCTCGATGCGGCCGATAGGTGACGGCACTCTGAGTAGGTACGCGACCTCTGTGGAGGGGGATGTGATCGTGTGCATGTGTCGAGCGTACGCTGTGCTGTTTCTGGGCCGCTGGCTATTTTCGGACATTGCAATTCCGAGAGGAATTGGGATGCTGGTGAGGAGAGGTGTTAGATGCCGTCTTCGTTGCGCGGCTCGATGTTGATGCTCTGGTTGAGTTCGCTAATCGTCGTGTTGAGCGCCTCAAGCTGCTTCACCAGGTCGTCGTAGGTATCGACATCCGCTTCGATGGAATCATAGAGAGTGTTGAGGAAATCCTGACGACTTATGAGTTCGTTGCGTTCGCTGTTGAACTGATCGAGGGTGTTGAAATCGCCCTCATCGGCGCGTGAATTGAAGCTGTCGATATCGTCGTTGAGCTGGTCATAGCCAGAGTTGTAGGTCGCGTAGTCGTCATCGATGCTCGCGCGAAGAGTGTCCAGCTGCTCGACGAGTTTCGTGCTGGCCTCCAACTGTTCGGTGAAGACAGCGTTCGACTTCTCGTGAAGCGCTACAACGGTGGCACGGTCGGTGAAGTATGTCGCGTAGTGAGCCTCAAGTTCCGGAGTGAGATCAGCAAACTCGGTACCGATGATGGAATGCAGTTCGTTCGCGCGCTCGCCAGGCTCCGTCTTCGCGTAGAACTCAAGGGTCGTCGCAAACTCGGGATCATCCTTCATGCTTTCGGCGGCTGCCTCAAGTAGGGGAGTCAAAGCGTCTTGCTCTTCACTCGACATGCGATCCCACGCGGCGTGCAACATTTCGTGGGCAGCGACGACTTCTTCGATGCCGTCGAGTCGCTCATCCGTCACATCAAAGAGAAAGATCGACTTGCTGCTCGGAAAGTAGCACCCGAGCACGCCGAAATTCTCTTCCACGTTGGAGCACGTGGTGTTGAAAATCGGGTTCGTTTCAATCTTGGGATGACTGGCGTAGAACAGGAACTGGCCCTCTTCGGACATGGCAGCGGTAGTTACATACGCTTTCACCGTCGCCGATGGCTCAAAGTCCCACACCGCGAACTGATCCGAGATGCGCTGCTGGTTGGTCAGCGCCCAGACACCACCCGCAATGACCACGAGATTGAGCGCGACAGCGAGCACGATCGCGATAACGCGCGCAACGGTAATGCGCGCATCGCTTTCGTGGGGACGCTGCGTTAGCGATTTATCCTCAGTGCTCACGAAAAGAACTCTATCTGAGCCGTGGGGTCAGAGGGAGGGGCGAACCTGGTGAGTTCTAGAGACGGCTCCATGCTTCGGTCAAGACCGAGCGCAGGATTGATTCTATCTCGTCAAACTCGGCAGGTCCGATCGTGAGCGGTGGTGCCAGCTGAATCACAGGATCGCCACGGTCATCCGCTCGGCAATACAAGCCGGCTTCGTAGAGCGCCTTCGACAAGAACCCGCGGAGCAGGCGCTCTGATTCGTCCTCGTTAAAGGTTTCTTTTGTCGCCTTATTTTTCACAAGCTCGATGCCAAAGAAGTATCCATCGCCACGCACATCGCCGACGATAGGAAGGTCGAGCAGGCGCTCAAGGGCAGCCCGGAACTTCGGTGAGTTCTCGCGAACGTGCTCGTTGATCTTCTCTTCTTCGAAAATGTCGAGGTTCTCCAGGGCAACCGCAGCGGAAACCGGATGTCCGCCGAAGGTGTAGCCGTGGTAGAAGGTTGTAGCGCCGTGCTTGAAGGGCTCGTAGATGCGGTCAGACACGATTGTGGCGCCGATGGGCGAGTAGCCACTCGTCATTCCCTTGGCACACGTGATCATGTCGGGAACGTAGTCGTAGGCGTCGCACGCAAACATGTGGCCAAGGCGACCAAAGGCACAAATGACTTCGTCGCTGACCAGCAGTACGTCGTATTCGTCACAGATCTCGCGAACACGTTGGAAGTAGCCGGGGGGAGGCGGGAAGCATCCACCCGAGTTTTGCACGGGCTCGAGGAATACGGCTGCAACAGTCTCAGGGCCTTCGAAGAGGATCATTTCTTCGATGCGGTTGGCCGCCCACAGTCCGAATTCTTCTTCGGTGCCGTGGAAGCCCATTTCCTCTGCGCGGTAATAGTTGGTGTTCGGCACGCGGAAGCCACCAGGAACGAGAGGCTCAAACATCTCCTTCATTCCGGGGATGCCGGTGATGGCCAGAGCGCCCTGAGGGGTGCCGTGGTAGGCAACCGCGCGGGAGATTACTTTGTGCTTAGTGTGACGGCCCTGCAGCTTCCAGTACTGCTTAGCCAGCTTGAATGCAGTCTCAACGGCTTCGCCGCCGCCGGTGGAGAAGAACACACGGTTGAGGTCGCCGGGCGCGTAGCCAGCCAGACGATCTGCCAATTCGATGGCGTTGGGGTGCGCGTAGGACCAGATCGGGAAGAACGCGAGCTCTTCGGCCTGCTTGGCGGCAACCTCGGCGAGGCGCTTGCGGCCGTGGCCAGCATTGACCACGAAAAGTCCGCTCAAGCCGTCGAAGTACTTGTTTCCTTTGCTGTCATAAATGTGGTGGCCTTCGCCGCGCACAATGATGGGAACCCCGGCACCGTCTTCCATCACCGATTGGCGAGAAAAGTGCATCCACAGGTGGTCTTTGGCTTTTTGTTGAAGATCGGCTTCGTCGTACTCTGACATGGCTGACGCTTTCTTGAGGGTTGTGAGGAACGCTTAGCGTGTTCCCCAGTTGTAGAACTGCTTGTGGAGGCGCAGATAGACGAAGGTTTCCGTCGAACGCACGCCGTCGATCCCGCGAATGTCGCGGTTGAGAAGGTCGATCAAGTCGTCGTCGTTTTCGCAGACCACTTCGGCGAGGATGTCGAAGCTGCCAGCGGTGAGAACGACATAGTCGACAGCGGGCAGTTTTCCGATCGTTTCGGCAACGACGGTTGTGTCTCCCGAGACCTGAATGCCAATCATGGCTTGGCGAAAAAAGCCAAGCTGCATGGGGTCGGTAACCGCGACGACCTGCATGACGCCGGAGTCTGTCAGCTTCTGCACGCGCTGACGCACGGCGGCTTCACTGAGGCCAACTGCCTTACCGATCTCAGCGTAGGAGCGTCGGCCATCGTTCTGAAGCTGCTCGATGATGGCCTTTGAAACGTCGTCAAGATGCACAGGCTTGTTTGCGGAACTACGCGACGGGGTGGTCATGCCTCGATTTTGTCAGTTCAAACCCGCTTCTGCAAGCGATTCCGAATCAAAATAGTGATTTTGCTGCGGAAACCGTCAGTCTGCGGGTAGATTCCGGAGGACACCCTCGCTATCGTTGACGCATGAGCGCTTCAGAAATCAAGAACTTCATCAACGGCGAGTATGTAGCCGCGCGCACCGAGTCCAGTTTCGACGTGATCGACCCCGCGACTGAACACAGCTACGCAGAGTCGCCTGTTTCGTCGGCGGCCGACGTCGACGCTGCCTACGCTGCCGCATCCACCGCCTTCGAGACCTGGGGCGAAACCACCCCCTCGGAGCGCCAACTCGCCCTGTTCCGCATCGCCGATGCCATGGAAGCACGCGCCGACGAATTCGCTGACCTTGAATCGAAAGACACCGGAAAGCCTCGCGCCAGTCTCGTCGCGGACGAGATCATGCTCTCCGTTGACCAGATCCGATTCTTTGCGGGAGAGTCTCGACACCTCTCGGGCATGGCCTCTGCCGAGTATATGAAGGACCACACGTCATCGATTCGCCGCGAGCCGATCGGCGTAATTGGTCAAGTAGCGCCGTGGAACTACCCACTCAACATGGCCGTCTGGAAAGTTGCCCCGGCAATCGCCGCAGGCAACACGACGGTGCTGAAGCCCAGCGACACGACACCCTCGGCTACCCTGCTGTTCGCCGAGATCGCCTCGGAGTTCCTGCCAGCCGGCGTCTTCAATGTTCTGACGGGAGACCGCACCACTGGCGGTCTCATGATCGACCATAAGACGCCACAGATGGTGTCGATTACGGGATCGGTGCGGGCGGGAATGGAAGTCGCTAAGGCAGCATCCGTTGATCTCAAGCGTGTGCACTTGGAACTGGGCGGCAAGGCTCCGGTCATCGTCTTTGACGATGCCGACATCGAGTCCGCCGTCGCCGGAATTGGGGCCGCAGGCTATTTCAACGCGGGCCAAGACTGCACCGCGGCCACCCGAGTGATCGTGCACGAGCAAGTACACGACGAATTCGTGGCAGCCCTCGTAGCCTGGACGCGTGACAACGCGACAACGGGTGCGCCAAACGAAGACGTCTATTTCGGTGCCGTCAACAACGCGAACCAGCTTGCTCAAGTGTCACGCGTGATCGAGGAGTTGCCCTCGCACGCTCACGTCGAGCTCGGAGGCACGCGCCAAGGCAGCCAGGGCTACTTCTACGAAGCCACGATCGTTTCTGGGCTGCAGCAACACGACTCCGCCGTGCAGAATGAAATCTTCGGCCCCGTCATCACCGTCCAGAAATTCACGGATGAGAACCAAGCGCTGGAGTGGGCCAACGACGTCAACTACGGTTTGGCTTCGAGCGTGTGGACTCGCGATCACGGTCGCGCAATGCGATTCGCAAAGCACCTCGACTTCGGTTGCGTGTGGATTAACACCCACATTCCGATTGTCGCGGAAATGCCCCACGGCGGTTTCAAGCACTCCGGATATGGCAAAGATCTCTCGAGCTACGGCTTCGAGGACTACACGCGAATCAAACACGTGATGAGTTTTATCGGACAAGCGTGACGCGCTCCCACGAGAAAACGTCAAGCGTGTCTAAGATTGCGGCGTGAGGCAAGACTTTGATGACACGATAACGGCGGGCCAGCGGCCCACAGCGTGGTCGAACGTTCCTGACCTCGATGACACAGTCATTCTCAGTTCTCGACGTCGACCGGTTACCGTGCAGCCGTACGAGCGTCCGGTGGAGGCCCACGCGAAGCAGGCGTCAGCGACCTCCGCTCAGGAGGCGGCGCGATTACGGGCGCGCGCCGCAGCCCAAGTGAAGCCTCCTCAGCAGACTTCGCCGCCGGCGGCATCCGAGTCATCTGCGATGTACTACCGAGTGCAACTCGACGGAACGGGGCAGGCTCATTCACTTGAGCACGCGTGCGTATTCGGTCGTGATCCACGACCGCCGCGCATCGTCAAGGGCGTTGGGCCACGCTTGGTTGCGGTGCAATCTCCGCTGCGCGAAGTCTCTGAGACGCACGTCGAAGTGCGACAATTGGGAGCTTCGGTGATCGTGACTGATCTGCGATCAACGAACGGTTCCATCGTTCAAGTGCCAGGCAATGCTGCACGAAAACTCCGTCAGGGTGAGTCGGTGGTCGTTTCGACCGGCACGCTGGTGGATATTGGGGACGGAAACATTATTCGGATTCTGCCTCGGCGGCGTCTGGAGTAAAACGGGCAGGAAGGTAGCCGTGACCGAAATCGGCGGCAACAACCCGAAGCACACCATCGCTCTACCAGGGCGAGAACAACAAACGTTTACGTTTGCGTGGGCTGCGGGAACTCATACGGGCCATCGGCGCGCCGCAAATGAGGACAGCTACGTCGCGCGTTCTCCCATGTTCGCTGTGGCCGATGGCATGGGCGGTCACTCCGCTGGCGATTTGGCGAGCGCTGCGGTCGTGGAGAGGCTCGACGACGCGATTACGGGTGATTTTTTGCCTGCTCGCGCCGTGGAACGCGCTCTCGAACGGGCGACCGACTACATCAGCCTCATCGCTCAAGACAGCGAGTTGGGGGTTGGCACGACCGTCACCGGCGTCGTGATCACAGAGCACCACGAATCGGCAAGCTTCGCTGTCTTCAACGTCGGTGACAGCCGCGTATACGACTACGAGAACGATCGACTGGTACAGGTCACGCGAGACCACTCGGTTGTTCAGGATCTTGTGGATGCCGGGGTGATTTCCCGCGAAGAAGCGGAAGATCATCCTGATGCCAACATCATCACTCGCGCAGTGGGCTTCAACGCGACCCCGTCGCCCGACTTCTGGATACTTCCGATTCAGCGCGGTCAGCGGCTCTTGATCTGCTCGGACGGCCTCACCCGCGAGGTTTCAGACGTTGAGATTTCACGGATTTTCGCACAGCATAATTCGGCGGAGGAAACTGTGACAGAACTCATTGATTCCGCACTCGACAGCGGCGGTCGCGACAACATCACGGCCATTGTGATCGACGTGTTAGAAGTGCCTACAGCGACATAGTCGTCTAGTCCTCCATACTGGGGACAGACAATCTGACCCCAGACAAGGGGCAGAATCCGATTTGTGAGTGCTTTCCTCACTTAGAATGATCGAACTCGACGACATGTTAGGGGTGTTTCTGTGGCTCGAAGACTGCCCTCAGATCCGCCTGCCCTGCCCGGGTTCTCACATGTGCACGTTTTGGGCTCCGGTGGATTCGCCGATGTGTTCTTGTATGAGCAGAATATGCCGCGTCGCCAAGTCGCCGTCAAGGTTATGCTCAGCGAGGTCGTCAACGACCAGGTTCGCCTCATGTTTCAGGCTGAAGCGAACCTTATGGCACAGCTCAGTTCGCACCCCTCAATCCTCACGGTGTACCAGGCGAGTGTCTCGTCTGATGGTCGCCCCTATTTGGTGATGGAACTGTGTTCCTCCACTCTCAGCCAGCGCTACCGCATGGAGCGACTGCCGGTGCCCGAAGTGCTGCGGATCGCGATCAAGATCGGCAGCGCCATCGAGACGGCCCACCGTGCGGGCGTATTGCACCGAGACATTAAGCCGTCCAACATATTGACGACCGCTTATGGGCATCCGGTGCTGTCTGACTTTGGCATTGCCGCAACGCTGAGCGAGTCTGAAAATCTCGAAGCCGTTGGTATGTCGATCCCGTGGTCTGCTCCAGAAGTGCTGATGGATGAGACGGCCGGCACGATTGAGTCCGAGTTGTGGTCCTATGCCGCGACCGTGTACTCGCTCTTGGCCGGGCGCTCACCCTTCGAAGTTCCGGGGGAATCGAACAAGTCGACCGACCTCATTTCTCGAATCAACCGCGCAAAGCCACGCGCGACCGGTCGCAGCGATGTGCCCGAGAGCCTGGAGCGTGCGCTCAACCGTGCCATGTCGCGCAAGCCTGAAGCGCGCCAGGGCAGCGTGCTGGAACTCGTGCATGAACTGCAGGCCGTGGAATCCGAATTGGGGCTCTCGCAGACTGCCATCGAAGTTGCCATGGATGACTGGGCGCTCGCGACTGTCGCTGAGCTTGAAGACCGCACGCGAGTGCGTCCGGGTCAGGCCGCGCCGATGACGTCGTCACAGCGTCGCAAGCGCCGACGCCCTGCCGCCATCGATGACAGCTTTGGCTCGTTCGAAAGCGAAGCGGCTGAAGGCAAGATGTCTCGCCGCAAGACAGGGATGAGCCCGATTCCTCGTACCCGCGGCATGCAGACGATCGCCTGGATCGGTGTAGCGGTTGCAGCTCTCGTAGTCGTTCTCGGTGCCACCGTCACGCTTGTCCAATTGCAGTCGGGCTCGACTGACATCCCGACCGTGAGCGATATCAGCGCTTCGGTTTCGACTGATGTCGTGGAGTTCTCGTGGCTCGACCCCGGTCTTGAGCCGGGCGACCGGTACCAAATCACTACGACAGACAATCAGCCTCCCGTGCAGCAGCTAGAGCCCAGCTTCGTGGTTGACGCGGAGTCGGGAGAGAACGTCTGTATCTCGGTAACGGTAACTCGCGACGGCAAATCTGGTGCAGCGAGCGCGCAGAAGTGTGCGGTGTTGCAGTAATGATGGGTAGCCGTGATTAAGCGCTGGGGTAAGGCGCGTCGTTCAACAGTGACCGGTGCGGTGAGTGTTTCTGCGATCGTGGCGCTAGTCGCCACGGTCGCCATTGTTTCGACCGGCTATACCGCCCAACAAGTGGACTTGGCAGACGGTGCCGTCTGGGTCGCGAATAATCAAGAGCAGGCAATCGGGCGCGCAAGCACGGAAGTTCTCGAGATCAACTCTGTTGTAAGTGCACAAAGTGCTGATCTAGAAGTCATTCAACAAGGCGATAGCGTGTTGCTGTTTGACCGCTCGGAAAGTGCAATCGATGTAGTCGATCCGGCGGTGTCGGAGATCGAGGAAAGCGTCGCTCTTCCGCCCAACCGGCCCGAGGTGTACTTCGCCGGGGACAACGTTGTTGTTCTCGAACATGGCACGGGCGAACTCTGGATTCGGTCCTACGAGGACTTCCTCAATTTCGACGCGGAATCACCGGCATCCTTGAGTCTGGGTGCTGACGCAATTGTCAGCGTTGACGACGACGGGTTGCTTTTCGCGTATTCGCCGTCAACGAGCCAACTTTTCCGCGTGAATGCGGCGATTTCCGACACCGCTGAGTCAAGCGTGAGCCTTGAGCTCGACCCCAATGCTGAGCTCAGCATCACTTCAGTGGCTGGCCAGTGGGCCGTTCTCGATTCGGATACCGAATTGCTGTACATGGACGGCCGCACAGTTGACCTCACCGGCCTTGTCGACGGGGGAAACGGCACCGTAGTGCAGCTTCCGTCTGTCGGCGGTGAGCGCGTGCTCATCGGTTACAGCCAAGGCGTTATTAGCGTTCCGCTCAGCGGCGCTGCCGCAGTCGGCCTCGCCACTGGCCAGTCCGGTGTTGCGGCAGCTCCGCTGCGCTTGGGCGATTGCGAGTTCGCGGCGTGGACAAGTGGCGAGAACTGGCGTCGCTGCCCGAGTGATGCCGGTGAAGGCGTCATGCTGCAACTGAGTGAGATGGAAGCGAACGCTCAGCTCTCTTACTCGGTCAACGGATCGCGTGCCGTGCTCAACGACCGCCTTACCGGCCGCACGTGGGCGGTGCAAAGCTCCGGCGAGTTGATTGACAACTGGAACCAACTCATCACCGCAGAAGATGAGGAGCCTGAGGTCGAGCAGAACCTTCTCGATGTCGAGCCTGAAGTCGACAGCGTGCAGCAACCGCCGGTTGCAGTAGACGACAGCTTTGGGGCTCGCCCTGGGCGAGCGACCGTATTGCCCATTTTGCTCAACGACTACGATCCCAATGGTGACGTGCTGGTTGTCGAGGAACTGCCGACCATTGATGCCAGCATCGGGCGAATCGATCGCATCAACGAGCGTCAACAGATTCAAATCACTCTCGAAGCCGGGGCCAGCGGTCAAGTGAGCTTCAACTACACCGTGAGCGATGGTCGCGGTGGCACCGCCAGTGCGACCGTGACGGTTGAGATTCGCTTGGACTCCGAGAACTCGCCGCCAGAACAAGTGCGGTCGACGAAGCTTACGGTGCAAGCTGGCGGCCGTGTATCGAACCAGATCTTGGGTGATTGGGTCGACCCAGATGGCGATCCCTTCTACCTGACTAGTGCCTCTGTTGCGGCTCCCGATGCTGTCAGCTACAAGCCCGGGGGAGATCTAGTCTTCTCAGACTCCGGTGCTGGCGGAGAGCTTAAAGTCGTCACCCTCGTCGTGTCGGATGGCACAAGCGAAAGTTCGGGCGGTGTCTCCGTCTCAGTGAAACCGGCGGGCGAAGTCCCCATCGAAGCTGATCCCTTCGTTGTGCTTGCGTATGCCGGCAAAGAAATCACCGTTTCGCCGCTGAGCCATGTGCGCGGTGGCAACGGCAACATCCGCCTCAATAGCGTTCCCGCGAAGACCGGCGCTCAAATCCTGCCCAGTTATGAAACGGGAACCTTCCGGTTCCAAAGCGATGAGATTCGCAGCTACAACCTCGAATACGTCGTCACGGATGGCAATCTCACCTACACGGCAATCGTGCGAATTGACGTGGTGTCTCCACCCGATGCCAACACTTCGCCGATCACCGTTCCCAAGACTGTCTTTGTTCAAACGCTTCAGAACGAACGCATCGATGTCGCCGGCACTGACGTTGACCCGGCCGGTGGTGTGCTTCTCGTCACCGAAATCATGAACCTCCCCGTGAGCTCAGGCGTGCGCGCGGAAATCTTGGAACAACGACTCGTTCGTGTGAGCTTGGAAGCCCCGCTCGATGATGGGCCAGTGAGTTTCAACTACCGCATCAGCAACGGGCTCGCGGATGCCATCGGCGTTATTACCGTCGTTGAAATTGCGGCTCCGTCTCAACTTCAAGCCCCCATCGCTAACGATGATTCCGTGACGGTTCGCGTGGGACAAGCCATCGACATCAGTGTTCTCGACAATGACGAACACCCTGACGGGCTTGAACTGACTCTGGTGCCAAAGCTGGCGCAAGATCTCCCCGACGACTCGGGACTGCTCTTTGCTTCGGGCGACGTGCTGCGCTACCTTGCCCCTGATCGCACGGGAAACTTCACGGCCGCATATCAAGTCGCTGGCCCCGATGGGCAATCAGCAACCGCAATCGTGAATATCGCCGTGCGTGAACTCGACGCCTCCAGCAATAATCCTCCCGTGCCACCGACGGTCACGGCCCGCGTGCTGGCCGGTGACACCGTGCGGGTGCAGATTCCGTTGACATCGGCCGACCCCGACGGGGACTCGGTACAGTTGCTCGGTCAGGCAACGAACCCGAGCAAGGGTGCCGTCATCGATGTGGAATCCAATACCTTCGTTTACCAAGCCGGTGAGTACTCGGCCGGAACCGACACCTTCAGCTACACGCTGATCGACTCACTTGGTGCGCGTGCAAACGGCGAGATCAACATCGGAATTAGCCCGCGACTTGATGGCGCCCGCAACCCCGTTGCGATCATCGACGAAGTGACAGTCAAACCGGGAATTACCGTCTCGGTGCAGGTTCTCGCCAACGACTCCGATCCCGACGGTAGCCCGCTGTCGGTGGTGTCAGTGGAACCCAACGATCCCAACACTGTCGCAGAAATTGATGGGGACGTGGTGAAAGTCACTCCACCAGAAGAACCGGGTGACTACGGCATCATCTACGTCATCGAAAACGAGACGGGCGGTTCGAGCCAAAACTTCATTCGGGTCACTGTCGACCCCGAGGCTAAACCTGCTTACCCGATCGCCACCGATAGCGTCTTGACCCTTTCGGACGTATTGGATCGCAACCGCGTTACCGTCGATGTGCTCTCGGGAGTGTTCTTTGCCGACGGTGACCCCGGAACTCTCACGCTGGGTATCTACCCCGGGTATGGCGACGCCGCTCGAGTGACGCCAGACAAGCAGATCGAGGTCTCGGTGGGGGATGTGGGACAAATCATCCCGTTCCGCGTCACGAACCCCGCCGACCCCACCGTCTTCAGCTACGCGTTTATCAAGGTTCCGGGATACAACGACGCCCTGCCGCAAATCGACCGCCGCGCCCCCAAACTGAGTATCAATAGCGAGAGCACGCTCGTGATCGACCTCAACGACTACATCATCGCCGTCGGCGATAAGCCTGTGCGCCTCACCGACTCCAGCACCGTACTCGCCACTCACAGCGATGGCACTGATCTCGTGCGTGACGAGGACACTCTCGTTTTCACATCGGCAGAGAACTACTTTGGGCCGGCATCCATATCCTTCGAAGTAACGGATGGTAGCTCGGCATCTGACCCTGAGGGCCGTACCGCTATTTTGGTGCTGCCTATCGACGTGCTCCCTCGCGACAACCAGGCTCCCGTGTTTGGCGGCGCTGTAATCGATTTTGAACCTGGCCAAGAGAAAGAGATCGACCTCCTCAAGCTGACCACCTACCCATACCCTGACGACCTCGACGAGCTCGCTTACTCGGTGTTGAGCCCGTTGCCGGAAGGCTTCACGTATTCGCTCGAAGGCACAACGTTGATGCTTCGGGCCAACAACAGTGCGTTCAAGGGCACACGAACCTCGATATCTCTCGGCGTTCGCGATGATCTCTCCGAAGGTAAATCTGGCCGGATCGAGCTGAACGTCGTACCGTCGACGCGCCCGCTCGCGAGCCCGGCCGCGGACCTCGCCATCGTGAAACGTGGCGAGACCACTGTCGTTGATGTGCTTGCAAACGATGCGTCTACGAACCCGTTCCCGGGGGCACCGCTGCGAGTGGTCGATATCCGTGGACTTGGCGGGGGAGCTATTCCTGCAGGGATCTCGATCGTCCCGAGCAATGACAACAGCACACTCACCGTCACCGTCTCCAGCGAAGCAGCGCCTGGTGACGTGAACCTTCAATATCGCGTCGCGGATGCCACCAACGATGAGACGCGGTATGTCTGGGGCACCGTTGTAATCTCGGTTCAGGACACACCAGACCCGGTATCCAACCTCGGGCCGAGTGGCTTTGGTGACAAGACCATCATGATGCGTTGGAACGCCGGGCCAGCGAACAACTCCGCCATTACCTCGTATAGGGTGACGACGAAGTCCGCTGGTGTCCTGGTCAACACAACCGACTGTGCCGGAACTACGTGCGCGATTCCGACGACCGGAAACGGCCCGACCAACTCGGTCAAGGTCACTGTTGTGGCGATCAACGCCATTGGCGAATCGGAGCCCGTTACTCTCGCTGACTCGGTCTGGTCGGACATCATTCCGGTAGCGCCAACATCGCTCAGCGCATCGCCACTTGATCACGGGCTTCGGTTGACATGGAATGCGGTGCCCACACCGGCCGGTGGTTCCGCTGTTGACCGCTATCGCATTGCCGTCGGTGGTTTCGAAACCACGCTCGGCCTAGCTCAGTGCGACGACACGACCTGCACCTGGGAGACTCCATCATCGTGGGTTCTCGATAACGGTGTAGCCGTGACGTACACCGTGAGCCCTCGAAATGCCGCTTACACAGCGCTCTCAGTGTGGAACACGAGCGAACCGCGTAGCGCCATTCCCGCTGGCCCGCCTATCGCTCTCGCTGCGCCTGTCGCCACTGTTGTCAACGACACGACCGCCGGACTCACGTGGCCCGGTGCGTTCAACGAGAACGGGCGCCCGGTAACCGCCTACACAGCAGCTGCCTACACCGGCACCGAGCCAACCTGTTCAGCGAACGGATCGATCACTGGCAACGGTGCAAAGCTAGCGTCGGTTGGCTCGAGCACGTCAGCGACGTTCAACGGGCTCACACCTAACCGCACCTACACGATGGTGGTATTCGCCTACAACGGTCAGGGTTGCGCGGCATCGCCCACCGTCGTTGCTCATACCCCGCCGGCAGTCGTCACAGCGCTCAGCACCGCCGGTCCGGTGGCTAACGGAAACCGCTTCGACTTCACCGTTAACGGGGGAGCGATGGGCTCTGACACGCTCAACAGCGACTACACCCTGTACTACCGGCTCAGCGGTGGCAGCGTTCCTGGAACCATCTACGGGCCAGTAGCTCTCGGCTCCTTCCTCACCGCGGATGGTGGCCAGCAGTACGGTCAAGATATCTCCGTTGAGGTGCGCGCATGCCGTAGCTACGGTTCAGGACCCATCTGCCAGCCCGAGTGGTCGGCACCCTTCGCTCTCGGGGTTCCGGTGAACCCGTCAGTAGCAGGCTTGACCTTTACCTCAGACAATGACGTGCTGAACGACAGCGGGACCTTCGCTTGGCTCGACTGGCCAAGCGGAACCTACGAGAGCGTGCGCTACCGCTGCGGTGGACTCACCCTGGGACCATGGCAGACGGCAGACACCACCGTTCCTGGGGGAAGCTGTCACGCTGATGTGGTGCTTCTGCTGGCAAACCCGACCCTCGTCGTTCGTGTAGTTGCCAACGGTGGGCAGATCTACGAGAGAACTTATAACGGATATGACTATGACTAGAGGTGCGCTATGACCATGACTCCCGACGAAGCCGCATGGTTCGCGGAAAGCTTCAACCGACTCGTCACGAACGTCGAACAAGTTCTCCTCGGAAAGACGTTTGTAGTGCGACTCGGCTTCACCGCCCTACTGAGCGAAGGACACCTACTCCTTGAGGACTACCCGGGAACGGGAAAGACCTCCTTCGCTCGCGCCATCGCACAGAGTGTCTCGGGAACGACAAACCGTATCCAGTTCACGCCCGACCTTCTGCCGGGTGACATCACGGGTGTCAGCATTTTTGATCAGCGCGATAACGAGTTCGAGTTTCACGCTGGACCTATTTTTTCCAACATCGTTCTCGCGGATGAGATCAACCGGGCGAGCCCCAAAACTCAGGCAGCCCTTCTCGAAGTCATGGAAGAGGGGCAAGTCACCGTCGACGGAGTCACGCACCCTGTCGGCGCCCCGTTCATGGTGATCGCCACCCAGAACCCCATCGAGCAGGCCGGAACATACCGCTTGCCCGAAGCTCAGCTTGACCGTTTCTTGATGAAGGCTTCCATCGGCTACCCCGATCGTGCGTCCACACTGCGCATCTTGGATGGCGCCGGCGTTGCTGCACACTCGACCGCGATCGAGCCCGTCGTGAGCGCGGAACTTGTTGTCGAAATGGCGCAACTCGCACGCACCGTGCACGTTGATCCAACCATCAACGACTACGTAAGCCGTCTGGTCGAAGCGACCCGTAGTGCTGCCGAAGTGCGACTCGGTGTGAGTGTGCGCGGTGCGTTGGCGCTGATCCGGGCAGCTAAGACGCTCGCAGCATCCAATGGTCGTCACTATGTCGTGCCGGATGACGTCAAGGCTCTTGCCGAATCAGTTCTCGCTCATCGTCTCGTGATCGATGCCGAGGCCGAATTCGAGGGAGTCACTGCCTCAAGCGTGATCGCTCAGATCCTGATCGAGAACCCACCGCCCACAGAACGGCAAGCCGTGTGAGTTCAATTCTCAACCGCTCGGCGAAAGGGCAGCCACAATTCACCGCGCCGGAACAATCGAGTCCGAGCGGTGAAAA
Source organism: Salinibacterium sp. SWN167 (assembly GCF_015864665.1). Taxonomy (GTDB): domain Bacteria; phylum Actinomycetota; class Actinomycetes; order Actinomycetales; family Microbacteriaceae; genus Rhodoglobus. The sequence goes on along the minus strand of NZ_JADYWU010000003.1, from coordinate 151,562 downwards.
GTCGCGCTCGGATGCGGACTTTCCCACCGCTATTCGCGGTCTAGACAACGCGCGAACACGAATTGTCGGCTACCGTACGGGGTTTCTTGCTGACCTGATTGTCGGGCTTGTACGGTTTGCGGTGCTCGCGCGAGCTACTTTCTCCCGGTACGCCAAGCGCATCACGGCCGTGGTCACCCCGGTTGGCTGGGTAGTTCTTCTGCTCGTGCCGGTGACGCTCATCGTGGGGTACACGATCGCATGGCAAGAACTAGTCGTCGTAGGGTTCGCCCTCGCCGCGATTGCGCTAATGGCCGCGATTTATCTCTTTGGGCGCAGCCAGCTGACGATCAGTCTGCATGTCGGCCACCATCGCGTTGTCGTTGGAGAGAACGCAAGTGGTGAGGTGCGAGGCGAGAACGAGGGCAAGCGGCGGAGCCTCGGTGTTGTTGCAGAGATTCCTATCGCAGCGACCTATGCTGAAGCGGTGTTGCCGAGTCTGCGTCCTGGCGCTGCGGCGACACACGAATTTCCGATCCCCACTCATCGACGTGGAGTAATCACGGTCGGGCCCGTGCGCACCGTGCGTGCTGACCCGGTGGGACTCGTGCGCCGCGAGTTGGTGTGGACTGATTCTGCCGAAGTTTTCGTGCATCCGCGCACCATCAGCATCCCGAGTGTGAGCACGGGGCTTATTCGCGACTTGGAAGGCAACCCCACCAAGGACCTCGCGAACAACGACATTTCGTTTCACGCGCTGCGGGAGTACGTGCGTGGTGACGAGCGACGCAACATCCATTGGAAGACCACTGCTCGCACCGGCCGCTACATGGTGCGCCAGTTTGAAGAGACACGACGAAGCCACCTCGTGATCGCGTTGAGCTTGGCTACCACTGACTATGCGAATGATTACGAGTTCGAAATGGCGGTGAGCGTTGCCGGTTCGCTCGGTGCTCAGGCGATTCGTGATGCCCGCACGGTAACAGTCGTGGCGAGTGAGCAAACACCCCAGTTTGCGAAGCGAAAGATTTTTGCAGTGCGGGCGCTATCGACGCTCACCGGAACCCGTTTGCTGGATGACCTCACGCGCGTTCAGCGTGCCAACACGGCACTACGCCTCATCGATGTCGCGCGCGTCACCTCCGAACAGACCAGTGGAGTTTCTGTTGCGTTCCTGATTTGTGGGTCGACTGTGACTTCGCAGCAGTTGCGGGCGGCGTCTACCAAGTTTGCGACGAATGTCGAAGTGGTAGCGATCGTGTGCGACCCAGAAGCGGTCCCGGGGCTCCGACGGGTTTCTGGCCTCAGCGTGCTCACCATTGGGTATCTTGAAGAGCTGAAGAGAGCCCTCGCGAGATCGGCGGGTGCATGACCGCCCCTGTTACTCGATCTTTCGTTGTCGTCTCCGGAGCTCTGCTCTGGCTTACAGTCGCGCTCGCTTCGGCAGCGCTCTGGCCGATCTATCGCACGACAGATCTCACCATCTTGATCGTTGCCGGAGTCCTTGCAGGCTCAATAGTCGCGCTTGCTTCGCTCTGGCGCCGCTGGTCATTCCTGACAACGTCGATAGTCGCAGTAATCATGTTCGTGGTCATCGGCGTTCCTGTGGCTGTCCCATCAGAGACGCAATGGGGAGTAGTTCCGACGCTGGAAGGTCTGAGCGACCTTGTGCTTGGCGTCGCGCTCGGCTGGAAACAGTTGCTGACCATCTCGCTGCCGGTCGGAAACTATCAAGCTCTTCTCGTTCCTGCTCTCGTCCTCGTCTTCTTCGGCACCGTGATTTCGCTGAGCATCGCATTCCGCACGGCGGTCGCAGAGTTGTCTGTCGTGCCGTCGATCGTCATTTTTGTGATGGCGATCGCGTTGGGCCCGACCTACCCCGACCAGCCCGTTCCTCTCGCTCTCGCCCTTCTGATTGTGATTGCGCTCGCCATGGTGTGGTTCCGGTGGCGCCGGCGTCGAGACACCGTCAACGCGCTTGAAGCGGCAATGGACGCGCCCGGAGTTGCGCGACGCAAACGCGAGTTTGGGTTCGCGGGTGTGCGCACCATGATCAGTGCTGTGGTCATTTTGGCTATTGCCTCGGGAGTCGCGCTGGTGGCGGTGAACCTCGCTCCACCGACTAACAATCGAGCAGTGCTGCGGACGGCGATTGTGGAACCATTCGATCCCCGCGACTATGTGAGCCCGCTTTCCGGATTCCGTCGCTACTGGCAGCCGAGTACCGCGAACTCTGTGTTATTTGAAGTTTCAGGGGTTCCACTGGGTACCCGAGTGAGACTCGCGACACTCGATAGCTACAACGGTGTTGTGTATGCGGTCGGTAGTGGACTCGTGTCGGGCGCATCAGGTTCGTTCTCTCGTGTGCCATCTCGTTTTGACCAGTCTGAAGTTGACGGTGATCAAGTCGACATGACCATCACGATTGCCGGCTATGAGGGTGTCTGGCTCCCCACTGTCGGACTGTTCGAGCAAGTCGACTTTTCGGGGTCGCGCGCAGTGGATCTTCGCGATTCTTTCTACTACAACAAAATATCCGGGACAGCCGCCGTCGTTGGCGGTCTTGAAAGTGGCGATACCTACACCTTTGAGGGCGTTATTCCTGTGCAGCCGAGTGCCGAAGAGCTCAGTGCTCTCACTCCCGGTCTCGCAGAGGTTCCGCCCGTTCAAGACTCCCCAGAGGAGCTCACTGAGCGACTCGACCAATACGTTCGCGGCGTCACGACGCCGGGGGAGCGCCTCGCGGCGATGCTCGATGGGCTCGCCGCCGACGGCTACATCAGCCACGGGGTTGGCGTTGACGAGCCCGTCAGCCGGTCCGGCCACTCTGCTGATCGCATCGCAGAACTGTTCACAGCGCCCCGCATGATTGGCGATGGTGAGCAGTATGCGGTTGCGGCGTCCATGATGGCGAATGAATTGGGCTTCCCGACCCGCGTGGTTCTCGGATTCATCACCTCAGATCCTCAGATTCGAGGCGACGATGTCTCTGCATGGATCGAAGTAAACACCGCAGAGTATGGATGGGTGACGATCGACCCCAACCCGCCGCTGCGGGAAATCCCGGAAGAGAATCCCGACGATATCGCGCAGGTTGCGCGACCCCAAACTGTGGTTCTGCCGCCCGAAATCGAGTCGGACACGACCAACGGTCAGTCGAATCCTGACAGTGAGCAAGCGCTGCAGCCTGACCTCGACCCCGTACTCCAGGCGGTTCTTGCAGTGTTGCGCGTTGCGGGCTGGTCGCTGTTGGTGCTCGTGGTACTCGCGGCGCCGTTCCTACTCATTATTGCGGCCAAGGTGCGCCGTCGACAGCTGCGCAAGCGCGCCGACTCGACGGTGGAACAGATCAGTGGTGGATGGCAGGAATTCGAAGATTCGCTGATCGACCACGGCTATTCACCGCCCCTTTCGGGAACGCGAACAGAAGTTGCTGCTGTAATGGCGACTCCGGATGCTCGCACACTCGCTGAGCACGCTGACCGTGCCATTTTCTCCGGTGCTGAACCGGAAACTGTTGAAGCCGATGCGTTCTGGACGAACGTGACGGAACTGGAAACTCAACTCAATACTGGACTGTCGCGCTGGGCGCGGTTCAAGACCAAAATATCGCTGCGATCGCTCGGTGGTTATAGTGTCACAAGTCTGTTTAAGCGATAGAGGACTACCCGTGAATTGCTCTTTCTGCGCGACGCAACTGCCCGCCGATGCCGTCTACTGTGCTGAGTGTGGGCGGCCTGCGATGTCTCGTCGCGCCCGCAGGGGTGCTGCCGCAAATGGTGCAGCTCCTGCTGCCGCCGTCGCCACTGAGCGTTCAGACCGCGTCAGCGACGAAACACCGGACAATTTGCGTCGCCGCCGCAATCGTGGCTCTGCAGCGACTGCGACTGCGAGTGCGTCAGCTCCGGCCGTGACGACAACCGCTCACGAGCATGCTGAAGAGGTGGCGGCTGTGCAGAACCCGGTCGCGACATCCGACGTTGTGGATGCTCCTGCTTCCACGCCAACGGAGCGGGATCCTGAGCGTGCCGAGAGTCTTCTCGAAGCCGCGCCCGTTGCTGAGATTCCCACGGATGATGCGGAGCTTCCTGCAGCACTTCGTGACGCCCTCGAATCGACACCGGATGTGCTGGCAGATGGCGCCCGCACGCTGCGATTGGGTGAACCGCTGGTGTTGTCAGCTGCCGCTGATGTAGTTCGTGCCGATTCTGAGGCTGCGAGCGAGGCGGAGACCGAGGAGTCGGGCGTCGCTGATATCGCTGCTTCTGAGATCCCCAACGATGCGGCGTCGGCTGTCGATGCTGAGGAACAGGATCACCCTCTTCCGTTTGACGAAGATGGCCCGTACGACGAGGTGCTTCCATTTGACGAAGACGGTCCTTACGACGAGGTCGCGAATCCCGCGCTTCTTACTTTCGACCAGAACCTTCTGGTTGTGTCTGCCACTGGGCCGGAGATCGCCCCGGCCTTCGAAGCGGAAGCTGCGCCTGCCATGGAGCCCGAGCCCGAGCCTGAGCCTGAGCCTGCGGCAGCCGACGAAACCGAGCGTGCGGTAGCCGACGAAACCGAGCGTGCGGTAGCCGACGAGGTTGAGCCCGTCGCCGCTACGGACGAGCCCGAGCCCGCGGTAACGCTCAGCGCTGACGGTGAAGGTGTTGCTGGCGCTGATGCCGCGACCGAAGAGCCGCTTGGCGAAACGAACGAGAGCTGGCGGGGTATGCCAGCACCGACCCTAGAAGAATCCATTCCGCTTTCGAACGCTGCGGAGTTCTTCTCGCTCGCAGTTGATGAGGTCGAGATTGTGCGCGCGCCAGAGGTAGCAGTGCACGAAGTCGTTGAGCCGAATGTAGATGCGGATGCTGGGGATACTAACTCCGCCATCGACGCTCACGAGTCTGATGCTAATGCGGCCGTTGACGAGTCCGAAGCTCCCGTCGAGCTTGCGACTGCGACACCAGTTGAACTCGAATCCGAACAGACCGACGAAGCTCTCGCCGAAGCCACGGACGAGTCCCCGGCCCACCTGGAGTCTCAGCCTGATGCTGATGCTGATGCTGATGCTGATGCTGATGCTGATGCTGATGCTGATGCTGATGCTGAAGACGTGACGACGGCAAAGACCCCCAATGTCGCGCCCGAGTTCGAAGAGCCTGAAACTGTCGCAGATTCTGAAATAGAGAACGTTGCTGCTATGAATGGCGATTCTGAGCCAGACACTGCGCCGGAGTCAGACGTCGAGGCACTAGTTGAGCCTGAGCACGAGTCGGAGCCGGAACCCGAACCGGAGCCGGAGCCGGAGCCGGAGCCGGAACTCGAACCGGAACCCGAACCGGAACCCGAACCTGAGCCCCTCGTAGAGCCAGCACCGCTCTCACGGTCGGCTTTTGAGCCCGATCTGAGCAAGTTGGGACGGCCAGATATCGTCGACGAGGAGCCAGCGTCACTGCGGGTGAAACCCGTGCGCCGACTCGGAGAAGAACCACTCTTCACGACCGCAGACCGCTTGCGTGCATCTGCCTTCGCTCCGGTCGCCTCCGAACGTGTCGATGGCCAGCCAGCTCCCGAAACTATGGCGGCGCCGGAAGAATCAGTTGCAACAGCGTCAGGAGCGGAATCCCACGCCGCCGGCGATCACGGCACCCAACCGCGTAGTGAAGTTGCTGCGGTGGTAGCGGCCGTCGAAACACAACTTAAGGGTGACGAAGCAGGGCAGCCAGCCGAACCGACTGACTCAGCCATCGAGACGTGCCAGCAGTGCGGCACAGTGTTGGCTGAATCCGATATCTTCTGCGGTTCCTGCGGCTTTGTGCGCCACGGCGTGGGCCCGGGTGCTCGCGTCGCAGCCCCCGCACGCGCCGCCATCGTGCATGAAACCTCTGCCGCCGACGAAGGCACACGCGCTGTGTCGGATGCGATCGACGACGGTGCCCCTGCAGCCGATGAGGCTCCAATCGTCTCCACCGCCGAATCGTCGGCAGAATCCACGGCGAACGATGAAGCTCCGAACGACGTGAACGTGGAGTCGGAGATGCCTGCGGCGATCGAAGAAGCAACACCGGCCGCATCAGAATCGCCAGCGCCATCAGAGCCGATAGAAGACCCGGTTGCTGAGCATGTCGTCGTTACCGATGAGCACTTCTCTGCTGAAGCAGCCGAGCCTGACGCTCCCGAAATCATGACCGAACCGGAGCCGTTGCTCGAACCAGAGCCGCAGTATTCAGCAGCGTCCGATCTGGTAGCAGCGCCGGATCTTGAGCCTGAGACCGAGCATGACGACGCTGGTGAGGCCGCTGCCGCGCTCTCCACAGGCTCGAAGCCATTCTCTGTGCTTGCGCCGCCGCCGAAGTCCCACCAACGTGTTGAACTTCCCATCTCACCGCCGGTTCCACTGGCAACCGTTGGTGGTGATGACGAAGACATCGAAGATACGCGCATCGTGGAGCGCAGCGTCACTGGAACCCGGTTTGTGCTCCAATTCAGCACAGGGGACAGCGTGATCGTGACCGGAAACGGCCTCGTCGGTCGTAACCCGATCCCGGAACCCTCAGAAAAGTTCGACATCATCGTGCCGATCACTGACCCCAGCAAATCAGTGTCCAAGACTCACTTGGAGTTTGGGCAGATGAGTGGAGTGTTCTGGATCAGCGACCGGTATTCCGGTAACGGATCGATCGTGCGCGAACCAGGCGGCGAGCCCAAGCGCTGCGAGCCTGGGAAGAGGTATCGCGTCGTCCGCGGAACGCGAGTTGAAATTGGGGAACAGTTCTTCATAGTGAGCTAGTGGTCTGCGGCATCCGATGTTCAGCGCGTTGTGATTGCCGCATCCACCCCTACACAGCGCACGCTGAGTGGCGCTCTCCACCGACGTGAGTGCGCTCAACGCAGCGCGAGCCAGCCCTGCTGGAGTAGGGATGTGACCGAATCCCGAACCCCCGACGCGCGCATCTTCCTGCCCGCTCCGCCGCAAGCACCAACTCCTTTTCGATTTCCGCTTATCGCCGCCACAGTGCCGGTAGTCGCCTCGGTGGCGATCTGGTTGATTACTGGCTCGACGTTTGCACTCATCTTTGCGGCTCTGGGGCCTTTGGCCGCGACCGGAAGCTACATCGATTCGCGAGTAACCGCGCGCAAAACAGTGCGCGCCGAGCGGTCGCGCTTCGCGGCGGATGCCGCGACCACGACGAAAGAGATTCAGGCCTACCATCGCCGCGAACTCGTTGAACTGGCGGAGAAAACCCCCTCGTCCATCATGTTGGTCAATGACGTTCTCACCGACGCGTCGAAGTGGATGCGCGAACCCGACAATGTTCTTCCTGTCCATCTCGGCTACGGCAGCGTCCGCAGCAGCATCGCAATCGATCGCACCGCCTCGCACGATTCCGTGTCGCAGGATGTTGAAGAGACTTACCGCAGCCTGACCGAGCAAGCAGAACATTTGAGTCGGGCGCCCATCGCAGTTAATGCCCGTCTCGGCATCGCACTATTCGGTAACAACCTCATGGCTTTGTCACTCGCGCGCTCACTGGCGATTCAACTCGCTCGCACGCTCGCGCCCACCTCAAGCTGGGTGCGGCTCACGGGCGTGTTTGCAACAGAAATTTGGGGAGAACGCCTGCCCCACCGCCTGCTGCGATCGAGCGGGGCGCCAGGGCGGGTAGCGGATGCAGCCAGTGCGAGCGGTGAGATCGCGAGCGTGCAGTGGGGAGCACTTGGCGATCCCAGCCCCCGTGTCTCCATCACGATCGTCTCGGAAGAAAAACAGGTGCCGAGCGGGCATCGCATTGTGATCCGCACGAACGCTGCAAGTGTGGCCGTGGTGCGGCATCCTGACCGCCATCAACGCCGCGACTTTGAGCCGTCGTTCCTCGGCAGAGAGCAAGCGTTGGTCTGGGTGCGAGCGGCCCACGATATCGCGGCCCGCGATGGACTGGCTTCGGGGCAGGACGCCCTTCCCGATTCCTTTGCCTTTGCCGAACTCGAAAAACGTCCCGTTTCGATGCTCGCCTCGCGCCCCGATAGTCGTCGATCGCTAGCCGCTCGCCCCGCTGTCGCGGCGTCGGGGGAGCTCACCATCGATCTTGTCGTCAATGGCCCCCACGCCATTGTGGGCGGCACCACAGGCAGTGGAAAGAGCGAATTACTCATTGCGTGGGTGCTTGCAATGGCCGCCGAAGTATCTCCAGAAGACGTCACTTTTTTGCTCGTCGATTTCAAAGGTGGCTCCGCCTTCACCGCTCTGACAGAACTGCCCCACACCGTGGGAATAATTACCGATCTCGACGAGACCGCTGCCGCACGGGCGTTCTCTAGCCTTAGCGCGGAGCTGCGGTACCGAGAGCGTGCTCTCGCCCGGGCGGGCGTGCGTGATATTTCAGAACTTGCGAGCGTGCCGCGCCTCGTCATCGTGGTTGACGAGTTTGCGGCCATGATGGCCGAGTACCCCCAACTCCATGTGCTCTTCAGCGACATTGCGGCGCGCGGACGTTCGCTGGGAGTGCACCTCATCCTGTGCACGCAACGACCATCCGGAGTCGTACGCGATGCGCTTCTCGCCAATGCGGATTTACGGATTTCTCTCCGCGTCAACAACGGTGCCGACAGTTCTGCCGTCATCGGCAGCGATCGCGCCGCAGAACTGCCCGCCGAAGCAAAGGGTCGCGCGTGGGTGGCGCATGGCTCGTCTTCAGCGGAGCTCGTTCAGTTCGCGCTCGTCTCGCCCCGCGACATTCACGAGGTAGCGGAGCGCTGGCCGATCGCCGCTCCACCCAGACGGCCCTGGTGCGAACCACTGAGCGAGCACATCCCTCTCGCTTCAGTGCTGCAGGCGACGGCGGAGAAAGAAGGCCGTGAGTCGCCGGGTGAGGCAGACACCGACACTCTTCACTTTGGGCTGACCGACCTGCCTGAGCTTCAACGCCACGGTCGGGCTGTTTGGGTTCCCAAAACAGACGGACCCCTGCTGCTGTTAGGGGCATCTGGTAGCGGAAAGACAACGGCACTCACCAGCCTTGCCCACGTCAGCACGGCAGCCGTGGTCGTGATGAGTGCTGAGCCCGCCGCCTTCTGGGATACTCTCGCCGGATTATACGGTCGGCTCGACTACAGCGCTGAAGCAGCGCATCCGTCATCCCCGACCCACGTCGTGATCGACGACATCGATGCTGTGCTGGCTCGCTTCGATGATGAATACCGCGCGGTAGTCGTTGAACGGCTCACTCGTGTGCTGAGGGAGGGGCCTGCGAACGGCATCTGGGCTATTGCTAGTGCCCAACGAATCACATCGCCGTTGCAGTCACTGTCACAACTCATGCCGAGCATTCTTCGTCTCCGATTCAGTAGTCGGCAAGAGTTCATCCTCTCGGGTGGCGCTACTGATGAATACCTCCCGTCCTTGCCATCAGGGGGAGGTCTCTGGCGGGGAAAGAGAGTCCAGGTCGCGCAGAGCGGCCAGTACCTTCCGGTTGCAGAACGAAGCTCGTCAACGACCCTCTCGCGCAGCGACCACGTCGTCGTCGCGAGCAGTCGCCCGTCGGCCACTGCGACTGCATACGCGGCCGCTGGATGGGAGATTCGCTATGTCGAGGGGTCGCCAGGGAGCGAACAGGAGCTCTTGGTCCGCCCTGCAGCGTCACGTTCTCCCATTGCTTTGATCGGATCCGTTGATGAGTGGCAATCACGCTGGGGCGCGCTGGCGGCGTTGCGGCATCACGCCACGATCGTGCTCGATGGCTGCAGCCTCAGCGACTACCGCCAGCTTGCCCGCACTCGCGAGCTCCCGCCGCCACTGACGGCCGGCTCAGGCGAATACTGGTGTCTCACCGACACGGGGCCAACGCAACGCGTGCGGCTGCCCCACAGCGCCCACAGCGACGGTGGGGCCCCACCGTGCTAGGCCACTTGCTGAGACGCCGCAGGTACGTGTTCTCGACCTCAACGGGAACAGCAATTCTTGCGGGCGTGCACGAAACCCGGCGGTACCCGAATTGGGCACAATTATTGGGCGAAATTACCGCGGAAACATGGAATTATTGCAACGGACCCGCAATGCCCCTCCTAACTGGGGCTATAACAAAGAAGACCGCGCTCACTACCATCGGGGTAACTGGTGGGGGCGAAGGAGAAACAGTGACGAGACCACTTCCGCAGGATCCTGCGATCCAGCAGCTAATGCTGCAGGCGAAGCAATCTCAACTCAGCCGCAGGCGACTGCTGCAAGGAGCGGGGCTTGGCGCGTCCGCGCTCGCTCTCGCAGCATGTGCTGCGCCGGATGGGTCAGATGCGAATGATATTTCCGACAGCGACAATAAGCTTGTCTGGGCAAGCTGGCCGTCGTACATCGACGAAGACCTCAGCGGAGGCTCTCCCACGCTCAAAGCGTTCTATGAGGAGTCCGGGGTCGAGGTCGAGTACAAGGCTGTCATTGAAGACAACGTTGGTTTCTACCTTACGATGAAAGATCAGCTCTCATTGGGCGAGCCGACTGGTGTAGATATTATCTGTGTCAGTGACTGGATGGCCGCACGACTCATCCGTTTCGGGTACGCCCAAGAAATGGATGCCGCCAACATCCCCAACAAAGCCAATCTCACCGAGTCGCTTGCGAGTCCAGACTTTGACCCCGATCGCAGCTACTCGCTGCCCTGGCAAAGTGGCTTTATCGGACTGGCGTGGAACGCTGAAGAGTACCCTCGCGGAGTGCTCTCGGTCGATCAGCTCTGGAACGAGGAGCTCAAGGGCAAAGTTGTCGTTCTCGCAGAAATGCGCCACACCATGGGCATGCTGCTGCTTGCTCAGGGCATCGATATTGCCGAGGAAGACTGGGGTATCGAGGAATACAAGAAGGCAAGCGCCGTGCTCGAAGAGCACTTGACGTCGAAGCACATTCTTGGTGTTTACGGTAGTGATTACCTAGAGAAGCTCAAGTCGGGCGAAGCCATCGCTGGGTTCGCTCGTGCTGGAGACGTTGTCGTTCTTAACGCGCAAGCTGGTTACGAGAAATTCAAGTTCTTGCTCCCAGGCTCAGGCGGAACATTCTTCACTGACTCGCTTGTGATTCCTGCCGGTGCTCAACATAAAGCGAGCGCCGAAAAGCTCATGAACTTCTACTACGACCCTGCGGTGGCGACTGAAGTTGTGGAGTGGATCCACTGCGTGAGTCCCGTCGACGGAACCCTTGAGTACGCCATTGAGAACTTCCCCAAGCTGGCGTCGAATCAGTTCACTTTCCCGAACGCGACGGCAATGTCGCGAGCGCGCACTTTCCGCACGCTTAGCACTACCGACGATCAGTCATTCAATGCTGAGTTCCGCCGCATAACAGGCAAGGGCTAGCGCGCGAGTTCGCGGAGAACTTTAGGCGAGCTCGAAACGGAGTTCGCCGACGGGGAGTCCACGGCCAAGCACCTGCTCGGTCGTGGCTTTCAGTACACCAGCGACGGCATCCGCATCGAGCGCGCCAGCTTCGGCTAACAGCGAGAGCCCGACGGGAAGCAGCGGGCGGATCGATCCGTCAAGAATCTTGAGGGTCACCGTGGTGCCGTCGGGGGCTGTCGCAATGAGAACACCCTCAGCCCCTCGCTTCGCGATAATCCCGAGCGTGTCCATTGCTTCGGCCACTTGGGGCATGTCGAGGCCCCACGCGTTGGCCCGAATTGCGTCTACGAGGGCAGCGGCGTGAGGATCGGTTTCTTCCGTGGCGGTAACCACGCGCTGAATGGCGGTGGCGAGTGAGACAAGGCTCATGGCAAAGACGGGAGCCCCGCATCCATCCGTTCCCTCATGAGCAAGCGGTGCGCCCGTGAACTCGACTACGGTCTGTCGGATGCGTTCCTGCAGCGGATGCCCGTGCTCGAGGTAACTTTCCAGCGGCCACTCATTCACGACGCAGGCCGCCAAGAAGCTCGCGTGCTTGCCTGAACAGTTCATGGCGAGGCGACGAGGAGCGTCGGAGGCGCGTCGGGTTTCGGAGTCGGCTGGCCAGTCGGGCGGGCAGCGGAGGTCGTCTTCGGTAAGGCCGTACGCGGCTAGGGTCGAAGCCACGACATCTTGGTGACGTTGGCTGCCGGTGTGGCTGGCGCTCGCGAGCACGAGCTGTTCGTCGGTGAGGGTAACTCCCGCACGAAGCACAGTGATCGCCTGCATGGGCTTGAGCGTCGAACGCGGATAGATGAGCGCGTCGGGGTTGCCGAGGCGGCGTAGCTCAGTGCCGTCGGGGGAGAGCACTACCGCGGCACCCAAGTGGCGTGACTCGATCATCCCCGAGCGTTCAAGGACAGCAAGCTGAACGGTGTCGTTGACGGTGAGAGCGGTTGCGGGGGAGGTCGAGGGGGAATTCACTCTCCTACGTTATCGCCGCCAAAGCGCGTGTGGGCACCGCAGTCTTCAGGATGGGGAATAGTGTCGCTCACTCCCAGCGTTGACCGCTAGCGTGATCATGAGCGAAGTCTGCCCGATCGCCCGGTGCGATTAACAACGCTGGCTTTTCAAGCAGGCCAAGGAGGTCCCTATGAACATCGACCACAACTTTGAAGTGCGCGTGGAATGGTCGGGCAATCTGGGCGACGGCACCACTAGCTACCGTGGGTACTCGCGCCACAACGACATCACTGCCGTGGGCAAGCATCCCATTGACGGTTCGAGCGCCCGTGTCTTTCACGGCTCGGCAGATCGCTGGAATCCTGAAGAGCTGCTCATCGCGGCGCTCAGCCAGTGCCACATGTTGAGCTATCTGCATGTGGCTGTGAGCCGAGGCATTGTCGTCACGGCGTATCACGACGAAGTTTCCGGCACGATGAAGCAGACGGATAACGGTGGCGGGCACTTCACGTCGGTCACGCTGCGACCGGTGGTCACGATTGCGGCCGGCAGTGTGGAAGACGCCATGGATGCTCACGCTGAGGCCAGCCAGAAGTGCTTCATCGCCTCCTCCGTCAACTTTCCTGTTTTGCACCAACCCCGCATCATTGTGGAGGCTGAGGCCGAGTAATCGCGCCTTCACCTGCTTGCTGCGGGAGTGTCATAGCGGTTATAGGGAGAACTGTCGAGGTTTCGGCGGCGATTCCACACGCTTTGTACAGCCGCGGTACGGCAGGATTGGTGCTCCGTGTTCGTGTTGTGAAGGGTTCTTGTGCGTAAAGCGATTCCATTTTTGTTGACCATCGGCGTTGTGGCGTCGCTTGCGGCGTGTTCGCCCGCTGATACAACCACGAGTGAGAGCGCCGCCGGCGACTGTGTTCCGACGTCATCCGGTTCCGCTTCGGACGCGGTTGAAGTCAGCGGCGACTTTGGCGTAAAGCCGGAGGTCACTATCGACTTCCCGACCGACGTTTCAGAAACTGAGCGCACGGTTGCTATCGCCGGCGACGGTGACCTGATGGCGGTCGAAGCTTCCACCGCGAATGTTCAGTTCTCGTTGTACAGCGGTGCGACCGGAGAGGAACTTTCCTCCACGACGTACGACGAAACTGGCCTCACCCCGTTCCCCGTGGACGCTGAGCAGTTCTTGGTCGGAATCGTTAAGACCATCGAGTGCTCCACGGCAGGCACACGCGTTGTCGGTGTTATTCCTCCCGAGGAATCATTCGCCGACGATGAGAGCCGCGAATCGCTCGGAGTCGGCGCAGATGACGACATCGTTTTCGTTGTTGATGTCATTTCCGTCGACGAGCCCGCTGAGCCTGCCCTTCCGCGTGCCGATGGTGAAGACCAGCCTGCAGTAGAAGGCTTCCCGACTGTCGAACTCGACGATGACGGTCGCCCCACAATCACCATCCCCGACGCTGACGCTCCCACGGAGCTCGAAGTTGCTGTGCTGAAGCAGGGCGACGGCGAGACTATCGAAGAGAACTCGGATGTTGTTGTTCACTACGTGGGTATGAACTGGACCACCGGCGAAATCTTTGACGAAAGCTGGGCTCGCGGAGAACCGTCGACGTTCAACACTGGCCAAGTCGTTAGTGGGTTCAAGACCGCTCTTGAGGGTCAGCAGGTCGGCTCGCAGATCATTGCCGTTCTTCCGCCAAGCGAAGGCTATGGCGAAGCAGGCAGCGAAAGCGCGGGAATTTCTGGCACCGACACCATCGTGTTCGTCGTTGACATCCTCGGCATCGGCTAATTTAGCCCTAGCGTTGACGCACATTTGTGCGAGCCAACTAAAGTAGCGGGATGCGCAAGATAATTCTGCTCGGATCGACGGGCTCGATCGGCACGCAAACCCTCGAAGTTATCGAGGCAAACCGTGATCGATTCGAGGTCGTCGGTCTGGCGGCAGGCAGCAACCGCACTCTCGTAGAAGAACAGGCGGCACGTTTTGGCGTGCAGCACATTGCTTTCGGCGCTGAGCAGGCCGCCCAGCTGGTCCGGGATGTCCCTGCCGATGTCGTCGTTAATGGAATCACCGGTTCTGTAGGCCTCGGGCCAACGCTCGCGGCCCTCGAGTCCGGCGCCATGCTCGCCCTCGCCAACAAAGAGAGCCTCATCGTCGGCGGTGAGCTCGTCATGTCGAGAGCGAAGCCCGGCCAAATCGTTCCGGTTGATTCGGAGCACTCGGCGATAGCCCAAGCGTTGCGTTCCGGCGAACACTCGGAAGTGCGACGCCTGGTGCTGACGGCATCCGGGGGACCGTTCCGTGGTCGCACTCGGGAGTCGCTCCACACCGTGACCCCGCGTGAAGCACTCGCGCATCCCACGTGGGACATGGGCCTCGTGGTGACGACGAATTCATCGACTCTCGTGAACAAGGGTCTCGAAGTGATCGAGGCGCATCTGTTGTTCGGGGTGCCGTATGACCGCATTGCGGTCACTGTGCATCCGCAGTCGATCGTTCACTCGATGGTTGAATTCGTCGATGGCTCGACGATCGCTCAGGCGAGTCCTCCCGACATGCGTTTGCCGATCTCTCTCGGCTTGGCTTGGCCAGAGCGGGTTGCCGGCGTCGGAGCGCCGCTCGATTGGACGAAGGCGAGCACGTGGAGCTTCGAACCTCTCGATAACGAGGTGTTCCCCGCTGTGGAAATGGCCAAAGCCGTTGGCGCCGCCGGTCTCACGTTTCCGGCTGTGTTCAACGCCGCCAACGAGCAGGCGGTGCTTGCATTCCACGCTGGTGCCATTGGCTACCTTGATATTTTGGACGTCGTTGAGCAAGTTGTGCAGAGCCACGAGGCGACCGAGCTCACTCTCGATGCGCTATCGGATGCCGAGTCATGGGCGCGACGCACGGCGGATGACGTTGTAGCGACCCGCTCCTAGCGTGGGATTCGCCCCCAATCTGGGGCAGTTCTGGGGCTTCCACAGCACGAGTACAGGCGAGCGTCGGTGCTCGTGACTATTCTTAGCGAGTGGAAAACGTGCTCTTGTACATTCTTGGTGTCCTGATTCTTGTGGTTGGGCTTGCTATCTCTATTGGCCTGCATGAAATTGGTCATTTGGTGCCGGCGAAGCTCTTCGGCGTGCGCGTGAGTCAGTACATGATCGGGTTCGGCCCGACTCTTTTCTCCCGCAAGCGCGGTGAGACTGAGTACGGTCTCAAGGCCATTCCACTCGGCGGATATATCTCCATGGCGGGCATGTTCCCACCCGGCAAATCACACAACAATTCACGCAGTGCCACCACGGGTGTTTTCCAAGCTCTTGTGCAGGATGCCCGGGAGTCCAGTGCCGATACGCTCACCGATGTCGATGAGTCGCGGGCGTTCTACAAACTCCCGGTGTTCAAGCGCATCATCATCATGCTCGGTGGTCCGTTCATGAACTTGCTCATTGCGATCGTGATGTTCGCGATTCTGTTGATGGGCTTTGGCACCGCTCAGGCATCGACGACGATCAGTAGCGTCTCGGAGTGTGTGATCCCCGCTTCCGCTGACCGCGACGCGTGCATCGACAGCGACCCTGTTGCCCCTGCTCTTGCTGCCGGCATTCAACCCGACGATCGCATCGTCTCGATGGACGGTGAGCCAATCGCAACTTGGGATGAGATCACTGAGCACATTCGTGCTGCCGCGGGGGATCAGCTCACGATCGTGGTCGAGCGTGCGGGGGAAGAAGTCACTCTCACCGCTGAGCCTCTGCTCGCGGAACGATACGTGTATGACGACAGCGGGCAGATCGCTGAGAACGATGACGGCGAAGCCCTGACCGAGGAGTACGGCTTCTTGGGAATTGGCCCCGCGGCGGAGACTGTGCAGCAGCCCGTGACCGCTGTATTGCCTGCTGTAGGGGACAACATCGTGGCTGTGGCCAAAGTCGTCCTGACTCTCCCGCAGCGCATGGTCGACGTGGTAATTGCCGCGTTTGGTCCGGAGGAACGCGACCCGAACGGTCCCATCGGACTCGTCGGCGTCGGCCGTATCGCCGGAGAGGCAACGAGCTTGCAGGCGGCAACCGTTGCCGACCGTGCCGCTTACCTCATCAGTTTGGTGGGATCGCTCAACGTTGCGCTCTTCGTCTTCAACCTTGTGCCTCTGCTGCCGCTCGATGGTGGGCACGTAGCGGGCGCGCTGTTCGAAGGTGTGCGCCGCTTCTTCGCGAAACTATTCGGCAAGCCCGATCCTGGTCCGCTCGACACCGCCAAGTTCGTGCCGCTCACCCTCGTGGTGGTAGTGCTTCTCGGCATCATGACACTGCTGTTGGTGTACGCAGACATCGTGAAGCCAATCTCGCCGTTCTAGCGAAGCGGGCCGTTCTAGCGAAGCGGGCCGTTCTAGCGAAGCGGGCTGTATTAGCTAAGTCAGAGGCTCTGGCTGGCGCTGTGGTCGCGTTCGACTGAACGCGACCACAGCTAGGCAGCTTTAGCGCGTGAGCAGCAGCGCGTCGCCCTGACCGCCACCGCCACAGAGAGCGACGGCAGCGCGGCCTGAGCCGCGGCGTGCCAGCTCGTGCGCGGCATGAACGACGAGGCGAGCACCGGATGCTCCGACCGGGTGGCCGATCGCAATAGCGCCGCCGTGGATGTTTACGATGTCGTGGCTCAACCCAAGCTCGGCCGTTGAGCGCAGGCTTACCGCGGCAAAGGCTTCGTTAATTTCGGCGAAGTCGAGGTCGTCGGCCGTCCAACCCGCGTTGTTGAGGGCTGCCGCGATCGCGCGAGCAGGCTGCGAGTGCAACGAGTTATCGGGGCCGGCAACGTGACCCGAGCGGTCGAGCACCGCAAGCCACGGAAGATCGTGCTCTTCGGCCCACGAACGGCTGGCCAGAATCACGGCAGAAGCACCGTCGCTCAGTGGCGACGAGTTGCCTGCAGTGATGGTGCCTTCGGGGTCGAAGGCGGGCCGCAACCCAGCAAGGGTTTCGACGGTGGTGTTGGCGCGAACGCCCTCATCGGTGTCGAGAACGAGGTCGTCACCCTTGCGCTGGGGGATCGTGACCGGCACGATCTCGTCGGCAAATACTCCGGCGTCAATGGCGGCGGCTGCCCGCTGGTGCGAGGCGGCTGCGATCTCGTCCTGTTCGGTGCGACCGATCTCGAGGCGTCCGTTGTGGCGTTCGGTACTTGCGCCCATCGACTCAGCATCGAAGGCATCTGTGAGGGCGTCGTGGGCTGCGGTGTCGAGTGCTGACACGGTTCCGTACGCCCAACCCAGGCGTGACCCGGGGAGTACGTGAGGGGCATTGGTCATTGATTCTTGGCCGCCGGCAGCTACCACGTTGGCTTCTCCGAGACGGATGAGGCGCGCAGCATCCACAATGGCGGCAAGTCCGGAGAGGCAGACCTTGTTGACGGTGACGGCCGGGGTTTTCCAGGCGAGGCCTGCCGCGATGGAGGTCTGGCGGGCGGGGTTTTGGCCAGCGCCGGCCTGGATCACTTGTCCGAAGATCACCTGATCGATGGCGTCGACATCCACGCCGGAGCGTTCAACGGCGGCTCGAAGTGCGATTGCACCTAGCTCGACGGCGGTGAGCGAAGCGAGCTGTCCGCGCAGTTTCCCTTGTGGGGTGCGTGTCGCAGAGAGGATCACTACGTCATTGGGTGCGGGGGTGTTGGCCACTGTGCAAACTCCTTTGTTTGGGCGCCGTTGTTGACAGCGCGGTTGCGCAACCATAGGCTACATGAAACCTGAACCGGGTCTCAGGTTCAGATCACAATCCTCCTAAGGCAGCAGGAAAGGTCCCATCATGCGGGTCAGTAAAAAGTACCTCGCTCCGGCGTTAATTGCGACGGTTGCACTCACACTGGCGGGCTGTGCCCCCAGTACTGACGGCGGAACTGGCGGCGATGAACTCGCCCCCGTCGACATCTCCATCATCACTTCCCAAACTGGCCCCCTCGCGGCCTACGGTGAGGCCTACCTCGCCGGCTTCGACGCTGGTCTCGATTACGCCACCGACGGAACAGGCACCGTCGATGGTCGCGAGCTAAACATCGAAATCACGGATGACGCTGGCGACGCTGACAAAGCCGTCACGGCAGCGAAAGATGTGATTGGCCAAGGCCAGAAGATCATCATCGGCACGGTCTCGTCGGGAATCGCACTCGCGCTTGCTGAGCAAGCCGAGCAGAACAAGGTTCTCTACATTTCAGGGCCGGCCGCGGCTGACGGCATCACTGGCGTGAACGACTACACGTTCCGCTCGGGTCGTCAGAGCTACCAAGACGTCGCAACCGCCGGTACCTTCATCGGTGACCCGGCAGGCCAGTCCGTTCTGGTCTTCGCTCAGGACACCGCTTTCGGTCAGGGCAACGTAGCGGCAGCAACCGCTGTTCTTGGAGGCCAGGGCGCTGACGTGACGAGCCTGCTTGTTCCCGAAGATGCCACCGAGTTCACCCCTTTCGCGCAGCAGATCGTTGATGCTCAGCCTGACCTCGTGTTCGTCGCGTGGGCCGGAGCAACCTCGGGGGCAATGTGGGAGGCACTCAGCCAGCAGGGCGTGTTCGACAGCGTTCCTGTCGCAACCGGTCTTGGTGACATCTCGACCTATGGCGCTTACGGCGCCGCGAGCGACCAGATCAGCTTCCTCAACCACTACTTTGCAGGAGCAACCGACAATGACGCCAACAGCGCGATGGTCAGCTACCTCGAAGCAGAGGGCAAGCAGGCCGACCTGTTCTCGCCCGACGGCTTCGTTGCCGCTCAGATGGTTGTTCAGGCAGTGCGTGAAGGTGGCGACGATGTCGACGCTATGATCGCCGCGCTCGAAGGCTGGACCTTCGATTCCGTCAAGGGATCGATCACGGTTCGTGCTGAAGACCACGCGATGATCCAGCCGATGTTCCAGGTGTCGCTTGTTGCCGATGGCGACTCGTGGATTCCTGAGCTCGTCACGGCCGTTGATGCTGACGCCGTAACCCCGCCCATCGCAGAGTAAGTACCTAGAGAACTATGTCGAACCAGCCCGTGCTCACGGTCGAGCACCTTGCCCTCACGATCGGGGGAGCCGTCATCATCGATGACGTGTCCCTCTCGATCGCCCAGGGTGAGATGCTCGGCGTGATCGGCCCGAATGGGGCCGGAAAAACCACGCTCTTCAATCTCATCTCGGGGGTGATGACTCCCACGACGGGAGCCGTCACTCTTGAAGGGCGTGATGTCACGAATCAGACCATTGATGCGCGGGCCCGGGCTGGGCTCGGCAGAACCTTTCAAACATCCAGCCTCTTCCCGGCGCTCAGTGCGCTGGAGAACGTGCGCCTCGCCGCTCAAGTGAAGCTGGGCGGTGCCACCTCGGTACTGCGCTTTCCGCGGTCGCACGACAAAGCGACCACAATTGCTCGAGCTCGCCTCGACGAAGTCGGGCTCAGCCACCACGCCGCTACGGAGGCGGGGGTGCTGTCGCACGGTGACAAGCGCAAGCTCGAAATCGCCATGTTGTTGGCTACCGATCCCAGCGTCATCCTGCTCGACGAGCCGATGGCCGGTGTCGCTTCGGGCGACGTTGCCGGGCTCACCGAAGTGATTCGTCAGGTTCATCAGTCGGGTCGCACCGTGCTTATGGTCGAACATCACATGGATGTCGTGCTCGGCCTGGTCGACCGAGTCGCCGTTATGCACCATGGCAGTTTGCTCGCGTGTGACACCCCGGATGCCGTCATGGCAGACGAAGCGGTGCAGAAGGCCTATTTGGGGGCGCCACTATGACCAACAGTGTGACCGAGTCGATTCTGACGGTCGCTGGTTTGAACGCCAGCATCGAAGGTCAGCAAGTGGTCGAGGACGTGAGCTTTGAGATGCTCCCCGTCGGCGTGACGGCGCTTCTCGGCCGCAATGGTGTCGGTAAGACAAGCACGCTGCGCGCCATCATGGGCCTCATTGAGCGCTCGGGTGAAGTAACGATTGCGGGGGAGCGCGTTGATCGCGAACCGACTCACCGCATCGTGCAGCGGGGCGTTGGTTATGTTCCCGAAGACCGCGAAGTCTTTGCCTCGCTCACCGTGAACGAGAATCTCCGTTTGGCTGAGCGTGATTCCACGCCGAACCGCCAACTCATAGAAGAACTTTTTCCGGACCTCATTGCGCGGGCCGGTCAGCTTGCCGGCACCCTCTCGGGTGGCCAGCAGCAGATGGTGTCACTGGCACGAGCGCTCGTGAACGACAACAGGGTCCTCCTCGTCGACGAACCGACCAAGGGCCTGGCGCCATTGATCGTGATGGATGTCGCGAAAGCACTCGAACGTGCCGCTCAAACAGTGCCGGTGCTCTTGGTGGAACAAAACTTGCAGGTCGTGCGGATGCTCGCCGACAAAGCGATCGTGCTCGAAGGCGGTCGAGTGGTCTACGACGGCAGCGCCGAAGAACTCTTGGGCAACGAAGCCCTCACGAAAGAATTGTTGGGGGTCGCGTGAGCACCATAATTCTCCTGCTCATTACAGGACTCGGCCTCGGTGCGCTCTACTTCCTGGTCGCATCCGGTCTCTCGCTGATTTACGGCCTCATGGGCGTGCTGAACTTTGCGCACGGTTCCTTCCTCACGCTTGGTGCATTTGCCGGCTGGGAGCTATCGAGACGGATGGGCGGCGAAAGCTGGGGCACCCTCATCGCCTCGATGCTGCTCGGAATGGTCGTCGGCGCTGCTGTTGCTGCCGCGACCGAGTTTCTGCTCATCCGACGCCTCTACAACCGGCATATCGAACAAGTGCTCGTGACGGTCGGTTTGGCGCTCGCGACGGTTGCTCTCTTTGAGGGCATCTGGGGTACCGACCCGATCTACGTGACAGCACCTCCGTGGTTGTCGCAGACCACTGAGATCTTGGGGGCACGCGTTCCCAACGACCGGTTCTTGATGATCGGGGCGGCAGTGCTCGTGCTGCTCGGAATCGTTGCCTTCTTGCGCTACACCCGCTTCGGCCTCATCATTCGGGCCGGTGTTGAAAACCGATCCATGGTCACGGCGCTCGGTATCGATGTGCGCAAAGCCTTCACGGTCGTGTTCGCGATCGGTGGCGCTGCCGCCGGTTTGGGTGGCGTCCTTGCCTCGCACTACTTCGGCTACGTTTCGCCCCAGCTCGGCGGATCGCTACTGATCTTCGCGTTCATTGTCACCGTGATCGGTGGCCTGGGTTCACTCGCTGGCGCCGCTATCGCGTCGGTGGTGGTCGCCATCCTGCAGCAGTTTGCCAATTACTTCTGGGGTGGAACAGGTGACCTCATGGTCGTTCTCCTGCTCGCCGTCGTCTTGTTGGTGCGCCCAACCGGAATCTTGGGGAAGAAAGCATGAAGTCGCTCGCAAACCTGAGTCAGCGCACCTGGTGGATCGTCGGCGGCGTTCTCGTCGTCGTAGCCGCACTGCTGCCACTGCTCAACCTTTCGATCCCCGGCGTGCTGCCGGGCGCAACCTACACGCCTGGCACGCTTCAACTGCTCGCGCTCGCTTTGCTCTTTGCGTCGCTGGCGCTCAGCTACCACTTGCTCTTTGGCACGGCAGGGATGCTGTCCTTCGGCCACGCGCTGTACTTCGCGCTCGGTGCCTATGGTCTCGGCATCGTGCTGCAGCAGACCGAACTGACACTGATTCCCGCTCTCGGGCTCACTCTCGCGGTTGTCATTGCCGCCGCGTATCTTCTGGGTTCGCTGAGTCTGCGTGTCACGGGGATCTCCTTTGCCATGGTGACGCTCGCCTTCGCTCAAGCCGGCAACGTGCTCGTGCGACGCAACCCCGGCCTCACGGGCGGTGAGGAAGGGTTGCGACTCGACACCGAGCACATCCCAGATTTCTTCATCGGAGTGGTTAACACCCGTAACCTGTACTGGCTCTCACTCGCACTGCTCGTCGTGGTGTTCGTGGTTGTCGCGTGGTTCGAAAACTCCCGTGCCGGTCATGCTGTGACAGCAACCCGCGAAAACGAGTTGCGCGTGCGGGTGCTCGGCCTCCGTCCCTTCGGCGTGAAGCTCATGGCGTTTGTCATCGCCTCTGTGCTGGCCTCGCTCGTGGGAATGGTGCACTTGCTGCTGCAGAGCGGCACAACACCGCGGGCAACCTCGGCTGACTTCACGCTCACGATCCTGGTGATTGTTGTGCTCGGAGGTGTCGGCTCGCGCTGGGGTGCAATCGTCGGCGGCATCATCTATACCCTGCTCGATCAGCGCCTCACGGCTCTGGCCAGCTCGGATGCCATCGACGGACTTCCGGCAATCTTGCGCATTCCTCTCTCCGAACCGCTCTTTATTCTCGGCACCCTGTTTATCCTTGTGGTGTTGTTCCTTCCCGGAGGAATCGCCGGTGCGGTGAAGCGCCTCTCCACAGGCACCTCTGCCACACCGTCAGAGCGCAAGCTGCTTGAGGAGGCGGAATGACCCAGTCTGAAGGGCTACACACGCTAGGGCGGTGGACCGCCGACCGCGCACTCGCGACGCCAGACAGAGTTGCTGTCGATGACCGCGGTGTCGTGCTGACCTACCGCCAACTGGATGATCGGGCTACGGCGCTCGCCGAAGCCTTCCTCGATGGCGGCTACGGTGTTGGCGATCGCATCGCCACCATCACGGGCAATAGCTCGGACCACGTCGTCGTGTTCTTCGCGTGCGCCAAGGCTGGGCTCGTGCTCGTTCCGCTCTCGTGGCGGTTGTCGCCGCGGGAGATCGCGCAACAGCTCGAACAGGCAGACCCCGCACTGCTGCTCGTTGAGGACGAGTTCGCGACCCTGGCAACCCTCGCCACCGACCGCCTCATTGCACCAATCGCTCGCGGCATCCTCGGCACTCACGGTATTGAACGCGACATTGTCGCCCCGCTCCAGCACGCGAGCGTCGACCCCGTGCGACGTGCCGTGCGCGACGACGATCCTCTGCTCATCATTTTCACGTCGGGAACCCTCGATCAGGCCAAGGGCGCTATTCTCAGCCACGCCAATTGCTTCTGGACCAACCTCTCGCTCTCGCGCACGGCCGAGATTACGAGTGCTGACACCGTGCTCGCCGTCATGCCGCAGTACCACGTCGGTGGCTGGAACATCCAGCCGCTGCTGGCCTGGTGGATGGGCGCGACCGTCGTTCTCGAGCGCACATTTGATCCGGCCCGAGTGCTGCAGCTCATCGCCGACCGTCGCATCACCACGATGATGGGTGTGCCCGCCAACTACTTGATCCTCTCGCAGCATCCGCGATTCGCCTCAAGCGATCTCTCAAGCCTTGCCCACGCCATTGTCGGCGGAGCCCCGATGCCCGAACCGCTCTTGCGCGTCTGGCACAGCCGCGGCGTCGCCCTCACTCAGGGTTATGGCCTCACCGAAGCGGCGCCCAACGTGCTGTGCCTGCCCGATGAAGAAGCACGCACCCGCATCGGTTCTGCAGGCAAGCCCTACCCTCACGTGGATGTCGATATCGCCGACCCCGTGACGGGAGAACGTATCGAGGGCGAAGGCCAGGGCGAATTGCTCGTGCACGGTCCCGGAGTTTTCAGCGGCTACTTTCGTGCCCCCGAAGCTACAGCGCTCGCGCTCCGCAACGGCTGGCTGGCAACCGGCGATCTCGTCAGTCGCGACGCGGAGGGCTACTATCGCGTGCTCGACCGTCTCAAAGACATCTTCATCACCGGGGGAGAATCTGTCGCCCCCGCCGAGATCGAAGGCGTGCTCTTCGGGCATCCGGCGATTGCCGACGTTGCTGTCGTTGGGGTTCCCGACGAAACGTGGGGCGAGGTCGCTATCGCCTGGGTGGTCGTGCGATCAGGAGCATCGACCGACGAGACCGACGTTCTCGAGTTTGCGCGGGCAAGTCTCGCCAAATTCAAAGTGCCCAAGCGAGTGATCTTCGTTGAACAGATTCCTCGGTCATCCAGCGACAAAGTTCGTCGCCGAGTGTTGCTAGAACAATGGACAGAACAGCCTTCACACCACGGACGGATCAGTTCATGAGCACACCCCTCACCGCTCGCGGCACTCGCACGAAGACGAAACTGATCGAGGCGGCCGAAACAATCTTTGCCCGCTATGGCTACACAGATGCCTCAGTCGTGCGCATCACAGAAGAGGCCGGCGTCGGTCAAGGCACTTTCTATCTCTACTTCGCGAGCAAACTCGAAATCTTCGAAGAGCTCGTGGAGGATCTCAACCGCCGCGTTCGTCGTGCCATGAGCGAAGCTTCGGGGGCGGCATCCAACCGCATCGAATCAGAGCGTGCTGGGTTTAGGGCCTTCTTCGAATTCACCGCCGAACACCCCGCCCTCTATCGCGTCGTGCGCGAAGCCGAATTCGTGTCGCCCAAGTCGCTGCGCTTGCACTATTCCCGCATCGTCGACGGCTACATTGAGGGCCTCAAAGAAGCTCAACTGCTCGGCGAAATCGGTGACATCGACCCGACCGTCGCCGCCTGGGCCCTCATGGGCATCGGCGAAATGATCGGGATGCGCTGGGTGCTGTGGGGCGATTCGCCCGACGCTGGCCACGATGCTGACCCGACCGCGAGTGGCACATCTCGCGTGCCCGATGAAGTTCTCGATCAGATGATTACGTTTATCCGCCGCGCTTTGGCCGTGCCAGAGCCGAGCACTGAAGGAGTCGAGAAATGACCGATCTCACGGGCCGTCGAGCCCTCGTCACCGGCGGAGCGAGTGGAATTGGTGCCGCGTGCACCGAGTCGCTTGCTCGCGCTGGAGCCCACGTTGTCGTGGCCGACCTCAATGGTGATGCCGCGAAAGCTCAAGCCGACCGCATTGGTGGTGAAGCGTGGCAGGTTGACCTCACCGACACGGTGGCGCTCGCCGATCTCACCCTCGACGTGGATGTCATCGTCAACAATGCGGGCATCCAACACGTGAGCCCCATCGAAAGTTTCGACCCGGTTATGTTCGGCCGCATTCTCGACCTCATGCTCGAAGCGCCGTTCTTGCTCGTGCGGGCGGCGCTACCGAAAATGTACGAGCGCGGGTTCGGTCGCATCATCAATATCAGCTCGGTGCACGGCCTCCGCGCGTCGCCCTACAAATCGGCCTACGTTGCCGCGAAGCATGGGCTCGAAGGCTTCTCCAAAGTCACGGCCCTCGAAGGCGGTGCCCACGGCGTCACGAGCAATTGCGTCAACCCTGGCTACGTGCGCACGCCGCTGGTCGAAAAGCAGATTGCCGATCAGGCCAAGGTGCACGGCATCCCAGAGGCTGAAGTCGTCGAGAAGGTCATGCTCACCGAAAGTGCGATCAAGCGACTCCTGGAACCGAGTGAGGTCGCCGATCTCGTGCTCTGGCTCGCGGGGGACACGGCCGGAATGGTCACGGGCGCCTCATACACGATGGATGGCGGCTGGAGCGCACGATGACTAAGCCACACACCACCTTTACCTGCGCGGTCGATGGCGGCGAACTCACCGCTGCGATCTGGGAGCCCGAGTCGGAACCTCGCGGCACGATTTTGCTTATCCACGGCATTACGGCGTCGCACATGTCGTGGCCGCTCATCGCAGCCGCGTTCCCGGATTGCCGAGTGATCGCTCCCGATCTGCGCGGTCGCGGTGCGAGCCGCGACCTTCCCGCTCCGTTCGGGATGCCGCAGCACGCTCAGGACATGAACGCGCTGTTGGCCGCAACCGGCACTGATTCCGCGCTCGTCGTTGGGCATTCGATGGGTGCTTTCGTCGCAGCAACTTTGGCGGCGCAGTACCCGGAGCGTGTCTCCAGCCTCCTCTTGATTGATGGCGGTTTGCCGATTCCGGCACCGGAGGGCGTGTCGATGGAGGATCTGCCGCAGGTCATCTTGGGGCCGGCTGTTGATCGGTTGTCGATGACGTTCGCCGACCGCGAGAGCTACCAGGAGTTTTGGCGAGTGCACCCGGCGTTCGCCGATAACTTCACTGAGGCCATCCGCGACTATGTCGATTACGACTTGGTGGGAACCGCCCCCGAGCTGCACCCGGCGAGCAACCTGGCTGCGGTCAGTTTCGATGCGCTGCAGTTGAGCGGCGACACCGATTATCTTGCGGGACTTCGTGGACTCACGATGCCGGTGCACTTCGTCCGGGCGCCGCGGGGTCTTCTCAATCAGGTTCCGGCGTTGTATTCTCCGGAAGAGTGCGACCGCTGGCGTTCTGAACTTCCTCACGTGACGTTCTCTGAGGCCGCCGACGTGAACCACTACACGATTACTTTGACGCAGCGTGGCGCCGACGGTGTTGCGGGCGTCATTGCTGAAATATTGGCGAATCAACCGCGGGAGGTCCGAGCGTGAGCATCGACAAGACAGTGGGGTCAGCGGCAGAAGCGATCGCTGATATTCCGAGCGGGGCATCTCTTGCCGTTGGCGGCTTTGGCCTCTGCGGAAATCCGATGGTGCTTATCCAAGCGTTGCTCGAGTCAGGGTCAGATGACCTCAGCATTGTCAGCAACAACTGTGGTGTCGATGACTGGGGGCTTGGCGTGCTGCTGGCTGCCCGCCGCATCCGCAAGATGACCTCGTCGTATGTGGGCGAGAACAAAGAGTTTGAGCGTCAGTTCTTGACGGGGGAGCTCGAAGTGGAGCTGACCCCCCAGGGCACCCTCGCCGAGAAGCTTCGGGCCGGTGGCTCGGGAATCGCAGCATTCTTCACGCAAACCGGCGTCGGAACCCAGGTTGCCGAGGGCGGCCTGCCGCGCCGCTACGACGGTTCGGGCGGCATCGCGATTGCCTCGCCTCAAAAAGAGGTTCGTTCGTTCGACGTGAACGGCACCCCCAAAGATTTCGTGCTCGAAGAATCGATCACGACCGACTTCTCACTTGTGCACGCGCTCAAAGGCGACCGTCATGGCAACCTCGTCTTCGCGAAGTCGGCGCGCAACTTCTCGCCGCTAGCCGCGATGGCTGGCCGCGTCTGTATCGCCCAGGTCGAAGAGCTCGTGGAGCCAGGCGAGATAGAACCGGATGCCGTTCACCTGCCCGGCGTGTATGTCACGCGGATCATCGAGGTTGGCCCCGATGTCGAGAAACGGATCGAACGTCGCACAGTGCAGAAGGTGGTCGCATAATGGCTTTGACTCGCGAAGAAATGGCGGCGCGTGCCGCGCTCGAACTGGCTGATGGCTCGTATGTAAATCTCGGTATCGGCCTTCCGACGCTCGTGCCGAACTACGTTCCGGAGGGCCGCACGGTGGTGCTGCAATCGGAGAACGGCATCCTCGGTGTTGGGCCGTACCCCACCGAAGAGAATGTCGATCCCGACCTGATCAATGCGGGCAAAGAGACGGTCACGACCCTTCCCGGCACGGCCTTCTTCGACTCGGCCATGAGCTTCGGCATGATCCGCGGTGGCAAGATTGACGCCGCCATTCTCGGCGCTATGCAGGTCTCGGTCGCTGGCGATCTCGCCAACTGGATGATTCCCGGCAAGATGATCAAGGGCCCCGGCGGCGCCATGGATCTTGTGCACGGCGCGGCTCGCGTCATCGTGCTCATGGAGCATGTCGCCAAAGATGGCAGCCCCAAGATCGTAAACGAGTGCTCGCTGCCGCTGACTGGCCGCGGTGTCGTTCACCGCATCATTACCGATCTCGCGGTGATTGATATCACTGACCGCGGGCTCGTTCTTCGCGAACTTGCCCCCGGCGTCGACGAAGCGACCGTTCGCGCTGCCACCGAACCCGAACTCATTGTCGAGCTCACTACTTAAGAAATTTCGCCACCACCCGTAGTTCCACTCACCAAAGGACACATCATGGCTACCCTTCTCACTGGCATCGTTCAGCACAGCGTCACCACACCGCGCATTGTCGCGTCGGTTCTTGAGCGCCCATCCGACACCGCAACGTCGACGGTGGTGTTCGTGCACGGAAACGTCTCGTCGTCGCTGTTCTGGCAGCCCACGATGCTCGCACTCGATAGCAGCGTTCGCGCGTTGGCGATTGACCTGCGCGGCTTCGGCGACAGCGAAACACTTCCCGTGGATGCCACGCGCGGCGTTCGCGACTTCTCTGACGACATCGCTTCCGTGCTTGACGCGCTGAGCATCGAGAGCGCGAGCTTCGTCGGCTGGAGCCTGGGCGGCGGAATCGTGATGCAGTTCATGCTCGATTACGCCGACCGTGTTGAGACCGTCTCGTTGGTGTCTCCCGTCTCGCCCTACGGCTTCGGCGGCACGAAGGGCGCGAATGGCGAACTCCTGAACCCGGAGTGCTCGGGTACGGGAGGCGGGGGAGCGAACCCCGAGTTCGTGGCTCAGCTAAACGCGGGCGATGCGGCCGACGAGTCGCCGACCTCCGCTCGCTCGGTGTTCCGCACCGCTTATGTGGCGGATGCTGCAGCCCACACCGAACACGAAGACCTGTGGATCGAATCGATGCTCACGACCGCTACCGGTGAGGACAACTACCCGGGTGACTCGGTTGCTGTTGACGCGTGGCCGGGCTTCGGCCCCGGCGGTCGTGGCGTGCTCAACACCATGACTCCCAACCACTTCAACGTCAGCGCCATCACCGAGTTGCCGACGAAGCCGCGCATACTCTGGGTGCGCGGTCTGCAAGACGCGATTGTGTCGGATGCCTCCGGTTTCGACCTCAACTTCTTGGGACAGCTTGGTGTCATCCCGGGCTGGCCCGGCGCCGAGGTTGCCCCGCCGCAGCCGATGATCGAACAGACCCGCGCGGTCCTCGAGCAGTACAAGGCCAACGGCGGCG
Organism: Salinibacterium sp. SWN167; assembly: GCF_015864665.1. Taxonomy (GTDB): domain Bacteria; phylum Actinomycetota; class Actinomycetes; order Actinomycetales; family Microbacteriaceae; genus Rhodoglobus. Next base: position 122,585 of record NZ_JADYWU010000003.1, on the reverse strand, counting down.
AGTACACCGAGCTGGCGTGGGAAAACTGTGGCCACTCAGCGCATCTTGAGCGTCCCGAGGAGTTTGTGCAGGCACTGACTGCTCACCTCGGCGCGCGCTAGCGTTCCGCTGATGTTCAGGAGTCGGCTTTAGGATGGGTTAGTGCCAGCAATTAATCTCGGAATGCCGAAAGTCCCTGAAGTCCTCGCTCCCCGTCGCAAGACCCGGCAGATCAAGGTCGGTTCAGTAGGAGTCGGCAGCGAGTCACAAGTGAGCGTCCAGTCCATGACGACGACGCAGACCACCAATATTGACGCGACGCTGCAGCAGATTGCCGAACTCACGGCATCCGGTTGTGACATCGTGCGTGTTGCTGTGCCTCATCAAGACGACGCGGATGTGCTGCACATCATCGCGAAAAAGAGCCAGATTCCGGTTATTGCCGACATCCACTTCCAGCCGCGTTATGTTTTTTCCGCGATTGATGCCGGAGTGGGCGCCGTGCGCGTCAACCCGGGCAACATTCGCAAGTTCGACGACAAGGTTGGCGAGATCGCTAAGGCTGCCAAAGACGCGGGCACAAGCCTGCGCATTGGTATCAACGCCGGTTCGCTCGAGCCAAGTCTGCTGCAGAAGTACGGCAAGGCCACCGCAGAAGCGCTCGTAGAGAGCGCTGTCTGGGAGGCAAGCCTCTTCGAAGAGCACGACTTTCACGACTTCAAGATTTCGGTCAAGCACAACGACCCCATTGTCATGGTCAAGGCGTACCGCATGCTCGCAGAGCGCGGCGACTGGCCGCTGCACCTCGGTGTGACCGAGGCCGGGCCGGAGTTTCAGGGCACGATCAAGAGCGCAACGGCGTTCGGCATCCTGCTATCGGAGGGCATCGGAGACACGATTCGTGTCTCGCTGTCGGCTCCTCCCGTGCAAGAGATTAAGGTTGGCCTGCAAATTCTGCAGTCGCTCAACCTGCGTGAGCGCAAGCTTGAAATCGTCTCGTGTCCCTCGTGTGGTCGCGCGCAGGTCGATGTCTACAAGCTCGCCAACGATGTCACCGAGGGCCTCGAAGGAATGACGGTTCCGCTGCGCGTCGCTGTCATGGGCTGTGTCGTCAACGGACCGGGTGAAGCTCGCGAAGCTGACCTCGGTGTTGCCAGCGGTAATGGCAAGGGCCAGATCTTTGTGAAGGGTGAAGTCATCAAGACTGTTCCCGAAGCAGACATCGTGGCGACCTTGATCGAAGAGGCCAACCGCATCGCAGCAGAGATGCCGGCCGGTGCCACGGGAAGTCCGCAAGTTCTCACCCCGTAGGCGCACTACCATTGAGGCGTGTCTACACGTCTCTCTCAACTCTTTGTCCGCACGCTTCGCGAAGATCCCGTCGATGCTGAAGTAGCCAGCCACCGCCTTTTGGTGCGCGCCGGCTACATCCGTCGGCAGGCTCCCGGTGTTTTTGCGTGGTTGCCGCTCGGGCTCAAGGTTCGCCGCAAGATTGAAGCGGTCATCCGTGAAGAACTCGAGTCGTTTGGCGCCCAAGAGGTGCTGTTCCCGGCTCTGCTGCCGCGCGAACCCTACGAGCTCACGGGCCGCTGGACTGAGTACGGTGACGGCATCTTCCGTCTCAAGGACCGCAAAGACGCCGATTATTTGTTGGCGCCCACGCACGAAGAGGTCTTCACGTTGCTCGTGAAAGACCTGTACTCGAGCTACAAAGACTTGCCGCTGTCGCTGTACCAAATCCAGGACAAGTACCGCGATGAAGCCCGCCCCCGTGCCGGTCTGCTGCGTGGTCGCGAGTTCTCGATGAAAGACAGCTACTCCTTCGACTACACGGATGCCGGCCTCGATGTTTCGTACCAGCAGCACCGTGACGCCTATGAGCGCATCTTCAACCGCCTCGGTCTCGAATATGTGATTGTCAGCGCGGATGCCGGCGCGATGGGTGGCTCGAAGAGCGAAGAGTTCTTGCACCCGACTCCCGTGGGCGAAGACACGTTCGTGCGCTCGGCTGGTGGCTACGCCGCCAACGTTGAGGCGTACCGCACCACCGTTCCCGAGGCATTGCCGATTGATGGCCTGCCCGCTCCGCTGGTCTTCGATTCGCCGAACACTCCCACGATCGACACTCTTGTTGCTCTCGCTAACGAAGAGCAGCCCCGCGATGATCGTCCCTGGACCGCCGCAGACACGCTCAAGAACATCGTTCTCGCGCTGACGTCAATTGACGGAACGCGCGAACTCGTTGTCGTCGGTTTGCCTGGCGACCGCGATGTTGACATGAAGCGCGCCGAGGTTGCCTTCGCGCCGGCTCAGGTTGAGCCCGCCACGGAGAAAGACTTCGCCGAGCTGGCCAAGCTCGAGGGAAACCCCGGCTTTGTTAAGGGCTACATCGGTCCATGGTCGCCCGAGGGCGCTGTCATCGGCGAGAAGTCGACGACGGGCGTGCGCTTCGTACTCGACCCCCGCGTCGTTGATGGCACGCAGTGGATCACGGGCGCCAACCTCCACGAAAAGCACGTCCTAGGTCTCGTTGCCGGTCGTGACTTCATCTCTGACGGCACCGTTGAGGTGTCGGATGTCCGCGCCGGCGACCCTGCCCCCGATGGCAGCGGTCCCATCGAAACCGCTCGCGGCATGGAGATCGGTCACGTCTTCCAGCTCGGCCGCAAGTATGCTGAGGTGCTTGGGCTGAAGGTTCTCGATGAGAACGGCAAGCTTGTCACCGTCACGATGGGGTCCTACGGAATCGGCGTCACCCGTTTGATGGCGGCCATCGCTGAGACCACGAACGACGGCAAGGGCCTGTTGTGGCCCAAGCAGATCAGCCCCTACGACGTGCACATCGTTGCGGCGGGCAAGGACGCCGTTGTCTACGAGACCGCCGAAGGCCTCGTGAGCTCGCTTGAGCAGTCGGGTCTCGACGTGCTCTTCGATGATCGCCCGAAGGTTTCGCCCGGCGTGAAGTTCGGCGATGCTGAGCTCCTCGGCGTGCCCATGATTGTGATTGTCGGTCGCGATGCCGCCAACGGAATGGTCGAAGTCTGGGATCGCGCGACGAACGAGCGCACGAGTACCCCTGTGGCCGATGTCGTCGCTGCACTCTCGAAATAAGCCAGCTAAACTAGCAAGTTCGGAGCCGCAGACGGTTTCGAGTCACAACCCCTAAATGAATATCGGAGGTCCTCAATGGATATCGACTTGAGCGTGCTGCGCATGATGGAGCGCGAGCGAGAGATACCGTTCGAAGAACTGGTGCAGATTATTGAGCAGGCGATTCTGAGCGCCTATCTCAAGCACGTTGAGGCTCCCGAAGGTAAGGCTGCAGAAGTGCAGCCGACCGCTCGTGTTGTGCTCGACCGCAAAACTGGACACGTCAGTGTCTGGGTCCCTGAGTACGACGAAGAGGGTGCGGTTATTGGCGAGGCTGAAGACAGCCCCAGTGATTTCGGACGTATTGCAGCGTTCGCGGCAAAACAGGTCATCAACCAGCGCTTGCGCGACATTGGTGACGACAAGGTGCTTGGCGAGTTCAAGGGTCGCGAGGGTGACATTGTTGCCGGCGTGATTCAGCAGGGTCCCAACCCTCGCATGATCCACATCGACCTCGGTTCGGTGGAGGCAATCATGCCTCCCGAAGAGCAGGTTCCCAGCGAGGAATACACGCACGGATCACGCATCCGGGTGTACGTCACGGCAGTAAACAAGGGCGACAAGGGGCCGCAGATTACGGTCAGCCGCACCCACCCGTCGCTCGTTCGTAAGCTCTTCGCGCTTGAGGTTCCTGAGATTGCCAGCGGACTGGTAGAAATCACTTCTGTTGCCCGCGAGGCAGGCCACCGCACCAAGATGGCTGTCCGGGCAACCGAGACCGGCATCAACGCGAAGGGTTCGTGCATTGGCGAGCTTGGCCAGCGTGTTCGAGCAGTAACAGCGGAACTCAATAACGAGAAAATCGACATCGTCGACTACTCCGAGAACCTCGCCACCTTTGTTGCTAATGCGCTCTCGCCCGCCAAGGTATCGAGCTCCTTCGTGATCGATGAGGCCACCAAGGCGGTTCGTGCCCTCGTGCCCGACTACCAGCTGTCATTGGCAATTGGCAAGGAAGGGCAAAACGCCCGACTGGCTGCCAAGCTCACCGGCGCACGCATCGACATCCAGCCCGACTCGATTCTCGACGACTAATAGTCGTTCGTCTGGCTCTCCCCGCAGCACGGTGTGCTGTGGGGGAGGCCGGTAGCGTTCCATCGCGCGTGCGTTTATTCTCGGGCGCGGGGGAGTGCGGGATTGCAGAGTAGGGGTATCATGGAAGCAGTAAGAACGTGTATTGGCTGTCGCGCGAGCGCCAGCAGATCCTCGTTACTGAGGGTTATCGCATCTCACGGTGCGGTTGTGGCCGACCATTCGGCCACACTTCCGGGTCGCGGTGCGTGGCTTCATCCCACAACTACGTGTTTTGAGTCTGCAATCAAACGCAGAGCTTTTGCACGTGCGTTGAAGGTGGAACCACCGCTAGATACCGGAGCACTTCTTTCAGTGTTAGCTGAATATGAGGCGGGACATCAACCGATGTCCCCTAACGAACAGGCTGATTGACCTATGGACAACTAATGAGCGGCTCGAAATGAGTTCCGTCCGTAATTAGTGGTCTGCCCCTGTCTGGGAGCAGACCCAGACAGGAGAAAAGTGGCTGCAAAACCACGCGTACACGAAGTCGCCGCCGAAGCTGGCGTCGATAGCAAGGCTGCTCTAGCGAAGCTCAAAGAAATGGGCGAATTCGTTAAGGGCCCGTCATCGAGCATTGAGCCCCCCGTCGCCCGACGGTTGAAGGCTGCGCTCGAAGCTGACGCAGCGAAAGCACCGGCAGAGCCAGAGAAGCCTAAGGCTGCTCCCAAGGCCGCGCCGAAGGCTGCCGCTAAAGCGACACCGAAGCCCAAAACTCCGATGCCAAGCGCGCCGACCCCAGCACCTGTTGCTGAGGAAGCACCCGCTGCTGCACCGGAGCCCGAGCAGGCTGCTGAACCAGAAGAAGGCGCGGCTCCCGCTCCTCTGACTGTTGCCGAGCGTCAAGCTCAGGCATTGGCTGCTGAAAAGGCATTGGCCGCTGAGAAGGCTTCCGCCGAGTCTGGTGCAAAGCCTGCGGGCGGCGCAGCAGATGCTCCCAACCCTTCCGCTGTTCCTCGTCCGGGTACTCCCCGTCCGGGAAACAACCCCTTCGCCTCGAATCAGGGCATGGGACGACCGGCACCTGCCGGTGGCGCAAGCTCAATTCCTCGTCCTGGCGCTCCGCGTCCGGGCCTGCCTCGTCCCGGCGCTCCGCGTCCGGGTGCACCTCGTCCCGGTTCGCCGCGCCCAGGTTCACCTCGTCCCGGCTCGCCTCGTCCCGGTGGACCCGGCCAGGGTCAGCGCCCAGGTGGCTTCGGTCAGCGTCCAGGCGGTCCTGCTGGAGCAGGCGCCGGCGCACGCCCAGGCGCAGCTGGTGGCGGATTCCGTCCCGGTGGAGCACCAGGAAACAACTTTGGTCCTAACCGTCCGCCAGCTGGTGGACGCGGTCGTGGCCCCGGTGGAGGCACCGCAGGTGCTTTCGGTCGCGGTGGCGGCAAGAGCAAGGCACGCAAGTCCAAGCGGGCGAAGCGGGCAGAGTTCGAACTGAGAGAAGCACCGTCGCTTGGTGGCGTTAGCGTCCCGCGCGGAAACGGCAAGGAAGTCATTCGTCTTCGCCGTGGTGCGTCGATCACCGACTTCGCCGACAAGATCGACACGAGCCCCGGAAACCTCGTCACCGTTCTGTTCCACTTGGGACAAATGGCGACGGCAACCGAGTCTCTCGATGAGGCCACGTTCGACATCCTGGGTGAAGAACTCGGCTTCAAGATCGAAATGGTCTCGCCAGAAGAAGAAGACCGCGAGCTTCTGCTCGGCTTCGACATGGACCTCGATCAAGAACTCGAAGACGAATCAGAAGATGAACTTGTTATTCGTCCTCCTGTTGTTACCGTCATGGGTCACGTCGACCACGGTAAGACCAAGCTTCTTGACGCTATCCGTAACGCCAACGTTGTTGCGGGCGAAGCCGGTGGCATCACGCAGCACATTGGTGCTTACCAGGTCGTCAAAGAGCACGACGGTATCGAACGTCCGATCACCTTCATTGACACCCCGGGCCACGAAGCGTTCACCGCTATGCGTGCTCGTGGTGCTCAGGTCACCGACGTTGCGATCCTCGTGGTTGCAGCAGACGACGGAATCATGCCCCAGACGGTTGAAGCTCTCAACCACGCTCAGGCAGCAAACGTTCCGATCGTTGTCGCGATCAACAAGATCGATAAAGAGGGTGCAAACCCGGCCAAGGTGCGTCAGCAGCTCACCGAATTCGGCCTCGTTGCAGAAGAGTACGGCGGAGACACCATGTTCATGGATGTCTCGGCGCTCAACAAGGTCGGTATCACCGAGCTTCTTGACGCAGTGCTCCTGACAGCGGATGCCGGACTCGACCTGCGCGCAAACCCCAACAAGGACGCTCGTGGTGTCGCGATTGAAGCGAAGCTCGACAAGGGCCGCGGTGCTGTTGCTACCGTGCTCATCCAGTCGGGAACGCTTGAAGTCGGAGACCCCATCGTTGCGGGTACCGCCTACGGTCGCGTTCGTGCCATGTTCGATGAGAACGGCGAATCGGTTACACACGCGGAGCCTTCGCGCCCCGTTGCTGTGCTCGGTCTGACTTCAGTACCCAAGGCCGGCGACGTGTTCTTGGTTACCGACGACGACCGCATGGCCCGCCAGATCGCTGAAAAGCGCGAAGCAGCAGAGCGTAACGCAATGCTCGCTCGCAGCCGCAAGCGCATCAGCCTCGAGGACTTCACGAAGGCCCTCGAAGACGGCAAGGTCGAATCGCTCAACCTCATCATCAAGGGTGACGTATCGGGTGCTGTTGAAGCCCTCGAAGAGTCGCTGCTCAAGATTGATGTTGATGACTCGGTTCAGCTGCGCATCATCCACCGCGGTGTCGGTGCTGTTACCGAAAGCGACATCAACCTCGCCACGGTCGACAACGCCATCATCATTGGATTCAACGTTCGCCCCGATCCGAAGGCACGCGAGCGCGCCGTTCGCGAAGGTGTCGACGTGCGCTTCTACTCGGTCATCTACGCCGCGCTGGAAGACGTGGAGAACTCGCTCAAGGGAATGCTCAAGCCTGAATTTGAAGAAGTTCAGTCGGGTGTTGCTGAGATCCGCGAGATCTTCCGCTCCTCCAAGGTCGGAAACATCGCCGGTGTCATCGTGCGATCGGGAACGATCACGCGAAACGCCAAGGCACGAGTTATCCGCGAAGGTGTCGTCGTTGGCGACAACCTGGCGATCGACTCGCTGCGTCGCTTCAAGGATGACGTCACTGAAGTTCGTACCGACTACGAAGCCGGTATCGGACTTGGTAAGTTCAACGACATCCAAATCGGTGACGAGATCGAGACAATTGAAATGAAGGAAAAGCCGCGGGTCTAGCCTGTTGGCTTATGACGGCAACCTGATCAGGAAGCGGAGCTACGCAAGCTTCCTGGTCAGGTTGCCGTCAACGCCTCGGTACACCCCGAGGCGGAGAATGTTCTAAGGAGTAAAGATGGTTGACGCAGCTCGCGCCGCGAAAATGGCGGACCGCATCAAGGTGATCGTTGCCAAGACGCTTGAGCGTGGCATCAGAGATCCTCGCTTGGGTTTCGTGACCATCACTGACGTTCGGGTAACCGGCGATCTCCAGCACGCTTCAGTTTTCTATACGGTCTACGGCACTGACGAAGAACGCAGCGACAGTGCAGCGGCTCTCAAGTCGGCCACCGGCCTCGTGCGTCGCGAAGTGGGTAAGAATCTCACCGCACGCCTCACGCCATCAATTCAGTTCATTGCAGACGGCATCCCCGAGAACGCGGCTCTCATCGACTCGCTTCTTACGGAAGCCCAACAGCGGGACGCGTCGGTTGACGCTCTCAAGAAGAGCGCGAAGTACGCAGGAGAAGAAGACCCCTACGTGAAGCCTCGCGATCTTGCCGCCGAAGAAGAAGCCGCAGGCTTTGACGACGACGAGGATGACGCGACTCAGGCCTAGCGCTTCCGCCAGGCGGCGAAAGCGCGCCTGACTGACGCCCGCTAGGGCAGAACGTAACCCGAATCCTCAGCTACGGCGAGTCCGTCCTTCAGGAGGCCTGCCAGTGCGCGTTCACGCTGTTCGGCATCCGCCCACACTTGCGTGATTTCGTCTGCGGTGACCGGCACATCGCTGGCCCGAAGCTCGGCAAGGATAAGACCGCGCACTTGGCGGTCTGAGCCCTCAAATTTTTTCTGCACCACCTGCCGCTTACCCTCATAGGCCGGGTAGCCAGCAGCACGCCATGCGCACAGCTCGCGCACCGGGCACTCCTCACACCGCGGTTTCTTGGCGGAACACACGATCGCGCCTAGTTCCATGACGGCCGCGTTGGTGGCGTGAGCTGCAGCCCGGTCGGCGGGCAGAAGCTGCTCCATCGCTGCGAGATCTCTCTTCGTCGACGGCGGGCCCGCTTCGCCCTCGCCGTTGACGGCCCGGGCGATCACCCGCCGCACGTTGGTGTCAACGACCGGGTGATGGTGGCCGTAGGCGAACACAGCGACAGCGCGGGCCGTATAGTCGCCGATCCCGGGCAGCGACAGCAGGGTCGGCACATCCTCGGGAACCACGTTGTGGTGGACCTCAGCGATGACGGTCGCGGCAGCGTGCAGGTTGAGAGCGCGGCGCGGATAGCCGAGCCGTTCCCACGCTCGAACGGCGTCGCCGGGGGCGGAGGCTGCGAGGGCTGCGGGGGATGGCCAGCGTTCGAGCCACTGCGCGAGTCGGGGGATGACGCGAACCACGGGGGTCTGCTGCAGCATGATCTCGCTCACGAGGATTCCCCACGCCCCGAAGTCATCGTGTCGCCACGGCAGGTCGCGGCCGTGTTCGGTAAACCAGTTGCGGATGAGTCGGGCGATTTCGCTGCGATCAGGCGTCGCGGTTTCGGTGGTCACGGAAGTCTGTGGTTTCGTCGAAGTCGTCGGGCGCAGGGTCGGGGCGTAATCGGCGCTGGCTATCGAGCGGGGCGAGTGCTGGTGTCGAGCGCGGCGTATCGTGCAGCGACATCGTCGATACTCAAGAAGTTGCCGGTCTTTTCGACGGAGTGCACGAGCTCAACCATGAGCGCGTTGATCGGAGCGGCGCGGTTGATCTCGGCGGCGGCGCGCACGACGGCACCGTTGAGGGCATCCACTTCGCTGATCTGGCCGCGACGAATGCTCTGCAACGTAGAGCCGGGATTGGGCGTGCGCCCCATCCGTTGGCTCATGAGTAGGGGAATGATCTGACCGACCCACAGCGGTGACCGTGCGAGGTCGCGCAGGCGTCGGTGGGAGAGCCCTTGAAGGGTTTCGAAGCGGATGCCGCTGGCGAGGGCGGTGCGTGCCGTCTCACGCATACTTGCGGTCATTATCCGGCGCAGCGCCCGATCTTCGATGACGTCTTGCACGCTGAGGCCCGTGATCGCCGGCAACGCGTTGACCTGATTGATGACGAGCTTCGTCCATTGGGCACCCTGGAAGTTGGCCACAGCGAAGGTCGGCATCACGGTATTGAGCGCGTGAGCGGCGTACCGTGCCGGCACATCGTTGTTCCCGGCGACTCCGAGGTAGCTGGGGCCGGCGGCGGTGACACGAATGATGCCGGGCGAGAGGAATGATGAAGCGAAGGTTGCAAGCCCGCCGATGATGTCTGATCGCGGGGAAGCGTGGGTGGCGACATCGAGTGAGTCGAGACCGTTCTGGAAGATGACGACCGGAAGGTCGCGCAAGAAGCGGATGTTGTCGCGAATCGCCTCTTCAGCATCGTGCGCTTTTGTGGCAACGATCACGAGTTCGTTGACGCGGCTGAGGGTGCCAGCAACGCGTACGCGGGAAACACTGTCACCCCAGGCGCCGGTGAGGGTGAGTCCCGATTCGCGGATGGCCTGAAGGTGGGCTCCGCGGGCTGTCACTTCAACATCGTTGCCGGCGCGCGCGAGTAACGCTGCTATTGCACCGCCCACGGCACCCGCCCCAATAACGCCGATTCGCATAGGGGAAGTCTAGGCGTACTACGTGAACATTTATCCTGACCGAACTCAATGGAGCGCCGCACGTCGACGGCGCCAGAATTGGCTAAAGTTGTGGGGCTGCCCATCTAGGGCACCCGTGCGGAAAGGAATGTTATGGCTAAGCCGCCACGCAATCCTACGAGCGGCATCCTGTTCGTCGATAAGCCTCAAGGCATCACGAGCCATGGCGTCATTTCTCGGGCCCGCAAATCAGTGGGCACCCGCAAGATCGGTCACGCGGGCACGCTCGATCCGATGGCCACCGGGCTTCTCGTGCTCGGCGTCAATAACGCGACTCGACTGCTCACCTATCTCGTGGGCCTTGACAAGCAATACACGGCCACAATTCGTTTGGGGGCGTCGTCGAATACCGACGATGCTGAGGGAGAGCTTTCTGAGACCGCGGATGCCGCGGCTCTCGCTGCCGTAACCGACGATGCCATCGCGCACGCCGTGGCTAACCTCACCGGCGCTATTTCGCAGCGCCCCAGTTCTGTGAGCGCCATCAAGGTGGATGGTCGCCGTGCGTACACGTTGGCTCGCGCGGGAGAAGAGGTCGTGCTGGCTGAGCGAGCGGTCACAGTTTCTGTTTTCGAAGTGCTGGAGATCGCTCGCGGAGAGTTCATTGATGTGAAGGTTCGAGTGGATTGTTCCTCGGGCACCTATATCCGTGCCCTTGCTCGTGACATGGGGGAGGCGCTGGGCGTTGGTGGTCACCTCACGGTGCTGCGTCGCACTCGGGTCGGGCCGTTCTCTGTCGAGCACGCGAGTGCTGTCGATGAGGATCTCGAAACGAAGCTCGTGGCACCGGCCGTGGTCGCTCGTGTGCTTTTCGACACTGTCGATCTCGATGACGAGCAGGCGGCAGATCTGGCGCAGGGCAAGCAGATCGCTCTGGAGCCTCAGGGCGAGGGTGCGATCGCCGCTATCAACGCGGAAGGCCGCCTGGTTGGTCTCTTGGAGATCGTTGACGGCCGCGCCCGCATCCTCTCCAATTTTCGGCCGGATGCCGAGCCAGCTGCGCCCGAGAAGCTGCCGACGGCCGACGGCGAGTTAGCCCCTGAGGAAGGAACCCCGAGCAATGGTTGAGTGGTTTGTGTGGGTTCAGATCGTCACCGCGATCGTTGCCGGGCTTGGCGCCCTGATCGTTGGCTTTGCGGGAGTGAAGCCCAATGACTACACGCTTGGCGCGACGCTACTAGTCGAGCTTTTTCTCATCATCCAGCTCGTGATGGCGATCATCGCGCCGCTGCTCGGTAACGTCGCGACAGGCAGTGCACTGGAGTTCTGGATTTACCTCGTGTCGGCCATCCTGATTCCTCCCGCCGCTGTCATGTGGGGGCTTATCGAGCGCAACCGCTGGAGCACGGTCATCTTGGGCGTGGCCTGTTTGTCGATCGCCGTCATGGTCTACCGCATGAGCCAAATCTGGTTTGTGCAATTGGCGTAGCCGAGAGCGCCTAAAGTTGAACGTGATGACTAGGAAAGCTTCTTCGACTGCCTCGGGCATCGGCCGAGTGCTGATTGCCGTCTATGCGGTGATGGCGCTGGGCGCCACCGCGCGGTCGCTGTTTCAGATCGCCACCAAGTTCGATGAAGCGCCTCTGGCATATCTGTTGTCGGGGCTAGCGGGGCTCGTCTACATTGTCGCCACTGTTGCCCTCATTCGCTCGGGTCGGGGCTGGTTCCGCGTCGCTGTGATCGCGATTGTTTTTGAACTTGTCGGAGTAATCACTGTCGGAACCCTCAGTCAGGTAGATTCCGTGCTGTTCCCTGCAGATACTGTCTGGTCCGCTTTCGGCGCCGGCTATCTCTTCGTGCCTCTCGCTCTTCCGGTGCTTGGCCTGATCTGGCTGTATCGGGTGCGTCGTGCTGAGGGGAGACGCTGACATGGATGTTTTCGAGTCAATTGATGCTGTCCCCGTGACCTACGGTCCCGTTGCCGTCACTATCGGCAAGTTCGATGGCGTGCACAGCGGACACCGTGCGGTGCTGGCTCGCTTGCGGGAGGTTGCCGCTGAACGCGGTTTGCGCTCTGTCGTTGTCACTTTTGACCGCAATCCGATGAGCCTGTTGAACCCTGCAGCGTGCCCACAACCTTTGCTGAGCAAGGAACAGAAGCTGGAACGACTGGCCACGACCGACGTCGACGCCGCTCTTGTCTTGACCTTTGACCGTGCCCTCAGCGAAGTCTCCGCTGATGACTTTGTCGCGACGGTACTCGCGGGGGCGCTCGACACCAAAGTTGTTCTCGTCGGGGCTGATTTCCGCTTTGGCGCTCGCGGCGCCGGCGATGTCGCTTTGCTGCGCACTCTTGGCGAGCAACACGGTTTTGATGTCGTTGTCATCGACGACATTGCTTTGGAAGAAGGCCGTCGCGTCTCCTCCACCTTTGTGCGCGAGCTTCTCGCTGAGGGCCGAGTGGCTGAGGCGGGGCAATTGCTCACGGCCCCGCACTCGGTTCGGGGCGTGGTGGTACTCGGCCAACAGCGTGGGCGAGAGCTCGGGTATCCGACCGCCAATTTGGAACGAAACTCTGAAGGCTTTATTCCGGCAGATGGCGTCTACGCGGCGTGGCTCGTCATAGACGGTGTTCGCTTTGCGGCAGCGGTGTCCATCGGCAACAACCCGACTTTTGACGGGGTGCCAGAGAAGCAGGTCGAAGCACACGCTCTCGACCAAGATTTCGATATTTACGGCAAGCGAGTCGAAATCGAATTCGTCGAATACGTCCGTGGCATGGTCAAGTACACGACGGTCGATGCTCTGATCGAGCAAATGTGCCTTGACGAGGTTGCCGTGAGAGAAATCTTGGGCGTCCCCGCAAAAGAGACGCCCAAGAAATAGTTCTTAAGAGTTAGCCCTTGATGAGCTTGTCGAGGGGAACCTTGACGCCGTTCTTGAGGTTCTCCACCACGTCATCGGGCACGTTGCCGACGATGGGCAGGTTGAGGTCCTTGGCCCAGTTCGCGACGGTCTCAAGGATCGTGTCGGTGTCGAGACCCTTGAGGGTCGGCTGGATGCCTTCCCAGATGGGCTCAAGAGCGTCAGTGTCGAGACCCTTGCCTTTGACGAGATCGCCGACGACGTCACCAATGTCCCCGAGGTCGAATCCGCTGTTACCCATATTTGTCTCCCTGAGATGCCAGCCGACACGAGTTGTCGGCGATACCACTATCGTACGGGTAGACGATTTCGGGACGTAGACTCGTGCGAATGATTACACCCACGCGCACCCTGTGGAGGGGCCGCATTCTTGCCCTTGCTGGCATCCTGTTTGTCGCTCTCAATGTGCGCACTGCAGTGGCGGCCATTTCGCCGATTATTGGCGTGATCGAAAACGACATCCCGATCTCGAGCCTCGGCCTTGGAGTGCTCGGGATGCTGCCGCCGATTGCTTTCGCCATCGCCGGGATCGCCGCGCCGGCGCTCGCTCGCGCCCGCGGTCTCGACGCTGGATTGCTCATCGCGGCGGCGGCCATGGTTGTGGGGTCCAGCCTGCGTGCGGTCAGTGATGACTACGTCGTCTTGGCCATTGGTAGTTTTGTCGCTCTGGCGGGAATGGGCATCGGCAACGTTCTGCTGCCTCCCGCCGTCAAAAAGTATTTCCCGGATCGCCTAGCGACGGTGACGGGTGGCTACGTCGTGCTCATCTCGTTGGGCGCAGCTATCCCAGCATTCTTCGCGGCACCGATCGCGGATGTTGCCGGCTGGCGAGTCTCTGTTGCGGTCTGGGCGGCGCTCGCACTCACAGCGTTCGTGCCGTGGCTTATTTTGACGACGCGCGGACGGCAGGCCAAACGTCGTGCGGTGAGCGATGAGAGCGTGCTGCCGCTGACGCCCCATATTTCGGTGTGGGCCGTCGCTAAATCGCGGACGGCGTGGGCGATCACGATTGCGTTCGGTGTTTCCTCGGTTTCGTTCTATTCATTCTTTGCCTGGCTCCCGGAGATTCTTATCGAGTCTGCCGAGTTCACTCCGGTTGAGGCCGGGGCGATGCTGTCCCTCTTCGGACTCATCGGAATTCCGCTGGGTATCCTGAGCCCGATTCTTGCCAGCCGCGTGCAGAATATTGGTTTTGTCATCGCCGGGGGAGTCCTCGTGGGCGTCATCGGTTTTATCGGCCTGGCGTTTGCACCGACGGTCGCGACCTGGTTGTGGGTGGTGCTCGTCGGGATCAGTTCGATCCTGTTCCCGCTGTGCCTCGTGTTGATCAATCTGCGCACGAGATCCCACGAAGGCTCAGCAGCCCTCAGCGGGTTTGTGCAGAGCGTCGCCTACTCGGTCGCGGCGCTTGGCCCGTTTGCGGTCGCCCTCGTGCGTGAGCTCAGCGGTGGCTGGGTGTGGCCGCTTATGTTCTTGCTGGGAGCTAGCCTGCTCGCGCTCATCAGCGCGGTTATGCTCGCCCGCCCTCGCTTTGTCGAAGACGAGATCGATTTTCCGGTAGCCGCTCTCGACGATTAGCGGTGCGCCTAGCCGCGTTCAGGATGCCAGCCGCAGCACGACATCCTGAACTGTGCGTCTAATGGCCGAGTGCTGAGGTGCTCAGGCGCTCGGGGTGGTGCACGAGGGAAGCCGCGCCAATCAGCGGGCCATCGCTGGAGAGCCCGGAAGCGACGACGCGCACCTTGGTGATGAACGGAAACGGTGCGCGGTCGGTGATGGCGTCGGAAACCAGATCGATGTAGTCGGCGGCGACGTGGGAGAAACCGCCACCGATTGCGACGAGTTCGAGATCAACGAGCGCCGTGGCTGAGGCGATTCCGTGGCCAACGGCACGCGCAGAGCGGCGAACCGCAGCGATCGCAATGTCGTTTCCGGCCGCATAGTCGGCAGACAGCTCTTCGCCGGTGGTACCGGTCCAGCCCTGCGATTGTGCCCACTCCACGGTTTTGGGGCCAGCGGCGACTGCTTCAACGCAGCCTGTTCCGCCACAACCGCAGATAACAGTTTCTCCTCCAACTTCGACGTGACCAAAGTGGCCGCCGTTGCCCGTGGGGCCGTCGATGAGCTGATTATCGAGGATGAGCCCGCCGCCGACGCCGGTGGAGACGACCATGCCCATGAAGTATTTCACTCCCTGGGCAGCGCCAATCCAGTGCTCAGCCAGTGCGATGCAGTTTCCATCGCCGCGCAGAGACACTGTGAGTCCTGGCAATTCTTCTTCGACCAAGGCTCGGACTCCAAAGTCGCGCCACGCGGGCAAGTTCAAGGGGGAGACTTCGCCGCGCGACACCGAGATGGGGCCAGCGCTGCCGATGCCAGCACCGAGTAGTTCCGCACCATCCGGAAGCTCGGCGATCGACTGGCGCACGACGGTGCGCACGCTCTCAGCGAGTTGGGCGCTCGACGATGCACGACCCGTGGGGGCGCGGAAGCGACTCGGGGTGAGAACAACGCCGTCGGGGTCAACGAGGGCGGCCTCAACTTTGGTTCCGCCAATATCAATGGCAAGGGCATAGCGATTTGATGTGGTGGTGGTCACGGCATCCACCTTATGGGGTTCGAGGGGTGGTCATTGTGCACCTGTGGACGTTCGTGTGGTGTTCAGCTTCAGGGTGTTTGCTGCTCGTGTGCGCACTCACGACCCCAACCAGCTGCTCATCTGAGCAAGCATCCCCGCATATGTTGCACGTGGGTGTCCGTGACTCTATCGTTGAAGCAGGAGGCAGCAGTGGATGAATCAACCGAACTCTTGGCCGTGCGCGTTGCCGAGCTCTATTACGAAGAGAACAAGACGCAAGACGAAGTCGGCGCCCTCCTCGGAATAACCCGGTGGAAAGTGGGCCGTCTGCTTACCCGGGCGCGCGAAGCCGGGATCGTGCGGATCGAAATCGTGCACCCGCGTGCGCGCCGGTTAGATGTCGAACGCCAACTTCGGGATCGCTTCGGGCTGAAAGATGCCGTCGTGGTTCCGCTGCCCACTGAAGACGAAGAAGTGAGCCCTCGTGTGGCGCAGGCCGCCGCCGATTACCTCGCCGCCGTACGCCCCATTCCTCGGACTCTCGGGGTGAGTTGGGGGCGCACCCTCGATGAAGTAGCTCGTGTGCTCGCCGACGGGTGGACCGTCGGGGTGCAGGTGGTTCAAATCAACGGTGGAGTGAGTCTCAACAGCAAGCAAGGTACCGCGGCCCAGACTGCGGTGACCATCGCCCAGAAGGGGCACGGTCAAGCAACGCTGCTGCCGATCCCCGCGATTCTGGAACAGGTCGAAACGAAGCGTGCGATCGAACGTGACCGCACGGTCGCGAGTGTCCGAGCTTTAGGTGCTTCGGCATCCGCTTACCTCTACAGCGCTGGAGTCGCGGGGGCGAGTTCCGTGCACGTCGACAGCGGGTACCTCTCTGAAAGCGACGTCGATGACCTCGTGGCCAAAGGTGCGGTGGGCGATGTGGTCGGCCGCTATATCGATAGCGCCGGCGAGATCGTCGATTCGGCGCTCGACGAGCGCACGGTCGGCATCGGTCTTGATGAACTCCGTGCTGCTGATCACGCAATTTTTGTCGTCGCTGGCGACGCTAAACATGACGTCGCGCGCGCCGTCGTTACGAGTGGGCTGTGTTCCGTCATCGTCACTGATGAGGCCACTGCTCACGCCCTTCTGGAGGAAACTACATGACAATCGAACAGGCCATCGCGCTCGCTCCGGCTGAGCGCGCGGTCAATCTCATCGGATCAGACCTGACCGAGAAATCCCTCAAGCTTCACCTTGAGGGTCTCGCGGGCGTCGACGCCGTCGGTCTCGAGCAGCGTGCCGCCGGATTGGGCACGCGCTCGATCAAGACCACGTCGAAAGCCTGGGCGCTCGACACGATCATCAAGTTGATCGACCTCACCACGCTCGAAGGAGCGGATACTCCCGGCAAGGTGCGCTCGCTCGCGGCCAAGGCCGTGCTGCCTGATGCTTCGGATGCCTCGACCCCGCAGGTCGCAGCCGTGTGCGTTTACGGCGACATGGTTCCCTACGCAGCAGACGCCTTGGGCTCGGCGTGGTCGAACGGCTCAGACAACGGAATCAACGTTGCCGCCGTCGCCACCGCGTTCCCGAGCGGACGTTCGTCGCTGCCGATCAAGATCATGGACACCAAAGAAGCCGTCGCTAATGGAGCAGACGAAATCGACATGGTCATCGACCGTGGCGCCTTCCTCTCCGGCAAGTACGGTGTCGTCTTCGATCAGATCGTTGCCGTCAAAGAGGCGTGCCGCCGCGAAAATGGCACCTACGCCCACCTCAAGGTGATCTTGGAGACCGGCGAGCTCAACACGTACGACAACGTGCGTAAGGCATCGTGGTTGGCAATTCTCGCCGGGGGAGACTTCATCAAAACCTCCACCGGTAAGGTCTCGCCGGCAGCGACCCTGCCCGTGACTCTGCTCATGCTTGAGGTTGTGCGCGACTGGCACCTGCTCACCGGGGAAAAGATCGGTGTTAAGCCTGCCGGCGGCATCCGCAGTTCGAAAGACGCCATCAAGTACCTCGTGACTGTTGCCGAGACCGTGGGCGAGGAATGGCTTCAGCCGCACTTGTTCCGCTTTGGAGCATCCAGTCTTCTTAATGACGTGCTCATGCAGCGTCAGAAGCTCACCTCTGGCCACTACTCCGGCCCCGACTACGTCACGATTGACTAAGGCACCCCATGACTGAGAATGACAAAGCACTGAGCGTGAAGGCACCAAGCTTTCTCGACTACGCGCCAGCCCCCGAATCGACTTCGGTTCTGCACCTGAAGAAGCACTACGGTCTCTTCATTGATGGCGAGTTTGTGGATGGCCGCGGCGACGCGTTCACCACGATCTCTCCGGCAACCGAAAAGGAGATTGCTTCGATCTCCAACGCCAACAACGCCGACGTGGATGCCGCTGTCGCTGCCGCCCGTAAGGCCTACGACCGCACGTGGTCGAAGCTCTCGGGCGCTGACCGGGGCAAGTACCTCTTCCGCATCGCTCGCCTCGTGCAGGAGCGGGCTCGTGAGCTTGCCGTTGCCGAGAGCCTCGACAACGGAAAGCCGATCAAGGAGAGCCGCGACGTTGACGTGCCTCTCGTTGCGGCGTGGTTCTTCTACTACGCCGGCTGGGCCGACAAGCTCGACTACGCCGGTCTCGGCCCGAACCCGCAGTCGCTCGGCGTTGCCGCTCAGGTGATCCCGTGGAACTTCCCGCTGCTCATGCTCGCGTGGAAGATCGCTCCGGCGCTCGCCGCGGGAAACACTGTCGTGATCAAGCCGGCTGAGACCACGCCGTTGAGCGCGATGATCTTCGCCGAAATCCTGCAGCAGGCTGACCTGCCCAAGGGTGTCGTCAATATCGTCACCGGTGCCGGTGACACGGGCCACGCGCTCGTCAATCACCCGGATGTCAACAAGGTCGCCTTCACCGGCTCGACCGGTGTTGGCCGCGCGATCGCCAAGTCGGTCGCGGGTACGGGCAAGAAGGTCACGCTCGAGCTCGGCGGTAAGGCCGCGAACATCGTTTTCGATGACGCCCCGATGGACCAAGCCATCGAAGGAATCGTTAACGGCATCTTCTTCAATCAGGGTCACGTCTGCTGTGCAGGATCGCGACTGCTGGTTCAAGAGAACGTGCACGACGAGGTCGTCGACCGTCTCAAGGCGCGACTCTCCACCTTGCGCATGGGCGACCCGCTCGACAAGAACACCGACATCGGTGCGATCAACTCCAAGGCTCAGCTCGATCGCATCCGCGAACTGAGCGATATTGGTGAAGCTGAAGGATCCGAGCGCTGGACTGCCGAGTGCCCGATCCCCGAGAACGGCTTTTGGTTCGCTCCGACGATCTTCACGAACGTGTCGACCTCGAGCCGCATCGCTCGTGAAGAAGTCTTCGGGCCGGTACTGAGCGTTCTCACGTTCCGCACCCCAGCAGAAGCTATCGCTAAGGCCAACAACACGCCCTACGGCCTGTCTGCGGGCATTTGGAGCGAGAAGGGCTCACGAGTCCTCGCGGTGGCCGACAAGTTGCGTGCTGGCGTGATCTGGGCCAACACGTTCAACCGTTTCGATCCTGCGTCGCCCTTCGGCGGCTACAAGGAGAGTGGCTACGGCCGCGAGGGTGGCCGTCACGGACTGGCCTCCTACCTAGAATCCGCTGGATGGGCCGCGCCCGCCGTCACGAAAGGTGGCAAGAAATGACCCGTCTCACGGTTCCTAAGACCTACAAGCTCTACATTGGTGGCAAGTTTCCGCGCAGCGAAAGCGGCCGCACCTACGAAGTCGCCACTAAAAAGGGTGCCTTCCTCGCGAACGCAGCGCTGGCAAGCCGCAAGGATGCACGGGATGCCGTAGTCGCCGCCCGCGCAGCCTTCAGCGGCTGGTCGGGGGCCACGGGCTACAACCGTGGCCAGGTGCTGTACCGCATCGCCGAGCTGTTGGAGGGTCGTCGCGAGCAGTTCATCGACGAGCTCATGGCTACCGAATCGCTCTCGAAGTCGGCAGCGAGCGCACAGCTCGATACGGCAATCGATGCGTGGGTTTGGTATGCAGGCTGGGCAGACAAGTACGTGCAGGTTGCCGGTAACGGTAACCCCGTTTCTGGTCCGTACTTTAACCTGTCAACGCCTGAGCCGAGTGGCGTTATCGCGATCGTTGCTCCGCAGGACTCGTCGTCGTTGCTCGGCCTCGTGAGCGTCATTGCTCCGGCTCTCGTCAGCGGCAACACAGTTGTCGTGGTCGCTCACCAGAACGCTCCGCTCAGCGCGATCAGCCTCTCTGAGGTTCTCGCGACGAGTGACGTTCCCGGTGGTGTCGTCAATATCCTCACGGGGTCACCAGCGGAGATCGCGCCGTGGCTTGCGAGCCATGCGGATGTCAATGGTCTCGACCTCGCCGGAGCAGAACAGCTCGAGTGGGTTGACCTTCAAATCGCGGCAGCCGACACGCTCAAGCGCGTGCTCGGCCCGGTGGTAGGGGTTCCTGCGCCCTCCGTTGAACGCATCGTTCAGTGGACCGAAACGAAAACGGTCTGGCACACGAAGTCTCTGATTTAGCCGAGAGGTGTGGCGTGGGGGTTGCCCAGCGCGCGTATCTACGGATACTTGCTGAGTAATGATTTTTTCACGCCACACTCCGTCTCGTATTGTCAGCGCCGCCTTTGCCTTCCTGCTGGCGATATTTCTGGTCCCTGTCGCCGCAGCCAGCCCCGCTTCTGCGGCAGAGGCAGACACGATTTACAGTCTCGTGAATGAAGCTCGGTGGGATGACGGTCAGCTTGGCCTCATCCGCAACGCTGAGATGGACGCGGTCGCTTTGGCGTGGGCCAAGAAGATGGCGGCGAACAACACCATGTCGCACAACCCCAACTATTCGGATCAGATCCCGAGTGGCTGGCGTTCGGCTGGCGAAAATGTGGCACAGGGCTACCGCACCGCTCAGGCGATGCATGATGGCTGGATGGCGTCGCAGGGCCACCGCGAGAACATCCTGGGCGCATTCACCGACATCGGTATCGCCTTCTACTCCAGCGGGGGAACAACGTGGGGAGTCCAGGTCTTCGCGACCTACCCCGGCCACACTGGTCCGGATGCGGCTTCCGCAGCGCCCGCACCGGATCCCGATCCTGAGCCTTCTGAGGAGGCAAGCGATTCGGCAACCGCCTCCGCAACGCCGACTCCCACCCCGACCGCCAGCGAGACGGGCGACGCGGGCACGGGAACGAACTCATCCTCGGGGTCGTCCTCCGACGGAGCAATTGGTGAGATTGACGGCGATGCCGCTCCCACGCTCTCGCAAGCCGAGTTGCAGGCCAGCGTCTATGGCGCTCGCCCCGACTACAGCTGGATCTCGTGGACCATCTTCTTCACCCTGCTTGCGGTCGGCGGAGGCTTCTGGTTCGTGGTGTGGCGTCGTCTGAAGTCACGACGGCCTCTAGCGCGTCGCGCCCGTCAATAGAAGCACCTAGGGCGAGTATCTAGGCGTTTGTGCGCTGCTTCCCAGTCGCGCTGCCTAGTGTTGTCGCATGCGCGTTCTAGTAACTGGAGCAACAGGATATTTGGGTGGCCGACTCGTACCTCGGCTGATCGAAGCGGGTCATACGGTGCGCGTTCTGGTGCGCAACCCCCGCAAGCTGCAGGACGTCCCGTGGCGTGAGGATGTCGACGTCGTCGTTGGTGATCTCACCGACGCGAACTCTCTCACCGACGCCATGGTCGACATCGATGCGCTCTATTACCTCGTGCACGCCATGGGCGCCGCTGGGGACTTCGAAAAGACCGAGAAGCTCTCCGCGACCAACGTGGCAAAGGCGGCCAAGAAGGCGGGTGTCTCGCGCATCGTCTATCTCGGTGGCTTGCACCCCGCCGGAGATATCTCTGAGCTCAGCCGCCACTTGCGCAGTCGCGCCGAGGTGGGCAACATCCTGCTGGAATCTGGTGTGCCCACGATTGCGTTCAACGCCGGCGTGGTGATCGGTTCGGGTTCGGCATCATTCGAGATGATCCGCCACCTCACCGAGGTGCTTCCTTACATGCCCGCACCGAAATGGGTGCGTAACTTTATTCAGCCGATCGCGGTGCGCGACGTGCTCTATTACCTCGTGTCTGCCCTCGAACTGCCAGCAGAGCTCAATCGCAGCTTCGACATCGGCGGCCCGGATGTGCTGCGCTACGGCCAAATGATGAATGGCTACGCTCTCGAGGCGGGGCTTCACCAGCGCCCCATCGCGTCATTGCCGGTGCTGACCCCGTGGCTGGCCTCGCAGTGGGTCAACTTGGTGACGCCCATCCCGCGCTTGCTCGCTGTGCCGATTATTGAGTCGCTTCAGTTCGACTGTGTCGTGCGCGACACGTCGGTGTCCGATTTCATTCCTGAGCCCGAGGGCGGCCTCACGGGGTACCGCGCTTCGGTGCGCTTGGCCCTGGTAAAGATGGGCGATGGCGAGGTAGAGACGAGCTGGCAGGATGCCACAGTTGTCGGTGCGCCGAGCAATCCGCTCCCCAGCGACCCGGAATGGACGGGGCACACGGTCTATACCGACCTTCGAGAACGTGAAACTCCGGCGTCAGCGGAGGCCCTCTGGGGCGTCGTCGAGGGAATCGGTGGCGAGAACGGGTGGTATTCCTTCCCGCTGGCGTGGGCTCTGCGCGGCTGGCTCGACAAGCTGGTTGGTGGGGTCGGCCTGCGTCGTGGCCGGCGGCATCCGAGCACGCTCAATACGGGCGATGCTCTCGACTTTTGGCGAGTGGAAAGCATCGATCGTGGGCACAGTTTGCGGTTGCGTGCCGAGATGAAGCTTCCCGGGCGGGCGTGGCTTGAGCTGACCGTTGAGGATCGCGGTGACGAGGGTGCGCTGTATCGCCAGCGCGCCGTATTCTTCCCGAGCGGTTTGGGCGGTCGGCTGTATTGGGCGGCCATTTTGCCCTTCCATGGCGTGATCTTTAGCGGCATGGTGAACCGGATTGTGGCAGCGGCCGAAGCCGAGTCAGCCGAATAAAGTGCGCCGAGCGGGCCAGAAATGCGCTATTTTTGACTAATGTCAGGAATCGTCGTCGTCGGTAGCGCAAACATTGATCAGGTCTTTCGAGTAGAACGGATTCCCTCTCCGGGAGAGACCGTCCTTTCTCAAGGGCTCAACACCGCGCTCGGCGGTAAGGGTCAAAACCAGGCTGTTGCCGCGGCGCGCGCGGGAGTAGCAACCACGTTTATCGGCGCCGTCGGAAACGATGGTTTCGGCGAAATGGTGCGCACCGGACTCGCAGCCGACTCTATCGACGTGTCGCACCTCAAGACCACAGACAAGCCAACCGGAACCGCGCTCATCGCTGTCGATCCCACGGGCGAGAACACGATCATCGTTGAGGCCGGTGCCAATAACGACGTCGCTAACCTCACGAGCGAAGACTCTGCCGCGATCAGCGCAGCATCCGCTCTCATGATGCAGCTGGAGATCCCGCTGGCTACCGTGATCGAGTCAGCTCGTATCGCTCGTGCCGTTGGCACGCGCGTGATTCTGAATGCAGCACCCATTCAGGCTCTGCCCAAAGAGCTGCTGGATAACCTCGACATCTTGATCGTCAACGAGCACGAGGCTACTGAGCTCGCGCGCGATAATGGACTCTCTGCTGACCTTGAGGGAGTGGGAGAGCGACTCTTGAGCCTCGTCTCTACCGTCATCGTCACCCTGGGTTCGAAGGGTGCTGCTCTTCACCGCGTCGGCTCTGAGCCGGTCGTCGTTCCCGCTCACCGGGTCACGGCCGTAGACGCTACGGGCGCTGGCGACACGTTCTGTGGTGCCTTCGCCGCGGGCGTCGTCGAAGGAATGATGATGGATGATGCTCTGCGCTTTGCTGGCGCTGCGGCATCCATTTCGGTAGAAAATCACGGTGCTGTGCCGTCGATTCCGCACCGGGCAGCGATTGAGACACGCCTTAACTAATCCGCCCAAAAGGTAACGGATTGGTAACAGGCTCGCTATAGTGGGGTCACCGTGAACGTGCGGCAACCCGACACAAGGACGGCGAGTCAATGGCGACATCGCACCACCTGGCACACCCGAAACACCATCTTCGAGCACGGCGAGCTGCGCTAGCGGCCACGATAGTGACGGCGGTCACGCTTGCTCTCGTGCTGAACGCCAACGTCGCTCGCGTGCATGCGGCGGGAGTTTTCACCTCGCTTAAGGCGCCGGGGGAGGCCGCGTTCATCGCCGGTCATCGCGGCGACAAGACCGTTGCTCCCGAGAACACGATCGAAGCCTTGAGTCTCGCGCTCGATAGCGCGGCCGACTATGTCGAAACGGATGTGCAACTGACCTCCGATGGCGTTCCCGTGCTCATGCACGACTGGACCGTTGATCGCACGACAGACGGCACTGGTCCGGTGTGGCAATACACCTACGAGGAGCTTTCTGCCTTAGACGCTGGCTCGTGGTTCGGCGAGGAATTTGCGGGAGCCAGTGTGCCCACCCTTGAGCAGTTCTTAGGGGTGCTTCGCTGGTCGACAAAGAACGCCATCCTTGAACTCAAAGGATCATGGACCGACGATCAGGTGGCGCTCGTCGCCGATCTGATTGCCCGCAATGGCGTGAACAACCACGTGATCATCGGTAGCTTCGACATCATGACGCTGCAGGCCGTACAGCGGGTGAGTCCAGAGTTACCCGGGATGCTCATTGTTGGAGACATCGTCGGAGACCCGGCAGAACTCGCGGCAGCATCAGGGGCGGTGGCACTCGTCACGAGCAAGAAAGCCATCACTCGCGACCCCACCCTCGTGCAGCGCGTTCACGATGCGGGGCTCGGCATCCTGATTTACACCCTCAACGATTCAGACACGTGGTCGGATGCTGTTGCCCTTGGCGTCGACGGAATCGTCACCGATCGTCCGGCAGAGCTCGGCACGTGGATCGCGAAAGAAGTCTCGGACGCAAATACCCTCCCGCTAGCGCCTCGTCGTGCCGCAGCGGGATAACGCAGTCGTGTACGACTCACCTACAGCGAAGCGATGAGGGCTCGATAGAACGCGATGCCGTCGAGGTAACTGCTGACGAGCATCCGCTCATTGCGCGCGTGCAGAGTGTCGCGCACCTCTCGTGCCATCGCGAACGGCGTGAAGCGGTAGACGCCGGTGCTGATGCGGGTGAAGTGGCGGCTGTCCGTAGCGCCATTTTGTACGTAGGGGGTTACGAGGGTTCCTGGGAAGCTTTTTTCGATCGTTGAGCGCAGCAGTTCCCAGGCGAGGCCCGTGGTAGCCGAAACCGGCGATGGCTCGCCGGGGGAGTCGACCGTCACCCGAACGCGCTTGTCGTTGATCGCGCGCGTCACATGCTTGACCGTCTCGTCGAGACTTGAGTTCACGGCGATGCGCACATTGATGACGGCGCTGACCCGCTCGGGCATGGCATTGACGGCGTGACCACCCTCAAGGATCGTGACAGCTTGGGTCGTGCGCATCATGGCGGCGAGCTCGTCGCTTTTGCGTACAAGAATCGGCACGAGGAGTGCTTTGGTCCACGACACGTTGCGCAGCAAGTAACCGGTAACGCCGCCAGCGTGCTCGCCGAGCAGTCGCATGAGGTCAGCGCCCGTGGGAGTGAGTCGCGACGGAAAAGGACGAGAGTTGAGACGCACGATGGCCTGAGCAAGACGCACGGCGGCGGGGGTTTTCGGCGGTGTAGAAGCGTGTCCACCCGACTGATCGACGGTGAGTCGAAGAGCCGCTGTGCCCTTCTCCGCAACACCAACCACGGCCATCGGGGAATCGACCTGCTCGAAGACATCATCAACGATGGCGCCCCCCTCATCGAGCACGAGGGTGGGCTTGATGCCTCGGCTTTCGAGAAGATCGACAATGGCGGCTGCCCCGGTTCCGTGAGTTTCCTCATCGTGGCCGAAGCACAGATAAATGTCCTGAGCCGGAACGAGGCCGGCTTCGAGTTGCGTCTCGACAGCCTCAAGGATGGCGACAACAGAACCCTTGTCGTCGAGCGTGCCGCGACCCCAAATCAGCTGCTCATCTTCTTTGCCGCTGAGTTCGGCAGCGAACGGCGGCCGTTTCCAGCCTTCGTTAGTGGCCGCGACGACGTCGTAGTGCCCCATGAGCACAGCGGGTTCGGTCGATGCGCGACCGCGCCAGCGGAAAATCAGGGAATGGTCCAGCACCGTTTCGCGCTCGAGCCGGCTGTGGCACAGTGGATACAGTTTGCGCAGCGTCTGGGCGAAACGGTCGAACTCTTGCCATTCGGTAGTGGAGGCATCCTCCCGAGAAATGGTGGGAATCCGAACGAGTTCTTGCAGATGTTCGACAGCCAAAGCACTCTTCATACGTCGACTCTAGCGAGCACTGGGCGGTGCGTGTTTTCCCGCGAGGGTGAAGGAAATCGGAGACAGCATGACGAACGGTCGATTGCGGATGGTCGGGATTCGGGCCTTGGCCCGAGTCGGAGCCCGGTTTCTGAGCATAATCACGATTGTTCTCGTACTCGGTTTAACTCCCGCTGCCGCTTCTGCCGCTACCCCTCCGGTAGCCGTCTCAGCCGGCTCCTCCGCTTCAGCGAGCGTAGTTCGCACGGGTCTCGACGATTTTGTCTTCGATAGTTATGAGGCAGAATTCTTCCTTGATCGGGATGCTGACGGCCGGTCGACGTTACGCACGGTAGAAACGTTCGTCGCTATTTTTCCTGCCGATCAAAACCGTGGGATGCGCCGGGCTATCCCCAACTACTACAAGGGTGTCCCGGTCGACGTGCACAACATTTCCGTGACGGATGAGACGGGCACAGCACGGCCGTTCGACGTCGAGAATGATGACGAGTTCACTCTCGTCACGAGCGCCGCTACCTCTTTCGTGGAGGGGCCGAACACGTATGTTTTTAGCTACGAGCAATCGAACGTCACAGCATTCGCCCCCGACACTAACGCCGACGAGTTTTACTGGGACACCAACGGCACCGGGTGGAATCAGCCCTTCGGCTCGGTTGAGGCCACCATTCACTTAGGTGAGGGGCTCAGCGACGCTCTGGTGGCGGAGCCCGATTGCTATTGGGGCATTGCGCGATCCACGCAACAGTGCGAGATCGCTGCCCGCGATGCCGATACGTACGTCGCGACGCATGAACTGCTGCAGAGAGGCCAGAATGTCACGGTCGCGTTTGGCTTTGAACCTGGCACGTTCGTCGAGCGTGACAGTTCCTATTTGGCCTCCCCGGCGGGATACGGGCAATCGGTTGGCTTTCTTGCTGCGCTGAGTGCCCTCATCTGGGCGATCCGTCTGCGACGTACCCAACTTGCGGATGCCGCTGGGCGTCCGACGATCATTGCTGAGTATGCGCCGCCGAAGGGAGTTTCGGTCGCTACCGCCGCTCTCGTGATCAATAAGCGCACACGAGTGGTTGCTGCTCAGATTCTGGATTTTGCTGTGCGCGGCACAGTGCGTGTGCTTGAGCAGGAGTCCAAGGGAATGTTCCGTACGCGAACGGAGTACCGGCTTGAACTCGTTGACCCTACGAGGGTCGAGGGGTACGAGTTAGAAATCTTGCGGGCACTCTTCGGCAATTCCCTGCACCACGGAGCGATTCGGGAACTGAAAACAGCGGACTCCAAGCTCAGTCGCGCGCTCTACAAGATTGTGCAGAAACAGCATTCTGGACTGATCTCCGCAGGGTATCGACGAAAGGTGCCGGCCAATCGCTACCTCCCGCTGCTGGTGGCAGCACTCGCGGCCCTAGCCTCGATCGTTTTCGGAGCAGTGCTGATCACGGGCTCGTATGGATCGGCGTTTCCGTTCGTGGCGATCGTGTTCACGATGGGGGTTGCCTTCGCGTGCGTGTTCTTGCTGTTTCGGTCGCCGCTCACTCCGGAGGGGGCGGAGCTGCGGGATCATCTCGCGGGGCTTGAGCTGTATATCCGTTTGGCTGAGGCCGATCGATTGCGCATGTTGCAAAGTCCAGCGGGCGCCCTTCGGGAACACAACGAGGACACCGGTGCTGCCGATGTTCTCGCAGTGTACGAAAAGCTTCTTCCCTACGCCGTCATTTTCGGTCTCGAGAAGCAGTGGCTGACCGAGCTGGGCAACTACTACGCCGATGAGTCACCCGGGTGGTATTCGGGCTCAGGAGCGTTCAACGCGGCAGTATTCGCGTCGAGCATTTCGACCGTGTCTTCGTCGATCGCGAACTCGTACTCCGGCAGCTCGTCGAGCAGCTCAAGCGGCGGATCGGGCGGTGGAGGTTTTTCCGGCGGTGGCGGTGGTGGTGGCGGTGGCGGCGGGGTCTAGCGCCTGAGGCGACGAAGGGCTCAGCCGCAGGCGGGTATATTCGAACGAGTGAGTGCAACGTATCCGAACCGCCCCCGACGCGTGGCACTGCCCGCCGCCATTCTTGCCGTGCTTGTGCTGTTGGTGGGCGCCGGCGTCGTCGGAACCGAGATCTTTACGATCGTGCGCTATGTCGTGAGCATCCTCGCTCTTATCTGCGTTGTGCTCGTCTGGCAGGTTCGCCAGTGGTGGTGGGCCGTCGGGCTCATTCCCATTGCCATCCTGTGGAATCCGATTTTTCCCATCGAGATTGCTGACGTGCAACTACTGCAAGGGCTGCACTACACGGCGGCTCTCGTGTTCATTGCGGTCGGTGTGGGAGCACGCGTCACCGACTCCACAAGTCGAGGTTAATTCGCGCGGATAGCGCACTCTGGTGATTTTCTGCGTAGACTGATTCACGCATCCCTTGAGACCACCAATCGCATCGCAGTTGGGTCTGGCTCCCTTGAGTGGATGTTGTCACTCTATTGAAGTCCCTATCGTGGCAACGTCTATTCGTTCAACGGCTATGAGTCCTCGTACCCGCGACTGAGCCGCTCGCCTAGCGCCAGGAGAATAATTGACCACCTCGTCAAAGTCCGATTCCGCACAGCGCAACAAGCGACCCAAAAATTCGGGTCAGCGCCAAGCGGGCGGCGCTCAGCGTCGTCGTGCTCGTCCCGGTGATGACACCGGTGTGATCCCCGTGTTGGCCCGTGCCGCACGCGAGGTCGAAACTGCTGTGCAAAAGGGACCGCTGAAGCCCGCCAACCGTGCCCGCTTCCAAGTTGCGGCACTACTGCTGCGCGAAGAACGTGCTCGAGTAAAGACGGATGCAACCCTCACTGACTCTGAGCGCGCGAATGAACAAAAGCGCCTCGATGGCCTCGCTGGCATTCTGGCTAAGACGGCCGCTCGGGATACGAGCCTGCTGTCGATGTTGGGGGAGTCAGCGCCGATCACACCCGCAGCGAAGGCGCTGCGCCGTGACCTTCTGCTCGACGCCGGTGTCGAGTTGAGCCCCGATGAGCTGATCATCACCGAAGAACCCAAGCCCGTTGACAAGCAGGTCGAGAAGCAGGTTGTTCCCGCATCCGTTCGTCAAATGCAGATGGCGAACCCGTTCTTGGCCCCCGATTTCAGCGCGATTGCTCCGCAGAAGGAACACAGCAACCGGCTCGCTAACTGGGAACTCATTGATCCTCTCTTCCGTGCGTTTGAGCACGGCTCCGGCGGTGGAGCGGCATCGATGGAGTTGCCAGAGGCCGCATCGCTGCGCACCCGCGGAAATCTTGAACTCATGCGTCACCAGGCGCGATTCGTCGAGGTCGTCAAGCAGGGTCACCGCACCTTCTTGCTCGCCGATGAGCCAGGACTTGGCAAGACCGCGCAGGCGTTAATGGCAGCTGAAGCCTCTAACTCGTACCCGCTGCTTGTCGTGGTGCCGAACGTCGTGAAAACCAACTGGGAACGCGAAGTTGAACTCTGGACTCCGGGTCGCAGCGCGACGGTCGTGCACGGTGACGGCGACACGGTAGACGCGTTCAGCGACGTCGTGATCGTCAACTACGAAGTTCTCGACCGCCACGTCGGCTGGCTCGGCCGTTTCGGCTTCAAGGGCATGGTCGTCGACGAAGCCCACTTCATTAAGAACCTCAAATCTGAACGCTCCAAGCACGTTCTGAGCCTGTCGCAAAGCATCCGCGCCACCTACCCGAAAGCGCTCCTCATGGCGCTGACCGGAACACCGCTGATCAACTCGATCGAAGACTTCCGCGCTATCTGGCAATTCCTCGGTTGGATCGACGGCACCAAGCCGCTCGCGCCGCTCATGTCGAAGCTCGAAGACTCCGATCTCACGCCAGCCGATCCCGGGTTCTTCTCTGAAGCACGCCGTGCTGTTATCGATATGGGAATCGTGCGTCGCAAGAAGGTTGACGTCGCTGCCGACATTCCTGCCCGCCGCATCGCCGACATCCCGGTGGAGCTCGACGACGACCTCGGTCGCTCGATTCGGGCCGCAGAACAGGCTCTCACCGCCCGCCTTGTCGACCGGTTTACACGAGTACGCAAGCTCAAGCCCGACGTGGCTATCGAAGACCTCATTCGGGTTGTTGCTCACGCCGAACTCGAAGAGTCGAAGAGTGCAACCACCGGCGAGAACGTCTTCACGATGGTGCGCCGCATCGGTCAGGCCAAGGCAACGCTGGCCGCCGACTACACGGCGCAGCTCGCTCGCTCCGTGGGCAAGGTCGTCTTCTTCGCCAAGCACATCGATGTCATGGACACCGCAGAAGCACATTTCGCCAAGGTTGGCCTCAAGGCTGTGTCCATTCGTGGCGATCAGAGTGCCAAGGCGCGTCAGAACGCTATTGATTCGTTCGCCAATGATCCGGATGTCGCGATTGTGGTTGCGTCGCTCACCGCCGCTGGTGTCGGGCTCAACCTGCAGGCAGCATCCAACGTGGTGCTTGCCGAGTTGAGCTGGACCAACGCCGAGCAGACGCAGGCAATCGACCGCGTGCACCGCATCGGTCAGGAGCTTCCGGTCACCGCCTGGCGCATCATCGCCGCGCACACGATCGATGCTCGCATAGCCGAGCTGATCGACAGCAAAGCTGGCCTTGCCGCCCGCGCGCTCGACGGTTCTGACGAGGCTGTTGTGGCCGAGGCGAACATCCAATTGCAGGCTCTTTCAGCGCTCTTGCGAGACGCGATCAAAGACTAGCGGCACGTTAAGAAGTGGCTTTCTGGCCACGGCTCTTTCCTCCGGCACGACTCTGCGCGAGCGTACACTTGAGGCGTGATCACAACGCTTGTGCGTCGCGCCAAAAATCAATGGAGATGAGAAAAAGAGTTGAGCAACACCTCTGTGCAGAACACCGCCACCCGTATCGAATCCGATTCACTCGGCTCGCTTGAGGTCCCTGTTGATGCGTATTGGGGAGTGCACACGCTACGCGCGATGCAAAACTTTCCCATCACGCGTCGCGCTATCTCCGTTTACCCCGATCTTGTCCGCGCACTCGCTCATATCAAGCAGGCAGCAGCGCGCGCTAACGCCGAACTAGGCGTTCTCGAATCACGCAAGGCGCACGCTATCGACCAGGCCTGCCAAGAGATCCTCGATGGCTCTCTGCACGCAGAGTTCTGTGTCGGAGTGATCCAGGGCGGTGCCGGAACGTCGACCAATATGAACGCGAACGAAGTGATCGCGAACCGTGCCCTAGAAATTTTGGGACACAGCAAGGGCGAATACTCGTTCCTGCATCCCATTGATGACGTGAACCGCAGCCAGAGCACGAACGATGTGTACCCCACGGCGATCAAGCTTGCGATGGTCTTCGGCGTGCGGCGACTGCTCGTGGAGCACGAGTTGCTCTCGGAGTCGTTCGGTGCCAAGGGACGCGAGTTTGTCAATATCCTCAAAATCGGTCGCACGCAGATGCAAGATGCCGTGCCGATGACGCTTGGTCAAGAGTTCACGGGGTTCTCCCACACGCTTGAAGAAGATTATGCGCGCCTCACCGAGGTCTTGCCGTTCATGAGCGAGATCAACATGGGCGCCACCGCGATCGGCACCGGTATCACCGCCGACTCTCGTTACGCCGAAGCGGTGCGCCGTCACCTCACCGAGGCCACCGGCATCGAGATGAAGACCGCGTTTGACCTCATCGAGGCCACAAGCGACGTCGGAATCTTCATGACCCTCAGTAGCGTTCTCAAGCGCTCTGCTGTCAAGCTCTCAAAAATCTGTAACGACCTTCGGCTGCTGTCGAGCGGTCCGCAGGCAGGTTTCGGCGAGATCAATTTGCCGGCCAAGCAGGCCGGGTCGTCGATTATGCCCGGCAAGGTCAACCCGGTTATCCCTGAGGTCGTCAACCAAGTTGCCTTCAGCGTGATTGGAGCGGATGCCACGGTCACGGCAGCCGCGGAAGCGGGCCAGTTGCAGCTCAACGCTTTCGAGCCGGTGATCGCTCACTCGATTCTGCAATCAGTGATGTGGATGACCAATGCCTGCCGTACGTTGCGGGAGAACTGCATCGATGGCATTACGGCCAATGAAGAGCGACTCGCGGCTCAGGTTGAGACGAGCGTCGGCGTTGTGACGGCGCTGACGCCCTACATCGGCTACGCGGCGGCAGCGAATCTTGCGCATACGGCTCTCACGACAAATGCGTCGATTGCGCAGCTCGTCGTCTCGTCGGGGCTCATGAAGGAAGAAGACGTGAAGCGTGTTCTCACGCCCGAGCGTCTCAGTGGAACTTCGCCGATGACCGCAGCGATCTCGCTGCCCTGGCTGGAAGAACAAAAGTAGCCACCCGGTAGACCAGAAAGACGCCCCAGCTTCTCACGAGAGGCTGGGGCGTCTTTGTGTGGTCAGGTCGCTCGTGAGCGATAACCGAGAACGGCGTGGGGCTTTACTTCTGGGTGGCCGGTTCGTCGTAGTCCTCATCGTCTTCGTCATCAAGAGGAGCGAGGGCTTCATCTCGCGCTTTTCCCGCGGTAATGAAAGCGCGGTCGATGGCTTCTTCGCCGCGTTCGCGAAGCTCTGCTAGTTCCTTATTAGCGTTCTCGCGAACGTCGTCAGCAGTTTCCGTGACGCGACCGACGGCACCACGGGCGGTGTTCGACGCACGATCGGCGAGTCCCTTGGCGGATTCCTTGGCGTTGTCGGCAAGCTCTTTCGCCGATTCCTTCGCGTTCTCCGCCAGCTCCTTGGCTGACTTCTTCGCGTTCTCCGCGAGATCTTTGGCGGTGTCGCGCGTGTGCTCGGCAAATTCCCGAGTGTTCTCGGCGACATCCTTCGCTTTTTCGCTCACGAAACCGGGCGTCGCTTTGGCAACGGCGGTTGCTTTGTCACGCACGATGGGGCCCTGAGTGCGGGCATATTCTTCGACCGAAGTGCGCGCGCTCGACACTCGAGGGCTCTCCCACACTTGGGTGGCTTTGCCCTTCATTTGGTCGTAACGTTCGCGGCCGGCGCGGGCGCCAACAACGTATCCGACAGCGATACCGAAACCGAGGATGAAGAGTCTGGCGTTCATGACCCCAGCCTACGGTGACGTTGCCTTTCGCTCCACCTGCACGGGCCTCGATCGCCACAAGTGCATGCACGCGTAGCTTCGCCACGGCGCCCACCGGCGTGAGTATTCGGTGAGAGCCTTCGCGGTGTCGGGCAGCCCCAACTCCCCAGCACCTTGGCGAACAACGAGGTCGCTGCTGAGCATGATGTCGGAGTTGCCGAGCACACGCATCGCCATGTAGCCCGCGGTCCACGGGCCGATTCCGGGCATCGCCACCAACTTTGCTGTGAATTCGTTGACAGGGGTCGAGACGTCCAGGTCGAGGTCACCCGAGGCGATGGCTTCGGCGACCCCGAGGATGCTTGCAACGCGCGTGGCCGGACCCCGCAGAACCTGTGCTCCGGATGCTGCGAGCACGGCCGCGGAGGGGAACAGCCCGTCGCTGCCCAGTTCTTCCACGACGCGGGCATGCACCGTGCGGGCGGCAGCCACGGAAATCTGCTGGCCGATGAGCGTGCGGAAGAGGGTCTCTTCGGTGTCGACGCTGCCGGGGAGGCGCATTCCGGGAACACGTGCCACAGAGTCAGCCAGCGCCGGATCGCTGCTCAGCGCGCGATCGATCGCGAGCGAATCGGCGTCGAGATCGAAGAGACGCCGCACGCGGGCCACGAGCGGGGCGACATCCGAAATGGTGGCCAATTGGGCTGTGCAGAGGATGCCGTGGTCGCCGAGTTCTAGCCGCACTCGAGCGACGCCTCCCGGAAGCCGGATCGCGCGCTCAAGGCTGGTGTCGGTCGCAGTCTCGATGCCGGCAACGGCGTGGTTGGCAAAGAATGTCATGAGCCCGGCGCCGTCGAATGGGGGGCGAGTGGGCAATCGCAGGGTAAGCGCTGACGGTCGTTCGACGGCACCGTGGGGATGGGCTGCAGCCCCGCGGCGGGCAAGGGCGCGAAGTTGGCTCGGTGTGGTTTCGTACACCGCCTGAATGGTGTCGTTAAACTGACGGATGCTGGAAAACCCGGCAGCAAACGCAACGTCAGAAATACTGAGCTCTGTCGCGGCGAGCAAGGTGCGGGCGGCTTGGGCGCGGTGAGCGCGGGCGAGTGCGAGCGGACCGGCGCCGAGTTCGGCGGAGAGTACGCGTGTGAGGTGGCGACTTGTGTAGCCGAGACGTGTCGATAGCCCTTCTACGCCGTCGCGTTCGACAACACCGTCGGCGATGAGTCGCATAGCGCGCGAGGCAAGGTCGTCGTTGAGATTCCATTCGGGCGAGCCGGGAACGGCATCCGGCTGGCAGCGTTTGCAGGCGCGAAGTCCTGCTTCGTGGGCGGCGGCAGCGGTGCGGTAAAAACGCACATTGCGCGGTTTGGGGGCGACCGCAGGGCAACTGGGGCGGCAATAGATTCCGGTGGAGTGCACGCCAGCGATGAACTGACCGTCAAAGCGAGCATCCCGCGAACAAAGGGCGCGGTATTGCTCATCGAAGCTGAGCGTGGGGGAGGGCATGCCTTAACTGTGCCACCCCCAGCCGCGCGCGACCAGCGGAAATCAGACATCACCACGGCACCGTTTCCCCTCGACTGCCCCCGGTGACCATGCGCAAGGGGAGCGTGAACGACTACAGTCGCACCGTGGAATCTTCGTGGACAGCTCTTACCGTTGTGGCAGCACTGTGGCTTATTGCGTTCTCGGCGCAACTCGCTGACTACGCCACCGCCCGCTTCGATGACCTCCGCCTCGCGCGCGGAGTTCGCACCCGACTGCGTTTACATCCGGTCGCGTGGATCGTGCCGACGGCGGGGCTGGGGATTGTCGCGCTCACGATTGCGGCCGACTGGAGCACCCGACTGTTCTTTGCCGAGCCAGCGCAGGCACCCGCGGCCATCCTTATCGCGCTCAGCACGGTAGTGGTAGCGGTCACGATCGTGGCAATTATCGCGGTAGTCATCGTTCGGCCGCCCGCCGACAGCTACCGTCTTGTGCGCGACGAACTCATCGAGTCGGCGGGGCTGCGCATCCATCAAGACCAGGTTGAGGAGTTTCGCGCTCGTGTTAACGCCATCGACAGCGCATCACGCGGTCGATTGAACACGGATGCCACCACCATCGCTGCGGCGCTGCAGCTGAGCGTGCGCACCCCCTATCGCCTAATCGCCCCCGTTCTTGCTCTCGTACTGGTGGTTGCTTCGGCTAGTGAGGTTGCCGCGGAGTCCTCGCCGGGCTGGGCGGTCGTTGTCGCGGTGCTTGCTCTAATCGCGAGTTGCGTTATCGGCGTCATCGCGGCCCAAGCCTCGCTCGGTCTCAGAGCATCAGTGCGGTCGACTCACGATGTCTATCGAGGCGAGCTCATGGGCCTCATCGCGGATGCCGAGCGCTCGTCCAAGAAGCGCGTCGCCGGGCTCGGCGATCGAGTCACTCGCGCGCTTAGCATTCTGCGCGAGCAGCAAGAAGCAGAGTAGCGGCGACACGGCGGGGTGCCGCCTTCACGCTAGTCTCGTTGACATGACCGAGAGCCATTCTGCTTCTGCGACTCCCGATTTCACCGCATCTTCTGGACGATCAGCACCGCACCCGACGGCGGCCTCCGCCGAGATCGCCGATCAGGCGCGCCAACACCACTTGCCTCCGCATGTGCCTCAGCCTCGGGGACCAGGCCTGCTTATTCTGGGAATCTTGGGAGTCATCGCACTCTCGTTCGTTCTTCTCTTCGTTGTCGTCTACGTAATTTCGGGCATCGGGACTGATGCCTTCGCTATCGGGGGAGTGCTGGCCGTAGTCCCGCTTGCTGTCGTGTTTTTCGCGGTGCGCTGGATCGACCGTTGGGAGCCGGAGCCTCGGCTCGCCGTGGTGTTTGCCTTTCTCTGGGGCGCCGGCGTTGCGGTGTTGCTCGCACTCATCGTGGGAGCCGAGATCGACAACGTAATCAACTCTCTCGGAGGCCCCGGCCCCGGCTACGAATTCTTCTCGGCAGCGATTCAAGCGCCCATCGTTGAAGAAGCGGGCAAGGCGCTCGGCATTCTGGTGATCTTCTGGGTCGCGCGACGCCACTTCGATGGTCCGGTCGATGGCCTCGTGTACGCAGCGTGGATCGCGGGCGGTTTCGCTTTCACTGAGAACATTCTCTATTTCGGTTCCGAACTGCTCAGCGCTGGGGATAACAGCACAGGCATCCTGCAGGTGTTCCTCATCCGCGGGCTCATGTCACCGTTCGCGCACGTCATGTTCACGGCCTGCACCGGTATCGCATTGGGCTTTGCTGTGCGATCGACAAGTAACGCCCGCAGCGTCGGTGTCTTTGCCGCAGGCCTCGGCCTCGCGATCGCGTTGCACGCCCTCTGGAATGGCGCCCTCTTCTTTGTGAGCGACTTCTTCGGTTACTACGCCATCGTGCAGGTGCCGCTCTTCGTGATCGCCATCATCATCGTGGTGTACCTGCGCCGCCAAGAAGAGCGCATGACTTTCGAGCGACTCACCGAATACGCGAATGCTGGCTGGTTCAATCAGGATGAGGTGCCGGTTCTCGCGACTTCCCAGGGACGTCGACGGGCCCTGACGTGGGCGGCGCAACACAACAAGCGCGCCACGATGAAGGTATACATCCAAGAGGCCACTCGGCTCGCTTTCGCTCGCCAACGCATCATCACCGGACGGGATCGGATCGGGGCAATCGCTGACGAAGCAGTATTGCTCGGTGCAATCGTCGAAGCACGCCACGCGCTCACGGGTGCGCCGCGACCGTAAGGTTCTGATCGCTACGCCCAAACTCGACCTCGGCGGCGTTAGGTGAACATCCCGAGCACGAAAGGGATGCCCCACACTGCCGCGAAGAGCGCGACCATCACGAGCGTGGCTGCGGGGATGCCGGCCTTGAGACGTTGACCGCGGGGAGCCACGAGGTTGACGTTGTAGTCGCCGATTGCTTCATCGGCATAGCGACGTGATTGCCGCACAGTTTTTGTGCCCACGGTGTCAGCGATGCCGAGGAGGCGGCGGTGCTGGGCCGGATCTACAAGGTCAAATGGTTTCGGGGAGTACACCAATAGCCACTTGTCGACTACTTCCACGTCGTACGCTGCCACGTTGTCGATCAGCAGCGCCATAAGGTCGGGCGTGAAAATGTATAGAGCGTCACGTTCGTACTCGCGCGGGCAATAGAGGGTGAAGTGTGAATTGAAATCGCCCTCGAGCGTGAGGACCTGATTCTTCGCGAACGTCTGAGGAAGATTGCTCATGCCAAAGAATTGGTTATTGCGGGTGGCGTCGAGCACCATGTGGGGCAGGGCGCGGTCGAGTTCGAAGGCCAAAAATCCCCAGTCGTAGGTGCGACGGTTCTTCCCTGAGCCGGTGGTGTACTGGTAGTTTCCGTAGTCGAGTGCTCGGCCGCTTGCGCTGCGGAATCGATCACGAATCGACTGATTGCCGCCCTGTCCAAAAATCAGGCCGGGATACTCGGCGCCCAGATCTTTGGGTGAAAACGCTAGATCGTTGTCCTCGGCGAACTTATTCATCCGGTAGAACCGCTTCCACGGTCCGCCGTCTTTTCGCCATGCCCGCACCACGGTGAAGAGCGCGCCCGCGGCAACAGCAATGACGAGGCCGGCGATGATGAGCATCGGGGCGACCTGGGCGATGTTGCCTGTCTGCGCTGCGCTGCGAAAATCATGCGCAACGATCAGAGCGAATGGGACGCCGGCGAAGGAGATGAACGCAACGATGATGAAACCCACCATCAGCACTCTGCCCACAAGGTGCGCCTGCGAATAGCCGAATAGTCCGCGGCGGTTGGCTTTGAACTCTGCGACAGCGTGAGGGGTCACAGGATAGATCAACCCGGAATAGTCGATAGAGCGAAGCATCCGCCCATCGTAAGGGCTGGGGGATGGTTGCTGCAGTCTCCGTTTGGGGGTGATCAGCGCGGTCTCTACCCCTTAACAGACTCATCGCCCGCTGGTGCGGCACTGCCTGCGACCTAGAGGGCGATGAGTTTAACTGCTTTTAGATTGCCACTGAGTTTCGCTGAGCGCAAGAGTTAAGCGGCGAATTCATAGTCAAAAAGCGCGTACGATTGGACGTCGCAATTTGGAGAGGACGGCTGATGTCATCGAGTGAGCTTGAACGCGAGCGGGACTATGTCCACGGCCTCTACCGGCGGCTCGACGCCCTGAGAGATGCGGCTCAGGAGCAACTCGAATCAGTGCGCCGGAGTGCGCCAGGTGGCACCCACCAGAACCGTTCAGAGCGCGACGCTTTCGCCCGCATCTACGAAGACCGAATCGGCCAGTTGCGCGAAATCGATGAGCGGCTCGCCTTCGGTCGCCTTGAACTCGAGATCGAGACCGAGACCGACGCGGAGAGCGACAGTGCTATTGAGCGCCCCGTGCGGTACATCGGCCGCATCGGATTGCGGGACGAGGATCAGCGCTCGCTCCTGCTCGACTGGCGGGTTCCTCAAGCGCGAGCTTTCTATCAGGCCACGGCCGCGACGCCACTGGGGGCGAGAGCCCGCCGGCACCTGCAAAGCAAAGGTCGAGATATCGTGCGCATCGACGACGAGATCTTTGACTCCCAACTCCTTGAAACCGATGCGGCATCCCTCCAGGGTGAAGCAGCCCTCATGGCAAGTCTCACGGCAGAGCGCACCGGACGCATGGGCGACATTGTCGCGACCATTCAGGCTGAGCAGGATGCGATCATCCGCTCCGAACTTCGCGGCGCGCTCGTCGTGCAGGGTGGACCCGGCACCGGAAAAACGGCCGTCGCGCTGCACCGCGCCGCTTTCTTGCTGTACTCGCACCGTGAACGCCTCTCGGCATCCGGAGTGCTCATCGTCGGACCGTCGCGCGCGTTCGTTCGTTACATCGAGGCCGTGCTGCCTTCGCTCGGCGAGACGGGGGTGGTCTTGGCGAGCCTGGGGCAGCTCTATCCGGGCGCCGATGCGCGCCATGATGATGATGCGGCAGTGGCCCAGTTGAAGGGCTCCCTCGAGATGGCGGCGCTCATCAAGCGTGCCGTTCGCTCGCGTCGGGTAGTTCCGACTGAGACGCAGCGCATGGAGATCAACGGTGAGATTCTGGATGTGCCTGCCGAGCTTCTGCGGTCAGCCATGCAGAAAGCGTGGGATTCCCACAAGCCGCACAACCTTGCACGAGTGATTTTCAATAAGGCGGCGATCGCAGGCATTAGTCGATTGCTCGCCGACCAGTTGCGGGCCCACGGCAACACGATCGACGACGCTGACCAGAAGTGGCTGCGCGAAGATATTCGCACCGCCCACGACGTCAAGGTTGCGCTCAATACTGCGTGGATGCCGTTGACGCCCCAGAAACTTATCAACGACCTCTATGCCCGACCTGGTTGGTTGAAGAGCCTCACGCACCACTGGACGCCCGAGCAGCGCGAACTGTTGCGCCGCGAGCGAGACGCTGCATTCACCATCAGCGATGTTGCTTTGCTCGATGAAGCCGCCGAACTGCTCGGTGAAGTCGATGTGGCCCACACGGCGGCAGAGCACGAGCGCAAGCAGCAACGCAAACGCGACGTGGAGAACGCAACGGCCGCTATTCGCAACATGGGCGTTGACGGCATGATCGATGCGGAGACGCTGGCCGAGGGCTTCGAGGCAAGTGTTGAGCGATCAACGACGGCAGAGCTGGCATCCGCTGACCGGTCGTGGACCTACGGTCACATCGTGGTTGATGAGGCTCAAGAATTATCGCCGATGCAGTGGAAGCTGCTGGCGCGTCGCAATCCGCTGAAGTCCTTCACGATTGTCGGCGATATCGCCCAGGCGAGTGCTGCTGCGGCCACCTCGAGTTGGGGAGCTGCGTTGTCGGCTGACGTCGGTGAGCACTGGCGTCTCGAAGAGCTCACGGTTAACTACCGCACACCATCCCAGATTGTTGCGGTTGCCGAGGCGGTGGCGGTTGCCCACAACGTGTCCATCACGCCATCGCGGGCGGTCCGTCACAGTGAATGGCCCGTGGCCGTCACCGTCACGACCCCGGAACAGCGAGGCGCACGAGTCAGCGCCGCAGTGACGGCTGATCGTGCTATTTCGAGCGACGGCACCATCGCGGTGATCGTTAGTGATTCTCTGACGGCCAGCATCGTAGATGCTCTGCAGCAGTCCTTCGCCGGCGAGGTTGGGGAGGGTGCCGCTGGGCTCAACAAGTCCATCGCGGTGCTAACGCCGCGCGAGTCGAAGGGGCTCGAGTTTGACTCTGTGATTGTGGTCGAGCCACAACGCATCGTCGAAGAGATTTCTCGCGGTGCTGCGGCGCTGTATGTCGCCATGACGCGGCCAACTCAACGCCTCGCCATCGTCGCGGCCGAGGGGCTTCCGGAAGGTATTCCCGAACCGTCATAGAGGGTGGTCAGAGTAGTTGACCCCCACTCGGGTATGCCCAATAGTGGGGGTTTCGGCAGATTCACAGGTTCGGCAGTATGTATCTAGAAGTTATTCCTCGGGGGAGGAACCTTCACTCGGGAGCGATTCTTCGCCACGAGTCGGGCCGGAGGCGGGGGAGCCTCCGGCCCAACGTATTTCTGCATGCTTTTCTACGCATGTGAGAGTTGGAGGTCTGCGTGCCGCAGAATCATGATCTTCGCGGCCGGATCGCCGGACAGTCAGCCATGGCCGCCGTCGTAGAGGCGCAATCTCGTCGTGCGCCTCGACGTGCTGTGGCGCGCTTGTTTGGTATCTCACCGCTGACGAAGCAAAGCCGCGCTCAGTATCGTGGGGCAGTCGGGGAGCTTCTCGTCGGTTCCATCCTTGATCGGCTTGGGCACAGCTGGGACGTACTCCACGGAGTTCCACTCGGTGACACCTCGCTCGACCACTTTGCTGTCGGGCGTGCGGGCGTCTTCGCCGTGACTGTCGTGAACTGTCAGGGCGACGATGTTGCCGTGAACGGCGACGAGCTGATCGTCGCGCGAAGCGTGAGCACAGCCATCGTTACCGCTCGGACTGCCGCTCGTGCAGTCGCTGCGGCGCTCTCGACGGCGCTGGGGCGCGATGTCGACGTCATTGCGGTGCTTGTCATGGTCGAGCCGGTGAAAGTTTCGATGCTCGCGATTCCGGCTGACGTTCAGATCCTCACCTCGATGCAGCTTGAGCAATGGCTTGCGAGTGCGCCGGCACTATTCACGGGGGAAGAGGTCGCCACGCTCTCCACTGCGGCTGAAGCAAGCACAACGTGGCCGCACCCGCAGCAGGCGGCGCAGAAGTCACGCAACCTGACGCGCGCTTTTGTGCGCATCCATCATGATGTTCGCGCCGCGAGCCTCCGAAGCTTCTTCTGGATCGTCACGGCGCTCATCGTCACCTTCCTTTCAGTGTGGGTTCTTGTCTCTGTCTTAACCGAGCTTGTGGTGACCTCCTAGCGCGTCGAGCACTTTCCGAGCGTACGTAGGGCACGATTAGTGGATGTTTCGGCGTCATCCTTATCTGAGCGCTGCCACGTTCAGCTATCTCGCCGTTGTGGCGTGGTTGACGTTGAGCCCGCAGGCCCCCGACCAACGCGATGGTCCGCTCTGGCAGCTCGCTGTTTTTCTTGACCGTTTTTCGGCGACCCAGTGGCTCACCTTCAATGATCTTGAATTCGTTGCGAACATCGCGTTGTTTGTTCCGCTCGGACTTTTCTTCGTGCTCTTGGTGGGAAAGCGGCGCTGGTGGCTCGCTCTCGCCCTGGCTGTCGTTTTGACCTCGGGAATCGAGTGGGTTCAGCAGTTCATTCCCTCTCGCGTATCTGATGTGCGCGATATTGTGTCGAATTCGCTTGGCGCCACAATCGGCGTGGTGGTGACACTGAGTGTGGCCGCGGCTCGGGAGCGCGCTCGCCGTCGTCACCGTGAACACAATTACGATAATTATTCACAAAAACGGTGATTCGCTCTACGCTGTGAAAGTGATCAACTTCCGATGGTTTGGCATTTATGGCGCGGTCGCGCTTGTTCACGTCGTCAGCCTCCTGGGGGGCTGGGATGCAATAGCCACTCCCAGTAAATTCCTCTTGATGCCCGCTCTCGGGGTTGCGGTCGTTCTCGCGAGTGCTCGTCCATTTCGGCGCCCCGACTACGGGTTCCTGGCAGCGCTCGCTCTGGCCTGGATCGGCGATATTTTTGTGGCGGATGCCGCGAGCTCAAGCTTCATCATCGGACTTGCCGCTTTTCTCGCTGCCCACGCTGTGTACCTCGCACTGTTCCTGACGGCCGTGCGCTCTCGTCGGATTCCGTGGGGCACCGCCGTGCTCGTCGTGTGGTGGGTGGGGCTGCTCGTCATCCTGCGCGACGATCTCGGGCTGTTCTTCGTGCCGCTCGCGGCCTACGGAGCGGTGCTGGCTGCCTCCACGGCGTCGGCATTCGCGACGAACCGGCTCATCGCATCCGGAGCCGTACTATTTTTGGTCTCTGACACCGCGCTGGCATGGGCTCTTTTCGCGCCGACCGCAGTGTGGTGGCAGTCGGATGTCGTCATCATGGCGCTCTATACGGGAGGCCAGTTGTCGATCGCGATTGGCTTTGTCGCGGCACGAAGGGCCTCGCGGAAGACTGCTAGCGTATCCGGGTGACTCCCGAGCCCTCTGAACCCTCCGTGAACCGACGCGTCGCCGTCGTCCCTGTGGTTATCGGGGTTGTTGTGCTGGTGGTCTTTGCGGTTGTCCTCACCGTGGTTATTACGTTGGCTGCGGCATCGTCGTCTGAAGCTCCAGTGACACCGATTGCCGCTTCGCCGTCGTCCTCCCCGCCAATCGAATCGGAGGCGCCGGAGCCAGGGTCGACCGTCGTCGACCCTGCGGGGGTATCGAGCGGCAACGAGTGCGTGGATTTCACAAACGAAGTCGAGTCGCTCGATATCGAGTCAGCGCGGGTAGCGCAGTCGGAGCGCGACGATGTCGCGATCGAGATCACTCTCGCGTCGCCGATTGATCAGGATTCATCGCAACTCGGTATCTATGCCGAGACAGCAGACGGCGATCGCGCCTACCAATTCATGGCCGAGCTCGACGATGGCGAGGTCGACGAGGTCTCGGCGTACGAGCTGTCCCGAGACGACAGCGACAGGCTAGATGCTGACGACGCCCAAGTGAATGGGGCCACCGTTCGCTTTCTCATTCCCCGTTCGATCGGCAAGAAGCTCGGCGACGACTGGTCATGGTTCGCGTTTAGTGCCGCCAATGAATCGACAGTGGACACGTGCCCAGGAACACCGGATGCGCCGGAGTACTTGATCGTCGAACGCTAGCGCTCTAGCGCTCTAGCGCACATTCCGCAGCGGATTAGTGTGCGATGCAGGAACCGCTAGAAACAGTGCTTGTGAGCTCTGCAGCGTTCTCGACAATCGGTTGAACGGCATCCAGCGTGAGAGCGTAGCCGACGTTGTTTTGTTCGGTGCTACTGCCGAAGATTGCACCAACGACGTCTCCGTCGAGTGTGAGAAGCGGGCCCCCAGAATTACCCGGATTGACCTGCCCGGCGAGGGTGTAAACCTCGCGTGGGGCCCCTCCGTTTCCATAAATGTCGGGGCTTTCGAACGTGCTGATGTGTTGCACGAGCGCGGCGTGGGTGTTGAACGGTCCGCCGTAGGGGTACCCCTGAAGCGCCGTGCTTGTTCCGGGGCGCGCGGTGACACCAAGTTGCAACGGATCAGCATTTAATCCGGGAACGGCGAGCACCGCGAGGTCATTAATGGAGTCGAAGTACACGATGGTGCTCGGCAGCACTTGACCGTTCAACGCCTCGATGACCGGGTCGGTAGTTCCCGAGATCACATGCGCGTTCGTCATGACTCGTTCGGGCGCAATAACGAACCCGCTGCCGGTCTGGCCCTGACCGCACGCATAGGCGTTTCCTGTTATTCGCACGACCGATTGTGCGGCTGCGGCAAGCGCCGGACTATCAGAGTCGATCGTCGGGATCAGAGCATTGGGGTCGCCGAGCGGAGAGCCAATCAGAGGCAGGGCTTGATCGGTGAGCACAGTTCGCCAGCGGGCGATGCTTGCTTCAACGACGTCGGGCGTGATGTCCTGAATGGTGCGGATGACCGCCGAAGAGGCAATGGTGCGCGAGAGA
Organism: Salinibacterium sp. SWN167; assembly: GCF_015864665.1. Lineage (GTDB taxonomy): Bacteria > Actinomycetota > Actinomycetes > Actinomycetales > Microbacteriaceae > Rhodoglobus. Next base: position 78,632 of record NZ_JADYWU010000003.1, on the reverse strand, counting down.
ATCGGCAGGCCAAGTTGGGCAGCGCTGAAGCTGACGGTGGAGATGACGAGGGCCGCAACGACACCAATCACGAGCCCACCAACGGCACGGTTCGCTCCCCGCAGCGCGCTCGTTCGAATCTCAACATGGATTGCTTTGCCGGCAGCAACGCCCACGGCGTGGCCGAGAGCGATGAGTCCGACGGCGACCGAGATGGCAACTATCGCCCGCAACTGTGGAAGCTCCACGAGCTGGGATGCGGCCGGGGCGAGCATCGTGGCAAAGAAAATACCAACGCCAACGCCCGCAATCACAAAAATGCCGCGCGTGAGACCGATGACGAGGCCGTAGATGACATACCCCAGCAGAACCACCACGAGGAGTAGATCGAGCAGAGGCGCCACGTTCATGGGTTCAGCCTAAACTGCGTCGGCCTGTGACGTGCCGAGTTGGGCGAAAGCGAGACGCCAGATATTCTCTGACGGAACGATGTTGGGGGGATCCCGTGAGCGAGTCAGCACACAAAGGCCAGGTTCCGGCGACCCCAATGCTCGATCGCGGCTTTGGCGCAGCGATGGCTGCGTGTCTCCGAGCGCAAGCTGATCATGAACCGCGCACCTGGCTTCAAGCCCTCCGCGGAACGAGCCCGTTGTCTGGAGAAGCGAATGATCTGTACCCGCACGGAGTTGGCGAGTTGGAGTCAGCAGTGGCGCTCGCCGCGCTGGGATCCGACTGGATGGTCGCGCAATCCGACGACGATCACGATCCGAGCGTGGGCGCCAACCATCTGGTCTTAGGCCCAGCCGGTGCCTTCATTGTGAGCAGCCGCCGGCATCCGGGGGACAGGGTTGTGACGGCGGGGCGCATGATTCTGGTGAATGGTCATCGTGCCGACTACGTGCGCGACGCAACAACGCGTGCAGTGCAATTGTCGGAGGAGTTTACGCAACGAGGAGCGGCCGACGTCGCTGTGCGGCCGATCGTGGCGCTCACGGGCGCATCCGATCTCATCCGTGGCCGGTCGAAAGCGCCGGTACCCGTCCTTGCTCTCGGCGAGCTGGCCGGCTGGTTAATTCGTCATGAAGCGGTGTATTCACGTGCTCAAGTCGCTGCTCTCGTGCCGGTCGCTGGCCGCCTCTCCGGCTGGCAGGTGCGCCCTGCCGTCACGGGTGCGAGCGTGCGACTCACGGCACGATTCGAACGATTGCGAACAGAAGTGGATGCCGCCCGCCGGCGCTCGCGGCTGTGGATCATCCTCGGGGCAGCGGTTGCGCTCGCGGCTACCGTCACCATGCTGGCGTTCGCGATTCCCGCCATCGTTGCGCTTGTCTCGGGATAGTGCTTGTCGAGGGATAGTGCTTGTCTCGGGATAGTGCTGCCGGAGCATCCGTTCTGCTAAGCTTTCAAGGTTGCCGTCCAACGGCCGCGGATAAAGAGAGCTCACGCATTCAGCTATGGGCACCGCGCAACGACTAGAGAGGGGATTACCTTATGGCACTTGAAGCAAGTATCAAGAAGGCGATCATCGAAGAATACGCAACACACCCAGGTGACACGGGATCCCCCGAGGTCCAGATCGCGATGATGACTCGTCGCATCCTCGACCTCACGGAGCACCTCAAGATGCACAAGCACGACCACCACTCACGTCGTGGACTGCTTCTTCTTGTTGGTCAGCGTCGCCGTCTGCTGGGTTACCTGCAGAACGTTGACATCACGCGTTACCGTACGCTGATCGAGAAGCTGGGACTGCGTCGCTAGTCGATTCGTCACACTTGCCAAAGGCCGTCATCGCAATGCGATGGCGGCCTTTGTTGTTTCCGGCAGGGCCCGCCACCTCGCGCTGTGCCTGCCTGGTCACTTATCCAGAAAGGGGCCGGGCTACCCTTGCGGCTGGCCCGACCCCGTTCGGTCGATCGAGAGTGCTAGCTAGACGGTTGCAGCCGTGGAGTTATCGGTGGCGTCCTTGGGCTTACGAGGCAACGTCAGCAGGGTGGTCAGGCTTACGGCGATCATGAGAATCGCGCCGATCGCCACGAGCGAGAACACTCCAGCTGCGGGGAGCACGAACATGGCAACGCCAGCGGCCATGGAGACGATTCCGCTGACCCAACCGAACCAGCGGGGCTGGATGGTGCCGCGCACGCCGCCAACGAGGTCGACGATTCCTTCAAGAATCCAGCCGATTCCGATCACGAGCGCGAGCGCGATGAGCGACTGGAAGGGGTTGGCGAGGCACAGGATGCCGGCAATGACGACGAGGAGTCCCAGGAGGCCGGTCGTCCAGCGCATCGGGGAATCAAGGTTGTTGGCGACGAAGGCCGCGGTGACGCGGTAGATGCCAGAGGCAATGAGGTAGATACCGAAGAGCACTGCGATGGTAAGCAGCGTTGCTCCGGGGAACAGCAGCCCAATCACTCCGAGAACGAGTCCGATGACGGCAACGGCGATGAGTTGCCCGCGGTGCACGCGCAGCAAACCAGGGAGAAGGTCGTTCACCGAAGAGGTGGGGGATGTCGTGCTGTCAGACGAGCTCATGAGAGTCCTTATCCAGAGTTGTCAAGTGATGCCTTACTCTGCCATTCTCCCAGTTCGATTGGCTCGGTGTGCAACTGCGACGCACCGGTTAGGCTCGGTATATGTCGCGACGTGTTACTTTCTCCCAGCTCGGTGGGCCCGAAGTGCTCACTATTTCCGAAGTCACTGAGCCCCACGCGGGCGCGGGGGAGGTGCGCGTGCGAGTCAAGTTCGCTGGCATCAATCCTTTCGACGCGAAGGTGTTCAGAGGCGCCGCCACTGCTGCTCCTCAGGACGTGCAGTTTCCGAGCGGAAACGGCAACGACTTTGCTGGTGTCGTTGACGAAGTCGGCGCTGGAGTAGACGGTTGGACTGTCGGCGATGAGGTCCTCGGAGGCAAGGGCTTTAGCGGCCAAGCTGATTATGTGGTGGTGCCCGCCGACAAGCTCGTGCGCAAACCTGAAGCTCTCAGTTGGGAACAGGCCGGTGGCCTCGACATTGTCGGGCGCACGGCGTGGGCGAGTGTCGACGCGATCGATCTGACGCCGGCTGACACCGTGCTAGTGAGCGCAGCAGCGGGTGGTGTCGGTTCCATCGCCGCCCAGCTTGCCAAGCTCAAGGGCGCGACAGTAATTGGCTCCGCGAGCGAATCGAACCACGAATTCTTGCGTTCGCTCGGCATCCATCCTGTGAAGTACGGCGAGGGCATGGTCGAACGCATTGTGGAGATCAGCCCCGAAGGCATTACAGCTGCTCTGGATAACAACGGCCGCGAAACTGTGGATGCTGCGCTTGCGCTTGGGGCTCCAGCCCACCGCATCAACACAATCGCTGACTACGCCGCGGTCTCGGAATACGGCACATCAGGCGTTGGAGCAGCCGGTGCCACCCCAGCAGACCTTGCGGCGCTTGCCGCGCTGGTTGCTGACGGCTCCGTGCAGGTGCCGATTGATTCTGTCTTCCCCTTCGAGCACGTCTCCGAGGCCTACGCGAAGCTTCTTGAGGGGCACTCTCGCGGAAAAATCGTTCTCGCGCTCTAGAGCTCACCGCTTGACCCGGATTATCCCTGCGCAGAGAGCGACAACCACTATTTTCCAGCTCCTCACCACCGGCATCATTGCCGGAATCGCCGGTTTTGCGTCCTCGTTTACTCTCGTCGTTGCGGGGCTTCACGCGGTTGGCGCTAGCGACGCGCAAGCGGCATCCGGCCTGCTGATTGTGACCGTCATGATGGGGCTCGTCACGATCGGTTTGGCGTGGCGATACCGGATGCCGATCACCGTGGCCTGGTCAACTCCGGGAGCAGCGTTGCTGATCGTCGCAGCGCAGGGTGATATCGAGTTTCAGGCGGCCGTCGGTGCATTCATCGTGTGTGGCGTGCTCATCATGGTGTGCGGTCTGGTGCCAGCGCTGGGCCGACTCATCACTCGCATTCCGCAGCCAATCGCGAGTGCGATGCTCGCGGGCATCCTGTTCCCCATTTGTCTTGCTCCGATCACGGCTTCGGTTGACTACCCGTGGCTGGGCCTGCCGATGGTTGTGGTGTGGCTGATCCTGTTGAAAGTGGCGCCGCGCTGGGCTGTGCCCGGCGCGCTCGTGGCGGCGATTGTCGCGATTACGCTCACGACCGAGGGCAACCTATTAGGGGATGCCGCCGTGGTGCCGCAACTTACTCCTGTCGTTCCGATTTTTGACCCGATTCTGATCGTGAGCCTCGGCATCCCGCTGTTCATCGTCACGATGGCTGGTCAGAACGTACCCGGCTTCACTGTGATGCGCACCTACGGCTACGCGGTGCCCGCGGGCCCCGTGCTCACGGTGACAGGAGCGGCATCGGCAGCGAGCGCGTTCTTCGGAGGCCATGCTCTCAACCTGGCTGCCATCACGGCAGCGCTGACGGCCAGTGAAGAAGCGCACGATGATCCCAAGCGACGTTGGATCGCATCCGTCTCCGCCGGAGCAACCTATGTCGTGATTGGGCTGGCGGCAGGCTTTGCGACGGCGTTGGTGTCTGTTGCGCCCCCGATCGTCGTGGTCGCGATCGCAGGCCTTGCCGTGATTGGTGCCCTCATCACGTCGGTGCGCACGGCTCTGGATGCTCCCGAGCATCGCATCGCGGCCATAGCGACCTTTCTTGTCGCCGCGTCGGGCGTCACCGTGATCGGAATCGGCTCCGCGTTCTGGGCGCTCATCGTGGGAGCAGTCTTTATGGCGTGGCTCGGCTGGCGCCGGAAGGTGGCTCCCGCGCCGGTGCCCGGTGGCGAAGAACCAACGCCCGAGGGAACCAAAGCGGCGACCCCAGAAAAGAAACTTTAAAGTTTTTTGAGAGTGCTGCATCCAAAACAGGGGTTCAGCCGGAAGTACTCCATGTAAGGCGATTTACGCCCGACCATGAGAGGACAAGAACAGTGCGAAACAAAATTTTTGCCGGTGTAGCCGCCGGAGCGATTGCCGCCGTAGGAGTCGCCATTCCCGCCAACGCCATCTCGGACACCACTGCGGACTTATACGTTCTGCACGCAGTACCGGGACTCACCGTAGACGTCTACGTCAACGGTGAACTAACCCTCGACGACTTCGAGCCCGGTGACCTCGCTGGCCCCCTCGATCTTCCGGCCGACACCTACACGGTCGCGATCACCGCTTCTGACGCTACCGACGATTCGGCGCCCGCTATTGGCCCCATCGACCTCACGCTCGAAGCCAACACGAGCTACACCGCTGTAGCTCACCTCGACGAGTCTGGTGATCCCACGGCAAGCCTCTTTACGAACGACCTCTCGACGGTCGCTGCCGGTGAAGGCCGACTCACCGTTCGCCACACTGCGGCAGCCCCCGCTGTCGACGTGCTCGCCAACGATGCAGTTGCCTTCGAAAACCTGAGCAACCCCGACGAAGTAAAGGCTGACCTCGCGGTCGGAACGATTTCCGCCGCTGTTGCCCTCACCGGAACCACTGACCCTGTAATCGGCCCGGCTGACGTCGACATTGCCGAAGGTGTTAACACCATCGTTTACGCCTGGGGCAGCGCCGCGGACGACAACCTGACGCTCGCAGTGCAGACCATTGATGGTCTCCACTCGAACCCCACCGGTGTGGATGCCGGAACCGCCGGTCTCGCCGCTGATAACAACAACGGCATCCTCTTCGCCGGCCTTGGCGGCCTCGCAGCGCTTCTTGCTCTCGCAGGATTTGCCGCAACCCGACTCACCGCAGCTCGCGCCGCGAAGTAGTCACCAGCACAACCTCCACAGCACGACCCAGCAACACCAGCACTCACACACCCCAGCAAGGAGAACGTCATGGCCTCGAGAATCCTAGCCCTCACCGCCATGGCGCTTCTCCTTGCTGGCTGTGCTGCAGCCCCCGCCGAATCCATCGCTCCCACGCCCGTGCCTTCTCCGCCGCCAACCGCGGTGATCGATGTGCCCCGCCAGTCGAGTGAACTTGCGCCGGTAGAGCAGCTCGCTGCTCCGGTTCGGATTCAGATTCCCTCCGTGGGCGTGGACATCTCGATTGCTCCGGTCGGTATCCAGCCCGACGGCTTTATGGAAATCCCCGAAAACATCACCGTTGCGGGCTGGTACCAATACGGCTCGTCTCCGAGCAGCGACACAGGGTCTACTGTCATCACGGCCCATGTCGACGACTTCATTCAAGGTCTTGGACCGTTTTCGCAACTGGCATCGATGCCAGCTCAAGCGGAAATCATTGTGACGACCGACGACGGCGTCGATCACCGCTATCAACTCGAATCGGTTCAGAACGTTCAGAAGGCCCAGGTCCCACTCGACCAAGTGTTTGATCGAGACGGAGCGCCACGCATCGTCCTTCTCACCTGTGGTGGACAGTTCGACGAAAATGTGCGGCAATATTCTGACAACGTTGTAGCGATCGCTAACCCGCTATGAACGACATTCTCAACCGGAGAGCTATGACGGACGACGAAGCCGCAGCCGAAGCCCGCATGACGCAGGCCTTCATCGCCGGCGACGAGACGGCGCTCGCCAAGGTTTACAAGCGGTGGTCGTCGCTCGTGTTCACTCTTGCAGTTCGCTCGCTCGGTGATCGCGGCGACGCAGAAGACGTCACGCAAAAAGTTTTCGTCTCCGCGTGGACTGGTCGGTCGAGTTTCAAGCCTGAGCGATCGAGCCTCTCCGCCTGGCTCGTCGGAATTACCAAAAACAAGATTGCCGACACCCACGAAGCCCGGGCACGTATCCGCCGACTTCAAGAAGAGCTGGCGTCGACAACATCGCGAGGGGACGCAGTCGTGGAAGACTTCGACTTAGCGGACACGTTGATGGTGGCCGACGAGATTTCTCGCCTTGAACCAGATGCCCAAGCGATCATGAGGTTGGCATTCTTCGACGATCTCACCCACAACCAAATAGCCGACCGTCTCGAACTACCTTTAGGAACGGTCAAGAGCCATATCCGGCGCAGTCTGCAACGGATGCGAACACGATTGGAGGCGACCTATGCGACACGTTGATCCGGATATCCTTGCGCTGCTCGCCCTCGGTGAGCAAGTCGCCCTCCCCGAAGACAGTGTGCACGTCAGCGAGTGTGAACAGTGCCGCCGCGAGATCGAAGTTCTCTCTCGTGCTGCCATGGTTGGTCGTTCCACCTTCGATGCTGGCGAGCTCGTGGAGCCGCCGTCGCGGGTGTGGGAACGCATCAGCGACGAGCTGTCGTTGGCACCGCCCGCCACGGGAGTTGAACCCGTGTTGGCTGCCGTCGGCGATGCTGCCGATAGTGCCGATGCTGCCGATGCCCCCGCTTCTCATGATGTCTCCGCCGCAGGCGCAACGGTGCACTCGCTCGCCGAACGCCGACGTCGCCCGTGGGTTGGCATCGTGGCCGCAGCGGCCGCTGTAGCTCTGGTCGCGAGCGCCGGTACCGCGCTGTGGTCAACTTTCAGCCCCGCCGAACGGCCGACCATTCTCGCGAGCGCAACTCTCGACGCGTTCCCGGCGTGGCCAGATTCTGCTGGTGAAGCCACGCTTGAGCAGCTGCCCGATGGCACACGCGTTATCGACGTCAACTTCGATGCTCCCGCGACCGACGGTGGCTATCGCGAAGTCTGGCTGATTACGACGGATGCCACGGCTCTCGTCAGCCTCGGAATCGTCGAAGGCACGTCAGGTCAGTTCACGGTGCCCGACGGTCTCGATATTTCGAGTTACGACCTCGTCGACATCTCGGAGGAACAGTTCGACGGAAACCCGGCTCACTCCGGTGACTCCATCGTGCGCGGTCAGCTCTCAACCGAGGCGTAGCGAAGGCCGCTGCTGAAGTGCCGCCGAACCTTCGGCTCGCCTCGGCTCACTCGAAGCGTGCGGTTTCGAGCCGGTGCAGGGCGAGAGCGACGGATAGCCGGGTGCGGCCGCGCGACGTTCGCACGTCAAAACCGAGCTTGGCGCTGAGTTCCTCCGCGCGAGACTGCACCGTCGAGTGGTGAAAGCCGAGCGTCGCGGCTGCGGCCCGCAAACTTTCACTGGCGGCGAGAGTGTCGAGCATCGGCAGGATGCGCGGTGTCTCGCGAATCACGACACCGAGCGACTGCAGATCGCAATTCTCAGGAGCTCCGGCGGTACTGATTTCGGCGAGTAACAACAGCGAACCAAGATCGTCGCCATAAAGCACGGGCTCATGATCGGAAGTCAGGCGCAGCGCCGTGAGCGCCGACATCCACGAGCGTACGAGGTCAGCGGGCGAGGCAGCGATGCCGATGCCGGCGCGCGGGGCGGCGACGGCATCCGTGCTCAGCACGATCTCGGCGCGCACAGCACCCGCAACGGTGGTGATCACGGCAGACGGCCCGGCCGCGGCCTTCGTAGTGCTCGCTGGTTGAGTGATCACGCGATAGCGGGTTGTGGCAACCAAATGGAGAGCGTGGGCGGCGGTTTGTCGGCTCTCGGCGCTCTCCGATGAATCGAGCAATGTTTCAACGGGGTTGTGAACGGACTCAGCGGGCCCGGTGCGTTCGAACAGGATGCCGAGGGCGAGCGCCACTCGTTCGAGAATCATGTCGTCGTTTGCGTGGGGGCTTTCGTCGCGTTCGATCCACACGGTGCCGCCACCGGTGACCGCCCGTGCTGGCCAAGACGCGGGGGTGCCCGCTTCTGGGCTGCGACGTCCGCGTTCGTCAACGCGAAGGGTGAGGGCTGGAGAGGTGAGCCCGCTAGCGCAGCCGGCAAGCATGCTGGCGCCGCGCAAGAGAACTTCAACGCTCGCGTGGCCTGCGGTGAGCGCATCGAAGTACGAGATCACCCGCAGGGTTTCGCTGGCTTCGGGGTCAAGCGCTTTCAAGCGCCCGGCTAGTTCTTGCATTCTCGTTCCGCCCTCTGTGGTTCGAGCCCTACTCTATTGCGGCCTGCCCAGAACAAACAGTCGCAGCAAGGCCCGAACCACAGCGGTGTCAGTCGCGCTTCAGCCTGCCGGCTCGTTACACACCGAGCGTGCGGCGCAACCAGTTGAGTCGAGCGTCTTGAGTGGCGATGGAGAGGGCGGCGAAGGGAGCCATGGCATCGTAGCCGTGGAAGCCGCCGGGCCAGACGTGCAGCTCGCAGTGGCCGCCCGACGCCCAAATGGTTAAGGCGTAGGCGACGTCTTCATCGCGAAATACTTCCGAGGTGCCCACGTCGATAAAGGCGGGCGGCAAGTTGCTGAGGTCCGTCGCTCGCGCGGGGGCCGCATAGATCGAGACGTCGTCGGTCTTTCGGCGGTCGCCGAGCAGAGCATCCCAGCCGGTGTCATTGCTGCCGCGATCCCAGACTCCCGTGCCGTCGATCTGATAGCTCGACACTGTCTCGTTGCGGTCATCGAGCATGGGGTAGATCAGCATCTGAGCGGCAAGCGCGGGTCCCTTGCGGTCGCGTGCCAAGAGCGTCGTGCCCGCAGCAAGGCCACCTCCAGCGCTACCGCCGGCGATAACGAGTTTCGTCGCGTCGATGCCGAGCCGTGCTGCGTTCTCCGCCGTCCAGACGAGAGTCGCATAGCAGTCTTCGACCGGAGCGGGGTCAGGATGCTCAGGAGCTAACCGGTACTCGACCGACACGACCACGGCATCCAGCTCGTCGACCCAGCTGAGCATTGTCTCCATGCCGCTGAAACGGTCGCCAATGATCATTCCGCCGCCATGCGTGTGAACGATGCCGGGCCCGGCAACGCTGTGATCGTTGCGGTGAAAAATGGAAACCAGCAGGTCCCCACCGGGACCCGCGAAGGTCTCTTCGCGGTGAGTGATCGCCCGCCCTTCGAGCAAATCGGCGACCGGCGTAGCCAGCCCGGCCCGAAGAGGCTCGATCATCGCGGGAGTGAGTGTGGGCGGCAGCTGCTCGTTCACGATCGACAGCACTGCAGCCAGCTCGGCATCGAACGGGGGAGCGGGATGAACATTGTTCGTAGTCATGAGACCTCCATTGGTCTGCGTCACGCCAGTGTGACGGCCTACGTCCACGCTAGAGCGTTGCGGCTCCACGGTAGTACCGCCAGCCACTCCACGTTCGGAGCCCCTTAACCGCCATCTGGCGGTACGGTGCTGGAATTATCGGGAAACCGTGTGGTTGAACCGGATAACTGATTCATCCAGACAGATTTTGGGAGACCGGAGCACACCATGCAGTTCGGAATTTTCACCGTTAGCGACGTCACGACTGACCCGACAAACGGCACAACGCCCACCGAGGGCGAGCGCATCAAGGCCATCGTGACGATCGCTAAGAAGGCAGAAGAAGTCGGGCTCGATGTCTTCGCCCTCGGGGAGCACCACAACCCACCGTTCTTCTCCTCAAGCCCCACCACGACGCTGGCGTACATCGCCGCACAGACCGAGAAGCTCATCCTCTCGACGAGTACGACGCTCATCACCACCAACGACCCCGTGAAGATCGCCGAAGACTACGCGATGCTTCAGCACCTCTCCGATGGTCGCGCCGACCTCATGATGGGCCGCGGCAACACTGGGCCGGTCTACCCGTGGTTTGGCAAAGACATTCGAGAGGGCATCCCGCTCGCCATCGAAAACTATTCGCTGCTGCACAAGTTGTGGCGCGAAGAGTTCGTCAACTGGGAAGGCAAGTTCCGTACGCCGCTGCAGGGCTTCCAATCGACGCCACGACCGTTGGATGGCGTGCCTCCCTTCGTGTGGCACGGCTCGATCCGCAGTCCCGAGATCGCTGAGCAAGCCGCGTTCTACGGTGATGGTTTCTTTGCCAACAACATCTTCTGGCCCAAAGAGCACTACATGCGCCTCGTCGGCTACTACCGCCAGCGCTTCGAGCACTACGGTCACGGCACGGCAGCACAGGCCATCGTAGGTCTTGGCGGCCAGGCATTCATGCGCAGCAACTCGCAAGCCGCGAAGGCTGAATTCCGCCCGTACTTCGACAACGCACCGGTTTACGGCCACGGGCCATCGATGGAAGATTTCACCGACCAGACTCCGCTCGCCGTGGGCAGCCCGCAAGAGGTCATCGACAAGTACGCCGGGATGCGTGAACACTTTGGCGACTACCAACGCCAGCTCTTCCTCATGGACCACGCCGGCTTGCCGCTCAAGACCGTTCTCGAGCAGCTCGACATCCTCGGTGAAGAAGTTGTGCCGGTGCTCCGCAAGGAGTTCGCCACGAATCGACCTGCCGAAGTTCCGGATGCCCCAACCCACGCCTCGCTCGTCGCTCAGCGTGATGCGGCTCTCGCCGCCTCCGCAGCCGACGCCCCGGCGACTGTCTAGTTTCGCGGCCCGCCGCGCACCCACACCCAGATCCATAGAAAGAAGCACACCATGTCCGACGTCAAGAAGATTGCCGTCATCGCCGCTGGACTCAGCCAGCCGTCCTCAACCCGCCTCCTCGCCGACCGCCTCACCGAGGCAACCATCATCGATCTGCGGGAACGTGGCATCGAAACCGAAGTGACCGTCATCGAGTTGCGCGACCTCGCGCACGACGTCACGAACAACCTGCTCACGGGCTTCCCGAGCGCCAAGCTCGACGAGGCAATCGCCGCGGTTGCTGGCGCTGACGGACTCATCGCCGTCACGCCCATCTTCACCACGAGCTATAGCGGGCTGTTCAAGTCATTCATCGATGTGCTCGACCCGCAATCGCTCACCGACCTACCAGTACTGCTCGGCGCGACCGGTGGCACCGATCGGCACTCTCTCGCGATCGACTACGCGATGCGACCGTTGTTCAGCTACCTCCACGCTGTGGCGGTGCCGACGGGAGTGTATGCGGCATCCGCCGATTGGGGAAGTGGTTCAGACAGGACGTCGAGCACCCTTCCCGAACGAATCTCGCGGGCGGCCGGGGAGTTGGCGGCGCTCGCCGCGGTTTCCCAACGCTCCTCGCGGGTGACCGACCCGTTTGCCCTTCCCGAGGGATTCAGCCCCGTCGGGAGCTTTGGGGCGCAATAAAACGAACCGGCGGTGGCGGGCACGGGTGACACCGAGCCCGCTGCCGAGGGTCTAGATAGTGGGGAAGGTTCCGCCGAGCACTTCGCCATCATCGTAGATTGATCGTGGGCTACCGATCACTTTCGGATCAGGAATCCCGACTACATCGTTGTCTTTGTTGGTGTAATCAAATTGCGCGAGGAGCCAACGCATCGCTTCGGTTCGAGCGAGCTTCTTATCGTTGGATTTAACGACGGTCCACGGGGCCTGCGGGGTATCGGTATAGAAGAACATGGCTTCTTTGGCCTCGGTGTAGTCATCCCATTTGTCGAGGCTCGCGAGGTCTGTTGGCGATAGCTTCCATTGCCGCACTGCATCGTGGGACCGCGCGGCAAACCGTGCGCGTTGTTCATCCCGGCCAACAGAGAACCAGAATTTAACCAAATGGATGCCCGACTGCACGAGCATGCGCTCGAACTCGGGTGCTGAGCGGGTGAACTCGAGATGTTCATGCGGCGTGCAGTAGTCCATTACGCGTTCTACACCGGCTCGGTTGTACCAGGAGCGGTCGAAGATCACTATCTCGCCACCGGTCGGCAAGTGCTGCACGTACCGCTGGAAGTACCATTGCTTTCGCTCGCGCTCGGTGGGGACTTCGAGCGCAACCACCCGGGCCCCTCGAGGATTGAGATGCTCCATGAATCGTTTGATGGCGCCGCCTTTGCCTGCGGCGTCGCGGCCCTCGAAGATGATGACGACCTTTCGGTCTGTCTCCTTGATCCACGACTGAAGTTTGAGCAGCTCGATCTGAAGCAATCGTTTCTGGCGCTCATACTCGCGACGGGACATCTTGGTCTCATATGGATGACCGTGCCGCCACGCGACTTTCGGTTCTTGGAGTGGCAGAACGCTGTGCTCGCTAGGGGAGGGGGCACTCGTTGCACTTTCACGCGAGACCGCGTCGGAGTTGGCTTCTGGTCCTGAATCACCGTTGGATGAGGTCATTCAGCAATTCTACAGCGTGTAGAAAAAATAGCTCGAAAAAACTTAGCTCAGCGACAGAAGTCCTGATCTCACCGGGAAAAGCCTGTCGAACTGCGCGTCATTCAGCCGTGACTACCCGGTCTTGCGGCGGAAGTCGCGCTTGTGGTCTGCGCGGTCCTGCGTGCCGTGGATAGCCGATTCGGCATCCAAATGGCCTGGACGTGATGTTTGCTTACCCTGCTTGCGGTCAAGCGCCTCGCGGAACCTGCGCTTGTTCTCTTCGCTCGCAGAGGGTGTCTCTTCTGTGGGTTCCATACTTGTCAGCGTAGGCCACCTCTAGGGCAATGCGCTCCTCGTTCGTGTCGCGCGCCAATCTCTGGGGCTTCACAGGCCCCCGGTGCTACGATTAGGGGAGTTGTCCTGCTAGTTAGAGGGCAACGCACGGAGCAGGCTGGCAAGAAGCTGGTCACCGGTGGTAATTTTCCGAGTCGTTCGGAGGCTTTCTACTGTTGGCCAGACATGCGCCGCCACTCTAGGCATGCGCATGAACCATCGCGTCCTTCTGCCCGCTCCTGCTCCTTGACGAGTCGCACACCACACGGGTGCGCGACGTAAAACAAAGGAGAAACCCCCGCATGGAGGGTCCAGAAATCACATTCGCCGAAGCCGTTCTCGATAACGGCAAGTTCGGCAAGCGCACCGTGCGCTTCGAAACCGGTCGACTCGCTCAGCAGGCACAGGGTGCCGTTGCTGCGTACCTCGACGAAGAAACAATGATCTTGAGCGCCACGAGCGCGGGTAAGCACCCGCGTGAAGGCTTCGACTTCTTCCCGCTCACCGTGGATGTCGAAGAGCGTTCGTACGCTGCCGGCAAGATCCCCGGAAGCTTCTTCCGCCGCGAGGGTCGTCCCTCCACGGAAGCGATCCTTGTCTGCCGTCTCATCGACCGTCCGATGCGTCCGACGTTCGTTGAGGGTCTCCGCAACGAAGTTCAGATCGTCATCACTGTTCTGAGCATCGCTCCGGACGAGTTCTACGACGCTCTCGCGATCAACGCCGCATCGCTCAGCACCCAGATCTCAGGACTCCCGTTCTATGGTCCGGTTGCCGGCATCCGCATGGCTTTGATCAACGACCAGTGGGTTGCCTTCCCGAAGTACAGCCAGCTTGCTGACGCTGTCTTCGACCTCACCGTTGCTGGCCGCATGGTCACCAACGACAAGGGTGAAGAAGACATCGCCATCATGATGGTGGAAGCAGAAGCTACCGAGAACAGCTGGGAGCTCATCAAGGCTGGCGCGACCAAGCCCGACGAGGCTGTTGTTGCTCAGGGTCTCGAAGCTTCCAAGCCGTTCCTCAAGCAGCTTGTGAAGGCTCAGCTCGAGGTCTCGACCAAGGCTGCCAAGCCCGTTGCCGAGTTCAAGCTCTTCCCGCCGTACTCCGACCAGGCGTACAACGCGGTAAGCGAAATCGCTGAAGCTGAGCTTCGCGATGTCTACAAGATCGCGGACAAGATCGAGCGCCAGACCGCTGATGACGAGCTCAAGGCTCGCGTCAAGGCTGAGGTTCAGTCCAAGGTCGACGCTGAAGAACTCGGCGAAGACGTTCTCGGCATGGTTGGCGGAGCGTACAAGGCCGTCAGCAAGAAGGTCATGCGCACTCGCGTCCTTACCGAGGGCATCCGTATCGACGGCCGTGGCTTGAGCGACATTCGTGCGCTCGATGCTGAGGTTGAGGTCATTCCTCGCGTTCACGGTTCGGCAATCTTCCAGCGCGGCGAGACTCAGATCTTGGGTGTCACCACGCTGAACATGCTCAAGATGGAGCAGCAGATTGACTCACTGGCACCAGTGACCAAGAAGCGCTACATGCACCACTACAACTTCCCGCCCTACTCGACTGGTGAGACCGGTCGCGTTGGTAGCCCGAAGCGTCGCGAGATCGGGCACGGCTTCCTTGCCGAGCGCGCCATCGCACCGGTGCTTCCTGCGCGTGAAGATTTCCCTTACGCGATCCGCCAGGTATCCGAGGCTCTCGGTTCCAACGGTTCAACGTCGATGGGTTCCGTCTGTGCATCGACTCTGTCGCTGCTCAACGCTGGTGTGCCGCTGCGCGCACCGGTTGCGGGTATCGCTATGGGCCTGATCTCGGATGAAGTTGATGGCGTCACGCGCTACGCAGCTCTCACCGACATCCTCGGTGCTGAAGATGCTCTCGGCGACATGGACTTCAAGGTTGCCGGTACGAGTGAGTTCATCACCGCTATCCAGCTCGACACCAAGCTCGCTGGTTTGCCTTCGTCGGTTCTCGACGGTGCACTCAAGCAGGCCAAAGAAGCGCGTACCGCGATTCTTTCGGTGATCAACGCTGCAATCGATGCTCCTGACGAGATGGCCCCCACGGCACCTCGCGTGATCTCGGTTCAGATTCCGATCGACAAGATCGGTGAGCTGATTGGCCCGAAGGGCAAGAACATCAACCAGATCCAGGATGACACCGGAGCCGACATCTCAATTGAGGATGACGGAACGGTCTACATCGGCGCTGTCGATGGTCCTTCTGCTGAGGCTGCACGCGCGGCGGTCAACGCTATCGCGAACCCGCTCAACCCTGAGGTTGGCGAGCGCTTCTTGGGTACGGTCGTCAAGATCGCTACCTTTGGTGCTTTCGTTTCGCTCACCCCTGGTAAAGACGGTCTGCTGCACATCTCCGAGGTTCGCAAGCTTGCCGGTGGCAAGCGTGTTGAGAACGTCGAAGACGTGCTCGGAGTCGGCCAGAAGATTCAGGTTGAAATCACCAAGATCGATGACCGTGGCAAGCTCTCGCTTGCTCCCGTCCTCGACGAGGCTGACGCAGAAGCAGCGGCTCCCGCTGACGAAAGCTAAGTCCCGCTAAACGCACATCACACGGCGCCTCTTCTCGTTGAGAAGGGGCGCTGTGTCGTTAACGGCACGGGGGGAGTGTGCGCACGAAAACTTTCTTGCGCAAATGACAGCTAGAAAGGGGGTAGTCACCCTAGTCTGCCCTTCGTTGGGGTGCCGCTAGGTGGGGGTTACCGCGCTATTGTGTGGTTGTGACCCGAATCACTACACCTCTTGATGCCTTCATGAGCGACATGCTCATTTGGCTAGAGACCGCATGGTATTTGTGGGTGGCGCTCGGCATTGTTGTAATCGTCGTGGTCGTCAGCGTGGTTGTTGCGAAGATGCGCAACCGAGGCTACGAACGCGTGCCGCACTACTACCGCCGTAACACCTAAGTCAGAGACTCTCGCGTTCTCCCGATTGCCCGTATTCCCGATACGGGATGCTCGTCGTGCCTGCGCTTTCTGCTGCGCGCTTTCGGCCGAGCGTTTCGTAAGCGAGCTACTCGCTAGTGCTCGACAGGCCGATCAGCTGGGCGCGGGCAACGATGTGGTCGCGTAGTGCGAACCCCAGCATGGCGGGAGTGCTTCCTTCGGCAACGTCGAGGCGCTCGACGTTGAGTGCACTCACGGTGAAGACATAGCGGTGCGGCCCATGGCCAGCGGGAGGGGCTGCTCCTTGGAACGAGGTGAGCCGCAGTTCGTTGGGAAGAGCAATTGCGCCGTTGGGCAGGAGTTGGCCATCCGGATTGCCGGCGTCGTGCGGCAACGACTCAACGGAGGCGGGGATGTTGTAGACCGCCCAGTGCCACCAGCCGCTGCCGGTGGGGGCATCAGGGTCAAAGACCGTCAGCGCGAAGCTCTTCGTGCCGGAAGGGAAGCCGTGCCAGTGCAACGTGGGGGAGCGATCTTCGCCGCCGGCATTCGCAATTCCGGAGCGAGCCCACTGGGGAAGCATGCCGCCCTCTTCGAAGTCGGGACTTTCGAGCGCAAATGAGGGGACTTGAGGCAGTTTCCAGTTGGGGTCATTCACGGTGATTGTCCTTTCGGTTGCAAAAAACGACGCTGGGGCCAGTATGACGAGAATGACGTCCGGATGACACTTTCACGGGGCGTGTGACCCGAAAATGACAGTTTTCGACACGGACTAATAACGATCTGTCTGTCCTCCCTCCATTCAGTGCTGTGGCGACATATTCTTACCAAAAGCCTTGTGGGAGGCCGTTATGACGCAGGTGCACCCGACTCAATCACTGACGGGTTCCACTCGCGCGCGTCCAGTAACTGGGCAGCATTTCTCTACCCGGGTAATCGGGTCATCTGACCTCCGTGTTTTCCCGGTTGCGCTCAGCGGAAACATCTTCGGCTGGACCGCAGATGATGCTGCAACAGCATCGATCCTCAACGCTTTCGCCGACGGCGGTGGCAACTTCATCGACACAGCAGACTCCTATGCTTCTGGTCGCAGTGAGCTAATGATCGGAAAGTGGATGCGCGTCCGTCGCAATCGCGATCAGATTGTGGTGGCGACCAAGGTCGGCAAGAGCCGCGATAACCCCGGCATGGAAGCGGACGCCATCAAGCGTTCGGTGGATGCCTCGCTTGCGCGGTTAGGGACATCCCACATCGATCTTTTGTACCTGCACGTCGATGACGAGAGTGTCGACTTCGACGAGACTCTGCTCGCGGTCGACGAACTTATCGGCGAAGGCAAAGTGCGCTACTTCGGCGGTTCCGATCACACGGGCAATCGCCTTATCCAGGCGCGCATCGCGTGCGGTCAGATGGGCGTTGCCCCCATGGTGGCTGTGCAGGCGCACTACAACCTTCTTCACCGCCAAGAGTACGAAACCGGGCTCGCCCACGTGGCAGCCATTCAAGGCCTAGGTGTGATGCCTCGGTTCGCGCTGGCTAGTGGGTTCTTGAGCGGCAAGTACCGACAGCGTGCCGATCTGGCGCTCAACTCGCGCGGTCACGATGCGGCGCAGTACCTGCGTCGCCGCGGTATCAAGATTTTGAATGCTCTCGACGGAGTCGCCGAAGAGCAGGATGAAAGCGTTGCGACGATCGCTTTGGCGTGGCTCTTGAACAAGCCTGGTGTTGTCGCACCCGTGGTGAGCGCTAGCCGTGCAGAGCAGGTTCCTGAGCTCATCGCGGCGGCGCGCGTGCAATTGACGCGGCACCAGTCAGCCGAGTTGGATCGCGTCTCTAACTTCTAACGCGCGTTTGTAGCAGGCGCGTTCTGGCGTCGATCGCGTCTCTCGCTACTGCTTCGTTCCAGCCGTCAGCGTGCCTCACCGTCACGGGGAATCGGGCGCGCAGGTGGGTCGCTAGACCTTCACTGAGTCAGAGAGTACGCGCTTGACCACGCGGGCCATGGCGGCGCCAGCAGCGATGGTGTCGCCAGCGTAGCCACCGGCGAGGGCACCATCCTTGGCGAGCATGAGCTCGTCAGCGGCGTCGCCGGCAAAGGGGTGCTCTGCGGCGCGCATAAGTTCGTAGAGCGACTCGTTGTACCAGTCGCGGTGATCAGCGATCAGCATACGGACGGGGTGCGTCGGGTCGGGGAACTCTGCGACAACGTTGAGAAACGGGCATCCACGGAAGTCGGGCTTAGTGAGCTCCGCAGCGACTGACTCCAGGAGGCCAAGAACAGCGTCGTGCGGTGAGGCGGCGTTGTCGATTATCGACTGCACGTCACCCTCAACGGCGGCACGGCGGCTCTTGACGTACTCAAGGATGAGGTTGTCTTTTGAACGGTAGTGCTTGTAGAAGGTTGCCTTGGTCACGCTCGACTGGGCGATGATGCGGTCTACCCCGACGTTCAGAATGCCGTCTTGGTAGAAGAGTGTGTTGGCCGTCTCTAAGATGCGGCCTTTGGCCGGAGCGCGCTGCGCGGTCTCTGGTGTCTCAAATACCATCGCAGCGCACTCCTTCCGTGGAGGTTCGGATCAGGAACTGTCCCCACTATGTGCATCGCTAGATTCGGGTCCAAGCGATGCGGTTTGTTTCATAACCCGGATTCGGGTCTGGGTTATGTGGTTTACATCAACCGGTTCGGGTCCGGATGATGGGTTGTCGGCTTCGGGTGCCTAGAAAGAACATTAGCATGTGAGGACATACAGACAAGTCTGTCTGTCCCCTTTTTTTCACCCCAATATGGGGGACGCAATCCGACCGAATCTGAGCAATCGGCTCAGGAGAGAGACAAATGACGTAGGCTCAGTGGTGATGAGCGACGCTGTAATTCTTCCTCTTGACCTTCCCGAACTGTCGTTCACCGCAACCGGCGACAGTCTCGTTCGTAGAACTGTTTTGCCGAGCGGTGTGCGCATTCTGAGCGAACAAGTACCCGGAGCGCGCAGCGCAACCGTGGGCTACTGGGTTGCTGCCGGTTCCCGTGACGAACATCCCGAGACATTCGGCGCCACGCACTTTCTTGAGCACCTGTTGTTCAAAGGCACCGCCGCGCGTTCGGCTCTTGACATTGCTGTGAGCTTCGATGCTGTGGGCGGTGAGCACAACGCGATGACGGCCAAGGAATACACCTGTTACTACGCCAAGGTGCAAGACATCGACCTGCCGATGGCGATCGAGGTCATCGGCGACATGCTCACGTCAAGCCTCATCGATCCCACCGAGTTCGCTAACGAGCGCGGCGTCATTCTCGAAGAACTGGCGATGGCCGACGACGATCCCACGGATGTTGCCAGCGAGCGCTACTTCGAGGCCGTGTTCGGCGCTCATCCACTCGGCCGTCCTATTGGGGGAAGCCCCGACACCATCAATGCGATCTCGCGCGATGCCGTCTGGGACCATTACCAAGCCAACTATCGTCCGCAAGACCTCGTCATCACGGTGGCAGGGGCGGTTGACCACGATGAACTCGTAGCAGCGATTTCCGCGTGCCTCGTTTCGGCCGGCTGGGATCTCTCGGTAGAAGCAGCTCCGGTTGCGCGTCGCGACCTCTCTGGCAGCGCGCATTCTCCGGTGCTGACCCCGGGCCAACGGCTGCACGTCACGCATCGCCCCATCGAGCAGGCCAATATCATCGCCGGGGTCGAAGGCCTCTCCGCGACCGATAGTCGTCGCGCAACGCTGACGGTGTTGAACTCGATCCTGGGCAGCGGCATGTCGTCGCGCCTTTTCCAAGAGGTGCGCGAAAAGCGCGGGCTTGCCTACTCCGTCTACTCGTTCTCACCGAGCTACTCCGACGCAGGCGTGTTTGGTATTTATGCCGGATGCTCGCCCGAGAAAGTCACCCAGGTTACTGACCTGATGCTCGCGGAGTTCCACAAGCTAGGTACCGCCCACGTCACCGACGAAGAGATCAGCCGTGCGATTGGCCAGTTGCGGGGAGGGTCAGCGCTCGCGCTCGAAGACTCCGATTCCCGCATGTCACGCCTCGGCCGCAGTGAGCTCACTCTCGGTGAGTTCGTCGACCTCGACGCCTCCATTGCCCGCATCTCGGCAGTTACTGCCGACGACATCCAAGAACTTGCTCATGAACTCTCGTCGCGCCCCCTCTCTATTGCAGCGGTCGGGGCCGTCAACGAAGAGATGTTCTCGGGGCTTGCTCTCGGCAACGTTGCCCAGAGCTAGATCAGCAAAGGAATGATGATGGCGCATTACCTGTATCTCGTACGGCACGGAGAGCAGCAGGACGCAGAGCACGGGTTACCCGACGGACCGTTGTCGGGCAAAGGAGTCCGGCAGGCCCAAGCGATCTCTGAACGACTGAGCGGGGTTCCCTTCACTCGAGCGTTCCATTCGCCGTTGCAGCGTGCAGAAGAGACAGCCGCGATTATGACCGAGCGGATGCCCGCCCTTGAGTCTCAGCCGACGACGCTACTCATGGACTGCATTCCCAGCGGCCCCACTCACGATATGCCCGCAGCCTTTGAGCCCTTCTTCGGTTCCGTGACGGATGAAGAGATCGACGCCGGGCAGGCGCAAATGGAAGATGCCGTCAACGAGTTTTTGACTCCGGCGCGCGAAGACCGTCATGACCTTCTTATTACCCACAACTTTGTGATTTCGTGGTTCGTGCGCGAAGTGCTTGGCGGGGATCAGTGGCGCTGGCTCGGCCTCAATCAGGCCAATTGCGGGCTGACAATTATCCGTGTGCGTAGTGCCAAGCCACCCGTGCTCGTGACCCATAATGACCTCGGGCACTTGCCCGCTGAGCTGCGCACCGGGTTGCCAACGGAACAGCCCTACTAGCCAGTCCTGCTCGGCAAGGTTGGGTCGGCCCTTGCAGGGATTAGCGCAGCGTCTTGAGGTACCAGGTTGTGGCGTTCGAGTTGTCGTTGTAGGGCTCGCACGGCTCGAAGCCGCTTGAACGGTAGAGCCCACCAGCCGCGGCGAGGCTTTCGTTGGTGTCGAGTACGAGTTCCGTAGCGCCCCAGGCGCGTGCGCGTCGTTCGAGTTCGCTGAGAAGCTGGCGGCCAAGACCCTTACCGCGACCATCAGGGCGCACCCACAGGTGCTTCACCTCGAACCTGCCGGGCTCAAGTTGGCGGATGCCGCCACAGCCGAGTGCGGTCGCCTTCGACTGAGCATCAACGGCAGATGCTTCCGATGCAACGGTGGGCTTCGCATCACGTCCGGGGCCAGCAGCAGGCTCGGGGGCCGTCTCGATGACCAGGAAAACCCCGCGCGGCTCAGTGAACTGTTCCGGCGTGGGAAACGTAGTGACATAGCCAGAGGGCGTCGGGAAGGTCTCAGCACGGTAGCTGAAGTATTCCGTCAGAAGTTCGTGGGCGAGGGCATCCGTCACGGGAAGAGAGCGAAACTGTGGCACAGCACCAGAGTACTCGCGGCGCAGCGGGGGAGTAGTCGGTGAGCCCGCTCAGGATTGGTAGATTTGAACAATGACAACGAAAGTAGCGGTAGTCGGCGCAACCGGTCGCATGGGCAAATACATCAGTGGCGTCGTAGAGGCTGCTGCTGATTTCTCGCTCGTCGCCGCCCTCAACTCACGGTCTGAACTCAGCGAGATGCTCGCGGCAGACATCGTGGTGGATGTCACGGAGCCGAGTGTCTCACCCTCGGTTGTCGATTTCGCGATCAGCAATGGCAAGAGCGTGCTCGTTGGCACGTCGGGCTGGAGTGAGGACCGCGTTCAGGGCTTGCGCTCAACCTTGACGGAGACTCCCGAGGTTGGCGTCGTTATCATTCCCAACTTTTCTGTCGGATCGGCCCTCGCGACGTCCTTTGCGACCGCTGCCGCTCGCTATTTCGACTCGATCGAAATCATCGAGAGCCATCACGCCGCCAAGGTCGATTCTCCGTCGGGAACCGCAGTGCGCACCGCCGAGCTCATGGCGGATGCTCGCTCAGAGCGTGGCCCGGCGTTGGCCCCGCACGTCGATCAGCGCGCCCGGGGCGAGCAGGTGGCTGGCATTCCCGTGCACAGCCTGCGGATGACGGGAGTGATCGCGCACCAGCAGGTCATTTTCGGTGGTCCCGGCGAAGTGCTCACCATCGACCACCGCACAATGTCGCAAGATTCCTACGAGGCTGGAATCCTGTTGGGGCTCCGTGCCGTGGTCAGCGCTACCGGCGTGACGGTTGGTCTCGACCAACTCATAGACCTCTCACCAGCATCGGGCGCACCCTCCGCATGAAAACACGCATAGCCGCACTGGTCATGGTGGCGCTTCTCGCGCTCTACATGATCTTCGTGATCAACTATTCGATCGTGCTCATCCGCATCGATCAGCCCATTGCCAACGTCATGGGCTGGGCTTTGCTCGTGCTGCCGCTGATCGGTTTTTGGGCGCTCGCCGCAGAACTGTTTTTCATTTTCCGGGCCGAGCGACTGCTCACCACTCTTGAGGAGGAAGGTGCGCTGCCGGATGAGGTGGTTGAGCTCTTGCCGAGCGGCCGCCCCGATCCCGCGACGGCAGATCGCGCCTTCGACCGCTATCGTACCGAGGCTGAGGCCGCACCAGAATCATGGCGTGCCTGGCTGCGCTTGGGGCTCGCGTATGACGCCAGCGGCGACCGCAAGCGGGCTCGTTGGGCTACCCGACGGGCAATCGCGCTCTCGCGCGCGAAGCCGACGCCCACCGCCTAGCTAGCTTCGTTGGTCGGCGAGAGTACCTCTACTCGACGAACGCGTCGATGGCCTGTTCGATGGTGGTGTGGCGGAACGTGAATCCCGTGTTGGCTAGCGTGGGCGATTGAACGTTCTCATCGACCAAAATGAGGTCCTTACCGGCGTCGCCCAGCATCCGGAATGCGAAACTCGGAACCACAAACCAGTGTGGCCGTTTCATTTTCTGGGCCAGTGTTTTTGTGATGGTTTCAGCGGTTGCTGGAGTGGGGCCGACGAGCGAAACGGCGCCGGCAAAATCGCTGCGTAGAAGATGGACGATAGCCGCGGCTTCATCGTGCAGGCTGATCCATGGCCAGTATTGGGCACCGCTGCCGAGCCGGCTTCCGACCCCAAACCGCGTCAAGAGGTTGAGCGGCGTGAATGCTCCGCCCCGGCCGACCACAATTCCGGTGCGGAACATGACGAGCCGAGTGGTGCTCGGCGTTAGTCGCGCCGCTTGCTCCCACGCGTAGACGACATCGCTCAGAAATCCTGTTCCCTTGCTTGACTCATCAGTGAGCACTTCACCGGGGCGGCTGCCAAAGTAACCAACGGCCGACCCGCTGAGAAACACGACGGGCGGATTCGAGGCGCGCCGAATCGCTTCGGCCAGCGCGCGTGTGCCGTCTACGCGCGACCGCAAAATCTCGCGCTTATAGCTGGGCGTCCACGGGAGCTTGCCTGTGGACGCACCAGCGAGGTTGATGACGGCGTCAGCGCGCTCGATGGCCCGTTCATCCACCGTGCCCGATCGTGGATCCCACTCGTATTCGCCCTCGGCGGTCGGTTCGCGACGCACAAGCTGCATCACTTCGAATCCCGCAGCGGTAAGTTGGGCTACCAGCTCTGTTCCGATGTAGCCAGACGCGCCGGCAACAAGGACTCGTGAAATCGGGGGACGGGGAGCGGACTCGTTCATGGCTAGGCCAAGCTCGCTTCGAGGGTGATGGGGATGCCGGTCAGCGCTCGTGAGACGGGGCAGCCTTCTTTGGCTTCGGTTGCCAGTCGCTGAAAGTCGTCATCGCTGAGGTCCGCCACTTTGGCGCTCACGAGCAGGTGGCTCCCGGTGATGCCCTCGGCGGGATCGAACGTCACGGCGGCAGTGACTTGAAGACTTTCTGCCGGGGTGCCGTTCTCGGCTAGACCGTTCGAGAATGCCATTGCAAAGCATGCGGAGTGGGCGGCACCCAAAAGTTCTTCGGGGTTTGTCGTCGCTTCTTGACCTTCGGATCGTGCGGCCCACGTCACGGGGAATTCTGCGGCATCAGAGGAATCCAACGAGGTGGTTCCTTTGCCACTGAAGAGGTCGCCGAACCAGAGAGTTGTTGCTTCGCTCGTAACAGGCATTGCTGTCCTTTCGTCGATCTCAACACTATGCGTTGGCTATGTAGCGCGCATGAGAAAGCCGTGTGAAACCGATGCCGGTCGCCGCGCTGCTGAGCCGTGGCGCCGCGGGCGGTGCACTCAGTACTATTGGTTCGATGGCATCCACGATTGCAACCCCATATGAAGACTTGCTGCGCGACACTCTCGCGAACGGCGTAGCTAAGGGCGACCGCACCGGCACAGGCACCCGTAGTGTGTTCGGGCGCCAGTTGCGGTTCAATCTCGCCGAGGGGTTTCCCCTCATCACGACCAAACGGGTGCATTTCAAGTCGATCGCCTACGAACTCTTGTGGTTCTTGCGCGGCGAAAGCAACGTGTCGTGGTTGCGAGACAACGGTGTCAGCATTTGGAACGAATGGGCGGATGCCGACGGCGAGCTTGGCCCTGTCTACGGCGTTCAGTGGCGCTCCTGGCCGACACCGTCTGGTGAGCAGATCGACCAGATCTCCGAGGTCATCGAGCAGATCAAGACCAACCCCGATTCACGGCGTCTGATCGTGACGGCCTGGAATCCTGCAGACATCCCGAAGATGGCTCTCGCGCCGTGTCACGCGTTCTTCCAGTTTTATGTCGCCGACGGCAAGCTGTCTTGCCAGCTCTACCAGCGCAGTGCTGACCTGTTCTTGGGCGTGCCCTTCAACATTGCGAGCTACGCGCTGCTCACCCACCTCGTAGCAGAGCAGACCGGCCTCGAGGTCGGTGACTTCGTCTGGACGGGCGGCGACTGCCACATCTACGACAACCACGTTGAGCAAGTGACAGAACAGTTGTCTCGCGAGCCGTTTGCGGCACCGCAGCTGGCGATCACTGCGAAGCCAGCGAGCATCTTCGACTACAACTTTGAAGACTTTGAGATTGTCGGCTACGAGCACCACCCGGCCATCAAAGCCCCGGTCGCCGTGTGAGCGGCAACGGTCGCACCTTCTCCGTCGCCCTGATCTGGGCACAATCCGCCGGCGGAATCATCGGTCACGACGGCTCGATGCCGTGGCATTTGCCCGAAGACCTCAAACACTTCAAAGAACTCACCCTCGGCAGCCCCGTCATCATGGGGCGCAAGACGTGGGATTCCCTGAATCCACGGTTTCGCCCGCTGCCAGGGCGACGCAATATCGTTGTCACTCGCCAAGAAACGTGGGCCGCGAGCGGAGCCGAAGTCGCGCACAGCGTTGACGCGGCGATTGAGCTGGCTGCGGCATCCGCTGAACAGGGCGAAGCTGAGCAACCCGACACCGTGTGGGTTATTGGCGGAGCGGAAATTTTCGCTGCGGTTCTCAGTCACGCTAGTCGGGTAGAAGTCACCGAGATCGCGGCGACCTACGCTGGCGACACCGTGGCGCCAGAATTCGGTGACGAGTGGATGCTCGCCGCCTCCGATCCGGTCGACGGCTGGCACACGTCAGCCACTGATCTTCGCTACCGATTTCTGCGTTACGAGAACCAAGAGCCTCAGCAGCGGTAGCCTAGAGGGGTGACTAAAGAGAATCCCTTCGGCCAAGTCCTTGTTGCGCTCATTACGCCCTTCACCTCTGAGGGTGAAGTCGATTGGGCCGATGTAGAGAAGCACATCGATAGCGTGATCAGTTCTGGCGCCGACGGCATCGTCGTCACGGGCACCACGGGGGAGACGAGCACGCTCACTGACCCCGAGAAGATCAAGCTCGTTGAGGTTGCTAAGTCGGTCTCTGGCGGTCGTGCCAAGATCATCACGGGCGGCGGATCTAACGAGACTGCGCACGCGATCGAACTCTACAAAGCGAGTGAGAAGGCGGGCGCTGACGGCGTCATGATCGTCACGCCGTACTACAACAAGCCGACTCAGTCCGGTGTGCTCACTCACTTCCGCATGATCGCGGACGCGACCGATTTGCCGGTGATCTTGTATGACATTCCCGGCCGCACAGGAATCCCGATTACCTACGAAACTATTCTTCGCGCCGCCAAGCACCCCAACATCCTGGCCGTCAAAGACGCGAAGGGCGACTTTAGTGAGGTAAGCCGTGTGCTCAACCAAACTGATCTCATGTACTTCTCGGGTGACGACTCCAACGTCTTGCCGCACTTGTCGATCGGTGCCTCTGGCCTCATCGGTGTGACCGTCAACATTGCGCCAGCGCCGTACCGCGTGATCGTGGATGCCGTCAATGCTGGCGACCTTGCAACCGCAACGGCCGCCCACCAAGCTCTCGAGCCGCTCGTGCGTGCAGCGATGGCTCACGTACCTGGCACGGTCGCCGCCAAGTACATCCTTCACGGTCTCGGCCGTATCTCGAGCCCGCGCGTGCGCTTGCCGCTCGTGGGCCCCGAAGATGCTGAGGCAGCCCTCATCGAAGACGAGTTGGCTCTCGTCTCGGGTATCGAGGGGCTCGATCTGTCCAACTTTCGCCCTGACCGCAATGCCGCGGCTGGGGGAGCCCTGCCCAAGATTGCCGGGGCAACCCGCTAGCTTCACCCACGCGGGGTAGGCTCTGCCACGGGCATGGCCCACATTTTTCGCACGGGGGCTGACGGCCCCACACATCTATCTGCAAGGTACTGAATGCCAGTTTCTATTTTTGATCCGCCCGCGCTTGAGTCGGGAACGCTCCGTGTCACCCCGATCGGTGGTCTTGGCGAAATCGGTCGCAACATGACCACCTTCGAAATTGATGGCAAGATTCTCATCGTCGACTGTGGCGTCCTGTTCCCTGAGGAGCACCAGCCCGGAGTCGACCTGATCCTGCCCGACTTCAGCTCGATTCGTGATCGTCTCGATGACATCCTCGGCATTGTGCTCACGCACGGCCACGAAGACCACATCGGTGCTGTTCCTTATCTCTTGCGTTTGCGCCAGGACATCCCGCTGATCGGATCGACTCTCACGCTCGCGTTGATTGAGGCGAAGCTCAAAGAGCACCGAATCAAGCCATACACGCTCAATGTCACCGAGGGCCAGAAAGAGAAGATCGGTCCCTTCGACCTCGAGTTCGTTGCCGTGAATCACTCGATTCCGGATGCACTCGCTGTCGCCATCACCACTGTGGCGGGCACCGTCCTGCACACGGGTGACTTCAAGATGGACCAGTTGCCTCTCGACAACCGCATCACCGACCTTCGTGCGTTCGCACGACTCGGCGAAGCGGGAATTGACCTCTTCCTCTCCGATTCCACGAACGCAGACGTTCCCGGTTTCACGCCCAACGAGCGTGACATCGGCCCAGTACTCGAAGCGGTCATCGCCAAGGCTCCGCGGCGCGTCATCGTGGCCAGCTTCTCGAGTCACGTCCATCGCGTGCAGCAGGTGTTGGATGCCGCGATCGCCAACAACCGCAAGGTTGTTCTGATGGGGCGTTCTATGGTGCGCAACATGGGCATCGCGTCAGACCTCGGATTCCTCAAGGTGCCCGACGGGGTTCTGTTAGACGCCAAGAAGGCCGTCAACTACCCCGACAACCAGCTCGTGTACATGTCCACCGGCAGTCAAGGCGAGCCGATGGCTGTTCTGGCTCGCATGGCCAACATGGAACACCAGATTGAGGTCGGTCAGGGTGACACGGTCATCCTCGCATCGAGCCTCATCCCCGGCAACGAGAACGCGGTTTACCGTGTCATCAATGGCCTCACCAAGTTGGGTGCCAATGTCGTGCACAAGGCCAACGCCAAGGTGCACGTCTCAGGTCACGCTGCTGCAGGCGAATTGCTCTACTGCTACAACATCTTGCGACCCAAGAACGTTCTTCCCGTTCACGGTGAGTACCGCCACCTGGTCGCCAACGCGAATCTCGCCATTCAGTCGGGCGTGCCCGCTGAGAACACGATCATTGCCGAGGATGGCACCGTCATCGACCTCAAGGACGGCCATGCGGCTGTCGTGGGCCAGCTTGATCTCGGTTTCGTCTACGTCGACGGGTCGAGTGTCGGAGAGATCACGGAGGCGGATCTCAAGGATCGCCGCATCCTCGCCGAAGAGGGATTCATCTCCATCTTCGTTGCGGTGGATGCTCAAACCGGCAAGGTCATCGTCGGGCCCGAGATTCAGTCGCGAGGCTTCGCAGAAGACGAGGGCGTCTTCGACGCCGTGCTTCCGCAGGTTGTCAAGGCACTGACGGATGCCGCCGAGAACGGAACGCGCGATACTCACGCGTTCGCTCAGGTGGTTCGTCGCACGGTGGGGCGTTGGGTGAATACTCAGCACCGTCGCCGTCCGATGATCGTTCCAGTCATCATCGAGGCGTAACTTTTATGAATGGCGCGGGGGCTTCGGCTTCCGCGCCATTTGTGTGCCCGGAGTCTTTCCTTTGTGATCTCGTCTCGTTGGGATTTTAGACGTCTGCGCGAGGGCACACGGTGGGCTTGTTTTTCTGTGCTCGAGATGGTGTGATGTGAAGATTGCTCGGCTGTGTCGGCTGAGCGTCTTCAGAGTCGGGATGTCACATGAGTGTTGCGCGCAGGTGGGTCTTTCCCATCATCTGGATGATCATTTTTGCCATTATCGCGGCGGCGCTCGTGAAGTTCGCCTTCTTTGGCGATGCACTCACCGCCGACAGCCTCGAATACCCGACGGTCGCGATCGAAGAACAGCACTACGAAGTGGTGACAGGCACCATCGCCAATGACGTCGAGCTGGCAGGAAGTATTGCCGCTGCGGCTGCGGTGCCTATTCCTGCAACCCTCTCGGGGGAAGTACGCGAAGTTGCCGTATCTGCCGGTCAATCAGTGAAGAAGGGGCAGGAGATCCTGAAGTTGCGGGCTGACGTTGTCAACCCCGACGGAACATCTGGAACACAATGGAAAATTGTTGAGGCGCCGGCAACAGGCAAGCTCACTGATTTCACCGCGCTTGTGGGGTCATCGTTTCAGGTGGGCTCCCCGGTCGGGAACGTTGCGCCACCCTCCTACATCGTGAGCGGAACCGTGCCGTCTGAGCAGTTGTATCGCCTCGTAGATCGTCCGAAAGAGGCGAGCGTTGCGATCAACGGTGGTCCAGCGCCTTTCACGTGCACGGGGCTCAGCATCACGTTCGCCTCGACGAGCGATGGGGGCGCGGAGGCAGCATCCGGGCCAATGGTGTCGTGCACAGTGCCGAGCGACGTCGTGGTCTTTCCCGGGCTCACCGCCGACATCACGATTGCGGGAGGGATTGCCGAAGACGTCATGGTCGTTCCGATCACGGCGGTGGAAGGCACTGCCCTTTCCGGCATCGTTCACCTCGTGATGCCCGATGGCACGACGGAGGAGCGGGAAGTCGTTCTGGGGCTCAACGACGGCATTAGCGTCGAAGTTGTCTCGGGGATTGAGGTTGGAGATACCATCTTGCAGTTCGTTCCTGGCGCTGAGGCCACCGGCGACGAAGCTTTGCCCGACAACTGTTTCTACGAAGGCACTGAAGTGGTGTGCTACTGATGCCATTGCTCTCGCTTGATGACGTCACGCGCTCGGTCGAGTTGCCTGATTTCTCGACGCTGGAGATTCTCAAGGGAATCACTCTCAATGTCGAGGTGGGTGACCACATCAGCATTGTGGGGCGTTCGGGTTCCGGAAAGTCCACTCTGCTCAATCTTCTCGGTCTCATCGACAACCCCACCACTGGTCGCATCGTGTTCGACGGTGAGCCGCTCGAGAAGCTCGCGGGCAGTAAACGCGACCGCAAGCGCGGCAGCGATGTGGGTTTCATCTTTCAGCAGTTCAATCTCTTGGCCGGTCGCACCGCTCTCGAAAATGTCATGACCCCTTTGCTCTATGCCTCGGGGCGCCAATTTTGGCGACGGAAAGCTATCGCCGCAGAGATGCTCGACCGCGTCGGGCTCGGCGACCGGATGGCTTCGATGCCGGAGAAGCTCTCGGGCGGTGAACAGCAACGTGTTGCTATCGCGCGTGCCCTTGTTCGCAGCCCCCGCTTGATCCTTGCCGACGAACCGACGGGTGCTCTGGATGTCGAAACGGGCAAAACGGTGATGGCCTTGCTGGATGACGTTGCTGAGCAATCAGGCGCGGCTCTCATCACCATCACCCACGACCCGAATGTCGCAGCACTGGCCCGCAGACACTACCGCCTCGACGGTGGTGTGTTGGAAGCTATTGATGTGCGCAAAATGCTTGCCGCGAGCCTGCCGGAGGCTGCGCTATGAGCTGGTGGCGCAAGAAAAAACCTGCGGATTCACCGGCTGAGCCTGTGGAGACACCGAGCGAGCCCGCGGAACCACCGAGCGAGCCTGCGGGCCCGTCGGCCGGGCCCGCGGCATCCGCTGAACTCGTTGCACGCCCGAATTCGGAGCTTGCCGTAATTCGTCAGGAGCCTCGCGGTGCCGTGGTCAGCGGTGTCGTCGGTGCCGTGGTTGAAGCGTGGGATGAGGTGCGCATCAATCGCACCCGTGTCTTGTTGAGCCTGATCGGGATCGGTGTTGCGGTGTGTGCGCTCGCCACTGTCGTGGGGGCGGGCACCGTGTTCGGCCAAGCCCAGACGGAACAGTTTGAGCGGGGCAGCGGTCGCCCCGCAACGCTTGCCGTGTATCCGCCGTACCAAGCAAGCGGAACGCAGAATCCTGACACGTCCACGTTCGTTGCCAGCATGGAAAGCATCATCGAGCGCTACCAGATCAGTCACGCGACCCCACTATTGCGGGGGAGCATCACCGCCAACCTCGTCAACGGCACCCAGTTCACGGCGGTGCAGGGAGTGAGTGCTGCCTATGGCGTTATGCATCGCGTTGAGCTGGGCGAGGGGCGTTGGCTCACTGAGGAGGATGGGAACCGCCTTGCTACTGCCGTTGTAATCAACGACGAGTTTTATGACGCGCTCGGCCGCCCCGATCTGCGCACGCATCCGACCATCGAGTTGGAAGGGGAAAGCACTACCACTGCCGTGGTGGTCGGAGTCTTTCTCCCCGAACCGTTTTCGACCGGGCTCACCCTATCGATGCTGGAGGAGCCATTCCGGGCTCTGCTCGGGTCCTCAGCAGGACAACAATCAGACGTCAGCTACGAGTTGTGGGTGCCCGAAGAACAATCCGCGCAACTGCAAGACATCATCACGCGTGACATGGCCGGCGACTTTGGGGAAGGGTGGACGGCGAACGTCACCCGAAATGACTATCTCGCCTGGGGTGGGCCCAGCCCGCTTGAGCCCCTGCAATGGGTCATCGGTGGCATCGCTGGCCTGATTCTGCTGCTTGGCGGTCTCGGCCTAGTCAATATCTCGCTCGTGACCGTCAAATACCGCGTACGGGAAATTGGCGTTCGCCGCGCTTTCGGGGCCACCGCCGGCCGCGTGTTCTTTGCGGTGATGATGGAGAGCGTCGTCGCGACGGTTGCCGCCGGTGTCATCGGCGTCGCCCTCGCGATTGTGATCGTTCAGAATCCGTCGGTGCAAGGACTCATCGCGCCCGGGGTTCAAGATCTTCCCCCGTTCCCGCTGGAGGCAGCGTTGATCGCGCTCGCGGCATCCGCGGCGGTCGGAGCGTTGGCAGGCCTCATGCCTGCTCTCGTCGCTGTTCGAGTGAAAGTTATCGACGCTATCCGCTATTAGGGCTGCTGGGGCAGAGCGGGCGCGATGAGTGTCGCTGCATTGCTCTGACAGAGGCCACCGGTAGCGTTGAATTATGGCTACGCGTACATCGTCGACCTCGCGCTCGGGTGCGTCGAAACCGCGCGCCAGAAACACCACGAATAAGACTCAAGCGACCAAACGGATGCCGCGAGGCACGAAGCCTCCGGTCGAGCCGGAGGGTCCTCTCACCAAGCTGTGGCTCGCGCTCGCGCACATGGTCGGTGGAGCGTTCCGCGTTTTCGGCCGTGAAGAGCTCACGAAAGATGAGCGTCGCGACGGTGTTCCTTTCCTCTTCTTCCTGCTGGCGATCGTCGGCGCCGTCGTCGAGTGGTTCAACCCCACCGACTCGGTAGCGATCGCCCTCGACGCGTACACCTTCGGCGGTCTCGTCGGCCGTGTGGCCTTCGCGCTTCCGGTCATTCTGCTGCTTCTTGCCGTGTGGATGTTCCGGCATCCGTCGAGCGTTCACGACAACGGCCGCATCGGTATCGGTCTCAGCATCCTGATCGTTACTGTCGCAGCGCTCTGCCACGTCTACAGCGGTCAGCCCCATCCCTCCGATGGTGCCGAGGTAATCGCTCGCGCCGGGGGAGTCTTCGGGTGGTTGCTAGCCAATCCGCTGCTGTGGCTTGGCGGCATGTGGCTTGCCGTGCCGTTGATCGTGATCTTGCTCGTCCTTTCGCTTTTCATCGTCACCAAAACCCCGCCCAATCGGCTCCCGTCGCGACTGCGCGAGCTCTACGCGTACCTCTTTGGGGCGCAATTGCAGAGCGATGAAGAACGTGCTGCGGCGAAGAATCAGACTGGTGCGCATAAGAACGATTCCGTTCAGTTCGGTTCGTTGACCGACATCGGGCTTGGTGATGTCAACGACACCGGCTCGTTGCCATGGTGGCGCCGCAACAAGTCACAACAGACTGAAGACAAGGCGTTCGATAGTCCTGTGATTTCGCGTGATCAGTCGACCGAGATTGTTGCTCCGGCTCCGACCTCGGCGCCGTCAGTGGCTCCGGTTAAACCGCCGGCGGCCAAAGATCTCACGAAGAAAGAAGATGAGTTCGGCGTCGAGCTGCTCGAGGATCTCCTCAAGGCAGAAGACGCCGTCAAGAAGTACGCGACCGGAGAAGTGGATGCCGCAGCCACCGGTGTGCGCGACGACGGCCCCGGCATCCTGCCCGGTTTCACCACCAAGGCCAGCGAAAAGGGCAATGCGGGAGAGTTCGATGGTCCGCACGAGACTACCCCGCAGTCCACCGCGGTGTATCGCCTTCCGCGGGCCGCCATGCTCTCGGCGGGAACGCCACCGAAGTCGCGCTCAGCCGCGAACGACGAAGTAGTCGCCGCGATTACCGAAGTGCTCAAGCAGTTCAGCGTGGATGCGACGGTCACTGGTTTCAGTCGCGGTCCTTCCGTTACGCGCTATGAACTCGAACTCGGCCCCGGCGTGAAGGTGGAACGCGTTACCGCGCTCGCCCGCAACATCAGCTACGCGGTCGCGAGCAACGAGGTCAACATCCTGTCGCCCATTCCGGGCAAGAGCGCTATCGGTGTCGAAATCCCCAACAAGGACCGCGAGATTGTGTCGCTCGGCGATGTGCTGCGCTCGAGCGCCAGCACAAAGAGCGAACACCCGATGACTATTGGGCTCGGCAAAGATGTCGAGGGTGGATTTGTCGTTGCTAACTTGGCGAAAATGCCCCACCTTTTGGTTGCCGGTTCGACCGGTTCGGGTAAGTCAAGCTTCGTGAACTCGATGATCACTTCAGTGCTGATGCGGGCCACGCCTGCCGAAGTGCGCATGGTTCTCATCGACCCTAAGCGGGTCGAGCTCTCGATCTACGCTGGCGTGCCTCACCTCATCACTCCCATCATCACGAACCCCAAGAAGGCTGCTGAAGCCCTCGCCTGGGTCGTGAAAGAGATGGACATGCGCTACGACGATCTTGCAAGTTTCGGGTTTCGTCACATCGATGACTTCAATCGCGCGGTGATTGCCGATGAGATCAAACTTCCTGAGGGTAGCCAGCGCAAGCTCAAGCCCTACCCGTACCTGCTTATCGTTGTCGATGAGCTCGCCGACCTCATGATGGTCGCGCCACGAGATGTCGAAGACTCCATCGTGCGCATCACCCAGCTGGCACGTGCCTCTGGAATCCACCTCGTGCTTGCGACCCAGCGACCCAGCGTCGATGTCGTCACCGGCCTCATCAAGGCCAACGTGCCGTCGCGACTCGCTTTCGCGGTGTCGAGCATGACGGACTCTCGCGTGATCCTCGACCAGCCGGGCGCAGACAAACTCATCGGTCAGGGAGACGCACTCTTCCTCCCGATGGGCGCTTCCAAAGCCATCCGCGTTCAAGGCGCGTGGGTTCCTGAGAGCGAAGTTGCCGAGATCGTGAAGCATGTTATTGCTCAAGCGCAGCCGGAGTACCGCAACGATGTCGCGGCTGTCGCCGAGAAGAAGCAGATTGATGCTGACATCGGGGATGACCTCGATGTGCTCCTCGCAGCTACCGAACTCATCGTTAGTACGCAATTTGGTTCCACTTCGATGCTTCAGCGCAAGTTGCGCGTCGGGTTCGCCAAGGCCGGCCGTCTCATGGACCTGCTTGAGTCGCGGGAAATCGTTGGTCCCTCCGAAGGGTCCAAGGCGCGCGACGTGCTGGTGTCCGCTGAACAGCTGCCTGCAGTGCTCGCTCGACTGCGGGGAGAAGACGAGCCGGGTCCGGTCGACGCGGTAGCTGAGTCTCTCAGCGGATACGATGAAGTAGAAAGCGCCTCAGATGAGGACGCCTGGAATTTGACCGATCGGGAGTGATCGCGTGGGCGACCAACCAGTTTCTGAATCCGCTCCGCCCCACCGCACGAGCTCATTTCGTGGTCGGATGGTTCGCAAGGGTGATACGCCGGCGTCGAATGCCAACATCGCCAACATCATTACAGTGGTGCGCATCTTCCTCGCTCCGCTCTTCATCTGGATGCTGCTCTTCGATGACGGCGAGATGGGGCTCATCCGTTACTTGGCGGCTGCGCTCTTCATCTTTGCGATCGTCACTGACACCGTTGATGGCCACCTAGCTCGGGGGCGAAACCTCATCACGAACGTCGGGATCATCCTTGATCCCATTGCCGACAAGATTCTGACCGGTGGCGCTCTCGTTGCCCTGTCGATTTTGGGTGAGCTTCCTTGGTGGATCACGATTCTTATTCTGGTGCGCGAGTTCGGCATCACGATCTACCGTTTTGCGGTGCTGTCGAAGGTCGTTGTCCCGGCCTCCCGCGGGGGCAAACTGAAGACCGTTCTGCAGGCCGTCGCCATTTCTCTCTTCCTGGTTCCGTTGTTTACCGTGCTCGGCCCGTGGGTCCTTTGGGTGAACTGGTTCGTGATGGCTATCGCTTTCATCTTGACGATGTACACCGGCATCGAATATCTGTGGCGTGCATGGCGTCACACCCGCAAATCCAACTCAGGAGCGTGACCCTTCACCAGTGACTACTGAAGAACTCGCCACGAAGATCGTGGCGATTCTCACCGAACAACGACAAACCCTTGCTCTAGCCGAGTCTTTGACGGGCGGTCTGTTGTGCGCGTCGCTCGTGGCAGTGCCTGGTGCCTCCGCTGTGCTCAATGGGGCAGTGGTGGCGTACAACACCGCCATCAAGCATCAGGTTCTGGGCGTCGATGCGAGTCTTCTCGCCATCCACGGCACGGTGCATCCTGATGTCGCAGCTCACATGGCCACGGGAGCGCGCGACGTTCTCGGCGTAGGCGAGCAACAGGCCTACTACGGCTTGGCGACGACGGGAGTCGCGGGGCCTGGCTCCCACGAGGGAAAGCCACCTGGAACGGTATTCATCGGTTTCGCTGCCACTGGCTTTGTCGAAACTCGTGATTTTGAGTTCTCGGGAGACCGTCACGAGATTCGCGCGCAGGCCGTTCACGAGGCGCTGCAGTGTTTGTACGACTATCTGACGTCGGAAGACTAGCTCTCGCGGGTGGTTCGTTTGTCCCCAAAACTGGTGTCAGTTCGTGGCAGGAGCCGGGAATATTCCATGTTTCGGCTCGGTTACAGTAAGCGAACTCACAAGGCTTCTCCAGTGTGGAGCGGTTAGAGTTCAGAACATAAATTGGCTGTAGTCTTAGCTATCCAGAATTGTCTGGTCGCACGATTCAGTCAGAAAGGGAGTGTCCAATGGTTCTAGTTCGTCAAGAAATCGGTGACGTTCTCCGCGACTTCCGCTTGCAAAAGGGACGCACCCTTCGACAGGTAGCAAGTAAGGCGAGCGTTGCTCTCGGATACCTCAGTGAGGTTGAACGTGGTCAGAAAGAGGCGAGTTCTGAAATTCTTGCCTCGGTAGCTGAAGCTCTCGATACGCCCATCTCCGTGATCATGCGCGAGGTCGGCGACCGTCTTGCGGTCATCGAAGGTGCAACCACGATTCCCGATACTCTGCCTGACGAGCTCGTCGCAGAGTTCGATTCGAACTTGGTTTCGCGCTAACCCCATCACGTCAGCCCCATCACGTCAGTGCCCCGTTCCGGTGTGGAGCGGGGCATTCGTGCGTTCGGGGTGCTGTTGTCGCGTTTAGGGTGGAGTAATGCGATTGAGTGAGTTCTGGATGGCTGTCTCCGATGAGTTCGGTGAGCCCTACGGCCGCGTTCTCGTCAACGATCAAGTGCTTGGTCCGGTCGGCGGCGTTACCGCCGCTCAAGCGCTGTCGCGTGGTGTTCCCGCGAAACAGGTGTGGGCTGCCCTGTGTGACGCCATGGATGTCCCTATGGATCGCCGCTATGGCGTTGGCCAGCGCGAGCCTAAGAAGTAATCTTTTCGATTCTGCGTGGCATGTTCGAACATCTATTCGATATTGGTAGTCTTCTCCCTAACATCCTTTCGAATATTGAGTTTGGATGAGTTGCGCACGTCGCTTCTCTGGAATGTCAGAGCATGCCCGTAGCGTGGCATTAGCAATACAGCCTTTGTCGGGAGGTTGCGGGCCTTGCATCATCGGTCCACGCCAATCACGACAGCCTATGGGCAGCAACCTACAACCACTGGAGAAGAAGTAATGCCATCAGTAGCAGACCGCGAGAAGTCCCTTGAGACCGCTCTAGCGCAAATTGACCGTCAGTTCGGCAAAGGCTCCGTCATGCGCCTCGGCAGCGATGAGCGCGCTCCGGTTGAGGTTATTCCCACCGGCTCGATCGCTTTGGATGTCGCACTCGGCATAGGCGGGCTTCCCCGCGGCCGTATCGTCGAGATCTACGGCCCGGAATCTTCGGGTAAGACCACGCTCACCTTGCACGCCATCGCCAATGCCCAGCGCAATGGCGGAATCGCAGCCTTCATCGACGCCGAGCACGCGCTCGACCCGGAATACGCAGCAAAGCTTGGCGTCGACATCGATGCGCTTCTCGTTTCCCAGCCCGACACCGGTGAGCAGGCGCTTGAAATCGCCGACATGCTGGTGCGAAGTGGTTCTATCGACCTGATCGTCATTGACTCGGTTGCTGCGCTGGTTCCGCGCGCAGAAATCGAAGGCGAGATGGGCGACACGCACGTTGGTCTGCAAGCTCGACTCATGTCGCAGGCGCTGCGCAAGCTCACCGGTGGCCTGAGCCAGACCAACACCACCATGATCTTTATTAACCAACTGCGCGAAAAGATTGGTGTCTTCTTCGGAAGCCCCGAAACCACCGCCGGTGGTAAGGCGCTTAAGTTCTACGCGTCAGTTCGCCTCGACATCCGTCGTATCGAAACGCTAAAAGACGGCACGGATGCGGTGGGAAACCGCACGCGCGTCAAGGTCGTGAAGAACAAGATGGCTCCGCCCTTCAAGCAGGCGGAGTTCGACATTCTCTACGGCATTGGCATCTCCCGCGAAGGTAGCCTCATCGACTTCGGGGTCGACCACGAAATCGTCCGTAAGTCGGGCGCGTGGTACACCTACGACGGCGACCAGCTCGGCCAGGGCAAGGAGAAGTCTCGTGCTTTCCTGCTCCAAAATCCTGCGATCGCGCTTGAGATTGAGCAAAAGATCATGCGCAAGCTCGGTGTCGGTGCAGAAGCTAAGGCCGCCAATGCCAGCGAAGCGAAAGCGCTTGCTGACGCTGAGGCCGTTGCGGAGAAGGCAGCTAAGGCCAGTGCTAAGGCTGAGGCCAAAGCTGACGGCCCTACGTTGCCCGTGGCGGCTAAGGCGCCTGCCGCGCCCCTCAAGAAGGCTTCTGGGCAGTAGGTAGTACTGGTGAATTCCTCCGACGACGATTACATCGCCCCCGTCATCAACCTCTTTGCTGACAGGTCTAGCGCTGCGCGCGCTGATGTGGTGGAGTCGTCGCCGGAGGAATCCTCCGCAGAAGAACAATGGGCCGCTGAGGCCGTTGAAGAACCGCAGGCGGTGCTCCGCGCACTGCCCACAATGCGTGACTTCAGTCCGGCCAGCGAAAAAGAAGAAGAATCGCAGCCAGCAACACGTCGTGAGCCACGATTCGTCCCTGAACCGGTTGCTTCAGAAGTAACGATTTCGGCCGATCATCCCACTAACGGATCAGCAACGGTGGAGCCGGAAGATGGTTCGTCGCGCAAAGCACGAAAGCAAGCCCGCGACGGCTTCTCCGAGATCAGCCGAGTCAGCATGCGGGCGCTTGCTCGCCGCGGGATGTCCTCGCACGAGATGACCCAGTTCCTCGCCACCCGTGAATTCGAGTCCGACGAGGTCGAGGCAGAGATCGAGCGTCTTGAAGGATCCGCGCTCCTCGACGATGCGGCCCTCGCCGAAACGCTCACCCGCACATTGCGCGAACGTAAAGGCCTCGGCTCCGGCGGAATCATTGCGGAACTTCGTCGTCGAAAGATCGACCAAGAGCACATTGACGCCGTCGTCGACTTCGAGCGTGATGAAGAACAAGAACGCGCAAATGAAGTCGCACTCAAACGCGCACCACAACTCCGCTCACTCGACAACGAAACGGCCAAGCGCCGCCTCAGCGGATTCCTGCTTCGCAGAGGATATTCGGGCTCTGTGGTGTCATCGGCAGTCAACACCGCGCTGGCGCCCGGTGTCGGCGGATCATCGCACGGTCCCCGCTTTCGCTAGAAGCTCGGCCAGCTTCGCGCCTGTCAACCCTCCTCAACGTTGAGGCTTAAGGTGGAACACATGATTGACGAAAAACTGGCGACCCCGCGCAGCTACGAAGTGCGCACCTACGGGTGCCAGATGAACGTGCACGATTCAGAACGACTGAGCGGCTCGCTCGAAGCCGCCGGCTACGTGCGAGCGACTGAAGGCCAAGCGGACGTCGTCGTCATCAACACGTGTGCCGTCCGCGAGAACGCCGACAACAAGCTGTACGGCAACCTCGGCATGTTGGCGAGCGTTAAGAAAGAGCACGACGGCATGCAAATTGCTGTCGGAGGCTGTCTCGCTCAAAAGGATCAGGGCGTCATCCTCGAGAAAGCTCCGTGGGTTGACGTCGTCTTCGGCACCCACAACATGGGCTCACTGCCCACGTTGCTCGAACGGGCCCGCCACAACGAAGAAGCCCAACTCGAGATCCTCGAATCGCTCGACGTTTTTCCCTCCACTCTGCCCACGCGCCGCGAATCAACCCACAGCGCCTGGGTGTCGATCTCTGTCGGCTGCAACAACACCTGCACTTTTTGCATCGTTCCCACGCTGCGCGGTAAAGAGAAAGACCGTCGCCCCGGCGAGATTCTTGCCGAAGTGCAAGCGGTGGTCGATGACGGCGCTACCGAAATCACGCTCCTGGGTCAAAACGTGAACTCCTACGGCGTCGAATTTGGCGACCGCCAAGCGTTCAGCAAACTGCTGCGCGCCATGGGCTCCATCGAAGGCCTTGAACGCGTCAGGTTCACTAGCCCCCACCCGGCCGCATTCACCGACGACGTTATCGACGCGATGGCGGAAACCCCGAATGTGATGCCGCAGCTTCACATGCCACTCCAATCAGGCTCCGACCGCATCCTCAAAGCCATGCGCCGCAGTTACCGTTCGACCAAATTCCTCGGCATCCTTGAGCGAGTCCGTGCGCAAATGCCTCACGCCGCGATCACGACCGACATCATTGTGGGATTCCCCGGTGAGACCGAAGAAGACTTCCAAGACACCCTGCGTGTGGTCGAAGAATCACGTTTCGCCTCGGCCTACACGTTCCAGTACTCCATCCGTCCCGGAACGCCGGCGGCCACCATGGAAGACCAGATTCCTAAAGAGGTCGTACAAGAGCGCTACGAGCGACTCGCGGCGCTTCAGGACCGCATCTCGCGAGAAGAGAATGATAAGCAAATCGGCCGCACTCTCGAGGTGATGGTGACAGCAACGGAAGGCCGCAAGCAGGCTGAAACCGCGCGACTCTCTGGCCGCGCCGAAGACTCTCGACTCGTGCACTTCAACATCCCCGAGGGCAGCGCTACGCCCCGCCCCGGTGACGTCGTGACTCTCACGATCACTGAAGCTGCGGCGTTCCATCTCGTTGCCGACACCCAACCCGGGGGAGTGCTCAACATCCGTCGCACCCGTGCGGGAGACGCCTGGGACCGTGCCGAGGCAGCATCGTGTGGAGTCCCCACGGGCACCGGCACAAGTACTGACGCTGGCGCAGCAGACGCGAGTTCACGCGTATCGCTCGGTCTGCCCACGATCCGTGTCGCCACGACACCGATCTATGACCCCAGCGATTCCCTGCGCTAAGTAAGAAATGGCACAACCACCGCATGCCCAGCGCGAGCAGTCTCAACTGACCACGTCGGTGCCCGTGTCTGCCCGCTCTGACCACCCCGGCCCCGAGCCCGACCCGACACTTGCCAGCGACAGCGCTGCTGCGTTTCCGCTGGTAGTGGTCGTCGGCGCGACCGGCACAGGTAAGTCTGAACTCTCGTTGAACACAGCGGATGGTCTTGCGCGTCAGGGCATCTCATCCGAGATCATCAACGCGGATGCCATGCAGCTGTATCGAGGCATGGATATTGGCACAGCCAAGCTGCCTCTCGACCAGCGCCGCGGCATCCCACACCATCTGCTTGATGCGCTCGACCCCACCGACGACGCCAGCGTTGCTCAGTACCAGACGGATGCGCGGCGAATCATTCGGCAAATTCAGAGCGCCGGGCGCGTGCCGATCATGGTTGGCGGCTCGGGACTCTACGTTTCGAGCGTGATCCACGACTTCCAATTTCCTGCCCGAGACCCGGATGTTCGCGCGCGTCTTGAAGCCGAACTCGACGAGCTGGGTGTTGGTCTTCTTTTTCAGCGCCTTCAACAGCTCGACGCGGCAGCCGCGCACTCGATCGGCGCGAGCAATGGGCGGCGTATCGTTCGGGCCCTCGAGGTGATTGAGATTACGGGCGAGCCGTTCGGCGCCGGGCTTCCCGAAGAGAAAAAACTATGGACTCCCGCGCATATTTTTGGTGTAGCTGCGCCTCGAGATGAACTTGTTCCAAGGCTCAACGCCCGCGTGCAGCAGATGTGGGACTCCGGGTTGCTCGATGAGGTTCGTGAGCTTCGTCCGCGCGGGCTGGGCGTCACCGCCGCTCGCGCTATCGGTTATGCCCAGGCGATCGAGCAGTTGGACGGCACGCTCACTGAGGCAGACGCGATCGAGCAGACGGCCGCCCTCACGCGCCGCTATGCGCGTCGTCAGGTGGGCTGGTTCAAGCGTTACGACCAATGTCATTGGCTGCAGTATGACGATCCCGAGCGGGCAGAGCGCGCTCTGTCGATCGTCATGGGGGAGAATGGAACGCATGGCAACGCTTAACTTCACTAAAGGTCAGGGAACTGGCAACGACTTCGTGCTGTTTTCTGATCCGGATGGTGAGATTGACCTCACCCCGAAGCAGGTTGCGGCCATTTGCGATCGTCACTTTGGTGTGGGCGCCGATGGAATCATCCGCGCTGTTCGGTCCCGCAGTCTTGACGCGGGCGCTGCGGCGCTTGCCGAAGATGCCGACGCGGAGTGGTTCATGGACTACCGCAATGCTGACGGCAGTATCTCCGAGATGTGTGGCAACGGCATCCGTGTCTACGCGGAGTACCTCGCTAATGAGGGTTTTGTTGACTTCGAGCCAGGCGACACCTTGCCGATCGGTACTCGTGGCGGCGTGCGCGATGTTCAGCGCAACATGGCCGGCTATCAAGTCGACATGGGGCGTTGGGCGCTCGACGGCGGAGAGCCGCTCGTGCGGGCGAAAGAACTTGAGGTCGCCCGTCCGGGCCTCGGTATCAATGTCGGAAACCCTCACGTGGTCGTAGCCCTCGCCGAAGAAGCAGAACTCGATGGTGTTGACCTCGGCTACATCCCCGTGATTGATCCGCTGCCCGAGCACGGCGCGAATGTTGAATTCGTGGTGCCGGCCGAGCCGCTCGTCAAAGATGGCGTTGGTTCGATTCGGATGCGCGTGCATGAGCGCGGCAGCGGCGAAACGTTGTCGTGTGGAACGGGTGCTGTCGCCGCAGCTTTAGCTATTCGTCATTACGCCGGAGCGAGCGCTCCCCACCAGTGGCGGGTCACCGTTCCCGGCGGAACCGTTGTCGTTCGCATGTTCCCGACCGAGGATGGCGAACACGTGTCGCTGAGCGGTCCGGCCGAACTCGTTTACACCGGCAGCCTCGAACTCGCGTAGCGCGCCTCTGAGGGCCGTTGACGGCCCTTCGCTGCCGCCTAGGCGTCAGCGTCGTCGAGCGTTGCAGCGTGGTGTCTCGCGCGCAGTAGCCGGTAGCCCTTGTTGGTTGCGGCGCGAGTGAAACTGAAGTCGTCGGGGAAGGTTGCTTCCATCCAGCGGTGGAGGGAATCCGATCCGAGGTTCTTTTGTACAACCAGCCAGGCGTCGGCGTCTTCTTCGAGACGGGGTAGCCAAGTCTGGAGAATGTTGTGCAGCTCGTTCTTGCCGACGCGGATGGGCGGGTTCGACCAAATAGACATAAACGTTATGTCTTCGGGAACATCTGCGGGCAAAACCGCGTTAATGTTGGGTATGGACAATTTTTCGGCGTTTGCGCGCACAAGATCCAGTGCGCGCTCGTTGACGTCCACCGCCCACACCGTTGCATGAGGTGACTCGAGGGCAAGGGTGAGCGCCATCGGTCCCCAGCCGCAACCGAGGTCAAGCAGGTTTCCTCCCGGGGGAGGAGCGGGCACGTTCGCCAGTAGAACCTTGGTTCCAGCGTCGATCCGTTCCGGACTGAAGATCCCATTTGACGTGACAAGTTCGCGTTCGAGACCAGCAATGGTCGCGTGAATCGTCCGCAATTTGAGATCACTCTCGGGTGATGACGAGAAGTAATGCTCGTTAGCCATGCACAGAACTTACCGAAAACTAGAGAAGTAGGGTTAACCCAATGACGCGAAACACGACAGAAACCAGTATCGAGGCCAATGATGGCGACGACGCCGAGCGTTCCGTCGACCGTGTTCTGGCCGCAGAAAGCTCTGACCATGCGGCAGTGACGCGCTTCGGTTCCGAGGGAGCAGGCAAATCCGGCGCTCAAGCGCTGCAATCGGATGCTCACTATGAATCTGATCGCGACGGTGATCAGTTCGATCGCGAGGATCGTCACGCCCTGAAGCGCGTGGCAGGTCTATCGACCGAACTTGATGACGTCACGGAGGTCGAGTACCGCCAGCTGCGCATCGAGAACGTGGTGCTCATCGGCATCTACGGCCAAGGAAACCTGCGCGAGGCCGAGAACTCGCTTCGAGAGCTTTCTGCGCTAGCCGAGACTGCGGGCGCCGTCGTGCTTGACGGCCTCCTGCAGCGCCGTAGCCACCCCGACCCGAGTACGTACCTGGGCAAGGGCAAGGCGCGTGAGCTGAAGGATGTGGTGGCGGCAACTGGTGCCGATACCGTGATTGCCGATACCGAACTTGCCCCAAGCCAGCGACGCGCTCTTGAAGACGTTGTGGGAGTCAAGGTCATCGACCGCACTGCGGTGATTCTTGATATCTTCAGCCAGCACGCGACGAGCCGCGAGGGCAAGGCCCAGGTTGAGCTCGCTCAAATGGAGTACTTGCTTCCCCGTCTGCGTGGTTGGGGTGAATCGATGTCCCGCCAGGCCGGTGGCCAGGTGGGCGGTGCGGGTGCCGGTATGGGTAGCCGTGGCCCCGGTGAGACCAAGATTGAGCTCGATCGTCGCCGTATTCATACACGGATGGCGCGCCTGCGTAAGCAGATCAAGGGCTTTGCGCCGGCGCGTGAAGCGAAGCGGGCAAACCGTGATCGCTTTGAGGTTCCGAGTGTTGCTATCGCGGGCTATACGAACGCGGGCAAGTCAAGCCTGTTGAACCGCCTGACGCGCGCTGGTGTGCTCGTGGAGAACGCCCTGTTCGCGACCCTCGACGCTACCGTGCGTAAGTCGGCAACTGCCGACGGTCGGCTGTACACGTTGAGTGACACGGTGGGTTTCGTGCGTAACCTGCCTCATCAGCTGGTGGAAGCTTTCCGTTCGACGCTCGAAGAGATCGGTCAGTCCGATGTCATCGTGCACGTTGTCGACGCGTCGCATCCTGACCCTGGAGCTCAGCTCGCCACGGTGCGCGATGTTATTGGCGAACTCGGTGCGCGTGACATTCCCGAGATCGTTGTCTTCAACAAGAGCGATCTTGCGGATGACGATCAGCGTCTACTAATTCGTGGTCTGGAGCCGACGGGCATTTTTGTCTCGGCGCGCTCCGGTGAGGGCATTGACGAGCTCAATGCGCGCATCGCAGAACTCTTGCCTTCTCCTGAGATTGAGGTGACTCTGCTCGTGCCGTACGACCGCGGCGAGGTCATTTCACGCCTCCACGTGCAGGGCCGAGTGATCTCTACCGATTACCGCGAAGAGGGCACGTTGGTTACCGCGTTAGTTCACCCGGCGCGAGTTCCCGAGATTGAAGAGTTCGTTTCGCAGCAGGCCTAGAAGATTTAGCTGCAGCGACGGTGTTGTGCGTGCTCTAGAGCGCGCGCAACACCGTTACTACTTTGCCGAGCACTTGGGCGTAGTCACCCAGGATCGGCTCGAAGTTTGAGTTACGCGGCAATAGCCACGTGTGGCCATCTCGTTGACGAAAGACCTTCACTGTTGCTTCTTCGTCGAG
This sequence comes from Salinibacterium sp. SWN167, assembly GCF_015864665.1. Taxonomy (GTDB): domain Bacteria; phylum Actinomycetota; class Actinomycetes; order Actinomycetales; family Microbacteriaceae; genus Rhodoglobus. The sequence goes on along the minus strand of NZ_JADYWU010000003.1, from coordinate 33,780 downwards.
CATGGCGGCGACGATATCGCCGTTCTCAGCCGTCTGCTGTTGACGCACGACGACCCAGTCGCCGTCACAGATGGCGGCATCGATCATGGAATCTCCCACGACCTTCAGCATGAAGAGTTCACCCTTGCCCACGAGTTGACGGGGGAGCGGGAACACTTCTTCAACATGCTGCTCGGCGGTGATCGGGATTCCGGCGGCGATGCGACCGACAAGTGGCACCATTGCTGCGTCGCCCATTGACGGGCTGATCGTGCTGGATTCGTCGACGGCGTTGGGCAGGTCGATAAGAACTTCGATGGCGCGCGGGCGATTGGGGTCGCGGCGCAGGTAGCCACTGAGCTCGAGCTGGTTGAGCTGGTGGGTAACGCTTGACAGTGAGGAGAGGCCGACGGCATCGCCGATCTCGCGCATGCTCGGCGGGTACCCCTGGGTGGCGACTGCTCGCTGAATCATTTCGAGGATTGCCTGCTGCTTCGCACTCAGGCTGGTGCGCCGCCGTGTTCCGCGCTCAGAAGCGTCGTCTCGGGGTGCTGTTGCGTCAGTCACGGAGTCCTCTATTTCTGCCACTCACGATTCCAATGTCAGTGGCTCATTCGAAACTGTATCCGCAGAAGGGGTCAAAAACAAACATTTGTTCGAGTGTCGGGAGCAAATGTCAGTGGCTTCTTCGAATATGTACTTGATATTCGAACTATTCGAATGTATGTTCGGAACACAACTTCGCATCCGGTTCTCCCGGCCGAGAACCGGATGCGATACCACCCCATGAGGAGCGAATGATGTCTACTGCTGTGATTGCACCTAACGCGGCTGTCCGTGCACGGCAGTCCGCACCGCGTCTTCGCCTCACCACGCGTGGTCGCGTCGTCCTTATGACTCTCGCGGCCACGCCGTTGGTTATCGCGGCCCTTCTCATCTCGCTCAACAGCGGCGGCGCTGCTGCGACTCTTGAGTCCAACGAGAACGCCTTCGTCTATGTCGATGTGGCGGCGGGGCAGTCCCTGTGGAACATTGCCGAGCAGCACGCCCCGGGTCATGACCCGCGCGAGGTTGTTGCCCAGTTGATCGAAGTGAACCAGATGTCGTCAGCAGACATCTTCGCGGGTCAAGAGCTCGCGATCCCCGCCAGCTTTTCCAACTAGCCTGCCCCGCTCCGCCGGCGTCGTCACTGGCCCCGGCATCCGGTCACAGCCAGTTCCTCTACGATTGGTGGAGTGACTTCGCTATCAGATCTCCCTATTCGTGATGACCTCAGGGGCCTTACGCCCTACGGTGCACCAACCGATCCGGTTCGCATCCAGCTGAATGTCAACGAGAACACGCATCCGATTCCGGAGGCGGTTGCCACTGACATTGTCATGGCTCTCGCCGGCGCTGTTATGAATGCCAACCGCTACCCCGACCGCGAATTCACTGAACTCCGTGAATCACTTGCGGCCTACCTCGGTCACGGCCTTACTGCCGACAACATCTGGGCGGCCAATGGTTCCAACGAAGTGCTTCAGCAGACGCTGCAGGCGTTCGGCGGGCCAGGGCGCCGCGTGCTTGGCTTCCCGCCCACCTACTCGATGCACTCCATCATCGCCTCAGGCACCGGCACCGAGTGGGTCACGGCACCGCGCGATCCTGCCTACGACATCACGCCAGAGAGCGTCGTTGCCGCAATCGCTGAGCACACGCCCGATGTTGTTTTTCTCTGTTCCCCTAACAATCCCACCGGCACCCCCGTCAGCAACGACACGATCGTGGCCGCCTACGACGCTACCGACGGCATCGTGCTCGTCGACGAAGCGTATGCCGAGTTCTCTGATCGCGAATCGGCTCTGTCGCTCCTTGAGGGTCGCCCGAGACTTCTCGTGTCCCGCACGATGAGTAAGGCCTTCGCCTTCGCCGGCGCGCGAGTCGGTTACCTCGCCGCGGATCCGGCGATCGCGGACGCCTTGCGTTTGGTGCGACTCCCGTACCACCTATCGGCGCTCACGCAGGCGGCGGCCGTAGCGGCACTGGCCCACGCGCCGCAAATGCTTGCCATGGTCGACGAGATCAAGGCGCAGCGTGATCGCATGAGCGCTGGACTTGAAGCATTGGGATTCACCCCCGTACCCAGTGAGTCCAATTTCGTCTTGTTCGGCAACGTCGCTGACCCTCAAGAACTGTTCCACAAGCTCCTCATTCAGGACATCCTGATCCGCGACGTCGGCATCCCGCACCACTTGCGAGTCACTGCTGGCACCGAAGAGGAAACCACTGCGTTCTTGGATGCGATGGCCGACCTCCAGACGCTCGGTAGAGTTGAACAATGACCTCACAGCGCACCGCGACAATTACGCGCGAAACTAGCGAGTCGAGCATCGAACTTTCGATCAATCTCGACGGCACCGGCACCTCATCTATTGACACGAGCGTGCCCTTCTACGACCACATGCTTACGGCGTTCTCGAAGCACTCGCTCATCGATCTCACCGTCAAGGCCAGCGGAGATACGCACATTGATGTGCACCACACGGTCGAAGACATTGGCATTGCGCTCGGGATGGCCATCAGGCAAGCGCTCGGCACCAAGGCAGGCATCTCGCGCTACGGTGACGCGCTTGTTCCGCTTGATGAGGCGCTCGTGCGTGCTGTTGTTGACGTCTCCGGTCGTCCTTATCTCGTCCACACGGGCGAGCCCGCGGGCTTCGAGATGCACCTTATCGGTGGTCACTTCACCGGCTCGATGGTGCGTCACGTCTTTGAGGCAATCAGTTACAACGCGGGTATCACCGTTCACGTGACCGTTCTGGGTGGTCGCGACCCGCACCACATTGCCGAGGCAGAGTTCAAGGCCTTCGCTCGCGCGATGCGTGCTGCGGTTGAGCCGGATGCTCGCGTCACGGGAATCCCCTCTACGAAGGGTGCGCTCTAGAGTGGCTGCTCCTTCGGTTGTCATCCTCGACTACGGCTCCGGCAACATTCACTCGGCAGCGAAGGCTCTCGAGGCTGCAGGCGCGAACGTTCGCCTGAGTGCGGATCGTTCGGTCGCTGAGGCGGCTGACGGGCTCCTCGTGCCCGGCGTTGGCGCTTTCGCTGCTGTGATGTCGGCGCTCGAATCAGTTCGCGGGGGCGCAATCATCGAGAAGCGCCTCACCGGAAGTCGCCCAGTCATGGGCATCTGTGTGGGCATGCAGGTGCTCTTCGCCTCGGGCGACGAACACGGTATTCAGACCGAAGGCCTCAACGAGTGGCCTGGTGTTGTAGAAAAGTTACCCGCCCCGGTTTTGCCTCACATGGGGTGGAATACTGTCGAGACTCCTGACGACACGACGCTGTTTGATTCGGTGCGAGACGAACGTTTCTATTTCGTGCACTCCTACGCTGCACAACAGTGGACGCTTGATGTTCAGCCGCCTTTTCCGCAGCCAAAGCTCACGTGGGCAGACCACGGCGGCCGATTCTTAGCCGCGGTCGAAAACGGGCCATTGACTGCCACTCAATTTCACCCCGAGAAGTCGGGCGAAGCTGGAATCCGACTACTAAGCAACTGGTTGAAGACCTTCTGATTTTGCTGAGGTTCTACGTGCACTAGTATCGGATGCTTGTGCGCGGCGTTCCGCGGTCAGGTCTTTAGAGAGCGTATCTATGAGCGAGTTCAACAAAACCCCCGGTCTAACCCTGCTGCCGGCAGTGGATGTAGCCGACGGCAAGGCAGTGCGTCTCACACAAGGCGAGGCAGGAACCGAGAAGAGTTACGGCGATCCGTGCGCTGCAGCTCACGACTGGGCCGACCAGGGCGCCGAGTGGATTCACCTCGTTGACCTCGATGCTGCATTCGGTCGTGGCGACAACCACGCGATGATCAAGAAGGTCATCAAGTCGACGCCGAGGCGCGTCAACATCGAACTTTCGGGTGGTATCCGCGACGACGAGTCGCTGGAATCTGCTCTTGCGACTGGCGCGAAGCGCATCAACCTCGGCACTGCCGCGTTGGAAAACCCCGAGTGGGCTGCTCACGTTATCGCCGAATATGGCGAGGCCATTGCTGTTGGTCTTGATGTTCGCGGCACGACGCTGGCCGCTCGCGGCTGGACGCAAGAGGGTGGCGACATTTGGACGGTTCTCGACCGTCTCGAATCTGCCGGATGCTGCCGCTACGTCGTTACTGACGTCACTAAGGATGGCACGCTGCAGGGCCCGAACATTGAGCTGCTTCGCCAGGTCATGGAGCGCACACACCGCCCGGTAATTGCCTCTGGCGGAATCTCGAGCTTGGACGACCTTATTGAGCTGCGCGAACTTGTTCCGCAGGGTCTTGAGGGCGCCATTGTGGGCAAGGCTCTCTATGCGAAGGCGTTCACGCTGGCTGAAGCGCTCGACGTCTCCTCGCACTAGGCGAATCACTTCGCGGGCGCGGAAACCGGAACTGACCTAGCACTGACACAGGAGCTGACATGGGCGCAGAAGTGAACGCAACGGATTCCGCAGGCGTACCGTGGGAGGGGCGTTCCTTTGAGCCCAACGCAGCACCCGATGACGATGGCAGCGCTCCTCAAGCGCTCATGGCCACTATCACCCGCTTTCATGCTGGCGATGCCACCGAAGCTGAGGTTGTCGATCAGGTTCGCGAGTCCCGCCTTCTGATCCCGCTGCTTGCCAAGGCAGGGGAGACCGGCACCACCGCCGAGGGGCTCACTGTCGATAAGACGCAAGAGCTCTCAATCGTCACGGTTACGGGGCCAGATGGCCGTGCCGTGTTGCCCGTATTCAGTTCTGTCGAGGCGATGAAGGTGTGGAATCCGGATGCTCGGCCAGTGCCAGCGGCAGGCACCCGTGTGGCGCTTGCGGCCGCCAGCGAAAACACTGACCTCGTTATCATCGATCCGCTCAGCGACAGCGAGTTCATCCTTCGTCGCCCGGCAGTGTGGGCGATCGCGCAGTCTGCTCCGTGGACGCCGAGCTTCTTGCGTGCCGATGTGCGGGACGAGTTCGCAGCATCCGCTGAGAGCGAAGAATGCGTCGCTGATATCCAGCTATTGGCCGGCGACCCCGGTGCACGGCTGCATGGCCCCGAGTTGGTCGTTCAGATCGCGATGCGCGAGGGGCTTGACCGCGAGACCTTAGATGCGGTCATGGAGCGGATGCGCGAACGCTGGAGTGCCTCTGAACTCATCGCTCAGTCGGTCGATTCGCTCGCAGTCCAAGTCATTCGCGCACCAGCCGCTGACCTGCCCACTAGCTGACAGCAACTAGCGGGCGCCGTCTTAGTTGACGGGGCCGGTGTACTTTTCGCCTGGGCCCTTGCCGGGGGCATCGGGGAACCGCGACTCTTCGCGGAACGCGAGCTGAACCGAGCGGAGTCCGTCACGCAGCGGGCGCGCATGGTGGTCACCGATCTCGGGGGCGGCGGCGGTCACGAGGCCGGCAAGAGCGGTAATCAGTTTGCGGGCTTCGTCGAGGTCCTTCTCTGACTCTGCATCCGGGCCATCAGAAAGGCCGAGTTTCACCGCAGCAGCGCTGAGCATGTGTACGGCGACGGTGTTGATTACCTCGACTGCGGGCACTTCTGAGATGTCTCGTGCTTCATTTGTCTCGTCTGGGGTGGGCTCGCTCATGATGTCCTTCGCTTATTGGGGTTCGCTCTGCTATTCTTATGCAGGCCCGGGGCTCGCCCCGGTTACGAAAGTGGAGATTCTCCCACCTGTCAACCGCATATAAGGTTACCGGGTAGTTACACCCCGCACAGTTCGCTGGCGTTGCAGTACGCATGATTCGTGTTTGAATCAGCGCATTGTTCCGGATGTGGACTGCGCAGCTTTAAAGGGTGATGCAGCATTCGCTGCGTTTGATCCTCTTTCGTGCCACGGCATCCGCCGAACTGCGTTTACCAGACGACTACCGTTTGGCTGCGCATCACGAAATGTAAGGAGAACACGCATCAGCGATCCCCGTACCAACGACCGAATCCGAGTCCCTGAGGTCCGTCTTGTCGGACCCGGTGGCGAACAAGTCGGTGTCGTCTCTATTGACGTCGCCCTCAAGCTCGCCCAAGAGGCAGATCTTGATTTGGTCGAGGTAGCTCCCAGCTCTAAGCCTCCCGTTGCCAAGATTATGGATTACGGCAAGTTCAAGTACGAAGAGGCGCAGAAGGCGAAAGAAGCTCGTCGCAACCAGACGAACACGATTCTCAAAGAGGTTCGTTTCCGTCTCAAGATCGACAAGCACGACTACGAAACCAAGCGCAAGCGCGCCGAGGGATTCCTCGCTGGCGGCGACAAGGTCAAAGCGATGATCTTGTTCCGTGGCCGTGAGCAGTCTCGCCCCGATCAGGGTGTGCGTTTGCTTCAGAAGTTTGCCGAAGATGTCTCCGAGTTCGGTTCTATTGAATCGACACCGACTATTGACGGTCGCAACATGGTCATGATTATTGGCCCACACAAGACCAAGGCAACAGCTAAGGCTGAAGCCGAGGCCCGCAAGGCAGCTAACAAGAAGCCTCGTGAGGCAGAAGTTCCAGAGAAAGAGGAGAAAGATGCCTAAGCAGAAGACGCACTCAGGCACCAAGAAGCGTTTCAAGGTCACCGGTAGCGGCAAGGTCATGAAGCAGCAGGCGGGTATGCGACACAACCTCGAGGTTAAGAGCAGCAAGCGTAAGCGCGCACTCAACCAGGATCAGGTCATTGCGCCGCAGGACGCCAAGACAATCAAGAAGCTTCTCGGTAAGTAAAGGGTTTAGGAATACATCATGGCAAGAGTAAAAAGGGCGGTTAACGCTCACAAGAAGCGTCGGGTAATCCTCGAACGCGCTAAGGGTTACCGCGGCCAGCGTTCGCGTCTCTACCGCAAGGCCAAGGAGCAGGTCACTCACTCCCTCGTCTACGCATACCGCGACCGTCGCGCCCGCAAGGGTGAATTCCGTCGTCTGTGGATTCAGCGCATCAACGCTGCGTCGCGTGCGAACGGCCTCACCTACAACCGTCTCATCCAGGGTCTGAACCTTGCTGGTGTGCAGGTTGACCGTCGTATCCTCGCTGACCTCGCGGTCACCGAGCCCGCCACGTTCGCGTCGCTGGTTGCAACCGCTAAGGCTGCACTTCCTGCTGACACGTCGGCACCCCGTTCGGCTGCGTAACTAGCCGCACAACTATTCGTGCAATCGGCACGCTGTAGCGACCAATTTGGTCCCTACAGCGTGCCGATTCTCGTATGTGCAGGGCGCGAGCTTAGGGTTAGTGGCGTGATTGATAACCCGCGCTCGCCACGTGTACGAGCAGTGGCCAAACTTGCAAAGAAGAGTGCCCGGTCTGAGACCGGGCTTTTTCTCTTGGAAGGCCCCCAATCCGTAGCTGAAGCTCTTGAGTTTCGCCCGGATCTCTTGGTTGAGCTCTACGCCACTCCTACCGCTCTCGAGCGCCACAGCGATCTCGCTCGTGCCGCCGAAGCTGTGGAGATCGAAATTGAATTCGTTTCTGAGCAGGTGCTCGAGACGATGGCTGACACTGTCACTCCTCAGGGCATTCTGGCTGTCTGCCGCCAGTTCCCGACGTCGGTTAAAGACCTTCTTTCTGGCGGGCCGAAACTGATCGCAATTCTTGAAGAGGTTCGTGATCCTGGCAACGCCGGCACGATCATTCGTGCAGCGGATGCCGCTGGTGCCGACGGCGTGATTCTTACGGGTCGCAGTGTTGACCTTTACAACCCCAAGGTTGTGCGCGCCACGACGGGATCTCTGTTCCACCTTCCTGTTGCTGTCGGTGCCGAGCTCGAAGCGGTGCTGGAGCGCGTCAAGGGGGAGGACATGCGTGTTCTTGCCGCCGATATCAAGGGTGGCGATTTGTTGGCGGCTCGCAATGAGGGCGTTCTCGATAAGCCCTCGGCGTGGCTGTTTGGCAATGAAGCTCGTGGCCTGACGGACGAGCATTATGCCTTGGCCGACTGGGTGATTTCGGTGCCGATTTATGGCCATGCTGAGTCGATGAACCTCGCCACTGCGGCATCCGTCTGCCTGTATGAGAGTGCTTTCGCGCAGCGCAGCAACTGATCGTGACCGGTACTCGTGATTTAGTGTCACGACCGTGTTACAACTAGGCGCGTTGATTGACCCCCGTTGCAGGCGTGTGTTTATCTTGGTGAATGGCAGCGCAGAGCGGTGAACCTCTGGTCGTTATCGACCACGTCAACAAACATTACGGTGAGCTTCACGTGCTCAAAGACATCTCCACCACGATTAAACGTGGCGAGGTAGTTGTCGTTATCGGGCCGAGTGGTTCGGGAAAGTCCACGCTCTGCCGTGCGATCAATCGCCTTGAGACGATCGACGATGGCACCATCACGATTGATGGCAAGTTGCTGCCCGAAGAAGGCGCTGGTCTGGCCAAGTTGCGCGCAGACGTCGGCATGGTGTTCCAGTCTTTCAACCTCTTCGCTCACAAGACGATTCTTGAGAACGTCACTCTCGGCCCGCGCCGCGTGCGCAAGATGTCCAAGGCAGAGGCCGACAAGAAGGCGATGGAGCTTCTCGATCGCGTTGGTATCGGCAACCAGGCATCCAAGATGCCGGCTCAGCTTTCCGGTGGCCAGCAGCAGCGTGTAGCGATCGCTCGATCGCTCGCGATGGATCCCAAGATCATCCTTCTCGACGAGCCCACATCGGCTCTCGACCCTGAGATGATCAATGAAGTTCTCGATGTCATGGTGCAGCTCGCCAAAGACGGAATGACCATGCTCGTGGTCACCCACGAGATGGGCTTCGCCCGCAAGGCTGCCGACCGCGTGATCTTCATGGCGGACGGCGAAATCGTTGAAGAGGCCGAGCCCGAGCAATTCTTCACCAACCCTCAATCTCCGAGAGCGCAAGACTTCCTCTCGAAAATTCTTACCCACTAACTCAGCGGGTAATCCCCACAGCAGCAAGGAGAAACACATGAGACTCAAAAAAGGTCTGATGATTTCTGCCATCGCCGCCGTAGGCCTTCTTGGCCTCAGCGCGTGTGCAGCAGACACTTCGTCTACTACCGACACCGACATGGTCGTTCCCGAGTTTGAAGCAGGCACCACGATGGCTGACCTCGCTGAGGCAGGCACGATCACCATCGGCACCAAGTTCGACCAGCCGCTGTTCGGCCTCAAGGGTCCGTCGGGCGACCCCGTCGGATTTGACGTCGAGATTGGTAAGCTCGTTGCCGCTTCGCTCGGCATTAGCGAAGACAACATCGAGTGGGTAGAAACGGTTTCTGCCAACCGTGAAACTTTCATCGAGAATGGCACCGTAGACATCGTGATCGCGACGTACACGATCAACGACACTCGCAAGGAAGTTATTTCCTTCGCTGGTCCTTACTACAACGCAGGCCAGGACATCCTCGTCCTCGATGGTAACCCCGAGGGCATCACTGGCCCCGAGGACCTCGCAGGCAAGGACGTCTGCAGCGTTGCCGGTTCCACTTCAGAGAAGAACATCGCTGAGTACGACGTCAACCTCATCACTACTGACGCTTACTCAGCATGCCTCGAGCCGCTTCGCAGCGGTAACGTGATCGCTGTCACCACTGACAACGTGATCTTGGCCGGCCTTGCCGACCAGAACCCGGGTGAGTTCGAAGTTCTGAGCAACCCGTTCACTGAGGAGCCTTACGGTATCGGTCTCGGTCATGATGACGACGAGTTCCGCGACTTCATCAATGACGTTCTCGAGACCTCGTACTCCGATGGTTCATGGGATGCGGCTTGGGAATCGACTGCAGGCCAGGTCCTGAAGCTTCCGACCCCTCCTGCTGTAGACCGCTACAGCAACTAGTGTGCTCGGTGCCCGCCTGCGACTAACGCAGGCGGGCACCATTCACGCCCTATTCACTTACTTTCCAGGAGGCCCGGATGGACGTCATCTCTAACGCGATCGACGCCCTTGTCGACATAACGCCGCTCTACATGCAGGGCTTTCTTTTGACACTGGCCCTGTTGGGCATTGCTGGTGTTGGGGCGTTTATTCTCGGGGTACTCATTGCGGCGATGCGCATTTCGCCGGTTCCTTCCTTGCGTGTTTTTGCAACGGTGTACACGGAGATCCTTCGTAACATTCCGCTCCTTCTGGTGCTTTTCTTTTGCGCCTTTGTGCTCCCCATCCTTGGTGTCGATCTTGACTACTTCCTCCTAGCCGCTCTTGGCTTGACTCTGTACACCTCACCTTTCGTCGCTGAAGCGGTGCGTTCAGGGTTCAATGGTGTTCCCGTCGGCCAAGCCGAAGCCGCTCGTAGTATTGGCATGGGATTCACCCAGACGGTTGGCCTCGTAATTCTTCCTCAGGCAAGCCGCATGGTCGTTCCGCCACTTATCAACGTCTTCATTGCTTTGACCAAGAACACTTCGGTTGCCGGGGCTTTCTTTGTGAACGAACTATTCAAGGCGACCGGCGCTGCGTCCCGCGACCACGGCGACCTCGTGTTGCTCACCCTGGTGTACGCGGCAGCGCTTTATCTGGCCATTACTATTCCGCTTGGGCTCATAGCCGGAGCGATCGAGAAGAAGGTTATGGTGCTGCGATGAGTGCGAGCGTGCTGTACGACGCCCCGGGTCCGAAGACTCGGCGCAATTCCGCCATCGCCTCCGTGGTCGGTGCGATGCTCATCATCGCGCTTATCGTCTGGGCGTACTTCATCTTGGCTGCGCCGCGTGTGAGCGCTAACGGCGCTGAGCAGCCGGGGCTTTTTGACCCGTCGAGAACCGACATTCTGGCTGACCCTGAAGTCTGGGGCGCGTTCGGGCGAGGCGTTGTAAACACTTTGCGGATGGCGGGAGTCGCGGCAGTGCTGGCGATCATCGTCGGAATTCTGTTTTCTTTCGGGCGCACTGCTGCCTCTAAATGGATCCGCATTCCTACGTCGATCTTGCTTGAGATTTTCCGCGGTATGCCGTTGCTGTTGCTTATTTTCTTCGTTTTCTTGATGTTCTCTACCGGTGGCTACTGGGCCGGTGTGCTTGGTCTCGGAATCTACAATGGTGCGATCATCGGCGAAGCTCTCCGTGCCGGCATCAGTTCTTTGCCCAAGGGACAGCGTGAAGGTGGGCTGTCGATCGGCCTCACCTCGCTGCAGACCCGCTTTATCGTGGAGTTCCCGCAGGCCTTCCGCCAGATGTTGCCGATCATTTTGGCGCAGCTTGTCGTGCTGTTGAAAGACACGTCGCTGGCGTACGTCGTGGCGTACCCCGAGCTCTCGCGCACGATCAAGGAGCTGCAGAACTTTTACGGCAGCCGCTACGTCTTCACGCTGTTTGCCATCGGTCTGGTCATTTACCTCGTCATGAACGTGAGCCTCTCGTACATCGCCCGCTATATCGCGAAGAAGAGCGGTCCGAAGGATGGCGCGACCACTCCGAACACACCCAAGCAACCTGGCGTAGATGGCACTCGTGCCATCACGATGCCGCCGCGCGGTCACGCCAGCTACGGCGTCGACAATGGCAGCACTGGCGGCGGCGGGTACTAGCTCTGCAATGAGGGCGGCCCGCCACAGCGGTGTCCGCTAAACTCGGTTCTTGTGTCTGAACCCACCCCGATCACAGAACCAGCGGTAACCGCGGCGGTCGAAGCAGCTCTTGCTGCCATCGAATCCGCCGCGACAATGGCCGACCTCAAAACGGTGCGCGGCGCCCATCTTGGCGAAGGGTCACCGCTTGCGGCGCTCAACGCCCAGATGAAAAACGTGGACCCGGCAGACCGAGCGGCCAGCGGCAAGCTCATCGGTGGCGCACGCGGCCGCGTCAACGGCGCGTTTAGCGCCCGTGAGGCCGAGCTGGCCGTCGCCGAAGAGCAAGCGAAGCTCGCGGCAGAAGCCGTGGATGTCACGGCCGTCGCCACTCGCTACGTGAAGGGCGCCCGGCATCCGCTGAGCCTGCTCATGGAGCACATGAGCGACATCTTCGTCGGCATGGGATGGGAGGTCGCAGAAGGCCCCGAGCTCGAGAACGAGTGGTTCAACTTTGACGCGCTCAACTTCGACGAAGATCACCCGGCCCGCGCCATGCAAGACACGTTCTTCATTGACCCCATCGACTCGCACTTGCTGTTGCGCACGCACACGAGCCCGGTTCAGATCCGCTCCCTTCTTGAGCGCCCACTGCCGGTATATGTCGTCGCGCCCGGACGCGTGTTCCGCACGGACGAACTCGATGCCACCCACACTCCCGTCTTCCACCAGCTGGAGGGTATCGCGATCGACAAGGGCCTCACCATGGCGAACCTGCGGGGCACGCTTGAGCACCTCGCGCGCGCCATGTTCGGCGAGGGCGCCCAGATTCGTCTGCGCCCCAACTACTTCCCGTTCACCGAGCCCAGCGCCGAAATGGACGTGTGGCAGCCCAACGCCAAGGGGGGCGCCCGCTGGGTTGAATGGGGCGGCTGCGGAATGGTCAACCCCAACGTGCTTCGTGCCGCCGGGATAGACCCCGACGAATACCAAGGCTTCGCCTTCGGAATGGGAATTGAGCGCACGCTGCAGTTCCGCAACGAAATGAATGACATGCGAGACATGGTCGAGGGCGATATTCGCTTCTCCCAGCAGTTCGGAATGGTGGTCTAATGAAAATTCCCATGAGTTGGTTGCGGGAATTCGTTGAGATCCCAACAGATATCACCCACGAACAGGTTCACGCTGCGCTCGTGAAGGTTGGCTTCGAAGAAGAAGACGTCCACGGTTTCGATATCTCTGGTCCGGTCGTCGTTGGCCAGGTTATTGAGTTCGTCGGCGAGCCCCAATCCAACGGCAAAACCATCAACTGGTGCCAAATCGATGTTGGCGAAGCCGAGCCTCGCGGCATCGTGTGTGGCGCCCACAACTTTGTGGTCGGCGACAAGGTCGTTGTCACGCTTCCCGGCTCGGTTCTTCCCGGCCCGTTCCCGATCGCTGCACGCAAGACTTACGGTCACGTCTCCGATGGAATGATCGCGTCTACTCGCGAACTTGGTCTCGGAGATGAGCACGACGGCATCCTCGTGTTGTCTACGTTGGGTCTCGACCCCGAGGTCGGAACGAGCGCGATCGAGCTGCTCGGTCTCGATGACTTCGCGGTAGAGATCAATGTCACGCCCGACCGTGGGTATGCCATGTCGTTGCGCGGTGTTGCGCGTGAATACGCCCTCTCGACGGGGGCAACGTTCACCGATCCTGCCGACGCTCCCACGATCACCGAGGCGAGCGGCTTCCCCGTCGTTATCGCCGACGACGCGCCGATTCGCGGTCGCGCCGGAGTGCGCGCCTTCGTCACGCGCGTCGTACGGAACGTGGATGTCACCAAGCCAACGCCGTCGTGGATGATCACGCGCCTGACGCTCGCCGGCATCCGCTCGATCTCGCTCACGGTAGACATCACGAACTACGTCATGCTCGAACTCGGGCAGCCGATTCACGCCTATGACCTCGACCGAGTGTCGGGCGGATTGACGGTTCGTCGCGCTAAAGCGGGGGAGACGCTCACCACCCTCGACGACAAGTCGCGCACGCTCAACCCTGAAGACCTGCTCATCACCGACGAGTCCGGCCCCATCGGCTTGGCTGGCGTCATGGGTGGGGCAAGCACTGAAATCACGGATGCCTCCACCAACGTTCTGATCGAGGCAGCCAACTTCGAACCGATCTCGATCGCGCGCACTGCTCGCCGCCACAAGCTCGGCAGCGAAGCATCACGTCGTTTCGAGCGCGGAGTCGACCCGCTAGTGGCTTCTGCGGCGGCTGCGCGCGTCGTTGAACTTCTCGTGGAGCTGGGCGGCGGCACCGTCGATGCTCTCGGCAGCGACCTACTAGCCGAGCACACCCCAGATGCTGTTGATCTGCCTGAGGGCTATGCCGAAGGCCTGATCGGCGTTCATTACTCCGCCGATGAGATCACCGACTCTCTGCAGGCTATTGGCGCCGAGGTCACTGTGACTGACACTGGCTGGAGCGTGACACCACCGAGCTGGCGTCCCGACCTCGGTGACAAGACCACGCTCGTTGAAGAAGTTGCCCGCATCGTGGGTTACGACCGTATTCCGGCTGTGCTCCCCGTCGCTCCTCCGGGCCGCGGGCTCACTCGCGCCCAGCGCCTGCGTCGCACCGTCTCTAACAGCCTCGCGGCATCCGGCCTCACCGAGGTCTTGGCCTACCCGTTCATCTCTCAGCAGTCGAACGACCTTTTTGGCTCGCCTGAAGCTGGGGGAGCGACCACGATCAAACTCGCAAACGCCTTGGACCCGGATGCCGCAACCCTGCGTCGTTCGTTACTGCCGGGCCTCGCGGCGATCGCGCACCGCAATGTCTCTCGTGGACTCACGGACCTCGCTCTCTTCGAGGTCGGAACGGTGTTCCTGCCCGAAGCGGGCCACCGTTACGGAAGCACCTCGTTGCCGCTCGGCTATGAGTTGCCCAGTGACGCCGCTCTCGCCGAACTGCGTTCGAGCATCCCGGAACAACCGTGGCACGTTGCCGCGCTGTTCCTCGGTGATGCCGTTACGCGCCAGCCGGGTCAGCAACCACTCTCTCGCGGGCTCGCGGATGCTCTCGCCACGGTTCAGCAGCTGGCGGCGACGCTGTCCGTCGACATCGACGTCGTGACGGGAACCCATCAGGCGATGCACCCCGGTCGCACCGCCGAGCTTCGCGTGGGCGACCACACTGTTGGCTACGCCGGCGAGTTGCTGCCGGCCCTGGCGCTTGAACTCGATTTGCCGCGTGTTGTTGCGGTGCTTGAGCTCGACCTCACCGTGCTGATCACGAGTGCTGCTGTAGATATCGCTGCGACTCCCATCGTGTCGTACCCGGCCGCTACGCAAGACCTGTCTCTCGTAGTACCGGTGGCTGTTCAGGCTGGCGAGTTGTTGGCCATCATCCGCGAGGGTGCAAGCGAACTCTTGGAGAACGTGCGGCTCGTCGATGACTACCGTGGCACCGGCATCCCGGAATCGCACAAGTCGCTGACTTTTGCGCTGAGGTTCCGTGCCAGTGACCGCACGCTCACGCAGGCAGAAGCGACCGACGCGAAGAACGCTGCGGTTGCCCTTGCTGGCGAACGAGTGGGCGCTGAACTGCGCGAGTAACCACTAATTGGTGCGAAAGCCGGTTGTCTCTCGCAGAGTGGCAACCGGCTTTCTGCGTTTGTCGATTAGCCTGCCGCGCGCTC
The DNA here is from genome assembly GCF_015864665.1 of Salinibacterium sp. SWN167. Lineage (GTDB taxonomy): Bacteria > Actinomycetota > Actinomycetes > Actinomycetales > Microbacteriaceae > Rhodoglobus. The sequence goes on along the minus strand of NZ_JADYWU010000003.1, from coordinate 18,657 downwards.
TGGGCACTACTCTAGAAATGTGACCGACTTCCGCACTTGCAGCCAGCGTTTCTCGCTGAGCTTTGTGGTGCCGTCTTCGCCGGTTCTCCGCGGGGCTGACGAGCGACGATAGGCGGAGTTTCGCCACAACCCACGAGGTCGTGTGTGATTCGCCGCCGCAAGTGTTCTCGATTCCGAACCCACTGAAGGTAATTCCATGTCAATTTCGGTCGCTGTGGCCGGTGCCAGCGGTTATGCCGGTGGCGAGCTTCTTCGCCTGCTGTCCACCCATCCTGAGTTCGATGTCACGACGGTGACCGCGTTTAGTAACGCCGGTCAGCGCCTCATCGATGTGCAACCGCATTTGCGGTCTCTGGCACACCTAGTTTTTCAGCCGACGGAGCCCGAAGTGCTCGCCGGTCACGATGTTGTTTTCTTTGCGTTGCCACACGGCAAGTCGGGAGCGTTAACGGCTGAGCTCAGCCCCGACACTCTCGTCGTTGACTGTGGTGCCGATCACCGCCTCACCAGTGAAGACGACTGGGCTGCCTTCTACGGCGGCGAGTTCTACGGTGCCTGGGACTACGGGATGCCCGAACTGCTGCACGCCGCCGGGGGCACGCAACGTCAAGTCCTTGCCGGTTCGAAGCGTATTGCGGTGCCCGGCTGCAACGTGACAGCAATTACGCTGGGGCTCGCTCCCGGCATCCGTTCCTCGTTGATCGAGTCAGAAGACATCGTGGCGGTGCTTGCGGTCGGCCCTTCGGGCGCGGGTAAGAGCCTGAAGGTTAACCTGCTCGCGAGCGAAATGATGGGCTCTGCTTCGGCGTATGCCGTTGGCGGCACTCATCGTCACACTCCGGAGATCGCGCAGAATTTGAAAGTCGCTGGCGCTTCATCGGTGACGGTGTCGTTCACTCCCGTCCTCGTGCCCATGTCACGCGGCATTCTCGCGACCTCCACTGCGAAGCTCGCTGATGGGGTCACCGCGGCCCAAATTCGGGAAGCGTGGGAGACCGCCTATGCCGACGAGCCGTTCATTCACGTCTTGCCTGAGGGACAGTTCCCGCGCACCGCTGATACGTTGGGCGCCAACACCGCCCTGATTGGGCTTGCCGTTGACGAAGCAGCGCGTCGCGTGGTTGTCGTCAGCGCAATCGACAATCTTGTAAAGGGCACCGCAGGCGCCGCCATTCAATCGACAAATATTGCGTTAGGCCTTGAGGAAACCCTCGGTCTGGCGCTGGACGGAGTAGCACCATGAGTGTCACAGCAGCCGCAGGATTCGAAGCAGCCGGGGTCGAAGCGGGGCTCAAGGCCAGCGGTGGTCTCGATGTCGCCCTCGTCGTCAACCGCGGCCCACGCTTCGATGCAGCCGCCGTGTTCACGAGCAATCGTGCGCAGGCTCACCCCATCATCTGGTCCAAGCAGGTCATCGACGATGGCGTTGTCACAGCGATCGCCCTCAACTCGGGTGGAGCCAACTGTTTCACAGGCCCCCAGGGTTTTCAGGTAACGCACGCCACAGCGGAGCACGTTGCTGAAGCGCTCGGGTCATCGGCCGGCGACATCCTCGTCTGTTCGACCGGTCTTATTGGAGAACCGCTTCCGCAAGACAAGGTTCTCGCCGGGATGTCGGCAGCAATCGGAGCGCTCAGCACCGACGGGGGCACCGATGCGTCGCTCGCCATCATGACCACCGACAGCAAGCCCAAAACTACTGTCGCGACCGGCACCGGCTACACCGTTGGCGGCATGGCCAAGGGGGCAGGGATGCTCGCGCCGGGCCTTGCGACAATGCTCGTGGTCATCACCACTGACGCCGCTGTCGCCGCAGCCGACCTCGATGCGGCGCTGCGGGAAGCCACTCGCGTGAGTTTCGACCGTCTTGACTCAGACGGCTGCATGTCGACCAACGACCAGGTAACGCTGATGGCGTCGGGCGCCTCAGGCGTGACTCCGGATGCAGCCGAGTTTGCCGCACTTGTCACGAGCGTGTGCAACGACCTGGCCGAACAACTGCAGGGCGATGCCGAAGGCGCAAGCCACGACATCCGCATCGAAGTTGTGCGCGCGCTCAGCGAAGACGACGCTGTCGTGGTCGGCCGTTCGGTTGCTCGCAATAATCTCTTCAAGGCCGCGATCTTCGGCAACGATCCCAACTGGGGCCGGGTGCTCGCCGCGATCGGAACCACGGATGCTGCCTTTGACCCCTATGCGGTCGATGTGTCGATGAACGGTGTGCGGGTCTGCCACGCGGGCGCCCCCGATCGTTCACGTGACGAGGTAGATCTCACGGGCCGTGCTGTGCACGTGCTGATCGATCTGGCTACGGGCGATGCCGAAGCGACCATTCTGACCAACGACCTCACGCACGATTACGTGCATGAGAACAGCGCGTACTCCAGCTGATGCCGGCCTACACCCACGGCGCTGAACACGAGCAGGCCATGACGAAGGCGGGAGTGCTTATTGAGGCGCTTCCGTGGTTGAAGAGATTCCGTAACCGCATCATTGTGGTGAAATTCGGCGGCAACGCCATGATCAACGACGAACTCAAGCGCGCCTTTGTGCAGGACATGGTTTATCTGCGTCTTGCTGGTGTTCGCCCAGTGATTGTTCACGGTGGCGGCCCCCAGATCACCAAGGAACTCAAGATTCGCGGTATCGAATCGGAGTTCCGTGCTGGCTATCGTGTGACGACAGAAGAGTCGATCGACGTGGTGCGCGATGTGCTCACCGATCAGGTCGGCGCTGAGCTGGTTGATCTCATCAACGAGCACGGAGATCTTGCTAACGGCATTGCCGGGCACGAACATTCGCTGTTTATCGGTGAACGAATGATCAAAGAGATCGAGGGCAAGCGTGTTGATCTCGGGTTGGTCGGTAATGTCACTGAGGTTGATCCTCAGCGAGTGCTTGACGTCTTAGCGAGCGACAACATCCCTGTGGTGTCGACACTGGCCCAGGAAGCGGGAGAGATCGCTGAAGACGCCTCTGGCTTGCTCAATGTCAACGCGGATTCTGCGGCGGCAGCGCTAGCTATTGCGCTCGACGCGGCCAAGCTCGTCATCCTCACCGATGTTGCCGGTCTCTACAGCGATTGGCCGAACCGGGAGTCGCTCGTCTCGATCATCAACACCGACGAGCTGCGTGAGCTGCTGCCGAGTCTGGAATCGGGCATGATTCCGAAGATGACAGCCTGCCTTGAAGCGGTGGATGCTGGCGTTCCGAAGGCCGCGATCATCGACGGTCGAGCCCCACACTCAATCCTGCTCGAAGTATTCACGCAAGATGGAATTGGCACCGAGGTGGTACCCGCATGACCTGGAAAGACGACTACGCCCACCGGATGATGAACACCTTCGGTGTACCGAAGGTGGAGTTCGTGCGTGGCGAAGGCTGCACGGTCTTCGATTCCGAGGGCAAGCGTTACCTCGACTTCTTGGCTGGCATTGCGGTCAATTCGCTTGGGCATAATCACCCCGCGATTGTGGGCGCGCTCAGCCGCCAAGCCAACCTCCTGCACGTGTCCAACTTCTTCGCGACCGAACCGCAACTCGCGCTCGCGGCACGACTGCTGCGCATTTCGGGTGCCGGTGACGAGGGGCGCGTGTTCTTTGCGAACTCGGGCACTGAGGCGAACGAAGCTGCCGTCAAGCTCGCTCGCCTCACCGGGCGCCCGCGCATCCTGTCGTTGATGGATTCCTTCCATGGTCGGTCTATGGGGGCTCTCTCGATCACCGGCAAGGCATCGCTGCGCGAGCCTTTTGAGCCGTTGCTTCCCAACGTCGAGCACATTGATTCCACTATCGAGGCCCTCGAAGCTGCGATTGGACCGGATGTCTCGGCCCTCATCGTCGAGCCGATCAAGGGTGAGGCTGGGGTGCACTCGCTGCCCGCCGGCTACCTCGAAACGGCTCGTGAATTGACGACTCAGCACGGTGTGCTGCTCATTATTGACGAGATCCAGACCGGAGCCGGACGCACAGGAGACTGGTTTGGCTTCCAAGAGAGCGGAATCGTTCCTGACGCCATCACTATGGCTAAGGGAATGGGAGGGGGAGTGCCGATCGGTGCGCTCGTGACGTTCGGGAAGGCATCCTCGCTGATGCATCCCGGTCAGCACGGCACTACTTTCGGTGGCAACCCACTCGTCTGTGCCGTTTCGGAAGCGGTCTTGGGCCAGATTGAGTCTGACGACCTCGTGGCGAATGCCGCTCAGCGCGGTGCCGAACTGCGCACCGCACTGGCCCGCATCGATTCCTCGTTGATCGTGGAGCTTCGCGGGCGCGGACTCCTGATCGGCATCGGACTTGCCGAGCCTGTCGCGCAAGAGATCGTGGCGGTTGCGCTTAAGCACGGGCTGATTATCAATGCGCCCAATGCGTCAACTGTTCGCCTGGCTCCGCCCCTCATCATTGGCGATGCCGAAATCGCCGAATTCATTGACACGTTCAGCACGGTGCTGAACGAAGTGACCAACACAGCATCTACGGAGGCATCATGACCAGGCATTTTCTTCGCGACGATGACCTCAGCCCGGCCGAGCAACTCGAGATTCTCGATCTCGCCGAAAAAGTAAAAGCTGATCGGTGGGGGCGAAAGCCGCTCGAGGGTCCGCAGACCGTTGCTGTGATCTTTGACAAGTCATCAACTCGCACTCGCGTCTCGTTCGCTGTGGGCATCGCAGACCTTGGCGGTTCGCCGCTCATCATCTCGACCGCCAACAGTCAGCTCGGCGGTAAGGAGACAGCCTCAGACACGGCTCGCGTTCTTGAACGCCAGGTCGCCGCCATTGTCTGGCGCACCTACGGCCAGCAGGGTCTTATTGAGATGGCCCATGGAACCCAAGTTCCCGTGATCAACGCTCTCAGCGACGAGTTCCACCCCTGCCAGTTGCTCGCTGACCTGCTCACGATTCGCGAGCACAAGGGTGAGCTTAAGGGCTTGACCGTCACGTTCCTCGGTGATGGTGCAGACAACATGGTGCACTCGTATCTCCTCGCTGGCGCGACCGCGGGAATGCACGTGCGCATCGCGTGCCCCGAAGATTACCTACCGTTGGCGGATGTCGTCGCTGACGCGGAGAAGATTGCGGCATCCACGGGTGGTTCGATTTCAATTCTCACCGACGCGGCTGAAGCCGTGACGGGTGCGGATGTTGTTGTCACAGACACGTGGGTGTCGATGGGCAAAGAAGACGAGAAGGCCGCTCGCGTGGCTTCTCTTGGTGCCTACAAGGTCGACACTGCGCTAATGGCGCTCGCAAAGCCTGACGCGATCTTCTTGCACTGCTTGCCTGCTGACCGCGGGTATGAGGTTGAGGCCGACGTGATCGATGGCCCGCAGAGTGTCATCTGGGATGAGGCGGAGAACCGCCTGCACGCCCAGAAGGCTCTCATGATTTGGTTGCTCGAACAGGCTGCCTAGTTTTTGGCGGCATGAAGCCGCCGTTGTAGTTCCCTAAACTGATTCACGACGTCAAGGAGAAAAACATATGTCAGAACGCGTAGTTCTCGCCTACTCGGGCGGACTCGACACTTCGGTAGGTATCGGCTGGCTCAAGGACGCCACAGGCAAAGAGGTCGTCGCGCTCGCGATTGACGTCGGCCAGGGCGGCGAAAACATGGATGACATCCGTCAGCGCGCACTTGACTGTGGTGCTGTTGAGTCGATCGTTATCGATGCGAAGGATGAGTTCGCTGACGACTTCCTGATGCCAGCACTCAAGGCAAACGCGTTGTACCAAAAGCGCTACCCGCTGGTTTCGGCTCTCAGCCGTCCCGTGATTTCTCGTCACCTCGCACTCACCGCCAAGGCGCTGGGTGCGGACAGCGTTGCTCACGGTTGCACCGGCAAAGGAAACGACCAGGTTCGCTTTGAGGCAGCTGTTGCGGCTCTCGCCCCCGACCTCACGAGCATCGCTCCCGTGCGTGACCTTGCGCTCACCCGCGACAAGGCGATCATCTACGCCGAAAAGCACAATCTTCCGATCCGCCAGTCAGCAGCGAGCCCTTACTCGATCGACAAGAACGTCTGGGGTCGCGCGGTCGAGACCGGATTCCTCGAGGACCCGTGGAATGCTCCGATTGAAGAGCTTTACGAGTACACCGCTGATCCTGCCGCTGGTCTGCCCGCCGACGAAGTGACCATCACTTTCGAAGCCGGAATCCCTGTCGCCATCGACGGCGTCGCGATGTCGGCTCTCGCCATCGTTGAGCACATGAATGCGCTCGCCGGCAAGCACGGCATCGGCCGCATCGACGTGGTCGAAGACCGCCTCATTGGTATCAAGAGCCGTGAGGTTTACGAAGCTCCCGGCGCGATGGCTCTTATCGCCGCCCACGAAGAGCTTGAGTCACTCACGATCGAGCGTGACCTTTCCCGTTACAAGCGTGGAGTTGAGGCCGAATGGTCGAACCTCGTGTACGACGGACTCTGGTATTCAGGTCTCAAGCGTTCACTCGACGCGTTCATCGACGACACCCAGCGCTACGTCAGCGGAGAGATCCGCATGACACTCCACGCTGGCCGTGCCGTACCGACTGGCCGCAAGTCAGAGCAGAGCCTCTACGACTTCAGCCTTGCCACCTACGACACCGGTGACACGTTCGACCAGTCGCTCGCTAAGGGCTTCATCGAACTCTGGTCATTGCCGAGCAAGATCTCGGCTCGTCGCGACGCAAAGCAGGGCTAATCATGGCGCAATCTGCCGAAACTGGTGAGGGACAACTCTGGGGAGCCCGCTTCGCAAGTGGCCCTTCACCTGAGCTTGCCCGGTTGAGCAAATCAACTCACTTCGACTGGCAGCTTGCGCAGTATGACCTCGCCGGTTCGCGAGCGCACGCTGTTGCGCTCGCGGCCGCGGGGTACCTCGACGACGTTGAACTCGAAACGATGACGGATGCCCTGACATCGTTGAGTGCAGCCGTTGCCGATGGCAGTTTTACAGCCCTTGAGTCCGAGGAAGACGTTCACGCCGCTCTCGAGCGTGGGCTCATCGAGCGTGCGGGTGCTGAGGTCGGAGGCAAACTCCGTGCCGGACGTAGCCGCAACGACCAAATCGCCACGCTCGTGCGCCTGTACCTTCTCGACCATGCGGGCGCGATAGCGGCCATGGTCGTCGACCTCATTGACGCCATTGTGGCGCAGGCTGAGAAGCACGCTGCGGCCATCATGCCGGGTCGTACCCACCTCCAGCATGCGCAGCCAGTGCTGCTCGCGCATCATTTGCTCGCGCATGCGTGGCCTCTGGTGCGCACGCTCGAGCGCTTGCGGGACTGGAAGGTTCGCGCATCCACATCGCCGTATGGTTCTGGTGCGCTTGCGGGCAGCACGTTGGGGCTCGACCCCGCGCTTGTTGCTCGGGAGCTGGGGCTTGCTCGCCCCACCGAAAACTCAATTGATGCGACTGCGAGCCGGGATGTCGTGGCAGAGTTCGCGTTCATTACCGCGCAGCTGGGTATCGACATTTCGCGTCTCAGCGAAGAGATCATTCTGTGGAATACGCGCGAGTTCGATTTCGTGCAGCTTGATGACGCCTATTCAACCGGATCGTCGATCATGCCCCAGAAGAAGAACCCCGACATCGCTGAGCTTGCTCGAGGCAAGTCTGGTCGCCTTATTGGTAACCTCACGGGCCTGCTGGCCACGCTCAAGGCCCTGCCCCTCGCCTACAACCGCGATCTTCAGGAAGACAAAGAGCCCGTGTTCGACTCCGTCGAGACTCTCGAAGTGCTCTTGCCTGCGTTCACTGGCATGGTGGCAACGCTGCGCTTCAACACGGAGCGCATGGCCGAGCTTGCGCCTCAGGGGTTCTCCTTGGCGACGGATGTTGCTGACTGGCTCGTGCGCCAGCATGTGCCGTTCCGTGAGGCTCACGAAATCAGCGGTTCGCTCGTGCGTTTCTGTGAAGACAACTCGCTTGAACTTCACGAACCGACCGATGACGACTACGCCGCCATTTCACCTCACCTCACGGGTGATGTGCGCGCGGTTCTTACGGTGGAGGGTTCTGTATCGAGCCGTGCCGGCGTCGGTGGAACTGCTCCGGTGCGCGTTGCCGAGCAGCGTGCCGAGCTCACCGAGCGTGTTCGCTTGCTCGCGGCCGCTCTCGACCCGCAGGTTATCCGCTAGACGTGTTCGAACTGCTCAGCAGGCCGGCAACTGAGGTTGCTCCGCTGTTGCTGGGGGCTGTCGTGCGCGTCGGCGAGGTAGCGGTGCGGCTCACCGAGGTCGAGGCGTACCTGGGCGAAGTCGATCCTGGCTCGCACGCGTTTCGCGGCCCCGGCAAACGTAACGCTGTGATGTACGGCCCGCCCGGCCATCTCTATACCTATTTCACCTATGGCATGCACACGTGCGCGAATGTCGTGTGCATGCCTGAGGGCGTCGCCTCAGGAATCCTTTTACGCGCCGGCGAAGTGATCGAGGGGATGGATGTCGCGGCCGAACGGCGCGCAACATCCAAGAAACCGGCCGACCTCGCTAGGGGGCCCGCCCGCCTCGCGGTGGCGCTCGGCATCCGGCTGGATGACGCGGGAACCAACTTAGAGTCAGGTCGTGTTCGTCTGGAACTGCCTCAGTCGCAGTCTCCGTTCAGCGTTGGTCCGCGCACGGGCGTCGCGGGTGCTGGCGGCACCGACGAGTATCCGTGGCGCTTCTGGATTCCGGGGGAGCCGAGCGTTTCCCCGTATCGCCCCGCAGTGAAGCGCAAGCGCAGCTAGTGGCCCGCTTCACACCGCTAGAGCAGCGGATTGATGAGTGGGCGCACGGGCGTCTTGACCGCGTTCGCGATGGCGGTCCGCAGCATCCGCACGGTAGCGGTCGGGTCCAACCACAGCGTTGGCGCACGTGGGCTATCGAGTTCACCGTGTTCGTGCTCAAGCAAGCTTGGGCGTGCGTCTTTGGGGGAGCGCTGTTGACGGTTCTCGTGCTCACGCGCCTCTGGTATCCAGAGTCGGCGGCCCTCGCCCGCAACGACTTTCTGGTGTTGGCTGCTCTCGCCATCCAAGTTCTCATGGTGGTCTTCAAGCTGGAGACGCTGCGCGAGCTGCGGGTGATCATCCTGTTCCACATCGTGGGCACGGTGATGGAGATTTTCAAGACCGATGCTGGGTCGTGGAGCTATGAGGGCGACGGCGTGCTGCACATCTTCGGCGTCCCGCTCTATAGCGGTTTCATGTATGCCGCGGTCGGTTCGTACATGGTGCGCGTGTTTCGTCTCTTCGAGCTTCGTTTTGATCGCTATCCGCGACGCTGGATCACGGCCATTCTGGCCACGCTGATCTACGTCAATTTCTTCAGTCACCATTTCATTGTCGATGCTCGCTGGTTCCTCTTCGCGGCAATCGTGGTGGTCTGGTGGCGCACGGTGATGCACGTCAGAGTCTCGCGGGCACGATTCCGGATGCCGATTTTGGTCTCTTTCGTGCTGGTCGCAGTATTCATTTGGATTGCAGAGAATGTGGCGACGTGGTCGAACGCGTGGGTATATCCCAATCAGTCGGAGGGGTGGGAGTTGGTCTCGATCGCCAAGCTTGGTTCGTGGCTGCTGCTCATGATCGTCTCGGTGGTCTTGGTGACGTGGGTCGAGAAACCACAGCCGCCGGAAGCGATCGCCGAGAACGCCACCGCGCAGCCGTAACGCTAGGCCCACGCAGAGCAAGTGCCGACTGACGACCTAGCGTCCGACAAGCAGGGCTGCGGTGCAGAGCCCGGCCCAGACGAGGCTCACGAGCGTGCCAATGATGAATCGTTCGCGGGCAGCGGCGTTCTCGAGTTCGGAGAAGCGGCCAAGTCCTTTGATGGCAACGATGACGGCGATCGCTCCGGGCTGCCACACCATGAAGGATGCGATGAACGCGAAGCGTTCGAGGTAGCCGATCGTGGTTCCGCCGCGCAGAATTTCACGTTCGGGCAGGGGAGAATCGGCGTCGATCACGAGGATGCCGCCATGTTCGCCGCGCGGTGCCGGATACGAGGCGAGCGAGAGCACGAGCGCCACGAGTGGGCTGCCGGCGAGAGTGGCCAGTGCGACGAGGGCGGCGCTGAGCAAAATAATTAGCCCAGAAGCATCACCGGGCAGAGGGTTTCCAGTGGAACCCAAGATGAGGGCGATACCGACAGGCAGTAGCGAGACGGTGGCGAGCCAATACTTTTCGGTGCGCGCGGCAATCATGGATGCGCCGATCGCTCCGATTGTGAGAACGAGTACCGCGATCCACCAGCCGGTCATGACGTGCCTTTCTCTGCGCTGAGCGCGTTGTCGGTTGCTACTCCACTGTGTGCTCTGTCGAGCAGGTTTGCAAGGGCGCGAACGGCCTCTTCTTCTGTGCGCAGCCCCGCGACTAGAGCGCGCTGGCTGGCAGATTGCGGGGAGATGCCGAGGCGCTCGGCCGCGTCGGCCTGAGTGATTCCGGTGCTGAGCAAGTCGTAGAGTTCCCAACCGTTGTCAGTGCGACGGTTGCGAAGCAGAATCAACAGCTCAAGAAGTGGCTCGATGTCGCGGGCCAGCTCGCTCTCGGGGTCGGACTCGACGGCGCATTTGGCTGGACTCTTCTTGGCGCGGTCGATGGCGTCTCTGGCGGCGAGAAAGGCGGGACCGCTGGTTGCGCGCACGCTTGTTCCGAACGGCAGGGGCACTGCGCCGATACCGATTCCCACGCTCCACTGTTCGGTGCGGGTCAGTTCGAGGGTGATGTCGAGAGCAGCCTGTGCCGACGTAAGCAGCATTTGTGCCTCGTCTCCGGCAGTGCGCTCGGCGGGCAGGGCGAGGTCATCCGCGCGCTCGGTATTGATGCGCTGCAGAGTCTGGGCTACGGCATCCGCGCTGCTGCGGCTGTTTCTTTGGTCCGCTGTGATCACAAACATAACTAAAGGCTACAGCATTGATTCTCCAATATCAGGCCCACAAGCCTGATTTCTTCAGATCAGTGCCTCAGCATTGCGGATAACGCGCGGCAGGCTGCTCTCAGCACCCCGCCGATAGGCACTACGGTTAATGACGTGTCAGCGACAGCATCAGAATCTCTCAGTACCCAAAGCAACGACAGCTCTTTCGAGAGCTTGTGGCAAGAGCTCACGTGGCGCGGTCTCGTGCATGTCTCTACCGATGCGGTTGCCCTTGAGAAGCTTCTCGACGGTGACCCCATCACCTACTACTGCGGATTCGACCCCACCGCTCCCAGCCTCCACTTGGGTAACCTCGTGCAGCTGCTGCTGCTGCGCCGTCTTCAGCTGGCTGGCCACAAACCTCTCGGACTCGTCGGGGGAGCGACCGGCCTTATTGGAGATCCGCGCCCCACAGCAGAGCGCACGCTCAACGACAACGAAACCGTTGCCGAATGGGTCAGCTACTTGCAGGCCCAAGTCTCCAAGTTCTTGAGCACCGAGGGCGACAATGCTGTGCGCATGGTCAATAACCTCGACTGGACAGCGCCGATGAGCGCGATCGATTTCTTACGCGATATCGGCAAGTACTTCCGTGTCGGCACGATGCTCAAAAAGGATGCGGTGAGCGCGCGTCTCAATAGCGACGCCGGCATCAGCTACACCGAGTTCAGCTACCAAGTCATGCAGGGCATGGACTTCTTGGAGCTCTACCGCAACTACGACTGCGTCTTGCAAACCGGTGGCAGTGACCAGTGGGGCAATCTCATCAGCGGCAGCGACCTCATCCATAAGGCTGAGAGCGCGAGCGTTCACGCTATTGGTACCCCGCTCATCACCAACTCGGATGGCACCAAGTTCGGCAAGAGCGAGGGCAACGCCATTTGGCTCGACTCGAAGATGACGAGCCCCTACGCGTTTTACCAGTTCTGGCTCAATACCGATGATGCGGATGTCATTGAGCGCGTGAAGATCTTCACGTTCCTGTCGCGGGAACAGGTCACTGCTCTCGAGACCGCTGTTGCTGAGGCACCGTTCCGTCGCGAAGCACAGAAGACTCTCGCGTTCGAGGTCACTTCTCTCGTGCACGGCCGCACTGCAACGGAAGCGGCAATCGCAGCATCCGCAGCGCTGTTCGGCCAAGGGGAGTTGGCGTCATTGGATGCGGACACTCTTGCCGCAGCTCTGCGCGAGCTCGCCCACGTCGAAACCTCAGCGGACGCGACCGTTGTGCAATTGCTCGTCGACACGAAACTGGTGTCGAGCGCAAGTGAAGCACGTCGCGCAATCTCGCAGGGTGGCGTCTACCTCAACAATGTTGCCGTTGCGGATGACCAGGCCACGGTGGGCAGTGACCTTCTGCCGGGAAACGTGGCCGTTCTCCGTCGCGGCAAAAAGACGCTCGCGGGAATCTTCGTCACCTCCTAGCGCGAGCAGCACCCGCAGAAGTGGGCCGACTACTTTGGTGACCAGCCAACGTTCGACGTCACTACACGCGACCTTCCTGTTCCCGAAGGCGCCGATGTCCGCTTTGTTCGCGGAGCGGTAGCGGATGCTCTGCCCGCGATTCGCGAGGCTGCGGGTCACGACGACATCTGGATTATGGGCGGGGGAGCGTTGGCGTCGCAGTTCTTGGATGCCGGCGCTCTCGATGAGATTTCGATCTCGTTCGCGCTCGCGATGCTGACGGGAGGTGCTCCACTATTTCCTCCTGAGGCGGGCGGCAATCGCCCGCGCTTGAAGTCGGCCACGGCGGTAGGTCAATTCGCCCGTCTGGTTGACGAAGTCGTACCGCCGAACTGGTCGTCGCTCTGCCGCCGGTTGTCGGCTCATTGCCGCCATTAACTCTTAAGTTTCACCGCACGGTTCGAGCACTACACAGTGTTTTGGGGCCCTCATTTTTGCGACACGCCCGGGATGTTGTCGGTGTTGGCGAGGGGGGCAAAATGCACGTAATGTTTCCTCTTGTCACCCCAAAGGTGCGGAAGTCCCGGGCAGTTCTGCTGCTAGGTTTCCGGCCTCAAGTGGGGGCCACCATTCGCTAAATCTGTTATAGTTTTAGTCCGGTCGGGTCACCGAATTCCTCTCGCAGGTTTCGCTGTCTGGCCGTCGGATGTCTTCCCGCTTCATGCGTGTGTTGGTCAGTTGTTGTGTGCCGTTCTGGTGCAGTTCTGCTGGTTTGACAAGCGCGGTGAAGCTGGTAAGTTAGACAGGTTGCCTTTCGCTTTCGGCGGGGGTTGCCAACACAGGTTTTGAAAGCCCTGGGGTGAAGCCGTTTTCGGTGGAGGTCAGGAGCGTCCGATCCTTGAGAACTCAACAGCGTGCACAATGTCAAATGCCAAAAACCCGACTGTGTTTATGGGAATTGTTCTAATCAGAACGGTTGTCGTTTATGCAGCGGATTCCTTTGGAAAAAGATATAAACAAACAAAGCAAGTCAGTATTGATTTGTTCTGTCAGTTTCAAACTTGTTGCCTCGACACCCTATTCCGGGTGCGGGTAACGCAAGATGTGCATTGAGGAGCTTGCTTCTTGGTGCAATCAAACATTTATGGAGAGTTTGATCCTGGCTCAGGATGAACGCTGGCGGCGTGCTTAACACATGCAAGTCGAACGATGAAGCCGGAGCTTGCTCTGGTGGATTAGTGGCGAACGGGTGAGTAACACGTGAGTAACCTGCCCTTGACTCTGGAATAAGCGTTGGAAACGACGTCTAATACCGGATACGAGCTTCAGCCGCATGGCTAGGAGCTGGAAAGAATTTCGGTCAAGGATGGACTCGCGGCCTATCAGGTAGTTGGTGAGGTAATGGCTCACCAAGCCTACGACGGGTAGCCGGCCTGAGAGGGTGACCGGCCACACTGGAACTGAGACACGGTCCAGACTCCTACGGGAGGCAGCAGTGGGGAATATTGCACAATGGGCGCAAGCCTGATGCAGCAACGCCGCGTGAGGGACGACGGCCTTCGGGTTGTAAACCTCTTTTAGTAGGGAAGAAGCGAAAGTGACGGTACCTGCAGAAAAAGCACCGGCTAACTACGTGCCAGCAGCCGCGGTAATACGTAGGGTGCAAGCGTTATCCGGAATTATTGGGCGTAAAGAGCTCGTAGGCGGTTTGTCGCGTCTGCTGTGAAAACTGGGGGCTCAACCCCCAGCCTGCAGTGGGTACGGGCAGACTAGAGTGCGGTAGGGGAGATTGGAATTCCTGGTGTAGCGGTGGAATGCGCAGATATCAGGAGGAACACCAATGGCGAAGGCAGATCTCTGGGCCGTTACTGACGCTGAGGAGCGAAAGCATGGGGAGCGAACAGGATTAGATACCCTGGTAGTCCATGCCGTAAACGTTGGGAACTAGATGTAGGGGCCATTCCACGGTTTCTGTGTCGCAGCTAACGCATTAAGTTCCCCGCCTGGGGAGTACGGCCGCAAGGCTAAAACTCAAAGGAATTGACGGGGGCCCGCACAAGCGGCGGAGCATGCGGATTAATTCGATGCAACGCGAAGAACCTTACCAAGACTTGACATATACGAGAACGGGCTAGAAATAGTTCACTCTTTGGACACTCGTAAACAGGTGGTGCATGGTTGTCGTCAGCTCGTGTCGTGAGATGTTGGGTTAAGTCCCGCAACGAGCGCAACCCTCGTTCTTTGTTGCCAGCACGTAATGGTGGGAACTCAAAGGAGACTGCCGGGGTCAACTCGGAGGAAGGTGGGGATGACGTCAAATCATCATGCCCCTTATGTCTTGGGCTTCACGCATGCTACAATGGCCGATACAAAGGGCTGCAATACCGCGAGGTGGAGCGAATCCCAAAAAGTCGGTCTCAGTTCGGATTGAGGTCTGCAACTCGACCTCATGAAGTCGGAGTCGCTAGTAATCGCAGATCAGCAACGCTGCGGTGAATACGTTCCCGGGCCTTGTACACACCGCCCGTCAAGTCATGAAAGTCGGTAACACCCGAAGCCAGTGGCCCAACCGCAAGGAGGGAGCTGTCGAAGGTGGGATTGGTAATTAGGACTAAGTCGTAACAAGGTAGCCGTACCGGAAGGTGCGGCTGGATCACCTCCTTTCTAAGGAGCATGGCAGCTCGTTTTTCCGTCTCTGCGGTATACACAGAGTTAGTGGGAAACGAAATTTATGTTGCCGAGTCGTACCAGCCTGTTCGGGTTGGACGGCGCTCATGGGTGGAACATTGACATTGTGATCAGAGGAACTGTTGTTTCTTTAGTACGCCAGCTTGCTGGTTGGAACGAGGGGTTTCAGGGGTGCTGGTCTTTGCACGTTGTTGGGTCCTGAGGGACCGGCCACGGATCGGAAGATTTGTGTTCGTACCTTAGGACTGAAATACCCGTAAGGGTGTTTGGGTCAACGGATCCTGGTATCACTNCCGTAAGGGTGTTTGGGTCAACGGATCCTGGTATCACTTCCTTTCGAGGGGGTGGTGGAGGATACCGCCCGTATTTTGAGAACTACACAGTGGACGCGAGCATCTTAGATCTGACCGAAAGGTCGGATCACAAGAAATAAACGATGACCCTCACAGCTTTGGTTGTGGGGAATAATTCATTGGTCAATCTCAACACTTTGGTGTTGCGATCGATTCTTATACTCATGTGATATCAATTTTCTAAGAGCAAACGGTGGATGCCTTGGCATCTGGAGCCGAAGAAGGACGTATAAATCTGCGATAAGCCTCGGGGAGCTGATAATAGAGCTTTGATCCGAGGATTTCCGAATGGGGAAACCCCGCTGGGCGTTGCAAGACGACTCAGTGACTCCCGCCTGAATATATAGGGCGGGTAGAGGGAACGTGGGGAAGTGAAACATCTCAGTACCCACAGGAAGAGAAAACAACCGTGATTCCGTTAGTAGTGGCGAGCGAAACCGGAAGAGGCCAAACCGATCATGTGTGATAGCCGGCAGGCGTTGCATGGTCGGGGTAGTGGGACTTTTCAGCTGTTACTGCCGTACAGCAAGGATTACAAAGTGATATAGACGAATGGGATTGAAAGCCCAGCCATAGACGGTGCCAGCCCGGTAGTCGAAATGTTGCAATGGTCCGAAGAGTATCCCAAGTAGCACGGGGCCCGAGAAATCCCGTGTGAATCTGTCAGGACCACCTGATAAGCCTAAATACTTCCAGATGACCGATAGCGGACAAGTACCGTGAGGGAAAGGTGAAAAGTACCCCGGGAGGGGAGTGAAATAGTACCTGAAACCGTTTGCTTACAAACCGTTGGAGCAGCCTTAGTAGCTGTGACAGCGTGCCTTTTGAAGAATGAGCCTGCGAGTTAGTGATCAGTGGCGAGGTTAACCCGTGTGGGGCAGCCGTAGCGAAAGCGAGTCTTAATAGGGCGTTTTAGTCGCTGGTTCTAGACCCGAAGCGAAGTGATCTATCCATGGCCAGGTTGAAGCGTGTGTAAGAGCACGTGGAGGACCGAACCCACTTAGGTTGAAAACTGAGGGGATGAGCTGTGGATAGGGGTGAAAGGCCAATCAAACTTCGTGATAGCTGGTTCTCTCCGAAATGCATTTAGGTGCAGCGTTGCGTGTTTCTTGCCGGAGGTAGAGCTACTGGATAGCTGATGGGCCCTAAAAGGTTACTGACGTTAGCCAAACTCCGAATGCCGGTAAGTGAGAGCGCAGCAGTGAGACGGTGGGGGATAAGCTTCATCGTCGAGAGGGTAACAGCCCAGACTACCAACTAAGGTCCCCAAGCGTGTGCTAAGTGGGAAAGGATGTGGAGTTGCATAGACAACCAGGAGGTTGGCTTAGAAGCAGCCACCCTTGAAAGAGTGCGTAATAGCTCACTGGTCAAGTGATTCCGCGCCGACAATGTAACGGGGCTCAAGCACACCACCGAAGTTGTAGATTTCGTATTTTAGGTAAGCCTTCGTGGTTCAGCCGTACGGAGTGGTAGGAGAGCGTCGTGTGGGCAGTGAAGCGGCGGTGTAAACCAGCCGTGGAGCCTACACGAGTGAGAATGCAGGCATGAGTAGCGAAAGACGGGCGAGAAACCCGTCCTCCGAATGATCAAGGGTTCCAGGGCCAGGCTAATCCGCCCTGGGTAAGTCGGGACCTAAGGCGAGGCCGACAGGCGTAGTCGATGGACAACGGGTTGATATTCCCGTACTGACGAAGAACCGCCCAAACTAATCCAGTGATGCTAAGAGTCTGAATCCTCTAGATGGATCCCTTCGGGGTGAAGCGTGAGGCCTAGCACTCGACCCTATGCTGGTGCGGTTAGCGTATTAACAGGTGTGACGCAGGAAGGTAGCTGAGCCGGGCGATGGTTGTCCCGGTCTAAGAATGTAGGCCGAGAGATAGGCAAATCCGTCTCTCATTACGGCTGAGACTCGATGGGTAGTCCTCACGGACGAAATCAGTGATCCTATGCTGCCAAGAAAAGCATCGACGCGAGGTTCAAGTTACCCGTACCCCAAACCGACTCAGGTGATCAGGTAGAGAATACTAAGGAGATCGAGAGAATCGTGGTTAAGGAACTCGGCAAAATGCCCCCGTAACTTCGGGATAAGGGGGGCCTAAGGCGTGAACGGATTTACTCCGGGAGCGCTGCAGGGCCGCAGAGACCAGTGGGAAGCGACTGTTTACTAAAAACACAGGTCCGTGCTAAGTCGCAAGACGATGTATACGGACTGACGCCTGCCCGGTGCTGGAAGGTTAAGAGGAACGGTTAGCCGTAAGGCGAAGCTGTGAATTTAAGCCCCAGTAAACGGCGGTGGTAACTATAACCATCCTAAGGTAGCGAAATTCCTTGTCGGGTAAGTTCCGACCTGCACGAATGGCGTAACGACTTCCCAGCTGTCTCAACCGCGAACTCGGCGAAATTGCACTACGAGTAAAGATGCTCGTTACGCGCAGAAGGACGGAAAGACCCCGTGACCTTTACTATAGCTTTGTATTGGTGTTCGGTGTGGCCTGTGTAGGATAGGTGGGAGACTGTGAAGCTTGGACGCTAGTTCAGGTGGAGTCATTGTTGAAATACCACTCTGGTCATATTGGATATCTAACTTCGGACCGTAATCCGGTTCAGGGACAGTGCATGGTGGGTAGTTTAACTGGGGCGGTTGCCTCCCAAAAAGTAACGGAGGCGCCCAAAGGTTCCCTCAACCTGGTTGGTAATCAGGTGTCGAGTGTAAGTGCACAAGGGAGCTTGACTGTGAGACTGACAAGTCGAGCAGGGACGAAAGTCGGGACTAGTGATCCGGCAGTGGCTTGTGGAAGCGCTGTCGCTCAACGGATAAAAGGTACCTCGGGGATAACAGGCTGATCTTGCCCAAGAGTCCATATCGACGGCATGGTTTGGCACCTCGATGTCGGCTCGTCGCATCCTGGGGCTGGAGTAGGTCCCAAGGGTTGGGCTGTTCGCCCATTAAAGCGGTACGCGAGCTGGGTTTAGAACGTCGTGAGACAGTTCGGTCCCTATCCTCTGCGCGCGCAGGAAATTTGAGAAGATCTATCCCTAGTACGAGAGGACCGGGATGGACGAACCTCTGGTGTGTCAGTTGTTCCGCCAGGAGCACCGCTGATTAGCTACGTTCGGAATGGATAACCGCTGAAAGCATCTAAGCGGGAAGCCAGCTTCGAGATGAGATTTCCATGGCTTAGGCCGAGAGACTCGCAGCTAGACTACTGCGTTGATAGGCTGGATGTGGAAGCAGGGACTAAAGACCTGTGGAGCTGACCAGTACTAATAAGTCGATAAATTGATAACACCCCACCTCACTGGGCAACCCTCGGGTTGTCGAATGGTGACTGAGAAG
>NZ_JADYWU010000002.1 GCF_015864665.1 Salinibacterium sp. SWN167 | reverse complement strand
CAGGAGAATGGTGGCCCCCACTTGAGGCCGGAAACCTAGCAGCAGAACTGCCCGGGACTTCCGCACCTTTGGGGTGACAAGAGGAAACATTACGTGCATTCTGCCCCCCTCGCCAACACCGCGTGCATCCCGGGCGCGTCGCGTCTCGGCACACGCCACAACATGGGGATGCGCACCACTCGTCGGCGTCACCGACCGCACAATGTGCGCGGCTATTCACGGCATCCGTATCTCTTCACAGATGCCACAGCCGCACACCCGACGCAGGGGAATACGCGAAGATAGATTCGTGCCTAGTTTCACCACACGAGCCGCGCGGCTCGACGACGCTGAAGAGCTCGCTGCTGTGCATACGCAGTGCTGGAAAGAGACGTACGCCGGATTCTTTCCTGAGCAAGCATGGAGTGACGAGGCACGGCAACGACGAGAAGCAATGTGGAATGAGCTCCTTACGGACACCAGCACCACAACCGTGGTGGCCGAGGTGGGCTCCCGCATTGTCGGTCTCGCTCACGCCCACCACAATCGCGACGAGCACGATCTGCCTTCTGAGGAACTTGCCATGATCTATGTGCTTATGAGCGCCCACGGTACGGGCGCAGGCCAAGCGTTAATCGATGCCGCGCTGGGAGGCGCGGCCGCCAGCGTCTGGGTGCTTGAACAAAACCCTCGCGCACGGGCCTTTTATGCCAGGAATCGCTTCATGTATGACGGTACCGTTCGCGAGATGGACTTCAACCCGAACATCCGCGAACTGCGGCTCATCCGTTCATGACTAAGCCACTTTCTGCGGATACCGTGGCGACTAGACGCCACACACTAATAATCATATTATTAGACAATCACAGGGTGTAGAGCTGCGTTCGCGGCACCACCGCTGCTTCGACGCAAGGGACTGCAATGACTTGGATGGTAACCGGCGGCGCTGGCTATATCGGCGCTCACGTAGCTCGCGCACTACTGAACTCCGGAATGGAAACAGTCATCGTTGATGACCTTTCCAGCGGATTCACGCGCTTCGTTCCGGAAGGTGCCGCGTTCGTGCAGGCTGACATCCGGGACAAGAACGCGCTCAAAGAAACGATGGCGACCCACGGCGTGACCGGCGTCATCCACGTTGCTGGCTACAAGTACGCCGGCGTCTCCGTGCAGCGGCCACTCCACACATACGCGCAGAACGTCACCGGCACGCTCGCCTTGCTCGAAGCAATGCAGGAATCAGCGATCGATCAAATCGTCTTCTCCTCGAGTGCCGCAGTGTACGGAACACCTGATGTCGAGCTAGTGACCGAATACACAGCGAAGGATCCCCTCTCCCCCTACGGCGAATCGAAACTGATCGGCGAATGGTTGCTGCGCGACGAAGCCGTCGCCACGGGCCTGCGCCACACGTCGCTGCGCTACTTCAACGTCGTCGGCTCCGGCGACCCTATTGTCTACGACACCAGCCCCCACAATCTTTTCCCCCTCGTCTTCGAAGCGCTCGTCGCCGGAAAAACACCGCGGATCAACGGCACCGACTACCCCACCCCCGATGGCACCAACGTGCGCGACTACGTGCACGTCGCCGACATCGCCGCCGCGCACGTGGCTGCGGCCCGCCGCTTGGAAGCTCACGAAGCAATCGAGCCTGCCTATAACCTCGGCAGTGGAAACGGACTATCGGTCGCAGAAATCATGACCGCTATCGCTACCGTCACCGGCATCGACTTCACCCCAGAAATCGCGCCACGGCGAGCCGGCGATCCGCCCCGCATTGTCGCCAACGGTGATCTCGCCGCCCGCGATCTCGACTGGAAAATGCGGCACACCGCAGAAGAAATGGTTCAAAGCGCTTGGGACGCCCGCCTTCGTGCCGAAAATACCAGCGCCCCCGAGGGAAGTGCAGTATGACCTCGAAGATCACCAAACGCGCCACCACCCTCGCCGATGGCCGTGAACTCATCTACTTCGATGATGCTGACACCACGCTTGGCGAAGAGCGATCAGTCGACAACCGGGTGCTCGACCCCCGACCAGCGACCGCAACCATGCGCCAGGACATCCTGACGGGGGAATGGGTCTCCGTCGCCGCCGCACGCCAGAACCGAGTCTTCCTCCCGCCTGCCGATCAAGACCCGCTGGCACCGCAGACTCCCCAGAACCCGTCGGAAGTTCCCGCACTCTATGACGTGGCTGTTTTCGAGAACCGTTCACCGTCATTCGGGCCAGCCCTCGCGGGAAGCGAAAACAGCCCGACCGGGCTCGATGACCTTGCCGAACTCGGACTCGGCCGCACCCGCAGTTCCATTGGCCGCTGCGAGGTGGTGTGCTTCAGCCCCGACCACGAAGGATCGTTCGGCACTCAAACCCCCAGCCGCGCACGCACCGTGATCGAAGCGTGGGCGGATCGGACCGAGGCGCTCTCGGCACTCGAGGGCGTGCAGCAGGTCTTTCCGTTCGAAAACCGCGGAGAAGCAATCGGCGTCACGCTGCTTCACCCGCACGGCCAGATCTACTCCTACCCCTACATCACCCCCAAAACACAGCGGACTTTGGATGCGATCGATCGCACGAGCCCCGACATGTTTCAGCGCATCCTCGACTTCGAACGCGCCGGCGACCGCGTTGTGCTGAGCGGAGAGAACTGGACTGCCTTCGTGCCGTTCGCCGCGCGCTGGCCCATCGAGGTACACATGCTGCCGCACCGCCAGATTGCCGACTTCGCCGCGACCTCCCCAGAAGAACGCGACGAACTCGCCACGATGTACCTGAAGCTGCTTCGGGGAATCGACGCCCTCTACGACACCCCGACGCCCTACATCGCGGCATGGCACCAAGCCCCCGTGAACCGTGCACGCGACACCTTCCGCCTGCACCTCCAACTGACGTCGCCTCGACGCGCGGCAGACAAACTGAAGTACCTCGCCGGATCTGAATCGGCGATGGGCGCCTGGATCGCTGACGTCACGCCAGAGGCCGCAGCCGAAAACATCCGAAAGGCAATCGAACGAGCATGAGCGACACAGTGCAGCAACTTGGCCAGCGTTTCAGCGAACTAACCGGCCACGACCCCGAAGGCGTGTGGTCGGCACCCGGCCGCGTCAACCTCATCGGCGAACACACCGACTACAACGAAGGCTTCGTGCTGCCGTTCGCCATCGATCGCCGCACCCGTGCTGCCGTTGGACTGCGCACCGACGGTGTGATCCGCGTCACCAGCACCTTCGACGATACCGCGGTGGAGCTTCCGCTTTCCGGACTCGACGCGGCGCGTTCTGCCGGAGAAATCGTCGGCTGGAGTGCGTATCCGCTCGGCGTCGCCTGGGCTCTCGGCCAACACGGCACAGACCTGAACAGTGTGCCCGGAGTCGACATCCTCATTGATTCGACCGTGCCCGTCGGTGCCGGCCTTTCGTCGTCGGCTGCGATCGAGAGTTCCGTCGCTTTGGCCCTCAACGATCTCTGGGAGCTCGGATTTCCGCGCGAGCAACTCGCCAAGGTAGGACAACTCGCCGAGAACGAGGTCGTCGGTGCTCCCACCGGAATCATGGACCAGTCTGCGTCTCTCTTGGGCGCCACAGACTCCGCCGTGTTCCTCGACTGTCGCTCCCTCGAGGTCGAAGTTGTGCCGCTCGGACTCGCTCCAGCGGAATTGAGCATTCTCGTGATGGACACTCGCGTCTCGCACTCTCACGCGACCGGCGGCTATTCCGAACGCCGCGCATCCTGCGAAGCCGGAGCAGCGGCGCTAGGCGCTTCGTCGTTGCGCGATGTAAGCGTCGCTGATCTTGAGCGCGCTCAAGAAATTCTTGACGACGTGACGTTCCGCCGAGTCCGTCACGTTGTTACCGAAAATCAGCGGGTGCTCGACACCGTTCGCACTCTTACTACCGAAGGCCCGCTCGCCATTGGTGCGCTGCTTGATGCATCGCACGTCTCGATGCGCGACGACTTCGAAATATCCATTCCCGAACTCGATCTTGCGGTCGAGACTGCTCGCGAACACGGTGCGATCGGCGCACGGATGACGGGTGGAGGATTCGGCGGAGCGGCAATCGCTCTTGTTCCCAACGACCGCATCGCTGAAGTAGAGGCTGCCGTGAAGGAAGCTTTCGCCGCGCGCGAATTCACCGAGCCTGTCACCTTCACGGTGACTCCGTCACCGGGAGCCGAGCGGAACACTCCCGCTCCCCCGGAGGCGTAACGCTAGGCGTCGTGTTTGCGATGCCCCAGTAAAAACATCACGAAAGACATGCGCACGAAACGCCAGATTTGAATCACCACGTTGTGGCGGGCGCGTTTCTCTCGCTCGCTCGCCACCCACGGTTCGTGATTGACGACAATGGTGCTTTTCATAGTGTGATCCTTCGTTGCCGACTCACTCGGGGACTACCCACCAGAATGGGTATCCATGCATTTTGTACATGAAGGCGGTGTGCAATATTCGTTTCGCCCAGTGCCCACCAAGACCAATTTCTGCAGTGGTTTCTGTGATGTTGCGACCGGTTTCGGGGTACTGCGTGAAGTCCGGGATGATGGGCGACATCACCATGGCTACCGCGGATCCCTCGAATGCGCCGGTGCCCGCTGACGCGACACACGCTGCTGCAAGATGGTTCATCGGTGCGGTATGCGTCGGCGTCTTAGCGCCGCTCTGAATCATGTCCACGATAGAGAACGCCACCGCTTTGGCGATCGCCCCTGAGGGCTGGCCCGTGCGTGGTGGAGCCGGCGCAATCATGACGCCATCGGGCGTCTGATGCGGCTCCGAGATGGCGTGCGGCGGAGCGAACGCGATACCGGCCGCAAACATGTTTGGGTATGCCGGTGATTGGTAGGTCTTCGGCCAGTCTGACGCCTGCCAATCCTCGTACGCCTTCGGCGCGTAATCAGCATCGACTTTCATGAACCCGCTCGGGGCGAAAACCGTGGCAGTGATGTCTCGGCCGTCACGATCTCGCACTTCGAACGGCACGCCGCGGAACGGCGGCAACAGCATCGAGAAATCAAAGTGAAGGCTTTGCGGAGCACCGTCGACCTGAACATATTCGATGGTGTCGGCGGTAATCGCGGTCGCTGCTGCACCAAGCACAGTTCGGATGCCGCGTTCGGCGAAGAGAGTGCCTGCGAGTGCTCCCCCGCTGATGAACGAACCCTTGTCCTTGATGATCATGCCACCGACGCCGAAGTCTCCAAGCTCCATCTCATTGGTGAAGAATACGATGTCGGCATTGTCACGGACACCGTGCCGGCGTAGCTCATGTTCAACATTGAGCACGTATTCAAAAGCAGCGCCCTCGCACGTGCAGGTGCCGTGCCCCGTGCCGACCACGAGAGTCAGCTTTTCGCCGTTCTTGAGTCGAGCGGTGATCGCCTTCAACTCCTGGGCCGCGTGAACCGCATGGCTCGGGGTGCACACTGAGACGGTGTGACCGGTGTCGGGGCCTAGCCCCGGCGTCGCGGCGAAGTTCAAAGCCGGACCTGTCGCGTTGATCAGGTAGTCATAGGGAATTCGAGCGGTGCTGCCGGAAGCCGCTGGAGAGGTGTACTCCACCTCTATTTGTGACCGAGGATCGTGAGCATCACCATCCGGCAAGATCGTGGTCGCTTTGGCTTGATGGAACTCAATCTTCTTCTTGCGATAAATGGGAGCCAGAGGAAAGACGACCTTGCTCGCCGCCATGCGATCAACGCCGACCCAGATATTTGACGGAATCCAGTTCCATTGGGAGTTTGGACTCACGACGACGACGTCGTGTTGTTTGCCAAGTTTCCGCTTTAGATGAAGCGCCGCCGTGTGCCCAGCAACTCCAGCTCCCATAACGACTACCCGTGCCATCCGCGCCTCAAACTTTCTCCTGTGTAGCTGCGTATAACCGCAGACTATACCCCCTAGGGTATTTGCGGCAAGGAGATTGAGACCACTAGGGAACGCGATCTCTCACGCGCCTCGACAGCCACGGCACAACAAAAAACGGAGACAAGCCAGCTGACGATGCAGCTCGCTTGTCTCCGTCTCTCCACCTGCGCTCCCTGATGTTTCAGAGAACTCAACGCGACAACGACCGGTGGTGGAGATGGGGGGAATTGAACCCCCGTCCACTGCTGTAATTCTGTGCCTTCTACGGGTGTATCTTGTGCAGGCGTTCTACTCGGCTCTGATCTTTGCCACAAGCACCTAGATCAACAAGCCCAGCCAGAGTGCAAGTCCCACGTAGCCCTCAGGCGTAACTACGCAGCAATCTCTCTAAATTGCGCCAGAATCCGAGTAGAGAGCATTCCCGGTCTGACGGACTTCTTTAGTGCGCTCGCTTAGGCAGCGAGGGCGAAGTCAGTGCGCTTTGAATTGGCACTTATAGTTTGCAGTCATCGTTAACGAGATAAGGCTGCATTCTCGACCCGCTTCTCACAGTTTTGCAGGCAATGTCGAAACCGATCATCCCCCTGTGTGGGTCGTTGTCGCGCTGTGGAGTTATCAATTGCCACCCAATGAACAGGTAGCCCTCTAGTGTAGGTCGGATTCGGCGCAGTAGCCAGCCCTGCAGCCGCGCACTGAACGCTGCCAGCGAACGCAACGCCCTCATCCAGTGATGGCGAAGTAGATTTGGTTCATGACCGATACAACTCAAGCCTTACCCACCAAAATCACCATGTTTGGCGCGGACTGGTGCCGCGACTGCGTACGTTCCGAAGCTCTCCTCAACTCGTTGAACATTGACTGGGAAAAAGTCGATGTGGAGAAGGACCCCACAGCAGCAGATCGCGCCCACGCCATCAGCGGCCGCCTCAACATCCCTGTCGTGCACTTCACGGACGGAACCTTCCAAGTGGAGCCCAGCGACAAGGAGCTGAAGGCCAAGCTCGAAGAACTCGGCGCCATCTAACAATGTCCCTCGTCATCACTGTTCGAGGCGAGCATGAGTCGTGGCACCCTGCCGAACGCGGCATCGTGCATCTGGCGGTATCCATAGATGGTCCCGACCGGAGCGAGGTCTTCGATGCTGCACTGCAGTCGTCGAGTCGGGTGCATGCCCTCCTCGCCAAGCTCGCCTCGAACGATGGTGCAATTACCCGGTGGTCGTCTGACACCGTGCGCGTCACCTCCCAACGGCCGTGGAATAACGCCGGCCAACAGCTGCCGCTCGTGCACTCCGCCGCGATCGACTACGTCGCACGATTCAAGGACTTCGACGCTCTGGCCCTCTTCATCGAGTACGTCAGTGCGGTCGACAACACTGCAGTGAAATACGTGGAGTGGGAACTCACCGAAGAATCCACTCGTGCCGCACACGCACATACCCGACGCCTCGCCGTTACGGATGCCCTCACCAAGGCACACGAGTACGCAGCGAGTGTGGGGCTCACCGAGGTAACCGCTCTCGCCATCGCCGATCCAGGGATGCTCGACCACGTCGGCCCCGCAGGCGATCACGATCCCTTTGCCAGCGCCGCAGCGATGCGGATGTCAGGTGCGCCCTCGGATGGCGCCCAGCTGACGCTCAACCCCGAGAAGATCGCGATCTCGGCACGCGTCGAGGCGCGCTTCAGCGCACGCTAACGAGCGCGAAAACGAGCACAGAGACGAGCGCGGAAACGAAGTTCTGCTACTCCCCCATGTTCTTGCGGGCCGAAATTGCCCGATCTGACTCGCGCTTATCTTGGCGCTCACGCAGCGTCTGACGCTTGTCATACTCGCGCTTGCCCTTGGCAACAGCGAGCTCGACTTTGGCGCGGCCATCCAAGAAGTAGATCGACAAGGGAACGAGCGTGTAGCCGCCCTGCTTGATCTTGTTGTGAATCTTCAGGATCTGCTCTTTGTGGAGCAACATTTTGCGCTTGCGACGCGGAGGATGATTGTTCCACGAACCCTGAAAGAACTCAGGAATATGCACGGCATCCAACCAGGCCTCAGCATGATCGTCGATGTAGCCGTAGCCATCGATCAGGCTGGCTCGCCCTAACCGCAGAGACTTGACCTCAGTACCCGACAGCACAAGACCAGCCTCAAAGGTGTCTTCAATGCTGTAGTCGTGGCGCGCCTTACGGTTGCTGGCAACAACCTTTCGGTCACCTTCCTTGGGCATGGTTCACTTCTCTCTTCAATAAATTGGATGCTGCAATGCTACGGCGGATGCCGACAGTGCAGCAGACCAGTTTAGCGCGAGAGTGGTCTGGCGACTACACCTTGAGGTAACGACTAATCGCGACACCGGCGGATACCGCAGCTAGCGCAGCACCGGAGACGATGAGAATGGGCACGACGAGCAGTGCCTCTTCCATGCCGAGCAGGCTGGTATTGACGGGAAGTGTCGTCGCGAGATAACCGCGCACGAAGAACTGCACGATCGCGACAATCGCACCGCCCGCGAGGATTGATCCGATCAACGAGGCGAAAACACCCTCGAGGATGAAGGGCGTCTGGATGAATCTGTTCGACGCCCCCACGAGTCTCATAATGCCGAGCTCTCGCCGTCGAGAGAACGCGCTCAGCCGGATGGTCGTGGCAATCAGCAGCACCGCAGCAACCAGCATCAGCCCGGCGACACCAATTGCGGTGTAGCTGGCAGCGTTCAGGATCGCGAAGATCGGCTCCAAATAGGCTCGTTGATCTTCAACACTTTCGACTCCCGCAAGCCCCGACAGGCTCTCGATGAGAACATCGGACTGCTCCGGATCGACGAGGTTCACCCGAAAACTCTCGTTGAGAGACTCCGGCGTGATGATGCCTTCAAAGGTGGTGTCGGCAAACTGCTCTTTGAAATTCTCGTACGCCTGCTCATGCGTCTCGAACTCGACCTCGTTGATGTACGGCGCGAGAGTCGGCGAATCGAGCTGTTGCTTCACTGCCGCGATCTGATCTTCCGTCGCCTCAGCCAGGGTGCAATTGCCGGTCGTATCGATCTCGGTGCACATGTAGACCGCCACTTGCGCGCGGTCGTACCAGTAGCCCTTCATCTGCCCGATTTGCATCTGCAGAAGAATGGATGCGCCCACGAACGTGAGCGAGATAAAGGTCACCAGAACGACGGAGACCACCATCGAGAGGTTGCGGCGCAGTCCGCTGCCGACCTCTCCTAAGATCAGTCCGAGCCTCATGCGTCGAGCCCCTCACCCTGCGATGACGGCGAAGCCATCGGGCGTGCTGGAGACTGGGTCGCGGTCGAAGCGGCAGATGCAGGCTTGCTTGCAGCAGGATGCGGAATACGCCCCTGAGTGGGAACCGTCTGCGTTTGGTATCCACCCTGAAGCTCGTCGCGCACGATCTGACCGCCGATAAGCTCGATCACTCGGCGCTTCATTTGGTCCACGATGCCAGCATCGTGGGTAGCCATCAGCACGGTCGTGCCACCGAGATTGATGCGCTCGAGGAGCGTCATGATTCCCGCAGCGGTCGCCGGGTCAAGGTTTCCGGTCGGCTCATCCGCGAGCATGATGGCGGGCTTGTTTACCACAGCGCGAGCGATGGCCACACGCTGCTGCTCACCACCCGAAAGTTCATGAGGAAAACGATTCGACTTGCCAGCGAGGCCGACCATCTTGAGAGCATCCGGAACAGCCTCTTGGATGAAGCCCCGGCTCTTGCCGATGACCTGCAGCGTGAACGCCACATTGTCGAAGACCGTCTTGTTGGGCAGCAGACGGAAGTCTTGGAACACCACGCCAAGGTTGCGACGGAAATAGGGCACCTTGCGGCTCGACAGCGTATTCAGGTGCTGACCGAGCACGTGGATGGAACCCTTCGTGGGGTTCTCCTCTTTGAGGATCAGCCGCAAAAAGCTCGACTTGCCCGAGCCGGATGCGCCAACCAAAAACACGAACTCGCCCTTGAGGATCTCAAGGTCAACAGAGTTCAGCGCCGGTCGTGTCGTGCCCGGATACGACTTCGAAACAGAATCAAAACGAATCATTTGGAGCCAGCCTAAAGAGCCGCACCTGAGAACTCGGCAGCGACGCACCGCAGGCACGTACTCACAGGGTGGCCCAGTTCAGGGCACACCGGCAGCGAACGACTGATCAGTGGAGCCCTAGCTAGACCGAGCGGTCGTGGTTATTCGATGGCGCGCTTGCGCCATTTGATTCCCGCCGAGATGAAACCGTCAAGGTCACCATCGAACACATTCGAAGGATTGTTAACCTCAAACTCCGTGCGGAGGTCTTTCACCATTTGATACGGCGCCAAAACGTAGCTGCGCATCTGGTCGCCCCAGCTCGCGGTAATGACACCCGCGATTTCCTTCTTGGTGGCCGCTTCCTGCTCACGCTGAAGTAGCAACAGCCGCGACTGCAACACGCGCATGGCGGCAGCGCGGTTCTGAATCTGGCTCTTCTCGTTCTGACAACTCACCACAATTCCCGTGGGCAAGTGAGTGATGCGCACCGCGGAGTCGGTCGTGTTGACCGACTGGCCGCCGGGACCGGACGAACGGAAGACATCGACACGGATGTCGTTCTCGGGAACTTCGACAACATCCGTCGTCTCAATAAGAGGTACAACTTCGACCGCGGCAAAACTCGTCTGGCGCTTGCCAGCTGAGTTGAACGGGCTCATGCGAACGAGACGGTGCGTGCCAGCCTCAACACTGAGCGTTCCGAAGGCAAACGGAGCGTCGACCTCGAAGGTCGCTGACTTGATGCCGGCCTCTTCGGCATAGCTCGTGTCGAGCACGCGCGTGGGATAGGAGTGCTGCTCGGCGTACCGCAGGTACATGCGCAACAGCATTTCGGCGAAATCGGCGGCGTCGACGCCACCTGCTCCCGCGCGAATGGTGATGACAGCGGGTCGCTGATCAAACTCACCGTTGAGAAGGGTTTGCACCTCAAGGTCGCCCAAAGTCTTCGTGATGCCCCTGAGCTCGGCGCGAGCATCCGCCGCTGCCTGATCGTCACTCTCTTCGTTCGCCAACTCGACCATGATCTCGAGATCGTCAAGGCGACTCGAAATGGAATTGATCTTGGCCAGCTCAGCCTGACGGTGGCTGAGGTCACTCGTGACCTTCTGCGCCTTGTCGGTGTCATCCCACAGATCGGGGGCACCAGCCGCCTCGCTCAATCGTGCGATCTCCGACGTGAGCCGGTCGGTGTCGACTACCTGGCGAATGTCCGCAAAGGTGGAGCGCAGCGCCGCGATGTCGTCAGAAAAGTCCAGTTCATCCATGTCACCAACCAGACTACCCGCGAACCCCACGCGACACCTGTTGGCCTCGTGCCCGTTCGCGCGCACCCTCTGGCCCGCACGACATATTATGGACGGCGATGAGCACAACAGGAGAACCCTTTAGCTGGCGCTCGATCGGGCTTCCCGTTCTCTTGCCGACACTACTTTTTTCGATCGGTGAAGGCGCGATCATCCCGCTGATTCCGATCGCTGCCGACAGCCTCGGGGCGACTCTGGCAATTGCTGGCCTCGTCGCAGCCGTGCTGACCCTCGGCGAGCTGTTCGGCAATATTCCGAGCGGATGGCTCATCTCCCGTGTGGGCGAACGCCCGGCCATGATCGGCGCGAGTGCACTCTCCATCATCGGAGTCGTGATCGCGATTCTCGCCCCCAACCCCGTCGCACTCGGATTCGGTGTGCTGCTGCTCGGACTGGCTGCTGCCGTGTTCGCGCTCGCGCGACATGCTTTTCTCACAAGCTTCGTTCCCGTCGCCTATCGGGCCCGTGCGCTCTCTACACTCGGGGGAACCTTCCGGCTCGGCATATTCATTGGACCGTTCATCTCTGCCGGAGTCATTCACCTCACCGGCACCGTGACTGCTGCCTTTTGGATTCATGTTGTGGCAGCACTTGCCGCCGCCGCGGTGCTCGTTCTCCTTCCCGATCCCGCGACAACGTTCGGTGCGGTGCACACCACTCGCATCAACAACCGCACGCTGCGTGACGGCGAAGCCCTAGTAGAGCAAGAATCACACGGGCTTTTCGCTACTGTGCACCGCAATCGTGCGCTGCTCTCGCGCCTCGGCCTCGGTGCCGCCGTCATCGGAGCAATGCGTGCGAGTCGCCAAGTAATCTTGCCGCTGTGGGCCGTGAGCATTGGGCTCGCCGACACCAACACCGCCATTATCATCGGCATCGCCGGGGCGGTGGACTTCGCCCTCTTCTACACGGGCGGCCAGATCATGGACCGCTTCGGACGCTTGTGGACCGCCGTGCCCTCTCTCGTTGGTCTCGGCATCGGCCACCTCGTACTCTCGTTCACCCACGACTCAGCGCAGAACGTTGGTTGGTTCATCTTCGCCGCCATGTTCCTGTCACTCGCCAACGGTTTGGGCAGCGGCATCCTGATGACCCTCGGCGCCGACCTTGCTCCGCAAGACAACCCTGCCCCGTTCCTCGGAGCCTGGCGCTTCACCGGAGGCGTCGGCCAGGCATCCTCTCCCCTGCTCATCGCAGGGATAACGGCCGTGGCCTCCATCTCCTTTGCTGCGGGGGCCGTAGGAATACTGGGCCTCATCGGCGCTGGAATCATGGTGCGGTACGTGCCGCGGTACATCACCAAACCACAGCGCTAGGCACCACGAGGTAGCCCTGGCCGGCCGGTCTTCTCCGGCGAGCCCGGAGCCCTAGACTGGCGAAATGATCCCGAACAGCAACCTGATTGCCTTCGTGCTCATCGCTCTGCCGATCATCCTCATTCCCGGACCCAGTGTGCTCTTCTTGATAGGCCGTTCGCTTTCGCTGGGAAAGCTTGGCGGCATCATCAGCTCTCTAGGTAATGCCACGGGAGGAGTTGTGCTTGTCTTCGCCGTGGCCTTTGGCGTCGGCACGATCATCGCGCAATCCGTTATTGCGTTCACCGTCGTGAAGTATCTCGGCGCCGCCTACCTGATTTACCTCGGCGTTCAAGCGATCCGTCACCGCAACGCTCACACGACAGCGGATGACGCAGCTCCCCGCCCACAGTCACGCTGGCGCATCTTCGGCCAAGGTTTCGTTGTCGGCATTACGAATCCCAAAGCGACCGTGTTTTTCGTTGCCGTTTTGCCGCAGTTCGTGAGCTTCGGAGCTGGCAATGTGCAACTGCAATTGCTCCTTTTGGGCCTGCTGTTTATGGCGATCGCGGTAGTGACGGATACGTCGTGGGCGATCGCTGCCGGTTTCGCGCGCGACTGGTTCGCGCGCTCACCACAGAGAATCACCACCCTCAGCGCAACCGGTGGGGTGGCGTTGATTGCGCTGGGAGTGGGATCTCTATTTATCCCGCACGCTAAGCAATAGCGGCGATAACATCCGGAATCGGGGTCGACCCATCAGTGAACTCGATGGTGTGACCGATGGTGTTGTCGGCATCAATCACCTCAGCGAGAACCCGGGCCACATTGTCGCGACTCGTGTGCTCGTCGGTGGCGTCATCGCCGACGCCGATCATGCCCGATGCGGCTTCGCTCGAGAGTGATCCAGGGCCGACGATGGTGTATTCGAGGGGGCCAGTGCGGAGGTGTTCATCGGCAGCAGCCTTCGCTTCTGCATACGCGAAGAAAGCGTTGTCTTCGGGAACACCGTGATCGAAACCGGCACCCTTGTACGAGACCATGACGTAGCGCTTGACGCCCGCGTGGGCAGCAGCATCCATGGTGCGGATGGCCGCATCACGGTCAACCGAATAGGTGCGTTCGGGGCTTCCCCCACCAGCACCCGCCGAGAACACGACGACATCGTGCCCTGTAAAAATTTCAGAAAGCTCTTCGGCACTCAGCGCCTCAATGTCTGCAATGACGGGCATGGCGCCCGTGGCGCTGATGTCAGCCTCCTGCTCAGGCTTGCGGACCAACGAGTGCACGTGGTGGCCGCGAGAGGTGAGAAGCTCGGCCAGACTCAGGGCAATCTTGCCGTGGCCTCCGACGATAGCGATTCGTTTCATGGCTAACTCCTTTGCTTCGGTGATGCGCCTGCGAGAAGCGCATCACCCACGCTACGGATTGAAACTCCCTGTTCGCTGGATGGAATGTGATCGCTGGCTGGAGGTTTTCAGTGTGCTCGTGTCGGGCCTCCAGAGGACGCTAGGAAAAGACCGAACGCGCGTTCGCCGTCACTTCAATACGCAGGCCCTCCGGGACCAAGAGCGAGACGAACGGCGGTCGCCAATAAGCAGACAGCGAGACCGTCGCGCTGGAGCTGTCGATGCTCGTCGCGTGCTCGATGGTGAGCCCGTCGAACTCTGAGGTCGGGGCGGCAGCGACATATTCCCCCACCGCGACCGCGACCTTGGCGGGCGTCAATTGCGGGCGAAACCCCTGGGGCGTTCGCAGCACATCGTCGAGATCGTAGGATTCTGCTCCGACGAGAGCAGCGCCATCCGCGAGTGTGAAGAGTCGCTTACGTTCCAGATAGAGCGAGGTTGCCGCGACCACCAAGAAAATGAGCACGAGTGAGAGGAAGCCATAGAAGATGGTGAGCAGGAGTGCAGAACCATCGTCGTCACGCAACCCATCGCGCCGGCTCACTAGCGCGACCCCGCGAACTGAGAAACCTGCTGCGTTGCGGCCGCATCGAGCGGCACCTCTAGAGGAAATGAGCCGCTCAGCACCGGCGGCGCCAGCGGGAGCGGCACGGCAATAGCCACCTGCACGGTGACGAAGCTGTGGCGGGACAGACAATCGCTGGGATCGGGTGCGCACGAGATCGTGACCGCCGCGCTTGCGGCATCCACGTTGTGATTGTCGAGGGCGAACTCGACCGCGCGCGATGCCGCTGCGTTCGCCTCACTGAGAGTCTCAGCCTGAACGAACACGCGCGCCGCCTGGCGGGCAGCCCCCTCAGCAGCAAGAGCTCCGGACTGAATCGCGGACATCGTGAGCACCAGATACACGAGCGGAATGAGCATCACCATGCCGACCGTAATGAACTCCAGGGATGACGAACCCCGTTCATCAGCGAACCTGCTCGATTGCCGCATGGGCCGACACCTCCAAGCCATCGCTAATACCGATAAGGCCAAAGAGCGGCAGCGGTGCCCGCACGGTGATGAGCACGGCGGGTTGCCCGAGGTGGGACGTGGTGCTTGCGCTCACATCCGACGCATAGCCGGGCGACAGCGCCGTGGAGATGAGGTCACGAGTGCGAGTGACGCCATCGCCCAACGAGGTGTCGGCAAGGGAGGCGTAGCGCGCGCCCTCAGCCGCGGCATCCAACACCGTATTGCGGATATGCAACGCAAGAGCCAGCTGGATGACGCTGAGCGTCAACACCGTCAACAGAGCCGAAACGAGAACGAACTCCACCACGGCGGACCCCGATTCGTCAGCACCCAGCCGCCTGCCGCGTTCGCGCCAGCGCGCACGCATTAGAAGCCGGTGACGCGATCAATAGCCTGTTCAAAAACCGAGCTGAGTGCTGGACCCGCAAGACCCCAAATAATGACCACAAGACCTGCGGTCATGAGAGTAATCAGCACCCAGCCCGGTACGTCTCCTCGCTCTGATGTGAGCGCTCGGGTGCCTCGGGAAAGCCCGCTCTTCAGTAGCAATTGAGATGATTTCACTCTGTAATCATTGAGCGAAACACAAATGTGCGTAAAGATTTTCCACAACGGGGCTGCAAGCGGCGCGAACAATCCTCGGCCGCCTGCTGCCACCTACTCTGTCGACTTATTCTTCTTGCGCTTGGCCTGCGCCTCGGCTTGGAACGCCTGCAGGGTCTCCACCTCGTCTTCGACGATCGCATCGGCCTGAGCAATGTTGTCTGGCGATGGCAAACCGGTGTCGGAAAGAATGGCATCTTCGGTGACCTGCGAGATTCCGCCGCCCGACTGCGCGGCCTTCTTGCGGAGGCGATCGAGGGCAGCACGAAGCGGGTGAACCGTATCGCGCAACAGCGGCTCTTCGACCTCGAGGCCGTAGAACGTTCCGATGTGATCAACGAATTGAGCACGCTGTGCACGCTCATATGCCCGCCGTTCGCGACTGAATGCTGTCACTGTCGCCGCACAGATCATCAGCATCACCACGCTGAACGGGAGCGCTGACAGGATTGCGGCCGTTTGCAGCGTTTGCAGCCCACCGGTTACCAGCAAAGCGATCGCCAAGAACGATGCGAGCAGAGCAAAGAACACGCGGATGCGCTTGAGCGGTTCAGCGGAGCCACCGGTGGCGATCATCGACATCACGAGGGCACCGGAATCGGCTGAGGTGACGAAGAAGATTCCGATCAGCAGGATGGCTCCGAACGTGAGAGCGGTGCCTGCCGGGAGACCGGCAAGCAGATCGAAGAGAGCGGAATCGGCATCCACCGATCCGTCGGCAGCAACGAGCCCGCCCTGACCGTAGAGCTCACGGTAGATCGCGTTGCCGCCAAGAACACTGAACCAGAGGAACGTGAGCACGGTGGGAACGAGCATGACGCCGCCCACGAACTCGCGCACAGTGCGGCCCTTGGAGACACGCGCAATGAAAACGCCGACGAACGGAGCCCACGACATCCACCAACCCCAGTAGAAGGTGGTCCAGCCGGCCTGCCACTGTTCGCCAGCCTGACCCTCGTAGGCGCTGACATTGAAACTGAGCCCGATGAAGCCCTGAAGGTAGTTGCCCATCGACTGCACGAACTCGCGGAACAGGAATGCTGTCGGCCCGACGATGAGCAAGAACACGAGCAGAACAGCCGCCAGCAGGAGGTTCGTGGTCGAGAGCCATTTCATGCCTCGGCCGATACCCGACACCAGCGACAGAATCGTGAACGCGACAATCACCACGATGACGGCGATCTGCGTCGTGAGATTCGACTCGGCGATTCCCGTCTTTTCGAGACCGGCAGAAATCTGAAGAACACCGAGGCCGAGCGAGGTCGCCACACCGAATACCGTGCCGACGAGCGCGATGACGTCGATGAGGTTGCCCCAGCCACCGCGAACGCGCTTGCCGAGCAGCGGTTCAAGAGTCCAACGGATCGAGATGGGGCGACCGCGACGATGAATGGCGTACGCGAGCGCGAGGCCGACCACCACGTAGATAGCCCAGGCGTGCACACCCCAGTGCAGGAAGGTTTGACTCATGGCTTGTTGGGCGAGTTGGATCTCCGTGCCCGACACTCCAGGGCGCGGGTTTGCGAAATGGCTGAGGGGCTCGGCGACGCCGTAGAAGACAAGACCGATTCCCATGCCCGCGGCGAAGAGGAAGGAGATCCACGCGATCATGGAGAACTCGGGTTCGTCGTCATCCTTTCCCAGTTTGATGTCGCCGTAGCGGCTGAATCCTAGGTAGAGCGCGAAGGCAACAAAGAATGCTGCGATCAGCACGTAGTACCAGCTGAACGAGTTAATGACGCTCGACTGCAGGGTGTTGAATACTGCGTTCGCGAGGTCTGGTGCGATGATCGAGAACGCGGTGATCGAGATAATGAGGCCAGCGGCCGGCCAGAATACCCACGGTGCGAGCATGCGTGTGGCGGTCGGACGGTCCGGAACCTCGGGCTCTGCGGGGATGGTCGATTCTGCGGTCATGAGATCTCCGATCGCGTGGGGTCACTGCTCGACGGGCTACAAGCGTAGACATCGAGTTCTAGTAGCGTATTCGCAGTCTGCGATACATGGTTAGCGGGCGCAGCGTCGGCCGCGCCCATCGCTTTACCGTTCGGAGCCGAAGCGGTATCCGAGTTGCCAGCGAGCCGAATCGATCGTGTCGAGGATGGCGACGGTTTCGTCGAGCGTGTGCACCGGCGACTCGGTGAGCCCCTGCGCCACAAACCCGGCGAGCGCCGTGGCCTGATAGCTGAGGCCCTGGTGGCCGACGATGCCCGTCTCGTCTTTCCAATGAATGGACTCGCCATCGAAACCGGGCTTTGAGAGCGTCAACGAGGTGGGCGTGAAGAAGCCATTGCCGGTCTCCAACAGTGCCTCAGTGCCCGCGACGGATGCCGTGATGGGGGTGCGCGCGAGCAACGTGGTGTTGAGCTGGGCCTGAGCCGCGCCCGCATAGCTGAGCGTAAGGAGGGATTGAGCATCCACGCCGCTTTCGATGAGAGAACCGACGTTATGGATGGCGGTGGGCGCCCCCAAAATCTGCGATGCGAAAGCAATGGGATAAATGCCGAGGTCGAGCAGCGCTCCTCCCCCGCTCTCGAGTGAGCGCACCCGGTGGCCCTCAGGGATGAACTGGCCGTGGTCGGCGGTGACGAGCTGGATCTCGCCGAAGGTGCCGTCGGCAATGAGCTGACTGATAATCGAGGTTTGGGGAAGGTAGCGAGTCCACATCGCTTCCATCGCGAACACCCCGGCGGCGCGGGCGGCTGCGACTATCTCGCGAGCCTCGGCCCCGGTCATGGCGAACGGCTTCTCGACCAGGATGTGCTTGCCGGCGGCGATCGACTGCAGTGCGAGATCGCGGTGCACGTGCTGTTGCGCCGCGATATAGATCACGTCGACGTCAGGGTCGGCCAGCAACTCGGCGTAGTCGCCGTAGGCTTTCTCGATCCCCCACGTGTTCGCAAAGTCTTGCGCGCGGTCGAGACTGCGGGATGCCGCGGCAACGAGCTTTTGCTCAGTGTGCGCTTGCACGGCTTCTGCGAACGTCGCGGCGATTCCACCGGGAGCCATGATGCCCCAACGCAGAGCGGGTACGGAGTCGGCGGTAGGAATGATCGGGGCCGGGAACGTGGTGGGGAACACAAGCATCCTTCTCGTCGGGGAGGACTGCGGCGGCGCAGGCCCCGACCAGTCTAGGACTCGAACAGGGGCGAGCCGCCGCAGAGTTCTGAGTCGTCGGGAGCGCTCCCCGCTGCTCGAGGGAAGGGCTGACGGCGCAAGCCCACGTGCGCAGCTAACCTCCGAAGTGGGCGCCCAAAAGGGCGATCTCCGCCCGAACGGCCCGGTGCTACGACTGCTTCTGCTAGCGTCAGCCCTTTGTACTTGGGATTACCCCTCCTGCAGCTCCGCCACCCGACCAACCGGAGAACTATCGTGATTCCTCGCCCCAAAATCTTGCCCAGCATTACCGCTGTCGCCGTTGCGCTTGCCTTGACTTTCGCCGGCGCACTGCCAGCGAACGCCGCAACGTACGCCGTCTACGCTTGGGGCGGCATGCCAGATGCGTTCGCTTACGCGTCCGATGGCGGCACTGTGCTCCTCGTTGCCGATGTCGTTGCTCCGGCAGGCAGGTCAATAACGGTCAAACCTGGCGAATCGATCACGCTTGACCTCAACGGGTTTGACCTCACCATCAACAGTAACGTCCCTGACTCTCTGGCGGCGATTGAGGTTCCTAGCACCTCCACGCTCACCATCGTTTCCTCCGGCGGCGGAACGCTCACCGTAACCGGAGGTCTGCACGGTGCAGGCATCGGCGGCAACGATGGCAACGATGGCGGCTCCGTCATCGTTAACAGCGGCACAATCCTCGCAACCGGCGGCGCCGGCGGCGCAGGCATCGGCGGCGGCAACAACGGAACCGGCGGCACCACCACCATCAAAAGCGGCACCACCACCGCAACCGGCAGCGCAGGCGGCGCAGGCATCGGCGGCGGCAACAACGGAACCGGCGGCACCACCACCATTACGGGCGGCTCCATCACCGCGACCGGCGGGCAAGACGGCGGAGCCGGAATTGGCGGCGGCTACGACGCTGGCGCGCCGGGCACTCTAGACGTTCGGGGCACCCCGAATGCTGGTGCCGCACTCGACGGTGGCGGCTCATCAGCGTCCCCGATCGTCAACACGGTAACGCCGGCCGGTGTCGGCTACTCTGCGGCCACTTCCCTCATCGGCAACGGCGGAAACATCATCATTGGGTTCAATTACCTCGTCACCTTCGACGCCGACGGCGGCACCAGCACCCCCGCTGAGGCAATCCCCGACGGCAGCACGATCACCGCACCGACAGACCCCACCCGCGACGGCTACACCTTCAGCGGATGGACCGCCAACGGCACCACCTACAACTTCACCACCCCCGTGACCAAACCAATCACACTCACCGCAACCTGGGCCGAAGTGGCCGCCGTCACCCACCTCGTCACTTTCGACGCCGACGGCGGCACCAGCACCGCCGCCGAGACCATCACAGACGGCACCACCATCGCCGCACCGACAGACCCCACCCGCGACGGCTACACCTTCACCGGCTGGACCTCCAACGGCACCACCTACAACTTCACCACCCCCGTGACCGAACCAATCACGCTTACTGCAACCTGGGCCGAAGTGGCCGCCGTCACCCACCTCGTCACTTTCGACGCCGACGGCGGCACCAGCACCGCCGCCGAGACCATCACAGACAGCAGCACGATCACCGCACCGACAGACCCCACCCGCGACGGCTACACCTTCACCGGCTGGACCTCCAACGGCACCACCTACAACTTCACCACCCCCGTGACCGAACCAATCACACTCACCGCAACCTGGACCGAAGTGGCCGCGGTCACCGGAGAGCTCGCAGCGACCGGCATCGACCTAATGCCCAGTTTGGGCGCCGCAGCGCTACTGCTGCTGATGGGAATCGCTCTCGTTGCATTCCATCGCCGCGGCAACGCTCCTCAGCGGTAACGATCTCCGACGCCCACGCCGCCGCCGGGCGCGCGTTCGCGTATGGGTTTACCCCCTACAACTCTTACTACGCGAAGGGATCACTGAGCTACCTCGGTCAGGGCGACGCGACGATCACGAGTCTCTCGCAGGTCTCCGCAACGAGTTGGGCCAAGACGGCGAACTGCGGCTAGCCGTTTGACAACTCAGCAACCCGAACGTGGCAGCCAGAGATCACGTCGACGTCGGGGTTAGCCAGTAGCTCGGCATAGTCGCCGTACGCTTTCTCGATGCCCCAGGTCTTCGCAAAGTCTTGGGCACGGTCGAGGCTGCGGGATGCCACAGCCACAAGTTTCTGTTCGGTGTGCGACTGCACCGCGGCGGCGAAGGTCGCGGCGATTCCACCGGGAGCCATGATGCCCCAGCGCAGAGCGGGTACGGAGTCGGCGGCAGGAATGATCGGGGCCGGGAATGCGGTGGGGAACACAAACATCCTTCTCGTCGGGGAGGACTGCGGCGGCGCAGGCCACGACGATTCTAGGAGCCGCCCCCAGCGTCATCGCAGTACCTGTGGAAAACATGAGACATGATTCAGGTTTCAGAGTAGGTTGATCTAGACGGACTGACACGTCACCGTGGCAGCCGTTAGCGTCGCGATATTCTCGCGGCGCGCAGTCCGTTCGGGACATCCGCGCAATGACGCTCGGAGCGAAGACCGGATTGCGACGTGCGGAGGTATTCCGAATGTCCACTGTTAAACGCCGGCTCACCATCCCGGCAGTACTCGCCTCTCTCGCCCTGGTCAGCGCCACGTTGGCAGGAGCGCCCCTCGCGGCCCACGCGATCACGTGCCCGCCCGGTTTCGAGATGCTGCCCGGGTGCAGCAACTCGTCGGATCCCGGCGGTTCGGCCGCCGTTCCGGGAACCTGGGCTACCGAAACGGTTGCAGGGATGAGCACTCGCATCTACACACCATCCACTGCCGCCGAACTCCCTGCCGGGCGTGCGCTCATGATCAGCCTTCACGGCTGCGCCCAGAAGGCTAGCGACTTTCAAGCGAACGCCAACTGGGTAGCGGCTGCCGAAGACTATGGAATGGTCGTCGCGCTCCCCGATGCCCCGAACGGTGGCGTCGTCTTCGGATGCTGGGATTACTACGACTCCAATCACTCCCGCAGCAATCCGGCCCGGCACGACGACAACCTGCTGAACCTCGCCACGACCCTAACCGCGCGCGCCAGTCTGGGTATCGACGCCGATCAGGTTTATATCTCCGGGTTGTCATCTGGCGGTGGAGAAACCATGGTGATGGGATGCCTCGCCCCCGACATCTTTGCGGGAATGGGCATCAATGCCGGCCCCACGGTGGGCACCACTTCTGGCCAGATTTCGAGTGTCGCGGTGTCGAAATCGCAGGGAACGAACACCTGCACCAGCTTCGGCAGCGCTAACTCTGCGGCGTTCTCGACCCAGCTCACCTCGGTCATTTATGGCAGCAACGACAGCACCGTGTCGACGGGATACAACACCCTCAACGGCCAAATCATGGCGGGCATTTACGGGGCATCCAGCACGTCAACGTTTAGCTTGAGCGGCTTGGCCGGCAACAACACTGCCGGCTCGGGCACTCTTTACTCGGATGCCACGGGGCCGCGGGTATCGGTAATTCAGAACTCGAACCTCGGCCACAACTGGCCAGCAGGAGCGGGAACCGGAGGAACGTATATCAATGCGAACAGCGTTGACTACCCGGCGTATGTGACCGGGTTCTTCTTCGACAACAATCGTCGTGTTGACCGGACCGGCACTCCCGGACCTGACCCGACTCCGACGCCCACGCCGACGCCGACGGCCACTTCCACCCCGACACCAACGCCGACGCCAACGCCAGATCCTGTGACCTGCTTCACTGCCACCAACGCGCAGCATGCCGCCGCAGGGCGCGCGTTCGCGTACGGGTTCAACCCGTACAACCCTTACTACGCGAAGGGATCGCTGAGCTACCTCGGTCAGGGCGACGCGACGATCACGAGTCTCTCGCAGGTCTCCGCAACGAGTTGGGTAAAAACGGGTAGCTGCGGCTAACAGTCGGCACCGCAGACTAGCGCTCTCGAAGGGCGTCTCCGGGACTCCTGCTGTTCCGGAGACGCTCGACAGCGGCACGCACAGTGAGAGGGTTTGGCGGAGTGGCGCCGCCCCGGCATGCTCGGTTCCTAATTACCACCCTGCGGCGACGCGAAACCACACACCATAAGTGGGGTCACTCGAGTGCCCAGAGGTGAGCATCGACCTGCTAGCTTCTAGATAACCATTGCGGGATGAACGATGTTCCGAACGATCACCCGGAGATCACTCATGCTCGCACGCCCATTTCTGAAAACCGCTGCGCTCGCAACCGCGCTGGCCATCCCCTTGGCTCTCGCCGTCGCGGTGCCCGCGACCGCTGCGAGCGTCACCGTAGACAGCTGGAGTGCACTCAAGACTGCGTTCGCAGTCGACGGCGACACCGTCGTGCTCGACGCCGATATCGACTCTGACGGCGGAGACTCGCTTGCGATCGACGATGGTGAGGCAATCACCCTCGACCTGAATGGGTACACGCTCAACATCACCAGCCCAAGTGGCCCTCT
Organism: Salinibacterium sp. SWN167; assembly: GCF_015864665.1. GTDB lineage: Bacteria > Actinomycetota > Actinomycetes > Actinomycetales > Microbacteriaceae > Rhodoglobus. Next base: position 658,396 of record NZ_JADYWU010000002.1, on the reverse strand, counting down.
GGCCGCAATCGGCGTGCCGAGCACCTCCACACTCATCATCAATGCCACCGGCGGAGGCACCCTCAACGTGACCGGCGGAGACAGCGCTTCCGGGATCGGAGGCCGTGCCGCAGCCTGCGCCCTCGTCGATGCCAGCGATGCCGGAACCATCATCATTAACGCCGGCACCATCACCGCAACCGGCGGCTTATCCGGAGCAGGCATCGGTGGTGTCTCCTTGGGCAGCGGCGGCACCACCACCATCAACGGAGGCACCATCACCGCAACCGGCGGCTACTTCGGAGCCGGCATCGGCGGAGGCCTCTACGGCAGCGGCGGCACCACCACCATCAACGGCGGCACCACAACCGCAACCGGCGGCTATGGCAGCGCCGGCATCGGCGGAGGCTACTACGGCAGCGGCGGCACCACCACCACCAACGGCGGCACCACCACCGCAAACGGCGGCTATGGCAGCGCCGGCATCGGCGGAGGCGAATTCGCTAACGGCGGCATCACCACGATCAACGGAGGCAGCGTCGCCGCAAACGGCGGCTCCGCCGGCGCCGGTATCGGCGGAGGCGATGGCGCCGGTGGCGGCATCACCATGATCAACGGAGGCACCGTCGCCGCAAACGGCGGCGAGCGCGGTGCTGGCATCGGGGGCGGCCCGTTTAGCTCTGGCGCCGAAACGACCACCATCACCGGCGGCACCACGACCGCAACCGGAGGAAGCAACGCCGCTGGCATCGGCGGCGGCGACGACGGGAACCCGGGCACCCTGGATATTCACGGCACCCCGAATACTGGTGCCTCACTCGATGGCGGAGGCCCTAGAGCATCCCTGATAACCAACACGGTCACTCCGACCGGGGTCGGCTACTCGGCTGCAACTTCCTTAGTCGGTGAAGGCGGAAGCATCGCCATCGGGTTCAATTACCTCGTCAGCTTCGATGCGGCCGGCGGCATCAGCGCCCCCGCTGCAGCGATCGTCGCTGGCGACACTGTCACCGCCCCCACCGCGCCCACCCGCGACGGATACACCTTCTCCGGCTGGACCGTCAACGGCACCAGCTACAACTTCGGCTCTCCCGTCACCGCTCCCATCACGCTTGTCGCGACCTGGGCCGCCGTAGTAGCGGCCACCACGGTTACCGCAACTGCAGAACTCGCGGCCACCGGAATCGATCCGACACCTGCCCTGGGCGCCACGGCGTTGCTGCTGTTGTCCGGCCTCGCTCTCATCGCGCTCCGTCGACGCACCAGCGCCCGCCAAGGATAACGATGGCGCGGTGGCCCCAACGGTGGGCACCTCCGCGCGACACCGGCACGCCACGGAGTCTGAGAACGCCGCCGCTGTGTACAACAAAAGTTAGCGAACTGGCCGCGCACCCGGCATGCTTAAGCGGTGACCGATAACAGTGCGCCCGCGATCCTCTCGCTTGAGCGCCTGCGGGCCTCACTGGCGGATGCCGGGCTGACCCTTGATCTTGATGGCGTCGTAACGCAGCGCGAGGCTGCCGCAGCCGCAGTGCGACAGATCGACGACTACATCCGCCCTCGGTTAGCAGACCTCGATGCGCCCCTGCTAGCGGTCGTGGGTGGTTCCACTGGCTCGGGCAAGTCGACAATCGTGAACGCGCTTCTGGGCGTTGCGACGACTCGGGCCGGCGTCATCCGCCCCACGACCCGGCAGCCGATTCTGGTGCACGCTCCCGTCGATGCGGGATGGTTCGCGAGCGACCGCATTCTTCCCGGACTTGCCCGCGTGCGAGGCCGCATCAGCGCCCCCGGAACGCCCGCGTCAAGCGCCGGCGATACGCCTGAAGAATCACGCATCGGTGAACTCATGCTTCTCGAGCACGAGAGCGTTCCTCGTTCGCTCGCGATCATTGATGCCCCAGATATTGACTCGGTCGCCGACGAAAACCGGGCGCTTGCCACCCAACTGCTTGCCGCCGCCGACCTGTGGCTGTTCGTCACGACCGCGAATCGCTATGCGGATGCCGTGCCGTGGCGCCTCCTCGAAAGCGCAGCCGCCCGCTCCATTACCGTCGGCATCGTGCTCAACCGGGTGCCACCCGGCGCTCTCGACGAGATCCTTCCCGACCTTCAGTCGATGCTGGCGGAGCGCGGCCTTAGCGACGCTCCCGTTTTCTCCATCGACGAACAGCGTCTTGACGACCTGGGCATGCTGCCCGCCAGCGCCGTCGAACGTCCGCGCGAATGGCTGAGCTCCATCGCGGGCGACCGCGCCGAACGTTCCCGCATCGCCGCCCGCACGCTCAGCGGCGCCATTAGCGAGCTCGACCGCCAAGTGGTGGTGATTGCGGATGCTCGGCAGCAGCAACTCGACTGGCTCGACGCCGCGCACGTCGCCGCCGCTGCGCAGTACGACGCCGCGCTCGACGCGGTGGACGCCGCCACGCAGAACGGCGCCCTGATGCGCGGCGAAGTGCTGGCCCGCTGGCAAGACTTCGTCGGCACCTCCGACTTCTTCAGAAAAGTTGACTCGTGGTTCTCCGCGGCACGCGACCGCGCGACAGCGTGGATCACGGGCAAACCCAACCCCGTGGTTGAAGTCGAAACCCAGATCGAAACGGGACTGCAGACCGTGATCGTTGATCAGGCGGGGCGCGCTGCCGCGGCAGCGTGGGCCGGGCTGGAACGCAGCGTGGCCGGCAAGACCATCGCTGAACGGCATCCGGAACTGGGCAGCGAAAGCCCCGAACTGCCTCACGCCACGACCGCGATGATTCGCGAATGGCAGGGCGCGCTAATGCAGCTCATTCACGACAATGCGGGCGATAAGCGCATCCGGGCTCGCATTCTGTCGCTCGGTTTGAACGTCGTGACGGTGGCCCTCATGGTGGTCGTGTTCGCTTCGACCGGTGGGCTCACCGGTGGCGAGATTGCGATTGCGGGTGGGTCAGCGGTGCTCGGCCAGAAGCTGCTTGAGACGATCTTTGGTGAGGATGCCGTGCGTCAGTTGGCGAGCGAAGCCCGCGAGGATCTGCACGCGCGCGTTCGCGTTCTGTTCGACGCGGAAGTCGCGCGCTTGAGTGTCGCGTTGGAGCCGCTTCGGTTCGGTGCAACTCCCGATTCGCTGCGGCGCGAATCGCAGGCGCTGCTCGATGACGTTGCGCGTGCTGCGAAGGGCACCTCGTGAGCGCCGCCAAGCCCAGCCTCGACGAGCGAATTGTCGCGCTGCGCACCGTCGCTGAGGCGGGCGCCGGACGTATTCCCGCCGACGTACTCGGCGATGCTCGCGCGCTGCTCGCGCAGACCGAGGCGCGCCGCTCTCGCTCCCCCGAGCACACGGTCGTTGGCGTCTTCGGCGCTACCGGGTCAGGCAAGTCGAGTCTCGTGAATGCCCTCGTGGGTGACGAGGTGGCGGTCGCGCACGTGCGCCGCCCCACCACTTCCGAAGCTCTTGCGGTGACGTGGGAGGCGGCCGGCGCGAGCGAACTGCTCGACTGGCTTGAGGTTCGCGAACGGGTCGACCGGTCGACGCCTTTCGACGCTCGTGCGAGCAAACTCGTGCTCGTTGATCTGCCCGATGTCGATTCCGTGGAAGCCAGCAATCGTGCTGTCGCCGAACGACTCGCTGGTCAAGTGGATGCTCTGATCTGGGTCGTGGACCCGCAAAAGTATGCCGACGATGTGTTGCACGCGCAGTTCATCGCGCCGCACGCCAAGCACGCCGCTGTGACTCTGGTCGTGCTCAATCAGGTCGATCTGTTGAGTGCGGATGATCGTGCCGCCGTGGTGACGTCGCTCCAGGCGATCGTTGAACGTGATGGCATTCCCCGCGCCCGAGTGCTGCCGGTGAGTGCCCGCACGGGCGAGGGTATCGACGCTTTGCGTAAGGCGATCGGTGATCTTGCGGCGTCGAAGGCGGTGCGGGATGCGCGGCTCAGCGCTGACGTGCAGACCCTTGCCGCCCGCATCGACGATCCGGGTTCGCCGCAGAAGGTCAACCCGAAGAGCGCCGCCCGGCTGCGCGATGAGGTCGGGACGGCTGCGGGCGTCGACATCGTGGCATCCGCTGTTGCTCGTTCATATCGCAAGCGTTCCGGGCAGGCCACCGGGTGGCCGCTCGTGTCGTGGATAGGTCGCTTGCGCGCTGACCCGCTCACTCGCTTGGGTCTTGGCCCAAAGCGTCGTGGCGATGACCCCGATGTTCACCGGACGAGCATGCCGCTCTTGAGCGCTGGCGCGCAGGCCCGGATGTCAATGGCCGTTCGTACGTTCACCGACGACGCTGGGGCGGGAGTTTCTGCCCCGTGGCGAGCCGCCGCGCGCACCACTGCGGAGCACGCCCTCGACGCTCTGCCGGCCACTCTCGATCTTGCTATTGCCCGCACTCCTTTGCCCGCGAAAGGTTCGTGGTGGTGGGTGCTCGTGGGCATCGTGCAGTGGATCGCGACGATCGCCGGTCTGGGCGGAGCGCTTTGGTTGGTGGGTACCGCGCTGCTGCCGACGTTTGGACTGCCGGCGTTCCCGCTCCCCGCTGTGGAGGAAGGTCCACTTACCGGATGGGCGATACCGACGCTGCTGCTGATTGCGGCGGTACTCGTCGGCATCGTGCTGGGCTTATTGTCGGCGGCGCTCAGCGCTATCGCTGCGGGCGGTCGCCGGCGCCGCACCCGCCGCCGCCTTCTCACCGCGGTCGACGAGGTCGTGCAGCGGGATGTCGTGGCACCCGTCGCCACGGCGCTCGAGCAGGCGCGGGCTGTGGCGGCGGCGCTGCAGATCGCTCGGCGCTAGCCCCCGCCTGCGACACAAGGGTGGCAGCGAAAATCGCAGCCGCGGTAGAGACGAGCAAGATGCGGAACACGAGCTAACGTGAGATACACGAGAAATATTTCATCCGGATGAATATTCAGCCTATGCTTTGGACATGTAAATGAGTGATCAGCACCCGTCGCCGGACTCCTACGACTCGTGGGTCATTCATTGGCCCGGAATTTCGACTCCAGGCCAGCTGCTCTGGCTAATGTTCACCCAGCTCACGCCTCACGTGCAAGCGGCTATAACAGCCGGGCGACGGATCCTTGACGGAGACTACTCTGTTGAAACGGCCTCTTCATTTCTGTTCTCCGCGGCAGTGGCTGGGGATTTTTTCTGGCCTTCATCCCGGCGTAGGTCGGCAGTCTCCCGCGAGTTCCCTCACCGAGACCAAGACATGCGTCACCTTGTGGGACTGCCCAACATCGAGCCCGCAGATCTCGACACTATACGGAACGATCTGACGCACGTTGACGAAAGGCTTGAAGAACTTTACCTCGCAGACCCGGATGGCGCGATGGTCGCTTGGGGAAACGGCGCGACCGCACCCGAAGGCACTTGGAGGTACATGAATTATGACCACACAAGCCGTGTACTTCACTCCCTCGGCCGGGAGATTCACGTGGAGGAGGTGGTGGAGTGGCTGGAAAACCTGCGGTCCCGCATCTCGCAAGTGTCAAAGCATCTGCTAATCCGTTCACCTCAACTCGGTCGAGGCGACGAGAATGGTGCTTGAGCTCACCGACTAGCTACTCGCGCATATAGACGACAGCCACGATGACGCCGACAATGCCGAGGCCCAACGCTAGTGGAGCCACTACAGCCACTCACCCACCGGCAGTTCGGCTAGCCCGCGATGTTGAGGCGCCTTCCGCTTCGATTGGCGACTGGGCGAGCTGCCCGCGCTGGACCGCGAGCAGTTTCTGCGGCAAAAAGATAGACACATCGCCAGTCGCTGAGACGACCTCACTCAGCGAAGTGGCGGGCGGATCGGCAGGCGAGAGGCTCTCGCTCATGATTTCGCGCCAAGTTCCGTCAGCTACCTTCACTATTACTGCAGTATGGGCGCGATTCATCTATGGTTTTTGCGCCGGCTCGCTTATATGCGCCTTACTGTCGTGCTCTTTCAATGCTTGCTGAATCGATGGCGCGGGCGAGCACGCTGAACACGGCGAGCTGCTCAAGCGCATTTTGTTCGCTAAGCTCACCCTCGTCGTGCCCGATCGGATTTCGGAGCGCTCCGTAAGCGCCCTCGGCGAGCGCGACTATTCCTCGGCGAACGCTGAGGGATGTCTTGCCGCCGTCGTCGCCGGCGGGGCGTAGGCGCGGGGTGTTAGCCGAGGGTTGGTCGTTGCTCAAGGCGAGTTGGAAGAGGGCAGCCTCGGCGATATCCCGGCGGCCAAGTTTGTTCTGGGTTTCGGCGTTGACCTTCACAGCAGCAGCTTGGACGGCTTCACGGTAGTGACCACTCTGCCAAAGCGACCGCGCGCCACTCCACGCCCAAGAATGCAGCGCTGAGGCGCTGAGCGTTGGCGAATTGTCCCCGAGCTTCTGGCGGAGCTCCTCGGCACGTTCAAGCTGGGACAGCGCCCTAGTGGCAGCCTCCCAGTGTTGCTTCCAGCGAAACCGACTTGTTGCCGCTGGAACGTCAGTGCGCCAGAGAGGCAGCACGCGACCGAGAATTTGCTCAACCACGGCAGCTTGCGCCACTATCAGGTCCTCGGGGCCCACGTGCTCACGGAAATCCCCGATGATACCCTCAGACTTGGGCCAACCAATACGAGTGAGATCGATGAACGCGCGCAACTCGCCTCGCGCCCATTCTTCATCCATGAACTCAAGTCTCCTACAGGCAGCGAGAGTTCGGGCGGAGACTCGCACACCGGTCGGCTGCAAGCACCGCGCTCGAGCTGAAAACACACAACACTTACTGTGTACGTTCTCGCGCAAGGCCTATTGTGCTCTTGGCTCTGTGTTCCAAATCAGAGGTGGGCTTGTCACCAATCTGGCTTCCAGCGTTTGAGGGGCAGGATTACGATAAAGCTCAGCAAAGGAGCTGGAAGCTCTGCGCGGGTTGTGACGGCAGGGATTTTGAAGCTGCACCAAGCGAAGGATGCCAAGCTCTTTTCAGCAGGAAAGCGCTAGCCTATTCGCCCTATGACGTCGTCGAGATAAAGCATCGATCATAGGCTGCTCCCTCGGTAGGCGCTCAGCAATGAATTCCTAGTACTGGAGGGCACTAGCTCCCGCGTTCATACTTGGGATCGCTTGATAAGCGCGCCAATTGCGTCGGCGAGCATTCCCAAGTCTTCAACGACTGTCTTGGAAAATGCCTTCGGGTCAGATGCTTCGTTGACCTTGAAACTGTTTGCTCGGGAGGAAATATCACTCATTCGAGCGAGGTGCTCGTCTAATTCACTCATCCGTTCAGCATAGAGCTTTGAATGGCGCAGCTTTCGACACTAGGCGTGAGGGGCTCGCCTGTCGCCCGAATCGCCGCAGTAGGAAACTCAGAAGCTGACGCGTGACGCGGTGGCCAAGAACTATTGAGCTAATCGATCGACCGGAAGAGTCGTTCAGAGTAGCGCCGAGCAACGACGCATGAGCCATGAGCTTTGCCACAAGTCTGCCACCGAACGGCCAAGAAGAAGGCTTACGAAACATATGCTCCAACAACACGTAGCTACCTCACTAAGCAAGCAACTACGGCTCGGCCGCCGCGCGAACACCCTGCAATCCCGCCGCATTGAGTATGATTCACATCCTTTCAGCTAGGCTCAGCCTTAGCTGTGATCGAGAGCGAAGGGGACGCATGCGAATTGAGACACTGACAATTGCTGGATTCCGTGGCATTGACACCACGATCGAGTTTGCGCCGACTCTGGCTCTGGTGGCGGGAGCGAACAACTCGGGCAAGACATCAATAATTGATGCGATACGCTCACTCCTTCAGCCGTTTGCGGAGGGCCTAGGCAATCGCTGGATTAGCGCCTCGGATTTCACGAGAGTTAAAAACGGAAACCCGATCGAAGACCTGGAGATAAGCGCAGTTTTCGCCGATATACCGGCGAAACATCAGGGACGACTCATCTCTATCTTGGCACCGTCGCTCGGCTCTGGGTATGGGCGACTAACCCTTAGATCTCGGATGAATCAAGACGGCAGACCTCTAACACGATGGTCTGGAGGGGACCTTGGCCTGAACGACGTCGAGTCAATCGCACGCGACTCGATCCGATTCATCTATATGCCTGCTCTGCGAGATGCAAGCGCTGACTTGCGCCCTGGGCCGAGCAATAAACTGGCTAACCTCGTTTCAGCCCACGCGCCGATCGGGCACGCCGATCGAAAAAAACTCGTGGACATTATGACGGCAGCTAACATTGATTTAGCCGCAGTAGACGCAATCATTACAACGGCCACGTCAATCCAAGCAAGATTGTCTGGAATGACCGGGGCAGGCCCATATGCCCACACATCGGAATTACAGTTCACCGAGGCTCGATTCGAGCGGATCATCGCCAGTCTTCAGTCTCTAGCCGGCAGCAGCCCGTCAACATCCAGACTGTCCGAAAATGGCCTTGGCTACAACAATTTGCTCTATGTGTCGGTGTTGCTGGCACTGCTAGAGACTGACTCTGCGATCCCGCTCAATGTGCTCCTAGTTGAGGAGCCTGAATCTCATTTGCACCCGCAACTGCAGAGTCTGCTGTTGAAATATTTGCAATCATTAACTGACGCAACTACTCAAGTTATTGCGACAACCCACTCTCCTCAATTCGCCTCAGCGGCTGAGGTCAAGCGCTTGACAGTTCTTCGCAGAGCGGCGCATCCAGCCAGCACTACAGCGCATTTCTTGGCCAATGCCCCACTAAGTGCGCGCAGCTCCAATCATCTGCGTCGTTTTTTGGATCTCACCAAATCGACGATGTTGTTCTCGGATTCAGTGATCCTTGTAGAGGGCATTGCCGAATTGATTCTTTTCCCGGCTTTAGCACTAACGAGAGGAATTTCCCTCGCCGAAACTGGCATCACAGTTGTCTCAGTGGATGGCTTGGCTTTCGACCCCTTTATTTCCGTATTCGAGAACGGCGGCATTCCTCTCAGGTGCGCCGTGGTGTCAGATTCAGACCCCACTCCGAGTGAACTCGATGAAAATGGCAGCGATCAGTTTGCCCTGCCCTCTGCAACGGCGACGAAGCTCAAGGGGCGCGATGGCGGGAATATCAGAGTTGTCTTGGCCACTAGAACCTTCGAATGGGATCTCGCCTATGTCAACTTCGAAAAGCCGTCAGTTCTAATTGACGCTCTCGAGGCCATCAGACCGCGCGTGGCGGACCGACTCAGAGCGGCAAAATTTGCCGACGCATCAGAATTCGCTGATGGTCTTCTAGACGCTGTGTCGAAAGTGAAGGGCCCGTTCGCGCAAGCATTAGCCGACTCAATTGAGGAGTCAGAAGCACAAATCGTGGTGCCCGCCTACGTAATGGATGCGATTAATTTTGCTGGTGACCTCGAATGACTAAACCTTCTCCCGAAACGAAAGCAGAGTTTCATGGCCTTTCGAAATCGCAGAAGCGGGCTGTTCTAGGCGGCAAGAATATATTTCTTTCGGCATGCCCTGGGGCGGGAAAAACAACATCCGTTGCCGCTCGAGTTGCCGCTAAGGTGAGAAAGGGAAAGCGGCTGGCGCTGCTCTCATACACAAATGTAGGCGCGCGGGAAATAGCGAGCGCCACAGTGCACGGCTACGGCATTGCGCTTGATGACCAGCAGTTTGTCGGCACCCTACATTCGTTCCTTTTTAGATACCTAGTTCGACCATTCGGACACCTCGTTACAGGAGCAGATCGGCCGCTAACGGTCGATAACGAAATCGTTCAAAAGCTATTTCCGGAGAAGCTCAAGTCCGATGACTTTAAGTACAACGCGGACAGGACGTTGCGTTACGTCGGGAAGGGTACGCGGCGCCCTAGTGACGAAACGAAAGCCAGAGACGCAAGGGTACGAGCCGCAGAGTTGGGCTTTATTAACCACGACGACACGATCGAGATCGCCCTTTGGATACTGCAAGATCATAAAGAAATCGCGGCGGCACTAGCGAGCCGGTTCGACGAAATTATCGTGGACGAGGCACAAGACACTAATGCGTCGACTCTGGCTTGTTTGCGCGAGCTGCATGACGCCGGACTCAAGTCCCTCGTCTTAGTTGGTGATTATGACCAATCAATCTATGAGTTCACTGGGGCAAGCCCAGACAAATGCGATGCGCTGGCGAAGCATTGCAAGCTTAAACGGAGACAACTGAAGGAAAACTTTCGTTCGTCTCAAGCAATCTGCAACGTGACTGCGAAAGTGCGAGGAGCAGTCAAACCTGACATCGCAGCGGGGCCGTACAAGGATCTCGGCATAGCGCCCATTCTGATTAGATACAGGACAGAAGATGTATCGCTGCTGCCTGAATTGCTGCAAAAGTTTGTTGACGATTTCGGGCTCGACGCGAGTTCGAAATCTGTTTTGGTGCACTCAAGGATCACTGGCGAAAAAATTCGAGGCGCGAGCCGCCCCCAAATCCCGCGAAACTTTGCGCCACTAATTTCCGCCGCTACCGCAGCAAATTTGACTCAAGAACATTACCGCGAGCTTGAGTCGTTGCTATTGCGGCGTGCCTTCGACAAACCTCCGACTCAACTCGAGCTTGACAAAAGCAAGCTCCGAAATTCCGCCGCAAGATTACTCTCCGGATTCGCCCCCTTTGAAGGAACTCTTCTTGAGTGGGCAACTAAAGCAGTATCTGCAGTTGATGAGGCAGCCAGTGCGCTACTGGTGCCAGGTACGAGCCTGACCGGCGAGCAGCTGCTGGCCCCACCCAGTTGGAGCGAGTTCGAAGCATCGTCGGTTGAAGCAGAAGACCAAGATGGGGTCCTTGTCGACACTATTCATGGAGCCAAAGGAATGTCTATTGACGCCGTTATGCTGGTGGCGGAGGTCGGCAACAGTTACCGCGAACAAGCACGAAGCTGGGCCTCTGCACTCGCGGACCCAATCGCCAAAATCGACAGTGACCTTCGCCTCGGATACGTCGGACTTACGAGGGCGCGGCAATTGCTTGTACTAGCTGTCCCTGAATCGACGCGGCCGGACGTGATGGCGTTGTATGCGAGCGCGGGGTTCGCAGCGCGATAATTTAGTACGCTTTTCGCTTTGCAATGAACACGATTGCTGAAGAAAACTCCTGTCTCCGGTCCGTGCGTCCTCACCCGACGGAACTCGGTGCCCCACTAACCCTGATGCCCAAGCTGCTAAGGCAACGCCGCAGCTTCAAGGAATCGAGGGATGAGGCCGGACTTCGAGAGTCGCGAGTGTCGCAGCATCTAACCCGCTTGGTGCACCTGAACCATCTGCCATCCGGTACCAGAATGCCCCGGTCAAGTCTGCGGAAATCGGGTCTTCTTCGGTGCCCAAATCGTTTGTGAATGTGGTGTAACTAAGGTTGGTGTCGTTCCACAAGCCTTGGCCGCTCATCCCAAAGCCGTTTTGGCTGACATCTGAAAGATCAGCCGCAGACAAGTCAGCGCCACTGAAGTTCGTAAATGAGAGGTTCGCGCCGGTCAGAAGAGCACCTTGCAGGTGAGCCCCTTCCAGCGATGTCTTGTACAAATAAACCCCGGTCAAGTTCACATATTCCAGTTCGGCGTTCGATAGGTCAGCCGCGTTGAACACAGCTGCTTGCAGATCGAGTCCCTCGAGCGGAGCTCCACGCAGGTTGAGGCCGCCGAACGGTTTTTCGGGCGAGCCCGAAATTACAACATCACGCACGAATTGGATGTTGCTAAGAACTTCGGCGTGCTCCGCTCGTTCATTTTCGCGGGCTTGTTCGAGGGTAAACACAGCTCCCGAAATCGCGATCGTGACCATAACCCCAGTGATGGCGTTGATCCAGATTGCGTCCCGTGAACGCGACCAGAATCCTGGGTGTGGCAGTACACGATCAGCAAAAAACGAGCGAGGTTTCACAAGTTTCACTTTCTGTTCGTACGAATATTGGGCGAACCTACCACCAGCCGCAGGAACCCTGCAATCGACTAAACGAACCACTGACGGCAACCACATCTTTCATCGGCATAAGTCAATGGCCGCGTATCTCATCCCCCGGTGCCCCTGACCGCGAACAAATTACCCAATTGGGAGCGGGCACGATTCCGATTTATGCCCTAAACGCCCCGAGCAACTTCGACGGGGCTAATAGGCGCACGAAGCTCTCAATGTGATGATTCTATCAATTCAGCAAGCGAGCCAATGTGTGCCGCTGCAGCCACACCGATTAGGAGCACAGCAATGGTCGTTCTCGATGAACGCAGGCCGCTCTACGAGAGCAAAGCGAACCTCTCCATAGGACTCGCGCATCCGTACCGCATCCGGGCGCTCGAGATGCTGTCAGCCGCCGCCGAGGCACCCGTGGCCGACGTGGTTGCCGAGACCGGGCTCCAAGCTTCCCACCTTTCGCAGCACATCTCAGCGCTACGACGCTAAGGCCTCGTTGTTTCTGACCGCCGTGCCAGCGTCGTCTACCACCGCCTCGCACTCCCCCAGATCGCTGAACTGCTGCGCATCGCTGGCGTGCTCCTGAGCAAAATCCCCACCGACGCCGGCTGTGAGAGCGAGGTCGAGGTCGTGCACAGCCTGCATGCGATTCAAGATGCCCGACGAAACGTTTTTGGCCGGCGCTCCTACCCAGCGACAAGGGCTTTCGGACGCCCCTCTAACGAGCTGGCGGCTATCTATGTCGTGAAAACCCTTAGGGCTGGGCGCTGGTTAGAGTCATGTCAGTTCGGTCGGCGATGGCTATCCCTCTGCGTCCGCTCGATCGCCGAGTTCGACGAACGATCTCTCAGAGCCCAAGTAGGCAGTTAGCCCAATGACGCACCCTTGCGACGATTGCATGTCTCGCACAGCAGCTGGAGATTTCGTGATGTATTGCCACCGCCCATCGCAACAGGGATGATGTGGTCGAACTCCAACTTGGCTTGGCTGTTGCACTCGACGCAGTGTCCACCATCACGCTGCCACACCTCGACCCGCACTACCTGTGAGATCGACTCCCGGCGCTTAGGCCGGTCATAGTTGTCGCTTACAGCCTGAAGCGCATGCGCTTTCTCAAGTAAAAGCCGCCGCTTGTTCGCCTCGACGTTGATGAGAGCCCGCACGTCTTCGGCCACGAGACCATTTGGGTCGTCAGCGAAGTAGGCCCACCCTTGAAATAGCCAGAGCTGGCCGTCTATTCTCTTCGGAGCTCGCCAAGCCTTGAGGTCTGAAGTATCCACATTCCTCCGCAACTCAAGTGGAGCAAGCTTTTGGGACTCCACCGATGCGTCGGACAGAAGCCAAGTCCCCTTGCCGTCGCGAGTACGCCGCGCGGTGTAAGCTTTTCGAGTGGCATAGCCTTTGACCTTGAATTCAAGAGTCAAGTTCTTGTCGGTGTCACCACCCCTAGTGTTCGTCAAGAGCTTTAGCGGCCCGCGGCGCCAGCTTGGGTCGATCGTCTGATAAGTCACTACTTGGTCTTCAAAAGTCTTGAAGGCTACCTTATGGATCTTCGTCAATAATGGCACCCAGAGAGTCTACCGAGGACTGCACCATCAGTGCCCCTAGCTCGTTTAAACGCGCACGGTTGCTCAATCTTACGAATCGATACCAAGCCCCGTCGAGTTCCAAGGCGCTGAACAGAGAACGCTGATGCTCCAAGCCTATTGAGAGTTGACGTTACACCCCAGTCGGCCTATCAGCGATAGCGATGATCACGGGGGTTCCATCCATGGCGCTCCTTGCGGCTTTTCCCCCATCGCCGTGCTGGCTCGGCGACATCATCGCTGCTCTCTGCGGACAATCGCTCTGCCTCGCCGAGGCGAGAACGATACCCTCTGCTAGCCAAGTAGTTCTCCGCCTCAGAAAAGCATGTCTCCTTGTATTTTTCCCGGGCGATTGCGTTTCGTCGCACAGCGACCACCAGAACACCCACCGCGCCCAAAAGACAAACCGCCATCACGAGAAAAACGATCGGGCGCCTATCCGCGAGGGGTGTCACTTGTATCAGGAAGCCCCCGCCAACGGTCAATCCGAAGCAAGCCACCGCGAGAATATAGGCAGGCAGTTCCGCCCGGTATTGAATTCTCTTGGGCAGCGGGCCTTTGCCTTTCCCCTGAAGTCCGTAATACGTCGCTTTCTCGTCCCGAGTAAGCAACTGGTCCTTCCAGAATCGGTCTTTAGCCCATGGATCCATCATTCCTCCTCCTCACACTGCTAAAGCGCGGCATCGCGCGATAGCACTTTGCCGTCGCCCAACGGAGCATTCCCCTTCGCAGAGTCGCGAGGCCACGGGTGTGAGCACCTGGGCCAAGGGCGTGAACACCTCAAGGCCCCCAATACAATTCCGGTTCCGCATCGGCGCTCCATAGCCCGATCATAGACCCGGGCTCTCATCGCAGCTCGGTAGTGTTGTTCCCTCTGGAGCGAGTCAGGCCATCGCTTTAGCCTCAAGATTTTGCGGGGAGGGCGCGATGGAAGCCTGCCATAGCATCGACAATAGTTGGCGCCTGATTGCGCGCCGATCATGATGATTGCAGCCGGCTCTCGACGGACCACTCTTATCACGAGGCTTCTGCAGGAACACTCGGTCACCATTGGATGAAGTGGCAGCGGACGCCCGACCGCGCCGTGACTCACCCGCTCGAGCATGCGGAGCTTAAACGGTCCCTAGTCGCCAGCTGATATGATGATTCCATCAATTCAGCAAGCGGGCAAATGTGCATCGCTGCAACCGCACCGATCAGGAGCACATGAATGGCCGTTCTCGATGAGCGCAGGCCGCTCTACGAAATCAAGGCGAACCTCTTCAAAGGGCTCGCGCATCCATACCGCATCCGGGTGCTCGAAATCTTGTCGGCCGCCGACGAAGCCTCTGTCGCAGAGATGCTGACCGCGACCGGCCTCGAAGCCTCCCACCTCTCGCAACACCTCGCCGTGCTGCGCCGCTACGGGCTCGTCGTCTCCGAACGTCGCGCCAGCGTCGTCTACTACCGCCTCGCTCACCCCCAAATTTCTGAACTCCTCCGTGTCGCGCGCGTGCTGCTCGGCGAAATCCTTGCCGACACCGACAGCCAACGCGATCTCGTTGCCGGACTACCCACGATTCCGGATGCCCGATGAAACGTTCCTGGAAAGAGCTCCTGCCGAGCGCGAAAGACTACCGCCTACTGCGCACCAGCTGGCGGGGCGATCTGATCGCGGGAATCACCGTCGGAATCGTCGCCCTCCCCCTCGCCCTCGCTTTTGGCGTGAGCTCAGGAGTGGGCGCTGAAGCGGGACTCATCACCGCGATCGTCGCCGGCATCGTCGCTGCCGTCTTCGGTGGCTCGAACGTGCAGGTTTCGGGCCCCACCGGCGCCATGGTCGTGGTGCTCGCCCCCATCGTCGTCAGCCACGGTGTTGAAGCCGTCGCCATCGTCACCCTGCTCGCAGGCATCATCGTGGTCGTCGCCGGCGTGCTACGCCTCGGCCGCACCGTCAGTTACATTCCGTGGCCCGTGATCGAAGGCTTCACCGTCGGCATCGGCATCATCATCTTCCTGCAGCAAGTGCCCTCGGCGCTCGGCACCGAAGGCACCGAACACCCCACCAACGCCGTGCTCGCCGCCATCGCCTTCGTCACTGCCGCCCAGTGGCCCGCCGCGCTACTCCCCCTTGCCGTTGTTGCCGCCGTGATTGCCATCATGTTGTTACTGTCGCGCATCAGCGGGCGCCTTCCGGCATCCTTCATCGCGATCGCGGTTGTCACCATCGTTGCCCAAGCACTGGATCTCCCACTGGCCACCATCGGCGAGCTTCCCGCATCCTTGCCCTCACCGACCGTGCCGTCATTCGACTTCGACCTGACCACACTCATCGGTCCGGCCTTCGCCGTCGCCGCCCTCGCCGCGATCGAATCCCTGCTTTCTGCCCGCGTCGCCGCCGGCATGGCAGACACCGGCCCCTACAACGCCGACCGCGAACTTGTCGGCCAGGGGTTGGCATCCGTCGCTTCCAGCTTCTTTGGCGGGATGCCGGCCACCGGCGCCATCGCCCGCACCGCGGTAAACGTGCGGTCGGGCGGTCGCACCCGCGTCTCGGCGGTCGTACATGCTCTCGCACTGCTCACCGTCGTGTACCTCGCAGCACAGGTCGTCGCGGTCATCCCGCTGGCAGCGCTCTCGGGCGTTCTCATGGCCACCGCCGCCCGCATGATGTCCCCCACCCTGATCAAGACGATGCTGCACACCGGCAAATCTGAAGCTGCCGTGTTCGTCATCACCGGCATCATCACGGTGAGCTTCGACCTCATCATCGCCGTAGGGATCGGCATCGCTGCCGCCGCCTTCTTCGCCCTGCGCACGATGAGCAAAGCCAGCGGCGTTCACCGCGAAGAACTCCCCGGCTCCCCCGAACCCGGCGACGAACGCATCGCGCTCTTCCGCATCGATGGCTCACTCTTCTTCGGAGCAGCCGAGCGCCTCATCGACCGCATCAACGAACACGAAGGTCTCGAAGTCGTGATCGTGCGGCTGTCGCAACTGCACCTCATCGATGCCACCGGCGCCCACACCCTCACCGAGCTCATCACCGCGCTCGAACGACGCGGCGTGACCGTAATCATCAAGGGCATCCGCCCCGAACATCTGGATGTGTTGAAACGCCTCGGAGTTATCCGCTCGCTGCGGCACCCCAACCACCTGTTCGCCGAACTCGAGCCCGCGATCGAACACGCTCGCTCGCACATTCGCCGCACGATGGTCGCGAACGAGGCAGCGAGCGACGTCTAGCTCAGCGGCGGCGTCACCTTGTTCTTGGCAACCTCAGAAACCCATAGCCCGCTGTCTTTCACGATGCGTTCTTGAGTGTCGTAGTCGACCCGCACGATGCCGAAGCGCTTCGAATAGCCGTAGCCCCACTCGAAGTTGTCGAGCAACGACCACACGAGGTACCCCTGCAGGTTCACCCCGCGCTGCATCGCACGGTGCGCGGCCGTGAAGTGCCGGTTGAGATAGTCGACCCGGTCCGCATCATGCACGCGACCATCCGTGGCCTCGTCGTCGAACGCGGCACCGTTCTCGGTGATCATCAATGGCAGAGCGGGGAATCGCTCGCCCAAATCGACCAGCAGTTCTTCGAGGCCATCGGGCGCGATGTTCCAGTTCATGGCCGTGTACGGGCCGTCTTGCGGCAAGAACTCGACAGTGCGGCTGCCCGGCCACGCGGAGCCGCCCATGTCTTTGTGACCGTCGTTCATCACGCGCTCGCTCACGCCATCCCACATCTTCACCGTGACGGTGGAGTAATAGTTGACGCCCAAGAAATCGATGGGCTGGTGGATGGTCGCCAGATCGCCCGCGTGAACGAATGACCAGTCGGTGACCTCGCTCGTGTCGGCGATGAAGTCATCGTCGTAGCGACCGAGCAGCATCGGACTCGTGAACGCGCGGTTGGCGAGCGCATCGATGCGACGCTTGGCTTCGGCATCCTCGCCCCGAATCACGTGGAAGTTCAGCGTCGCCGACACCTCGGGCGAATTCGTGGCAGCGGCACGGATGCGCGGCACGGCCATTCCGTGAGCCAAATTGAGGTGGTGAACGGCGGCGAGTGCATCAACATCCCGAGCGCGACCGGGCGCATGAGATGCCGAGCCATAGCCCAAGTATGCCGAACACCACGGCTCGTTGAGGGTCGTCCACGTGTGCACGCGATCGCCCAGGGCCGTGGCCGCGAGCTCGGCGTATTCGGCGAACCACAGAGCGGTATCGCGCTCAGGCCAACCGCCCTCGTCCTCGAGTTCTTGCGGCAAATCCCAGTGATACAGAGTGGCGATGGGGCGGATGCCGCGGCTCAGCAGCCCGTCGACCAGACGCGAGTAGAACGACACTCCCTCGGGGTTGATCGGACCCTGCCCACCCGGCTGAAATCGCGGCCACGAGATGGAGAAGCGGTAGGCGTCGAGACCCAGCTCGGCCATGAGATCGAGGTCGGATTCGAGCCGGTAGTAGTGGTCGTCGGCAACGTCACCGGTGTCGCCGTTCCAGGTCTTGCCCGGGGTGTGACTGAAAGTGTCCCAGATGGATTCGGTGCGGCCGCCATCGCGAGCCGCTCCCTCAATTTGATAGGCCGCCGTCGCAGAACCAACGATGAAGTTCGGCGGAAATACGAGACCAGAATCGCGGTAATCGGAGTTCATCTCACAACCCTAAGACCGGGAGCTTCGGTTTGGCCGAAACTATCCCGAGGTTACGGCGACAGGCAGTTAGCCGGTCAATCAACCGTGCGGCTAGAGCGCCGCTGGGTCTTCCAACAACGCCGCAAAAGCGAGCTCAGCCGCCCCGATCATGAGCAGGTCTGCACCGAGCTGAGCGGGCACGATCTGCACGCCCTCGAAGGAGGCTTCGAGAGACTGGCTGCGCACCCGCTCGATCAAGAATTCGGGATCGAACGCGAAGATGGATGCCAAAAAACCACCCAGCACAATCACTTCAGGATTCAACACATTCACTGCGTTGCGCAGCGAGGTGCCGAGGGAGAGCAACTGTCGATGTACCAGCTCGCTCACCGCAGGATCCGTGGATTCGCGCAGTGCAGCATCCAGAGTTTCGGAATCAACGTTGGTGAGGCCGAGCGCCTGCAGCAGGTCAGCACGATTCACTTCGGTCTCGAGGCTGCCCTCTTCACGCGTACCCTTCTCTGCCGCACCGTTTTCCACGCGAACGTGGCCGAACTCTCCCGCATAGCCGGCACGTCCGGTCAGCGGCCGCCCGCCTGCGATGATGCCGCCACCGATACCACTGGCACCACCGTTGAGATAAATGAGGTCATCGATGTCGCGCCCAGCACCGTAGATGTGCTCGCCGAGCGCGCCCACGCTCGCGTCATTGGAGGTAGAGACGGGGTAGCCGGTCGCCTCGGCGAGCAGCTCCGTGATTGGTTCATCTCGCCAATGGAGGTGAGGCGCCCAGCGCACGAGGCCGTCTTCGACGCGCACGAGACCGGGCGCGGCAATGCCGATACCGACGATGCGGCCCGTCGATTCGTACTCGCCGCGCACGCTCTCGATGATCAGGCTCGAGATCTTCACGAACTCGGAAACTGTCGGGGGCGTCTCTGTTTCATAGCGGATGCGCTTCAAGAGCGAACCGTCGAGCCCCACGACCCCGACGGTGATGGCGTCGATCTCGGGGTTGACCGCAATGGCAACGGTGCGAGCATCCGCGTTCACCATCGGTGACGGGCGACCTACTTGCCGAGTGGGATCAGGCTCACTTTCGTAGGCCAAACCCAGTTCGGTGAGCTCGGCTACGAGCGCCGCGATCGTTGAGCGGTTAAGGCCCGTCTGTGCGGTCAGCTGCGAGCGGCGCTGAGCCCCACGGTGAAGCAGGGTCAGCACGCGCGACAGATTGTGCCGCCGAGTGCGATCGCCGCGACCACCCGTGCTGCCTGCGCCAGTCGGCGACGTCAGCGACGACGGCAGCGGCGACGATGGCGGGGTGTTCTGGTTCACGGGCGGTTCCACTCGATTGGCAATAAAACGGTGATGCTAAGACTAGCGACGTCCGGCGCGCCGCTTGCTCATGACGTCGAACGCCACGGCAAGAAGCAGCACGAGCCCCTTGATGGTTTGCTGCCAGGCAGCATCCACCGAGAGGATCGACAGGCCCATGTTGAGCACGCCCATGATGAGCGCACCGATCACAGCACCGATCACCGTGCCGACACCACCGGTGACAGCCGCGCCACCGATGAAGACGGCAGCAATGGCATCGAGTTCAAAGCTCTGACCGGCGGATGCCACGGCACCACCAGCGCGCGCCGTCGTGACGACACCGGCGAGGCCTGCGAGCACACCCATGTTCACGAAGACGAAGAAGTTGATCCACGAGGTCTTCACCCCACTCATCTGTGCGGCGAAAAGGTTGCCACCGATCGCGTACACGTGGCGGCCGAAGACGGTCTGGTTCAACACGAACGTGAACAGCAGAATCAGCACGGCCAGAATGATCAGGATGATCGGGGTTCCGCGGTACGCAGAAAGCTGGAACGTCAGAGCGAGAATGACTACCGCAGCGACACCGTTCTTGATCCAGAACGAAACGCTGCGCTCCACGGGAAGTTCAAGACTGCGTTGCTTGGCGCGGCTGCGCACCTGCTGAGTGATCAGCATTGCTACCGCCAGAACACCCAAGACAATTGTGAGGATGTCGCGACTGCCGCGACCTTCACCAATCGTGCCGAACAACTCGGGCAGCCACCCGCCGCCGATCGCGTTGAACTCACCGGGAAGCGCGTTGATCGTGCCGCCCGTGAGGAACACGAGCGTAAGACCGCGGAACAACAGCATGCCCGCGAGCGTGACGATGAAGGCCGGGATACCCACGAAGGCAACCCAGAACCCCTGCCACGCTCCGACCGCTGCGCCGAGCAAAAGCGAGATGATGACGGCGGCCCACCAGGGCATCCCCCACTGGCTCATTGAGATCGCAGCAACGGCACCGACCATCGCCACGACGGAACCGACCGAGAGGTCGATGTGTCCCGCAATAATCACGATGACCATGCCCACGGCGAGAATCAGCACGTAGGCGTTCTGCTGGATGAGGTTGTTGAGGTTTCCGGGCAGCAGGAGCCGGCCATCCGTCAAGACTTGGAACAGGATGACGATGACTGCGAGCGCGGCGAGGATGCCGTACTGACGCAGGTCGACCCGCATCTTGGGCGGTTTACGAGTGGGGGTGGTGGTGCTCATCGGGTTAGTCCTTTCCCGCGGTCATCAAGTGCATGAGTCGTTCTTGGGTAGCGTCGGCGCGATCAATCTCGCCGGTGATGGTGCCTTCGGAGATCGCATAAATGCGGTCGCAGAGTCCGAGAAGCTCCGGTAGTTCTGAGGAAATCACGACGACCGCTTTGCCCTGGCGGGCGAGGTCGTTGATGATTCCGTAGATTTCGTATTTGGCACCGACATCGATGCCGCGGGTGGGTTCGTCGAGAATCAGGATGTCGGGGCCGGAGAACATCCATTTGCTCAAGACGACCTTTTGCTGGTTGCCTCCCGAGAGGTTGCCGGCGAGCACCGACACGTTCGGAGTTTTGATGTTCATTTGGCCGCGGTAGTCCTCGGCGACCTTGTTCTCCGCAAAGCGGTCAACGATGCCGAAGCGCGAGAGCTTCGAGAGCGCTGCCGCTGAGATATTGACCGCGATGCTGCCGATCAGGTTGAGGCCGAAGTGTTTACGGTCTTCGGTGGCGTAGGCGATGCCGTGGCCGATCGCCTCGCTCACGCTCTTGACCGAAATTTCCTTGCCCTCTTTGAAGGCCGTGCCGCTGATGTGACTGCCATAGGAGCGACCGAAGATGCTCATCGCGAGCTCGGTGCGGCCAGCACCCATGAGTCCGGCGAAACCGACAATCTCGCCCGCCCGCACTGAGAACGAGGCATCATCGACGACCTTGCGCGTGGTGTCGACCGGATGATGCACTGTCCAGTTCTCTACCCGGAACAGCTCATCGCCAATGTCTGGCGTGTGCGGCGGGAACATGCTGTCGAGGTCGCGACCGACCATCGCGCGGATGATGCGTGCTTCAGTGGCATCCGCTTCCTTCATCTCGAAGGTCTCGATGGTCTGGCCATCGCGGATGATGGTGACGGTATCCGCAATCCGGCGAATCTCTTTGAGCTTGTGCGAGATGATGATGCACGTGATGCCCTGGCCGCGAAGGCTATTGATGAGGTCGAGCAAGTGTGCCGAGTCTTCATCGTTGAGGGCCGCGGTTGGCTCATCCAGAATCAACAACTTCACTTGCTTAGAGAGAGCCTTGGCGATCTCTACAAGCTGTTGCTTGCCGACACCGAGTTCGAGCACGGGAGTGCTGGGCAGTTCGTCGAGGCCGACGCGCGCGAGCAACATGGTGGCCTCGCGATTGGTCTTGGGCCAGTCGACGACACCGCGCGTGGCGATCTCGTTTCCGAGGAAGATGTTCTCGGCAATAGAGAGGTAGGGGCTCAACGCGAGCTCCTGGTGAATAATCACGATGCCATCGGCCTCAGAGTCGTTTATCGACTTGTAGGCAGTCTCGTGATTTTCGAAGTTAATGCTGCCGCCATAGCTGCCGACGGGATAGACCCCGCTCAGCACCTTCATGAGGGTCGATTTGCCGGCGCCGTTTTCGCCGCAAATAGCGTGGACGTGGCCGCGTTCCACCTCGAGGCTTACGCCGTCGAGGGCGCGAACGCCGCCGCTAAAGTCTTTGGTGATCTGGTTCATGCTGAGGATGGCAGTCATGAGTGTGCTCCGCTCGCAGTGACTTTCGGGGGGCGGCTACTGTGCCGTCCCCCGAAGTCGAATCGTATTACTGGGATCTAGCCGGGGCTAGAGACCTACGTCTGAGGCCTGGATGAAGCCGGAGTCGATGAGCTTCGACTGCACGTCATCTTTCACAACAACCTCGGGCGCAATGAGGAACGCGGGGACAACCTTTTCACCGTTGTCGTACGTCTCGGTGTCGTTGATCTCGGGCTCTTCACCGGCCATGATCGCCTCAATGAAGCCGAAGACGACGTTGCCCAGCTCGCGGGTGTCCTTCCAGACCGTCATCGACTGTTCGCCAGCGAGGATGTTGACGACGCTCGCCTTGTCGGCATCCTGACCGGTCAAGAGAGGCCAGTCGGTTCCGGCGGTGTAACCAGCGCTGCGAAGCGAAGCGGCAATACCCTGCGCAAGGCTGTCGTTGGGAGAAAGAACGACGTCGATCTTCTCGCCACCGGTGTAGAACGATCCGAGGCGGTTGTCGAGTTCGGACTGAGCCGAGTCAGACTTCCAGCCGAGGATTCCGATGCTTGCCCAGTCATCGTTGCTCGCCGGAGCCTTACCCGAGGGAACAACCAACTGGCCATTCTCTACATAAGGAAGAAGGACATCCCAGGCGCCGGAGAAGAAGAACTTGGCGTTGTTATCGTCGGGGCTGCCGGCGAACGGCTCGAGGTTGAACGGGCCGGCACCATCGGCAAGTCCGAGTTGTTCTTCGATGAACTCACCCTGAAGCTGACCAACCTTGTAGTTGTCGAACGTGGCGTAGTAGTCGACGTCGGGAGTGCCGTTGATCAGACGGTCGTAAGAAATAACCGCGATGTCTTGAGCCTTCGCGTCGGCGAGCACCGGTGCAAGAAGCTCTCCGTCGATTGCTGCGATAACCAGAACGTCGACGCCGGATGCAATCTGGTTCTGGATTTGACTGATCTGGGTGTCGGCCTTGTCGTCTGCGTACTGCAAGTCTGCTGAGTAGCCGGCATCTTCGAGCTGAGCCTTGAGGCCTTCGCCGTCGTTGATCCAGCGTTCTAGGCTGCGGGTGGGCATCGAGATTCCGACACTGCCTTCACTGCCGCCGCCAGTTCCTGCTGCGTCGCTGCTGCAGGCGGCGAGTCCGATAGTCATCACAGTCGCTGCTGCGACCGCGATTATCTTCTTCATTGACATCGTGTTGTCCCTTTCAAATGTGATTGCCGGGCAAAAGCCAGCCGCACGGGGGTATGACCGGCCGGGGCTTGGCTGCGGTCCTCACGAGAGAGACGAAGAGCACGGGCCGGATTACCAGCGCCGTGGAGCGCTACTTCGTTGTATCGCGAGGGGCAGCGGTAAGCGCCCCGTTTTGTTGATAGAGCGAACTTATATTGCTTTATACGTTGAATGCAACAACTTTCGAAAACTTTCGCCAAATCGATACTGAAAGTCAATAAATATAAGGAATTTGACCCACGGTTCGAGATTGACGTGTGTCAGTTGCCAGAGTATGTTGTTCTCAATTACTTATTGCCACTGCTGCCAACGGAGAACCACAATGTCTTTACAACCCACCCCCGCCGACAAATTTTCCTTCGGCCTGTGGACAATCGGCTGGGAGGGAGTTGACCCGTTCGGCGGAGCAACCCGCGCCCCCCTCGACATCGTTCACGGCGTTGAAAAGCTCGCCGAGCTTGGCGCCTACGGCATCACGTTCCACGACGACGACCTCTTCGCCTTCGGATCGACGGATGCCGAACGCCAGAAACAGATCGACCGCCTGAAGCAAGTACTCAGCGACACCGGCCTCATCGTGCCGATGGTCACCACCAACCTCTTCAGCGCCCCCGTCTTCAAGGACGGTGGATTCACGTCGAACGACCGCAGCGTTCGTCGCTTCGCCATGCGCAAAGCAATGCGTCAGCTCGAACTCGGCGTAGAGCTTGGCGCCAAGACCTTCGTCATGTGGGGCGGCCGTGAAGGTGCCGAGTACGACTCCGCCAAAAATGTGCGCGCAGCACTCGAGCGCTACCGCGAATCGCTCAACCTGTTTGGTGACTATGTCACCGAAAAGGGCTACGACATCCGCTTCGCTATTGAGCCCAAGCCCAACGAGCCCCGTGGTGACATCTTGCTGCCAACCGTCGGTCACGCCATGGCATTTATCGAGACCCTCGAACGCCCCGAGCTGTTCGGTGTAAACCCCGAGACAGGTCACGAACAGATGGCCGGGCTCAACTTCACCTCGGGCATTGCCCAGGCGCTGTACCAGGACAAGCTGTTCCACATTGACCTCAACGGCCAGCGTGGAATCAAGTACGACCAAGACCTCGTCTTCGGTCACGGTGACCTGCACAATGCGTTCTCGCTCGTCGACCTGCTGGAAAACGGTGGCCCCGATGGAGGCCAGACCTACACGGGCCCGCGTCACTTCGACTACAAGCCCAGCCGCACCGAAGACGAAAACGGCGTGTGGGTTTCTGCTGCCGCCAACATGCGCAACTACCTGCTGCTCAAGGAGCGCGCTGCTGCCTTCCGCGCCGACCCTGAGGTGCAAGAAGCTCTCGTCGAAGCGCGCGTCCTCGAACTCTCTGAGAACACTCTCGGCGAGAATGAAAGCTATGACGACCTGCTGGCTGACCGTGCCTCCTACGAAGACTTCGATCACGAGGCCTACTTCAACGGCAAGGGCTTCGGCTTCGTTCGCCTCCAGCAGCTTGCTGGCGAGCACCTCATGGGCGCCCGCTAAATGACCCTCGTCGCGGGAATCGACTCCTCAACCCAGTCCTGCAAGATCGTGATTGTGGATGCCGCAACCGGTGCGCTCGTGCGCACCGGCCGCGCCTCCCATCCGACCGGCACCGAGGTTGATCCGAACGCCTGGTGGGTGGCCCTCAACGAGGCCATCACCGAGGCAGGCGGATTGGATGACGTCTCCGCGATCTCGGTCGGCGGCCAACAACACGGCATGGTCGTGTTGGATGCCGCCGGCCGGGTCATTCGCCCAGCCCTGCTGTGGAATGACACCCGCTCTGCGGCCGCGGCCGACGCCCTCAGCGCAGAGTTTCCTGACCTCGCGGAGCGCACTGGCTCGAAGCCGGTCGCCTCGTTCACCTCAACGAAGCTGCGCTGGCTGCGCGACGTTGAGCCCGAGAACGCTGCGCTGGTTGCCGCCGTGTGCTTGCCGCACGATTGGCTGACGTGGCGTTTGCGCGGCTTCGGCCCCGAGAATCCTGCGCTGAGCGAGCTGACCACCGACCGCTCGGACGCGAGCGGCACCGGCTACTTCAACTCGGTGACCAATGAGTACGACCTCGACGTTCTGAGTGCGGCGCTGGGTCGTGATGCCTCGGCGATCACACTCCCCCGCATTGTCGCGCCCGGCGAATCTGCGGGAACGGTTGCTGTCTCTACCCTTGCCGCCTCGGTGACGGCGAGCGCGGCGATCTCGGTGGCGTGCGGCGCTGGTGATAACGCCGGAGCTGCGCTGGGCCTCGGCGCCCGAGCCGGCGATGTCGTCGTCTCGATCGGCACCAGCGGGACCGTCTTCGCTGTTACCGAAATTCAGGTTCCTGACGCCACCGGCACCGTGGCGGGCTTCGCCGATGCGAGCGGCATCTTCCTGCCCCTCGTCGCCACCATGAATGCCGCCCGCGTGCTCGACAGCACCGCCACGCTGCTGGGCGTCACCCACGATGAGCTCGGCATTCTCGCGCTCGAAGCGGCCCCCGGCGCTAGCGGACTCGTGCTGCAGCCCTACTTCGAAGGCGAACGAACCCCCAACCTTCCGGATGCCACCGCAACCCTCTTCGGAATGACACTGGCCTCCACGACCCGGCCGTCACTCGCGCGCGCCGCCATCGAGGGACTACTGTGTGGGCTCGCGGATGGCCTCGACGCTCTCGGCCGCCAAGGAGTTTCCGCCGAGCGCATCCTCCTCATCGGTGGCGCCGCCCAGAACCCTGCCGTGTCGACCATCGCGTCCCAGGTGTTTGCGGTACCGGTCGTGGTTCCCGAGCCCGCAGAGTATGTCGCGCTGGGTGCCGCAGCCCAAGCGGCGTGGGTGCTCGACGGCACACGCCCCGATTGGGCTATCGCTACTGTGGCGGAGCCGACATCCGACTTCCACCCGGTTATTCGGGAGCAGTACGCCCGCTACGCGGTATGATTCGGCTCGCCTTCGTGCACGGTCAGCAGCCCACGTAACAGGCTTTCAAACTGGGATCGCTCCCTTGCGCTGAGCGATTCCAATAGGCGTTCTTCGTTCTCAAGGTGGTCGGCGAGCGCTGCTTCGATGGTGCGCGTTCCTTGCTCGGTGAGCGCAACGCGGATGGTGCGACGGTTGTCGGGATCGATATCGCGCGAGATGAGCCCTTTGGCGACGAGTCGATCAAGCCGATTGGTGATCGCTCCCGAGGTGACCATGGCGCTGGCCGAAAGCGCACCCGCGGTGAGGCCGCGTGGTCCGGCATCCGTTCGCAGCAGGGTCGCAAGGATGTCGAACTCCCCTGGTTGCAGACCGTGCGTCTCGAAGACATCGCTTTGCGCGCGCTCGAGGAGTCGCGTGAGGCGGGACAGTCGCCCGAGCACGCCCATGGCCGAGACGTTGAGGTCGGGGCGCACCGCGGCCCATTGGGCGAGGATGCGATCGACGCTGTCTGTCATGGTGCCTCAGGATCTCTCAACGTTGAATTGTTTGACGAATCCAGCATAACCCGGCTAGATTCTTTAATGTTCAACTATTCAACGCTAAGGAGTTCGCATGCGGCTGCGCGACACCCTCATCACCGCCATTGCCCCCATCGCGTGGGGCACGACCTACATCGTCACCACCGAGCTGCTGCCGACCGGGCACCCCCTCTTCGCCTCCCTCGTGCGCGCTCTGCCTGCCGGCCTGATCGCCATCGCCATCGCCCGCCAGCTGCCCCGCGGCGCCTGGTGGTGGAAATCCCTCGTGCTCGGCGTTCTCAATATCGGCGCCTTCTTCCCCCTACTGTTCATCGCCGCTTACCGCCTCCCCGGCGGAGTCGCCGCCACCCTGGGTGCCGCGCAACCCCTCATCGTCGCCGTGCTCATCGTCGCCGTCTTTCGCCAAAGCGCTCCCTGGCGACTCGTGATCTGGGGCATCATTGGCGCGCTCGGCGTTGCCCTCGTTGTGTTGCGGGCGAGCGCCCAACTCGACACCCTCGGCCTCATCGCCGGACTCGGCGGCACGGCATCCATGGCGCTCGGAGTGCTTCTCTCGAAGCACTGGGGAAAACCGCCCGAGGTGTCGGCGCTCAGCTATGCCGGCTGGCTTCTCACCGCTGGCGGGCTCTTTCTCCTCCCCATCACATTGCTGGCAGAGGGCATTCCGGCGACGCTCAGCGGGCCCGCTGTCGCTGGCTATGCGTGGCTAGGAATCGCCGGCGGCATCGTCGCATACACGCTCTGGTTTCGGGGAGTTCGAATCGTGCCGATTTCATCACTCGCTGTGCTCGGTTTGCTCTCCCCCCTCACAGCGGCTGCGCTCGGCGCGCTTCTCCTTGGCGAACGTTTTAGCGCACTCCAATTGCTCGGGTTTGGGCTGGCTCTTGCGGCAATTGTCGGGGCACAAATTCCCGCTCGCGCACCCGCCTCCATCCCCTCTCGCTGACCCCCGGGGCCGTCGAGACCAGTACCGAATTGGTCTAGATAATTGTCTGACTTCCCAGAAAACACGGCACGTCTTGAGGGGACAGACAGAACGTTCTGGTCAGCATTTATGGGGGCAATTGTTAACGACACCCAAACGGGGGTCTACTACCCCGCTTCGGGGGCTTGCATGCTTCAGTGAGAAAGAACCGCAGAACGAACTCCTGGGGGAGGGATCAGATGGCAGAGCACGTAATCCTGTTTGCCGGGCCAATGGGCGCCGGCAAGACCTCCGCTATTCGCGCCCTCAGCGAGATCGATGTCGTCAGCACGGAGGCCGCAAATAGCGACCGAACCGTTGCCGACAAGCCCACCACCACGGTGGCTCTCGACTACGGCGAAATCGGCATCAACGAGGCCGAGAAAGTTCGCTTGTATGGCGTTCCCGGTCAACGTCGATTCGACTTCATGTGGACGATTCTCGCCGAACGCGCCGAGGGCGTACTGCTGCTGGTGAATGCGGATGCCGACAACCCTGTCGAGACCGCGATCGAATACGTCAAAGAATTCTTCGCCCTCTACGAGCGCGGCGGAATTGTGATCGGTCTCACGCGGGCCGACCTCGTGCCCCGCGCGCTGATCGAGGAATACGCCAACGCTCTTGCCGATGAAATGCCTGACGTGATGATCCCGGTACTAACCGTGGATGCTCGCTCTCAGGAAGAGATGATGACGCTCCTCATGACGCTCATCGCCAACATCGAGCTCAAGCAAGCCGTCGCCGACAGTATCGGTGTCGGCGTCGGTTCCGGTGGACGGAGGGCACGATGACTCTCGCTCCCCACCTCGACTCCAAGTACATCGTCCGAGGCGAACTTGCCTTAGGCGGACTTCGTGATCTAGCACCGTCACTTCGCTACGCATCCCTTCTAACAGAAGACGGATTCAGCGTTGTTTCGGTAGCCGGTAAAGAATTTGACAGCGATCGATTCGCGAGCATGGCCAGTTCCACTCAGGCCCTCGCCGATGCTGTCGCTAGAGAATTGCAACTCGGAGATAACGAGTTTGTGATCGTCGCGGCCGCTCATGGCCACGTCGTGCAAGTGCGAGTCGACGACCACCCGCTGGTACTCGCAGCCCTCTTCACCGACAAAGAAACCATCGGCATATCGTTGACCGCCGCGCGCCGAACCGCGCGAAGGCTCAACACCTTATTGATGGCGAACTAAGAACAAACCGAAAACCCGAAGGCCCCGAACTACCTGCAGAACCCGAACTACTCGCACAACCCGCACACGCAGTACCTGAGCAAGCACTACCCGAAACACCCGCAGTAGGACCAGGAACTACGAACAGAATGCGATCACTCGTCTAACCCGCAGATCACATTCTGACTCGAGGATTTTTACCCCAAGCACGACCGCGATGCACCCTCGGCACCGCACACCAATTCACGCAGGAGGCGTGAAGATGACTACATACACAACCAACATCCCCGCCGGCTGGTACCCCGACCCGCTTGGCCTCCCCCAGCTGCGCTGGTGGGACAACCACACGTGGACTGACCAGATCTCTGGAGCACGCGCACCGCTGGTGCACCAGCTGGTCGATGTCGACTTTGCCGACCCCACCGACGACGAGCGCGAAGATTCCGTTCAGCCCGCCACCGCAACGACGCCGATCACGCGCGAAACGACACCTGAGCCGACGTTGGCCAGCACGCTCCGTCAGCTTGAGGCGCCACTGCCCGAGCAAGCAGTTGACTCCGCAATCGCCGGCGACCCCACCGTCGGGTTCGTCGGAGAAACAGCCGAAGATGACTTCGACCAGTCAATTCTCGCTTCTGAGTGGGCGCAGGTTGCGGAAGCAATCAAGATTGCGTCCAGCAGCGCGCAGCCGACTGTTTTGTCAATCACCTCATCCAGCTTCCCGATGCTCGTGATCGATGTGAACGAGCGCGCCTACTGGTGGAAAGCTGAAATCACCGACTTCCCGACACATCCCGTGAGCATCAACGTGCGTAGTCACATTCGTGAAGAAGTGATCATGCCAACGGGTGCCGGTTTCGACCTCAACCCGCTGTTGTGGATGATCGGCACCACCGGCTACGCTCACACCCCCGCGCCGTGGCTCACCGATGGCGCGCGCTACCGCCTGCGTCGCTGGCCGAACATCACGAATCTTCCGCACGATGCCGACCAGCTGCGCATGACCTCAATCCTGAGCCACGCACCGCTCTCGGCTAAAGAACTTTCAGCAATTGCTGAAACTCTGCCCCATGAGGCACACTCGCTCCTGGCAGCGCTGAGCCTCATGAACATCCTGCGCATCCTGCCCGGTGCCAGCGAAGACGAAACTGACACTCCGGCACCAAAACCGGCACCTCAGGGCCTCTTCGCCCGCCTCCGCGGACGCCACAAGCGCTAAGAACTTCAGCCGAGAGGGTGGGCATATTGCCCGGCTCACCCCTCGGCTGAATAATCCTTGATTTCGGATGCCGCTGGCTTAGAGTGTCGGCATGACTTCGTTTTCGTCGCCCTCGTCACGTTTCGCGCGGTGGGCTGCCGCCGCCTATCTCAGCGCTGGACTTCTGGGCGCTAATCAGCTTCTCTGGGGCTTTTACGGCCTCGGGGCTCCCGCCGTGCTCGATTTCCCGGTCGCGGTTACCGTGATCGGTGCAGCGGTCGGCGCATTCGCGATCGCGCTGCTCATCTTCGGGATCGTCATGACGTGGTTTTCTATTCGTGCGCGAGCCGCCACTGCCCAGCCCGCTGAGCCACCGCACGAAACAGCAGCCCACGTCGACGAGACAACCACTCATGAGGTGCTCGGAAACACCACGCTGGACTTCCGAACCCGACTGTTGATCGGCGTAGCTACGGTTGTGGCGATGATTACCATCGTTGCTATCGGCATCGTAAATATTTACGTGTGGAACCCGCTCGCGAAAGTTCCGGAACTCTCACTTGATGAAATTTATGCAGCCATGGATGCCGCGGGGGAACTCCAAGCCGACGTCTTTTCGTGGATTTGGGCCATCTTCTGGCCCCTCGCGGCAGTGGTGTTCACCGCCATCACGACGTCACGAATATTTGCCAACATTGTTACTCTGCGCGGGATGCTCGCTGCGAGCCTCGCGCTCCTGAGCGCCGCGATCTTCTTCCAGTGGTTCGCTGGCTTCTCCATGGGAATGGGGCTGGCCGACACCTTTGCGATCGGAGGTGGGGATGCGTCAAGCCCCGGCATGCTTCTGGGCATCTTCGGCCAACTCTGCATCGTCGCCGCGCTCTTCCTCGCCATCACCCCGAAACGCACAAACGCGGGCCGCCTGCCGGAGCAGACGACCCGCGTCGTTACGAACTAGCTAGCTTTCGCTGAGCGTCTTAGCTGTGAACCGCAGCGAGGGTGCGGCGGTCTTCGAGCAGCTGTGGCCAGAGCTTGCGGCGGTCGCGCACGACGAAGCCACGCGCAATGAAGCGGTCTTTGCCATCGAAGCGCGGGGCGTACATCGAACGACCGTGCATGGCGCGCAGGTTGTCGAGCATCAACAGGTCGCCCGGCTGCAGCACGTGAGCGTCGCGGTGCTCAATGTAGGTCTCGACGACCTTGCCGAGCAGACGCTGAGCTTCAGCGGTGATGCCGTGCATGAGGTCTTGGTCAACGAGGATGTACGGGTCGTCCTCTGGACCGGTGATGATTGGGAACGGGCCACGAACGGCATCCGGGCGAGGAATGTATGGCTGGAACGACTCGTCGATCGTGGTTGCCCACAGTGGCTGGCGCAGCTTGGCAACCTCTTCAGGAGTCATCTGCGCAACAAGCTTGCGACCCGAGAACGCATACGTCTTCGCGTTCTCGTCACCGCGAAGGGCACCGAGGATCACGTAGTCAGGCTTGAAGTCAGAGAAGCACTGCTCGGTGTGAGCTTCGAGCTCCACCTTCGAGCCCTGCGACTGCTGAGTTACAGCAAGCTTCGGGTTGGGGACCATGTCTTGGATAAGGTGACCATTGCCCTCAGCCTCGTAGGCAACCATGCTGCCGAGGAGGTGAGCAAGCATGCCCATTTCCTTAGCGAAGATGGTGCCGGCGCCCAGGCCGCTCTTGTTGTCGAGCGGGGTGTCCGTGAGGTCTTCGTCGACGTACAGACCACGCACAACCATGATGCCGGCTTCAGAACCGACTTCAGCAAAATTCAAAACAGCCGCACGGACCTCTTCAGGCAAACTGAACGCTGCAGCGAGAGCCTGGCGACCGAAGTCATCCGGGTTCTCATTAGGGTGCGCAGTAATGCGCTCGGCAGCGGTACGGATCGCTTCGGCAGTGGCCGAGTCGAGGGTGAACAGGCTCGATTGGAGCTCGTGAACGGTAATGTCGCTCTCCTTGCTTCGTGCGATGCGCTAGCTGTGGCTCACAGGGCTCTTGGAAGGCGCAATCGCGGACGTCGTCTCCATAGGGAAGACACTTCATAAATTACACCCTCCACCTCCATTAACACGAGGATGGCGGGGCCGACGGGGCCGTGCACAGCAAAGTTGAAGCAATCCCATAGGCGCAAACACAGTCGTCCGAGTCGCGATAAGATTATCCGGCCAGCGGGAGTGGTGAAATTGGTATACACGCAGGATTTAGGTTCCTGTGCTTTCGAGCGTGCGGGTTCAAGTCCCGCCTTCCGCACCAAATAGAGCACTCCGTGTAGTGCTCACTCAAACAGCGACTACCGTCTTGCCGATGGCTCCGCCGGTCTCGACGAGCGCATGGGCGGCCCGCAGCTGTTCCGCGTTGAGCGGGCTGAAGGTGCGCGTGAGCGTAGTGCGGATGCGTCCGGCATCCATCAGAGCTGCAACCTCAGTGAGCAACTCGTGCTGCAGCACCATGTCGGCGGTGTGCTGAGCGGAGCGGGTGAACATGAGTTCCCAGTGCCAGCTGAGGGCCTTGCCCTTGAGCGAGAGCAAGTCGAGACCAGCCTCGTCATCGATGGCGACGATCTCGCCGAACGGCTTGATGAGCTCGACGATCGCGGGCAGGTTCGTGCCGGTCTGCGAGGTGAACACCCAGTCCACGCCCTCGGGGGCAACCGCAGCAACGTTCGCTGCGAGGTCGCCGCGGTGGTCGACGACGGCATCCGCCCCCATCTCGGTCACCCATGCCCGGGTTTCGTCGCGCGATGCTGTTGCGATTACGCGCACGCCGGTCAATTCCTTGGCGAGTTGAAT
The DNA here is from genome assembly GCF_015864665.1 of Salinibacterium sp. SWN167. Taxonomy (GTDB): domain Bacteria; phylum Actinomycetota; class Actinomycetes; order Actinomycetales; family Microbacteriaceae; genus Rhodoglobus. The sequence continues at coordinate 625,455 of NZ_JADYWU010000002.1, read as the reverse complement.
GAGGATCGACCCCACTCCCCCAGCGGCTCCCAGAACGAGCAAAGTGCCCGTGCTGGCGCGCGTGAGCTTGAGCTTGTGAAAGAGCGCCTCGTAGGCGGTGATGGTCGTCAGTGGCATTGCTGCCGCTTCAGCGTGGCTCAGGCTCGACGGCTTGCGGCCGACGATGCGCTCATCGACCAGGTGCATCCGCGAATAGGTTCCGGGGCGAGTGATGTCTCCCGCGTACCAAACCTCATCGCCCGGCTGGAACAGTGTCACGTCGGGTCCGACAGCGGAAACAACACCGGAGGCATCCCATCCGAGCACACGATCGGCTACTTCTCCGCCAGCCCGCACTTTGACATCAACGGGGTTGACCGAAACTGCAGCAACTTCCACGAGGATGTCGTGGCCGGTTGGTGCGTCAACGGTCAGCTCTGAGTCGACCAGGCTTCCCTCGCTCTCAATCGGTCCGCCGGTGCGAGTGATGACGGCTGGGGCTACTGAGCCGATGCTGAAGGGGGAGAAAGCGGACGTGTTCATGGGGTCCTTTGCGTGATCGCTGGCGTGTGCCACCACGCTAAACCGCTCATAGTGGTGACCCGCAAGGGAGGCAAGTTACCCCGAGGTAAGTGTCTAGACGAGTGCGCGTGCTGCCTCAGTGCGCTGGGCGTGCTCGAGTTGTGACTCGGCCCAGACCCGCAAGGCTTCGAGCGGCACTCCTGCATCCTGGCCGAGTGGGGTCAGGGTGTATTCCACGCGAAGAGGAACCTCCGCGAACACTTCGCGCTCAACGATTCCGTAATCTTCGAGTTTGCGCAGCGTGCTCGTGAGCACCTTCGGCGAAATTCCGTCGAGGTGTCGCTGAAGCTCGCCAAAGCGCATCCGTCCGCCTAACAGGGCCCCGATCACGAGGGCTGACCACTTGCTGGCGACGACATCCAACAAATCACGGCACGGACACGTGGCCGAAAAAACATTGCCCACGTGGAGATGATCGTGATCGGTGCTGTGTTCGAGACTCATGGCGACCCTTCGATAGTTGCTTTCTTAAGGATAGCAGCAGCTCGCGGGTTTCCGCAGAAGCGGGGGTATCCCCCACAGCGAACCCTCTCCAGCACGCGTTACTCTGTGACGTACATCGCTAACGTCGCCGACTACGCGCACCTAGCCGACGATTCTGGAGAAAACCCCTTGGTAGGCACCGCCATCATCCCTTGGCTCGATCCCCAAAACCTGATTACCGGGTTTGGGGCATTCGCGCTGCTGGGCGTGGCATTCATTGTCTTCGCCGAGACCGGGCTGCTCGTTGGATTCTTTCTTCCTGGCGACACGCTGCTTCTCATCACCGGTGTTCTCACCTTTGCCGGCGTCATCGAATACGACATCTGGTGGGTCTGTTTGGCGGTGAGCCTTGCCGCCTTCCTCGGCGGTGAGGTCGGTTATCTCATTGGGCACAAAGTGGGCCCCAAGATCTTTGAACGAAAAGAAACAGGTCTCTTTAGCGTCGAAAACGTCAAACGCACCAACGCTTTCTTCACCCGCTTCGGCGGCCTCGCCGTCATCATGGCGCGCTTCGTGCCGATCGTGCGCACCTTCGCACCGGTCGCGGCGGGCGTTGGCCACATGGACTACCGCAAGTACTCGCTCTACAACGCGATCGGCGCTCTCATCTGGGGCTCCGGGCTCACCTTCGGCGGCTACTTGCTCGGCTACATTCCGTGGCTCAGCGATTTCATCGTCGAGTACATCGACCTGATCCTGCTCGCCGCTGTGACCCTCACGGTGCTACCGACGGCGTACCACTACTTCCGCTCGTCCTACAAAGCGAAAAAGGCGCGCGAAACGGGCCGCGCCGAGGCTCTCGACGATGCCGAAGCAGAAAAGCTAGCCCTGCACCCCAAAGACTTCAACCAAGACTTCGACGACTAGGCCAGCAGTCGCTATTCCTGAGGCGAACGCTTGCGGATGGCGGTCACGGCCTGCTGAGCAGCGCGGCGGACCTCAATGTCTTCGTCTTTCACGAGCTCGGAGATCGCCTCGACGACATCGAGCGAACCGACCGTTCCGAGGGCGCGAGCTGCCGACGCGCGAACGCGGGCAGTGTCGTCTGTCAGGAGCGCCAGAAGCTGCTCGCGAGCGTCGAGTCGTCGAGTAGCAACAACACGCGTTGCCATCTCACGCACCCGCCACGCTTGGTTACTGAGAGCAGCGCGTACGGCATCCGCAGCACTGTCATTCCAGGCGTGCAGTAGCGCGCGCGTTCCCCACAGCTCAGGCCAGTAGAGCACCGGAGCGCCGTCGAGGATGCCCTGAGCATGCTCACCGCCAACAATCAGCAGGAACTCTTTGCCCTCGTTGTTGCCCTCAATGAGAGAGACGGCACGTTCGACAATGACGGCTTCGCCATGGCGTTCGCTCGCGGCCGTAATGCGGGCTGCGATGGGGAGTTCAAGATCTACTGCGTGGGGATCATCATGTTCAGACACGCCTCAACCCTACGTTGTTGCGCTCCACACCGAGACCGCGGTGCAAATACTCGCCGCTGATCGGCAGGCTGCTACTAGTCGCCCAGCAGTTGACGGCGAACGATTGGCATGATCGCGGCGAATGCTTGGGCGCGGTGACTGAGCGCATCCTTCTGGTCAGAAGTAAGGTCTGCGGATGTTCCCGGCTGCCCATCCGGACAGAAAATCGGGTCGTAGCCGAAGCCCTCAGTTCCGCTCCGCTCGGTTGCCACGGTGCCCGGCCAGAGTGCAAGCTCCACGAACTCATGAGATTCGGCTTCGGAGGCACCAGCAGCGACGGCTGTGCCAGCAACACCGGTGGGAACCACAAACGCTGCCGCACAGGCAAACTGGGCGGCGCGGTCATCCCTGCCGACCATGTTTGCCAACAGCAGTTCAAGGTTGTCGACGTCGTTGCGCGTTCCCGCATACCGAGCCGAGTGGATGCCGGGGGCACCACCCAGCGCGTCAACACAGACTCCGGAATCGTCGGCCAACGCCGGCAGCCCAGTGTGGGCAGCGGCGGCCCGCGCTTTGATCAGCGCGTTGGCCTGGAACGTGTCGCCGTCTTCAACCGGTTCGGGCCCGTCGTAGGCGACGAGTTCGAGGCCGTCGAGTGCTGGCCCCAAGATGCGCCGCAGCTCAGCAACTTTGTGGGCGTTGTGGGTGGCGAGAACGATCCGCATTGCTACGCGCCGGTGTGGGTGGTGGCGGTGGTGCGGCCGAGGGTTGCGGCTTGGATCGCCGTGAGCTCTGTGCCACCCGCGAGAGCAAGGTCGAGCAGCGAGTCAAGTTCGCGGCGGTCGAAGGGTGCGCCTTCGGCGGTGCCCTGAACCTCAACGAACAATCCGCGACCGGTAACAACGACGTTCATGTCGGTCTCGGCGCGCACGTCTTCAACATAGGCGAGGTCGAGCATGGGCTCGCCATCGATGATTCCGACGCTCACGGCAGCGAGCGAATCGAAGAGTGCCTTCGAGTTCTTTCCGATGAACTTCTTCTCACGGCCCCACTCGATGGCGTCAGCAAGCGCAATGTAGGCACCAGTGATCGCTGCCGTGCGGGTTCCGCCATCGGCCTGAAGCACGTCACAGTCGATCACGATCGTGTTTTCGCCGAGGGCCTTCATGTCGACAACAGCGCGCAGGCTGCGACCAATCAGGCGCGAGATTTCGTGGGTTCGTCCGCCGACCTTGCCCTTGACTGCTTCGCGGTCCATACGGCTGTTCGTGCTGCGCGGAAGCATCGAGTACTCGGCAGTAACCCAGCCTTTGCCCTTGCCCGCCATCCAGCGCGGAACACCATTGGTGAAGGATGCCGTGCACAGCACCTTGGTCTTACCGAAGGAAATAAGCGCCGAACCCTCAGCCTGGTCGCTCCATCCGCGCTCAATTGTTACTTCGCGCAGTTCGTTGTTTTCGCGGCCATCGTGACGGGTCATGTCTCTACTCTCTATCGGTCTATCGGTCTATCGGTCTATCGGTGAAATCTGGTGTTCGTGAGGGGGCGCTCGCTACGGGAGCTGCGGCAAGTTAATCGCGCCGGTTTCGAAGGTCTCGACGCGCACGATGTTCGGCCCCATGAAGCGGGAAGCCAGACTAGTGAAGCCCTGCTTGTCTGGGCCGGTCGCCTCGAAGGCGTGGCGCGCGGGTTCCGTGGAATCGCGCAGCAGATTATGCGCAACCAGAGTGTTGTAGACGTCGTAGGCAGTTTCTTCTGCACTCGAGACGAGCGTGACATCCCGCCCCATCACGTACTGAATCGCGGCAGAAATGTGCGGGTAGTGGGTGCAGCCGAGCACGAGCGTGTCGATTTCGGCGGCCTTCAGCGGCGCCAAATATTCTTCGGCGACAGCAAGAACTTCGGGCCCGGTTGTGATGCCGGCTTCCACGAACTCCACAAAACGGGGGCAGGACTGCGTGAACAATTCGATGCCGGATGCCGCAGCGAACGCATCTTCGTAAGCACGCGACTTGATGGTGCCCTCGGTGCCAATCACTCCGACGCGACCATTGCGGGTCTGACGCACTGCCGCCCTCGTGGCAGGCTGGATCACTTCGACCACTTCGATGCCGCGCGCCTCGGTGTAGCGCTCACGGGCATCCCGCAGCATCGCAGCCGAGGCCGTGTTGCAGGCGATCACGAGCAACTTCACGCCATCGTCGACGAGGCGATCCATGATTTCGAGGGAATAGCGGCGCACATCGGCAATCGGCTTCGGGCCATAGGGCGAGTGCAGAGTGTCGCCCACATACAGAATCGATTCGTGCGGCAACTGGTCGATAATCGCTCGGGCTACGGTGAGGCCACCGACTCCGGAGTCGAAAACGCCAATAGGTGCATCAGTCACGTCTTCAATCGTAGTGGTGGATGCTCGAACCCTCCCCGACAACGGTGATGGTCTGTCGCGTACGCTGGTCGGGTGAGTACCGCTCTGCTAACAGACCAATACGAGCTGACGATGCTCGACGCCGCGATCGGCAGTGGCCGCCACGAACGCCAGTGCGTGTTCGAAGTGTTTGCCCGCCGCCTTCCCGACAGCCGCCGCTATGGCGTTGTTGCGGGAACCGGACGCCTGCTCGAACTCATCGAAGAATTCCGCTTTGGCGACGACGAGCTCGGGTTCCTAGCGCGCAATGCCATCGTGAGCCCCACGACCATCGACTGGCTCGCCAACTATCGCTTCACTGGCGGTATCAGTGGGTACCGCGAGGGCGACGCGTACTTCCCCGGCTCCCCCGTGCTCACCGTTGAGGGCTCCTTCGCCGAAGCTGTGCTGCTGGAGACACTCGCGCTGAGCGTGTTGAATTACGACTCCGCTGTCGCGTCCGCTGCTGCGCGCATGGTGTCTGCCGCCGACGGGCGACCCATTGCGGAGATGGGATCACGCCGCACCGGCGAACGCTCTGCCGTGGCATCCGCTCGCGCCGCCTACATTGCGGGATTCAGCGCCACGAGCAATCTGGAAGCGGGCCGAAGCTGGGGTGTGCCCACGATGGGAACCGCAGCGCACTCGTTCACGCTGCTGCACGATTCTGAAGAAGAAGCATTCCAGGCACAGGTTGACGCGCTTGGCCCCTCGACCACGCTGCTTGTTGACACCTACGATGTCGAGAATGCGGTCGAGCTGGCCGTGAAGGTCGCCGGCACCGGGTTGGGCGCTGTGCGCATCGACTCTGGTGACCTTGCGATTCAGGTCGCGGCCGTTCGAGCCCAGTTGGATTCACTCGGGGCAACGAAAACCCGCATCACGGTCACCAACGACCTCGACGAGCACGCGATTGCTGCGCTGCGTGCCGCCCCGGTCGATTCATTCGGTGTCGGCACCTCCGTGGTCACCGGTTCAGGTTTCCCCGCCGCAGGGATGGTGTACAAGTTGGTAGCCCATCAGAACGATGCGGGCGAGTGGATTTCTGTCGCCAAGAAGTCGGCGGCGAAAGCCACCATTGGCGGCCACAAGGCGGCGGTGCGCGCGCTCGACAATGGCGTCGCAGCCATGGAACTGATTTATCAAGAGTCTGAAGGCCGACCGGATGTTGAGGGCCGAGATCTCAACGTTGCGCTCATGACGGGCGGCACAGCCGATCAGCAGTGGATCGGCGATGGCGGCACGCTTGCCGCGCGCGATCACTGTGAAACGGCGATGGCGGAGTTGCCGCAGACCGCGTTCCGCTTGTCGCGCGGCGAACCTGTAGTTCCCACGATTTACCGCTAATTGCGGCCGCCGGCGATCGGTTAGTCCTGAGATCTGAGCGCTGAGCGCTGAGCAATTGGCGCTCGATCGCGAAGAAAAGCGGGAGCGTTAGCCCTTCATCTTTTCGTAGACCTCTTTGCAGGTTGGGCAGATGGGGAACTTTTCGGGGTCGCGACCCGGAGTCCAGAGCTTTCCACACAGCGCACGAATCGGCTTGCCCGAGAGCGCCGATTCCATGATCTTGTTTTTGGGTGCGTAGTGAGAGAAGCGCTCGTGGTCGCCCTCTTCGACCTGCTCTTGGTTGAGCAGTTCTTCGAGTTCGCGGTCGAGAGTGTCGGTTCCGCCGCCAGTGATATCGGTGTCAGCCATGAGTCGATTCTACTTCCGTCGCTGCAAGCCGGTGTCTTTGCTTCCGCAAAGGTGGCTTGGGATGTGCTGGATCAGTTCTGTGAGGAGAGTGCGAGCAGTTCGGGGCCGCGGCGCACCATGATTCGTCCGCCCCAGTAGACGCCGATGACGAGCACGACAAGACCGACGGCCAAGCCGACGATGAAGGCTGCCCACTGTGGTTGCAGATCGGTGAAGGGGTTGAAGAATACGACTCCCAAGACCGGCAGGCCGAATAGCACCGTGAATGCGAACGTGAACGATTGCACCGTGGCGGCGTTCGAGACGAGCGCTTGAGGTTGGATGAACGCACCGTGCCCTGGAAGTGGCGCCGCATAAGGGAAGGCGGCTGAGCTGACGCTGGAAACGCCAAGACCCGCAAAGAGTAGGCAGAGGCTGAGCCCGATGAGGCCGGGTAGTGCTTCACCATTACCAACGATAAGTACCGTGAGGATACTGCCGACGACGGCGAGCGGGATGCCCACGAGCAGGTTGGGAACGATGCGCCCCCAGCGGTCGTCGGAGCCACGCGTGTGGGCCGAGACGTGGGTCCAGAGTGCGGTGTTGTCGTGAGCGACGTCGTTGTGGGCACTCCAGCCGAGGAAGAGGCACATGACGGGCACGGGAATCCACGCGATCACGTCGGCTCCGATGCCGCCGACGAGAAGAGCGGCAACCATGCCGATAGGAATGATGGGGATGGCGGCGAGTGCAACGAAGTAGCGTGCATCCCGAGCCCAGTAGCTGAGGCTTCGTGCCGCGATGGCGCCCAATGGGGTCGAGGGCATGAGACGGAACCAGCCGAGGCCCGAACGATATGTTGCGACGGCACTGCGCTCAGGGCGAGAGAGAACGTAGCCCAGCAGGAAGTACCAGCAGGCAGCGAGAACGATCAAAAAGCCGACCGCAATGGCGAGCTTGCCCAGAACGTCGCTGCTGTCTCCCGCTGCTGCGGAAGCCGGCGCGCTGAAGGCAACACCGAGGGGTGTCCATTCCATTACTGCGGCAACGCGGCGGATGGCCGGCAGGACTTGGGATTGGTAGTCGGCGAGAGCGAGCATGACGGCGATCGGCAGCGAGGCAACCACGAGCGCGATCGCGACGATGCCGAACCCTTCGCGCAAGCGTCTGGTGCTCAAGTAGCGGGCCGCGATGAGGCTGGCTAGGCGGGCTCCGACGATGGCCGTGACGAGAACGATGATTCCGGAGAGCACAGCGATAAGGGCGGATGCTGGATGCGCCGACCACGCGATTACTTGAGCGACGGCGAGCCCGGCAAGCATCACCGTGGGGATGCTTGCGGCTCCGGCGAGCAACAGCAGCAGCGCGAGGCGGATGCGAGTGACGGGCAGGTAGGAGAATCTGCGCGGGTCGAGTGCGTCATCCGCATTCCACCCGAGGGGCATCACGAGAAAGCCGAGCAGCGCTGCGGAGCCGAACACGACGAGTGTGGCGCCCGCAACTTCGGGGGTGGTGTTGCGCAGGTCGGCAACGGCGAGGATGGCCATTACGAACAGGACGGCGCTGTAGATCAGCACCAACCCCATTGCGGATGCTACGAGCGGTCCTCGGCGAAACGCGTTCGCCAGGATGGTTAGTCTCAGTCGGAGAAACTGCTCAACCACTCGAGCCCTCCCCCACTGGAATTCTTGCCGGTCAACTGCACGAAGCGGTCTTCGAGCGACATTCCATTGCGCACTTCGTCGATGGTGCCGTCGGCGAGCAGTCGTCCTTCGACGATGACGGCAACATGGCTGCAAACGCGTTGAACGAGTTCCATGCGGTGGCTGGAGAGCAGTACGGTGCCGCCGGCATCGACGTACTGCTTGAGGATGCGGGTGACCGTTGCCGCCGAAACAGGGTCAACCGATTCGAAGGGTTCGTCGAGCACGAGCAGGCGCGGCGAGTGAATCATTGCTGCGGCGAGAGCGACTTTCTTGAGCATCCCGGACGAGTAGTCGCTTACGAGGCGGCCCATGACGTCATCAAGGCCGAAGGCTGTGGCGAGGTCAGCGGAACGCTTGCGCACTTCGGTGGCGTCGAGTCCGCGCAGCACTCCCGAGTAGTAGAGCAGTTGCGACCCCGTGAGGCGGTCGAAGATGCGCAAGCGGTCGGGCAGTACACCGATGGAGCGTTTGGCGACTTCTGGTGATGCCCAGACGTCGACTCCGTTGACGGTGGCGCTTCCCGAGTCGGGGCGCAGCAGTCCGGTGATCATAGAGAGCGTTGTGGTTTTACCGGCGCCGTTGGGGCCAACAATTCCGTAGAACACTCCCGCGCGCACGCTCAAGCGAATGTCATCGACAGCGACGGTGTCACCGAAGCCCTTCGACAATCCGCTGACTTCCAAAACGACGTCCGTGGATGTCGCCTCGAGCCCGTGACCCACAGTGGCGTCGACCGCAACCAGGGCGTCGCTCGCAGCCACAGGTTCTAGCTCAGACTCTGTTGTGCTTTCGTCGGTGGGTTCCGCCTCGGCGGCTGCCGCGCGTTCCGGCGCGGGAGCCATCGGTGCCGCCACCGCGGTTTCGGACTCAGGTTCTGCGTTGGCGCCCGTGGCGCTCGTGGTTGCCGTCTCATCGGTGTCGGAGTCAGCGTCGACTTCGGCTTCGTCTTCGTCTTCGGCTTTGGCTTCGGCTTCGGCTTTGGCTTTGGCTTGCTCAGCGTCAGCGTCAGCGCGATTCGCGTCCGTGATTTGGGCCTCAGGCTCGACATCAGCCTCAACGGACTTCCCTGCTTCAGCGTCCTCAGCGTCGTCCGTCTCAGCGTCGTCCGTCTCAGCGTCGTCCGTCTCAGCGTCGTCCGTCTCAGCGTCGCTCGCCGCAGCGTCAGTCTCGTCAAGCGCGGTCGTGACCGCTTCGGCTTCCTCGACTTCCGCCTTGTCAGCAGCGATCTGCTCCGCTTCCAGACGCCCCGCTTCAGCCTTCTCGGCTTCCGCGTTTTCGGCTTCAGCCTTTTCGGCTTCCGCGCGCTCGGCTTCTAGGCGCTCAGACTCAGCACGCTCAACCTCTGCACGTTCCGCTTCGCGTTCGTCTTCTTCGGCTTTCTCAGCCGCAGCCTTTTCGGCAGCAGCCTTCTCTGCCAGAGCCTTTTTCTCTGCTGCTTCTGCCGCGGGCGCAGCGAACTGTGAGGCAAGGGCACGCAGGCGTGCGAGCCCGGCAAGTACGGCATCCGGCTTCTCTGCAGAAACTGCTGCGGCAGGTTCGGCGTCCGCATCCGCATCTGCATCAGCATCAGCATCAGCATCAGCATCAGCATCAGCGGTGTCGATTACAGCATCGGCTCCGATTACAGCAGCGCCCGCAGCGGCGTCATTCTCAGCAGCGTCGCCGTCGATAGCGGCGTCCGCAACAGCCTCAACAGCGCCAATACCAGCGACTGCAGCCTCAGCAGTATCGGATTCATCGGTCGACACGGCATCGACAGCTTTTTCCGCCTCGGGCGTGGCTTCGACGGTCTCGGCGATCACAAGATCGTCAACGAGCGCCTCGACGTTGACCACTTCGACAGCATCAGAGTCGGGCGCAGTCGTCTCGGGCGCAATCGTCTCCGACGCAGCGGGCATCGGCGCAGTTGGCTTGGGTGCGGTGGGTTTTGGCGCGGTCGGCTTCGGCGCCGTCGAGCTTCGAGTCGCTTGGCTCTTCGTCGCGGGAGCCTTAGCGGCACTCGACTTCGCAGCACTGGTTTTCGACGCAGTGGTCTTCGCGGCACTCGGCTTCGCAGCAGCACGTTTCGGTGCGGCCGGTGTCGGCTTATCGGAAGTCGACTTGCCTGCGGCACTCTTTACGGTCGTCGGCGACGGTTTCGGTGCGACCGGCGACTGACCGGTAGACGCATCAACGTTTGTGGCAGCACTTGTAGTGCGGGCAGGCGTCTTGCGAGCAGCGGGCTTCTTGGCGGCAGGTTTACGAGTAGCAGGAGTTGCTGGCTTGGCGGTAGACGATTTTGCTTGAGAACCACGGGCCGTTGCCGGCTTCCGGGTGCTGCTCGCGGGCTTCGTTACCGGCGTTTCAACAGACTTCGTGCCCTCGTCGGGTGTTTGGGCGTTTTCCACTGTCCAAACCTACCAATCAGATGCGCAGAGAATGAGCCTGCATCACAAATAGGCAACAACCCTCCAAAATCTATGGAGTTCTCGGCCGACACAGTTAGCCTGACTATCGCACAACGGTGTGTCGTTTTTTCCAATCTCGGGTTAACAGTAGGTAAATCATGAACCTTGAACCCGAGCCCCAGAACTACTGAGGAGACCACCATGACTACACAGGTCGTAATTTTAGCTGCCGGAATGGGCAGCCGTTTGGGCCGCTCGTTGCCGAAGCCGCTTACTGAGCTCAGCGATGGCCGCACCATCATGCAGCAGCAGTTCGACAACATTCGTCACGCTTTCGGCAACAACGCCAAGGTCACGATCGTTGTTGGCTACAAGCTTGAGCACATCATCGAAGCATTCCCTGAGGCATCGTTCGTCTACAACGAGCAGTACGACCAGACCAACACTTCGAAGAGCCTCATGCGTGCGCTGCAGGCATCCGCTCCTGGTGGAGTTCTCTGGATGAACGGCGACGTTGTCTTCGACCCGACCGCTCTTGAGCGTGCCGCCGCCATGGTTGCTCGCGACCAGTCGTTCGTTAGCGTCAACACCGCGAAGGTCTCTGACGAAGAAGTCAAGTACACGACCGACGCTGAGGGCTACATCAAGGAACTCTCCAAGACCGTCAAGGGCGGACTGGGCGAGGCCGTTGGCATCAACTACATTTCGCGCGACGCCAAAGCAACGCTGGTACGTCACCTCAAGAAGGTTGGCGACCAGGACTACTTCGAGCGCGGCATTGAGCTTGCTATCGAAGAGGATCGCTTGCTCATCGAACCTGTCGACATTTCTGACCTGTACGCCATCGAGGTGGACTTCGCTGAAGACCTCGAGCGTGCCAACCTCTTCGTCTAACTAGACAGGTGGCTCGATTGAGCCCCCCAGATTTGCCCGCTTCGCACTCAGTGCGAGGCGGGCATTGCTGCTTAAAGTGAAGAATCGCTCACGCTGCTGCGAATGAGTGCGGCTGATTGTCGAATTGCCCGTTTACTATTGGGGCGTGGCGAACACAGCACTGGAGCGACCTACATGGTCTCCTCTCACCCGATATCGCCGTACTCTCTGGTTGCTCACAATGCGCGACCTTCGCGTGCGGTATTCCACCTCGGCCCTCGGCTATGTGTGGTCCGTTCTCGACCCTCTGGTCATGGCGGGCATTTACTGGTTCGTTTTCACCCAAGTCTTTGACAAGGCTGTGGGCGAGCAGCCCTACATCGTGTTCCTCCTCTGTGCGCTCTTGCCCTGGATGTGGTTCAACGGCGCCGTCTCGGATGCCACGCGTGCGTACCTGCGTGAGGCAAAACTCATCCGATCCACCAAAATCCCTCGCACTATCTGGGTTGCCCGGCTCGTGCTCTCCAAGGGGATTGAGTTCATAGCGAGCCTTCCAGTACTCGCATTCTTCGCTATCGCGACCGGCGCAGTGCTGCACTGGGAAGCAGTGTACTTCGCGCTTGGCGTGCTACTTCAGGCGGTGCTCACGATCGGCATTGGCCTGATCGTTGCGCCACTGGTGGTGTTCTTCCGCGACCTTGAGCGAGCAACCAAGCTCGCGCTGCGCTTTCTGTTCTATGCCTCCCCCATCATTTACGGCATCCCCGATTTGGAAAAGCTGGGCCTCGATGGCCTCGCCGCCTTCAACCCGCTTGCGGGAATCTTTTCGCTCTATCGGGCAGCGTTCTTCCCTGAGCAACTCGACTGGTACGCCGTCATCATCGGAACGCTCATGAGCCTGATCCTTGTTGCGGTCGGAATCCTTGTCTTCACGCGCACCGAGCGTGCCGTACTGAAGGAGATCTAATGAGCGACAACCACGTAATTCGGGTTGACGACGCCGGCATCCGCTTTCGTCTCAACCGGCGCTCACGCCGCAGCTTCAAAGACCTCTTTGCTGGGCGCAAGCGTCGTGCCCGCGCCGACGAGTTTTGGGCTCTTCGTAACGTCAGTTTCGACGTCACCGCCGGTGAGGCCATCGGTGTTGTTGGCCGCAACGGTCAAGGCAAGTCCACGCTGCTCAAACTCGTGGCCGAGGTAATGCTGGCTGACGAAGGCACCGTGCATGTTGGAGAAGGCGTCGCCCCGCTCATCGAGATCACAGGTGGATTCGTGGACGACTTGAGCGTTCGCGAGAACGTGTACCTCACGGCGGGCCTGCACGGCATGACCAAGCGCGAGATCAACGAACGCTTCGAGGAGATCATCGAGTTCGCCGAAATCGAACGTTTTGTCGATACTCCCTACAAGCATCTTTCGAGCGGGATGCGCGTGCGCATTGCCTTCGCCGTGATCTCACGCCTCGAGGAACCCATCATTTTGGTGGACGAAGTTCTCGCCGTTGGCGACAAGGCCTTTCGCGAGAAGTGTTACCGCCGCATCGAGGAACTCTTGAAGGGTGGCCGCACGCTCTTCTTCGTCTCCCACAACGAGCGTGACCTTCGCCACTTCTGCACGCGAGGCCTCTACCTCGACAAAGGTGAGCTCGTGCTCGACGGCCCCATCGACGATGTGCTCGCGCGCTACAACGAGGACTACGGCTCCTCATTAGCCAACTAGGCGTCAACGTCACGGTTGCTCAACGGCTGCCCAGCTCCCGGGGTGCCGCCAGAGTTCCTCAGGTACGGTTAAAAGTATGGCTAAGAGCGAAGTGAGCACCTCCCACCCCATGGTGGTGCGCGGAATCGACCGGGTGCTCACCGTGCAGCGTCCCGTCGTATTGGCCCACATCCGCAGCATCCGTCGCAGCAAACTACACGCGACTCCGGATGAGATTATTGCCGTTCTGGAGCGCCGCTACCTAGCCGCCGTCACCACCGGTGGCGCCCTCGTCGGGGCGAGTGCCGCCATCCCCGCCGTCGGCACCGGAACCTCGCTCGCGCTCTCGAGTGTTGAGACCGCCGGGTTTCTTGAGGCCAGCGCGCTCTTTGCTCAATCGGTCACTGAAGTGCACGGCATCGTCGTCGATGACCCCGACCGCGCACGCGCGCTCGTCATGACAATGGTGCTCGGCACCGCCGGCAGCGACCTCGTGAAACAACTGGCCGCTCAAGCCAGCGGCACCGGCGTTGCACGCTCCGCCTATTGGGGCGAAACCCTTGCCAAAGGCCTGCCGACCACGCTCATGGGACCGATAGCGGACCGAATCAAGCACACCTTCCTCAAACGGTATGCAGCCGCCCAAGGAACCAACATCGTGGGTCGCCTCATGCCCTTCGGCATTGGAGCGGTGATCGGCGGTGGCGGGAACAACATTCTGGGCCGCCAGATTATTCGCTCAGCGCGCCAAGGCTTTGGGCCGGCACCGGCAACGCTGCCGTCGTGGCTTGAGCCCGTGATTGCGCTCCCTAAGGCAGCCAAGACGCCGAAGGTGCGCGGCGAACGTAAGAAGCTACCGACGCTACCCAAGTTGCCGCAACTGCCACAGCGACGCAAACGCCAAGGATGGGTTGAGCTCGAGAGCGACGACCAGCCCTAGATCAGCTATTCAACGGACGGAGACTCGTCGTCGTCGTCATCCTCAAAAGGATCTGCTTCGCTCGACGGTCGATCGCCAATGTGCAACTGGGCGTGCCGGTGCCACAGCGCCACCAGCGACTCAACGGCCTCGTGGAAGCGGGCAGTCGCGGCACCAGGAGTGGTGTCACCGAAGTGACGCTCAGCCCAATAGCCGAGGCGTTCCTTCGCCTCAGTGTCGAACTGCACGCGCTCGGCGATCGAGAGGATGTCACCGGACTGGTCGGCGAGTAACCACTCGCATGCTCCGAGGTAGCCGCCCTCATCGATGTCAGCCTGCTCGGAGAGCGGACGCGTGACGATGAGCGGTTTGCCGGTGGCGAGCCGGTCATAGACCATCGCCGAGACGTCAGTGATGGCGACATCCGCTGCAACCAGCTGCCACCCCATTTCTTTGCCGTCATCGTAAATGTGCTGCACCGATGGGTCAGTCTCGTTAGCCTCGGCAATCGCAGCGATGATCGCGATATTGGCGCGCTTGTATTCAGGGTCTACAACACCACTACGGGGGTGCGGGCGATAAATCAGGCGGTGCTTGTCGCTCGCGAGAACTGCGTTCGTCAAGGCAACTCCATGACTAGCTACGGAACCGTAAGCGGCAGCGTCGCGATCGCCCTCCCACGTCGGGGCGTAGAGCACGACGGTGCGGTCGTCTGGCGTGTAGGGCAGCTCTCCGGCGAAATGGTCGGCCTGGGGGCGCCCAATCGGGATTGCCTTCTTGGTGACGTCGAAATCCCAGAGCTTGTAGCTCAAACGATCGAGTGCGGCATCTCCAGCCACAAGGCTGAAATCGTAGGCTTTGAACTGGTTTGTCGTCATGTACATCTTGTCGCTCTCACCGTGGTTGATGAAAACGTGCCACATGTGGCCGTAGCGGAACATCTGGAAGTTTTTGGCGTTCTGGTTGACGTAGAAGATGATCTTCAACGGTTGCTCGGCCACAAACTGCTCAAGCTCAGAAACTCGACGCAAATACGCGGTGGGAACCGGCGCTTCATCCCACAACGCCAGCACTGAACTCGGTGACCGCGAAATGATCGCTACCGGAAAACTCTTCGAGAGCTCGGCTAGCGGGGCATACCACTGCCGCATTTGGTAAAGATTGACCTTGGTATCAGCGAAGTAGACCGCGATGCTCACTGAACCAGGAACGGGCAGCGGATGCTCGTCCATGAGGTTCGCCACACGACGCCGATTACGGCGAGAGCGCAACATTGAGCGCGCCACCTTGCGTGCTGTTATGAAGTCTTTCAGTAGCGCCATGGTCACAATCAAATCATCGGAGGGTCGATACAACGCCTCACCTGCCGCACCGTTATCGAGCCGATGCTGATCCAACGGCAGGTGGTTGGACCGCTGTTTCGATAGTACCTGCCCTCCCCTCGGAGGCTCCTACCCGGCGAGACCGCTGAGAACCGCAGGATTTTGGGGATTATAGAGGTACGATTGATAGAATGACCGATTCTGATTCAACCGCACCGTCTGATACCACCGAGACCGCGATCACTTTCTCCGACCTCGCTCTCAGCGATGCGGTATTGAAAGCGGTTCGTGACATTGGCTACGAGACGCCTTCGGCTATCCAAGCAGCCACTATTCCTACTCTTCTGGAAGGGCGCGACGTAGTCGGCCTGGCCCAGACCGGCACGGGAAAGACCGCAGCCTTCGCGCTGCCGATTCTCTCGCGCCTCGATGTATCCCAGAGCAAGCCACAAGCGCTCGTGCTCTCCCCCACCCGCGAGCTCGCGTTGCAGGTGTGTGAGGCGTTCGAGAAGTACGCCACCCACATGCGTGGCGTGCACGTGCTCCCCGTTTACGGCGGGCAGGCCTACGGCGTTCAGCTGTCGGCCCTGCGCCGCGGCGTTCACGTTGTAGTCGGTACCCCCGGCCGCATCATGGACCACCTCGCCAAGGGCACCCTCGACCTCTCCGAGCTCAAGTACTTGGTTCTCGATGAGGCCGACGAAATGCTCAAGATGGGCTTCGCCGAAGACGTCGAGACGATCCTCGCCGATACCCCTGACGACAAGCAGGTTGCACTCTTCTCCGCGACGATGCCGGCACAGATCCGCCGCATCTCCAAGAAGTACCTGAACAACGCCGAAGAAATTACGGTCAAGTCGCAGACCACCACCTCGGCAAACACGAGCCAGCGATACCTCGTCGTCTCGTACCCGCAAAAGGTCGATGCGCTCACCCGCATCCTCGAGGTCGAAAACTTCGAGGGAATGATCGTCTTCGTTCGCACCAAGAGCGAAACCGAAAACTTGGCTGAGAAGCTGCGCGCCCGTGGTTACTCGGCCGCCGCCATCAGCGGTGACGTGGCTCAGGCTCAGCGCGAGCGCACCGTCAACCAACTCAAGTCCGGCAAGCTCGACATCCTCGTAGCCACCGACGTTGCAGCTCGTGGACTCGACGTTGACCGCATCAGCCACGTCGTGAACTTCGACATCCCCGTCGACACCGAGTCGTACGTGCACCGCATTGGTCGCACGGGCCGCGCCGGTCGCAGCGGTTCGGCTATCAGCTTCGTCACTCCTCGCGAGCGTCGACTGCTGACCGCCATCGAGAAGGCCACGCGCCAGCCGCTCACTCAGATGCAGCTTCCTTCGGTTGAAGACGTCAACTCCACGCGACTCACACGCTTTGACGACGCCATCACTGAAGCGCTTAACCAGCAGCCGCGCATTTCAGCCTTCCGCGACATCATCGCTCACTACGTTGAACACCACGATATTCCTGAAGCGGATGTTGCAGCCGCTCTTGCCGTTGTAGCCCAGGGCGAGACTCCCCTGTTGCTGTCGGCAGAAGAGGAACGCGCCCAGCGCTTCATCGAACGTGATGACCGCAAGGCACGCACCGATCGCCCCGAGCGTGGCGGAGAACGCGGCGGAGATCGTGGCGACCGCCCCGAGCGTCGCCCCCGTTCGACCAAGCCGATGGCTGCCTACCGCATTGAGGTCGGCAAGCGTCAGCGCGTTGAGCCCCGCCAGATCGTTGGCGCTCTCGCCAACGAGGGTGGTCTCAGCCGCGACGACTTCGGTCACATTCAGATTCGTCCGGACTTCTCGCTCGTCGAGTTGCCCGCCGACATGTCGAAAGATGTGTTGGAACGACTGCGCGACACCCGCATCAGCGGCAAGCTGATCGAGATCGCTCCCGACCGCAAGGCAAACGGCGGCGGCGCGCGAGGCGGAGACGGCAAGTACCCCAGCCGCGATCGCTCATTCGAGGGTGGCGCTCGCGCCAACCGCGAACGTGAGGAATCACGCGGCTACAACAACCGCGATTCTGCACCCCGGAACGACGCCGGTCGCGACAACACATCGCGCGACAGTGGCAACCGCTACGAAGACCGTCCGACGCGCAAGCCTCGTACCAAGTACTAAATCCACACCGACGAACGGCGTTCTGCGAAAGCAGGACGCCGTTCGTGCGTTAACGCGAGCGGGTTGGGTTAGATCACTGGAGGGCGTCCGGCACGCGCCATCCGCGCCACGGTCGCCCAGCTTATGCTTCGGCGGCCGCCGGGGTTCTCTCGCCAACCAGCAAACCAGCCACCCCACCAGGCACGCATGCCCACCGGGTTCTTCGCTGCACGCAGGACCTGAATTGCGGTCCAGCTGGCAACATAGATTGGCACCAACAGCACCGGCAGGTTGCGCTTGGCCAACCAGACCCGGTTGCGGGCATTGAGGCGGTAGTAGTAGCTGTGGCGCGCCGGATCGATTGCCGGATGATTCGCCACCAAGTTTCCGGCGTACCAAGCGCGTTTGCCGGCACCCCACACTCGCCAGGCGAGCTCTATGCCTTCGTGGGCATAGAAGTAGGGATCGCCCCACCCACCGATCTCGTCGAAGAGTGGACGCGGCATCAACACGGCGCCCTCCCAGACGGAAAACACATCACTCGGATGCCGCGGGTCACCCTTGCGAATGCGCGGAATCCAGCGTCGCGGGTTCTCTTTGCCCTCAGCATCCTCTACGCGCGGCTGCAGCAACCCAATGCTCGGGTCAGCCTGCATGATCTCGACAGCGTCGCTGAGGAACGTCGGTGACGGGATGCTTGCATCGTCGTCGAGGAAGAAAATCCAGTCACCCTGCACGTGCTCGACACCGCGATTGCGGCCCGCGGGAATGCCCAGGTTGGCGTCGAGGTGAAGGCCGCGTACGGCATCCGGAAGCCCCGTTGGGTTCCAGCCGTTGCCCACCACGATGATGTCGAGTTCAACGCCCTTCTGCGCCTGCAGCGAGGCAAGGCCGCGCGCGAGGTCGTCGGGGCGCTTTCCTTGAGTTAGAGAAACGACGCCGATGCGGTGAGTCATGAGCGAACGCGTTTGGACGCCATGATGGCCACAAAATGACCGCCGAGCGCGAGAAGTGCGAGCGGCAGCAGAATGAGCAGCACGGTGCGCTCTGCGGCCAATGCAGGTACGAAGAGCGCAATGATGGCCGTTGCGAACGCGATCATTGTGAGCTCAACCGAGTGGTACAAGCGGTGGAACGGAACGAAGCGAGCAAGGCGACGAAGTTTCGCCACGACGCTATGGCTCGGCACCGCCTCACCCTTGCGGTCGCTGAGCTTGTCGAGGCCGGCATTGGCTCGGGCAACGTGCACCATGTCGTTGAGCGCCTTGTTGAGCACAATGATGAGGGCAAGGGCGAAACCGGCAGTGGTCCACGCGAAATCGGCCGGAAAATCGAGGGGCCAGCCGGCGGCGCGAAGGCCCAAGGCAATCGGAATGAGCGCTTCTGTGCTGTAGTGCCCAACCTTGTCGAGGAACACCCCTGCTGGCGAACGTGTATTGCGCCAGCGAGCAACTTCACCATCGCTGCAGTCAACGAGCATCTGTAGTTGCCCCAGGATGAGGGCGAGAGCAGCACCCGTCATGCCGGGGATGAGCAACGCGGCGGCCGTGAGCCAACCGGTGAGGATCATGAGCCCGGTGACGCCGTTGGCGCTGATAGACGTTTTGAGGAGCATCCACGTGAGGTACGGGGAAATATCGCGCAGGTAGAGCGATGCAGTCCAGTGTTCCGCGTTTGCTCGCAGGCGCACCTCTGGGGGTTGCGTCACTTCGCGCAATTGGGCGATGCTTTCGGGGCGCGTAGCGGGCTGCGGTGATGTGTGAGGAGACACGGTCTTACCTTCCCGTATGCGCAGTGATGTTCTTGGTGAGTTTCAGGAATCCGAGAATGAAGCCGCTGCCCCAGCCAAAGTGGATACAGGGAAGCACGATCAGATACCAAAGACCTGATCTTAACCCGTCTTTCGCCCCAGCAACAGCAGCTGCGGCGATAACGAACAGCACATAGACGGCTGGCGCAGCGTACGCGACGGCCAACCAACCGGTGCCCGTAATGCTCGCAACGATTCCGAGGATAAGGCCGACGACGGTGCCGAGCACCGCCAACGGTGGCACGAAGTATCGCAGCGAGTTTGCCGTGCCGAAACGGCGAGCGAGCTCACCGCGCCAGATACCGGTGGCCACGAACTGACGGATGAGCGTGCGCAGGTTCGACCGCGGCCGGTAGACAACTTCGAGTTCAGGAGTGAACCAGACTGTTCCGCCAGTCGCGCGCAGACGACGGTTCAGCTCCCAGTCCTGGCCACGCTTGATGTCTTCATCGAAGAGGCCGACCTCGACGAGGCGTTCACGCTGGAAAACGCCAAGGTAGGCGGTATCCGCGGGGCCTTCTTTGCCGCCCGTGTGGTGTTGGGTGCCGCCGAGGCCTTCAGGTGAACCGTAGGCGTGAGCGACGGCCCGTTCGAAAGGCGTGCGGCCTTGAGCTTTCATGATGCCGCCAACGTTGTCGGCACCGGTGCGCTCAAGGGTATCGACCGCGACCCGGGTGTAGTTGGTGGGCAACACAGAGTGCGCATCGACCCGAACCACAATCGGATAGGTCGAGGCGCGGATGGCGGCGTTGAGCCCGCCCGGAGTAGAACCAAGTTCGTTGGTGATGTGACGGATGCGCGGATCAACCCGCGCCATTTCGTCGATGACAGCATTGGTACCGTCCACGCTCGGCCCAAGCGCGAGCACGATCTCGAAGGGTCCCTCGTAATCTTGCGCGGTGAGGCTGTCGACGGCAGCCTCGATATGTTCAACTTCGTTGAGCACGGGCATCACGTACGACACACCAGTGAGGGCTTGAGCCTTCTTTGCCATGGGTTCCAATACGTCGGGCCGAGTTGTCGATAGAGCTTATCGCGAAGGGCGCGAATTGCGGTGGTTATACACGTATGCGGCGCACGCAGGCTTGAAAGCCTGTGCACGCCGCATACGTGGTTGTTCGGTGTTACTGGAGAGCACCGAGAGTGACGTCGACGGAGTATCCCTTACCGTCACGGACGTAGGTCAAGGGAACGCTTTCACCGGCCGCGTATGCTCGCACCTGGGCGGTGAGGTCGGTCTTATTGGTGATGGGCAGTCCGTCGAAGCCGGTGACGATGTCGCCGACCTGGAGTCCGGCATCCGCTGCTGCTCCACCGTCAGAGATGCCGACGATGCTCGCGCCGACTACTTCAGCGTCGCTCTGGGCGGGGTCGTCGGTGACGTCAGCGACGGATGCTCCGAGGAGGCCGTGCGTTGCCGTTCCGGTTTCGAGGATCTCGTTAGCGACGCGGCTAGCCGTGTTGGACGGGATCGCGAAGCCAACACCGATGCTGCCTTCGTTACCGCCGGAGGATGCGATGGCCACGTTGATGCCGATGAGTTCTCCATCGGAGTTCAACAGTGCACCACCGGAGTTGCCGGGGTTGATAGCGGCGTCAGTTTGGATGACGGCGAGAGCAACGCTGGCTTGAGTGGCAGAGCTTTGGCCGTTGCCTTGACCGTTTTCGCCGTAGAGGTCGAAGTTCCAGAGGTCTTGGTCGCCGCTGTCGCCGGGGGCTTCAGGGCTCGTTTCAGGGTCTTCGGGCAGCGCCGAGGAGGCAATCGTGATGCTGCGGTTGAGCGCGCTCACGATTCCGCTGGTGACGGTGCCGGAGAGTCCGAGCGGTGCACCGATCGCTACGGTGCTGTCGCCAACGTTGAGTTCACTCGAGTCGGCGATCGTGATGAAAGGCATGTCGCTGACATCATCGATGTGAATAACCGCGATGTCAGAGATGGCGTCGAAGCCGACGACCGTTGCCGAAAGGAGGCGTCCGTCGCTTGTGGTGACCGTTACGGTGGGGTCAGCAACTTCGCCGTCAAGGGTCACAACGTGAGCGTTGGTGATGACGTTGCCGTCTTCGCTGATGATCACGCCGGATCCGCTTCCGCCAGCGTTCTGGCCGGTTACGTTGATCGTGACGATCGCCGGCGCTGACTTGGCAACCACCGAGGTGACGAGCGTTGCATTACCGGGGTCGTTGACGGTGATGGATGCGGGGCTCGCGGTGCCGCTGACGGCTGACGTGGCTTGATTTCCCAAAGCCCACAGCGTGACGCCTGCACCGGATGCACCGCCGAGGAGCGCGACGATGGCGAATCCGGCGACGAGGCCGAGAGTCATGCGGGGCTTCTTTTTGGGTGCGGCGGATTCCGCGGCTGCTGCCGCTGGAACTGCTGCGGGGCCGAAGCTTGCGCCGGAGTGGGCGTCTGCCGCTACCGCTGCGGCTGGGGCTGCGGCTGCGGCTGCGGCTGCATCCGCCTGCATGGTGGGCACTGTGGGCGCCGATGATGTGGCGGGCTCAGCAGGTGCGCTTGGAGCCGCAGCGTTTGCGGCGATCGCGGTGCCTGCAACGGGCGGGGTTTCCACCGGGGCGGCACTGGGTGCGGCTTCGGCGGAGGAAGTCTGGGCGGGCGTGCTGTCGACGCCGGCGGGAGTTTCCGCGGTGTTCGCTGCTGCGGCCGTTTCCGCAGTGTTAGCTGCGACGGGAGACGCTTCACCCTGAGGTGCTGTCTCGGGGGTGCTGGCTGGGGTGCTGTTTTGTTCGGGTGTTACATCTTCGGGTGTTACATCGGGGGTGGGTTCTTCGGGGACCTGAGTCATGGTGTGCTCCTTTCAGCGATGCAAGCTTCCATCGCTAACCTGTGCATTCTATTTAGGTCTGCTGTGGGTGGGCTGCGCGGTTGAAATGAGTTGGCCTAGCCGCCGAGTTGGTAGGCCGGTTTCGTGGCGTTTTTGTTCTGCGTTGGGTTGGTGCTCGAGAGGGTTAGCAGCCGATGCCAGTGGGATTGGCGATGCAATCTTGGTCGACGAGGACTGTGGTGGCGTGCCCCGCAGTTGCCGTCAGGGGCGGTGCGACGATGGTGAGGGTGCCGACGACGTTTTGCCAGCTGCTGCCAGCAACGCGGTATTCGGCCGCGTAGGTGACGGCGAGCGTGATCGTGTAGTTGCCTGATTCTTCGAACACATGACTGGTGGGGGTTGGATCGAATTCTGCGATCTTGTTTTTGGCCCACGTCTTGCCGGGAGTGCCGAGGCTGGCGGTGGTGCCGTCGCCGTAGTCCCAGCCGTAGGCGATGGGGGTGAAGCGCACTTGCGCGGTGTCGCCAAAGAGAGTGCCGTCAACAGTGTGGGCGGATGTGTTGGCGTAGAAGTTGGTGTCGAGGCCGACGATCATCCACTGGTTGGGTTGCATGCCTGCGGTGGGTGGTTGTGGGCGAAAAGCAGCGATGTCGGTGATGCTGAGCGGCCCGGTGGCATCCGTGGCTTTCGGCGGAGGATTGCCGATGACTTTGCAACCTAGCGGCACCCCTTCGCCGCAGCGAAGGTTCACGATGGGTTCGACTGCGCCCTCGTAATACGTCCCCTCGGCGTCACCCGTTCCGCCCTCGGAGCCTCCCGAAGCAGGTTCCTCTCGCGTTGCCCCGAGCTCGACCGTGCTCTCACCGACTTCTGCCTGTGGACAGCCACCCGAGAGCTTTCCAGCAAGCGTGCAATCGGGGGCGGACGTTTGCCATGGGCCAGCCAGTGCACCAGCAACGAGCAGGAACGCTGCTGGAAGCAACGCAAATTTGGTCAGCAACTATCGCCCCACGGGTCTCGATCCGAGACGAGCAGCGCTCCCAAAGCGACGGAGTAGTCGAAAGTGACCTGCGCAAGTTCAGTTGAAAACGCTTCGTCGGTCACGCGCGAACCGTCCTCATTCACCAGATAAACATCTGACAAGTCTTCGCACACGTACACAACAAGGATCTCGCGAAGCGATCCATCAGTTGAGTAGCGCTGGAGTTTGGTCTGGTCGAACGTCACTTCCCCTACGCTTCGTGTTCCTGCATCCGCAAGTCGAGTATGCGACTCAATCAGACTCGCGAGTTCGGCCCCGGTCGCTACCGTGGCCAGGAGATCTTCATCGACAATGCTGTCGTTGAGATGCGTGTTGATGACACTCACGTAATCCGCATAGGCAGCTTCGGCCGCGGCGAGCGCCTCCTCGTCGGTCGCGTAGGGGGCAACGAAGGTCGCGGTGGGGTCGGGCGAGGTGATGGCATCGGAGGGCGTGCATCCACTCAGCAGTACTAAGAGGAGCACGCCAACCGACGCACGTACGAGGTTCGGTAGCCGCATATATCGACGCTAGGCATCCGCCACGATCGGGGCACTCGACTTTCCACAGCCAAAAGCAGAAACAGCCCCCGCAAGTGGTTAGGCTTGCGGAACAATGACAGTCACCGGATCTTGGGAACGCGCCGCCAATGGCGCCATGCTGCTCGGCGCCGACGGGCAGTTGAGCCAAACAATTTTTGCCGAAATGTCGGCCCTCGCCGTCACCAGCGGCGCCATCAACCTGGGTCAAGGTTTTCCAGACGAAGACGGCCCGGCCGAAGTGTTGGATGCCGCCCGCAAAGCAATCAGCGACGGCGCCAACCAGTACCCACCAGGGAACGGCTTTCCGGTGCTGCGCAACGCGATCGCCGAACACCAGGAACGTTTCTACGGAATTGAACTGGACCCTGACACTGAAGTTCTTGCGACAGCGGGCGCCACCGAGGCGCTAGCCGCCACGATCCTTGCCCTCACCAACGAGGGCGACGAGGTCATCACTCTCGAACCGTTCTACGACGCCTACGGCGCCATGATCAACTACGCGCGCGCCACCCACGTGACGGTGCCGCTGCGCTCCCCCGACTTTCAGCCCAACCACGACGACATCCGCGCCGCCTTCAGCGGACGCACTCGCCTCATCATCCTGAACAGCCCACACAACCCCACCGGTGCTGTGCTCGACCGCGAAACCCTCGAACTGATCGTGGAGCTCGCCCACAAGTACGACGCACTCATCGTGACCGACGAAGTGTACGAACACATCACCTTCGGTCACGAACACATCCCCGTCGCAAGCCTGCCGGGTGCGTTCGACCGCACCATCAGCATCTCCAGCGGCGGCAAAACGTTCAACACCACCGGCTGGAAAATCGGGTGGATCACCGCACCCCAGCCGATCCTGCAAGCGATCATGGCGGTGAAGCAATACCTCACCTACGTCAACGGTGCTCCGCTGCAGCACGGCATCGCCGCAGGCCTTGGACTCCCCGATAGCTACTTCGACGAGCTCGCCAGCGGCCTCGCCCGCAAACGCGACACTCTCGGCGCTGGTCTCCGCAACGCAGGCTTCGACGTCAGCACGCCCCAAGCCGGCTACTTCATCATTGCGGATGCCGCACCCCTCGGAGTCACCGACGCTGCCGAGTTCTGCCGCCAGCTGCCTGAACTCGCCGGAGTCGTCGGAATCCCCGTCACCGCGTTCGTGCATCCCGCCAACCACGGCGACTACAACACTCTGATCCGCTTCGCTTACTGCAAGCAAACGGATGTGCTTGACCGGGCTGCAGCTCAGCTCTCAGGAATGAAGCTGCGGCACTAGCCCTCGAGCGGGTGCACGCCATAGCGGCGCAACGACAGCGCGGGGTTGATAGCCCGCACCTCGTCGAGGCGAGCCAGTTCGATGTGGGCGACAGCGACATCCGTGCGCTCACCGATCGTCACAAGCTCGACGCCCATGGGGTCGACGACCATGCTGTTGCCGACACCAATCGGCGGGGCATGATCGGCAGCGGCGACAAAGACCGTGTTCTCGATGGCCCGCGCCGTGAGCAGCGTGCGCCAGTGGTATTCCTTGAGCGGTCCGCGCACCCACTCGGCGGGCACAACGATGAGGTTCGCTCCGGCATCCACCAAACGGCGCGAGACCTCCGGAAAACGGATGTCGTAGCAAGTCTGCAAACCAACGGTGAAGCCCTCCCAAGCGAACGTCTGCGGCGCGGCAATCGACCCGGGGATGACCCAGTCTGATTCACGCTGACCGAACGCGTCGTAGAGGTGCTGCTTGCTATAGGTCGCGACGATGGCGCCGGTGGGAGCGATCGCGACCAGGGTGTTCCAGAAACGGTTATCTTCATCGCTCGACTGCAACATGCCCGCAGCGACATGAATGCGCAACCGCTGGGCGAGCGACGTCAAGGCTTGCACGAAAGGGCCATCGAGCGGCTCTGCGGCGGTGACCCAGTCTTCGCCCATCGTGGCGGTGAAATACGACGAGTACTCCGGAAAAATCACAAAGCTCGCACCGCGCTCGACGGCACGCTCAGCGAGTTCCGTGATCTGCGCGATGTTCTCATCGCGATCATGGCCAGGAACGAACTGGGCAACAGCAATCGTCGAAGCGGAAGTCATAACCCCAGCCTACGACCCCACTCCCCCAGCGCCCAGAGGCGATGGTATGAAAACGACTACGCGCCGCCCTCCGCGATCTGCTTGCGATACGGCAGCAGCGCGGCCTTCATGCCGATTCCGAGTACGCCGACGAGACGATCGTCGCGGTAGTAGCCCACGGCAGCCTGCTCGGTGAGGTCTCCCTCAAGCACGCGGATGTCGTCATCCGACACCAAGCCCAACAGACCGTAGGCCTGCAGCTTGATCTCGAACTGGTTCGACCAGAACGACGGCATCGGAGCGAAAGGCTTAGCCACCACATCGGCGAATGAACCATCATCGGCAAGGTGCGCCGCGAGAACGGCACCCGCACGCTTGCCGGTGTCGGTCGGGATGTTCCAGTGCTCGATGCGACGCGCGACGTCGTCGAACATGGGGTTCGGGAAGCGAGCGATATCGCCCACCACATAGACGTCATCAAGAGCGATTCCATCGGTGGTGACAGCGCGCATCGCGTTGTCGGCGAGCACCCCATCCGAGACGTCGAGGTTCGTTCCCTCAAGCCACTCGATGTTGCAGTGCGAACCGACAGACTCGATCACGACATCGGCCTCAATAACGCGGCCATCGCTCAGCTCAACAGACTCGACCGAAGTCTCGCCGTTGATCGCCGCGACAGTCACACCGGAGAAAATCTCTACGCCCTCATCGGTGAGACGGCGACGCATTTCCTTCGCGACGAGGTCACCCAAAGGACGCATCATGGGCTCAGCACTCGGCGTGACAATCGTGACCGCGCAGCCCAGCTTGCGAGCGGTGGCGCTCAGTTCGCAACCCAAGAAACCCGAGCCGACAACGACGACTCGGGCACCCGGTGTGAGTTCCGCACGCAGAGCCATCGCGTCATCCAGCGAACGAACAACGTGACGCCCAGCGATCGGGGCAAAATCCAAGCGGCGAGCGCGAAGACCCGTCGCGATAACCAGAGCACGCCACTCCTGCACGTTGCCGTCATCCGTCGTCAGCGTGTGAGCATCAAGATCGACCGCGGTGGCGCGCACTCCGAGCATCCACTCAACGTCGCCCATTTCAGCGCGCGACGGAAACGCGACAGCCTCGTGAGTCACATCAGTAGCCAACACCTCTTTGGAGAGAGGCGGACGGTTATAGGGAGCGTGAAGTTCTTCGCCAACCACGCGGATAGCACCGGTGTAGCCCGAACGACGGAGGGACTCCGCCGCGCGCAGCCCACCCATCGCCGCACCGACAATAACGACCGGTGCGGCGGGGTTAGCCTCAGGCACTATTCGACGATTCGAATGGCCTGCATCGGGCACACATCAACAGCGGCTTCAATGTTGTCGCGCTCCGAGTCGGGCGCTTCAGCCACATACTCGAGCTTGTCATCATCGTTGAGCTTGAAGTTGTCGGGAGCCTCAAACACGCACTGGCCATAATGCTGGCACTGGTTCATGTCGACTTCGANCGCGGAACTCCCAGTCGCCACCCATTGCTGTCGACATTACCTCTTCGCTCTCGGTGGGTTGTGCCCCCACGTCGGTGCGGATGGCAGTCGGGCCCGTAACGATACGGTTCGTCAGCTTGCCCAGGCCTTCAACTTCAACCTCAACAACGTCGCCAGGCTGAACCGGACGCGAGAACGCGGGGGTTCCCGAGAACAGCATGTCTCCGGGGCTCAACGTAATTGTGCGAGCGATATCGGCCACGAGGTAGTTCATGTCCCACTCCATGTTGTCGGTGCTGTCGTCTTGCTTGACCTCACCGTTCACAATGGTGCGCAACTGCTTGCCGCGGAAATCCCAGTCGGTAACGAGACCGGGGCCAACGGGAGCGAGCGTGTCGCTGCCCTTCACACGAAGCATCGAACCGGCATCCGTATCGCGGAAATCGTGCAGACCGTAGTCGTTACCGATCGAGTAGCCGGCGATGTAGTCGCTGGCCTGGTCGGGCGACACGTTGCGGCAGGTGCGGCCGATCACGATGACGATTTCGCCTTCGAAGTTCAACCACTTGCAGCCCTCGGGACGCACGACATCACCCTTGTGAGTGTTGAGCGCGGTGACCGGCTTCTGAAAGTACGTCGGAGCTGCGGGCAGCTTGGTCATGAACTCTTCGGTGCGGCTGGCGTAGTTCAAGTGCACGGCAATGATCTTGCTCGGCTCGGTCGGCGGCAAGTGAATTGCCTCGTCGACACCAACCTCGCGGCCATCGCCGGCGACGAGAACATCGCCGTGGCGCGTTACCTGCGTCGGGTAGCCATCAAGAAGTACTCTGCGGAACTCAGTCACGAGAAAGGACCACATCCTTTGCTGCCGGGAAGCCGCCTTCGGGCTTCGGGAACCAGACGTGCACCTGACCGGTGCCGATCGAATTTTCATACTCGCTGTACATCACGCCGGGGGCGGTGCAGGCTTCTTCGCCGATGGCACCCGCCGTCATGAGCCAGTGACCAAACATGGCCTCGGGGCGAACCTTCTGGAACGCGGGCATGGTTTCCAACACCTGAGCGTGGTCGCCAGCCTTGAACCAGTCGAGACGTTCGTAGTCTGCCTCGCGGGCAGCATCCGAGAAAATGTGGGCCGGATCGGCCATCTCGTGCTTGCGTAGATCGCGCAGCTTATAGAAGGTGTGCGAAAGTGCACCGGAGGCGAGCAGAATGACGCGGCGGTCGCTCTTGGCAATCGCTTCACCAATCGCACGCCCCGCGCGCAAGAAGTCTTCGTCAGTCGCGGTCTGACAGATGGAAACGCTGACCCACTTCTTGTCGGGCAAGCCCTTGCCGAGGTATTCCCACAGGTTGATCGTGGCGTACATGATTGGCAAGTACTCGTCGTCGATCGGGGTGATCCAGGTGCCGTTCTTTTCGGCCTGCTCCCCCATGAGCTTCGCGAGCTCGGGGTCGCCGATAAAGTCGTACGGCACACCGCTCATTCCACGAGGAAGCTCCTCTGACGTGAACTTGCCGTGGCGGCGCTCGTGCGCCGTAACGACGAATTCAACCGTGGTCGCCCAGTGGCTGTCGAGCACGACAACAGTGTCGTAATCGTCATTCTCGAAGTAATCCTTGCGGAGCCGTTCGAGACCTTCCACGAGCGTTGAATCTTTGCCCTCATTGAGTTCCATGCGGATCTCTTTGGGCAACATGATCGTAGGTACGTGGGCAATCAGCCCAGCGCCAACTACTTCTCCCATGACTATTCCTTCCATCCGTTAGGTGCGAACAC
This sequence comes from Salinibacterium sp. SWN167, assembly GCF_015864665.1. Taxonomy (GTDB): domain Bacteria; phylum Actinomycetota; class Actinomycetes; order Actinomycetales; family Microbacteriaceae; genus Rhodoglobus. Next base: position 596,452 of record NZ_JADYWU010000002.1, on the reverse strand, counting down.
CGTGTTCTTAACATCTGCGTAGAAATCGAACGACCAGGTGCCGCCCTCACGGCCAACACCTGACTTCTTGGAGCCACCGAACGGTGCGCGCAAGTCGCGCACGAAGAAGCAGTTGACCCAGATCGTGCCGGCAACAAGCTGCTTGGCGATCACGTCGGCGTGCTCGCGGTTACCTGCGACGAGGATGGCGGCGAGACCGAATTCGGTTCCGTTGGCCATCGCGACGAGTTCTTCGTCGGTCGTGAAGGTTTGCATTGTCAGCACCGGCCCGAAGACCTCCTGAGTGACAATTTCGCTTCCAAGCGCAGGGTTCTTGACGAGCGTTGGCGTGAAGTAGAGGCCGCCGAGTTCAGCGTTTGGCCCACCGCCGAAGAGGATGTCTGCTCCGCCCTCCTTGGCGCGATCGACGAATCCCTTGATCCGCTCGAAGTGCACGCGGTGAACCTGCGGCCCAATGTCGGTCTCGAGGTCGCGAGGGTCACCCTGACGCAGGGTCTCGACCTTCGCTTGGAATGCTGCGGCGAAGGCATCCGCAATATTTTCGTGAACGAGGATGCGTGTACCCGAGAGACAGACCTGACCGGCGTTGTCGTACTGCTCAACGGCGAGTGTTGCGGCGAGTTCGAGGTCGGCGTCTTCCATAACAATGCACGGGCTCTTGCCACCGAGCTCAAAGCTGCACGGGGTGAGGTTGTCGGCTGCGGCGCGAGCGATGGACTTTGCGGTCGGCACTGAACCGGTGAACGAGATGCGGCTGAGGTCGGGGTGCTCCACGAGCGAGGCACCCGCTTCTTTTCCGTAGCCCTGCACCACGTTGAAGACTCCGGCGGGAAGGCCAGCTTCAACGGTGATATCCGCGAGAAGTGATGCAGTGAGCGGCGTCCACTCGGCCGGTTTCAACACAACGGTGTCGCCCGCGGCGAGCGCCGGAGCGATCTTCCAGGTGGCGAGCATGAGGGGTGCGTTCCACGGCGTGATAAGCGCAGCAACTCCCGAGGGATCCCACGAGACGTGGTTGTTGTGGCCGCGGGTTTCGAAGTCCGGATGTCCGAGGTCGTTCACAAGGTAGTCAGCGAAGAACCTAAAGTTGTGGGCCACTCGCGGCATGACACCGCGCAGGTGACTGCGCAGGAGCGCACCGTTGTCCATCGTTTCGACGTTGGCGAGGTCACTGACGCGCTCCTCCACGAGGTCGGCGATCTTGTGCATGATTGCTGCACGATCCTGGGGACTGGTGGCAGCCCAGCCGGGGAATGCTGCGCGGGCGGCGGCGACGGCCAAGTCAACTTCGCGTTGACCTCCGCGAGAGATTTCACCGAGTGCACTGGCATCGATCGGTGACACGTTGGTGAAGGTGTCGTCTGAAGCGACGCGCTCTCCGTTGATGAAGTGCCGCGTATCGACGGTCACTCCTGCTACTTGAACGTTGGTCATAGTGTTCCCGTCTCGAATCGCTCGCCGTTAAGTCATTCGGATGCTAATGACTTACCTTAGCGAGTGATGCGAGCCCAAACAAGCGTTAGAGGGAACCGGCCACCAAAAAATCTGGGTTGGCTAGTTTTTGGGCTCCACGCCCGCGGTGATCACGCGCAGCATCTCGGCCAGCTCTTCGCGCTTGCTGGGATCGACGGGGCCAGTGACGGCCTGCTCTTGGAGGTTGAAGGCAGGAAAGAGCTCAACCATGAGCTCGCGACCACGGTCGGTGAGATTCACCACGACGAGACGACCATCGGTGGCGCTCCGCTCCCGAACGAGCCAACCGCGACCCTCCAAGGTGGTGAGCACCCCCGTGAGAGTGGCTTTAGAGAAGCCGCCCTCGAGCGCGATCTGGCGCGTCTCGATTGGTTCCCAAATCCAGGTGACCCACAGCACAACAAAGGCCGTCCACGACAGGTTGTGCTCAGAAAGCACTGTGCGCTCAAAGTGATTGCGCACGGCATTGGCGGCGCGAAAGAGGTTCGATGCTACGGCCATTGCGGAGTAGTCCAGCGGTAGGCCGCCGACTCTCGCCTGTACTTGACGTTCGGTTTCAGTGAGTGTGTGTGGTCCGGCCACGAAGGGTCCCCTTGCTCGCGTTTAGCTGCGGTTACTCTATCTAACCCCCGGCGTTCAGAAAGTTTTTAGGGACATCCCTCACAGAAACGCACCGATGTGGCATATTGTTTGTATCCAAACAACCCACGGAGGATTGAGTTGACTTCAATGGCGAACGTCACCCTGGCAGACCTAGATCTGTTCGAGAACGGCACACCCTGGAACGTGTTCGACAAGCTTCGAGCAGACGCACCCGTGCACTGGTCGGAAGAACCAGCACCCAACCACGGCTTCTGGTCACTCACCCGCTACCACGACATCGTTTCCGTGCTGCGAGACACCGAGACATTCTCCAGCGAACGCGGAACCGTCAACCTCGAAGAACTCGATGCTGACCAAATTGAGGCCCGCAAGTCGATGCTCGAGACTGATGGTGTTCGTCATCGTGCGCTTCGCCGTCTCATGCAGGGCGAATTCACGCCTCGGGCGGTCGCCGGCTACGAGACCTTCCTCCGCGGTCTCACCGCCAGCACCCTTGATGCGGCATTCGCGAACAAGGAATTCGAGTTCGTCGACCAGGTCGCAGCCGACTTCCCCATCCGTGTGCTCGCGAAAATGCTCGACGTGCCTGACACCGACATTTACAAGCTCATTGACTGGGGCAACCGGATGATCGGCAACGACGATCCGGAACACGCTGATGTTTTGGCCACCTCCGCCGAGAGCGAGCAGTACCGGCTCTTGCCCTTCCGCTCCCCTGCGGCACTCGAAGTCTTCGAATATGGCAACGCGCTGGCCAACGAGCGCCGCGGCAAAGATGGCACTGACCTTGTGTCCCGCCTCGTCAATCAGACGCCAATGGATGGCAAAGCACTCAGCGAGCGCGACTTCAACAGCTACTTCTTGCTGCTCGTGGTTGCCGGCAACGAGACAACCCGCCACACCATCACGCACTCCATGAACTACCTCATGGATAACCCCGACCAGCTGGAGCTACTGCAAGAAAAGCCCGAGCTCATCCCGTGGGCCGTCGAAGAGTTCCTGCGCATGGCTAGCCCCGTGTATCACTTCCGCCGCACGGCGACGAAGGACACCGAGATCAACGGTCAAGCCATCAAAGAGGGCCAGAAGGTCGTCACGTGGTTCGCTGCTGGCAACCGCGACCCCGAAGTGTTCGAGAATCCCTACACGATGGATGTCACCCGCAACCCCAACGAACACATGGCGTTCGGTCGCGGTGGCCCGCACATGTGCCTCGGAAACTCTCTGGCACGCCTAGAGATCCGTATTATGTTCGAGGACCTGTTGCCCCGGATCTCCGGGATGACGAAACTCGGCGAACCTGATCGTCTGCGCAGCAACTTCATCAACGGAATCAAACGACTCCCGGTAAGCGTCGAACTAGCAAAGTAGGCACATGAGCGAGGTAGTCACATGAGCGAAGTTCGGCCGCAAGGCAGACCGCACGCAGTATGGGGCGACGAGACTGAAGTAGTACAACTCGCTCTCGACTGGACCGCCAAAAGAATGGTCCGCAAAACTGACCCCCTGTCCACCGCTCGGCCCGCGGCCGAGTTGGCGGCAGAGGTTGGCGAAGCGATCCGTCCCGAAGGCATTGGCGGCGCAGAAGCACTGCGCATTTTTGACGAGATTCTTGAGCCGGCAACTCGTGCTCAAGATGACCCGTTGAACCTCGCTTACATTGCGGCCGCGCCCACTCGCGCAGCAGTCGCGTTTGACCTCGTCACCAGTTCTGCCAATATTTTTGGTGGCCTCTGGGAGTCGGGTGCTGGCGCGATCTTCGCCGAGAACCAGGCCCTGCAGTGGATCATCGGGCTGCTCGGTTGGCCAGAGACCGCCGGCGGCACCTTTGTTTCCGGCGGCACCTCGGGCAACCTCTCGGCGCTCATGACCGCGCGCGAAACTGCCAAGGCTCGTCGTGGCGGTCGCCCGGCTGGGGGTTGGCAACTCGCGTGCAGCACGAACGCGCACTCGTCGATCCAGTCGGCGGCGAAAGCACTCGACGTTGACGTGGTCGATGTTCCCATCGACGATCGTGGGCACCTGACCGGGGCAGCGCTGCGGGCTGTTCTTGAACAGTCACCGAACGTGTTTGCTGTTGTGGCATCCGCTGGCACCACCAACGAAGGCCTCGTTGACGACCTCTCCGACATCGCTGACGTCTGCGAAGAGTTCGGGGTCTGGATGCACGTCGATGGCGCCTATGGCGGTGCGGGTCTTGCCGCCCCGAGCATCCGCCACATCTTCGACGGTGTTGAACGGGCTGACAGCTTTATCGTCGACCCGCACAAGTGGCTCTTTGCCCCCTATGACTGCTGTGCGCTCGTGTATCGCGAGCCCGAGTTGGCTCGCGCCGTGCACTCCCAGCACGCCAGTTATCTGGATGCCATCGACCGCGACGAGTGGAACCCCAGCGAACTCGCGTTGCACCTTTCACGACGCGTGCGTGGACTCCCGCTCTGGTTCAGCCTCGCCACCCACGGCACCGACAAGTATCGGGACGCCATCGAAGCCTCCGTGACAACCGCCCGTGAAGTCGCCCGCGCCATAGAGGCGACCGACTATCTCGAACTCGTGCGCGAGCCAGAGCTCTCGGTGCTGCTGTTCGTGCGCACAGGGTGGACCGCCGAACAGTATTCGGCGTGGTCAAAGCAAGCGGCGCACGACGGCGTCATCCTGTGCGTTCCCACGAGCTGGCGCGGCCAAAGTGTGCTGCGGCTCGCCTTCGTGAACCCCGACACGGAGACCAGCAAGGTGATGGCAGCGCTAGAAACGCTGCGATAACGTGCGCCTGAGGTAGTTTTAGGCCACGGCAATGAAGCCGACCAGTGCACGAAAGGGGTGACGAGATGAACACAGCTGTTTCTTTGACCGAGTTGGCGGCAACAGAACTAGCGAGTGCTGTCGCGTCGGACAATGGGCGAAGCGCTCTGACGATCTGCGGTGGCCGGGACGCGAAGCTGAGGCAGACGTTGATGGCACTGCGCGCCGGCGAGGGCCTCTCCGAGCATTCCAGCCCCGGTGAGGCGACCCTGCAGGTGATCGTCGGCCATATCGCTTTGCGATCCTCGGACGAATCGTGGGAGGGCAAGCCAGGCGACCTGCTCCCCATCCCCACCGAGATTCATGCCGTGGATGCGCTCGAAGACTCCGTGATCTTACTCACGGTCGTGAAAGCGCAGTAGGCCCGCTCGCTAGCCATGTTCGGCAAGCGAATGCAGCCGGCGAGCGCTGGCTAGCCGAGTTTGGCTACCCGCTCCAAGAAAGCATCCACGAGGGCTGCCGTGCGTTCGGCAGCACGGCCCTCTTCGTCGCGGGTTTGAGCGATCATGATCTCGGGGTTCTGCCCGCTCGCGATCACTTCGTTGATGCCGCCCTGATCGAGCCAGCCTTCCAAAATTGCCGAGTTGAGTTCGGGATGAAACTGCACAGCCAAGCTGCGGCCGTAGGTGAATGCTTGAGGTGCGATCGGGTTGCGGGCGATTTCAACGGCGCCTTCGGGCATCGTCCACTGGTCATAGTGAAACTGGAACCAGGGACCGTTGGAGACCAGCGAGGTGTCATCGCTGTAGATCGTTTTCCAACCTATTTCTGATTGGGCGCCACGCGCCACCGTGCCGCCGAGAGCACGTGCGATCAACTGACCACCGAAACAAATGCCCAGCACCGGGATGTCCGCCTCGATGGTGGAGCGCACCCACTCCAGTTCTGGAGTCAACCAGTTGCCAATGCAGCCGTCATCCCACGCGCCCCACGGGGCTCCCATCGGAACGACGAGGTCGTAGCCCGAGACATCCGGAAATTCAAAATTAACGTTCGGGTTCTCGAAATTCTCTTCGGTGACAACCATGATCTCGTCGATTTCAAAGCCGCGTTCCCGCAGGCGGTCGCCCACTGGGCCACTGGCGGTGACGTGATCGTGTTGCACCAAGAGGGCTCTCATCTGTGTACCTTTCCGGTAAATTCTCGCGATGAGTGGACAGCCACACCGCTCTGTGGCTTAGTATCTCACTAATCGTTCAGTGCCGAACGATTTATTTTTCGGAGGAAGAATGACTCTCGACATAGCAGCACTTCAAGCGGACTTGCAGGCAAAAGGGATCGATGTTCTGCGCCTGATTTTCCCGGATGTGCTGGGAATCACCCGTTCAAAAGATCTCCTTGTCAGCCAATTGCACCGGGCGAAGTCTCCCCTGTTCTGCGAAGGCGTCTGGGTGACCACCACCGGCGGCGGGGTGCTCGACGGAAACAACATCATGTCATCCGGCCTCCCCGACCTGCTCACCCAGATCGATCCGAATACCCTCACGATGATGCCGTGGGAACCCGGCGTTGCCCTCGTGATCGGTGACGCGTTCAATCCCGACCACAGCGTCAGCAAGATCGCGCCACGCTCAGTGTTGCAGAACGTCATCGCTGAATACACCGCGCTCGGCCTCACTCCCGTCGTCGGCCCTGAACTCGAGTTCTACATCGCCAACTACGACGAGGAGAACGGCTGGAGCCGCAGCCTCAGCCGCACCGGTCGCGTCTACACGACCGGCGAGCACGTCGACCCCGGTGGGCAGTTCTTGAACCTCATGCGCATGCTCGACGGCATGGATATCGGCGTCTTCGCCGGCAACCACGAGTTCAGCCCGGGGCAATACGAGATCAATCTCTGGCACAGCGAAGCGCTCGATGCCGCTGACCGCACCTTCCTCTTCAAGACCGCCGTGCGTGACATCGTCGCCCGCACTGGCAAGCACGCTCTCTTCGTGGGCAAGCCCTGGGACGACGAGGGCGGCAGTGGATTCCACTTGCATTTCTCGGTCGTTGACAACGACGGCAACAACATCATGTCGGATGGCGGCTCTGGGCTCTCAGAGGTCGCCAACCACATGGTCGGCGGCATCCTCGCCCACGCGGGATCACTCGCAGCGCTCTCGAACCCCACGGTCAACGCCTACAAGCGCCTGGGCCCCGACACCCTCGCTCCCTACCGCGCCAACTGGGGCCACGACAACCGCAGCGCAATGCTGCGGGTACCGCCTGAGCGCGGCGCGGGCACGCGACTGGAAGTCCGCCTCGGCGACCCGGCAGCGAACCCGTATCTGCTCATCGCATCCACTCTGGCTGCTGGCCTTGATGGCATCAAGCGCAAGCTCACGGCGCCCGCAGCAGTCGCAGGTTGGGCCTACGAAGACGAGTCGGCACCGATCTTGCCGATGACCCTCAGCGCCGCCCTCGACGCTCTCGACGCCGACACGGTGATGCGCGAGACCATGGGCAGCACTGTGATTGATGTCTTCAGCGTGCTCAAGCGCGATGAAGTGATGCGCTACGAAGATTCTGTCGCCGACAAGACGACGCGTGATATCAGCCAGTGGGAGATCGACGAGTACTTCGCCGACTACTAAGCCAGTAACGGTCTACGACACAGAAAAGCCCCGCCGAACGCATCGGCGGGGCTTTTCTGTGTGCCGCTGTGAGCGGCGGTGTCGACTGCAGCAGCGAGCGGATGCCGGCTGCCGCAGTCGGGCGCTTAGATCGCCTGTGAGCGGTCTTCTACGAGCTCGCCACCGTTGAACGTGACTCCGATCTCGCGGTAGTAACCGCCGAGAATCTCTTGCACGGGCAGGATCGAGTGCAGTTCGTCCCACTGCGAATCTTCGAGGTGAAGCTCAGCATCGCCCTTCCAGGTCTCGCCAATCTCGACGTCGGTGCCGCCCATGGTGATGAGCTGGTCGAGCGACATTCCCGCATCCTTGCTGATGGAGGGCATGAAGCGGCTGTGCAGCATCTTGTGACCGTTGACGAAGCCGTTGCTCTCGGCGGGCTCGCGCAACGTCACGACGGCCGAAGCGAGGCGGTGGTCGTAGGCCGCGATGGAGGCGCCGAACTGGCCGCCGTTCTCGAGCTTGGGAGTGGCCTTTCCCGTGTTGAAGACTCGCGTAACGGCAATGTTGCCGAGCTTCTTGGGGTAGCCCTGGAACCAACCACGGCCGATAGCGAAGTCTTTGTTGACCCAGATGGCGACGCAGCGGCTATAGACGATGCCTTTGTGGGAGCAGCGCACCACCATGAACGCTTCGAGGTACTGGGCGCGCACGGGGTCGAGCAGTTCGAGGCCGCCCGTGCTGCAGGACTGCCAGTCGGCCCAGACAATGGCAACGGCGCCAGGTTGCTCGGGAGCGAGGTCAATATCGTCAGGAAGGATCGCACGTACGTTGGCTGGATCGGTCAAGTACTCGACAGTGAGTAGCGTTCCCGAGTAGTACCAGGGCATCTTCGGCACGAGCGAACTTGACCCTTGCGGAGTGAGTGGAGGAAGGAATCCATTGAGTTCGGTCATGCGCCAGAGTGTAGCCCAAAACGGTTCGTATCCGAATGAATTTCTCGAAACGCTTGACTAAGACACCCTGTCTTCGCCATTGTTGAACGCAACTCGTTCGGATACGGACGACTTGATTTAGAACTCAACGAGGAGTTTCACTATGGCGCTTGACCAAAAATCCCAGGAAAGCCCCGATCGAACCCTGCGCAAAGGGCGACTCGGCGTAATCGGAATCGTCTTCTTTGTCGTGGCTGCGGCCGCGCCACTTCTCGGAATGACCGGCGCCGTTCCCGTCGCTATCGTTCTGGGTAACGGAGCCGCCGCCCCCGGCGCCTACCTCTTCGCCGGCATTGTGCTTCTCTTGTTCAGCGTCGGCTACGCCGCGATGAGCCAACGCGTCACCAACACCGGCGCCTTCTTCGCTTACGTCGGTCGTGGGCTCGGCCGCCACGCCGGAATCGCCTCATCGTTCGTGTCGATCCTCGCGTACCTCACTATCCAGCTCGCCATCTACGGATTCTTCGGCGGCGTCATGGCCGGGCAAGTCGGGCTCCTCCCTTGGTGGGCCTGGACTCTCCTCGCCTGGATCGCCGTCACCGCACTCTCGCTGTTGCGCGTCGACATCGGCGCCAAGGTGCTCGGTGTGCTGATGATCGCCGAACTCATCGTCCTTGTGATCGCCGCTGTTGCAATCCTTGCCGACGGTGGGCCAGAAGGACTCAACTGGGGTGCATCGTTCTCGCCCGATCTCATCCTTGCCGGTGGTCTTGCCGGTTCCGCCGGTATCGCGTTCGCCTTCGCGTTCGCCTCCTTCATCGGCTTCGAAGCAACCGCTATCTACGGCGAAGAAAGTGTCAACCCGAAGCGTGCCGTACCGCGCGCCACCTACCTCGCTGTCGGCCTCATCACTGTGCTGTTTGCCTTCACCGCTTTCGCCCTCGTTACCGGAATGGGCGCCTCGAACGTTATTGACCAGACGCTCGAACGTTCAGGCGGCCTCGAAGACCCCGCCGCTGTACTCTTCACGCTCGCGAGCGAATACGTCGGCCCGTGGCTTGCGACGCTGATGAGCATCCTCGTACTCACGAGCATGTTCGCCGGGCTCCTCGCGTTCCAGAACGCCGCAAGCCGCTACCTCTTCGCGCTTGGCCGCGGTGGCGTGCTGGCGAGCTCGGTGGGAACCGTGAACGGTCGCGGAGCCCCCGGTCGCGCATCCATCATCGTGTCGATCATTAGCGGTGTGGTGATCGTGCTGTTCGCCGCGTTCCAGCTCGACCCCGTCGGCAACATGTTCTTCTGGTTCAGTGGTCTCGCCGTGGTGGCGATCGTGCTGATCGAAGCGCTCGTCTGCGTCGCGATCATCAGCTTCTTCCTCAAGAACAAGGGCACAGAAAACATCTTCGTGACGATGATCGCGCCGGTCTTGGCATTCATCGGTCTCGTGCTCGCCGAGTACCTGCTGATGTCACGCTTCGGCCTCCTCGCCGGTGACCTCACGCTCGCTGAGGGAGTCGATCCGACCGCAACGGCGTTCGGCCTCAATGCCTTCGGCTGGTTCCTCGTACTGTCGCCCTTCATCGCCCTGGTGATCGGCTACGTCGTGTCGATGGTTCGCAAGGACCTCAACGAAGAACTGCTGCAAGATGTGATTTCGTAACACCCCTGATCGAAGGGCCCCAACACCGTGGTGATGTTGGGGCCCTTCGTATTTAAGAGGAGTGAAGCGAGATGCTCCGAGCGGATGCCCCAGCTACGGCGTCGCACCGGTGGCGACGGGACGCTCTGGCTGGTTTGCCCACGCCGACCATGAGCCGGGAAAGAGTGCCGGACGGAAGCCTGCGACAGTCAGCGCGAGAGCGTCGTGAGCCGCCGTGACACCAGAGCCGCAATACACGCCTACTGCACGATCAACATCGACACCGAGCGCCACGTACCGCTCCCGCAGCGCGTCAGAATCGAGGAAGTGGCCGGCCTCATCCAAATTGCCGGAGGTCGGTGCGCTGATCGCCCCGGGGATGTGGCCGGCGCGCGGATCGATCGGCTCGGTCTCGCCGCGGTAGCGCTCCCCCGCGCGCGCATCGAGCAGCACGCCACTCTCGGGAAGCGAGGCGGCATCATCGGCGTTGAGGACAGGTTCGTGCCCTGCGCTGAGGCTGATCGACCCGGGGGTGGCGTTCGTCATGTCGTCGGTTCCTTCAGTGAGCGGATGCCCGGCCGCAGTCCACGCCGGGAGCGCACCGTCGAGCACCCGCACGTCTGCAGCCCCCATGTAGCGCAGCAGCCACCACGCGCGGCAGGCGGCAAGACTGTTCCAGTTGTCGTAGACAACAACCGTGTCGCCAGCATCGAGGCCCCAGCGGCGGGCAGCGCTCTGAAAGTGCGCGGCAGCAGGCAACGGATGACGCCCCTCCTGCGGTTCGCCGTGGCCGGCAAGCTCGGTATCGAGGTCGACATACACCGCGCCCGGAATATGACCCTCGCTATAGAGAGGTAGCCCGGCGGGGCCGCCGAGGCTCCAGCGCACGTCCAAAACCTTCACCGGCGTGCCACCCGTGGCCGCATTGTCGAGTAGCGCGGCAAGTTCGCTCGCGGTAACGAGGGGGTGTGGCATCCGAGGCTCCGATCATTGGGGTGGTTCCATGATCGCATTCACCGCCGTCGGCGCACACGCACTAGCTGAGCTTCCCGCCGACCGGATGGGTGAGGGCGACGGGAAGCTCGGAGCTAATCTGTTGCGGAACTCGTCTTAGCTGCGGGGCTCGTCCCGACCGTCAGTAGCGAGAAGCTCTTCCTCGACGGCACCGCCGTACCCTTCCTTTTGAGGATCCCCGTGCAGCCCACCGGAGATCGCGTACTCCTCTTCTGGAGAGAGCACGAGGCGCTTGCGACCGTAGAGCCCGAAAATCGCAAGCATTACGATGTAGACCACAGCGATGGCGCCGATCGCCGGACGAGCGGGCTCGTTGATGAAGAAGCCGAAGAAGATCGCCAACGAAAGAACGCCGCCGATAATAGCTCCGGGAACACCCCAGGGGCTGCGGTAGGGGCGATTTGCGTTCGGGTATTTCTTGCGCAGAATCAGGAACGACACCATCTGAAGTACGTAAGCGATAACAGCGCCCCACACCGCGATGTTCAAGACGATTGCACCCGCGACGCCATCGGCGCCGCCGAGGCTGTCAACGAGAACCAACGCGACGTAGCCGATAATCGCACCCACTAGGAGTGCAACAGCGGGAGTCTGGCGCTTACCAGTGAGCGACAAGAATTTCGGATAATAGCCTGCGCGAGACAGCGAGTACATGTTGCGTCCGTAAGCAAACATGATCCCCTGCAACGACGCGAATAGCCCGATGAGTGCAAACAGTGCGAGGGCCGCCGCTGCTTGGTCTCCGACGATCGCACGGAATCCATCGAGTAGTGGCTCGCCCGACGTAGCAATCTCAGCAGCACCAACGATTCCCGTGTTAAGGAAGAGCACCAACAGACCCGTGATGATCAGCGTCGTGCGGGCGATCAAACCGGCCTTGGGGATGTCGCGGACTGGGTTGTGTGCTTCTTCCGCCGCAAGCGGCAGCTCTTCGATTCCCAAGAAGAACCACATGGCATAGGGAAGGGCAAAGAGGATCGGCACGATGCCATGAGGCAAGAAGGATGATTGCCCAGGGTCTGCCTCGATATTGAACAAGTTGTCCCAGCTGAAAAGACCAGAGAATGCTGCCATGACCGAAAAGACGAGCAGGATGGTGATCGAAACAATCGCCACGATGATCGCAAATTTAAATGAAATCGCGGCGCCGGCCGAGTTGAGCCCGATGAAAACGATGTAAAGAATCAGCCACCACACTGGCGCCGGCAGCGAGAAGCCCAACAGCTCGCTCGTAATGAAGTCGGCATAGCCAGCCGAGAAATATACGATGACGGCCGTAGTAGCCACATATTCGATCGTCTCAGCGAGCCCCGTGACGAAACCGCCCCACGGCCCCATTGCTGCGCGAGCGAACGAGTAGGCGCCGCCCGTGTGCGGCATAGCGGATGCCATTTCTCCGATGCTAAAGATCATGCCGTAATACATGAAGATCAGCAGGGCGAAGGCAATCAGCATCCCGCCAAAGCCCGCGAAGCCGATTCCAAAGTTCCAGCCAGAAAAGTCGCCAGAGATGACCGCGGCGACCGCGAGACCCCACAGTCCCCAGATTCCCGCCGTGCGTTTGAGCGTGCGTTTCTCGAAATACCCGGCCGCAGCCGTCGTGTATTTCACCCCGGAGACGTTCAGTGTGTCTTTGGACATCCTGTTTCCTTTGCAGTCTGGTTGCGTGCACCGACGGGTCGATCACACAATGCTGGGAGAATCCTTGCGATGACTATACGGTTATCAATGGTTGTTGACTAGACATAATCCACAGAAATTTCCCGCGGCAATGGGGAAGATTTTCGAGCAGCACCGGCGTGGGTGTGTTCTAATGGTCGGAAAGCGCACCATTTGACTTGCTTAATGAGGAGAAGTTAATGTCCCCCAGCTCAGGCAACCTCACGCTCGACGAATTGACCGACGACGTCGCAAGCGGCGCAATCGACACGGTTGTCGTGGCTTTCACCGACATGCAGGGGCGGCTGGTGGGCAAGCGTCTCTCGGCGAGACTCTTCCTTGAGGATGCCGCCGCTCACGGAGCGGAGTGCTGCAACTACCTCTTAGCCGTTGACGTCGACATGAACACCGTCGAGGGCTACGCAATGTCGAGCTGGTCGCGCGGCTACGGCGACATGGTCATGGTGCCCGATTTGGGAACCCTGCGCCGCGCCCCGTGGCTCGTGGCCACCGCGCTCGTCACCGCTGACCTGAAGTGGCACGACGAAACCCCAGTCGCGCCATCCCCTCGCCAGATCCTGAAAGCTCAACTCGAGCGTCTCGCCGAGCGCGGGCTCGACACTTTCGTTGCCACTGAACTCGAATTCATCGTCTTTGACGACAGTTACCGCGAGGCCTGGAAGAAGGGCTACCGCGAACTGTCAGCCGCCACCGACTACAACATCGACTACAACGTTCTGGCCTCTACGCGCATGGAACCGCTGCTTCGCGACATCCGTAACGGCATGGATGGCGCCGGCATGTACTGCGAAGGAGTGAAAGGCGAGTGCAATCCTGGCCAGCAAGAGATCGGCTTCCGCTACGCGTCAGCCCTTGATACGTGCGACAACCACTCGATCTACAAAAATGGTGCGAAGGAAATCGCCGATGCTCACGGCAAGAGCCTCACCTTCATGGCGAAATACAACGAGAAGGAAGGTAATAGCTGCCACATCCACATCAGCCTTCGCGGCACCGATGGCACGGCAGTCTTCGCCGACAAGGATGCCGAACACGGCATGTCAAAGATGTTCCGCCACTTCATTGCGGGCCAGCTTGCGGTGATGCGGGAGCTGACGCTCTTCTCCGCTCCCAACATCAACTCCTACAAGCGTTACGTTCCGGGGAGCTTTGCCCCGACGGCGCTGGCCTGGGGCCTCGACAACCGCACCTGCGCGCTTCGCGTCGTAGGCCAGGGACACGGAATGCGGGTCGAGAATCGCGTTCCTGGCGGCGACGTAAACCAGTATTTGGCCGTCAGTGCCCTCATCGCTGCGGGCCTCTACGGCATCGACAACGAGCTTGAACTCGACGACGCGTTCGAAGGCAATGCGTACACCAGCGATGTTCCACGGGTGCCTGCATCACTGCGGGAAGCTACGGAACTCTTCGCGGCATCCACTTTCGCCCGCGAAGCGTTCGGCGATGAAGTAGTCGACCACTACCTCAACTACGCCGCTATCGAATTGGCTGCCTTTGACTCGGCAGTGACTGACTGGGAAAAGGTGCGCGGCTTTGAGCGACTCTGATCGGCCCCTTATCGGCCTGACCACCTACCTCGAACAAGCGCAGACGGGCGTATGGGATGTTCCGGCGGCGTTTTTGCCGAAGGCCTACTTCGAGGCTGTCACTCGCGCTGGCGGTATCGCGGTGCTTCTTCCGCCGCAGCCGGTAAGCCCAGAAATTGCCCGCCGGGTGCTTCAGGGGCTCGACGGCCTCATCATCACCGGGGGCAAAGACTTCGACCCAGCACGCTATGGCCAAGAACCCCACCCGACAACCGACGAACCTCGACTCGATCGTGATGCGTGGGAAGACGAGCTCATGCACCAAGCACTCGATGCCGACCTGCCATTCCTCGGCATTTGTCGGGGTGCTCAAGTGCTCAATGTTGCTCTCGGTGGCACCCTGCACCAGCACCTTCCTGAGGTTGTTGGCCACGGAAACTATCAATTAGGTGGCGGCAACTTCAGCCACCTTCCCGTCGCCATCGAGGCCGATTCGCAGATCGATCAGGTGCTCGGCGGGCAAACCGACCCCCTCGTAGTGCCCCTCTACCACCACCAAGCAATCGATCGCCTCGCCGACGGGCTCGTCGTCACGGCACGCACGAGCGACGACGTTATTGAAGCTGTCGAACTACCGTCCGCAACCTTCGTGGTTGCCGTGCAATGGCATCCCGAGGCAGCGCCAGAAGACATCCGACTGTTCGAGGGTCTCGTTGAAGCGGCCCGCCACTACCGAAAGGCTCTCGCGTGAGCACCTATACCGTCATCAACCCCGCAACTGAGGCCGAGATCGGCTCTGTCGATCTGCTCGATATCGAAGCGACGGATGCGGCAATCGCCCGCGCCGCCGTCGCCCAGAAGGCGTGGGCTCGCGTCTCCCCCGCCGACAAGGCGCTCCTGTTGCGTCGCTTCGCGCAGACCGTAGACGGCGACCTCGAGAATCTTGCCTCGCTGGAAGTCAGCAACTCCGGGCATCCGATCTCTCAGGCTCGGTGGGAAGCCGGCCATGTGCGCGACGTTCTCAACTATTACGCTGCGGCCCCCGAGCGGATGTTCGGCCAGCAGATTCCCGTCGCTGGCGGTATCAACCTCACCTTTCACGAGCCGCTCGGCGTCGTTGGCGTGATTACGCCGTGGAACTTTCCGATGACGATTGCGGCGTGGGGATTCGCTCCGGCCCTCGCTGCGGGCAATGCCGTGGTGCTGAAGCCCGCCGAGTGGACGCCACTCACGAGCATCCGGCTGGGCGAACTCGCTCTCGAAGCTGGACTGCCCGAAGGACTGTTCCAGGTGCTCCCCGGCAAGGGTTCCGTCGTCGGCGAGCGCTTCGTGACCAACCCCACGGTGCGCAAAGTTGTCTTCACCGGGTCGACCGCCGTGGGCAAGCAGATCATGGCCGGCTGCGCTGACCAAGTGAAGCGCGTCACGCTCGAGCTCGGCGGCAAGAGTGCCAACATCGTGTTCGCGGATGCCGACCTAGAAAAGGCGGCCGCTGCGGCACCCTACGGAGTCTTCGAAAACGCGGGCCAAGATTGCTGCGCCCGCAGCCGCATCCTCGTCGAACGCAGCGCCTACGACCGCTTCATGGAACTTCTAGAGCCTGCCGTTGCTGGTGTGCGCGTTGGCGACCCCCATGACGAAGCAACTGAAATGGGTCCGCTGGTCTCCGCCAAGCACTTGGCTTCGGTGCAGTCCTACGTTCCGGCGGATGCGCCCGTCGCGTTCCGCGGCAGCGCGCCCGACGGCCCAGGCTTCTGGTTCGCGCCTACAGTGCTGACTCCAGAGTCACGCAGCGACCGTTGCGTGACCGACGAGATTTTCGGGCCGGTAGTGACGGTCCTCCCGTTCGATGACGAGTCCGATGCGCTGCAGTTGGCCAACGATTCTGAGTATGGGCTCTCGGGCTCCATCTGGACGCGCGATGTCAGCCGCGCTATCCGGGTTTCTCGTGGTGTCGAGGCCGGCAACCTGTCGGTCAATTCGCACTCCTCCGTGCGGTACTCGACCCCTTTCGGCGGCTTCAAGCAATCCGGTCTCGGTCGCGAACTCGGCCCGGATGCTCCACTGAACTTCACCGAAACCAAAAATGTTTTCATCGCTGTCGACTGACAAATTCACCCCTTCCTATTCAAGGAGCACCGAATGAGCATCACCCCTATTGACCTCACACAGCGCCTCGCTGGCAAGGTCGCCGTCATCACCGGCGGAGCGAGCGGTATCGGTCTTGCTACCGCACGTCGTTTCGCCGCTGAAGGTGCGACCGTCATCATCGGTGACATGGATGAGACAACCGGGCTCGCTGCCGCTGAGCTCGTGGGCGGCCACTTCATCAAGGTAAATGTGACCGATGAAGCGCAGGTCAATGAACTCTTCGACACCACCGCGAGCACCTACGGCTCGGTCGACATCGCCTTCAACAACGCCGGAATTTCGCCGCCCGAGGACGACTCGATCGTCACCACCGAATTGCCCGCGTGGGAGAAAGTGCAAGACGTCAACCTCAAGTCGGTGTACCTCTGCTGCCGCGCCGCGCTTCGCCACATGGTCGCCCAGGGCAAGGGCTCGATCATTAATACGGCATCCTTCGTCGCTATCATGGGATCGGCGACCAGCCAGATTTCATACACGGCATCGAAGGGTGGCGTGCTGGCGATGAGCCGTGAGTTGGGTGTGCAGTTCGCCCGGGAGGGAATTCGAGTCAATGCACTCTGCCCCGGCCCCACGAGCACTCCCCTCCTCCAAGAGCTCTTTGCGAAGGATCCTGAACGTGCCGCTCGCCGCCTCGTCCACATCCCCATGGGACGCTTCGCGGAAGCCGACGAACTCGCCGCTGCCGTTGCCTTCCTCGCCAGCGATGACTCGTCATTCATTACCGCTTCGACGTTCATCGTCGATGGCGGAATCAGCTCCGCCTACACAACACCGCTGTAATGGATGAGCCGACCGGTCTCCACGGAGAGCTGCTGCTGCGCCCCGTGCGCGGGGGCAACTCCTTCGAGGAGACCGTTCAGCGACTCCTCCAGACGGTGCGCCTCGGCTTAGTCGCTCCCGGAGAGCGATTGCCTGCCGAACGAGAGCTTGCCACGATGCTCTCTGTCAGCCGCGATACGGTTCGGGACGCTATCGCTTCGCTGAGTGACGCTGGCTATCTGGTGTCTCGTCGCGGTCGCTACGGCGGCACGTTTGTCAGCGAAACGCTCCCCACACACACTCCCGGAACCGCCTCGGGCGACCCGGTTGGGGCAGCACGCCAGCTCACGCCCGAACTCATCGAAGACACGCTCACGCTGCGGGAAATCCTCGAGGTTGGTGGTGCGCGCGCCGCCGCCGGTCGCGCCCTTACTCCCACCGAGCGAGAACTTCTCTGGGAGAGTCTCAGCAACGCCAACGCTGCGAGCGATGAAGAATATCGTCGACTCGATTCCCGCTTTCACCTCATGGTGGGCGAGCTCGCCGGTTCCGCATCTCTCACTCCGCTCATCGCCGATGTGCGGATGCGCGTGAACGAGTTGCTCGACAGCATCCCCTCGCTCGGGCCCAACATTGCGCACTCGAATACTCAACACGAGCAGATTGCGATCGCTATCCTCACTGGGCGTCCGGATGCCGCGGCGCAGGCAATGAGCGAGCACTTGGCCGGCACTGCGCTTCTGCTGCGCGGGTTCCTCGAGTAACAGTTTTCCCACCGGTTTCACTTCTCTGGCATGCCCGCTTCGCAGAAATCGGGCATACGCTGAAGTCATGCTCACTCCACCTGAAGCCGCAAAGGTTCCTACCGAACGCATCCAGCATGGCGACCACTACGTCGACAATTACGAGTGGATGCGTGACAAAGAGAGCCCCGACACCCTCGCGCATCTCCATGCTGAGAATGCTTTCACTGCGGCGCGCACGAGCCACCTCAGCGTGTTGCAGGAGCAGATCTTTGAAGAGATCAAGGCACGCACTCAGGAGACCGATCTGAGTGTTCCGGTTCGTCGCGGCCAGTGGTGGTATTTCAGCCGCACCGAAGAGGGCAAGCAGTACGCGATCCACTGCCGCGCACCGATCGCAAGTGACGACGACTGGACTCCCCCAACGATTGGCGAGCCTGTGGCTGGTGACGCTGGCGCAGATGCGCCCACTGTCCCCACGACTCTCCGCGGCGAGCAGATCCTTCTCGACGACAACGTCGAAGCAGAGGGTCACGAATTCTTCAGCCTCGGTTCGTTCTCGCTCAGCGACGACGGAACCCTGTTGCTTTACGGCGTCGACATCGAGGGCGACGAGCGATACACGTTGCGCGTGCGCCAGCTCGGTGACGCCGCTGCGGCGAGCGCTGCCGCGAGCACAGTCGCGAGCAGTCCCTCCGACACCGACACCGTCATCCGCTTCAGCTCCGCCGATGACCTTCCGGACGAGATTCCGGGCACCGCGGGCGGCGCGCTGTTGGATGCCACGGGCAAGTACGTCTTCTATACGACGGTGGATGATGCATGGCGGCCCGATACCGTCTGGCGCTACGAGTTGGGCACGGCCGCGGCATCCGCGGTGCAGGTCTTTCATGAGCCCGATGAGAGTTTCTGGGTGGGCGTCGGTCGGTCGCGCAGTGGCAAGTATTTGGCAATCGAAGCGGGCTCGCGCCTGACGAGCGAGACGCGACTGCTCGATACGAGCGACCCGACCGGTGACTTTGAGGTCGTCTGGCCGCGCGAAGTCGGCGTCGAGTACGACGTCGAGCACGTGGTGGTGGGCACGCAAGATCGTCTGCTGATTGTGCACAACAAAGAGGCGATCAACTTCGAGCTCGTGAGTGTTGCGGCGGCGGATCCCCTCGGCGAGCGCCGCGTGATCCTCCCCCACAACGAAGCCGTGCGCCTCGAGGGCGTGGATGCCTTCAAGGATTTCGTGGCGATCGAGTACCGCCGCGAGGGACTCACGCGAGTGGCAGTTGCGATCGTTCCCAAGCATGGCGGACGCTACGAAGACACTCCCCACGAGCTGAAATTCGACGATGAACTTTTCACCGTGGGCCTCAGCTCCAACCCCGAATGGAATCAGCCGAGCATCCGTCTCAGCTATGGCAGTTTCGTGACCCCGACGATCGTGTACGACTACCTCGTGGATGACAACGAGCTGGTCGTGCGCAAACAGCAGCCGGTGCTCGGCCGCTTTGATCCAGCGCTCTACACCCAGCGTCGAGAGTGGGCGACTGCCTCCGACGGCACTCGCGTGCCGATCTCCCTCGTGTACCGCAACGACCTCGTAGTACCCGGCACCCCGGCGCCGACGGTGCTCTACGGCTACGGCTCCTATGAGATCAGCATTGACCCGGGCTTTACCGCTGCCCGCCTGAGCCTGCTCGACCGCGGCATGGTGTTCGCTGTCGCCCACGTGCGCGGCGGTGGCGAACTGGGCCGCACCTGGTACGAGGGCGGCAAGAAGCTACACAAGCGCAACACGTTCACCGACTTTGTCGCGTGCGCCCATCACCTCATCGACACCGATGTCACCTCAAGCGATCGCCTCGTTGCGGAGGGCGGAAGCGCCGGCGGCCTGCTCATGGGCGCCGTCGCGAACCTTGCCCCGCAACTGTTCTCGGGCATCCTCGCGGTCGTTCCGTTTGTTGACCCGCTCACGTCGATTCTCGACCCCTCACTGCCGCTGACGGTCATCGAGTGGGACGAGTGGGGTGACCCCCTGCACAACGAGGAGGTCTACTACTACATGAAGTCGTACTCGCCGCTCGAGAACGTGCACGACGCCCACTACCCGCGCATCCTCGCCGTGACCTCGCTCAACGACACTCGCGTGCTGTACGTCGAGCCCGCCAAATGGGTCGCTCGACTACGAGAGGTGGGGGCGGATGCTCTGCTCAAGACCGAGATGGCGGCGGGCCACGGCGGCGTCTCCGGCCGCTATGACGCCTGGCGCGAGCGTGCCTTCAACTACGCCTGGATGGTGGATGTGACGCGACCCTCAGCGCACTGATCGCGGGCGTGCACGCAGCGCCTTAGCGAGCATTCGCAAGATTGTGTCTCGCAATCGCAAGCACGATTACCGCTGCCACGGGGATCACCGCGAGCAGCACCGGAGTACTGAGCCAACTGGTCGTCAAGGCTAGGCTCAGCACGCCCGTGAGCAGCAGTGCATCCGCCTGCCACATCATGACGAGGGCGCCAGAAAAGTCGCCGCCCGGGGTAGGGATCGGGGTGAGAAGCTCCAGCGGCATCTGCCCCTTGGTGGCAGCCATGACGCGAACGGTCACGATGAACAGCACGAACGCCAGTGCCACGACGACGCTTACCGGTGACGCGCCGACGGCGAGAGCGGTGAGCGCTCCGGCGCCCACGAACACGAGCACGCCCACCACCGGCAGCGTTGCGTGCAATGCGATTTCTTTCGCAACGCCAAAGCCATAGAGCGGCAGTGCCACAGCAGCGTCAGCGGCATGGCGAAAGCCGTCGCTCCAGACTCCAAGCGCGAGGAACGCGATGACACCGCCGAGGAGCGCTGGCGCCCACGCTACCGTTGCGGGAACAGCGCTGATGCTGGCGAGCAAAAATCCTGCAACAGTCAGCGACAACGCGGCCAGGATCGTACGTTCCGGAGTGCGAAGAGAGCCGATGACGTCACGAGCAAGCATCAGAATGGGCGTTGGTACGACTTGCACCGCTCGCCATTGGCGCCCCACCGTAGGCAACGCGCGAAACTGCTCAAACGCTCCTGCTAAGTCAGCGGATGCAGTGAACGTAGCGGCACTCGTCCAGCGCTGCGCTTGAGCGTTCAGCTCGGAACCACGGATGCCGTCCAAGAGTTTCGGCACCACCAATGAAGCCGCCAAAACCGCGATCGCAAGCCCGGCGAGCGCCAGCCACGGCGCAAGCCCGGAACTCGGGTAGAGCAGCGCGACCCAGCCCCACGGTGTCAGGAGCAACCCGCCCGGGATCACGGCACCGGTGAGCGAGACTGCTGCAAGCGCGGCAGCAATCCGCTGTGACGAGCGCGGCGGCAGACTCTGCCCGCCCAGCCACGCGATCCCGGCCAGAATGCCCACGAGCACCGTCGCCGCCACAAACACGACTACAGACAGCGCTGACGCCGCTCCCGCCACCGCGAGCGCAGCGGAAAGAACAAGGGCAAGCGCAACGAGAACCCCGACGAGTTGAGTTGTCGAGACAAGAAACGGTCGAAGCAGCGTCTGGCTACGAGGCAGATGATTGCTCGCGACGATGGCACTCCGAAACGGATCCACGAGTGCTGGGCCGCGAATGCGCCCGAGCACGACGAGTGCAGCAATCAGCAGCCCCGTCACGGCCGAAAGGACGGCGGGTGCGGCTGCGCTCACCACAAAAGCCACGATCTCGGGCGACGCGAGGCCGAGAATCGCCATCCGGATCACGGGCACACCAACGATCAGCAGCACCATCAGCGCCACGTAAATCGTGTATCTAAGGTCGCTCTTGCTCTGGGCTCGCTGGTCACGACGCAGTTGTCTCAAGCGCCGAAGCGTGGGATCGGATGCCATTACGAGCGCGTCAACGCAACCGTGCGGTCGCTCACGGCGTCAATCAGTTTCGCATTGTGAGAAGCGAATAGCAGCGTTGTGCCCTGAGCGACGAGACCTCTCAAGATGCCAGTGACTTGGCTTCGGCGTTCCTTATCGAGTCGCTGCTCTGGTTCATCGAGCAGAAGCACCTCGAAGGGCCGTGCGATTGCGAGCGCTAAGGAGAACATTTGTGTTTGGCCCGACGACAGTTCGTGGGCGAAGCGCGTTCGCAGGTAGGTCAGGCCGAAGTCATCGAGCAACGCAGAAGCCCGCTCGCGAGCGCCAGGAACCTCGGCACCCCACGAGACGCCGACCATTGTCAGTTGCTCATCGAGCGTGAGATCGCGGGCGAACGAAGTGTGGCCGATATGACCCGCCACCATTCGTCGAAAAGCCGGGTTTCGCTCATCCACTGGCAGCCCACCAACGTGCGCACTGCCCGCAGTCGGCGGCACCAGACCAGCGAGCACCCGCAGCAGCGTTGTCTTGCCCGCACCGTTCGCGCCGGTTATTGCGACCGCGGTTCCGGCGGGGATATCGAACGAGAAAGGTTCGAGCAGAGCGGCACCGTCGATGCTGACAGCGAGGGAATCCACTCGAACCCCAGATGGCCGCTCGACTTCGAGCGCCGCATCCGTGTCGTGAGAATTCCCCATGAAACCTATTCTAGGCAGTCCACCACTCGTCGTACATAGAGACGGGAACGGTGCGCTTGTGGCGAGTATTGAGGTACTTCTGCTCGATATCGGCAGCGGCCTCGGCGGGCACGTCGAGCCCCTCGAGGTAGTCGTCGATGTGCTCGTAGGTGACACCGAGGTTGGCTTCGTCAGCTTGGCCTGGTGTGTGGTCGAGCAGGTCTGCGGTCGGCACCTTTTCGTACAGACGCTCGGGAGCATCGAGGTGCTTGAGCAGTTGCTTACCTTGGCGCTTCGTCAGGCCCGTGAGCGGCAGCACGTCGGCACCACCGTCGCCGAACTTGGTGAAGAAGCCTGTGACGGCTTCGGCCGCATGGTCGGTTCCAACCACGAGGTAGCCAAGTTGCCCGGCGATGGCGTACTGCGCCACCATGCGCTCGCGTGCCTTCACGTTGCCCTTGTTGAAGTCAGTGATGGGCTCGCCCACGGCGTCCGCGAACTCGGCGGCAATACCGTCAACGGCACGCTGGATGTTGAAGGTGACTTCGCGGTCGGCCTCAATAAAGTCGAGCGCCAATTGCGCATCGTCTTCGTCGTGCTGCACCCCGTGCGGCAGCCGGACGGCCACAAACTGCGCCTCGATGCCATCGGCGCGCAATTCAGCAACCGCGAGCTGGCAGATGCGCCCCGCGAGCGAGGAGTCTTGCCCACCGCTAATCCCCAATACGAGCCCCTTGGCGTGTGATGCCTTCAGGTACTCCTTGAGAAATTCGATGCGCCGACGAATCTGCCCAGCGGGGTCAATCGTGGGCTGGGTGTTCAAATCAGAGATGATGCGTGCCTGCAACGAAGTCATGCTTTAAACCTAACCCCGGCATCCGTCATTAGGATTGTTCACTTATCCCTCGCCGCAGACTCTCGGCGGGTTACCCTGAAACTGTTACGCCCACGAAACACAGGAGCCACGGATGATCGATCAACTACTTCGCCCCAAGATCGCGTTCTGGACCGGGCTCGGCCTACTCATCGTGGGATTCGTTCTGGGCAACTTCGTGATTCCCAACCTCTATTGGGCAGCGCAATCGATCGGTTTTCCGCTTGCCTCACAGTTCGCGAGCGGCCTTGCCAGTGGGGTCGAATTTCTCACTCAGATCGCCCGCCTCGTCGGGCCCGTGTTGATCGTCGGCGCACTCGTCATGCTGAAGATTGAGCGCACGTCCACGCCCAACCGCTAAGAAGGGCACCCACACATGCCGACATCCGACTCCCATTTCGATGAACTCGCCAACGAACTTGAGGGTTCGGGCGCCTCCGCTGGCTCCATGTTTAGCAAACGTTCCCTCATGATTCAGGGAAAAGGCTTCGCGTGCCTTAAGGATGATTTTCTGGCATTTCGTCTCGGCGCTGGCAGCGACGCTCACACTGCCGCTCTCGTTCTAGACGGTTCCGAGCTATTCGATCCCTCAGGCAAAGGCCGCCCGTTCAAAGATTGGGTCGCGGTGCCTTCTGCTCACGCCGAGCAGTGGTCGGAGCTCGCCGAGGCCGCGCTGCTGCACATCACCTCTGGCGCGTTCAACACGAAGTAGCAGCTTCAGCCTGCGTACAGAATGAACAGCGTGATCCTTGGGCGAGCAATAGCTAGCCGAGCTCCTGAGCGACCTCCCACGGCAACCCAGACGGATCGAGAAACACCGCAGTGCGGCGACCCCACGGCCGATCGACGGGCCCGTTGACGAGCTCGACGCCATGCTCGCGCACGGCAGCACACGCGGCATCCACATCGGGGACATTCACTGTCAGCATCACGGATGCCGCTGCTCCCGCTTCTGCGATCGGCTCGGGCGCTATCAACGCTGGGGCTTCGCTTCGCGCTAAGACGTTGATCACAATGGCACCGATTCGCAGTGCGACCGACACCTCGTCTTCAAACAGGATGGGCGCTGCAAAGACTCTCGTGTAAAACTCTCGGGATGCCGGAACATTATCCGAGAACACGGTGATGGCTTCTACGTTGTCTAAGGAACTGGTCATCGGTCTTTCCCTCCATTTTTCACCAACGAAGCGTCCTGAACAGCACACGATTGTTTTGATACCGGTGGGTTCTAAATATCCACGGATGGACGTAGAGTGGGTGAATGAGCACCACGTTAACACCCACCGCTGGCCGCCCGCGAGCCTTCGACGAAGAAGCTGTGCTCAATCAACTCACTGCGCTGTTCTGGCAGCAGGGCTACGGTCACACCTCCATGAGCGACATCGTTGAAGCCAGCGGCGTTCACAAACCCAGCCTGTACCGCACCTTCGGCAGCAAAGAGGAACTCTTCGCCACCGTGCTGCGGCGCTACCTCGGCGAGCGGATGACGATGCTCACCCAACTGCGGGCCGAATCTGGGCCCGGCGTTGACGGCATCCATACCTTCTTCGACAAGTTCGAAGAATTCGCAGGAACCAACGAAGGCAGCCTTGGATGCCTCATGGTGATGAGCGCGAATGAACTGCGAGGCAGCACCCCGGGCTACGAAGACTTCTCTGTCGACTACGGTCGCGAGCTTCGCCTGCAGATGACCGCTTTGGCCGCCCACGCTCTCCCAGCAGACACCGAGAACGATTCCCTCACCGCACAACGAGCCGAGATCCTGTCGCTGATGTTCCTGGGGCTCCAAGTCACCATCCGCTCGCAGGCTGGCGCCGAGCACATCCGCTCAGCGTTTGCCGCTATCCATGGGCTGATCGACACTTGGCGTTACGCCGCCCGCTAAAGCTGCCAGATTCCCACGCCACCCCAACTGGGTAATGAACCGCGCGACCCTTGTCCCGTAGGGTGGTGGTGTGTTGGTCGCACCCGAAGCGACTTCACGCTAAAGGATTCACTGTGAAGTACCCGATTAAGACTGCTTTCGTCGCCGCCCTCGCGACCTCTCTCGTCGCGCTCGTGGCGACTCCGGCATCCGCTGCGACGTATTCGCACGTCTCGGCAGAAGCATCGGGAAACAACATCGCCGGTCGTGCCGCCGCCACCACCCTTCGCGACGCGTGGGGCACCGCCGTTACCGCGCGTGGCGGCACAGTTCCCGCTCCCCTCGTCATTAACGGCACCCAGAACGATCCACTCTCCGGCGTGATTGCAACTACACCGGGCGGCACCACCGTGTCCGTTGAACGCACCATGTACACCCCCGGCGCCACGACCACCCTTGTCGGCGTGAGCCCTAACCCCGGAATCGCCCAGTGCACCGGCAGCGGCAACACCCTTCAAAGCAGCTCACCTCGGCCCTCGCTCCTCGATGGCAACAGCGGCTGCACCAACGGCGCCGGCTTCAGCTACGGAGCATCAGGCGGCAATTCCCAAGAAGCCAACACCCGTGACGCGTTTGAGTTCACGTTTTCGGCTGACGTACTTGCATTTGGCGGCTGGTTTGGCGATCTCGAAACACGCACCGATGGGTTGGGCGTCCCCGCCCTCGTGCGCCTCTACGACACCGACGATCTGCTGATCTCTGAAGAAGAAATTGTGCCGAGCGGCGACCAAAGTCTGTGCGGCACAGATCCCGACGGCTGCGGCAACCGCAGCACGCGCTGGATCGGTTTCACCGCCGATCTCGCCACCCCCGTCTCACGCATGGTGGTCATCGTGGGCGACGAACACGACACAGGAACTGCCGTCACGGAGGGAATGAGCTTCATCGGCCCGTCCGTTGTCGACGGCACGGCAAACCTCACGATCGCGAAGACCGCGACAGCATTGCCCGCCACGGCGAGTCAGGTCGGCGACCTCATCGACTACAGCTTTCTCCTCACCAACACCGGCACACTCGCGCTCAGCAACGTCACCGTGAACGACGCCGGAGCGCAGAACCTCTCGTGCCCCGCAAACACCCTCGCCGCAGGCGCCACCATGACCTGCACCGCCGAGCATGCTGTGACGCAAGACGATATCGACGCTGGCAGCTACACCAACTCCGCCACAGCCTCCGGAGAGACGTGGGGCGAAACCGTCACCTCAGTGGCCGCCACCGCAAGCACCGCCATCAGCCAAGCCTCTGCGCTCGACGTCGCCCAGAGCACCGACGCCACCACCTACACCGCCGTGGGCGACACCGTGACTTTCACTGTTTCGGCACACAACACGGGAAACACCACTCTCGACAACGTTGTTGTCACCAGCACCCTGCCGACGCTGGCGTTCGACTGCTCGGCAATGCCCACAAACCTCGCCCCCGGTGCTACCGGAACCTGCACCGCGATCTTGGTTGTCACGGATGTCGGAGCCGACTTCTCGAGCATCGCCACGGTCGCGTCCGACCAACTCACGCTCGCCTCCGACGCCACCACCGTTCGTTTCGCCGGCGCACTGCTGCCCGCGACCGGCTCGGATGCGACAAACGCGGCTCTAGCTGCCACCTTCCTGCTCCTTGCCGGATCGGCTTTGCTCACCGCTCGTCGCAGCTCAGCGCTGCAATCTCACCAACGCCAGCGCGCACCGCAACCTCGTCACTAAGCTGCCTTTCTCGCTCACGCGAGCAGGAGACCAGGCGACAAGCGCAACCACATTCGCTGTTACCGACGATTCCGCGTACGTTTCATACACACCGGTTTGTCTACCACGGAGGACACGGGAGAATGAGAATCGCGCAGCGCCGACTAAGTCTTCGAGTGCTGATCGTCGCTGCCTGCTCGGCCGGTGCACTCCTGTTGGCTGTCTCGGCAGCGGTGGGGCCGAACTCCCCCGCGCGCGCAGACACTACGTCAACGCCCGCACTCAGCACCTCTAGCGAGTTGTCCCGCGGCAGTGCACTGGCCGCTGTCGACGAAGACCCGGCAGCGATCGGCCCGAGCGCTCCGGAAACTTTCGCAGCGACGACCGCTCCTAGCCCCACCCCGACGGTCGCCCCGACTCCCAACTCAACGTCGACATCCACCCCAACGTCGACTCCAACTCCGGTTCCCTCCGAGACCCTCACGCCGACGCCGAGCGCCACCCCCACTCCGGTCGAGACTCCGGCAGACGAGGTCGAAGTCGTGCCGCTGCCGGCGACTCCCCCCAGTGTTGCGACATCCACGGTTTCGCTCACATCATTACTCATCGCTGTTGCCGTCTTGGTCGCGAGCCTGATTGTGCTCTGGCTCGCACTGAGACGGCGCTCACTCACCGCGCACACCGCTGCCCCTGCGGCGCCACTACGCGATAGTGCGACCTCGGCTGGGGTTGTGCTCAATTCCATGGCGGATGTCGGCGAAGCGATGATCGATAGCGGCTACCCGGTCAGCATGGTTCGCTCTGCCGTTCAGGATGTCGCCACGGCAAATGGGTACCCTTCTGCCGAAGTAATTGTGTTCCCTACGGCAATTCTGGTGTCGCTGGATGCCGACGGTTCCGCGCAAACGAGAGCAGTGTCGGCGGGCCGCCGGTCATATCTGCTTTACGCCATTGATGTGATTGACCGCGTCGTCAAGGTGGGACGAGTTCGTGCTGGCTCGAGTGCGTGGGTCACGCGTCAGCTCGCAAAAGTGCGCGCGCTTTCTGCGCCTTTTTCAACCGTTCAACGAGTGTTTGCGTATGCACTCACGTCGGCCGCGATCGCGGTGCTTCTGGGCTCATCATGGCTCGGAGTGCTGTTAGCTGCTGCGCTTGGCCTTGGTGTCGGAAC
This sequence comes from Salinibacterium sp. SWN167, assembly GCF_015864665.1. GTDB lineage: Bacteria > Actinomycetota > Actinomycetes > Actinomycetales > Microbacteriaceae > Rhodoglobus. Next base: position 568,414 of record NZ_JADYWU010000002.1, on the reverse strand, counting down.
GCTGCTGTTGCTCGGCGAACGTCTGCCTTCCGGATACACCGCACTGGTGATTGTGGGAGCCGCTCTCGGCTCCTCACTGATTGTGTTGCTCGTGACCCGGATATCTGCTGACTCCGGTGTGCTGCCCTCGCTCGTAGCACCGCTGGTGATCTTGTTGCCAGGTGGACTGCTCACCACTGCCGTGATCGAACTCTCGACCGGCCACATCATGTCTGGTTCTGCCCGTGCCGCTGCTGGCGCCATGCGACTGCTGCTGCTCGCGGTCGGCATCGTCTCCGCCGGCGCCCTTGTGGGAATTCCCACCATCAACCTTGATGTGTCGAGCGAACCCCTCGGCCCCATCGCGCCGTGGATCGCGGTCGCGGTATTTGGAATCGGAATATCCGTCTATCAGTGCGCACGGCCGGCATCCATTCCGTGGATCATGCTCGTGCTCTACGTTGCCTATGGCGCCCAAGTGATCGGTGATGTGTTGTTCGGCGGCGTGCTGTCGGCTCTCGTCGGTGCCATCGCGATGACTCCCGTCGCGGTGCTCGTCGCCCGACACCGCAGCGGCCCTCCCGCGATCGTCAGCTTCCTCCCTGCGTTCTGGCTGCTCGTACCGGGAGCACTGGGGCTCGTGGGCGTCACCGAGGTCTTAGGGGGCAACACAGGAGCATTCAGCAGCCTCATCACCACGGTCGGCTCGATGATCGCGATCGCCCTGGGAGTTCTCATCGGGCTCGCCGCCTCAAGTTCCCTGCGCGACCAACGGATTCCCCAACTCTTCGACTTCCTTGAGCCGGCCCCTGCGACTGAGCCGATAGCGGTGCCCACCTCTGGCGCTCAGGAGGAAGCTGGATCCTCCGCCGAAAAGTAGCGGGCGACTCGGAGCATTTCTACTCGGCTGTCAGTCTTTCCAACACGTTCCAGAGGGCACGCTGCCCGGTCGGGTTCGTGAAATGGCCCTGGGTCGCCGCGGTGAGCTGTCCCGTCATTTTCTTCGGCGGTGACGCGAAGAAGGTGCCGGTCACGTCATCCGACATCTCGACCGCACTGAGATACCGAGCAGCGGCCGCCGGAATGCTGTGCGAGACGCCGGGAATGAGTTTCATGAGCGGCAATAGAACCCTGCGCATGATCGCGGGCATCGCCCGTGAGGCTTGCGTATCCGGAGTGTTGCCGGGCGACACCGCGTTCACCGTCATCCCTGAGGGAAGTTGGGTGGCGAGCTCTTTCGCCCACCACACCGCAAAGGTCTTCGCCGTCGCGTACTGACTGTTGTTGCTGTATTTCACGGGCGGCTCCGCGCGAAGAATCGCCTCAATGGCACGCTCCAGATCACCGTCGAAGGATGCCGCAGCCAGTTCAGCCACGTCAACAATAGTGAACGAGGGAACGTCTCCGCGCGCGGCTTCCGACCCGGCGATGATGATGTGAGCGTGGGCGCTCAACAGCCCACCCCGGAGCAGGTGCTGGGTAAACGCGTGGTGCCCTGTCAGCGTCGCCGCCATGATTTGCTCGATACCAGCCGAGGTGCGGCGCAACTGAGTGGTGGAGGCAACCCCCGCGTTGAGAATGAGGGCGTCGATAGCAGTGCCGTCGGCGATGAGGGCGTCAGCAGCCCGGGAAATGGATCCAAAGTCGTCGAGGTCGAGAGTCACCGGCACGAACTGCGCGCCGGGAACTCGTGCGCTGAGCGAAGCCCCAGCCTCTGCGACTTTCGCGGCAGTGCGCGCCGTGATGATGATGCGGCCGTAGCCCGCCTCGGCAAGCTGCGCTGCGGCTTCCCAACCCACCCCGGAACTTGCGCCCGTGACGAGAGCGGTCTTGGTGGCGTGAGAATTCATGGGGAGTCTCTTTCTGCAGGAACACGGCTCAGGAGCTTCGCGGGGTTAACTACCGGCGTCCGGTGCAGCTAAGAATCTCACACCCGCGGGCGGATCACGCATCCAAAGGCACTGCATGAGCCCGTTAAAGCAAGCCCGTTAACGCAAGCCCGTTAACGCAAGAATCCCGGTCTCAATGAGACCGGGATTCTTTACGTGGTTGCGGGGACAGGATTTGAACCTGCGACCTCTGGGTTATGAGCCCAGCGAGCTACCGAACTGCTCCACCCCGCGGCGTATATAAAGCGTAACACAGGGTGAACGGCACAGAAACCGAACTCAGCGGGCTCACAGTGTGCTGCGGCCCGCTGAGTCAGATTTCACTATTCGGTGGCGGCGATTGCCCGCTCAATTGCGTCGACCATGCGCTGGTCAGCTTCCGCAGCAGCGACGAGGTCGTTGTCTGCGTAAGCCGCGTTACGATCCGCCAGTGCCGACTTGTAGTCCGCCAGTGCACTGTCGAGTGCCGAATTGTCACCGGGAGTGACAACCGGTGCATCCGGGTCTACTGGCGCATCCGGGTCAACGGGAACATCCGGCGTTACCGGAACTTCTCCATCTCCGGCTTCGGCGCCAGAGTCTCCACCAAACAGCGTGTCGAGTGCTTCGTCGAGAGTGTCCTCGAAGGCAATCTCGTCACCGAACGACACCAGCACCTTGCGCAGCAGCGGGTACTGGGTTCCGCTGGTCGACTGAACGTAGACCGGCTGAACATAGAGCAGTCCACCACCGACCGGCAGCGTCAGCAAGTTACCCAGCTTGACCTCGGTATCGCCCTGCTGGAGAAGTGCCAGCTGGTTGGCCACGATCGTGTCGGTATTGAAGCTGTTCTGCACCTGTCCGGGACCAGGAATAGTGTCCTGCTTCGGCAGTGTCAACAGCGTGAGCTTTCCGTAATCAGGTCCCGCATCCGAGTTCGCCGTCAAATAACCGGTAAGAACGCTTCGACTGGCGTCCGCTGTTCCCTTAGGAATGAAGGTCGAGTACAGAGTGAACGCGGGGTCTTCTGTTCCCGGAACCTGCATCGTGAGGTAGTACGGGGGCTGAAGCGATCCGGTTCCCGAAACCGGATCCTCCGGGGTAACCCACTGGTCATCACTTGAGTAGAACGAGCCAGCATCAGTAACGTGGTACGACCCAAGAATCTCGCGCTGCACCTTGAACAGGTCAGCGGGGTAGCGCACGTGATCCAGCAGCTCAACGCTCATGTCGCTTTGCGGCAACAGCGTGTTGGGGAAGATCTTGTCCCACGTTTGCAGAACAGGGTCTTCGTCATCCCACGCGTAGAGCGTCACCGAACCGTCGTAAGCATCAACGGTCGCCTTGACCGAGTTGCGGATGTAGTTGATGTCGTCGAGCGCAAACTGCGGCGCCGGCGTGTAGCTGTCAGCAATCGCGCTGGAGAGCTGCTCGACCTGCGAGTACGGGTAGTTAGCGCCCGTGGTGTATCCATCGACGATCCACACAATCCGGTCGTCCACAATGGCCGGGTACACGTCACTGTCGAGGGTGAGGTACGGAGCAACCTTCGCTACACGCTCGAGAGGCTCGCGATCGTAAAGAATTTGCGACTCGTCAGTTACGTCTGAGGAGAGGAAGATCTGCTCGGATTGGAACTTCACTGCGTAGACAAGCTTCTTGAAGATGTTGTCAAGCACAGGCCCGCCGTCGCCCTCAAAAGTCGTCGTGGCGTTCTGCTCGCTGTCTTCTCCACCCGACGGGTAGTCGAGCTCAATGTCATCGGAGCCTTCCGGGGCACCAACGATCGAGTATTCCGGAGAGTCCTCACCGAAGTAAACGCGAGGCTCGTAGTCGCCGAGATCTCCAGAGCTTGGGATGCCCGACTCGAGGAACACTGGCTGGCCATCGGCGGCACGCTGGTTACCGAAAGCGGCAACGACGCCATAGCCGTGGGTGTAGACGACAGCATTGTTGTACCAGGACTGCGCTTCGCCAAGACCGGACTGGTTGAGTTCACGAACGGCAATCACCGTGTCTTGAATCTCACCGTCGATCTCGTAGCGGTCGACATCAAGGTAACTACTGAACTGGTAGTACTGCTTGAACTGTTCGAGCTGGGAAAAGGCCGCCGGGGCGATGGCGGGGTCGAGGATGCGGATGTTCGCGGTCGTCGTGGCGTCGGCGCGCAACGCACCCGACTCAGCATCGGTCGTTGCGCTGTAGGGAATCTCTTCGACATCGGCGACGCCATAGGCATCACGGGTCGCTTCGATACTTCGATCGATGTATTCCGCTTCGTAGGTACGCGCGTTGGGGTCAACCTGGAAGCGCTGAACGATCCACGGGTAGAGGTTTCCGACAACCAGGCCGCTGATGAGCAGCAGTGCGGTGCCGATCATCGGCAAACGCCAGCGACCGATAATTGCCGTCACGATAAAGAGGATGGCAACGATGGCAGCAATGCCGGCCAGAATGGCGCGGCCAGGAATCGTAGCGTTGGCTTCGGTGTAGCTCGCACCGGTCTGCAGGAAGCCCTGGCTGGACTCGTTCAGCGTCGTGTACTGGTCAAGCCAGATGCTCAGAGCCTGCAGAGCGAAGAAGAGCCCCGCAGTGATCGCGAGCTGAATACGTGCGGAACGCGAAATACGAACTTCGCGGCCGTGGACGCTCAGAGCGCCGTAGAGGTAGCTCGTGGCGAGCGCACCGAGGAACGAGATGATCAGTACTGCCGAAGCAAAGCCGACCACAGCCTGGTACATCGGCAGCTCATAGAAGTAGAACGAGATGTCCAAGCCGAACTGCGGGTCGGTCGTGCCGAACGAGCTGCGGTTCAGCCACTGCAGGGCAACGGGCCAGGCACTCGCGGAGGAGACACCGCCAAAGATGCCGAGCAGAACCGGGATGCCAACCATGGCGAGCTTGCGTAGCGGTTCGACTACCTGCTGGTAGCCCTCAAGCTGTGCGTTGAGCTTGGCGTAGATCGGGCGTGCACGGAAAGCGATTAGCAGGCTGACGCCGACCGGAACCGCCATCGCGACGAAGCCGATCATGAACATCACGGCTGTAGCAATCCACTGGGTAGTGAGAACCTCCAAATACCCGGTCTGGCTATACCAGAGCACATCGGCGTAGAGGTTCGAGAACAAGAAGAAGGCGATAACAATGACGGCGAGAATTATCGCCGTAATCGTAAACGCAGACCTCGTCTTGCTCGTCGGGGCTGATTGGGTTTGGCTCGACACAGTACTTTGCTCCTGAAATTGGGGGCTTAGAGCTATCTTAAAGGTCTTTCATGGGCGCGGGGTTGGTGATCGCTCTCAGCGTTACACAAGCTCCACGCAATGTTCTTCACAGGGACGTGCGCTTGGTAGGCGCACGGAAAGGTTCATCGCAGAAATTGAGGGGTGAAGCGGCATCCATTGGGCGCCTAGTTGGCGCTCAACAGGCACTCATTTAGCTGGCTTTGCAGGTGGGAAGTCCGGCGCCGCTCAACCCTCCGCGGATGCTGGCCAGCGCTACGAGCGCATCGTTCAAATCGTCGACGGCATAGACCGTGAGGCCCTTGGGAGTGTTCTCTGCAACCTCATCACAGTTCTCCACGGGAGCGAGGAAGAAGTCAGCACCAGCTGCCTGCGCGCCATACATCTTCTGCTGGATGCCGCCGATCGGCCCGACATCGCCGGTGGCGGTGATCGTTCCCGTGCCCGCAACTTCGGTGCCGCCGTTGATCGCGCCGGGCGTGAGCTTGTCGATGATTCCGAGGGCAAACATCATTCCGGCGCTCGGACCACCAACGTTCTCCAGCTGGATCTTGACGTCGACCGGGAAATTATAGGCACTACCGACCACAACGCCGATGATCGGGATAGCGTCGTCGCCTTCGCTCATTGTGGGAGTGATCTCGACGGTCAATTCTTCGTCTTCGCGCTCGAAGACAACCTCGGCAGGAGTTGTGGTTCCGTTTGCTGCGATTTCGTCGCGCAGTCCAGCTACGTCGGCAAAAGTCTCACCGTTCACGCTCCGGATGATGTCGCCCGCTTCGAGCACGCCTTCTGACGGCCCACCGGCGGAGGTTTCAGCAACGGTCAGCGTGGCATCGAATTCGTAACCCAGATCAGAGAGCGCTGCGGCAATCGCTTCCTGCTGCGACGTCTCCATCTGGATTGCACCCGCCTCGGTGGATTCCTCGACCGTCACGCCAACGGGATAAACAGCTTCGACAGGAACGATTGCTTTACTGCGATCGAAATATGCGGCGCCGACCTCAAACCAGCTGAGCGGTGAATCGGGGTTTCCCAACACGTTAACCGTCAGCATGTCGAGCGCACCCTCGGTGGGGTAGGTCGTCTCGACCGGAATCTGAATGAGCGGCACGAGTGCGCCCTCAATCTCCACGTCACCCAAAGTGTCGTACACCGGGCCAGGTTGCTCGATGATGTACGGCGAAGGGACGAGTGTTGCCAGCAGGGTTCCTACAAGCGCGACGCTCAGAACCAACCATCCGAGCCAGCCACTGCGGGCGCGGCTCGATGAAGGTTCGGGTCGATTATCAGTAAACAGGGCCACCTAAGTCCTTACGGGGTGGGAGCGGTGTTCGCCACAGGCGCACGGTAAGAGTCACTAGCCTAGGTCAAAACTCAGCCGCGCACGGCATCGAGCGGCTAGCGTTAAAGCATGGCTGACGATGCTGAGAACAATTCCGAAGACGAGTTCCGCGACATGATGCGCGACTTTCTCTCGGGCGAGGGCGAAATCGATCCGGCGAAATTGGCTGGTGCAGCAGGGTTGCCCAACGATCCGGCGATGATTCAGCAACTGCTGAGCCAGCTCCAAAACGCGCTTGGCAAGAGCGGCGATGGCATCAACTGGGACATTGCTCTTGAGCAGGCTAAGAACCTCGCGTCGCAAAGCACCGTGGTGTCTTTACCCGCCGAACGCACCAAACTCGAGCAGGCTCTCCATGTGGCTGCGCTCTGGCTCGATGAGGTCACCGATATCTCCGAACTCACCGTGGAACCCAAGCTGCTCAGCCGCAGCGAATGGGTCACCATCACGATGCCCATCTGGACTCAGCTTGCTGAACCAGTGGCCAACTCGATCGCCAATTCCCTTACGGACGTTCTCAAGCAGAACGCGCCGGAGGAAATGGACGAGATGCTCAGCGGCGCAAGCAAAGTCATGCGCAACATCGGCGGCACCCTCTTCGCCATGCAGCTCGGCCAAGTTGTTGGTCAGTTGGCGAGCGAAGTGGTGTCGGGTGGCGACATTGGCATCCCTCTCTTCGATGAACAACAAGCTGTACTCGTTCCACAGAGCGTCTTCGCGTTCGGCAACGGTCTCGACCTGCCCGACAGCGAGATTCACCTCTACTTGGCGGTGCGCGAGCTCGCACACGCCCGACTCTTCCGCCACGCAAAGTGGCTGCGTCTGCAGTTCATGACGTCTGTTACCGCCTATGCCCACGACATCCACATTGATTCGGATGCCATTGCTGAGTTGGCGAGCGACTTTGACCCCAGTAATCCTGAAGAGCTTCGCGACGCGATGACGAACGGTTCGCTCATTCCGCCGAAGAGCGAAGAGCAGCGTGAGGCGCTTGAGCGCCTCGAGACCGTTTTGGCGCTTGTTGAAGGTTGGGTGGATGTGGTTACGGCCGCGGCCACCTCACGACTTCCTGCGCGCGGCGCCATCGCGGAGACGGTGCGACGCCGTCGCGCGTCCGGTGGCCCTGCTGAGTCGGCTTTTGCCACTCTCGTGGGTCTTGAGTTGCGCCCGCGTCGCCTGCGTGAAGCAGCAGCGATGTGGCAGCACGTCACCGACGAGCTCGGTGCCGACCAACGCGACGCGCTCTGGTCGCACCCCGACCTCATGCCGACGGCCGCCGATATCGACGACCCGGCCGCTCTGGTCGCACGATTGCGCGACGGTGGCAGCACTCTCGACGACGTTGATCAGGCCATTAATGACCTCTTGAACGACGAGTCAGGAGACCGCCCTCACGAGGGCGAGGAGTCCTAGCCCGCACTGAGGAAAGTGCTGGGCACGATGAGAGTCGCGCGCGCAACAGGTTTTTGTCGCCGATAGTTCATCTTCAGGCTGTGGAATCTTCACACTGACCAATCGGACAGTTGTGCACAATGGGCACATGATGCTGCGTGTAGACCCCCGACTACCGCTCGTGTGGCGATCCCCTACGAGTGCTCAGTTCGGCATTGACCCACCCGTCGTTGTATTGCCGCGCGTCACCGAGAACCAGGAGAAGATCCTCTCTGCTCTCGTGGCCGGCATTAGTCGTAGTGGCCTCGGAATGCTGGCGAAGTCTCATCCTGCTGAGTGCAACGACCTGCTCGATGCCCTGTCTCGAGTCTTAGTCGCGACTCCCCCACAGCCGCCAAGTGCTCGGGTCGCGGTTCTCGGCTCTGGTGTGCTTGTGGAGTCCATCGCACGCATTCTCGCCGCCAGCGGAGTGAGCGTTGATGTCGCCGAAACTCCCGATGAACTTGCCCATCCCGACCCGGATCTCGCAATCGTTGTCGGCCATTTCGTCATTCCACCCTCGGTACACTCGCACTGGCTTCGCCGTGACGTGCCCCATATGCCCGTCGTCATCACCGATTCTGCTGCCGAAGTTGGCCCGGTCGTTACTCCCGGAATCACCGGATGCCTACTGTGCATTGATCTTCACCGCCGCGATGCTGACCCATCCTGGCCTGCCATCGCGACTCAGCTCATGGGGCGCACCTCGCTCGCACAAACCCCCACGCTCATCGCTGAAGCCGCCGGCGAGGCCAGCCGTATGGCCCTGCATCGTCTGGGTCGCAGCGGGTACACCGTCTTCGATCAGACACCGGCCGACGCTACTGCGTCGGTGCGCATCGACCACGCCACCGGGCGCCGCGATGAAAGCTTGCGATTTCGGCATCCTGAATGCGGCTGCCAACAAGTGACGCAGATTACAAGCTCTGCGTCCGGTCCCGAACGTCGTCAAGGAAACGGCTGGGGGCACGACGCGCACCCCGGCCTGTTTGTGCGCTAGCCGACCACGACATCCCCAGTGACCGGCGGGCACGCGTAATACCCACATACAGCAGACGACGTTCTTCGTCGATCGCTTCGGGCGTGCGGGCGTAGCTGATGGGCAGGAGGCCTTCGTTGAGGCCGATGAGGTGCACACACTCCCATTCCAGGCCCTTGGCCGAGTGCAAGGTCGCGAGGTTCACAGCGGAACGCAACGGTTCGTTGTTGCTGCTTTGGCGGTCGACAAGGTCGGCCACGAATTCGCGCAGGGTCATCTCCGCAGCGGCATCCTCGGCGAGACGCATGATCACGTTGAGCGACTCCCACCGTTCGCGAACGGCGCCGGCAGTCTCGGGTGGTTCTTGCGACCAACCAATGGAGCGAAGGATGTCGCTGACCGACTTGAACAACGGTTCGGTCGCCGTGGTGATGGAGGCACCGCGCAACAGCATGATGGCTTCTTTGACTTCGCGCTGGTCGAAGAAACGCGTCGCGCCGCGGACCAGGAAGGGCACTCCTGCAGCCGTGAGCGCAGCCTCGATGGGTTGGGACTGCGCATTGATGCGGTACAGCACCGCGATTTCCTCAGGACTGACTCCCCCGGCGATTTGGGCGGCAATTGTTGCCGCGATCGCCGTGGCCTCGGCGTTGTCGTCGTCGTAGCCGGTGACCTGCGGGGTCGGAGAGTGATCGGTTGTTGCCGCCTGCAGAGTCAGCGCGCCCTTCTGGTTCGTCATCAACTTATTTGCGGCGTGCACGATCTCCGGAGTGGATCGGTAATTGCGTTCCAAACGAAGCACCGCAGCGTTGTCGTGCTGCGAGGCGAAGCGAAGCAAAAACTCAGGGCTTGCTCCCGCGAACGAGTAAATGGTCTGGCTGACGTCGCCGACCACACAGAGGTCGTCACGATCCCCCACCCATAGCCGCAGCAGTTCGTGCTGCAGCGGTGAAACGTCCTGATACTCATCGACAACGAAGAAACGGTATTGCTCGCGAACCTGCTGCGCGATGCGGGGCTCGGCCTCGATCATGCCGGCGGCTGCCAGGAGCACATCTTCAAAGTCGATCTGGCGCCGGGCATCCTTTATCGACTCGTAGGCGGACTGAAGTTCGACCATCTTGTCGATGGTGAGTGCCGCTGGCACGGTGCGGCCAGCGTTTCCGTATTGCTCGACCGACATCCGCGACGTCTTTCGCCACTCGATTTCGGCAGCGACATCCCGCAATGTTGCGGTATCGAGCTTGAGTTTGATCGAGTCTGCGGCGTGCGCAATCATGCGCGCTTTGCCTTCCAACAAGCGCGGCATGGTGCCGCCGATGGTCTGAGGCCAAAAGGCGTTCAGCTGCGAGAGAGCCGAGGCGTGGAACGTTCGTGCGGCAACACCTTCTGCGCCAAGGCTACGAAGCCGTCCGCGCAATTCACCGGCGGCGCGGTTCGTGAAGGTCAGAGCCATGACTCGACCGGGAGGGTACACACCGGTCGCAACCCCATAGGCGATGCGATGGGTAATGGCGCGAGTCTTTCCTGTGCCGGCACCCGCGAGAAGGCACACCGGTCCGAGGAGAGTTTCAGCGGCCTGACGCTGGCCCTCGTCTAGCGCGTCGAGTAATTCGTTTGCCTCAAGCGTCACGGTTGTTCGTCAATCGGTTGGCCGTACCAGTGCTCGATGATGGCGCGAGCGATCGACGAATGGCCGGGCAGGCGGATTTCATTGAGAGAGTTTGCGAGTTCCTCGCGGCTAAACCAGCGCAGATCGAGGATCTCGGTGCCATCCGGGGTGCCGGGGCCTGTGAAGCCAGGAGCAACGGATGCCATAAAGCCGAGCATGAGCGACGCCGGAAATGGCCAGGGTTGGCTGCCCAAATAGACGGGATCGACTACGGGAACACCCGACTCTTCGAAAATTTCGCGCTGCACGGCAGACTCCAGCGACTCCCCCGGTTCCACGAACCCGGCGAGCAAGGAATAGCGATTCGACTCCCACAGCGCATTCGACCCCAGAAGCAGACGATCATCGTTGTCGGTGACCCCCACAATGATCGCGGGGTCGGTGCGAGGAAACACTTCAAGCTTGGACGCGACATCGCGGCGAACCCACCCGGCTTTCTCCACAACGGTCGGCTCCCCCGTGCGCGGCGAGAACAAGTGTGAGGAGTGCCAGTTCAAAATCGCGAGCGCTTCAGTGAAAAGCCCCGCATCCCGGTCGCTCAACTGCGGTGCAATGCTGCGCAAGTTGCCCCACTCGGCCTCGGCAAAGTGACCGGCATCCTCGAGTTCAACCGTCACGATGGGCGTGCCAACCGGTTCGGGACTCGTTGTCGACATCGAGCGCCCCAAATAGACGCTCGTGTGACCGCGCTCGATCGCATCCGGGTGCAAGAGCGCCAAAGAACCATCGGCAGCCAGCAGGGCCGAGCCATCAAAAATCGGCAGCACACGAGTTGCCGATTCGCGCCACAAGCGGTCGAGAAGACGCGGATCTTCCCGAGCTAAGTGGTCACGATCGATCTCATATCGCGACAATGGCAGTCGCGAAAGAAAAGCCTGTGACATGTATCGACCCCGTCCCAAGTGCGTGGCGTGCGGCAAATGCACGTCAGAGCAACCTACCCTGAGTGTTATGGCCAGATCACATCTCACTCTAGCCGCGCTGGCGACCTCTGCTGTCGAGGGACTCGAAGTTGCCGCAGCCGCCCCGTTCGGCACCGGCAACGGAAACGACTTCGATTCGGCGCTCATCACTGACCGCGCCGGCAAACACTGGATTATTCGGGTGCCACGAAACGCTGCGGCCGAGAACGTACAGTCCGCCGACCTCGTCGCCCTGCGCGCCTTGAGTGCCGGTGTGCGCACCCGTCTCCCCTTCAATGTCACGAGCTACGCGGGGCAAGTTCCTGTCGGCCAAACTCGCGGCATCGTCTACGAATTTGTGTACGGCAGCAAAGTTCCGATGCGCTCCTACACGACCGGTGCTGGGTCACTCGCGGCATCCATTGGTTCCGCCATCGCCGCGATTCACGCCCTTCCCACCAGCTTCGTTGCGGATGCCGGACTCCCCGTGCAGACCGCCGGCGAGTGCCTACGCTCCTGCATTTCGATCATCGATCGTGCCGCCGCCACCAAGCTGGTGCCTGCTGCGCTGCTCGAACGCTGGCGCAAGGCAGCCGAAGACTCCAAGCTGTGGCAGTTCCAGCCCAGCGTCGTCAACGGTTCCCTCGTCTCCGATTCGTTCTTGAGCGTCGACAACGCTGTGACCGGCGTACTCGGGTGGCAAGACATCAAGGTCGGCGACCCGGCCACCGATCTGCAGTGGCTGCTTGGTCCGCGCAATGACGCGATCATCGACACAGCCTTCGGCGCCTACGCGGATGCTCGGGGAGCCGGTGACCGCCAGCTCAAGCAACGCGCCACCTTCTACGCCGAGCTTTCGGTCGCGAAATGGTTGCTGCACGGTACCGAAGTGCGAAGTACCGAAATTGTGGACGACGCCGGTGAGATGCTCACCACGTTGCTCGACGACATCCGTGACGACGTCATGAACCCCATCAGCGCCAACACGATGCCCACAATGGCCGTCGATGAAGTTGAAGCGATGCTGCGCAAAGATAACCGCGCAGGTTAGTTTCCTCTGCTGACCGCGCCTGCTCGCTACTTGCGTTCCCGGCGTCTCTTCGCTGACGAGCGCAGCAAGGACGAGCGCAGCTTTCGCAATCGCATTCCGCGCGGTTCCGGTTGCATTGCTGCGGCATCCACGATGGTGATGGGCTCGGTGATCGCGCGCGACTGATGCTTCGGCACGATGGCCACCCACCGACCGGCTCGGCGCGGTGCCACTTTTACCGTGAGGCGACCGGAGCGCGCGAGCACGATGGCAATACCGATCGCTACTGCGGCGGGCACGCCACCGGCGATAACGAAGGCAAGCTTGGCGCCCCAGAGTTCCGCGATGGTTCCCATGAGCGGACCGCCGACAGCCTGACCGCCGAGAATCACCATGACCCAGAAGGCCATAACGCGGCCGCGGATCACGAGGTTGGATGACAGTTGCACCATCGTTTCAGCGGCCGTCATGAGCAGGAGTCGACTGAGGCCGATACCGATCAGCACCCCCAAGAACATGCCATAAATGGGCACGACGCCGGCGAGCATCATCATGGCACCGTAGAGCACCGCGCCAAAGATGATCGTGCGCAGGCGGAGACTCGCGCGACGAGCAGAGGCAAGGGCTCCAAGCAAGGCACCGATCGCGGCCAATGAGTTGTACAGGCCGTAACCGCTGGCGCCGGTGTCATAGACGGTGTTGGCCATGGCAGCGAGGAGCGTGGGCATCGGCATCCCGAACACGGCAACAACGAAGACCATCACCATCGTCCAGAACAGCGTGGGTTTAGCCCGAATGTAGCGAATCGCTTCGCGAATCTGGCCCTTCGATTCGGGTGCGCGAGGGGCGATCAGTAGTTCGTTCTTGCGCATGGACGCCAAGATGATCACGCCGATTACAACCGCAACAGCGTTGATACCGATTGCCCAGCCCGAGCCGGCGGCGACGATCAGCGCGCCGCTCAGGGCAGGCCCGAGAAACGCGCCCGAGTGGAAAATCGACGCGTTGAGGCTGATGGCATTGCGCAAATGGCGCGGTCCGACGAGTTCGTTGACGAACACCGCACGAGCGGGGTTGTCGAAGACTTGGATGATGCCCATCAGCAGCACGAGCAGATACACGAGCCAGAGCTGGGCCACTCCCATGATCGTGACGATGGCCAGCGCAAGACTGAGCGTACCGATGATGGACTGCGCGACCATCAGAGTCGCCCGCTTGTCGAAGCGGTCGGCAATAACCCCCGCATAGGCGCCGAGGATGATGGTCGGCGTGAACTGGATGGCGATCGTCAGGCCAACGAGCGCGACGTTGCCGGTGAGTTCCAGAACGAGCCAGTCGACGGCGATGCGCTGCACCCACGCCGCTGTGTACGCAATGAACTGCGCGATGACATAGAGACGGTAGTTGTGCAGCCGAAGAGAACTGAAGGTATCGCGCCAGAGCGGCCGCTGCATGACCGCCGAGATAGGCACTGTCGCCGGCGACGTCTCAGATGGCATACTCACACGCTCAAGCGTATTGTCTCGTCACTCATTTCACGGCATAATCAACGCTATAAATTCGATTACGTTTCGTAATGAGGCATTGTGTTTGATCCTGTCGTCCTGAAATCTTTCGTCGCTGTCGCAGACACCCGCAGTTTCACGGAGGCCGCCCGCACCCTTGAGCTCAGCCAGCCGACGATTAGCCAACACATCCGCAAGCTCGAAGCTGCGGCAGGCCGCATACTCGTGCTGCGCGACACTCGCACCGTCTCGCTCACCGACAACGGCGAAGCGATGCTCGGGTTTGCGCGAGCAATTCTTGCGGCAGAAGACCAAGCAGTGAAGTACTTCACCGGCTCTGCGATGCGCGGGCGGCTTCGGTTCGGATCAGCAGATGACCTTGCCCTTACCCAGTTGCCGCGCATCCTGCGTGACTTTCGGCAGCTCTACCCGCACATCAATCTCGAACTCACCGTGAGCCAGAGCGGCAATCTCGTGCGCCGCCTTCAGGCTGGCCAACTCGATCTGGTTTTCGTCAAACAAGACGCCGGTGCCGAAGGTGGGCGCTTGGTGCGCCGAGACCGGATGGTGTGGCTGGGCCATAAAAGCATGACCGTTGAATCGGGGGCGCCGGTTCCGCTCATCGCCTACCAAGCCCCGAGTTTGGGCCGCGCGTACGCGATGCGTGCGCTTGAGGCTGTCGGACGAACCTGGCGCATCACGTGCAACGTGAAGGAAGTGAATGGAGCTCTTGCCGCGGTGCGCGCAGGGATCGGTATCGCGGTGTTTCCGCAGTCGCTCATCCCGCCCGATTTGGCCCAAGTGCCCGCATCCTTCGACTTGCCCGAGCTAGGCGATGTCGACTTCGTGTTGCTCGACAATCCGATGGCGGCGCGCGAACCAATCGAGGCGCTCAGCACAGCCATTCTTAGCCGGCCGGTGCAGCGGCGGGCTTAGCCAGCGGTTGGCTTAGCCACCGGAAGACTGCGCCGCCGGGTGGCTCAGCCGGCGGCTGGCCTAGCCACCGAAGCTCGCGGCGGCACCGACAGACTTGGCCCAGGCTTCACGCAGTTCGGCCTCGTCGAAGATGTGTTCAGGGCGAATCACGGTGTCGTCAGCGACGAAGTAGAACGCCGCATCGATGTTCTCGGGCGGCACGCCCTTCCACTGCGCATAGGCGAGCCGGTACAGGGCGAGCTGCAGTTGCTTCGCTTCGAGGTCGGCCGCATCGCGTGGGGCTCGCCCCGTTTTCCAGTCGACAATCTCGAAGCGATCGCCATCGGTATATACGGCGTCGATCTTGCAGATAACGACGCGGTCGCCGAAGGGGACGTGGATCTCGATCTCCACGTCGACGGGTTTGCGCGTGGCCCACGCCGAACGCTCGAAGGTCGCTTGCAGCTCGGCGAGCTTTTCGACATCCGCCGCATTCTCACCATCGAAGCCATCAAAGTCGGTGCCGTCGATCTCGAGAGCGAAAGCGTCAAGTGTTTCGGTGGATGACGTAGAGCCGAAACGTGATTCGACCCATTCGTGAAACTGGGTGCCGAGGCGCGTCGCTCGGTAGGGCTTCTCGGGCATCGGTCGACGGAGCGAGAGCGCGACGGCTTCGGGGTCGGCGATGTAGTCCTTGAAACGGGAGGCGGGGATGCGCTGCGGCAGTGGAGTGCGGCGGGCTTCGCTCGCGGCACGACTGCGCTCGGCGAGCAGCAGGTCGATTTCGTGTGACCAGAGACCATCGGCCCCCGGATCAGCGGTGGCAACGAGGTGGGCCGCTGTTTCAACGCTCGTGCGGCGGTTGCCGAGGGGGTCGAACGGCCAGAGCGGGTCGACGACGTCGTTGAGAGTGGGGTTCTCGTCGTTGACCGGGTCAGCGGGAAGCTCTTCGATGAGCCCGCGCTCTTCAAGTTCTTGCAAGAAAATACTGGGCGCTTGGGGCTTGCTGCGGCTCGACCAGAATGAGCCGGTCAGCAAAAGATTGTCGCGAGCACGAGTGATCGCCACGTAGCCAAGGCGTCGTTCTTCGGCCTGGTGCCGCTCAGCGAGGGCTGTTTTGAATTCTTTGAGGGAACCATCGAACTCGGATTGATAGTGCGCGTTCTCCCATTCGAGTTCGGGGAGCTCTCCAGCATCACCGCGGAACGCGAAGGGCAGCTTGCCAAAACTAACCCACCCTTTGCCCTCGCGTGAGGTCGCCGGCACTTCGCCGTTTACGAGGCGGGGCACCGCTACCAGATCCCATTCCAGGCCCTTGGACGCGTGAATCGTGAGCAATTGCACTGTGCCGGCTTCGGCATCGTCGCTGCGCGGGCCCATCATGTCTTGCTGCGTGGCTCGACGCAGCCACGACAAGAAACTACCGAGGTTCGCTTGGTCATCGCTGGCCAAGAAGCCCGCAAGCTCATCGTGGAAGGCATACAGGTTCGCCATCCCGTGGGCTTGCGGACGGCTCGCCACCACTTCGATGTCGAGGAGCAGTTCTTGCTCAAGCAAGCGCACGAGGTCGCCAAGCTCAAGCCCGGCTCGGGAGCGGAAGAACGCCAACTGCTTGGCGGCATCCTTGAGCCGAGACAGGCCTTCTTCGCTGAAACCCTTGAGCTGCGAATGACTTGCGGGAGCCTCGCCCACGAAGTCGAGAGCATCCACAATGGATGCCGAATCATCGACGGCGACGGAGTCCCGCATCCGCTGGCGCACTTCGGCGCTCAGCTCCTGCTGCGTGACTGAGCGGCTCAGCAACCAGCGCGAGAGTGATGCGAGCTCTTGAAGATCGCGCGGGCCGATGGACCAGCGCGCGCCCGACAGCAGCCGAATGAGTTCAGAGCCGGCGGTGGGGTCGTGGATCACGGTGAGCGCGCTCACGAGGTCAACGATTTCGGGGGTCGAGAGCAGTCCGCCGATGCCGAGCACGTGGTACGGAACGTCTTCTGCGCCGAGGGCGGTGGCGAAACGCTCCATGTCGCTGCGACGGCGGAACAGGATGGCGGCGGTCGGCGGGGTGGGAGCCTCAGCGTTAGGATCGGGGTTGTAGCGGTTCCACGCCTGCGGCGCCAGGGCACGGGCAAACCACTTCGCGACGCCGTGAGCTTCTTCATCAATGTGTTCGAAATAAAACGTATCGACCGATCCAGCGGGGGCGTCGGGCCGAGCACCGAGCGATTCGACGCGCACGGGTGAGCGTGCGCTGAGCGGTTCGACGATCACGTTGGCGGCGTCGAGCACAGTCGTGGCATTGCGCCAACTCGTAGACAGCGCGAAATATTGCGCATCAGCCTTGTCGGTGAAGTCGCGGCTGAAGCGAGCGAGGTTAGCTGCGCTGGCTCCACGCCAGCCATAAATTGACTGGTGTGGGTCGCCGACCGCCATGACCGAATGGTTACCAAAGAGGCGTGCAAGCAGCCGGGTTTGAACGACACTGGTGTCTTGGTATTCGTCAAGCAGAACGACCCGGTAGCGGTCTTGATAGTGCGCGACAACATCGCTCGAGCGCTCGGCTACTTCGAGGGCGAGGGCAACTTGGTCGCTGAACTCGAGGAGCCCCTGCGCCCGCTTCTGCTGGGCATACTGAACGGCCAGAGTGAGCAACGGCGCGAGCGAACCGACCTCTTTCACCGCATCGATAACCGAGGCGTAGGGGGTTTTCTTGCGGGCGGTCTCAGCGTAGGGAAGCTCGGAAATCTGAGTGAAGCGTTGCGCGTAGGCAGCAACATCTTCGGCGCTAGCCACGTTGTCACTGAGCGCATGGCTGAGGTCGAGAACGGCTTCTGTGAGCGCACTGATCGACTTTTCGAGGCCGATGAGCCGTTCATCCGTGCTCGACACCACAAGCTTGCGGGCCAGTTGCCACGATGATGGATCGTTGAGGAGAGTCGATTCGGGTTCGCGACCGATGAGGAGCGCGTTCTCGGTGAAGAGTGCGCTGGCAAAGGAGTTGTAGGTCGAGATGGTGGGTTGATCGAACTCGATTGATGCCGTTTCGGGGGTCGCCACAAAGCGTTCGGGGTGGGCACTTTGCACGTCGCGCAGGATCGCAATTCGTTCGCTCACGCGCTTGCTGAGCGAACCCGCGGCTTTTCGTGTGAAGGTGAGCCCGAGAATTTGGTCGGGGCTCACCAAGTTGTTGGCGACGAGCCACACGACGCGGCTGGCCATCGTGTCGGTCTTGCCGCTGCCCGCGCCGGCGACGACGAGGGCGGGGCTCAAGGGTGCCTCAATCACGACACGTTGCTGTTCGGTGGGAGCGTGGATGCCCATGAGACCGGCGAGGTCGACAGAAGAGATCATCGGGCACTCACCGCCGGCACAACGTGGATGCGGCAGTTGCCGAAGCTCCACGGATCGGTGCAGTGGCTGCTGACCCTGGCTACGAATACGCTGCCGGCCATTCCGCGGGCATCCTCAATTACGCGCTGTCGGAACAGTTCGAGCTCCTCGTCGTTCATCGGTTGTTGCTTGGGGGCGTCATAGTCGCGGGTCTTGGCCGACGGCGAGAGCACCACGAGCTTCGCTCCCCCATTGACGAGGCCTTCGGGCACACCCTCAATGGCACCAGAAGCGAAGGCGAGTTGGTAGGCGGCGAGCTGCGGATGATCGGCAACAGCCTTGTCGCTGGATGGCTCGTTCTTGCCGGTCTTGAGGTCGACGATCACGGCGGTGGTGCCGCCATACATTTCGACGCGGTCAATTTTTCCGCTCAGTCTGGCCTGTTCGAGAGGAAGCACGAAGCCCATCTCGTTGCTGATGAGTTCTCCCCCGTCAGCGGCGAAGTCGCGCAAGTAGGCGGCTAAGTGTTGAGTCAGTGTGCGGGCGCGCAGCTTCTCAGCCTCCGATTGCCACGAGGCCTCGAAGGTCATCTCGCCCCAGCGTTCCTCCACCGCCTTGTAGAGCGCATCGGCGCTGAAATCAGTGGCCGTTTCAGCAACACCGTGGATGAGCGAACCAAGGTTGGAAGCCACATTGGTCGTGGAGCCACCCAGCTGGTCGATCGCCCAGTGCAGGGGGCAGGTCTCGAACGATTCCATGCGCGAGGGAGACACCCGCACTTCGGCATCCGGTTCGGTGAGGTCGACAAGCGGCGCGGTGGTGCTTGGCGTGCGAAGCCCGTACCAGGAGCGCGGATCGGCACCGGGAACGCTCTCGCCGGCGAGTCGTGCCAGCGACGCGGCAGCGGCCTCCGGCTGAGCGCCCGTGGTCAGCTCGCGGCGCAGCACGCCCACGAGACCGCGCAGGCTGAGCGGCGGGCGCGAACGCACGGGCTCATCCGGCTCAGGAATGAGCGTCAAGAATGGGGACGGCATGTTGTCATCACCGGCCACGGCAGTCACGATTACTTCGCTCGTTGCCCGCGACACGGCCTGGGCGAACATCCGCAATTCGTCGTGGAGCACTTCGCGGCGACGGTCGGCAACCGCGAGCTTCTCCCCCGCCAGCACACGGGGCAGGTCGTGGGCACCGAGCAGCGAACCGCGCACGCGGAGGTTCGGCCACACGTTCTCTTGCATACCGGCAACCACCACGACATCGAACTCTTGGCCGATGACGGATGCGGGCGTTCCGACCGTGACCGAGTCAACAATCGAGCGCGCGGCGAGGGTGTCTTCCGCGACGTCGGCCGAGAGCCATTCGTTGAGAAAAACGTTGGCGGGGGCATCCGGTCGACGTTCCACAAAACGCTTGGCCGAGGAGAACAGGGCAACCACGGCATCGAGGTGACGGTTGGCTTCCTCGGCGACAACGCCGGCTCCGAGAGCTTGCTCGAACCAGCGATCGGCAAGCCCGCTGCGCTGCCACGCGCCCCACAGCAGTTCTTCGATGGTGTCGCCTGCGGCCCCCGCAGCAGCGGTTTCGTGAAGGTTCTTGGCGACCGCTGCGGCCTGCCGGGCGACGCGATTATCGATCGTGACGAACCCTGCCGGGGCGGCCAGCGCTTGCGCAATGAGTTCGTCGGCCGAGTCGTAAATTTCGGCACCGAGCGCTTCGTGACGCAGCGCAGCCTTGAGCCGCCGCAGCGAGACGGTGTCGAAACCGCCAACGGAACTACACAGCAGTTCGACGGCTGCTGCGGCATCCAGCGGGCGACGTTTCAATGCCAGCTCAAGCAAGACGATCAAGCCGTTGACACTGAACTCGTCGCGCACGGCACTGCGCGCACTCGACACGCTGGTCACCACTTCGAGGGTGCGCAACTGCCGGGCCAGCGATGGAATCAGCGAACCGGTGCGCACAATGACGGCCATGCGCGACCACGGCACCGACTCGAGCACATGCTTCTCGCGTAAATGGCGCGCAATGAACGCAACCTCTTCGGCCGGTGTCGACAGCTGAAAACTGTGGATGCTCGACGGCGCTGTGGCGACCGCCGGCGACTTGCGCTGTTCGATGAGCCCTGCAACACCGATGCGCTGGGTGAGGTTGGTCACCGTCTGACGCAGCTCGGCACTGTGCCGATGCACCGACGACAAAAACAACGATTCGCAGTTCTCCAGCCCGAGCCGCGTCGCCCACTGCGACAGCACGGCAGGCTGAGCGCCCCGGAACGACCCCGTGGTGAGGTCAGGATCGCCAAAACCGATGATCGTAATGCCGCGACTGGCGAGTGCCCGCACGAGAGAAATCGTGGCCTCGGTGAGCTCGTGGGCGTCGTCGACCACGACCAACCGCAGCCGATCGATCGCCGCATAGTGCCCACCCGCAATCAGCCCAGCGGCCTCAGCCAGCAGCTCACTCGCATCAAAATGCCGATCGCGATAGCTGGCCTTCACTTGGTCATACACCGCAATGAAGGCGGATGCCGCCACCCATTCCGGCCGATCGGTGCGTTCGCCGAGCGCCGCCAAGTCAGCGGGAGTGACCCCAAACTCGACACAGCGCATCATGAGATCTCGCAACTCCGTGCGGAACCCGCGCAGGCGGCGAACCTCCGGATCGAGGTGGGCCGGCCACGGCGCGCCCGTGCCGTCAGCGATTTCGCCCGCCAGTAGGTCAGAAATGATTTGGTCTTGCTCAGCGCCTGTGAGCAGTGTTGGCGGGCCTTCTCCGGCAACAGCAGCGGCCTCGCGGATCACTTCGAACGCAAGAGAGTTCGCGGTTCGCGCCATCGGCCCCAGCGTGGGCGCATCAATGCGTGCTGCCAAACGATCACGCAGCGCCGTCGCACTCTGACGGGTTGCCGAGAGCACCACAATCTGCTCGGGCGACCAGCCGCGGGCGTGCACACGCTCAGCCACGAGTTCCACGAGAGTTGCGGTTTTGCCCGAGCCTGGCGCTCCAACAACAACCGCGCTCATGCCGTCGGCGAGGTCGACAACAGCGCACTGAGAATCGTCGAGCGTATGCGGTGCGTTAGCCGCGGCATCCGCACGCTCAGAGGGCAAGGTGACCATGCGTCAACGCTATCGGGATGCGCTGACAGTGAACGTGATATTCATCGCGCCCCGTTGTGTCGTAATCTTGGGTCGTGGACATTAGCATCGGTATCAACAACAGCCCCCGTGAGATCAACTTCGAGTCGGCACAGTCGTCGAGCGAGGTCGAGACCATCATCGCCGAGGCATTGAACTCGGATGCCAAGTACGTCAGCCTGCGTGACGCCAAGGGCAAGCTTTACATCGTTCCTACCGCGTCAGTCTCCTACGTCGAACTCGGCGAAGAAGAGTCGCGCCGCATCGGATTCGTGGCCTAACAGTGGAACTGCTGTTCGTCACCGTCATCGGAGCGTCGCTCGCAACCATCATCCGCTACCTGCTGCCGTCGCGCGGCATGTACGGTGCGGCGCTGCTGCCCGCTGTCGGTGCTGCGGTTACCGCAACGGTGTGGGTCGCCCTCGTGTGGGTCGGTTTGACCTTTGACGGCGGCTGGATCTGGGTTGCAAGCCTGCTTGCCGGCATTGCCGTGGCTCTGGTCGTCGCCATCCGCCTGCCGCGCCACCGCGAAGCCGCCGACGTGCGTTCTTTCGAAACGCTCTCACGCGGCTAACTGAACGCAGCTCGCTAGGCGGTGAGGCCGAGCGCATCCATGCGGCGCGTGTGCGCCGCGATAAGTTCGGTGAATACCGGCTCAACCTGCGCCTCGGTGGTGCGAGTGTGGTCGGGAAAGACGAGCGCCGATCGCGCCAACAGCATCATGTCGCCCATGAGACGACGGCCCCACATGGCGAGCCGTGAATCGAGGCGAGGGTTTGCGTCGATCGCTGCCTGCAAGTACTCCGCGAGAACTTTCTCGCCGGATTCTCCGCGGAAAATCGCGACCAGGCGGGAGTGGGATTCTGACGGCAGTCCGGCCGCAAGCAGCGCATAGAAGTCGTCAAAGAATCCGGCACTCAGATAGGCCGTAATGAGTGCTTCATACCAATCGGCGCCGCGAGAGATGCGCTCGAAGTTGTCGACCGACTCAGTAAAGGGGTCCATCACTTCCGCTGGCGAGCCGCCGGCCTTGGTGATTTCGTCTACCAGCTGACGGTGCTTCGACAGCGACAGCTCTGCGGCCTTACCGATCGCGGTCTTCGCCGCCGTCGTCGGGGCGTTAGCAATGACGCGCGAAAGGTTCTCAAAGATCTTGAGCTGCACATACGCTGCGCGCCCCAAGAAGGCGAGAATGTCGGGAGTGAACTCCGCGAGGGCTACTTTTTCGGTCGCTGCAACATCAGACCGTGACCGAAGGCGAGGCACTTCGATGCGACCTGGCTTGCGCGAAAACCACTTAACCACGGAGCCAGCTTAGAGCGTGTGAGAGCCCTGCGCAGGTGCAACAACCCGCCTCGCCGCCTCAATTCACGGCCTCGACCCAGCAGAACCCGCTAAACTGCGGGCATCCCCCCGACTCAGGAGGGGGTCCGGCGCCCCAGGTCAAAAAGGGCGCATCGCACCTAGACGGGCTTCATACGTGACTTTTTCAGAACTTAATATCGATCAGGACATGGTCGATGCTCTTGCCACCAAGGGCATCATCGAACCGTTCCCGATCCAAACCCAAACCATTCCTATGGGCCTCGCAGGCCAGGACATCATCGGTCAGGCTAAGACCGGTACCGGTAAAACTCTCGGCTTCGGTCTCCCCGTACTGCAGTCGCTCGGCAAAGATCCCGAGCCCGGAGTAAAGGCACTCATCGTGGTGCCGACTCGCGAACTGTGTGTTCAGGTAGCTGAAGACCTCGTGCTCGCAGCATCCAACCGCTCCACCAAGATCGCCGCCATTTACGGTGGCAAGGCCTACGAGGG
This sequence comes from Salinibacterium sp. SWN167, assembly GCF_015864665.1. Taxonomy (GTDB): domain Bacteria; phylum Actinomycetota; class Actinomycetes; order Actinomycetales; family Microbacteriaceae; genus Rhodoglobus. Next base: position 545,267 of record NZ_JADYWU010000002.1, on the reverse strand, counting down.
TCAGGTCGAACAGATCAAGGCCGGCGCCCAAGTTATCGTCGGCACGCCCGGTCGTTTGCTCGACCTCGCCAGCCAGCGCATGCTGTCGCTCAAAGACATCAAGGTGATGGTTTTGGATGAGGCAGACAAGATGCTCGACCTCGGCTTCCTTGCCGACATCGAGAAATTGTTTGCTCAGACTCCTCCTACCCGCCACACGATGCTGTTCTCGGCAACGATGCCCGGCCCGATCGTGGCTCTCGCTCGTCGCTTCATGAACAAGCCCATCCACATCCGCGCCACCGACCCCGACGAGGGCCTGACGCAGAAGAACATCAAGCACGTCGTCTACCGCGCTCACAATCTCGACAAAGACGAAGTTATTGCGCGCATCCTGCAGTCTGAGGGTCGAGGCAAGACGGTTGTCTTCACGCGCACCAAGCGTGCCGCTGCCAAGCTCGTTGAAGAGCTGAACGACCGTGGCTTCAACGCTGCCGCCGTGCACGGTGACCTCAACCAAGAGCAGCGCGAGCGCGCCATGGCAGCGTTCAAGGCGGGCAAGAAAGACATTCTCATTGCGACGGATGTTGCGGCACGAGGCATCGACGTCAACGACGTCACGCACGTGATCAACCACACCATCCCCGACGACCACGACACGTACCTGCACCGCGCAGGCCGCACGGGCCGCGCCGGCAAGACCGGTGTTGCTGTCACATTCGTGGACTGGGCAGACATGCTCAAGTGGACGCACATCAACAAGGCACTCGAAATGGGCATCCCCGAGCCAACCGAGACTTACTCGTCGAGCCCGCACCTTTTCACCGACCTCGACATCCCTGAGGGCACCAAGGGCCGTCTCCCCGGATCGCACGCCCCGGCAGTGCGCGCCAGCGGTGCTGCTTCAGGTTCCGGATCGGGATCGGGATCGGGCGGCGGTCGTGGATCGCAGCGTTCAACCGATTCCTCACGCCCTCCCCGCAACCGCACGCGGTCGGGATCGGGATCGGGTTCTGGCTCCACCACCGGTGCACGATCGAGCGAAGGCAGCTCGGTAGCCAGCGCCCGCGCCACCGACGACAGCAACCGCCCCGAAGGTGGCGGCACCCACGACGGAGGAGCACCCGCCCGTCGCAAGCGCACGCGTCGTCGTCGTGGCGGAAACGAAGGCGCACCGACTGCGCCTCCGACCGCATAGCGCACGCCGCTCGTCCGATTCATTAGAAAGCCCCACCTCGCGTGGGGCTTTCTTCGTTGTGCGCGGCGCCGCCTGCCGCTGCCCATAAACGCTCTCAATGCGGTGCGCGCCAGCTCTGGTTTTATCGCCAGAACAGGCGCACAATAGAAAAAATGTTCCTCAGCGCGCGGTAGCCAAGGAGGAGATCAATGCCGGTGCAACAGAAGAACTCATCACCAGATTTCATGCCCGTTCTCGCGGCTGGACGCCATCGCACTCCCCGCCGAGGCGGCTGCTTCATGGAGTTCGCCTCTTACCTCGCCGGCGAAAAGTGGAGCGACCATCCCTCGTGCACTCATCCGGCACTCGCCGTTCTGGCGCGTCTCGTCAATGACTGCACCCCCGACCAGCACCGCTCAGAGCTGGTCGAGCTCATCCCCTCCGTCATCGGGCTGACGAGCGACGACCCGCGCCTAGAACTTCGCATCGCACTGCGCGCGGCAACCGCCGCCCTACCGATCGCCAGCGAAGGACGGCAACGGGCTCTCGCTGTCGGCATCATTGCTACGCAATCACAGCTGGCGATTATCGAGCCTCACACCGACGACGATCTGGCTGATCTTGTCACTGCGGCGTTCGCTCAGGCACCAGCGTCCGAATTCTGGGCGCGCAAATTCAGTGCGGATTGCCCCGACAACGGTCGAGGTCGTCGACCTCGGGACGTGACGCGAATGACCCAGTCGATCATCCGCAGCTCAGTGATTGGTATCGCCTGCGCGTGCTCGCCCGGCGCCGACCAACGACTGAAAGCGCTGCTTCAGAGCGCTATCGACGATTGCCGGATGCTCGTCGAAAACGACACCACCGACATCCGCTCCATCTCGGCAGAAGTCGCGACAATGGCTGCGACATCAAGGCCGAAGTCGCTGCTAGCAACACTTCTACGGTCGTAGCGAGTCAGCAACACCACGCAGGGTGGTCGCGGATTCCGTGAGCAAGCGCAGCTCTGTCTCGCTGAAGGTGGTTTCTTTGATCGGGACTGCGCCGGAGGCACTCACGATGCAGGGTACCGACAGCGCGACACCGCTGATTCCATGGAAGTCAGTGAGCACGGGAGCAACTGGCATGACGGAGTGCTTGTCACCGAGGATCGCCTCCACGATGTGGGCAGTCGACAACCCGATCGCATAGTTCGTCGCGCCCTTGCCCTCGATGACTTTGTAGGCGGCGTTGCGGACGCCGTCGGCGATGTCATCGAGCTCTGCTTCTGTCATGCGGGGGTGGCCGTCGCGTTGCCATTCCAGAATCGGAACCCCACCGATGGTGGCGCGTGACCACAGCGGAAACTCGGAGTCGCCGTGCTCGCCAATGATCGACGCGTGAACGCTAGAAGGTGAGACGCCGGCGCGCTCGGCAAGCTTCCAGCGCAGCCGCGAGGTATCGAGCACGGTGCCGGACGCAAAGATACGCTCGGGCGGAAGCCCCGACTGCTCGTGAGCGAGCACCGTGAGCACATCACAGGGGTTGGTCACAATGATGTAGATCGCGTCAGGCGCGACTTCCATGAGCTGCGGCATCATCGAACCGATAATGCGGGCGTTGACATCAGCAAGTTCGATGCGGGATTGGCCGGGGTTCTGCTTCGCGCCAGCCGTGATCACTACGACGTGCGATCCCTTCACGACCGAGATATCGCTACCGCCCATAATTTGGCTCGACCCCGTGAACTGAGTGCCGTGGGAAAGGTCGAGAACTTCGGCATCCACCTTTTTCGTCGCGATGTCATACAGGGCTATTTGGCGGGCCGACCCTCTGATCAGGGCAGCATAGGCGGCGCTCGCCCCCACACTTCCGGCTCCAACAATGGTCAGCTTTGAGTTCTCGACAAGGCTCATGCGATTAGTGTCCCACGGCCGTGCTTTTCTCGGCCAGAGGCGTTCTGCGTTTAGGGCGACTAGGCCGTCATCGCCGCAGCGAGCTGCGCAATGATTCGCTCCAGAATGGGGCGCGACGTTGCGAGGTTCATACGAATGTGGCCGGCCCCGACAGCGCCGTAGCCGACACCGCCATTGACTCGGATGCCCGCCTTCTCTGCCAACATCTCGGAGAGTTCTGGCTCGTCCGAGTAGGCGCGCAAGTCAAGCCAGGACAGGTAAGTGCCCTGCATCGGAGCCATGCGAGCCTCCGGCAGCAGCTCGGCGAGCGCCGCCCGCGCATACTCGATGTTGCCTTCGATGTACTCACGCACTTCGCCAAGCCACGGCTCGCCACCGAGGTACGCGGCGGTGTTGAGGCGCATGCCGGGCGTGCTGGCACCGTGGGACGCCATCCAGCCGATTGTTTCCCACAGCGTGCGGTCGGCGTCGTTGCTCAGGATAATTTGCGCACACTTGAGCCCGGGCAGGTTGAAGGCCTTCGACGTGCTGGTTGCGGTGATCGCAACGCGTGCTCCGGCATCCGAAACACTCGCCAACGGCACGTGCTTGTTGCCGAAGAGAGTGAGCGGCGAGTGGATCTCGTCACTGAAAATGCGAGCACCGTGGGCGTCAGCGACATCGGCGAGCGCCGACAACTCAGCGGCGGTGAAGACTTTGCCGGTCGGGTTGCCGGGGTTGGCGAGCACGAAGAGGTTCGCACCAGCGGCGAAGTGCTGAGCGATGTCGTCAAGGTCGAGTGAGAAGCTGCCGTCGTCGCCGCGCAACATGGGCGACTCGATGACCTCGCGGCCAAAGCTCTTCGGCAACATCAAGAACGGCATGTAAGCGGGGGTCGGCACGATTACCGGCGCACCAGGCTTACTGAACTCGAGGATGGCGAGCTCGAGCCCCTTGAGAACGTCAGGGAGAGGATGCACGTCGACGGCATCCACATTCCAGCCGTACTGCTCGCGGTGCCATTTCGCTGTCGCCGCGTTCATCTCGAGGGCCACGGATTCTGCGGGGTAACCGAACTCGAGGCGCTCAGCGATCGCGGCCCACTCGTCAAGCACGGCGGGGGCGGTGCCGTAGTCCATTTCAGCGACGCCGGCGCAAAGCAGCTCACCTTCGGGCGCCGTCCATTTGTTGCTGCCACGGCTGCGCAAAAGTTCGGGGGTGAGGGCGTTCCACTGTTCGGCGTTGCTGGTCATGCTGTCTCCTACTCGGCGGGGTGCTGCGGGTGCGCGGCCTCTCAGGCCACGCGGTCGTTACGGTGTGGGGTTCGCGAGGAACGGTTGCGATCCGGTCGCGCGGGCGATGATTTTCTCAAGCACTTCAGGGTCCGTGGTGTTTTCGGCAAGACGGTTGGGTTTGCCTTCGCCGTGATAGTCACTTGACCCGGTAATTTCGAGCCCGAATTTCTTGACGACCGTCAGCAGCCAGGCTTTGCCCTCTTCGGTGTTGTCGCGGTGGTGAACCTCAAGCCCGAACAGGCCGTTGTCGACGAGTTCACGAATGACTGAGTCATCCATCGATCGATACTTTCCATGGGCGGCCGGATGCGCGAGCACGGGCACTCCCCCGGCAGCGACGATCATCTTCACTCCCTCGAGCGGGCTGGGCGCGTAGTACTTCTCGTAGTAACCGCCCTGCCAGTGCAGGATGCTTTCAAACGCGGCACTGCGGTTAGCGACGTGACCTTTGCGCACGAGCGCGTCGGCAATGTGGGGGCGCCCCAGCGTGGTGCCGTCGGACGATTCGGCGAGCACATCATCCCAGGTCAGATCGTAGTCGAGGGCAATCTTTTCGACGATTCGTTCGGCGCGACGAAGCCGACCATCACGGATGCGCGCCGTTTCGGTCACAATGGTGCGATTGAGCGGGTCGAAGAGGTAAGCGAGCACGTGAACGCTCGCTGGCCCGAAGTTGGTGCTCAATTCCATGCCCGGAATCACATTGATCCCTGACGCGGATGCCGCAGAAATGGCCTCGTGCCAGCCAGCGGTGGAGTCGTGGTCGGTGAGCGCTACCGTTCCCAATCCAGCGCGGGCGGCGGAGCGCACCAGCTGGGTAGGGGTTTCGGTACCGTCAGACACGGCACTATGAGTGTGCAGGTCGATCGGGGTGTTGAGCATTATGCAAGCCTATTGCTCTAGGCTCAGGTCGCTATGATTCAACGCTTTCTTGCGGCGATCTTTATACTCGCCACCGCTGCCGCCCTTATTGTCGCGGCCTGGCCTCAGCTGTTCTCTCTGGAACAGACGGTTGGTGCTGCTCAGGTGGTATCGATGCGCGGGCTCAGCGCTGCTGCCGCTTTCGTGGCCGTACTGGCGTTGACACTCATTGCTCTGTTATCGGCGCGGATGCACCGCTTCGCGGCATCGCTAGCGGTGGTGGCGCTCGCGTTTAGCGCGCTCACTCTCGTGGTGTTGGCCACGCGTGGTTTCGGCAGCCCAGGCTTTGAGACGAAAGCTGAGGGCGATGTAACGGTGCTGTCGTGGAACACGCTCGGCGACGCTCCCGGCGCTCAAGCGATTGCTGATCTTGCGCTCGAGAACGACGCCGACATTGTGAGCCTTCCGGAGAGCACCCGAGAGTTGGGCTTCGAAGTTGCCCAGCTGATGGCGGCAGCAGACCGACCAATGTGGGTTCACACTCTCGCCTACGACCAGATTTCGAAGTCACGATCGACAACAGTGCTCATCAGCGTTGCCCTCGGCGAATATGACGTTGACCTGCAAGCGCGAACCACCTCGACTCTGCCGAGTGTCGTAGCGATTCCTCAAGACCCCGCCAATCCCACGATTGTGGCCGTGCACGCCGTCGCCCCCGTGCGAGGCGAGATGACGAACTGGCGCACCGACCTCGAGTGGTTGGCCGAACAGTGTCGCGGCAGCAATGTCATCCTCGCTGGGGATTTCAATTCGACCCTCGACCACTATGCCTCCCTCACCGATGGGGCGGATTTTGCTCTCGGCAGTTGCACGGATGCCGCGTCCGCGACCGATAACGCCGCGATCGGCACGTGGCCGACCCAGTTGCCTTCGCTCTTGGGAGCCCCCATTGACCATGTGATGTCCACAAGCGAGTGGACCACGACGGGGATGCGCGTGATCGAGTCGCACGACGGCTTCGGCAGCGACCACCGCCCGATTCTTGCGACGCTGTCACGCACTCAGTAGCCACCCAGCCTGAGCGCCGACTACCGCGCAATCAGGCGAACCCTGAGGGTCCCTCTCGATAGTGCTTTTTGCAGCCTAACGAGAGACACTAGAGGTATGGCAGATACTTCGGCACCCAGCCCCCGCGCGACCTCTAACCGTTCTACGACTCCGCAGTCTTCGGGCTTCGCTGAGTACATCTCTTCGGGGTGGGCTGAGCGCGTTGACGCCGAGGTCACTCCCCGCGAGCAGTCTGCTTTTGCCGCTGCGCGCCGCGAGCGCCTCTCACAGCTTCATATCGGCCAGCGCCTCATCATTCCGGCAGGCGCCGCCAAGGTTCGCTCTAACGACACCGACTACCCATTCCGCGCTCACTCCACCTTTGCGCACGTCACCGGGTGGGGTTCGGATGTTGTTGCCGGCAGTGTTCTCGTAATGGAGCCCACCGCTACTGGCCACTCGGCCACCCTGTACTTCCGTCCGGCTGCCGGCCGCGATACGAGCGAGTTCTATGCCAACCCGGATGTCGGAGAATTCTGGACCGGACCGCGCCCCTCGCTGGAGAACGTTGCTACCGATCTCGGCCTGGCAACTCTGCCGCTGGTCGAGTTTGAGGCCGTGCTCGACAGCGTCGACGCCTCAACGCTGATCGTGCGCGACGCCGACCGCGATGTCACTGACCAGGTTGATGGCCGCCGCCTGCTCGTTGCCGACTCTGAGGCTCTTGAGCACGATGGCGACGACGAGCTGAGCCGCGACCTGAGCGAGCTACGCCTCGTCAAGGATTCCTACGAGATCACTGAAATGCGCGCCGCCGTTGACGCCACGCAGCTGGGCTTCAACGACGTCATCGCTGATCTGCCCAACATCGTGCAGCACACCCGCGGCGAGCGCCTCGTGGAGGGCACCTTCAACCGTCGCGCCCGCGCCGAGGGCAACACTGTCGGTTACGACACCATTGCCGCGTCAGGCCCGCACGCGTGCGTCTTGCACTGGACTCGCAACGATGGGCCGGTCAATGCCGGCGACCTCATCCTGATTGACGCCGGCATTGAGCTCGACAGCTACTACACGGCCGACATCACTCGCACCCTGCCCATCAGCGGCACGTTCACCGAGGTGCAGCGTCGCGTGTACAACGCGGTGTTGGAAGCGGCGGATGCGGCGTTCGCTATCGTGCGCCCCGGAATCAAGTTCCGCGACATCCACGCCGAAGCAATGCGTGTCATCGCTGAGAAGACCGCTGAGTGGGGTTTCCTGCCCGTCTCGGCCGAAGAGTCGCTGCAGGCTGACAAGCAGTTCCACCGCCGCTACATGGTGCACGGCACGAGCCACCACCTCGGCATTGACGTGCACGACTGCGCTGCAGCCCGTCGCGACATGTACCTTGATGGCGTGCTGGAGCCCGGCATGGTCTTCACGATCGAGCCCGGCCTCTACTTCCAGCCCGATGACCTCACCGTTCCCGAGGAATACCGTGGCATCGGCGTGCGCATCGAAGACGACATCGTCGTCACCGAAGACGGCGCTGAGAACCTGTCGGTAAACATCCCGAGAACAGCGGATGCCGTCGAAGCGTGGATCGCCCGCTCCTAGTTGTGGAGGCGCGCGTCAGCCCAGTGCGGCGCGCGCCATATCAGCACCGCTACTAAGCGGTACTTGGCCGCTATTTGGCGGCGTCGTCTGAGCGTGCGCTGTCGGCGCTATCGGCATCCGACCCGACGGTATCGCTGCTCCCGACAGTTTCTGTCGAGGTGGGAGCTTCAGTCGGGGTAGGTACGTGCGGTGCTGAATGCACGCCCTGCGCGCTGGCAGCCGTGCCGAGGATTGTGTGAGCCTTGGCGGTGAGGCCGGGCGCGATGATGATGTCGTAGTGATCAGCCAGCAGTTGTGAGGTTGCCGCGTAGTCGCGACGCTTGCGCATGATCGAGTAGTTGACGACGCCGAAGATCATTCCGATTCCGGCACCGGCCACGATGGCGGCAAAGAAGATGCCGATCTGTTGCGTGGTGAAGGGCGAAATGATCGTCGAGATCAGTCCGAAGAAGAGTCCAAGCCACGCACCGCTCGTGGCACCGGAGAGTGCGGCACGACCATAACTGAGGCGGGCAGTGATCACTTCGACGGTCGTGAGCTCGCGACCGACGATCGCGACGCCTTTGATATCGAACTCTGCTTTGGCTAGTTGGTTGATTACGGCTTGGGCGTCGGTGTAGCTGGCATACCGGCCAAGTACGTCTCCGCGGGGCACGCTCGACTGAAGCGGTGCGCGGCGGGAAAATCCACTGAAGTTACTCATCGGTTCATTCTCCCATGCAGGGGTAGGGTTTTACTTGTGAGCACCTCAAGAGTATTCGTCGCCCGATTGGTGGGCTGCTCAATTTTCGACCCCAATGGCGACCGCGTGGGCAAGGTCCGCGACGTGCTAGTCGTTGAGCGCGGCGATGCGAGCCCTCGCGTGGTCGGAATGATCGCTGAAGTTCCCGGTAAGCGCCATGTTTTCTTGTCGATTGGTCGCGTCACGAGCATTGGCTCGGGGCAGATCATCACCACGGGTCTTCTGAACTTGCGCCGCTTCGAGCAGCGCGGTGGCGAAATCCGTGTCATGGCTGAGCTCTTGGGTCGGCGCGTGTCGATGCGCGATGGCTCTGGCGAAGCTCAAATCGAAGACGTGTCGATCGAAGAGGTCGACATTGGCGAGTGGGAGATCAGCCAGCTCTTCTTGCGTCGCCCGAAGGCTAGCGGTTCGCCGCTCTTCGCGAAGGGCCCCACCGACTTTGCCGAGTGGGATGAACTGAAGCACAACACGCACGAGGGCGAGGCCCAATCGGCGACTCAGCTCGTTGCGAGCTTCTCTGATCTTTTGCCTGCCGACCTCGCCAATGCGATGCTCGAACTTCCCGAGCAGCGCATGATGGAAGTGGCTGAAGAACTTTCTGACGACCGCCTCGCTGATGTGCTCGAAGAGATGCCCGAAAACGAACAGGTCGCGCTGCTCAATAAGCTCGACGATGATCGTGCCGCCGACGTGCTCGATGAGATGCAGCCGGATGACGCTGCCGACCTCATCGCCCACCTCAGCGATGAGCGCGGCGAGATACTGCTCGACCTCATGGAGCCCGAAGAAGCCGAAGATGTGCGCTTCTTGCTCAGCTACGCTCCCGACACGGCAGGTGGACTCATGACCACCGAGCCCATCATTGTGTCTGCCGACGCCACTGTTGCTGAGGGTCTGGCCCTCATTCGTCGTCACGACCTTGCCCCGGCACTCGGTGCCGCCATTTGCGTCACGCTGCCGCCGTATGAGCCGCCGACCGGCCGCCTGCTCGGCATGGTGCACTTTCAACGGATGCTGCGCTACCCACCCAATGAACGCCTGGGTGCCCTGATCGACCAATCGCTTGAACCGGTACGCTCGTCCACGACTGCCGCAGAAGTGTCGCGCATTCTTGCGAGTTATGACCTCGTGTCAGTGCCCGTGGTCGATGACAACCATCGTTTGCTCGGGGTGGTGACCATTGACGACGTGCTTGACCATCTGCTTCCCGATGACTGGCGAAGTACCACCGACGAGTCGGCGAGCTTCGACGACACCTCTACGAGACCTCTAACCATCGTTCAGCAGAAAGAAATTCGCGCAGGGAGGGCACCCCGTGGCACTAGCTAAGCGGTCACTTCGATCACAGCGCAATGACATGCGCCTCGACACCCCCAAGGGTTTGCGCAGCGGGTTCGGCATGTTCCAGAGTCGCGACCGTATGGGCCGCTACTCAGAGGCTTTCGCTCGCGGCATGGGAACCCCGTGGTTCCTGGTCGGTCTTTCCGCCTTCGTGGGCGTCTGGTTGATCTACAACACAAGCGCGCCTCTGGATGCACAGTTTGACCCGCGCTCCACCAACTTCACCCTGCTCACGCTCATCCTGTCGTTGCAGGCCTCCTACGCTGCGCCCATGATTCTGCTCGCCCAGAACCGTCAAGATGACCGCGACCGCGTGCAGATTGAACAAGACCGGCAGCGCGCAGAACGCAACCTCAACGACACCGAGTACTTGGCCCGCGAGGTCGTGGCACTGCGCCTCGCCATGACTGACCTCGCCAGCAAGGACTTCATCCGCGCGGAGCTTCGTGGCCTGCTCGAAGAGCTTGAGAAAGACGCCGAAGCCGACACGGAGAACCGTGAACGCTGAGCTCGAAGCCGCGGTACTCTCCTCCCTCGCCTCGGTGATTGACCCCGAGATTCGGCGACCAGTGACAGAGCTCGACATGATCTCTGGGGTATCTGTCGATGACGCGGGTGCGGCATCCGTGGGCCTAACTTTGACGATTGTCGGATGCCCGGCCGCAACCTCGATCGAACGCGACGTGCGCGAGGCTACCGAGCGTGTGGCCGGCATCACGGCGGTGACCGTCGACGTGTCGATCATGTCGCCGGCGCAGCGCACTGCTCTCACCGAAAAGCTGCGCAAGGGCAAGCCCAAGACGATGCAATTCGGGCCGGAGTCGCTGACCCAGATCGTGGCCGTGACAAGTGGCAAGGGCGGGGTCGGTAAGTCGACACTCACCGCGAACCTCGCGGTCTCACTTGCTCAGAGCGGTCTGCGCGTCGGCGTAATCGATGCCGATGTATTCGGCTTCTCGATTCCCGGCCTGCTCGGTTTGCATGGCGCCAAGCCCACCCAGGTGGGCGAGATGATTCTGCCGCCAGTCGCCTACGACGTGAAGGTCATCTCGATCGGTATGTTCGTCGAAGAGAACACGGCTGTGTCGTGGCGTGGACCGATGTTGCACCGCACTATTCAGCAGTTCTTGACCGACGTGTTCTTCGGCGACCTCGATGTGCTGCTGCTCGACCTGCCTCCCGGCACGGGTGATGTCGCGATCTCCCTCGGGCAACTGCTGCCGCACTCCGATGTCGTGGTTGTCACGACTCCGCAGTCGGCCGCCGCCGATGTTGCGGAACGTAGCGGGCTTGTCGCTCGCCAAACCGGTCAGCGGGTCATCGGCGTCATCGAAAACATGGCCGGTCTCCCCCAGCCCGACGGCAGCGTGCTCGAACTTTTTGGTTCTGGTGGTGGGGCGGATGCCGCAGCCAAGCTCTCCACGCCAGACGAGCCCGTCACGGTGCTCGCATCCATTCCGCTCAGCATTGCTCTGCGCGAAGGTGGCGATTCCGGGGTTCCCGTGGTGATCGCGGCTCCCGCGGATCCGGCAGCTCAGGCCATCACGGCTCTTGCCACGACTCTCCGTTCGCTCAAGCGCAGCGTTGCCGGCCGCAAGCTCGGCCTCAGCCCGCGCTAGCACTGCTGTTCTGCACTGCGGCATCTGGACGCCTACGCAGCACGGCATCCCGAAAGCAGGCTATTGACTTTCGATAGATATGCATCGATTATCGATGCATGGAAGTTTCTCTACCCCGGCCTTCTCTTGGCGCAGCAATAGCGACGTGGATTGCGCTCGGCCTGCTCGCGATCGCTGCGTTGGCGAGTTGCATCGCCCTAGTGCCGCTATCGCAGCTGGCCGCTACCGAGTATCCAGAGTTCAACGACCTGCGGGTCCCGCTGCTCACCTTAGGGCTCGCTTTTGGGCTCTGCGTTGAGGTGATTCTCGCATCCACAGCCGTTCTGGTCGGCTTTATTCGGCAAGACGAGATCTTCAATCCTGATGCAGCACGCTTAGTAAACCTGCTCGCCACCAGCGTTGCGGTTGCCACCGTTTTAGCGGGAGCAACGCTCGCTTTCATCCCAGGCCCACCGCTGCTGGCCTTCGCGGTTATCGCGAGCGTTCTGGTCGGTGTGACACTCTTCCTCGTTCTCCTCGTGCTGAGATCTCTGCTGCAGCGAGCGGTGCTGATGAGAACCGAACTTGATGAGGTGGTGTAATGGCGATACGCATCCTCATCGACCGTCTTCTCCTCGAGCGCGGGATGTCAGTGGGAGAGTTTGCCGAGGCCGTAGGAATAACCCCCGCCAACGTCGCCGTACTCAAGAACGGGCGAGCTCGGGCCGTGCGGTTTTCAACTCTGGATTCGATCTGTCGAGTCCTGGATTGCCAGCCCGGCGACATCCTCGTGTGGGATGACGAAGAGCAGTAGTCGCCGCCAGCTCGTTCGCCCCGTTAACGCAAAAACACCACAGCAGTAATTGCTGCGGTGTTGCGTAAACCGGCTGGCGGTTGGCTACGGCATGGTGTTGTAGCGACGGGTGGGCACGCGACGGTATCCGTCGGTTGCAACGGCACGCAGGGTTGCGGCGATACCGGTTGCAGCAAGTGCCGCGATGATGATTAGTTCGAAGTTCATGTCTATATTCTGACGTTCGGAAACCTTTTAGAACAAGATGATCTTTCTTAGCTAACCTTGTAGGCTAACTACGTGGAGATACGGCGTCTGGAACTGCTGCGGGAGTTGGCTGACCGCGGCAGCATTACGGCAGTCGCTAAGGCAACGATGCGCACGCCCTCGGCCGTCTCTCAGCAGCTCAAAATTCTGGAACGCGAGGCCGGAATCCCTCTCACCGAGCGCGTAGGTCGCGGCATCGTCTTGACGTCGGCCGGCCGGGCGCTCGCCCACACCGCGGCCGATGTGGCTACCGCAATCGAGAAAGCCGAAGCGCTGTGGAACGACTTTCGAGAGTCCCCCCGCGGTGACGTCACCATGACCATCTTCCCCACCGGCGGCGAGATGTTGTTGCCGGGGCTCTTTCACGCCGTGAATCGCCAGCAGGGGCTCACTCTGAGCTGCCACGACCAAGACTCTGTGCTCGAAGATGTCGCTAACCTCACCGCTGACTACGACGTTGTCGTCTCCGACTCGCCGCACGTTCTGCCCGCCTGGACCGAGCGGGGGCTCGCTGTGGTTCCGCTCATGCGTGAGTCTCTGGATGTCGCTCTGCCCGAAGATCATCCGCTCGGCCGCAAGGCGGCACTGACCCCCGCCGACCTCATCGACGAGACGTGGATCGGCGTGCCGACCGGGTTGCCCTTCGACCGCATCCTTCGCCGCATCGAGGCCGCGAATGGCGCGCCAGCCAAAGTCGCGCAACGTCTCACCGACAACAGCATCGTTGAAGCCGTCGTGGCAGCCGGCCACGGCATCGCCATCCTGCCGCGCTTCACTACCCGAGACCGCGAGAACGGCCTCATCACACGCCCCCTCAAAGGTGTGCCGTCGTCGAGGCTCATCTCGGCACTGCTGCGCCCCGACCGCGCCGAACGTCCCTCCGTGCGCGCCGTCGTGAAAGCCCTCGTCGATGAGGCGACGCGCTTCGAACGGGAGCACACGGTCTAGCGCCGCCGCGCATCCGCCCGCTTAGAATCACGGAGTGGAATACTCGCTACGCCCCAGCACCGCGCACGACCTCGACTGGTTACTCGACCTGCGCGCTATCGAGCTACGAGCCGATCTTGAACGGCACGGCCTCTTCGATCCCGTTCGGGTGCGCACCTGGATGAGCGACGCCTTCGCGCCCGAGAACACCCAGATCATTCGGGTCGCCGGCGAGGATGTCGGCTCGATTAGCGTGCGCCACGAACCGGATGCGCGCTGGATCGAGCACTTCTACCTGCCCGCACGTCTGCAGGGGCACGGCATCGGAAGTCAGGTTCTCGCCGAAGTGCTCGCCCGGCCAGACCACCGCCCCTTTCGCCTCATTGTGCTTCAGGGCAGCGCCGCGCTGCGGCTCTACGAACGACACGGCTTCACGCCGTACGACGAAGACGACCACGACGTGTGGCTGACGCGACCCGCCTCCGTCTCGTAACGCTCGAAGCGACGGCGCCCTACTCGGTCGGCTCGATCAGTCGCGCGAGCAACTCGATAAGCAGGCGTTCGGTGAGCGGTGCGGGCATCGCGGCGATGAGGGCCAACAGTGGCGCCATCCGCTCGGGAAGGCCGTGGTCGCCAGCACCGATGCCGAGCGCGCCGAGGAGGCCCGCTGCGGTCGCCGAATCGAGGGGGGCGGCATCCGGGTTCCCCAACGCTGCGAGCGCCTCAGCCGGCAACGTGGCCAGTACAGCTTCTGCGGAGACGGCGGGCACGCCGCGCACTTCGTCAGCCGCCATCCGCAGCGCCGCGCTCAAGTCATCGAGCACGTTCGCGGTCACGGGAGTCACAGTGAGGTGGGTCGTGGCGGGCAACATCGTTCCGTCACTCTGCACGAGCGAGGGCTGCAGTTGCAGCAAGAAGCCATGCTCGCGTGTTTGGTCGGCCCAGTGGTGCGGGTCAACGCGGCGGTCAACAGCAACCGAGTCATCGGATGCGATAGCTAACAGCGGCCCGACGGGATTGCCCACAACGCGGAGGCCTTCAATCTCGCCGATGACGTCGCGCAGGGCCTGAGTGGACCGCGCACACGACTCAGAGAGCTCGGCGAGCCCACTCGTGCCGAGTGCCTGAATAATCGCCCACGCAGCCGCGAGTGGCCCTGCAGACTTCGAGCCCAAGATGGTGGGGTTGACGATCGGGTAGCCCGGCCAGCGCGTCGTCGCGAAGTATTGCGTGCGTTGGCGGTCACGACCGTGCTGCAGGATCACCGAGGCACCCTTGGGCGAGTAGCCAAACTTGTGCAGGTCGGCGCTGATGCTCGTGACGCCCGGCACTTCAAAGTTCCAGGGGGCGACGCCCTCCCAGAACGGAAGCACCCAGCCGCCGATGCAGGCATCAACGTGACAGGCGATTCCGCGCTCGGCTGCTGCAGCCGCGACCTCGACGATGGGGTCCATTGCCGCGTGCGCATAGCTCGGAGCCGACACCACGACGAGAGCGACATCGTCGCCCATGCGTGCAATGAGATCGCTCGCGGCGACATCGCCACCCGGGCCAACCGGCACGAGATCCAGTTCGAGCCCGAAGTAGTGTGCCGCTTTCTGGAACGCCGCATGCACCGTCACGGGAGCCAGCAACCGGGGCATTCCTGTGCGCGCCGAGGCGCCGGTTCCCCGCCACACGTCGCGCGCCGTCTTGACGGCCAGTAGACAACTTTCGGTACCGCCGGTCGTGACGGTGCCGACGACATCCTCGTCGCCACCGAGCATGTCGCGGGCAAAGCCAAGAACCTCGCGTTCCATGACGGCAACCGAGGTGAAGGTGGTCGGGTCGAGGCCGTTGACGGGCTGCACGGCACGAATGGCTTGCGCTGCGAGCTCGTCGAGCTCCGCGAGGCCGGAGTCGTAGACATACGACAGCACATGGCCACCGTGGGTGGGAGCATCCGCTTCGCGTAGCGAGTTAAGGCGCTCAAGAATGTCGGCGGGCTGGTGGTCGAACTTCATCGGGTCTCCTGATCGTTCGAAGTGGTGGTTGGGCCACTTGTGGGGTGTGGTTCAGCATCGGCATGGTCAATGTCGCTGCGGCGCAACGGGTAGCGCCTAAAGGTCAGCAGCGAGAGGCCGATGATCACGGCGGGCACGATGCTGAAGCTGATGATGATTCCGGCGATGGCCGAATCGGGTTGGGTCACGGTCTGGTTGGCCACTGATTCGAGATAACCGGATGCCGCGAGCACAGTCGTGAGCACGGTGGCTCCGAGTGCCATGCCGGTGGTTTCCCCCGCGGTCCAGACTCCCCCGAAGGTGCCGGCCGAGGCGATGCGGTGCCGGCGGGAGTCGTGGGAGATCACGTCGGGAAGCATCGACATGGGCAGTGCTTGCATTCCGGCGTAGCCAGCTCCGGCGAGCGCGACGGGTGCATAGATCCACGCGCCGGGGGCCCACAGTTGCGGCACGATCAGCAGGGCACCGAGGCCATAGCAGGCGGAGGCCCACACGAAGGCGCGCTCTTTGCCGATGCGGCGAGAGATGGCAGCCCAGACCGGAGCGAAGAGCAGCGCTGGCCCGATGAGCGACACGAACAGGATCGCTACCCCGGTGCCCAGCACCCACGTCGCGACGTATTGCGCCCCCGCGAGCATGACGCCCGTCGCGAGCCCTTGCAGCAGGAAGGTCAGCAGCAGGGCGCGGAACGGCTGGCTCCGCTTGAGCGCGGCGATTCCCGACTTATAGGTGTCAACGATCGACACGGTCGGCGTCAGCGAGACGGTGCCGGTGCGAGCCGAGAACGACGAAATTACGAGCGAGACGCCCATGAGCGCGGCGGCCGAAACGGCCATCACGAGATAGCCGAGCCGTTCATCCGCAAAGGCATCACGAATTTCTGGTGCGCCAGCACCGAACAGCAGAATCGCTACCGTGAGCACGACTACGCGCACCGCGAGCAACCGAGTGCGTTCGTCATAGCTGCGGGTGAGTTCGGCAGGCAAGGCGATATACGGCACTTGGAACATACTGAACGCGGTTGCCGTGGCAACGAAGGCGATAAACACCCAGATGCCCGACGCAAGCGGGCCAATGCCGGCCGGCACCGCAAACGTGAGAACAAACAAGATCGGCAACAGGATGGCACCAAGAAGCATCGCCGGTCGCCGAGTGCCATGGTGCGCCAGGCTGCGGTCGCTACGCGCACCAATCACAGGATCGATGATCACGTCCCACACTTTGGCTGCGGTCACGAGGATGCCGGCGGCAAGCGCCGCAATCCCCAGCGTGTCGGTCAGGTAGTACACGAGCACGAGCCCGGGCAGGGCACCAAAACCGCCGGTGCCAAGAGAACCGATGGCATAGGTGGCGATGGAGCTTCGGGAAAGAGCTCGCGGCGCTGCGGTCGTCATCTTCGTGAGCCTAGCGCTTTGCTCAGCCGAAATTGTGGCGCACGGTCGTAGTGTTGAGTTATGTCGCCTCACACAGTCGTTTCACTGATCGGGTCGCGTCGTCGCGACACTCTCGTCGCCCAGCTGCGGTGCACCACCTCCGACACGGCCACCGTGATTGCTCCCTTCACGGGCAAGGCCCTGCATGAGTTGCCGCAGAGTTCGACCCGCGATGTTCGGGATGCCGCGACAGCCGCCCGGCGAGCGCAGCGCGCCTGGCAGTCCGCCGGCTTTGCCTACCGTCGCCGCGTGCTGCTGCGCGCCCATGATCTGCTGCTGGAACGCAAGGATGAGCTGCTCGACCTGCTGCAAACCGAGTCGGGCAAGACGCGTGGTCAAGCGTTCGAAGAGATCTTTCAGGCCGCGACGATCACGCGCTACTACGCCGTTTCTGCCGAGCGGGTGTTGGCCACCAAGCGTCGCCGGGCGGGCATTCCGCTGCTGATGTCGACGCACGTGAGCTACTCCCCCAAGCAACTCATCGGAGTCGTCACGCCGTGGAACTATCCGATCGCACTCGGGGCAATGGATATCGTTCCCGCCCTCGCTGCCGGCAGTGCCGTCATCCAGAAGATCGACAATCAGGGCGCGCTGTCGATGCTCGCCACTCGCGAGGCCTACATTGATGCGGGCGTGCCTGCTGCCGTCTGGCCAATTATGGCGGGCCCCGGCGACCAGGTCGGCAATGCCGTTGTCGATAACAGCGACTACATCTGTTTCACCGGCTCGACGCCGACGGGCACCAAAGTCGGTAAGCGTGCGGCCGGGCGTCTGATCGGCGCTTCGCTCGAGCTCGGCGGCAAGAACCCTCTGCTCGTGCTGGGCGATGCAGATCCAGTACAGGCCGCTGAGGATGCCGTCTACGCCTGCTTCGCCTCAATGGGTCAGTTGTGCGTTTCGATCGAACGCATCTACGTGCACAAGTCGATCGCTGCGGAGTTCTCTCGCGCCTTCGCCGAACGCGTGAAGGCTCTCTCCCAGACCTCAGCCCTCGACTACTCGGGCGACGTGGGATCTCTCACGTCGAAGGCCCAACTCGAACGCGTGCAAGCACATGTCGAGGATGCCGTCACCAAGGGTGCCACTGTGCTCGCTGGAGGAATCCCCCGCCCCGATCTCGGCCCCTACTTTTACGCTCCGACCGTGCTGACGGATGTCACCGCCGAGATGGAGTGCTTTGCCAACGAGACGTTTGGCCCGGTGGTCGCGATCACGAGTGTCGAGAGTGACACCGACGCGATCAACCGCGCTAACGACACCGAGTTCGGCCTCAATGCCTCCATCTTCAGCGGTTCGATCGCTCATGCTCGTCGCTTGGCCGATCGACTGGATGCGGGCAGCGTCAACATCAACGAGGGTTACCGTGGCAGCTTCTCGAGCGTCGATGCGCCGATGGGCGGCATGAAGCACTCAGGCTTAGGGCGCCGCAACGGGCCAGAAGGCATCCTGCGTTTCGTGCAATCGCGCACCGTCTCGCAGTCGAACGGCATTCTACAATTGCCACGTTCGGGTGCTGAATTCGCGGCGATGGCTGGCCTCATGGTGACGCTGTTGGGTGTGCTGAAGCTGCTGCGCCGCCGCTAACCGCGGCTGGTCGTGAGGAAGATGGGGAGCTAAGTAGCTTCGTTATCGAAGGGCGCGACTTCGCCGGCCTTCAGTTCAGCTTTGAGTTGCGATTGGCGTTCAGCGAGCGCTGCTTGCCGTTCGGCATACGCGGCTGAGCGTGGAGGCCGCACCTTGACGGGCGGCGTCTCATCTTCAAGAAGAGCATCGCGGATGATGCGGCGAGGGTCGTACTGGCGCGGGTCAAGCTGCTTCCAGTCGATGTCGTCGAAGTCGGGGCCCATCTCTTCACGCATGCGATCTTTAGCGCCGTTGGCCATGTCACGCAGCGAGCGGACGAGGCGTGCGAGTTGAGATGCGTAGTAGGGCAAACGGTCGGGGCCAAGCAAAAAGACAGCGATGATCCCGATGATCAGCAGTTTGTCGAATGTGAGACCGAAGGACACCCGTTTAGCTTACCGCTGCCTTCGCGCGCTGCGTCTACAGTTGACCACAGCGATAGGAGCAATGTGTCAGACAAGCAGTTGAGTTGGAAGTACGCCGAGGAGTTCGTCATCGAACCCCCAGAGATCGCCGCGGCGCGCGTACATTCCAGCGAGCTAGGAATCGAAGCGGTGAGCCCCGCGGTCGGTGCTCAGCTGGCCCTGCTCGCTGCCGCTACGGGCGCCAAGAGCATCATCGAAGTCGGCACTGGTGTTGGCATTAGTGGGCTGTGGATGCTCGCAGGCAGCCCCGGCGCTTTGCTCACCACTATCGACTCCGAGATTGACCACCAGCAGGTGGCCCGTTCCGTGTTCGCTGAGGCTGGCATTCAAGCGAATCGCGTGCGTCAGATCGGCGGAAAAGCAGCCGAGGTTCTTCCTCGCATGAACGAGTCGAGCTACGACCTCGTCTTCATCGACGCCGACCCGCAGTCTGTTATCGAGTATGTCGAACACGGCCTGCGCTTGGTTCGTCCCGGTGGTGTTGTGGCCGTCGCGCACGCTCTCTGGCGTGACCGCGTGCCGGATCCCGCGCAGCGCGATGCCACTGTCTCAAACTTCCGTTCGCTGCTCAAAGAGATTTCCCAATCGACCGCTGTGATCAGTTCGCTGATTCCCGTGGGCGACGGGCTCCTTCAACTCACCAAGCTCAGCGACTAACACGCTCAGCGAACGCTCACCCGGCATTCAGCATCGTGTCCGTACTGTGGTTCAACTACCGCCACCCTGTACGCACACGACAGAGCGCGCGCTGCCGAGGAACTTGGAATCTCCGCACGCCGTGAGAACGGAGCATCCATGAATAGCAATGATCGTGACGGCTGGGTTCGCGTTCGAGGGGCCCGCGAAAACAACCTCGCCAACATCGACCTCGATGTGCCGCGAGATTGCATGGTGGCTTTCACCGGCATCTCCGGTTCCGGAAAGTCTTCTCTCGCCTTTGGCACCCTCTACGCCGAAGCCCAACGGCGCTACTTCGAGTCGGTCGCCCCCTACGCTCGGCGCCTGCTCAACCAGGTCGGCGCGCCCGACGTCACCGACATCACCGGCCTCCCACCCGCTGTCGCCCTCCAACAGCGTCGCGGAGCACCAAGCTCGCGCTCGAGCGTCGGCACGATCACTACGCTCTCCAATCTGCTGCGCATGTTGTATTCCCGCGCCGGCACATACCCCGCTGGCGTCAGCCATTTGTCGGCCGAAGCCTTCTCGCCGAACACCGCGACCGGAGCTTGCCCGCGCTGTCACGGCCTCGGTGTCGTGCACGATGTGACGGAAGATCTGCTCGTTCCCGACCCCACGCTCTCGATTCGCGACGGCGCGATCGCCGCTTGGCCCGGAGCGTGGCAGGGCGCCAACCTCAAGAGCATCGTCAACGGCCTTGGGATCGACACTCGAGCACCGTGGAACGCTCTCAGCCGCAAGGATCGCGACTGGCTGCTCTACACCGAAGAACAGCCTTCCGTCTTCATCCAGCCCGAAGAGGGCCGCGTCGACCACGGCTACAACGGCAAGTTCTGGAGTGCTCGCAAGCACACCATGAACGTGCTCTCGCAGTCTCAGAGCGAGCGGATGCGCGAGCGAGCGCTCCGCTTCGTGCAGAGCATGGCGTGCCCCGAGTGTGGTGGTAGCGGCCTGCAGGCAAATGCGCTGTCCGTCACCTTCGCTGGGCTCAGCATCGCCGAGCTGAATGCCGTGCCGCTGACTGATCTTGCCGACCGTCTCCGCGACGGCATGGGCCCCCGCGAAAGCGATGGTTCGGCCGATGCCTCCGACGGCAACGAGGTCGCGCGCCGGATCGGCGACGACGTTATTGCCCGCGTTGAGGTGCTCCTCGACCTCGGTCTCGGCTACCTCAGCCTCGGCCGCAACTCCACAACGCTCTCCCCCGGCGAAGCACAACGCCTGCGCATCGCCACCCAACTGCGCTCCGGCCTCTTCGGCGTCGTCTATGTGCTCGACGAGCCCTCCGCGGGATTGCACCCCGCGGATGCGGCACCGCTACTGAAAGTGCTCGACCGTTTGACGGCATCCGGCAACTCCCTGTTTGTCGTGGAGCACGATCTCGATGTGATTCGACGAGCCGACTGGATCGTCGACATCGGCCCCGGCGCTGGCGAAGGCGGCGGGCAGCTCGTCTACTCCGGCCCCGTTGACGGCCTCAAAGATGTGCCCGAATCGATCACCGCCCGCTATCTCTTTCCGCAGCAAGCGCAGCCGCTGCGCGAGGTGCGCACCCCGGAGTCGTGGGTGCGCCTCGACAAGGCATCGCTGCACAACATCCGCGATCTCACCGTCGACTTCCCGCTTGGCGTGATGACCGCCGTCACGGGCGTGTCAGGTTCGGGCAAGTCAACGCTCGTGACCCAGATACTCGCGCAGGCGGTGCGCTCTCATCTCGGTACTGCTCCGGATGACACGGCCGAAGCTGATGACCAGCCCCATGACCTGACGCTCGAAGACACCACCGGGCTCGACTCTTTCGATCGTCTCGTGCTTGTCGACCAGCGCCCCATCGGACGCACCCCACGCTCGAACCTCGCGACCTACACCGGAATGTTCGATGTCGTTCGCAAGCTCTTCGCGGCAACCGACGAAGCGCAGGCACGCGGCTACACCGCGAGCAGGTTCTCCTTCAACGTCGCCGGCGGACGCTGCGAAACCTGCCAGGGCGAAGGCTTCGTCTCAGTCGAGCTGCTGTTCCTGCCCGGAACGTACGCTCCCTGTCACACGTGCCACGGTGCCCGCTACAACGACGACACACTTGAGGTCACCTACCTCGGCAAGAACATCGCCGAAGTACTGGGCATGACCGTCAACACCGCCGCAGACTTCTTCGCCGGATCCACCTCGGCGCTGCGCAGCCTCGACACCCTGCGCGATGTTGGCCTCGGCTACCTGCGTCTCGGCCAGCCAGCCACAGAACTCAGCGGTGGAGAAGCGCAGCGCATCAAGCTCGCGACCGAGCTGCAGCGCGCGCGTCGCGGCCATGCGCTCTACCTGCTCGACGAACCTACATCGGGGCTGCATCCGTCGGATACTGAGCTCTTGCTGGCGCAGCTTCAACGACTCGTGGATGCCGGCAACACTGTCGTGCTCGTCGAGCACGACCTCGCCACCATTGCTGCGAGCGACTGGGTGATCGACTTGGGCCCCAGCGGCGGAGACAAGGGCGGCACTATCGTCGCCACAGGAACTCCCCGCGAGGTTGCCGCGGGCACCGGCGCAACAGCGAAGTATCTCAGCGAGTGGATCGATACCCGCGCAGCGGGCTAACCGCCCATGCCGTTGGCTATCCACAAACATCGGGCGTTAACCACAAAACACCGAACACGAAGTGATCGTGTTCGGTGCTGTGTTTCGACTAGCCTTACGCGCTAAGCGTGGGCCGCCGATTAAAGCTGAGAAGAAAAGCTAAGCGGGAGTGACAACGCCCGCGAGAGCGTCGTGCAATTCTTTTGCTTCGTCGTCGTTTACAGAAACAACGAGACGACCGCCGCCTTCGAGAGGTACACGCACGACAATGAGTCGGCCCTCTTTGACAGCCTCCATCGGCCCGTCACCGGTCCTCGGCTTCATGGCTGCCATAGATAGTCCCCTTTCATCGGTACTGCACTCTATTATCCAGCAAAGACCGCCGATACTGAAACTCTGTCGATTCATTCACCCTCAGGACACCTATTTAGGGTGGAGTCCAGTCGTAAGCGTCGACCCACCAGGCCAGATGGATCCATGCCCACTGTCCGGCAATGCACGCCGCGAGCAGTAAAGCGCGATACACACGCGACGGCGGTAGCGCGAGGGCGCCCGCCAGCGGGAACATCGGCATGAGCAGTCGGAACGTGCTCGACTGCGGGAAGAAAACGGCCAGCAAATACAGCGCATAGCTGGCGACCCACAAGCGCAGATCCACCCCCAGCCGTCGCGCGGGCGTGGTGAAAAGAAAAACAAAGAACGCGAGAACACTAGCGACGAGCATCACCAGCAAGAGCCACAGCGGCACCTGCCACCACTGAGCCCAAAATTCGGCCCCCTGGATCCACGCCGCGAACGGCACCAATTCGCCGTAACCGACGTAGGGCGCCCGCCACGCGAGCTCAGTGTCGGTGTAGGCGGAAAGAGACCCCGTGGCCACTGCCGCGATCAAGAGCCAGGCAAACCCCATAACAAGGCTGAACAGAGTCGCCGAGACCGCCGCAATGCGCTCCCGCAGCGGAAACTCCTCACGGCGGCGAATCCACCAGCGATAAACCACATGCAACCCGAGCGCGAGCGCAAAGGCTAAGCCGCTCGGACGCGTCAGGGACATGACCGCGATCACCGGCAACAGCATCCAGTACTGGCGTTTCATCAGCCAGTAGAGCGACAAGGTGAGCAAGAAGAGATACATCGACTCGGCGTAGGAGACCTGCAGGATGGCCGACAGTGGCGCGAAGCAGAAGATAGCGACCGAGAACAGGGCTGTGCCGGCGGGCAACACGAGGTGCATCACGCGGTAGAACAACAGCGCGGCCCCCAGAGAGAACGCGACGGAGACGATGACGCCAGCCACGGCGAAATCGAGCGTTGTCAGCGTCATGATGAACCGCACTACCGCGGGATAGCCGGGCATGAACGCCCACGCATTCTCGGCAACGTGACCGGCTTCGGTCAGCGGTAGCTCCGAGGGATACCCGGTCAGCGCGATGATGTAATACCAGTGCCCGTCCCAGATTTTGGCGAACGAGAAGTAGTCGGGCGCGGGGCCCGTCCACGGGTTTTGCCCTTGGACGGATGCGAACCACAACAGCAGAGACGTCGTCACGACCCGCGAGGCCGCAAAGATCGCGATAACGACGATCCACCAGCGCTCGGGAGCAAGAATCGCCGTTGTTGCGCGGCGCACCGTGGAGGCAAACGAGCCGGTGGGGGCTAGCGAGCCGTCAGCCACGCCCGCAGTCCCTGCTCGCACGCCACGATCTCGCTAGTAGCGACGCGCTCGTCGTCGGCGTGCGCGCGCAGCGGGTTGCCTGGGCCATAGTTCACGGCGGGAACGCCGAGTTCAGCGAAGCGTGCCACATCGGTCCAGCCATATTTGGGGGCTGCCGTGCCACCGACCGCGGCGAGGAAATTACGGGCGAGCGGAGCATCCAGTCCGGGGCGTGCGCCGCCAGCGAGGTCAGTGACTTCGAACTCGAAGCCGGCGAAGATCTCACGCAAGTGTTGGATCGCTTGCTCGGTACTGCGGTCGGGGGCGAACCTAAAGTTCACGGTTACGGTCGCGGCATCCGGAATCACGTTGCCGGCAACTCCGCCCGTGATGCCGACGGCATTGAGACCCTCGCGGTAGACGAGGCCATCGACCTCGTGCTGCTCAGGCTCGTAGGCGGCCAGAATCGCGAGCACGGGCGCGGCAGCATGGATCGCGTTCTCGCCCATCCAAGCGCGCGCTGAGTGAGCGCGCAGCCCTGTGAGCGAGATATCGATGCGTGCGGTGCCATTGCAGCCGCCCTCAACGGTCGCGTTCGACGGTTCGCCAATGATCGCAAAGTCGCCCGCCATGAGGTCGGGGCGGTTGCGAGCGATGCGACCAAGCCCGTTGAGGTCAGCGGCGACTTCTTCGTGGTCGTAGAAAATCCAGGTCACGTCGACGGCGGGATCAGAGAGTTCTGCCGCGAGCTTGAGAGCAATCGCAACGCCGCCCTTCATATCGACCGTTCCTCGGCCGACGAGGTGTTCCTCCCCGTCGATCATCTCGAGTGTCGTCGGCAGGTTCTCGTTCACCGGAACCGTATCGAGGTGCCCGGCGATCACGACGCGCTGGGCCTTGCCGCCGTTCGTGCGGGCGACAACGGCATCCGCATCCCGAATCACCTCAAGGTGGCTAAACGCGCTCAGAGCGATTTCTACGGCATCCGCGATGCGCTTCTCGTTACCGGAGACCGACTCGATATCGCAGATCTGGCGGGTCAGGTCGGGGCTTGAGGCGCCCAAATCGAGCACGGGAATGGTGAGATCGGTCGCAGGCATGCACCCAGTGTAAGTAACCTTGATGCATGACTTCGCGCACAGCATGGGGATACGGACTCGCAACAATCGCCAGCGATGGAACAACACTTGATGTGTGGTTCCCCGCTCCGCACCTGGGATCAATCCCCGAGGGCACCGACCCGCACTACACCCCCGCCGACCTCGAAGAGCACTTGGGGGCTGACGAACGCCGCCGCGTGCGCACCGAATTCGTGACCGTCGAGATCGATTTGGATGCCGCGCCGCAGAACGTCGCCGATGCTTACCTGCGCCTGCACTTGCTCAGCCACTTGCTCGTAAAGCCCAACAGCATCAACCTCGACGGCCTCTTTGGCGCTCTGCCGATCGTCGTCTGGACCAACGCCGGAGCGGTGCACCCCGACGACTTCCGCGAGGTTCGCGTCTCGCTCAAGCGTCACGGCATCGTCGTGACTGGCATCGACAAGTTCCCGCGGATGCTCGACTACGTGTTGCCCGAACGCGTCCGCATTGCCGACGCCTCGCGCGTTCGTCTCGGCGCCCACCTCTCCCCCGGAACCACCGTCATGCACGAGGGCTTTGTCAACTTCAACGCCGGCACGCTCGGCAGCTCGATGGTCGAGGGCCGCATCTCTCAGGGCGTCGTCGTGGGTGACGGTGCCGACATCGGTGGTGGAGCATCCATCATGGGTACGCTCAGCGGTGGCGGAACCGAACGTGTCTCCATCGGCGAGCGCGCACTGCTCGGCGCCAATTCCGGAATTGGCATCGCCATCGGCGACGACACGGTTGTTGAAGCCGGGCTCTATGTCACGGCAGGCACGAAGGTCACCATCATTGACGGTTCGGCAACGCCGCGCCGCGTCAAGGCCGTCGAGCTCAGTGGGGTCAACGGCTTGCTGTTCCGCCGCAACTCTGTCACGGGCGCCGTCGAGGTGCTGCCTCGCAGCGGCAGCGGCGTCGAGCTCAACACGGCCTTGCACGCCTAAGCACACCACCGCCGGGGGCTAAGGAGCTTGATATGAAGACCTTCACCGTTTCCCGGTTTGGCACCACACTGCGGCTGCGCCGGTATCGCGCCGCCGCAGTCGTTGCCGCAGCCACGTTTGCCCTCACGGCGTGCACCGGAGCTGACCAGGCACTTACTCCTGAGCTCTCCCCCGCCCCGGCAATAGCGAGCAACAGCGCCACGCTCACTTGGGGAATGGATGCCACTGCCCCCGACGAATCGTGGCAGAAGCCGGCGCTGGGCAGCGTGGAAACTGATCCCGTCTATGGCACGACGATCCAGCGCGTCACCTCGGCCGATGGCACCCGCTTCGATCGCAACAGCTACAGTCGCCGCCAGGCAGAGAACGCCGACGGCTCGCTGTTCTTCACCTACCACGGTGATGCCGAATATCACGTGTACTCCACCGCTGATGCCTCCCTGGTGAGCGCCCTTGACATCCACCCGGATGCCGAACCTCAGTGGCACCCCACCGATCCACACCTGATCCGCTATCTGGAGGGGCCTAACTCCTCCGAAGGCGACCTCATCCTTCATGAACTCGACGTGACATCGGGACAATCGACGGTCATTGCTGACCTCCGAGAGCCCCTTTCGAGTGCGTTCCCGGACGCTGACTACATGAAAGACCGGAGTGAGGGATCTCCGAGCAGCGACGGCACCATCTACGCTTGGATCGTCTACAACGCCGACGAACAGCCTCTGGGAATGGTCAGCTACGACCTTGCCTCCGATACAGTCCTCGGCACTAGCGAGCTGCCCGCTGACACGGACTGGGTGAGCGCCTCCCCCACGGGCACCTACGTGGTGGCTTCCGCTGAGTCCGGCACCTACGTCTACGACGCCGACCTCAGCAACCAACGCCTGCTAACCGAGGCGAGCGAGCACAGCGACATCGCCCTCTCCGCCGATGGCCGGGATGCGTACGTTTACATCGATTTCGACTCCGCGAGCGAAACAGCAGGCTTTCTGACCTCCGTCGACATGGACTCGCTAGAGCGCACCACGCTCTTCGACGCTTACGACGATGCCAACACCTCGATGCACATCTCTGGAAAAGGGTATGACAAGCCAGGGTGGGTCGTGGTGTCCACCTACAACTGCAACGCCGAGGGCGCCTGGACCTGCGAGAAGGTGATGGCCATTGAACTCGACGGCGGCCGCATCCTCAACCTCGCCCACACCTACAACTGCGGTGAGGACTACTGGACCGAGACCCACGCCGTGGTCAACCGATCATTCACCCACGTCTACTTCAATTCCGACGGTGGTTCGTGCGGCATGGATGCCGAGGTGTATCGCCTCGACGTCCCGGTTTTCGACTAGCCGCCGCGTTCCGCTGCCAGCGCCGTGTGGCAAGCGCTGTGAGGTCCGCACGGTTAGTGCCGCGCTGGAGCGACGCGCACACAACGCGAAACGGCCGATTCCCCGAGGGGAACCGGCCGTTCGTCGTAAAGCTGCTGCTGCTGCGCTAGCGCTGCGGCCAGTCACGAGCTGCAGGGCCCGTGTAGAGCTGCTGCGGGCGACCAATTTTGGTCTTGGGGTCTTGGTTCATCTCGCGCCAATTTGCGATCCAGCCCGGCAAACGGCCGATAGCGAAGAGCACCGTGAACATGCGCGGCGGGAAACCCATCGCCTTGTAGATAACCCCGGTATAGAAGTCGACGTTGGGATACAGCTTGCGCTCGATGAAGTAGTCATCGCCGAGGGCGACTTCTTCGAGTTCGCGAGCGATGTCGAGCAGCGGGTCGCTGACGCCCAGATTGGCGAGCACCTCATCCGCGCTCTCTTTGACGAGACGTGCACGCGGGTCAAAGCTCTTGTACACGCGGTGGCCGAAGCCCATCAGGCGCACGCCGTCTTCTTTGCGCTTCACGCGATCAACAAACTTCTGAACGCCTTCGCCCGATTCTTGGATCTCGCCAAGCATCTTGAGGACGGCTTCGTTGGCGCCACCGTGAAGCGGACCATAGAGAGCATTGATACCGGCGGAGATCGAAGCGAAAATGTTGGCTTCGGTCGAGCCGACCAGGCGCACCGTAGAGGTGGACGCGTTCTGCTCGTGGTCTTCGTGCAAAATCAGCAGGCGGTCGAGCGCCTTGCTCAGCACGGGGTTGACCTCGTACTCCTCGGCCATGTTGCCGAAGTTGAGCTTCAAGAAGTTGTCGACAAAACTCATCGAGTTGTCGGGGTACAGCAGTGCCTGACCGAGTGACTTCTTGTGAGCGTAGGCCGCAATGACGGGCAACTTTGCCAGCAAACGGATGGTCGAGATCTCGACCTGCTCGGGGTCACGCACGTCGTGCGAGTCTTCGTAATACGTCGACAGAGCCGACACCGCGCTGGAGAGCACCGACATGGGGTGCGCGCTCGGCGGAAGGGCGTCGAAGAAGCGACGGAGGTCTTCGTGCAGCAGCGTGTGTCGACGGATCTTTTCATCGAACTCTTCGAGCTGGGACTTCGACGGCAGTTCACCGTAAATCAGCAGCCACGCTACTTCGAGGTAGGTGGAGTTGGCCGCGACATCTTCGATCGCGTACCCGCGGTAACGCAGGATTCCACGGTCTCCATCGATGTACGTGATCTCACTGCGGGTTGACGCAGTGTTCACGAACCCTTGATCAAGCGCCGTGTAACCGGTCTGCTTCATGAAGGTGGAGATATCGATGCTGTTGTGACCATCGACCCCACGGATAATGGGAAATTCTGCAGCACCGCCCGGAAAGTGGAGGGTGGCCTTCTCTGGGTCTTGAGGGGCTTCATTCACCGCTACAGCCTACAAGGGTTGAATGGCCACTGTCACACCAACCAACCAAACCAGACCGGTTTTAGAGGTCAACGACAACGCCTTCGCCGGTTAGTGCACTTAAGCGAGCAAATCGAGGCGAGCGACCGCATCCGCAATGGTGTCGTCACTCGCGGTGAGTGCGATACGCACGTGCCGGGCAGGGGTTTCGCCGTAGAACGAGCCCGGAACCACGAGGATGCCAGACTGCGCCAAATCGCCAACCGTCTGCCACGAGTCTTCGTTCTTTGTTGCCCACAAGTAGAGGCCCGCAACGCTGTCATCCACGAAGAATCCCGCCCGCTTCAAAGCGGGCAGCAGCTTGGCGCGACGTGCACGATAAAGCTCGCGCTGGGCCGCAACGTGGGCGTCATCCTGAAGGGCGGTGACCATCGCGGCTTGCACGGGGCCGGGCACGAGAAGTCCGACGTGTTTGCGCACGGTGAGTAGTTCTGAGATGAGTCCCGAGCATCCGGCCACAAAAGCGGCACGGTAACCGGCCAAATTCGACTGCTTGCTGAGCGAATACACCGCAAGAACTGACGACCGATCGCTGCCAATAACCTCGGGATCGAGAATGGAAGGCGTGGGGTCGGGGCCGTTCCAGTTGAGTTCGGCGTAGCACTCGTCTGAGGCGATGACTGCACCCAATTCGCGAGCGCGGGCAACAGCAGCGCGCAGCTGCTCAACGTCAGCGACGCGACCATCAGGGTTACCTGGGCTGTTCAGCCAGACGAGAGCAGTGTTCTCGGGCCACGATGCAGGGTCGTCAGATGCCACGGCAGTAGCTCCAACCATGGCCGCCCCAATGGCATACGTCGGGTACGCGACCGAGGGATGCACGACGACGTCGTCTCTGCCGAGCCCCAGCAGCAGTGGCAGCAGTGCCACCAACTCTTTGGAACCGACGGTCGGCAGAATATTGTTGACGGTGAGCCCGGGCACGCCACGGCGGCGCTCAAACCAGTCGACGATGGCCTCACGCAGCTGAACTGTGCCCGTGGCGGTGGGGTAGGCGTGAGCATCCGTGGCCGTCGCCAAACTTTCGCGGATAACCGTGGGGGTGGGGTCTACCGGTGAACCGACTGACAGGTCAACGAAGCCATCGGGGTGAGTGCGCGCAATCGTGCCGTACGGCACAAGCGAATCCCACGGAAAATCGGGGAGAGCCAACGGCGTGCGCGCCATTAGTCTGAGGACCCGCCACCCTCAGGCAGGGCCGCGATGAGGGCGTGATCCTTGGGAATCACTCCGACCTTTGCTGCTCCACCGGGTGAGCTCACCTCGAGGAGATCAAAGAATTCGACGTTGGCCTTGTAGTAGTCGGCCCACTTATCGGGCAGGTCATCTTCGTAATAGATGGCCTCAACCGGACACACCGGCTCGCACGCTCCGCAGTCAACACACTCATCCGGGTGGATGTAGAGCATGCGGTCGCCTTCATAAATGCAGTCGACTGGGCATTCATCTACACACGCGCGATCTTTAAGATCGACACAGGGCTGAGCGATGACGTAGGTCAAGAGATATCCGCACCTTTCACGGGAGAGTTCAACTCAATGTTAGCGCGGCTCGCCGACGAAACCTGACGGTTCACCCGAGGCCACCCCACCACAATGAGCACCACAAGCACGGGCGCAAAAGTCCACACGTAGCCCGCAACATTCGCCGGGATCAAAATCGTTCCGCCGGGCATCGCCGCAGCCAAGACTGCCGACATCGCTAGAACACCCAGCGAGGCAAAACCTGCCGCGACTCGGGTGTCATAAATCAATCGCAGGCCCAGAATGAGCGCCGTTACGAGCGTGACAGACACCACAATTCCCCACGGGACACGAACATCACCGATCGTGAACGTTGACTGGTGCACGGCGGTGAGAACGAGGCCGACCAAGGCCCCCAACGCGAGAGAAACCAGAGCCAAGATGCTGCGCTCCACACGACTGCGTTCGCCGATGACCAGTTCGCGGCGACGCAAGCGACGCAAATACTCCGGCGGTGTCGAAACACTCTCTCCCACCGGAACTTCATTGCGATAAATCTCTGTCGCCCGACGCTTAAACGCTAGCGCTGTTGCCGACGAGACCGCCACCCCACGATCAACAGGAACAGCGGATGCCGTATAGAAAGGCACCCCAGCAAGTTCAGTCGCCAATACCGTGGCTTCGTGCACGAGCAGCGCCTCAGCGCCGCGCGCCGTTCCGCTGGACTCCTTGGCGTAGCTGACGACGACATCCGGCTTCAACGAGGTGATTGCTGCCGCAAGGTCGGAGGCGAGAGCGCGGGCGTCAAGCATGTTGAACTGGCGACCATTGTCTTCGCGCAAGATGTGGTGAGAGGTAATGCCGAGGATTTCGCGCACGACCTCGTCGACGGACACCGCCGCACGTTCGCCGGTGCCGGGGTCGGCATCCGCTTCAGCGTCAGCAACTGCAGTATTCGTTTCTGCACTGCCGCCCGCAGTGACGCTTGCGGCCACGGCACTCGGCACTGTGGCGCCGTGTGAAACAGTCTCGGGTGCGCTGCCGGTCGAGGGCGATGCCTCTATTGCGGCGGTCGCGTTGTTGCTGCAACTGAGCACGATGAGCTCGGTGCCGCGCTGAACCAGAGTGGCAATGGTGGCGCCGAAGACGTACGCCTCGTCTTCTGGGCGTGCGGCAACAACCAATACCCGTTGTGCTCGATCTTTCACGGCCGTTCCTCCACCATTTGTTCTGCAGTAAACAGAATAAGCACAGGTAGCCGAATTACGGTTGCTTAGGTTAGGCTTACCAACCTGTCCAGAACTCAACTGACAAGAGAGTCCAGTGCTCGCAAACTTCCTGATCGGACTACGAGAAGGCCTCGAAGCCGCGCTTGTGGTTGGCATTCTTATTGCCTACGTTCGCAAAATCGATCGTACCGATGTACTCCCCCGCATTTGGCTCGGAGTCGCTATCGCCATCGTGTTGTCGCTGGGCCTCGGCGCGAGTCTCACCTTCGGCACCTACGGCTTGTCGTTTCAGGCTCAAGAGCTCATTGGCGGCATCCTCTCGATTGTTGCTACCGCCTTTGTCACGTGGATGATTTTCTGGATGCTCCGCGCCGCCCGCGGTCTCGGTCGCGAACTGCGCAGCGAAGTCGACTCGCACCTCACGGGTGCCGGCTGGGGCCTCGTTCTCGTCGCGTTCCTCGCGGTCGGCCGCGAAGGCATCGAAACCGCCCTCTTTATTTGGGCAGCAGTGCAGGCGAGCGGATCGACCGCACTCCCCCTCACTGGCGCAGCGCTCGGCATTGCTGCCGCGATTGTGCTCGGCTACCTCATCTACCGCGGCGTCGTGAGCATCAACCTCACTCGCTTCTTTACGTGGACCGGCGCAATCCTTATCATCGTTGCCGCCGGAGTGCTCTCCTACGGCGTGCATGACCTGCAAGAGGCCGGCGTTCTGCCGGGCCTCCACGCACTCGCCTTTGACGTCAGCGCGGCTATCCCGCCCGACAGCTGGTACGGCACATTGCTTAAGGGCACTCTCAACTTCTCCCCCGCGACCACGTGGCTCGAAGCCGGTGTGTGGCTTGCTTATGTCGGGGCTGTCATGACGATTTTTATCCGCACTGTTCGCGGCAACACGCGTGCTGATAAGCCGCTGGTGCCCGAAGCACGCCTCAGCACTCAAGGAGCCTGATGACCACCCGCCCTACCCGCTACGGATTCGCCGCGGCGGCAACTGTCGCTGCGCTCGCTCTTACCGGCTGCGTTGCCAACAGCACCGAAGCCACCGCCGACAACACGATCACTGTCGACAGCAACGCCACAGATTGCGCCGTGAGCGCCAGCGAAGCGCCGAGCGGCACCCTCGTATTCTCCGTCACGAACTCCGGTGACCAGGTCACTGAGTTCTACCTACTGGCGGATGACGGACTGCGCATCGTCGGTGAGGTCGAGAACATTGGCCCCGGCATCAGTCGCGATCTCGTCGTATTGGCTCAACCGGGTGACTACTTCACGGTCTGCAAGCCGGGAATGATCGGTGAGGGAGTTGGCACGGCAGCGTTTACGGTTACCGATTCCGGTACAGATTTGTCGTTCAGCGGCGACACTGCCGCGCAAGTCGCCGCGGCAAACGCCAACTACAAGAGTTACGTCAAGGACCAGATCGAAAACCTTGTCGTTGGCACGGAAGACTTCGCTGCCGCGTACATCGCTGGCGACGATGACGCTGCCCGCGCTCTCTACGCCCCCACACGCGTGTTCTGGGAGCGCGTTGAGACTGTCGCCGAGTCGTTCGGTGACCTCGACCCCCGCATGGATCTGCGGGAAGCCGACCTCGAAGACGGTCAAGAGTGGACCGGCTGGCACGCCATGGAGAAAGATCTGTGGCCCGCCGAGGCCGAAGCCGGCTTCGAACCCTACGACCAGTCGAAGCGTGAAGCGCTTGCCTCGCAGCTTGTCGAAGACACCACCACTCTCTACAACAACGTGCAAGATCTCGAGTTCACTCTTGATCAGCAGACCAACGGCGCCATTGGCCTTCTCGATGAGGTTGCCAGCGGCAAGGTGACCGGAGAAGAAGAGTTCTGGTCGCACACCGACCTGTGGGATTTCCAAGCGAACATCGATGGCGCTCGGGTGCTCTATGACGGTGTTCGCGACATCCTGGTCACGAAGGATGCCGATCTTGCTGCGACCCTCGACGTGGAATTCGATGAGCTGCAAACATTGCTCGACGCGCAGAAGGAAGGCGACGGCTTCCGTCTCTACACTGAGCTGTCCACGAGCGAGATTCGCGCATTCTCCGATCAGGTGAACGCGCTCGCCGAGCCCCTCTCTCGCCTTACCGCAGTGTTAGTTCTCTAACTCCACTCCCCCGTCTCCGGCCGTTGCAGACAGCAGCCGCCTACCGCCCCCCCACCGAAAGAACAGCAATGCCAACAGATGACACCAAGGGTCTCTCCCGCCGCGGCCTCCTCGGGCTCGCTGGGGCTGGCGTTGTGGGTGCCGGACTCGGCGTTGGCGGAGCTTTCGCGTTCGGCGGCGGTGGCGGCTCGTCGACGACGGGCAACGATGTCGCCGCGACCTACCCGTTCTTCGGCGATCACCAATCGGGCATCATCACGCCGGCTCAAGATCGACTCCACTTCGCCGCCTTCGACGTCAATGACATCCCTCGCGACGAGCTCATCGAATTGCTCCAGGACTGGAGCTACGCCGCCGCGCGCATGACGACCGGCGAAGCCGCAGGCGACTATGGTCCCGCGAGCGGACCCTACGATGCGCCACCGGATGACACGGGCGAAGCCCTCGATCTGCCACCGGGTGGTCTCACGATCACCTTCGGCTTCGGCCCTACGCTGTTTGATGATCGCTTCGGCCTCGCCAGCAAGCGACCATCGGCCCTCATCGACCTCCCGAAGTTCCCCAGCGACGCTCTGCTGCCCGAACTCGTGGGTGGCGACCTCTGCATCCAAGCGTGCAGCGACGACCCGCAGGTCGCCGTTCACGCCATCCGCAACCTCTCGCGTATCGCCTTTGGCCGCGCAACGCTTCGCTGGTCTCAACTCGGCTTCGGCCGCACTTCATCGACAACGCAAGCGCAGAAGACACCGCGCAACCTCTTCGGTTTCAAAGATGGCACCGCGAACCTGCGAGCTGAAGAAACCGACGCAGTCAATGAGTACGTCTGGGCAACATCCGGAGACGGAGCTTCCTGGATGGCCGGCGGCTCCTATCTCGTGAGCCGCAAGATTCGCATGACCATCGAAACCTGGGACCGCACCTCACTGCGTGAACAAGAGACGATCTTCGGGCGCACCAAGGGTGAAGGCGCACCGCTCAGCGGCGGCTCCGAATTCACCGACCCCGACTTCGAGCAGGCCGGTCGCGATGATGCGCCGCTGATTGACGACAATTCGCACATGAAGCTCGCCCACCCCGACACCCACGGTGGCGCGCAGATTCTGCGACGCGGCTACAACTTCGTGGATGGCAACGACGAGCTCGGCCGACTCAACGCCGGCCTGTTCTTCATCAGCTTCCAGCGCGATCCTGAAAAACAGTTCGTACCCATCCAGCTCGCGCTCTCGCGCAACGACCTCATGAACGAATACGTGCGCTACGTCGGCTCAGCAATCTTCGCTGTTCCTCCCGGAGCACAGTCAGGGAGCTTTATCGGCGCGGGGATGTTCGACCTCGCCTAAACGGGTTTGCCTCAGCATTACGCCAAGAGCTCAGTTGGCGATCTGCTCGCCCATCGAAGCGGGCGCGACCGTGTAGTTCGCGGTGTAGCCATCATCGGTCTGCGCGACAAGTACGACGACATTCCACGAATCGTTGGAGAAGAGAACCGAACCGGCACCATCAGCACCGCTGGCTTGCACTTGCGACTCGTAACCGGCATCCGCAAATTGCGTTTCGATGGCGTCGAGGGGCGATTCAGCGCCCGTCAAGATGGTGATGTTGTAGCCGCGATTGTCTCCGTCGCCGGCAGCGATGCCAAACTGCACTTCGCCGTCGGCCAGTGGCACTGCACTGGGGAAGCCCTCCGGAACCTCATCGCCGCCGAGGCTCACTTTGCCGCCGGTAGCCTGTTCCACAATTCCGCCGATGGGGTTTTCGCCGAAACAGCCCGAAAGCGCTGGCGTAATGGCCAAGGCCAGAACGAGGGCAACGGATGCGCTAACACTGCGGCGGGCGCTCAACATGACTAACTCCAGAAGTGACGCGGTGGTGCGACTGAATACGCCGTTAACCAACGATGCAGCCACGATCAGGATGACCGTAGCTGCATCGTACTCCGCGCAAATTGCCGACTCATGTGAGCCCGCTGCGAGAAGAAAGGTTAGGCGTTTTGCTTCTTCATGCGCGACGTGCTGCGTGCGCGAGCGTTGGCATCGAGCTCGACCTTACGGATTCGCACGAACTCCGGAGTTACCTCTACGCACTCGTCTTCGCGAGCGAATTCGAGGCACTCTTCCAACGTGAGCTTGCGCGACGGAGTCATACGCTCGAACGAGTCCGAGGTCGACTGGCGCATGTTGGTGAGCTGCTTTTCCTTGGTGATGTTGACGTCCATGTCGTCGGCGCGCGAGTTCTCGCCGACAACCATGCCTTCGTAGACCTCCTGCGTGGGCTCGACGAAGAACGACATGCGCTCCTGCAGAGCAACCATCGCGAACGGAGTAGCCGCACCGGCACGGTCAGCAACGATCGAACCGTTCACGCGCGTGACGATTTCGCCAGCCCAAGACTCGTAACCGTGCGAGACGGCGTTCGCGATACCAGCACCGCGGGTGATGGTCATGAATTCGGTGCGGAAACCGATGAGGCCACGCGACGGAACGATGAATTCCATACGAACCCAGCCGGTGCCGTGGTTGCTCATTCCCTCCATGCGGCCCTTACGAGCAGCAAGGAGCTGAGTGATCGCACCGAGGTATTCCTCAGGAGCATCGATCGTGAGGTGCTCGAACGGTTCGTGAACCTTGCCGTCGACCTTCTTGATAACTACCTGAGGCTTACCGACGGTGAGCTCAAAGCCTTCGCGACGCATCTGCTCAACGAGAATGGCGAGAGCAAGCTCTCCACGACCCTGAACTTCCCAGGCATCCGGACGACCGATGTCGACGAGCTTGAGCGAGACGTTACCGACGAGTTCGCGGTCGAGACGGTCCTTGACCATGCGAGCGGTGAGCTTGTGGCCCTTGACCTTGCCGATGACCGGCGAGGTGTTGGTTCCGATGGTCATCGAAATTGCGGGGTCGTCGACCGTGATGGTCGGCAACGGACGAACATCGTTGGGGTCACAGAGAGTT
The DNA here is from genome assembly GCF_015864665.1 of Salinibacterium sp. SWN167. Classification (GTDB taxonomy): domain Bacteria; phylum Actinomycetota; class Actinomycetes; order Actinomycetales; family Microbacteriaceae; genus Rhodoglobus. The sequence goes on along the minus strand of NZ_JADYWU010000002.1, from coordinate 508,719 downwards.
TCACCAATGAAGATGTCCTCGAAGCCTGCAACAGCAACGATGTCACCGGGGCCGGCGCTTTCGGCCGGGTAACGGTCGAGAGCCTTCGTGATCATGAGCTCGGTGACGCGCACGTTGGCAACGCTTCCATCGTGCTTGACCCAGGCAACAGTCTGGCCCTTCTTGATGGTGCCGTTGAAGACACGCAGAAGAGCAAGACGGCCGAGGAACGGCGAGGAGTCAAGGTTGGTAACCCAGGCCTGCAGGGGGTGCTCGTCGTCGTATGACGGTGCGGGAACGTGCTTGAGGATGGCGTCGAACAGCGGCTCGAGGTCATCGTTGTCAGGAAGGGTGCCGTTTTCGGGCTTGTTCCAGCTTGCAGCACCGGCACGGCCCGAAGCGTAAACGATCGGGACGTCAAGGATGGCGTCCAAGTCGAGGTCGGGAACGTCGTCTGCCATGTCGCTCGCGAGGCCGAGGAGCAGGTCCTGGCTTTCGGCAACAACTTCGTCAATGCGCGCATCCGGACGGTCGGTCTTGTTGACCAGCAGGATCACGGGAAGCTTGGCTTCAAGAGCCTTACGGAGAACGAAGCGAGTCTGCGGAAGCGGGCCCTCACTGGCGTCAACGAGCAGTACAACGCCGTCGACCATGCTGAGTCCACGCTCAACCTCGCCACCGAAGTCGGCGTGGCCGGGGGTGTCGATCACGTTGATCGTGATGGGGCCATCGGTGGCGTACTTGCCGTTGTACGAAATCGCGGTGTTCTTCGCGAGGATCGTGATGCCCTTTTCGCGCTCGAGCTCGTTCGAGTCCATCGCGCGTTCTTCGAGATGCGCGTGCGCCTCGAAGGAGTTCGTCTGGCGAAGCATCGCGTCAACGAGGGTTGTCTTTCCGTGGTCAACGTGGGCAACGATCGCTACGTTGCGCAAATCGCTGCGAGTGGCCATAGCCATAGCAATATTCCTTAATTCATTGGAGGCTGTGCGGTCTTTCACCGCAGACGCTGCGCAGAAATTCTCGGCAGCAGATCGGCGGCCTGATGCCACCGGGTAAAGATCTTGGGAGGTCGCAGAAGATCATTCAGAGTATCCTGCTCCACCAGTTTACCCTGTTTGACAAGATTTATCGCAGCCGCCCCATCAGGGGGACGAAAATGCTAGGGCTTCCACTCCCACACGTTCCACCATACGCCCGGATTCAGCGATGACAACGAGACGTTAGTGACCCGGTCTTGGTCGTATGCGACTGTGGCGGGGTATTGGAATAACGGCATTCCATAGGATGCACTCCAGAGCGCAGCATCCGCCGCCTTCAGGGCGTTGGTTCGTCCCTCAGCGTCCACGCTCGGGTCAGTCGCATCGGCTATCAACGAATCAAACGTGGAATCAGAGAAGTAATTGAGGTTGGCATAACCGCCGGTGCCGTAGATCGCCGCCGAAAGCCCTACGCCAGGGCGAGGATTCTGCCAGCTGAACAACGCAGCGTCGTAGGCACCGGGGGTGCCGAGTTGGTCACGCCAGTCGTCACTCGAACAATCACTCACTACGAACCCCGCCGCCTTGGCCGACTCGGCGATGGAGGTGTATTCGGCGGCACGCATGTCGTCAGAGGCGTCATAGAGGATGCACACGCCAGGCTTCGAGACGCCCGCTTCGGCAAGAAGCTCTTTGGCGCCAGCAATGTCCGGCTCGGCGAAGTCGGCAGAGCCATTAGCGGCACGCGCACTGCGATAGCCCTCATCGCCGGGAGCGAAGAGGAATGAGTCGCGCGGGGTTGCCCGACGATACAGCTCGCCTAGCGCAGTCTGAACAACTGCGGCGCGCGGCACCGTTTTGAGGAACGCTTGACGCACGAGCGGATCATCGAAGACGCCACTCTTTGACTCCGCGAATTGCAGGTCAAGGTGTTCAAACCTATCGGTGGTGCCATCGATGACCGTGGCGTTCATCGTGGCAAGAGCATTGCGCACATCTTGATTCATTGTCGGCTCTGCTACTTGTACAGCACCAACAAGCAAGGCCTGTGCTTGCGCTAGCGGATCGCTCATGAACCGAACGCGAATCTCTTGAAAAGTCGGCTCGCGCATGCCGCTGTAGTCCTCATTGGCCCTCAGAGTCACGTACTGATTCGCGACGAAGTCAGAAACTACGTAAGGTCCGTTCGAGACGACAAGGCTCTTATTCGCGGGCATGCCCTCGAAGTTGAAGACCGTATTCCAGGTGCGCGCGATCGCGGCAAGGTCGCTCTCATTACCCTCGCTAATAGCGGAGAAAACGCGCTCTTTGGCCTCGATCGAGTCGTCACTGGCGAAGGCCATCATGCCGACGACGTGGGCAGGCTTGGCCGCAGAATCTGCGCCGAAGAACGCAGATTGCCACTGAGCGGTTGGCTCGTCAAACACGAGGGTGAGCGACATCCGATCGTCACTCATTTGCGGCATCTCTGTGACGAGACCGATTCCGGTATCTCCTGTGGCGCTGGCGTCGAACAACACGCGGTCATCCGAACGATCGATCGGAGCGCCCGTCTCGGAGTCCACCGTGCTGGCGGCATCCGCATCGGGAGTATTGAGAGCACCGGATGTCGCAGCCCACTCCAAGAGCAGATCAACGGCATCAACGGCGGAACCATCTGACCAGCGCACGCCGTCAGCGACCGTATAGGTCACTGCGAGGGGGTCATCGGACACCTTCTCGAAGTGGCCGAAAGATTCATCGCGCACGAGCGCAGACTTGTCGTCGAAGTAGGTGAAACCGGAGCCTGTTGCATAGGCAATGGTGGCGTTCGTGTCACTCGCACCAAAAGAAGTCGACGGGTTGCCCGAGGTGTAGGGCTGAGTGACCGCGACGGTAAGCTCTGAGCCTTCGATGGTGGGCGATTGCTGAGGAACACAGCCTGCCAACACCAATACTGCGGCGGCGGCAACAGCAAGGCTCGCCGTAATTCTTGTGGCGCTCACGAAACCCCTCCTGCACACGGACACACAGCGCGCGGTGGCACGCTAGAAACGAGTCTAAGTCAGAAGGGCCGCTCCCCGAGTGGGGAACGGCCCTTCTGCACTAAGAAACTAGGCGCCGAGTGTGATGTTGGCGCCGGGGATCGCTTCAAGCAATTCCTGCGTGTAGGGATTGCTGGAGTTCTCAAAGACCTCGTCTGTCGACGCGGCTTCTACGATGCGGCCACCCTGCATGACGCACACGTTATCTGCCACCAGTCGCACGACAGCGAGGTCGTGCGTGATGAACAGATACGTGAGCTCAAGCTCGGTCTGCAACTCGGTGAGGAGATTCAGCACTTGCCCCTGAACCAGCACGTCAAGAGCCGAGACCGCTTCGTCGAGCACGAGCACCTCTGGCTTGAGTGCCAAGGCACGAGCGATAGCAACACGTTGACGCTGGCCACCGGAAAGTTCGCCGGGGTAGCGGTGACGTGCTGCCTGCGGCAGCGAGACCTGATCGAGCAGTTCGCTCACCCGGTTGTAGCGTTCCTTCGCAGTGCCGAGCTTGTGAGCAAGCAGCGGTTCTGCGATGGTGTTTCCCACGCTGTACTGCGGGTCGAGTGACCCATACGGGTCTTGGAAAACGGGCTGAACGCGGCGACGGAACTCGAGGAGTTCCTGTCCCTTGATTCCCGCGAGGTTCTTGCCATCGAACTCGATGTTTCCGCTCGTGAGCGATTCGAGCTGAAGAATCAGCTTGGCGACCGTCGACTTGCCAGAACCGGACTCCCCGACCAGCGCGGTCGTGGTGCCCTTCTTGACGCCAAAGGAAATGTCGTTGACGGCAAGAAGCTTGTCTTTGCGGAAGCCCTGCTTGCGAATCTCGTAGACCTTGGTGATATTGCTCACCTTGATCAGGTCCTCATCCGCTGATGCTTCTCGGGTTGCGGCACGAGCGATGAGAGCTTCATCGAGCGAGCCTTCACCGAAGATGCGCACGCTGTCGTCAGTCGACTTCGCCGATTTGATCGACTGGATGCGACGCGAGGCGAGGCTCGGTGCCGCAGCGACGAGACGCTGAGTGTACGGATGCTGTGGGTTCTCAAGAATCGCACGCGACGGTCCCGATTCCACAACCTTGCCCTTGTACATCACCACGAGTTGTTCAGCACGCTCAGCAGCCAGGCCGAGGTCGTGAGTGATGAAGAGCACGGAGGTGCCGTAATCACGCGTGAGTGTTTGCAGGTGGTCGAGGATCTGGCGCTGCACGGTGACATCGAGCGCAGACGTTGGCTCGTCGGCGATCAGGAGCTTCGGGCGAGCCGAGAGTCCGATACCGATGAGAACACGCTGGCGCATTCCACCAGAGAACTGATGAGGGAACTGTTTGAGTCGCTCGCTGGCATCGCTGAGGCCGGCTTCTTGCAGCACTTCGATGGTGCGTTGGCGCGCTTCTTTGCCCTGAGCGATTCCGTTGGCCTTAATCGCTTCCTCTACCTGGAAGCCAATGCTCCAGACGGGGTTGAGGTTCGACATCGGGTCCTGGGGAACGTAGCCGATCTGGCTACCGCGCACCTCAGCAAACTGAGCATCCGAGAATTGGGTGAGGTCGTGGCCTTCGAACTCGATCGAGCCGCCCGACACCTTGCCTGCACCCGGGAGGAGCCCAATAACTGCTTGCGCAGTCGTGGACTTGCCCGATCCGGATTCACCGACGATCGCGAGCGTCTGCCCCTGATACAGCGTCAGGTCGACGCCGCGGACGGCGGGCACAAGACCACGCTGAGTCTCGAAGCCAACTTCGAGGTTGCGAATCTTGAGCAGCGGTGTTTCTTCGTTCGAGGAGTCAGACGACACGGAAACTGTTTCTGGATTGGTCATCGGCGTGCTCTCGCTTCCGGGTCAAGGGCATCGCGAACTACGTCGCCGAACATCAGGAAGGCAAGCACGGTAATCGAAAGCGCAGCCGAAGGCAGCAAAAGCGTCTGCGGGTGCGTACGAACCGTTACTTGAGCCTGGTTGATCTCGTTACCCCACGACATAACGGTGGGCGGCAAACCAATTCCGAGGAATCCGAGAGTCGCTTCCGCAACGATGAAGATACCGAGCGACACCGTGGCCACCACAATTACGGGAGCAATCGAGTTGGGGATCACGTGGCGAACCAGAGTCTTGAATCGCGAGACACCGAGAGCGGCCGAAGCCGTGACGTAATCCGAGTTTCGAGCCGACAAGACTGCGCCACGCATGATGCGCGCAATCTGGGGCCACGCAAACAAGGAGAGCACGAGCGACACGGTGAGTGCGTCACGAACAGAGATTACCGAGAACAGAACGATTGCTCCGAGAACGGTGGGGATAGCGAAGAAGACGTCACCGACGCGCGAAACGAAGGAGTCGAGGAACCCGCCGTAGAAGCCCGCAAGAGCCCCGATCACGCCACCGAAAAGGGTCACGATCACCGTGGTCAGCAGACCGATGGTCACCGATGCCTGAGTTCCGAAGATGATTCGCGAGTAGACGTCACAGCCCTGGCGGTTAAACCCGAGAGGGTGACCGGCCTGTGGGTCTCCGTTACTGAACTTGAGGTAGCACTCGCGGGGGTCAGCGCTAGCGAAGAGCCCCGGGAACACCGCCACAACCACGATCACGAAGATCAAGCTGGCTGAGACCCAGAACATCGGACGACGACGCATGGCTTCCCAAGCGTCTGTCCAGGTGCTGCGGGCCTTACCGGTTTCATCAACCTGATCGATCTCAGCGACCGGAGTCTCTGCGAGAGAGGCGATGAAATGTTCTTGGCCGGGACGATGCCGACCAGTGTTGCTACTTGGCATAACGGATCCTTGGGTCAAGCGCGGCGTAGAGCAGGTCAACGAGCAGGTTGGCTAGCACAAAGATGATGACCATCACTGCGACGAAGGAAACCACAGTGGGACCCTCCCCTAGCCGGATTGCTCGATAGACGGTTCCACCGACACCGTTGATGTTGAAGATTCCCTCGGTCACAATCGCACCGACCATGAGCGAACCGATATCGACTCCCAGGTAGGTGACGACAGGAACAAGCGAGTTACGAAGAACGTGCACGGTGACAACTCGACGCCGCGAGAGTCCCTTAGCAGTGGCCGTGCGGACGAAGTCTGCGCCGAGGTTGTCTGCCACGCTCGCACGGGTAAGCCGCACGATATAGGCGAACGAAACCGAGGCGAGAACGATCGCCGGCAAAATGAGTTCGCCCCACGGCGCCGCACCGCTGACGGTGGTTCTTGCCCACCCCAGTTGGATGCCGAAGACGTATTGAAGCACAAAACCGACAACGAACGTCGGAACCGAAATCAGCAGAAGGCTGATCACGAGGGCGGAAGCGTCGAACAGCTTTCCCTTGCGGAGACCAGCAACGAGGCCGACGATGATGCCGAAGAAGGCCTCAATCGCGAGAGCAAGCAGCGCTAGTCGAGCGGTGATCGGAAAGGCCTGAGCCATAACGTCGATGACCGGTCGGCCGGAGAACGTCGTTCCCAGATCGCCTTGGAAGAGCCCACCGATGTACAGCAGATACTGAACGATGAAGGGTTTGTCGAGGTTGTACTCCGCTCGAACCGCTTCAATCACTCCGGGAGCTGGCGGGTGGTCGCCGTAAAGCGCAGCGATTGGATCGCCGGGAACCGCGAACACCATGAAATAGATCAAGAATGTCGCGCCGAAAAACACGGGGATCATCTGGAGGAAGCGCTTGCCTGCATACCAAAGCATCAGATGGTTCCCTCGAAGGAACGGATAAGCATAAGAGTCACAATCACTGAATGAGGGTACTCAGTGTAATGCCCGGGGCCTAAAGCTAGCCCCGGGCATTACACCTTGAGAGTGGAAACTGGGTAAAACTAAGAGCTAATTAGCCCTTGGTTACCTCGTTGTACAGCGGGACAGAGTCCCAACCGAATACAACATTGTCAACGGTGTCAGAGTAGACACCGGTGACGTTCGAGTACCACAGCGGGATCGAAGGAAGGTCGACCAGGAGAACTTCCTGAGCTTCCTGGTACTTCGCCGTTGCCTCTTCTACGGACGATGCGCTAGCACCCTCAGCAAGGATCTTCTCGAACTCGGGGCTCGAGTAGCCTTCCTTGTTCGAGCCGGCTCCATCAACGTAGAGCGGTCCGAGGAAGTTGTACAGCGACGGGTAGTCAGCCTGCCATCCGGCACGCGTTCCACCGGTGAGCGCGTTAGCGTCACGGTCGTTGAGCGCGTCTGCGAATGTCGGGTACGCCTTGCCCACAGCTTCAATGCCAAGCGTGTTGCTGATGCTGTTAGCTACAGCGTCAACCCATGCCTGGTGTCCACCATCAGCGTTGTACGCGAGGTCGAAGACGGTGTCTCCGTACGGCGCGATTGCGTCAGCTTCAGCCCACAGCTTTACAGCCTCATCCGGGTTGAAGTCGAGGACTTCAGCGCCAGCAAGGTTGTCGGAGTGACCAGCGATTACCGGCGACGTGAAGTCGGTTGCCGGCGTACGAGTGCCCTGGAAGATGACATCAGTGATTTCGGCGCGGTCGATCGACATCGAGATAGCTGCACGACGCAGCTTGCCCTCTTCGCCCGACCAGTGCTCGAGGTAGTACGGCATGTTGAACGCCTGGAAGATTGCTGCAGGCTGGTTCACCGAACGACCCGGGAAGTCCGACTCGTAGGTTGCGAATGCCGAGTCAGGGACAGCGTCGAGGATGTCGAGGTTGCCACCGAGAGCGTCAGCGTATGCCGCATCTTGACTCGTGTAGAAGATGATCGTCACGCCGCCGTTGACAGCCTTGCGTACACCGTCGTAGTCAGGGTTGGTGACGAGGTCGATCTGGACATCGTGCTGCCATCCGTCTTCAGCAACCATGTACGGACCGTTACCGACAGGGTTCTCACCGAATGCGTCAAGGTCTTCCCAAGCCGACTCGGGCAGCGGCATGAATGCCGAGTAGCCGAGACGCAGCGGGAAGTCTGCCTCAGGGTTGATCAGGGTGACGGTGAACTCGGTGTCGCTGACAACGTCAAGACCCGTGAGCTCTGATTCCTCGTCGTAGCTGAAGCCCTCGATGTTGTCGAAGAAGTACGAGGAGCTTTGCGCGTTGCTGAGCAGTGCGCCGTACTGCCATGCCTTGACGAAGGAGTCAGACGTTACAGCTTCACCGTTGGTGAAGGTCCAGCCGTCGTTCAGCGTGACGTTCCACACCTGTCCGTCTTCGGATTCGATCGACTGAGCTACTTCGTTGACTACATCGCCATCAGCGGTGTAGGAAACGAGACCAGCGAAAATCGAGGTGACGATCTTGCCGCCACCAGTTTCGGTGGTGTTGGTCGGAATGAGCGACTGCTGTGGCTCGCTACCGTTCGTGGTGATGATCGCGGCGGTGTCGCTTTCGGCGGGCGCCTCGCTGGCCGAGCAACCCGCAAGTGCGAGTGCTGAGGCTGACAGCAGTGCGATTGCACTGATGCCCATGCGTGATCTCTTCAATGTTTCCTCCTGTGCAGAATTGCGCTAACGGCACGGAATTTTTGGCGCCGCACCGCGCTTGATAGTTCACACCCTAAAACGGGGGGATGCCCCAATCAAAACTGTAAAGCCAAACGTTACACAGCGGTAACGCTCGTGAAGATTATGTGCATACTTTGCAGAATTCCCGCGCACGATCGCTGCCATTCACTACAAAACTGCGCAAACCTCTCCAGAGCGACGCCCAGCAACGTGAGTTAACATCTTTCCATGTCGCAATCGAGCCCGGCTTCCCGCGCGCCCCAGACCATACTGATCTTCGACGGTGACTGCGCCTTTTGCACCCTCTGGGTCAATCGTTTGCAGGCAATTCTTCCGGTATTCCCCGAGAGCACTCCCTGGCAATGGATCGATCTCGACGACTACGCCCTCACTCGGGACGACGTTGAGAAAGCGGCCTGGTTCGTGACTCCTACTCGACAGTTCGCCGGCCACATGGCGTTCTCAGCCCTTCTGAGAATTCAGCCAAATTTCGGATGGCGCTTCCTTGGGCATCTCATTGCCACCGAGCCCTTCAGCATGATCGCCTCCCTCGGCTACCGTTTCGTCGCGCGCTTCCGGCACCGTCTGCCCGGCGGAACTCCAGCCTGCGCCATGCGCCCCTCCGAGTGAGCTCAGCACCAGCGCTTCCTCAGTCGCGCGGCCGGCTCTGGACAGAGATCTCGATCGTTCTTGCGCTCTCGCTCGGGGCATCCGCGATCTATTCGATCGTCTCGATCACGAACAGACTGACGCGTACCGAATCGCTGTCGCAGCAAACCGCAACGCTGAATTCGTCACTCAGCACACGGCCAACCTTCGACCTGATCTATCAGCTGCTCGGTATCACTTTTGATCTCGCGCCCGTCGCGCTCGTCGCGTTCCTGTTGTGGAGTGCGACCACGCCGCGACTATCGAGACTGGGAATCGACTTCACACGCCCGACTCGCGATGGGCTCACCGGAATCGCTCTCGCCCTTGCGATTGGCATCCCCGGAATCGCGGTCTACCTCGCCGGGCGTGCCCTCGGCATCACCGTCAATGTTGTCCCCGCTGCACTCGACCAATACTGGTGGACCGTGCCCGTGCTGCTGCTCTCGGCGCTGCGTGCCGGTATTACCGAAGAAGTCATCGTGATCGGCTACCTTTACGCCCGACTCGGCGACCTTGGCTGGAGCCGGTGGCAGATCATTATCTCGACTGCGATCCTGCGCGGCAGCTATCACCTCTACCAGGGCATTGGCGCGTTTGTCGGCAACGTCGCCATGGGATTGCTTTTCGGCTGGCTCTACACGCGCTACCGTCGAGTGCTGCCCCTTGTCATTGCCCACACCCTTATCGACGCTGCCATCTTTGTCGGCTACGGCTGGGCTCTAGGAGCGTTTCCCGCGCTCTTCGGCGCCACGGAATAGTTCTCCACAACCAGTACCGTTCGCTACACCCGAGGCGTAGAGTGTGGCGCATGTCGTCGGAAATCACTATTGAAACAGTGCCAAGCCACGTCGTTGCCGGCATCGAGTTCTCGACAACGATGCAAACTCTGCCTGCCGACATGAGCGGCGCAATCGGCACCCTGCTCACCGAGACTGCCGACCCCGCCATCACCGTCGCGGGGCCCGTGATGGCCGTGTACACCGAAGAGATGCGCACCGATGGGCCATGGAAGTGCGAAGTCTGCGTTCCAGTCGCGAATGGGCTCATCGACCATCCAGTGCTCGCGACACACGAACTCGCTGGCGGCCGCGTTGCTACGGTCACACATCACGGTGCCTACAGCGGCCTCAAGGCCACCTACAACGACGTTTTTGATTGGTTTAGCGAACACGGCCACACCTACGCCGGAGCACCCCGCGAAATATACCTCAACACCCCTGGCGAGGTTGCCGAAGCAGAGCTCCTCACCCGCCTCGAATTTCCCGTGGTTCCCGCCGCCGAATAGCTCCAGAGAGGAAACAACCATGAAAACGAACCCCTACCTGAGCTTTAGAGACAATGCTCGCGAAGCTCTTGCCTACTACCAGTCCGTGTTCGGCGGCACCACGGAAATTCATACCTTCGCCGATTTCAACGCCAGTGAAGATCCCGAAGAACAAGAGTGGGTCATGCACGGCCAGCTGGAATCCCCGGCCGGAATCACGCTGATGCTGGCCGACACCCCCAAAACCATGGACTACAGCCCTGGCGGATCGATGTCGATCTCGATTGCGGGCTACCTGAGCGAAAAAGCCGCCATCGAGGGCTACTGGGAAAAGCTGTGCGACGGTGGTCGAATCGACATGCCGCTCGAGCGCGCCGAATGGGGCGGGATCTTCGGAATGGTGCTCGACCGCTACTCCGTGAACTGGATCGTCAGCATCAGCGACGACAACGAGACGCGTTAGCGCCGCACTGCAGCGGTCTGCGTCGCCGCAGCGCTGACCCCCTCGAGCGGGCATCCTCAGGATGCTCCGCTTCGAGAGTCAGCGAGCCGCGGCCTGAGCGACTACGTGCAATTCGGACGACAGGACCGCTGGCTGAGGGCATCCACGAGCACCTTGCCGAGGTCTTCTGGCACGGCAGCGGAATACGCTGCACCACCCGTCGACTGCGCAATTTCCGTCATCGACTCCAGGTCAGTGTCCGGACCGAAACCGATCAAGATCACTGGAACGGGCTCATTCGGATCGTCGAGCGCTTTCAAGTTTTTGAGAAGCGTCGACAGGCTGATGCCGTTGTCGTCTTCGTTGTAGCCATCAGTGATGAGCAGAACCGAGTTGATCTTCGACGGGTCGTAGTCTTCCTTGACCTCTTTGACCGCAGCCAAGATGGTGTCATAGAGCCCCGTGTAGCCATAAATGCGATCTGGCAACGATGCGACGACGTCATTGATTTGAGCAACATGGTCGGGATCAGATAGCGGTGCAATCGGCGACAGCGGTTCCCAGTCCTGAGTGCCGATACGGTTCTGCGAGAAGGCCCACACGCCCAGCTCGGCTTCGCCCGAGAACTTTGACAGCGCCTCACTAGCAGCGAGCTGGAACACGTCGATTCGTCGCAGGCCATTATTCGCCGGATCCAGCATGGAACCTGAAGTGTCAATGACAACGAGGAGTCGCGAACGAAGCGTAAGAACACTCCACGAACGAAGAATCTCGATCTGTACTGCAGCATCTGCCGTCGGCTTCGCTTCAGTGGCTGTCTCGGGAACTCCCGTCACGCGCAAGTCGCCGCCACCATCAGCATCGCGGAAACCCTCCTTGGCCAATACTTCAGCCGACGAGCGCGTTGCCGCCGCCAGCGCCGTAAGAAGTCGTTGCGGAGCATCGGCAGCGACTATTTCACTCGCTACTGCAGCGGAAGCGCCTGTGGACGTAGAGGTCGCTGAAGTGGACGTCTCAGCTTCTTCATCCCCACCGACGACCTCAACAAAGGGGTAGGTCAATTCGACCGTTCCGTCCGTCGGATATAGCGCGATCATGGGCGAGGACTCAGACCCGCTGTTGTAGGTGGCAACTTCGCGCTCCGTCGTCACGACAACGGTGGGCAGAGTTGCGTCAGTCGCGAGCCCGAAAGCCTCTTCGGAAGTCTGGGGAATTGTTTTTCCCATGGCGATCATGGCACCCGCGAACTGGCGCGGATCTTCAGCAGACGAGACCGACTGCAGCTGCGCAAGGCCAGCAAGGCTCGCGGTATTCGCCTCGGGGTCAGGGACCAGGGTCACCACAGTGCCGCTGAGTAGTGATTCCCACGACAGCGGCGTATCGCCGAGGTCAGCGACTTGCGATGCGGATGTAGCCAGCACTACCGGGGTGCTCGCCACGTAGTCGGTGATCTCGAGCTCGGGGGCAGTGCGCCCCAACGAGTCGGCCATCGATGTGACGCGATCGAGCCAAGCCGCCGAGTCAGGAACCCACGCGTCGAGATCGCCGGCAGCACCTGAAGCGAAGAGAGCAGCGGTGTCTGCCGAAACGAGCGAGCGGACTTCGGTTTCCGTGCAGTTGCCGTCGGCCTCATCGAACTCCGCCGCGACGATAGTGAGGGCAGGAGCAATCGACGGGTCAGCGGCGATTACGACAGGGCGAGTCTCTGTGCAGCCGCCCGCTAACGGAGCAACAGCATCCGAAATCCATCCAATTGCACCCAGTTGGATGCCAGCGAGAGAGAGTGCTGCAATGGCAACCAGTGCCACCGGCGCCAGCCACCAACGCTTCTTCCACCGTTGCCAAAAAGTTTTACGGTGTCGATGCCGTCGGGTGGTCACGAAGCTCTCCAGTCGGTGAGAAAGCGATTTGGGGTCGTCGGGTCGACCACTCGCTGTACACCAAACGCACATTACAACACCTGAAGAGAGAAAATCCAGCTAAAGTGAAGAATTTTACCCACGGCAGATGCCGATGCCAGACGAATGCTGGTGTCCCACATTCGGGGGACACAATTATGGCGCGTGCAGAACCGAACTGGATCGGTTCCGCACGCGCCAATTTCCGTTACTCAAGCAACGAAATTTAGGGCATTTCTCTAGTGCGCAAACGCCTCAATCGGCGGGCACGAGCAGACCAAATTGCGGTCGCCATACGCGTTGTCAACACGGCGTACCGGCGGCCAGTACTTGCCTGAAACGAGAGAGCTCAACGGATACACCGCTTGCTCACGCGAATACGAGTGATCCCAGTCGCCCGCGATCACCGAATGCGCCGTGTGCGGAGCATTGATGAGGGGATTGTCGTCGGCTGGCCACGTTCCGGCCGCCACGGCATCCGCTTCTTCCTTGATGGCAATCATCGCGTCGATGAAGCGATCGAGCTCGGCGAGGTCTTCGCTCTCGGTAGGTTCAACCATGAGCGTGCCCGATACCGGGAACGACATCGTCGGAGCGTGGAAACCGTAGTCAATGAGGCGCTTGGCGACATCGTTGTTGTCGATGCCGGTCGCTTCCTTGAGCGGACGCAGATCGAGGATGCACTCGTGAGCAACGAGGCCGTTGTCTCCCGCGTACAGCACCGGGAAGTGCTCGCGTAGGCGCACCGCAATGTAGTTGGCCGAAAGCACAGCGGCACCGGTCGCGGCTTTGAGGCCAGCCGAGCCCATCATGCGCACGTAGGCCCACGTGATCGGCAGAATGCTCGGGCTTCCGTACGGTGCAGCACTGACCGCTCCCCCGGCGTGAACATACGGGCCGGCAGCACCGGTCTGCATGTCGAAAGCCGGATGATGCTGGCTCTGCGCCATGGGGTGTCCAGGCAAGAACTTAGCCAAGTGCGCTTTCGCCACAACCGGACCAACGCCGGGACCGCCACCACCGTGAGGGATGCAGAAGGTCTTGTGCAGGTTGAGGTGACTGACGTCTCCGCCAAAGTCACCGAACCGCGCGTAACCGAGCAGAGCGTTGAGGTTGGCGCCATCGACGTACACCTGTCCGCCAGCATCGTGCACGGCCTGCGTGATTTCACGCACTTCGTGCTCGTAAACACCGTGGGTGGAGGGGTAGGTGATCATGAGGGCGGCGATTTCACTCGCGTGCTCGGCGATCTTGGCGCGCAGGTCGTCGAGGTCGACGTTGCCGAGATCATCACAGGCGACAACAACGACGCGCATTCCGGCGAGCATGGCGCTGGCGGCGTTCGTGCCGTGCGCACTCGACGGAATGAGGCAGATCGTGCGTTCCGGGTTGCCATTCGCGCGGTGATAGCCACGAATCGCGAGGAGCCCCGCGAGCTCGCCCTGGCTTCCGGCGTTCGGCTGCAACGACGCGGTGTCGTAACCGGTGACCTCAGTGAGCCACGATTCGAGGTGCGAAATCATGACGAGATAGCCCGACACATCTTCGGCCGGAGCGAAGGGATGAATGCCCGCAAATTCCGGCCAGCTCACCGCTTCCATCTCGGTCGCTGCGTTGAGCTTCATCGTGCACGAGCCCAGCGGGATCATGCCGCGGTCGAGCGCGTAGTCCTTGTCGGCGAGGTACTTGAGGTAGCGCATCATGCTCGTCTCCGAGCGGTGCGTGTTGAACACCGGGTGCGTGAGGTACTCGCTCGTGCGGTTGAGATCCTTGGGGATTGTGGTGTCGTCGGGCGAGTAGCTGAAGAAGCCACCCTCGAGCCCAAAGGCTTCCGCGAGATCGTTCTCTTGCGCTGCGAGCATTCCGCCGTAGGGCTGCGTCGAGACTTCGTCGAAGCTCAAACGAACAGTGTCAGCATCCACAACATAGAGCAGGATGTCGCTCTCGAGCGCCTTGGCGGCTATCGCTTGCGCCTGGCCCTTTTTCGTCACCGACAGGGTGTCGAAGAAGGTCTCGTTCTCGACCGTGTAGCCGGCAGCGGTCAAGCGTGCTGCGAACTTGGCGGTGTCGTGGTGGATGCGCTGAGCGATTCGCTTGAGGCCCTGCGGTCCGTGATAAACGGCATACATGGATGCCATAACAGCGAGCAAAACCTGCGCGGTACAGATGTTGGAGGTCGCTTTCTCGCGGCGGATGTGCTGCTCCCGCGCCTGCAACGAAAGACGGTAGGCGGGGTCGCCAGCGGCATCCTGAGATACGCCGACGAGGCGGCCGGGCAACTGGCGTTCGAGGCCCTTGCGCACCGACATGTAGCCGGCGTGCGGTCCGCCGAAGCCCATCGGAACGCCGAAGCGTTGCGTGGTGCCGACGGCAACATCTGCGCCGAGTTCACCTGGCGACTTGAGAATCGTCAACGCAAGCAGATCAGCGGCAACAACGGCGAGTCCGCCATGCGCTTTCACCGCAGCGATAACCTCGCTGGAATCCCACACGCGACCGGTTGCCCCCGGGTATTGGATGAGCGCGCCGAAGCACTCCGGCAACTCAGGGTTCGCACCGAGCGTTGCCAGGTCGATCTCAACAAGCTCAATTCCGAGAGCCTCCGCGCGGTTCGCCAGCAGAGCCTTGGTCTGCGGAAAAGTGTCGGCATCCACGATGAACACGGGCGACTCCACGCGAGCCGCACGGCGCGCAAGGAGCATCCCCTCAACAGCGGCGGTGCCCTCATCGAGCATCGACGCGTTCGTCGTGGTCATTCCAGCAAGGTCAGCAACCATCGTCTGGAAGTTGAGGAGAGCCTCAAGGCGACCCTGCGAAATCTCCGGCTGGTACGGCGTGTAGGCCGTGTACCAGCTCGGGTTTTCGAGCACGTTGCGCTTGATCACCGCGGGTGTGATGGTGTCGTAATAACCGAGACCGATCATGCTGCGACGAATCTTGTTTGCGCCAGCGAGAGCACGCAGTTCGGCGAGCGCTTCACGCTCGGAAGCAGGAGCCGGGATCGTGGAATTCACAATCGGAGTCTGGTGAATCGCGGGCGGAACCGCGGCATCCACGAGCGATTCAAGGCTGTCGTAGCCGACAGCGGCCAACATGCTGGCCTGGGCTGCGTCATCCGTGCCGATGTGGCGGTCAGCAAACGTGCCGCTGATGAAAGGGTTGGGCATTATTCGCCTGTCAATGCGGTGTATTCGTCGAGGCTGAGCATCGACGGGAGTTCAGTAAATTCGATCTTCACGAGCCAGCCATCACCGAAGGGGTCACTGTTGACGAGTTCTGGGCTGTCGGCGACAGCATCGTTGGATTCGACGACGATTCCCGCAACGGGAGCGAAGAGTTCGCCCACCGACTTGGTCGACTCAATCTCGCCGACGATCTTGCCCTCAGCGACAGTGGCGCCGACCTTGGGCAGATCAACGAAAACGATGTCGCCCAGCTTGCCTGCAGCGAAGTCGGTGATTCCGACCGTCGCGACATTGCCGTCAACCAACACCCACTCGTGCTCGGCGGTGTACTGCAATTCGCTCTTCTCAGCCATGATCAGGCCTCTCTTTTGTAGAAGGGTAGGGAAACAACGGATGCAGCAATGCGACTGCCCCGCACATCAATGTGAAGCTCGGTGCCGACTTCGCTCACGGCGGGGTCGACATAAGCCATCGCGATGGGGTGGCCCAAGGTCGGCGAGAGCGCACCCGAGGTAATGACGCCAACTTCTTTATCACCGTGAAAGAGCAGGTACTCGGCGCGACCGGCGCGACGACCTTCAGCGGCGAGGCCGACGAGCACGCGGGCACCAGCATCCGGCCCGGCTTCGATCGCACTGCGACCGACGAAGTCGCCCTCCTTGCTGAGCGCAACAACGCGGCCGAGGCCCGCCTGCACGGGGAAGGTGCTGAGGTTGAGTTCGTGACCGTACAGCGGCATTCCCGCTTCGAGGCGGAGAGTGTCTCGGCACGCGAGACCGGCGGGCACGAGGCCGAGCGGTTCGCCGGCGACGGTGAGCGCTGCCCAGAGGTCGGCCGCGGCATCCACATGAATGTACAACTCAAAGCCGTCTTCGCCCGTGTAGCCAGTGCGACCGATAATGAGGTCGGTGCCATTGAAAGTGGCCGCGGTTTCGCGGTAGTACTTCAGTTCATCGAGCGGCGTAGCGAAGTCGCCGAGACCGGCGGTCGCTTCGAGGATGGCGCGCGAGACCGGACCCTGCACGGCGATGAGCGCGTAGTCGTCGCTCTCGTCGGTGACCACTACGTCAAAGTCGGCAGCGCGCTCGGTGAGAGCAGTTGCGGCAGCGAAACGGTTGCCTGCGTTCGCCACGACGAGGAAATGGTCGTCGGCAAGGCGATAGGTCACGAGGTCATCGATGATGCCGCCCGCCTCATTGAGCAACAGGCTGTACTTGGCTTGTGCCAAGGCAATACCCGAGAGCTTGCCCGCGAGTGCGTAGTCGAGGTACGCGCCAGCGTCAGCGCCGCGCACGTGAATCTCGGCCATGTGCGAGATGTCGAAAATGCCGGCAGCGGTGCGCACGGCATGGTGCTCGGCGAGGTCGGAGCTATACCGCACCGGCATCATCCAGCCAGCGAAATCGGTGAACGCAGCACCGAGTTGCTCATGGATGCTGTGCAACGGCGAATACCTCACCGCGGTGGGCGAAGATTCAGCGGATGAAGCTTCAGAACTTGATACATCGGTCACGGAGTTCTCCTGGCGCATGGGCTAGTGAATAGAACTCCCCCTCTGTGATGAGCCTGAGAGCTTCACACGCTAAACGCTAGCGAGCTTTCACCGTCGGCGGAACCTCAGGGTGATGCGAGGTTCTCTTTCCAGAGTGGCCAGTGCGGTGCGGTACGTGAACCTGAGAGATTGGCGGGGAGGCTTGCTCCTTCGGTGCCGGCCTGGCGCTTGCCAATTTCAGTTGACTAGCGCTGGGTGCCCGGCTCTCCCGCATCGTGTTGCGGCCCGATGTTCAGTTGTGAGTTCAGCATAGCAATGTGGGGAGGGCAATCGCGTTACAGGAGCGCTGAACTGAGCAACAAACTGGTCTCGCTGTTCACGACACCTTCCACATTTCGCATGCGGGCCAGCACCCGGTCGAAGTTGCTGAGGCTGTCGGTGCGGATGTCTGCCACCAGATCCCAGGCGCCGTTGGTGGTGTGAAGTTCATGGATCTCGGGAAGGCCTCGCAACTGGCTGATCACAGAGTCCGTCGATCGCCCTTCTACCTCCACAAAGGCAATCGCCCGAATAAACGAGGGGTCGCGATCTTCCCGAATACGGATCGAGAAACCGAGCACTGTGCCGTTGCTCACGAGGCGATCGATACGGCTCGTGACGGTCGCGCGGGTGACGTTAAGGCGACGCGAGAGGCTCGCCACGGACTCGCGCGCATCGGCTCGAAGCGCGGCGAGGAGGCGACGATCGAGGTCATCTAAGTCAGACATACACAAAGTGTATAATTTAGCCTTGCATTATGCCTAGTTATTGGCCGGAAATAGCGTCGACTGGGAGTTGTAGCTACATAGTGCACATTCGTAACGTAGGAAGCACGATTACCGCAACGAAAGGAGTGACCATGGTTCACTACGTAGACGTCAACAACATGCGCCGCTGGATTGCCGACACCGGCATCGAGCCAGTCATTATGGGCATCGTGGGTTACCTCGAACAGGATTATGCCAAGTGGCCCCAGTTCGACAAGTCACCTCGCGTTGCCGCCCACTCCCCCGAAGGCGTCATCGAATTGATGCCGACGAGCGATGGCGAAACGTACGGCTTTAAGTATGTCAATGGCCACCCATCCAACCCTGCACTGGGCTTCCAGACCGTGACTGCGCTCGGCATGCTTGCCCGCGTCGACAACGGCTACCCCACCTTCTTCTCGGAGATGACCCTGCTTACGGCGTTGCGCACCTCTGCGACCTCCGTCATGGCCGCGCGCGCTTTGGCTCGCCCCGACTCCAGTGTTCTCGCCCTCATCGGCACCGGCACTCAGTCTGAGTTCCAGGCACTCGGCTTCCGCGCCGGCCTCGGCATCACGAGCCTGCGCGTCTGGGACACCGACCCCGCCGCGATGGACAAGTTCATCCGCAACGTTGAGCCACTCGGTTTCGACATCGTGCGCGCAACCTCAGCAGCAGACGCTGTTGCGGGCGCCGACATCGTCACCACGTGCACCGCCGACAAGAAGAACGCGACGATTCTCACCGCCGACATGATTGAACCCGGCATGCACCTCAACGCCATTGGCGGAGACTGCCCGGGCAAGACAGAACTCGAAGAGGCCATCGTGCGCAACTCGACCGTGTTCGTCGAGTTTCCCGAGCAAACCCGCATCGAGGGCGAAATTCAGCAGGTTGAAGCGGACTCCCCCATCACCGAGCTGTGGGAAGTTCTCGCCGGAACCGCGACTGGCCGCAGCTCCGCTGAGGAAGTGACACTCTTCGACTCCGTTGGCTTCGCGATCGAAGACTTCTCGGCACTGCGCTACGTCTTCGACGCTGTTCGCGACACCGACTATGCAACGAACCTTGACCTGATTGCCGACCCTGCTGACCCCAAGGATCTGTTCTCGCTCGTGTCGCGCGTTCCTGTACTGACCGCGTAGGCCACCGATGAGCGTTCAGGCCCCTTCGGCCGCTGTTCTCATCCGTCCGCACCGTTTCACACCGAATAGCCAAACTGCGGGCGACAATGCCTTCCAGTCGACTGACCCCAGCCGCACTCCGGATGAGATTGCTCGCGCCGCGTACGACGAGTCCACCCAAGTGGCCGAGACGTTGCGTGACGCGGGCGTCAACATCCACGTGTTTGAGGATGAGGAGAGCACTCGGCCCGACAGTGTGTTCCCGAACAACTGGTTCTCGACGCACAGTGGTGGCCGCGTTGCGGTGTATCCGATGTTTGCTCCAAACCGGCGCACCGAGCGACGCACCGATGTCATTGAAATGTTGAAGCATGACTTTCGGGTGCAGGATGTCGTGGACTATTCCGGATTAGAGCACGACGGCATCTACCTTGAGGGCACCGGCGCGATGGTCATCGACCACACCAACCGGGTCGCGTATGCGGCAGAATCGCACCGCGCCAACCCGCTCGCGCTCGAACGGTTCTGCGCATCCTTCGGCTATGAGCCAATGATGTTTGAGGCCCGCGACAGCCACGGCGTGCCGATTTATCACACCAACGTCATGATGTGCATTGCGACCGACTTCGCCATGATCGGGCTCGACCTGATTACGTCGGGAGATCGCCGCATGGAAATGGCCGAGCGCCTGACCGCCCCCGGTCGCACGCTGATCGACCTCACGGCTGAGCAGATTGCTAACTTTGCGGGAAATGCTCTCGAGCTGAGGACTCCGAACGGCCGCATCTTGGCCCTCTCAAACCGCGCACTCGCGAGTCTCACTCGCGCTCAGCGCTCGGTGATCGAAGCCAGCTGCGAGATCGTGCCGCTCGACATTCCGACGATCGAGTTGGCCGGTGGCTCAGTGCGCTGCATGGTGGCCGGCATCCATTTGGATCGTCGTTCACGCATGGCCGCGGATGTTGCCGCCGGCGTTCCTGCTGCCGACGCTGCCGAAGCAGCCCCGACAGCAGGCGCCTAGCCAATCTGTGGTGGAAGCGGGTCCCTCCGCCTTCGCCACAGACCTCAGCGACCTGCGCCACCAGTGGTGTTGCAGGTTGCTGGGCGTTCGCTAACTGCAGTTCGGGCGGCAGTCGCGCTGTGACAACGCCTCGAGCATCACGTTACTGAGCTCAGTGGGGTTGTTTGCTTGGTAGGCCGTTCCACCGGTGACCTGGGCGATCTTTCGCATCGCTTCGACGTCGGTGTCTGGCCCAATTCCGACGAGTACCACGGGAACGGGCTCATCTGTGTTGACATCGATCATTGCGTTCAGCTCGTCAACCAGCGTCTCCAAGGAAATGCCGTTGTCGTCTTCGTTGCGACCATCGGTGATCAGAACCACTGAGTTGACTTTGTCGGGATCAAAGTCGTCTCGCACATGGGTGACCGCAGCGAGCACGGTGTCATTGAGGCCGGTGTAGCCGTTGATGCGCGACGGTAGAGTGTCGATGATTTCCTGAAGACTCTCAACATGCTCCGGGTCATTCATCGATCGGATGCCTGCAACGTCTTCCCAGTCTTCCTCGCCAACACGCTCCTTCGAGAAGAGCCACATGCCCAGCTCATCATCCTCTGAAAGCGTGCTGAAGGCATCCTCAGCCGAGTTCTGGAACATCTCGATGCGGCGCTGACCATCCCACGCTCGTTCCAGCATGGAACCTGACACATCAACAACCGTGAGGATGCGTGAGCGCAGGTTGAGAGAGTTCCAGTTGCGCAGGATGCTGACGAGTTCGTCGGTGTCTCCCACCGACTTGGTGGCTACGGGCGCGGCGATAACACCGGAAGCGAGGATCTCACCTTCACCAGCGTTATCGCGGAAGCCCTCGGCGTTCAATACCTGCGAAGAGCCGCGAACAAGATCAGCGAACTCCTCAAGCAGCTTCGTGCGCGCCGTTTCGATCTCAGCGAGCTCCGTTTGCTCTTCTTCGGTCAGGCGCGAGGCTTCAACTTCGCTCAGAGTGGAGTTCTCCACGACCACGAACGGATAGGTCAACGCAACAGTTCCTTCGGACGGGTACAAAGCGACAAGCGGCTCGTCAGGGCTCGACGCGTTGTGCTCCACGATCTCTCGTTCCGTCGCGAGAGCAACCGTTCGTGAGTCAGAGATCTGAAGCTCAGCGAACGCCGCCTTTGTCGAATCGGGAATCGAGCGCCCGAGATTCATCAGCACACGATCAAAGTCTTCAGCATCGCCATCCGCAGCAAGATCATTGAGAGTCGCGAGCGCGATCATACTGGACGATGACGACTCGGGGTCGGGCAGAAGCGTGCGGTACCGACCGTCGAGGATCGCACCCCAGCCCACCTCCGACGCTTCGAATTCAGCGACCTTCACGGCCGGGGTTGCCAGAACAAGCGGGCTCGATGCGATCGAATCCCACTCCTGCGTCTTGGGGATTTCGCGTCCGAGAGCGGTCGCAGTGCTTTCCACTCGGTTCAACCAAATCGGCGAATCAGGGATCCAGGCGTCAGCACCAGTGGAGGTGCCGGATGCCAGCAATGCCGCGGTATCCGCGGAGCGCTGCGTCACAATTGTGGCCGAGAGGCACTGACCAACGTGCTCCGCATTGAAAGCATTGGCGACGGTTTGGACGGTCGACGAAATGGTGGGATCGGTGACGACGACAAGTTCGGTGGCATTCGGGCATCCGAAAGTCTGGGCCACAAAATCGTCGAGCTTGTTCTGGGCAGCAAGCGCTACGAGAGCGCCACCACCGGCGAGGGACAGGGTGAGCAGGGTTGCGAGGGCGGGTGTACTAGCGCGGAGGAACCAGGATTTAATTGTTCTGGAACGGTGGCGGGGTCGGGACACAGGGGGACTCCATCGATCACGGGTGCACTTGATTTCGGGGGAACCAAGAGTTGACCCCCTTTCGGGGGCCTACACAATAGTGACACAATTTCGCTTCAATAAAACGGCCTTACACAGGTTATTCTCAGTATCGTTGCGTGAAACCAACGAATATCCCGGTGAGACGCCTGATTTTCTCTCCTCGCGCAAGATCTTTGCATGGGGATAAAGTGCTTACTGGCCTCTACGCCGTTCATTGCCGCGACGGTAGTTTCCCGTCGCCCGCGCCACAACCTGCTGATCAGAGGCTGCACTCGTTCCTTAAATGATGCGAACCTACGCGCGCAACTCGATCGCAACGGATTGCCCTGCAGTGCCGCGAAGCTTCTGCGCGAGACGGATTGCCGTGTACTTGGCGCCGTACTTTTTCTTGAGAGCCGCATCCATGGCATCCAAAGTCTCGGCATCATGATGAACACTCGCTGTCGCCGGCACCGTGGCTGCACCCTCGGTGATCGTGCCACGCATGTCGCACGCGGTCAGTTCGACGCGATCAGTATGAGCGATGCGCTTCACCTTGCCCGAATGGGGCGCCGTCGTGACAAACATGCGATCGCCATCCGCAACAATCCACACCGGGGTGGAGACCGCATCCCCCGACTTGCGGAAAGTAGTGAGCGACACATAAGGCTCGGTGGCCAGAGCGGAGAATTCAGGAGAAGTCATCTCCCCATTATCGCCGCCTGCGCCACTACGCCTTGAAGTTGACGAGTTTGTGAGTTCCATCACAAAACGGCTTGATGTCTGAGACTCCACAGCGGCAGAGCGCGACGGTGCGCCGTGATTGAGGAATGGGCTCGCCGTCTGACGATCGCAAATTAATTGTGCCTCGAACCAGAAGCGGTCCGTCGGCACAAGCAACCACTTCGGCATCGTCAGAGCCGCGCGCCTCAGGGGAATTGTGAGACTGCTTGTTCATCGTGCCGCCACCTCTCCGATCGGGTTGGAATCATTCGCGAAGTCGCCGGTCGCCAGCGCCGCGAGAGGCTTTCGAAGCGACGAACGCCCGGCCTCGAACGACTCCAGCATGTGCTTCGCCACCCACTCGTCAAGGAGGAGGCACGCACCCGCGCCAAAGAAAATCTCGCTCAGCAACGCTGGCTCGCTCTCCGCCAAACCGCCAGCCAAGTCGCGCGCCGCAATCTGTTCATGAACCGCATCGGCTTCCACATGCTCATCGAAGTACTCGGTGACATCGTCTCCGTAACCGAGGCGGCGGAAGCCACGTGCATACAGCTTGTTGGGGATCGATGACGTCATTTCGAATGCCGCCAGGTGACCGACGATGGCCCCGCGAAGTCGGCGATGGAGCCCAAACATCGACATCATGTTGAACGACGCCAGCGTGATTGCTGGCGCGTAGTTGAGGTACGCGCCATACCGCGAATCGAGCCCCACACCGCGCATGGTGCGAGCATAAATTTCGGAGTGCATCCGATCTCGGCGCCCGGCGCCATACTCATCGGACTGAATCTCGACCAGCGCCGCCTTGGCCCGACCGCGAAGGCGCGGAATTGCCCAGGAGTGCGGGTCAGCTTCCTTCAACGTATAGATCGAGCGCTGCACCAAGTACTCGTGGGCTTGATCCGCCGTGAGTTTCTTTGCCACATAGCGAGAGAGACTCGGGCCGGAGTCTGCGCTGGTGAACTCAAAAAGGGCGGCAGCGACATCCTCGTCCGCAGCGTTCGGCAACTCCGGAATGGTGACCGCCGCACGGAGCTGCGCCTCGAACGCCTGCTCAAGATCGAGGCGCGCCGCGATAGTGCCCAGATCCCACTCCCAGCGATCGCCATTTTCCACCACGGCCCCGTAGTAGAGGCCATAGAGCAGGAACAGCGACAATTGCACGTCTTCATCGCGGATGAAATCGCGGCCGCTTTCGACAGCGGACGCCACAGCTTCAGGCAATCCCACAATCTCTTGCGGTTTGCTCTGCTGTGAAAAGGCGTCAAGCAGCAGCTCGCTAATCGGGCCACGGGCCTCGATCTCTTCATTGCACCATTTGTCGTACTCTGCCGAATTTCCGGGAAGAGAGTTCTCGCTTGTGGCCATAATGACCTCTCCTTTTCATCTGAAAGTGGGGATTGAATCGTTGTACGATCTCCGCCGATCGTTCAGCTTTACTCATGGAATCTTTGACGGTCGGGCTGGAAGATTGCTGCGCGATTCTTGGGACTTTGCCGGTTTTTCGACCGCAGCGGAGTGTTAGGTTGGTGGCGTCCCCACGGGAGCCCTAATGCAGGGGCTGAGAGGGAGCTGACGCAGCTTCGACCGTCGAACCTACCGGGTAATGCCGGCGAAGGAAGTACGGCTCATGCGCCCCACACATTCGATCCCCGCTGTTCCGTCTGCCTCCCCTGCGGCTCCGTTAGCCACACGCCGCGCGGTGCGCGGCGGCATCTTCGGCAACTATGTCGACCAGTTCGACATCTTTTTGCCGGTCATTGCGCTGGCTCCGGCATCCGCTCAGCTCTTCGGGTCGGACAACCTTGTCGGCAACGCGGGGTTGATCTTCGTCGCGACGTTGCTGGGGCGACCGATCGGGGCGGCAATCTTCGGGGCGATCTCTGATCGCATTGGGCGAACGGCCACCACCAAGGTTGCACTGCTGGGCGTTGCACTGACGACCCTACTGATCGCGTTTGTGCCCGACCATACTGTGCTCGGCGGCGGCACCCTGGCGGCGATTCTGCTGCTGCGATTCGTCGGCGGCATCTTCCTCGGCGGCGAATACACCTCCGCGATCCCGCTCGCTATGGAGTGGTCGCAGCCCGAACGACGAGGGCTCGTGAGCGGGCTCATCATGTGGATGTCGCCGTGGGCCAACGCCTCGATCGCAGGCCTAGTGTTTGTGCTGCAGAGCGTGCTCGATGCCGCCGCCTACAACCAGTGGGGCTGGCGAACGCTCTTCGTGCTTGGATCACTGCTCGCGTTCACGATGCTGTTCTACTACCGCGCGCGCGTCGAAGAGTCGCCGCGGTGGCAACGCCCGGTGCAGCGCGCGAACCCTCTGAAAGAGATTGTGGTGGGCCGCCACCGTCGTGCGCTCTGGCAGGTGTTCATCATGATGAGCGGGCTCTGGTTGCTCACGAACATGGCGATTCCAGTGCTGGCCGGGCAGCTTGGCTCGGGCGCTGGGGCGTTGGGCGCGACCGGGACTCTGGATGGTCGAACCCTGTCATTCGCGATGATGATCGGCACCGCGGCATCCGCTCTCACTATGGCAGCGTGCGGGCATCTCTCGACGCTCACCGGGCGGCGACGGTTCTTTATCGGCTTTGGGATGCTGACTGCTGTCGCGGGACCACTCGCTTTTCTTGCTGTTTTTGCCGCACCGACCCTGGGGCAGCTTGTGCTGGGTGTCGTCGTGCTTCAGGTAGTGACGGTGTCGGCCTATGGGCCAGTGGGCGCGTACCTCGTCGAGCGCTTCCCCACCGCGGTACGGGCGAGCGGGTACGGAGTGGGCTACAGCCTGTCGATCGTGATCCCGGCGCTCTACCCGTACTACCTGCCCGCGCTGCAGAGCGTGCTCGGCCAGCAGGGTGCCGTGGCTGCGCTGCTCGCGCTCGGCGGGGTGCTGATCGCCGTGGGGGCGTTCCTCGGGCCCGAGACGGCGCGGGTTGATCTCGACGCTGGTGAGTCAGCACCGCTCGCGTAGACCGTGCCCGTCCAGCTGGCAACCCCTCAGCTAGTCAGTCGCGAGGGAGAGGGCGACGCCGTCGAGGATGTCGTGCTCGCTGGTGGTTACCCACTCGAGCGGGTTGCCTGCTGCAGCCGCGGCGTCCGCCACTCGCTGCAGCACGGTAGCCCAGATGACGGCCCCCGAGGCGATCACGTCGACGCGGCCGGGGTGCATGTAGGGCAGCGCTTCGCGTTCGGCGCGGGGCATGAGGGTGAGCGCTTTGCAGGAACGAAGCACCGCGGCGAGGGGCAGTCGGCTGCCGCTGATCGCGACCGGGTCGTAGCTGGTGAGGCCGAGGGCATGCGCGGTGATTGTGGTGACAGTCCCGGCGACACCGATGACTTCGGTGGCCTGCGAGAGATCGACCGTCGCCGTGGCGATATCGAGAGCCGCGCTGACGTCGCTACGGATGGCCGCGAGCTCCGGTTCGGAGGGCGGGTCGGTGGTGATGTTGCGTTCCGCCAGTCGCACGCAGCCGACATCCATCGAATATGCCGCTTCGGGGATGTTGCCACCGATCACGAGCTCGGTGGAGCCGCCGCCGAGGTCAACGACGAGGTGTTGGGGTGCTGGCGCGGGGTTTGTTGTGGGGTCGGTTGTGGCGTCAGACCCGGATACCGGAAGCGCCGTCCGCGCGCCGCGGAAGGACAGCGCGGCTTCTTCGGTGCCAGGAATCACTTCGACCGGCACACCAAGAATCGCGACGACCGCGTCGGTGAACTCGGCACGGTTGGCGGCATCCCGTGTGGCAGAGGTCGCAACGAACCGTATGCGCTCGGCGCCGTGCTCGCTGCACAGTTCGGCATAGCGTCGCACCGCCGCGAGGGTGCGATCGAGGGCACCCTGGCTGAACTGGCCTGTTCGATCGACGCCCTCCCCCAGGCGCACGACTTCGAGCGTGCGCACGACATCGGCGAGTCCACCGTGGCCGTCGAGGTCGGCAATGAGCAGGCGGATCGAGTTGGTTCCGCAATCGATGGCAGCGACGCGAGTCATGGGTTCTCCTGAAGTGCGGTGGGCGGGGCCGGCGGGTGCGGCTAGCGGGCGCGATCTAGCGGGTGGGGCTAGCGAACGACGACGAGAGCTTCGTTTCTCTTCAAGAATCCGGGCTTCCACGGCGGGTCATAGCGGGCGAAATACACGGCACCTTGGGGTGCAACACAGTCACGGTTGAGGGCGGCGAGCAGAGCATCCGCATTCTGTTGGTATTTCTCTTCGTTGGAGCCGCCGCTGAATCGGCGAGCGGCCACCCGCTGTTCGGGGACATCGGTGGTGCGCACGGTGGCATCGCGAGGCGCGGGAACACTCGTCGCACCCGCCGGCATGACGAAGCTCACGGTGTACTTCTTCGATTCGCCCGGCGCTTGAATAACCGGCGCGGTCATCGAAATATTGGAGGAACTGATGTAGCGGATGAGCGGACGAAAGCCCTGGTTGCCGGCCTCGAAAAACGAACCATCAGCCTCAACCTGCGCCAAAATGTGCGCGGGATACAACCGCACTTCGTAACCATCATGCTCAGAAATCACGGTGTACGGCTGCTTTTCGGTCATGCCGTCACCCTACGCCTGTGCTCTTTGAGCGCGCCTGACGGTTCGCCGTGCCGCGGGCCTGCGACGCACGTGCTGCGCGCGCGACACCCCGGATGCAATCTCGGGCACGCGATCTCGGCCTTAGGCCTTCTTGACGACGCTCGACTTGAGTTGCATCTGGCCGAAACCATCGACCTTGCAGTCGATGTCGTGGTCGCCAACACCATCGACGAGGCGGATGTTGCGCACCTTCGTTCCGACCTTGATCGACGTGGGGCTGCCCTTGACCTTGAGGTCCTTGATGATGCTCACCGTGTCGCCATCGGCGAGCGGCGTGCCAAACGCGTCCTTGATGACGGATGCGTTCTGCTCGGCTTCGGCAGCGGCATCCGCTTCGCTCGGCGACCACTCGTGGCCGCACATCGGGCACACCAACAGTGCGCCCATTTCATAGGCGAGGTCGCTGGAGCAGTTCGGGCAGAGAGGCAGGGCGTCAGACATAAGGCACTTTCGGCTAGGCGCCAATCGGGCTGACGCAGCGCTGAACTAGTCGCTGATCGTCAATTTTACCTGATTCCACCGTCGTAGATTGGCTCGCAATCTCGGAATAGCTTCAACCACAGCGCTGTTGCACCCAGCGACATCGCAGATCGACTCTGTTCAGCTTCCGAAAGGCCCTCTTCATGACCGTGCTTCACGACCGTCTCGCCCCGACCGACTCCCCCATCCTCGATGTGCTCGCCGCGCGGTGGAGCCCTCGCCACTTCGACGCCACCGCACCCCTGGATGAGGCGGCACTGCAGAACGCTCTCGAAGCTGCTCGTTGGGCACCGTCGGCGTACAACAGCCAGCCGTGGCGCGTCATTATCGCCCGCCGTGGTACCGCCCAGCACGACGCCATCGTCGCCACTCTCAGCGGCTTCAACCAGACTTGGGCTCCGGCGGCATCCGCTCTGGTCGTGTTCGTTGCCGAGCACCACAATGCAGAGGGCCGCGAGCAGGCCATGGCGTCGTACGACCTGGGCCAGGCCGTTGCCTACTTCACGATCCAGGCTCAGAGCCACGGACTGTTCAGCCACCAGATGTCAGGATTCGACCCGGATGCCGCGGCCGCAGCCCTCGAGATCGACCCCCGCTTCACCCCCACCACCGTCATGGCTGTGGGCACACTGGGCGACCCCGCCGAGATGACGGATGTCATCCGCGAGCGCGAGACCGCACCGCGCGCACGTCGTGCCGCTGCCGAATCGGTGCTCATCAACGCCTAACGTTCGATGCGGTGCGGGGCCTGCTCATTCAATACGCATGCCCCACATCGTGCGTTCGCAGGGCTTGCGCGCGAGCTGCCCGATGGCAGGAACCCTCCCTACGGCGTGATGTCGCCCGCGATAAGTTCGCGCATAGCGGTCAGGATGCCATCCTTCACGTCGGCTGATAGGTGCGAGACGAGAACGTGCGCTACACCGGGTTCGGTGATGATCGCCTTGGCCTGCTCGTCGAGCTTGATCGCGGCCGGATCAATCGCGCTCCGCAACGATACGATCGGCTCTTCCATGAGGTCGCACGAACGAACAGCGATTTCGGTAACCACGATGCCGTACACCCCGGCGAAGGTCTTATCGAGCGACGCAAACGCAATCGTCTCGCCATCACCGAGGCCAACCTTCGGGCCAAACTTCTTGAGCATCTTCGCGAGACGCGGGTCATCCGCCAGCATCACTTCACTCCGGATGCCGAGCTCGGCCAGTCGTGGAACCAACTCCGCGGCGGTCGACTTCTCCTCTTCCTCGTCGGCGCCTAGTGCGCCGGCAACAGCAAGACCGAGCGCTTGCGAGAGTTGCACGACGCTCGTGACCGCATCCGCCAACAGCTGAGTGAGCCGAAACTCTGGCGAGTGACCTTCCGCCGACTCACCGCCGAAGAGTTTTACGAGATCTGACCAGTCATAGGCGCTGGCCACCGAGGAGGTCAGCGCGTGGCTCGCGGCGCCCGGGTCTGCAGACGTAAGAGGCAGCATCCGGTAGTTCGGCAGTTCCCGGCCGAAGACTCCCCCGAAGTTTTCTTGAACGATAAGCCGCTGGTCGGTCACCAGAAAACCCATCGTTTGACGCTTGCGAGTAAAGCGATTCATGGCGTGGTAGCCGACGAACAGCAGCGGCACCTCGTGGGGTCGCGGCGCATCCGCCAGCAGCAGCTGCTCGACGGCATCCTCGAACACTTGGGCGGCATCATCGAACACGGGATGATTCGCATGCTTATGGCGAAACACCACCTGCTGCAGTTCGGCGTCAAGGTCGGCGGTCCACAGCGACAGTCTGGCCGCAATGGTGTCGGTCGCTGCACGATGGTCAGCGGGGACGTCGCGGAAGTAGTCGTCTACTGCGGTCACGAATTGGGTCCTTGTCGAGTGCGTGCGAGTGGTGTCGCTACGGGCGGTTCAGCGCGCTATTCGCGGCCGTCTTCGAGCGGGATGAGCATGGTGCGGAATTCGCCTTCTGCGGCGTGGATGTCCCAGATCCGTGACGCGACGTCGTCGATGCCGTTGGGCAGCTGAAGCTTGGGGATGCCGCCGGGGATGACGAGCTGACGAACACGAATTCCCTCGCCCTCGAGCGCTTCGTACAGCATCTCGCCGTACGCACTCTCGGCGGGGAAGGCGAGCGACGTTCCCGCGAAGCCGGCGCGCGACTTTACCGAGGTGCCGCCATTGATCAGGATGATGCTGCCGTGACCTGCCTCGCGCATGGCGGGCAGCACCGTGCGTACGGTGTGGATGAGGCCGAGGGCCGAGAACTGGAGCGCTTCTTGCGCCAGTTCGGGAGTCAGATCGAGCACTGGCTTCAGGTACTCGCGCGAGGGCAGCGGGCTGTACTGCACGGCCGTGATCGGCCCAAGCTCGGTCGCGGCATTGGCCAGAGCGGCCTCGAGCTGGGCGGGCTCGCGCACGTCGGCGGCAAAACCGCGGGCGGAAACACCATCCGCTTCGAGCTCAGCGGCGAGAGCGTCGAGTTTCGACTGATCCCGCGAGATGAGGGCGACTGTGAAGCCTTCGCGTCCGAACCTGCGGGCAACTGCTGTGCCGAGTCCTGGGCCTGCTCCGATGATGGCGATGACGGGCATGAAATTCCTTCGATCGAAGCGTTCGGCGGGCCGTGCTGTGCTGTGCTGTGCTGTGCTGCGCGAAAAGCCTAGCGTCGATTATTGAGAGCGATCCGAACCCGTCGAGGGCTGCGTCGCGAATCGCGAGGCTAGCCACACTGGGTGGGATAAGTCGGCCTCGGCACTTAGCGTTGGTAGCTGCGCCACTGCTCATCGACCGTGAATCCCATCGATCGAACTAAACCTAAACTCGCGTCGTTCGCACCCGCTCCCCCAGCGGTGAAAGTTCGCACTCCGTCACTCACGAACGCGATGATTGAGGCAGCCGCTATCGCTGCCCCGACTCCGCTGCCGCGATAGTCAGCGAGCACTGACGCGAAGTCGTTGTCACCGACTCCGGCGTTGACCTTCCCCACCACCGCCCCGACCAACCGACCGTCATCCAGCGCACCGAAAACCCGCTTGCCGTGCAGCCACAATCCTTCAACTTCGCTCATCACCGGTAACGGCTGGTGCGTCGCCGGCGTGAACGGATAGTCAGCATTGTTGGCTAGTTCCAACTCGAATAGAGCATTCGCAAAGCTGACGTCGAGTTCCTGGATCACGATCCCGGTCGCGAGAACCTTGGCCACGACGTGCTCAAGCTTCGACAGATCGGGCGACTCCGCAAGGTGCAGACGTGCGCCCCATGATCGACCCACGATGCGGCAGCCATCCGCCTCAAGCGCAGAACACCTCGGGTCGTCGTCCCGAACGATAACAACATCATCCATAAGCGGAGTCTAGATGCGGGGTCATTCGAGCCGGAGAAGCCGCAAGTTGAAGCGGCACCTCACCGCATTCCGGCACGCGCCAAGTTCTCGCCCAAGAACTGGCATGCCTAGAAGTACCGTGGCCGAATCACCTCGGTGTGCGGTCCAGATGACCAGCACCGGCTCCATGCAACGACAGTAGAATGGCGGGAGCCCAACGAAGGAGACTTATGTGCCGCGTCCTCGCCTACCTCGGTCCTGAGACACCACTGGAGAACCTCCTACTCAAGCCAGAGAACAGCCTGATCAACCAGGCACTCGACCCCGAACGGCACCCCGAGCTGCAGTTGGCCGGATGGGGATTCGGGATCTGGGGCGAGCACCTGCTGAAGCCCGAAGAACCCTTCATTTACCGTCGCCCCATGGCGGCCTTTTACGACGACAACGCCAGCCGGATTATCCCCAGCCTTCAGGCCAGCACGATGTTGGCGCATGTGCGAGCCGCGGCGTACGACTCGAAGGTCGTGATGGTCGACGAGAACTGCCACCCGTTCTCCTTCGAGGAGACCCCGTGGATCGTCGCCCAAAATGGCTACCTGCCCAACTGGCAGCTTCTGCAGCGCGAGCTGCTGCAGAACTGCGAGGATCGGTATCTCAAACAAATGCGCGGGAACACGGACACCGAGTTCATCTACGTGCTACTCCTCTCGCTGCTCGAGGGCGACAGCAATGAGGACGTCCAACGAGCGATCGAGAAGCTCATCGAGCTGATCGCCCAGGCGATGAAGAACCTCGACCTCGGCGCTCTGACCAAGCTGAAGATGGCGCTCGTGTCGGACGGCCGCATCATCGGTGTCAACGTCGGTCTCGGCCACCACGGTGAGACCAACCCCGCTGGTGACTGGAAGGAGCTGCGGAAGTCAGCCCCCGACAGCGACGACTTCGCGCTCTCGATGCTCCTCGAACCGATGTACCTACTGATGGGGCGCAACTTCGAGGACGACGCAACGACCTACGACTTTGAGGAGTGCGGCGAGGATGACGCGACCGGTGTCATATTCGCCTCCGAGCCCTTAACGGAGGGTGACGACTGGTCGCAGCTCAAGTTCGGCGAGATCGTCTTCCTCGAGAAAGGCGGTGAGCGCATCACCAAAACCATCAACACGCTGAAGGTCTGAGCGCGCTAGGTGTTCGTCTCACGAAGGTTGTGATCAGCCCGGTGTGGCGGAAGACCAACACGCCTACACCCGGATCAGAAAACCCTAGTTGTTGAAGCGGAACTCCACCACATTGCGTAGCCAATCAAGCCGGCGAATCGATCACTCAACGATCTTCGGTACGCGGGCGCAGCGGCGACAATGATCGGAGAGAGTCGCTCGCTTCACCCAGCAGATCAAGGATGACACCGTGGAGTCTGTGGTCGTTTGAGTCCAGGACGTCCAGCACCTCGTACAAAGTAACGCCGGACTCAACCACTGTCTGCGTATCCGTGCGCGTGACAAAAACACGCGAGTAGTCCGTGTGTTCGGGCGAGACGCGATGTTTCCAGTTAGGGTCTTGTTCATTCGCAAACCAAGCACTCGGCCCGAACTTAAGTTGCACGGTAATTGGGCTTGGAATAGTCGCCAACTCAAGCGCGACAGTCCACTGGTAGTTACCTTTGAAATTGGTTTGCACGCCCCGCACAACATCGTCACCGACTGTTGCCTGCAGCTGCGAGCGAATTGGTCCATCGGCAAATGACTTCAGAAGATTCTTGATTCGTTGAAGCAGTTGTCGTGCTTCGAGGTACCGCTGCCGCGCCTGCGTGGCTAAGTCGCTCGCGAACTCCTCAGCGGCCTGCTCGTGGGGCGTCTTCCTGAAACGGACTCCCTCGCCAGCCTCGGTCATCACCTGAAGGAACTTAAGAACTTCTCGATCTCCCACAACACCCGCCTCGGTAGAAAACTTGCGGTGCATCTGCTCGACAAATGAAACCACATCTGGATTTTCTCGGCGATACAGAGCATCAGCATCTACCAATTGGTACAGCTGAGCGAGCAATCCGCTGTACGTCAAGACGAGAGCTTTCTCCCACCCGTCAGTAAGCCGCGATCTATCTTCGTCGCGACAGAGAAGCACAACCGCCCCAATTCGTCCCTCGCTAACGCTGTAGCGGGCGTACTGCCCGAAATCATGGCCGTGACCATCTGACGAATGAAAGTTCTCCACCACAACCCTGAACGCATCATTATCGATCACGATGTCAGCAATATCGGCAGCTTCATCCATCCGCGACGTGTTCATCTCTTGCCGCACTAAGTATCCCTGGCCGGGGAAAGGAGGCTCGTTCTTCTGTCGCGCAGCGTTAATTTCATTGATGAAGATGCCGAGAAATGAATCTCCGAGATTATGAGAGCCGCCAGCATCGAGCAACCAACCAAACACATTTGAGAGTTGTTTCTCGTGGGTTCCGTGATGCATGACGTCGAACACGTTGAAGCGCTGATCTAGTGATCTTCCGAGAACAGGCAGAAGTAAGTTCAGGAGATCGCCGGACATCAGCATCAACTCGCTTTCGAAGAGGTCGGAATAAGGCTGGCTGGTTGGAACAGCGAATCCGTCGCGAACAGCACGGTGTCGAGGTCTATGACAGCCAACACTACAAGCACCGTGTACGAGACGACACGGACTCCCCAAGGTCGTCAGCGCAGCAATAGTGGTAGTACGGAGTCGAGCATCGAACTCGTAGAGAGCGATCGCACCTGCGAACCTCTCCGTCCGCAGCTTAGCGCCGCCTAGTTGTTGAAGCGGAACTCCACCACGTTGCGTCAGCGATAGGTATTAGGGCGGCTCGACAAGGAGATTGGTGTGGAACGGTCTGCGCCGACGGCGTCAACCGCCCCGCTGGCCGTCTCACCTTTGTTCGTGCGCACTCCAAAGCATGCTGACGATCATTATTGCTGCCGAAGCCGCAGATCCCGCTTTCAATCTGTCAGGATCACGATCATGCTTCACGCCGTGCGCGAGGTCGAATGCGTGCTGCACTACCTTCTTGAGATCACCGTTTGCCGAGCCTCCCGCACGCTCATCGAGGAACCCAAGTAGACGATTCTTTGTCTGATTTATGGGGATACCTTGAGCCCCGACGGCATCGCTCAGAGTCTCCAAGACTCGCACAGCATGGTTGCCAACGCTGCTGTACCCCTGCGGGGTATTTGCTTGCCGCCACGCGCGACGTAGCTCCTCGATTTCCACCCTGATCGCAGGCCACCCGGTATCTTCCAGCTGCCGTGCAAGCTCGTAACGCTCGTAAGCGAGCAGCGCGTCGTGGGCAGGCCGAAGCATGTCCCAAACCTCGTACGATCTGCGCCGCCCCCCGCTGACGTCAAGATTCGAAGTCACGTCAATATCGAGGCCGACACGGGCGCAGACGATCTGGAGCGTCCTGAGCGCATCTTCCGTCAGTCGTCGACCTTCATCGGATGTCCCGTCCTCCCAACCCTCGACCCATTCGCCGATCGCGTCGAGGAGGGTAAGCGCCGCATCGAGGTCGCGTTGATCTGGCAGCGGGGCACACCGAAGCATTTCGAGGCGGTCCCTGTCGAACTCCCCCGTCGGGAAACCTTCGTCGTCGACAACGAACCACGGGAAGCTCAGCATTGTTCGATCGTAGCAATCACGCTTCAAGTGACTGCGCGGCGTTCCGCCTCACGTCGTAAGTTGGCAGCCGCGGCGCTGGTCCCTACCGCAGGGATCAACTCCACCGTGAGAATCACTTCATCACCTTGGAGGGGCACCAAAATTATCGGAATTCGACTCACGCGCACTAGACGTGGCGCTGATGGAGCTACACGTTGAAGCGGACTCCAACCGTCTACGTCATTGTTAGGCATTTTCCGACGCCTCGGCCGGATTCGCAGGAGTCACTGTGTTCTGTCCTCCCGAGAGATCGTTGATCGAGTCGGACGTTGCCGCGAGATTCCTAGGGTCGCCGTGGGGTCGATCTCGCCGGGGATCGCCACCGGGCTTTGGGTGGTCAAAAAGTCGTCAAGCATAAACGCTCTCGCGCCGAGTTGCGCCTAGGTAAATTCCTTAAGGCACCCGACTTGGTTGACCTAGAATGAGGATCATGCTAGGACTCGCTACGCCTTTTGCCAACCCGATGTGGCAGGCGCTTGCCCGCGAAACGGATCTTGCGACGCAACTCATCTGCTCGGGTGCAAACGAAATCGGCCGAGCCGACTATACGAGTCACGGCAGGTATGCCACGGCTCAGTTTGGTTTTGCCAACGGATTGGAACGACTCGGGAAGCTGATTCTGACGTCGGACAGTCTCCTCGCTCACGGTCATCCGCTCAGCGATAAAGACCTGCGAGCCAAAGGGCACTCGATCTCGCGGATCCTTGATGAAGCGGAAGCAGTTCAGCTCAGCAGGGGCATCACCCCTCACTACATACGACCAACTCACGCCATCGCGGCGCAAGTGGTAGTCAGCCTCGATGACTTCTCGGCAGCGAGCCGTGGCCGCTATGCAAACCACGCGTCCCTACTAGGACAGCAGTCGCCTTACGAGCCGACCAGAACTTGGTGGAAAAACGTCTGTGAGCCCATCCTGGTAGAGCACTTCCACGGGACCAAACGTGAGCAACGCGCCGTTCAGGATTCAAGCGCTGTAGGCCAAATCCTCGGGCAGGTGGGTACAGCCCTCCACTTTCACGAGGACGGTTCAGTAGTAACTGACATATCCCGGGCAAGCCTAATGACCCACGAACGCGAGATCACCCAGAAGTGGAGCCGATTTTATTCGCTCTTGCACGCTCGGTGGCTCGCGGAGCTATTCGCTGACCTCACGCGACAGGCTGGATACACTCCCGGTTCAGAGTTCTTCCTCGGGCACTACGAGCGGCTGGCAACGCTTCGCGTTGCTGACAAATATCTCCGCAACAGGAGAACATGGCCACTTGTGTAGCGGCACACATCACTAGTTGTTGAAGCGGAACTCCACCACGTCGCCATCCTGCATGACGTATTCCTTGCCCTCAACGCGAGCCTTGCCCTTGGAGCGAGCCTCCGCGATGGAGCCGGTCTCGACGAGGTCGTCGAAGCCGATGACCTCAGCCTTGATGAAGCCCTTTTCGAAGTCAGTGTGGATGACGCCGGCAGCCTGAGGCGCCTTGGCGCCCTTCGGGATGGTCCAAGCGCGAGTCTCTTTCGGACCAGCCGTGAGGTACGTCTGCAGACCGAGAGTGTCGAAGCCGATGCGGGCGAGCTGGTCGAGACCGCTCTCTTCTTGACCGGTGCTCGCGAGAAGCTCTGCGGCGTCTTCTTCGTCGAGGTCGATGAGTTCGGCCTCCAACTTGGCATCGAGGAAGATGGCCTTCGCGGGGGCAACCAGAGCCGCCAATTCGGCGAGCTTGTCTGAGTTACCCAGCACCGCTTCATCCACGTTGAAAACGTAAATGAACGGCTTGGAGGTGAGCAGACCGAGTTCCTGAATCAGCTCCAGTTCAATCTTGGTGGCCTCGGAGAGGGGCTTGCCCTCGTTGAGGAACGCCTGCGCAGCGAGCGCGGCCTCGAGAACGGCGGGCTCAACGCGCTTGGTCTTGAGTTCCTTCTCATACCGAGCAACAGCCTTTTCGAGCGTCTGCAGGTCGGCGAGAATCAGCTCGGTGTTGATGGTCTCCATGTCGGATGCCGCATCAACCTTGCCGTCGACGTGAATAACATCCGGGTCGCTAAAGCCGCGCACGACCTGAGCGATGGCGTCAGCCTCGCGGATGTTCGCCAAGAACTTGTTGCCCAGGCCTTCGCCCTCGCTGGCGCCCTGCACAATGCCGGCGATGTCAACGAAGGAGACCGGAGCGGGCAGGATGCGCTCACTGCCGAAGATTCCGGCCAGCACCTTAAGGCGCGGGTCGGGCAGGTTGACGATGCCCACGTTAGGTTCGATGGTCGCGAACGGATAGTTCGCGGCGAGCACCGAGTTCTTGGTCAGAGCGTTGAAGAGGGTGGACTTGCCGACATTCGGGAGTCCAACGATTGCAATAGTGAGAGCCACGGGAGTCAATCCTACCGGCGATGGCGGCCCCGAGGAACGGGACCGCCATCGCGAGGGTAAAGCGAACTACCTATTAGGCGTCGTTTTGCGGGAAGCCGAGGTTGATTCCACCGTGGCTGGGGTCGAGCCAGCGGCTGGTGACAGCCTTCTGACGCGTGAAGAAGCGGATGGCATCGGGGCCATAGGCCTTCGTGTCACCGAACGCGGAGTCTTTCCACCCGCCGAAGGAGAAGTACGCCACCGGAACGGGGATCGGAACGTTGATGCCGACCATGCCGACCTCAACTTCGCGCTGGAAGCGACGAGCCGCTCCCCCATCGTTCGTGAAGATCGCGGTGCCGTTTCCGTACTGCGAGGAGTTGATCAGTTCGAGACCCTCTTCGTAGGTGGCGACGCGAATGACGCTCAGCACCGGTCCAAAGATCTCGTGCTTGTAGACGTCGGAGTCGGTGGAGACGTTGTCGATGAGCGTCGGGCCGAGCCAGAAGCCGTTAGCGTCGCCATCGATCTCGATGCCGCGACCGTCAACAACAACCGTCGCGCCGTCGGTCTTCGCAATCTCGATGTAGCTGGCAACCTTGTCGCGGTGCTGGGCCGTGATGAGCGGGCCCATGTCACAGCCGCGCGTGCCGTCACCGGTACGCAGCGTCGCCATGCGCTCGCTGACCTTGGCAATGAGTTCGTCAGCAACAGGCTCAACAGCAACGACAACCGAGACGGCCATGCAACGCTCGCCAGCGGAACCGAAACCAGCGTTGACGGCAGAGTCAGCAACGAGGTCGAGGTCGGCATCCGGAAGCACCAGCATGTGGTTCTTGGCGCCACCGAGAGCCTGGACGCGCTTGCCGTGGTGAGCAGCGGTTTCGTAGATGTACTTAGCGATCGGGGTGGAACCAACGAACGAGACGCTGGCAACATCCGGGTGCTCAAGAAGAGTGTCAACGGCGACCTTGTCACCGTGAACCACGTTGAAGACACCATCGGGAAGGCCGGCCTCGGTGAAGAGTTCTGCCATCCAGAGCGATGCAGACGGGTCCTTCTCGCTGGGCTTCAACACAACAGTGTTACCGGCGGCGACCGCCATCGGGAAGAACCACATCGGCACCATGGCCGGGAAGTTGAAGGGGCTGATGATCGAGACAACACCGAGCGGCTGCTGCAACGAGTACACGTCAACACCGGTCGAGACGTTCTCGCTGTACTCGCCCTTGCTGAGTTGAGCGATACCGCAGGCGAAGTCGAGAACTTCGAGGCCACGAGCGATCTCGCCAGCAGCATCCGAAAGAACCTTGCCGTGCTCGGCGGTGATGATGGCAGCGAGCTCATCCTTGCGAGCGTTGAACAGCTCACGGAAAGCGAACATCACGGCGGTGCGCTTAGCGAGCGACGTGGTGCCCCAGGCGGGGAAGGCAGCCTTGGCAGCGGCAACACCAGCGTTGACGTCAGCGACGGATGCGAGAGGAACGGTGCGAGCGACAGCGCCCGTTGCGGGGTTGAAGACGTCGCCACGGTTGGGCGAATCGCCCTCGGTAGCGGAGCCGTTGATCCAGTGCGGAATCGTGGAGTACATGGGCCTACTTTCGTTCGGAGGTGTGCCCAGTCTGCAACCCATTGGATCTGCAATCAAGGCCTATTAGTGCACGAGCAATCTGCAGAAACGCACACGGTGGCATGAGGCGCTAGTTGAAGGGCAATAGCTCTGAGCCGCGACGCGCAACCTCGCGATGCAATGCCGCTCGCACCAGCTGAACGGCCTCGACATCCGCGGCCTCTTTACGCACCGAAAGCGCGAACTCCAAGCGGAAACTGACCTCATCGGGCAGCACCGCAACTAGGCCCGGCTCGGGCTCCGCCATGAAGGCGTGCAGCAGCCCAACGCCCGCTCCCTGGCGCGTGGCCTCGAGTTGCGCAAACACACTCGTCGAACCGAATCCGACGCGCATGCCGCCGAGTACCGGGGCGAGGTCGAGCTCGCGAACCGTGAGCAGGGCATCCACATAAAAGACCAGCGGATGGCTGTCGAGGTCGGCAACGGAAAGAATCGGCGGATGCGAGGCCACGTAGCCGGGCGAGGCGTAGAGGCGCAGAGCGTAGGCGGCGAGTGGTTCGGACGCGAGGCGGGAGGTCGCGGTGGTGCCGATAGTGATCGCCAGGTCGAAGCCAGCACCACGCAGGCTGAGGGGGCGGGTAGAGGTCACCAGTTCGACCGTGATGGCCGGATGCTCCGCCTGCACTGCCGCGAGCGCTGCCGTCACAAAGGTGGCCCCGAATCCATCGGGCGCGACGATGCGCACGGTGCCGCGCACTTCGTCGGCTCCCCCGCTGGTTGCCCCGACGACGTTCTCGACAATGTTTTCGAGACCGGCGGCGCGGGTAGCGACTTCGCGGCCGATGGCGGTGAGTTCCCAGCCATCGGCGCCGCGGTCGAGCAGGCGCACGCCGAGGGCAGCTTCGAGCCGGTCGATGCGGCGACGCACTGTCGTGTGATCGACGCCGAGCAGGGTGGCCGCCGAGACCATTCGGCCCGCCCGCGCTACGGCAATGAGGTAGCGCAGATCGTCGGTGCTCACATCGAGCGGATGCACGGAGTCGCTGGCCATGCCCTCAACCCTAGGGGCGCTTCGGGACAACTGCCGCAGGGCATCCCGCAATGTCGTCGCCGGCTGGCACACTGGCGGAATGGATCCCCTCGTCGCCCTCATCGTTGGTCTACTCGTGGGCGCCGTCCTCGGCGTCGTGATTGGCCTGCTCATTGCCCGTGTTCGCGCGACCGCGCTAACGGGCCGCGTTGACCCCGAAGTGCTGGAGGCTCGCCATCAGGCGGCGATCGCGAATGTGACTGCCGCCGAGCGCGAACAGCAGTCTCGGCTGGCAGCGGAGCTGGCATCCATCACAGCACGGTCTGAAGCGCTGAGCGAGCAAGTGGCGTCACTGCAAGTGCAGTACCGCGAGACCCTCGATCGTCAGCGTGATGAGGCGGCAGCGCTCGTTGAGCGCGAGCGCCGCGAATCTAAGGTTCTGCAGGCGCTCACCCCGGTGCAAGAGACGCTACGCACGATGCAGAACAAGGTCACCGAGTTGGAGTCGCAGCGCAGCTTGCAGCACGGCGAACTGAGCCAGCAGCTCAAGTCGGCCACCGAATCCGAAGAACGTTTGCGCAGCACAGCCGAATCTTTGGCATCGGCCCTGCGCAACAACTCCACGCGTGGCGTCTGGGGCGAGACCCAGCTGCGCAACGTCGTGCAAGCCGCTGGACTCATCGAACGGGTCGACTTCGACCTGCAATCGAGCATCAACTCGGATGCCGGTGCCGGCCGCCCTGACATGGTCGTGCACCTTCCCGGCGGCAAGAACATCGCGGTCGACGCCAAGGTGCCGTTCACCGCTTTCTTGGAGGCGAGCCAAATCTCCGTCACCGCGACAGGAGAAGAAGGCGCCCGTCGCGAAGCGCTCATCAAACAGCACGTCAAGGTCATGCGCGGCCACATCGACACCCTCGCGAGCAAGGCCTACTGGGCCGGCCTCGATGCCTCCCCCGAGCTCGTCATTGCGTTCATCCCGAGTGAATCGCTCGTCTCGTCGGCGATGGAGGCTGACCCGTCGATCATGGATTACGCCTTCAACAAGCGCGTCGCCCTCGCCTCCCCCGTGACCCTGTGGTCAGTGTTGAAGACGGTGGCGTTCTCCTGGCAGCAAGACGTGCTCACCGACCAGGCGAAGACCCTGTTTGATCTCAGCAAGGAGCTCTACCAGCGCCTCGCCACACTTGCCGAGCACGCCGACAAACTGCGTCGCTCGATCGACACCACCGTGAACAGTTACAACCAGTTCGCGAACTCGCTCGAAAGCCGCGTGCTCGTTACCGCCCGCAAGCTCAATGCTCTCGACGAGTCGAAAGTCATCGGCGAAACTCAGCTGGTCGAGGGCACGCCGAAACACATCACGGCGGCCGAATTAGAGCTCGAACTGCCCACCGACAGCGACGGCCGTTAACGAGAACTGGCGCGCTCTCCGAGACGGAGAACGCGCCAGCTGAGGGCTGTCTTTAGTGGTCGAGCCACTTCTCGGCGAGGTGATCAGCCGAAATGCGGCGAATCGTTCCCGAGTGTGAGCGCAAGACGATCGACTCGGTGCGGATGATGGGTCCGTAGCGGCGCACACCCTTCACGAGCCCGCCATCCGTGACGCCGGTCGCAACAAAGAACGTGTTATCGCTGGAAACCATCTCGTTGGCCGTGTAAACGTGATCGAACTTGAGCCCGGCATCCATTCCGCGCTGACGTTCGTCGTCAGTTTGCGGGTACAAGATCGTCTGGATTTCGCCGCCGAGTGCCTTGATGGCACACGCCGTGGCAACACCTTCAGGGCTGCCGCCGATGCCGACACACATGTCAATGCGTGTGCCGTACAGCGCGGCGTTGATTCCGCCAGCAACGTCACCGTCGAGCATGAGACGTGTACCCGCACCAGCTTCGCGGATGTCGTCAATGAGTTGAGCGTGACGGGGACGGTCGAGCACTGCAACCACAATGTCTTCGGGACGCTTGCCCTTGGCCTTCGCCAGAGCACGAATGTTGTCGCCGATGGGACGGTGGATATCGATGATGCCGATACCTTCAGCACCCGTGACGATCTTGTCCATATAGAAGACAGAGGAGGCGTCGAGCATCGTGCCGCGGTCAGACACCGCAATCATCGAGATAGCGTTCTGTCGCCCGGCCGCCGTCAGCGAGGTGCCGTCAATCGGGTCAACCGCGATGTCGCAGGCGGGCCCACGACCGGTGCCCACGTGCTCACCGTTGAAGAGCATGGGGGCGTTGTCTTTTTCGCCCTCACCGATAACGACGAGGCCGTCGAAGTCGACGGTGCCCAAGAACTTGCGCATGGCATCAACCGCGGCACCATCAGCGCCAAGCTTGTCGCCCTTACCAATGAAGGGAACGGCGCGAATCGCCGCCGCTTCGGTTGCCCGCACAAGCTCAAGAGCGAGGTTGCGATCGGGATGGAGGAATAGCGTGCCGGTTTCTGTACTCACCTAGAGGCATCCTTCGTTGAAATTGGTCGACTGGGGACGCGCCGGTGGTGGTCAGCGCTTAGTCAGTCTAACGGAGCGGAGCGAACTCGACGCTGATCAAACGTTGTCGGTTACCTCATGAGACATCGCGCCCTGCAACAGTTCGCGCCGCCCAGAAGGGGTGGCTAGAATCGAGGCGAGCCGGACCAGAGC
Organism: Salinibacterium sp. SWN167; assembly: GCF_015864665.1. Classification (GTDB taxonomy): domain Bacteria; phylum Actinomycetota; class Actinomycetes; order Actinomycetales; family Microbacteriaceae; genus Rhodoglobus. The sequence goes on along the minus strand of NZ_JADYWU010000002.1, from coordinate 466,206 downwards.
GGTAATCGGTACCGTACGAGGAGAGACAACAATGCCCGTCGCAACCCCAGATCAGTACGCAGAAATGCTCGACAAGGCGAAGAAGAACTCCTTCGCCTACCCCGCCATCAACGTATCGTCGTCGTCCACCATCAACGGTGTGCTTCAGGGACTCAGCGACGCTGGTTCCGACGGCATCATTCAGGTCACGACCGGTGGCGCAGATTACTTCGCTGGCCAGTCGGTCAAGGCTCGCGCTTCCGGAGCTCTCGCTTTCGCCGCGTTTGTCACCGAGGTTGCCAAGAACTACCCGGTCACCGTTGCACTACACACCGATCACTGCCCCAAGAACGCTCTCGATGACTTCGTCTACCCGCTCATTGCGGCATCCGAAGCTGAGGTCAAGGCCGGCCGCAACCCGATCTTCCAGTCGCACATGTGGGACGGCTCGGCTGTTCCTCTTGCCGAGAACCTTGAGATCGCCAAAGAGATCCTGCCTCGCATGAAGGCCATCAACTCGATTCTCGAAGTTGAGATCGGCGTTGTCGGCGGAGAAGAAGATGGTGTCAGCCACGACATCAACGACAGCCTCTACACGACGCTGGATGACGTCATCGCTACCGTCGACGCCCTCGGCCTCGGCGAGCAGGGCCGCTACATCGCAGCCCTCACGTTCGGCAACGTGCACGGTGTGTACAAGCCCGGCAATGTGAAACTCCGCCCCGAACTGCTCGGCGAGATTCAGGCCGGCATCGCCGCGAAGTACGGCACTGGCGCCAACCCCCTCGACCTCGTGTTCCACGGTGGATCGGGATCGACAGATGAAGAAATCGCGACCGCTGTCGCCAACGGTGTCATCAAGATGAACATCGACACCGACACCCAGTACGCCTACAGCCGCTCCGTCGCTGACAGCGTGCTGCGCAACTACGACGGCTTCCTCAAGGTTGACGGCGAAGTCGGAAACAAGAAGGTTTACGACCCCCGTGCTTGGGGCAAGGCCGCAGAATCCGCTCTCGCACTGCGTGTTGTCGAAGCAACGAAGCAGCTCGGTTCGGCTGGATTCTCCAGCAAGTAACGCTCTCAACGAATAGGGGCTGGCCTTCGGGGCAGCCCCTATTTGTCGTTAACGGCAGCTGATGCGATTACTGCAGGCTCTCGACGTAAGCAATGAACCCGGGATCGCTGAGCACGGCGACGAAGATCGCGACCATGAGCGCTATCCCGGCGATGCTCGCCCCGATGAGGGGAATCCAGAAGGCGATTCGTTTGCGCTGAATCTGCAGCAACGCGAAGATAATCGTGAGCACGAGGGCGGCTACGCGAACGATGTTGGCTACGCCTCCGGCGTCGCTCGCGAGGGCGTCTGACGTGAAGTCGCCCATGCCCTGAGCGGCGAGGCCCTCCCGCAATACTGGGCCAAGGTTCGCCACCGTGCCGAACGTGTTGATGATGTCCACGACGCCAAAGAGCAACAGGGTTGCGGTGAGAAAGACGTCCCACAGGCGATATTTGCGCTCGGGGGCTGCGGTGGATGTGCCGTGACCGGTAAGACCGGCCGCTGCACCGCGCTGATACTGCGCGTTCAGCGAAGAATCGGGCATGATCGGCGGCAACATCGCGCCCGGACCAGCCGGTGATTCGACCGAAGGCTCCTCACTCGTGCCTTCGGGTGCTGCAGGAGGCAACGGTGCATACTCGCCGTATTGGGGGCGTGGGCGCGGGTCAGTCATGAACTCTATTGCCAATCAAGTTTGCGATTGCGGCCACCGAGGCCGCGCTCATCGGGGTTGCCTGCAGCGTCGGTGCGCAGTTCTTTGGGCAGCGAAAACATGAGGTCTTCCTCGGCGGTGACGACGGTGGAGACATCGCCGTAGCCTGCTTCTGCGAGGTCAGCCAGCACTTCTTGAACCAAAACTTCGGGAACGGATGCTCCGCTCGTGACGCCAACAGTGGCGACACCGTCGAGCCACTCTTGCTTGATTTCGCTCGCGTAATCGACCCGGTATGCAGCCTTGGCGCCGTACTCAAGAGCGACATCCACAAGGCGGACCGTGTTGGAGCTGTTGGCGCTGCCAACCACAATCACGAGTTCAGCGTCTTCGGCGACCTTCTTGATGGCAACCTGACGGTTCTGCGTGGCGTAACAAATGTCGTCGCTCGGCGGGTCTTGCAGAGTGGGGAAACGTTCGCGCAGCAGGCGAACCGTCTCCATCGTTTCGTCGACGCTCAATGTGGTCTGCGAAAGCCAGACGAGGTTGTCGGTGTTTTCCACCACGATGTTGGGCACATCGGCGGGGCTGTTGACGAGGATGGTGCGCTCGGGCGCGTGTCCCATCGTGCCTTCAACCTCTTCGTGGCCATCGTGGCCGATGAGCAAGATTTGGTAGTTGTCGCGGGCGAAGCGAGTCGCTTCGCGGTGAACTTTGGTAACGAGGGGGCAGGTGGCGTCGATCGCGTGCAGCTCGCGATCGGAGGCTCCCTTAACGACAGCCGGCGAGACACCGTGGGCCGAAAAGACAACGGTTGATCCCTCGGGGATCTCGTCGACCTCATCCACAAAGATCGCTCCCTGTGCTTCGAGTGTTGTTACAACATGAATGTTGTGAACGATCTGCTTGCGGACATAGACCGGAGCGCCGTAGTTAGCGAGCGCCTTTTCGACAGCAATGACAGCGCGGTCGACTCCCGCGCAATAGCCACGCGGGGCCGCCAAGACGACGCGTTTTGCGCCTGCGACCGGCAAATTTTTCAATTGCTCTCGGCGTGCGGGCATCGGGGGCATCGCTAGCGCTTGGGCGCTTCCGTTAGAAATGGTGCTCACTTGGATGATTCTACCGAACACCGCTGCACGAACGCCGAACGGAGAGCAGTATCAGCGGCATCCTCTACCCTGTAATCAGAAGCTTGAGGAGGCTAGGTGACGATCACAGAGGCACCGCCCACCGTCGATACTCCGTGGCCAGTGTCGGTGTTGTCGCAGAAGATCCGCGGTTGGATCGAGCGGCTCGGCACAGCGTGGGTCGAAGGCGAAATTACCCAGTGGGGTGGTTCGGGCGGCAACATCTACGGCAAGCTCAAAGACCTTGAAGTGGATGCCACCATCTCGTTCACCATTTGGTCGTCGGTGCGCACCAAACTGCCCACCGATCTCAAGCAGGGCGATCGCGTTGTCGCGCTCGTCAAACCCAACTACTGGGTCAAGGGTGGCACCCTCACGATGCAGGTGCTCGAGATGCGCCACGTCGGGCTCGGCGATTTACTCGAGAAACTTGAACTGCTGCGCCAGAAATTGCGCGCCGAGGGTCTCTTCGAGCACAAAAAGCCCCTCCCCTTCTTGCCGAACTGCATCGGGCTTGTCACGGCGAAAGACAGCGACGCTGAAAAGGATGTCATTCGCAACGCTCAGTTGCGCTGGCCCGCCGTGAAGTTCCGTACGGCCCACGCCGCAGTGCAGGGTGAGCGCGCCGTCTCTGAGGTTTCGCAGGGCATCCGAGAATTGGACGCCGATCCCGAGGTCGATGTCATCATCGTCGCCCGCGGTGGTGGCGATTTTCAGAACCTGCTCGTGTTCAGCGATGAATCCTTAGTGCGAACCGCAGCGGCCTGCGTTACTCCGCTGGTGTCGGCGATTGGGCACGAGAACGATCGACCGCTGCTTGACGAGGTTGCTGATTTGCGGGCATCCACCCCCACCGATGCGGCAAAGCGTGTCGTTCCGGATGTCGCTGAAGAGTTGAGTCGAGTGCAGCAGGCACGCTCCGGCATGCGGCTGCGCATCACCCAGCGGCTCAGTTATGAGGGCGATCGTTTAGAAGCGCTCCGCACCCGCCCGGTGCTAGCGAACCCGGTGTCGCTTGTCGACACGCACGCCGATGAGCTTTCGCGTTACGTCTCGCGCAGCAACGAGCTGGTGGAGCGCGCGATTGAGAAAGCGCACGCCGGGGTCACCGAGCTGACGGGCCAATTGCGAGCTCTCTCCCCTCAACGCACGCTGCAGCGCGGCTATGCCATCGCGCAGCTGCCAGATGGCACTGCCGTGCGTTCCACTTCTGATGCCCCCGACGGCACCGAGCTCCTGCTCACCGTTGCCGACGGCAAGATTTCCACCACCGTCACCGGCCAGCCGTCTGACAACTAGAGAACAGTAGAATTACATCGTGGCTACCCCCAACGAAACCCCCGTCAGTGAGCTCAGTTATGAAGAGGCTCGGGATGAGCTCATTGCTGTAGTCAACGAGCTCGAGCAGGGCTCGGCAACACTCGAACAATCGTTGGCGTTCTGGGAACGCGGCGAAGCTCTCGCCCAGCGTTGCGAAGAGTGGCTTATCGGCGCCCGCGCCCGCCTCGATGCTGCCCGCAGCGGCGGCACTGCTGATGGCGCTGCTGACGCGAGCGCCGACCACTAATGGCTAAGAGCACCGAACCGCGCATCGTCGCCGAGCTGGGTCGCCCCGAAACTCCCGAAGAGACTTTCGCGCGCAAGGCAGAGAACTCGCGCAAGCACCGCGCCAACCAGACGCTCCTCAATTTGGTCGGCGCCACTGTGGCATCCCTCGTTGTCGTGTTGTTTCTTGTGCTTGTTGTTGTTCGCCCTAGCGAAGAAACCCCTGTGGTCGCCGATTACCAGACGATCGCCGCAGATGCCCAGACCGATGCGAGCGAACCACTTCTTGCTCCCTCCCTGCCGGAGTCCTGGTACGCCAACTCGGCGCGATTGGGAACCACATCATCGGTGCAGACCTGGTACATCGGACTCGTTACGCCATCCACTGACACTTCGGGGGCACAGTTCATCGCGCTTGAACAGGGCATCGAAGCGAACCCCACCTGGGTCGGAATCGTGACGGATGGCGCGCTCGCTACCGGCACGATCGTGATCGACGGCATCGAATGGACGGTTTACGATCGCCGCTCTGATTCCGACACCGGAAACTATGCCTACGCGCTCTCGGCGGAGCTCGCGGGCAGCACTGTTGTTTTGCATGGAACCGCCGCAGATTCCGAGTTTGAACTACTTGCGGCGTCCATCGCCGCCGATGTGGAGACACCATGACGAATCCCACCAAAACACCTGCCCAGGTCTGGAACGAAATGTCGCGCGGCAATGAACGATTCGTTGCTGGCGCACCGGCGCATCCCCGTCAAGATGTCGAACGTCGCACCGAACTGGCCAATGCTCAAGCCCCGCACGCCGCGCTGTTCGGCTGCAGCGACTCCCGCCTCGCGGCTGAAATCATTTTCGACAAAGGCCTCGGAGATCTCTTCGTCGTTCGAAACGCGGGTCAGGTCATCTCCAGCTCCGTCGTGGGCTCCCTCGAATATGCGGTGAGCGTGCTCAACGTGCCGCTGATTCTCGTTCTCGGCCACGACGAGTGCGGTGCTGTTGCTGCTGCTATCGAATCCCAGACAGCGGATGCTCCCGCGCTGCCCCCGCACATCCAATCGTTGATTTCAAAAATTGTGCCCGCCGTTCGTCGCGTTGCGGGCAGCGAATCAGGCACGGTAACGATTGATGAGATCAACGCCTACGACGTTGGACGCATTCATTTGCGCGCCACCATTCTTGAACTCATGAATGCGTCAGAACTCATCAGTGATGCGGTCGCCGCAGGTACCCTTGCAGTAGTAGGCGCGAACTACCGTTTGCTTGAGGGTCGGGCTGTCCCCGACCTCGTTATCGGCACGGTTTAGCGCCCTCCACCACGTCTCACCCAGTTCGCTCGCAAACAAAGGATTACAACGCTGTGACGAGTTCCACCGAATACCGCATCGAACACGACACCATGGGCGAGGTTCGCGTGCCCAAGGATGCCCTCTACGGCGCTCAGACACAGCGCGCAGTAGAGAACTTTCCCATCTCGGGCACTGGCCTCGAGCCCGCACAGATCGTCGCTCTCGCCCGCGTCAAGCGTGCCGCCGCAATCGCCAACAGCGAACTCGGCAAGCTCGACCCCGCCATCGCGGATGCCATTGTGGGCGCTGCAGACCAGATCATCGATGGCCAGTTCCACAACCAGTTCCCGGTAGACACGTACCAGACCGGCAGCGGCACCTCCTCGAACATGAACATGAACGAAGTTCTTGCTCGACTCGCCACCGACTCGCTCGGCAGTGCCGTTCACCCCAATGACCACGTGAACGCATCACAGTCGTCGAATGACGTGTTCCCTACCTCGGTGCACCTTGCCGTGACCGGTGCGCTCATCGGTGACCTCATCCCGTCGCTTGAACACCTCGCTGCAGCCCTCGATGTGAAGGCCGAACTGTGGAAGGGTGCTGTCAAGGCTGGCCGCACCCACCTCATGGATGCCACTCCCGTGACACTTGGCCAAGAATTTGCCGGCTACGCCCGCCAGATTCGTCTCGGCATCGCCCGCATCCAGTCGGCAATCCCCCGCGTCGCAGAGGTTCCCCTCGGCGGCACCGCCGTGGGCACCGGAATCAACACTCCGCTCGGCTTCCCGCAGCGCGTGATCGAGATCCTCGCCGAGAACTCCGGCCTGCCGATCACCGAAGCCGAAGACCACTTCGAAGCTCAAGGTGCTCGCGATTCGCTTGTTGAAGCGTCTGGGGCACTTCGCGTTATCGCAGTCTCCGTCACTAAGATTTGCAACGACCTCCGTTGGATGGGCTCCGGCCCCAACACCGGCCTCGGCGAACTGCAGATTCCCGACCTCCAGCCCGGCTCCTCGATCATGCCCGGCAAAGTCAACCCCGTCATCCCTGAAGCCGTGCTCATGGTGTGCGCTCGCGTTATCGGCAACGATGCGACCATCGCCTGGGGCGGAGCATCCGGAGCCTTCGAACTCAACGTTGCAATCCCCGTCATGGGAACGTCGCTGCTCGAGTCGAGCCGCCTGCTCTCGAACTCGTTGCGCGCCCTCGCCGACAAGACCGTTGACGGTCTCGAAGCGAACCTCGAGCGTGCTCTGGCTCTCGCAGAATCATCGCCGTCGATCGTGACGCCGCTGAACAAGATCATCGGGTACGAAGCAGCTTCCAAAATCGCCAAGCACGCTGTTGCACAGTCAATCACCGTGCGTGAATCCGTGATTGACCTCGGCTTTGTCGAGCGTGGCGAAGTCACGCTCGAACAGTTGGATGCCGCCCTCGACGTTCTGTCGATGACGACGCCTGGCTAACTACCTGTTTGCACCAGCGTGAGGGGCGTTCCGTCGAGACTTTCGACGGAACGCTCTCCTATTACGTCCTTCAACGTGATCGGAATGAGAACTGAGCCGGTGAGGTCTTCACCGAGCGGGCATGCTTCAGCGTTGTCAGGCTTTGACCCATCGCTCGGCGTGGGCAAGCCGTACTGAACAGCGATTTGCACGCTCTCGGGCCCCTCAACAACGACAACCCGACGAGGAACGCACAGCAGCGGGCCACGCACATGAATCAAGACATCAGCTCGACCAATCGTCGAATCTGTATCGTCGGGCTCACTGCCGATGTAGCCCGGAATATTCGTGGTACCGAGCCGCGAAAATGGTTCGAGGTCGAGCAAATACAGCGGCGCCGCCTCATCGTCGTTCACCGGGAGATAATTCTCGATCGGCACTTCAACGAGGGTAGAATCAGGCGACTTCGCGGGTTGGAACGTGCGGTACACAAACAAGGGTGCTGGCGACCCCCACGTCTGTTCGAGAACGCTGACGTGCGCGGCTTCTTGCGGGGTGCGTGAGGTAGTAGCGATCACGGCGAATACCACCATGAGCAGGGCGAGCCCGAGCGCAATGCCAGCGATGAGTTGGCGGGAGGCATAGGCGGCCCCACCTGGTTCTGAGGAGTGGGCATTAGCTACCGACCACGAAAAAAGACTCCGCCATTGGTTTCGGGGTGCGAGTATCGCCCACACCGCGGCAACCCCAAGGGGAACTGCCAAAAACCACCACACCGAGCCCACGAGAAAACCCTACGTTGTCTGAGCACGCCCCGCTGACACTCACGCGGCGTGCTCAGACTTTGTCAGCCAATCGTCAGACGAGCTAAGCCGTAAGGCGACCTTGTTCGTTAGGCGATGTCGTTACCTTCCAAAAGCTCGGTGACAAGAGCGGCGATAGCGGAACGTTCCGAGCGCGTGAGTGTGATGTGCCCAAAGAGGGAATGGCCCTTGAGGGTTTCAATCACCGAAGCGACGCCATCGTGGCGTCCGACGCGGAGGTTGTCGCGCTGCGCCACATCGTGAGTTAACACGACACGCGAGTTCTGACCGATGCGACTAAGCACTGTCAACAAGACATTTCGTTCAAGCGACTGCGCCTCATCCACGATCACAAACGCATCGTGAAGCGAACGACCACGGATGTGAGTGAGCGGAAGCACCTCGAGCAGTCCCCGATCAAGCACTTCCTCAAGAACATTTTCCGAGACAACGGAGCCGAGAGTGTCGAACACTGCCTGCGCCCACGGGTTCATCTTCTCAGCCGCATCGCCGGGAAGATAGCCCAACTCCTGGCCACCGACGGCGTAGAGCGGACGAAACACCATGATCTTGCGGTGCTGCTGTTTCTCCAGCACCGCTTCGAGACCGGCGCAGAGGGCAAGGGCAGACTTTCCTGTACCGGCACTTCCCCCGAGCGAGACGATGCCCAGTTCGGGATCGAGAAGCATCTCGATAGCCAGTCGCTGCTCGGCGCTGCGGCCATGCAATCCGAAGATTTCGCGATCACCACGAACGAGCGACATCGTGCCGCGGGCTGTTACTCGCGCCAAGGCCGAACCTCGTTCGGAAGTGACCACAAGCCCGGTGTTGATGGGCAGATCTCCCACCGCACGCGTCTGCAAACGCTCCTTGTCGTAGAGCTCGGCGACTTGATCGCCGCTGAGTTCAATCTCAGCTTGACCAGTCCAGCCCGAGTCCACCGCGAGCTCGGCGCGGTACTCCTCGGCCGCGAGACCGATGGATGCCGCCTTCACCCGCAGGGGAAGATCTTTCGAGACCACCGTGACGTCCAGCCCCTCGTTGGCGAGGTTGAGCGCAACAGCGAGGATTCGCGAATCGTTATCGCCCAACTGCAGCCCGGAAGGAAGCACCGACATGTTGGAGTGGTTGAGCTCGACACGCAGCGTGCCGCCGTCATCGCCCACCGAGATGGGAAAGTCGAGGCGCTCATGCTTGACGCGCATCTCGTCAAGACTGCGCAGCGCTTGCCTGGCGAAGTACCCAATCTCGGGGTCGTTGCGCTTGGCTTCGAGTTCGGTGATGACCACGACGGGCAGAACAACATTGTGTTCAGCGAACCGCTTGATCGAGCTCGGGTCGGAGAGCAAAACAGAAGTATCGAGCACGTACGTGCGCTCGGCTTGTCGTGGGGCCCGCCCTCCCGCCTTCGACGTGGTGATCGTGGTCTTGGGGGTTGCTAGGTCGGCCAACGTGCACTCCATCCCCGAGTGCGAGCACTCGGATCCAGTCTGCGAAGACGGCCAGTACTTTACGAAAACGAACTTACGTGGCCGTCTCGATCAGGCGCCATACCTGATGGATTGAACGCTAAACCCGTCACGCAATCTGGGCACAGCGACACGCCACAAGACACCATCGCGTCACATTTCGTTCGTGGCTAGGCGCCGAAGCGGCGGTTACGCCGCGAGAAATCACGAAGGGCGCGCAAGAAATCGACCTCGCGAAGATCGGGGCCCAACGCTTCCATGAAGTACAGCTCGCTGTGGGCAGATTGCCACAGCATGAAGTCGCTAATGCGCTGCTCCCCCGAGGTACGGATGACGAGGTCGGGGTCTGGCTGGCCCTTGGTGTAAAGGTGCTCACCAATGAGCTCCGGGGTGAGAAGCTCAGCGAGAGCGTCAAGGCTGTGGCCCTCATCGCTGTGGTTGCGCACGATACGGCGCATGGCTTCAGCGATTTCGTGGCGTCCGCCGTAGCCGATGGCGAGGTTCACGTGCAGGCCGGTGTTGTCTGCGGTGCGCTCGTGAGCGCCCTTGAGTTGGGCTTTGAGCTGCTCGGGAAGGCCAGCATCCGATCCCACATGTTGAACGCGCCAGTCACGAAAGTGCGACAGATCTTCGGCAAGATCGCCAATGATCGTGAACAGCTCGTTCAACTCTTCGGGAGATCGACTGGTGAGATTGTCGGTCGAGAGCAGGTAGAGCGTCGCCACTGAAATATCGAGGTCGTCGCACCAGACCAGAAACTCTCGATACTTGGCCGCGCCGGCGCGATGACCGTGGGCTGCCGTCTCAAGATCCTTCAATTTGGCCCAACGCCGGTTGCCATCGATAATCATGGCTACGTGGCGCGGCAATTGCTGGCCCTCTAGCTGGCGCCGCAGTTTTTTCTGGTAAAGACCGTAAAGAAAACCGCGACCTAATGCAGACTGTCGCTTACTCACGGGACTACGTTAGACCACTGCGGCACTGAACAAGTGAATCTACGTCAGGCGTAAACTGTGAGCATGAACCAAGATGCCGCCGATCTCGCTGCTGCAGCGGCCGTTGAGAAGGAAGACGCATCGCGCCTTCCCGAGCTTCCGTTCGTCGATGATGTGATGACGAGCGACCCGGCCGACAAGAAACCGACGTGGCGCGGTTGGATCCACGCCGGCACGTTCCCGCTGGCAATCGTGCTCGGCGTCATCCTGCTGATCATGGCCGATGGCACCGCTGCCAAGGTCAGCTCAGCGGTCTTCGTAGCGTCGTCGCTCATGCTGTTCGGTATTTCTGCCCTGTACCACCGCTTCAACTGGAGCGAGAAGACGCGGATGATGCTGAAGCGCTTCGATCACTCCAACATCTTCTTGCTGATTGCCGGTTCGTATACCCCGATCACGGTTCTGGCGCTTCCGCCCGAGAAGGCCACCATTCTGCTCTGGATCGTGTGGAGCGGTGCCGCTCTCGGCATTGGCTTCCGTATCTTCTGGGTGGGGGCCCCGCGCTGGCTCTACGTTCCCCTGTATGTGTTGCTTGGCTGGGGCGCGATGATGTTCATCGTCGACTTCTTCCAAGCCAACTGGATCATGATGACCCTCATTTTGGCTGGCGGATTGTTCTACACCGTTGGCGCTGTTATCTACGGTCTCAAGCGACCGAATCCCGTGCCCGGAGTGTTCGGGTTCCACGAGATCTTTCACACGCTGACGCTACTGGCGTTCCTCTGCCACTGGGTCGGCATCTTCCTCGTGGCGACTAATCCGCCCGTTGTGTAGGCGCAGCATCATCAGCATCGCCAGCATCAGCGGCACCATCGGCGTCAACATCGGTGAGACCATCGGTCTCGCCGGCGGCCGCAGCCTGCTCGGCCTGAATCGTTTCTTGGGCGAGCGCGCGGTAGCGAACGCGACGCACGCGACGGTTCATGTCCATGACGATCAACAACGTGGCCACCGCGACGAACAGGATGCCAATAAAGCCGAGCACGCCGGGAGTGACCAAGTTGGGGTCGCCCTCGTAGGCCGGGTACAGGGTCGGTTCGGGGCTGGGAGTAGCCGTCCAGAGAATCGCGCTGGTTGCGAGCGAAGTGAAAGAAATCAACTGTTGTCCTCTGGGATGTTCACTCCATGATTTCATCATGCGAGTTTGCGAATAACCTTGCAGTAATAAGAATACCGTCGCGAGAAGGAGCACCGCGTGCCCGAAGCCCCCAGTAACGCCACTGGCACCGCTGACAGCGCCGCATCCGGCACCGTTGCAGCCACTGATTTGGATGCCCGCTATGGCCGCAGCCCGAAAGCGAAGCGCAACAATCGGATGATTGTGGTCGCCGTGGCCGTAGCCTTCGTTGCGGTCTTCACAGCCTGGCTCGTCTGGGGTGGCCTGCTGGAATCGCCCGCCCAGTTCGAGGCGAAAGACACCGGCTACGAGCTCATTGATGACACTGCGGTCGAAGTGCGGTGGCAACTCAACGTTGCCGAGAACCAAGATGCTCGCTGTGCAGTGCAGGCCCTCAACTCCACTTTTGCCATCATCGGCTGGAAAGTCGTCGACGTTCCCGGGGGCGATCAGCGCAATCGGGAGTTGAGCACCACTGTTCGCACCACCGAACAAGCAGTGTCAGGCTTGATCTACCGGTGCTGGCTCACCTAGGCTGTAGCAAATCATCTCGAAACCGGTCGTCTTCGGCCGGTTTCTCTTTTGTATAGGGAGAAGCACAGTGGCTGCACAAAACGATGTCACGTGGTTGACCCAGGAGGCGTTCGATCGTCGCACCGCCGAACTGGAACAACTTACGGGCGAAGCACGGTACGAAATTGCCAAGAAGATTGAGGCTGCGCGGGAAGAAGGCGACCTCAAAGAGAACGGTGGCTACCACGCTGCCAAGGAGGAGCAGGGCAAGATTGAGGCCCGCATCCGCGTTCTCACCCAGCTTCTTCGCCATGCCGTAGTCGGCGATGTTCAAGACGACGACGGTGTTGTTGAGCCCGGCATTCTTGTTACCGCCAACATTATGGGCGACGAGAGCGTATTTCTGCTCGGCAGCCGCGAGATCGTCGCCGACGATAGCGACCTCGATGTCTACAGCGAGAAAAGCCCGCTCGGTATGGCGATCAACGGTCTCAAAGTCGGCGAATCGACCACCTACACGGCACCCAACGGCAAGTCGATCACGGTAGAGGTCACCAAGATCGCTACCTACTCGGGCTAAGCCTTTCTGGCTGGGCCTTTCGGGCTGGGGCCTGCTGGCACCAGCCAACTTCGGTTTAGAAGTCGACCTGAGGGTCAAATCCTTCGTCTCTGAGCCGCGCGAGCACTGACTCCGCGTGCTCAGGGCCACGGGTCTCAATGTGCAGTTCGAGCTGAACCTGGCTGAACTGCACTTTGTTGTTGTGCCTGCTGTGCAGCACCTCAACAACGTTGGCGTTCGCTTCGGCAACGAGCGCCGAAATGCGCGCCAATTGACCGGGACGGTCAGGCAGCGGGATCCGCAAACGCAAATAGCGTTCGGATGCCGAGAGGCCGTGACTGATGATGCGTTCCATCATCATGGGGTCGATGTTGCCACCGCTCAGCAACACCACGGTGTTGCCGCTTGGTGAGATCTTGCCTGCCAAGATAGCGGCGACTCCAACGGCACCAGCCGGCTCGACGACCTGTTTGGCACGCTCGAGAAGAACGAGCACCGCATACGCGATTTGGTCGTCGGAAACGGTGACAACCTCATCCACCAGATCGCGGACCATGGTGAAGTTGAGCACACCGGGGCGACTGACGGCGATGCCGTCAGCGATCGTGGGAGTGGTGCGCACTTCGACGATTTCACCCTTCGCGAGCGATGGAGTGTACGCAGAGGCATTGGCTGCCTGAACCCCGATGACGCGTACGTTGCGGCCTTCGAGTCGGGCACGCTGCTTGATCGCGCCGGCAACACCGGAGACGAGTCCGCCGCCACCGATGGGAACAATGATCGTGTCGACCTGGGGCACCTGATCGAACACTTCGAGAGCGAGAGTGCCTTGACCGGCCACCACATCTTCATGATCGAAGGGATGAATGAGCACGGCACCGGTCTCTTCTGAGAAACGGGCGGCCGCACGCAACGGCTCTTCGACGGTGTGACCGCGCAGCACGACCTCGGCACCGTAATCTCGCGTGGCCTGCAGTTTCGGCAGGGGCACGCCTACGGGCATGAAAATGGTCGACTTGATGCCCAGCTCGCGGGCGGCGAAAGCGACGCCCTGGGCGTGGTTTCCGGCCGAGGCGGCCACGACTCCGCGCGCCTTCTCCTCCTCGGAGAGCCCCGCGAGACGGTTGTAGGCGCCACGCAGCTTGAAGGAGCCAGTGCGCTGAAGGTTTTCACACTTCAGAAAGACGGGTGATCCCAAAATTTCCGCGAGAAAACGCGAGGTCTGCATGGGGGTGACATCGGCAACTTCTGCGACCCGTTCACGTGCTGCTTCGTAGTCAGCGAGCGTGGGGCCGGGCATCCGGTTATTTACCATTACCGAGCACGTCCGTGATCGTGGGCCGACCATTGAGACGCCAATCGCCGCTGGCTATGTATTTGGTCATGACATTGACGACCGCGACCAGCGGCACGGCAAACAGTGCGCCGGGGATGCCTGCCACGAATGAGCCAGCGGCTACCGCGAACACGACGGCGAGGGGATGGACCTTCACGGCCGTGCCCATCACGAGCGGCTGGAGAATATGACCTTCAAGCTGTTGCACAAGCAAAACGATTCCCAACATGATCACGGCAGGGAGCGGACCCAAGAAGACGAGGGCGATGAACACCGCGAGCGCCCCCGTTACGAGTGCACCCACGACGGGGATAAACGAACCTAAGAACACGGCGACAGCGATGGGGATGACGAGCGGAAAACCACCGTAGAACAAACCGAGGATCCACGCACCGACGCCGATGCCGATCGCATCCACTGCAGCCACAAAAATTTGCACCTTCACGAAAGTGGTGAGGGTGAGCCAACCAGCAACACCGGCACCGTCAACCGCGCTGCGGGCTTTGCGCGGGAAGAGCCGAACCGTCCACGCCCAGATGCTCTTTCCGTCGACGAGCACGAAGATGGTGGCGAACAGGCTCAATAACGCCCCGGTGAGCACGTGACCGGCGGTGGACCCGACCGAGAGGATGCCCGAGACGAGAGCTTGTGAGTCGCGTTGAACCACGTCGATTATCTCGGTGAGATAGCCGTCGAGGTCTTGGTCGCTGAGCTGCAGCGGGGAGTTGCGCAGAAACTCGCGGAGGTTGTCGTAGGCGGTGGCCGACTGCGTTTGAAGAGCGGGAAGCCCGGAACGGACTTGGCCTACAACGACCACAACCAGACCACTGACGACGGCAAAGAATCCGATCAGAACTACGGTGACGGCAAGCCAGCGCGGCCACTTGATGCGAACCAAGAAACCAACGACGGGGACGAGTAGCGCTCCGATAAGAATCGCGATCAGGAACGGAATCACGATGTACTTGAGCGTGATGACTAAATAAATGAGAACTGCAACCACGGCGAGCACAACGAGCATGCGCCACGAATAGGCAGCAGCTATCGAAAGCCCGGCGGGAACCTCAGCCGCGTCTGTTGTACTGGCGCGTGACGGGATCCGACTGTCTGGGTTATTACGTCGACCGAATATCACGTGCCTATCTTAGTTGTGCCAGAGTGCGCGCTTGCTGCGCCTCGAAGTGGTCGCGCGTGGCCGCTACTTCTTCACCTTGGGAGGCAGCGCGCTCACGGGTGCACCCTTAAGACGCACCGTAACGGCCTCACCGGGCAGAGGATGCCGCTCCACCTCATGCTGAATAGCGACGACCGTGTCGTCGAAGAGTCGCACGCGCGTGCGGCGCAAGGAGCCCAAGAAGCTCGACGAGATGACCGTGCCGGCGATGCCGTCGGCGGTCAGGGCGATGTCCTCCGGGCGAACGAGCGCGATGACGGGACCATCGGGCATGGGGTCGCCGAGAAGGTTGAGGCTGCAGCCGTGGAGCGTGACTTGGCCGTCGACGAGTTCGGCGGGCATCCGGTTACTGAGGCCAACAAAGTCGGCGACGAAGGCATTGGCGGGGGTTGCGTAGAGCTCTTCTGGCGTGCCAATTTGCTCGATACGACCGTCACGCATGACGGCAACACGGTCGGCGACAGCGAGCGCCTCTTCTTGGTCGTGGGTCACGAACACGGTCGTGATGCCGAGTTCGGTTTGCAGCCGACGGATCTCTTCGCGCAGCTGCACCCGCACCTTGGCATCGAGCGCGCTGAGTGGCTCATCAAGCAGAAGAACGCGGGGGCGGGTGACAAGCGCGCGGGCTAGGGCGACACGTTGCTGTTGGCCGCCCGAGAGCTGGTGGGCGAAACGGTCCTGATGCTTCGTGAGGCCGACCATATCGAGCGTTTCGAGAGCCCGTTCGCGGCGACGAGCGGCGGCAACCTTGCGCATCTTGAGGCCGAACTCCACGTTCTCGAGCACCGTCATGTGCGGGAACAGCGAGTAAGCCTGAAAGACCATCCCGATGTCGCGCTTATTCGTGGGAGTGTCGGCGACATCCACACCATCGATCACGATGCGACCGCTATCGATGCTCTCAAGCCCGGAGATGCTGCGGAGCGCGGTGGTCTTGCCGCAACCCGAAGGCCCGAGCAGCGCAACGAGTTCGCCAGGGGCAACTTCGAGGTCGATGCTGTTGAGCGCAGTGTGCCCGGCGAACGCTTTGACGACGGCACTGAGCTGAACTGTTGCTCCTGCGGTCGGCGTGTGGGTGGCGGTGGGGCCCGTCATAGTAAACGTGGCGGTCATGATTTTCTCCTAGAAGGCGTTGCTGATCCGAGGCGGCCAATGATCAGCAGCAAGATGAAAGCGAGGGCAAGGGCGGCGAGCGCAAAGATCACAGCAACCCAGGGGTCGGACTGCGAGACCTGAAGCAGCGCGGTTTGCAAGTTGCGACGATTGAGCAGGCTCGCAATGGTGAACTCGCCAAGCACGACCGCGATCGAGATAAAGGATGCCGCGAGAACTCCGCGGCGCAGGTTCGGCAGCAGGATCGTCCACAGCACTCTCAGCCAGCCGGCGCCGAGCGTGCTGGCCGCTTCGCTGAGGGTCTTCACGGGGATCGCATCGAGGTTGCCCTGAATGGCGCGATAGGCATACGGCAACACCGTGATGCCGTAAGCGAAGGCGAGAGTCCAGGTGGAGCCGCCGAGCACTTGCACGACCACCGAATAGACCGGGGCGAGACCGACAACCAGCACAATGGCGGGCACCGTGATCGGGATGATACAGATGAACTCAAGGGTGCGCTTGAGGCGCGGAAACTGCATGTGCACGAGCACCATCGTGGGCAACAGCAGCACAAGCACGATGCCGACGGTGACGGCAGCAAGAACGAGTGAGTTCTCAATTGCTTCGTAGAGACCGCGATAGGTGCGGGCACTGTCTTCGCTGAAGAGACCCGTCCAGTGGCTCGTCGTGTAATCGCCCGCAAGACCGTTACGGAAGGTGAACTCGATCATCGCGATGACCGGGATGAGGAAGATCGCGCCGATGATACCCAGGATGAGACGGCGGGTGAGGGCGCTCGGTTCGGCCCCAATGCGCACGGCCTGATTCGCGGTCACTTTTGCCACCGCGAGGTGCGGGACTGCAGCACCGAGTAGGCCCACATGACGACGACCATGACCACGATCATCCCGAGCGCAAGGGCGCCCGCCATGTTTTCGCGGCCGAGAACGGTCTCGCTGACGAGCGCGGCGCGGATCTGCAGCGGCACGATTTGCGAACCCTGGCTGATGAGCGCGGCGGCCGTGGCGAACGAGGAGAAGGCATTGGCGAAGAGCAGCAGCAGCGAGCCGAGGAACGCCGGCGCAAGCACGGGAGCCGCGATGTAGCGCCAGTAGGCGAAGCGGGTGCCGCCAAGCGTGGCACTGGCTTCGGCCCATTGCGGGCGAAGCGCCGTGAGCGCGGGCAAGAACGTGATCACCATGAGGGGAACCTGAAAGTAGACGTAGGGAAGGATGAGGCCTGGCACCTGGTAGAGCCAGACGCCATCCGCATAAATGTCGACGCCGAAGGTGTCGCGCAGGACGACGGTGATGAGCCCCTGCACACCGATCGTGGCGATGAACGCGAAGGCAAGCATCACGCCACCGAACTGGGCGAGCACGCTGGCTGCCGATTCGATGATGGTGCGCAGCAGACCGCCGACCTTGGTGCCGAGCATCGCGTAGCAAATGAGAGCACCGACGACGGCACCGATGACGGCCGAGACTCCGGAGAGCCAGAAGGAACTACCGAAGGTGGCGAGGATGGTCGGGGTGAACAGCCCGGTCACGTTATCGAGCGTCAGCGAGCCGTCGTCGGAGAAGAAGCCCGTGACCACCGCGAGGATGGTCGGCAGGGCGAGGAAGATCAGAACGTAGGCCGCGAACGGCGTTAGCCCCGCATAAGCGAGGCGACGACGCCGATTCGACGGCTTGACCAGGGCCACCCGAGGATGGTGCCGAGCGGTGAGCTCGACACCATCCTGTTCGGGCGCTGGCGCGGTGGCTAGCGACACGATGTATTACGAAGCGGAAAGGGCGTTAGCCGATTGCCGCGGTCCATTTCTCGGCCAGGATGCCAGCGTTCAGCTCTGCCTGCTCGGGGGTCGGGGTGACCAGTTCACCCTCGAGGGCACCGAGAGCGTCGAGTGCTGCGGTGTCGACGGTTCCGGCATCCTGCAGTGCCTGAATCGTGACGGGGTACGCGCCACCAACGATGAAGAGGTTCTGCGCTTCAGGGCTGTAGAGGAATTCTTGCCAGAGACGAGCAGCCGCGGGGTGCGGAGCATCGATGCTGATGGCCTGGTTGTAGAAGCTCGTGTAGACAGCACCGGGAAGAGTCGTGACCTTCCAGCCGTCAACTGTTGCTGCCGCAGCGAGGTTGTTGTAGCTCCAGTCGAAGGCAACCTTGGTCTCGCCGGCAGCAATGGTTGCTCCCGTGACGTTGACCGGGATGAAGTTGCCCGCGTCGTTGAGTTCTTCGAAGAACTCGATTCCGGGGGTGAAGTCATCGAGGGTTCCACCACTGTGAACCGTGGCGAGTCCGACAGCAGCGAAAGCGGCTCCGGCCTGCGTGGGGTCACCGTTCAGCGCAACAGCGCCGCGGTAGTCAGCGCTGAGCAGGTCATCGAGGCTCGTGGGCTCGGGAACCGAGTTGGAGTCATAGCCGATCGACATGCTGCCGGTGTAGTCGTTGACCCAGAGGCCGGTTGCTTCCTTGTTGCCCTCGGGAATTTCATCCCAGTTAGCAACCATGTAGGGAGCAAAGTAGTCGAGGCTGTCGAGCGTGACAGCGGTTCCGAGGTCGAAGACGTCAGGAGCGGTGTCCTGGCCCTTGAGGTTGTCAGCAGCGGCGATTTCTTCGGCGCTAGAAACGTCGGGGTCAGCCGAGTTGACGATGATGTCGTACTTCTCTTCAAAGAGAGCCTTGATCTCGCCGTAGTTTGCCCAGTTGTCAGGCAACGCAATGACATTGAGTTCGCCCTCAGCCTGCGCGGCTGCGATAAGAGCGTCCATTCCGCCGAAGTCCTCAACGGTGGTGGCGGTCGATGCATCAACATCGCCAGCAGCTGCCTCAGTGGTGCTGCAACCACTGAGTGAAATCGCCGAAGCTGCAACGAGTGCAACAGCGGCGAGGGTGCGCTTAGTGAACAAGACTTCCTCCAACGACCGTCGCAGCCGCCCGCGCTGTAAACGGGCAGAGGGTACCGAAACGATCCGGAGTTGACGGTACGCAGCCTGATGCGGCGTTCCCTTTCATCGTGGTAAACGAACGATGAACGACACAAACACAATTACTCGGTGGAGCTGTTCACCGCCCTAGCGAGTGGATGTCGTTGCCGCTCGGTAGAGTCGAGCCGTGGTCGATTCCCTCTCTGCAGCGCAAGCGCGCCGAGTGCTGCTCGCTGCCCAAGGGTTCGGGCGCGGCACCGCGACTGCGGCCAGCCCCGCGGGAACGCGACAGCTCAACCTGCTGTTTGACCGCATCCGGCTGCTGCAACTCGACTCGGTCAACGTGTTCGAGCGCAGTCACTACCAGCCGGTGTTCGCGCGCCTCGGCCACTACGACAAGGCCGCTCTTGATGCGCTGACGTTCCGCACGCCAACTGCGCGCACGCCCGGCCGGTACGTCGAATACTGGGCGCACGAAGCCGCGCTCATTCCGCTCGAATCGTGGCCGCTGTGGCGCTGGAAGATGGAGTCGCTGCGCGAACGCGATGCCCAGCGCTACGAATGGGTGCGTGACAACCAGGCCATGCTGGAGTGGCTCCGCGAAGAACTCGCCACCACCGGCCCCGTCACTGCCCGCGAGATCGAGCACGACGCCAACCGTCGCACCGGGCCGTGGTGGGGCTGGTCCGACGTCAAGCAAGGCCTCGAGATGTTGTTCCGCTGGGGCGAAGTCGTCAGCGCCGGCCGCACCCGCTTCGAGCGCACCTACGCGCTGACCGAGCACCTTATTCCCGCCGAGGTGCGCGAGCGCGAAGTGCCCCGCGCCGACGCGCATCGCGCCCTGGTTGCTGAGTCAGCACGGGCGCTGGGAGTCGGCACGGCATCCGACCTCGCCGACTACTTTCGGCTCAAAGGTGTCGACGTGCTCCCGGCCATCGCTGAGCTAGCGGATGCCGGCGAGCTGGTTCCCGTGACTGTGCGCGGTTGGGAGCAGCCCGCCTGGCTGCACCGGGATGCCCGCATCCCTCGCCGCATCGACCACGTCGCGCTGCTCTCGCCCTTCGACCCCGTGGTCTGGGACCGCAAGCGTGCCGAGCGCATGTTCGGCTTCCACTACCGCATCGAGATTTACACGCCCGAGCCACAGCGCCAGTTCGGCTACTACTCGCTGCCCGTGCTCGTGGATGATGCCCTCGTCGGTCGCATCGACCTCAAAACTGATCGGCAGTCGGGCGTGCTACGCGTGCAATCCGCGTGGCACGAAGACGGGCTCGACGCCCTGCCCGGCGGCACGGGTGCTCTCGCCGAACGCATCGTGCCTACCCTGCGCGAGATCGCGCACTGGCAAGGTATGGGTGAGATCGCCGTCACTGGCCGCGGCACCCTCTCCCCCGCTATCGAGGCAGAGTTGCAGCGCTAGAAGGTCGAACCGATTTCGCCAAGGCGCTTCACGCGATCCGCAATCGGCGGGTGCGTGCTGAACATGCGGTCCATGATGCCCGGCTTCGTCGGATCCGAAATCCACATGTGGGCCATCGTCGAATTCTGCTTCACCATCGGCCGGCTGTAGTCGCCCAACTTCTGCAGAGCGCTGGCTAGAGCATCCGGATGACGCGTCGTGAGCGCACCCGTTGCATCGGCCAAGTATTCGCGTTGACGCGAAATCGACGCCTGCACGGCCGCCGCGACAAGCGGCGAAATCACGAGCGCCGCAAGACCAACGATGATCATGATCGGGTTGCTGTTCTGGTTATTGCCGCGACCGCCAAAGAGGGTGAAACGCAGTGCAATGTCCGAGATGAAACCGACCGCAACCACAAGGCCAAACACGATCATCGAAACGCGAATGTCGTAGTTGCGCACGTGGCCAAGCTCGTGTGCCATAACCCCCTCGAGTTCGGCATCCGTCATGATGTCGAGCAAACCCGTCGTCGCAGCCACGATGGCGTGTTCTGGATCGCGCCCGGTAGCAAACGCGTTGGGTGCTGGATCATTGACGATGTAGACCTTCGGCATCGGCGTGCCGGTAGTGATCGCGAGGTTTTCGACAATGCGGTAAAGGCGAGGGTTGTCGGCCTTCTGAATCTGCACCGCGCCGCTCATCGCCACAGCCTCGCCGCTGGCAGCAAAGTACTGAATCAGCGTGAACGCTCCGGCACCAATGATGGTGCCGATCGTGATCGTCATCGGGTCGCCCCCCATCAGGAAGCTCAGCGCGTAGCCAAGAAAACCAATGATGATGACGAACAAGATGATGATCAGAACGGTGTTGCGCTTATTTTTCGCTATGGCGCGATACATCTAGAACATCCTGGTCACGCGGTTAGAAAGACGAAGAATTAGAACTGCACGCGCGGCGGCTCAGCGATGGATGCGGCATCCGCAACCTCGAAGAACTCACGCTCGTGGAAACCAAGGTTGCGCGCGAACAACGTGTTCGGGAAGATCTTGATCTTGGTGTTGAGCTCGCGCACACCACCGTTGTAGAAGCGACGGCTGGCCTGAATCTTGTCTTCAGTGTCAACGAGTTCGCCCTGGAGCTGAAGGTAGTTCTGGCTGGCCTGCAGCTGCGGGTACGCCTCAGCGACGGCGAAGATGCTCTTGAGGGCAGACTGCATGTGGTTCTCGGCAGCAGCCGCATCGACGGGACCCTGAGCGTTCAACGACTCGGCGCGGGCCTTCGTGACGGCCTCAAAGACGCCCTTCTCGTGCGCGGCATACCCCTTGACCGTCTCGATAAGGTTCGGCAGCAGGTCAGCACGACGCTTGAGTTGCACCGTGATGTCGCTCCACGCTTCATCAACGCGCACGTTGAGCGTGACCAGCGAGTTATACGTCGACCACAGGTAGATGCCGACGATGACTGCGAGCAGGACGATTACGCCGATTACGATCAGGAATTCCATGCTTCAACTATAGAACGCGCTCCTGTGCCTCCACCGAGAAACTGAGCTGCTTGCGACCCCCAATAAAGGGCCGACACACCGCTCTACTCCGCCTATCTAAAGGTCTTCGTTCCCGTGATCGTGGAGGTGACAAACTTGCCAATCACCGGCGCTGTCAGCAGGGCGAGGCCCGCGCGGCGCTTCCAAAGTTGAAACACGGTGTGCGGCAGAAAACCGTTCGCCGCTCGACGGCCAGCGGCCTGCTTATCGGCGACTACCGGCATCCATTCTTCTTCGTATTCGGCGAAGGATGCGCTGAGTTCTCGATCGCTCGAAATCTTCTCGGCTAAGAGCAATCCACCAGCGATCGCCAACGACGCTCCCTGCCCAGCAAGCAGCGAAACCGCTTGGCACGCATCGCCGGCGAAGACGACGCGGCCACGGCTCCACACGGGAAGCTCGATTTGGGCAACCTGGTCGTAGTAAATCTTGTCGGGCTCCGGGCACTTCTCGAGCGCCTCAGCAACGTCATCGCCCATCCCCGCGTAGGCAGAGCGAATGGCCGCACGCGTATCGGCCGGAAGCACCGTGTCATTCACGCGGTGGGCAGCGAAAAGCGCAACCTTGCCATCACGCAAACCGTAGAGGCCGACCATGCGATCCAACTCGTCTGTCGACACGAGTGCGTCGCCGAGCTTGGCGTGAAGCCGCGGAGAGTCGAACGTGTATGCGCAGGTGTGCATGCCCAGCTGGCGATCGAACGCCGCCGAGTCACCAAAAAGATCATGCCGAACAGCCGAATGGATACCATCCGCCGCCACCACAATGTCTCCCGAAATGCGCGACCCATCGGCGAGCACGGCGGTGACGTAATCGGTGCGGTCTTCGACCGCCACCACGGCACTGCCGAGCCGCAGTTCAACGCTCTCGGGCAGAACGTCGAAAAGAGTTTGTTCGAGGTCTTGGCGCATCAGGCTCATCAACTTGCCGCCCTCATTGGCCGCCACAAGCTCATAATCAATTGCTTGGCTGCGACCGTTGGGGCGCACAAAGCGGGCCTCACTAATCGGGTAACGCAGTTCGCGCAGGCGCTCCAGAATGCCCATCTTCTCGGCGGCGTCATAGCCGGGCCCAAAGAAGTCGATCATGTAGCCCTGCGTGCGGCGCTCGGGAGCAGCCTCCAGGAGCACAACCTCCCACCCGCGTTCGGCCAGCTGACCGGCGACCGTGAGCCCAGCGATTCCTGCTCCACACACAATGGCTTTGATAATCGCGCCCTTTCTCGTACTGCTCGACTCGTGCCTTAAAGCGTGAGCCGCTACCGCCCCAACACTTGGCGCAGGTAGTCGTTCGCAAACACGCGACCAGGATCAAGCCGGTCGCGAATGCTCAAGAACTCATTGAAACCCGGATACGTCGCCGCGAGTGATTCGGCTTGCCGGTTATGCAATTTTCCCCAGTGAGGTCGCCCGTCGTGAGCCATCATGATCGCCTCCACCTCCCGAAAATACTCGGCCGGGTCTTCACGCCAATACCGGTGCACCGCGACATAGCCGGTGGCCCGCCCCGACGCGGTCGACAGCAGCAATGAGTCAGCAGCCGCCGAACGCACCTCGATAGGAAAGGAGACTTTCCACCGGCGATCAGCGATCAGCTTCTGGATGGCACGCACGGCATCCGGCACCGCCTCGATGGGCAGGGCATATTCCATTTCGCGAAAGCGTACGGTGCGATTGGTGACGAACACGCTGCTCGAGACGTCGGCGAACTCGCGATTGCCCGAGAGTTTCACGGCAAGACGGTTGACCGGCGGAATGATCGCTGGCGCGGCCTTGCCCACCGCGCAGATTGTGCGGTACACCCCGTTGGCCATGAACTCGTCGTCGAACCAGTGCGAAAACTTCGTGAGTGGATACCGCGGCGCATCACCCGGTAGGCGCGTGTTGCTCTTGGTGAGAGCTGTGGTGGTGTGCGGCCAGACGTAGAACTCAAAGTGGTCAGTTTCGGCGCTGCGCTGCAGCCACTCATGCAGGACGGTGGCAGCGGGTTCTGGGCGCTCCACCGCGTGCAGCAAAAAGGTCGGCACGCACTCGATCGTGACATCGACGAGGATGCCGAGGGCGCCAAGCCCGAGGGCCGCAGCCGGGAGCAGCTCGGGGTTTTCGGTCGCGTTCACGCGCAGTAGGTCGCCCGCCGCGGTCACTAGGGTGATGCCGCGCACCTGAGTGGCGATGCCGCCAAAGCGCGCTCCGGTGCCGTGGGTGCCGGTGGAGATCGCGCCGGCAATCGTCTGGCGATCGATGTCGCCCATGTTGGCGAGGGCGAGCCCGAGCGGTTCGAGCAGAGCCGGAAGCTCGAAGAGATATGTGCCGGCACCGAGCGTGACGTGGGTGCCGTCGACCGCCATCACGCCGGCGAGTGCACCGACGTCGAGATGAACACCCTCGGTGGCCGCAATCGACGTGAAGCTATGGCCGGCACCCCAGGCCTTGATGGTTAGCCCGTTCTCGCGGGCGAAATTCACTGCCGCAGTGACCTCGTCGACGCTCTCCGGGCGAGCCGCGAACTCGGGACGCGAACGCTCAGAACGACCCCAATTGCGCCACTCGGAACCGGGACTCAGGGATGCCGGGGTTGGGCTCGAGGCGCGGCGCTCCGCTGGCGGCATCCACTCGGGAGTTGTCACAGGAACGCTTTGCCCTCGCCGCGGTAGGTCGGAACGGTATCCACGATGCGACCGTCAGCGACGACCGCGAACTCGTTGAGATGCTCAGACAGCTCGCCCGCTTTCGTATGGCGGAACCACACGCGGTCTCCGATCTGAAGGTGTTCGGCAGCGGGGCCCGTGAGCGGTGACTGCACTTCGCCGGCCCCCTCGCGCGGCACATACTTGAGACCTTCGGGCCACGTGGGCTGGGGCATCCGGTCGACGCCCGCTTCGCCCGAGGCAATCCAACCGCCACCGTGCACTGTCGCAATATCGAGGGAGTATTTGCGGTCGACCGCGAGCGCGAACGCTGCGGCCGGCGCCGGGGTGAAGTGGCTGTAGTTGTCGAAAAGGTGCGGGCCGAAGAGTCCGCTGCCCGCCGCGATTTCAGTGACCGCGGTGTCTTCGGCTGTGGACTCAAGCGAGCCTGTGCCGCCACCGTTCACAAATTCGAGTTCGGCAATCTCGCTGATCGAGGCGACAATCTCGCCCCGACGTTCGCGCAGCTCCTTGGCGGATGCCGTCTGCATGACATCGAGCAGGCGACCATAGGCGGCCTTATGCGGTGGGCGATTGCCGACTCCCGCAATCTGCGCTTCGTACGCCATCACTCCGACCAGCGTGAATCCGGCACGATCAACGACCGTGCTCGCGAGCGTGCGCGCTTGCGCCGCCGAGCGCACGGGAGAGCGGTGAGCACCGACGTGACCGAGCAGGGGCGACCGGAACGAGGCATCCACATCGATGCAGACGCGGATCGTTTCGCGGTGCTGCGGAGACACGACTGAATCAACGAAATCGAGGTGCTCAACCGAGTCGATCATGAGCGTGACGCGTTCGGCGAGCGCCGGGCTTGTTCCAAGCGCTGCGATGGCCGCGCGATCGACGGAGGGGTAGCCGACAACGACATCATCGATGGTCTCGGCCAGCCAGAGCGCCTCGGTGAGGGTGTACGCCAGAACGCCCCGGAATTCATCGAGTTCGAGCACAGCATCCATGACTTCACGGACCCGAATGGACTTGCTCGCCACCCGAATCGGCACCCCGGATGCTCGGCGAACCATATCGGCAGCATTGTGCGACAGCGCCTCGAGCGACAGCACCCCATACGGAGCGTCGAGCGAGAGCGTCGCATCGGAGAGCGACTGCCAATAGTCCTCGGGCGTGTGCCAGGGCGTTGCGGGGGTGCTGAGCAGCTTCACGGATTCCTTTGGGCCACGGCGGCGAGTATCACTGCACAGCGCGACCGGGGGTGGGCAGCGGCGCCGTGGTGGATCAACTTTCCCAGAACCGGGCGCGCAGCACAACGGGCCGCGCTGGGTTACCGTTCTCACCCTGCGCAAGTCCGCCGACCTCAGCGTCAGCCCGTCGATGGCTGCTTGACCGTCGCGCGCCAGTGGCGTTGAGTGGAGCCATGACTTTCGTAAACGTAGGCACCCTCGGAGTGAAGCCCGGCCACCGCGATGAGGTTGTCGCCATTCTCACGCGACGCAGCACCGATCTGGATAGCGCCGGATGCCTCAGCTACGAGGTCGGCGTGAGCGACGAGCATCCCGACACCGTGTTCGTTTCTGAGCTCTGGGAATCGGCTGAAGCCCACCGACTCTCCCTGCAACTCGCGAGCGTGCAGGCAGCGATCAAGGAGGCGATGCCCCTGTTGAGCGGCGAGATGGGCGGGCACCGTTTCGAAGTCGTGGGTTCGCCGCTGCGCGACTAAGAATTACGGTTCGCGCGACTACGTTTTCCGGCGTTCCACCAGAACACCCATGCAATGAGCCCAAAATAGGGAATCGCGAGCAGCACGACCGCCCACACGAGCAGGAAGAACATCGACAGGGTCGTCTCGCGGGCGGTGACGATAATCGCCCAGACGCTCGCAGCGTAGGGCAGGATCAGCGTCGCGACGATGACGAGGTGCCACACATTGAAGTTGTCGATCATCGTGACCCCATCACCATAAATTGAGAATCTATCTGCTTGAGGTTACGCGATTCGACGCTCGGGGAACACCCACCGCACAAGGCCGAAGCCTACTGCGGCACCGAGCAGTTGCGCCGCGATGAAACCGGGAGCCGAGCCCGGGGCGATGCCGGCGAACGTGTCGCTGAACATCCGACCGATGGTGATGGCGGGGTTGGCGAAACTCGTGGAGCTCGTGAAGAAGTACGCGCCGCCGATATACGCGCCCACAGCGATCGGCGCGAGGTTTGCGCGCCCCGTGCGCACGAGAGCGAAGATCACGACAATGAGTCCGGCGGTGGCGACGACCTCGCTGAGAAAGTGGCTTGGCGTGAGGCGCACAGTGGTGCTGAACGTGACGGCGGCCTGCGCAAACATGAGGTTGGCGAGGATCGCACCGACGATACATCCGACAACCTGAGCGGGAATGTAGAACGCCGTATCGCGCCACGACCGCAGCCCGCTGAGCGAGTCCACGATGGAGACGACGGGGTTGAAGTGCGCCCCACTGACCGTCATGAAGACAAGGATGAGCACGCCAAGGCCAAGGGCAGTCGCGAGGGCATTCTCGAGCAACTGCAGCCCGGTGTCTCCCGGCGAGAGCTGTTGAGCAGCGATACCGGAACCGATGACGACCGCGGAAAGCCCGGCGCTTCCGACAAATTCTGCGGTCAGGCGGCGGGCAAGAGCGAAGGTGCGAGGCGTGGTCATTCGGCGATCATACCGAAACATTGATAACTGTCTATGAATCGCGCATCCTCGTTTAGACTGAGTGCCATGCCCGCGACCGAGTCATCCGCCCCCGAAAGCGAACGCACGGTAGCCGAACGCATCGCCCAGAGCATGCGAGCGATCGCTGACCCCACCCGAGTGCAGATTCTTCGCCTACTCATGGATGCCCCCGACGGCCGCCGCGGAGTCACCGACCTTGCCGCTCGTCTCGGCCTCACCCAGCCCACCGTGAGCCATCACGTGCGCATCATGGCGACCGACGGCATCCTGCAGAGCACTCAGGAAGGGCGCCAAGTCTGGTACTCCCTCGTACCGTCGCGCCTTGCCGATGTGTTTGATTTTGTGCAGCACTCCCCCTCCGACGCCAACCCCTCCTCAGTGGACCCGGCGATTCTCGCGCGCATCAGCGATGACCTCGCGCTGCGATTCGCCGGAGTCTTCTCCCGTGAGACCGTGGCCGAGTACGTCGCAAGTAGCTACGAACTGCTCCGCCAGGGCGCGCCGCGCGATCGCCATTTGTCGTCGCACACCTCCCGGTTCGCCGCCGACCGTCTGGGGTCGCTTGCGCTTGCCGACTCCGAAGGAGTGACGGATGCCGCGGCATCCGGTGCGCCAACCGACGTGCTGTTTGTGTGCGTGCAGAATGCGGGTCGCTCGCAAATGGCATCCGCAATTCTGAGGTCTCTTGCTGGCGATCGTGTGCGCGTGCTCACCGCCGGATCAGAGCCCACCGAGACCATCAATCCAAAGATCGTGGCGGCCCTCGACGAGATTGGCGTTTCGGTTGCGGGCGAGTACCCGAAGCCGCTCACCGATGAAGTCGTGCGGGGTGCGGATGTCGTGATCACGATGGGCTGCGGCGATGCGTGCCCCATTTACCCCGGCCGTCGCTACCTCGATTGGGAACTCCCTGACCCCGCCACTATGTCCATGGATGGCGTGCGAGCCGTGCGCGACGACATCGATGGCCGAGTCCGAGAATTGCTTCGCTCGCTGCCTCCGGTGAACGCTGCGTGAACTATCGCGTTCCTGCACCCGCAGCGCTCGCGCAAAACATAGACAATCATCTATGCTTTGCCTATGACTACCGAGACTGCCCCCGCCACTAAGCCCGTCGTTCTGTTCGTCTGCATCCACAATGCAGGCCGCTCCCAGATGGCCGCCGGCTACATGACGGCGCTCTCGAACGGTGCCGTCGAGGTGCGCTCGGGCGGCTCGGAGCCCGGCAACGAAATCAACCCCACCGCCATTGCCGCGATGGCCGAGGAGGGCATCGACATCTCGCAGGCGGTCCCCCAGCTCATGACGACCGACCAGGTGCAGGCCTCGGATGTCGTCATCACGATGGGCTGCGGCGACGTCTGCCCCATCTTCCCCGGCAAGCGCTACGAAGACTGGGAGCTCGTCGACCCGAAGGGCAAAGGCCTCGACGAGGTTCGCCCGATCCGTGATGACATCAAGGCGCGCATCCAGAAGCTGCTCGCGGAGATCCTTCCCGCCTAGACAACTACTTAAACGACTGAAGGCGGACGCACTGCGACCGCCTTCAACTCGTTAATCATGCAGTGCCCCGACAGGGACTCGAACCCTGACTGTGATGATTTTAAGTCATCTGCCTCTGCCAATTGGGCTATCGGGGCACGCCCCACGCTTTCGCGTGGAGCATGCAGTCACGCTATTTGGGGCGTGAAGCGAATTCTTCGAATGCGCGGCGCGGTTCTACGCGAGCCTCGAGCGAAATGGTGTCGCGACCCCAGAAGAAGTTCGTGATCCAGTTGCTGAAGACGCGAGCCTTGCGCTCGAACATTGGCATCGCCATGCCGTGGTAGCCACGGTGCATGAACCACGCCGGGAAACCCTTGACCGCGATCTTGCCCGACTGGAAAACGCCGTGGTAGAGACCGAGACCGGCAACGGCACCCTGGTTCTTGTGGAAGTAGTCCTTGGTCTCTTCGCCGCGAAGCGAAGCCACAATGTTCTTGGCCATGAGCTTGGCCTGGCGAACAGCGTGCTGAGCGTTCGGAACGCAGAAGCCGCCAACGCCACCACCGGTGAGGTCGGGAACAGCACACACGTCGCCGGCACCCCAGGCACCCTCGACGACACCGTCATCGTTGATGACACGGAGGTCTGCCTGCACACGGATGCGTCCACGCTCTTCGATGGGAAGGTCAGTGCTGCGCACGACCGGGTTGGCCATAACGCCAGCGGTCCACACGATGGTGTCTGACTCGAAGCTTTCGCCGGTCGACAGCTCAACCACGCCACCCACCGCTGACTTCAGCTGGGTGTCGAGGTGAATCTGTGCGCCGCGGTCGGCGAGGTTCTTGATAACCCACTTGCTCGTCTCGAGCGAAACCTCGGGCATGATGCGGCCCATGGCTTCAATGAGGTGGAAGTGAGTGTCTTCGAAGTTAATGCTCGGGTAGAGCGGCAGCAGCGATGAAGCCAGGCTGCGCATCTCACCGAAGGCTTCGATACCGGCGAAGCCGCCACCGACAACAACGAATGTCAGCAAGCGGTCGCGCTCAGGGCCTGCAGGCAGGTTGGATGCCTTGTCGAAGTTAGTGAGAAGACGGTCGCGAACGGCAACAGCCTCTTCGATCGTCTTCATGCCAATCGCTTCATCAGCGACGCCCGGGATCGGGAAGGTGCGCGAAACGGCGCCAGCGGTAACGACAACGAGGTCGTAGTCGATCTCCCACGAGTCACCCACTTCAGGCTGAATCGTTGCAGTCTTCGCCTCGTGGTTGATTCCGGTGACCTTCGCTGTGACGACCTTGGTGGTCTTCAAGTGGCGACGGTGCGGAACAACCGCGTGGCGAGGCTCAATGGAGCCTGCTGCAACCTCAGGCAAGAAAGGCTGGTACGTCATGTAGGGAAGAGGGTCCACCATGGTGACCTCAGCTTCGCCGCGACGCAGCCACTTTTCGAGCTTACGGGCAGTGTAAAAACCGGCGTAACCGCCGCCGACAATCAAGATTTTTGGCACGAGTTAGAGTCTCCTAAAAGGGAAGTTCGCCACCAAACTTACTCTGTCTCGCGCAGACTCCTAAACCGACGCCAAGCGAAGACGCCCGAACCGGCCAAAATCATCAAAAAAATCGCGTAAATGGCAAGAGGTACGCCCACATTGCGAAGCATGCTCACGGTTGGCAGCACTGTTCCGAGCGGACTGACGGGCCCCGCAACGTCCGGCACTGTTTCCGGAACCGGCGTCGGTGTCGGGCTGAAGCTCGGCACAGGGATCGGCGTGGATTCCGCACGGCGGTAAACGGTGATCCACTCCGCGAGACTCCCCATCGGGTTCTCGTCAACGAGCGGAACATTTGCCGTCACCGCTGCTTCAGCATCGATGAGCCCGAAGCCATAAATCGCGTCTGCGCCCGGAGCACCCGTGTCGTGCGCCGTGGAGACAATGCGATTGATCACGTTGTTAGCATCCAGCTCAGGATGAGCGGCACGCACGAGCGCCACGATGCCGGCCACGATCGGGGTCGCCCCGCTGGTGCCGTTCCACAGCACATGCGAACCACCGGGAGCAACGCCCACTAAATCCTCGCTGGGCGCAGCAACACCGATCGTGATGCCCTGGGTGGACGCGTTGAAGCTCGCGACGCCGTTAACGTCGACACCCGCAACAGTCAAAACGCCGGGCATCGTCGCGGGCGCACCCACGGAGGCAGTTCCACTGCCACGGTTTCCCGCCGCCGCCACAACAACAACGTCGTTGTCCATCGCGTAAAGGAATGCGCTGTCCCAGCTCAGCGGCCAGTCGAGAGTCTCACGGGTGAGCGACAAATTAATGACGTCGGCCCCCTGATCGACTGCATAGCGAACCGCCAAGGCAATCTGATCATCCGAACTGATCGCCCCACCGGTGAAGCCGATAGAGATCGCCATAATGTTCGCCGCTGGAGCCGCACCGATCACGCCAGCGTCCGTATCGGTGCCGCGCCCTGCCGCGAGCGACGCGACGAGCGTGCCGTGCGCTGGGTTATCGTCGCCGACCGGTGTCTGGCCGTTTGCCGAGCCTTGGCCTGAGAAATCTGTTCCGCCCGTGACAACACCAACAAGCTCGTCCACCGAGCCATCAACACCGGTGTCGATCACCGCAATAGTCACGCCTGCGCCCTTGGTGGTCTCCCACGCGGCTTCGATGCCGTACTCCTGAAGCCAATATTCTTGGTCACGCACCGCATCCGCGTGGGCCGGGGTCGCCACCAATAGCGACGCAAGGCTCGCCATCAGTATCGCGCCAGCAGCCCACCGCTTCACCGTTGTGTCTCCCCTGTCACCGTCGCTGGGGCAGCAGTGGGCGCCGAGACAGCATCGGCTGCCGAGGCGCAGTCGCTAGTTGCTTCGGTGTAGTCGGGGCACTGGCACACGGCCGGGCTCCACGAGGCACGCTCAAGAGCGATATCGCCGATGGGGTTAACTCCGGGGCCGGCTGCGAGTGAATGGCCAACCAGCGCGTGCAGGCACTTCACGCGAGTGGGCATGCCGCCGGCTGAAACGCCGGCCAGCTCGGGAACGACCTCAATGCCATCCCGGTCGGCAATGTAGGCGTCGTGGGCGGCCTGGTACTGCGCACCAATCTCGCCCTCGAGCATTGCCGCGAGCTCCGGCATCTGCCCCTCAGCTTCAAGCGTCGACACGGATGCCGTTGCGGCCGGGTGGCACAGGTAATAGATCGTGGGGAACGGCGTTCCATCGCTCAGGCGGGGTTTGGTCGACACCACGGTCGGAGCGCCGCACACGCAGCGCGCCGCAATGCCGATCACATCGCGAGCGGGGCGGCCGAGTTGAAGCGACACAATGCGCACATCTTCATCGCTGACAGCGTCAAACGGTGGGGTGGTCATTGCTGAGGTCCTTCAATTACGGGGGCGGTGAGCTCGTCGGGGGCATCTTCCGTGAGACCAGCAGTGTAAATGGACGACACGAGAGTTTGCACCCAATCGATCTGGGTGGTTTGGATGGTCGCGCTCACCGGCACACCATCGTTGGTGGTGACATCGGCGGCTTCGCCGGTAACCAAGTAGCTCACTTCGCCCGGATACACGTAGTAGAGCCGGTCGCGCGCCTGGGACTCGATATAGGCGCGGTCATCCCAGCGGGCAACGTTTTCAGTGAGGCTATCGACAGACTCTTGAGCCTCTTCAACCTCAGATTGCAGTTGCGCAATCGTCTGCTGCTGCTCGATAAAAATGCGCAAGTTTGGCGCAAGAACGATGACGGCGAGTATGAGCAAACTAAGCATGAGCACGGTGAAGCCCGAGAAGCGGATCGTGCGCAGCCAGTGTTCGGGCGCGCTCTCCTCGGGCAGCGACACCGCTACCTTTTTTGCTCGTACTCGCCTAGCCATGCGTTCGATGCTAGACGACGCTAGTGAGTGCTAGCCGTTGAACCGCGGGAAGGCGGTGCGACCAGCGTAAACAGCGGCATCGCCGAGCTCTTCTTCGATGCGCAGCAGCTGGTTGTACTTTGCTACGCGCTCGGAGCGAGCCGGTGCGCCGGTCTTAATCTGACCGGTGTTGAGCGCTACCGCGAGGTCAGCGATCGTGGTGTCTTCGGTCTCGCCTGAACGGTGCGAGATAACCGCCGTGTAGCCGGCACGCTGAGCCATTGCGACAGCGTCGAGGGTCTCGGTGAGCGAACCAATCTGGTTGACCTTGACGAGGATCGAGTTTGCCGTGGCGAGCTCGATGCCCTTGGCGAGACGCTTCGGGTTGGTGACGAACAGGTCGTCTCCGACGATCTGAGTCTTCGAACCGATTTCGGCGTTGAGCTGAGCCCAGCCTTCCCAGTCGTCTTCGTCCAGCGGGTCTTCGATCGACACGAGGGGGTACGCGGCAACAAGCTCGGCGTAGTACGCGCTCATGTCGCCAGCTGACTTCGAGGCGCCCTCGAACGTGTAGGCACCGTCCTTGTAGAACTCAGTAGCGGCAACATCAAGTCCAACGGCGATGTCCTTGCCCGGCGTGAAGCCAGCCTTCTCGATTGCCTCCATGAGGAGGTCGAGTGCAGCGCGGTTGCTGGAGAGGTCGGGGGCGAAGCCACCCTCGTCGCCGAGGCCAGTGCTGAGGCCCTTGCTCTTGAGCAGTCCCTTAAGCACGTGGTACGTCTCAACACCCCAGCGAAGGCCTTCGCTGAAGGTCTCGGCGCCGTGCGGGAGGATCATGAACTCTTGAATGTCGACATTGCTGTCGGCGTGCGATCCACCGTTGATGACGTTCATCATCGGCACGGGAAGCACGTGAGCGTTCGGTCCGCCGAGGTAGCGGAAGAGGGGCAGGTCTGCCGAGTCAGCAGCAGCCTTCGCCACGGCGAGCGACACACCGAGGATCGAATTAGCACCGAGGTTCTTCTTGTTCTCGGAACCATCGACGGCGATGAGCTCAGCATCAATGAGGCGCTGGTCGGAGGCGTCAAGGCCTTCGATGGCGGGGCCGAGGTCGTCAATAACCGCGTCAACGGCCTTCTGAACGCCCTTGCCGAGGTAGCGGTTCTTGTCGCCATCGCGAAGCTCGTAAGCCTCGAATGCGCCAGTGGATGCTCCCGAAGGAACTGCGGCGCGAGAAACTACGCCGTCGTCGAGCAAAACCTCAACCTCGACCGTGGGGTTACCACGGGAATCAAGAATTTCGCGGGCGCCAACTGCTTCGATCAAAGCCACAGGGTGTCTCCTTAAAGAAAGTTTGTTTGGACTGACAGTGGTGGATGTCCGTGTGAAAGCCTACTCCGAGCCAACGACCGGCGCTGACTCGTTACGGCTAACAGTCGGTAACGGGGCTGGCGAACGAAACTGGCCAGTGGCTAGCAGCACGATCACCAGAACGAGCGGCACGAGCCATCCGGTCCAGCCCAAAATGCTTGCCTGAAGGGGGTCGAAAGATTCGCCAACCATGATGAAAATGATCGAGAACCCGGCAGCTGCGTTGAAGGCACCGTGGGCTAGGGCGGCAGGCCACACCGACGCCGAACGGATGCGCAGCCACGCGAACACGCCGCCAACGACGATCGTCATGCCGACCATGGCCGTGAGCGCGAGCCAGCCGGGAGCACCAGGGTAGTTGTAGCCGAGCAGGATGAGCGGGGCATGCCACAGGCCCCAGATCACTCCCGAGATAAGGATGGCCGGAACGATGCCGAGGGGCAGCAGCTTGGGCAACAGCCAGCCGCGCCAGCCGAGTTCTTCACCGAACGCGGGAATCGTATTGATGACCGCACCGATCAACACGTTCACGAACTGCAGCGCGACCAGCAGGCCAATCGGGACAGGCAGCGGCTCTTCACCAATCGCCGCCAACTGGCTATCGACCATCGCCTGGAAGCCGGAGAAGTTCACAAAGTCGGCGGGGTAGACCCCCACTACGGCACCGACAACGAGCGCAGCCAGAATCAAGACGGGCGGAACGACGAGCGCCAACGCCAAGTAGCGCAGGAACCGGCCGACGGGGCGCACCGAACCAAGCCCCAGCGCCGCGCGTCGCGAGCGAGCATCCGGATGCTTCTCGACAAAGAAGACGACCACGAGCGCCGCGATCGCCGGCGTAAACATCATCGCGAGCGCAAACACTGTGAAGAACGGATTCTCGAGACCACCCGTGAACCAGAGAGGAAGGGCGAAGAGCCACGCGAGCCCAAAACTGACGCCCACAAAAACAAGAATCGGTGTTGCTTTGACGTTCACGACTTCTCCCTCGAAGGCTGCGTTCCGCTAGCCACCCAGCGGCTTGAACTCAAGGCTATCAATACTCATGTTTTCGGCACGAACCGTTGCGAAACTGGTGAACCCGGCATCCTTCAACTGATCGAGAAGCTGGGGCATCTTCTTCGGTCGAGCCTCAAGTCGCACGCGTTTGCCGTCACGAATCAACGCTGCTTGCAACCGCACGAGCGTCGCCGCATCGACATCGGTGTCATAAATCAACGCAAGCTGATCATCAATGGCTGCATCGCCGAGCTCAACGAGATCGACAAGACGTTCGAAGCCGAGCGAGAATCCCACAGCGGGCACATCGCTACCCAAGAAACGACCGATCATTCCGTCATAGCGGCCACCGCCACCGAGCGAATACCCGAGCGACGGATGCGCGACCTCAAAGATTGCGCCCGTGTAGTAACCCATCCCCCGCACCAACCACGGGTCAAACTCAATGAGCGAGCCGGAGTCGCCACGGCCCGCTTCAACGGCCTCGCCGATCGCCGCGAGTTCAAGAATGACCTCCTCGGTGACTCCTGCGGGCAAGGCGGCGCGGATGGCATCCGCACTGAATGCAGCAGCACTTTCGGGGGCCGGACGCGTCAGGAATTCGGCGAGCGCCGCCACGGGACCATCGGGGAAGGCACGTTCACGCAACTCAGCAACAACGCCATCGGCACCGAGTTTGTCGAGCTTGTCGACCGTGATGAGCACCGCTTCGTGCTCCTTGGCCGGGAACCCGAGAATGCTGAGCGAACTCGTGAGCAAGCGACGATCGTTTACGCGAATGGTGCAGCCTTCAATGCCGAGAGCATCGAGCGTGGCAGCCGTAGCGGTGATGAGTTCGATCTCAGCGCTCGGGCCCGCCTCGCCCATGATGTCAATGTCGCACTGCACAAACTGGCGGTAACGCCCCTTCTGCGGGCGCTCGGCACGCCACACGGGTGCCATCTGAATCGCCCGGAACACCTTCGGCAACTCGGCACGGTGCGTCGCATAGAAACGAGCCAGCGGCACCGTGAGGTCGAAACGCATGCCCAGATCGGCGAGTTCAAGGGCATCGGATGCCGCCTGCAGTTTCTCACTCGTGAGCCCTCGTTTCATGACAGCGAACGCGAGCTTCTCGTTGTCGCCGCCCAAACCGGCATGCAAGCGTGAACTGTCTTCCATCACCGGGGTTTCGATCTCGTCGAACCCGTGAGCGCGGTAGCTTCCCCGGATAACACCGAGCACACGCTCGCGCTGAGCTTTTTCTGCGGGGAGGAAATCCCGCATGCCGCGGGGAGGATTAACAGTGGACGCCATGATTCCTATTCTCTCGCACCCACGAGGCGTGTGCGGTTACCGGACTACTTCAGTAATGAGTTGTTCGACCCGCGAGCGATGGTGGGCAATGGCGGTCTCGAACACTGCGGTAGACGCCTCAAGGTTCTGGTTGAGCACAAGATCGAACTGCACTCCGTGGAAGGTGTTGACAAGCAAGCGAGCCTCCACCTCGGCCGCGCCGCGATCTACTCCTAAGGACACGAGCGCTGCTGTGCCCATCTCGATCCACCGCACAAAGTAGTCACGCGTGATGGAGAGTTCGTCGCGTTCCACAGCTTCGAGCAGGCCAGCCTCAAGTTCGAGACGTTGGCGGTGCAAGTTTTCCGGCAGTTGCGTCCACCGCCACGACTGCGCGAGGCTCGAAAAGTAGTCTTCAAGAGTGTCAAACGGAAGCATCGCAGCTTCTTCAGGGCTCGCTCCCCGCGCGTTGATCCGCACTATTTCACGGACGAGCTCTGCGCGCGTTCCGAAATGGTAAACCAGCGTGAAGGTGCTGACATCGAGCGCTTTCGCAAGCGAACGAAATGTGAGACTAGACAGCGGTTTATCAGCAAGATAGGCGATAGTTTGCTGAAGAAGAGCTGGCTTGCGTGTCGGGTCGGGTCTACGGGCCATCAAATAAACATAACGGTTGTTTGCTTATGGGTTCGACAATGGTTATGATTTCTCCTTGTGCCGGAAACCTGTTAACGGCACCACAACTACTTGAATCCCCCTCACCAGGGGCTTCTCCAACGCTGGATCGGTAGGCCGGGTAATCCCACCGATCCTTCAGCGCGCGATGCCATTCGGTAGACGATCGACGTGCGATCACATGTCTCGTTTGCTGGCGTTGCGCCGGTGCCCTCCTTATTCGGGTTAAGGGGGGCACCACCCATCCGGGTTCTAGCCTGCTGAATCGGCCTTCGCTACCGACACTTCGTGCTCCTTGATCTCTTCGGTCAACTGGCGCAGCGCAGTGCGCAACGCCCGCTCCGAATCCAAACCGTTCGCTTTCGCGGACGCCACAATCGCCAGCAGCAGCGGGCCCAGTTCATCTTCTTCCGTGACATTGATCGCGCCCGGAGTCGTGGCATCCAAGAGTCCGACCTTGTGCGCCCGACCGAGAAGCTTGTCAGCGAGTGCAAGCGCGGGCATCTTCTGCGGGATGCCGTCGGTGACGCTGGTGCGTTCTGGCTTCTCTGTTTTCTTCAGTTCATCCCAGGCCGCCACAACGTCGTCGGCCGTCTCGGCGGTGGCGTCGGCAAACACGTGAGGGTGCCGGCTCACCATTTTGGCATTCATGTGAGCGGCTACATCTTCGAGAGTGAAGCGCCCAGCTTCAGTCGCAATATCGGCATGGAAAAGCACTTGGTAGAGCACATCGCCAAGCTCTTCGACCATGTCGGCGGTATCGCCACCTTCGATCGCATCCACCAACTCGTAGGTCTCTTCCACAAGGTGCTTCACAAGCGACTCATGCGTTTGATCGCGGTCCCAGGCACAGCCTCCCGGCGCACGCAGCCGCTCGAGAGTGGCAATAAGGGTGTCGAGTTCGGGATGAGGCGCAGCAGGCTCAGTCATGCCGCCATTCTCCCACTTCTCAAACTAAGCCAAAGTCACCTTCCGTGTTGCGGGATGTCCTCCGGCGAGAGTGCCGCGCTCTCGACCACTATGTGTCGTGTGGACCCGAAGAACACGTCTCCTAAGCGCGCCATCGGTGTGCCTTCTGCCACTCCCGTTACTCGCCGTTTCATCGCTGGCTTCATCCAGTTATTCAAGCCTCTCCTCAGAGTGAACTTGATCGCCTACCGGGTCGAAACCGCGAACGCACTCTTTCCCGACGATGCCCCCGAGGGAGGAGTGGACGGCCCCGATCCTTCCCGGATGCTGTTTATCGGAGACTCGGCGGCATCCGGCTTCGGCGTACTCAATCACGGGCTCGCCGTGGTCTCGCAAACTGCACGCTTCGTGGCGCGCGAACACGGTTCCGGATGCTCGTGGACGACCATGACCGACACTGAACTCACGATGGCTCGCGCCGCCCGCCAGCTTGCCGACACCTCGGTCGACGTGGATGCGGTGGTCGTCTTGCTCGGTCCGCCCGATGTGCTGCTGGGAACCACCGCCACCAGGTGGAGGGAAAGCCTCGTGGCGCTGATTGAGGCTGCGCGTCACGGCGCACACCCTCATTGCCCCGTAATTGTGTCTGAAGTTCCCGTTATGTACCGCTTTCGCCCCATGCCGCTCGTCGTACAGCGCATCCTCGCCCTGCAGATCAATCGCCTGAACGAGGCGACACTCACTGTCTGCGAGGCGGTGCCCGACGTGGCCTACGCGCCCTTCCCTGCGCTCGAAACCAGCACCGCGTTCATCGAGCAAAGCCTGAATTGGAAAACTGTGCACTCTCTCTGGGGCAAAGAGCTCGGCACCGCCACGGCGCGGGCGATCGCCGCCCAGCAGCACCCCGACAGCACCGAAATTGACGACGACGACTAGATAACATTCGTCGCCTTCCGCCGCACCCTTCGTCTCAGCCCCGCCGCAGCATGCAAGAATCTTTCCGTGGCAGCCTCCCCTCAACGTCCCCGCACTCTTGGCACTCTTATCGTTGTCGTGCTCGTCGCGGTGATCGCCATCGCGACCTACTTCGGCACCGGCACGCTAGGCTTCACCCCCGACGATTCTGACGTCGCGGGCACCTCGAACAGCTCGAATCCCGCTCCCGAAAGCGCGCCCGAAACCGCAAACACTGACGCCGACAACGCCGACGCAGCGAGCGCCACCATCGGCATCCCGACTGACGCTTTCGCGGCGACCGTCAACTATGTGCACGACGGCGACACGCTTTACCTCCAGAACGGCAGCACCGAATTGAAGGTGCGCCTCATCGGGCTCGACACCCCCGAGCTTGCCAGCCAGCAGAATCCGGATGCCGAAGAATGCTACGGAATCGAAGCGCGCGAGCTGCTGCGCGACTTCCTCCCCGAAGGCACCACCGTGTGGGCCGCTGAGGATCGCGAACCCGAGGACCGCTACGGCCGTTCGCTGCTCTACGTCTATCTGCAAGACGGCACGTTCGTGAACTTAGCCATGGTCGAACTCGGCGCCGCTGAAGCTCTCAAAGTCGGACTCAACGATCGCTACTGGCCCGAGCTGCGCGACGCCGAAGATGATGCCTACGCGGCGAAGCTCGGCATGTGGGGCGCCTGCTAACTCGCCGCCGAAGCGCACTCGGTCACGCATCGCGTCGGCCGTTCAGCCACCGCATGGCACGATTGGTGCATGCTCGACCCCGCTAACCCCCTCATGCTCGCGTTGCTGTGGCTTACGCTCGGCGGGGTTCTGACCGCTCTCGCTCTGCGCACGTTCCGCCGGGATCAGCGCGAGTACCGCCGCTTCAAACGTTTTCGCACCACCAAACGTCGCCAAAAGATGTTGCGCCGCTGGTTGCTGATCTCGTTCACGCTGTTTGGCGGTCTAGCACTCGTGGTTCTCGTGGTGAGCGGAGCATTCGCCGCTCCCCTACTCGCCGATGTTCAATCGTGGCCGTGGGTGTCCTCGTTGCTTGGCGTACTCACTGCCCGCCCCTCCCTCACCGGCGGAGTGCTCGTTGGGCTCGCGATCGGCGTGATCGCCGTCACAGTAGTTGCGATCATCTCGGTTCGCAACGAGGGTGACGAAGTCGTGAGTCTTGGTGATGTTCAAGCGATCCTCCCTCGCAATCGCCAAGAGCTCGTACTGGGTGGATTGCTCTCCCTCAATGCCGGGCTCGTAGAAGAACTGCTTTTCCGCCTCGCTCTACCGGCTCTGCTTTTTGCCACCACCGGCAATGCGATCGTCGCGGTTGTGGTGAGCCTTCTCCTGTTCGGGCTCATGCACTCTTACCAGGGACTCACGGGCATCATCGTCACGACGGTGCTCGGCGCAGTCTTCATGGCCATCTACGTGCTCACCGGAAGCATTCTCATCACGATCATCGCGCACGCGCTTCTCGACCTGCGCTCGCTCGTGTTGATCCCGATGGCGATCGGGGGCGTGCACCGAATCGACGGTCGACGAAACCCACTTGCCTTCAAACCGACAGCGAAGCCTGCGACGCCTGCGACGCTTCCCGGGGCCGAGGGTGCGGGTGCGGGTGCGGGTGCGGGTGCGGGTGCGGGTGCGGCCGAGCCTGCTTCGAGCGACTCAACAGTCGAAGCCGCGGCACCCACGCCGGAACCAGCGCCGGAGACAGCGCCCTAGTTCTTAGCTCGGGCCGGACGTGCCGGACGCACCCGCAGCATCCTTCGTCTCTTTAGCTTCTTTCGCTTTGGCTGCTGCCTTGTCGGCCGCAAGCTTCTCGGCCGCTTCGGCCGCAAGTGCAACCTCCGCGAGCTCTGCCGCAGTATCTTGAGCGCCGAACACTGACACGAGCAACTCCTTGGCCCAGTCGATGAGGTCGCCATCGCTTGCGCCTGTGGGCAGCGGAATGATCGCCGTGGAGGCGGCCGAGTGATACTTCGATCCCGGATACATCCGCTGCAGACGGATCTGCTTCGAGTCGAGCAGATCGGCGGGCGCGATGCGGAGCTTGTCGCCCATGACGACAACCTCGCTGAGCCCCAGTCGCTGCGACATCCGCCGCAGTCGAGACACCGCAATCAGGTGCTTCACTTCCTCGGGCGGCTCGCCGTAACGGTCGGTAAGTTCGTCGAGAACACGATCGATGCTGTCGGCGGATGCCGATGGTGCGCTGGCCGTGGAGAGCTTTTGGTAGGCCTCAAGACGCAGGCGCTCGCTTTCGACGTAGTCCTCGGGGATGCTGGCATCCACGGGCAGCTCAAGCCGCAGCTCGGTCTGGCCCTCGGCAACATCACCGCGGAAGGTGGAGACTGCTTCGCCGATCATCCGCAAGTACAGGTCGAAGCCGACACCGGCAATGTGGCCAGATTGTTCGCCACCGAGCAGGTTTCCGGCACCACGAATTTCGAGGTCCTTCATGGCGATCTGCATACCGGCACCCAGCTCGTTGTTCGCAGCGATGGTGTCGAGGCGCTCGTGGGCAGTTTCGCTCAACGGCTTCTCTTCGTCGTACAGGAAGTACGCGTAGGCGCGCTCGCGGCCACGACCCACTCGACCGCGCAACTGGTGCAGCTGGCTGAGGCCATACTTGTCGGCCCGGTCGATGATAAGCGTGTTGGCATTGGGGATATCGAGGCCGGTTTCCACAATCGTGGTGGAGACGAGCACATCAAACTTGCGATCCCAGAAGTCGACCATCACTTGCTCAAGTGCTGCCTCGGGCATCTGGCCGTGGGCAATGGCGATTCGAGCATCCGGAACCAGTTCGGCAATCTTGGCCGCGACCCGGTTGATCGAACTCACGCGGTTGTGCACGTAGAACACTTGGCCCTCGCGCAACAGTTCGCGCCGAATAGCGGCGCCAACCTGACGTTCGGAGTACGGGCCAACGAAGCTGAGGATCGGATGCCGGTCTTCTGGCGGTGTCGCGAGGGTCGACATTTCGCGGATGCCCGTGACTGCCATCTCGAGCGTGCGCGGAATCGGGGTTGCCGTCATCGCCAAGATGTCGACGTTGGTCTTGAGCTTTTTGAGCGCGTCTTTGTGTTCAACACCGAAGCGCTGCTCTTCATCGATGATGACGAGGCCGAGGTCTTTGAAGGCGATGCTCTTCGAGAGCAAACGGTGGGTTCCGATGACAACATCCACGGTGCCGTCAGCGAGGCCGGCGATCGTTTCGCGCGACTCTTTCTCCGTCTGGAAACGGCTGAGAGCCCGCAAGTGCACGGGGAAGCCAGCAAAACGATCGGCAAACGTCTCGACGTGCTGGCGCACGAGCAGCGTCGTCGGCACAATCATCGCGACCTGCTTGCCGTCTTGCACAGCCTTGAACGCGGCGCGCACCGCAACTTCGGTCTTGCCGTAGCCGACGTCACCGCTCAGCAGGCGGTCCATCGGCACCGGACTCTGCATGTCGGCTTTGACCTCATCGATTGTGGTGAGCTGGTCAGGAGTTTCCGCAAAGGCAAAAGCTTCTTCGAGCTCACGTTGCCACGGGGTATCGGGCCCAAAGGCGTATCCCTTGCTGGCCATGCGCGCGCTGTAGAGCTTGACCAGCTCGACAGCGATATCGCGAACGGCACGACGAGCTTTGGTCTTAGCGGCCGACCAGTCGCTGCCACCCATTTTGTTGAGGGCCGGAGATTCGCCACCAACATAGCGCGACAGCAGGTCGAGCTGATCGGTGGGCACATACAGCTTGTCGCCAGGGTAACCACGCTTATTCGGCGCATACTCGAGCACCAAGAACTCGCGCTGAGTCTTGACCGCATTGCGGCCGCCCGTGCTGACCTCGCGTGACACCAACTCGATGAACTTACCGATGCCGTGCGTCTGGTGCACAACGTGGTCGCCGCTCGAGAGCTGCAGCGGGTCAACAACGTTCTTGCGTCTGGCCGCGAGCTTGCGTGCCGGGCGCGAAGCGTAGCCGACCGACCGACCAAAGAACTCGCCTTCGCTCAGCACCGCAAGCTTCGCCTCGGGCATCGCAAAACCATGGTCGACAGAAGCGCGCAGCAGATACGCGACTCCCGGCTCGGTCTCGGCGGGGAAGGCCTCAACGGCACGCCCCGCCAATTCGCGTTCGCCCAGCAGATTAGCAGTGCGCTCTACGAGACCGGCTCCCTCCGCGACGATCGCTACCGTCCAGCCATCGGCGAGCAAGTGGCCGACGTGGTCGAGGGCGCCATCGAGAGTGCCGGCGAACGAGGGGGTTGCCGTGGCTGCGATACGAATATATTCGGATGCCTCTTCCGCACCATCCAGCAGGTCGACGGCATCCGCTGCCCCCGAGTCGAAGGTGCTGAGGGTCCACCAGGGGCGATCCCCCGCGGACGCCCGAAGCGCGTTGAGCGTGACAAAGTCACCGGCATCCAAGTCAATGGGCGCTTCAGCGCCAGCTGTCGCCGCGTTCCAGGCCGCACTCAAGAACTCTTGGTTCGTCTCAGCGAGGCTGATCGCGCGCGACGACACCTTCTCGGGTGAGAGCACCGCGATGGCAGCATCCGCCGGAAGGTAGTGAGTGATCGGCACCAGTTTGTCGACCAGCGCCGGCGCTAGCGACTCCATGCCATCGACCGGAATGCCTTCGGCAATCTTCGCGAGCATTGTGGAGAGACTCGGAAACTCGTGCTGCATCTCGCGGGCACGCTGACGTACCGCATCGTTCAGCAACAGTTCACGACTCGGCACCAACTCGACTGACTCAACATCGCCCTCGATAGAGCGCTGATCGGCGACCGAGAACTCGCGCAACTGCTCAAGCTCATCGCCAAAGAATTCGAGACGAAGCGGATGCTCGTGGTTGGGCGCAAACACGTCAAGGATGCCACCGCGCACCGCAAATTCACCGCGCCGCGTCACCATGTCGACACGGGAATATGCCAGTGCCACGAGTCGCTCCGACAGCGCCGAGAGGTCGTAGTTGCGGCCGCCCTTGGTGAGCTCGACCGGTTCGATCGTCGTGAGGTTATCGGCGATGGGCTGCAGCGCTGCCCGAACGGATGCCACCAGCACAAACTGGCCAACCGGGTTCGCTTGCCACTTAGACAGGTCTCGCAAGGCCTGCATCCGCTTGCCGACTGTTTCGGCACTCGGGCTCAGTCGTTCGTGCGGGAGGGTTTCCCACGCCGGAAATTCGACAATCTGAGCATCGGGCAGATAGCTCGTGAGCGCACGGCGCAATGATTCGGACTCGCGACCGGTCGCCGTGACCGCCAACAGTGACCGTGGTGCGTTCGACTGTGTGAGTAGCCCGCCGAGCAGGGGTGCACGCATGCCATCGACGAGCGAGAAGTCTGCGCTTCGTTCAGAGAAACGCAGGGCGCTCTTTACGGTTTGGGCGCGCGAAAGTGCTGAGATAATTCCGTCGAGAGTCACCGGATTACTCTACTCGCGGCCACTGACGCTCCGGTGCGAGTTCACCCACAGCGCAGCAACGCTAAGGCAGGTAGTGCAGCGCAGGGTCAACGGCGCCAACAGCATCGC
Source organism: Salinibacterium sp. SWN167 (assembly GCF_015864665.1). Taxonomy (GTDB): domain Bacteria; phylum Actinomycetota; class Actinomycetes; order Actinomycetales; family Microbacteriaceae; genus Rhodoglobus. Next base: position 421,767 of record NZ_JADYWU010000002.1, on the reverse strand, counting down.
TACGACTGCCGCACTCGCAAGAACTAGCGCGGGCTGTGGAAACGCTGCTGGGCAGTTTCGAGACCTTCGCGCGCCACCATAGTGACGGCATCCGCGGCATCGCTCAAAAGATTGGGCAGAGCTTTGCGTTCTTCGCCCGAAAAGTCGCGCAACACAAAGTCGGCGGCAGGCTGGCGACCAGGCGGGCGCCCGATGCCCACGCGCACGCGGGTGAAGTCGGGAGAGCCAACAGCGGCAGCAATATCGCGGATGCCGTTGTGGCCTCCGTGACCGCCACCGGTTTTGAGCTTCACCGTGTCGAAATCGATATCGAGTTCATCATGCACGACGATGAGGCGCTCGACCGGAATCTTGTAGAACCGCATCAGTGCTGCGGTGGGCCCGCCCGAAAGATTCATAAAAGAATTGGGCTTCGCCAGAATCAGCTTGGGGCCATCACCAAAACTGCGGCCTTCAGCGACCGCAGCATTGGCTTTGTGGTTCTTGAAAGTGGCAGACAGTTCGTCTGCCAAATGGGCCAACACCATGTGGCCCACGTTGTGGCGATTACCGGCGTAGCCGGGCCCGGGGTTACCGAGCCCGACTACTAACCATTGGTCATCCACGATTTCTCGCTTACGAAAGAATCTGATTATTCAGCAGCCTCGGTGCTAGCAGCATCGGCAGCAACTGCTGCGGCTTCTTCTTCAGCGGCTTCAGCCTCAACCGACGCACGCGGCATGCTGACGGCGACAACGAGAAGCTCGGGGTCGGAGAGCAGGTTCGAGCCCTCGATGAGCTCAACGTCGGCGGCGTAGATGTGAGCGCCTTCTTCGCGGCCCTCGATGTCGACGGTGAAGTACTCAGGAATGTGAGTTGCTTCTGCCTCAACCGAGATGGTCGGAGCGTCGAGGTTGGCGAGGGTGCCAGGAGCCGACTCACCAGTAACGTGGATCGGCACGTCAACGATAACTTTTTCACCCTTGCGGATGACAACGAGGTCGATGTGCTCGATGATCTGGCGAACGGGGTCCTTCTGAACATCCTTGACCAGTGCGAGCTGGCTCTTGCCGTTGATGTCGAGGTCCAGAATCTGGTTCGACTTGCGGAGGATGAGCCCGATCTCGTGACCCGGGAGGGCAACGTGGATGGGGTCGGTGCCGTGACCGTAGATGACGGCGGGAATCTTGCCTGCAGCGCGGAGCTTGCGAGCAGCACCCTTGCCGAAGGATTCACGGGCATCCGTGACTACGTGGTTAACGCCTGGCTTAGCCATTGTTATCTCCTAGTAAGACCGAAGTCTGTTGTGAGCGCAGTGCCTGCAACAAGCGAAGTGCTCGTGGCGGGCGCAGTGCCCAGATCATTGTCTGTAGTTCAACTCGAACGCCGGCAGACCATAGGTCTGCCACGTGAGGAAAAGCCCTGTGACTTGCCCGCCGCGTCGATAACGGAACCAGATGGTTCCCTCGCCGAAGTTCAACTGTTGAGTTTACACGGTTAATCGCGGTTCAGCGCCCCGAGTTTGCGCGGCTTGGCGCCGCTCGGTGACGACAACTGAACCACTACTCTTGAAGCATGCCCGGAAGCCTTCACGCACGTGTGCTCAACGATCTCGGGCTCAGCATCGTTTCGGGCGACATCTCCCCCGAATCCACGATTCTCGCCGAACAGCTCGAAGAGCGGTACAGCGTCTCCCGTTCGGTCGTGCGCGAAGCGGTACGCGTGCTGCAATCGCTCGGGATGGTCGCCTCCGTCAAGCGGGTCGGGATGCGCGTTCTTCCTATGTCGGAGTGGAGTCTGTATGATCCGCTCGTGATTCGGTGGCGCCTCGAACAGGTTGAGAACGGACGCCAGTTGCGCTCGCTCACCGAATTACGCAGCGCCATCGAGCCTCAGGCCGCCAAGCTCGCAGCCCTGCACGCCTCCAACGACGCCGCCGGCGAGCTGCTGGCGCTGGCCGCGCGTATGCGGGCCGTGGGTCGCTCAGGCGACCTTGAATTGTTTCTGGAGCTCGACATCCGCTTTCACTCGCTCGTTCTTGCCGCGAGCGGCAACGAGATGTTCGCGCGTCTCGACCGGGTGATCGCCGAGGTTCTGACCGGCCGCACCCACCGCGGGCTGATGCCAGCGACACCACACGAAGAGGCACTGCAGCTGCACGTGGATGTGGCGGATGCCATTCAGGGCAAGCGCCCGGCTGACGCCTACGCCGCGATGGAACGCATCATGAGCCGCACGATCGAAGAAGTCGAGCCCATCTGGGCTGGCGAACCCCGCATCTTCCTCGACTAGAAGCGCAGCAGCACCTTGCCGCTGTTCTCCGAATCCTTGGCTACAGCAAAGGCTTCGTGAGCATCGGATGCCGCGAACTCGTGGGTCACGATCGGCCCTACAACGAGGCTGCCGTCGGCGAGCGCCGTAATCACTTCGTCGATCTCGTCGTTGAAGCGGAACGAGCCGACGAGTTCGAGCTCACGGGTGATGGCTAGCGAGATGAGCGCGGGCTGCTGGCCAGAGGGCAAGAGCCCGACCATGACAACGCGGCCGCCACGAGTTGCACCGCGCACAGCGGACTCGAGACCGCGGTAGCTGCCCGAGGATTCGAAAACGATGTCGGCGTCGACGGCGGCGATGGCATCCACGTCGGTGGCGTGAAGAGTTTCAGTTGCGCCAACTTGGCGCGCAATGGCGAGCGGGCCGGCGAACATGTCAACAGCCACGATCTCGCTGGCTCCGGCGCGCTTGAGAACGGCGACGATGAGGGCACCGATGGGGCCGGCGCCGATAACGAGAGCCCGTTTTCCGCGAACGTCGCCCGCACGCGAAACGGCATGCCACGCCACGCTCGCGGGCTCGACGAGGGCGGCATCGCGCAGGGTCAATGAGCTAGGGAGTGCTCGCAGCATCCGGCTGGGCAGAGTGACGAACTCGGCGAAGGCACCCTCGGTGTGAGGGAAACGTGCCGCACTGCCGAGGTAGGTGCAGCCGGGAGAAAGATTCGGGCGGTCTTCGGGCCACCGTGGCTCGGTTCCGCCGGGAGTTGCGGGGTGCACGGCTACGGCAGTTCCGACAGCGGGGCCGGTCCCGTCAGCGGCCTGCTGAATGACCGTGCCGACAACTTCGTGGCCGAGAATCATCGGAGCCTTGAGAATCGACTCCCCCGCAGCCCCGTGCGACCAGTAGTGCAGGTCAGACCCGCAGACCCCGCCGAACGCAATCTGAATCACGGCTTCGTCGGCGGCCGGAGCGGCCAACGGAATGCTCTCCACGCGCAAGTCATCTTGAGCGTGAATTGTGACCGCGAGAGTTTCGGCGGGGGCTGCACTTGTCATGACAATCTTTTCTGTAGAACGGTGCCGGCAGCGACGCGCGGCGATAGAGCTGGAGGTTAGACGACGACCGTCATGCCGCCATCGATGAAGATGACTTGACCGTTGACGTAGTCGGAACCGCTCGAGGCGAGCCAGACTGCTGGTCCCCCCAGGTCGGCGGGAGTACCCCAGCGACCGGCTGGTGTGCGACCCAAAATCCAGTTGTTGAAGGTGTCGTCATCGACGAGCGCCTGCGTCATCTCTGTGTGGATGTAGCCGGGGGCAATGGCATTGATCTGCAATCCGCCGCTGGCCCACTCTGCCGTCATGGCACGAGTGAGGTTGCGGATGCCACCCTTCGACACCGTGTACGGCCCGATGGTCGGGCGCGCGAGGTCGGTCTGCACCGACGCAATGTTGATGATCTTGCCCTCGCCACGCTCGAGCATGTGCCGGGCAACTTCGCGTCCGACGAGGAACGCGCTGGTGAGGTTGGTGGAAATGACTCGGTTCCAGTCCTCCACGTCGAGGTCGAGCATCGGTTCGCGATGCTGGATGCCCGCGTTGTTCACGAGCACCCCAATCGCACCGATGGAGGCCTCGATCTCGGCAATTGCGGTGGCGACAGCTGCGGCATCCGCTACGTCAAACGCGCGAGCGTAGACGCGGTCGGCCCCAAACTCGGAGCTGAAGTCGGAGTGAGTGGCGGCGAGCCGCTCTTCGTCGCGACCGTTCAGCACGATCGTTGCACCGGCAACGGCCAAGGCCTGAGCAATGACGCGCCCGATTCCTCGACTAGAGCCGGTCACGAGGGCGATACGCCCGGTGAGGTCAAACATGGTGGATGCCACAGCTATCTCCTAGAACATTCCGGCGATGATGAAAATGACGAACGCAATCGCGAAGCCCATGACACCGATTAGTGCCTGGCCAACCGTCCACGTACGCAGGGTGGTCTGGGTGTCCATTCCGAAGAAACGGCTGACCAACCAGAAGCCCGAGTCATTCACGTGACCTGCAAACACCGAACCGGCGGCGAGCGCGAGCACGATGGCCGCGAGTTCGACGGGGTTGAGGCTTGCGTCAGCAAGTACGACGGGCTGAATGAGCGCCGCCGAAGTGGTGAGCGCGACGGTTGCAGAACCTTGGGCGACGCGGATGATCGCAGCGATCACGAAGCCGGCAACAATCAGCGGCATACCGATCGAGTCGAGCGAGCTCGCGATGCTGGCGCCGATTCCGCTGGCACGCAGTACGCCGCCGAACATGCCACCGGCACCGGTGATGAGAATGATCGAGCTAACCGGGCCGAGGGCGCTGTCAACGATGGTCTCGATGAGGGTGCGCTTCTTGTTGCGCTTCCAGCCGAGCAGCCACATGGCGAACACGACAGTGATGAGCAGAGCGATAGGAGTTTCCCCGAGGAGACGAAGCGCCTGAACGAGCGGGCTTTCAAGGTCAACAACGCCAGCGGTTGCGAGGGCGTTGAGGCCGGTGTTCATGAAGATGAGCACGAGGGGAAGGAGAAGGAGGAAGAGGATGGTGCCGAGCTTGGGGTTCGACTTGAACTCTGCAGCCTTCTCGTCGTCGTGAACGCCGAAGAGGATGTCGGGAATCGCAATATCGAAGCGCTTACCGGTCCAGGTGCCGAACTTGTAACCCACGACGTACCAGGTGGGGATGGCAACGATAAGACCAAAGATCAGAACGAGTCCGACGTCAGCGCCAAGAAGACCGGTTGCGGCAACGGGGCCGGGATGCGGCGGCACGAAGATGTGCATGACCGAGAACGCGACGGCAGCGGGGAACGCGTAGAGCAGGAGCGATCCACCGAGGCGACGAGCAACCGTGAAGATGATCGGCAACATGACGACAAGACCGGCGTCGAAGAAGATGGGGAAACCCATCATGAGCGACGCTACAGCGAGAGCAAGAGGCGCACGCTTTTCACCAAAGCGGTTGATGAGCGAATCGGCGAGCACTTGCGCTCCGCCACTCATCTCGAGCATCCGACCGAGCATTGCTCCCAGACCGACCAGCAGTGCGACGCTGGCGAGGGTGCCGCCGAAACCCGACGTGAGCGTCGGGATTATCTGGTTCGTGGGGATACCTGCGGCAAGTGCAGTCACGAGGCTGACGATGATCAGCGAAAGGAACGCGTGAACGCGCCCCGCGATGATCAGTACAAGCAGGAGCGCAATGGCGCCGGCAGCGAGCAGTAGCAGGCCCCACGTGGGCAACTCCCACAGCAGTTGGAGATCGGTCATCATTGTCCTTTTTCTCTAGTGCAGCTCAGCCGACGTAGTTGTCGGTGAGGTCTTTTTTGATGGACCGGACGATGTCATCCGGAGTCTGGGTGAGGTCGACGAGCACTCCGCGCTCATCGGCCTGGAGCGGTTCGAGAGTGTCGAACTGGGAGTCGAGCAAGCTGTTGGGCATGTACTCGTGGTTGCGGTGCGACTGACGCTCGGCGATGACTTCGCGGGCTCCCTGCAAGTGGACGAAAACCGTCGAGGGAGCGTGCGCGGTGAGGATGCGGCGATAGGAGCGCTTGAGGGAGGAGCACGCGACGATGATGGGGTTTTCGTCAGCAAGTTCGGCACCGATGCGGTCGGCGATGATCTCAAGCCACGGTGCGCGGTCTTCATCGTTCAGAGCGTGGCCAGCAGCCATCTTCTCTTTGTTAGCTCGCGGATGAAGGTCGTCGCCATCGATGAATTGCATGCCCAGAGCTTCGCTAAGGGCAGCGCCAACGGTCGATTTACCGGATCCCGAGACACCCATCACGATGAGGGGTGGAAATTGTGAAGCCACTGTTTTCCTAACACTCGACGCATCGTTACGTCAGATATCAATCTGACCAGTGTGCCTTAAAGCAGACTTAATGCAAAGTTGTTGAGAATATATCTCCGAAGCCCGGTAAATGGATGCCTCCAGTGCTGCCCGCTACCCCTGCGTTTCCCAGCAACACAGGCTGGTAACTCGCGGGCCCGAGTGGGAGAATTGGGCTACGGAAGGATGACTCCATGAGCGAGAATCTGAATAACCCAGTGGAAGAACTAACACTGGAAACGTGCTGGGATTTGCTGCGCACTGCCGATCTGGGCAGGATCGCCGTCAGCTTTCAGGGGGAACCTGAGATCACCCCCGTCAATTTCATCGCAGTGGGCGAGCGACTACTTTTGCGCACATCGCAGGGAACCAAACTGCTCAAACTCACGATCAATGACCGTGTCGCCTTCGAGACAGACTTCGTGGGGCCGCACACCGCGTGGAGTGTCGTCGCCAAAGGCACCGCGCGCGTCATCGAATCTCAGGATGAGATTTACGAAGCAGACCAACTGCCGCTTCGGCCCCTCATCCCGACCCTTAAATACACGTGGGTCGAGATCACACCGACCGAGATCAGCGGGCGCCGTTTTCTCTTGGGCCCAGAGCCCGAGCGCTACTAGAGCGAGGCGCTGCTGCTTAGAGCGCGCCCTTGCCCGTGGTTCCGATAGGGATGGGTGACATTCGCGTCACGGCGACCTCTGCCGTGAGGTACTGGCCGATTTCGCCGACAAGAGCGGCGACAGCCGGGCTTTGACCGTGTGCGTCAAGAAGCGCTTCAGACTCCCACTTCTCGATCATGACAAGCGTGCCATCTGCCGTCTCGTGGATAGCGTAAAGCTCACAACCGGGCTCTTCATGCACGAGAGGAAGTGCCGTGCGAAGCGCCTCGACAACCGCATCGCGGCTATCGGGACGAATGTGAAAAATGGCGGTAACGATCATTGGCTTGCTCATACCCCCACGCTACTCCTCAGTTCTCGTACGTAGTCTGGACGCCTACCGCGTGAGTCTCCCCGTGGCTTCCCCGCGGCCGTGAAGCCTGAATGGATGCCGCGAGCCTGCTGCGCGGCGTGCCCTAGGCTTGATGATTGGGCCAACCAGTCGCGCTGCATCGGCCCACCACTTTGTCCCAGAGTCAAGGAGTGAACGATATGACCGCTGCTGAGCAAGTATCCGCAAACATTGGCGTAGTAGGGCTCGCAGTTATGGGCTCGAACCTCGCCCGCAACCTCGCGAGCCGCGAAGGCAACACCGTTGCCATCTACAACCGCTCCTACTCGAAGACCGAGACGCTGCTCACCGAGCACCCCGAAGCTCACTTCGTTCCGGCATCCACCTATCAAGAATTTGCGGCGTCGCTGTCGAAGCCACGAACCGCGATCATCATGGTTCAGGCCGGCAAGGGCACGGATGCCGTGATTGACGCTCTGACCGAAGCTTTCGAGCCCGGCGACATCATCGTCGACGGCGGCAACGCGCTCTTCACCGACACCATCCGTCGCGAGAAGGCAGTGCGCGAGACCGGCATCAACTTCGTCGGCGCCGGTATCTCCGGTGGCGAAGAGGGTGCGCTGCTCGGCCCGTCGATCATGCCTGGCGGTTCCGCTGAAGCATGGGAGACCCTCGGCCCGATCCTCAAGTCGATCGCTGCTGTTGCCGAAGGCGAGCCCTGCGTCACTCACGTCGGCACCGATGGTGCTGGCCACTTCGTCAAGATGATCCACAACGGCATCGAATACGCCGACATGCAGCTCATCGCCGAGGCCTACGACCTCATCCGCCACGGCACCGGAGCCACCCCCGCCGAGATCGCTGACATTTTCGCCGAATGGAACAAGGGCGAGCTCGAGAGCTACCTCATCGAGATCACCGCTGAAGTTCTGCGTCAGGTCGATGCCAAGACCGACAAGCCACTCGTGGATGTCATCCTCGACCAGGCCGGTTCCAAGGGCACCGGCGTCTGGACAGTGCAGACCGCGCTCAACCTCGGAGTCCCCGTCTCGGGGATCGCCGAAGCTGTGTTCGCTCGCGCTGTCTCCTCGAAGCCCGCCCAGCGCGCGGCCGCCAGCGCCCTGCCCGGCCCGAGCTCGGTGCCTGCCGTCGAAGACAAGGCCGCGTTCATCGAAGATGTTCGCCAAGCTCTCTACGCCTCGAAGATCATTGCGTACAGCCAAGGTTTCGACGCGATCGTCGCCGGCGCTGAAGAATACAACTGGGACATCAAGAAGGGCGAGATCGCCAAGATCTGGCGCGGTGGTTGCATCATCCGTGCACGCTTCCTGAACCGCATCACCGAGGCGTACGCCGAAAACCCGGGCCTCGTTGCCCTCGTTACCGCGCCGTACTTCACCGACGCGATGGCAGGCACGCAGGATTCCTGGCGTCGTGTTGTGGGTGGCGCTGCCGCTGCCGGCATCCCCACCCCGGCATTCTCCTCGTCGCTCGCCTACTACGACAGCCTGCGTGCACCGCGCCTTCCTGCTGCCCTTGTTCAGGGTCAGCGTGACTTCTTCGGCGCTCACACCTACAAGCGCGTCGACATGGATGGCACCTTCCACACCCTGTGGTCGGGCGATCGCAGCGAGATCGAAGCGACCGACTCGCACTAATCGAGATGGCGGCGAACCTTGGGTTCGCCGCCATTCGTGTCTTAACTCGGCGACAGTAGCGTCGTCACCACCTGCAAGTGACAGAATGGCCAACGATGAGCACCTCTGATGAGCACCCCGAGCTCGACGGTTACGAGCCGCACAACGAACGACCGTTGCGCTCGCGCACGTTCGTGTGGGTGATGCGTGTTGTTGTCGTCTTAGGACTTATCGGGCTCGTGGTTCCGGGCATCGTGTCTGCTGCCGCTACTGCCGACAACACAGCCAATCGCACGTGCGCGACCTACGTGCAATATCTGGCGCCCCAAGCGGTGTCGTACTCAGTGCGCTTCGAGCTCACGGGCGATGGCGATCCCGGCTGGAAATGCTACGCAATCGCGTTCAACGGAGGCGAAACCTTGCTTCGTTCGCTTGGCCTGATCCCCGGGCCTGCCGTTATTCCGACAAACCCGGCCGATAACACCTAACGGTCGGCGAGGAGTTCGTCGCGAACCTGACGACGCAATACCTTGCCAATGAGGGACCGCGGAAGATCGTCGACGCTCACAATGGTTTTGGGAACCTTGTAGGCCGAAAGATGCTCGCGCAGGAAGCTGCGCACGGCCTCTTGGTCAAGGCTTGCGCCCTGAGCGAGAACGACGGCCGCAGCAACATCTTCACCGCTGTGCGTGCTCGGGAGCCCCACTACGGCAGCATCCGCGATCGACGGATGACGGCGCAGCGCTTCTTCGACCTCGCTCGGTGCAACATTGAATCCACCCGTGATGATGAGCTCTTTGATGCGGTCAACGATGGTGACGAAACCATCGGCATCCACCGTGACGATATCGCCGGTGCGGAACCAGTCTTTGCCGTCGTCGATCGCAGGCGTGAAGACTTCAGCGGTCTCGTCAGGCTTGCCCCAGTAACCGGAGAACACCTGTGGGCCGCGAACGATGAGCTCACCCTCCTCCCCCAGCGCGCGATCAACGGTGGGGTTATCTGGATCGACGACACGGATTTCGGTGTTGGGCAAAGGCAATCCGACGGTGCCAGCGCGTCGTGTGGGACCGACGGGGTTGGCGATAAGGATCGGGCTGGTCTCCGAGAGGCCGTAGCCCTCAACCAGCGTGCCGCCGGTGCGTTCTTCCCACGGCTCGACGACGGTGGCTGACAGCGGCATCGCACCAGAAATGGCGACCTCAATACCTTTGAGCGAGACACCGGCAGCGTCTGCTGCGGCAGTGAGTCGCGCGTAAATCGGCGGGACGGCGGGGAAGAACGTCGCGGGACGCTTTTTCACGACCGCAAGCACAAGGTCAGGATCAAATTTAGGGAACAGAACGAGCCGCGCACCGATGCTCGTCGTAAACGTCAAGCAAAGCGTGAGTCCGTAGGCGTGGAACATCGGTAACACCGCATAAACGACGGAGGTTCCCCGCGGCACTGCCGGCACCCAAGCACGGGCCTGCGCAGCATTGGTAAGCAGGTTGAGGTGCGTGAGCATGGCGCCCTTAGGGAAGCCAGTCGTGCCACTCGTGTATTGGATGAGCGCGAGGTCGTCTGACACGGGACGCACGATGTGCGCGTCGATCGGGTCGGACTTGAGCAGATCGTGCCACGTGATCGTTCCACGCACGTTCGTGGTGAGCGCAGCGCGTGATTCTCGCGCTTTCGCGATCGGCAGTCGCAGCAGCGCGCGAGTCGTGAGGCGCATCGCTCGGGGAACATCGACCGAAATGATGGTCTCGAGCGCGAGGTCATCCGGAAAATCTTGCAGAGTTTCTACCGCATTGTTCCAAGCGATAACGACGCGGGCACCGTGATCTTCGAACTGGTGACGAAGTTCACGCGCGGTGTAGAGCGGGTTGTGCTCGACGACGATCGCGCCGAGACGCAATACCGCATAGAACGCAGCAACGTGTTGGGGGCAGTTGGGCAGCACGAGAGCAACCCGGTCGCCCTTCTGCACGCCGAGGAGGCGAAGGCCTTCCGCAGCGCGGTCGATCTGATCGCCAAGTTCTTCGTAGGTCGTTTCTTTACCAAAAAATTCCAGCGCGACGCTGCGTGGGTACTCAGCGATAGTGGCCTCGACCAGATCGTAAAGTGATCCGTCGGGGAGCGGAATTTCTTGGGGTACACCGTCGGCATAGCTCGTAAGCCAGGGGCGGTCGGACAACGCAGTCATACGTTAACTGTATGCCTGTGAGGCGCACTCAAAAAACATGTGCACAGGCCAAATGCTGGGATTGCTTAGGCAGCACCGTCGAACATCGAGGTGACCGATCCGTCATCGAAGACTTCGTGGATGGCGCGGGCCAGCAACGGGGCGATCGGCAGAATCGTGAGCGTGGGGAACCGCTTGTGTTCCGGCACCGGCAACGTGTCGGTGACAACCACGGAGTCGATGAACTCGCTCTGCAGAATGGTGGGAGCGGGGTCGGAGAAGATGGCGTGGGTTGCGGCAACAACAACCTTGAGGGCACCCGCACGCTTGAGCGCTTCGGCTGCCTTCACGATGGTTCCCCCGGTGTCGATCATGTCGTCAACGAGCAGGCACACGCGACCATCAACATCACCGACGATGTCGTGAACGGTGACCTTGTTGGGCACGAGGGGGTCGCGGCGCTTGTGGATGATCGCCAGCGGTGCGCCGAGCTTGTCGCTCCAGATATCGGCAACGCGCACGCGGCCCATGTCGGGGCTCACCACGGTGAGGGTGGAGGGATCGAGCAGCTTCTGGAAGTGCTCAAGCAACACGGGCATAGCGAAAAGGTGGTCGACGGGGCCGTCGAAGAAGCCCTGGATCTGAGCGGCGTGAAGGTCAACGCTCATGATGCGATCGGCGCCGGCAGCCTTGTAGAGGTCCGCAATCAGTCGAGCGCTGATCGGCTCGCGACCGCGGCCCTTCTTGTCTTGACGGGCGTAGGGATAGAAAGGCGAGACGACGGTGATGCGCTTGGCAGAAGCGCGCTTGAGGGCATCCACCATGATCAGCTGTTCCATGAGCCACTCGTTGATGGGCTCGGTGTGCGACTGGATGACGAACGCATCGCAGCCACGAACACTTTCGTCGTAGCGGGCGTAGATTTCGCCGTTCGCAAAGGTGCGGGCATCGGTGGGAACCAGATCGCTGCCGAGCTCTTCAGCAATGTCGAGCGCAAGCTGGGGGTGAGCTCGACCGGAGACGAGTACGAGTCGCTTCTGACCGGAGATTTTTATGCTGGCCACGTGGGGACTCGCTCTCTGCCGCGGTTACGGCGTACTTCGGTCAGGCGTCGTTATCGTCGTGTGCTGCGGCAGCTGCCTGAGCCGCTGCAGTACCCGCCCGATTGGTTTCAACCCAGCCACTGATATTGCGCTGCGGAGCGACGTTGATTGCCAGAGACCCCGCCGGTACATCTTTTCGGATGACCGACCCGGCTCCGGTATACGCTCCATCAGCAATTCTAACCGGAGCAACGAAGACGTTGTGCGACCCAGTTCTCACGTGGGAGCCAACTACCGTGCGGCTCTTGTTCACTCCGTCGTAATTTGCCGTGATTGTTCCGGCACCAACATTGGACTGAACGCCCACTTCGGTGTCACCGATGTAGCTGAGGTGAGGCACCTTGCTTCCCTCACCAATCGTGGAGTTCTTGGTCTCTACGAAGGTTCCGATCTTGCCGCCGACGCCCAGCTTGGTGTTGGGGCGAAGGTAAGCAAACGGGCCAACGGAGGCGTTTGCTCCGATCACGCTGAGGGTGGCATCCGTGCGCTTCACGACAGCATTCTCGCCAACCTCACAGTCAACGAGCGTCGTGTCTGGGCCAATAATGGCGCCGGATTGAACGAGCGTTGCGCCCTTGAGTTGGGTGCCGGGCAGAATTTCGACGTCGGGGTTGAGCGTGACATCCGCATCGATCCAGGTCGTGGCGGGGTCTTCGATCGTCACGCCCGCACGTTGCCATTTCTGCACAATGAGCTCGTTCATGCGGCGAGCGGCCTCGGCCAGTTGCACGCGGTCGTTGACCCCGGCGACCATCCAGCCGGCGGTTACGGGCATTGCGGCAACCGTGGCGCCGACGCCCCGCAGTAGACCGACAACATCGGTGATGTACTTTTCCGCCTGGGCGTTGTCGGTCGTGAGACGCACGAGTTGCTCGCGCAGCGGGCCGACCCGGAACGCATACGTGCCCGAGTTGATCTCAGTGATCGAAAGCTCGTCAGCGTTCGCATCTTTCTGCTCCACAATGCGATCGAGGCCGCCCTGAGCATCACGCACTACGCGGCCATAGCCGGTGGCGTCATCGAGAATCGCGGACAGCACGGTAGCTGCGGCAGACTGTGCGCGGTGCTGCTCGAGCAGCGCCGCGAGGGTGGCCGAATCGAGAAGCGGTACGTCACCGCTGACGACAACGACATCCCCGTCGAAGTCGGCAGGCAAAGAATCGACAGCGACCTCAACGGCACGACCAGTGCCGGCGACATCGTCTTGATCAACGATCAGGATGTCGGGCATGAGCTCGGTGAGGCTCGCCACCACTTCGTCGCGCTGGTGGCGCACGACGGCAATCACGTGCTCAGGGTTCAGCTCACGAGCGACAGCCACAACGTGCCCAATGAGTTCGCGACCGGCAAGGCGGTGCAACACTTTGGGCTTAGCGGACTTCATGCGGGTGCCTTGGCCGGCGGCAAGAACAATGACGGCGAGTTTGTGTTCGGTCATAGACCTATTCTGCCCTGAATGAGCGGCGCTCAGAACGCGCACCCGGAGCTCAGGAAGAACAAGGAAAAAGCGGGAGATCCTCGTAGTTCGTATGGTTAGCGGTTCAAACTGTCCTCGTAGGCAGCAGCCGCGGCGGCGAGCTCCTCCGATTCCACGAACGGATCATCCGGAATCAGGTAAGGACGATCAATGCTTGTGCCGTTTGAACAGACATAGTCGTCGTGCCAGTCGTCGTTATAAGTCGGGTCCGAGATACAGAGCCATCCCCCGCTCGCTTCGCTTTCGGCGGCTTGTTGATCTGCGGAGTTTTCGGCTTCGGCGTGAAGCAGCTCTTGAGACGATTGATCGTCGTCTTGGCTGTCGAAATAGGACGAACATCCCGCGAGCGCGAGCACAGCCACGACTAGGACAACTGCAGAGCGGCGATACATTGGCGGCAAAGCCTCTCGGATTTAAGCGGTGAGCGAGTCAGGAATCATCCAGAGATTACAGCGGCAATCAGACATCAGCTAGTCCCCAACTTAGGGTTCAGCGCAGGTCGCGCAACACCCCAAACGCAAGCTCTGAAGCAGCCGAATACACGGTCCTCGACCGGACAAGCGCCAAAGGCCGGACCAGTCTGAGAAAGCAAAAAGCCGGAACCTCGACGCTACGTCGGGTTCCGGCTTTTTCTTTGCCCTGAAATCCCTCTAAAAGGGTTTCGACAATAAGAACGCTTGGGTTTTCAGAACCTCTTACAGCTCCGCCTCTAGGATTCGAACCTAGACTGGACAGCTCCAAAGGCTGCCGTGCTGCCATTACACCAAAGCGGACCGCACCCGAAGGCGCTAACCAATTCTGCCATGTCATTGGCCCTCTGTCGTGCACCTAGCCCGATTCGGAGGTTTCGCACACGGTTTTGGGGGCCATCCCGACGGCTTGGCTGCACACATCCGTGTCGTGAAACTGGGATAATGACCGGATGCCCCAACGCGACGAAGTCGACCGAATTGTCGAAGCGTGGTCCCGCGAGCGTCCTGATCTCGACTTTGCGCCGCTGCATGTTCTCAGCCGGGTTGGTCGCCTCGCCAAGCACTTGGAGCGCGCCCGTCGCTCGGCGTTCGCTGTGGCGGGCGTAGAGCCGTGGGAGTTTGATGTGTTGTCGGCGCTGCGCAAAGCCGGCGCCCCGTACCAATTGAGCCCCACCGCTCTCGTGCAGCAGACGATGGTGTCGAGCGGAACCATGACAAATCGCATTGATCGTATGGTCTCGCGCGGTCTCGTTCAACGTCGTACCGACCCCAATGATGGTCGTGGTGTGATTGTGAGAATGACGGCGAGCGGTCGCGAAAGTGTTGATGGCGCCATTACTTCCTTGGTTCACGACGAAACAGCCTTGCTGGCGCGCATGTCTCCCGCGGAACAAGAACGATTGAGCGGACTGCTCAGAAAGTTGAGCCTCGACGGTGAATAGCACCCCTACGCAAACCGCATTCCGACGCAACATTCCCGGACTGGGGTTGGCACTAGGGGCATTCGGGCTCGCACTACTGATCAGTTTTCTTGTGCCGGCGATCCCCACGCTCACGGCGTGTGTCGTGCTCGGCATCGTGTTCACCGCACTGCCCTGGCGCAACTCCGTACGCGCGGAGATGAAGCCAGGCCTCACCATTGCGGCCCGTCGTCTGCTTCGCATCGGTGTGGTGCTGTTGGGGTTCAAACTGAGCCTTGTGAGCATTGCTGAGCTCGGCTGGTTGGTGCTCGGCATGATTGTGGCGATCGTTGTCATCACCTTCTTCTTCACCTGGGGCTTGGGAAGGATGCTGCGCCTCCCCGGTCAGCAGCCGTTGATGATTGCGGCCGGGTTTTCCATCTGTGGCGCCTCCGCCGTTGGCGCAATGGCCGGTATGACTCGCGCCAAAGAATCTGACACCGCTACTCCGGTAGCCCTTGTCACCCTGTGCGGAACCCTCGCCATCGCGCTGCTGCCCGCGCTACGCCCGCTGATCGGTCTGGATACCGCCGAGTTCGGGATGTGGGTGGGAGCGAGTGTGCACGATGTGGGCCAGGTTGTCGCCACAGCCCAAATCGCAGGCGCAACAGCCCTCGCCGTTGCTGTCGTCGTGAAGCTCACTCGCGTCGCAATGCTGGCGCCGATGGTTGCGCTTGCCGGGATTGTTGTTGCTCGCGGCGATCGCAAGGCCGCGGCCGCCGCCGATGCGGCGGGCACTCTGGAAGCAGAGTCTGTCGATGTGAAGCCAGCGAAGCGCCCCGCGATCCTGCCGCTCTTCGTGGTCGGATTCCTCGCTGCTGTGCTGGTGCGCACCTTCGTTCCGCTCTCAGACAGCTTTCTTGAGATTGCGTCCTACGGACAAGAGCTCCTGCTCGGCATGGCTCTCTTCGGGCTCGGTGCCGCTATCAGTATTGGCAACCTCATCCGCACCGGTGGCCGTTCGCTCGTTGTCGCCCTCGTCTCGTGGGCGTTCATCGCGCTTAT
Source organism: Salinibacterium sp. SWN167 (assembly GCF_015864665.1). Lineage (GTDB taxonomy): Bacteria > Actinomycetota > Actinomycetes > Actinomycetales > Microbacteriaceae > Rhodoglobus. The sequence continues at coordinate 405,873 of NZ_JADYWU010000002.1, read as the reverse complement.
CTCCCTCGGTGCTGTCGAGATCGCCCGTGCCGCAGGAGTCGCGGCCCTCGGCTAGATCTGCTGCCTGCACGCTCTGCTGACTGCACGCGAAACGGCCCGTAACTCGCACAATGCGAGCAACGGGCCGTGAGCGATATCTCGTGGATCGTCGATGTCGACTAGAGCCAGCGACGAACGGGTGCTGCGAACCAACGAGATTCTGGCTTCTTTCGAAGAACCAGCTTTTCGATGATGGTCGTCACCGACAGTCGTGAAGCACTGACCACGAACGCCGCAACAACGACCGAGAGGGCCAGCATGATCGGGTACTCCTCGATCAGCTGATCGGCTGACCAGTACGACAGAAGCGTCACTGCGCTCATAAGGACGGCGGGGAAGGTCAGCACGCCCAAGATCAGCGCGATTCCCAGCCCGACTTCGAGAGCGGGGATAGCCCAGCCGAAGAAGCCGGGGGCGCCACCGAGGAAAGTAGCGGTAAACGCCTCGAAGCCATCTGCCACCCGATTGTTGGATGCTGTGCTTTGAACGACAAGGCCGATGTCGGCTCCGTCGAATCCTGCCTTGATTTTGAAGAGACCTTCGTTCAACCACAGGATGCCGAGGCCCACCCTCGCCGCTCCCGTGATCACGGAAGCGACGAGGGAAAGCGCACGATTCATCATGAGAGCGATGCTGATCCGAAGATTGCCTTGACCTTGTCGCAATAGATGACGACGGTGTCGTAGCCGGAGATATCCATGGCGTCGAAGGTGAAGGTCTGGCTGGCTTCGTCGAACACGACGGAGTCGATCTGCATGCCGGCTGCTACGGCATCCTCGTCGTTGCCGTTCGTGAGATAGATGTTGAGGTCGGGGCCCTCATCAGAGGAATAGCCCGAGAGTACGATCTCAATGTCGCTGACAGTGACGGTTCCTTCGACGGAGTGTTCGCCAGCGCCCTCGAAGGTTCCTGTGACCTCTTCGTGCATCATCTCAGTCTCAGTCTCGGACGACTCCGGGGCTGCGGACTCACTGCTCGATGTGTCGGTGGCTGCACCGCTGCAGGCACTGAGCATGAGGGAGAGAGCGAGAATGGCTGCGGCTGAAATAGCTGTTTTTCTCATGAGGGAGTTCCTAAGTTCGTGTGTTTATGGAGGAAGCCAGCCGGTCTACACCCTGCTGACGGTTACGAACCTAAGTCGCGGTGTCCCTGAAACTGACGAATGTTTCAAGAGCGTAAGAATTGAAACCCGTTATGCCACAACCGCTCAATCTAGGCTGGGGTTATGGACAAACAGCCGAGCGTCACGATCGTCGAGGACGACGCCACCGTGCTCTCGGTCGTCACCGAATTTCTGCGCGCACGTGGATATTCCGTTACCGGCATTAGCGATGGCCTCCAAGCCCGCGATGCCCTGCGCGGGCCATTGCCCGATGTGCTCATCCTCGATCGGATGCTGCCCGGTGTCGGCGGCGACGAACTATGCCGCCAAGCGCGTGCGGCATCCCCGCAACTGCCCATCATCATGCTGACTGCTCTGGATGCCGTTGAAGAACGCATCGATGGTCTCGAACACGGTGCTGACGACTACATCGCAAAACCCTTCTCGCTGCGCGAATTGCAGCTGCGGGTGGACGCGATGGTGCGTCGTACGCGCAGCTCGCACGTGTCATCCGAACCGTTCGCCCTCGGGCAGTTTCGGGTTGATCCAGCGCATCGCAAGATCTTGCTCGACGGCCACGAAATGACGTTGACCACCCGCGAATACGAGCTCTTTCTCTTTCTGTTGCAGAACCCCGAACGCGTGCTGAGCCGCGACGATATTTTGCGCGAGGTCTGGGGCTGGAGCTTTGGCGAGGCATCCACCGTCACGGTGCACGTTCGCCGCCTGCGCGAAAAGATTGAACCCGAACCGCGATTTCCCCGCTACCTCCTCACGGAGTGGGGCAAGGGGTACCGCTTCACTGTGAAGGATGCCGCATGATCCTCAACTCCAGCGAGCTGCTCTTCATTCTCGCCATTGCTGCCGCCTGCACGGCCTTTGTGATGCTGATGGCAACGCTCGTGCTGCGCCTCGGCCGCCGTCGCTCGATTGCATTCCAGTTCACCATTGTGGTGAGCGCAGCGATCGTGTCGATCGCGCTCACGACCGTGGTGGTGACCGCCCAAATGTATCTCTCGGCCCACGATCTGCAGGTTGTGCTCTGGGTCGTCGGAATCTCCACCCTCATGAGTCTTATCGCGGCCCTCGTGAGCGGACGGGCCGTTCGTCGGGAGTTCACAAAACTGCGCCACAGCGTCGCTCAAGTTGGTGCTGGCGCTGTTGTGACCGCCAATACCAACACCTGGAAAGAGGTCGCTGAAGTATCGGTGCAGTTGTCGGCAGCGTCCGAACGCCTCGCTGCCGCCCGTGAGGAAATCGCTCGCCTCGATGCGTCGCGCCGCCAATTCTTCGCCTGGATCTCGCACGACCTCCGCACTCCCCTCACCGGCATCAGCGCTCTCGCCGAAGCCTTGGATGCGGGCGCGGTTGATGACCCGAGCGACTACCTGCGCCAGATTCGCGCCCAAGTTGGCACGATGAACCGGCTCGTGGATGATCTCTTTGAGCTCTCGCTCATCCAGAGCGGCACCCTCAAGCTCCGCCCCGAGAACGTTGAGCTGCTCGATATTGTGTCGGATGCCGTTGCCGACGTCAGCCAGCTGGCTGCGGCCCGCGGCATCCAGATCAGCCATGCCGGTGTGGAGGGGCGGATGCTCTGGGCCGACCCCCACGAGCTCACTCGCGTCGTGGTGAATCTGCTCACCAACAGCATCCGCTATGCGCCCGCCGATTCGCAAATTCTGGTGAGTGCCGACCAGCGCGACGATACGAGCCTCGTGCTTTCGGTGCTCGATCAGGGCAGCGGTGTGGCCAGCGAAGACCTCAGCCACATGTTTGAGATCGGCTGGCGTGCCACCGAAGCCCGCACTCCCGATCAGGAGTCGAGCGGATCAGGCGGTGCAGGACTCGGGCTCGCGATTGTGCGCGGCATCGTGGAAGCACACGGTGGCGGCGTGAACGCCGAGAACGGCCCCGAGGGGTTCCGCCTCAACGTCGCGCTACCGATCGGTGTGGCAGCTCGCTAAGAGAGTAGTTCGTCGAGTTCGAGCCAGCGGGTCTCGACAGTGTCGAGCGCCTCTTGCAGCGCCTGTTGCTCGCCGACGAGGGCACCCAAACCAGCAAAGTCTGACTGGTCATGAGCGGCCATGCGCTGGTGAAGTTCAGCGATCTGCCCCTGCAGCTTGGCGATCTTGCGACCGGCAGCAGCGTGCTCCTTTTGCGAGTTGCGCAGTTCAGCACCGCCCAACTTGGGCTTCGCTTTGGCGGCCGTGGCATCCGGAGCACCAGCGGCAGCGCCGCTAGCGCCCGTGGAGCCCTTGAGCTGCTGCGTGCGCAATTCGAGGTACTGGTCAACACCGCGCGGCAGGTGGCGGAAGCTGCCCTCCATCACGGCATACTGCTGGTCGGTGACGCGCTCGAGCAAGTACCGGTCGTGGCTGACAACCAGCAGCGTTCCCGGGTAGGTGTCGAGGAGGTCTTCGATGGCCGCAAGCATGTCGGTGTCGAGGTCGTTAGTGGGCTCATCCAGAATCAGAACGTTCGGCTCCGAAAGCAAAATGAGCAGCAACTGCAGGCGACGCTTCTGCCCACCCGAGAGGTCTTTCACCGGGGTGGAGAGCTGCGTGCTTGTGAAACCAACGCGCTCCAGCATCTGGGTCGGCGTCATTTCTTTGCCGCCCGTGACATAGGTGCTCTTGTGGCGACCAATGACCGTGCTGACACGCTCGTTCCAAATGTCTTCGAGCTCGGCAAGCTGCTGGGTGAGGGTGGCGACCTTGATGGTCTTACCGCGCTTGACGCGGCCCTTGGTGGGCAACAGGGTTCCCGAGACGAGCGACAACAGCGTCGACTTTCCGGCGCCGTTGACGCCGAGGATGCCGGTGCGCTCACCAGGAGCGATGCGCCACGTGACATCCTTCAGCACGGTCTTCTCGCCCGAGGCTCCGGAGGCAGGATCCGTGACCTGATAGGTGACCGTAACGTCTTCGAGGTCAACAACATCCTTGCCGAGACGCTGCATTGCCATCGACGACAGCGAAACGCTATCGCGGGCGGGCGGCTCGTTTTCGATCAAGTCATTCGCCGCATCAATACGGAACTTCGGCTTCGTTGTGCGCGCGGGAGCACCGCGGCGCAACCACGCCAACTCTTTGCGCATGAGGTTCTGACGCTTCGACTCGGAGGCGGCTGCCATGCGGTCACGCTCAACACGCTGCAGAATGTAGGCCGCATAGCCGCCCTCAAAGGGCTCAATCAGACGATCGTGCACCTCCCACGTTGCGGTACAAATCTCATCGAGGAACCACCGGTCGTGAGTGACGACCAGCAACCCACCGGCGTTAGTGCCCCAGCGGCGCTTGAGATGGTTCGCAAGCCACGAGATACCTTCGACGTCGAGGTGGTTAGTGGGCTCATCCAAGAAGATGACATCCCAGTCGCCAATCAGCAGCGCAGCGAGAGCAACACGGCGGCGCTGACCACCGGAGAGGTCGCCAACTTTGGCTTCCCACGGGATGTCAGCAGCAAGTCCGGCAATAACGTCGCGAACCTTGGGGTCGCCCGCCCACACGTGCTCATCGATGTCACCGATGACGGTCTCGTGCACGGTCTTGGTGCCATCGAGTTCATCGGCCTGATCGAGCATGCCGAGAGTGACGCCGTTGCGCCTGGTTACTCGCCCCTCATCGGGGTCGAGCTTGCCCGAGAGCATCCGCATAAGGGTGGTTTTGCCGTCACCGTTGCGACCGACGATGCCGATACGGTCGCCCTCGTCGAGGCCGATCGTGACATTGTCAAAGATTACGCGGGTCGGAAATTCAAGATGAAGGGACTCAGCGCCAAGAAGGTGTGCCATTCGGGCAAGCCTACTGCGGTTAGGCGTTAATGATTCGCGCCCCGTGCACTGGACCAGTCGCTCGCACCACATTCATTTGCGCTGCGCTCAGCGCAATCTGCAGTTCGAGGGCTGAATCGAGGTCTGCGGTGAGGAACGCGACCGTGGGGCCCGAGCCCGAAACGACGCCAGCGAGGGCACCGTTTTTCTCACCGAGTTCGATCACCCCGGCGAGCGACGGCGCCATTTTGAGGGCGGGAGCCTGCAAGTCATTGTGGAGGCATTCGGCAAGCATGTGCGGGTCGCCGGCACGCAGCGCCTGCAGAACATCGGAGTCGACCGAGGGCGCTACTTCGGCCGGAAAAATGTCTTGCGCATACTGCTGACGGTGCTCGTCGAGAGCGGTATAAACGGCGGGCGTTGACAGCCCCTCGTCTGACAGGGCCAGCACCCACTGAAATTGGCCCTTGGCGAGGGCAGCGCTGAGCTGGTCACCACGGCCCGTTCCGATGGCGGTTCCGCCGGTGAGCGCGAAGGGCACGTCGGCGCCCAATTCAGAAGCGAGGCCGAGCATTTCTTCGCGAGAGATGTTCGTGCCCCAGAGCGCGTCACACGCCAGGAGGGTTGCTGCGGCATCCGCCGAGCCTCCGCCCATGCCACCCGTGACGGGCACATGCTTGTCGATCTCAAGCCGAACGCCACCGCGGTAGCCGGTGCGACGGGCAAGAAGCCGCGCTGCCATGATGGCGATGTTGGAGCCGTCGGTGGGCACACGAGAAAGATCGACGGTGCCGGTAACCGACACCGAAAAGTCGTCGGCGTGAAAAGCGCGCACATCTTCACACAGCGAAACAGCCTGATAGGCAATGGCGACGTCGTGATATCCGTCGTCGAGCAGGGAGCCGACCTTGAGGAAGACATTGATCTTGCCGGGGGCACGAGCGTGAACCATTGTGGAGGCTGCCGGGACGGTAGTCATGATTCAAACTTACCTTGTGGAACGTACCGGTCTGTGCGCGGGGTGGGGATAACGGGCCTCCACCAAAAATTGTGAAGCTCTCGTTACCCTGGTGAAATTACTTCGAAATGTGGAGTCCGCGAACCGCCGCATAGCGCGCGGTAACCGACTCTGCCCACTCGGTACTCACGTGAGCGGCATTGGCTTCGAACCAGCTGCGAAATTCGGCGTGCTGCCATTTGGTCGCGCCCGCCATATCGAGAAAGGCGAACCACTCATCGGGATGCCGCCCCGTTCCTTCCAGAACGTCACGGTCACTGGGGGCGCTGTTCGTTGCTTCCGACATGAGGTAAACCTACCGTCGTTCGGCACCAAACGGAATGGCTGCGCTACGCAGCGCGGGCGATAGCAAGGAAATCGTGCACCGTGAGCTCCTCGCCCCGAGCCGTCGGCGCGACACCCGCCGCAATGAGACGGTCGGAGGCAGCAGTCGAGCTGCCCAACAGACTCGAGAGCGACTGACGCAACATTTTGCGACGCTGCTGGAAGGCGGCATCCACGAGAGCGAACGTTGCTTTGCGTTCTTCTATTGAGCCGGGCTGTTCGCGGCGTTCGAAGCGCACGAGCACAGAGTCGACATTGGGCACAGGCCAGAACACTTGACGGCTCACGAGGCCGGCCGTAGAGAACTCGCCGTACCAGGCAGCCTTGATGCTCGGCGAACCATAAACCTTGCTGCCGGGGCCTGCCGCGACACGGTTGCCCACTTCGGCCTGCACCATGACGAGACCACGGTCGAGCGAATCGAAGTGCTCCAAGAAGTGCAGCAGCACGGGAACCGACACGTTGTAGGGCAGGTTAGCGACGAAAACACGGGGTTCGTCGGGCAGCTCGGTGACGCGCAACGCGTCGTCGGTGATGACCGTGAGCTGAGCATCCGGTTGCATCTGGCTGACCGTAATCGGCAACTGGGCGGCGAGGCGCTTATCGATTTCGACGGCGACGACGGATGCCCCGGTCTCGAGCAACCCGAGCGTGAGTGATCCCAGCCCTGGCCCGACCTCGACCACCGTCTCACCCGAGACGACGTGCGCGGCCTTCACAATGCGGCGCACCGTGTTGGGATCAATGACAAAGTTTTGGCCCAACTTCTTGGTGGGCTGGATGCCGAGCAGATCAGCGAGATCGCGGATCTCGGCGGGACCGAGCAAAGTATTCATCGCGTGCCTGCATTCTCGGGAAGTTCGGTGTCCCACGAGCCATAAACGGCCTCCGTGGTGGCGGCCAGCTGAGCCGAAAGCTCGAGCTCGGTGATCTCGAGGTGAGCGGCCATTGCGCGCACCGTGTACGGCATCAGGTAGGGAGCATTCGGCCGCCCGCGCAGCGGATGCGGCGTGAGGTACGGGGCGTCGGTCTCGACCATGATGCGGTCGAGATCGATCACCGAGAGCGCTTCGCGAAGGTTTGCCGCGTTCTTGAACGTGACTGTGCCCGCGAATGACAAGAACCAGCCGTTATCGGCGGCAATGCGCGCCATCGCCGCATCGCCCGAGAAGCAGTGGAAGACGGTGCGTTCGGGAGCACCGACGCGCAGCAGCGTCTCGATGACCTCGTCATGGGCGTCGCGATCGTGAATCTGCAGCGCCAGGCCGTGCCGCTTGGCAATCGCAATGTGCTCTTCAAAAGAACGGAATTGCGCGGGGCGGCCCGCGTCATCCGTGCGGAAAAAGTCGAGACCCGTTTCGCCGATGGCACGCACGCGAGGAAGCGCGGCAAGTTCATCGATGACGGCGAGCGCGGCATCCAACTCCCCTGCTGCGTCGAGTTCGGGAGCATCGTTCGGGTGAATCGCTACCGCGGCGAGAACCTGAGGGTTGGTGGCAGCGAGCTCAGCCGACCATCGACTCGTCGCCACATCGGTACCAACCTGCACGACGCCACGCACACCGACCGAGGCTGCGCGCGCGAGGTGCTCGGTGAAGTCGAGCGCTCCGTCGGGCCCGCCGTCAGCAATCTCAAGGTGCGTGTGATTGTCGTAGACAACGCCCTCGAGAGGCTCGGGAAGCGGCGGATACTGCGTCTTCTCAGAGGCCTTCTCGTCGGCGATGCGATGACGCTGCCTAATGAACGGTTCGGTCACGCCGTGCCGCTCTCGGCATCCACTTCAATGCGCGGGAACAGCGACGATTCAAGCGCGGTCACGCGACCAGTGTTCGACCAGTTCGTGGCATCGTCGATGCGCTGCTCGCGCAGTTCACCAACACCACCAATGGCCTGCCACAGCTTTTCAGTTGCCTTCGGCAGCACCGGCGACAACAGAATCGCTAGAGTGCCCAGACCGTTAACGGTGGTGGCCAGCACAGTGCCGAGACGCTCGCGGTTGGCGGGGTCTTTCGACAGCGCCCACGGCTCTTGCTCGGTGATGTACCCGTTGAGTTCATCCACGAGCTCCCAGACCGAGGCCAGCGCTTCGTTGATCGCAAATTTGTCGATGAAGGCATTCGACTGCTCGGTCGCACGCTTCTGCGTAGCAATAATCGCTTCGTCGGATGCCGTGAGCTCACCGAGCGTCGGAATTTCACCATCGAAGTACTTATTCACCATCGCAATGACACGCGAGGCGAGGTTGCCGAAGCCGTTGGCCAGCTCTGACTGGTAGCGCGCACTCAGGTCTTCCCAGCTGAAGGAGCCATCTTGGCCGAAGGTGATGGCGCTCATGAAGTAGTAACGGAACGCATCCGAACCGAACGTGTCGGTGATTTGGCTCGGAGCAATACCGGTGAGCTTCGACTTGGACATCTTCTCGCCACCGACGAGCAACCAGCCGTGGCCGAAGACAGCGCGGGGCACGGGCAGGCCGGCAGCCATGAGCATGGCGGGCCAGATAACGGCGTGGAAGCGAGCGATGTCTTTTCCGACGAGTTGCACGGCAGGCCAGCGTTTCGCGAACTGCTCGTCGTCGACGCCATAGCCGATGGCGCTCACGTAGTTGAGCAGGGCGTCGAACCAGACATACACGACGTGGGTTTCATCCCACGGAACCTTGACACCCCAGTCGAAGCTGGAACGCGAAATGGAGAGGTCGTCGAGCCCCTGCTTCACGAACTGCACGATTTCGTTGCGCACGCTCGCGGGCTGCACGAAGTCGGGCTGGCTCTCGTAAAGATCGAGCAGCTTCTGCCCGAAGTCACTCATCCGGAAGAAGTAGTTCTTCTCTTTGAGGATTTCAACGGGGCGCGAGTGGATCGCACACACCAGTTGGCCTTTGTATTCTCCGTCGGCGGCCGTGACGAGGTCGTCGAGCTGCTTGTACTCTTCGCAGCCAACGCAGTAGTAGCCCTCGTATTCGCCGGCATAAATGTGGCCGTCGTCATAGAGGCGCTGCAGGAAGGTCGAGACCGCCTTCTCGTGGCGCTCATCGGTCGTGCGAATGAAGTCATCGTTGGCGATGTCGATCGTCTCGAGCAGCGGCTGCCAGGAGTCGGCGACGAGACGGTCGGCCCACTCTTGCGGAGTCGTGTTGTTCGCGACGGCGGTGCGCAGAATCTTTTGACCGTGCTCATCGGTGCCCGTGAGCAACCAGGCGTCTTCACCCCGCTGACGGTGCCAGCGCGCGAGAACATCGGCGGCCACCTCCGTGTAGGCGTGCCCAATGTGGGGAACGTCGTTCACATAGAAAATGGGCGTCGCAATATAGAAGGAGTCGCCGGCAGACATGCCCCTATTCTATTCGCCTGTGTCGGTCCGTTACGCCGAGCGCGCTCTGAGCGCAGCGGAGACGGGCCGAGATCGAGTCGTGAGTCGGATGACCGCTCCCCTCGATGTGGGAACGTGTGGTTTTTTCTGTATTTGTGTTGCATTGCCCCGCTAACAGGCGTAGCCTCGCAGAAACGCAGTCGGGTGCGTTGATAGTCAAAGGGGATCACGGAATGTACGCAGAAGAGCGGCAACAGCACATAGAGGGCAAGCTTGCTGAAGCCGGTCGCGTCGCCGTAATCGACCTCGCTCGCACGTTCGAGGTGTCAAGTGAAACGGTCCGTCGAGACCTCGACCAGCTCGAAGCACGAGGCGTATTGCGCCGCGTGCACGGAGGAGCGGTCTCGGCGGCACGGATCAGTCGGGTAGAAGAAAGCGTTGCCGCCCGCACCGATCGCAACGCCGACGCGAAAGAACGCATTGCGGTGGCCGCGATGGCCCTTATTCCGTCCAGCTTTACCGGCGCGATCAGTATCGATGGCGGAACGACCACGAGCCGTCTTGCCCAGCAGCTCGCACGCTGGGTGCCCGAGACATCCGCAGGCTCCCTCACGGTTATCACCCACTCCATTTTCATTGCCGCCATTGTCAGCGAGAACCCGCACATCGACGTTCAGGTCGTCGGAGGTCGGCTGCGAGGCATCACAGGCGTTGCGGTGGGAGCGACAACCCTGAACCAGCTGGCGAGCATCCGCCCCGATATTGCTTTTGTAGGCGCCAATGGCCTGCACGCCGACTTCGGCTTCAGCACCCCTGACCCCGACGAGGCTGCCGTCAAAAGTGCTCTCACGCGGGGTTCGCGCCGCGCTATTGCCCTCGTTGACAGTTCGAAGCTCGGCATTGAAACGCTCATGAGCTTCGCCGCGCTCGCAGAGGTCGACACGATCATCACGGAGCAGTCGCCCGACGATGACCTCACCGGTGCCCTCGAGCGCGCGGATGTCGAAATGGTGATCGCATGATCGTCACTGTTACGGCCAACCCCAGCCTCGATCGCACGATCGAACTCGCGGCTGCTCTGGATCGCGGCGGAGTACAGCGCTCGGTCTCGAGCAGCGAGCAGCCGGGCGGCAAGGGCGTCAACGTCTCGCGGGCACTCATCGCTTCGGGCCTTGACACGGTTGCCGTGCTTCCGGGAGATGACTCCGACCCCATGTTGGTGGCGTTGCGCGCCGAACACACGCCGACCGCTGGACTGCCGATCAGGGGTCGCGTGCGCTCCAACGTGACGATCACTGAGCCAGATGGCACGACCACCAAGATCAACGAGCCCGGCCCGCAGCTCACCGCTGACGATGATGCCGCGCTCATCGACCTTGTGGTCTCGCACGCTCGCCGCGCTGAATGGGTTGTTCTTGCTGGCTCGCTTCCTCCCGGCCTGAGCGACGACTTTTATGTGCGCGTCATTAAGGCCATTCGCACTGCCGCTGCTGACGATACGGCTGCTGCCGCGCGCCCGCGCATCGCCGTCGATTCCTCCGGCGCCCCCATGCTGGCGCTCATCAAATCTGGAATTGGCGTCGACCTCATCAAGCCCAACGCCGAAGAGCTCGCCGAAATGACCGGTCTTCCCGACACTTTCGAAGACGATCCGGATGCCGCGGCCGCCGCCGCTCTCACGCTCGTGCACCGCGGCTGCCGTGCCGTTCTCGCGACCCTCGGTTCACGCGGAGCCCTTCTCGTGACCGCCGGCGAGACCTGGCGCGCGACCATGCCGCCCGTTGCGGCCAAGAGCACCGTCGGCGCCGGAGACGCCTCCCTCGCCGGTTACCTTCTCGCCGACCAGCGCGGTGCTGCCCCCGAACGACGCCTCGCGCAGGCCGTCGCGCACGGAGCAGCCGCCGCCTCCCTGCCCGGCAGCACCATGCCGAGCCCCGAAGACACCACCCCCACCGCCGCTGACGTGCACCTACTCAGCCGCCCCACCGCACCATAAACCTCAGCATCCCCACTGCTGGATACAAGGAGAAAGCAATGTCGCACCTCATCACCACCGACCTCGTGTTGTTGGATGCCGATCTCGGCACCGACCGCGAAGGAGTCATTCGCGCGCTGACGAATCTCGTCGCCGAGCAGGGCCGCGCCACGAACGCGGAGTCACTCTTTGACGACGCGTGGGCTCGTGAGCAACTGACCGATACCGGAGTTCCTGGCGGTATCGCGATTCCTCACTGCCGTTCCGAAGCCGTTACCGAAGCAACCCTCGTGATGGCACGCCTCACGCCTGCCGTTGACTTTGGTGCCGCGGATGCTCCCGCCGACCTCATCTTCTTGATCGCTGCTCCCGCCGGCGCCGACCAAGAACACCTCACGGTGCTCTCCGCTCTCGCCCGCTCGCTCGTGAACCCCGAGTTCGTTGATAGCTTGCGCGCTGCGAAAACTCGCGAAGACATCGTTGCGCTCGTGGAGCAAGCCACAGCGCCGGAAGAGAAGGCTGCGCCTGCTGCTGCTGGCGGTGGCCGCGCTACTAGCGCTGGCGACGCTACCGCTACCGCTACAGCTGGCACCGACGGCGCCGCACGCCCCGTGCTCGTCGCTGTCACCGCGTGCCCCACTGGCATCGCCCACACCTACATGGCCGCCGATTCACTCGCCGCCGCCGCAGAACGTGCTGGCGTGGAACTCCACGTCGAGACTCAGGGTTCGTCGGGGGCAACGCCGCTGGATCCTGCGGTTATTGCTGCGGCATCCGCTGTCATCTTTGCTGTCGATGTGGATGTTCGTGACAAGGCCCGCTTCGCCGGCAAGGCTCTCGTGCAGTCGCCCGTGAAGCGCGGCATTGATGCACCAGACGCGATGATCGCGGAAGCCCTTGCCGCTGCCAGCGACCCCAACGCTGCTCACGTCGCCGGTGGCGAAGCGGCCAGCGAAAGCACGAGCAACACCTCCGACGAGCACTTCGGGCAGACGGTGAAACGCGCTCTGCTCACCGGTGTGAGCTACATGATTCCGTTCGTGGCCGGTGGCGGTCTGCTGATCGCCCTCGGTTTCTTGCTCGGTGGCTACTTGATCACCGACACCGCGGCCGACATCGTCACTCAGAACAGCCTGTGGAACCTGCCCGACGGCGGAGTCGCTGCCTACCTCGGTGCTGCGGCCTTCCAGATCGGTGCGGCCTCAATGGGCTTCCTCGTACCCGCCCTTGCCGGTTACATCGCCTATGCGATTGCTGATCGCCCCGGCATCGCCCCCGGTTTCACCGCCGGAGCCGTCGCTGGCCTCATGGGTGCTGGCTTCCTCGGCGGAATCGTCGGTGGACTCCTCGCCGGTGTTGCCGCTCACTGGCTCGCTCAGCGCAAGACCGCGGCCTGGTTCCGCGGCCTCATGCCCGTCGTCGTGATCCCGCTGCTGGCGTCGATCTTCGCCTCCGGCCTCATGGTGCTGATCCTCGGCGGACCGATTGCGTCGCTCACCGTTGCTCTGAACAACTTCCTCAACGGCCTCACCGGTGCATCCGCTGTCGTCCTTGGTCTCATTCTGGGAGCCATGATGGGCTTCGACCTCGGTGGCCCCGTGAACAAGGTCGCGTACGCCTTTGCGGTCGCTGGCCTCGGTGCCGGTGCAATCGACAACCAAGCACCGTGGATGATCATGGCCGCCGTCATGGCATCGGGAATGGTTGCACCTCTCGCGATGGCTCTCGCCTCCACCGTGCTCGCTCGCCGTCTGTTCTCGCCCGTCGAGAAAGAAAACGGCAAGGCAGCCTGGTTGCTCGGCGCTTCGTTCATCTCGGAGGGCGCCATCCCGTTTGCTGCTGCTGACCCGCTGCGCGTGATCCCCGCAAGTGCCATCGGTAGCGCTGTTACGGGTGGAATCATCATGGCCGTCGGAGTCACCTCGCAGGCACCGCACGGTGGTGTTTTCGTGTTCTTCGCCATCAACCCGTTCCCAATGTTCCTGCTCGCGATTGCCGCTGGAACCGTCGTTACCGCCCTCATCGTCGTCGCCCTCAAGCGCTTCGTGCGCAAGAGCAGCACTGTCACTGACGCGGATGCGCAGGTGCCCGTCGCGGCATAACGTCGTAGGCTTCATCTACGCAACGCTGCCGCTCGTTCGCCGAGAGCTACACGTCGAGGCGTCGAATGAGGGAGATTCAATGAAGATCACCGAAAGCGTGCATATTGAGGCGCCGACGGAACGCGTCTTCGAGATTTTCACTGATCTCGACAACACACCCTCCCGAGTCAGCGGCATCCTTTCCCTCGAAGTACTCGAGGGCCCTGCGCAGCTCGCTGTCGGCACAAAGTGGCGTGAGACCCGCGTGTTTGCGGGAAAAGAAGCCACCGAAGTGATGTGGGTGACCGCGTGTGAGCAGGATGTGTCGTACACCGTCGATGCGCAGTCGCACGGCATGCACTACCAGAGCGTGTACCTATTCACGCCGAGTCACGGTGGAACTCGGATGGACTACCGCTTCACGATGACACCGCTCACCTTCGGGGCACGTCTCATGAGCGTGGTCGGATTGATCTTCCTCGGAGCAACAAAGAAGGCGCTCACTCAAGACCACCACGAATTGATGGTTGCGTGCGAGTCAGCGGCCTAAACCGCTCACGGTGACAACGATCCTTCGCTTCAGCGGTGGGTTGGTCGTCGGATCGATCCGCGAGGTTACGGCTTGGAGCGCAAGGCCGCTTCGTAGAGTTCGCGCTTGCTGAGCCCGGTTTGCTCGGCCACTTCAGTTGCCGCGTCTTTCAGGCGGGCACCATCGGCGACCAGCGCGAGCACGTAAGTGACTGCGGTGGGGAGATCGGAGGTCGCGGGCGGCGCACCCTCGACAACGAGACAGATTTCGCCCCGAGCTCCGTCTTTGAACTTGGCCGCGAGCTCGGCGGCGGTGCCCCGAGCAACCTCTTCATACATTTTCGTGAGCTCGCGGCAGACTACCGCGCGACGGTCATCGCCGAGGGCGGTGGCGAGGTCGGCGAGCGCCGCGGGCAAACGGTTGGGGCTCTCGAAAAACACCATCGTGCGCTCTTCGCGAGCGAGGGTGCGAAAGTAGGCGACGCGGCCCTTGCGCGGCAGAAATCCTTCGAAGCTGAAGCGGTCGGTCGGCAGGCCCGAGACAGCGAGGGCGGTGAGGACTGCACTCGGTCCGGGCAGAGCAGTGACGGTGACTCCGGCAGCGGCAGCGGCTGAAACGAGAGGGAATCCGGGATCACTAATGGCGGGCATCCCCGCATCACTGAGAACGAGAACATCGGCGTCGCGAGCCAACTCAACGATCTCGGCGGCCTTTTCTGACTCGTTGTGTTCGTGCAGCGGGATGAGCCGCGGCCGGTTGTCGATGCCGAGAGCGCGCATGAGATGGATGGTCGTGCGGGTGTCTTCGCTCGCGATCACCTCAGCGTTCGTGAGGGCCTCGATGAGGCGCTGAGACGCGTCGCCAAGGTTGCCGATGGGAGTCGCCGCAAGAATGATCACTCGGCCATTCTCCCACCCGCACTGCGAGCGCAGAATTCGGCTCTCTTTCGCGCGCAGATCACCCCTACTGAGGTCGTAGGGTTGCACTATGTCGACTCGTCCGCCCTTGAGGGGAACACCGCTGGGTGCTGTCATGCTCGTGGTGTTGGGCCTGATCTTTCAGGATGTCGGCGCTTCGGTAGCGGTGCTGCTATTCCCCGAAGTCGGCCCCGCCGGAATGGTGTCGCTGCGCCTCGTTTTCTCGGCCGCGATTCTGCTGGCGATTGCCCGCCCCAACCTGCGCGCCATCTCGAAGCGTGCCTGGCTCATGGCCTTGATATTCGGCATTTCGCTTGGCGGCATGAACCTGCTGTTCTACGAAGCACTCTCGCGCGTTGACCTCGGCGCGACCGTCACGATTGAGGTTCTCGGCCCCCTCGTACTTTCCGTCATCGTTGCCCGCCGGGCCAGCGCCTGGCTGTGGGCGGTACTCGCCTTCGCCGGGGTCGCCCTACTCAGCCTTGGCAGCGTCGGCGCCCTCGACCCCGTCGGCGTTGCCTTCGCGCTCGCCGCCGCCGTGTCATGGGCGGGCTACATTTTGGCGTCCCGCAAAACCGGTCAAGTCTTTGCCGGCTTGGATGGCCTCGCGATCGCCATGGCAATCGGCGCGATCATCAGCCTCCCCTTCGGCATCTCGCAGGCCGGAAGCACTCTGCTGGAACCATCGATTCTGGTGCGCGGCCTCGCGGTCGCCATCTGTTCGTCAGCGATCCCCTACGCCCTCGAACTCATCGCGTTGCGGCGCATCTCTGCTGCCGCATTCTCGGTGCTCATGGCACTGGCTCCCGCTATCGCGACCGGGGCTGGCTTCTTCGTGCTCGGGCAAAGCATCACCCTCGTGCAGGGAGCGGGAATCGCCCTCGTGATCGCGGCCTCCATCGGGGCAGTTCGGGCGGCATCCCGCGTGCCGGGTGCGCCCGGGGCGGGCCCGAACGCACTACTGCCCGAAGAGACCCCGCTGTAGCGGAAGCCTCCCCGGGCAGCGGGAGCGATCGTGAGTTCTTAGCGCTCCGATGATTCGGGCGCTGCGGCAGCAGGCGCTGCACCATCGCTGGTGTCATGCGGATCAGCAGCGTGCATCGGATGGCTACGCTCGAGGGCTGAGCCCTCGACGTCCACACTGGGCAGGATGCGGTCAAGCCAGCGAGGCAACCACCACACCGACTTGCCGAACAGGTGCATCAGGGCCGGAACCAACATCATCCGCACGACAAAGGCGTCAAAGAGCACACCGACGGCGAGACCGAAGCCAAGCGGGCGAACGATCGCCAGGTGCGAGAAGACGAAGCCTCCGAAGACGGCAATCATGATGATCGCCGCGGCGGTGACGACGGCACGACCACTGCGGAGACCGCTCATGACGGCAGCCTTAGCCGGCACACCGTGGATGTACGCTTCGCGCATTCCCGAGACGAGGAACAGTTGGTAGTCCATGGCGAGGCCGAACAGCACACCCATGATGATGATCGGGGCAAAGTTCAGCAGCGGGCCAGGGTCGGTCACGCCGAAGAGCGCCCCCAGCCAACCCCACTGGTACACGGCGACCATTGCACCGAACGCCGCCAACAACGACAGCACGTAACCCGCGGTCGCGATCACCGGCACGAGCAGCGAACGGAACACCAGAATCAGGATGATCAGCGACAGCCCAATAACAACCGCGAGGTAGAGCGGCAGCACATCAGCCAGTTTCTCGGAGATGTCGATGTTTCCGCTGGCCGAGCCAGCCACACCGAGCTCGATGTTGCCCGCGAGTGGCGAGCTGTCGCGCAGTTCGTGAACGAGAGCACCCGTCGATTCACTCGAGGGCCCATCGACAGGGATGACTTGGAACGCGAAGTAGTCCGAACTATCCGAGACGCCGATCGGGGCGACAGCCACAACACCGTCAACCGCCAACAACTGGTCAGCGAGATCCGCTTGAGTCTCAAGCTCATCCTCTTCCGCCACGGGGGCGGGAAGAGTGGCGGTCACCAGGAGGGTACCGTTTTGGCCCGCTCCGAATTCTTCGGCGATCGTCGTGTAGGTGCGGTACTGCGTCGAATCGGCGGGCTCTGACGAACCATCTGGGAGCCCTAGGCGCATCGAAAGCGCCGGGATGGCCACGATCAACAGACCGAGCGTCGCCACGATCAGCATGACCACAGCGCGACTCGTGCGCATGGCGCGGGCGGGCGGGAGCGTATGCGACTCATGACCAATATTGGCTCGGGCCTTGCGAGAAAGAACTCGCTTGCCCAGCAATGCCAGCAGGGCTGGTGTGAGGCTCACAGCGATCAGCACAGAGATGAAAACGCAGACCGCGCCCACGGTGCCCATAACGCCTAGGAATGGGATACCGCTCACATTGAGCGCGAGCAGGGCGACAAGAACTGTCGACCCGGCAAACAACACCGCGTTGCCGGAGGTGCCGTTGGCGAGCCCGATCGACTCGTGCAGGTCCATTCCTGCCGCGAGTTGACGACGGTGGCGCTGCACAATGAACAGGGTGTAGTCGATGCCGACCGCAAGGCCGAGCATGACGCCCAGGATCGGCGTAACCGAGGTCATATCGACGACTCCGGAGAACGCAAGCGAACCCGCGACACCCACTCCGACACCGATGATCGAGGAGACGATCGGCAGCGTTGCGGGCAAGAACGAACGGAACAACACGAGCAAGACGATGCCGGCCAACAGAACACCGATAAGCTCACCGACGCCCAACAGACCATCGGTCGACGTAGTGATGGATGACGAATAATCGACCGTCACTCCGTCAATGTCGATCGCGTCGAGCTCATCCGCAATCGCTGTCTTCGTGTCTCCGGGAATGTCGAGGAGTTCGCTGTCGAAGGTGATGAGTCCGAGAGCCGTCGCACCGTCGGTAGAGACGAGGCTGATCTCGGATGCGGCATCCATGAGACGCTCGCCGAAGCCGAGTTGCTCCTCTTGTTCGGCCAGCAGCGCAGTGTTCTCGTCAATCGTGGCCTGCTGGGTGTCGATCTCAGCCAACCCGGCATCGATCTGTGCTTGCTGGGCATCGAATTGATCGACGGATGCCTCATAGAAGCCCGCGGCTTGAGCCTGCTCAATCGCAGCATCGAGTTGAGTTTGACCGGCTTCGAGTTCGGTGGCTGCGGCATCCAACTGAGCCTGGCCATCCACTAGCTGCTGCTTGCCGGCGTCGATCTGCTCGCGACCGTCCATGATTTCTTGCGCTTGATCGTCGCGCTGGGCATTGGTCTCGAAGGGGTCGATAACGTCGCTGACATTGTTCTGCGAAGTGAGCTCGGCGAGGGCATCCGTGATGTCGCCCTGTTGTTCGGCGGAGAAGGCGCTGCCATCTTCTGAACCAAAGACGACCGTGGCGGAAATGCCACCAACGTCGCCGAGTTGCTCGGTGAGTTCGTCGGCAACACGTTCAGTTTCCGTGCCGGGAATAGTCATGGTCGACGACAGAGTGCCGCCGAAAACCGCGAAGGCAGCGCCAGCGAGACCGAGAACGGCGAGCCAGCTGATGATGAAGAGCCAAGCGCGGCGAGCCGATAGGCGGCCAAGGCGGTACAGGAGTTCAGCCATGCTGAAGAAAACCTCTCGTCGGGAACACAAAAACGAGCACGTCTTCGGGCCAGACACCAGCCTAAGTCTCCTAGCCTGAGTTTTCCAACACTTGTCGGAAAACTCACCCCTTTGCGGGGTATCTCTGCCATGATCGACGGATGGATGCTCGCGTCGAACGAACCCGGCAAAGCCTGCAACACGCCCTCTTTGCCCTCACTCAAGAGCACCCCTTTGACGAAGTTACCGTCAACCAGATCGTGGAACGTGCGGGCGTAAACCGCAGCAGCTTCTACCAGCACTACTCCGATAAAGAGACACTGCTCGCCTTCGCGATCGAAGCTGCCGCCGATGACGCCGGGGTTCAGCTGGCCGACCTCGACCCCCTCAGCCCCACTCCGCCGCCCGCACTGCTCAGCTATCTCTCTCACGTCGACGCCAACGCCGCCGTGTACACAAGCGCCCTCGGTCCCCGCGGTTCAGCCCTCGTTGCCGCCCGCTTGCGCGCCCGCCTCAACCTCTTTGTGCGCCAAGGAATCATCGACCACGACCCCGCAGCCCCTGAAGGACTCGGCCTCGACATCGCGAGCGCCAGCGTCACCGGCGCCACCTTCGGAATCATCGAGGTGTGGCTCGCCATGACTCCGCGCCCCTCCGCCAGCACCGCCGCCGACTGGATCTGGCAGACCTTCACTGCACCCCACGATCGCTCCGCGCTGAGTACGATTGCCGAGTGAGCCAGACGAACCCGCGCGACTTCGACGACATCCTGTCGGACGAGTCGTCGGCGAGGGCGCTGGAAAATACCGATGCTGCCTCAGTTTCGGAGGCCTCTGGCCGCCACTATGCCGCCGACGAGGGCTCGAGGCTCGATCACTGGTGGGCGGCGCGAAGTCCACTGACCCGGCGCTGGCTCGGCTGGGCTGGGCCGGCGATTGTGGTGCTGATCGCGGCATTCACGCGACTGGTGGGCCTCGGGCATCCGTCGTCGTTGGTATTTGACGAGACCTTTTATGTGAAAGATTCGTGGACGCTCGTGAACCTCGGCTACGAGGCACAGTGGCCAGCCGAAGCGGATGCCCTGTTCAACAGCGGCAAGGTCAACATCTTTCTGAACGACCCGTCGTTTGTGGTGCATCCGCCGCTCGGCAAGTGGCTGATCGGGTTGGGCATGCTGCCGGGCGGAGGCGAAGATCCATTCGGGTGGCGTATTGCGACCGCCATCGTCGGCATTCTCGCGGTCATGGTGCTCATGCTGATCGCCAAGAAACTGTTTGGCTCCACCCTGCTGGCGACTCTCGCCGGGCTTCTGATGGCGATCGATGGCAACGCGATTGTCATGAGCCGGGTCGCGTTGCTCGACAACTTTGTGATGATTTTTGCCCTGCTCGGGGTCGGCGCCATGCTGCTCGATCGCGAGCAATCGGCCACGCGGCTGGCAGTGTGGATTAGTCGCCGCGGGCTCCGCGGCAAGAGCACCGAATGGGGGCCTGCGTTGTGGTGGCGCCCGTGGCTCATCCTCGCCGCCGTCGCCTTCGGGCTTGCCGCCGCCGTTAAATGGAACGGCCTTTACTTCTTGGCCGCTTTCGCCGTCTACAGCCTGGTGGTGGATGCCCTCGCTCGCCGCCAGGCCGGCATCATCTTCTGGGGCTCCGGCACCCTCTTCAAGCAAGCCCCCGTCAGCTTCCTCCTGACCGTGCCGATTGCGCTACTGGTGTACCTCAGCACGTGGACGGGCTGGTTCATCGGTGACAACGGCTACGACCGCAACTGGGCCGAAAGTGACGGCAACGCCTGGACCGGCGCTCTCAGCTGGGTGCCTCTCGACCTGCAAAGCCTGTGGCACTTTCAATCGAGCGTCTACAGCTATCACGTGGGCGAAAGCCGACCACATCCGTATCAGGCAAACCCGCTGACCTGGCTACTGCTTATCCGGCCCACGAGCATGTTCTACGAAAACCTATCCCGCGGCGACGACGGCTGTCTCGCGGATGCCTGTGGTGCCTCTATCTCTGGAATCGCCAACCCCATTATCTGGTGGGCTGCGACCGCGGCCATGCTGTACCTCGTGTACCGACTGGTGCGCTACCGCCAGTGGCAGACCGGCTTCATTCTGATGGGCGTCGCCGCCGGCTACCTGCCGTGGCTGCTCTACCTGAACCGCACCGTGTTCCAGTTCTACACAATCGTGTTCGAGCCGTACCTGATACTGGCGCTTGTGGCGGCGCTCGGGGTGATCATCGGCAGACCCGACGACGATCGCTATCGACGCACGAGCGGGCTCGGCGTCGTGGCCGTCTTTGTCGTCGTCGCCATCGCGG
The DNA here is from genome assembly GCF_015864665.1 of Salinibacterium sp. SWN167. GTDB lineage: Bacteria > Actinomycetota > Actinomycetes > Actinomycetales > Microbacteriaceae > Rhodoglobus. Next base: position 384,919 of record NZ_JADYWU010000002.1, on the reverse strand, counting down.
TCAGCGTGTTCTTCTGGCCGCTCTGGACCGGCCAAACCATCGACTACGACCTGCTGCGGCTGCGCTGGTGGCTGCCGACGTGGATCTAGACCGACCACTTTCGTGGCGTTCTGTTACGCCGAAAGACCGCTGGCGGCATCCGTTTCTGTAGCCTGAAGCCATGGCTGATCGCGACTATGGTTTCCGCACGCGTGCAATTCACGCGGGCAACATCCCTGATGCGGCGACGGGCGCTCGCGCTCTGCCGATCTATCAGACCAGTGCCTACGTCTTTGACGACACCGCGGATGCCGCAGCCCGCTTCGCTCTGCAAAAGTACGGCAACATCTATTCCCGGCTGGCCAATCCGACGGTCGCAAGTTTTGAAGAGCGCGTCGCTTCGCTCGAGGGCGGCCTCGGCGCCGTGGCCACCGGCAGTGGACTGAGCGCGCAATTCATCACCTTTGCGGCTCTTGCAGGTGCTGGCGATCACATTGTCTCGAGTGCCAATCTCTATGGCGGTTCGATTACGCAATTGGATGTCACGCTGCGCCGTTTCGGGGTCGAGACCACCTTTGTGCGCTCTTCCGACCCTGCCGACTATGCGGCGGCGATCACCCCAAAGACGAAGCTGATCTTTGCGGAGACCATCGCGAACCCCTCCGGCGAGATCGCCGACATTGAGGGCCTTGCCGAGGTCGCTCATGCCCACAACATTCCTCTCGTGATCGATTCGACGGTCGCGACCCCGTATTTGAGCCGCCCGATCGAGTGGGGCGCCGATATTGTGACTCACTCGGCCACCAAGTTTCTTGGCGGCGCGGGCACCACTCTCGGCGGTGTCGTCGTCGAGAGCGGCCGCTTCGACTGGGCCAACGAGCACTTTCCCCTCTTCGATGAGCCTGTTCCCAGCTATGGCGGCCTCAACTGGAGCGGTAACTTTGGGGAATACGCCTTCCTCACCCGACTGCGCGCTGAGCAGTTGCGCGACATTGGGCCCGCCCTTGCTCCGCACTCGGCCTGGTTACTCGCGACCGGCGTTGAGACCCTCCCTTTCCGGATGCAAGCTCACGTCGACAACGCGCGCATCGTTGCCGAGTGGCTCGAGGCCGACCCGCGCATCGAAACCGTGTACTGGGCTGGCCTGCCGGGGCATCCGCATTTCGAGCGTGCGCAGAAATATTTGCCCAAGGGTGCCGGTTCGGTGTTCTCTTTCGAGGTTCGCGGCGCGGGAACGCAGAACAGCCGGGCCGTCGGCCAGAAGTTCATCGAGAGCGTTGAGCTGGCCAGCCACCTTGCCAACATTGGTGATGCAAAAACGCTCGTGATTCATCCCGCATCAACGACGCATGCGCAGCTCACCGAGCAGCAACTCATCGACGGCGGCGTATTGCCCGGCGTTGTGCGCATCAGCGTCGGAATCGAAGACCCCGAAGACATCATCGCCGATCTCGATCAGGCATTGACCACCGCAGTGAAGGGCTAAGGATGTCGTCAGAAGAAGTGCAGACCACCCAGCTCAGCAACGGGCTCACCTGTGATCTGCCCGCCAGCTCCCCGCTCGCCAAGCTGCTCAAGTCGCAGCGCACGTGGGTGGGACCGGATGCCAAAAAACGTGCCGCGATCCTGCGCGGTGCGAAGTCAATTGCGATTGTGGGGGCCTCCCCCAATCCCTCGCGATCGAGTTCTTTCGTGGGCACCTACCTGCTGCAGTCCACCGACTACCGGGTGTATTTCGTGAACCCCAACGCCGACACGATTCTGGGCCAGAAGGCATACCCCGACCTTGCGTCGCTGCCCGAAGTGCCCGACATCGTCGACGTGTTTCGCAAAGCCAGCGACATCCCCGCCGTCATCGAGGACATACTCGCGATCGGAGCACTGCATGGCCAGAATCCGACCGTGTGGGTGCAGCTCGGAATTTGGAATGAAGAAGCTGCCGTCTACGCCGAATCGCAGGGGCTCACCATCGTCATGGACCGCTGCCTCAAGGTCGAACACGCCCGGTTCAACGGCGGCCTCAACCTCATGGGTTTCGACACCGGGGTTATCTCGTCCCGTCGCGCGGGGCGCTAGTCCGACGCTGGAGCAGGTCCGGCCGGGCGCAGCACGCTAGGCCGATGGAGTCGAATCTCCGCCGAGCTTCTCGCGCACGCTGATCCACGCCGCGCGATCCTCATCGAGGCGTTTCAGAATTTCGTGCAGCTCCGCGATCACAATCGACTGCTGTTGGTTGAGCGCGAACACTTCTTCGATGTCGGCTTTCGCCGCGGCATCCACGTCGTAGTCGTGTTGGGCGAGCGCGGCTGAGATGCTGTCCTGTCGCTTCGCGGCAATGAGCAGAATCGCGCCTTGAAGGCCCGCCAACATGCTCAAGAACAGGTTGAGCAGAATGTAGGGATACGGGTCCCACGTTGCCGCCGTGAGGGAATTGACCGCCGCCCAAATCAGCATGAATGCCATAAAGCTGATGACGAACGCCCAACTGCCCATCGAGTTGCGCAGTCGATCAGCGGCTCGTTGACCGGTGGTGAGCGAATCGTTGTGGGCTCGGTGCCAGTTGCGGGGTGCTTTTCGCGCGCTCAAGATCTTCATGCAGCACAGCCTAGATCGGTGATGTCCTGACGTCACTCGCCGCGACGGTTGTGATGACCGGTCGCGCGAGCGGCGACGCGGTGTAGCGCTGCAGACGTGCAGACGTGCAGACCTGCAGACGTGCAGTAACTTAGCGGTATGGCTGTGGCTCAGACTCGACGGGCGCGTGCTGCACGACGCCGCAAACGCCGGGTCGACGCTGCCGACAACGATCTCACCGCTGAGCAGTGGGAATCGCTCAAACGCGAGTGGGGCGGCTGCGCGTACTGCACCGCTGCTGATTCCACCCTGCAGAAAGACTGCGTTCAACCCATCTCCCGTGGCGGCAGCTATACCGTCGGCAACGTTGTTCCCGCGTGCGGCTCCTGCAACGCGAGCAAAAGCAACAGCGAAGTGACGTCGTGGATGCGCCGTAAAAGCCTCGACGAGCGCGCCTTCCTCACGCAATATGTGCACGTGCGGCAGGCGCTCGGGATTCTGTAGCTCGGCGGCGCTACTGCCCCAGCGGGCTCCCGGCGCGGTATTACTAGCCGCCCCCCGCACGAGAGATGTACATTTGAAACATCAAAACGTACAATTGAGCCATGTCGACCACCAGCATCGCGGATGCCCGCAAGAACTTCTCCGAGGTCATCGCTACCTCTGAGCGCGAAGCTGTGTTCATCGAGCGACGCGGACAGCGCGCGGCCGTTGTCGTGAGCCCCGAGCAGTATGAGCGCATGATGGACGCGCTAGAAGATGCTGAAGACGTTGCCGCTTTCGACGAGGCGATGGCCGACGAGGGCCCGAATGTTCCCTGGGATCAGGTCAAGGCCGATCTGGGCTGGTAGTGGCCTATCGCATCGAGGTGACGCCCGCCGCGGCGCGCGCCCTCACACGAGTTGATCATCAGCATCGCGACAGAATTCGCGGCGCAATAGCGCTTCTCAGCCACGACCCGAGACCTCCCGGCGCCAAGGCGCTTCAGGGGCGCCCCGGCTTTTGCGTGCGCATTGGCGACTACCGCATCGTCTACACAATTCAGGATGAGGTGCTGCTCGTCGTTGTCGTCACCCTCGGGCATCGGCGCGACGTCTACGAGCGCTAGTTCGCGCCGAGCAGTGCCTCCAACGCAGCCGCATCCGTGAGTGGCAGCCGGCACACGAATTCTTCGCAGAGGTACGCCGTCGGCTGGCCGTCCGTCGCGGTGCGGGCAGCAAACAGCTCGAAACCGGATGCCGCAAACGCGTCGGCCTGAGCCTGCGAGGCCGCGACACCAATGCCGCCAGCGCGGTGCAGCGTGCGGGCCAGACTCGTGAGTTCGCCGGTCACCCCATCCCCGGTGACGACGACGAGCTGGCGAAGCGGCGCACCGAGCTCCGACATGAGGGTGAGGGCGGTTCCGAACGAAATGGGCTGCTGGGCTGCGAGTTGGCCGACCAGTTTCATGGACGCCTCGGCGGCATCCCGGTACTGGGCGTCGCCGCTGAGCGCGAAGAGGGTGTGCGCGGCGGCGGCCATAGCGCTGAGGCCGCTGGGGTGGGCTCCGTCGCTGATGTCGGCTTCGGTCGACAGGCCCTGCGCGGCGAGCACGGAGTCGCTGCCGCCGGGGAGGCCGAAGGGCGAGCTTCCCGAGCCTGCGGCTCCGGCGGCGAGCGCTCCCTCGATGAGGTCGCGGGCGGCGATTGCGTAGCGAACCTCGCCGGTCGCGATCGAGAGTTCGAGCAGGCCCTGGGCGAGCATTCCGCTGTCTTCGAGGGTTGCAGCCGCGTCGGAGAGGATGCCGTCAATAGAGGTGCGCACGAGCCGCTCCCCCGCCCCCACACCCCGCACATGCTCAGTCAGCAGGAAGTCAGCGGCACCGCGAGCCAGCGCGATCCACTCGGCGTTGCCGAAACGAGCGCCAGCCAAGGCGAGAGCTTCGATGGCGAGGCCGTTCCAGCCGGTGAGGATTTTGTCGTCGCGGGGCGGGGCTTCGACGCGGGCGCGGCTCGCGGCATCCAGCGAATAGTAGAAGCCTTCGACGCGTTTGCCGTCGACGGTGCTCTCGGAGTCGAGACCTGATGCGAAGGCGCCCGAGGGCAGCAGCAACCGGTCGCGCAAGAACTCGGCGACGCCGGTGGCGATCTCGGCGGAGTCGGCGAGCGCGTAGGCGGCAAGCAGTTGGGCGTTGTCGTAGAGCATGCGTTCGTAGTGCGGGTCGGTCCAGTCGGCCTGGGTCGAATAGCGGAAGAAGCCGCCATCGACCGGGTCGCGCAGGGCGGATGCCGCCATTGCCTTCAGCGTGCGGTCGGCGAGACCGGCTGCCTCGGGCGAGTGTTCGGCGGAGCGGGCACCGCGATCGAGAAGGAATCGCAGCACCGGCGTGACCGGAAATTTGGGGGCGTCGCCGAATCCGCCATGCTCGAGATCTTCGGCGGCAGCAAGAGCATCGATCACGTCAGCAAAGTCGGTGACGAGTTCGCTCTCCACACCGCGGCTCTGGGCGAGCGCCTGGGCAATCGCGGCCCCGCTCGTCTCCGCTTGCTCACGTCGCGCCGTCCACGCGTCCGTCACCGATTCGAGCACTTGTCGAAATGCCGGATGCTGCCCGACAGCGGTCGGCGGCCAGTAGGTGCCAGCGAAGAAGGCGCGCCCCGCGGGCGTGACGAACACGTTGAGGGGCCAGCCCAGGTTGGGCGTGAAGGCGGATGCCGCCGCCAAATAGGTTGAGTCCACTTCGGCGTGCTCTTCGCGGTCGACTTTGATCGCCACAAAGTTCTCGTTGAGGTAGGCGGCCAGCACGGGGTCGCTGAAAGATTCGCGCGCCATCACGTGACACCAGTGACAGGTGGAGTAGCCGATGGAGACGAGCACGGGCACATCTCGGCGTTCCGCTTCGGCAAAAGCTTCGGCAGACCACTCCCACCAGTCCACCGGATTGGTGGCGTGTGATCTCAGGTACGGGCTCGCAGCAGTTTCCAGACGATTGGGCATAGTCTCAGAGTATGTCGAAGTTGACCGTGACCTACATTGGCGGCCCCACCGCGTTGCTCGAATATGCGGGATTGCGCATCGTGACTGATCCCACCTTCGATGCCCCACAGCTCTACCCCGACGAGGGCGGTGTGCCGCTCACCAAGACGGCGGGTCCAGCACTGAGCCGAGCGGATGTTGGCGCTGTCGATCTGGTGTTGCTGTCGCATCACGAACACCAAGACAACCTCGACTACGAGGGACTCGAACTTCTCGCCACGGGCGTGCTGACGATCAGCACCATGAAGGCGGGCTCTGACCTCTTCGGCGGCGGTGTTGTCGGTCTCGACTCCTGGGAATCCCGCGAAGTCGGCGCCGTGACCGTCACCGCAGTGCCGGCCCTGCATGGCCCTCCCGGTGCGGAAGCGCGCGTCGGCCCGGTCACCGGTTTCGTGTTGCAGGCCGAGGGCGAACCCACCATCTACGTCAGCGGCGATAACGCTTCCCTGCCGCTGGTGCAGCAAATCGCTGGCCGCTTCCCTGACATCAGTATCGCCGTGCTGTTCGCGGGTGCTGCCCGCATCTCCGCGGTCAACGGTCCTCTCACTTTGACGTCAGCGGATGCCGCGCAAGCCGCCCGCATCTTGGGCGTCGACCACGTGGTCGGCCTCCACACCGAAGGGTGGGAACACTTCACCGAAACCCGTGCCGACCTCGAGGCTGCATTCGCAGGGACGGGGTTGCTCGTGGAGACGCCGCCGGGGGTTGCGGTGGGGATTGGGCGTTTGGCCTCGGAAGCGTAGAGAACTCCGTCGGCGCGATACTTCATGCGAAGTTGCTATTGACGATGCTCTAGCAACGCTTAGCCCACTGGCGATTTACGAGCCGCTCTCAGCACAATGCCTGTCTGGTCGTCGACAAGCGGCAACTCGTATCGACGGCTACTGATGGTGTTATAGCCCTTACTGGTTTCGACAATTTCTCTTGCTTCCACTCGGTTATATCCCAATAGCTGGACCCAAAGCGCAGCGAAAGCACCGAGTCCGAAACTCGCGAGCCCGATGTACAGCAATAAATCAAAGCCTTGAGTTCCCGCCACGACCAACGCTAGCGAAACTGCCATCAAGACGACGCTCCAAATCACGATCGAGCGCATCGTCTGATGTAAGCGGCGAGCAGAACAGCCCGGCCACAACTCAACTCGACCACTAGTAGACAAAACTGCCCCCCTACTCTTGAAGGTATTGGAACGATGTGACCGTTCCGATTGGCACATCGAATATCCCTCCGATTGTCAAGCTTTGACGCAACCCCACAGGCGCAGATCGCACCGCTGCTCCGAGGCCGAAGCCCATACCCACTGTTGCCAGACCAAATATACACATGCCAGTCTTCCCGCGGACACAGTCAATCGCAACAGCCGCGTAATTTGCGGCCGAAGACACTGCGTACAAAACAGCAGCGACTGGAAGACCAACCCCTGTCGCCGCGAGCGCAAGCGAGACCACCCCAGTGGCTACTGCTACCGCGGATAACCCAAGACCAAAATTTGCCCAGTTCTTATCGTTTTGAGCCGCTGACACTGGAACAGGGCGGGGTGCGGCAATGAAGTGACCACAAACCGAAGATCGCGAAGTCGTACACGGAGGAAGAGGTCGATTGGCTTGGAACATTACTCGAGCTTTAGTTCCGTAACGCTCCGCCCTATCCGCAGTCATCTCGCCACTGAGGTCCAGCTTGTTGATCGGGTCAGCCGGATAGTCATAAGCATTCGTCACCCCACCCTCAACAGGGTCCACTTCCAGGAACCTGCCGAGCCCGGCAACATACTGTCTGGCGCCCATCTCGATCGTCGCGATCGACCCCTGATGCTCATACAACTTCCGATGCTGGCCAACGAACGCGTAATCAGCATCGCCCGGTGAAGTGTCAGTGACCGCGTCATCCGCAACCTCCGTTCCGATATCGCCGGTGACCGGGTCGATGGGTTGCCCGAACGGATCAAACGCCGCCCGCACACCAACCCGAATACCAACATGGTCGGTGAGGATGATCGAGTCCCCGTGCAGGTTCGGGTACGACCACTTCGCATCCGCGGCCGCCGGCAGTGACACGCTCACCCCGCCCGGCAACGACAGGGTCTCCTCAACCAGCACACCGGCAGCATCCAACACACCGAACATGCCACCAGCAGTGAACGTGTAACGGATAACCTCCGCCTCCGCCGCACCGGGTGCTGTGGAGCTGCGTTGAACAATCCGCCCCGTCGCATCCCGCAGATATTTGATCTCGGTCCCGTCATCCAACACCGTCTTCATATGCCGATCAGCGGCGTCATAAAACAGTTGCTGATCAGCCAACCTCGTCGTGTTGCCATGAGCGTCATACGTCAAAGTTGCCGCACCCAGATTTGTTGACAGCAGAGTGTTCGCCCCCGCCGGAGCACCCGCCACAGCCGTCGACAACAGCCGGTCAGACCCGTCGTAGCAGTAGTCCGTTGTGATCGGAGTGCCGGCATCCTTCACATCCGAGAACGACGTGCGGTTACCGTTACGACCGGCAAGATCACTCGCACCCGCACCACACGTGGTGTCGCCGAAACCATACGACAGCACATGACTCGGGATGACCGCCTCAGTTAGACGACCGGCACCATCGAAGGTGTAGGTAGAGGTTTCCGTACGCGGATCAGCCACCCACGAATCCGACAAACTGTTCTGAATGATCCGGCCCGACTGCGACCGCACCACAGAATCCGACACCACCGTTGAATCCGGGAAAGTCCAACTGAAACCAGTACCCGCACCAGCCTCATCACGGGTAATACTTCCCAGGCTGCTGCCGAGGGCGAACCCACCATCTATGTCAGTGGCGCCAACACCTCCCTGCCGCTCGTGCAGCAGATCGCCGACCGCTTCCCCGACATCAGCATCGCCGTGCTCTTCGCAGGTGCTGCCCGCATCTCCGCCGTCAACGGTCCTCTCACTTTGACATCAGCGGATGCCGCAGAAGCCGCCCGCATCTTGGGCGTTAGCCACGTGGTCGGCCTTCACACCGAAGGGTGGGAACACTTCACCGAAACCCGCGCCGACCTCGAGGCTGCGTTCGCGGGCACGGGGTTGCTCGTGGAGACGCCGCCGGGAGTTGCCGTCACAATCGAGAATTAAGGACTAGGGATCTCACGAGTTTCGTGAAACTCCACGTCGCCATTCACCGCTGAAACCTCGAGCAGTACCCGCCAGTCGGAGCCGTAACGATCGACCACGGCCGGCCGTCCCTGGCTCATATCGAGCACGTCATCGTCGGTGAGAGTGACACCGTATTCTTCCGCCGCCCATTCCTGCACGGCAGTCGTGTAGTCCGCGAAAGCGGCAATATCGCGTTCCTCGAAACTGGCTGCGGTTGCGATCAAGCCAAGCGCGCTGGCCGTTCCGGCGGCAATCGCCAGCACGGTGAGCGCAAGCGCTCGGAGCCGGAATTTGCGGCCAGGCCCCGCAAGCCAATACAGGACAGCGATTACGGCAATTCCAAAAGTGGCAACGGCACCCAGAAACGGAATGAACGCCCAGCCTTCGGTGGGGCTCTGATAGAGACCGGGGTTTGTCATGACTCTGGTCCTCGCCGCTCAATTTGTGGTGTTGCGCGCACGTCAATCGACCCGAGCAACACTCTGTGAAGCTCAAGCGTACCAGCGGCCCCACGACAGAGGCCGGCATCCGCTCACCGAAAGGAGTGCGGATGCCGGCCTCGATACGAAGCGCGAAGCTTTCCTAGAAAGTAGCCTCGTCGGGGTTCGTGCCCACACGCTGATCGCGATCGATCGCATCAATCGATGCCATCTCATCCGCAGAAAGCTCGAAACCAAAGACATCGAAGTTCTCGGCCATACGCTCGCGCGAGTTCGACTTGGGGAACACGATGATGCCGCTCTGCAGGTGCCAACGGATCGCAACTTGAGCAGGCGAAACCTCGTGGGCTGCGGCAGCGGTCTGCAACGCCGGCTCGCTGAACAGGTCGTACTTGCCCTGCCCAAGCGGGCCCCAGGCCTCAGTGTGGATGCCAAGCTCGGCACCATAGGCGCGCAGCTCGCGCTGAGCAAACGCGGGGTGAAGCTCGATCTGGTTTACTGCGGGCACCGTTTCGCTTCCCGCAAGAATCTTCTCGAGGTGCGGGCGGTGGAAGTTGCTGACACCAATCGAACGCGTCTTGCCCGCAACCTTGAGCTCTTCCATGGTGAGCCAGGTCTCAAGGTAACGGTCGAGGTCGGGGCGAGGCCAGTGGATGAGATACAGATCGACGTAGTCGAGACCCAGCTTTTCAAGGCTGAGATCCATGGCGTCGCGAGCAGAGTCGGTGCCGTGGTCGCTGTTCCACAGCTTCGTCGTGATGAAGATTTCTTCACGCGGGATGCCCGAGGCTTTGATGGCGTTGCCGACACCCTGCTCGTTGCCGTAAATCATGGCGGTGTCGAGGTGGCGGTAGCCAACCTCAAGCGCGTCAGTGACGATGCGCTCGGTTTCTGCGGGGTCAACTTTGAAGACTCCGAACCCGAGCTGCGGGATGGAATTGCCGTCGTTGAGTTCAATCTGGGGAACAGTCATGTCCCCATCCTGCCACTCACAACTGACGATTCCACCCTCGCAGATCACGCTCCCAGCGAACGGGCAAACCTTCTAGCTGATGTGGCGCTCGTCAACACCCGAGTACGCCGCGAGGGGGCGGATGAGGGCGTTCGAAGCAGCCTGCTCCATGATGTGAGCGGTCCAGCCGGTGATTCGCGCAGCAACGAACAGCGGCGTGAACATGTCTGTGTCGAAGCCGATGAGGTTGTACGCGGGGCCGCTCGGGTAGTCGAGGTTCGGCTTGATGTTCTTGCGGCTCGTCATGGCCGTTTCGAGTGCCTCGTAGAGTTCCATCATGTCGGGGCGGCGATACTCGGCGATCAGAGTTTCGAGCGCCGCCTTCATGGTGGGAACCCGCGAGTCACCGTTCTTGTAGACCCGGTGGCCAAAGCCCATGATCTTGCGCTTCTCGGCGAGCGCCGTCTCGAGCCAGGCTTCAGCATTCGCTGCAGTGCCGATCTCGTCGAAGACGTGCATGACAGCTTCGTTCGCTCCACCGTGCAACTGACCCTTGAGTGCACCAATTGCTGCCGTGACCGCGCTGTAGAGATCGCTCATCGTGCTGGTGACAACGCGAGCGGTGAAGGTCGACGCGTTGAAGGAGTGCTCGGCATACAGAATCATCGAGACGTCGAACGCGTTCACGACAACGAGGTCAGGAACCTCGCCGAAGGTCATGTGCAAGAAGTTGGCCGAATAGCTGAGGTCATCGCGCGGCTCAACAAGTTCCTGATCACGGCGACGGCGCTGGTCGTACGCGATGATCGCGGGCAGCTTCGCAAAGAGAGTCAGCGAGCGCTCAAAGTTGAGATCTGCGTCGATCATGCTGGCGGGGTCGGTGAGGGTGTCATCCATCGCGCCGATCACGCTGACGGCGGTGCGTACGACATCCATCGGATGCGCGCTGAGCGGCAGCTCGTCAATCACACGCTTGGTGTGAGCGTCGAGGTGACGCTGCGCCCGCTCGACGCGCTGGAACTCTTCGAGCTGCTCGCCGGTGGGCAGTTCACCGTGCCACAGCAGATAAGCCACCTCTTCAAAGGTGCACTTCTCGGCCAGTTCCTGCACGGGATAGCCGCGATAGAGCAAGGAGTTAGTCTCAGGGTTAACCTTCGAAATGGCGGTTGTATCGGCAATAACGCCGGCTAGCCCTTTGCGGATCTCGCTTGCGGGGGCTGTGGGTGTTTCAGTCATGGTGCTCCTCGGAGGTGTCTGTCGAGTCGAAATTGTGTGCGTTGATGTGCGCGTTTGTCAGAAGTGGTTGTCGAGGGTGAAGTTGAACACTGATGAATCGAAAGAGTTGTAGCTTTCGTAATCGAGCAGTTCATACAGGCGAGCCCTCGTCTGCATTTCGCCGACAACAGACTGCTGAGTGCCGTCGGCGTTGATTGCATCGAGAGTGCGCTCCGCAGCACCCATGGCACTACGCAACAGGGTTACGGGGTAAATAACAATGTTTACGCCAATATTGCCCAATTGGGTTGTCGTGAAAAGTTCGCTCTTACCAAACTCTGTCATGTTTGCGAGGATCGGAACGTCCACGGCGTTACGCATCGCCTCAAACTCGCTGAGGTCCTTCATGGCCTCGGGGAAAATAGCGTCAGCCCCGGCATCCACGAGCTGCTTGGCGCGGTCCATCGCAACGTCTAAACCATCGACGGCGCGGATGTCGGTGCGGGCCATGATGAGCAGGTTCGGGTCACGACGGGCCGAGACTGCGGCGCGGATGCGCTTGAGGGCGGTGTCAGTATCGACAACCGCTTTGCCATCGAGGTGTCCACAGCGCTTCGGGTTTACCTGATCTTCGATGTGGAGCCCGGAGACGCCCGCATCTTCGAGAGTCTGCACGGTGCGCGCGACGTTCATGGGCTCGCCGAAGCCGGTGTCGGCGTCAACGAGCGACGGCAGGTCGGTCATCCGCGCGATCTGTTGCGAACGGCCGGCCACCTCGGTGAGAGTCGTCAGCCCAATGTCGGGCAGGGCCAAGTCGGCGCTGATGACGGCGCCCGAAATGTAGACGCCGTCGAAGCCCTTGTCTTGGATAAGGCGAGCGCTCAGCGGGTTGAACGCGCCGGGTACCCGCAGCAGCTCGCCGCTTGCGAGGCGCTCGCGAAACTGGGCACGCTTGGTTGCTGGATCGGTTTGGGCGTACAACATTAGAAGATTCCTTTGGCAGTGATAGCGGGGAAGTTGCCGCGGACGGTCAACTCACCAAGTTCGGATGCCGCGAGTTGCGGCAGGCGCTGGGCGACGTCCAAGAAGCGTTCGATTTCGTCGCTCGCGAGCACACCATCCGCGAGGGTGCGGAACTTGTTGATGTACTGCTCACGGGCGAAGGGTCGAGCACCGAGCGGATGCGCGTCAGCGACGGCGATCTCTTCAACGATGCGGCTTCCGTCAGTCATTTCGATCTCGACGCGACCGCCGAATGCCTTCTCGGCGGGGTCGATCGAGTGGTAGCGACGCGTCCACTCGGCGTCCTCTTCGGTGGTCACACGCTTCCACAATGCGACCGTGTCTGCGCGGTTGGCACGCTCGGGGGCGTAGCTGTTGACGTGGTGCCACGCCTGGTCCTGCAGCGCGACCGTGAAGATATACGGGATGGAGTGGTCGAGCGTTTCGCGGCTCGCGTTGGGGTCGTACTTTTGCGGGTCGTTCGCGCCCGAGCCGATCACATAGTGCGTGTGGTGGCTCGTGTGCAGCACGATGCGGTTGATGTTCTCTTCGACCAGTTCAGGATGCTCGCGCCCCAACTTGCGGGCGAGGTCGATCCACGCCTGTGCCTGGTACTCAGCCGAGTGCTCCTTTGTGTAGGAGTCGAGGATCGCGGTGCGGGCCTCCCCCAGCTCAGGCAGCGGAACCTCGTAGTGTGCGTCTGGACCGTCGAGCATCCACGCAATTACGCCATCTTCGCCTTCATAAATCGGGGTGGGGCTGGTCTGGCCGCGCATGGCACGGTCGACGGCTTCGACGGCCATCTTGCCGGCGAAAGCGGGAGCGTGTGCCTTCCACGTGGAGATCTCGCCCTTGCGCGACTGGCGCGTAGCGGTGGTCGTGTGGAGAGCTTGGCCAACGGCCTGGAAGATTGTTTCGGTGTCGAGCCCGAGGAGGGTTCCGATGCCGGCGGCGGCGCTCGGGCCGAGGTGGGCCACGTGGTCAATCTTGTGCTTGTGCAGGCAAATCGCCTTCACGAGGTCGATCTGAATCTCGTACCCGGTGACGATGCCGCGAAGCAGGTCAGCGCCGGTGCGACCCGTGTGCTGAGCAACCGCCAAGATCGGCGGGATGTTGTCGCCGGGGTGCGAGTACTCGGCGGCCAAGAAGGTGTCGTGGTAGTCGAGCTCGCGCACGGCAACGCCGTTAGCCCAGGCTGCCCACTCCGGGCTGACACGAAGGTTGGAACCGAACACAGTGGAACCCGGCTCCGTGGGGTGGCGTTCAGCCTGCGCGCGAGCGGACACTACCGGCGCACGGTTGAGGGAAGCGGTGGCAACGGCAGCGTTGTCGATGACTCGATTGATGACCATGTCGGTCACGGCGTCGGTGGGTTCGAGTTGTTCCGACGCGATTTCGGCAATCTTGTGCGCGAGTTGGTCTTCGCGAGCCAAATTTTCATCGCTGCGGTAGACGCGGAGGGCATGGTTTTTCACGGTAGAGCCTTTCAATTGGCGGCGCGCAGCGGAGAATTTGCGGCCATAGCTAACGCGCTCGTGAGCGCGTGATGGAGGTGAACATGAGTGGCGTGCGCGGCAAGTTCGGCATCGCGCATCACGATCGCGCGCACGATAAGGAGGTGTTCCCGGGCAGCGTCCGCTAGGCGTTGCGGGTTGGACTGCGCTAGGCGACGCACGCGTGCAAGATGAGTGCGGAGAGAGCTGAGTGCGCCAGTGAGATAAATGTTTTCCCCTGCTTCATCGACTGCAGCGTCGAAACGACGCACGAGATCGAAGTAAGCGCTGCGGTCGTTACTGTCGAGCGAAAGAAGTCCTGGCACTGCCTCGAACTCACGTTCAAGGTCGGCGAAAATCGTTCCGCTGTGGCGCTCAGCGGCGAGCCTCACAGCTTTCACTTCGAGGGCTTCACGCACGGCAAAAAGTTCGCGAATATTTTCGACGGAGATATCGGTGACGACTAGTCCCCGCCCGGTCTGGCTTGCCACTAATCCGTCAGCCATCAGCCGCGAAAGAGCTTCTCGCAGCGGTGTACGAGACACCCCAAGTCGAGTCGACTGCTCCACTTCGCCCAAAACCACACCGGGTGAGAGCTTCCAGCCTACGATGTCGTCGCGCAGGGTCTGATATGCGCGCTCGCTAGCTCGTAGCGGTGTTGACATGCGCATCCTCTCCATCGCACTAGACAAAGTTCTGTATACAGAAACTTCAGTATAAGCAGTATTTTCCAGAAATCAAAGTAAATATCCATCTATCTGCATACAGACTTGAGCGCTAGTGCCGTTCTCGCGGCGCAACGATCCCAATCGCTCGGTTGCCGACGTCCCGCCGAGCGACCAAGAGCTTTCCGCCGCGGCGTCACGCGCCCATCAAGATGCGCCGCGATCGTGTTGTGGGGCAAAGCGAAACCGTGGTGTAGAGACGGGGCTATTGGCCAGCGCGCGAGTCTCGAGATAAGCGGCGAAAGCTTCACGGCTGGTTTTGCTTGGCGTAAAGCCAAACGTTTTCTTGAGCGCCGCGTTGTCGAGCACCGGCCGGTAGCGCAAAAACTTCACCTGAGCAGGCCCGTGAGGCGTCAGGCGCAACCCATGAGCCGCCCACAACAGCGCAGCGAAGAGCCACGGCGGCAACACAATCAACTTCTTGCCGAGCGCTGCTGCGATCTCCCCAACGGTCATCTTGCCGTCACCGGCAACGTTGAAGATGCCGGCCGGACCGCCACTCGCAGCACGAACCATGGCCTCTACAACGTCATCCACCCAGATGAACACAAAGGGACTGTCGGAGCCCGTGAGCTTCAATACTCGCTTCCCGTCCCAGAGCGCGGTGATCTGGTTCTCCACTGCAGGCCCCAAAATCGTGCCAATGCGGAACACCGTCTGAGTGAGTTGTGGTGCCGATTCGCGCGCTTCGGCCAGCATCTCTTCGACCAGGCGCTTGTGGCGGCTATACGGAAAGTCGTCGTTGCCTCGCATCGGATCACCCTCGGTAATCCACTCCGCGTTTTCGGGGTGGTACCCATAGGCGGCCCCGCTAGACGAGACCACGATGCGCGAGATCCCGGCCTCGATACAGGCGTCAAGCACGGCGCGCGACCCCTCGACGTCAACCGCAAATTCTTGAGTGACCGTGGTGCTCTTGCCCGGGTTAACGATGGAGGCGAGATGAACGACCGTGTCGATCTCATGGCGTCGCAGCAGTGCAGGCAGATCAGGAGCATCCGTCACATCGACGCGTTCGTAGAGCACACCGGGCAACCGCACGCCCGGGCTGGGGGCGCGAATATCAGCGCTCACCACACACTCAATGGCGTCGGATGCAGCCAACCCTGCCACCACGGAGGTCCCCAAGAATCCGGTGCCACCCGTCACAAGAACTCGACTCATGCGTGTGCCTCCGCTTCGTTTGCTGGGCTGCCGGAGATCGGCCCCGAGCCGTCATTAACGCCCCGAGCCTTACGGCGTCCCCACCAGGTCGCGAGTGCGAGTCCGGCGATGATGTCCCAGATGCCCCACCATCCCGCAACAACGGCCATTCCGCCTAGTCCCCCAAAGAAGGCGAAGACTAAACCAAGGCCGAGACCGGCGTTGCGGATTCCGACTTCGAACGTGACTGCTTTGGCTTCGTAGAGCGCGAGCCCACCGAGTCGCGCACTGGCGTAGCCGAGACCGAGCGCGACCGCATCGTGCAGGAACACCGCCAACAGCACGACCCCTACATAGGCGATGAAGAACTGAAAGTTTCCGGCGAGCGCCGCGATGATGAAGCCGAGAAGCGCGAGCAGACTGATCCACTTCACGGTGGGTTGCACCTTTTTGGCGAAGGCGGGCCAGCGGTGTTTGATGGCGAATCCCACGGCGAACGGCAGCCCGATGATGAGCACAATTTCGAGCAGCATCTGCCAGCCATTGATGCTGACGCTTTCCAGAATCGTGGATGCGGTGGGGTGCCAGCCGCCCCACAGCGACAAGTTCACGGGAAGCATGACGATGTAGATCACGTTGGTGACCGCCGTCATCGAGACCGAGAGAGCAACGTTGCCCCGCGCCCGATAGGTGAGCACTTGGGAAATGTTTCCCGGCGGACAACACGCAACCAAAATCATCCCGAGGGCGATCGACGGGCCGACCTGCAACAGCAGGGTGAGGCCGAAGGTGACCGCAGGCAGCAGCACAAGTTGAGCAACGAGCGAGATGGCGAACGCGCGGGGTGCTTTCAGAACTGCCCGAAAGTCTTCGAGGCTCGTATCGAGTGCGATTCCGAACATGATGAGGCCGAGCACAATGCTGAGCGCGATGAGTGAACCCGGGCTGAAGTTGAGTTGCGCATCATCGATCGTCATGAATTGACCTTCCGGGTGAGCGTCTCAAGCAAGCGTCGAATGGTGCGCCGGTAGGCATCTTTATTGACGTAGTACGACATGCGCTCAAGCGCCAAATATTTGTAGCCACCGGTGAGGTCGGGCCACGGTTCTTCGGCGGTCTCTCGAAAGTGGGCGGCGGCGCGCGGAGCGGTGTCTTGAGCTGCCAGATACGCCGCCAAGAGCTCCGCCTGTTCGTATCTTCCCTGCCAGCCGATACCGCTCGCTTCGATCATCCCCATCACGTAGAGACCGTTAAAGCTGGGCGGGAAAATATTCAAATACAGCTCGGGCGCGTCGGAAGACCAATTAAGGTGCTCCCGCCCCACAAAGGGGTACGCGAGCGTGTAACCGGTAGCCAACACGATGAGGTCGTAGTCTGCCTCGGTGCCATCGCTAAAGTGCACGGTGTTGCCGTCGAAACGTTCGGGAGCAGGCACCACACGCAGATCGCCTTGACCGAGGTGACCGAGCACGAGAGTGTTCACGATCGGATGTGATTCGTAGATTCGGTAGTCAGGCTTCGGGAAACCAAAGTTCACCGGGTCGCCCGTGAACGCGCGCAACACTCGCTTGTCGATGAATTGCTTGAGGCGGGCTGGCAGCGGGCGACCCTGATTGAGGGTGTCCGCTGGTTTGCCGAACAGGTAGCGCGGAACAAAGTAGTAGCCCCGGCGCACACTCAGGTCGATGCTGTCGGCATGATGCACGGCATCCACGGCGATGTCACACCCGCTATTGCCCGCACCCACTACGAGCACACGTTTGCCTGCGAACATCGTGGCTTTTTTGTACTCGCTCGAATGAATGATCTCACCAGCAAATTCGCCTTCAAACTGCGGGATGCTGGGGTGCGCTAGCGTGCCGTTCGCAAGCACCACACCGTCGAAGCGTTGCGTTCGCGGCTCGTGCCCCGCGGTAGTGCTCGTGACGTCCCAGCCACCATCTTCGGTCGGTTCAAGGCGTTCCACGGTGGTGTTGAACAGGAACTTCTTGCCCAGATCGAAGCGATCGCTGTAGGCCCGAAAGTACTTTTTGAGTTCGCGATGGCTCGGATAATCGGCCGTGGTCTGCATGGGTAGTTCGTGAAACTCGGTCGTCGTGCGCGAGGAAATGAGGTGCGCAGACTCGTACATCGTGCTTCGCGGATTGTCGATATTCCAGAGACCACCGACGTCGTCTGCCGACTCGAAACCGACGTAGTGGATGCCTGCCTTATCGAGAGCCCGGGCAGCGGCGAGTCCCGAAGGACCAGCGCCGATGATGGCGATGGTGCGAGGCATTCGTTCCTCCCGGGATGAACAACGATATTCAAAGCGTTTCCGCAGCTTACTAGACGGCTTTTGGCGAGTAGACCATTTAGTCGAGGCGTACGCTTTTTGTTGCACACACTAAACCCAGTGCTAATACTGGGTGTGCAAGATACCCGACGGTGAATACCCGAAACTCGCCGATCTTGCGCAAAGGGACCTAACCACTATGCCCAAAAATCCCACGGTTGCGCCTTCTCGGCGTCGCCAGTGGGGCGCTGAGTCGCGCCTCGAACCGCTGCCCACTGTCCATCCCGCGCCGAGCGACCGAAAAATCGCGCTCGCTCGCCTCGCTATTGTCGCCACGGTTGTGTTTTGGCTGACCTATGTCATCTACACAATCGCTCGTCAGTTCATCAACAACGGCACCGAAAGCTTCCGTTTCACAATGGAGGCCATCTCCTACGTCATTGTGGTGACCTTCCTGACCTTCTCAGCGCTCATGTACTTGATCGCCCGTCATGGCGCCTTCCAACGCTTTCGCGCACACGCTCGTGTGCCGCGGGCTGAACTCGACCGTCACTTTGCCGACAATCAGGGTTCCATCACCGTGCTCGTGCCGAGCTACAGCGAAGAGCCCGACGTTGTTCGTGCCACCCTCTGGTCGGCATGCCTCCAGGAGTACCCGAGCCTTCGCGTCGTGCTCCTGCTCGATGACCCACCCTTTCCCGATGATCCGGATGCCGCAGCCCAGCTGTCAAAGTCACGCCAGCTCACCGAAGAGATCCAGCGCGAGCTCGCAGCGCCTCGCGCACGTTTCACTGATGCTCTGTCGGTCTTCGAATCACGACTGCGCCAACAACGCCCGATGGGCATCACCGAGCTCGCAGACCTCGCCGGTCAGTACCAGTGGGCCGCCGCGTGGCTGGAGAACAAAGCCGACAACGAACAGCGCATTGACCACGTCGACGAGTTCTTCGTCACACAGGTTCTTCAGGGCTTAGCGGGAGAACTTCAGCTGACCGCCGATGCGTTGGGCGCCGCTCTCGACGAGAACATGGTTCCGCCAGCAACACGCTTGCATGAGCTCTACCGTCGCCTCGCGCGCACCTTCGATGCTGAACTGTCTACCTTCGAGCGCAAGCTCTACGCGTCTGTTTCTCACGAAGCAAACAAGGCAATGAACCTCAACGCCTACATCGGTCTGATGGGTGGCAACTACCGCCCCGAAGAAACTCCCGATGGAACGGTGCTGCGGCCCGTAACCCACGCCGGAGCCGGTGACCTCTCTATTCCTGATTCGGAATACCTCCTCACGCTCGACGCCGACTCGCTGCTGCTGCGCGACTATTGCCTGCGTCTCGTCTACCTTCTCGAGCAAAAAGACAACGCGCGCGTTGCGGTGACGCAGACTCCCTACTCCTCGTTCCGCGGTGCGAGCACGCGCATCGAACGCCTCGCTGGGGCGACGACCGACCTGCAGCACATCCTGCACCAGGGCAAGTCGTACTACGGCGCCACCTTCTGGGTTGGCGCTAACGCCGTCATCCGCAAGGCTGCTCTGGATGACATTGTCGAGACCGAAACCGAGGGCGGCTTTACCGTCAAACGGTATGTTCAAGACCGCACTGTTATCGAAGATACCGAGTCGAGCATCGACCTCGGCACCCATGGGTGGACGCTCGTCAATTACCCCGAGCGCTTGAGCTACAGCGCCACCCCACCCGACTTCGGATCGCTGGTTGTTCAGCGTCGTCGTTGGGCCAACGGTGGCTTGTTGATCATGCCGAAGCTCATGCGCCAGATGCGTGAGCGTCGGGCCCGCGGCGAAACGGTGCCGTGGACCGAGTTCTTCCTGCGCGTGAACTACATGACGTCGATCACGTGGGCCAGCTTCGGCCTCGTCTTCCTCCTCGCCTACCCCTACGACAGCCGACTGCTGAGCCCGGTGGTTCTGCTTGCGGCGGTTCCGTACTTCTTGGCAATGGGAAGTGACCTGCGCTACAGCGGTTACAAGTTCAGCGATATTTTCCGCATCTACGGCTTCAACCTGATCCTTCTTCCGGTGAACTTGGCCGGCGTGCTGAAGTCGCTCGAGCAGGCCATCACGAGCAAGAAGATTCCGTTCGCCCGCACCCCCAAGGTGCGCAACCGCACGGCAACCCCGCTGCTATATGTGATTGCACCGCTGATCATCATTGGGTTCTCTGCCTTCACCTTCTGGCGAGACCTCAATGCCGGCAACTGGGGCAACGCCGCTTTCGCCGCGTTCAACATGATCCTCGCTGGCCTCGCTCTCGTCTCCTACATCGGCATCTGGAATGCGATCGTCGACATCTGGATTGGCGTCACCAGTCCTCTGTTCGTCGAACGCAAACCCACGAAGCAGAAGGCGGAGACCGAGCCAGAATCGACCACGCTCGACTGGCGCGCGATCCTCTACTACGGGGATGACAGCGGATCGCACCGCAAGGTGCGCGACTCGATTGTCTTCGCCGAAATGCTCCCGCCCGTTGACGAAACCAGAGAGGTTCGATCATGAGTTCAGCTACCCGTCGTCTTTCCTTCTGGCGGCTCGTTATTGCAGTGATTGTGGCTGTTGCCGTTGCTAGCGGCGGCCTGTTCGCTTACCAAGCGTGGGCATCGACCCAAGCGGCACCAGCCCCCGACCCGTGGTTCGCCGCCTACGTGGATGTCACGGCAACGCCAAGCTACGAGTTCGAATCGGCGACCTCAGACAGTGGCAAAGAGGTCATGCTGTCGTTCATCGTCGCCGCAACCGACGACGGCTGTACTCCCACCTGGGGCACCGCTTACACAATGGATGAGGCAGCAGTCTCGCTCGACCTCGACCGCCGCATCGCACGCTTGCAACAGCAGGGTGGGGATGTCGGGGTATCGTTCGGTGGACTGCTGAACGACGAGCTCGCGACATCCTGCACCGATCATGACAGTCTCGTCGAGGCCTACAGCTCGGTGATTGACCGCTACGCCTCCACCACGATCGACCTCGACATCGAGGGCGAGAACCTTAGCGATACCGCTGCCGGTGAACGTCGCGCCGCTGCCATTGCTGACTTGCAGCAGTCGCGCCGCGCTGCTGGCGACGACCTCGCCGTGTGGCTCACGTTGCCCGCGGCCACCTTCGGCCTCACCGAAGATGGCACCACAGCGATCACGCAAATGTTGGATGCCGGCGTAGACGTCTCTGGCGTCAACATCATGACGATGAACTTCGGTCAGAGCTTGACCGACGACGAAACCAGCGGGGACGCCTCCATTCGCGCCCTCGAGGAAACCCACCGCCAGCTCGGCATCCTCTACGACCAAGCGGGAATCGAATTGACGGATGCCACTCTCTGGACGAAGCTCGGTGCGACCCCGATGATCGGCCAGAACGACAACGAAGACGAAGTCTTCACGATGGACGACGCCACGACCCTCAACGATTTCGCGACAGAGCAAGGACTTGGGCGCATGTCGATGTGGTCGCTCAACCGCGACACAACCTGTGGCCCCAACTATGCCGATGTCACTCGTGTTTCCGATGCATGCAGTGGTGTGGATCAGGGCGACTTGTTCTTCGCGGATGTCCTCGCCGACGGGTTCGAAGGCCAGCTCGCCAGCTCGGCCAAGACCATCACTACTCAAGAACCGTCTGATCCAGCGGACCTCGCCGATGACCCGGCAACCAGCCCCTACGCAATTTGGGAAGAAGACGCCAGCTACCTCGCGGGCACCAAAGTCGTGCTGCACCGCAACGTGTATCAAGCCAAGTGGTGGACTCGCGGAGATGTTCCCGATAACCCAGTGCTCAACTCGTGGGAGACGCCATGGACGCTCGTCGGCCCGGTTCTTGAGGGAGAAACCCCTGTCGAGGTTCCGACAGTGCCCGACGGCACCTACCCGGACTGGGATGGCACGTCAGTGTACGAGGAAAAGGATCGCGTTCTCTTCGACGGAGTCCCCTACGAAGCCAAGTGGTGGACCCAGGGCGACAGCCCTGCCGCGTTCTCGTCAGATCCAGATGGCTCACCCTGGACTCCTCTTACCTCCGACGAAGTCAAAGCAATCGCCGACAGCAGCGTTACTGACGAGTCGACGACACTAGCTCCAGCCAGCACAGAACGTTAGGTTTCCCGTTCTATGCCCGGTTGGTCACGGGAGGCAGGCGGCGGGAATCGGGTTCCCGCCGTCTGCTGAGTATTCGTTTAGCTAGAAGGTAAGACCTTCGCGCTCGGCGCGACGGCGACGCTGTTCTTCAGGATCAGGCAACGGCACGGCAGCAATAAGTCGCTGTGTGTAGGGATCCTTCGGGCTTCGCAACACTTGGTCACGCGTGCCCTGCTCCACAATCTTGCCGCGGTGCATGACCGCGATGCGGTCGGCAAGGATGTCGATCACAGCGAGGTCGTGGGTCACGAACAAGCACGCGAAGCCGAGCTCCTTCTGCAGTTCCTGGAAGAGCTCGAGCACTTTCGCCTGCACCGACACGTCGAGCGCCGACGTTGGCTCATCGGCCACGAGCAGCTTGGGGCTCAGCGCCAGAGCGCGAGCGATGCCGACGCGTTGGCGTTGTCCACCCGACAGTTCGTGCGGGTAGCGGTTACGCATGTGGGACGAGAGTTGCACCCGGTCGAGAAGCAGACTCACGCGAGCTTCTTCGTCTTTGCGGCTGAAACCGCCACCGAGGCGAAGCGGCTCCCCAATGCTCTCGCCGATCGGCATCCGCGGGTTCAGCGACGACCCGGGGTCTTGAAACACAATGCCGATGTCGCGGCGAACCGCGCGCAGGTCGTTCTTGTTGATGCCGACCATGTTCGTGCCAACAATGTCGAGGGTACCCTCGACCGCGGGAAGTAGACCGACAACGGCACGACCAATCGTGGTCTTGCCCGAACCGGATTCGCCCACGAGACCGAGAACTTCGCCCTGACGAATGGTGAGGTTGATGTCGTCGGCGGCACGGAAGGCAGGCACTCGCCCACGCTTCGGATACTCAATCGCGACACCTGACATGGTGAGTACAACCTCGCGGTCATCCTTCGAAGCAGACGCCTCCCCCGCTTCGCCGAGGTGAGGAACCGCGGCGAGCAACGCTTGGGTGTACGGATGCGTCGCCTTCTCGAACAGCGCTTCTGCTGTTCCCGTCTCCACGACTTCGCCATCTTTCATCACCATCACGCGGTCGGCGAGGTCTGCGACAACGCCCATGTCGTGAGTGATGAGGATGATCGCGCTATCGAGCTTGGAGCGCAAGTGGTGCAACAGTTCCAGAATTTCGGCCTGCACGGTCACATCGAGCGCCGTGGTTGGCTCGTCGGCTATGAGCACGCGCGGATCGCACGAGATGGACTGGGCGATCATCGCCCGCTGACGTTGGCCGCCAGACAGCTGGTGTGGGTAAGAATCGAATGCTTTTTGCGGGTCGGGCAGTTCGACCATCGCGAGCAGTTCGAGCGCGCGCTTCTTAGCATCCACCCGCAGCATGCCGGCGTTGTGCACTTGAAGCGCCTCAACGATCTGGAACCCGATCGTGTACACCGGGTTGAGCGCTGTCATGGGCTCTTGGAAGATCACCGCGATGCCGGCACCGCGCAACTGGCGCAGGCGGTGCAGCGATGCGCCGACCAACTCTTCGCCAGCCAACTTCACGCTGCCCGAAATACGCCCGTTCTCGGGGAGCAGCCCGAGCAGCCCCATGGCGCTCGTGCTCTTGCCCGATCCGGATTCGCCCACGATGGCGAGAACTTCGCCACCCTGCAGCGAATAACTCACGTTCTTTGCAGCGGTAACCCACTCGCCTTCAACCCAGAAGTCGACACCGAGGTTCGTGACCTCAATTGCGGGAGTCTTCGTTGTTGTCTCAGTCA
This sequence comes from Salinibacterium sp. SWN167, assembly GCF_015864665.1. Lineage (GTDB taxonomy): Bacteria > Actinomycetota > Actinomycetes > Actinomycetales > Microbacteriaceae > Rhodoglobus. Next base: position 361,135 of record NZ_JADYWU010000002.1, on the reverse strand, counting down.
TAGCCGTCTCAGTCATCAGGAGTGTCGCCTTTCGCCCTGGATGCGGTGTGCTCGTGGGAACATAGTTCCGTGTCGCCAAACTTCACCCTGCACTCGCGATTCGGGCGCGTACTTTCGATCATCGTCATTGCTGCCTTCGCGGCGGGCCTTGTCATCACGGCTATTCAAGGTCGCTGGCTGGATGCCCTGCAAGTGGCGCCCATCTTTGGGCTCCTCTCGCTGCTCACGTGGGCAATGTTCTGGCGCCCCAACGTTTACGTGACTGCCGCCGGCGTCAGCGTGCGCAACGTCTTGCGCACTATCGAGGTCGCGTGGCCAGAAATCCGTCGCATCGACACCAAATATGCGCTCACTCTCGAGACTCCGCACGGCACCGTTACAGCGTGGGCTGCGCCCGCACCTGGTCGCCATTCGGTCTTCTCGGCCGTGCGTCAAGACGGCGCGAACCTGCCCGAGTCGAGTTACCTGGCTGGCACGGTGCGACCCGGCGACCTGATCACCTCTGATTCCGGTCAAGCGGCCCATGTCATCCGCACCCATTGGGAGCAACTGCGCGACGATGGGCATCTGGATGCCGCCACGAGCGAGTTCACGAAGCTGCGAGTCACGTGGCACTGGCGCACTATCGCGGCTCTCGTTGCGCTGACGGCTTTGGTCTTCGTCTCGACGCTCGGCTAGCTCACTCGTTCTCACTTGTTTACGGTTCCGTCGCCGGGACGTGTGCCGGGGATGTAGGCCTTGAAGAAGTTGCCGATCTCGGAACCGAGCCCGCGCTGACGAGGCACACGCTTCTGGCGCGGGTCGAACGCATCGCGCAAACCATCACCGATGAAGTTGATGCAGAGCGCAATAATCACGATGAAGAGTCCCGGCCACCAGAACAGCCACGGACGCGTCTTGAACGCTTCGTTGTATTCGCTGATGATTTGGCCGAGGGAGATATCCGGAGCCGTGATGCCGAAGCCGAGGAAGCTCAGCGAGGTCTCGAGCAGAATGACGGCGCTCATCAGCAACGTCGCGCTGACGACGATTACTCCAACAGTGTTGGGCAGGATGTGGCGGAAGATGATGCGGAAGTCGCTGGCACCAGCCACTCGGGCAGCATCCACGAACTCACGCTCGCGCAGGCTGAGGAACTCGGCGCGCACGAGTCGCGCCATTCCGGTCCACGCGATGAGCCCGATCATGACGGCCAACAGGAACGCGTCGCCACCAATCGTCTGGCCGAGAACGGCACCGAGGATCAGCAGCGGCACGATGATGATCACGTCGGTGATACGCATGATGAGCTGGTCGACCCAGCCACGGTAGTAGCCGGCGAGAGCGCCGAGAACGACGCCGATAACGGTCGAGATGATTCCCACGATGAAGACAACGTTGAGCGATTGCTGCATGCCGCGCATCACGCGAGCGAAGACATCCTTACCGGTGTTGTCTTGCCCGAAGGGGTGCTCACCGAAGCTGAACGGCCACCACGTAAAGGTCGGCGCACCGCCGGGGAGCACGATGTCGTAGCGTTCCCACCACGTGAACCCCCACCATCCGGGGATGCGGAAACCGTCGACGATGAGGCGACTACCGGTGGGGTCTGGTGTGAGTTTTCCGGTGCCGCCGATCACGGTGCCCACCGAGGTGAACGCGAGCAGCACAAGGAAGAGCAACACGAACACGGAGACAACAGCACCGCGGTGCTGCAGGAAGCGGCGGCGCACGATCGCGCCCTGGCTGAGACCTACCGTGGCGCGCTGTTCAATGCTGAGTTCTTGGCCCACCGACTGTTCGTCGACTACGGGCTTCTTGTCGGTCATGATCAGCTCACCCGAATTCTGGGGTCAAGGGCCGAGTACAAGAGGTCGGCAATAACGTTGAAGATAACGGCGAGGATGCCCGTGACAAGGAAGAAGCCCATCACCAGGTTCACGTCGATGTGCTGAAGTCCCTCGTTAAAGAGGGAGCCCATCGCCTGCCAGGCGAAGACTCTTTCCGTGATCACGGCACCACCGATCACCGCCCCGAAGTCGAGCGCGATGATGGTCGCGATCGGGATCATGGCGTTGCGGAAGGCGTGACGCATCACCACGGTGCGTTCGCCGAGTCCCTTGGCGCGAGCAGTGCGCACGTAGTCCTGGTTCATGACGTCGAGCAGGCTGGCGCGAGCGTAGCGCGTGTAGGCCGCCAGCGAGATGATCATGAGCGCGATCGTGGGCAACAGCATGTGGGTCAGCGAGTCGAGCATGTTCAGCCAGGTGTCATCCACGCGGCGGATGGCGGGAGTCGAGGCACCGATCGTGGCGATCACGCCGTTGCTGAGCGGGATACGTGCAACGTACTCATCCCAGCGGATGAACATCTGGTCGAGCACGAGCGGGATGATTCCCAAGCCACCGACGATGGCCGTGGTGCGAGCTACGACGGCCTTGCCATCGCCCCCGACGAAGAAGCCGACGAGGAGGCCGAGCCCCACCATGATGGCGAGGACGAGCAGCACAGTCCACGGGCTGTTGACGTAGTAGAAGAGGAACTGGAACGGCCAGCTCAGGATGACGGTCAGCACCACGATGATTCCGACCGCGAGCAGGGCCCGCCGGTTGTGGAAGCCGGTGGAGGTGAAGAGCACCACCGCGCCTGTCGCGATGGACATCAGCGCGATTCCGACGAAGCCGATCGAGGGGCTTTCAAACCAGCGCGTGACATCGAGAAGGATGAGCAACGCAGCAATACCGCCGCCGACGCTGACGAAGGAGATGACGCGCGTTCGCAGCTCGCCGCCAACGACGGACGAGGCTATGAAACCCATCACAAGCCCAATGATGAGTATCGACCACCACGGTATGACGGGGTCGCCGAGGAACGAGTTGAACTGAATGGCGCCGAACTCTTTGAGGAGTACCGCGACCCAGAAGATGGGCAGCGAGTAGAAGACGAAGGTGAGGAACGTGACGACGTAGTCGTAACCGCTGTACTGGCGAAGCGCGGTGGTCATTCCGATGGCGACACCGATGACGATCGCGAGGATCGTGGCGGCGAGCACCAGTTGAAGCGTGGAGCCGAGCGCTCCACCGATGGCTTCGATCACGGGCTGCTGGCCGCGGGCGACCGAGATGCCGAGGTCGCACTGACCGATGAAGCAGGCCCCGACTCCTCCGAGCCAGGAGAAGTAACGAAGCACGGGAGGCTGATCGAGATTGAGCAGCCCACTCAAGTACGCAATTTGGTCTTGAGCGCTGGGATCTCGACTGCCCCGAAGTTCTCGAAGCGGATCACCGGAATTGGCGGTTAGTACATAGACGATGAATGAGGCCACAAGCAGAACTAAAAGAGTGGCCACAAGGCGCCTGGCGACAAAGGTCAGCACCGGAGATCCTCATTTCGGGGGCGTGCAGAACAGAACAAAAACAGTGCCGACGAGCGGCATGACGACGGACTCACAAGTGGGCCGGGCGTGAAGCCCGACCCACTCGTGAGCGCTACCGAGGAATTACTCGGAGTCGGTCGGTGCCCACTCCCAGAAGTTCCAGAAGTAGGTCGGCGACAGCGGACTCGGGTCCACGTTCGTTACTGAGTTGTTCCAGACGGTGATTCCGGGGAACTGGAAGATGGTGACGCCGTAGGCGTCTTCCCAGACCCGCTTCTCAACCTCAACCTGGATCTCGGTCTGGACTGCGGGGTCCAGCTCGGTCTCGAGGTCCTTGAGGAGTCCGTCTACCTCGGTGTTGGAGTATCCACCGAAGTTACTGGGCTGGCCAGTACCGAGGTACTGGTCAGAACCGGTGAGCGCGAGGCTCGTCGACTGCCATGCGAAGATGACCGCGTCGTGAGGGTTGATCGGCAGGGCTTCCTTGTCGGTGAAGGCCCAAGTGGGCTCCGAGTCGTCAACGACCGTGAAGCCGGCAAGAGCCGCCGACTGCTGGATGAATTCGAATTCGGATGCACGACGAACGTTGCCCTCGGGGTACCAGAACTTGACCTCAACGGGAGTAGTTACTCCGGCGTCAGCAAGCAGCTGCTTAGCGCCTTCGATGTCGACCTCGGCGTAGTCAGCCGAACCGTTGGTCGAAGCGATCTCGTCATAGCCGGGAGCACCAGGAATCTGGAGCACCGAGTCACGCAGAGTGGCGTTCGGGTTGAGCGGGCTGATCAGCTTGTCGAGGATCTCCTGACGAGGAATGACCTTCAGGAATGCCTGGCGAACTGCCTTTGCCGTGTCTTCGTCTCCGCCGTAGGTGGCGGGGTCGAAGGGACCACCGTTGTTGAACGTGAGGTCAACGTGCTCGTAAGTAGCCTCATCCGCGGTCACGTAGTCGGCGTTGTCGAGTCCCTTGACGAGCTCAAGCACGTCGGGAGTCGGCTGGCCGGCTGCGATCTGAACGTCACCGTTCTCGATGGCCTGAACCTGAGCGGTCGAGTCCTCGATCTGACGAACAATGATGCGTTCGTACTTGGGTGACGGGCCCCAGGTGTAGAGCTCGTTGGCCTTGAGCGCAACGTACTCGTTCTCTACGAGTTCGTCGAGAACGTAAGCACCGCTCGAGAGAGCGACGAGGGGGTTGTCTGGAGTGCTCGGCGCCTGGTAGGCGTCGTTCCAGGCCTTAGCGACCGGGGTGAGCCAGTCAACGTCGTCGTTCTGAACTGCCTCGACGAACATTTCCTTTGCTTCCTCAGGATCAGTGATCTCGGGGTAAGCAAGCGACACGACACCGTGAGCGGCAACACCGAGGTCGTACTGGATCTCCCAGTCAACGTAGGCCTTGTCGTACACGATCGTGATGCTCTTGTCATCGATCTCCGGCAGAGCCGAAGCGAGGTCACCACGCGGGTTGGCGTGGGTGAAGAGCGGAGCGCCCTCAGCATCCTCAACACCGGCGAAGATGGTGGTCCACGCGAGCAGCAAGTCAGCGGAGTCGATGGGGGTTCCATCGGACCAGGTGACGTTGTCGTTGAGCGTGTACTTGACCGTCAGCGGGTCGTCGCTCGTCTTCTCGAACGAACCGAAGTCGGTGTTACGCACGAGAGCAGGTTCGCTGTTGTAGTACAGGAACGACGAGTTCATCATGTACAAGACAACGGCGTTAGCGGTGTTGTTGCCCGCTGCGCTGCTTCCGTTGAAGTTGTCGATCAGGTCATTCCACGCCACCGTGATTTCGGTGTCGGCAATAACTTCTGATTCATACGGCGGAGTACACCCTGTTAGGGCGAGGGCTCCAGCCGCGAGCACAGCTATGGCAGCTGAGACGCGCTTCTTCTTCATCTTTCCTCCAGTAGAAAGGTGGTCGAAGGGACGGTGTAGACCAATCCCATGGCGGCCATTACACCGTATTGCTGAACGTCAGGGCAATAGAATCTGACGATTCGCACAATTCGCAACAAGAACGACACAATCCTGCGTGGATATATGTGTCTACCCCACAGCGGGGGTGATGCGCGGATGAGCGGAGGGTGAGAGGGCACAGCATTTGTGGCGTCCACGGGGGTGCCCGCAAAGTTGCAGCAGAACCTCGACGCAAGAAATCGCCGCAGTGGCGATCGAAAGCTGTGACACAAGAAATTTACACATCAGGGCAGTGTCGGCTCGCGGCATCCAACTTAGACTTGAACCCAGCGAAGCCCACACCGGCCGTCACTGTTGCCGCTGGACAACAGATAAGGAGTGCGCTGATGCCGCCCGAAAACGCCCCAATCACGATCTCGATCGAACGCACCGTTGACCCCGCCCGCATCGCGCAAGCCACAGCCTGGATGCAAACCGGCATCAACCTCGCCACGACCTACCCCGGCTTTCTCGGCTCCGGCTGGGTACGCGCCGGCACCGACAGCACCACGTGGCACATGCTCTACCGATTCGCGGATGACGCAGCACTCTTGCACTGGGAACAATCCCCCGAACGTGCGTGGTGGCTGCAGAGCGGCAGCGGGTTTATGAGCCAGCACCGCAGCGAACGCCGCACCGGCATCGAAGGTTGGTTCGATGAACCAACCGAGGTCACTGTTGAGCATGCGGGTCTCGCTGCGGCGGCCCCTGCCGCACCACCGCGCTGGAAGCAGGCCGTGACTATTTGGCTGGGCTTCTTTCCCCTCAACCTCCTTTTCACGGTGCTCGTGACACTGCTGGTTCCTGGCTGGGACGAGCTGCCGATCGTGTTGCGGGTACTCCTCACTACCCTGTGCCTCACCCCGGTCATGACCTACGTGTTGCTGCCCGGCGTGACCCGGATGCTGCGACGCTGGCTGTCGCCGACTAGCTAAGCGAGCGCCCTACCCCAGCAGTTTTTTGAGACTCGCGGTGTAGACCTCGAACGCTGAACGCCCCCGCGCCGTCAAGTTGAGATAGGTGACGGGGCTACGACCCTGGTGGGCTTTCGTGACTTCGACATAACCCGCATCTTCGAGTTTTCGCAGGTGCGTTGAGAGATTGCCCGGCGTCATTTCGAGCAGCTGCTGCAGCCGCGGGAATGCGAGGCGATCGCCCGCGGCGAGGGTGGCGAGAGCTGCAGTAATGCGCAGTCGGGCTGAGGCATGGATGACGGGATCGAGTTCATCCATTGTCTTAGGCCATTCTGCGAAGGTGGAGCGCGAACACGATGGCGGCGATCAGCATGCTTCCGCCCCCGACGAGTGCCATCACCACATTGTTGGTCGGTGCGCCGAAGAAGGGAGAGATCGCCCCAGCCACCAGCAAGATGCTACCCAACACCAGTTGGCTTTTTTCTTGCCAGAGGGCGGCGCCCAAGAAATAGATCATTCCCGCCATGATTCCGAACACCGCGGGAAAATAGAGGGAAGCAAGCTCTGGGGATAACCCGTTCTGAATGAGCCCAGCGCCAACGGTGCTGAATCCAGTGCTTGCCACCAGCCATGAGAGTCCGTAAACGGTGCCCGCAAACGTGGAGTTGCCCTGCACTCCTGTGCTAATCCGGATGCCGAGAATCGTTGAAATCACGATGGCGCCGCCGATGAGCACAGCGAACGCGACGCTAGCGGGAACCAAGGGCACCGAGATCCATGAGCTGCCGCTCTGCGCCGCTGCCCACAGCAATCCGAAACCGATGAGCCACGCGATTCCCCACACGCCCAGCATCCACGGAATAGGCGAAAGCTGTTGGCGCACCATCACACTTTGTTGGTCGTCGACCAGCTTGAGCATCTGCTCCGGTGAGAGCGCCGACTCATCGTGGTCGACACCAGCCACGTCTACAGAAATCGGAGCGCCGTCATTGTTCGCCATAGTGAACTCCTTTGTGTTGCGACCAAGAAGCCCCGGTTCGGTGTCTCGTTTCGCTATCTACTTTGTAACACAAAGTACTTTGTCAACGCAATAAGTCTGCACCGATTCCTGCTGCCCAAGGCACACCGCGTAAGCTGAAGGGCTATGTCTGCCTCCGACGTTCACTCCGCCAGCACCGCAGCTGCCCTGCCCGCTGACGTCGTCGTGACGTACCCGCCCGAGCTGCCCGTCAGCCAGCGCAAAAATGACATTTTGGCCGCCATCCGTGACCACCAGGTCGTGATCATCGCGGGAGCGACGGGTAGCGGAAAAACCACCCAGCTGCCCAAGATTTTGCTGGAACTGGGCAAGACATCCATTGGGCACACGCAGCCGCGACGAATTGCCGCGCGCACCGTTGCGGAGCGCATCGCCGAAGAATTGGGCAGCGAACTCGGCGACCTCGTGGGTTACCAAGTGCGGTTCACCGATCGTGTGGGAAAAAACACGCGCGTGAAGCTCATGACCGACGGCATCTTGCTGAATGAGATTCACCGCGACCGCGACCTCAAGAAGTACGACGCGATCATCATCGACGAGGCCCACGAACGCAGCCTCACCGTCGACTTCTTGCTCGGCTACCTCAAGCAGCTGCGGGCCCGCCGCCCCGATCTCAGCATCATCATCACGAGTGCCACGATCGACCCCGAGAGCTTCTCGAAGCACTTCGATGGCGCCCCCATCATTGAGGTGTCGGGACGCACCTTCCCCGTGGAGATTAGGTATCGCCCGCTCGTTGCCGAGGAAAACGTTGGCGACGACCTCGAATCCGAGGATGCCGAAGAAGCTGCCGCCAACCGCGCCGACCGCGATTACCTCGAAGGCATCAACGACGCCCTCGACGAGCTCTCTCGCGAGAGCGACGGCGACGTGCTCGTCTTCCTCTCCGGCGAGACTGAGATTCGGGATGCCGAAGAATCCATCCGCGGACGCATCAGCGCCGGCAAGCTCTCCGAGGGCACCGAAGTGCTCCCCCTCTATGGGCGGCTGAGCTCCGCCGAGCAGCACCGCGTGTTCGAGTCGCGCCGCACGCCCGGCACTCGACGCCGCATTGTGCTCGCCACCAACGTTGCCGAAACCAGCCTCACCGTGCCCGGCATCCGCTACGTCATCGATGCCGGAACCGCGCGTATCAGCCGGTACAGCACGCGCGCCAAAATTCAGCGCCTGCCGATCGAAGCGATCAGCCAGGCCAGCGCCAACCAGCGCTCGGGCCGTTCTGGACGAACGAGTGACGGAATTGCGATCCGCCTCTACTCCGAAGAAGACTTCAACGCTCGGCCCGAGTTCATGGAACCCGAGATTCTGCGCACCAACCTCGCGGCAGTCATCCTGCAGATGATCTCGCTTGGGCTCGGAAATATCGCCGAGTTCCCGTTCTTGCAGCCGCCAGATTCTCGCGGCATCAAAGACGGCCTTGAGCTGCTGACCGAGCTCGGTGCTGTCGAAAATGCGATGGTCGGCCAGACAAAAGCCGGGCACAAGGCCGCCGGTCCGAAAGATGCCGCCCCGCGCATCACCCGCATCGGCAAGCAACTCACCCAGCTGCCCATCGACCCTCGCCTCGCGCGCATGGTGCTCGAATCGAAGCAGCACAGCACCACGCGCGAGGTTATGGCGATCGTTGCCGGTCTCAGCATCCAAGATCCCCGAGAACGCCCACTGGACAAGCGCCCGCAAGCCGACCAGCAGCACGCGCGCTTCATTGACCCCACAAGTGACTTCCTCACCATGCTCAACCTCTGGAACTACCTCGAAGAGAAACAGAAAGAACTCTCGGGCAACCAGTTTCGACGTATGTGCAAAAACGAATATCTCAACTATTTGCGCGTGCGCGAATGGCACGATGTCTACCGCCAGTTGAGCCGCATGGCCAAGCCGCTCGGTCTCGTGATCGGTGACGCACACTCGAACCCCGATGGCATCCATCGCTCGCTGCTGGCTGGCTTGCTTAGCCACATTGGGCTCAAGGATGTCGCGAAACGCGACTACATCGGCGCCCGTCAGACTCGGTTTGTCATCTTCCCCGGCTCGGCTCTGGCCAAGAAGCAGCCGAACGCGATCATGAGCGCTGAGCTCGTAGAAACGAGCAGGCTTTTCGCACGGATGAATGCGTCAATCGATCCGGTGTGGGCTGAGAAGCTTGCCGGCGATCTCGTGAAGCGCAGCTATTCAGAACCGCACTGGGAGAAGAAGCAGGGCGCGGCCGTCGCGTTCGAGCGCGTGACGCTCTATGGCGTCACCCTGGCCGCTCGCCGTCGCATCCAGTTCTCGCGCGTAGATTTGCCCGCCGCCCGCGAACTCTTCATTCGCCATGCCCTTGTTGAGGGCGAAGACGACCTGACGAAACGCGACAAGCGCGTGTGGGGCTTCGACGCCTCGAACCGAGCGCTCCGCCGCGACCTTGAGCAACTCGAAGAGCGCAGCCGTCGCCGCGATATCTTGCACGACGACGAAACCATTTTCGAGTTCTACGACAAACGCGTTCCACCGACCGTCGCCTCGGTGCGCGACTTCGAGGGCTGGTGGAAGAAAGCTCGTCACGACTCCCCCGACCTGCTCACCCTCTCCACCGACGATCTCCTTGAGAACGCGGATGACGCCGAAGTCGACGAGACCGCCTTCCCGACCACCTGGGTGCGCGGCGATCAAACGCTGAGCCTGAGCTACCGCTTCGAGCCCGGCACGGACGATGACGGTGTTACCGTCGCTGTGCCGCTGCCCTTACTCGCCGGACTTCGCCCCGAAGGCTTCGACTGGCAAGTGCCCGGCCTGCGCGACGAACTCGTGACCGCGCTCATCAAGGCCCTGCCGAAGCCTATTCGCCGCAACGTCGTCCCCGCCGCTGACTGGGCTCGCCGCTTGCTCGAAAACGCTCCAGACGACCCCGCCGCCGCCGCCCTCGACGAGGGCCCAGGCGTGACCGAATATCTGGCCAAAGAAATCACGCGACTGACCTATGTGAAGGTCGCGGCATCCGACTTCGAACTCGACCGCGTGCCCGCCCATTTGAAGGTCACCTTCGCGGTGATCAACGAGCGTGGCAAAAAAGTCGGTGCCAACAAGTCGCTGCGCAGCCTGCAAGCGAGCCTCAAGCCGGTCGCCCGGGAGAGTGTTGCCCGGGCCGTGGAAGGCGCCGCTCAGCGGTCTCCGGAGCGCCCGGCAGACACCCTCGAACGCTCCGGAATCACAACCTGGGACTTCGGAGAGCTCGATCGATCGCGCGACACCCAGCACGGCGGCAACACCATCCGCGCTTACCCTGCACTCGTAGACGACGGCGACTCGGTCTCCCTCCGCCTCATGTCGACGCCCTACGATCAGGCCATCGCGCACCAGGGCGGTGTGCGTCGCCTGCTGCTGTTGGCGATTCCCTCGCCCCTCGGCTACATCAACGAACATCTCACGGGCACTGAAAAGCTGGTGCTCGCCCAGAGCCCGTATCGCTCCACGAATGCGCTCTTCGACGATTGTTTGCGCGCGTGCGTTGACTCCGTGATGGTCGATCGCGACATCTTCTCGCAGAGCGAATTCGAGGCGCTGCGGAACGAAATTTCGGCAGGGCTGGTCGACTCGCTGTTTACGACCGTCTCGCTCGTGGCATCCATTGTGTCGGGGGTTCGACTGGCCGATAAGGCGATCCGTGCCGCGACAAGTATGCATCTGATTGCACCGCTCGGGGATGCGCGCGAACAGCTCGATGCGCTCGTCTTCCCCGGCTTTGTTTCGGCGACAGGGCTCACTCAATTGCGACGCCTCCCGGTCTACCTCAAGGGCATCGAGCATCGGGTGGCGAAACTCACCGAGAACCCCGGCCGCGACCGCGGGTGGATGTCCGAAGTCGAATTAGCGACCCGTCGCTACAAGGACGCGGGCGGCACTCTGCCGTTAGAAAAGCATCCCGAACCGCAGATCGTGCGTGCCCGGTGGATGCTCGAAGAACTGCGGTTGAGCCTCTTTGCGCAACACTTGGGAACCGCCGAATCGGTGAGCCTGCAGCGCATCGCCAAAGTGCTCGCTTCCTAAACCCTTTTATTCAGCGGCCCATCACCCCCACAAGTTACTCTGGAGGCTGCGAGAAGCACGATAACCGGCCTCTCTTCTGAAAGAAAGCAGTTCACGCGTGTCCGAAAGCACCACCGATCACCCGACCACCCACGATGTTTCCGCCGAGATCGCGCGTTCGTGGCTTCTGGTGGCAGCAACTCGCCCCGAAGACTTCGACGCCGCTGAGCGTTCACGCGCCGACCAGATCATCCTCGACGTGGAGGATGCCGTAGACCCTCGCCTCAAGTCCATCGCTCGCGATTCCGTTGTCGAATGGTTGAGCAACGGTGGCAGTGGCTGGGTTCGCATCAACGACCGCACTTCTGATTTCTGGTCAGACGATGTGGATGCCCTCGCCGGACTTCCCGGACTACGCGGGGTCATGCTGGCTAAGGCCGAAGCAGCGGCTCATGTCTCTGAAACCTTCGACCGCCTCAAGGGAATCACGCCCGTGATCGCCCTCGTCGAGTCGGCCCTCGGCATCGAAGAAGCTGTCTCGATCGCCCGCGCCCGCGGCGCCTACCGTCTTGCCTTTGGCAGTGGCGACTACCGTCGCGACACCGGTGCCAGCGCCGACGACCTCGCCATGGCCTACCCTCGCTCGCGCCTAGTTATCGCCAGCCGCGTCGGCAACCTGCCCGGCCCCATCGACGGCCCGACCGTCGGCACGAGCCACCCCGTTCTTCGCGAACAGGGCAGCATGGCCGTCTCCCTCGGTATGACAGGCAAGCTGTGTCTCGACATCGAGCAGCTGCCGATCATCAACGAAGTCATCAGCCCTACTCGTTCGGATGTCGCGTGGGCTCGCGAATTCTTGGAAGACTTCGAGGCTCGCGGCCGCGTCATCCGCGACGGCAGCGACCTGCCCCGCCTTGGCCGCGCACAGAAGATCGACAAGCTCGCTCGCGCGTTCGGTGTCGAACCGGCCTAACCGTAGTACTTAAGCGCACTCGCCGTTAGTCTTGAACCATGACAACGGCAGTCATTGTTGACGCAATTCGTACGCCTTCGGGCCGGGGAAAACCGGGCGGAGCGCTCTCTGGCGAGCATCCGGTGGATCTTCTCGCTGTTGTGTTGCGCAGCCTCGTCGACCGCCATGATCTCGACCCCACCACCATCGATGATGTGATGGCGGGGTGTGTCACCCAATCCGGTATGCAGGCGGTCAACATCGCCCGCAATGCAGTGCTCGCAGCGGGGCTTCCCGAGACGGTACCGGGCACCACAATCGATCGTCAGTGTGGCTCGAGCCAGCAGGCCGCTCACTTTGCTGCGCAGTCGATTATGGCTGGCGTGAATGACGTCGTCATCGCGTGCGGAATCGAACTGATGAGTTCCCACCCCATCGGCCAAGCTACTCTCGGCTACGGCACCACGAGTTCGTTGCTCAACGACCGTTACCCCGCAGGCCTCGTGAATCAGGGCATCTCCGCCGAACTCATTGCGGCACGCTGGGGGCTTGACCGCGACGACCTCGATGTTTTCGCCGCGCTCTCCCACGCGCGTGCTTCCGCCGCCGATTTCAGCAACGAAATTCTGCCCATTGGCGAGTTCAACCACGATGAAACGATTCGACCCGGCACTACGGCAGAAGGTCTCTCCGGCCTCGGTCCGGCCTTCTACGATGCCGAGATTGCCGCCCGTTTTCCCGAGATTCAGTGGCGGGTCACCGCGGGCAACTCTTCACCGCTCACCGACGGCGCTTCGGCGGTGCTCATCATGAGCGAAGAGCGCGCTGCCGCTTTGGGGCTCCGGCCACTCGCACGGTTCCACTCCTTTGCGGTTGTCGGCTCCGACCCGATTGAAATGCTGACCGGGATCATCCCCGCAACCCACCGCGTGTTGGAGCGCAGCGGCATCCGTCTCGATCAGCTCGACAGCATCGAAGTCAACGAAGCGTTCGCCTCGGTCGCGCTCGCCTGGCTGCAAGAGTTCCCCGTCGACCCCACGATTGTGAACCCGCGTGGCGGTGCCATTGCCCTCGGTCACGCGCTCGGTTCCTCGGGTACGCGCCTGCTCACCACCCTCGTCAACCAGCTCGACAGCACCGGCGGTCGCTATGGCCTCCAGGTCATGTGCGAAGGCGGCGGCATGGCCAACGCAACCCTCATCGAAAGGCTCTAATTGAAGATTCAGGATGCCGCAGCACTCATCACCGGTGGCGCAAGCGGACTCGGTCTTGCTACCGCCCGCGCTCTCGCCGCGCAGGGGGCGAAGGTCACCATCGCCGACCTCCCCAGCTCCCGTGGAATCGAGATCGCCGCCGAATATGGCTTCCAGTTCGCGCCGACCGATGTGCGCTCAGAGGTGGATGTTCAGGCTGCCGTCGGCCTCGCCTCCTCGACGGGACCGCTGCGCATCGTCGTGAACTGCGCCGGCGTCGCCACTCCGGGCAAGACGCTCGGCCGCAAGGGAGTGTTGCCGCTCGAGACTTTTGAAACAGTGATCGGCATCAACCTCACGGGAACATTCAACGTCATCCGCCTGGCGGCGGCCGCGATGGTCGAAACCGAACCGCTTGACGGCGAACGTGGCGTGATCGTGAATACGGCATCCGTCGCCGCCTTCGACGGCCAGATTGGTCAACCCGCTTACGCCGCCTCCAAGGCTGGCGTTGCCGGAATGACCCTGCCGCTGGCCCGCGAATTCGCGGTGTCGCTCGTGCGCGTCATGACCATTGCACCCGGCATCTTCGAGACGCCGATGATGGCAGGCCTGCCGCAAGAGGCGCAGGATTCGCTCGGCGCGCAAGTGCCTCATCCGTCACGGCTCGGGCGGCCCGACGAGTATGCCGCGCTCGTGCAGCACATTGTCGAGAACCCGATGCTCAACGGCGAGGTTATTCGTCTCGACGGTGCAATCCGGATGCAACCGCGTTAGCAGCGGAGGCACCCGGATTGACCGGCGGTTACAGAACTAGAGAACCTTCGAGAGGAACGCTTTCGTGCGTTGGTGCTGCGGGTTGCCGAGCACTTCGTCGGGATCGCCCGACTCCACCACGACGCCGCCATCCATGAACACAAGCTGATCGGCTACTTCGCGGGCAAAGCCCATTTCGTGCGTGACAACAATCATGGTCATGCCGGAATCGGCGAGACCCTTCATAACGTCGAGCACTTCGCCGACCAATTCGGGGTCGAGCGCGGAGGTCGGCTCATCGAACAGCATGAGTTTGGGCTCCATGGCGAGCGCGCGGGCGATTGCCACTCGCTGCTGCTGGCCACCGGAGAGGTGTGCCGGGTAGGCATCCTCTTTCTCAGCGAGACCAACCTGCGCGAGCAGTTCCCTTCCGTGCGCAATGGCTGCTTCCTTCTTCACCTTGTTGACGCGGATGGGCGCCTCAATGATGTTTTCGAGAGCAGTCATGTGGGGGAACAGATTGAACCGCTGAAACACCATGCCGATATCGCGGCGCTGGCGAGCAGCTTCGCGCGGCTTGAGCTCATACAGCTTGTCTCCACGTTCTTCATACCCGACCAGGACGCCGTCGACGCTGAGCCGCCCAGCATCCACTCGTTCAAGGTGGTTGATGCAGCGCAGAAATGTTGACTTGCCTGAGCCACTTGGCCCCACTAGGCACATCACTTCGCCCTGCGGCACCGACAGCGAGATGCTTTTCAGCACTTCGTTAGAGCCAAAGCTCTTCGACACACGGTCGGCGTGCACCATGGGGACGTTGCTTACAGCTGCGTTCGTCATTGGTGCTCCTTTCCTGTCGGATCGGTACTCTCATCGGGTGCGATTTCAGTGTTGGATGCCGCGCCCGGCGTCTGAATGACACCAGTCTTCAGCGTGATCGCTCCGGTCTCGGTGCCCGCCTTTTCGGGGCGCGCTTGACCAACACCGCGCGAGAAGCGCTTCTCGAGGAAGTACTGGCCCACCATCAGAATCGAGGTGAACAGCAGGTACCAAGCAGAAGCAACGAGCAGCAGCGGGATCGGGTCGAAGATCACCACGGAGATGTCGCGCGAGCGACCGTAGAGCTCCAGGCTGAACGGAATGGCGGTGACCAGCGAGGTCGTTTTGAGCATCGAAATGACTTCGTTGCCGGTGGGAGGAATGATGATGCGCATGGCCTGCGGGATGACGACCCGCGTCATGGTTTGCATCCACGACATTCCGAGGGCGGTTGCCGCCTCGTCTTGCCCCTTGTCGACCGAGAGGATTCCGGCGCGCACGATCTCGGCCATGTAGGCGGACTCGTTGAGCGCGAGACCAATCACGGCAAGCCAAAACACGCTGATGAGGTCGTTGGTTTCCAGGGAGAGCCACGGCTCCGTGAAGGGGATGCCCACGTCGATCGTTGAGTAGATCGTGGCGAAAAGACCCCAGAACACGAGCTGCACGTAGACAGGAGTTCCACGGAAAACCCAGAGGTACAACCACGCAATGCCCTTGACGACAGGGTTGTCAGAAAGCCGCATCACTGCGAGAGTCACACCAAGGATGATCGCGATGATCATCGAGTAGACCGTCAACAGAATGGTGTAACCGGCGGCCTGAGAGATGCGCTTATCGAAGATGTATTTGCCGAAGTTCTCCCAGCCATAGGCCTCGCGCTGCGACGCATCGACGACGAAGAGAATGAGCATCGCGACAAGGATGACCGCGACAACATTTCGCCACGGGTGGCGAAGGCGAATCGCTTTGATTGCCTCCGCTTGGTCAGCGCCGTTCGGCGACACGCTTAACGGTGTCGCCGAACGGCCAGAGTCTGACACAGCCAATACCTAGCTGGTGGTCGCCGCGTTGATGGAGATCGACGAGACAGCACCGCTGAAGACGCCCCAGTCTTCGAGGATCGTCTTGTAGGTTCCGTCATCGATCATCGACTGAAGTGCAGCCTGAAGGGCCGCGGAGAGCTCTGAATCCTTCTGCACGGCGATGCCGTACGGCGCGGTGTCGAACGAGTCGCCCGCGAGTTCGATCTTGTCGTCAACCTGGCTCACCGCGTACTGCGTGATGGGCGAGTCAGCGCTCATCGCGTCCGCACGGCCCAGAGCGAGAGCGTTAGTCGCTTCGTCTTGAGTGTCGAACTTGAGGATGTCGATGGGCTCGTTGCCAGCATCCGTGCACTCCTGCGACTTGGCGGGAAGCTCATCAGTCTCTTCGTACGTTGCGGTCTGCACTGCAACGGTCAGGCCACAGGCGTTGGCGGGGTCAACGTCGACGCCGATGAGCTGGGCCCACTGGATTCCAGCCTCGTAGTAGTTGACGAAGTCGACGACCTTCTCGCGCTCTTCGTTGTCGGTGAAGGAGGAAAGCCCGATGTCGTAGCTGCCGCCGGTGACGCTGGGGATGATCTTGTCGAAGCTGGAGGGCTGGTACTGGGTGTCGAGACCGAGCTTGGCAGCCATGGCGTCGCCGAGGTCAACTTCCCATCCGATGGGGTTACCCGCGTCATCCTTGTACTCGTTGGGGGCGTAGGTCGGGTCGATACCGATTACGAGAACGCCGGCCTCTTTGATGTCGTCGGGCAAGAGGGCAACAGCTGCTTCGTCAATGCCGACCTCAACAGTGCTGCCGCCGGTGGTACCGGTGTCGGTGTCGGTGCTGTTATCAACACATCCCGACAGTGCGAGAACGGTGACGACGGCCAATGCTGGCAGCGCGTAGGTGATTTTCATGGTGCAACCTTTTTCTTTATCCCGATGAAAGCTGGTGCCGGCGATAAGGCGTCGCCCCTGACGGGTGCGCCGCTGAATCATCGACGCTGGAAGCCTACCCCCGGGTGCGCGCAATATTACGCTCACTTGCGCCGTGTAGTTGCGGCGCCAAGAGAGCAGTGACGAATATTCAGCGGATACACGGCTCAGCGGCAACCCCGGAGCACGAATGCGGGGCTTAGTACTCGCCCTGCGCCGCAGCTTCGAGCTCGGCCAAGTTGATGGTGCGCAGCTCACGCAGTCGCGTATCGCGGTCTTTCAGATACTGCGGATCAGCGGTCGGAATATACGAATCGCGCAGCTTCGCGATGATCGCCGTGCCAATCTCGCTCCACGCTAGTTCGCGCGCCTCATCGATGATGGCCGAAATGAGTTCGCCATTCATGGATGCTTGGCGCAGCCCCTCAGCGAGCCCCGCCTGCACGGCGCGGTTGCGATCAGTGTGCGAACCACGAAGCAGGGGTTCCGTCTGCTCGGCGAGGTGGTCGAATTCGACGTGCACCAAGCCAGCTAACGCACCGTCGTCGTAGTCGAGGTGGTCACGGGCGGCATCCACAATAATGCGGTTTTTGACGGCCATGCGCACGGCATTACGCGCGATCAGCACACCCTCTTCGACGACCCGTTCGATGGGTGCCTCTTCGACAGGCTCGGGCGCCTTAAACTTGCCCAAGTTAAGGCGCGGGCGCCGCCGAAAAATACTCACAGTGCAATTGTTCCGGGTTAGGTCGATGAGGGGTATCCCCCATCCGGTGCAGCTTAGACGGCGAAGCTGAACGGACTATAAAGACTTCTCATAACAGACGCTGAAAGGGATCGCTGCGTAGCCGCCGAACACATCGATGCGTTCATAACCAAGGCTCTCGTAGAGCGCCATTGCGGGCGTCTGCAAGTTGCCCGTCTGCAGAATCAGTGAGCGTGCATTCGCTTCGCGAGCAACTGCTTCTAGCTCGAGCATCAGCAGACGCGCTGCGCCTTTGCCACGGTGACTAGAGTCGACGAAGACCTTTTTCACTTCAAGCGATTGATCAAAGGGACGAAGGGCCGCATGCCCAATCACTGTGTCTCCGTCGAGCACCAACAGCGTGTGGCTGATGTCATCGGGCGAGACCGTCAACGCAGCTCTCACTGCGGTGCGTCCGGCATCGTCAAGATCGGCCTGACGGCCGGCATAGATCGCGCCCGTCTCTTCATCCATCGCCGCTCGCTGCTCGACCGCTCGCGGGTCTAACCAACCGACCCGCGCAACGGTCAGGCTCACTCGACTTTAGCTTTGGTGGTTGCCGACGCGTTGGCCTCGTACGAGGTGTTGGTCGACTCAAAGAAGTTCACGAGCTCAAGAGTGTCGTTGGCTGTCGCCATCCACTTGGCCGGGTTCGAGACCTTGTAGTGCGCCTCGAATCCGAGCTCTTCCAAACGACGGTCAGCCAGGTACTTGACGTACTGGTTGATGTAGTTGGCGTTGAGTCCGAGGATGCCGCCGGGGAGCAGGTCGTGGTTGTAGGCCTCTTCCATCTCCACAGCGTCCAAGATCATCTGGCGAATTTCGTCAGCGAACTCTTCGGTCTGAATCTCGGGGTTCTCTTCGAGCACCGTGAGAATCAGGTTGATACCAAACTTGAGGTGCAGGCTCTCGTCGCGAACAACCCAGTCCATGAGCGAACCGAAGTTGCGCAGCAGGTTGCGCTGGCGGAACGACAAAGCAACCATGAAGCCCGAGTAGAACCAGATGCCTTCGAGTACCACGTTGTAGGCAACGAGGTTACGGATGAAGTCCTGCTTGCCCTCGATGGTGTTGATGTCGAGAGTTTGCTCCGTCATGCGACGGATGTACTTCATCTCAAACTCTTCCTTGCGCGCCATCGACGGCACATCAACGTGAGAGTTGTAGGCCGCTTCACGGTCGATGGGGAAGGTTTCGAGAACGTACTCGAAGCTCATGCAGTGGTTAGCTTCTTCCCACATCTGCTTCGCGAGGTACAGCGAGCATTCTGCGGCAGAAACGTAGGGGTACACGCCGAAAGCGAGTGCCTTATTGACGAGCAGCTCATTCGGGTTGAAGTAGCTCATGAGGAACGTCACTGCGTGACGCTCTTCATCAGTCATCTTCTTGAAGTCGGCGATGTCTTCGCCCAGCTGGATCTCGTTAGGGAACCACGTGTTGGCGACGGCCTGGTCGTACAGGTCCATTGCCCACTGGTACTTGATCGGCTTCAGCAGGAGGCCGTCTTGGAGGCCCGTTCCTAGAATTCCCATTCCGGTGACTTCTTCTTTCTCGATTGGTACTCGATGTGTGTGGTGGGGAACACGACGGTGTGGTGTCGTGTTCCCCGGGGGAGGTTAGTGAGTAGCTGCGCTTACTGGCAGCTGTCGCACTGGAGGTCGTCCATGGGGTCGACCGGTACGAAGTAGTCCTCAACGGTGTTTTCGCGGTTCATAATTACTCTGCCTTCTTTGCGAATCCGCCGAAACCTCGGCGTGCGGGAGCTGCGCCCGCGGTTGATGTGGATGCCGTGGCTGTTGCAGCCTTGCTCGACGAAATTTCTTCTGACTTGTTGACCTTCACCGTGGACTGTTCTGCCTGGTGGCGGGGCTTCATGTGCAGGTAGTAGGTGGTCTTGACGCCGCGCGACCACGCGTCAAAGTAGATGTCCATCATGTCGCCGAGGTCACGCGTCTCGAGATACATGTTGCGGCTGATGGACTGGTCGATCCACTTCTGGGCACGAGCGGCAACCTCAAGGAAGGCATACGGCGAGAGCTGGAAGCTCGTCTTGAAAACAGCCTTGATGTCGTCGGGGATGCCGGCAACGTTCTGGATGTCGCCCTGGCTACGAAGGATGGCTTCGCGGTTCTTTTCCCACAGTCCGTGCTCTTGAAGAGTCGCAACGAGGTTGCGGTTCACTTCGAGGAACTTGCCGTTCGAGGTCGAGCGGCTGAAGATTTGCGAGAACTGCGGGTCGAGGCCGGGCGTGGTGCCCGCAACGAGACCAATGGATGCGGTGGGGGCGATCGCCATGAGCGTTGCGTTACGCATTCCGCCCTTGACCTTCTCGCGCATGGCATCCCAGTCGAGGCGAGTCTTGCGGTTGACCTTGATCTCGATGCCACGGTCTTCCTCGGTGAGCGCGATGGAGTCGAGTGGCACGAGGCCCTTCGACCATCCGCTGCCTTCGAAGTTCGTGTACGCGCCGCGCTCTTTCGCGAGCTCGGTGCTGGCATCGATCGCAGCGTACGAGACGTGCTCCATGATTTCATCGATGAGGTCGTAGGCCTCTTCGCTCTCGTAGCTGTAGCCGAGCTTCTCGATGATGTCGGTGAAGCCCATTACGCCGAGACCGACTGCGCGGTTCTGCTCGTTGGAGAAGTCTGCTTCTTTCACGCTGGAGCGTGTGATGTCGATGAGGTTGTCGAGCTGGCGTACGGCCAGTCGGGCGCTCTCAGCGATCTTCACAAAGTCGACTCCGCCTTCGGGGAGAAGGTGACGCGACAGGTTGATCGACGCAAGGTTGCAGACGGAGACGTTGTCTTCATCCTGCGGGAGGGTGATTTCGGTGCACAGGTTGGAGAGGTGGATCGTGCCCGTGTTGTTGTTGAGCGCACGGTTGTTGATCGTGTCTTTCCAGGTCAGCCACGGGTGGCTGGAGGTCTGCAAGGAGATGAGGATCGACTTGAACTGCTCACGAGCACCGATCTTCTTAAACATGTGCATTTCGCCGGCCTCAGCCATCGCAACATATTCGTTGTAGCGCTCGGAGAATGCTTTGCCGTAGAGCTCGTTGAGGTCCGCAACTTCGAGCGGGTCGAAGAGGTACCACGAGTCGTCGTTTTGAACGCGCTTCATAAACTCGTCGCTAATCCAGACGGCCGTGTTGGCGGTGCGGGTGCGGCGGTAGGGGTCACCGGAGTTGCTGCGGAGTTCGAGGAACTCCGGGAAGTCCATGTGCCAGTTCTCCATGTAGAAGCAGAGGGCGCCGAACTTCTTGCCACCGCGGCTGACCGCACGCAAGATCGAGTCGATCGTGTGCATGAACGGGATAGGACCGGTAGAGGTCGTGTTGTTCGAGCGGATGGGCGAGCCCTGGGCGCGAAGCTTGGTGACCGAGAGGCCAATTCCGCCGGTGCCCTTGGTGAGCCACATGACATCGCGCGTCGTTTTGGCGATGTGCTCCATGTCGTCTTGCATTTCCATGACGAAACAGTTGGCGAGCTGCGGGTAGATCGTTCCCGCGTTCACGAGAGTGGAGCCAGCAGCCAAGTACTCGAGGCTGGACATTTTTTCGTAGAACTTGAGGGCAGCCTCGTTGGGGTTCGCTTCGTTGAGCGAGAGGCCCATCGCGATGCGCATCCAGAAGTACTGCGGCACCTCGAGGGCGTCGCCGTTGCGACCCTTGATGCCGTAACGGTTGTTGAGCGTAACAACACCGATGTACTTGAGCAGCTCATCGTGAGCGGGCTCAAGGTGCTCGGCGAGAGCATCCAAGTCGAACATGCTCGTGAGGCGCGGGTCGAGCAGGCCTTCTTCTACGCCACGGATGACGTTGGGGCCGAAGTGCTCTTTGTGCAGGCGCTTGAGGTCAGCAGCGTCGGAGTAGTCACCGAGAACGCGCTTGTAGATGGTCTTGAGAAGAAGACGGGCGGCGACAGTGTCGAAGGCCGGGTCGTCTTTTACGTTTTGGAGAGCGACCTGAATGACCGCTTCGTCGAGCTGCTGCGTTGTGATGCCGTCAAACAGCGTCAACTCAAGCTCGGACGCGATCTGAGTGACCCACGTGATGTTGTCGTCGAGGCCAGTGGCGGCATCTTCGATTGCGAGGTTGATCTTGTTGGCGTCATACGGCTCTCGCGTACCGTTGCGCTTGACGACTGTGATTGCCACAAAAACTCCCTAAAATCCCCATAAAACCTCGAAAACCGCGACCCCCGGCCAAGCGGTCTCACCACTATATATCGTGGGTGCCACCTCTCGCCAACCCTAGATGTAGTGGGCGTGTCCTCCACAGGTGTGGATAACTTCGCGGGGTTTTCCACAGCCTAGGGATAACCACTGACACCACAAAATTCCTTATAAAACCAGCAATCGGCGGCTCGGATGAGGCCCAATTCGACGGCTAAGCTGGAGTTCTTGTGAACGCATACATCGACCTGTTGAAAACTCCGGGCATCGCCAGAATCATCGCAGCGCAGCTCACCGCGCGACTGCCTGGCGGAATGCTCTCGTTGGCGATCCTTCTTCACGTCGAACAGATCCACAATTCCTACGGCGCTGCTGGCCTCGTGCTTGCCGCAACGAGTATCGGGCAGGGTATTGCCGGCCCGCTCACGAGCCGCTGGATGGGCATTTGGGGAATGCGCAAAGTGCTCATCCTCACCCTCATTGTCTCGGCCGCCGCCATCTTTACCATCGCGCTGGTTCCTCTCAGCGTCGGCATGTTCATGGTCGTGGGGCTCATTGCCGGCCTCAGCAACCCGCCAGTGCAACCCGCCGTGCGCACGATCTACCCCAAAATGGTGAACTCCAAGCAGCTCACTCCCCTCTTCTCGCTTGACGCCTCGGCGCAAGAGATCATTTGGGTTGCCGGGCCGGTAGTGGCAACCTTCCTCGCTATTCAGATTTCGACGACCACAGCGATCGTTGTCGCTGGCGCGTTCCTGCTCGGCGGAGGCGCCTGGTTCATCGCAAGCCCCGAAGTCGGCCAGGTGCGCATCCCGCGCAGCAAGCGCTCCTTCGGAACCGTGCTGCGTCGTCCCCCCGTGATGTTGGCGACCATCACCGGCTTCCTGCTCGTCGGAGCCGCAGCAGCAGTCGAGGCATCCGTCGTCTCGGTGTTTGGCCACGACGGGCCGCAAGCAGGTTTCGTGCTGGGCATCTGGGCAATCGGCTCACTCTTCGGCGGGCTCTTCCTCGGGCACTTGCCGATCGGCCCGTGGGCGCTCGCCCGCCGCATGTTCATTGTGTTCGTCGGCATGGCGCTTGCCATGTTCAGCCTCAACTTCTGGTGGCTCTCCATCACCCTGCTCATCGCGGGCATCGGCATCGCCCCCGCCTTCGCCGTCATCTTTGCGATCGTGTCTGCCAGCGTGAAATTCAGCGATACCGCTGAAGCGTACGGCTGGGTCGGCACCGGCCAATTGATCGGGGCAGCCCTCGGTTCCGCCGTCGCCGGCTTCCTCATCGACGCCTATGGCCCCATCGGTGGATTCTGGGCTGCCACCGTCATTGCCGCTCTCGGAGTGCTCGTTCCCACCGTTTTGCGCGGCTGGCACCCCGACCTGCGCGGCAAAGACGCGAGCCCCATCCCCGACACTGAGCCGATCAGCACCCTGCGCCAGTAAAACCTGCGCCAGCAAAACCTGCGCCAGCAAAACTTACGCCCGCCCAAAGGCGCGGCTATCAGCGGCCACTACGCCACACTGTTACCGATGTGACGCGGCCGCTCTCACCGCATTCGCTTACCAGCGCGGATGCACGGCAGCGCGGAAGTGGCGGTCGTAAATGTCGCGCACTCCGGCCAGGAAACCTTCGCTCAGCGCAGGTACTTCGCCAGCACCGGCGTTGGACTGAGCCTGAGCGACGTTGCGTGCTCCCGGAATCACCGAGCTGACACCGGGCTGCTGTGCAACCCACGCGAGCGCGACCTGCGGCGTCGAGAAATCAGCGACGGCGGGTTCGCCAGCAAGCAAAGCCGCGAACTCCTGGGCCGCGGCAACGCCGGTCTCAAAGTCGACGCCCGAGAAGGTCTCTCCCACGTCGAAGGCTTCGCCGTTGCGGTTGTAGGTTCGGTGGTCGTTCTCCGCGAAGGTGGTGTCGACGCGGTACTTGCCCGTGAGCAGACCGGAGGCCAGCGGAACGCGGGCGATGATTCCGACACCGGCGTCGATGGCGGCGGGAAGCACGGCATCCAGCGGCTTGAGGCGGAAGGCGTTGAGGATGATTTGCACGCTGGCGACGTTCGGCCGCGCGATTGCGGTGAGCGCCTCCTCCGCGGTCTCGACGCTCACTCCGTAGGCGGCGATGGCGCCGTCAGCGACGAGCACGTCAAGGTCATCGAAGACGACGTCCATACCGAAGACAGCGGTGGGTGGGCAGTGCAACTGCACGAGTTCGAGAGTGTCTACGCCAAGATTCTGACGTGAACGATCCGTCCATTCGCGGAACTTCGCGAGGGTGAAGTTGCTGGGGTCTTGCGCTTCGCGGCGCCCCATCTTGGTCGCGACCGTGATGTCGAGCTCGGGGCGATCGGCGAGGTAGCTACCGATGAACTTTTCGCTGCGACCGTCGCCGTAGACGTCGGCGGTGTCGAAGAAGGTGACTCCGCCGTCTACCGCGGTATCGAGCACGCTGCGGGCATCCGCCTCACTCACGTCACCCCAGTCGGCACCCAACTGCCACGTGCCAAGACCGATTGCGGAAACAGAGCGGCCGGTGCGGCCCAGAGTGCGAATGTCCATCCCTTAAGGCTACGCCTGTTACGCCGCGACGGTGCGCAGCGCCGGGGTGAAGTGCTCACGAAGCACCCGTGACCACCGATTGTGCGGCAGCTCCGGCCGAAGGGCGGCGAGACCGGTTGCAAATTTGGAGATGCGATCTGGGCGGTGCCCCATCGTCCAGAGAAGACGGTCGACCTCGCTGGCCTGGCCCGACGACTTGGTCTCGACAATGACGGTGTCGGCGAAGCAAAGCGCATCGTCGTCACACTCCCACGCGAGAGCGCTGTCGATCGTGCAACGACTGCCACTTCCCGGCAAGAACAGCGTCGTGCGTGTGTAGCGAGTCGTAAGCACGGGTTCCATGCTGTCGGCGTCGATACCGACCACCGAGGCATCGTGCAGCAGTTCGTCGATGTACTCGCGCCCTTCTGCCGTAAGTCGGTCGCGCTCGTCGAAGCTGTACGGCAGTCGCTGCTTCGCGGTGGTTCCGCGCGAACCCTTGGTCTTGACCTCGAGGTAGCAGTCGCCGGTGTCCATGTAGCTGCGAGTGCGGGCCTTGAAGCGGCGACGACGCGGGTGGGCTGCCAGCAGGTAGCTGGCAGCATCCGGAGTGTCAAAGTACACGGATTCGTAGTCGAAGTGCTGATGACCGTCGATCTCCAGCACGCGAGCCTGGTCCTCAAGCTCGGCGAGCAGGGCGGCCAGATCGGATGCCGGAACCAGATACTTGCGGTCAACACGCGTTAGAAGAGAGGCTCGTTCCGCCAGCTCGTCGAGCGAGATCGTGGCGAAGCGCTCGGTGTCGGGGGTAGTCATCGGTTCGCTCCTTCCAGAAGTTCTGACGCGGTGGCGGGTGTGGTGCTGCCGGTGACGTGAGCGTCGCCGGTGATCCGGTAGCGAACATCCACCACAGTGGTGTCGTTGACAAGGTCAAGCTTGTTGATCGTGACCGAGTGCACTCGAGCACCGAGGAGGTTCTCGAGACGGAGTCGCAGGGTGGACTCGTCGGCAATTGCGGAATCCAATGTCACCGTCTGCTGGCGGTACGCACGGAAGAGTCCTGGGTGATCACCGAAGGTCATAACCAGCAGAAGCATGGCCATGAGTGCGGGTGCGACGAAACTCGCGAGCGTTGTTGCAGAGGCCGTGTCGGCCGAGAGATCGGCGGCGCCCAGCCCTGCGATCAGGCCGAGAGCGAGGGCCGCGAAGTAGTAAGCAACTTCGTGCTGCGCGATCTCCGAGGAGCGGAGGCGGATGATGGAGAGCACTCCAAAGAGACCGAGCCCAAGGCCAACACCGACGGCGCTATCGGCAAGCATGACCGTGACTGCCATAACGCCAACGTTCACGATGAGGTAGGCCACGAGCAAGTCGCGGCGGCGGTGACGCGGGAAGTACAGAGCAAAGGTGAGAAGGCCGATAGCGACTAGGTCGAGGGCGATCATGGTGAGTTGGCTCATTGTGGGACTCCAGGTTGGTGCGAGATATAGTCGCGCTTTCACGCTGGTACCCATTGAGCCCGAGAACCCTATGGGGTTTCTATGAACAGACTTCGCGCGGCGTGGGAGTCTGAAGATGGCTCGCAATGCCCAGTGCAGGTGAGAGAATTCGACAATGGATGCCCTCCTCGACTCTCTCGCCCGCACAACGCCGGTCGACATTTCGCCGACCCTGCTGATTGTGATCGTGGCCGCCGCAGCCGTGCTGAGCATCCCGCAGCCCATCTGGAAATGGTTCGGACTCTTTACGACACTTGTTCACGAACTCGGGCACGCCGTCGGCGCGATCCTGACCGGCCGCTTCGTTCACGGCATGAAGATTCGCATGAACCATTCGGGCGAAGCCGTCAGCAGTGGTCGCGGCACACTCGGCTCCGTGATCAGCGGATCGCTTGGTTATCCGGCTCCCGCAATCGTCGGCGCCGTGCAACTCTGGTGCGTCACCCAGGGCTACACCGCGATGGCCCTATTCGTTGGCGGCATCATTCTGGTGCTCACCCTACTGGTTATCCGCAACCTCTTCGGCTTCCTTGTCGTGGCCGTCTCTGCCGCCGCGAGCGCCGCTCTCTGGGTATGGGCAACGCCCGAACAGCAGAGCTACGTGCTTCTCGTCATCGCGATCGCCCTGCTCGTGGGTAGCGTGCGCGGCCTCGCCACCGTGATCGGTGTACACACCCGTCGCCGCGATCAACTGAGCACCTCAGACGCGTACTTGCTCTTCAAACGCACCGGAGTTCCCTCGGTGTTCTGGCTGCTCGTCTTCGCCGCCCTCATCGGCGCCAGCGTGGTCTGGGCCGTCACGATGGTGCTCGAAACGTACTAAACGCGCGGTCCGCGTTTCGCGGCAGCCGCGCTACCCCCACTGCCCACTGGGGTGTGCTGCGCTCGCCCTACGCGCGCGGTTTCAGGATGCCGGCCGCGATACGTTCCGGCCGGAACCCGTAGCCGACAATCCGCGCCAGAATCGGGCGCACGCGCGGCAACACGACCGCGATTACGAAGCGCTCCCGCGGGCGCGGTGGGTTGTGTAGAACGATTCCACTCGTGGCGCGATTGATGAGCCGGTGCGCCACTCGTTGCATGCGCTGCATGAGTGCCGTCGGCAGGGTGCGGCGACGCTGCACCGCAGCACATGCCGCATCGATCGCTGCGGCATCCGTCCCGCGCTTTCGCAACACCGGAACGAGCGTGTTCGCAAGGGCTACGGCGTCTTGAATGGCGTAGTTGATGCCCACGCCGAACGCGGGCGACATCGCGTGGGCGGCATCACCGATGCAGATCGCTCCCGGCACCGACCAGTCATGCAGGCGATTGATCTGCACCGACAGCAGCTTCACATCGTCGAAGCTCGCGATCTCGCGGGTCACTTCGCTCAGGCGCGGCGCCGTTCTCGCGATTGTGTCGCGGAACGCCTCAATACCGGCACTCTGAAACTCAGGAAAACTGCCTTTGCGAATCAGGAGCCCGCACTGAAAGTAGCCGGGGCGCGGGATGGTGACGAGAGCTGAACCGCCCCGGATGTTCGCGAGGGTATCGCGCATCGGTTTCGTGGGGCGCGGCACCCGAAACCACAGCACATCGATGGGAACGCCGTAGTCAGCCGGCACTAAGCCGAGGGCATCACGCACTGCCGAAGCACGCCCATCGGCGGCCACCGAGAGCACGGCGTTCACGCGCAGCGGGCCATCCGGCGTCGACGCCTCGATTCCGACAACGCGCCCGTTTTCCTGAATTTCCGAATGGGCCGTTGCCTCCAGCACCAGCCGGAACGACGGTTGGCGCTGAGCCTCTTCCACCAGCATGGTCAGCAGATCCCACTGCGGCATCAACGTCACATAGCGGTGCGGCCCTGGCAGCGTCGTGAAATCCACGGCATGCAGTCGGATGCCGTCAATCACCGCATCAAGGACGGAAAGCTCGCTGTGCACGATCGCCGCTGCAGTCTCGCTCAGCCCTAACTGGTCAAGCAGATTCAACGTGGACGGATGAACGGTGTCGCCCCGAAAATCGCGCAAGAAGTCAGCATGCTTCTCGAGTACGACGACATCGATGCCGGCGCGGGCCAGAATGAGGCCGGCCACGATTCCGGCCGGGCCACCCCCAGCGATGCAGACGGTGGTGTCGAGTTCCTGGGCCATAAGAAGTTCCCTCCGTTGACCCCACGCTACTCCTGCCGCCCGCGAACGCTACCGCTCGAGTGCCCGCAACGCGAGCCAGGCAGCAGTGCGATCATCCGGGTTGTCCATGGACAGCCCCGTGCGTTCTTCTATCTGGTGGAGGCGCGAACTGAGAGTCTGGCGGTGGATCTCAAGCTGCGTGGCAGTGACTCCGAGCGATCCATTCTCTGCGAGGTATACACGAAGAGTGCGGGTGAGCTCGCCGTGCTGACCATCGCGCTCACGCAGCCCGTTGAGTGTTCCCGCAAGACTGGACTGCGCGTCACTGTCGAGCTGATCGAGCACGAAGCGCACTGTCGGCAACGCCTCGTAGCGAACGCGAACTTGAGCGTCGGCGACGGCAACCTCGTGGGCTTGCCGCGCCTCGGAGGCGCTCTGTTCGAGGTGCTCGATCGGAGCGCTCGTACCGATGCCGCAGCGCAGGGGAACGTTTACCTCCCGCGCGTAATCCTCGACCCGCGTGGCCAGGGCATCCACTCGGTCATCACGGATGAAGCCGAGCACGGCTCCGTTGTCGAGAGTCATCACGTGAACCCAGCCGAGCTCGTCGAACCAACGAGTGACGAGGCGCTCAAGGTCAACGGCTTTCGAACGCGAGCTGAGCACGAAGGCCGTCAGCCGGTCTTCGTGCACTCCCCAGCGGCGAAGCAGGGTGCGAGCATCCGCCGATTGCCCTGTCAGCAGGCTCGTAATCATCACTTCGCGTCCGAGGCGGTCAGTCGTGGTGTTGTCGTGGCTGCGCAAGAGCAGGTCGAGCAGCGCAGCGCCGTGCGACGAAAGATCGCGAATGCGACTCATGGCCCCGGCGCGCGAGGCGACTACGAGGTACGCCGTGAGATCTTCGCTCGACCCCACCGAGTGCAGTTGAAGCCCCGGATGCCGAACTCGCACGGGTTGGTTAAGCGCCACTGCTGCGGCATCCCGCACGTGCAGCGCTCCCGCTCCCGAACTGGCGATGGCGTGCCCTTGGCTGTCGAGCAGCACACCCCACCCGTCGATTCGATGAGCCAGTTCTGCCATCACTGCCTTCACCCCGCCGCGGCGGGCGATCTGGGTGAGCACTTTGGTTCCGCTTGTGACGAGTCGATCTTCGGCCGCTTGATCTACAGCGAGCGCCGCCGCGATCTCACTCAGCACGGCGCTCTTAGCTCGTGGCGGGCACAGGATGGCCATCACGCCGCTGACGTCGATCAGGCCTTCTAGATCGGCCCCCGATTCACCGTGTCCAGCCACCAATGCAACGGTTTCAACGATCAGAACGCCGGCACGAACGGCCTCTGCACGAGGACTGTCTGGCGCGAGTAATGATTCGATCTCGTCAGCGCTCACCACAATCGCGGTAACAAATTGCGGATGAGCATGAACCGTGAGGTCATCAGCCATGATCACCGAATCGATGGGCGCATTCGCTCGTTGATCAGCATTTTTGAGCGCGCCACCGAGCAATCTAGCCAGGGTACGTACGTCGAAAGCCATTGCTTGAGTGTACATAGTGATGGAATCCCAGCAAGATTTCACACTATTTCATAGTGCCGTGAGATTTTTGCGGCCCTAGCATCGGCGTAATCATCCACGCACTCAGGAGGCACCCATGAAGGCCATCGTCTTCCGCTCCCCCGACCAGCCGCTCGAATACACTGACGTCGAACTCGCTGCCCCCAAGGCCGGCGAAGTACGCGTCAAGATTGCCGCCGCCGGGGTCTGTCACTCCGACCTCCACATCAAGCGTGGCGAATGGGATGCTCCCGCACCGCTCGTCATGGGCCACGAGGGCTCTGGTGTTGTTGTTGAACTCGGCGAAGGCGTTACCTCGCTCTCCGTTGGGGACCATGTTGTGCTCTCGTGGGTTCCGCCGTGCGGCGAGTGCCGCTACTGCCGCTCGGGCCACGAAGCTCGCTGCCAGAAGGTTGCCACGGTCGTTGCCCCCAAGGGAGTGCTCTTCGACGGAACCTCGCGCTTGAGCCGCGAAGGGGACGAGAACATGCACCACTACTTGGGTGTCTCGTCATTTGCTGAAGAAGTTGTAGTTCCAGCATCCGGAGCCGTCAAAATTCGTGACGATGCCCCGCTCGATGTCGTTGCGCTCGTCGGCTGCGCCGTCGCCACGGGCGTGGGGGCCGTGCTCAACACCGCCGCAGTAGAGCCCGGTTCGACCGTGGTCGTTATCGGTTGCGGAGGCGTTGGCCTCAACGTCGTTCAGGGCGCAAAGCTCGCCGGAGCCGAACGCATCATTGCGATCGACGTACGCGCCGAGAAAACCGCCCTCGCCACTCAGTTCGGCGCGACCGACGCCATCGATGCCTCTCAAGTGGATGCTGTGGCCGCCCTCTTCGAGCTGATTCCCGATGGCGTCGACTACGCCTTCGACGCCATCGGCCGCACTTCCACCACGGAACAGGCCATCACGATGCTGGGCCTGGGCGGAGCCGCGGTCATCGTTGGCCTCCCCCCGACGGGTGCTCGTGCATCCTTCGAGCCTCTTGTTCTTGCCGAAGCCGACCAGCGCATCATCGGCTCGAACTACGGCAGCGTTCGCCCTTCTATCGATATCCCTGCGCTCGTCGACCGCTACATGGACGGCCAGCTCAAACTCGACCCGCTCGTATCTGGGCGACGTCCCCTCGCAGAGGCAGCGGAAGCGTTCGATGATCTCGAATTCCGCGGTGCCCTTCGCACCCTGCTCATTCCCTGACACTTCGCGTCACTACGCCCACTCTGAGGAGAGTTTGTTCATGTCAGCACCAACCAGCACGCCACCAACCGCGAGCGCGACCCCCACCGATGTGGGATTGCGCCGCGGAGTAATGAGCGGCCCAGAACTCGCCGCTCAAGCCATTGCCAACATCGCCCCGAGCGCGGTCATCGCGTTCACCGCCGCCGCCATCTTCTTGGGCGCCGGCAACAGCACTGTTTATTCCTTCATCCTGGCCACGGTCGTTATTCTGAGCGTTGGTTACTGCGTAGCCGTCTTCGCGAAGCGTCACGCCTCGGCCGGCTCGCTCTACACCTATGTTTCCAAGGGTCTCGGCCCATTCGGAGCCTACGTGGCCGGCGTCACCCTGCTGATCGGATGCTGGGGAATCGCCGCCGGATCATTGGGAGGTTCCGTCTCGTACATGAGTCAGTTCCTCGTCGCGATCGGGGTTCCCGCTGGCGGTGTTCTCGCGCAGATCGGTCTCGCCATTTTGCTCGGTGGACTCGCGACGCTCTTCACGATTCGTGGCATCCGCCTCTCGGCTCGCATCTCGCTCGTGCTGGAGCTCGTCTCGGTAGCGATCATTCTGATCCTGCTCGTGATGGCTCTCGTCTGGGCTGGAGCAAACGCGTGGGATCCCTCGCAGTTCTCGCTCACCGGTGTTCCCATCTCGGGCGTTGCCACCGGAATGGTGCTCGGTATTCTCGGCTTCGTCGGCTTCTCGTCGGCTGACGCTCTGGGCCGTGAAGCTCGCAACCCGTACACCGCCATCCCCCGCGCCATCATGTGGAGTGCGGTCACGGTCGGCATCCTTTACGTTTTTGCGGCCTACACGCAGGTTGTCATCTTGGGCGATGGTCTCGGCGCGAGCGCCAACCCACTCGAAGAAATCTCGACGACCATCGGCATGCCAGCCTGGTTCGGTCCGGTTCTGACACTCGGCGTCGGCGCCTCATTCTTCGCTGTTGTCGTTGCTCCGCTGAACGTCGTGGGCCGCATCCTGTACGTCATGGGCAAGGAAGGCGTTGTTCCTGAGCGCTTCGGCCGCACCCACGAGCGTCACATGACGCCGCACCGCGTGCTCTTGGTCGCGGGTCCGCTCGCGATCGCTCTCGACGTTGTCATGCTCGCCTTCGGCGTTCACGCCATGGATATCGTGGTCTGGGTCGACACGTTCGGCACCTACGGCTACATGGTCGCGTACTCCCTCGTCGCTATCGCCTGTGTCATCTACACGCAGCGCGAGAAGATCCCCAACGTGCTCGTTTGGATCGCCGCTACCGTCGCCGTCGCGAGCATGATTTGGGTGTTCATCGCGAACGTCTACCCCGTACCGCCGTACCCGCTCAACCTCATCACTTACATCTTCCTTGCGGCCATGGTCGTGGCTGTCGGGTGGTACCTCAACCTTGCCAAGAAGCGCCCAGAAGTGATCGCTGCAATCGGCAGGACTGAAACGGATCAGATGAACGGGGTCGGCTAGCTTCCACTAGTTCGACCACCACAGCAGGCGGCCCCGTTCGAGACTTCGAGCGGGGCCGCCTGCTTACGTTAACCCTCACAACCGGAACTGGGAACGCTTGCTGCTATTTCTCGGCAATCTGATGGCCCGCATCGATGACCTCGACGAGCCGTTTCGCAAGACGTTTACGCACCATGTGGTCGTTGGCCTCTACCCGGTGCATTGTGACGTGCCTCATTTGTTCGACTATGCCCAGAGTTCCGGGAGCAATGAATTGGTCGAGAGTGCCGTACACAATGTCGATCGGCACCCGCACTGCGGCGATATCGCTCACGGTGGTTTGCGTCTCAATACAGTTCTTGAGGCTCAGCACGAAGGCTCGCCAGTTGCGTTCCGAGATATCAAGAGTGTCTTCCGTGCGGAAGAGACGGCGCACCGTATCCACCGAGGCGATCGTGAACTCTTTGTTCGTGCGCAAGAACTCGTAAGCCCGCATGTAGGCTCCTACCCTCGCCCGCACGAGAGGGTCGCCAATTTGATTGGGCGAAACATAAATTGGCGGACTCACCAGCACGAGCCTGCTCACCTTGCTCGGGTGGGCTGCGGTATAGCGGGCTGCCAGAAGACTGCCGAGAGAATGCCCCACCAGGATGAAGGGGGCATCCAGCTTGAGGGAATGGATCGTGGCGCGGATCGAGTCAACGTGATCTTCGATGGTGAAGTTTGAGTCTGCCGGACTTGGTGATTCTCCGAACCCCAAAAGATCAAACGAGATGCAGCGATAGTGGTCTGACAGCTGCGGGATGACGTGGGCGAACGTCACGGCTGATGAAGCGATTCCGTGAAGAAAGATGATCACGGGGCCATCGCCCTCATCGGCGGCGATATTCAAGAGAGGTGCCTTCGAAGGCAGTAGTCTGCGTCGGAGTGCTCCCCAGAAGGTCATGGCCCTAGTATCCCAGCCCTAGGCTGCGGACGGTAACGATCGAGGCGTGACGCGCGAATCGTGACAAACGTTGGGTAGTTTTTTCGAGTCGCGCGGACCTACATTGAAACTATGAGGCGCACACTAACGATCACCACAGCACTAGCTCTCTCCGCTCTCGCACTCGCCGGGTGCTCAGCCGGGATGGGCGAAAGTTCCACGAACGAATCCATCGAGTATCTTGAGGGCGACTTCGAGGACTCGCGGGCAGCCACCAGCGACGATGCGCAAGCGCAGAGCGCCCCGGCCACGGATGGTGCCCTCGTGAACGAGTCGGACATCAGCCGCGAAGTCATCACGACGGGCTACATGTCGGTCATCGTGGAGACTCCCGAAGACGCCACCGCGGAGGCTATCCGCATCACCGAGTCGGTCGGCGGGCGCGTCGATGGCCGCAACGAATACGCGGCGTCCGAAGGAAGCGGCGGCAGTTCCACCCTGACGCTTCGCATCCCGGCCTCAGAGCTCACCGCCACGCTCGACAAGTTCAAGGATCTCGGCGAAGCGCAGGAGGTGTCTCTCAACGCGGTCGATGTCACGATGCAATCGCGCGATCTTGAGGCACGGATCGCCGCGCTCGAAGCATCAGTCGACCGACTGCTGGCACTGCTCACCACCGCCGAAGACACCGACACGCTCATCCAGTTGGAGACCGCAATCTCCAGCCGCCAGGGCGAACTTGAGAGTTTGAAGTCCCAAAAACGCTACTTCGACGACCAGGTCGCGATGTCCACTCTCACGCTCAGTTTGGTCTCCGAAGCCGAGGCTCCCAGCGTCGAGCCCAGCAACTTCTTTGATGGGCTCGGTGCAGGCTGGGCAGCCCTCGTTGCCTTCTTCTCCGGACTGCTCGTGCTCGTCGGCGTTCTTCTCCCGTGGATCGTCTTCCTCGCGATCGTCGCCGCGATCATCGTGATGATCATCCGCTTCGCTCTTCGCTCACGCCGTGTCACCTCAGCAGCCCCCGCGGCCCCTCCGGCCGAGACCGGCGCAGCCACGACCACGACCCCCGAGGAATCGACGGCCGACTAAGCCTTCTCGGCGAGCAGTTCCCGCACCCGAGGAATGACCTCGGTGGCGTACAACTCGATACTGCGCATCATGCGTTCGTGAGGCAGGGTTCCGGCGCTGTACTTCATGTCGAATCGCTGGATGCCGAGGGCAGAGATCGTGTTCGCGATCTTCTGTGCCACGGTCTCCGGCGATCCGGCGTACATAGAGCCGTGCTTCACTTCGCCGATAAATTCGTCAACGCTCGACTCGGGCCAGCCGCGGTCGCGACCGATACGGTCACGCATCGTCTTGTAATGCGGCCACATCTCCTCGACGACCTTGTCGTCGGAGTCGGTGATGTAACCGGGCGAGTGAACGGCGATCGGCAGGTCGGGTTGCCCCAACTCGGCGAGCGCGTTGTGAAAGAGCTGCGCGTAGGGCGCGAACCGTTCGGGCTGGCCGCCGATGATCGCCAGCACGAGCGGCATCCCGTAGCGGGCCGCGCGCACGACAGACTCGGGGCTTCCACCGACGCCAATCCAGGTCTTGAGAGAGCCGGATTCGGTGCGTGGGAAGACCTCTTGGTTCTTCAGGCCGGCGCGCAGCGTGCCCGACCAAGTGACGGGCTCTTCCTTGATGAGCTCGGAGAAGAGGTCGAGCTTCTCGGAGAAGAGCGTTTCGTAGTCGGCGAGGTTGTAGCCGAAGAGCGGGAACGACTCGGTGAAGGAGCCGCGACCGAGAATGATCTCCGCGCGGCCGTTCGACAGAGCATCCACGGTGGCAAAGCGTTCGTAGACGCGCACGGGGTCATCCGAGCTCAAGACCGTGACGGCCGAGCCCAGTTGGATGTTCGTGGTCGCAGCAGCGAGCGCGCCCAAGACAGTCTCGGGAGCAGTAATCGCGAAGTCATCGCGGTGGTGCTCGCCCACGCCGAAGTAGTCAACGCCGAGCTTGTCGGCCAGCACTCCCTCGGCTACGACGTTGCGGATGACCTGCGCCTGACTGAGCGGCGCACCATTCTCATCTACCGTGACGTCGCCAAATGTGCCGAGTCCAAACTGAACCTGCTGATTCACGAGCTCCCTTTCGCTGAGACGCCGATCGCGTCTGTAAGCAAAACCGTAGCCGGGCATCCGCTATTCCACGATTGTGATGCAGGCACCCGCCACTTGGCGGTCGACGGATGTCGGGCGCGCTGCCGTGGTGAATTAGACGGAGTCGCGCCGTACAAGAGACGTCGGCAGAGTGTCACGAATCGGCGCCTCCCCTGGAGCCGCAATCAGTTCGGCGAGCGCCGTAACCATTCGCGCACCGAGCTCTTCGAGCGGCTGCCGCACGGTCGTCAGCCGGGGTTCGAGAGTTGTCGCGATGACAGTGTCGTCGAACGAAACGAGCGAAATGTCTTCGGGCACTCGACGACCCCGCGCTTTGAGCGTTCCCACGGCGCCCGCCGCCATGAGGTCAGACATGACGAATACGCCATCGAGATCGGGATACAGGTCGAGTAGTCGCCCCATCGCTTCTGCGCCGCCGGCTGTAAGGAAGTCTGACTCCGCGACGAGGGTGCTATCGAGACCGTGAGCGTCGAGCGCCATTTGAAAACCTCGAAGGCGGTCTTGAGACACCCCCATGCCAATCGGACCGGTAATGATGCCGATGCGATGGCGGCCCGCGGCAATGAGAGTCTCGGCAGCGAGCCGGCCTCCCCCGACGTTGTCGGAGTCGATATACGACAGCGCGGAGTCCACCGACTCAATCGGACGACCCAAGAACACAACGGGGAGATCAGTTTTTTCGAGCAGACCCGGCAGTTCCGTGTTGTGAGATTCGAGAATCACCATCGCACCGTCAACGTGACTGGCTTCGAGAAAGCGCAGAAACTTCTCGTCGCTCTCATCGTTGGCACGCAGCAGCATCACGAGTTGTTGGTCCGTTTTGGCGATCTCCCGAATGGCTCCGTGGAGCGCCATCGCGAAGAACGAGTTGGTCATGCCTTCGATGTTCGTTTCCGAGACGATGAGCGCGACCGAATCGTGGCGACCACGGGCTAACGAGCGTGCGGCAGGGTTGGGGCGAAAGCCTAGCTTTTCAGCTGCACGCTGCACCGCTGCACTGCGCTCGGGGTGAACCGTGAGCTTGCCGTTGATTGCGCGAGAAGCCGTTGTGCGCGATACGCCGGCCTCACGCGCGACGTCGTCGAGGGTAACCATCTGCACATCATCCCCTGCCTCGTCGTAATTCGTGGAACGCGCACCGCTCGTCGTTGCGAATTTTAGGGAAGCGCAATCTTTTTGTTGTCTTTCCCGACATAAGCCTATACGGTGGCATTACTTCATCAAGGAAGCGCTTCCTCGGACAGTCCTCGAACGCACTTCCCCAATGGATGCCCCCTCAAATCCCCAATCACACCTCAACGTGGAGGACGTAATGTCAGCGAAAAGAATCGCCAGAACAGTGATCGCGGGAGGCGCAGCTCTTGCGCTTCTTGCCGGATGCTCGGGCGGAGGTGACACCGACGGAAAGATCACTCTCGACGTCTGGACCTTCGGTGGCATGGGCCTCGACGAAGCATTTGCAACGTACCAAGAAGAAAACCCCAACATCATCCTCAAGGTCACCAACGCCGGCGGATCCGATGAACAAGCTCAGGCACTGACCACCGCCCTCGCTGGCGGCAAGGGGCCCGACGTAGCGGCAATCGAAGTCGGCTACATGTCGCAGTTCAAGGCTCAACCGCAAAACTTCGTTGATCTGCGCACTCTCGGTTCAGACGACATTGAAAGCAGCTTTCTCGACTGGCGCTGGTCTCAAGGCGTCGCCGCTGACGGCTCGGTAGTCGGCATCCCCACCGACGTGGGCGGGCTGGCAATGGCCTACCGCACCGATCTCTTCGAAGCCGCCGGACTCCCCAGCGACCGCGACGAGGTAAGCGCCCTCTGGCCGACGTGGGACGACTTCATCGAGGTCGGCGCAGAGTACCGCGCAGCTACCGGCAAGGGAATGATCGACAACGTTAACAGCGCGATCTTCAACCCTGCGGTACGCCAGGGCAGCGAAATGTACTACGGCGACGGCGACGACGACCTCATCTACGACAGCAACCCCGACGTGCAGGAGGCGTTTGGCTACGCTCTCGACGCCATCGATGCGGGCATCAGCTCACGCACTCCGTCGTGGAGTGAAGCGTGGAACGCCGGAATGAACAACGGTGACTTCGCCGTGCTCGCCGCCCCAGCGTGGATGATGACCTACATCTCCCAGCAGGCGCCAGACACCTCAGGAAAGTGGGATATCGCAGCGGTTCCCGAGAACGCCGGCAACTGGGGCGGCAGCCAGCTCGCTATCCCCGCTAAGTCAGACCACCCCGAAGAGGCATTCGCCTTTATCGAGTGGCTCATGTCGCCGGAGCGTCAGCTCGAGATTTTCCAGGCCCACGGCAACTTCCCGTCGACCCCGGAACTCTACGAAACGGAAGACATCCAGAACTTCACCAGTGAGTTCTTCAACGATGCCCCTGTCGGACCGATCTACGCCAACAGCGTGGCGTCCATCGAGCCGATCTTCGAAGGTCCGCAGCAGCGCATCATCGACACCGCAATCTTAAACTCGCTCTCGCAAGTCGAGAACGGTGAAGAACCTGCGGCTGATGCCTGGTCCACTGCACTTAAGAACGTCAAGACTGCCCTAGGCGGCTAGTGCTCCCGGGGCGGGCTCACTCGCGTGGGTCCGCCCCTTCCCATCCCCTGTCAAGGAGTTCGCCATGGTTCTGTCTGCCCCTCCCCGTTCCACCCCCGCGCCTCAGCGCCCCCAGAGCACCAAGAGCGCCAAGAGCACCGGCCTCAAGCCTCGCCGTCGCATCAAGTCGGCGTCGCGAGTGGATGCTTTTGCCCCCTACATGTACATTGCGCCGTTCTTCGCGCTCTTCGCCGTGTTCGGCCTGTTCCCCACCGTCTTCACGTTCTATGTCGCTCTCTTCGACTGGAATCCGATCGGCGGCCAGACCTTCATCGGTCTGGACAACTTCGTCACCCTCTACGGCGACGAGCGTTTCTGGAACGCGATGCGCAACACCTTCAGCATCTGGATTCTCTCGACTGTTCCGCAGCTGCTGCTCGCCCTCTTCCTTGCTCAGCTACTCAACAACGCTCGATTGAAGTTCGCGAACCTTTTCCGCATGACGATGCTCGTTCCTTACATCACCTCGGTGGTGGCGACAACGATCGTCTTTGCCTCGCTCTTTGGTCGCGACTACGGCCTCATCAATAGCTTCCTCAACTTCTTCGGAGTCGAGTCGATTGACTTCGCGGCCAACACGTTCGCCAGTCACATCATGGTTTCGACCATGGTGCTGTGGCGCTGGTTCGGGTACAACACTCTGATCTATCTGGCGGCGCTCCAAGCGATCCCCAAGGACATCTATGAAGCTGCCGCCATCGATGGTGCGGGAGGTTTCAAACAGTTCTTCTATGTGACGATTCCCTCGCTTCGTCCCGTCATCATTTTCACGATTATCGTTTCCACCATTGGTGGCCTTCAGGTCTTTACGGAGCCTCTACTACTCTCCGCCCCTGGCCTCACGGGCGGTTCCGGTCGCCAGTTCCAGACCCTCAGCCTGTTTATGTACGAGCAAGGGTTCGGCAACTTCCAGTTCGGCTACGGCTCCGCCATCGGCGTGACCCTGTTCGCCCTGATCGTCGTGTTCTCTGTCATCAACTATCTGCTCTCTCGTCGCATCACCTCAGACGACTAAGGACGCCATCATGACTACTTCCACCCCTGACGCTGTCGTCACCACTGCTCCTCGCCTCCGCAAACGTGCTTTCGCCGGTCGCGTGCGCTGGTGGACCTACGCGTTCCTCTTCGCCTCGGTCGCCGTGAGTGCGTTTCCGTTGTATTGGATGTTCGTCGTCTCGACGAATGACTCCGCAGCGGTTTCCCAAACTCCCCCGACTGTGGTGCCGGGCGGTAACTTCTTTGTTCTCGCGGAGCAGGTCTTTACGACTGTGCCGTTTGTGCAGAGCCTGGCGAACTCATTCGTCGTGGCGGGAAGCATCGCGATTTCTCAGATGATCTTGTGCACTCTCGCCGGCTTCGCTTTCGCGAAGCTGGAGTTCCGGGGGCGCGATCCGCTCTTCATCATTGTGCTCATCACGATGATGGTTCCCACCCAGCTCGCGGTGATCCCCCTGTACATGATCATGTCGAACCTCGAGTGGATCGATACCCTTCAGGCGCTGATCGTGCCCGGCATGGCAAGCGCCTTCGGCATTTTCTGGATGCGCCAGCACCTCTCGACCGTTCTCAACAACGAGCTCATGCAGGCGGCAAGAATCGACGGCTGCAGCACCTGGCAGATCTATTGGCGCATCGCCTTCCCGCTCGTGCGCTCCGCTGGATTCGTGCTCGGACTGCTCGCGTTCGTCACGGCGTGGAACGACTTCCTCTGGCCCCTGATCGTCATCCAGTCGCCCGAAAACTACACGGTGCAATTGGCCATCAAGGCTCTGCAGCGGCAGTACTTCGTCGACTACGGCCTCGCGATGTCCGGGTCATTCCTCGCGACAATTCCGCTGCTGATTCTCTTCATCTTCGTCGGCCGCAAGATGGTTGCCGGCGTCATGGATGGCGCGTTCAAGGGCTAAGCCCTGACCTGCCCCAGCGTCCGCTCCGCTTCCACCCCAGAAAGAAACCATGACTCTCTTTATCACCACGCCCGCTGGCGCCAGCGAAACCAACGATCAGGTCGAGCACCTCATTGCACAGATGACTCTCGAAGAAAAACTCGCCCAACTCGTCGGCATCTGGGTAGGCGCTGGCGTCGATGGCCAAAGTGTTGCCCCCATGCAGAGTGCGCAAGACGACGGGGCCGACGACTTCAACGAATTCTCGAAGAACGGCCTCGGCCACCTCACTCGCGTGTTCGGTACGGTTCCGGTCAGCCCTGCCGCCGGTCGCTCCGCCTTGGGCCGTACCCAACGGTGGTTGCGCGACAACACTCGGTTGGGTATCCCGGCGATCGCCCACGAAGAGTGCCTGACCGGTTT
This sequence comes from Salinibacterium sp. SWN167, assembly GCF_015864665.1. Classification (GTDB taxonomy): domain Bacteria; phylum Actinomycetota; class Actinomycetes; order Actinomycetales; family Microbacteriaceae; genus Rhodoglobus. Next base: position 320,878 of record NZ_JADYWU010000002.1, on the reverse strand, counting down.
GGCGGCGTGGCAAGCGACCACGTTCCCCACTCCCTTGGCGTGGGGCGCAACGTTTGATCCGGCCCTCATCGAAGAGATGGGGCACGCGATCGGCGAGAGTATGGCGAAGCTCGGGGTTCACCAGGGCCTCGCTCCCGTGCTCGATGTTATCCGCGACGTGCGCTGGGGCCGGGTCGAAGAGTGCATTGCCGAAGACCCTTTCGTCGTGGGGGAACTCGGTTCTGCCTACGTTCGTGGACTGCAATCCACGGGCGTCATCGCCACCCTTAAGCACTTCGTCGGGTACTCGAACTCGCGAGCGGGGCGCAACCTGGCTCCCGTCCATGCCGGCCCGCGCGAAGTGGCCGACGTGCTGCTTGTTCCCTTCGAGATGGCGGTGTTGGATGCGGGCGTGGGCTCGGTCATGCACTCGTACGCCGAAATTGACGGAGTGCCCGTCGCATCCGACCCCACTCTGTTGACCGACCTCTTGCGCGATCGCTGGGGCTTTGACGGAACCGTCGTCGCAGACTACTTTGGCGTCGCGTTTCTCGAATCGCTGCATCAGGTCGCGAGTGACCTCGGCGACGCGGCCGCTCAAGCGTTGACCGCCGGCGTGGATATCGAGTTACCCACCGGCAAGGCCTACTTGGCACCGCTCGCAGACAAGGTGCGCAGCGGCGACGTCGACATTGCGCTCGTCGATCGGGCACTGCGCCGGGTGCTCGCGCAGAAGCAGCAGCTCGGCTTGCTCGACCCCGAGTCCGCCGCTTTCTCAGTGGACGCGACTGACGAGGAGATCGATCTCGATCCCCCGCACCACCGCGCGATCGCCGCGGCCATCGCCGAGAAGTCGATCACGCTGCTGAGCGACGGCGGTATTCTGCCGTTGGCTCCGGATGCTCGCATCGCCGTTGTGGGCCCCAACGCGCACCGCACCGCTGCCCTCTTCGGCTGCTACTCCTTTACCAATCACGTGCTTGGGCAGCATCCGGATGTCGCCATGGGCATTGAAGTCGAGACGCTGTTCGAGAGCCTTCAGCACGACTTCGGTGGGGTGCTTGGCTACGCGCAGGGATGTGCCGTGGATGACGACGACACCTCGAACATCGCCGAGGCTGTTGAGCTCGCCACCGCTGCCGAGGTTGCCGTCATCGCCGTCGGCGACCACGCCGGGCTCTTTGGGCGCGGCACCTCGGGGGAAGGCTGCGATCGCGACTCACTCGAGCTTCCCGGCGTGCAGCGCCAGCTCGTCGAAGCGGTGCTCGACACCGGAACCCCGGTGGTACTCGTGGTCATTTCCGGACGCCCCTATGCCATCGATTGGGCTGCTGCTCGTGGCGCCGCCATCGTTCAAGCATTCTTCCCCGGCGAAGAGGGGGCTGCGGCAATGAGCGGTGCGATCGCCGGTCGCATCAATCCCTCAGGCCGGCTGGCCGTTTCAGTACCGCGCTCAGCGGGGTCGCAACCGTACTCGTACCTTCACCCGCGTCTCGGGGAACCGAGCGAAGTATCGAACCTCACGACGGCTCCCGCCTTCCCTTTCGGCTTCGGGCTCAGCTACACGAGCTTCGGCTATTCGGATGCGGGCGTCGCCTCCGACACAATTGCTGCCGACGGCAGGTTCGACATCCACTTCACGGTGACGAACACGGGCACTCGCGAAGGAGATGAAGTCGTTCAGGTGTACGCGAATGATGTCGTGGGTTCTGTTACCCGACCCACGCGTCAGCTGGTCGCGTTCACGCGAGTGACGCTGCAGCCGGGCGAATCGCGCACTCTCGCGATGAGCATCCCGACCACGCGCATCGCGTTCAGCGATCGCAGCCTGACGCGCATCGTCGAGCCCGGCGACGTGCGGCTGTGGCTCGGCAGTGACTGCGAGACCGAAGCGGCACCGCTCGGAACGGTCACGATCACCGGGCCCGTTCACTCCGTGACGACGAACGACAGCCGAAGCGTGGATATCACTGTCGTCACCTAAGCCGTCTGGCTTTCGGCGGGCGACTGAGCATCCCCCGCCGAAATAGCGGATGCCGCACCGCCCGCACTTGTCCCGTGGGCGCGCGGGCTCCGCGCACAACAGCGCCCCGGTCAAGATGGTGACCGGGGCGCTGCTGGAGCCGATCAGATGATCGGAGAGGGCGTACTTACGCTGCGGTGAGCGTGTTCGATACCGAGATGAGGGTAACGATTGCCGCGTTGATGAAGCCGGCGATGTACGGGTTGTTCGTCTCACGGTAGATCTTGCGCGAGATGACTGCGGTTACGGCCAGGATGAGGATGACCGGGTAGAGCCAGATGCTGAAGATTCCGCCGAAGCCGTCGATCGTGTACCCCGTGGTGAAGAAGTTGGTGTACTGAGCAACGACGAGAACGATGGGTGCCAGAGCGTTGAAGAACGCGAGCAGTGCCGTGTTGATCCACTCCTTGCCGCGGATGGAGAAGCGGTTGAAGGCGTTGACCGCCACCGAGTTCGCCACGAAGTAGATCGCGAAGAGCGGCAGGTACATGAGTGCAATGCCGACCTTGTCAGGCGTGAAGGCCTTGACAGCGACAACCCACCAGCGGAAGTCCGTCTTGAGGAAGTAGTCAAGCACGAAGACGATCGCGTACGCCGAAACAACGACGACAAACGACAGACCGAGTCCGTGGAAGAACTTCTTCCAGCCAGGCAGCACTCCAGAGGCACGAAGGTCGAGACCGTTCTTGCGCCCGAAGACCAGGTACGAGATCGTCATGATGATGATCGCGGCAATGGCGTTGACCGCAGCCCAGAAGGCGACGAAGAACACAGCGCCCTGAGGCATGAAGAACTGAACAGCGTTGAACGCAATCGCGCCCACCCACGGGGTGTTAGCGAGGATCAACCAGCTCCAACCGGAGATGATTGCCGAAACAACCAGTCCGCCCCAGAACCACGCGAGTCCCTTGCGGGTAGCGGGCACCACTGCTGCTGCAGGGGTACGGAGCCCAGCGAAGGCGCGGGTCGAGAGCATGGCACGCGTGAACGCGAGCAGGAAGATTCCGAAGCCGATCAGACCGAAGAGCGTGAAGGTCTCCTTGACCTGCCACACCTGTGAGCCCGAGGCGATCTCGTTGGGAGCACCGAATGCTTCTTGGAAGAACTCGATCTGGCTAGCAACCGTTGTCTGGGAGATGGTTCCCCACGGGTGGTTTTGTGCTGGCGTGTAGACAATACGGAGAGCATCCGTGCCATCGACGGAGTCGGTGTAGAACTCGCTCGCTTCGCGAACGTCAGAGGAAACCTCTTCCGGGTTTGCACCGAAGTGGAGGAACGACTGAGCGTTCGGGGTTCCGATGTACTCGCGCGGCGGCGTGAGAACTTCGCCCTCGGGGCTGTAGCTGCGGAAGAAGAACTCGTCGTACTGGTCAGCAACGATTCCGACATCGCGGGCACCGTAGAGGTTGAAGTACGCGTTATCAGCTTCGGCATCCGTGTAGACAGCGTCGTTGTCGACGAGCAGGATGGCCGAGATGAGCTGTTCGTCAGCGGCGTTGTCGAGCACGGTCGAGAAGTTTGCTGCGCGCGCACCGTTCGAGTGACCGCTCACACCAATCTTGTCGGTGTCAACGTAGGGGAAGTCGGCGACGAGCTTCACAGCGTCGTACATACCGGTTCCGCCGAGCGTGACGTCCGTGGTCAGCGGCGAAGAGTTGCCGTGGCCGTACATGTCGATCGACACGACAACGTAACCGCGACGGGCAAGCTCAACGTAGTTAGCGTCTTGCATTTCGCGGTTGTTCCACCAACCGTGGCTCACCACGATGACCGGAGCCTTGTTGTCGACGGTTGCCGAGTCGGGCTTGAAGAGCAGTGCGCTCATCGTCTGACCCGACGAGGTCTCCCAGTTCATGTCCTTCACGCTGATGGAGCCTGCACCGGTTTGAACGATGGACGCACCAATGGAGGTGACCACCATCATGACTAGCGAGAGAACGAGCCAGAAGCTGTTCCTCTTTACTAACGAGGTTTTCATTGATTCCCTACCCCTTCGTGGGTATCGATTGCTGTGTGATTATGAACGTGACTGACAGCACGTCCGTCATGGGTAAATCAGGCAGATTAGGTCTCCACGTCCTCATCAACCCAGCCCATGGTCTTGGTTACCGCTTTTTTCCAGTTGCGGTAAAGCTGATCTCTCTCGAGGCGCGCCATTTGCGGCTTCCACCTCTTGTCTTCGTTCCAGGTCGACAGCACATCGTGCTCGCTCTCCCAGAAACCGATCGCGATCCCGGCTGCAAAGGCGGCGCCGAGGGCGGTGGTTTCGGTGATGCGGGGGCGGATGACATCCACGCCCAGCTGGTCAGCCTGAAACTGCATGAGAAGTTCGTTGGCCACCATGCCGCCGTCGACGCGGAGCTCCGCGAGGTCGACTCCGGCATCCGCATTCATGGCGTCCATGACCTCGCGCGTTTGGTACGCGGTGGCTTCGAGCGCTGCACGAGCGATGTGGTTCTTGGTGACGTAACGGGTGAGTCCGAGAAGGGCTCCCCGAGCATCCGGTCGCCAGTAGGGGGCGAAGAGGCCGGAGAAGGCCGGCACGAAGTAGGCGCCACCGTTGTCTTCGACTTCGAGAGCGAGGCGTTCGATATCAGGGGCGTCGGCGAACATCCCTAGGTTGTCGCGCAGCCACTGTACGAGCGATCCGGTGACAGCGATCGACCCTTCGAGGGCGTAGACGGGAGCGGCGTCACCGATCTTGTAGCAAACCGTAGTGATGAGGCCGTTATTGCTGTGCACGCGCTTGTTGCCGGTGTTGAGCAGCAAGAAGTTGCCGGTGCCGTAGGTGTTCTTGGCCATGCCCTCGCTGAAGCACGCCTGACCGAAGGTGGCAGCCTGCTGGTCTCCGAGGATGCCCGCAATCGGCACTCCCGGCAGCGAACCGTGGTCGCGGCAATGGCCAAAGATCTCGCTCGATGAACGAATCTCGGGCAGCATCGACATCGGGATACCCATATCGGCGGCGATATCTTCACGCCACTGCAGGGTGTCAAGGTCCATCAGCATGGTGCGGGATGCGTTGGTCACGTCGGTCGCGTGCACTCCCCCGTCGATACCGCCGGTGAGGTTCCAGAGCAGCCACGTGTCAATGGTTCCGAAGAGCAGTTCACCGCGGTCGGCCGCTTCTTGAGCACCGTCGATGTAGCGGAGAATCCAGGTGACCTTGGGTCCGGCGAAGTACGGTGCGAGCGGAAGGCCAGTGATGGCTTTGTACTTTTCGAGTCCCTCGGCGCCCGCGAGCTCGTTCACGATGTGCTGAGTGCGAGTGTCTTGCCAGACGATTGCGTTCGTGACCGGCTTGCCCGTGAGCTTGTTCCACACCACCGTGGTTTCACGCTGGTTGGTAATGCCGACGGCGGCGATGTCCTGGTACGTGAGGTTCGCACGCGACAGCGAAAGGCCTACTGTCTCTCGAACGTTGTCCCAGATTTCCATCGGGTCATGTTCGACCCAGCCGGCGCGCGGAAAAATCTGTTCGTGTTCGAGCTGCCCGTTCGAGACGATACGCGCGTCATGATCAAAGATGATCGAGCGAGAGCTCGTCGTCCCTTGGTCAATTGACAAAATGTACTGTGTCATTTTTGGCGTATCTCCATTGATCGTCTGTACTTCTGTAGGGCAGTTTCGTGCCCGGTTTCAGTAGTTCGGTTACTTCGATTCGAGTGCTGCGGGCGGGGTAACGAGCGGCACGATCTGCGGTGCTGCTTCGCGCACGGTGGATGCGGCTTCGTCATCGCGGGTGAGCGCGGCAGCAGCCACGGCATCCGCCATCTGGTGGTAAACGGCAACTTCGTGAGCGGTGGTCTGCTCGTCCCAACCGAGCAAGCTCGCTGCGATTTCGGCGACCTCAGGAACGGCGGCCATTCCCTCGTTGAGGTACTCGTAGTTCATCCGAGTGCGTCGCGTCATGAGGTCTTCGAGGTGCAGGGCGCCTTCGTGCGTGATGGCGTAGGCAATCTCGGCACGCAGGTACGCGGACGCGTGCGTGAGCGGCTTGCCCATCGTCGGGTCGGCATCCGCCATCGCAGCGATTTCGCTAATGTTTGCGCCATAGCGGTGCAGCAGGTGATCGATCATCTGATCGCTCCAGCCGTACTTGGTGCTGAGCTCGGCGGCACTAGCGCGGGCCTCCGCGAGACCGTCAGCACCGAGAAGCGCAACGCGGGCGGTGGTCGACGGATTAGCTTTGGCAGCCTCTTTGCCGATGGCAAAGTCGACGGCATCCTTGGCCATGACGCGGTAGGTGGTGAACTTTCCACCGGCAATCACGGTGAGGCCGGGGATGGGCGATGCCACGGTGTGCTCGCGCGACACCTTGGCCGAGTTGGTGCCTTCCATCGTGCCGGGCTGCAGCAGGGGGCGAAGACCCGCCCAAGTGCCGATCACGTCGGTGCGGTCGATGGGGTGGGCGAGAACGGCGTTCGCTTCGGCAATGACGTAGTCGATGTCGTCGGCGGTAGCCGCGGGGTTGAGCAGGTTCTCTTTCCACGGGGTATCAGTGGTGCCGATGACCCAGTAGCGCGACCACGGGATAACGAAGAGCACGCTCTTGGACGTCTGCAAGATCAGGCCGGCTTCACCCTTGATACGCTCGCGCGGAACAACAATGTGGATGCCCTTGGAGGCCAGGACCTTGAGTCCGCCGCTTTCGTGGGCAAGCTCTTGAGTCTCGCCCGTCCAGACGCCGGTGGAGTTAATGACGGCCTTGGCGCGAACGGGGAAGGTCTTTCCGGTTTCGAGGTCGACCATGACGGCACCGTTGACGGCGCCATCCTCGTTGTGAGTGATTTCAATGACCTGGGTGCGGCTGGCTGCTGCCGCGCCGTGGGCGGAAGCGGTGCGGATGACGCTCACGACATAGCGAGCATCATCGACGTTGGCATCCCAGTATTCGATCGCGCCAACGGCAGCGTCGTGAGCGAGGCCGGGGAATCGAGCCGCGAGTTGCTTGCGCGACAGGTGGCGGTGCCACGGCACGCTGCGCTTGCCGCGAGAGTTCTTGACCGTGACGGACGCGAGGAAGTCGTAGAGGGCGATACCGGCACCGACGAAAGCGCGCTCCCACACGTGGTGGCGCAGCGGGTAAAGGAAGGGCAGCGGACGCACGAGGTGCGGTGCCACATTGTTCAGCAGCAGATCGCGCTCGGTGAGTGCTTCGTGCACGAGCTTGAAGTCGAGCATCTGCAGGTAGCGCAGTCCACCGTGGATGAGCTTGCTGGCGCGGCTGGAGGAACCCGCGGCCCAGTCTTGGGCTTCGACAACGACGGTGTCGAGACCCCGAGTTGCGGCATCCAGTGCGATTCCCGCACCGGTGATTCCTCCACCAATAACGAGCACGTCAAGCTCACGACCCGGCTGTGCACTATCAACGAGGCGCTGGATAGCGCTGTCGCGGGTTTCTCGAGTGAGGGACTGATCAGCCATGAACAATGCTCTTCTAACGTGTGGTGGTGGTACCGCCGAGGGCGGCTGTGAATCCTCTGAGATGAGTCACGTTGAGCAGCGTATTACGGTAGCTATACCCAATGACAAACTGAGCAGCACATCTGCACGAACGTGCAAGGATGGAAGGCATGGAACGCGAAGAGGCAATGCTGTCGGCATCATCGATGTATTACTTGCAAGACATCAAGATGGACACCATCGCCAACCACCTACATATGTCGCGCTCGAGCGTGTCTCGGCTGCTTCGAGATGCTCGCGAAAGTGGGCTCGTTGAGATCACTCTGCGCCCCACCCCCACGCGCGGTCCCGGTCTCGCGAAAAAGATCGAGGGTTGCTTCGGCGTCGAGACCCACGTTGTCCCGGTTGCTGACCTGGCGGATGAGGCAGAACGGCTCGATCAAGTGGCCCGTGCCACCGCCAGAATGGTGACCAGCTGGTTCGACTCCGACATGATTATGGGGGTTGCTTGGGGTACCACTTTGGCCGCGATCTCCAAGTATTTAGGCAAAAAACCCACCCGGGGAAGCGCCGTTGTTCAGCTCAATGGTGCGGCGAACGTGCGCACCTCGGGAGTCGAATACGCGGGTAATCTGATCGCCAACTTCGGTGACGCCTTCGATGCCCAGGTGCACCTTTTCCCAGTGCCCGCGTTCTTCGATTACGCGGAAACCCGCAACGCGATGTGGTCAGAGCGGTCAATTGTGCGCGTGCTCGAATATCAGCGCCGAGCCGATATTGCGCTGTTCTCGATCGGTGCGATTGCGGGAGAGGTGCCCAGCCACGTCTACTCCGCCGGCTACCTCGAAGCCGGAGACATCGCCACCCTCGACAGCGAAGGGATTGTGGGCGACGTGTGCACCATTTTCTTGCGTGAAGATGGCACCTACGAAGACCTCTCGATGAACGCACGTGCAACCGGACCGACCCCCGCCGAACTGCGGTCAATCCCCCGCCGCATCTGCGGCGTCGCCGGCGACAACAAGGTCATTCCGCTACTCGCAGCTCTGCGGGCAGGCGTTATTACTGACCTCGTAATCGATGAACAGACCGCGACGAGACTCGTCGAACACGTTCTCGAGCTCAAGGATGGCGCGGCATCCGACGGCGAAATCGCCTTCCAAGGCGAGCAGCGCAACGATGAGGCGGGTACCCCGAGCTAGGGCTCGTGGTATCCGCCTCAGTTTTCAGTTCGAAGTGCGCTCGCTAGTGTGGTTGGAAGAAAATGATCGTCTTGAGGCTTTACCGCGCTTCGTAGCGTGGCGCTATCGAACGGTCATACGCGCGGAGGCCCTGCGACGACTTGAAGTTCGGTGAAACCGTGAAGCCCCCAGGGACCATTCTCAACGCCGACACCGCTCCACTTATGCCCGCCGAACGGGAGGTGCGGCCGCACACCACGCCCGTGCTCGTTGATCGAAACCTGACCGGCATCGAGCTCGCCGGCGATGCTATAGGCACGCTCCGGATCACCCGACCAAACGGATGCCGTCAATCCGTACTCACTCTTGTTTGCACGCTTGATTGCGTCATCGATATCGGTGTATGACAAAACGGGCAACACAGGCCCGAACTGCTCTTCAGCAACGACCCGTGTGCTGTCAGAAACATTGTCGAGAATCGTAGGTTGGAAGAAGTATCCGTCCCTGTCGATTCGTGAGCCCCCAGCAACGGTGCGTGCGCCGTTGCTTGTCGCATCCTCGACCAGCTCCGCCACGCGGCTCAACTGGGGTTCGTTGTTGATCGGGCCGAGCTGTGCTCCGGCCACAGTGCCGTCATCGACCTTCACGGAGCGAGCAATCTCACCCAGTGCTTCGGTGAGCTCAGCGCGAATGCTCTCGTGCGCGTAAACCCTCTTGACGGCATAGCAGAGTTGACCGTTGTTGTAAAAGGCATTCCAGAACAAAGTCTCGGCTACCTCGGAGACGTTTACGTCCGGAAGGATGATCGCCGGGTCGTTGCCGCCCAGTTCCAGAGTGACGCGCTTGAGGTCATCCGCTGCGTTAAGGGCGACGATCTTGCCAATCTCAGTGGAGCCCGTGAAACTCACCTTGCGCGGAATTGGATCCGAGACCATAGCCGACCCCAGGGTTCCCGAGACCACGTTGAGCACGCCGTCCGGAACGATCCCGCGGAAAAGCTGCCCCAGCGCAAGAGTTGACATAGGGGTGAATTGCGATGGCTTGACCACCACGGTGTTGCCCGCACGAAGCGCCGGGGCGATCTTCCAGACGGCGAGTGCGATAGGGAAATTCCAGGGAGTGATCGCGCTGACGACTCCGAGCGGGCGCCGGAAGATTTCTTCGTAACCGGCTGCATCATCGCGGATCACCTCGCGCGGAATCTCTAACTCTGCGTAGTAATCGAACCATGCAGCCGCGGCCATCAGTTCGCTCGCCGCCACATCCAATGGCTTCCCCTGCTCGGCAGTGAGAATGGGCGCAATCGAACTGACTCCGTTCCGAACCGCGTTCGCCATCTCTCTGAGCACTTCGCGGCGGTAGTTGTCGTCCCTCTTCCACGTAGCAAAAGCAGACTGAGCCACTTCGAAGACACCGTGGAGCTGCTCTGCGGTGATCGAGGGTGCCTCCGCAAAAAAGCGACCCGTCGCTGGGTTAATGACAGAGAAGGAACTGGACGCGTTAAGGTCCTTTCCGCCACTGGTGGCCGCAATTTTCAGCATCTGCGTGTCGGAAATCGTCATTGAAATCTTCCTCTCGTAACCGAGGTCATCGACTCCGACGACCTGGTGTTGCTAAACCCTTTGACGCCGTTGAAAGCGTACTCGCCAGAATAGTCCGACGTGCGTTGTTTGTATACTTTTTAATCTGAAAATGTGGGGTATTCATCCTCACAGGGATCCTAAAACGCAAGATTGTATACATCATGCATTCTTGCGACACAGGGCGTGACAGCTAGTCGCGCCCCCACACGAACCTAGGTTTCTCCCGTGCGGCGAAAGCTGCGGCCCCGATCGAGGGGTCCTCGCTCACCTTCAGCTCTTCCCACCAGCGCGCGTAGAGCTGCTCGACATCGCCATCGCCTGACACGAGAGCGCCGATGAGCTGCTTAGTAGAATGAATCGAGAGCTGAGATCTAGCCACCAGATCGGCACAGAGCGACTCAAGGCTCGATGGGAAATGTTCATCCGCGACGACCGAAGTGATCAATCCCATTTCGTAAGCCTCGGTAGCCGAGACGCTATTGCCAGTAAAGAGCAAGTACTTGGCCCGGGCCGGGCCGACGATATTCACTAGCCTCGTGATGCCCGACAACGGGTAGATGATGCCAATTTTTGCCGGCGTTATGGCCAAACTTGAACTCGTGGCCGCCACACGTAGGTCACAGGCCGCCGCAACTTCCCAACCACCGCCAAAACAAATCCCCTCGATCGCGGCCACTGTCGGCTTGGGGAAGGCAGCGATCGCCTCCTCTGCACGAGAAACCCACCCTCCTAACCCCACGCTTGGATCAAGGATGGAATCGAGCGAGCCAATATCTGCGCCCGCCGAGAAGTGCCCCTCCGCACCGCGAATCACCACGACGGTGACGGTTGAGTCATCCGCTAGCCTCGCCAGAGTCGGCTCGAACGACTGCCACATCGATAGCGTCATCGCGTTTCGTCGGGGCGGGTTGGAAATTGTGATGGTCGCGACGGCACAGTCCTGCGTCACGGCGAGGTTTCCGTCCGTCATCACGCGAGACCGATGTTGTATACCAATGAAACAATTTCTAAGCGATTCACGCCTAACAGTCTAGCGTTCTGGGCGCAAAAGTATACAATACGCAGATCGAAAGGAACACGATGAGCACCGAAGCGATCAACCAGCAACTAGCAATCGGCGGCGACCTCCCCGTGCGTCGAATCGGCTACGGAACCATGCAACTCACTGGGCCCGGCGTTTGGGATTGGCCAACCAACCGCGACGACGCCGTCGCGGTGATCAGACTCGCTGTGGAACTCGGCGTCACGCTGATCGACACCGCAGACGTCTACGGCCCGTACGTCACCGATGCCCTTATCCGAGAGGCACTTCACCCCTACCGCAACGATGTCGTAATCGCCACCAAAGTTGGATTCACCCGACAGGGCCCCAACCAGTGGATCCCCCTTGGTCGCCCCGAGTACCTTCGTCAGCAGACTGAGTTAAGCCTGCGCAACCTCGGCCTCGAACGCATCGACCTATTACAGTTGCATCGGGTTGACCCGACGGTTCCACTCGAGGATCAAGTCGGTGAGCTGAAGGCGCTGCAGCAAGAAGGCAAGATTCGTCACATTGGACTCTCCGAGGTAACCGTCGAGCAAATCGAGCAAGCTCGCGCTGTCGCCGAGATCGTCACCGTCCAGAATCGCTACAACCTTGGATTCCGCGACTTCGAGAATGTACTTGATTACGCCGCAGCCAATGGGATTGGTTTCATCCCGTGGTTTCCGCTCGATACCGGCAACCTCACGACGGCAGACGCCGTGGTTCGCGTTGCATCGGAGACGGGAAGCACTCCCGCGCAGGTCGCCATCGCTTGGCTGCTCAAGCGCTCAGACGTCATGCTGCCAATTCCAGGTACATCGTCTCAACAGCATCTTCGCGAAAATCTCGGAGCGGAAGAAATCACTCTGACTGACGAGCAATTCGCTTCACTCCACGGTTAAACTCGGCTTCCGGCCCAGCCGCATAGCGGTACTGGGCCGGAAGAGAGTCACTCTGGCTTGGTCCCCTAGCGGTACGCGATCGGCAAGACGTGCTGCACAGGGCCGCCCGTCCGCACAGCGCCAACCTCAAGCAACGCAGTGATCTCGTCGTCGTCGAACCCGGCTTCTGTGAGCACGGCTACCGTGCTTTGCCCGACCCCATCCGGGCTCAAAGGCCCGCGACGCTGAGTCCGACTGAATCCGGCATAACGCGCTGTCATCATGAAGCTGCTCTTATCGTCGGCTGTGCGCACATGCACTGCCTCTGCGTCAAGCAAACGTGGATCACGGAGCACTGAACTCAGCGGCCGCGCTTGCACTGCACGAAGCCCTGCCGCCGAAACAGCAGCCACCGCCTCCTCGCTCGTCAACTCGCGCAACGACTTTGCCAGCGACTCACGAACAGCGTCCATGTCACCGGAAGAAGTGTCTGAGTTTATGAGTTCCGCGAACACCAGCATCGAGGTTGCTGCTGCCGGCCCTCCCTTGACGAGCGTGGAATCAACGTAGATCCACCCATCCGAAGTCTCATAGTATGACTGCACTGGTGAGAGGCCTCGAAGGTCGCTGCGCCCAACGGCCAGCTCCGGACGGCCATCGTACTTGACCATGTCTCCCATCTGCAGGAAGACCGAAACCGCCGCCAGCGAGTCCCAGGTGCGCTGCCCCCGACCGGTTTGCTGCCTGTCGTAGAGCGCTAGAACGCACGTGAGCGCAGAGAGCGCGGCTGCAGTCACGTCGTTGATAGCGATCGTATTTGCAACAGGGTCATCCTCCCCGCCCCACGATGTCATCATTCCGCTCATCGCCTGAACGACCATGTCGACCCCCGGAGCCTGCGAGAGCGGCCCACCTTCACCATAGGCAGAGAGCGACATCGTGACGATATTTTGGTTGATTTCGGCGAGTTTCTCGTAGTCGATATTAAGACTGGACATCACCCCAGGGCGCATGCCGTCGATCACGACATCACTGACCTTGACGAGCCGATGGAACGCGCCCTGCCCTGCCTCAGATTTCAGATCAATCGCAAGACTGCGCATCCCTCTGTTGTAGGCGTAACCCGAACCGCGGAATGGGTCGCCTGTGAGTGGCTCAACCTTGATCACATCAGCCCCCAGTTCCTTCAAGAGGAATCCTGCGTAGGGCGAGGCCACAAAGGTTCCCATATTGAGTACTCGGAATCCCGCGAGCGGGCCCTCAACGAAACGGGGCGCCGGCTCCTCAGAAACGGGACGAGCGCTCCAAGGCGTGGCGCCGTTGTGTTCGCCATGCGAGGGAGCATGGCGGTCGAATCGTGCTGGTGTGCGTGTGAGATTAATCGCTGAGCCAGGCATTACGACACGACCACGGGCCGGATCGTCGATCTCCACCCGCATACCGATTCCGCGAATCTGTGGGTGATCGAGCCATTCTTCCCTGCTCATCGCGGGGCCGCAAGGAATGCCAATGCTGGAAAGCAGCGCGAGCGATTCCTCCCGCGTGCGCGAAGCGAAAGCGTCGACGAGTTTTGGCAAACACCATTCGAAATTCTCCGTGAGCGCCATTCGAGCTGATACCCCGTCGATTCTTGGGTCAGCGAGAATGTCGTCGAGGCCGAGGGCTTTCAGCAGACCCGTTTCAAACTTCGGGCCGAGAGCACCACAGGAAATCCAGGTACCGTCGGAACAGCGGAACTGACGGTAGGTAGGATGACGCCCCGCTGGACCAACTTTCATCGAGGGGTCAGGCAGGGTGGGATCGACGCTCATCGCAGTGACTGTTGCCTCGATCAATCCTTGAACACCAGTGACCGTCACCACTTGCCCGAGCCCGGAAACCGTGCGTTCGACCAACGCAGCAACTAAACATGCCGCTGCCCACACGCCATGGATATAGAGGAGATACGGCGACATGGTCTCGATCGGACCGCCCGCGACTGACGACTGCCGCATCGCTTGTCCGCCATATGCTGCCAAGAGACCATTTGACTCACCCTCCCACGGTGCGTAACCGTCAAGGTAGGGCGGCATTCGAAGCTCGATGAGTCTGATGTTTGCCGCAGCCGCAGACTCAACCTCCGGGCCCCAGGCCGCTAGGCTGTCTGCGGCGCCCAGAATGCACACATCCGCGTTGCCGATGGCAGCCACTAACCAGTCTCGGTCCGCTTCCACCGTCGAATCAATGACGACGGAGCGCTTGTTACGATTCCATACAGCGGCACCGGGCAGCGAATCGTAGACGTCTGGTTCAGGCGAGGCGACTTTGATCACGTCTGCGCCGAAGTCACCAAGGAACATACTCGCGACGGGCGCCGCGATTCCGGTGCTGAGATCGAGTACTCGGATGTCTGCCAGTGCGCTCGTATCGTCGCCCCCGGCCTGTTTACGGACGCTCATCGTAGCGTCATCGATCCGCGGTCGAGCACAACTTCGCCCGCACTATTGAGCGTCTGGAATCGGGCGCCCGAATCCTCCGACCACATCCGCACAGTGAGCGTCTCCCCGAGGGAAACGACCTTTGTGAATCGTGCGTGCATACTGCCGAATCGCGACGGATCGGAACCCGCGATGCCGTGCAGGAGTGCTCGGGCGGTGAAGCCATAGGTGCACATGCCGTGCAAAATCGGCGCCGGAAATCCTGCACGTGCGGCAAATGTTGGGTCGCTGTGCAACGGGTTGCGGTCGCCAGTCAAACGGTAGAGCAGTGCTTGTTCTGGGCGAGTCTCGTAGGTGATGATGACGTCGGGTTCTCGATCGGGCTGCTCCCAACCATCGCCGGGTCCACGCTCGCCTCCGAATCCGCCTTCACCGCGCACGAACATTCCCGACTGTAGACGCGCAACGAGCTCTCCACTAGCCGTGTCGACCACGTCGGTAGCGGTTGATACTAGGGCGCCTGAACCCTTGTCAAAAATTCCAGTGATCGAAGCGGTGGATGTGACGTCTCCGCTGGCATCCAAGTCGCCGAACAACTCGAACCCCATGTCCGCGTGCAGCATCTTGGTCATATCGATGCTGAAGCCGTCGGGCAGTGGTCCGCCAGCCGCGACACAAATGAATGATGGCAGCACGCGCTGTTGAACAGCAGAATTCTCTGTAGTGAACTCCAGCTCGGCTGACGCATCGCCCTGACCCGCGCCCACAGCGACCGCATAGAGCAATGCATCTTTTGATTCCCACGTGCGCCGCAGCGGGGCGCCAGTTTTACCTACGTATGACGTATCGATGGCCACGATCGAACTCCTTTGTTTGATGGATCCAGATTAGCCGGATTTAGACTTTTTGTATACATTCAGCGCATTCAATTCAGAAATTGAGGCTCAAACCGCCTGAATCGTGAGAAATGTATGCATCGCCGGAACTCGCGACGCCGCTACAGGGAGAGGTGAACTCGATTTAGGAATGAACTGCTCTGACGCTCACGTAGAAACAGAATGGCGAACGGGGTCGAGCTGCGTGCCGGCCGCGTAGCGGAAATCGAACGCTACAGCGCCCTCTGAAAGCAACGCTGCTTCGAGAAGAACTGAAGAAACATCGGCCCCCTCGGCGCCGTGAGCCGGAGTGCTCAACTGCGCAAGGAACAAGCGGAGCCCGGCAGTGCGGGTGGCCTCTGTGCCAGCAACGCTGAGCCGACTGCCGTCATTATCCACGTGGACCCAGGGGTCCGAGATCAACAAGTTCATGGCTCCAGCGTGGGCACTAAACCGAACCGCTCCACCGAATTTCAGAACCCCGTCGCCCTCCGCAACAAACGGGAACAAAAAAGCTTGCTGCTGCTTTGCCGCACCATCAGTCACCTCGATAGTTCCACCAACGTCTTCAACGTAAGAGCGGAATGCCGTTTTTACATTCCATGCCAAATAAGGGCTGACCGGTCCTGACATATGGTTACTCCTCAGTGGTATTGATGTGCGCCGCGCAAAAAACTGATTCCTGCGCGGCGCACTCAAACAAACGGGTACTACTTGGTCAGCACAGTCTCACTTGCCTCTGCCTGCGAGTCCTCCTGCCGAGCAAGTTTGCTCAGCGCTTCAGCAGCGGCCATTTCATCTGTCGCCGCGACCTTATCGAAGCCTTCGATAGCGGGGTAGGGGTACTTACCGAGAAACGCAATCGTGATCGCAGAAACCACGAGTACACCTGCGAGTACCGGAATCACCGGCTCGTACGACCCGAATGTGTCGTAGGCAAGACCGAGCAAGAGCGGGCCGAACGCGGTTCCCAGCAGGAAGGCAGAAAGCACGACGCCGAGGATACGTCCGAAGTGCTTCATGCCGAGGTAACGGCTGACAAAGAAAGCGATCAAGTCCGCTTCAATTCCGTACGCAAGCCCGATGAGACCGACCGCGATCGCCGCGCTCAAGAAGGGGGTGTGAAGGAAGAAAATGCCGATGGCCGGAGCGATAATCACGATCGGGCCAATAATGCGCCCATCAATCCTGTCGATGAGCACGCCCCCAACAAGTCGCCCAACGAGCGATGCGAGCCCGAATATCGTCACCAGCAATACCGCTTGCGGCACACCAAGCCCGCGGTCCGACATCATGGGCACCAAGTGAACTTGCAAGCCAACGATTGTGACACCGACAAAACCAAGTGCGAGCGCGAGCATCCAGAAGTGGCGCCCTCGCAGCGCCTCTCCCAAGGTGAGCCCTGGCAATTCAAGGCTGACAACCTCGCCATCTTCGACGGACTCGGTAACTAGTCGCCCCTTAACACTGCGCTCGGCACGCACGCGGACAAACGCAAAGGTCATGGTGAGCGCGACAACCAAGGCGATGAGAGCCATCAGCGGGTAGGCGGTACGCCAACCGTAGTTGCCAATAAATACACCCGCGATGATGGGCACGAACGAAGTACCGAGCCCAGTAATCGCTGCCATGACACCGACGGCGAGTGCCCGCTTGTTGTCGAACCAACTCATTAACGCCTTGGTGAAGGTGAGCGATGTTCCTGCTCCGAAGAAGCCAAGCAGGAAGAAAGGTACCAAGAAAAGTACGACGTTATCAGCCGGCGTAAGCGCGATGACCGCGGTGAAGGCTGTGAAGCCGGTCCAGCAAATCACAAGGACCGGGCGCAACGCATACTTGTCAACCATACGGCCGACGATGGGAAGTCCGATGGCCATGCCGATAGCCGCCACAGAATAGGCGCCAGTAACGACAGTCCTCCCCCACCCCGTCTCATCAGTGATCGGGATAACAAAGATACCGAGGGTGCTGAGAACGACCGGACCGGGACCGAACGCGCCAGCGACACCCCCGCCAAATACCACCCACCACGGGCTCCGTCTTTTTCGAACAGCGGTAGTCATGCTCATTATTTCTCCTCATTGAGTTTCATGTAGCGGCTACGGTCGCCCGACCAGTTGGCCTTGATAGACCGAGGTGACGCCTGCACGCCACCCCGGAAAATGGTGTTCTAGTCCTTTAGTTCTTCTTTCGCGGTGGGCCCGCGACGACCTGGAGCTCGGTGAAGCTGTGCAGCCCCCACGGGCCGTTCTCAACTCCAACGCCGCTCCATTTGTGGCCACCGAATGGAAGGTGTGGCAACACTCCTCGCCCATGGGCGTTGATCGAAACCTGCCCACTGTCGATGTGTGACGCGACCGCAAGCGCGTGCTCGGTATCGGCTGACCACACTGATGCGGTGAGCCCGTACTCGCTGTTGTTCGCCCGGTCGATTGCATCGGATTCATCGGTGAACTCGAGAATCGGCAGAACAGGTCCAAACTGTTCTTCGTCAACAACTCTGAAATCATCCTCGACACCGTCGAGAATGGTTGGCTTGTAGAAGTAGCCGTCCCGGTCAAGCGCTTCACCACCGGCAACCACCCGAGCTCCCCGCCCCACAGCGTCGCGCACAAGGTCTTTCACTCGCTCGAACTGTGGCTTGTTATTGATCGGACCGAGCTGCACCCCGTCAGTCATACCGTCATCGATGCGGGCCTTACGCGCGATCTCGCCGAGTGCTTCTACCAGTTCCTGCTTGACATCTTTGTGCGCATATACACGTTTGACGGCTAGGCAAATCTGGCCGTTATTGGCGAACGCGCTCCAGAAGAGGCTGTCTGCGACCTCCTGGACATTGACGTCCCGGAGAATAATGGCGGGGTCGTTGCCGCCCAACTCAAGAGTGACTCGTTTGAGATCTTCTGCGGCTGCAACAGCAACGCGCTTGCCCACTGCGGTCGATCCGGTGAAGCTGACCTTACGCGGAACTGGATGCGAAACCATTGCGGCACCAAGCGGATCCGGCCCCGTAACAACGTTGAGCACGCCATCCGGCAACACCCCGCGCAAAACCTTCGCGAGGGCGAGTGTAGCTAGAGGCGTATAGGGAGAAGGCTTCACCACAATTGTGTTTCCAGCGCGCAATGCTGGTGCGATCTTCCACATAGCGAGCGTGATGGGAAAATTCCACGGCGTTATGGCGCTCACGACGCCCATCGGGCGGCGCAAAACCTCTTCGTACCCTTCGGCGTCGTCTCGGATTACTTCCCTCGGCACCTCGAGCTCCGCGAAGTAACGCAGCCACATGGCAGCGCCGAGAAATTCCATCCGTGAGTCAGCGAGCGGTTTCCCCTGTTCAGCGGTGAGGATAGGCGCCAGTTCCTCGACGGCAGCCTCAATCGCGGCTGCTGCGGCCAGCAGGCCGGCACGACGGAACTCGTCGTCCCGCTTCCACATCTGGAAGGCTCGATCCGCTGCAGCAAAAACGAGATCTAGCTGCAGCGGAGTCACCGCGGGTGCTTGGGCAAAGACGGCGCCTGTCGACGGGTTAATAACGCCAAAGGTTGTTTCGGTCGCAAAATCTGCGCCGTTCACTGTCGCCAGAGCTGGCATCGAGAATAGGTCTGCACTTCTCATGATTGTTTCCCCCCCTCGATCAGGCTTCGCTGACAACGAGTACAGGCTTGATCGTCACGCCCGACAATGAGTCGGCTTCCGCCTGGTTGATGTCCGCGAGCGGGTAGGTTCGAATGAGCTTCTCAAAGGGAAACAGCCCCTTTTTCCAAAATTCGAGCAACTGCGGAATGAAAATTTGAGGTATTGAGCTACCTTCTAGGGCATACGTCACGGTGCGTCCCGCGAGGAGATTGGGGGCGACAACTAGGTCTCCACCACCAGCGCCGACAAGAACAGCTTTGCCCGGACGAGCGAGCACGGTGATGGAGGTTTGGATCACTGAGCTGACCGCGGTCGTCTCGAACGTGAAGTCAACCCCACTGCTGCCTGCCACCACTGCCGCCTGAACGTCAGGGTCGTCGCCCCGCACGACGCGGGTCGCTCCGAGCTCAAGCGCCATCTCCAATCGGCTCTCATTGAGATCGATCACGACGATCTCACTGGCGCCCGCAATTTTGGCGGCCATCACTGCGGAGAGACCAACAGCACCCGCTCCAAAGATTGCAATGCTCTGGCCTGCGGCAAGCTTCATCTCGTTGAGCACTGAGCCAGCACCGGTCTGGATGCCGCAGCCAAGCGGCCCGAGAAGATCAAGCGGCACTTCCTTGTCGACTACAACAATGTTGCGCTCTGTCGCAATCGAGTATTCGGCGAAAGAGGATTGGCCGAACCAACGGTTGGCGACTGGATCCCCAGACTCGGTCGTCGCGCTGACGGAGCCGTCAGCACGACGACCTGTCACGTTCCGCAGCTCGAATTCAACGCAATACGCCGGCGCTCCGCGAAGGCACGATTCGCACCAGCCACAGGAGTCAAAGCTCATAAGTACGTGATCGCCAACGGCGGTGCGGGTTACGGCCGAACCGATCTTTTCGACCACACCTGACCCTTCATGTCCGAGGACTACCGGCGCGACCATGGCACCGAATTCGGGGATCCGAGGCAACATGTCTGTGTGACACATGCCTGCTCCGACCACGCGAACAAGCACCTCGTTCTGAGCGAGTTCGCCTAGAGTGACCTCTTCCACTACGAACGGCTGGTCGTGGCCTTTGAGTACTGCTGCTTTCATTTCTTTGACAACTTCCTTGTTGAATACTGTTGAAATGGGGGTGGGGTCAGCGGCTGGAGGATGCCGCTGTGGCGGGCTGAAGAATGTCGCCTGCACGATCGAAGTCGCCGCGCTCAGCGATGAAACGACGGTATTTCATGATTCGTCGTGGCTCGTTCAGCGTCGCTACCCCGACGAGGCGGTCTCCTGCACGGTAGAGCGCGACGAACTTGTCTTCGTCGGGACCACCGGAGACAAAACTCACGCTGTCGGCAATTGCCGTTCCTACGAACTGGATCCGATTGCCATACCAATCGCTCCAGAAGTAAGGCACAGTTTCGTACTTCTTTGCCTTTTCAGAGAAGAGCGCGTTAGTCGCGGCCTGCGTGCCTTGGTCTGCGGCATTCGTCCAATTCTCGAGGCGCATCGTAGAATCCATGAGCCCATTCGGCCAGTGAGCGACATCTCCTGCCGCGTACACACCCTCAGCAGATGTCTGCATGAAGGCGTCGCAGACGATGCCACCGTCAATAGGGCTCATTTCGAGGCCCGAGTCGGCAAGCCAGCTGGTTGCTGGTGCGGCTCCTACTCCCACGATAATGAGATCGGCAGGAATGATCTCGCCGTTGTTGAGGCGCACCGCCTCGACATGATCCGTTCCGATTACCTCATCGATTTGTACGCTGGTGAGCAGGCGAGTTCCGTTTCTCCCGTGGAGCGCAGAGATTGCCTTTCCCACAACTTCGCCGACCGCACGCACTAGCGGAACAGGTGCGGCTTCGATCACCGTGACCGTCGCACCTCTGGCCTGCGCCGAGGACGCGATCTCTGAACCGATGAAGCCTGCACCGATGACAACAAGGTTGCTACCTTCGCCGATTGCATCGCGGATCTGACGCGCATCCTCGAGGGTACGTAGCGTCAGAATGCCGTCAATCGCGGGAAGGTGCGCAAGTACCCGTGGCTCTGCGCCCGTTGCAATGATGAGGCGTTCATAGGGAATCTCTTGATCGCCAACCGTGACCACCTTTCGTTCCGTGTCAACGCCGTCGACGAAAGTACCCAACCGAAGATCTACGTTGAGCTCAGTGCGAAGTTCCTCTTCTGTGAGGAAGTAGTCGGGAGACGCTCCCTCAGCGAGGAATCCTTTTGACAGCGGAGGGCGGTCGTACGGGAGATAGATCTCGGCCCCGATGAGTGTAATGGAATCGGTATACCCACCACGTCGCGCGGATTCAACCGCGCGAAGGCCGGCCAGGCTCGCTCCAACTACAACGAGCCCGGCTCCTGCTTCATTAGTCATTTTCAGATTACCTCTAGCTTGAGCGCTTTTGCTGGGCACGAGCGCACGGCCGTTTCTACGTCTTCTAGATCAGCATCCGTGACTGTTTCGCTGAGCAGCAGCAGTGACCCATCGTCACTGACTTCAAAGTGCTCGGGTGCCAAGGATTCACAGATGCCAATGCCAGTGCAGCGGCCGCGGTCAACAACGATCCTCATGCGTGCCGCTTCGGTGTGAACGTCACTCATGATCAGCTCACCTTCACTGGAAGGTTCTTGACGCCATTAATGAAATTGCTGTACAGGTTCACTGGCTCACCAACCTCCATGTTCGGCAGCTTGGTCGTAATCTCACTGAAGAGCGCGTTCAGTTGAGCCTTCGCGACACCATTGCCGAGACAGAAGTGCACTCCACCGCCACCGAAACCAACGTGTGGGCTGCGTCCACGGGTGAGGTCGAACTTGTGAGGATCCTCGAATTCGCGTTCGTCACGGTTTCCCGATCCGTAGAAGATGACGACCTTGTCGCCCTTGAGAATCTTCTGTCCACGCAGCTCGATGTCTTCGCGTGCGGTGCGCGCGAACTCAATGACGGGCGATGCATGGCGAACGAACTCTTCGATCGACCCAGCAATACGGCCTTCGTAGTCTTCCATGAGCCAGTCGCGCTGGTCCGGGTTACGGTCAAGTGACACAACAGTCCGTGACGTCGTCTGCTTCGTCGTATCGTTGCCGGCGACGCTCAACAACAGCATCATTGCGCCGATGTCGTCATCGCTCAACGGTTTGCCGTCGAAATCGGCATTTGCCAGTGCCGTCGCAATGTCTGCAGCAGGGTACTTGCGGCGGTGATTGACAATGTCGACGCCAATCTCCTGCAGAATTGCGATTTGCTGCAGCACGAAATCTAACGGATTCACTCCGGCCGGAAGAATGTCAGGGTCGCTCGCACCAACCTGATTGTCGCCGGCTTGCGCGAAGGCCCCTACGAGGTCTTCTGGAACACCCACCATGTCCGCAACAGTCAGCATCGGCAGCTTTGCCGACACTTCGTGTACGAAGTCGAATTCACCAGCGCCGACGACCCGGTCGACAATCTGTGCGGCTCGTTCTTTAATCTTGACGCTCAACACACCGACTGCCTTGGGAGTGAAGGCCCGGCTCATGATCTGGCGGTATCGGGTATGAAATGGAGGGTCCATGCTGAGGAATGTCGGCGGAATCAGAAGCCCAGGATAACGAGGCGCCAAACTGATGTGTCCTGGCTCAGCGGAGCTAAAGATCTCGTTGTTCTCGCTAACGAAGCGGATGTCTTCGGCCAGAGTTACAGCCCAGAACCCAGCTTCCCCATGCACCTCCTGAGGCATTGTCGGAACCTCAAGCGATCGGTGCCAGCTGACGGGATTATCCTTGCGAAGTCGCGCGAATGTTTCGTCTCGCTGTTCAAAACTCTTTCTCCAGAAATCTTCGCTGGAGATGTCTTCGTCGGTCGTCAACTCGTGCTCTGTGGAATAAACTGTCGTCATTGACTTTGCTCCTATTTCTTTGTGCTCGTTGAACGAGCTACTTCTTTGTCTGGGACGAGAACGGGCTCGGAGCGAGGCCCTCAGCGAGGGGGCGGAACGTGCTCTCGATCTCGGTGGCAAGATCCTGAACTGCCCACGGCTCGTCGCCTGAGATTTCCGCAATCTGCTCGGGCACGTTGTACAGTCCGACCTTGTAGCCGGCGGCAGCGACAACTCGGCCGCTCATCCAATCTGAGCGATCCGAAGCGAGATACACGGCAACAGGTGCAATGTTGTCCGGCGACATAACCCTCTCGTCAGCCGGCGCCTCACCCATCTTTTTCCCATCCGGGATCGTAGCGACGAGACGAGTCGCGGCGCCTGGTGCGATTGCGTTGGCCGTTACGCCGTAGCGAGCCAATCCCTGCGCGAGCGACTGAGTAAGTCCGACGACGCCCATCTTCGCTGCAGCGTAGTTGGGCTGTCCCGGCGAACCGTGAAGGCCCGATACCGAGGTGAAGTTGATGATTCGGTAGTTTCCCTCGGGGTTGCGCTGCTCACGCCAGTAGGCGGATGCAGGGCGCACGGTGCTGTACACGCCTTTCATGTGTACACGGATGACCGCGTCCCAGTCTTTTTCTTCGAGGTTGAAAATCATACGGTCGCGAAGAATGCCGGCGACGTTGACCACGATGTCGAGCTTTCCAAAGTTCTCAATAGCTGCGGCGACCAGGCGCTCGCCGGTCGCGACATCAGCGATATCTCCGCCATCGGCGACAACGCGGAGCCCATTTACGTTGAGTTCAGCGGCGATGTCTGTTGCAGGCCCAGCGTCAAGCCCGGTGCCATCTGCGGTGGAACCGAGGTCATTCACTACGACCGATGCGCCTTCTTTGACGAAGGCGCGGGTAATGGAAGCGCCGATGCCCCGTCCGCCGCCCGTAATGATGGCTACTTTACCTTCGAGAATTCCCACAATCACTCCTTTGTGTTCTGTTTTATCTTTGACTTAGCAGAACAATAGCCGTCATTCGGCAACTTGTATACAACTGTTGCAAATTGGCGACAATTATCAGGTTGTCGAATTTATCTTCCCACGCGCGCAGACATTAGGACTGACCATCGTGCCATCGTGAAACTGAACAATTTTCTTGATTTTTCGGCCTGAATTGGAGTTTCTTAACCCAATAGTCGCAACGCGAGAGGGGTCGGATAATCCTCACTCGTGCGCCCCTTTTGGGCTTTTTGTGTACAGAACGTGAAATTCGTATACAGTGGGCGTCAGCAGCGCGGATCACGCGCCGACATCGTCGTCGAAGGGCAACCATGACAGCCGGGCCGGTACCCCTACCCACTCCCCAGACAGCTCCGTTCTGGGACGGAACGCGAAACAGTGAATTGCGGGTGCAACGCTGCCGCGCATGCAGCCGCCACTTTTTCTATCCCAGACCGATTTGTCGGTACTGCCAGTCGTCAGACTTGGAGTGGGTGACGACTTCTGGACGAGCAACGCTCGCGTCCTACATCATCAACTACCGCCCGTTGCCGTTCTTCGAGACGAAGGAACCCCAAGTCATCGCACTCGTTGATCTGGAAGAGGGGCCGCGAATGGTCTGCACCCTCATCGGCGTGGAACCGCGCCCCGAAGCCATCTCTATTGGGATGGCTCTATATGTGAGCTTCGAAGAGCGAGGCGACCAGATGCTGCCGGTGTTTGGCCCAGTAGAAGTGAGAAACAAATGACCTCGATGCACGGTGGCGATGTAGCAATCGTTGGCGCTTCAGAATCCACCCGTCTCGGGACCATCCCGGATATGTCTGTTCTTGAGCTGCACGTAGAGTCCGCCCTTAACGCGCTCGCTGACGCCGGCCTAACCCCGGCGGATGTTGATGGCATCGCTAACGATGTAATGCCGGCGTATGAAGTTGCCGACATGCTCGGAATTCGTCCGCGGTGGCTCGACGGCACTTCGGTCGGAGGGTGCAGTTTTATGCTGCACGTCCGCCACGCCGCTTCCGCCATTGCTTCTGGCGCAGCCAACGTCGTGCTCATTACGCACGGTGAATCAGGACGATCCCGTGTCGGCACTAAGCCCTACGTAGGCGACCCGTCTTCCTTGGCCGGACAGTTCGAACACCCCTATGGCGCCCTCGCCCCGTACTCGAGCTTCACCCTTCCCGTCATGGGCTTCCTTGAGTCTCGAGGAATGTCCAGGCGAGATCTCGCTGAAGTTGCTTCAGCACAGCGCTCGTGGGCGGAGCGCAACCCTCGAGCGCTTCGCCAGACTCCCATCACCGTTGACGAGGTGCTCGACGCACCCCCCGTCGCGTACCCCTTTACGCGCGATATGTGCTGCGTTGTAACGGATGGCGGCGGCGCGCTCGTCATGATGAGCGCGGAACGGGCCAAAGACCTTCCTTCCGCTAACCGGGCGATTTATCTGCTCGGGTCTGGAGAGTCGTCAGAAAGCGCCATCATCTCGCAGATGGATGATCTCGACAGCTTCGGCGCGTTCCGCCGATCAAGCGATGAAGCATTTCGGACAGCAGGCATCGAACGCGCCGACGTCGATCACGCGATGTTCTACGACGCTTTCGCGCACCTTCCTCTTTACATGCTCGAAGACACAGGTTTCGTGGGCCGCGGAGAGTCTGGCGCGTTTATTCGCGAAGGTCACACGCGTGCCGGTGGTTCGTTACCCATGAATACCAATGGCGGTGGTCTCTCTTACACTCACACCGGCAAATACGGCATGTTCGCCATCCAAGAGGCCGTACGCCAGCTTCGCGGCGAAGCCGCTGCGCAAGTTCCTGATGTCGAGATCAGTTTCGTTCAGGGAGTGGGGATGATGTTCGGCGCCGCTGGCAGCCTGGTGCTCAGCAACAAAGAGAACTAGCGCGCTCGCGATGCCTTCGCTAAAGCGAGAAAAGCGCGAAACTCCGGAATCGGGAAAAAACGGCGAGCAACCTCGCTTGCCTCCACGCACAAGCAAAAAGAGTGCTCGGGGGAAACCGAGCGCTAGTATAACTCCTATGCGTGCTAGTGAAACTGCCTATCGTCGACTGCGGGATGACATCATTCAATGGCGGCTGCAGCCCGGCACGCCTCTCGGTGAAGTGGAAACCGCCGCACGCATCGGCGTCTCACGGACTCCGGTTCGTGAGGCTCTTTCTCGCCTTACGGCAGAGGGGCTAGTTGACACCGTCAATGGAAGAACCGCGGCCGTGTCAAGCCTCTCGCGCGCCAACGTCATCGAGCTCTTCGAACTACGCGAAGCGCTCGAGGCACAATCTGCCAGGCTGGCGGCACGCAAACGAGATCCAATCGTTTTCGAAAAGTTGCGAGCAGACTTCCTTGCCGGACCAAGTGAGACCGAACCAGAAGGTCTCGATCAGCCACGTCCTTATTTTCTTGCTGACGCACTGGATCTCGCCATCGATCAGGCCGCGGATAGCATTTACCTGCGGAATGCTCAGACCACTCTGCGGGGCCACCTCGCTCGAGTCCGACGCAATGCTCATTCCGTTCCCGGTCGACTTCAACGCGCTACCGAGGAGCACCTCCTCATCGTCGAAGCGATCCTCGAGCAAAACGAAGCTCTCGCGGTGCACGCTACGGCTGTACATCTCCACAATAGTCTTGCCAACGTATTGTCAACGCTTCCGCTGACTGACGACTAGGCCCCAGCGCCGCGCACTACACACAGGCTCCGCTTATCGGCGACGAAGCTGCGTGCTGCTCTAACCCAGTTCCGGCCGGTTGTACGGAGCGGTCGGCCCGGTTTGGTTTGCGCCAGGGAAGGTAGGGCCCAAAGATCGACCCGCCCGGAGCACGAATATCAACGTCGTCACCACGAGCATTGCAGCGACTACATAGGCGGCCCCGAAGCCCAAGCTCTCAGCGAGCAAGCCGCTAACGAGCGGCCCAAGGATTCCGGCAAGGTCGCTTCCAACCCAGTACGCCGCGAGACCAAATCCAGAACGGCCGACCTTGGAATCGCCCAAAAGAGAGATAGCGGCTGTCGCGATGAGGCCACCCGCAAGTCCCAAAGTCATGAACGTGATGACCGCAATAGTGAAGTACTCCGAAAAATTCAAGCCGACGGCTGCTAAGAAAGCGAGACCGAGTCCGACGACGAGGGGTTTAATGCGCCCGATTCGGTCGGAGATGGTACCACCAGTGGATGACCCGACGATCTGCAGAACTGCAGAAATCGAGAGCAACAGTCCAATGACGCCTACCGAGTACCCGATGCTGGAGAGGTTGAGCGGCAGAGTGGTAGTGCGCATTCCATAGAAAACCCACCCCACTAGAACCTGACATGCAACAGCGGCGACGAAGAGCCGATCGGAAAAGATCGCGGCAAAAGCAGCTCTACGACCACCGATTACTCCCCCTTCGGGAGCGACCTCGGCGGGGACCGCTTTTACATCACGTGCAGAGCGGAGCAAAACCACAGTGACCGCGGATGCTAGGGCCAGCGCACCGCCATAGCCGAGAAGAGGCAACCGCGGATCGAAAATGGCAAGCAGGCCGCCAAGGGCTGGGCCTGCCACTGTCCCCAACGCCGTTGAACTGGCGAAGACGCTCATGGCCCGGCCTCTCACGGCGACGGGAGCCAGCACGAGCAGCAGCGCCGAGGATGCGATTGTGAACGCCGCGCTACCGACACCGCTGATGGTTCTGAACGTGATAAAGCCGAGATAATCAGGAGACAAGCCCGCGATAATGCTGCACACCGATTGGACCAAAAGGCCGACCCACAGAACCGTTCGGAGTCGAAGCCGGTCGAGGTATTTGGCGAACGCCAAGTTCGTGATGAGACGGGCGGCAGCGAAACCGCTAATGGCCAGGCTCATAAGAGTGGTGCCAGCATTGAACTCGCGGCCGAGCGCCGGGAGCGACGGCCCGATGACTCCGAACCCCAGCGTGACGATGAACCCTATCAGGGATACGATCCACACTTCTTTGGGAAGCCGCGCCCTAACCATTCGTTCTCTCTTCTGTCGAATTCTTCACCGCGTCCATTTCCCTGCATACAATTTAGGGGAAATCGCGCGATGTCACCTCCAGTAGAACATGGTTTGGTGGTTTAGGTATACAACAAACCGATTTGGCGTGAATTGGACCAAGATGCGGTCGCCGCAGGAGGCCACCCACACGCGTATGTGGGAGTGCGAAAATTGCGACATCAGAGAATCGAGCTGGCGTCAATCGCGGAACCGTGCGGAAAAAGCTCCGGCAGGCTACTCGGCGACGACGTGCATGGCGCGGGCGGCATCCGTGATGCTTCCCGTCAGTGACGGGTAAACAGAGAACGCGCGAGCCATTTGGTCGACGGTAAGGCGGTGCTCTACCGCGAGCGCGATCGAGATGATCAGCTCGGAGGCGTTGGGGGCAACGATGACTCCACCAATCACCGTGCCAGAACCGGTGCGAGCAAAGAGCTTCACGAAGCCGTCCTTGATGCCCATCATCTTGGCGCGCGGGTTCGATGCCAGCGGCAACTTGTAGATCGTGCCCTGAACGAGCCCGTCTTCGATCTGCTTTTGCGACCAGCCAACCGTGGCGATTTCAGGCTGAGTGAAGATGTTGGATGCCACGTTGCGCAGTTCAATCGGCGTCACGCCGTCGCCCATCGCGTGGAATACGGCGGTGCGGCCCTGCATAGAAGCAACCGAGGCGAGCGGGAAGAAGTCTGAACAGTCACCGGCCGCGTAGATCGACGGCATTGAGGTGCGGGCAACACGGTTGACCCGGATGTGACCAGACTCGGTCAGTTGCACGCCAGCCTCTTCGAGTCCGAGACCTTCGGTATTCGGCAGCGAACCCACGGCCATGAGGCAGTGGCTGCCTTCAACCGTTCGTCCGTCGCTGAGCGTAGCAATCACGCCATTCTTGGTGGTGGTGACGGATTCGGCCCGCGACTTGGAGAGCACGGTCATACCGTTGCGCTTGAACACGTCTTCAATCACGCGGGCGGCATCTTCGTCTTCACCGGGCAGCACGCGGTCGCGCGAAGAAATCAGGGTGACTTTGGCGCCGAGCGCCGTGTACGCCGACGCGAATTCGGCACCGGTTACACCGGAACCGACCACGATGAGGTGTTCGGGGGTTTCGGTGAGCGTGTAGAGCTGCGTCCACGTGAGGATGCGCTTGCCATCAGGCAGTGCGGAGTCGAGCACGCGCGGGCGGGCGCCGACCGAGACTATGACGGTGTCGGCATCCACTTCATCGAAGTCGGTTCCGGCTTTGCCCTTGCCGGTCGAGACGACCAGACGCTGCGGGCCATCGAGACGGCCTTCACCGTGGATGATGCGCACGCCAGCCTTGATGAGCTGCGACTTCATGTCGTCTGACTGCTGCTGGGCGAGGCGCATGAGGCGCGCGTTGACGGCGGCAAGGTTGACGGTGATTTCAGGGCGAACGGCACGACCGGAATCGGAGCGCGAGTAGAACTGCACGCCCAGCTCTGCGGCATCCCGAATCGCGTTGGTTGCTTCAGCAGTAGCGATGAGCGTCTTCGACGGCACCACATCGGTGAGCACAGCAGAGCCGCCAACACCTTCGCGTTCAACGAGGGTCACCTCCGCGCCGAGTTGCGCGCCCGCCAAGGCTGCTTCGTAGCCACCGGGGCCACCGCCGAGTACTGCAATTCGTTGGGTGCGCTCGAACTCATAGGCCATGCAGCAATTCTCTCGCGGTTCTGCCTCAGCGACAAACCACACACTCACACGTGTGCGTTAGCGCGCTGCTCAGGCCGAATCACCCGCGTCGTGCGCGCCGGCGTGCTCACATTCGCGCTGAATGCACCGGTGAGTCGCAGTCACCACCGTTTAGAGTGGATGCCATGTCACAGTCGCCCACCACAAACCCCCTCGACGACCCCACCGCAGACCCGTTCGCGGTCGCGAAAGACGCCGCTGCAGCAATCGCAGCCGCGACCGGCGTCGAGAAGCACGACATTGCCCTCACGCTCGGAAGCGGGTGGGGCAAAGCTGCCGACCTGATTGGTGAAACCACCGCCACGATTCCGGCCTCGGACATCCCCGGTTTCTCGAAGCCGGCCCTCGAAGGCCACGTCGGAACCCTGCGTTCAATCCTGTTGCCGAGCGGCAAGCGCGCCCTCGTCATTGGCGCTCGCACGCACTACTACGAAAACCACGGCGTTCGCCGCGTTGTTCACTCGGTACGCACCGCTGCCGCCACCGGCGCGACGACCATGATCCTCACGAACGGTGCCGGCGGCATCAAAGAGACGTGGAAGCCCGGAACCCCCGTGCTGATCAGTGATCACCTCAACCTCACGGCAGACTCGCCCCTCGAAGGTGCGACGTTCATCGACCTCACCGACCTCTACAGCAAGCGCCTACGCGAGATCGCCAAGTCGATCGATCCGAGCCTCGACGAGGGTGTGTACACCCAGTTCCGCGGCCCGCACTACGAGACCCCGGCCGAAGTGCAGATGGCTAAAACAATCGGCGGTGACATCGTGGGAATGTCCACGGCGCTCGAAGCGATTGCCGCGCGCCAGGCAGGCATGGAAATCTTGGGAATGTCCCTCATCACCAACCTTGCTGCTGGCATCCAGTCCACTCCCCTCAGCCACGAAGAAGTGATTCAGGCGGGCAAGGATGCTGAAGTACAGATCAGCAGTCTTCTCGCCCAGATTGTGACCGCACTATGAGCACCGAAATTCTCAGCACCGCCGACCTCATCGCCGCCGCGAACGCGTGGCTCGAGCAAGACCCCGACGCCGTCACCCACACCGAGCTCGAGGCTCTGATTACGGATGCCGCCCAGGGCGACGAGGCCGCCATCGCTGGCCTTCATGACCGCTTCGATTCGCGGCTCGCGTTTGGCACGGCAGGGTTGCGCGGCGAGCTCGGTGCCGGCCCGAACCGCATGAACCGGGTGTTGGTCACTCAGGCGGCCGCGGGACTTGCCGCCTATTTGCTCACCCATGAGCTCAGCCCGAGCATCGTGATCGGCTACGACGGTCGCATCAATTCTGAAGTTTTTGCTCGCGACACCGCAACCATCATGGCCGGGGCCGGTGTGCGCGCCATCCTGTTGCCCCGACTGCTGCCCACGCCCGTGCTCGCCTTCGCGGTGCGCCATCTCAACGTGAGTGCTGGCGTCATGGTTACGGCCAGCCACAACCCGGCCAACGACAACGGCTACAAGGTGTACCTCGGCGGCGACAACCACGGCTCACAGATCGTGCCGCCCGCCGACGCCGACATTGCACACGCCATTGCGATCGTCGCCAAGGGCTCGATTGCCGAGCTGCCACGCTCCACCGATTTCGTCACCACTGACGAGGGTGTTGTTGACGAATACATTGCCCGCACGGCAGCCCTCGCCGGCCCCGTCAAGGACGTCGTCTACACCTATACCGCCATGCACGGTGTGGGTTGGGAAACCAGCAAGGCCGTGTATGAGAAGGCCGGATTCGCCGCCCCCGCACTTGTCGAAGAACAAGCGCACCCTGACGCCGCGTTCCCCACCGTCGCCTTCCCCAATCCCGAAGAGCCGGGCGCCATGGATCTCAGCTTCGCGAAAGCACGCGAAGTCAGCGCCGACCTCGCCATTGCCCACGATCCCGACGCCGACCGCCTCGCCGTGGCTGTGCCCGGTCGCGACGGCGAATGGCGTCGGCTGAGCGGAAACGAAGTGGGAATTTTGCTGGGCTGGCGCGCGGCAGAACGCGCCAACGGCACTGGTGTTCTCGCGGCATCCATCGTCTCGTCTCCAGCGCTGCGTACAATCGCCGCGGGTTACAACCTGGACTACGCCGACACCCTCACGGGCTTCAAATGGATCTCCCGCATCGACGGCCTCGTGTTCGGTTATGAAGAGGCCCTTGGTTACCTCGTTGATCCCGACAAGGTGCGCGACAAAGACGGTATTTCAGCGTCGGTCGACTTCCTCTCGATGGCCGCCGAGCTCAAGGCCGAAGGCAAGACAGTGCTCGATCGTCTCGACGAGTTTGCGGCCCGCTTCGGTGCGTTTGCCTCCCGCCAGGTCTCGCTGCGCTTCACCAAGATTTCAGAGATTGGTGAGACGATGACGCGCTTGCGTGCGAACGCTCCCGCCACCGTCGGTGGTCTCGCTGTGGCATCCTTCGATGACTTTGAAAACGGTGTTGACGGCTTCGCGCCCAGCAACATCATTCGCCTGCAATTCGAGGGCGGAGCACGCGTCATCGTGCGCCCCAGTGGCACAGAGCCCAAACTCAAGTTCTATGTGGATGCCTCGAGCACGTCAGGCGAAGGCGCTGAGCGTCAGGCTGCGGCCGAAGCGGTCGCGAGCCAGCTTGAAGCGGGCATGCGCGAGATTCTCAGCTAATACCGCTGGCGCTACTGCCGAACAGCAGTGCGCAGAGAAACGTGAAGAGGGCGTCCTCGGCTCAGCCGAGGGCGTCCTCTAGTTTTTGGGCAAGCTCCGATGTGTCAAAGAGGTTCACAATCACGATGACATCGGCGTTCGTCTTGCCGATCGCCTCAACGAACTCTTGCGTCGTGAGAATAATCTGAGCATCCGCGGCAACCGTGCGAACGGTGCTCACTTCAGCGGCAACGACTGTGGCTTCGAGATCAAGCGCGCGCAACGCTCGTTCTGCGTTGACCTTGAGCACACCGGAACTGCCGATTCCCGCACCACAGATGGTCACGATTTTCACGACGGATTCACTCCCATGATGCGTTGCACCTCGGCGGGGCTCGTTGCGGCCGCCAGCTCGTTTATCGCCGAGGAGTCATTGAAGATGTTAGCGACAGCCGCGACCGCTGCCAAGTGTGCGCCTGCCTCAGAAATAGCGAGGCCAAGCACCACCCGAACCGGATCGTTGTGGGCGTGACCGAACCGCACAGGTTCTTTGAGCGTGACAACTGAGAGTCCGTTAGCGATCACTTGCGGACCGGGGCGTGCATGAGCCAAAGCAAGACCGGGCGCGATCACCACGTAGGGACCGTGATCCTCGATCATGCGGATCATCTCGTCGGCATAACCCGACTTGGCCGCGCCGGAACGCACAAGGGCTTCACCTGACAACCGCACGGCGGCACGCCAGTCAGCCGCGAAGGCATCAATTTCTATCGCTGATTCGGGCAGCGGAGGAAGGGACATAACTACGCTCTTTCAAAACCGACGCTGATGGCCTCGGAAAGCTCTTCGCGTTCTTCAAGGGGCAGGAACGCTGCGGCAGCAGCATTGAGTTGGAAGACCTCGAGGTCCGTGAGGTCGTACCCGAACGCTTCGGTGAGCAACGAGAGTTCGCGACTGAGGGTCGTGGCGCTCATGAGGCGGTTATCGGTGTTGACCGTCACGCGGAATCCGAGCTGGTAGAGCAAGTCGAAGGGGTGGTCGATGATTTCGTCGCCCCACTGCTCGATGGCACCGGTCTGAAGATTGGATGACGGGCTCAGTTCGAGCGCAATCTCACGATCCTTTACCCACTGCGCCAAATCACCCAGCGTCACGTAAGTGTTCTCGTCGTCTTCGTTGGCGATCGTGATGTCTTCAGCCAGGCGAACACCGTGACCGAGACGCAGGGCGCGCCCGTCGAAGAGTGCGCTACGGATGCTGTCGAGGCCATCCGCCTCCCCCGCGTGAACAGTGGCGGGAATGTAATTGTGCGCGAGCAGATCGAAAGCTCCGCGCATCCGGCTCGGCGGGAAGCCGGCTTCTGGGCCTGCGATGTCGAAGCCGATGACGCCACGATCGCGGTGACGGATGGCCAATTCGGCAATGTCAGTGCCACGATCGGTCTGGCGCATAGCCGTGAGCAACTGACCAACGCGGAGGCTGCGGCCGCTCGAGCGCACCGAATCCACACCCTGCTCGAGACCCTCTTGCACTGCAGCAACGGCCTGATCGAGGTCGAGTCCCTTCTGCAGGTGCTGTTCGGGTGCCCAACGGATCTCGCCATAGATGACGCCATCGTCAGCGAGGTCTTCGACGAATTCCCGTGCGACCCGCTGGAGACCCTCGGTGGTCTGCATGACGGCGATGGTGGCGTCGAAAGTCGCGAGGTAGTTCACGAGCGAGCCAGAATCGGCCTGAGTCGCAAACCACGATTTCAGCGCCTCCGAGTCATTCTCGGGGAGCGCATAGCCGACCTCGTCGGCAAGTTCAACGATGGTCTGAGGCCGCAACCCTCCATCGAGGTGATCGTGGAGGGAAACCTTGGGAAGCGCAGTAATGCTCGCGCCACCTCCGGGCATCAAAAAGTTTTCAACAGCGGCGTTCATGCCTCTAAATCTACCGTGGATCACGCTGAAAGCGCGCTGTGCCTCCGCTGAACGGCGTTACGATCCGGTGAAAGCTTCCCCGCTGAGCAGAATCGCAATTTCTTTTGCGGCGGCGGAGGCTAATTCTTGAACACGGTCCACATCCACTTCGCTGAACGTTGGTGCCACGTATGGCACCGTCAGCGCGGCCACCACCGCGCCACTCGCCCCGAGAATCGGCGCCACTACATCGGTGATTCCGGGGTGCAAGGTATCGGCGCGCACGACCGTGTCAGCCGTCAATGGTGATGTTGCCGAAAGCACCGAACCTGTCGCCGTCGTCGTCAAATCGAATGTTGCCCCGACGCGCACTCGAAAACCGAAGTCGGCGGGAGACTCCACCTGGGCGACGACACGCACTTCACTGCCATCGAGCACGGCGAGGTTGCACGATTGCCGCACCTGCTCCGCGAGAACCTGCATGATGGGTTGCGCCACGCTGACCAATCCCCGAAGTGGCGGATGCCGGTGCGCGAGCTCAAACAGCTTCATAGCCAGCGTGTAGAGCCCCGATTGCTTGTCGCGGAACACGTAGCCGCGCCGTTCGAGCGTCGACAGCACCCGGAAGATCTGACCGATGCTGCGCCCGGTTGCTTCTGCGATCTCCGACTGGCTGAGGGCGCCAGAGGTCGCTGCGAGCAGTTCGAGAATGTCGAGCCCCTTGTCGAGGGCTGGCGCGGTGTACTCGGGGGCGGTCGCCATTAGCGGTCCGCTTTCATCGTGGCGAGCATCCGACGCGCCGCTTCACGGTTGATGCTGTCGGGGACAGGCTGAGCACCCGGTTCGAGCGTGCCAGCCGCTGTCGCGATGCGTTCGAGGGAAAGCGCTTGAAGCAGAAACCCGAGATCCATCGATTCGATCGAGTTGCCCCGAGCCTCGCGCCCCGCGAGATTGATCATGCGGCCGTCCGCGAGCAAGGTGATGTGGCGGTTTCCCGGGAGGTCAACTCGCTCGATTGCACCGTCGATCACTGTCGTACTCGTCGCCACATCACGCAGAGCCAGAACGTCGATTTCCCAGTCGAAGTGACCGCAGTTCACGAGCATCGCTCCGTCTGCGACAACCTCGAAGAAGTCGGTAGCGAGAACCTGCGGATGGCCGGTTGCCGTGATGAAGACCTCGCCCCAACCGGCGAGGTCGAACACATTTGCCACTCGATAGCCATCGAGTGCTGCCTCAAGGGCCTTGATCTCATCGACCTCTACGACAGCGACTTTGCCACCCAGAGCACGAAGATAATGCGCCACGCCGCGACCACACCAGCCGTAGCCGACCACCACGAAGCGGCGCCCAGAGACCATGACGTTCGTGACACGCATAAAGCTCTCAACAACTGACTGTCCTGCCGCATGCTTGTTTTCGTTGATCACAGTCAGTGGGTTGTCGTCGATAACGATGATGGGAAAACGGATGTGCCGAGCGAGCTCCTCGCGTAGCCGGTAACTTCCTGAGGTGGTTTCTTCGGTACCGCCGACGATGCGCTCGGTGTCCCCGAGCTCAACGAGACGAGCAACCAGGCCCGCGCCGTTGTCGAGGATGATGTCTGGTTTCGACTCCACCACGTTCCGGATATGCGCCTCGTATTCGCACTCAGAGTCATCTCGGGCACCAAAAATCGTCATTCCCTGCGAGCGCAAATAGGCAACAACATCATCCTGCGTCGACCCGAGATTGCCGGTCGCTACGATCTCCGCTCCCCCGGCCTTCAGGGTTTCAAGCAACACTGCGGTCTTCGGCTCGAGGTGCATCGCCATGCCGATGCGGTGCCCAGCGAAGGGTTTCGTCTGCTCGAATCGCTCTCGCACTTCGGCGAGCAACGGCATGCGAGATCTCACCCAGAGCAACCGGGCGGTCGCACCCGCAATAAGATCATTTGTCATATCTTCACTCTACATATATGAATGGGGTTTTCATATATGCTTTTCGCTATGGCTGAAAAAATTATCCTCGACTGCGATCCCGGGCACGACGACGCGATTGCGATCCTGCTCGCTCACGGTAGCCCCCACATCGAACTCCTCGGAGTCACGACTGTGATGGGCAATCAGACCATTGAGAAAGTCACTCGCAACGCTCTAGCCGTTGCCCGCGTCGCCGGCATCACCGATGTGCCCTTCGCTCGCGGAGCCCACCGCCCGCTTGTGCGCGAAGTCGAAGTAGCCGAATCCATTCACGGCGAATCCGGTCTCGACGGCCCCGTGCTCCCCGAACCCCTTATTGAGTTGGACGCTCGTCACGCCGTCGATTTCATCATCGACACCGTGATGCAGAACGAGCCAGGCACTGTCACTCTCGTACCCACCGGAGCCCTCACCAACCTCGCCCTCGCCGTGCGCAAAGAACCGCGCATTGCGCAGCGCGTGAAGCAGGTCGTCATGATGGGTGGCGGCGTCAACGTCGGCAATTGGAGCGCGACCGCCGAGTTCAACATTGTGATCGACCCCGAAGCAGCGCACATCGTCGTCAACGAATCCTGGCCGCTCACCATGGTGGGCATTGACGTCACTCACGACGCCCTTGCAACCGACGACGTCGCCGCTGCGATCGCCGCCGTGGGCACCGCTCCCGCAGCATTCGTCGGCGAGCTTCTTGAATTCTTCGGCACCACCTACCGCGAAGCTCAAGGCTTCGAGCACCCTCCCGTGCACGACCCGTGTGCCGTCGCCTTTGTGATCGACCCGACCATCATGGAAACCGCAAAGGTGCCCCTCAACGTCGAGCTCACGGGAACGCTCACCCTCGGCATGACCGTCACCGACTTCCGCGCACCGGCTCCCGACGACTGCACGACTCAGGTCGCACGCAATATCGACGTTCCCAAGTTCTGGGGCATGATCGTCGACGCCCTCGAACGCATCGGCGACCCTAAGCTCTAAACCTTCAGCGCACGCGCGCGACGCTTGCGTGCGCCAAGATCGACAACACCGATAAGCATCGCGATCGAGAAGAACAGCGTCGTGGCGAGCATCCCCGTGCCGTAAGCATGGTGGTACAGCTCGACCGTGCTGTCGCCGTTGTTGCGTTCGTTATAGAGCGTGGAATAAAACAACGACAGTGCTACGGCGGTGCCGATTGCCGTGCCAATACGTTGGCCAAGTTGCCCCACGGATCCCGCCAGGCCGCCCTCGACGGGCGAAATATCGTGCAGCGTGAGGGTCTGGTTTGGCGAAACGACGAGCCCACCGCCGGCGCCTCCGACAATCAAGGCTGCCGCCATGACGTAGGGCGTCAGCTGGGGCGGAGTCAGTATCGCGGCAGCCATGAGAAGCCCGAGCCCGACGAGCAAGATCGCAAGCCCCACCACCACGAGCGACCGGCCATAACGTTCGACGAGGATGCCCCCGCGCCACGACGACACCGCGCTCGTGAGCGCAAAACCAATCGTTACCATCCCCGCGAAGACGGGTTCGAGACCAAGCCCCAACTGCAGGTAGAGCGTCGTCATGAGGAACATCGCTGGCATCGCCGCAAAGTACACGGTCGCGAGCAACGTTCCGTTGCGGAACGAGCTGATGCGGAATAGCTGAAGCGGAACGAGAGGCGCCCGTCCCCCTGCTGCGTAACGACGCTCCCACGAGACGAAAGCGGCGGCAGAAAGCACAAAAAGCACCAGCAACCACCAGCGGTTCGGGTCATCCGTCGGAGCACCCGTCGTAAAGAGGAACGGCCACATCAGCGCAAGCACCGTGACACCGAAGATCGCGATACCGACCGGGTCGAGGCTGAGACGCTCGTAGCTGGCTTTGGAGGTAGCGGGGAGAATGCGCCACGCCAGAATGAGGGCGATAATGCCGAGAGGCACATTCATCCAGAAGATGTAACGCCAGCCGTCGTCAGCGCCGCCAATCGCGATCATGAGCCCGCCAAGGGTGGGGCCGAAGGCGGTGGCAACACCGATCATCGCGCCAAACAGGCCAAAAGCGCGGCCGCGCTCCGGCCCACGGAACAACTGCTGAATAAGGCCAATGACCTGAGGCATCTGGATGCCAGCCGCGACACCCTGCAACAATCGGAACACCAACAACAGGGTCGCATTCGGGGCGAGCGCACACGCGACACTGGCGAGAGTGAAGAGCGTCAGCCCCACGAGAAACAGCTTCTTGCGCGAACGCTGATCGCCGAGGCGGCCCGCCGGCACGAGAACAAGCCCAAATGTCAGCACATAGCCCGAGACGATGAGCTGCAGTTGAGTGGATGTTGCGCCGAGAGCATCCTCGATCGACGGAAGGGCCACGTTGACCTTCGAGAGGTCAAGAATCGTGATGGCGGCAACCACCACGCACACCCAGAAGGCACGCCACTTAGCCGAGTGTTCGGCTTCGGTTTCGGTAGTGTGTGCGCCACTCAGGGCCGGATCAGCGCTGGCGGCGGTCTCATCCGCGGTCGTCATTGAGACAACATTACGTCAGCGGATGAGACCCACCGTTCAGCTTACGAAGCCAGAATGCAGGGGCGTGCTCTAATCGATGCGCCCAGCAATAAGCGGGCCACCATCGTGGATGGTGTCCCCGGCATCGCCGATGCGGTAAGCGCCCTCGAGCGACTCAAGTGCGCGCTCAAAACGAGCAGGCTCGTCGGCGTGCATTGTGAACAACGGCTCGCCCTTGCGCACAGCGTCGCCCGGCTTGGCATGCAGATCGATGCCAGCGGCGTGCTGCACTGGGTCTTGTTTGCGAGCACGACCGGCGCCCAGACGCCACGCAGCAACACCAAACGGGAGAGCTTCTTGTTCGACGAGTACGCCATCGCGCTCGGCGACAACAACATGGCTTTCCTTGGGCTGCGGCAAGGCAGCATCCGGGTCTCCGCCTTGAGCGGAGATCATGCCGCGCCAGGCATCCATCGCTTGGCCGTTGTCGAGAGCAGCTTCCACATCCGCATCTTCGTGGCCAACCTGAGCCAACATTTCGCGGGCAAGCGCTACCGTCAACGCGCGCACATCGGAGGGACCGCCGCCGGCAAGAACCTCCACCGACTCGCGCACTTCATTAGCGTTTCCGATGGTGAGACCGAGGGGAACGTTCATGTTGGTGAGCAGCGCAACAGTCTTGACTCCCGCATCCTTGCCCAGGCGAACCATGGTTTCGGCGAGCTCGCGACTGCGATCGGCATCCTTCATGAAAGCGCCAGAGCCGAACTTAACATCGAGCACGAGGGCCGACGTTCCTTCGGCGATTTTCTTACTCATGATCGAGGATGCAATCAGCGGAATCGCCTCGACGGTTCCGGTGATGTCGCGCAGGGCATACAACTTCTTGTCGGCCGGAGCGAGCCCCGAGCCTGCGGCACAGATAACGCCACCGACGCCGCGAAGCTGCGCGTAGAACTCTTCATTGGTGAGGTCTGCACGCCAGCCCGGGATGCTCTCGAGCTTGTCGAGGGTTCCACCGGTGTGGCCAAGACCGCGACCCGAAAGCTGCGGAACAGCAACGCCGAAGGAAGCGACAAGCGGCGCGAGCGGCAAGGTGATCTTGTCGCCCACTCCACCGGTGGAGTGCTTGTCGGTCGTGGGCTTGCCCAGTCCTTCGAAGCTCAGCGTCTCGCCGCTGGCGATCATGGCGAGGGTGAGGTCGCGGATCTCTTCGCGCTCCATGCCGTTGATGAAGATGGCCATTGTCATGGCAGCCATCTGCTCGTCGCCGACGTAACCGCGAGTGTAGGCATCCACGAGCCAGTTGATCTGGTCGGTGCTCAGCACACCCTTGTCACGCTTGGTGTGGATGAGGTCTACGGCGTCGAAACGCTCGATTGCTGGCTCTGCTGCTGTGTTATTCACCGCGGTACTCCTCAAGGGTGCGTGGCCCGAACGCGTCGGGGATCACTTCGTCAATCGTTTTGATGCCAGAAACCGTCTCCAGCAGCATGCCATCAGCGGAGTGCTCAAAGAGCAACTGACGACAGCGGCCGCACGGCATGAGGGCGTTGCCCTTGCCATCAACACACGTGAAGGCGACGAGCTTGCCGCCACCCGACATGTGTAGCGCTGACACCATGGAACATTCGGCGCACAGCGTGAGGCCATAGGAGGCGTTCTCCACGTTCGCGCCCGAAATTACCCGGCCGTCGTCGACAATTGCGGCGACGCCGACCGGGAACTTCGAATAAGGAACGTAGGCGTGGGTAAGGGCTTCTGTGGCGACGAGCCTCAGCGCATCCCAGTCAATAGATTGCGGCTCAATCGTCATAGCGTTACCCCTTTATGTATGGTGTTCCGGATGCTGCTGGCGGCCGGGACTTTCCGACCAGACCGGCAACGGCGATGATTGTCACCACGTACGGCAGCATGAGCATGAACTCGCTCGGCACCGGCGAACCAACAACGCTGAGAGCATTCTGCAGGTTGCTGGCAAAACCGAAGAGCAGCGCAGCGAGCGTTGCCTTGATGGGATCCCAGCGACCGAAGATCACCGCGGCGAGAGCGATGAAGCCGGCGCCCGCCGTGACGTCCTTGCCGAACTGACCTGTCTGGCTCAGCGTGATGAATGCTCCACCCAGTCCGGCAATCGCACCGGCAAGGGCGACGTTCCAGAAGCGGGTGAGCGTCACATTGATACCGACAGTGTCAGCAGCCTTGGGGTGCTCACCGACCGCGCGCAGGCGCAGTCCCCAGCGAGTGCGGTACAGCGCGAAGGCTACAGCGGCAACGATGATGTACAGCAGGTACACGATCAGAGTTTGCTTGAACAGCACCGGTCCGATGATCGGGATGCCGCTCAAGATCGGAATCGATAGCGTCGAGAACCCTTCAGGATTGTTCAGCTGCTCGGGGTTGTCCGTAAGCCACGTCGAGTAGAGGAATCCGGTGAGCCCGGATACCAGAACGTTGATGACAACACCAACGATGATCTGATTGACGAGGTACTTGATCGCGAAGACCGAGAGCAAGAACGAGACGAGCATTCCGGCGACAGCTGCCGCAAAGAGTCCCGCGAATGCGGAGCCAGTGAGGGTTCCGACGACGGCGGAGACAAACGCACCGGCCAGCAATTGGGCTTCGATAGCGATGTTGACGACACCGACGCGCTCGGAGATGACGCCACCGAGAGCACCGAACACGAGTGGAACGGCAAGCACAAGCGAGCCAGCCAGCAGTTCAGGAACGCGAAGCGTCTCATCGGCAGCAGCCCACGTGAGGAAGCCGGTGAGAGCGAGAATCGCACCCACGATCGGAATCCACTTAGGAACTGCGCGATCCTTCGAAATCATGAATGCCGAGCCGACCGCGATGAGCGCGGTCAGGATCGTCACGATAACACCGGTGGCCAGAGCAGGCAGGTGAACGATGGGCAACTGAATCAGGTCAGTGCCCGTGGAGAGGTTGAACCCGGTGGGGGCGTCCTCAGCGAACCCGATGAAGAGCACGCCAGAGATAAGCGAAACAATCGCAAAAGCGATCGGGAGCTTCCAACTACGACGGTCGATCTTCGATCCGCCGTGAGTCTTGACTTCGGAGGTTGTGGTGAGAGTCATTAGCTGACCACCTTCTTTGCGCGAGCGCCGGGTTGCGGCAGTCGGAACACAGCCCTCACGAGCGGCGGAGCTGCGATAAACAGAACGATGAGGGACTGGACAACCAGCACGATGTCGATCGGGATGCCCTGAGACGCCTGCATCGTGAATCCACCGGCTTTGAAAGCGCCGAACAGGATTCCTGCAGCGAAGGTTCCCCAGGGAGTAGAACGGCCGAGGAGCGCAACGGTAATGGCATCGAAGCCGATTCCCGCATCGACCCCAGAGGTAAATCCACTCGTGGTCGTTCCGAGCACCTCGGTGCTCGCAGCGAGACCGGCGTAGCCACCTGCAATCAGCATGACGTAGATGTAGATGCGCTCAACCTTGACCCCGGCAACGCGAGCCGCGTGAGGGTTGAGGCCCACAGCGCGGAACTTGAAACCGAGGCTAGAGCGGTCGATGAGCCACCAGGCCACAACGGTCGCGGCAACCACGAGCACGAAGCCCCAGTGCAGTTTGAACCCGTCGCCGAAAATGGGCTGCAGAATCGCGTTTTCTGCTGCCGGCGGTGTCTTCGGGTTGTTGGAACCAGGGTTCTTGAGCAGGTCGGTACGCAGCAAGAAGCTGATCAGGTAGTAGGCAACGTAGTTGAGCATGATCGTGACGATCACCTCATGAGCGCCGGTGCGAGCTTTCAAGAGGCCAGCAATCGCACCCCAAAGGGCACCACCGATGATTCCCATGATCACTGCAACGGTGACGTGGATGACGATGGGCAGATCCCACGCGAAGCTCGCGTAACCAGCGAATGCGGCACCGACGATGATCTGACCGCGGCCACCAATGTTGAACAAACCAACACGGAACGCGATCGCGACACCGAGGCCGGCGGCGATCAATGGAGTTGCGAAGACCAAGGTTTGTGTCAGCGGCTTGATGGCCGAGAGAAAGTCGTCACGACGGAAGTCGTAGATCGATCCTTGGAAGAGAGCCAGGTAGGCACCACCGACGGCAGAGCCAATAGCAGCGAAGAAATCGCCGGGGCGCGCGAAGAAGTATCCGGCCGCCTCTTGCACGTCGGAATCGGTGAAGGCAATGAGCACGCCACCAATCAGGATGGCCAAGACGACGGCGAGCAGCGACAGCAGTGCGTTGCCCGAGGCGATTTCGCGGAACGCATTCGTCCAGCGGACGGTGTCCTGATTTGTTTCCGAGGTCGTGGCAGTCTCTGTCACGGCCGCTTCTTCAGCTTTCAGGTCTTCAGGCTTCTGGTCTTCAGGTTTCTGTGGTGTTGGCTCGCTCATGCTGCCTCCTCCGTAATGCGTTCGCCGGCCATCATGAGGCCGAGTTTTTCGCGCGGGGTATCCGCAGGCACGATTCCAACAATTTGTCCCTTGTACATGACCGCGATGCGGTCAGCGAGGGAAACGACTTCGTCGAGTTCAGTCGAGACGACGATCACGGGCACACCGCGATCACGCACTCGAACGATCTGCTCGTGAACAAACTCGATCGAACCAACGTCGAGTCCACGCGTGGGCTGCGAAACGACCAACAACGACAGCTCGCGGCTGAGTTCTCGAGCCAGCACTACCTTCTGCTGGTTACCACCCGAGAGCTTCGAGACGAGCTCGCCAATGCTCTGAGCGCGGATGTCGTATTCTTCAAGCTTCTCGGTCGCGAACTCGGTGAGCACGTCCGTTTGCAACGTGCCGTACTTGACGAACGGTTCCCCGTCACTACGGTCGAGCATCAAGTTTTCGGCAACCGAGAACGCACCGACGAGACCATCGAGAGTGCGGTCTTCCGGCACATATCCAACGCCGGCATCAAGGATTTGGCGGGCGTTGAGCCCGAGCAATTCGATGCCGTTCAACGCAATTGACCCGGATGCTCGCTCTTGCATGCCGAGCAGCGCTTCGGCCAGTTCAGTTTGACCGTTGCCCTGTACGCCCGCGATGCACAGGATCTCTCCACCCTGAATCGTGACGCTGAGGTCTTTGACTGCACGGTGCCCAAGTTCATCAGCGATCGATAGTTTGTCGATCACGAGGGAGTTGTCGGTGAGCTGCGCCGGAGCCTTGTCGATGGTGAGGTCGACAGCGCGGCCGACCATAAGCGATGCCAGTTCTTCCTTGTTCGCACTCGGGTCTGCTTCGCCGACAACTTTTCCGAGGCGGATGACGGTGATGCGGTCCGCTACTTCGCGGACTTCACGCAACTTGTGCGTGATGAAAACAATGGAGGTGCCTTCGGATTTGAGCTGGCGCATAATGGCCATGAACTCGTCTGTCTCTTGAGGCGTGAGCACGGCGGTCGGCTCATCGAAGACCAGAATTTTAGCTTCACGAGAGAGCGCCTTGACGATCTCTACACGCTGCTGCACGCCAACCGGTAGATCTTCAACGAGAGCGTCCGGGTCGATGTCGAACCCGAAGCGAGCGGATATGTCGCGCACGAGGGTGCGGGCGGCTTCGAGGTTGAGGAGCCCGGGGCCATAGACCTCTTCGTGGCCGAGCGCCACGTTCTCTGCGACCGTGAACACGGGGATCAGCATGAAGTGTTGGTGGACCATGCCGA
The DNA here is from genome assembly GCF_015864665.1 of Salinibacterium sp. SWN167. Taxonomy (GTDB): domain Bacteria; phylum Actinomycetota; class Actinomycetes; order Actinomycetales; family Microbacteriaceae; genus Rhodoglobus. The sequence goes on along the minus strand of NZ_JADYWU010000002.1, from coordinate 276,688 downwards.
TACCGGAGCGCATCGCGTCTCCTGGGCCCGCAAAGTGACGCACCTCGTCATCGATGAGAATTTCGCCCTCTTCAGCCTGATACAGGCCGTAGAGCACATTCATCAACGTTGACTTGCCCGCGCCATTCTCGCCGAGGAGGCAGTGGATTTCGCCCTCTTCGACAGTGAGATCAATATGATCATTCGCGATCAGGTCACCGAAGCGCTTGGTTATACCTCGCAGCTCAAGCTTCACAATCTCTCCTCAGTACTGTGACGGGCATCATCGCCGTCGTCGGGTTTCTCAAGAATAGCCTCAGAAGACTAGTCCAAAACGAAGGGGGCTGACCCACAGGCCAGCCCCCTCAGTGCTATCTAATTAGTTAAGGTACGACGTTACGGCGATGTCGCCGGAAATGATGCCGTCCTTGACGGTGACGAGCTCAGCTTCGAGACCACCGTCAACCATCGACTCGAAGTCGTGGAACGGCGCGATGCCAACTCCACCGTTTTCGAGGGTTCCGATGTACGGCGTGTAGTCAAGCGTTCCGGTGGAAGCTTCGTTGACAACGTCTTCGACAGCAACACCGATCTGCTTAAGGATCGAGGTGAGGAACAAGTCCGCTGCTGCGGTCTCGGTCTCGGTCAGGTCAGCGTCTACACCGATCATGGCGATGTCCTTGCCGGAGTCGCGGATTGCCTCAACCGCGCTCTGGAAGATGGGTCCACCAGCAGGAAGCAGAACGTCTGCACCCTGGTCGATCAGGTTCTGAGCTGCTGCACGCGAGTCGGTTCCCGGAGCGAAGGTACCGATGAAGGTTCCGTCCTGCGCTGCAATGTCCCAACCACGAACGGTGACGTCGGTGCCCTTTTCGGAGTTGTAGTACTCAACACCCTGAGCGGTTCCGTCGAGGAAGATCGAAACGGTGGGGAAGTTCATTCCGCCGTACATTCCGATAACACCGGTCTTGGAGTAGCTAGCCGCAGCGTAGCCCGCGAGGAATGCAGCACCAGCGGTGTCGAAGAGGATCGGCTTGATGTTCGGAGCGTCGATGGTGCCATCGAAGTCGTTGTCTGCCGCGTCATCGACAATTGCGAAGTCGATGTCGGGGTTCGCGAGAGCGAACTCAACGGTGGCTGCGGAGAGGTTGAATCCGACGGTGACGATCAGGTCGCAACCCTCAGCTACGAGGCTTTCGATGTTGGGTGCGTAGTCTGCATCGCTGGTCGACTCGACAGCGTTGAATTCAACACCGAGTTCGTTGGCTGCCTTTTCGATACCTTCGTAACCGAGCTGGTTGAACGACTTGTCGTCGAATCCGCCCGAGTCAGAAACCATGCAGGGAAGGTAGTCAAGCATTTCGCCTGATCCGGCTTCGGTCTCTTCGGGTGCTGCAGCGCAACCGGCGAGTACGAGTGCGCTCGTTGCAACAAGCGCCATGCCGCTGAGTGCGCGGCCGTGAGTGCTGATTCTCAAGGTGTCCTCCAAGATGCTGTTCGACAGAAATTGTCGAAACATAGTGAACCTACGCTACCGAAGAATCAAGCGTTCCATTGTGCGAATATGAGCGCCGAAGCCGAATGGTTACAAACGCGAAATACGGTTGTCACAACACATCATTGCGTCCGGAGACTTTTAGAGCATCCACTACAGATTTCACTCTCTGAGCGTTTGCAGTTGTAGTAACCAGCAAAGCATCGGGCGTATCGACCACGACAATGTCGTTTACCCCAATTAGGGAAATAAGCCGATCAGTCTGGCTAATGACCACTCCGGTCGACTTATCGGCCAAAACGCGAGCGTTCTCTCCGAGAATCGCGAGGTCTGATTTGCGCCCACCCGAGTGCAACTTGGCGATCGAGGCGAAGTCTCCAACGTCGTCCCAATCGAAGTCTCCGGGGATAACAACGAGGCGGCCCTCTTCAGCGGCCGGTTCGGCCACGGTGTAGTCGATGGCGATCTTGGCCAGATGCGGCCACACGGCATCCACAACGGCGCCGCGCTCAGGAGTGTCCCAGACCTCGGCAAGCTGAGTGAGCCCCGCGAGCAGTTCAGGCTGCGCTTTGCCGAGCTGTTCGAGCAGCACGTCGGCACGCGAGATGAACATCCCTCCATTCCAGAGGTAGTCGCCACTGGCGACGTACGCCTGGGCAGTCTCGAAGTTGGGCTTCTCGACGAATGACTTCGCCATGACCGCACTCGGAGCACCTTCAATTTCAAGAGCCTCACCGCAGTGGATGTAGCCAAATCCGATGGCGGGCTCAGTGGGGGTGATGCCGATCGCGGCGATGTAGCCGGCGTTGGCCACGGCGATTGATTCGCGAACACTGCGCCTAAAGCCGCGGATGTCGCGAATCACATGGTCAGCAGCAAACGATCCGATAATGACGTTGGGGTCGCGTTTGAGCAGGATCGCGGCCGCAAGCCCGATCGCTGCGGAGGAGTCTTTTGGCTCGCTTTCAAGAACAACGTTGGGGTCGCTGAGCTCGGGCAACTGCTTTTCGACAGCGGCACGGTGCGCGCGCCCTGTGACGACCATGATGCGGTCGGCACCGGAGATCGGTGCGAGGCGGTCCCAGGTGTCCCGCAGCAAGGTCTGGCCTGATCCGGTGAGGTCGTGCAGGAACTTGGGGGCGTCGGCACGCGATAGCGGCCACAAGCGTGACCCGATACCACCCGCAGGGATCACGCTGTAAAAATTGTCGAATGGTGCCTGGTTGTGGCTCATTCCTCCACCTTAGACTTCAGCACCCGTTAACTCGCCGGTTATCCGCACCTTCTACAGTCAGGGTCACGACAACCGATTGAGGTGCTGATTGTGCGAGTCGCCATTGTGAGCGAAAGCTTCCTCCCCACTGTCAACGGCGTCACCAACAGCGTGCTGAAGGTGCTCGACTATTTGAGCGCCGAAGGCCATGAGGCCATTGTGATTTGTCCATCGGCCGGCGCCCCCAAGACCTACGCGGGATTCACGGTGCATGCGGTGCCCGCACTGGCTTATCGGCAATTTCCTGTTGGCTTGCCTAATCCGCAAGTCCACAAACTGATCGCCGATTTTCGCCCCGATGTGGTGCACGCGGCTGCTCCCTTTCTTCTCGGTGCTCAAGCGATATCGTCAGCGAATCGCCTCGGCATCCCTGCTGTCGCAATCTTCCAAACGGATGTCGCTGGCTACGCGCGCCGCCACCGCCTCGGTCAGGCGACCAAGCTGGCGTGGCGCATCGTGCGTTGGATCCACGATGGTGCCGAGCTCACGCTTGCCCCGTCGAGCACCGCTATGACGGATCTGCGCGCTATCGGCCTCACCAAACTTGAACGCTGGGGTCGCGGCGTGGACCTCACGATGTATCACCCCGCGAAGAAACTCTCGCCCGCGACGGTGAAGCTGCGCAAGCGCCTCTCCCCCCACGGTGAAGTCGTCGTGGGGTACGTGGGACGCATCGCTCCCGAGAAGCAGGTGGAGCGGCTGCGATCACTTCAGGGACTCAGCGGGGTGCGGGTAGCAATCGTGGGAGACGGTTCATCTGTGCCTCTTGTTAAGAGGGAGCTTGCCGGCATCCCGGTGACATGGTTGGGCAAGTTGGGGGGCGAGGAGCTCGCTACCGCTTACGCGGCGTTCGACATTTTTGCGCACACGGGAACAGAAGAGACCTTTGGCCAAACCTTGCAAGAAGCACACTCGGCGGGCTTGCCCGTAGTAGCGCCCCGCTCTGGCGGCCCGATTGACCTGATCGACCATGGCACTAACGGCTTCCTGTTCGAAGCCGACAACGAGGATCAGTTGCGCGCCTATATAGAGGCACTCGCCATCGACCCAGCACTGCGAGCTCGAATGGGTGAAGCCGGCCGGCGCACGGTGCTCGGCAAATCGTGGAGCGGCATCTGCGCCGAGCTCGTCCAGCACTACGAAGCAACAATCGCGGCAGTACCCGCACCGCTTCCTCGCTAACTAGTTGCGCACTGTGGCCACAGTGACTTGACTTAGAGTGCGCTCTAGCAAGGAACATAGGTGGCACGATGACAACGGCTAACGAACGAGTACTCACTATTGGCGAAGTTGCGGAAGCGACCGGAGTCACCGATCACACGCTGCGCTACTACGAAAAGGCGGGCCTGCTGGTGGTGCCCCGGTTAGCTAATGGCCAGCGACGCTACCGCGAGATGGATGTCAAGGCCGTCGAGTTCATCGGCCATCTTCGCCGTACAGGAATGCCCATCCGCACCATCCGGGAGTATGCCGATCTGGTGCGGAGCGGCAAAGACACCTCAGCGGAACGGATGCGCTTGCTCGAGCAACACCGCGAAAACGTTGTGCGCGACTTAGCCGAACAACAGAAGCACCTCGACGGAATCACTCTGAAAATCGAGTGGTATCGAGCAGCGATGGATCAGCGACAAGATTCTGGTGCACAGTTCGTAGAATCTTTGTCGTCAGCTGCGCTTGCGCAGTAGATTCGGCGCTGCATCGCCAGAAGGCCTCGTTAAGTTTCACAATATTCTCGAAAACATTCCGGATATCTCCCTATTTAGGGTCGACTGGGAAGCGAGGGCCTCCGCACGGGAATAGAATGAGAGAGTCCGCCTGTGCGGACACTCATCGGTCGCGGTGGACGCGACCCCACACCGCAAGGAGGGTCCTCGTGCCAGAGAAGTCGGCGAGTAACCTAGTGGCGGAGCCGCAGTCGCCGCCCAAGATTCGCTCACCCAAGAGACCTGCTGGCACCCTGTACCGGGGTAAAGAGGGCATGTGGTCGTGGGTGCTACACCGAATTACCGGTGTTGCTATCTACTTCTTCCTCCTCGTGCACATTCTCGACACCGCGCTCGTTCGCGTGAGTCCTGAGGCGTACAACGCGGTGATCGACACCTACAAAACGCCTCTCATGGGTCTGGGTGAAATCGCGCTGGTTGCGGCGATCGCGTTCCACGCATTCAACGGCCTCCGCATCATCCTGATCGACTTCTGGGCATTCGGCGCCAAGCACCAGCGCACCATGTTCTGGGTCGTCATTGGTCTCTGGGTGGTTCTGCTTGCCGCGTTCATCCCCCGCCAGCTAATGCACGTCTTCGGAGGTTGAGCATGAGTCTCATCGAAGCCCCCCGCACCCCAACCCGTGGCCACCGCACCGGTGGAATTAACTGGGAAAAATGGGGATGGATCTACATGCGCGCCTCTGGCGTCGTGCTGATCGTTCTCATCTTCGGCCACCTCTTCGTCAACCTTGTTGCCGGCGAGGGCGTCAAAGCCATCGACTTCGCATTCGTCGGCGGCAAGCTCGCTGACCCGTTCTGGATTGTGTGGGACGGCCTCATGCTGTGGCTCGCACTCATCCACGGCGGCAACGGAATGCGCACGCTCGTGAACGACTATGCAACCAACCCCAAGGTGCGCAAGGTTCTCCTGATCGGAATTGCCGCATCCACGGTCATCCTGATTATTTTGGGAACGCTCGTGATCACCACCTTTGACCCCTGCCCAGCCGGAGCTGACCCAGCTCTGCTCCCCAGCTTCTGTGAGGCATCTTAATTGGCAACGATTAACACCGGCGACATCGCCGACGGAACCGTTATTGACGGAATCCACTACCACCAGTTCGACATCGTCATTGTGGGTGCCGGTGGTGCTGGCATGCGCGCCGCTATTGAAGCTGGCCCGCACGCCAAGACCGCTGTGATTTCCAAGCTCTACCCCACGCGTTCGCACACCGGTGCAGCGCAGGGCGGTATGGCTGCGGCTCTCGCCAACGTTGAAGAAGACAACTGGGAATGGCACACCTACGACACCGTCAAGGGTGGCGACTACCTTGTCGACCAAGACGCGGCAGAGATTCTCGCCAAAGAAGCGATCGACGCCGTTGTAGACCTTGAGAACATGGGTCTTCCGTTCAACCGCACCGAAGACGGCAAGATCGACCAGCGTCGCTTCGGTGGCCACACTCGCGAACACGGCAAGGCTCCGGTTCGCCGCGCCTGCTACGCCGCTGACCGCACCGGCCACATGATCCTTCAGACGTTGTACCAAAACTGCGTCAAGCTCGGCATCAACTTCTTCAACGAGTTCTACGTGCTCGACCTGGTCATGACCGAGGTTGATGGCGTTGACGAACCGTCGGGCGTTGTTGCCTACGAGCTCGCTACCGGCGAGCTGCACGTGTTCCAGTCGAAGGCGATCATCTTCGCTACCGGTGGATTCGGCAAGATCTTCAAGACGACGTCCAACGCGCACACCCTCACCGGTGATGGCGTCGGAATCATCTGGCGCAAGGGCCTGCCGCTGGAGGACATGGAGTTCTTCCAGTTCCACCCCACCGGGTTGGCTGGCCTCGGCATCCTGCTCTCCGAAGCTGCTCGTGGAGAGGGCGCGATTCTGCGCAACTCCGAGGGCGAACGCTTCATGGAGCGCTACACGCCGACGCTCAAGGACCTCGCGCCGCGTGACATCGTTGCGCGTTCGATGGCCACTGAGATTCGTGAAGGCCGTGGAGCTGGTCCCGACAAGGACTACCTTTTCCTCGACATCACTCACCTCGAGCCTGCTGTCATCGACGAGAAGCTCCCCGACATCACCGAGTTCGCTCGCACCTACCTGGGCGTCGAGCCGTACACCGAGCCCGTTCCCGTGCTGCCAACCGCGCACTACGCGATGGGCGGCATTCCCACCAACGTTCAGGCCGAAGTGCTGCGCAACAACACTGATGTCGTCAAGGGCCTCTACGCCGCTGGCGAGTGTGCGTGTGTTTCCGTTCACGGATCCAACCGTTTGGGAACCAACTCGCTGCTCGACATCAACGTCTTCGGAAAGCGTGCCGGAAAGGCAGCCGTCGAGTACGTCAAGACTGCTGAATTCGTGCCGCTGCCCGAGAATCCTGCCGGGGGCGTCAAGAACATCCTCGACATGGTTCGTGCTGGCGATGGCACCGAGCGCATTGCCGTTATCCGCAAGGAACTGCAGGTCTCGATGGACCGCAACGCGCAGATCTTCCGCACCGATGAAAGCCTCGAAGAGGTAACCAAGCTCATCCAGACTTTGCGCGCTCGCTACAAGAACATCCGCCTCGACGACAAGGGCAAGCGGTTCAACACCGACCTGCTCGAAGCCGTAGAGCTTGGCTTCCTGCTCGACCTCGCTGAAGTGCTCGTGTTCTCGGCTCGGTCTCGTAAGGAAAGCCGTGGCGGCCACATGCGTGAGGACTACCCCGATCGTGACGACGAGAACTTCCTCGTGCACACCATGGCGTACCTCACGGGCGACCCAGAATCAGAAGAGGCGGGTGACCACATCCGTCTCGACTGGAAGCCGGTAGTGATCACCAACTACCCGCCGATGGAAAGAAAGTACTAATGAGCACTGCCGTCGCTGATAACAAGCCTGCCGCAGCAGAGGTCGTTCCGACCTTCACTGCGACGCTCATGATTCGTCGATTCGACCCCGAGGTGGATGAAGAACCGCGCTGGGAAGACTTCGACGTCGAGCTGTACGAGACCGACCGTGTTCTCGACGCTCTTCACAAGATCAAGTGGGAGATGGACGGGTCGCTGACCTTCCGTCGCTCCTGCGCACACGGTATTTGTGGTTCGGATGCAATGCGCATCAACGGCCGCAACCGCCTCGCCTGCAAGACGCTGATCAAGGACCTCGACATTTCGAAGCCGATCTACGTGGAGGCCATCAAGGGTCTCCCCCTAGAGAAAGACTTGATCGTCGATATGGAGCCGTTCTTCGACTCCTTCAAAGAGGTCAACCCGTTCCTCATGGCTGGCCCCGTCAAGGGCGGCAAGGAACGCAAGCAGAGTCCTGTGGAGCGCGCCCGCTTCGACGACACCACAAAGTGCATCCTGTGCGCTGCGTGCACGTCGAGCTGCCCCGTGTTCTGGACCGACGGACAGTACTTCGGTCCTGCTGCCATCGTGAACGCGCACCGCTTCATCTTTGACTCGCGCGATGAGGGCGCCGGCGTTCGCCTCGACATCCTCAACGACAAAGAGGGCGTGTGGCGTTGCCGCACTACCTTCAACTGCACCGACGCGTGCCCCCGTGGCATCCAAGTAACTCAGGCAATCGCTGAAGTGAAGCAGGCCATCATCAAGGGCAAGCCGTAACCGTACGCTCGCTTAAACAAGATCGCCCCTGGCGCTACCGAGGTAGCTCCAGGGGCGATTTGTTTGTGTGCGTCCGTCACCCACGGCGAACGCCCACAGTAGGCATTCGGGTTGCCTACTAAAAGAGACTGGTCTCTCGACACATTATGACGAGAAGAATCTGCAAACACCCCCGAACTGGGGTTTAGCTCAGTAAACGAACGTTGACGCCTTGGTTATTACCCGACGATAGCTGGAGGGGTTCGATGAGGTCATTGATGAGGCCATCGACGGTGCCGAGGAGTCCCCCGAGCAAGCCGCCGCCGCCCACCAGGCCGCCCAAATAGTCACGATCGACGGTCTGCACCAAGTCGAGCGATGACAACCCACCCGGGATACCGGTGACGTTGAGCGCAAAGGTACCGTCGCTTGACACAGTCGTCGTCGCGTAGACGAGCCCCGCCGCCTGCAGCGAGAGGTGCGCGCCCGGAGTGGCGGTTCCGATGAGGTTCAGGTCGATGTCGGTACCCACAACGCCGCCTGGGGCCGTGTGACCTTCGGGAGCAGCTCCTCCGGTGACAGTGCCGATGACGGAGTCGACAAGCCCCCCGACGACATCTCCAACAGAATCGACGAGCCCACCCGAGCCGGTTGTAATGCCACCGGTATCGGTGCTCGCCTCAATGGAGGGAACCGTGGGGACCGTAGGAATCGTGATGTCGCTGGGATCGGTGCGAGAACCGCCGAGGTTGTCACTGACTCCCGAGTTCGTCACGTCGGGGTTGCCCTGACCGTCAGAGGTTTGGCTCGTCGTTGTGCCCTCGGCACTCGTGGATCCGGGAGTTGTCGGAGCAAGAACAACAAGTGAGCCGGTAAGGGCTAGCGCGGCAGCAAGCGTGCCGGCGACCGCGACGGGAAGTACCCCCGCGCTGGCTCCGCCTGCGGCAGCCACGCCGCCAGCGCCCACCAGATGCGTACTGGCGACCACCGCTGCTGGCATGGCCGGCGCTGCTGCTGCGGTAAGCGACGCTGCGCCGCCCTGCCCGAAGGCACTCAGGAAACCGCCACCAGCAACGCCGCCCAGCAGCATCGGGATCATCACGAGTGCTAGGCGTGAACCAACCTCGTCGACCTCTTCACACACGATCGCACAGCGAGCGCACGAAGCAAGATGGGCTTCGATGCGTGTGGTATCTCTGCCGCTGAGGCTCTTGCGAGCATGCTCGCCAAACTTTGACATCGCCCACTGGCATTCGCCGGATGCCGTTGCGTCGTTGATATGGGCTTGCAACCAGGCTTTGCGAAGACCTTCACGCGCGCGGTACGACAGCGCAGCGACGCTGTTAGCGCTCATGCCCAGTAGTGGCGCCACCTCGTGAGGGTCCATGCCTTCAACCTCGGTGTACCAGAGCACTGACTGCCAGCGTTCCGGAAGTTCACGGAAGGCTTTGGCGGTGAGCGAGTGATCGAGCGCAACGGCAATGGGGTCGTCGAGAGTCTTGGGGTCTTCGAAGTCGGCGATCTCATCCACTTGCACTTCGCGGGAGGCAGCGCCCCACGTCGACGCGAGGTTGCGGATGGTCGTATAGAGGTAGGGGCGAAAGGCACCCTGTGGGCCGCCACCCGCCAGCACACGCTGGTAAATACGCGCGAACGACTCAGACACGAGATCGTCCGCGTCTATCGACGTGTACTGACGGGCAACACATATTCCCGAGCGGTAGTGGCGACTCCAGAGCTCGGCAAAGGCGTTTTGTACCCCCGTACGCGCCTGTGCCAGCAGCTGCTCGTCCGAAGTGGTTAGCTTCGGTGCCACGATTCCGCTCATCCCCCTGATCCATTTCCCGGGCCTCTCTTTGTCCCTTTGGGGCGAAGATTCTAAAAACAAAACCTTCTTACCCAAAGAGACCGATGAACCCGTTCTCTATGACGCAGACTATCGACTTTTCTCGAAAAATTGTGCCCCCACTAGGGGGGAACAGATCGTTCTGACCCGAATAGTGCCGCGTTCTAGCGGTTTTTAGACTAGCGGCGCACGCCGACGCATTGCCTCCCGAACTAGACCACCTGCGCCGCTGGAGAGGGCTCTCTCTGCCGGAATCTCGGCTGCCCATTAGCAACCACGCTGACCACTTCACGGCCGCCAGCGAAAACCACTTTTGCCGATCAGGACCACCTTCCGCGGAATACACCAGAACCACTCACCTGTGTTCCATGTACCCCGATCACCTTCCTCGGCGTGCTTGGGAAGCCCACACCACCCCGCTGCAGACCCCGCGACCATCCCTGTAATCAGCCTTCAGAGTGGACCACTTCGCGCTCACAGCGCACGAGTGGAGCGAGCGCAGCACCAGCGTGAGCCCCCTTTAACGACGAAGTGCCGCCACCCGTATTGGGGTGGCGGCACTTCGTGTGTTCTAGGTCTTAGGCAGCCTGTGCAGCAGCTTCGCGAGCCGTCGGCCCGGTCGTTGCGTTGATAGCAGCAGCAGCGCGAGCCTTAGCCTGCTCAAGCGTGACCGTCAGAAGCTCGGCGCGCACGTCGGCGAGCGCCGCGGGCGTCATCGAGAGGCTTGTGACTCCCAGACCGACAAGGACGATCGCGAGTTGCGGATCGGCAGCAGCTTCGCCACAGACTCCGACGGGCTTGCCCGCAGCAGCACCAGCGTCTCCGAGCATCTTCACCATGCGAAGCACGGCAGGGTGCCATGGGTCTTGGAACTTGGCGAGGGTGCCGAGCATCCGGTCTGCAGCGAGCGTGTACTGGGTGAGGTCGTTGGAGCCGATCGAGACAAAGTCACTGCGCTCGGCAACCTGGTCGGCGAGCACGGCGAGCGAGGGAACCTCGGCCATGACACCCACAGTGTTGAGGCCGAGTTCGCGGCCTAGGGCGACGAAGTATTCGGTCTCTTCGGCATCCGACACCATCGGGGCCATGACCCAGAGGTCGGCATCCGTGGCGTTCTGCGCATTGACAAGGGCAGTGAGCTGGTCGCGGAGGATGTTCTCGTTGACACGAAGCGAGCGGAGGCCGCGCTGGCCGAGGGCGGGGTTCACTTCTTCGCCCATGTCCATAAAGCTCAGGGGCTTGTCGGCACCAGCATCGAGCGCGCGAACGACAACCTTCTTGCCCGGGAAATGCTGCAGCATCTCGGTGTATTCCTTGGTCTGCTCTTCAACCGTCGGCGCAGTCTTGGCGTCAAGGAACATGAGCTCGGTGCGGAACAGACCAACACCTTCAGCGCCCAGCTCAACCGCCTGCGCGGCCTCAGAGGGAGTGCCCAAGTTGGCGAGGAGCGGAACGAGGGTTCCGTCAGCGAGAGCTCCATCAGTGATGGGAGCGTTTGCTGCGGCAGCGAGCTCGGCGATGCGGGCCTCTGCTGCGGAGACTTGCTCAGCGGTGGGCTCTGTCGTGATGATGCCAGCACCGGCATCCACAATTACCAGGGTGTCATCGGCAAGGTCGAGTGCTTCTGCGACGCCCATGATGGCGGGGATCGCCTTCGAGCGAGCGAGGATCGCGGTGTGGCTCGTGGGGCCACCCTGGCGAGTGACGAGAGCGAGAACCTTGTCGAGTTCGAGCAGTGCAGTGTCTGCCGGAGCGAGGTCGTCGGCAACGAGCACGAACGGCTCGTCGCGCTGCGGAACGCCAGGGGCTTCGACGCCACGCAGGCGAGCGACTACGCGCTGGCTCACGTCACTGAGGTCAGTGGCACGCTCGGCCATCATTCCGCCGAGCGAAATCAGCATCTCGCGGAACGAAGCGAAGGCCTCGAACACTGCGCGCTCGGCAGCTTTGCCGCCGTCGATCAGTTCGTTCACACTGTCGAGAATCGAGGGGTCTTCAGCCATGAGGGCTGTAGCGGTGAGAACCTCGTTGGCTTCGGCATCCGCTTTTTCTGCGCGGGCGCGCAGGTCAGCAGCCACAAAAGTCAGTGCGGATGCTGCCGCTTCTTTTTCTGCTGCAGCATCGCCGGAATGGCGAGCATCTTTCGGTTCCGGAAGGGGGTCGGGCATCCGCACGACTTTTCCGACAGCAACCGATCGTCCGACTCCAACACCCTGAAGTTCCATGTGATCTGACCTCTCCTCTGAGTTACGCACAGACAGCCTAGCTATTCTTATTGGATGCAGCTTGCGCAACGACTGAAACCAGCCATTGAGTGGGTACTCCAGCTACGCCCGGTGCGTGTCTTCATGCACTACGCGGAAAAGTTAGGACCACTCCTCTCATCGGGACTTTCCTACCAAGCGATCTTCGCCGTCTTTGCCGCAATCTGGGTTGGTTTCGCTGTCGCTGGCTTCATCGTGCAGGGCGATCCAGTGTTGCTCGATGCGGTCTACAACTTCATTTCCACGAACATCCCTGGCCTCATTGGCGATGGCAGCGGCAACGGCGCGATCAGCCGCGACACCCTCGCCGACACCAGCATTCTGGGTATCACTGGTGTCATTGCTGCCTTCGGTTTGGCGTTTACTGCTCTGGGCTGGATCGCCTCCGGCCGCAGTGCCGTTCGTTCCATGTTTGGCCTCGAGAGTTCCGAGACGAACTTCCTTATTTTGAAACTGAAAGATGTCGGGCTGGCGATTGGCTTCGGCCTTGCCGTTCTGCTGTCGGCTGCGATCTCTGTCGTGAGTTCCGCCGCCCTGAACTGGATACTCGGCCTCGTATCGATCGATGAAGACTCCGATGTCGCGATCATCGCCACTCGCGGTGTCGCCCTCGTGATTGTGCTGCTTCTCGACACCGCCACTCTCGCCGTGTTCTATCGGGTAGTTTCCGGCATCAAGATCCCCTTCCGTGTGCTCGCTCAGGGAACGATCATTGCGGCCGTAGCGCTTGGTGCGCTGAAGTTTGGTGGTGGCTTCCTGCTGGAAGGTGCCACCCGCAACCCGCTGTTGGCATCCTTCGCCGTGATTATCGGTTTGCTGATCTGGTTCAACTTGATCTGCCAAATCATTCTCATCGGTTCGGCGTGGATTGCCGTCTCCGCCGATGACGCTGACCTCGACATCAGCGGCGAGAAGCGTGATGCTGAGGCGCCGCGGGCCGTGGCAGCGACGAAGGCCGCCAATGACGCGAAAGCGAACAAGGCCGTCAAAGCCGACCGCAAGGCTCAGCGTCAGGCCAACCGCAAACCGCAGGCAACTCCCGACGAGCAGAGCGAACTCGACAAGGCCAACGAAGTGAAGTTCAAGCGCACCTTTAAACGGATGATGAAGCGCAACAGCAAGAGGTAGCTGACGGTCACCACAGGGTCAGTGGCGCTCGGTAGTCTTGAGGCATGGCAACACGTCTTCGCATCGCATCCGTCAACGTCAATGGTGTTCGCGCCGCTTACCGCAAGGGAATGGGCGACTGGCTGGATGCCCGTGACGTCGACATTCTCGCGTTGCAAGAGGTTCGCGCCGCCGACGCCGACATCGAAGGGTTGCTCGGCGATGGCTGGAACATCCTGCACGACGCCGCGACAGCGAAGGGCCGCGCGGGCGTCGCTGTTGCCTCACGCAAGGGATCTGCGGCATCCGCCCCTCTCGCTCACCGCGTTGCGCTCGGCGCCGACGACTTCGACAGCGCCGGTCGCTGGCTCGAAGCCGACTTCGATGTCAACGGCACGACCGTCACCGTCGTCAGCACCTACGTTCACTCGGGCGTTGTCGATACCCCGAAGCAGGTCGAGAAGTACAAGTTCTTAGAAGCCATGCTCGTGCGCCTGCCCGAACTTGCCGCGCACAGCGACCATGCCCTCATCGTCGGCGACCTCAACGTTGGTCACCGCGAACTCGACATCAAGAACTGGCGCGGCAACCGCAAGAAGGCGGGCTTCCTCCTTGAAGAGCGCGCCTACTTTGACCGCTTCTTCGGCGCTGCTGGCGAGACCATCGAATGCGTCGACGGCACCACTGGCCCCGGCCTCGGTTGGGTGGATGTCGGCCGCCAGTTCGCTGGTGAAGTCGACGGCCCGTACTCCTGGTGGTCGCAGCGCGGCCAAGCTTTCGACACCGACACCGGTTGGCGTATCGACTACCACGTCGCCACCCCCGCGCTTGCGGCCACCGTTGCGGATTACCGCATCGACAAGGCCGGCGCCTGGGATGAGCGCTGGAGCGACCATGCTCCCGTCGTTGTTGACTATTCGATCTGAAAGACTTAGCTAATGAGCACCACACCTCGCCTGTTTTCAGGAATGCAGCCGTCTGCCGATTCGCTCCACGTGGGCAACTACATTGGCGCGCTCATGCAGTGGCGCGAGATGCAGCAGAACTACGACGCTGTCTTCTGCGTTGTCGACATGCACGCCATCACGGTTCCGCAAGATCCGGCACTGCTGCGCGCTCAGACCCGTCGCACCGCCGCGCAATACATCGCCGGCGGCATCGACCCCGAAAGCTCTGTGCTGTTCGTGCAGTCCCAGGTTCCGGCGCACGCTGAGCTTGCGTGGGTGCTGAACACCATCACCGGCTTCGGTGAGGCTTCGCGCATGACGCAGTACAAAGACAAGTCCGCCAAGCAGGGATCGGATGCCGCCTCGGTTGGCCTCTTCACCTACCCCGTGCTGATGGCCGCCGACATCCTGCTCTACGACACCGCCATCGTTCCGGTGGGCGAAGATCAGCGTCAGCACATCGAGCTCACGCGCGACCTCGCGGCACGCTTCAACTCCCGTTTCGGCGACACCTTCGTGATGCCAGAGCCGCAGATTCAGAAGGCCACGGCCAAGATTTACGACCTGCAGAACCCCGAGTCGAAGATGAGCAAGTCAGCGACGACGGATGCGGGCGTGCTCTGGTTGCTCGATGAGCCGAACAAGACGGCGAAGAAGATCAAGTCGGCAGTGACCGATGATGAGCGCGAGATTCGTTTCGACCGCGAAGCAAAGCCGGGCGTCTCGAACCTGTTGACGCTGCACTCCACGTTTAGCGGAACATCCGTCGCCGACCTCGAAGAGCACTTTGCGGGCAAGGGTTACGGCGATCTCAAGAAGGAAGTTGCTGAGGTTGTGGTGGCAGAGTTCGCGCCCGTGCGTGAGCGCACCCTCGAGCTGCTCGCTGACCCCGCCGAGCTCGACCGCATGCTCAGCAAGAACGCCGAGCGCGCCAACGAGATGGCTCAGAAGACGCTCGACCGCGTCTATGACCGCATCGGCTTCTTGCCGCGGGTGCGCTAATGCAGGTCTTTAATCTTTCGAGCGAACGCCTGACGTTGGATGCCCTCACCGGCGACGATGTCGAGCTCATGACCGCCTACTGCCAAGACCCAATCTTCGAGCACACGCTCACGATCCCCTGGCCCTACGCTGCATCAGATGCCGAATTCTTCATCAACAATCTGGTGGCGCAGTGGTGGGACGACGACGACGAATACACCTGGGCAATCCGCGAAACCGGCAAGCCTGAACTGCTCGGCGTCATCAGCTTTCGCCTCTACAACGACACCATCGGCTACTGGATGGGCGAACCCCACCGCGGCAAAGGCTTCATGAAAGAAGCCGTCGCCGAGGTCAGCCGCTGGGTGTTCTCCACCGGTCGCCCCGAAGTGCGCTGGGAAGCCCTCGTGGGCAACAAAGCCTCCGCCGCCATCGCCAAGAGCCTCGGCTTCATCTACACCGGCATCGAACCCGCCTCGAGCGAGTATCGCGGCGGCACGCATCCGCCATCGTGGTGGGCAACGCTCACCGCTCCGGATGAGAACCCCACCTATGAGGTCGAATCCGGCCAGCCGTGGCCGGTTTAGAACTGAGAAAGCGCTGACGCATTGACAATCACAGTCGCCCTCTTTGACCTTGACGACACCCTGTTTGCTCACCGGGCATCCGTGGATCTCGGTATTCGCAATCACCGACGTTCGTTGGGGGCCGCATTTGCTGCCGGGCCCAGCGTCGACGGGAGTGCGGTGTGGCCCGACGATGCATCGGAGAGTGTGCGCTGGACCGCGCTGGAGGAACATCACTACCACCGCTACCTCGGCGGCGAACTGACCTTCGAAGGCCAACGCCAAGCGCGCGCCCGCGGTTTCGTCGAGCCCTACGGCGTGATGCTCAACGATGCCGAATCCAGCCAGTGGTTCGACACCTACTTCGAGGCGTACCGCGACGCCTGGCACCTGCACGACGACGCCCTCGCCTGCCTCGATTCGCTGGAGACCCGCTCCCCCGCCACCCGCCTCGGCATCATCACCAACGGCGAACTCGACTTTCAGACGCGCAAAGTTGAGACAGTCGGTCTCACTCACCGGGTTGAGCACCTCGTCGCGAGCGGCGAATTCGGACACACCAAGCCCGACCCGCGCATCTTTCACCACACCTGCGAACTCTTCGGCGTCGAACCCGCCAACGCGGTCTACATCGGCGACCGGCTAGCGACGGATGCGCTGGGAGCCGCGAATGCCGGACTCACCGGAGTGTGGCTCGACCGCGAGCGCAGCGCAACCACCGACCAGCGTGAGGAAGCTCGGGCGGCTGGCGTTAGTGTCATCCACTCGCTTGATGAATTGGACGGGCTGCTCGACTGAGCTGGCCGCACGCTTCGGCTGCGGCCGTAGCGCGAGGACTCGCCCGAAACAGTCGCGCCAGTCCCTCCTGCCTCGCGTAACAAACTGAGAGGTTGGGGCGGGAATAGTTCGCGGCGAAACGCGTTGAGTAGACTAAGCAAAGCAAAACGTGCTCCGGGGCTCGGTGAGATTCCGAACCGGCGGTTATAGTCCGCGACCCGCGCCGAAGTGAAAACTTCGAAACGGTTGACCTGGTGAAACTCCGGGACCGACGGTAATGAGATCGCAAGATTTCTCAGTCCGGATAAGAGGAAGCACGAGCTGAACCAACGAACGTGCCCGCATTCTGGGCGCGATTAGTGGTGCAGTGTGGTTTTTCGAACCCACTTTCCCGGAGCGCGTCCCACGAGACGAGAGCCCGGATGACCGCCCCAGAGCAGACCGCACAGCAGGTGCAACAGCTGGAGAAGCTGATGCACCATGCGCTGTCGTTGGCGAGCCACGGGCCGATCACCGGTGGCAACCCTCAAGTGGGCTGCGTGCTCGTGGATGCCACCGGCGAGATCGTGGCCGAAGGCTGGCACCACGGTGCGGGCACTCCGCACGCCGAAGTGGATGCTCTCGCCAACCTCGACGGCATCGCCGCAGGCCTCACCGCCGTCGTTACCCTCGAGCCCTGTAACCATCACGGGCGCACCGGCCCGTGCGCTCAAGCCCTGCTCGATGCTGGCGTGAGCCGCGTCGTCTACGCGGTGTCTGATCCTGGGCCACATTCCGCTGGCGGTGCCGAACGGCTCCGCGCTGGTGGCGTCGAAGTGATCGCCGGCATCGCTCAGGCCGACGCTGAAGAGTTTTTGCACTCGTGGCTGACCGCCGCTCGACTGCAGCGTCCGCACGTGACCGTGAAGTGGGCATCCACCCTCGACGGTCGCGCTGCGGCCGCCGATGGCACGAGCCAGTGGATCACCGGCACCGCCGCCCGCCAGCACGTGCACGAGCAACGAGCGCGCGCCGATGCGATCGTCGTGGGCACAGGCACGGTGCTCGCCGATGACCCGAGCCTGACCGCGCGGGGCGACGCCGGCGAACTTCTCGAGTCGCAACCGCAGCCGGTGGTGCTCGGTCGGCGCGAGATTCCGGCGGATGCGCAACTGCGCCAACACCCCGAGAAACTGCGTCAGATTGACGGCAACGACCTCGACGCCGCACTGAGCGAATTGTTCGAGGCGGGCATCCGGCGCGTCTTCGTTGAAGGCGGCCCGACTATCGCGAGCGCCTTCATCGCTGCTGGGCTTGCGGATGAACTGCTCATCTACCTGGCCCCGAAGCTGTTGGGTGGACCCAAGGTCGCGCTCGGCGAGCTCGGGATTACGACCATGGCTGAGGCCAAAGACCTCAGCATCACTGAACTTCGCCCGCTGGGCAACGACGTACTGATTGTCGCCCGCCCGGCGACAGAAACGAGAGCGTAACCATGTTTACCGGAATCATTGAAGAGCTCGGCGATGTCGTCGAGCTGGCCGCGACCGATGATGGTGCCCGCCTCACGGTGCGCGCTCCGAATGCGGTGTCGGATGCCGGCCACGGTGACTCGATCAGCGTCAGCGGCGTGTGTCTCACCGTTGTCGATCAGGGCGCCGACTGGTTCACGGCCGACGTCATGGGCGTCACTCTCGACATGAGCACGCTCGGCTCGCTCGCTGCTGGCGCCCGCGTGAACATCGAGCGCGCCATGCAGGTCGGCGATCGCCTCGGCGGCCACATCGTGCAGGGGCACATCGACGGCACGAGCTCGGTGCTGAGCATTACCGATGAGGGCAGCTGGAGCATCCTGCGTTTCAACCTCACCGAAGAACTCGCCCCGCTCGTCGCCCGCAAGGGCTCCATCGCGGTGCACGGCGTCTCTCTCACGGTGAGTGCCGTGGGTCGCGACTGGTTCGAGGTTTCGCTGATTCCCGAAACCCTCACCGCTACAACGTTGGGAGCGCTCGCTGTGGGCGACTCCGTCAACATCGAAACCGACATCCTCGCCCGCCATGTGGCCCGGATGGCGGAGTTCACCGACGCTGATCAGCGTCACGAAAGGACCGAGTCATGAGTCTCGCCACTATCCCCGATGCCATTGAGGCGATCCGCGCGGGTCGCCCCGTGATCGTCGCCGACGATGAAGGCCGCGAGAACGAGGGCGATGTCATCATTTCCGCCGAGCTCGCCAGTCAAGAGTGGATCGCGTGGATGGTGCGCCACTCCTCCGGCTTCATCTGCGCTCCGATGACCAACGAGATCGCTGACGCACTGGCGCTTCCGCCGATGGTCGCTGTGAACGAAGACCCTCGCGGCACGGCGTACACCGTGTCGGTGGATGCCGCCAACCGTCTCAGCACCGGCATCAGCGCCTCCGATCGGGCCCACACTCTGCGGGTGCTCGCCGATCCGCTCTCGATACCGTCGAGCCTGCACCGCCCCGGGCACATCATGCCGCTGCGCGCAGTCGATGGTGGAGTGCGCGAGCGTGACGGCCACACCGAAGCATCCGTCGATCTCATGAAGCTCGCGGGGTTGCGCCCCGTCGCGGCGATTTCGGAGATCGTGCTCGACTCGGGCGAAATGATGCGGCTGCCCGAACTGATCGAGTTCGGTGCGCGCGAAGATGTGCTCGTCATCACGATTCTGGACCTCATGCACTGGCTCGAAGAGAACCGCTGCGACACCATCCCGGCACCGATCGAACCGATCCCCGAGATGAGTCGCGTGCAGTTCGAGGTCGAAACCACCATCCCGACCGTGCATGGTTCCTTCACCGTACGCGCCTACCGCGATAACTCGACGGGCGCCGATCACGTCGCGTTCATCGCGCCCGGAACCCTCGAGCGCATCGGCGAGGGCCCCACCCTGGTGCGCGTGCACTCGGAGTGCCTCACGGGGGAAGCGTTCGGTTCGCTCAAGTGCGAGTGCGGCCCCCAGCTCGATAGTGCGCTCGAGACCATCCAACGTGATGGTGGCGCCGTGATTTACCTTCGCGGCCACGAAGGCCGTGGCATCGGCCTCATCAACAAGCTGCGCGCCTACCGTCTGCAAGAGGATGGGCTCGACACTCTGGATGCGAACCTAGCCCTGGGCCTGCCCGCTGACTCCCGCGATTATGGGGCTGCTGTTGGGATCCTCAAGGATCTTGGAATCTCGTCGGTCAGCCTGCTCAGCAACAACCCCGAGAAGAAGCGTCAGCTTGAAGAGCGTGGCGTTATTGTCGGCGAACTTGTGCCCCTCGTCGTTGGCGTCGGCGCCGGCAATGAGGGTTACCTCGAAACCAAGCGTGACCGTATGGGTCACCAACTTCCCTCTACCGCCGTGCTTGACGAAGCACGACTTACCGCGAAAGGCCTCTGATGAGTGGCGCAGGATCCCCCGAAATCGTTACCGATGCAACCGGCCTCAAGGTCACGATCATTGCCGGCCAGTGGCATGAGGTCATCACCAACGGCCTGCTCGCCGGCGCGCACCGCGCCCTCAAGGCGGCCAATGCCGAGGTGACCGAGGTGCGGGTTCCCGGCAGCTTCGAGCTGCCCGTCGCGAGCAAAGCAGCCCTCGATGCTGGGGCGGATGCCGTTGTTGCTCTCGGCGTCATCATCCGTGGCGGAACACCCCACTTTGAATACGTGTCGGATGCCGCCACCAGCGGCCTCACGCAGGTCTCGATCCTGACCGGCAAACCGGTGGGCTTCGGCGTCCTCACGCTCGACGACGAACAGCAGGGCCTCGATCGTGCCGGGCTTGAGGGCTCAAAAGAGGACAAGGGTGAAGAAGCCGCCAACGCCGCAATTGCGACTGCGGTGCTGTTGCGGCAGCTTCGCGGCGCCTAGCCAGCTCTCAACTCGCTAGAGTCCGGCATCCCTGACTCGACCATCAATGACACTCTGAATTTCTGGCACTGATGGCGAATAATGGCGCCGGTTCATCATCCGGAAGTCAGTTAGTTGGGGTAGCCCGGCGATCGGTGTGAGGTCGCCATCCGCCACTGTTGTCGAGCCGAATAGCGCGAGGTGCTCCAAACGGACTAGCGCCGATAGCGGCTCGACCGTCGGTAGCTCTGTCCCATCGCTTAGTTCGAAGACGCGAAGTGACGTGCATCCAGAAACTGCACTGATGTCTGTGATCTTTCGACAGGCCGGCAGTTGCACTGTCTTCAGGAGTGGGGAGGATGAACGTCGCAATGCCTCGATATCTCCGAGGTTCTTCGCGAGATGAATTCCCAACTCTGCGAGCGCCGGGAATAGTTCTAGTCCGTCAAGGGAGCGCAGCTGGGGATAGTCCTTCATCACGATGCTTGTCAGCGACTCGAGCGTCCCGAGAGCGGAGAGGTCTCGTTC
Source organism: Salinibacterium sp. SWN167 (assembly GCF_015864665.1). Lineage (GTDB taxonomy): Bacteria > Actinomycetota > Actinomycetes > Actinomycetales > Microbacteriaceae > Rhodoglobus. The sequence goes on along the minus strand of NZ_JADYWU010000002.1, from coordinate 255,774 downwards.
AGAGTAGTGACCAAGAAAAAGTTGTTGAAGGTGAGGGAGAAACCGGATCGATCCTTGGACCTGACTCCAGTCAGCAGAGAGGTGCGAGAGAAGAGGAAGACGCTCGCATTCGATTTGTACCCTCGGATGCGACTGTACCGATAGCCAGGTCAAAGTATCCGCTAGTGAGTACACAGGAGATATGTCTCTGTGGGTTCTCGCCAGAAGCTTCAGGCGGCGAATCGGCAGTCCACGGACGAACTCCAAATCTCTTTCGCGAAAGCCGAGTGCGTAGTTGAGCACTAAGCCATCAGCTGCGCCCGCATCAATCTGTCGACTCGCGGCAGCGGACCAGTCACCTGTCACAACCAAATCGGTTCCCAATGGCGTCTCGACGACTTCGAAACTCATCGAGAGTATCCTGGCGGCATCAGTTCCATGCGGGACTCTCCAATTGGGTTTACCTTATTTAGCACCCCAGGAGCGTCACGCCCACCTAGCGAGTCCAACTTGAGCTGCTCCGCGATCTCGCGCGCAGTCTTCCCACCTAGAACTTCAGTGCGCACAGCGCCGTCAACCTCCGCCTGAGTAAATTTGCCCTGCCTAACGTGCGCAGGAAGCCGTTGAGCGATGTTGCCCGATTGCCCAGTGTACGTTCCCCCGATCTCCGTGCGCACTACATAGATGCCCTCGTTGACAACATTAGTCCCGCTTTTTGTAGCGCTCTGAGTCGCTGCAGCGCCGAGCCTCGCGGGCGCCCTTACTACCCCGCCCGTGACAACTCTTTGACTCGCTGAGACAGCCGTTTTCACCGCGACCTTGATGGCAGTTCTCGCGGCAATTGCGGCAATAGCAACGCCGGCCCCGACCCCGGCAGTCGCTAGTCCTACCGCGATCGTGCCAACGATGACGCCCGCGGTGAACCACGGATTGCCCTCCGTGAGGCAGTTATAGCCTGGGACAACAGCACCGAGTACAGCGCCGGAAAGCCCGAAGGTGGCGCTATCGAGCAAGCCGGCGCCGAAAGCTAGGCCGTTGTTTCCGACGTCCCCCCAGAAGTCCAAGCCGGTCGGGTCTATGTTCTGTAGTGGGTTGTTCGCGGCATACGCGTACGGCTGACGAGTGGAGTCCACCGCAGGATCCACCGTCGTGAACTGACCGGTCGTCGTGTCATAGTCACGTGCTCGGAGATAAACGAACCCAGTATCCGGGTCAGTCCAGTTACCGCTAAACCCAAACTCGCTATCGGCGGCACCCGCGTGCGCGGTGCGGTTGCCGTACTCGTCGTACTGAGTTATGCCCACCGCGGCGCCCGCGGAGTCGGTGATCACTCGGGTGGACCCGATCAGATCTGAATGCAAATACTGCACAGCACCAGTGGCATTGTCGATCTGAGCGATTGGCGCCAATGATGGCCCGTAAAGGTACGAGCTAATTCCGTCATCGAGCAGCAACGGCAAGCTGCTACCGGTCTGCCAGGTGAAGTTGCGCGTGCCGTCACTATCGGTTCGAGTCTGACGGAGGCCGTCGCCGTTGCTGGTGTAGCCGATCGTCTCTGAGGCATCCGGGGCGACAACCGCGACCGCGGTGCTGTTGCGTCAGCTTCGAGGCGAATAACCTGTGACGGCACGGCTAGCGTGAAAGTTTTTCAGAAACCCTAGCCGCTGCCTCGAAACCCGGCCTAGGCTGGCGGTATGCGAAACTCACCACGAATGACGCACTCCGCTCGATCCCTGGCCGCCCTGGTGATTCTCGGCCTCGCGATAGCGGTCTCCGGATGCACGCCCGGAAGCCCCTCAGATGCGGATTCCACCGCAACACCGACGTTCATCGCGGATGAAGCTAGCGCGTCAGCTTCGGCGGATCCCACGAGCGAGCCGATCGAAAGTACGGCGCCCGGCAGCGAAGTCGCGTTCCAGATGCACGATAAGTACACCAAGTACGAAGATGGCGACGGCTTGGTCATTATCGTCGGCCAAGCCTTGACCGGCGTTTTTCGCCCCGGTGACGGCCTAGAGCTTGCGGGCGGCGGACCCGACACAGGCATCGTAATCCTTGAGATCCGACAGGGTGCGCCGAGCGTGGTTGTCGACTCGCTCCCCGCCGGCGAGTATGGCGAGTTTCTCGTAAATGGAACCCTCGACGACTTTGACTTCATTGAAGACTTCGTGAGGCCGACGGAGTAAACGTGCGACGACCAGTGCTCCTCGTCCCCGCTAGGATCGGGGCATGAAGGATCGCTCGTGACCGAACCAGTACAGCCACCTCCTCGCCGCTTTCCGCGCCGCGTCTACGGCGTTGGCACTGAGCCGGATGCCCGTTTCAGCTTGGCGAACGAGCGCACGTTTCTGGCGTGGATCCGCACCGCCCTCGCGCTGATCGCCGCGGGTGTGGCACTAGAGGCATTCGTGTTGCCGATCGCTCCCGGGTTCCGACTCGGGGCATCCGTGCTGCTGATTCTGTTGGGCGTGCTCGCCCCGATGCAGGCGTGGTTCGGTTGGATGAAGGCCGAGCAGTCGCTGCGACTCGGGCGCCCGTTGCCCTCCCCTAACCTTGCTGGCCCCATCGGTGGCGGCGTTGTTGTGGCCGGGCTGCTGCTCGCGATCGGTATCCTCCTCCAGTGACGCGCGCCTTCGACCGTCCATTCGATGCCGGACTGCAAGCGGAACGCACCGCCCTCGCCTGGCAACGCACCGTGCTGTCGTTTGCGATTGCCGCGCTCGTCTCCGCGCGACTGCTCCTCAACACCGTCAGCATTGCCAGCTACGCCGTCGCGGCGATTGGCCTCATCTTGACCGCCGTGCTGTTCTGGGTGGGGCATCGTAGATACCGCACCGTGCATACGAAGCTTGTTCAGGCATCCACCGATCGCATTCGCCTCACGAGTGCTGCCCCGCTGTTCTTGTGGGCGCTGGCCGTTTTCGTGCTCGCCGTCGTCGGTGCGGTGTTTGCCGCACTCGGCATGGTCCCGACAATTCAATCCCTGTAGCTGCGGCTACAAGCTTTGTGCTCGTTCCGCAGTACCCGGCGGCCTCCCCGCGAAGCAGCTCCCGCAACACAGATACACCGGATGTTGTACGCAGCATCCAGCGGAAAGGCTTAGTGTTTTAGAGGCTGATTGCTGATGCCGATGCCGCTGAACACTCGCGGCACCTTCGCCCTCCAGTTTTGGGACAACGAGAAACTTCATGAGCTCGACTTCACACACCGCTGCACCGCGTCGCGGACGTTCTGGATCACGCGACAACCCCGACGACGGCCCCCGCGCCAAGTTCAGCGAGCTGCTCCCCTACCTCTTCGAGCACCGCAAGGTCATGATCTTCGTGATCATCCTCAGCATCCTCGGCGCGGGCGCTTCGCTCGCGCAGCCGCTGCTCGTCAGCCAGGTCATCACGATCGTCGAGGCCGACGAATCGCTCGGCACCCTCGTGTGGCTACTCATCGGCCTCGTCGTCATCTCGGGCCTCATCAGCGGTTACCAGCACTACCTCCTGCAGCGCACCGGTGAGGGCGTCGTGCTCTCCAGCCGTCGTCGTCTCGTGAGCCGGATGCTCAACCTTCCCATCTCGGAGTTCGACCGTCGCCGCACCGGTGACCTCGTCTCGCGTGTCGGCAGCGACACGACCCTGCTGCGCGCCGTACTCACGCAGGGACTCGTCGAAGCCATCGGTGGCTCCATCACCTTCATCGGTGCGCTCATCGCGATGCTCATCATCGACCCCGTGCTGCTCGGCCTCACCGTGCTCGTGATCGCAATCGCCGTCGTCACGGTTACCACCCTCTCGAAGCGCATCCGTGTGGCCAGCCAGCGCGCCCAGCGCAAGGTCGGCGACCTAGCCGCCGCTGTGGAACGTGCGATCTCCGCCGTGCGCACGCTGCGAGCATCCAACGCCACCGAGCGTGAAATCGAGGCCGTGAACGAAGACGCGCTCGGCGCCTGGAAGATGGGCATCAGCGTCGCCAAGATCTCGGCACTCGTGGTTCCGATTGCCGGAATCGCGCTGCAAGTGTCGTTCCTCGTCGTCCTCGGTGTCGGTGGCTACCGCGTGGCCAGCGGCGCCATCGAGATCGCTGACCTCGTCGCGTTCATCCTCTTCCTCTTCCTCATGATCATGCCGCTCGGCCAAGCCTTCGGCGCCGTCACCGCCGTCAACCAGGCGCTCGGTGCGCTCGGGCGCATTCAAGAAATCATCAAGCTGCCCAGCGAGCTCGAATCCGACGTCAACGTCGTTGCCGTTCCGAGCATCGAATCGGATGCCGCGATCACGTTCGAGAACGTCGAGTTCTCGTACCCCCGCGACTCGGTGCTCGTGCAAGCCGAAACGGAACTGGCCTCGCTCAAGCACGGCGGCGCAGAAGCGGCCGCCGAGGAGATCGACCTCACCGTGCTGCGCGGAGTCAGCTTCACCGTGAAGCGCGGCGAACGCACCGCCATCGTCGGCCCGTCGGGTGCCGGCAAGAGCACCATCCTCGCCCTCGTCGAGCGCTTCTACGACCCCACGGGCGGTGTTGTACGCCTCGGCGGCGACGACCTCCGTGCCCTCAACCGTGAAGAGTTGCGCGCCCAGATCGGCTACGTCGAGCAAGATGCGCCCGTGCTTGCCGGAACCCTGCGTCAGAACCTCCTCATCGGGGCCCCCAACGCCACCGACGAGGAATGCACCAAGGTGATCGCGGCCGTGAACCTCACCGGTGTGCTCGACCGCAATCCTGCCGGTTTGGATGCCGCTGTCGGCGAAGACGGAGTGATGCTCTCCGGTGGTGAGCGTCAGCGTCTCGCGATCGCCCGCACGCTTCTCGCCGCTCCCCCGATTCTGCTGCTCGACGAATCGACCTCCAGTTTGGACGGCCTCAACGAGCAAATGCTCCGCGAAGCCATCGACGCTGTGGCCGAGAACCGCACCCTCATCGTGATCGCGCACCGTCTCTCGACCGTCGTCGACTCCGACCAGATCGTGGTGCTCGACAAGGGCAAGGTTGTGGGCGTCGGAACCCACTCCGAGCTCGTGAAGTCGACCCCGCTCTACAAGGACCTCGCCAAGCACCAGCTGCTCGTTTAGCGGTTCGCGGGTGCGCCGCTTCGGCGGTGCGCCCGCGCGCTAGGGCCCTGCCGCTGCTGCCGGGCCGCTCGGCTCTCCGCTACGGAGCGGGTGCGCTGCCGCTATTCGACCGCGAGAGCGAACATCGCGACCGCGGCGGTCGCAGCAACGTTGAGCGAATCGATGCCGTGCCGCATCGGGATCTGCACGATCGAATCAGCGGCGTCGATGGCATCGCGGGTAAGACCGTGGCCCTCGGTGCCGAGCACGAGCGCGACCTTCTCGGGAGCATCCGCCGCATAATCGCGCAACGACACCGCACCATCCTCGAGCGCTAGCGCTGCGATCTGAAAACCGGATGCCGTGAGCAGTTCACGAGTCTCTGTCCAGTTGCCGATGCGGGTCCACGGCACCTGGAGCACGGTTCCCATCGAGACGCGGATCGCGCGCCGGTAGAACGGGTCGGAGCACTGCTCGGTGACGAGCACGGCATCTGCCCCGATGCCGGCGACCGAGCGGAAGATGGCACCAACGTTGGTGGGATCAACGACGTTTTCGAGAATGACGATGCGGCGAGCATCCGCCAGCAGCGTCTCGGGAGCCGGCAGTGGCGGCCGGTGCATTGACGCGATGACACCGCGGTGCAGCACGTAGCCGGTGAGCTCCGCGAGCAGCGACCCGTCGCCCGTGAAAATGGGAACCTCGTCGCCGACGAGGTCAACAATCTCGTCCACCGAAGTGCCGAGCGCGAGCACCGAGCGCACGCGATGACCGGAGCGCAGCGCGCGCTGCAGCACGAGTGTCGACTCGGCCAGATAAAGGCCGTGCTCGGTGCCCTGCGCTTTGCGCAGTGCAACATCGGTCTGGTGCGAATAGTCCGCGAGCCGCGGATCGCTGAGCTCGGTGATCGGGATGACCGGCACGCTAGAGTGCCCGACTCACGCGGATGAGAATCACGGTGCGTCCATCGGCACGCTGCCCACTCGCGGCCTCAAAGTCGGGCCCGGTGATCGACTCAATGCCCTCGTACAGCAGCGCATTGTCTAGCCCGAGTGAATCCACTTCGGATGCCCACGACAGCGTTGCCGCAACACGGTAGTTACCTCCACGCAATGGATCAGCCGCTCCTTCAGGCAGCACGACGGTGGCATACAGCAGCCCGAACGAATCCTCGACCGTCGCGAACTGCACGCTCTCGACCTCGACGCCCTCGGGAAGATCAATGAGCGAGAACTCGGCGATCTGCTCAGCCGAAACATCGCTACAGGTGCCGGCAGAGGAATCGCACAGTGTCTCGCTGGTCGGCCAGATCGCTGTGAAGACTGCTGCGCCACCCGCAATGGCGAGGCCGATCACGAGTCCCAAACCCACCAGCAACGCCAGCAGACGCCAGCCCAAGCCCTTACTCGGTGGCAGAACGTCTGACTCAGCGATGAAACCCGGGAGGCTCAGCTCTGGCTCGCTCATATCGTTTGTCATTTCTCGGCCACCACTCGTCAGTCTTCGGTAGAGACAAGGGTGATGCCCGTGTCTGCCATCGTGCTGAGAGCGGCGGCGCTCGATTCCGGAGCGACACCGGCGACTAGGCCGGTGAGCACCGACACGTCGCGGCCGCTGCCCGCGGCATCCAGAGCAGAAGCAAGAACGCAGTAGTCGGTAGCGATGCCAGCGACATCGATCGTGTCGACACCGAGACGATCAAGCAGGGCGGGCACCGTCTCGCCATCTTCGGTAGTGCCCTCGAAGATTGAGTACGCGGGAACGCCCTGCCCCTTACGCACGTGCACCTGCACGAGCGAGGTGTCGAGCGCGGGGTGGTACTCGGCCCCAGCTGTGCCCGCGACACAGTGAACGGGCCAAGTGTCAACAAAGTTGGGTTCGGCATCCGTGGCGAAGTGGCCACCGTTGTCATTGTCAGCATCGTGCCAGTCACGGGATGCGATCACCACGTCATAGCGATCGGGATTGGCCCGCAGATAGTCGGTGATTCCGGCCGCCACAGCAGCACCGCCGTCGACGCCTAACGCGCCGCCCTCGGTGAAATCGTTCTGAACATCAATAATGAAAAGTGCAGCAACCACGATGCCAGTCTAAGTCGCGCCGACGCCCCACAACCGATCGCCGCAGGCTTGAGTAGTTGGCGAGCTGAGTAGTTGGAGAGCTTAGTAGTTGGAGAGATTGCTTCCACAGGCATAAACGCCAGCGACGAGGTTGTCGAGCGCGGTGCGTGCGTCGGTGGAGATGCCCTCGCCGATCGCGTAGAACGCGAAAGCGAGCTGAGTACCATCCTTGGCATTCACCACGCCACCAAGCGAATGCTCCTGGTTCGTCCACCCTGATTTAGCCGCGACGTGACCGGATGCCGCAGCGGCATCCCCCTCAAAACGGTTATAAAGGTCGCCGCTTTCGCCCCCAACCGGAAGCATCGAGAACGCTGTCGCGATTGCGCCGCTGCCTGATGCCCCTGCCGCCATGAACTGTGCGACGAACAACGGCGAGACTTGGTTTTTGGCACTGAGACCTGAACCATCGGTGATGGTGATGGTTCCGGCATCATCGAGTCCGGCATCCGACAGCACACTCTGGATCGCCTGGTTCAGGGTGCTTGCAGCGCCGCTGAGACCTTGCTGTTTGGAAACCAGACGGGCAAGCGACTCAGCCAAGGAGTCATCGCCACTGATCAACATCTGCTCCACGAGCACGCTGACAGGTTGCGACTTAACTTCAGCCAGCACCGTGTTGCCGACCGCTGCGCCGGTCGAGAATGTGACCGCGGGCAATCCAGCGGCTTGGGCGAATGCTTGCCCAGCCGATTGCACGGGATCGGTGCCGCGGGGGCTGATCGCGATGGTGGGATCAGCCCGGTCGCCGTTCACCATGAGCGCCGTAACGTAGGAGTGGTATCCACCAGTGCGTTCACGCTCGGGCCAATTGGAATCCCAGGCATCGCTCGTGTTCCACAGAGTGGAGTCGAGCACGATCTCCGTAATCGGAACTCCAGGATGGAGTTCTTCATAGCGGGTTATCGCCTGCGAAGCGAGATCCGAAATTTGGGGGGCATCGCGATAGTACGACGCATTGGTCGTCGCGAGGGTCGGGTCACCGCCACCCACCAGCACGATCACGCCCGCCGATGATCCGTCAATAACTTTGGTGCTGATGCGAGTGTCTGCACCGAGAGCCTGAAGTGCCGCAGCAGCCGTCATCGCCGTCACAATGTGGGCGGGGCTGGCGGCTTCGTCGGCAGAACGGTCCCACAACACGGTGCCCGTAGCGACATCCGTCACGACTCCGACAAGCGAGGGGAAGGTTGCGACCGTGGCCAAAGAATCCACAGAGCACGTGCGCACCGCTACCGCTCCGGGTATAACATCCGGTTGGCTCCGCTGCTCTGCAGTGACTTCGTCTGGGGTGACATCAACTGCCGAGTTAGCGGAGCCAACCGAAATTCCGGCGAATACTGCTACTACTGCGAGTAGTACGAATACAACCGCTGCGACCGTCACCGTGGATGCGGTGGGGTGCTGAGTTATAAACGCGCGTATTCCTCCTGGCGCTTTCGGCTCACTACTGGCTGAATCAGTCACCCGGTTATAGTACCCGGATGTTCGAACCCAGCGCTTCGAGTGGGCCTAGCAGTACGTCCATCGTGCTGCTGCGCGGGTAAAGCTATAAGGCTCATCGATTCCGCCGTGGGTCATGGCAAAGGCGATGCACACGCCGCCGGTGCTGGCACCGGGCTGGTAGAGCGATGCGCGGTGAGAATACGATTCCCACCACTTGGAAGCAACGGTGGCTCCGCTGTTTCCTGAACCACCGGCGAGGTTTCCGTCGCAACCGCGAGCGGCAACGCCGTCGGAGCGAGTGGTGCCGTTGTGGCCCCAACCGTCGAGAGGATCCGAGCTGGGCGATTCTGCCATCCAGAAGAGGCGTTCTTCCATGCAGGAGTCATAGCGGAAGTTCGACAGCGCGATGGGCTCCAGGCAGTTAGCAACCCGAATCGAGTTGTAGGCGTAAGCGAAGGATGCGAGGTCGCCCGAGGTCGTTCCGGCGACGCCCTGTGATGAGCTGCGGCTCGGCGCACCAGGTACGCCACCACCAACATTGCTCGGGCAAGCTTGACCCGCCGAAGCATAGGCTGCGCGAAGCTGAGTGACGGATGCTGAACCGCCCGTTACCGAGGCAACGACGATCGGCTCCGGCTTCGGCACTGCTTTCTGCGCGAGGTGCTCAGAGTCAGTGGTCAGCGACTTGGCTTCAGCCTTGATTGCTGCAGCCAATGACTCTTCGCTGACGCGTTCGATGCTGGCAATCGCGACGACATCGACCGACTCTTCGATCGGCGCAGTCGCCGTCGACGCAAACAGCGGCGAACGTGCAGCTGAGTTAGCGGTTGCGCTCTCGGTGAGCCCTGGGCCGCCTCCCCCGACGAACGGTACTACTCCAACTATTACGACGGTGACTAAGGCCGTTAAAAACGGAACTCTCCCCATGAAAATCGTCCCCCAGACGAATAAATAGGAGGCAGACCCCTCTGCTTCCTGTTGCCAAAACTAGGCGCGAAAGCAGCGTTCCACAAGGGAAAAACCCCGGAAACATAGGCAAATACCCGTTAATGGGGGGTCTGGGTGACGGGTCTATCCTCTGTTTGGGGGACACCCTCGTAGCCCGAAATCGTCGTTCGGGGCATGAGGGAAAACAGTGCCGGGTTAGTGCTTGCGGGCGGCTTGTGCGCGTCGCGCATCGCGCTCAGCATCTGCCGCGGCCGCCTCGTCTGGCGTCGGTGCGGTTCCGCCCAAGTGACGCGGTTGCCACCACTGACCGGTGCCATCGAGTGGGTATGCCTCCTGCGCCGTGTGGAGCAGGCCTTCCATCGTCTTCTTGAGTCGCGCAGTTGCTGTTGTCGCGTCATCCGTCGTCGCAACCGTCATCGGGTCCCCAACGACCATCACGATCGGGATGCCCACACGTTCACGCAAAGTGATCTTGCGGTTCTTCGTCATCAGGCGCTGCCCACCCCACAGCGCTATGGGGATCACGGGCACGCCCGCTTCTGCTGCTAGACGCACGGCGCCGGTTTTGAAATCACGGATGGTGAAGGATGCACTCACTCCGGCTTCGGGAAATACCCCAATCAGCTCCCCCGTGCGCAGAGCCGTGACGGCAGACTCGTAGGCCTTAGCCCCAGCATTCATGTCGACAGGGATGTGCTTCATGTTGCGCATAAACGAGCCGACAACGCGCTTCTCGAACACGCTCTTTTTAGCCATGAAACGGATGCGGCGGTGATTGTGCAGCCACAGCGCCCACTCGACAAGAGCGAACTCGAGGTAACCGAAGTGGGTCATCGCGATCACGGCCCCTCCCTCATCGGGCAGATTCTGCGACCCGATGACGGTGCGTCGCACACGAAGAGCACCGAACATGGCGCGACCCGCGCCGATGGCTGCTGTATAGATGGGTTCGTTGCGGTACTTCATACCCTCAGCTTAAGACTCCGATATGGGAGTTTGCCGCCACCACAACGCACAACGAGGACCAGATTTCTCTGATCCTCGATGCTCAACGGAGCCGCCTGTCAGAATCGAACTGACGACCTTCTCATTACGAGTGAGATGCTCTACCAACTGAGCTAAGGCGGCCGGCCACATTTTCATGAGGCACAGCAAGATAGCTTAGCCGAAGTTTTGGGGCCCGAAAGCCCACTCCGCCCAGTTGTCGTTAGGCAGCACAATCTGGGTCGTCATTCGGGACTACACCGTTGATGAAATAGGCGTCGACCGCACCATCGATGCACCCGACACCACCGTTGTAGGCGGTGTGACCTTCGCCGTTGTAGGTGATGAGCTGGGCGCTCTCTAGCTGCTCGCTGAGTGCTACGCCCCATTCGTAGGGTGTCGCCGGGTCGCCCGTTGTGGAGATGATCAGCACGGGCGGTGCGCCCTCACCGGTCAGCTCCGTAATGTCGGGCCCGATGTACTGGTACGGCCAATTGAGGCAGGTCAGGTCACCAGTCGGCGGAAAATCGCGGTAGGTCGTCGGCGAAGCCTCACGCATGAGTTCCTGCTGTTCAACCAGCACGGCAGGGTCAGTCTCAACGGGGTAGTCGACGCAGTAAATCGCGATGAAAGCCTCGAGCGAGTTGTCGGTGTAGCTGCCATCGAGATCGCGGCTGTAATAGAAATCAGCAAGGAAGAATGCGGTATCCGTTTCGCCGCGCGCAGCCTCCGAGAAAAGGTCGTTGAGGAACGGCCACGAGTCTTGAGAGTAGAGGGCAGTGCTCATCGCGATATCGAGCACACCGGCATCCATCATGCGGCCATCGGGGGCAGCAATCGGATTCGCGTCATAGCGGTCGTAGAGTTCGCGGATCGTCGCCAGCGCGGCATCCACCCCGCCGGTGAACGGGCACTCATCGAACGATGTCGGGCACGCCGCCAAATAGTTTTCGAGTGCCCTCTGGAAACCAATCGTCTGAACGCGGCCGACCTCAAAAACAGAAATAGACGAGTCGGTGGCGCCGTCGAGCACAATGCGACCCACGTTCTGCGGGAAGTTTTCGATGTAATACGAGCCGATATCGCTGCCGTAGGAGTAACCCAAATACTGCAGCTTCTCGTCGCCCACAATCGCGCGCAACATGTCGAGGTCGTGCACCGTGCTTTGGGTATCAATGAACTGCAGGATCGGGCCCGTGTTGTCGAGGCACGCCTGGCCGAAATCGATGGCCGCCTGCTCGCTCTCCGCAAGCCATTCATCGCTGCCGACCGCCGTATCCGGAATACCAAAAATGAAATCATCGAGGCCGCCGTCATCGAGGCACGTCACGGGAGTCGAACGGCCAACTCCGCGAGGGTCCCAGCCGATCACGTCGTAGTTCTCGCGCAGGTTCGCACTCACCGCAAAGTCCACGTCATCGTGGATGAGATCAAAACCTGAGGCGCCTGGCCCACCCGGGTTCACAAACAGCGACCCCAGGCTCTCCCCTGTTGCCTCCCGGCGAGCCATCGCGATTTCAATATCAGTTTCCGAAGATGGGTTTGCCCAATCCATCGGAGCGATCGCCGTCGCGCACTGAGCGCCGTTATCGCAATCCACCCACGTGAGAATTTGCTCGTAATAGGGAGCGAGTTCTGCCGCCACCGTCTCACCGGTCGGCTGCGAAGTCTCCCCGAAAAGTCCCGAAAAGAGGTTCGCACAGCCGCTCAGCACGAGGGTGAGAACGAGAGCGGGCACCACGAGGGCAAACCTGCGAGTGCGAGAGGCGGGGGCGGCGGCGATAAAGTTCACCGCATGAGCCTAGCGGTTAGCAGTTCGGATCGGCGCTGGGAACTTCGCCCCTGAGGAGAAAGTCTTCTACCGCTGTATTGACGCACTCATTCGACTTGTTATACGCCGTGTGACCTTCACCGTTGTAAGTAATCAGGTGACCCGAGTCGAGGTTTTCAGCAACGGTTTGTGCCCACATGTACGGCGTCGCCGGGTCATTCGTCGTGCCAATCACCAGCATGTCGGCCGCACCGGGAGCAGCGATCGCCACGCGCTCTCGCTTCGCTTCCACCGGCCAGTTAGCGCAACCGGGGTCGCCATACGACATCTGCGGGCCAAACACCGGAGCCGCGGCGGCAAGCTCGGCAGCCTGCGCACGCATGCTCTCGTTATCGGCTGGCTCGCGGGCATCCAAGCAATTGATCGCGATGAAAGCTTCTGTCTGGTTTTCGGCGTAGGTGCCGTCAGCGCTGCGGCCGTTGTAGTTGTCGGCCAAATCGAAAGCGATGGTGGCGTCGCCCCTCATTACCGAGTCGAAAAGCTGGCGCAGGTAGGCCCAGTTGTCTTGGCTGTAGAGCGGCAGGATGATGGCTGTGAACATGGTTGCACTGCCCAATTTGCGCCCGTCAGCGTTCGTGAGCGGGCTCTTATCGAGGCGGTCGAGCAACGTGCGGATGGTCGTGCGCGACTGCTCGACAGATCCCGTGAACGGGCAATCGCTCGCGCCGGCACAGTCAGCCAAGAACGCATCAAGCGCGCCCTCGAAACCCTCTGCTTGAGCCTTGGTAGTTTCGAATTCGGATGCCGCGGGGTCGACCGCGCCGTCGAGAACGAGCCGCCCTGTCTTTTCTGGGAACAACTCCGCATAGACCTGGCCGAGCAACGTTCCGTAGGAGTAGCCCAAATAGTTCAGCGTCTCATCGCCGAGAGCGGCACGCAGCATGTCGAGATCGCGGGCAGCACTCGGGGTGTCAACGAAGCCCAATAGCTCGCCCGTCTCCTCGCTACAGCGCTGGGCAAACTGGGCGGAGGCATCAGTGGCGGCAGCAATCCATTCGTCGCTGCCCTTCTCCCCCGGCGTGATCCCGTAAATATAGTCATCAAGCTCGGCAGGGTCGGAGTAACACGACACCGCCGTCGAACGGTTCACCCCACGAGGATCAAAACCAACAACGTCAAACTGCGATTGGAGGGCCTCACTGGTGGCGTAATCCACACTGTCGGCGATGAAATCGAAACCAGAACCGCCAGGGCCACCCGGGTTGACGAGCAAAGAACCGATGCGGTCATTGCCTTGAGCAACTTGACGCACAAGGGCCAACTCGATCGTGTCACCCTCGGGATTCTCCCAATCCACCGGCGCAATCGCCATAGCGCACTGCAGATCGTCTCCACAGCTCGCCCACTCCAGCACCTGCTGATAAAACTTTGTCAGATTCGGCGCAACGGCTTCTTCCGTCGGCGTCGATGTTGTGCTGGATTCCGACGGCACAAACCACGAAACACAGCCACTCAGTGTCAGCGAGACCGCCAGCGCGACCGATGTGAGGCCAACGAGGCGTGCAGAGCGGTGCCTCATGCCCCGCGTCCCGATACAGCGACCTTCACGAGCATCGCCTCAAGGGCGAGTGCCGGAGCAACATTGCTTTCGATGCGACGGCGCGCTTCAGCGATACCGTCCATGATGGCGAGCGTCGCTGGCGCTGTTGTGCGGTTCGCCACCGCCGTGAGGTTATTGACAATGCTGAGGTTAATGAGTTCTCCCGGGGCACCAATTTGGGTCAACAAAATGTCGCGGTAGAGCGACAGTAAGTCGACCATGATGCGGTCAATACCGTCGCGCAAACTTCGAGTCGCACGACGCTTCTGGTCTTCTTCGAGATTCTTGAGCTGCACCCGCAGCGCCGGCGGAATAGTGCCGCCGGGAGCAACACCGAGCGAGCGAAGCGCGGACTCGCGTTCGTGGGCGTCCTTCTCCTCGGTGAGGGCGGTGGCATCCGCCTTCGACAACTCGAGCAAGAGAGTGGCGGCGATCACAGCGTCCGACACCGTGCGGATGTTGAGCACGGTGGTCAGTGCCTGTTCGCGTCGTTCGCGGGCCTCCGCATTGGTCGCAAGACGGTGTGCCATGCCGATGTGGCTTTGTGCTTCTCGTGCCGCGCGCAAGGCGATGTCGGGTGCAACGCCATCGCGATCTTGCAGCAGTTGGGCAACATCCTCGATCGCGGGCGTGCGGAGACGAACGCTGCGCACGCGGGAACGGATGGTGGGAATGAGGTCGGCTTCGCTGGGCGCGCACAGAATCCAGACCGTGCGTGGCGGCGGCTCTTCTAGGGCTTTGAGCAGAACGTTGGAGGTGCGCTCGACCATGCGGTCGGCATCCTCAATAATCATGACCCGGTAGTGGCCGACCGACGGCGAGAACTGCGACGAGGCCACCAGCTTGCGCACCTCGTCGATGGAGATGATGACGCGTTCGGTGCTCAGCACGCCAAGGTCGGGATGGGTGCGAGCAACAACCTGTTTGTAGACCGACTCTTCGGTTTCGTCGCCGCGCGTGCCGAGCAGGGCGGCAGCGAAAGCGTAGGCAATATTAGAGCGGCCAGATCCGGGCGGGCCCGTGATCAACCACGAGTGCGTCATCGACGACTGTTCTGAGCTGCCCAACGCCGATGACGAGGCCGCAGCCTCAAGAACGGCGATCGCTTCAGCTTGGCCCGTCAGGCCCTCCCACAACGACATGCGCTCAGTCTAGGCGGGTTGCGGGAGGTGGTTCTGAATGCGCTCACGGATCGTGCCAGCGATCTCATCGACGCCGCGGGCGGCATCCACCACAAGGATGCGCTCGGGCTCCTTCGCCGCGCGTTCCAAGAAGGCGTCGCGAACGCGGGTGTGGAATTCTTGCTTCTCAGCTTCGAGCCTGTCGTAGCGAGTGCGAGCGTTGTCGAGGCGCTTGCGACTGTCGGCAGGATCGAGATCGAGCAGCACGGTCACGTCGGGAAGCAAGTTCTGCGTCGCCCACAGCGAGAGGTCACGCACTTCGTCGGACCCGAGCACTCGACCGGCACCCTGGTAGGCCTCGGAAGAGTCGATGTAGCGATCCTGAACAACGATCTCACCGCGCTCAAGGGCTGGACGCACCAGCGTTGCGATGTGGTGGGCACGGTCGGCGGCGTAGATGAGCGCTTCGGCACGCGGGTCCATCTCGCCCCGGCGGTGCAATACGATTTCGCGCAACTCTAAGCCCAAATCAGTGCCACCGGGTTCGCGAGTTACAACAACCGTGTGGCCGGCTTCTTCGAGCCACTTCACGAGAAGCTGTGACTGCGTGGTCTTACCAACGCCGTCCCCGCCCTCGAGCGTGATGAACAGTCCGGGCACGCTACTCTGCTTCAGTAGTGGCGGCGGTGGTGGCCTTGGGCGCAGCAGGCTTTTTCGCCGCCGGCTTCTTGGCCGCAGTCGTCTTAGCTGCTGTGGTCTTTGCGGCAGTCGTCTTCGCCGCAGGCTTCTTCGCCGCAGGCTTCTTCGCCGCAGGCTTCTTCGCAGCCGGCTTCTTGGCGGCAGGCTTCTTGGCGGCTGGTTTCTTCGCGGCAGGCTTCTTCGCAGCCGTCTTGCGCTTGACCGGTCCCTTGGCTCGCTTGTCAGCCAACAGCTGAACGGCACGCTCGAAGTCGACATCTTCGACGGTCTCGCCGCGCGGGATGGTGGCGTTAGTGGTGCCGTCGGTTACGTACGCACCGAAGCGGCCATCCTTGATCTTGATCGGCTTTTCACTCACGGGGTCAGCATCGAACTCTTTGAGAGCACTGGATGCTGCGCGGTTGCCGTACTTGGGCTGGGCGTAGAGCTCTACGGCACCGGCGACGTCGATGTCGAAAATGAGGTCTTCGCTCGTGAGCGAACGAGTTTCGACACCCTTCTTGAGATAGGGGCCGTAGCGTCCGTTTTGCGCGGTGATTTCGACGCCCGTTTCAGGGTCGAGACCAACGACGCGGGGCAGGCTGAGCAGCTTGAGCGCGGTGTCGAGGTCGATCGCGTCAAGTTCCATCGTCTTGAAAATGGATGCCGTGCGCGGCTTCACGACGGCAGCCTTCTTAGGCTTCTTGGCCTTCTTCACTTCGCCGGTCTTAGGATCGATCTCTTCGACGGGCTCCGGAACGGGCTCGGGTTCTGGTTCGAGCTCGGTCACGTAGGGGCCGAAGCGGCCATCCTTCGCGACGATCTCTTTGCCGTTCTCCGGGTTCACGCCGATGACGCGGTCGCCGATCACGGGCGCTTCGATGAGTTCGATCGCCTTGGCGAGGGTGAGCTCGTCGGGCGCAAGAGCTTCGGGAATGTTGACGCGGCGCGGCTTCTCCGGGTCGTCACTGGGAGTCTCGAGGTACGGACCGTACTTGCCGATGCGCAGGGTCACGTCATCCGACAGCTTCATCGAATTGATTTCCTTGGCATCGATCTCGCCGAGGTTGTCGATGACGGTGCGAAGGCCCCGGTACTTGTCGTCACCGAAGTAGAACGACTGCAGCCACTCCACGCGGTTCTGGGTGCCGCCCGCGATGCGGTCGAGGTCGTCTTCCATGCCTGCGGTGAAGTCATACTGCACGAGGTCGCCGAAGTACTCTTCGAGCAAACGGATCACGGAGAACGCAATCCAGTTGGGCACGAGGGCCTGGCCGCGAGGAGTGATGTAGCCGCGGTCGATGATCGTGGAGATGATCGACGCGTACGTCGACGGGCGACCGATGCCGAGTTCTTCTAGCTTCTTGACGAGGCTGGCTTCGGTGTAACGCGGCGGCGGGCTGGTCTCGTGGCCCTTCGCTTCGACGTCGAGAAGTGTGAGCGTCTGGCCTTCCTTGAGCGGAGGCAGTTTCGCTTCTTTGGGCTCAGCGGTGGCGTTGCGCTCTTCGTCTTGGCCTTCTTCGTAGGCCTGCATGAAACCGCGGAAGGTGATGATGGTTCCGCTGGCCGAGAATTCGGCAACGGGAGCTTCACCGGCAGCGATCGTGATGGATGCCGTTGACCCCTTAGCGTCAGCCATCTGCGAGGCGACGGTGCGCTTCCAGATCAGTTCGTAGAGCTTGAAGTCGTTGCCGCGCAGCGTCGACTGCAGTTCGCTTGGCGTGCGGAAGGTATCTCCCGAGGGGCGAATAGCTTCGTGGGCCTCTTGAGCGTTCTTGCTCTTGCTGGCGTAGACGCGGGGCTTGTCGGGCACAGCGTCTGCACCGTAGAGGGCAACGGCTTGGGTGCGAGCGGCGGTGATGGCCTGCTGCGAGAGCGACGAGGAATCGGTTCGCATATAGGTGATGTAACCGTTTTCGTACAGCGACTGCGCAACGCTCATCGTCTGGCGAGCGGAGTAACGCAGCTTGCGCCCGGCCTCCTGCTGCAGCGTTGAGGTGGTGAACGGTGCTGCGGGGCGGCGCGTGTATGGCTTGGTCTCGACCGTTTTTACGGTGATGGTGGTGCTCGGCATCCGCAGGGCATCTGCGAGCGTTTGAGCGGCCTTTTCGTCGAGGGCCACGGCGTCACCCTTGAGGTTTCCGCGGTCATCGAAGTCACGGCCGGCGGCAACACGCTTGCCGTCGAGGCGCACGAGCTTGGATTCGAAACCGTTGGTTTCGCTGTCTGGCGAGAGCTGGGCGATGAGGTCCCAGTAGTTGGCAGTGATGAAGGCGAGCCGTTCGCGCTCGCGCTCGACAACGAGGCGGGTCGCGGCGGACTGCACGCGGCCAGCGGAAAGACCGGGGCCGACTTTGCGCCAGAGCACGGGAGAGATTTCGTAGCCGTAGAGGCGGTCGAGGATGCGGCGGGTTTCCTGAGCGTCAACGAGCGCGGTGTCGACCTCACGGGTGTTGTTGATAGCCGCTTCGATGGCGTCTTCGGTGATTTCGTGGAACACCATGCGCTTCACGGGAACCTTGGGCTTCAACACCTGCAGGAGGTGCCACGCGATGGCCTCACCTTCGCGGTCCTCATCAGTTGCGAGGAAGAGTTCGTTAGCGCCGCTGAGCGCTTTCTTCAGTTCGGCGACGGTTTTCTTTTTGGCGTCGGAGACGACGTAGTAGGGCTCGAAGCCGTTATCGACGTCGACAGAGAACTTGCCGAGCGAACCCTTTTTGAGCTCGGGCGGCAGGTTGCGAGGCTCGACGAGGTCACGAATGTGACCGACGGAGGAGAGCACGTCGTAGTCGTCACCGAGGTACTTGGCTATCGTCTTGGCCTTGGTGGGCGACTCGACAATGACAAGTTTTTTGGTGCCAGACACGGGACTCCTTGGATGATGACGCACTTGACCGGTGGCAGCGCCACTATCAGCGACACAATACACACACCGACCGCTCAGTTGCCTAATCCGCCCTGGTTGGGGGTGGGCCTGCTGTAGCGCTCGTTGTGACCAGTATGCCGAGGATGCGGCGACTAGCGGTAACTGTCACGATACGCCCATCAACCACACAGTCCTCTATAAGGGAGTTATTAGCACTCGCGAGCCGCTCGGCGTTGGCACACGGGTAGCCAGCAACAAGTCCACTCGCGGTGTCTGCTGCGGCGAGCGCGGCAGCGTCCGTTGCCCCGGCGAGCGCATGCCTCACGCTGAGCGCCCAATAGAGAGGGATGACGAGCGCAGTGACGGCGAGAACTGTCGCGATGAGGCCGACCATCAGGATGGTGCCCGAGCCTCGTTCGTCGTTCAGCGGGCGACGCGCAGCACCCGCCGTAACCCCAGCTCCCGCCTGCAACTTGGCCATCATTGGCCTCCCGCGAGAGCGCAGCTGGTTGCACTGAGCGTGATCGGAAGCAGCCCAAGCAGTGCGTTGCGCGCGGGGGCGCTCACGGTGGCGCACACGAGGTCGTCGCGGTGATGGGAACTGAGTCGTGCTGACGCGACCAGAGCGGATGCGGTGGCCGCGACCGTGCCGGAGCTTTCGTCGCGGGCGAGGCTGCGTGCTGACGCGGCTGCCGCATCCTGTAACTGGATTTGCAGCCCGGCGAGTTGCACCCCGCTGAGGCAGCACACGAGAACGAGAGCGACGGCGGGCAACGCCAACGCAAACTCTGCGGTGACGCTGCCACGCTCGTTGATCGCTGCTCCTGCTCGGTTACGCCGGGATCGAGAGCGCACTGCGCACAAGGTCGGTGAGCATGCCGCGCACCTCTCCGGAACGAAGAATCACGACGAGCAGTCCGGCGAAACCGACTGCGGCGAGAGTGGTGATGGCGTACTCGGCGGTTGCTGCGCCTCTCTCGGATTTGAGCCGGGTGCGGACAATCGAGCCCACCCGGCGTGCACGTAGCGACAGCCCCAGGTCGCCACCGAACCGGTGCCGGCGGGAACACCCGGGTTCGAGAGCGGGCAAGGGAACAAGGTGTGAATCATTCATGAGGTACTCCTTGGTGCGCTGTTGCGCAGTCTGCGGCCGAGTGACTCCAGCCTGCCGAGCGCGAGAGTCATACAACCCAGCGCGGTCCGATATGTGGAACATCACTAGAACCCGGCAACGGTGGATGAGATGACCGCAACCATGAGCGGCAGCACTCCGAGCACCATGAAGGCCGGGAGCACGCACAGCCCGAGCGGGAGCATGAGCCGCACCGAGAGCGCTGCGGCACCAGCACGAGCATCCGCGTCGGCCGTCAGCCGCACCTCGTCAGCTTCGGCTCGCAAGAGTTCGGCGGCGGGCACCCCGGCCTCCTGCGAGAGCCGCAGCACCTCGTCAAGATGAGAGCCGTCGTCGGGCAGGCCGAAGCGTTCAAGGGCCTGCGTCACGACTGCCCGAGCCTGCACGAGTGAACCACCGCCTGAGACCGCAACGGCCATCAGCTCGCACTCAAGACCGGGTGCTGCGTGCGTGGGCGTCGCCGACCGCACAAGCCGGTTGTTCCAACGCACAGCAATCACGATCAGCCCGCCGCCGACCACGAGACAACCCCACCCGATCGGCGTTGTGAAGAGCACCCCGAGGGTGTCAAAACCCAGCAGCGCTCCAAAGATGAGTCCGACGGCGGGCAATGCCAAGACCATGCGCGCTGTGGCGACGGGGGCAGCGAGGGCGGTGGCCACTTCGCGCTGGATGTGCACGAGCATCCGCAGCGCTCGCGCATGAGTGCGTAACGCAGCGGCCAGCGGTGCCCCCACTTGACCGGCAACGAACCAGGCGGCGGCAAGCGAGTTCCATGCTTGCCGATCCAATGCTGGCAGACCGGCGGATGCCCGTGAAATGCGTTCCGGGGCCCCTCCCGCATCGCCGCCTGCCACCGCTACCGCCGCCGCCACGCTTCCCTCGGCTCGGCCGCGCGCCACGTGCTGCCAGGCCGAAGTGGGAGTCAGCCCGGCGTGCAGCAGCACGGCGAGCCGTTGGGTGACACTGGCGACGTCGGGCAGTTGCGATGGCGGGCGTTTCATGCGATTTCGGCGATCGCGAGGCGGTCGTTATCGTCGAGCACGAGCCGGCCGAGGTGGGTGAGGCGGCGACGGCCGTCGACGCGATCCACGTGCAGCACGGCACCAATGGCGCTGACGGCTTGGCGTGCGATGGCGGTCGCGTCTAATCCGGCGAGCGCCCCTAACGCTTCGAGCCTGCTTGGTACGTCTTTCAGGGAGTTAGCGTGCAGGGTTCCTGCGCCTCCGTCGTGGCCGGTGTTGAGCGCGCTCAGGAGTTCGCGGATTTCAGCGCCGCGACATTCACCAACGACAAGCCGGTCGGGCCGCATCCGCAACGCTTCCCGCACGAGCGCGGGCAGCCCGTAGCCGCCGGCACCTTCGAGGTTCGCTTGCCGTGCCTCGAGCGATACAAAGTGCGGGTGTTCGACCCGCAGCTCCGCGACATCCTCAATGGCGACAATGCGTTCGGTGTCGGATGCCGCCGCCAACAGTGCGCCAAGAAACGTGGTTTTTCCGGCTCCTGATGCGCCCGAGATGAGCACATTCTCCCGCCCGTCGATGAGGGCTTTCACTCGTTGCAGCGGCACCTCGTTGAAGAATCCTGCGAAGTCGAGTTCTGCCAACCCGAATGGTTCTCGGCTCGGCACGCGAATGGAGAGCAGCGTGCCGGTGGCGGAGATGGGAGGGAGAACAGCGTGTACGCGCACCCCACCGGCGAGCCGAACATCCACGCAGGGTGTCGCTTCGTCGACGTGACGTCCGCCGAGGTTGATGAGGCGAATGGCGAGCGCGCGCAGGTCAGCTTCGGTCATGCCTACGTCGCCAACAAATTCAAGCCCTCCGCCGCGGTCGATCCAGACATTCTGGGCGCCGTTGACGAACACGTCGGTGGTGTTCGGACGCCCAACGTAGGGGGCTAATGGGCCGAACTCGTGGAGTGCCCGCGTCATTGCATCCCCGGGGGCCACCCCAGAGCCGCGGCCAGCGCCGCCACCCACTCCAGGAACGCCCCGCGCCTGTGCACTGGCGGTAGGGGTGGCCTCAGCCGTAAACCGTCGCCGAGCAACGAAAGGAACAATGTCGGGGTGCGAAGGAGTCGTAGTCACAGGGCAACATTAAGGAGACTCCGACTGCAGTTTCGGCGGCTCAACCGCACTCGTGCTGAACCGCGACTCCCCGACTTTGTTGGGGAGAAGTGCGCAGGAAAACGAGTCAGCGATAGGCCGAAACGAGCTCAGCCCGGTTCGAGACCCCCGCCTTGCGCAGCAGGTTCGCCACATGAAACTTCACCGTGTTCTCGCTGATGGACAGCGAGAGCGCGATGGCTTTATTGCGAGCACCCGAGGCAACCAGTTCCAAGACCTCGGCTTCCCGTTGAGTGATCTGCCACTGCACGCTGGGCGAGCGATCAAGTCCTTCAGCACTCAGGGGCAAGACCACCGAAATTTCGGAGCCCCATCCTGCAGTGCCATTCACGCTCAACCGACCACGAAGAGCAGCCGCCCTTTCAACAAGCTGCCGCACCGCGGGGTCTTCGACCGCCAACTCGCCAGGCCCGTCATCGCGAATCCCGATCAGTAGATTCTCACCGTCGCAATCCCACTCCACCCGCAACCGAGCGACTCCCGGTTGGTCAACGAGTGCAAGCACAGCGCCCCGAACGATCGCTCGGCCAGCGTGGGCGACTTCGCCCGGCAATGCGCGACCGTTAGCGGGTGGTTCCACAAATTGCACGTCAAGGCCTCCAAACCGGGCCAAGGGCCGCAGGTCTGCTTTGAGGCGTTCGAAAGCGCGCGCAACCGGCTCCTCAGCCAAACTGCGATCCCGATCAGACACTGCCCGCAGATTGACCATAGCCGTAGCGGCCAGCTCGGTGGCTTCTTGGCGCGCAGTCTCATCCGACGCACTACGGGAGCGCAACGTCGCAAGAATTTGTTCCAGAGTCGTGGAGTGCGCATCGGTGAGATCGGCAATGACCTGGGCACGGTCCTGCGACGCCATCCGCGAATCCCGAAGATAGTCGGGGCTTGCAACGGCAACTTGCTGCTGGATGCTCACCGCCACCAATCGCCACAGTGACGCGATCGTCGCCAACGCCTGGTCCTGCGATTGCCCACCAGTCATGATCACCGGATCGGTGAGGACGAGCAGCGAACCGGTCGGCGCAATCCACACCGCTGCGGGACGCTCGTGGCGGGCAACTACCGCCGTGATTGCCCACACCGGATGCCCGATGCCCGACACTGTCTCACGCACGGCGTCGAGTTCGGCGATGCTCACGTGATTGGTGATCGAAGGATCCCCCGCTTTCTTCTGAGGGCGCCCGGTGCAGTCTTCCGTGAATATCAATAGAGAGCTGTGCGCCACCATGGGCGCAAGCACCGCAGAAAAGGCGCTCGCAATCTGAAGTAGAGAACGTGAAACCACCGAATGGGCGGCATCGAGGAGGTCAAGGGAACTGGCGTTACTGAGAGCAGTCACTCCCCCATTTTACGCGCGACCTACCCTTTCGGATAGGGAGAACCGGCCAAAAGGTGGGCGGTCTGCTGCCCAAACGGGTGGCACAGTGAAGTAATGGCCAGCAACGACACCACTACGGTTTCCTCCGCAATCGAGCTTGTTCTCGCAGAAAATACCCGCATCAGCACCGCAATCGCTCGCGACGAATCCAGGGCAGTGCGATCAGCACTCGACCTGCTCAGCACCGCATCCCGAGTGTTCGTGGTCGGCTCCGGCCGCTCCGGACTAGCCCTGCGGATGCTCGCGATGCGCCTCATGCACGCGGGCCTCACCGTGCACGTCGTTGGCGAGGTAACCACCCCCGCAATTGCTGCTGGAGATGTTCTGCTCGCAGCAAGCGGCTCGGGAACGACCGCCGGCATCATCCGCTCAGCAACGACTGCGGAGGAGGTTGGTGCTCAGGTCATCGCCGTCACCACGGCAGCGGATTCGCCTCTGGCGCAGCTCGCACAGGTCGTCGTGATCATCCCCGCCGCACAGAAACAAGACCACGGACAATCTCGCTCGGCTCAATACTCCGGCGGACTGTTCGAGCAATCGTTGCTGCTGCTTGGCGACGCACTCTTCCACGTCCTCTGGCAAGAGTCCGGCGCGACCGCCGAAGAGCTGTGGCCGCGACACGCCAACCTCGAGTAGCAGCACCCCCTTCTGCCCCTTCTCCCCGACTCCCCCGTCGGCCGATTCCCCTCGGCCAACTCCCCCTAAAGAAAGAGAACTCAATGAAGCTTCAAGTAGCAATGGATGTACTCACCACAGAAGCCGCCCTCACGCTGGCTGGCCAGGTTGCTGAGTATGTCGACATCATCGAATTGGGCACACCGCTCATTAAGCACGAAGGTCTCAGCGCCGTGCGCGCCATCAAGGACGCGCACCCCGACAAGATGGTCTTCGCCGATCTGAAGACGATGGATGCCGGAGAGCTCGAAGCCGACATCGCATTCTCTGCGGGCGCCGACTACGTCACCGTCCTGGGCACCGCCGGAGACAGCACCATCATCGGCGCCGTGAAGGCGGCGAAAGCCCACAAGAAGGGCATCGTCGTTGACCTCATCGGCGTAGCTGACAAGGTCACTCGCGCGAAGGAGGTCACCGCTCTTGGTGCCGTTTTCGTCGAGATGCATGCAGGGCTCGATGAGCAGGCGGAGCCCGGATTCACCTTCGAGACTCTGCTCAATGACGGTAAGACCGCGAGGGTTCCGTTCTCGGTCGCTGGCGGCATCAACGCTTCCACAATCGCAGCAGTGCAGCGTGCCGGCGCAACCGTTGCCGTTGCCGGGAGCTCGATTTATAGCGCAGCCGACCCAGCGGCAGCAGCAGCCGCCCTGAAGGCGGCAATCGTCTAGTGAACAGCGCTGCCTAGACGAGCGAAAACGAGGGGGTGCCTACCGGCACCCCCTCGTTTTTTAAGCACACGAGCGCGCCACGACGCACCCACTGACGACTAGTCCTGTGCGACAGTGATGGTGACGTCGATGTTGCCGCGAGTGGCGTTGGAGTAGGGGCAGATCTGGTGGGCGGCATCCGCCAGTGCCTGAGCCTGGTCGTGCTCGAGGTCAGGGATTACGACCTCGAGATCAACAGCGAGTTTGAATCCACCGCCGTCGATCGGCAGAAGGTGCACAGCACTGCCGACGGAGGAGTGCTCGATGGCGACTTTCTCATTTCGGGCAACAAGCTGCAACGCGGAGTGGAAGCACGCGGCATAACCGGCCGCGAAGAGCTCTTCGGGGTTGCCACCGTTGCCCGAGCCGCCCATCGACTGCGGCACAGCCAAGTCGAGGTCGACGGAGCCGGATGTCGTAGCTACGTGGCCGTTGCGGCCAGCGCCAGTTGAGAGAGCCTGTGCGGTGTAGAGAGCTTCCATTAGTTCTGCCTTTCAATGACATGAGCTCCAGCAGCGGTCGCTGTGGAGAGGTTGGTGGTGACGTTATGAAGCGTTGTCAGCGTCGAGGTGAATTCGGGGAGAGTAATGCCGGTGGCCTCGGCGATGCAGCCGGGAATGTGAGTCAGTTCCGCGCGGAGCTCGAGCCCGGCGGCAGTGAGCGACACCATCACGCGCCGTTCGTCAGAAGCCGATCGTGAGCGTATGACAAATCCGCGGTCTTCCAACCGCCGAATCAGCGGCGAGGTGGTGCCGAGGTCGAGCATGAGGCTTTCCGCGAGGCCACTCACTGTCGACGACCGACGTTCCCACAAGAGAATCAGAACCAAATATTGCGGGTAGGTCAGCCCCCACGGCGCCAAAAGCGCGGTGTAGCGACGATTCGTCGCCCGGGCGGCCGCATAAAGACCGAAGCACAACATGGTGTCGAGGGCGGATGGAGCCACTTCTGTCTCAGTCTGTTCGTCATCCATTCAAAAAGCTTTGCACACAAATAAATTGTGCACAAAGCAATATGGCGAACTGTCAGCAAGCCGGATGCCAGCGACAGCCAAGCCGCCTGAGGGCCACGATCGCTGAGGAAGTAGGTCTCTATCGCACTTGCGTAGAGACCAGCCTTGGCCGAGCTACGGGTCTGTAGGTGGCCGCCGAAATATGCCTGCGCATCTGTCTTTTAAAGAGAGAGGGGCGGCGCCCAGTGGGGGGAAAGGGCGCCGCCACAGCGGCCGACGATTGGGGGGAATCGTATTGGCCACTTGCTGAACTTGCGCCCAGCGACTTTCAGTGTAACGCAACGGTGTGGGCGTGCAACGGAGGTTCTAGAATCGGTGGAATACTTTCAGAAAGCACGTGGTCAAGAAATGCAATCACACGATCGAAGAGGATCAAATGCCTAGTAATTCCATTGACAGTCTTCTGCACGAATCACGCCGTTTTGCCCCGTCAGAGGCCTTTTCTGCGGCTTCCGAGGCAAGCGACGACCTCTATACCTCAGCCAAAGAAGATCGCGTTGAGTTTTGGGCCGACAAGGCCCGTGAATACGTGCACTGGCACAAGCCGTTCACAGAAACACTCGATTGGTCTACCCCTCCCTTTGCGAAGTGGTTTGCCGACGGAGAACTCAACGTGGCGTACAACTGCCTCGACCGCCACGTGCTCGCGGGCAACGGTGACCGCGTCGCCATCCATTGGGAAGGCGAGCCCGGCGACAGCCGCAGCATCACCTACGCCGAACTAACCGCAGAGGTGAAGCGCGCCGCTAACGCCATGGCTGCCCTCGGCGTCGGCCAGGGTGACGTTGTCGCCATCTACATGCCGCTCGTTCCCGAGGCCGTCATCGCGATGCTCGCCACAGTTCGCCTCGGCGCCGCTCACTCCGTTGTCTTCGGCGGCTTCAGCGCCGAAAGCCTGCGCAGTCGCATCGACGACGCGAGCGCGAAGCTTGTCGTCACCGCCGATGGTGGCTGGCGCAAGGGCAAAGTCTTTCCCCTCAAAGCAGCAGTGGATGCCGCCCTCGCCAACGGCGAATCCAGCGTCACGAATGTGTTGGTCGTCAAGCGCGGCGACAACGATGTCGAGTGGACCGAGGGTCGCGACCTGTGGTGGCACGAACAGATTGAGGCAGCGGAGCCTGAGCACGAGGCGCAGGGCTTCCCTGCCGAGAACCCTCTCTTTGTGCTCTACACTTCGGGCACAACGGGCAAGCCCAAGGGCATCCTGCACACCAGCGGCGGCTACCTGACTCAGGCTGCATTCACTCACAAGAACGTGTTCGATCTGAAGCCAGAGACCGATGTGTACTGGTGCACCGCCGACGTGGGGTGGATCACCGGCCACACGTATGTCACCTATGGTCCGCTTGCGAACGGTGCAACGCAGGTGCTCTACGAGGGCACACCCGATAGCCCCAACCCGGGCCGCTGGTGGGAGATCATCCAGAAGTTTGGGGTGAGCATTTTCTACACGGCGCCCACCGCCATCCGTTCGTTCATGAAGGCCGGTCGTCAAATCCCCGAGCAGTTCGACCTGAGCTCGATTCGCGTGCTCGGTTCGGTGGGCGAGCCCATCAACCCTGAAGCGTGGATTTGGTACCGCGATGTAATCGGTGCGGGCACCGCCCCCATTGTTGACACGTGGTGGCAGACCGAAACCGGCGCCATCATGATCTCCGCCCTGCCGGGGCTCACGACGCTGAAGCCGGGCTCGGCACAGGTGCCGATTCCGGGCATCAAGATTGACATCCTCGGTGAAGATGGCACGCGCGTTGATCCACCCAACGGTGGGCTGCTCGTGGTCTCCGAACCGTGGCCTGCCATGTTGCGCGGCATCTGGGGTGACCCCGAGCGCTTCAAGGAAACCTACTGGTCGAAGTTCCCGCAGCTCGATGGCGAACAGTACTTCGCTGGCGATGGTGCCCACGTCGACGAAGATGGCGACATCTGGCTGCTCGGCCGCGTGGATGACGTCATGAACGTCTCCGGCCACCGCCTCTCGACCACCGAAATCGAGTCCGCTCTCGTCTCCAACCCGATCGTGGCGGAAGCCGCTGTGGTCGGAGCCGCTGACGAAGCGACCGGTCAGGCCGTAGTCGCGTTTGTAATTCTCAAGTCGAACCAAGAGCACGCTCAAACTGCCGCCGAAGCGAGCGCCCTGTTGCGTCAGCACGTTGCGAAGGAGATCGGGGCGATCGCTCGCCCCCGTGAAATCTTCATCGTCGCGGAGCTACCCAAGACCCGCTCGGGCAAGATCATGCGACGACTGCTTCAGGATGTCGCGGAGGGCCGCGAGATCGGTGACACCACCACCCTCGCCGACACCACCGTGATGCAGATCATCTCCGACAAGCTCAACTAGCTCTCCGAGCAACGACGAAGGCCGGGCCCCCAACGGGACCCGGCCTTCGTTACGTTACAACTGCGTTCTCGCTACTTCGCGCGCTCCTTGAGCAAGCGAATAGCGGTGTCGATGTCGCTGAACGGTACGCGCTCGTTGCCCACGATTTGGTACGGTTCGTGACCCTTGCCCTGCAAGAGCACCACGTCATCCGGATTCGCTGCATCAATCGCATAAGCGATGGCGGTCGTGCGGTCGCGAATTTCCACTACCCGCTCCGGGTGTTCGAATCCGGCGCGAATGTGGTCCACAATCTGGTCGCCATCTTCGTTGTGCACATCGTCGTCAGTAACCACTATGACGTCAGAGGCTTCTTCAACGATGCGAGCCATCACCGGGCGCTTGCCCGGATCACGGTCGCCCGTTGCACCAAAGACCGTCACGATACGGGTGTGGCCCGAATCCCGCAGAGCCGTGACTGCCTGACGCACCGCATCGGGAGTGTGGCCGGCATCCACTACAACCAACGGCAGCTGGTCGTTTTCGCGGATGCGGGTCATCCGCCCCAGCACCGGCTCGAGCGGCGCCAATACCTCAGCGATCGCACGTGGCTCGGTACCTTGGGCCCACAGCACAGTGGCGCACGCGAGCAAGTTGTCCACGTTAAAGCGTCCGATGAGACCGCTGGAGACGTGATGGCTTTCGCTCTCGATCACGAGATCGAACTCGAGACCCTCGGTGGTGAGCTTCACGTTATCGGCACGAACACTCGCTTCAGCATGGCCGTGGGAGGTCATGCCAATCGCGCGCACGCCCGCAGGGATCGTGTGGTGGAAGTGATTCTCGGCAGCCGCATCATCAAGATTCAGCAGAGCCGTCTGGATGCCCGGTAGCGTGAAGATCTTTGCCTTCTGCGCCGCATATTCCTCCATCGACCCGTGGTAGTCGAGGTGATCGCGCGTGAAGTTCGTGAACGCCACAATGTCGAACGCAACGCCATCTACTCGGCGTTGCTCGAGCGCGTGAGAGCTGACCTCCATAGCCACGTTCGTGACGCCGGCACGGTGGAAGTCATCCAAGAACTGGTGCACCGCCGTCACTTGCGGAGTCGTCATGCCCATGTTGATGCGGGGCTCGCCCGTAATTCCCGCGCCCAACGTTCCGATCGTTGCCGACGTCATTCCCAGTCGCTGCCACGCTTGCGTCAGCAAGTGAGCCGTCGACGTTTTACCATTCGTGCCTGTAATACCCACCATGGACATCGAGGCAGACGGATGCTCGACAAACGCATCCGCTCGGCCACCGATTACGTCGCGGAGGTTCGCAATCGCGAACACGCGGTCGTCACCGTGGGCGCTCTCGGCCGCCTTCGCGTCCACGAGCACAGCGACAGCACCCTGGGCGAGAGCGGCATCGATGTACGGCAATGCCGACGACGCAGTGGTGCCGATAGCGACAAACACGTCATCTGGCCCAGCCTCTCGACTGTCTTGCACCAGACGACGCGCCTGCAGCGTGACGCCCACGAGCGTAGGATCCCACTCACTCAGATCTAGCGAGCGAAGCGGGGCATTCTCGCCGGCTTGACCGGACTGCCAGACTTCGATCACGCGAACTCGAACACGAACTCGACCTCAACAGGAGAATCGAGCGGCAATACAGCAACACCGACAGCACTACGAGCGTGCTTGCCGATCTCGCCAAAAATCTCAACCAAGAGCTCGGACGCTCCGTTGATTACACCGGGCTGGCCGGTAAAGCTGGGGTCGGATGCCACGAAACCGACAACCTTCACCACGCGCGTGATGCGGTCGAGCGATCCGATCGCACCGCGGGCGGCAGCGAGGCCATTGAGAACACAGGTCTTGGCGTACTCCTGCGCTGCAGCAGCATCCACCTCAGCACCCACCTTGCCTGTGGCCGGAAGTGCACCGTCAACCATCGGGAGCTGGCCCGAGGTGTACACGAGGTTCCCGGACACCATTGCTGGCAAATAGGAGGCAAGTGGCTTTGAACTTTCTGGGACCGTCAGGCCCAGCTCTGCGAGCCGCTGGTCAAGCTGTGACATTACTTATTCTCTTCCTTGATGCGTTTGAAATAAGCGACCGGGCCCCCTTCAGGGCCAGTACCGACCTGCACAAGCTCCCACCCTTCGGATCCCCAATTATTGAGAATCGCGGTGGAATTGTGCACCATCAGTGGTGTTGTCAAGTACTCCCATTTAGGCATATTTGCGGCTCCCGTTCAGCATGGCGTTATCAATGATCCCCTACTCTTGATCATATGTCTGCCCAAAAAACTCCGCGTCGCGGCATCGCTTCGGCTATTGCCGGATTGATCAGCTTCAGTGTCCTCTCTGGCGTGCTCGTCACAGCCATGGTTGCCCCCGCGCTCGCGGTCACCGGCATCACCGCCACAAGTACTATCGGCATCTTCGATGGACTGCCCGATTACCTCGAAATCGATCAGCAGCCAGAACGAAATGCGATCTACGCGCAGTTCACCGGCAGCGGCAACGTAGACGGCTACTACCAGATCGCCACGATCTACGATCAGAACCGTCAAGAGGTCGGATTCGACGAGATCTCCGAGTACGCCGTTGATGCTGTAGTTGCAGGCGAAGACCGCCGATTCTTCGAGCACGGTGGCGTTGACCTTACCTCGCTCGTGCGTGCCGCCGTGGGTAACTTCGTTTCTTCAGGAATCGAGAGTGGTGCATCCACGCTGACGATGCAGCTCGTCAAGAACACCTACATCTCAGAGGCAGAATCTCTGCCAACCGAAGATGAGCGCTCGGCCGCGTATCTTGCCGCCACGAGTCAGTCCTTCGACCGCAAACTGAAAGAGATGAAGCTCGCAATTGGGCTTGAGAAGCGGTACACGAAGAAGGAAATCCTGACCGCGTACCTCAACATCGCCAACTTCGGCAACGCCACGTACGGCATTCAGGCCGCCGCGCAGCGCTATTACAGCGTTGATGCGAAGGATCTCACCCTCGAGCAGTCTGCAAGCCTGATCGCCATCGTGCAAGAGCCCAGCGTCCGAAACCTGTCGGATCCTGAAAACTATGCAGCCAACCAAGACCGACGCGACGTTATTCTCACCGCGATGCTCGACGTCGGCTCCATTGATCGAGAGCAATACGACGAAGCCGTCGCCATTCAGGTAGACGAAGAGTCTGTCGATCTCTCCGCACCGAACAACGGTTGCACCTCGGCGTACGAGTATGCCAAGTGGTTCTGCGACTACGTCGTCAAGAGCGTTCCCGACTTCGAGTTCCTCGGCGACACCGTCGACGAGCGCAACGAGAACTGGAAGCAGGGTGGTTACAGCCTCTACACGACCCTCGACCTCGACGCTCAAATTCCCGCCCAGAAAGCCACCTGGACGTACGCGCCCAATGACGAGACTTCGTTCAGTCTGGGAAGCGCCACCTCCACCGTCGAGTCGGGCACCGGGCGAGTGCTCGTGATGGCCGAAAATAAACTCTTCAACGACACCTTCGACGGCGGTGGCATCGAGAGCACCGCTGTGAACTACAACACCAGCTACGACTATGGCGGATCGAGCGGATTCCAACCCGGATCGACCTACAAGGTGTTCACTCTCATCGAGTGGCTCAATCAGGGCAAGGGCATCTACGACCGTCTTGAAGGTACCGCTCGAGACATCCCTGGATCTCAGTTCTTGGATAGCTGCAACGGCCCCTACGGCGGCACCGTGGAGTTCGGCAACAACGCCAACGAATCCGGTATTTACACTGTCGCCGAGGGTACCGCGGAGTCCATCAATGGTGTGTTTTTCTCCATGGCTACCCAACTTGACCTGTGCAACATCCGCAACGTCGCTGCAAGCATGGGCGTTGAGCGCGCCGACGGCGCCGAGCTCGAGAGCTTCCCGTCATCGATCATCGGCACGAACGATGTAACCCCGCTCAGCATGGCATCGGCATACGCCACGATTGGCGCTGGCGGACTCTGGTGCGAGCCGATCATCATCGACAAGGCAATCAACGCCAGCAACACCGACCTTGGTGGCCAAGAACAAAACTGCCGTCAGGCCATCTCTCCCGAGGTCGCCGCGACCACCGCATATGTACTCACTGAAGTACTGAACCGCGGTAACGCTGCCTACTCCGACCCCAACGATGGCATCCCGATCTTTGGTAAGACGGGAACCACCGACGGCGCTGTCCACACGTGGATGGCCAGCGGAACGACTCGCTACGGCACGGCAACCTGGGTCGGAAATATTTCCGGGTTCCAAAACATCAGCCAGCTCTACTACGCCGGTGTCAACGGTTATCGTCTGCGCCACTACATCACCAAAGCAACGGACACTGCGCTGAACATCAAGTACCCCGGTGGTGCTCTTCCTGAACCCGACTCAAGCCTTCTCACCGGTTCGGGTACCGAGGTTCCTGACCTCTCCCTGCAGTCGCTGGAACAGGCCAAGTCAGTGCTCGTGAGCCTGGGCTTCAGCTTCGCAGATGGCGGTCAAGTCGACTCTGAGCTCCCCGCAGGTCAGGTCGTCAAGACGAATCCTGCAGCAGGCACACAGTCCGCCGCCGGCGTCACCGTCACGGTCTACACCAGTAAGGGCAACAAGGTGGAGGTACCCGATGCCGTCGGGGACGGTGAGTCGAATGACTTTGCCACCGCCCAGGGCATCCTCAGCGGCTCTGGATTCTCGAACGTGAGCCAGTCCTGCGAGGAAGTACCGCCAGGTGATCCGAGCGACGGAATGGTAACAGCCTCCAGCCCGTCGGCAGGCTCCTACACAAAGACGAGCACCACGATCACGCTCACCGTCGCGCAGTCAACGCCGTGTCCGTAGGCAGACGTCTCTCCCCCGCAGCTACCGCACTCGGTGCGGTAGCTGCGGTAGGGGTCGCCGCGTTCGCGTGGGGCTCGCTGGTGGAACGCAATGCGTTCACTGTTCGACACGAGATCCTTCCGATCCTCGACCCGAGTGCGCGCGACATTACCGTGCTGCACATCTCCGATTTGCACATGGCTCCGTGGCAAACCCGCAAGCAGAACTGGGTTCGCGAGTTAGCGCTGTATGAGCCCGATCTGGTCATCAACACTGGCGACAACCTGGGCCACCGCGACGGCATCATGGGCATCAAGCGCGCCTTCGAGCCTTTCGCCGGCGTTCCCGGAGTCTTCGTGCACGGCTCGAACGACTACTACGGCCCCCAATTCAAAAACCCGTTTACCTATTTCACCGGGCCGTCCTCAGGACATCGCCCCGTCGAACACCTCGACACAGATGCGTTGAATGAGTACTTCGAAGACGAACTCGGCTGGCTCTCGCTCAATAACCACGCGCGGGCGATCGAGATGCGCGGGTCACGGCTCGAACTTTTCGGCACGGCAGATGCGCATCGCGGCTGGGAGCGCCTCGATCGGCTTCCCGCCAATGTCGAAGAAATGCGCGAAAACGTGGGCTGGGCGGATGACCCCCACGGCCCCGAAACCGTAGCGCTCGGCGTAACGCATGCCCCCTACCGTCGCGTGCTCGATGCCCTCGTCACTAACGGTGCTGACGCCATCTTCGCTGGACACACCCACGGAGGCCAAGTTCGGGTGCCTGGCATGCCTGCCCTCGTGACTAATTGCGACATCCCTCGCGAGCAGGCAAGCGGCCTCAGCATCTGGCACCACTTGCGTCGTGCTGCGTTCCTCAACGTCAGCGCGGGCCTCGGAACGTCGATTTATGCGCCCGTTCGCTTCGCTTGCAAACCAGAAGCGGTGATAGTGACTCTCACCGCCGGAGATATCGGCTATTCTTGATGTATCGGTTGCGCAAGCGACCGATGATCGGGGTGTGGCGCAGCTTGGTAGCGCGCTTCGTTCGGGACGAAGAGGTCGTGGGTTCAAATCCCGCTACCCCGACAAACCACTGGCTCTGAGCCGCAGAATTGCAAGTCTCAGACAGTTCACTAATCGCT
This sequence comes from Salinibacterium sp. SWN167, assembly GCF_015864665.1. Classification (GTDB taxonomy): domain Bacteria; phylum Actinomycetota; class Actinomycetes; order Actinomycetales; family Microbacteriaceae; genus Rhodoglobus. Next base: position 221,917 of record NZ_JADYWU010000002.1, on the reverse strand, counting down.
CTCCTTCGGGAGGGCGATTTGTGTATGGTCACTGTGCACGGCCGGGTGGCGCCGCGGCGCTCGGGCGGCGTTCGATTGTTGCCCGAGTGGTGCCTTATTCTTGACAAGTGGCCGACGTAACACTTATAGCCGAACGAATCATTCGCCGCTTCGCCCGCGACACCAACCTCTTGGTCGCCGGCCGCAGCGTGCACATCAGCGCAGTTCAGCCCGAAACTGCTCAGCTCGTCGCCACGTCCCGCGAACTGACGCGAATGCTCAGCGCGCTGGGTGCTCACGTTGTCACCGCTAGCCGCCACAACGCCACCGCATCCGCTCATCTCCTCGACATCCAATTAGATGCCGCTGGCCCCGATTCAGAGATAACCGCCACGCTCCTTCTGGGTGGCGCTCCCCTGCCGTCGCGCGGAGACGCCGACGGACGCATCGACTTCGCGGGCGAACACATGCCCGTTTCGCGACTCGTAGCGAAGGGCCTCGGCGAGCGCGGATCGATACGAGGCTTACGTATTGGCATCGCCATGGTGCTCGAACCCAAGACTGCCCAGTTGGCGCTGCTGCTTGCGGCCGCGGGTGCCGAGGTCGCGGTGTACGCGCACCCGGATGAAATCGATGCGTCTGTTGCAGAAGCACTACGGGCGCGCGGTATAGCTGTCGACGGCTCCGAAACGCTCAGCGGCCAGGCTGAGCGCGCTGCTGCGCTGGCGTTCCTCGAACGCGGTTTCGACATCCTGATCGACGATGGTTCGCACCTCATCCGCCTCGCTCATGAAGATGCTCCGCACCTCGTGAAGCAGTGGATCGGCACGAACGAGGAGACGACGAGTGGCTTGACGCCGCTTCGCCACATGAGCACTATGGGCATCCTCGACACTGCTGTGTTTGCGGTCAATGACGCTCAAATGAAGACACGTTTCGATAACCGTTACGGCACCGGCCAGTCGTGTGTGTTCGCGATTGCGGATGCCCTCGATCGAGTGGGCGTGACCGTGCGCGATCAGCCCGCACTCGTGATCGGCTATGGCCCGGTCGGTGAGGGCGTCGCTGCCCACCTTGCGGCGCTCGGAGCCGAGGTGCGCGTGGCCGAGGTCGACCCCGTGTTGGCTCTTCGCGCTGCCCATGACGGTTACGACATCGGTGAGGCTGCCGAGCTCGGTTCCGGCGCACTTGTCGTCTCGAGCACCGGCGTTGCGCACACGATCAGCGCCGACTTGGCCCGCACAGCGCGGGCCGTTGCCGTGGCCGGTGGAGTTCCCGGAGAACTTGATCTCGACGGACTGCTCGTGGGCGATCCCGCCGAACAACTAACGCCACTCGCCGCCCACATCGAACGCGCTGACCCCGCGGGCACCCTCGTGCTCGACCGTGGCGGCTGCATCAATATCACCGCGGCCGAAGGCAACCCGATTGAGATCATGGATCTCTCGTTCGCTGTTCAGCTCGCCGCCGTCGAAGAACTCGTCGTCACGCGACCGGCCGTCGGAGTGCACGCGCTGCCCGCCAGCATCGACGATATCGTTGCCCGCGCCGCCTTGGCCGCCCGCGGTGAACACATCGACACGCCCGCCGACGACCAACTCGCCGCGGCCCACGACTGGCGCTCCCGCCGGTACCTCAGCTCTTCACCGAATCAGGAAACCCGATGAGTAACCTCCATCCCGAGGCATCCGCCCGCATCACTACGGATGCCGACCACCAGGTTGTGCTGTACACCGCCGACCTCGTGATCCCCATCACCGCTCCCCCGCTGCTGAACGGCGCCATTGCCGTGCGCGGCGGTCGCATTCTGCACGTCGGCGAGCGCGACTGGGTTCGCCGATCACTCGCCGATCGCGGTATCGGTGCGCGCGAAATTCACTGGCCCGGTGTTCTCCTACCCGGGCTCGTCAACGCGCACTCGCACTTGCAGTACACCGGCATGGCCGAAGTCGGCCGTGGGCAATACAACGGTTTTGACGACTGGTCCACCGCGTTCAACCCGGTGTACGACCAACCCCACGACTGGGCTGCGGATGCCGCGGCAGGCGCTCAGCTCATGATCGAAGCGGGCACCACCGCCGTGGCCGACATCGTGACCGATGGTGAGGCATCCGCGGCGCTGCACGACGCGGGATTGCACGGCATCACGTACTGGGAAGTGATGAGCTGGACCAATGACGACTGGGCTCGCACCGGGCGCCAGCAGGTTGAGGCTGCTCTGGATGCCCTGCCGTCCCCTCCCGGAACCGGGCTGTCGCCGCACGCACCGTACTCGCTCGAGGTCGTGCCGCTGCTCGAAATCCCCGACATCGTTCGTGAGCGCGGAAGCCGTCTTCACCTGCACTTGGGCGAAGCAGCGTTCGAGCGCGAGTTTCACCACGAGCACGGCGACCCGTGGCACGGCCGCGAACTGGGCAGCTTTCGTGAACTGCGCGCCGCGGGTTTCGGCACCGGCGCCACCGAATTCGTCGACCAGCTTGGCGTGCTCGGGCCCGACTGCCATATCGCCCATGGAATCTACATGACCGCGCGCGATCGTGCCCTTCTGCGGGCTCGCGGCACGAGTGTGGCGCTCTGCCCCCGCTCCAACGCCGTTATCGGTCTTGACGAGCCTCCCGTGGCCGCGTATCTGGCCGAGGGCAACGCGCTGGCCATCGGTACCGACTCGCTGTCATCGAGCCCCTCGCTCGACCTCATGGCGGATGTCGCTGAGCTTTCGCGCATCGCTCATTCTCAGGGCCACACCATGCGTGATCTACCCGAGCGACTGCTGCGCGCGGCCACTCTCGGCGGCGCTCACGCGATGGGCATCGACGTCGGCCCCGACCGCACGGGGCACCTCGCCGTTGGGGCGCTCGCTGACCTCGCTTTCTTCGACATCCCTGTCACCACCATCGACGACACCATCGCTACGCTCGTCGAGTCAGGCGCCGGCCGCGCCGCCGCCACGCTCGTCTCCGGGCGCGTCCGATTTGCCAGCGCCAACTTCACAACCCAGACCGGAGTGACCGCTCATGACTGATCCCACTGCTTCTTCTGATGCCGCTAGCGTTGCCGCCGATACTCGCCCGGCAACCGCGCAGCTGCTCAACCTCGAATCGCATCCCGAGGGCGGTTGGTTCCGCCGCACCTGGGCGGGCACCAGCCCGGTCGAGACTCCGAATGGCGCACGCCCGTCAGCCACCTGCATCCACTACCTGCTGGTTCCTGGCGAGCACAGTGACTGGCACGTCGTAGCCAACGATGAAATTTGGATGTGGCACGGCCCCGGAACGCTTGAGCTCTCACTCGGCGGAAGCGGCGACCTGCCCGACGAAGAGAACGTTCAGCACTTCGTTTTGGGCCCCGATCTCGCCAACGGGCACGTCGCTCAAGTCGTTGTTCCGTCCGGCGTCTGGCAAGCCGGCCGTCTGACCGCCGACAGCGAGGTGCTCGTGAGTTGTTTTGTGTCGCCCGGTTTCGACTTCGCTGACTGGCGACTTGTAAACTAGCAAGTCTGTAATCGTTTTCTCCGCCCGAGCACAGCGCCGCTCGGGTGGCATTTGTTCGACCACCTCACGCACCGCAACTGGAGACTTTCATGACCACATCACGGCATTTTCGTCGGGCCCTCGTCGCCACCGCAGCAGCCGCTGTTTTGGCATTGACCGCTTGCGCCGCAGACACCACCGCCGACACGAGCTCGACCGTTGACGACGGATCGCTGCCCACCCTGACCGCGGGCAAGCTCACCATCGCTACCGGCGAGCCCGCCTACGCTCCGTGGATGGTCGACAACGACCCCACGAACGGTGAAGGCTTCGAAGCTGCCGTGGCTTACGCTCTCGCCGACGAACTCGGCTTCACCGCCGATGACGTTGTTTGGGTTCGCTCAAGCTTCGACAGCGCCATTGCACCGGGCCCCAAGGACTGGGACCTCAACCTGCAGCAGTTCTCGATCACCGAAGACCGCAAGCAAGCCGTTGACTTCTCCAGCCCGTACTACACGACCACTCAGGCGATCATCGCGACGGAGAGCTCGGCGGCAGCCGGCGCCACATCGCTCGCCGACCTCAAGGACGTCATCGTCGGTGTCGCTAGCGGCAGCACCAGCTACACGATCGCCGCTGAAGCTCTGGGAGACGACCTCGCGGTCTTCAACTCCAACGAAGACGGCGTTCTTGCGCTGACCAGCGGTCAGATCGATGCTTTCGTCATCGACCTGCCCAGCGCTTTCTACCTCGCCAACGTTGAAATCGACGGTGGCGTTATTCTCGGCCAGTTCGAGTCCTCCGCCGGCGGCGATGAGTTCGCTTTCGTGCTGCCGAAGGACTCCGAGCTCACCTCCGCCGTGAGCGAGGCTCTCGACGCTCTGGCTGCTGATGGAACTCTTCAAGCCATCCAGGACGAGTGGCTCAGCGCTGCCGTCGACGTTCCTGTCCTGAAGTAAGACCACGCCGATGAGCACCTCCACGAGCCGGCCGTCGTGGCGCCCAAGCGAGCTCGAGCTGTCACGACGGGACGTGCGCCGGCGCGCCACCGGTCGTTCGGTGCTCATCGGCATTGTGAGCACGATTGCTTTTGCCGCGATTGTCGGATTGCTCGTCGTCAACACCCCCGGTTGGGAGAGCGTCAAAGCTTCGTTCTTCGACTTCGAGGTGGGGGCGGCAAGCGTGCCGTCGATCCTCGTCGGGCTGTGGCTCAACATTCAGGTGCTCTTTATCTCAGCGATCGGCGTTGCCATTTTTGGCACTCTGCTCGCTGTAACGCGATCGCTGCGCGGACCGGTTTTCTTTCCGCTCCGCGCAGCGGCAACGATCTACACCGACCTCTTTCGCGGGATGCCGCTGCTGATCGTTCTCTACCTGGTCGGCTTCGGGCTGCCGGCGCTCGATATCTTCCCGCGCATGCCGGCCATGTTCTGGGGAACGATCGCCCTCATCCTCACCTACTCGGCTTATGTGGCTGAAGTACTGCGCGCGGGCATGGAAGCCGTGCATCCGTCGCAGCGCATGGCGGCCCGCTCGCTGGGTCTGAGCCACGCCAAGACCCTGCGCATCGTCGTGATCCCGCAGGGCGTTCGCAAGGTCGTTCCCGCCCTCATGAACGACTTTGTCTCTATGCAAAAAGACGTGGGGCTTATCTCGATTCTGGGTGCCGTGGATGCCGTACGCGCTGCCCAGATTCAAGTCGCCCAGAGCTACAACTTCACGCCCTACGTGATTGCCGCCCTGCTCTTCGTCGCCATGAGTTGGCCGATGATCAGGCTCACCGATTGGCTCACCGCACGACTCGCTAAGCGCGAGCAGATCGGAGGCGTCGTATGAGTGTTCTCGACGTGCGCGGAGTGCGCAAACAGTTTGACGACCACGAGGTCTTGCGAGGTGTTGACCTCTCGATCGACAAGCACGAAGTTGTCGTGCTTATCGGCGCTTCTGGCTCAGGGAAGTCGACGCTGCTACGAACGATCAATCTCATTGAGCGTGTGGATGACGGCCAAATCGTGCTCAATGGTGACGACATCACCGACCCCGGCATGAACGCTGACTCGGCCCGCAGCCGAATTGGCGTTGTCTTTCAACACTTCAACCTCTTTCCGCACTTGCGCGTGATCGACAACATCACCTTGGCCGCGCGCGAAGTGCACGGAATGTCGAAGGCGGATGCCACTGCACGCGCAATGGAACTGCTTGTCTCGCTGGGCCTCGGCGACAAAGCGCGTGACTACCCCGATCGCCTCTCCGGCGGCCAGCAACAGCGTGTGGCCATCATCCGTGCGGTGCTTACCGACCCTGAGCTGCTGCTTCTCGACGAGATTACAAGTGCTCTGGACCCTCAGCTCGTTGGCGAAGTTCTCGACCTCGTACGGCGCCTGAAGACTGACGGCTCGACCATTCTCATGGCAACCCACGAAATGTCGTTCGCTCGCGAAGTAGCCGACCGCATCGTCTTCATGCAGGGCGGGCGCATCGTTGAACAAGGCACGCCAGCACAGATCTTCGACTCGCCGCAGGAGCCCGAAACCGTGCAGTTCCTCTCCCGCGTTCGCCACTAGAGCGCGAACAGCACCTAGGAGAAGTCGGCGTCAGGCGCGCTTCCGTAGCTGAATTCGATCTTGGGGCGCCAGCCGCTGTTGAGAACACCACCGCTCTCTTCGAGGTAGCAGGCTCCGCACAGTGACTGGTAGCCGACATCCACACCGTCGATAGCGACTTGGTCGCCATCGAAGATGAACTGGTCGCCGACCGTGCGCGCGTTGAATACTGCTTTGCGGCCGCAGCGGCAAATGGTCTTCAGCTCTTCAAGCGAATGCGCGATTTCGAGCAAACGACGGCTGCCAGGAAACGCGACCGTCTGGAAGTCGGTGCGGATGCCGTAGGCCAGCACCGGAACCTTCTCCACAATGGCGATACGCAGCAAATCATCGACCTGCGCTTCGCTGAAGAACTGTGCCTCGTCGACGAGCAAACAACTCACCGGTAGCCCGGTCTTCTCCAAGACACGGGCACGTTCACGCGCGAATACCTCGTAAACATCATCGGTAGGCGAGATAATGAAGTCGACCTGACGCGTTACGCCCAGTCGCGAAATGATCGCGTTGTCGCCCTTGGTATCGATGTGAGGCTTCGCCAGCAACACCTGCTGATCGCGCTCTTCATAGTTGTAGGCGGCCTGCAGCAACGCGGTGCTCTTGCCGCTGTTCATGGCGCCATAGCGGAAATATAGTTTGCTCATCAGCGTAGAAATCCATCCTCAGCAGCCCGACGAATCAGGTCAGCCTTTTTACTTGCCGGCCGGTTGGCCTTGGCGTACTTTTCGCGCACTCGCCGCAAGTACGTTTTCGCGGTCTCGTACTGAACATTCATCCGCTCGGCAACCTGCGGTGTGCTTAGTCCAGAAGCGTACAGGGTGAGTGCGTCAGCCTCGCCGGCACTCAGCTTCGGCTTCGACTGGTCAGCCGATCCCGATGGCAGCGGTCGCCAGTCATGCTGCTGCGAACCTTCGCCCTCGACCCCCATGATCTGGCGGGCGGCATCCATCACTTCGTGCATCGGCAGCGACTTCGAGAGGAAAGTGGCCGCCCCGGCCGCCAGAGCGCGGTCACGAGCCTCGCGACTATCGAGGCTGGAGAGAACGATCACTTTGGCTCCCGCGGCGCGACATGTGCGCACACGTGCTTCGATCGACACCGGCTCTTTCAGCTGGAAGTCGAGAAAGACGAGCTCGGTCGGAAAACGGTCGCTGTGCACGAGCTCGAGCCACGTGCTGGCGGTGAGAACAACATCGAAGTCCGGCGCGTTGTTGGTGATCCAACTGTTGAGGCTGTCGAGCAGCACTTCGTGATCGTCGAGGATCGCAAGACGAATGGGCGGCCTGTCGCCGAGATGAGCGCTGAGGTTGGTCTCAGGGGGTGTCATAAGTGAACCTAACGGTGAGAGAGGGCGATCGATAAGAGATGCGAAGTCCGGTAAAGACAACGCGCAAAACTGCGAGATAGGGCGCCAGAGAAGAACGCCACGATGATTCGGATGAGGTGATGAGGCCTGTCACTGTGATGACCGCCCCGGAGTCAGTCTTCTCAATCGCGAGGCGCACGCTGCGACGGTCAATTTCACCACCGGTCGCAACGGCCAGTACGGCCGCGCGCAAGGCAGTGCGTTGATGGGCTGTCATGGCACCGGCCAGTCGATGAGGATCGTAGACCCGATTACCATCGTCGAGCGCACCGAAAGAGTTGGCAACGACAGATTCGAGCCAACTGCGGTTAACTTCGGTAACCATGAGTTCACGGATCGATTCCGAGTATTTGGCCGCTCGAGCGCTGTCCTCGGGCGAGATGATTCCGCGCTGAGCGAGTTCAGCAAAGAGCGGCGCAATATCGCGGTTGAGGATAGTGACGCGGTCCTGCTGCACCGATCGCGCAACTCCCGCATGCTCACGTCTCATCTGGCGCGACGTCGCTCGCAGGGCGCGTGACGCCCACTCTTCATGCGTCTGGATGAGCGACCGTGAAAACGCGGCACCACCGATCGACATCGTGAGAACCGGAGTCATCGAAAAGAGCGCGACGATCATCGCTGGCGCCTGAACTTCCGAAACGGACGACTGCACGATGGCGATAAACCCCGTAAAGATCGCGGCGACCACCCCCATCGTGACCAGCTCTGCGATGGGCCGATAGGGGGCAAGGGCCATGCAGGCGATACCAATGAGCAGCGGCCCCCAGAAATCGGTGAGCAGTGCAGCATTGCTTCCCAGCGACGCCGAACTGAGCGCGAACGCGATAACCAGATACCCGATAACAGCCGCGTGCAGCCCGCCGCTGAACGGGGCACGCAGTGGGCTCGTTCCAATGATCAGCGTCACCGAGGAAAGCGCGACAAAGATCAACGCACTATTTGCGAGCACGGGATGGGCAATGTGCGGCCCGCTAAGCCAGGTCATGACAGCGCCGAGAATAAGAACGCCAGCCGCAGCCACAACACCGACGGGGCGCGCATCAAGGGTTCCGAGGGGGTCGAGCTGTTGAACCGACTCGGTGTCAGCGAGAGCGGTCATTGGGCTGCACTCCGCTCTGAGGCGGGCGCGTTCTCCGCCGTGGGCACCCGAATCATCACCGATGTGCCGAGGCCCGGAGTAGACCAGACTTGAACTGTTCCCGACACCGTCTCGATGCGCCGGCGAACAGACTGCCGCAAACCCAGCCGATCAGCACCGGTCTCTGCCTCGTTGAAGCCCTTGCCCGCATCCACGACGAGCACGCTAACTTCGCTCGGGGAGCCGAAGATTGCCACTTCAGCCCGCATCGTGCCGGAGTGATTGATGACATTGACGAGACACTGCTTAACGGCGGGGGCAAGAGCAGCATCGCCTCGAGAATCCAAGCGGGACAACGCCGTCAAGTCTCCGGTGACTTCAACAACGAGTTCCAGGGCACGAGCCTCAGTAATCGTCGCGAGGAGCGCGCTGTTCTGCCAGTCGTGCCGCACGCTATCGGAGGAATCGAGAGCCGCCTCCGAAAGCCATTCTTCACCCACGAGCACCTCAAGATCACGGCTAATGTCGCGCTGGAGTTTCGGGTTCATCGCGCCAAATGGAGCGTGTGCGATAGCAGCGAGATGACTAAGAACTGTGTCGTGCATAACGGCAGCCGAGGTGGCTTCGATGCCATAGCGAAGACTCGCGAACTCATCATCGCGTGCCGCCCGGTGCAGGTGAGATTGCACGCGCCGCACCCCCCGTTGGCTGAGCCGCAGAATCATGAGCACGCTGATAACAGCAACGTAAATCACAAAGGCTGTCGGATGCGGGTGAACAAAGCCCTGAATCTGCAGCGATGCCAACGCCACTGACGCCTGAGACACGGCAGCACCAACCGTGCACCAGAGGATGCTCCACACCACGTTGCGCCCGGCGCCGCCCACGAGCATCATGGCGATCAGGACGAGGTCGAGCAAGTAGTGCCCGACAACCCCCACCGGTCGCAATTGCGAAATGATCGTGAGCGCGAACCAGTAGGTAGCGGGGCCGCCGATGAGAAGGTGCGCGACGGTAAAGAACATCGTGCGATAGCGGTTCAGGAGCCTGACCGTAATGAGCATCGGAATAAGAGCGATCGCCGCAGGCACGAGATTGCGGCTCGTGTCGCCGGCGTACAACGTCACCACCCCCACGAAGGCGAGGGTTAAGCAGACGAAAGCGACAGCATTAACAACCCGCGCGAAAGCCCGAGTGACGCTCTCTTTGCGCAAGTGGGCGGGCAAGCCAATAGACATGTCTGCCCCCGTTCCTCGTGCCGAAAATACACCACACACAGTATGGCAGCATTCGGGGTACGAGCTGTACCCCGCGTGCGGGGTACAGCTGGGGTCAGAGGCCCACTAAACGGGGGACAAATAGCGCGCTACCAGCCACTTACGGGTTGATGTGCAACGCCTTGGCCGTGCGGGTGATCGTCTCGCGAGCAAGTTCAGGCGAGTCAGCAAGCTGCTGGCCGAACGTCGGGATCATCTTCTCAATCTTCGGACGCCACTCATCCATGCGCTCCGGGAAGCACTTCTCCACCAGACCGAGCATGATCGGAACGGCCGTGGAGGCCCCCGGCGATGCGCCGAGAAGGCCAGCGATGCTGCCATCGGCGGAGGACACGACCTCGGTGCCGAACTGCAAGACGCCGATCTTCTTCGGGTCTTTCTTCATCACCTGCACGCGCTGACCAGCCGTAATGCGGTACCAATCTTCTGGCTTGGCATTGGGCACGAATGCCTTGAGCTCTTCGAACTTGGTCTCGGGGCTTGCCATGAGCTGCCCAACCAAATACTTGACGAGCGACAGGTTGCTGAGCCCGGCGGCGACCATCGGGAGCACGTTGTGCCAGCGGATGGACGCGAAGAGGTCGAGAACTGAACCGGTCTTCAGGAACTTGGGGCTGAATCCGGCGTACGGGCCGAACATGAGGCTGCCCTCCCCCTCAACGACACGAAGGTCGAGGTGAGGAACCGACATGGGCGGCGAACCGACCGCGGCTTTGCCATAGACCTTGGCGCTGTGGGCGGCCACGATCTCGGGGTTGTCCGTGCGCAGGAACTCGCCGCTGACGGGGAATCCGCCGAAGCCGCGAATCTCTTTGATGCCTGACTTCTGCAGAAGGTTGAGGGCATAACCGCCAGCACCCACGAAGACGAAACGTGCGGTCACGGGTTCGACAGGTGTGCCGCCGATGTCGTGACGAAGCTTGAGCTTCCAGAGGCCGTCGCGCTGTTTCGTGAGGTTCGTGACCACGATGCCCGTGCTGAGCTCAGCACCCGACTCCACGAGGTTGTTGACGAGATAGTGCGAGAGCGCACCAAAGTCGACGTCAGTGCCCGCAGGAATGTGCGTCGCGGCCACCGGCTCTGACTTGAGGCGGCCTGGCATCATGAGCGGCGCCCAGCCGTGAATGATGGCGGGGTCTTCGCTGTATTCCATGCCCGCGAAGAGCGGGTGGTCCTTGAGCGCTTCGAAACGCTTGCGCAAATATTCGACGTTTGTTTCGCCCCACACGAAGCTCATGTGCGGGGTCGCGTTGATGAACGACTCGGGTTCGGGCAGCGCTCCCTCGTCAACGAGGTACGACCAGAACTGGCGTGACACCTGAAACTGCTCGTTGACCTTCACCGCACTCGAAATCTCGATAGAGCCATCGCTCTTTTGCGGGGTGTAATTGAGCTCGCACAGCGCGGAATGTCCGGTGCCAGCGTTGTTCCACGGATTCGAACTCTCCAGGGCAAGATCGCCCAAGCGTTCGAAAATCTGGATCTCCCAGTCCGGCTGCAATTGCTTCAACAGCGTTCCGAGGGTGGCACTCATGATTCCGCCGCCGATAAGCGCGACGTCGACGGTTTTCTTCACAACTCCACTTTAGCCTTCTGTTAGAGGCCCAAAGTGCGAAGAGCCTGATCCATCTCGCTGGCCATCGCCGCGTAACCCTCATTGTTGGGATGCAGCCCGTCGCTGGCCATCCACTCGGGGTGCCCCTCGATCCAGTGCGAGGCCCCCGCAATGTAGTCAGCACCGCTGTCGGATGCCGCAGCCTCGACCCAACCGATGATCGTTTCGACGGACTCTGGCCGCTCATCCGTGTACCAGAACGGCTCGACAACAATGAAGCGGGCATCCGGAAGCGCGGTTGTCAGCCGGTCGAAATCTGCTGAGATTTGAGTGCGGATGTCGCTGGCTCGGGCATCGAAACTGAAGTTGTCGTTGAGGCCCATCGTCACGATCACGATGTCGGGGTCATCCGCGATGATCATGCTCGGAAGGTCGCCGTCGCCGAACGCGCTGCGGTTGTTGATGAAGCCGAGTCCGTTCACGCTCGGATTGAACTCGCTCCACCCCCGCTGCTCGCTGATCACCGTCGACCACCGGTTCTCGGAAGCCGACGCTCCGGTGCCGAGAGTGTAGGAATCACCATAGAAAGCGACGCGAACCTCGTTGGGGTCGCGTTCGGCCGCGGGCTCCTCGGAGCTGCATGCCGAGAGGCTGAGGGCCGCGGCGACCACAACGGTCGTCGCGATAATGCGGGCTACTGAATCAAACTTCATGGAAGGAGTTCGGCGCGGGTGGCCCAAACGGTTGCTATGGTCTGGGACGCGGGAGACCATGAGTGATTTACGAGAGCTAGAGTCCGAGTTCGCGAAGCGCGAGAGCTAGAGTCCGAGTTCGCGAAGCGCGAGATCCATCTGGGTTGCGATCGCCGCATGCCCCGCATCGTTGGGATGCAGGTTGTCGTCGGACATCCACTCCGGATGCCCCGTGAGCCAATACGACGCGCCCGACACGTAATCGGCGCCGGCTTCAGTCGCGGCGTCGCGCACCCACGAAATGATCACTCCGACCGAAGCAGGGCGCTGGGTTTTGTACCAGAAAGGCTCGACGACAATGATCTGGGCATCCGGAAGGTCCGTCACGAGTCGCTCGAAATCGCTGAGAATCTGGCCGGGCAGCTCGTCGGCATACGCGTCGTAGGCGAAGTTGTCGTTGAGGCCCATCGTGACAATAACGACGTCGGGGTCGTCGGCAATGATGAGGCCGGGCAGGTCACCGTCGCCGAACTCCGTGCGGTTGCGCATGAACCCAAGACCGCTCACGCTCGGGTTGAACTCACTCCAGCCATGCTGGCTGCTGAGAAGCGTCGACCAGCGCAATTGCTCCGCTGATGCTCCTGTTCCCCGCGTGTAGGAGTCGCCATAGAAAGCGACCCGAAGAGCATCGGAATCAGCCGCCGCGACGACAAGAGGCTCCGTCGAGGACGCGCTCGTCGCGCACCCCGCAAGACCCAACGTGACGGAGACCGCGATCATCGCAACGATCGTGCGGGCTGCGGAACCGAAGGTCATACGGGAAATTCGGAGCGGCGGGCAGTGGAGCGTGCCCGCTAAGCCGAAACCTTTGCGAGAATCTTTGCGGCGACAAGCTCCGCGATCTGTACCGCATTGAGAGCGGCGCCCTTGCGCAAGTTGTCGTTGCTAATGAACAACGCGAGGCCGCGACCGTTCGGCACGCCCTCATCCGTACGGATGCGGCCCACAAAGCTGGGGTCGGCGCCGGCAGCGTCGAGAGGCGTCGGGATGTCGCTCAGGCTGACACCCGGAGCATCCGCCAGCAGTTCCTTCGCCCGCTCGGGGCTCAAGGGCTTGCCAAATTCCACGTTGATCGACAGCGAGTGGCCGGTGAAAACAGGGACACGAACGCACGTGCCGCTCACCAGAAGGTTCGGCAGTTCGAGAATCTTGCGGCTCTCGTTGCGCAGCTTCTTCTCTTCGTCGGTCTCGTTGAGGCCATCGTCGACGATGTTGCCCGCGAGCGGAACAACGTTGAACGCAATGTTCTTGGGGAACTTGTTTGGGGCAGGCATCGTGACCGCCGCGCCATCTTCCACGAGTCCCATCGTGTTTTGGGCGACCGCGGCAGCAGCCTGCTCGAGTAGCTCTTCGCCACCGGCAAGGCCTGCACCAGACACAGCCTGGTAGGTGCTCACGATCAAGCGCTCAAGACCGGCTTCAGCATCCAGAACCTTCAACACCGGCATCGCTGCCATCGTGGTGCAGTTCGGGTTCGCAATGATGCCCTTAATGGCCTGATCAATCGCGTGGGGGTTGACCTCGCTGACGACCAGCGGAACCTCAGGGTCCATGCGCCAGCCCGACGAGTTATCGATAACCGTGACACCGGCCGCAGCGAAACGCGGAGCCTGCGCCAACGACGTCGTGGCACCGGCCGAGAAAATCGCAACGTCGAGGCCCGTGGGATCAGCAATGGAGGCATCTTCAACGGTGATCTGCTCGCCCTTGAACGGCAACGTCGTACCCGCACTGCGAGCAGATGCGAAGTAACGAATCTCCGCTACCGGAAAATCGCGCTCTTCCAACAGACGGCGCACAACAGCGCCAACCTGACCCGTCGCACCAACAACACCAATACGGATGCCTGCGTTACTCATGAGTACCTCTACCTACAGTTTGTATTCGCCACACTAGCGCCGAACAATGAGAAAATTTGGCCGCGAAGCGCGGTTAGCGACCCGTGCCCGCGTGAACAATAGCCTCTTCGTCGCCATCGAGACCGAAGGCAGTGTGCACGACACGAACCGCTTCCGCAACCGTGTCGGCACGCGTGACCACAGAAATACGGATCTCGCTCGTGGAGATCATTTCCATGTTGATGCCCGCCTCGAACAGAGCCGTAAACAGTCGAGCTGACACTCCAGCGTTGGTACGCATGCCGCCACCGACCACGGAGAGCTTTCCGATCTGGTCATCGTGCTGCAGCGACTCGAAGCCAACCTCTTCTTGATTGAAAGTCAACGCGCGGAGCACATCTTCGGCATCCGACTTCTTCAGAGTGAAGGAGATGTCGGTGCGACCGGTGGCCGCCTCAGAAACGTTCTGAACGATCATGTCGATGTTGGCATTAGCGGTGGCCACGATCGTAAAGATCTGTGCAGCCTTTCCTGGAACATCAGGAACTCCTACCACCGTGATCTTCGCTTCGCTCAGATCGGAGGCAACACCTGTGATGATTGCTTCTTCCACGCTCTCTCCATCCTTCGGATTGACCACCAACGTGCCGGTGTTGTTATTAAACGACGAACGCACGTGAATCGTTACCCCGTGCCGGCGCGCATATTCCACAGCGCGCACATCGAGCACCTTGGCGCCTGCCGCAGCAAGCTCCAACATTTCTTCACTCGTGACGACATCGACCTTGCCCGCAGACTTCACGATGCGGGGATCAGCCGTGAAAATGCCATCGACATCGGTGTAGATTTCGCAGGTCTCGGCGCCGAGTGCTGCGGCGAGGGCTACCGCGGTGGTGTCTGAGCCACCGCGACCGAGAGTCGTAATGTCTCCGGTTCCGCGGTTGAATCCTTGGAAGCCTGCGACGATCGCGATAGCACCATCATCGAGGGCTTCTTTGACGCGGCGAGGAGAAACCTCCACGATGCGAGCAGCACCGTGCTGGGCATCCGTGACCATTCCGGCCTGACTGCCGGTGTAACTGCGAGCGTCGACGCCCAAGCCCTTGATCGCCATGGCGAGCAACGCCATCGAAATTCGTTCGCCTGCGGTAAGCAGCATGTCGAGCTCGCGCCCGGTCGGCACTGGCACGACTTGCGCGGCGAGGTCGAAGAGTTCGTCGGTGGTGTCCCCCATGGCTGAAACGACAACAACAACGTCGTTTCCGGCCTTGCGGGTCTCGACAATGCGCTTGGCGACGCGCTTAATACTCTCAGCGTCGGCAACGGACGAGCCACCGAACTTCTGAACGATGAGGCTCATTGTTCTCCTGAAGCGTGGTTGATCGGGCAGCGGGTGCCCAAAATGCGAGTCTAACGGTGCCAGCACCATCCGCCGAGTTCGTTACGGGAGGGCTAGTTGTCGATCGTTCGACGACCTTCAAATGCACGACCGAGAGTGACCTCGTCGGCATATTCCAGATCTCCGCCGACCGGGAGACCGGATGCGAGGCGAGAAATACGAAGGTTGGGTTGAACGAGAAGCCGCGTGAGGTACGTAGCGGTTGCTTCACCTTCGAGATTGGGGTCGGTCGCGATGATGACTTCTGTGACGACGCCGTCAGCTAACCGGCCCAACAGTTGCTTGATGCGCAACTGGTCGGGACCAATTCCATCGATGGGGCTGATAGCTCCACCGAGTACATGATACAGCCCGTGGAATTCGCGAGTGCGCTCGATAGCGACGACGTCTTTTGCCTCTTCGACAACACAAATCGTGGCCGGCGAGCGCCGAGCATCCCGACAAATCGAACACGTGTCGTGCTCGGTTACGTTGCCGCAAATGGCGCAAAAATGCACTTTGTCGCGGATGTCGTTGAGCAGTTCTGCAAGCCGACGAACATCGAAACTTTCGGTCTGCAAAATGTGGAATGCGATGCGCTGAGCAGACTTGGGCCCGATGCCGGGAAGCCGACCGAGCTCGTCGATCAGTTCTTGAACAATTCCGTCGTACACGGGTTACTCGTCTCTCGGCTGCGGCACCACACGGGGAGCCACTTGCTCTTCTTCGATAAAGGTTGCGTTCAGCAGTTCGCGCACCACGGATTCGCCATAACGCGAACGATCCATTTGCGCTGCCGTTGCCGACATCGCTGCTTTCGCCATTGATTCTGGTGGGGCTGGGGGCGCAGCTGCTGCCGCTTCTGCCAACCGGTCGGCCGTGGGCTTCTTCGCCGCTTGCTGAGCTTGCTGCGCTTGCGCGTTAGCAGTGCGTTGTGCTGCAGCGCCACCGCGTGCTGCGGAGGGGTCGCCCTCGGGTTCTGGCTCGGACTCAGGGATAGCCGCTACAGCCCATCCCCCGGGTTCACGATCTTCGGCCGGCGCAGGTTCCTCAGGCTCGGGGCCTTCATCAACGTCGGGCGCGGTGCGCTGCGGCGAGCGCGGCTGAGCTGTGGGTTCCGGCGAAACCTCCGGGGCGGGCATCCGCGATTCTTGCTGCGGTGCTGTCGTCGCTGCTGGGTGCTCAGCGGGAGGCGCTGACGGGGCACCCTCAACTTTGGCAATGAACGCGGGCTCGAAACCGAGCACGTGCACGACTGCCTTCTTGAGATAGTCGCCGACTCCTTCGCCGGGAGCACTGCGCTGCTTGAGAGCGTCAACGTCGCGTTGGCTGGGGAACGAGAGCACCAAAATCTTCTCGTCGCGAAGCTCAAGAGGCTTAGCAGTGAACACGACCATCCACGCGGTGCGCTTGAGGTTCTCGACCACATCAAGAATTTCGGGCCAGGCGTCTTTAACCTGCTGAAACGACACGGGCGTCGTGCGCGGCGCAGCGGGGGCAGAGAGCCCCGTACTGGATGCTGCGGGCGCCGGCGGTGAGGCAACTGGAGTCGCCGAACCAGCCGAGGGTGCCGGCGGCGTCGCGGCAGGGGTCTGCGCAGCGGCACGCACAGCGGGTGCAGCCGCAGGGGCGGAAGCGGGAGCCGCAGGTGCCGCAGCACGCGACGGTGCCGCGCTGGCAGCGGGAGCCGCGGCGATGGGTGCATCACCCTCGATACCGATGCGACGTTCGAGGCGCTCAACCCGGGCGAGTGCACCACGTTGGGTGTTATCGCTCGCGGGAACCAAAATGCGCGCGATCATCAGTTCAAGATGAAGCCGCGGTGAGGTTGCGCCGGTCATTTCTGAGAGCGCAGCGTTGATCACATCGGCTGCACGCGATAGCTCAGCGGCGCCCAGCGTGTGGGCTTGCTGCGCCATGCGCTCGAGTTGATCTTGCGGGATGCCGCGCAGCACGGAGGCCGCATTGTCTGCGGTCGCTGCGACAACGATGAGGTCGCGCATCCGCTCAAGAAGATCTTCGACGAAACGGCGCGGGTCTTGACCGGTCTGGATGACGCGGTCAACCGCCGAGAACGCAGCGGCAGCATCGCCAGTGCCGAGAGCATCAATCACTTCGTCAAGCAGCTCGGCGTGGGTGTAACCCAGCAGCGCAACGGCGCGCTCGTAACCGACCGTTGCAGTGTCGGAACCAGCGATGAGTTGGTCGAGCAGCGAGAGAGTGTCGCGCACCGAACCTCCACCAGCGCGGACGACGAGGGGAAGCACCCCTGGCTCAACCTCGACGTTCTCGCTTTCGCACAGCTGCTGAACGTAGTCGAGCATCTGGGCAGGCGGAACTAAACGGAACGGGTAGTGATGGGTGCGCGAACGAATCGTGCCAATCACCTTGTCAGGCTCGGTCGTGGCGAAGATGAACTTCACGTGCTCCGGCGGCTCTTCAACGATCTTGAGCATCGCGTTGAAGCCCTGGGGCGTCACCATGTGCGCCTCGTCGAGAATGAAGATCTTGAAACGGTCGCGGGCCGGGGCAAACACGGCACGCTCGCGCAGGTCACGGGCATCCTCAACACCGTTGTGGCTTGCCGCGTCGATCTCGACAACATCGAGCGAACCGCCACCATCACGCGACAGCTCTACACACGACGCACACACCCCACAGGGAGTATCGGTCGGGCCCTCGGCACAGTTGAGACAGCGAGCCAAAATGCGGGCGGATGTCGTCTTGCCACACCCACGCGGACCACTAAACAGGTACGCATGATTGACCCGATCGGTGCGCAACGCTGTGCGCAGCGGATCGGTCACTTGAGATTGGCCGATGAGTTCAGCAAAAGTCTCGGGCCGGTATCGGCGATATAGGGCAGCAACCACGCCCCTAGCGTAGTCGTGCCCGCTGACGATCCCAACGTGCGCTGAGCGAACAGGCACAGCCCACACTTATCTCAAAGTTGTGTGAAATCGACCAAACCGTATCGTCGCCCGCCCCGAATCATCTCTGGTCGGCTGGTTACCGACCACAGCCACACCTGATCCGTGGCACGCGTTACCCGAATAGACGTGCAGGGCTCACCCGGGGGGTGGGGAAACCCTGCACGCACTTAGCTCTCGAGGCGAGTGATTGGGCGGCAGCGCTTTAGTGCGCTGCCGCCCTCATTCACGCGCGGTGGCGCCCGGTGGGGCGTCGAGAAATCATGAGCAGTCCGCCGGCGCCGATGAGAGCGAAAGCGAGCCAAGCGCCTAGGGAACCGGACGAACCGGTGAAGGCGAGGCCATCATCCGCTGCAGCCAGTGTGGTGAGCTCGAAGGTGAAGCCAGGCGTGCTGACCTCTAGTGCGCCCGAGGCGACCATCGCGGGAACCCACATCGCTTCGTGTTCGGGAGTGACAACCGTTGCGACGGTGTCACTCAGAACCGTGAAGTTGGAGCCCCACACCGCACCGAAGCGTGCTCCGGTAGCGGCCGAGAATCCAGTTCCGCGAAGCGTCACTAGGGTGCCACCATCGTCGGGGCCGACGAGCGGTGTCATTGACATGACTACCGGGGCTACAACGTAGGTGAACTCGCCAGCTGCGGCATCCACGATGGGATGCTCGACCACCACGGCAGCTGCGCCTGCCGACCCTGCGGGCGTCGTGACCGTGATCTCGGTGTCACTCACGACGGTGAACGATGTTCCATCTTCCCCGTCGAAAGTCACCCCTGTCGCTCCGGTAAAACCACTACCCGTGATCGTGACCTCGGTGCCGCCCGTCAACGGACCGGTATCGGGGGTCAGGCCGGTCACACTCGGATTCGCGAGGTAGGTGAAGGTTGCCGAGGTCGAGTCGCCAGCGGCGTGGGTCACTACAACGTCGACGGCTCCCACAGCGTGCGCGGGGCTCGAGACAGTGATTTCGGTATCGCTGACCACGGTGAACGATGTTCCGTCATCCCCGTCGAAGGTCACCCCGGTGGCGCCGGTAAAGCCGGTGCCGGTGATGGTCACTACGGTTCCTCCCGCGACGGGGCCGAGGACGGGACTGAGCGACGCAATCGCGGGCCCGTCGGTGTAGGTGAAGTCACCAGCAGCCGCATCGGCGATCGGATGCACGACCACGACGGCCGCGTCGCCCGCCGCATGGGCGGGACTCGTGACGGTAATCTCGGTGTCGCTCACGACCGTGAACGATGTTCCCGCATCCCCATCGAAGGTCACCCCGGTGGCCCCGGTAAAGCCGGTGCCGGTGATCGTGACCTCAGTGCCGCCAGCCAGCGGGCCGGAATTCGGGCTGAGGTCGGTCACGCTCGGAGTTGCCAGGTAGGTGAAGTCGCCAGCGCTCACATCGCCACCGGCATGCTCGACGACAACGTCAACGGCGCCAGCGGCATGAGCCGGGCTGAAGACAGTGATTTCGGTATCGCTGACTACGGTGAACGACGTTCCCGCATCCCCGTCGAACGTCACCCCGGTGGCGCCGGTAAAGCCGGTGCCGGTGATGGTGACGTCCGTTCCTCCCGCGATGGGTCCCAAGTCGGGGCTCATCGCAGAGACGGTCGGTGCCGCAACGTAGGTGAAGTCTCCTGCGTCAGCGTCGCCAGCGGGGTGCTCGACCACTACCGCGGCAGCGCCCGCGACGCCTGCGGGTGTGGTGACGGTGATTTCGGTATCGCTCACCACAGTGAATGACGTTCCGTTGTCCCCGTCGAAGGTGACGCCCGTTGCGCCGGTAAAGCCGGTACCGGTGATCGTGACTACCGTTCCGCCGGCTAGCGGGCCCTCATCGGGAGCGATCGACGAGACCGTAGGAGCGGCCTGGTAGCTAAATTCGCCCGGAGCCGAGTTGGCTGGCGTGTTGAGCACGATCACATCGACGACGGCAATGACGTGGGCCGGGGTAGAGACAGTGATCTCGGTGTCACTCACGACGGTGAACGACGTTCCCGCATCCCCATCAAAGGTAACGCCCGTGGAGCCGGTGAAGCCGGTACCGGTGATGGTCACTGCGGTTCCGCCAGCGACCGGGCCGATGTTCGGCGACAGCGACGAAATGATGGGAGCTGCGGTGTAGGTGAAGTCACCAGCAGCGACGTTTCCGAGCGGATGCTGCACCACCACGCCAACGGTTGCCTCGGCGTGCGCGGGGCTCGAGACGGTGATCTCGGTGTCGCTCACGATGGTGAACGACGTTCCGGCATCTCCGTCAAAGGTGACTCCCGTGGAGCCCGTGAAACCGGTACCCGTGATCGTCACCTCAGTGCCGCCGGCGAGCGGCCCCTCGGTGGGAGCCAGGTCGGAGACGGTCGGTGCTCCGCGGTACGTGAAGGTGGCGGGAACTGAATCGCCAGAAGCGCGCTCAATGATTACATCGACGGCGCCGAGAGCATGGGCCGGGCTCGAGACAGTGATCTCAGTGTCGCTCTCGACAGTAAATGACGTGCCGTCGGTTCCATCAAACGTGACGCCGGTCGCGCCCGTGAAATCAGTACCCGTGATGGTCACCGCGGTGCCACCCGCGATCGGACCGAAATCAGGTGTCATCGAGGAGATGACGGGCACCGGCGTGTAGGTGAACTCGCCAGCATCCGAAGCACCCGCAGGATGCTGGATGATGACCTCGACGTCGCCCACAGCATGCGCGGGGCTCGTGACCGTGATCTCGGTGGCGCTGACAACGGTGAACGACGTTCCGGCATCACCGTCGAAGGTAACCCCCGTAGAGCCGGTGAAGCCAGTACCCGTGATGGTCACTGCCGTACCGCCTGTTGTCGGACCGCTGGCGGGATCGACGTCGGAGATGGCGGGGCGCACACCGGTGTGGTTCGGACCGACAGCCGAGCGTGCGACATCCAGCTCGAGAAGACCGGCGACCGGACCTTGGGCGAGAAGGCTAATGCGAAGTGCGGTTTCGACAAACTGCTGGTCAGGCGACGTACCGATGAGTTCCTGGTTGTTGATGGTGATCGCAAGAACGGACTCCAGCGCAGTGAAGACGGGAGACAGAGCAGCGATTACCGGAGTGACAACACCGGACTGCACGCCGGCGACAAAGATCTGCAACGCTGTCGTACTCGGGTCGATGAGGTCAGCCGCGAGCGGAGCAATCGCCGCGCCCACGATGGCTTCCGTCAGCAGATCGACGTTGATGATTCCTAGTGCCGAAATACCGATTGTCGCGTTCGAAGTTGCAATATCAGCGAGCGTTCCCGCGACAGTTACCTCGACGAGAGGCACAACACCAAGACCAAGATTGATACCGAGGTTGACCTCGATCTCGACTTCGGCGGCCTCGAGCGCGGCGGTGACGGCGTCCTCGACGTTGTCGGCGAATTGCCCGACCAGAGTCGTGATCGATGTGGTGATTGCGGTGAGCTCTGCAGAGCTCAAAACCGACGTGTTCGCAGGCTGCGCGGAAAGCGAGCCACCCTTCAGCTCAGCCAAATCAACAGAAATCTCGCCGGTACCAAAGTCGATGGTGACCGCATCTGACGTCATCGGCGTGTAGAGCGGGGCGATCGCTCCGGGGAGATCGAGAGTCACGCTCGCCGAGGTACCCGTGGTCGAGATCAGTCCGACACTATCCAGAGTGCTCAACGCGACATTGGACACCGCACCGACGAGAGAACCGCCGGGGCCCGCAACGGCATCGACCGCTCCGGAAAGCGTTCCCGCAAGACCGTCAACCGTTGCGCTCACGCCGGCAACAGTGTCGCTCGTTAGCTTCAGCTCAGCCCCAACAATTTCGTAGCTGCCTGTAGCCGCGGCAGGTGCAGCAGCTTCTGCTCGTGAACTCGTCGCACCAATTTCGAGAGACAGCGCAGTGAGTTCGCTCGCCAATCCCGCGTCGAGTACTTGAGCGAGATCAAGAGACAGCGGTGAGGGGCGATCGCTAATGCCAAAGAGTGCCACTCCGACGTCGCCGTCGACATTAACAAGCCCCGTGGCAGCGACTGAGCTGCCATCATTGGCCGCTTGGGAAAATGCCCTCAGCACCCCCGCATCGGCGAGCGCGATGGGCACACCGACACCACCCACCGTTGCGGTGAGACCAACGAGCGCTCCGACGCCCGCCGTATCCGTTTGCAGCGCCTGAACGCCGTTATTGCTGGCATCCGATTCTCCGAGGAGAGCCAATTCGCCCGCAAGCAGTCCGGAGAGCAAACTGCCCGAAAGGTAGGCGGACTCCGCAACGGAATCATCGCCCGCTGCAGCCTGCGCTGGAGCGCCAGCAGAGAAGACGGAGAGTGTGACAAGCCCTGCCGCAGCGACCGCCGAAACGGTTAAGCGAACTGCCCGAGCAAGCCCCCGATTGGTCTTATTCGTACGTAAAATTGGTTCCCCGAAAACCACAATATCCCCCTGATCACGAGGCCGGTGTGCTTGGTATACACAGTCTCAACTCGAGCAGTGGTTAGTCACTCGCAGGGTGGTTGGCCCAGCGTTGAGATGGTCCGAATCCGACCTCGAAGCCATAATAAAAGCTCAGGGAGTGCCGACACAAGAGTCCACTAAGGGGGACAAACAAGTGGTCTATCGGGTTACAGCCTCAACCGATTCCCGTGCTATCTGGAGTTCTTCGTTGGTGGGAATGACGAGAACCTTCACGCGCGAATCGGATGCCGAGATGATGCGCTCGCCACGATTTACTGCGGCGTTGGTGGCGACATCCATCTCGATCCCAAACGATTCGAGACCCTCGACGGTAGCCAGACGCGTGTTGGCATTATTCTCGCCCACGCCGGCGGTGAACACGATTGCGTCTGCTCCGCCCAACGCCACGAGGTATGCACCGAGGTAGTGACGAAGCCGGTGGTAGTAGACGGCGAGCGCCGCCTGCGCACGCTCATCGCCCGCATCCGCCTTCGATTGCACATCGCGCATATCTCCAGTGCCGGTCATGCCAAGCAATCCACTCTCACGGTTAAGCAGGTGGTCTAATCCGGGGAGGTCCATTCCTGCCCGGCCGAGATGAAAAAGCACCCCAGGATCGATATTTCCGGAGCGGGTGCCCATGACGAGCCCCTCGAGCGGAGTCATGCCCATTGAGGTGTCAACGCTGCGACCCCCGTCGATGGCGCACACGGATGCCCCGTTGCCGAGGTGAAACACAATCAGTTTGAGGTCGGCGAGATCTTTGCCCAGCACTGCGGCCGTCCGCCCCGCGACGTAGCGGTATGAGGTGCCGTGGAAACCGTAGCGGCGGATGCCGTGCACTCGGGCCAGTTCCGTATTAATCGCGTACGTGTAGGCGTGGGGCGGCAGCGTTCCGTGGAACGCGGTATCGAAAATTGCGACGTGCGGCACGGTCGAGAATGTCGCCCTCGCCGCCCGAATCCCCTTGAGGTTGGCGGGGTTGTGCAACGGCGCCAGTACTGAAATCTCTTCGAGCCGATCCTCAACCGCATCCGTAATCACGGTGGCTTGGGTGAACTCCGCCCCGCCGTGCACCACACGATGGCCGACGACCGCCGGATGCTCGTCCCCGAGCTCGGCCAAGATCTGCCGCATTCCGTCGTCGTGGTCTGCGGCTCCTCCGCCGGGTTCCCCGATGCGTTCCACGATGCCGCCGCTATAGACGGAACCGGACTCGGCATCGAGCAGCTCCCATTTGATCGACGATGAACCGGAGTTCACCACGAAGACCGTTGTCATTCTTACTCCTTGGCAGAGGCATCATCGGCGATGCCACGTAGTGCGGCAGCCTCGCCGGCAACCGATTGAGCCTGAATCGCTGTGATCGCCACAGTGTTGACGATGTCTTGCACGAGGGCTCCTCGTGAAAGGTCGTTGATGGGTTTGCGTAGACCTTGGAGCACCGGCCCAATGGCGACTGCGCCAGCGCTGCGCTGCACGGCCTTGTACGTGTTGTTGCCTGTATTCAGATCGGGGAATATGAACACGGTGGCACGGCCGGCGACTTCTGAGTCGGGCATTTTTGATTTACCCACGGCGGCATCGACTGCAGCGTCATATTGAATGGGGCCATCAACGGCAAGATCAGGGCGTCGTTCGACCACGAGCGCGGTAGCGGCCCGCACCTTGTCAACGTCGGCGCCGGTGCCCGATGCTCCCGTGGAATACGACAGCATGGCGATGCGCTGTTCGATGCCAAATTGGGCGGCAGTCGCAGCAGACGAGATTGCGATGTCTGCCAGCTGCGCGGCATCCGGGTCGGGGTTTACCGCACAGTCGCCGTAGACGAGCACGCGGTCTTCAAGGCACATCAGGAACACACTCGATACGATCGACACATCGGGCTTGGTCTTGATGATTTCGAAACTGGGGCGGATGGTGTGAGCCGTGGTGTGGGCGGCGCCCGAGACCATGCCGTCGGCCAGCCCCAAGTGCACCATCATGGTGCCGAAGTAGGAGACGTCGGTCACCGTGTCTCGCGCCACCTCCATCGTCATTCCCTTGTGAGAACGCAGCTTCACATATTCCGTCGCGAATCGGGTGCGCAGTTCTTCGTCAAAGGGGCTCAGGATGCTCGCACCCGAGATGTCGAGACCGAGTTCAGCCGCGCGGCCACGCACCTCGCCCTCGTCACCCAGGATCGTGAGCTTGGCAACGCCGCGGCGCAACAGCGTGCTCGATGCGCGCAAAATGCGGTCATCACTGCCCTCCGGCAACACAATGTGCTGCGGGATGCTGCGAGCGCGATCAAGCAGACCGTACTCGAACATGAGCGGCGTGACGACGGTGGGCGGATGCAGGTCGAGTCGACGCAGCAGCTCTGCGGCATCCACATGCTGTTCGAACAGGGCAAGCGCCGTGTCGAACTTGCGGGGAGATTCAGCAGCCAAGCGACCGCGCGTCTTGGTAATAATGCGCGCGGTGTCATAGGTGCCGAACGAGGTACGAATCACCGGCAACGACACATCGAGACCATCCATGAGGCGCTCGACCTGGGGCAGCAGATCAAAACCACCGTTCAGGATGATGCCCGCAAGCGAGGGGAACGTCTCCGACGCGTGCGCCATCAGCGTCGCCAACAACACATCCGATCGGTCGCCAGCAACCACCACGACCGAGCCCTCGATGAGACGCAGCAGCACGTTCTCCATCGTCATTCCCGCCACAACAACGCCGAGCGCTTCGCGCTGCAGCAGATCATCGTCGCCGCGCAGCAATTCACCATCAACGGCAGTGAGCAGAGAGGCAAGGCTGGGCGCGATAAGGAAGGGGTCTTCTGGGATAGCCCACACCGGAGTATCGTCGCCGACCGCTGCGCTCACTCCGGCGATGATGTCGGTCATGAAATCGGGGTCAGACCTGTTGACGATTACGCCGACCAACCGCGCGTGGGCGGCGTCCAGTTCTTGATGCGCAATCGAATACACCTGAGCCATGTCAGCGGGACTACGGCTCTCGCCGTCCTCGGACTGACCACCCAATACAAGGAGCACCGGAGCACCGAGGTTCGCGGCGACGCGCGCGTTATAGGAAAGTTCTGTGGGGCTGCCGACATCCGTGTAATCAGAACCGACAATCACGACAACATCGCACTGGGCCTCGACTGCCTTGAAACGTTCGATGATGCGGCTGAGCGCCAGTTCGGGGTCCGCGTGCACGTCGTCGTAGCCCACACCGACAGCCTCGTCGTAGCTGAGATTAACTGCGTCGTGACCGAGCAACATCTCTAAGACGTAATCTCGCTCATCGCTCGTGCGAGCGACTGGCCTAAACACCCCCAGACTCTTGGCTTCGCGACTGAGCGTGTCGAGTAGACCGAGGGCGATGGTGGACTTGCCAGCGTGGCCTTCGATGGAGGTGATGTAGATATTCCGCGTCACCTCTCCAGCCTACGCCGGAAGATACGCCCCAGAAGGAGATGCCGGGCGCTTAACAGAAAAGACCCCTCGCGCACCCGCCAGAGCCCGGTTACCCTTGCTACGTTTCCGTCCTGGGGGAATTGGCCTGGATGGCGCCACGCGAGGAGCCGCCCTCAGTCTACCCAAAATTATTGACCCTCGCGCGCCCGCGGCACTCCTCTAATCCAGAGTGTTTGGGACGCCGATTACCACTGGGCCGCCCACCCCGTTATGATCACTTGAGGCTGTTTGCGCTAACGCGCGTTCAACCTGTCAGGAGAATTCGCCTAGTGGCCTATGGCGCACGCTTGGAAAGCGTGTTGGGTGCAAGCCCTCGGGGGTTCGAATCCCCCATTCTCCGCACTTACCCCATTGTGATCGCCCACGCGAAAAAACGAAGGGAACGCCGTTGTCGACTAGGCCCGTGAGCCTCAAACCTCGCCGTGACGATCCTCGTCGTCGGCTCGTTCCGCCACTCTCACTATTTTGGCGTGGGTTTGTGGCTGGCCTTCTTTTCACCGTAGTAGTCTTCGGCGCACTTTATCTCCTCACAATCCCGGATGGGCCTTGGCTGGCGGTCGTGATCACTCAGGTGATCGCTCTAGCCGCTGCCACTCTCGCTGCCATTTCTTACTTTCGCATCGCTATCTGGATCGGTGCAGACTCGCCTCTCGTCACCGAGCGAGGGTTCCTCTTCGGCCGACTACGGCACTTCGATAGGTCAGAAGCCACGCTGATGGTGCGGTCAACGGTCTACACAAGCGATGGTTTGGAGTCGCGGGCCGAACTCTCCGTGATGGGCCACAATGGCCGTCGTCTGTTGCGCATGCGTGGGCAGTATTGGGCTCTCGAGGATTTTGAATTCGTCGCGTCCCAGTTCGATGTGCCGGTAGAAACAATTCCCGGCACCGTTTCCCACGGTGAAATTCGGCGCGATTATCCCGAAACCCTGTATACGTACGAGCGGTATCCCCTCCTCGTAGTCGCTATCGCGATTGGCACCACTGCCGCGGCCGCCGGCATCTTTGTCGCAGCGCTCACGGTAATCAACGCCCTCGCTCGTTAGCGGCAGCAGCGACTCCCCTTTAACGCACAAAAGCCGCAGTGCCGACGCCCTCTGGAGGGGCAACAGCACCGCGGCATTCGCGGCGAGGAGATCTGACTTAGCTCTTGACCGAGCCGCTCATCAGACCACCGATGAAGTACTTACCAAGCACGATGTACACGACCAGCGTGGGTAGCGATGCCAGCAGCGCTCCCGCCATCGCGGCACCGTAGTTGGCTAGTTGCGCGCCCTGAGCGAGGTTGTTGAGCGCAAGCGACACGGGCCCCTCATTCTGGTTCGACAGGAACAGCGCGAACAAGAAGTCGTTCCACGCTGAGGTGAACTGCCAGATGATCGTTACGACAAAGCCGGGAAGCGACAGCGGCAGGACGATGCTGCGGAACGTGCGCAGCATCCCCGAACCATCCATGCGAGCAGCCTCCATGAGCTCATGAGGGATGCCGGCGTAGTAGTTGCGGAAGATCAACGTACAGATCGGCAGACCGTAAATCACGTGCACCACGAGCAGGGTGGAGACATCGCTCGGCAATCCGAGGCTGGTCTTCATTTGCACGAGCGGCGTCATGATCGCCTGGTACGGAATGAACATTCCGAACAGGATGAACGTGAAGACGACGTCGGCGTACGGAAAGCGCCAACGGGCGAGAACGAAACCGTTCATTGCTCCCAGGAACGACGCGATCAATGCTGCGGGAATCGCCAGCAAGAACGTGCGACCGATGGATGCCGACAGCGCGTTCCAGGCGAGAGCCCAGTTGTCGAAGCCGGTTGGTCCGCCCTCGAAGGCGGGTTCCCACGGCCAGCGAACCGGAAGCCCCCACGAGGTGGCGGGGTTGACGTCCTGCGGCGGCTTGAGGCTCGTGACGATCAATACGTACACGGGCATCAACACAATGACCAGGAAGAACACCAGCAGTACATACTTCGCGGTGCGGCTCAGACCAGCCCGCGCGCGAATCGCCGAACTCTGCGGCATGTGCGACTCAGCGGTGGGTTCGCTTGGCTTCTTGTCGAGTCCGGTTGCGACACTCATCCTTGCCTCTTCTCTGCGCGAGCGGTGTAGATCAGGTAGGGGACGATTACGACGGCAACGAAGAGCAACAGGATCGTCGCGATCGTGGCCGACTTGGCGTAGTCGTTAGAGGTCAGAGCAACCCACAGGTAGGTTGCGGGAACCTCGGTCTGGTAGATCGACTTCGTGATCGCCATGATGAGGTCGAAGACCTTCAGCGACATGTGGCCCACGATGATGAGAGCCGACAGCGCGACGGGGCTGAGCTGGGGGAAGATCACGTAGCGGTAGAGCTTCCACTCGGTCGCGCCATCCATGCGGGCTGCTTCGCGCAGCTCTTCAGGGATGCCACGGAAGCCCGAAAGAAAGAGCGCCATGACGTAGCCGGCGAGCTGCCAGATGGCGGGCAATGCAATGGCCGCCATGCCCCAGGTCGGATCGTTCCACCACGAGTTCTGGAGAAAGTCGAGCCCGAGGTTCTCGAAGACCCGGTTGAGTCCGGATGCACGGTCACCCTCAGCGCTGTTGAGCAACCAGCGCCAGACGACACCGGATGCCACGAACGAAATCGCCATGGGGAACAGGAACACCGAGCGGAAAACGCCCTCTGCGGTGACGCCCTTGTCGAGCATCCATGCCCACAAGAATCCGAAGATCATGGTGCCACCGATAAAGAAGAGGGTGAAGATACCAAGGTTCTGAAGCGAGTGGATGAAGCGCTCTTCGCCAAACAGAGCGATGTAGTTATCGAGTCCAACGAACTCAGTAGCGGGAACAAGACTGTTCCGGTTGCTGAGCGACACCGAGATGTTGGCGCCGATCAAGCCATAAACAAATATCCCGAGAACGATAATCGTCGGGGATATCAAGAGGAGCGGTGGGCCCCAGTTTTTGTATCCTTTTTTCACGCGCGAGCTCCTCGGTTTGCACGGTAGTGGGTGGAGACGTCTCCGCCCCCACCCACTGTGTCTCGTAGTGCTAGTTAGCCCTGAGCCTTGTCAGCGGCAGCAACGAGTCCGGACAGGAGCGAAGCTGCATCGCGGTCAGCGCCGAACTTACCGATAGCCGAGGAGATGTCTCCCGACCAGGCAATGCTGGCTGCTGCGCCGTGAGCGAGCGAGCTCACTACGGTGTCTTCACCGAAGGAGGTGATGGCGGTCTGCTGGTACGCGGGGTAGTCAGCGGCAACCGTGTCGGTGCGGGCCGGGATCGAACCCTTAGCGAGGTTGAATGCCTTCTGGCCTTCAGCCGAGCTGATGGTCGTCAGCCAGTCAATGGCAGCTGCTTCGTGAGGAGCGCCTACCGAGAGGGTGAACGAGTCAGCGAGGAAGTCGAAGACTCCGTCGGTGCCGGGGGTTGCCCAGGTGGTGTACTCGTTGTCGTAGGTCCACCCAGCCTGCTGGAATGCAGACTCGGCCCAGTCACCCATGACGTTGTAGGCAGCGTTGCCATCGAGAACGATCTGCGTTGCAGCATCCCAGTCGAGGCCAGCGAAGTCGCTGTTGGTGTATTCGAGCAGGTCGCCGTAGTGACCGATTGCGGTCTCTACTCCAGCGTCATCCCAGGCCGTGTCGCCAGTCCAGAGTCCCGAGTAGCCCTCAGCGCCAAGGTCAGCGATGAGAACGTTTTCGAAGAGCTGCATCTGAGTCCACTCGGTGCCGAGGGCGAGAGGAGTCTCGACTCCGGCGTCCTTGAGCTTCTTCAGGTCAACGAGCCAGGCGTCGATGTCGGCGGGAGCGGCCATCGGGTCGATGCCGGCATCCTCGAGCACCTGGGTGTTGGCCCAGACGACGTTGGCACGGTGGATGTTGCTCGGTACCGAGTAGATGGCGCCGTCAACGGTGATGCGCTCGATCAGGCTCTCGGGGAAGACATCCGTGAGGCCGTTCTCTTGGTAGAACGAGCTGAGGTCCTGAAGCTGACCGGCGTTGATGTAGTCCGTGAGCTCTGCTCCGGCGTGGGCCTGGAACGTGTCCGGCGGGTCATTTGACTCGAGGCGTGATGCAAGAGCAGCCTTGGCGTTAGAGCCGGCGCCGCCAGCTACAGACGCATTGATGAACTCAATGTCAGGGTTCTGCTCTTCGAAAACCGTGACGAGAGCGTCAAGGCCGACCTTTTCTGATCCTGAGGCCCACCAGGTGAATACCTCAACCTGGTCAGCGTTGTCGGGGTCTGAGCTAGGGGTGCTCGAGCAGCCTGCCAGAACGAGGCCTAAGGCCACCGCCCCGGCAATAATGGAAAGTGGCTTACGCATTCTGTGTTCCTCCATTGGAAAGTGAGTGCTGTTCCGTTCAAGAAGTGAATCGGACGTTCACCAGTAAACTGTCTAACCATTGGGTTTGACAAGTGAACGCAGCAACTTTTTCCACATTGGCATGGTCACAATTTGACAACAGCGAGCTTATTTCGGTTCGGTGCCACCACCAATCGGAGCGGAATACGTGCTCAATTTCCGCTAAAATACTGGGTTCTAGGCACGTTAGACCGCCCGGGCATCCGCCACGGCGCGCTCGGGATGTCGGTCGAAATTAGCGACGCTTGAGAGTCGAAAAAATCCCGCGAAGCACCTCGCGCACGACCGTCTGTCCAGTTCGTGAACCCAAGGCGTCACCCAAAACGTTGGGTTGCTTGCGCGTTGTCGTGCGTGTTGTGGTGCGCGATGTCGTCTTTTTATTCATGTCTTTGAGCGCTCGTTCGTAGTCGGCTTGCACCTTCGCCTGCTCTTTGGCTTGCGCCTTCGCGAGCTTCTCCGCGTCTTTGGCGGCAACCTTCGCGGCCGCTTCAGCCGCTTCTGCTGCCTCCGCCTTGGCATCCGCTTCGGCCGCTGCATTCATCTTCACAGCCAATATTTCCCGCGCAGATTCGCGATCGATCGTGGTGCCGTACGTCGCCATCAGCGGGGATGCCGCGACCGCAGCCTCCATCGTGGCGGCATCCGTTGGCGACATTGAGCCTTGTGGGGCACGCAAGCGAGTCCAAGCCACCGGAGTCGGAGCACCCTTTTCGTTCATGACAGTGATGATCGCCTCACCGGTGGCGAGGGACGTCAACACCTCGCCCAAGTCGTAACCCGACGTCGGGTAAGTCGACACTGTCGCTTTGAGCGCTTTTGCCGAGTCAGGCGTGTGGGCGCGCAGCTGGTGCTGGAAGCGAGATCCAATCTGCGCGAGCACATCGCTCGGCACATCCTTGGGCGTCTGCGTCACAAACACCACACCGACCCCCTTGGAACGGATCAGCCGAACCGTTTGCGTGATCGATTCGATGAAGTCCTTTGACGCATCGTTGAACAACAAATGAGCTTCATCGAAGAAGAAGACCAGTTTGGGCTTATCGATGTCGCCAACCTCAGGGAGGTCGTTAAAGAGATCGGCAAGAAGCCACATCAAGAACGTCGAGAAGAGCGCGGGTTTGTTGCTCACGCCCGGCAGCTCAAGCAGGCTGACAATGCCCTTGCCCTCGGCATTGGTGCGCAGAAAGAGCGAGGTATCGATCTCGGGCTCGCCAAAGAATTCGTCGGCGCCCTCGTTCGCAAAGCCAATGAGCTCGCGCAGAATGACGCCAGCCGTCGCAGAGGACAACCCACCCAGATTCTTCAGCTCGGCCTTGCCCTCATCGCTCAACAGATATTGCACGACAGCGCGCAAATCACTGAGATCAACCAGCGGCAGACCGGTCTGATCGGCGTAGTGGAAAATCAGGCCCAGGCTCGATTCTTGGGTGTCGTTGAGGCCGAGCACCTTCGAGAGCAACAGCGGCCCAAAGCTGGAAACTGTCGCACGAATGGGAACGCCGATGCCCTTACCACCGAGCGTGAAATATTCGGTCGGGGATGCCGCGGGCTGCCAGTCTTGCCCGATCGACTCGGTGCGCTCCAGTAACTTCTCGCTCGAACTGCCTGCCGTAGCGATACCCGAAAGGTCACCCTTGATATCGGCGGCGAAGACCGGAACCCCAGCGGCCGATAACTGCTCGGCAAGCACCTGCAGCGTCTTCGTTTTACCTGTTCCAGTAGCACCAGCCACCAAGCCGTGACGGTTGAGCATCGCAATCGGAATGCGCACGGGAACATTAGCGAGCGCATCTCCATTGACGAGAGCGCCCATCTCAAGCACGTCACCCTCGAACGCATAGCCCTCGCGGATCTCGGTCACCTCGGTTGCGTCGAGAGGCCCGTCACCCGAGTCAGTGGTCTTAGCTGGTTGTGCTGCGGCGGGCTTAGCTGCGGCCGACTTCGCGGTAGCCGCTTCAGCGGGAGCCGCTTCAGCGGGAGTAGCTTCCGGCGCGGTCTCGGCAGCGGCTGTGGCGGTGGCCGCCTCCGACGCTTCGGCAGCCGCTTGCTCGGCGGCAAGCGCGACCTCAGCTGATGCCAGTTCGGCAGCCGCGAGCGCAGCCTGTGCCTCCGCTAGGGCTTTCTTGGCTGCTTCTACTTGGGCTGCGGCATCCGTCATGCTTCTACCCTACGGAGTGAGGTCGCCTAGCGCGCTTTTTGAGGCCGAATTGTAGGTCTTCAGTCGCCAAGACATGCGCGAAGGGCGCCCACAAGATAACGCCGACACCGATACCAACGAGTGCGCCGCCGATGGTGTCGCTGAGCCAGTGAGCGCCGAGATACGTGCGGCTCAGAATCATCAGGATCGTGTACACGATGCCGACGACCAGCACCCATCGCCGCTGCAACAGGATGATCAACACGACCGAGAGCGTCGCCGCGTTGGCCACATGCCCCGAGGGGAATGAACCGAGGTCAGCGGTCACCAAGATCTCGTCGGGACGAGCACGGCCATAGAACGACTTGAGCAACTGAACCACGCCGGCGCTCAATGCTGATGCCAGCAAAAAGTACAGAGCAGCCCAGCGACGCTTCGCGAGGAAGAAAGCAAGAGCTCCTCCGAGCGGTACGACGAACACCCCGAACCAGCCGCCACCCAAGAAATTCATTGCTAAGGCCGGCACGGTGAAGATATCGGCTCGGATGCTCAGCAGATCGTCGAGCACCAACTGGTCGAGGCTCAGCACGCCGTCTCGTGTCGCGATCAGCACGCCGAGGAGCACCGCGAGCACTAGCGCGCTCACGCCGCTGATGAGAGGCCACCGCCGCGTAATCTGACGGGCTTCTGCGGGCGAAATTTCAGAGTTCACCGGTTCACGGTACCGGATGAATCTTCGCGACTGCCGAGACAATCCGCGGCTGTCAGCCTTTCGTAAGCCTCAGCATTTCTCGCGATGCCTAGCGCGATAGTGCGGGCACGGTCCTCGGGCGAATGACGGTCCACATGACGATGATCGACACGATTGCCGTGCTCCCCATCACAATGCCCATCGGAATTGCGTTGGTGATTCCGAAGGCGCCAACAATGGGTGAGGTGAGTCCGGCAAGGCCAAAGTTCACGGCGCCCAACACTGACGCCGCCGTCGCTGCTTCTCCCCCGTGGTTGGCGAGCGCCAACACTTGAGTACAGGGGAACGAGAAGCCACAGGACATCACGAAGAAGAACAGGGGAATCAGCACCGTAATGAGATCGCCGTTCACAATGTCGAGGAACACGATCGTGGATGCCGAGAGCAGCAGCATGACTCCGGAGCCTGCAAGAATCCACTGCGGCCCGATGAATCGCATCAGGAATGCTGCGGACTGGACTCCGATCACGACCCCCACCGAGTTCACGGCGAAGACAAGACCGAACGCTTGAGGATCAAGACCGTAGACGTTCTGCAAGAGGAACGGAGATGAGGCGAGGTAGGCGAAAAGCCCGGAGAAGGTCATTCCCGCGATGATCGCCGTGCCCACGAACACCCGGTCAGTGAAGAGCGCCTTGTAGCGTTGCCCTGCCGTAGCGTGGCCGAGATCTCGGCGCCGGGCTGGTGGCAAGGTTTCGATAATGAGGAACCACGCAGCTATCAATACCAAACCGGCGTAGACCGCCAAGAAGACGAACATTCCACGCCAGGGGGTGATCAGCAGAAGCTGAGACCCGATAAGCGGAGCCAAGATGGGCGCTAGCCCCTGCACGAGGGCAAGGCGTGACAGCATCCGCACCAGAGGAAGCCCGCCGAAGAGGTCGCGCACGATTGCCATGGTGACGACAGCACCCGCCGCCGCTCCCATTCCTTGGATAAGCCGAAACACAAAGAGCAGTTCGATGTTGGCCGCGAGGGCAACGCCGACACTCGCCATCAAATGAACGCTGGTGGCAACGAGAAGCGGCAGTCGTCGACCGATCCGGTCGCTCAGCGGGCCAACAATCAGTTGACCAAGCGCAAAGCCAAGCGTCGTTGCTGTCAACGTGAGCTGCACAATCGCGGCCGTGGTGTCGAGATCCGCTTCAATGAGCGGGAACGCGGGCAGGTACAGGTCAACGGTAAACGGCCCGAGCGCGGTGAGCGCACCAAGCACGAGAACATACACAAGCCGTTGACGCGCAGAGAGCGAGTCACCGGGATGAACGACGGTAGTCAAGCGATTCCTAGCTAAGAGAGCGCCCGGTTGTGGGCGCGGCAAAAATGTGATGCCCGCAACCCCGAGGGCTCCCCCAGCCTACGCCCAGCGCACACCGCACCGGCACCCGGGCCAGCAGTGGTCTCCGAGAGGATGTGTGCGACCCGTCAGTCGGTGCGGTTCTGCTCCGCATACAACCGCGAGTACTCGCCGCCGCGCGTGATCAGCTCAGCGTGCGTTCCCCGCTCCACAATCGCGCCGGCGACGACAACGAAGATCACGTCCGCCGAGCGTACGGTCGACAGCCGGTGCGCGACCGCGATGGTCGTTCGACCCCGCGAGGCAGTGTCGAGAGCGGCTTGCACGATGCGCTCAGAGATCGAGTCCAACGCACTCGTTGCTTCGTCAAGGATCAGCACTCCAGGATCTTTGAGCAGCACGCGGGCAATAGCGATGCGCTGCTTCTCGCCGCCCGAAAGTCGGTAACCACGCTCCCCCACCGTGGTCGCATATCCGTCGGGGAACGACATGATCGTCTCGTGGATGTTGGCGGCGCGGGCCGCGGCTTCGATCTGCTCGGTGGTCGCATCCGGTCGCGCGTAGGAAAGGTTCTCGGCGATGCTCGCGTGAAAGAGATAGGTCTCTTGGCTCACTATGCCGATGTTTCGAATGAGGGAATCTTGAGTGAGGTCCTTGACGTCATCCCCGGCAAAGAGCACACGCCCGTCACTCGCTTCGTGCAGGCGCGGGATCAGGTAAGACACCGTGGTCTTGCCTGCACCCGACGGGCCGACAAACGCCGCGTACTGTCCGGCCTCAATCGAGAAGCTCACCGAGTCGAGCGTGGGTCTCGTGGATGCGTCAGCATCCGGATAGCGGAACGTCACGTTGTCGAAAGCGACCGCTCCGAGCTTGTCTGTGTTCACCTCGTGGGCGTCAGCCGTGTCGGTAATCGCGGGCTTGAGGTCGAGGTATTCGAAGATGCGCGCGAAGAGTGCCGATGACGTTTGAAGGTCGAGCGCCACACGCATGAGACCAAGAAGAGGGAACATGAGGCGCGCCTGCACGGTGGTGAAGGCAACGATCGTTCCCGCGGTCACGTCAACGCCACCAGTAATAAGGTACGCCGCGACCATATAGACAATCGCCGGGATGACCGAGAGGAAGATGTTGACGATGGCGAAGAACCACTGACCACTCATCTGCTGGCGCACCTGCAGATCGACCTGCTGTTCGTTCTCGTCGGAGTACCGCTGAGTCTCGATGTCTTGCTGATTGAAGCTCTTGGAGAGCAGGATCCCCGAGACGCTCAGTGACTCTTGAGTGATCGCCGTCATGTTACTGAGCGACTCTTGGGTCTTGGTAGCGATGCGCGCACGGATCTGTCCGACACGTCGTTGAGCAATCACAATGCCGGGGAGCACGATGATTGCGACCACGGTGAGCTGCCAGCTAAGCACAAGCATGCTGATGAACGCCGCAATCACGGTGACGGTGTTGCCGATGACGCTCGACACGGTGTTGTTGAGGACGCCCGCAACTCCACCGACATCGTTTTGAAGCCGAGATTGGATGACGCCCGTCTTCGTGCGGGTGAAGAACGCGAGTTCCATACGCTGCAGCTGGTCGAAGAGTCGCACCCGGAGAGCGCCCATGACTTTGTTACCTACTGTCGCGGTGAGGTAGGTCTGCCAGACCCCCAGCGCGGCAGAGGCTACCCAGAGCACGATCATGATGCTGACGAGTTGTGTCAGCACCGGGATGTTGGGGGTTCCTGCTGTCGGGAAGAGGCCCTCGTCGAACGCTTGCTTGGTGAGTAGCGGCGGCAACACACTAATGGCGGCGCCGATCAGCACCAGAGTGATGGTGAGCGTGAGCGCTGGCTTGTGAGGCTCAAAGAGTTGAGCGATGCGCCCGAGGAGATGGGGAATCTTGGGGGCTGCAGCGTTTTCTGCTTTTTGGGCGGAATAGTCTCCACCGCTGACTCGGCCACCGCGTCGCGGGCCACCTACTGTGCTCATGATTCGAGCCTAGTTTGCAGTTTTGCCGTTAACGGCCAATCGCACAGCGCCCGAGTGCGCTGTGCGAGAAACCTCACAAAGGGAGTTCGGCGGGCAACTAGGGTTGCCCGCCGAACAGTCAGGATCAGTTTCCGCGAACTACCGAACGTCGTCGCGCAACGCTGAACCCTACGAGCACCAATCCGAGCTGCAGGAACCCGAGTCCAGCCAGTGTCGGAACGATTGTGCTCGAGCCTGTGTATGCCAGGGTAGGCAGGT
Source organism: Salinibacterium sp. SWN167 (assembly GCF_015864665.1). Taxonomy (GTDB): domain Bacteria; phylum Actinomycetota; class Actinomycetes; order Actinomycetales; family Microbacteriaceae; genus Rhodoglobus. The sequence continues at coordinate 185,035 of NZ_JADYWU010000002.1, read as the reverse complement.
CAACTACTGAGGAAGGCACCGTGGTCGGTGGCTCCTCGGGAGGAAGCGGCAAAGTAGGCAGCTCGCACACTTCGAGTGTCACTTCGCTCTGGCTGACAAGCTCCATGTCGGAACTTGCAACAGTCACGATGTAGGTGTCCCCGTTGGGAACATTCTCGATTGTGATCGTTCGAGTCGGCATGTCGGCTTCGAAGACGATCGGAGCGACACCTTCAACTGCGTCGCCGGTCGACTTCGTGACTACGGTAACCGTGTAGTTCTCTCCGATGAAGAGGTTGTCTGCCGTTACTTCAATGCTCGAATCTCCGCCAGCGGTGCACTCTACCTGCGAGCCGAGAACAGCGGGCATTTGCGGGCAAACATCCAAGTACATGTCTGCTGCGGCGGTCACACTTGGATTCGACTTGGTGTCCGTCACTACGACTCGGTAGGTGTTGTCGGGCTCAAGGCCGTCGAACGTGAACTTCTGAGCGGTACCGGAGCTGGAGTCGAGCGACTGAGCGTCGACTGCAACGTTGTCGAGCATAAGCGTGACCTTGTAGTCGCGACCAGCTGCGTAGTTGGAAACAGTCGCGGTGATCGCTGCGTCGCCTCCGGGAACGGTGCACTGCTCTGCAGCCAATTCGACCGTGGTCTCGTTGGTGGCGCAGGGCAGGAGCGTTGCGGTAGTGCTATTCGTGTATTCCGACTGCGCCGCATCCGTCACCGTAGCGGTGTAGTTGCCTTCGGCAAGACCGGTCAGAGTGGCGTCGTAGCGGTCGGTCGTTGCAACGTAGTTGTTCTCAGAAAGAACCGGCTGCTGAGAACCGTCGGTGATAACGATGTTGTAAGTGCGGCCAGGAACCAAACCATCAACGGCGAACGTAATCTCGCCCGCTGCATCAGAGGAAACAACGTCACACTGCGTAGCGATCAAGGTGAGCCCGCCGATTTCACCGGGGCAAGGAAGGAACGTGTGCGTGCTGCTCTTCAGCGGTGTCGCGTCTGCTTCACGAGTATCAACGATTGTCGCGTAGTAAGTAGCTGACGGCGTTGCGGGTGAGTTGTAGACCCCGCTGGTCGCATCAGCAGTGAAGGTGTTGCTGTCTACGACTGCGTCGGAAGCGGCATTGATGATGTCGATGCGGTACTCACGGCCGATAACGAGATCGCTCACGTTGATCTTGAGTGAAGCACCTTCACCAGGCACGGTGCATTCGTTCGCGAGGATAGCGATACCAGCGGTTTCGGGGCAGGGAACCGAATGAACGGTCTTGCAGGCCACAAGCGAGCGGTTAGTCGTGTCAGTAATCGTGACGGTGTAGGTGGGGCCGGCAGCCGTTCCCTCCCAGGTGTAGCTTCCCGTGGTCTGCTTCGGCGTGTACTTGACCGTCTGGCTGTGGCCAGAAGAATCGGACAGCGTTACTTCGTACGTGCGGTTCGCGACGAGATCTTTGAACTCTGCCGTGATGTCGGTTGAGCCACCGGGAACCTCACAACGAGGAGCGGTGACGCTGACGATGCTCTGCGCAACGCAGGGCTCGGACGTCTTGGTCCACGTGCGGTTCCAGCTCGTGTTAGTGGGGTTGTTCCACGCGGTTACCGAGGCGGTGAAGGTGTAAGCCTCAGTGGAGTTGGGGAAAGCGAAGAAGTGCGAACCGTTCTTGCCGAACTCAATAACCTGCTGCTTGCCACCTTCAAGTTGGAACTTGATGAGGTTCTGCTGGCCTTCGCCCGAGCCACTATCGGCGTAATAGAGGCCAGTGACAGTCACGCCTTCACACGTAACTTCGATGCTTGGCGTGTGGGCTTCGGCGGCGGAGGAGACAGAAACAACTGCCAGTCCTGAACCGACCACAAGCGCGAGAGCGACCATGGCAGATACGCCACGCATGTCTCGCAACGACCAGAGCTTGCGCTTCTGGCCAGTGGCCTTATCGAATCGGGGGCTTCGATTTGCGGCGCGCCAGCGCGCCAAAAAGTTATTCACTTCGGGTTTCGCTCTCGGGTAACGAGCGACCTGGAACTATTCGAACCAATGCGCGGGGGGCGCGTTAGCCCGGCGGGGGATTCCGGGTAGCTCTATCGGGATATGTCACACGTTCGGGGGTCAAGAATGCGACGTGCCTATTATGGGGGGTCATCGAGAATGAATGCAAGCGCGACGCGCAGAAGGAGTAGTCTGTAGACTCTCGCGTCACCCACCCGACCAGGCGAGATCATTCGAACTCATCGAGACTGTGGTCTCGAAGGGGGGAACACAGCAATGGCGACAGCAGACGTGAGCGCGCTCGAACGCGCTTTTGATGCTGCCCGCTCCACCGGTGACTTCACACTCGCACTTCACGAATTGCGCGAAGCTTGGCCGCAGGTGGTCAGCACTGCGGGTGCATCGCTACGCACCATGCTCGATTTCACCCCCGACGAGTTGTGGCACAGTGATCCCTGGCTAATCACGTGCTACGCGTCTAGTTTCCGCTCCGCAGACACTGCGAGCCGCACCACGGCACTCCCCTACTACGAGGCCGCCTTCGCCCTGCTTGCCCCTGAGACTCCCGCCTACGTGCGCGCCACCCTCTACGTGCGCTATGCGGCAGCCCTGCGATCTCTTGGCCGTCTGAATGACGCCCTGGCCGCGATCACGAGCGCGAGCGCGATCGCAGATAGCCGCGATGTCATCCCGCTCGCTCGACGCGTTCCGCTCACCGCAGAAATCGCGCTCCAACGGGGTGTGATAGCTCTTCATGGCGGCGACTTTGACCGCGCCAAGGCAGACTTCCGGTTGGCCGGGTCGCTAGCCGAAACAAACTTGAGTGTCGCTAACCAGCTTGAAGTCTTCGGATGTCTCGCCCTCATCCAGTTCCTCATGGGCGACTTTGAGCATGCCCTCAGCTACGTCGCTAGAGCCGAATCAACGGGCGCAAGCCCTGCGTTGCGCGACAGCAGATTCAACGCGCCCGCTCTGATTACCGAGCTACTGATCGGGGTCATGCAACGCGGCACAGACACGGTTGGTCCGCTCGTGAGCAGAGTGCAGGAAGCCATCCGCGAGAGTGATTGGGAAGCTCTCGGACTCTACGCGCAAGCTTTTACGGAACTCTTCGTTGGGAATGCCCACGAGGGTCTCGAAAAACTTCGTTCAGCGCTCTTTGCCCTGGATGAGTGGCAACCCGTCGGCTTCGTAGACGCCGAGATCCGCGGACTCCGCGCTGCCGCTTTTCTGCAACTCGGCGATAGCGGAGCTGCGTGGGACGTGCTTGCGACGCTCTCCCCCACCCAGCACCACACTGTGTGCCCGAGCCGGCTTGTGGCTCACCTTCGCTTCGTTACCGGCGACGCTCGAGGTGCGCTGGATGCCCTTCGCGAATGCGAGTCCATGGGAGATAATCACTCAAGTCGCACTCTCGCGGATGTGTTCCTCGTCAAGGCTGCGGCGAACCTTTCGCTCGGCGGCGAAGAACAATCGGATGTCGCTTTCGACCGCGCACTGCGCTTGGCTGCCCGCAACCGCATGCACAGCCCATTCCGCCTGATTCCGAGCGAAGTGGTTCAAGCGATGCTCACTCGTGCGTCGACACGAAGCCAACCTCTTGAAGTCGGCGCTCTCATCAAACGACTCGACGGCCTCACCGTCGTTCTTGCGCCACGCGACTCGCTCGCCCTCAGCGACCGAGAGCGCTCGATCGCCCGCGAGCTTGTACGCGGGAGTAGCTCATCAGAAATCGCGGAAACACTGTTCATTTCGGTGAATACGGTGAAATCGCACCTCAAGAGTATTTACCGAAAGCTGGGGGTGACATCGAGGGTCGAAGCGATTCACAAATCTCGCGAGCTCGGTCTTCAAGTGGATATCACCCGCGACTAACCCTCTATTCACCCTCACTGCTGTTGCTGCCTCAGTTTCACCTCGATACATTAGTGAGACCACTTCCGCTAGCCCCGTATTCTTTACGCGCCTAGCGGTCTCGTGCCGAAACATCCGCCTCCGGAACCTGATCCCTGGTGTCAACGGATTCGGCACGTTGGTGGGGCGCTCGGCTGGTTACCAGGCGCCCCACCCCCTCTCTCACCGTGTTCTCCCCCGAGCCACTTCCCAGGTTTGCACAGCGGGCTCTGCACGCGGGCGTTTGAGCGTCCCAGCAAAACGCGTACGCCAGACGCTCCTATCGCACCTCAGGCCGCCCGTGAGCGCTCCCAGAGCACTTTCCCTGCGACCGCCACCACCGCACACAAGCGTGAGGCAGTCTCCCTGTGCATCCGCGCACCAGCTGCGCACGGTGATTAACGCAGAAAGGCGCCACCCCGAAGGGTGACGCCTTTCTGGCAAGTAAGTCTCTAACGAGACTCGAACCTAGTTAAAGGACTCGACTACTTAAGGGTTACGGTTGCGCCGGCTGCTTCAAGAGCAGCCTTTGCCTTCTCAGCGGTCTCTTTGTTTGCACCCTCGAGTACAGCCTTGGGAGCGCCGTCAACGACTGCCTTCGCCTCTCCGAGACCGAGGCTCGTGAGTGCGCGCACCTCCTTGATAACCTGGATCTTCTTCTCGCCAGCAGCTTCGAGGATGACGTCGAAGGAATCCTTCTCTTCAACCTCTTCAGCAGCAGCAGCAGGTGCAGCAGCAGCAGCAACCGGAGCAGCAGCGGTAACTTCGAAGACCTCTTCGAACTTCTTAACGAAGTCGCTGAGCTCGATGAGGGTCAGTTCCTTGAAGGCCTCGATGAGGTCGTCGCTTGACATTTTCGCCATGATTTTCTCCTATATTTCTTAAGCTAATTAACCCGCGCGTTACTGCGCGGAATCCTGCTTCTCGCGCAGCGCGTCGACCGTGCGAACGGCCTGAGCGAGCGGTGCGTTGAACAGATACGCGGCGCCGAACAGTGAAGCCTTGGCTGCTCCAGCAAACTTCGCAAGGAGCACCTCCCGACTTTCCAGTGCGGCCAGCTTGGTGACCTCTTCAGCGGTGAGCGCGTTACCGTCAAAGTAACCACCCTTCACCACGAGAAGAGGGTTTGCCTTGGCAAAGTCACGCATAGCCTTCGCAACGGCGACAGGGTCTCCGTGTACGAATGCGATTGCAGACGGACCAACGAGCTCTTCGTCGAACGACGAAATGCCTGCTGCGTTAGCTGCAATCTTTGTCAGCGTGTTCTTCACCACGGCGTATGTTGCGTGCTCACTGATTGACTTGCGCAGCGTCTTGAGCTGGGCAACAGTGAGTCCGCGATACTCGGTTAGCAGAACGGCGGTCGAGTTGCGGAAAAGATCCGTAAGCTCGGCGACCGATGCTTCCTTGTTCGCCATGGTGCTCCCTACTGGTTGATGTGTGTCTGCCTCAGAGCCGCATAAAAATATCGGAGGAGTTCGGGGCTCTTAAACGAAAAAGCTCCGGCCCTTCTGCACTAACGCAGAGGCACGGAGCTGAGTTGCGACCAGAGTTGATCGAAAAACTACTTCATACACCTGCGCTGGCCTTCGTTTTCACGAACTTCGATCGCATACATTTTCATGCACGCTAACGACCTGCGGTCTTTGGCTTCCGTAAGAGTACGTGATTGAGGGCCTGGCTGCAACTCGGCTGCCGGGCGCTCCTGCGACAGCCCCCGCTGCATCCAATTAGGTTGTCGCTGCTATCGGAAGCTCGACGCGGAACACGGTGTTACCCGGCTCGCTTGAGACGGAACTCGTTCCCCCCAGCGACTCGACAACTGCCGCGACAATGGCCAGACCGAGCCCTGTGCTGCCGGCAGCGCGCGAGCGAGAACTATCGCCTCGCACAAAACGCTCAAAGACCTTCGCTTGCAACTCATCCGCAATACCGGGGCCCGTGTCACGAACCTCGATGATGGCGCGATCGCCCTCCGTAGAGAGGCTCGCGATTACGCTCGTGCCTGCCGGAGTGTGGATTCGTGCATTGGCGAGAAGGTTGGCGACAACCTGGTGAAGTCGGGCGCTATCGCCGTTGACGACGACCGCGTCATCCGGAAGCTGCAACTCCCACTCATGGTCGGGGCCGGCGACGGCAGCATCCCCCACGGCCTCAATGAGGAGCTGGGAGACATCTACAGCACGGTGTTCGACCGGAGCTGACTCGTCGAGTCGCGCCAGAAGAAGAAGGCTCTCAACCAGCCCCGTCATCCGCACGGATTCAGCCTCAATGCGCCCAATAGCGTGCGCGACGTCGGTAGGAATTTCATGGCCGCCGCGCCTCGTCAGTTCGGCATAACCACGGATCGACGCGAGGGGCGTGCGCAGTTCATGGCTGGCATCGGCAACGAAGGAGCGCACTTTGTCTTCACTTGCTTGACGAGCGGTGAGAGCGGATGCCACGTGCTCGAGCAAACGGTTGAGGGCCGAGCCCATCTGGCCGACCTCCGTGCGCGGGTCGGCGTCATCGAGCGAGACTCTCTCGGCGAGCGCCACGGCTCCCCGGTCGAGTTGGAGCTCAGACACCCGTGTTGCGGTGCTCGCCACGCGCTCAAGGGGTCGTAGGGCGAAGCGGACGGCGATCGCTCCGGCGATAGCCGCTACAGCGATCGCGAGCACGCCAATTCCCACGACGAGAATCGTCAGTTGGAGAACAGTCGCTTGAACATCCGAGAGCGGCAGGCCCACGATGAGAGAGTCGCCCGTCACGGGATCGCTCGACATGATCATTCGGTAGTCACCGAGGTCGCCGCCCAGAGAGACGGTGATGGGTTCGTTGATCTGTTCGAGGCTGGCAAGGGTGTCGAGCTGTTCACTGGTGAGCGACGATGCGCCACCCGTAACGCCCAGAACTCCCGCGATTATCTCCCCCGAACTGGTCGCCAGCCCGGCAATAGTTCCTGCACTCTGGCCAGGAAGGGCCAAGAAGTCGCGGGCGGGCGGGCGCTGGCCATTGTCGAATTGGCTGCCTTCGAGGGCGCCTTGTGAGCGACTCGATGCCGACAAGAGCTGGTCATCGAGGCGACCAACGAGAAAGCCCTGCAACGAGAGCACGCTCACGACACCGATAAGAATTGCGGCGAGCGCAATGAGCGCAGCGCTGCCCAGAACGAGTCGTTTGCGCAGGCTCAGGGGAGGCCGCCCGGTGCGGGGCGCTTTCACTTCGCGCGGGCGAATCATTCGGGCGCTCGCAACATGTAACCCACACCGCGCACGGTTTGGATCATGGGCGGGCCAAGAACATCCACCTTTTTACGCAGGTAGGAGATGTAAATCTCTACAACACTGGCCTTGCCGCCGAAGTCGTAGCTCCAGACGCGGTCAAGAATTTGGGCGCGGCTGAGTACACGGCGCGGGTTACGCATGAGGTACCGCAGGAGTTCAAACTCGGTAGCGGTGAGCTCAACAGGAGTACCGGCACGGCTCACTTCGTAGGTGCTCTCGTCGAGCATGAGGTCGCCGACCTCGATGATCGGGTTCGACTCCCCCGCGATGGCGAGCGCTGAACGACGCAACAGCGCCCGCAGTCGCGCCACCAGCTCTTCCAAACTGAAAGGCTTCGTGACGTAGTCGTCGCCGCCCACGGTGAGGCCCGCGATCCGGTCGTCTACGGAGTCTTTGGCGGTCAAGAAAAGAATGGGGGTTTGGATGCCATCCGCCCGCAATCGCGACAGCACTGATAGCCCGTCGAGCCCCGGCAACATGATGTCGAGCACGACGATGTCTGGCTTAAACTCGCGGATGGTCGAGAGAGCCGAGGGGCCGTCGGACGCGAGCCGCACATCCCACCCTTCGTAGCGCAGAGCCATGGAGAGAAGGTCGGTGAGCGAATCCTCATCATCGACCACGACCGCACGAATAGCGGTTCCATCGGCGCGGCTAAGTCGCGGTTGCGCCTGAACCGCGGGGAGGTGGTGTGACTGGGTCATGGGTCTAGTTATTCGGAGTTTCCTATGAATTTTCTGAAGGCGGATGCTCGGCTTACTGCTTTTCAAGAATATTGGAGTCTCTAGGAGGATTCACAGGATCGCCATAGTGCGCTGATAGACACCGTTCCTATCGTTACCTCGACCACCTGCATCACCGCGCATCACCTGAGGAGACCCATGTTCGGAACGTATCTGTATCGAGAGCTCAGCAATCGACGCAAACAAACAGCAATCATCGCCGCTGGAATGGCATTGGCGATTGCGCTCGTCATGATTGTTAACGGCGTCGCAGCAGGAGTGCGCGACGCCCAAGCGACCGTGCTCGCCTCGGTATACGGCGTCGGCACCGACATCACCGTTACACAAGAACCCATTCAGCCCGGCGGGGGCGAAGAGGGTGCGCCGCAAGAAGGTCCACGCTTTGAGTTCGGAGCCGAAGACGGCGATACCGCCAATGGCACGACGGCGCTCAGCCAGTCCAGCCTCACCAGCGGCATTGGCAGCTCCACTTTCGACGCGGATGCTCTCACCACAGCCCTCAGCCTCGACTCCGTTGCCGCAGCCACCGCCACCCTGGCGCTCTCCAACGTGAGTTTCAGCGGTGAAGTTGCTGCGCCCACCACAACGGACACCGGCGAAACCGCACCCGGCGAAGGAACCCAACAGGGTGGCCGCGGCGGTCCCGATGGAGCTGGCGGAAGCGCCTTCAACGTCGACACCTTCACCGTGACCGGAATCGATGTAGCGGGCGAAAGCGTCGGCCCACTCACCTCCGTCGAGCTCGTAGACGGCCGCGCCTTCGAGTCGAGCGACAGCGACGCCAACGTCGTGATTCTCGACACGAGCTACGCCACCACGAGCTCACTCACCGTCGGCGACAGCCTGGAGATCGGTGGCGAAGAATTCGAAGTAATCGGAACCGTCACATCGACCTCCGCTGACGCGACTACGGCATCCAACACCTACATTCCGCTCGACACCGCCCAGCGCGTTGCCGACTTGGAGAACCAGATTTCGACCGTGTACGTTCAGGCCGCAAGCTCCACTGACATCGCCGCCGTTCAAACAGCACTGCAAACGGAACTGCCGGATGCTTCGGTGAAGACCCAGGAAGATCTCGCCTCGAGCGTTTCCGGCTCGCTCTCTACCGCGTCTGACCTCGTCGGAAAGCTCGGAACGTGGCTCTCGATCATCGTCTTGGCTGCCGCGTTCCTCATCTCGGTACTGCTCACCACCTCTGGTGTTGCTCGCCGCACCCGCGAGTTCGGAACGCTGAAGGCCATCGGTTGGAGTAACGGCGCTGTCGTACGTCAGGTCGCTGGCGAGTCGCTTGTGCAAGGTGCCATCGGTGGAGTGATCGGTGTTGCGATCGGACTCCTCGGCATCCTCGCCATTAATATCGCTGCTCCGGTGCTCAGCGCGAGCGCTACCGCGACCGCGACCACGGGCCAAGGTGCTGGCGCGGGTGGCGGAGGCGGAGGCAACCGCTTTGGTGACGCTGCAACCACCGCCGCGGCGACAACCGACATCGCTCTACAGATTCCCGTGACCTTCGGCATCATCGGCATCGCCGTTGCTCTCGCCATTCTCGGCGGACTCATTGCCGGTGCGTTCGGCGGATGGCGTGCAGCACGACTGCGCCCCGCTGAAGCTCTCCGCAGCGTCGCCTAACCCCTGAACCCCATAGACCTCAAGGAGACTTTTAATGTATGAACTCAGCGAACTCACCAAAAAATACGAAACGAAACGCGGCCCGATTAGTGCTCTGAACAAGGTGACCTTGAGCATCCCCACCGGGCAAATGGTCGCTATCCAGGGCCCAACCGGAGGCGGCAAGTCGACCCTGCTACAAATGCTCGGAGCTCTCGAGCGCCCCACGAGCGGCACCGTAACCCTCGGCGGAGAGGAGCTCTCCGCGATGCCAGACTCACGACTGGCAGAAATTCGCGCCCGCACTATTGGGTTCGTCTTTCAGGGCTTCAATCTCATCCCGACACTCACGGCGCAGGAGAATGTGGAGACTGCGCTCGCGCCTCTCGGACTGTCGAATTCCGACCGTCGCCTTCGTGCTCGCGCTGCTCTAGAAAAGGTGGGATTGGGCGAACGCCTAACTCACCACCCCGCCGAGCTTTCGGGCGGGCAACAGCAGCGTGTCGCGATCGCCCGAGCACTCGTGAAGGAACCCAAGGTTCTGTTGGCAGACGAGCCGACCGGAAACCTTGACGAGCAAACTCGCGACGAGATCATGGAGCTTCTCGAAGGACTGTGGCGGGATGAGGGGCTGACGCTCATCATCGTGACCCACGACTCCGCGGTCGCGAAGCGTGCCGAGCGTCGGTTGTACTTGAAGCACGGTTCGGTAACCGAAAAGAAATAGAAGCACCCCATCCCTCGGACGGGCGGCGCGTGTTCGCTAGCGCGTCGCCCCAGGAATGAGCCAGCGATCGCCACGAGCCCGCAGGCCGAGAGTGACAGCACGGGCACCGATATAGCCGAGACCGAACGCACACCACAGGGCCACGATCGCGGACACCGACGTGAGGTCGGCGACATCGACCCACCACAGCAACGGCACATACACGGCGAGGTTGATAAGGCCACTGAGTGCCAGATAGCGCGCATCCCCAGCGCCGATCAGCACGCCATCGAGCACAAATACGAATCCGGCAATCGGGATGCCGAGGGCAAGCACCGGCAGAAGCGCCGCCAGGCCACTGCGCACTTCTGGGTCAGAACTAAACGCGAACCCGATCCACGGTGACGACAGAAGCACCACTACTCCAAGGACGATGCCGCTGCCGATTCCCAGTTCGATGAGACGCCGCGTGATCGCACGCGCACGCGGAAGATCGCTGGCCCCCAGCTCTTTGCCGATCATCGCTTGACCGGCAATAGCGAGCGCATCGAGCACAAAGGCAAGCGTCGCAAAGATCGTGAGCGCAATTTGCACGGTCGCCAGCTCAGGCACCCCGAAACTCGTGGCGACCGCAATCGTCGCGAGCATTGCTGCGCGCAAGGATGCGGTGCGCAGCAGAAGCCACGCTCCCGCGTGACCGGCCAACAGCATCCCGGTGACGTGCGGTCGCAACCGGGCGCTCTCCCGACGAGCGAGCGTGACAAGCATCACGAGGTAGGCGGCAGCCATGCCCCAACTTGCGACGACCGTGCCGATGGCTGAGCCGGCAACGCCCCAGCCGAAACCGTAAATGAAGAGTGCATTCAACAGGGCATTGGAAACGAACCCGGCAACGGCAACCACGAGCGGGGTGCGCGTATCCTGCAGGCCCCGCAGTAAACCAGATGCCGCAAAAGTAATGAGCATCGCTGGCAAGCCCAAGATCGAGATTGACAGGTATTCGGTGGCGTAACCCACGACACTGGCATCTGGGTTGAAGAGGCTAATCAGCCAGGGAGTGGTGGGGATGCCGACCGCCACAAGCACGACCCCGAGTGCGATCGCCAGCCACACGCCATCTACGCCCGCCGCGACCGCCCGTGCCCTATTGCCGACCCCCAACCAACGAGCAACCGCGGGAGTGGTGGAATAGGCCAGAAATATCAATAGCCCGACTGCCGTCTGCAGCACAGCGCTTGCGACACTCAACCCACCGAGCTGCGCGCTGCCGAGGTGCCCCACGAGAGCTGTATCGGTCAGCAGGAAGATCGGTTCGGCAACTAGTGCGCCCAGCGCCGGAACGGCGAGGCGGCGGATGTCGCGATCAAGCGGAGAGTGCAGCAATCCCACGATTGTCTAGTCTGCTGAGCTATCGCTCGTGTGCGTACCTGCAGACGCCGCGGGCTTCTTGGGTGTTGGTTTCTTCCTCGCGGGCTTTTCCGCAGCAGGCTTTTCCGCTGCAGGCTTTTTCGTCGCGGCTGTCTTCGGTGCGGGCTTTTTCGGTGCGGGCTTTTTCGCAGCAGGTGTCTTCGGTGCAGGGGTGGTCGCCGTCGTTGTCTTCGGCGACGCTGTGGAGGCGCGCTTCTTGGCTGCTGGCCGAGCAGCGGCGGATTTCGACGCAGTCGCCGTGGCGGATTTCGCAGTGGTTTTCGGTGCAGTTTTCGCCGCCGCCTTGGGCGCCGCCTTGGGTGCCGCCTTGGGCGCCGCCTTGGGTGCCGCCTTGGGCGCCGCCTTGGGCGCCGCCTTGGGTGCAGTTTTCGACGCCGCCGTGGGTATCGGTGGCGTGGACGCTTTCGTTGTTGTCTTCGCGGGAGTCTTCGTCACCGCAGCAGTGGCGGACTTCGCAGCGGCCGGACGCGGCGTTGTGGCTTTCCCGGCGGACTTTGTGGCTGCCGCTTTTTTGGCTGGAGCTCTTTTCGCAGAGGTTCGCTTAGCGGCGGGCTTTGCCGGGGCGGCAATTTTTGCTGGGGCGGTTGTCGCGGGTACTGCTTTCGCTGCAGCGACAATCTCAACTTCGTCGTCAGCCTCGGTTGCCGTGCCGGCTTTATCAGCCGAGGTAGTTGCGCCCTCAGCGTCGTCGTTCTCTTCCGCTGCGCCATCTTCAACAGCGCGACGCTCACGGCGCTCGCGTACTTGGCCAACCACCGTGGGAACAAGCAGCACCATCAGCACCACAAGAATCGTGGTGGCGATCAGTACTACGGACTGCACTGAGCCTTGGTCAGGCTGCGGATCTTCTTCGACAACTTCAATGAGGCGGGTCGACACGATGGGCTGGTACGCCTCAAGCGTCATCTCGCCTGCTACTTCGCTAGAACCACGCACGAGAGGCGTGATCGTGCCATCGATGAGACTGAACCACGCACCCGTCTCAGGCTCCTGCACGAGAGTGGCGTCGTCGTCAACGTCATCCAGCGCGAGAGCAATGCCTGGATTACGGATGAAATCGATCATTTCAGGTTCAACAGTCGCCGGATCGATGCCGATCATGGCTACGCCGACCGGTTCTTCCCCGATCGTCACCGGAACCATCCACCGATTCACATACTGGACCGGAGTCTCTGTCGGTTGACCCGAGTGATAGTCGTTCGACCACAAGAACACGCGATCAATCGCACCAAGCTCAATGCCATCCGTGAAGTCGAGGCCGCTGCCACGCTGGTCTTGGCCAAAGAACTCTCCCAGTTCCAGAAGGAGTCCATCATCGTCGTTTGCAAACGAGGTGACGTCAGGCGGCGTCGAACCAACAGACGCCGAGGCCCCCGCGACCGGAACCAACGTCATGACTGCCACGATTGCTGCCGCAGCTACCCCAATCCACCGACTGCGAAAACTCGAAGTTGGCGCTGTGTCGGGGTGCATGGCTCGCATGGGCCTAGTCTGCCAGTTCGTACTGGCATTACAGGTCCAGACGCGGAGTAAGTGATCACAGAGCAGCGAGAATCCCCGTTTCTCTGTAGGGCGCGCACGCGATGCCACCAGCAGGAGAGACAATGGGGTGTGACTATGCAACCGGAACTCGATCTTTGGGAACCGGTTGCGCCCAATCATCGCCATCGCATCGTTGCTCACTCTGAGGATCGCGTCGCGTGGCTTCGTGCCCGCAGTCGCGGCGTGACAGCAACGGACGCCGCCCGCCTGGCCACAGAACAATCCTTACGTGCTGTGGTGGAGAGCAAGCTGCTCGGCTCCGGTTTCAGCGGCAATGCGTTTACCGATCACGGTCGCGCTCGGGAACCCGAAATCGCTCGCTGGGTGCTCGGTGCGCACGGCATCCAGGCAAGTTCGGCGCTTTATCACGCCCACGATCAGCCTCTGCATTTAGCAACCCCCGACGGCGTCTCGGTGCTTGATGGGTCGCTCGTGCTTTCGGAGATCAAAACGACCGCTAAAGCGTGGCGTACCATTCCCCGCTCGTATCTTCGTCAGGTGTGGTGGCAGCAGTATGTGCTGGGCGCTGACCGCACGCTCGTAGTGTGGGAACAACATACTGATTTTGTCCCTGTGCATTCTGAGCCGAAGTGCCAGTGGGTTGAGCGCGACGAAGATCAGATCCACACTCTGGTGGGTTTGGCTGATCGACTGCTCGATCTCATGCGCGCGTCGTAGACCCAGAGCACCACAGCGCAACTACGAGCGGATAGTTCGAGAAAGCGCGCGTGCGGCGATCACGGTTCCGAGAATGATGAGCCATGCAATCGCAATCGTCGTGGCTACGAACTCAAGCCGGCTGCCGAGCACGACCTGAAAACGGAACAGGGAAAAGAGCCCACCGGTTCCGGCTATTACCGCGACCGCCACAGCGGTGATGAGCGACATGCGCGCCAGCACGCGGTGTTCCCTCGCGAACGAGGTTTGGATCATCGCCCAGCATGCTGCGGCAAAGGCGATAACTGCCGCTAGCGTGTGCGTGAAATCTTGCCAAGTGAAACTAGGTCCGTAGGGCAACGGGCACCCTGAGGTGCACGTCACTTGGGAGGCGATCAGGAAGAATCCGCACCCCACCCAGAGAGACAACGCTGGCGAACCGAAGGACAGCAGCGGCGGCCACGCGCGCACCCGACGCGCACTCCACGCAACTGCCGACCCACCAACCACGATGAGCAGCAGTGCGACTTCGAAAGCGGCCGCGGTCGGTTCGCCCTCCGCCCCCAACTCGCTGACATACAGCTCACGCGGAACCATGAGCCGCGAGGCCCAAATTACGACAAGCGCAATACCGACAGCAACGCTGCCTACGACGGCAGAAAATCCCTCAATAGCTGCAGAAGAAACGCGCTGCGGCGCAACAGTCGTCATCGGGTTAGTGGGCGGCAAGGGGTTCGTTGAGCGAAAGTTGACGCACAAAGTCGTCTTCCCAGCGGTCTCCGACGAGAAACTTTTTGGTTCCTGCGAGCTCGAAGCCCATCTTTTCGTAGAAACGATTGGCGCGGGCATTCTCCTGATTCACGCCCAACCACATCCCAGCGAAACCTTGATCGCGCGCCCACGCAATTCCTGAACCGATCAACGCGGGCGCGACACCGGCGCCATGAAAGAGGCCGAGAACGTAGCACTTGCTGAGCTCTACCGTGGGGTGAAGAGTAAGCACCTGGGCGACATCCGGATCACTGGGCTCGGCAGTAGAAAATAGCGCGTAGCCAGCGGGCTGGCCATCTACCTCGGCCAGAAGCACCTCGCGGGCAGGGTCAGTGAGATAGTGACGGAATGCTGACACCGAAAGGGCTTCTGCGATGTACGACGCGATCGAATCGAGTGTTGTGCTGGCAGGGCACGCCAGCGGAAACGTCTGGCGAGCGATCTCGTGGAGCAACTCGGCGTCACTCTCGATAGCGCGGCGAACGGTGGTGGTCACGACAGGGCTCCCTACGGCGGATACCGACCAGCATATTCCCTCCAGCAGGATGCCCGGGAATGCAAAAAACGGGGGCCGGCACAAGCCGACCCCCGTTCATTTAAGCAGTATTAGATCGAGTTGATGTCGACCGGAATGCCAGGACCGAAGGTGGTCGAAACCGTTGCCTTCGTGATGTAGCGACCCTTGGAAGAGCTGGGCTTGGCGCGCAGAACCTCGTCGAGTGCTGCCTTGATGTTCTCGTCAAGCTGCTCAGCGGTGAAGCCGGCCTTGCCCACGATGAAGTGAACGTTGGAGTGCTTGTCGACGCGGAATTCGATCTTTCCGCCCTTGATCTCCGAGACAGCCTTTGCGGTGTCAGGGGTAACCGTTCCGGTCTTCGGGTTTGGCATGAGGCCACGCGGGCCAAGTACCTTACCCAAACGACCAACCTGGCCCATGAGCTCGGGGGTCGAAACTGCAGCATCGAAGTTGGTGTAACCAGCGGCTACCTTCTCGATGAGCTCCGAGCCACCAACCTCGTCAGCGCCAGCAGCGATTGCTGCTTCTGCTGCCGGACCGGTTGCGAAAACGATAACGCGAGCAGTCTTACCCGTACCGTGAGGCAGGATAACGGTGCCACGAACCATCTGGTCAGCCTTGCGAGGGTCTACACCCAAGCGAAGAGCAACCTCAACGGTCGAGTCAAACTTCTTGGAGCTCATGTCGCGAGCAACAGAAACAGCTTCGGTAGGCGTGTAGAACTTGCCCTCTTCGAGCTTCTCAGCGGCGGCCTTGTATGCCTTGGAATTCTTGGACATTATGCCTCCACCGTGATTCCCATCGAGCGAGCGGTGCCCGCGATGATCTTCATTGCGCCGTCGATGTCGTTGGCGTTGAGGTCAGCCATCTTCTGCTCGGCGATCGTACGTACCTGGTCTTTTGTGAGCTGCGCAACCTTGACGGTGTGCGGCGTGCCCGAACCCTTTGCAACTCCAGCAGCCTTCTTGATGAGCTCTGCTGCCGGCGGGGTCTTGAGGATGAACGTGAACGAACGGTCCTCGTACACGGTGATCTCTACCGGGATAACGTTTCCACGCTGAGCCTCGGTAGCGGCGTTGTACGCCTTGCAGAACTCCATGATGTTAACGCCGTGCTGTCCCAGCGCAGGCCCGATGGGCGGTGCGGGGTTAGCGGCGCCGGCTTGGATCTGAAGCTTGATCAGACCTGTAACCTTCTTTTTCGGTGCCATTGTGTTTCCTTTTCAGTACGAACTGACCCGTGTGGTCAGCTCTCCCGCACCCGAAGGGCGCGGTGGTTTTTTAGGGGCGTAAGCCCTTAAAGCTTGGTGACCTGATCGAAGCTGAGCTCGACCGGGGTCTCGCGCTCGAAGAGGGAAACCAGAACGATGAGCTTTCCGCTCTCCGCCTTGATCTCGCTGATCGAACCGGGAAGGCCCGCGAACGAACCTTCCTTGATGGTGATGGTCTCGCCGATTTCGAAGTCGATCTCTGCGGGGATAGCGCGTGCAGCGGTCTTGCTCTTCTGCGATGCACCCTTAGCGACAGGAGCTTCAACGATCTCAACAAGGCTCTTCAGCATGTTGAATGCTTCTTCGAAACGCAGCGGTACGGGGTTGTGAGCGTTGCCCACGAAGCCAGTAACACCAGGAGTGTGACGAACAACCGACCAGCTGTCTTCGTTGAGGTCCATGCGAACCAAAACGTAGCCGGGGATGCGAACGCGGTTAACGAGCTTGCGTTGACCGTTCTTGATCTCGACAACATCTTCCATCGGAACCTCGACTTGGAAGACGAAATCTTCCATCGCCATGGAAACCTTGCGGTTCTCGATGTTGTGCTTGACGCGCTTTTCGAAGCCAGCGTAGGAGTGGATGACGTACCACTTGCCCGGCTGCAGGCGAAGGTCCATGCGGAACTCGGCGTACGGGTCGACCTCGGCCTCTTCGCCCTCGGCTGCTTCAGCAGCGTCGGTGCCTTCAGCTTCAGCTTCATCCGCTGCTTCGTCATCGGTTGCGGCAACAGAAGCGTCAGCCTCAGCAGCGTTGTCGATGTCGAGCGCGTCGTTTACTTCAGCATCTGCTTCAGGATCGACTGCGGCATCCAGAGCCTCAAGGAGACCAGCAAGATCGGCATCGACATCAGCCGAATCGCCCTCAATGTGCATTGCCTGGTGCTCGGCGGAGTCTTCTGAACGCTCTGCCGCAGCCAAGGTGTTACCCGTCTGCGCCTCATCCTCCTCGGAGGACTGCTCTGCTGCCGTAGCGAGCTCGGAGTCTTCGCGGTGGTTCTCGGACACTAAATCTCTTTTCGTTACTCTGCAGGTCGGCCGTAACCGCTGCGGTTTATGAAGGGCTTAGACGACCAGGTTCGGGTCGCCGAACAAGAAGTTCACCAACGCGCTAAACCCAAAGTCGAGGGCCGAAACGATACCCATCATGATGATGACGAATACAAGAACAACGAGAGTAAAGCTGACCAGCTCGCGCCGAGTCGGAGTTACTACCTTCTTGAGTTCGTTAATAACTTGGCGGATGAAGAGTGTCATGCGGCCGAAGGGTCCACGACGTTGCGCGCTCTCCTTCTTCGCCTTGGCGACGACGTCCTCGCTGGGCTCGTCTACGTCTTTCTTGGCCACTCTTACTACCTTCCGATACTTCGGCTTACTCGACCCACTCCGTTTCTCACAGAGAGGGACTTGCAGGGCGGACAGGACTCGAACCTGCAACCTGCGGTTTTGGAGACCGCTGCTCTACCAATTGAGCCACCACCCTTTGCAAGAGAGGTAAATCTCTTACCCACACTTTCGCACAAACACTACGACACATCCACATTGAGAAGTGAGGAGCAGGCGCGCGAAAGTATGGCAGTTATCAACAACCTGAACAAGTGTACGTCATCCTGAGCAGTCCTGCAGTGCCCACTCCCCCTCTAGGGGAAGCAATGCGGTGAACAGGCAGAAATGGGTGCCACTTCGACTGTCATTTCAGCGTCTCAAAAAAAGTTTCCGAAAAAGTTTGAAAACCCGCGTCATAACCGAGGGGGGTCTCAGTCTCTCTATGCAAGCAGGGCAAACCAACCCTCCTTATTCGGGCAACACCAGCACTACCAGTAACACCATTCGGGCAACACCAGCACTACCAGTAACACCATTCGGGCAACACCAGCACTACCAGTAACACCATTCGGGCAACACCACGCGAGACCTCACCATCTCGCCGCACAACTCAAAAACCAGCACCACCATATGGGCAAGCGAAGCTGAGATCAGGCAGTAGTTCGTGGCACAACCCTCACGTTGGCCTCATTGTCGAACCAGCTTCCTTATCCACACAGGATCAGGAAGGTACCAGTCGTGTTTACACAACACATCCCGCGCACTGGGAAGCCAGTCGGGAAAAGCAACCACACCGCAGGAGTCCGTTTCGGAGCGGCCCTCGGAACCATGGCCCTTGTATCGGGCTTCACATTCATTGCCCCCGCTGCTGCTAGCGCAGAAGAGACCACCGGGGCTTCCTACGCTTACGCAGAGTTCCTCTCTGGTGATGTGCTCGGAACCGACCTCGGCAACGTTGCGGGGCTCGGCCAGGTAGTCGCCTCCAATAACGGCAACCAAGCACGACAGGTTGACCGCGATCCTCTTACCGTCGACGCCTTGGGCGCCACGGTGCTCAACCAGCCCGGCGGCCTGCAGCTTCCCCTTCTTGACGTGGTGGATGCCGGCGTAATCAGCCAGTACGCAGAAGCGGACAAGAATGGCGAATCATTCGCCTCCACGGGAGCAATTCAGGATGACGGCGCGATCGGCGTCGGCAACACCTCGTCTGGGCGAGCAGGTGACCTCACCGTCGACCTCGACAGCCTCCTCTCCAACGAGTTCGCATCGGTTCTCACTGACCTCAAGCTCGAGCTCGATGCAGTCTCTGCTCGTGCCGACGGAAACATGACGTCGGCCTCCGGCGACTACACGCTCGCAGATGCAACGCTGAGCTTCTCCAGTCCCGCCATCAGCAAGCTGACGAGCAAAGTCACCACGGCGCTCAACAGCGTTGACGGCCAACTCATCAGCTTGGGCGGCGACAACGGCGCTCTCGGTAACTCGATCGACGGCATCCTCGACCCCGTACTCGGCGTCGTAGGTTCCTCAGCTGACGTGAAGGTCGTCGTCGACGCCGACCTCCAGAAGGCAGTAAGCACGCTGCTCGACGGCAAGTACGGAGACGGCGCCGTGAGCTTCAACCTCGAAACCGGCGCGGTAGTGGTTGACCTCGAAACCCTCCTGGGCGGCGAGCTGAACAACCTGGCCCCGAACACCGAGCTGCTCACGGATGCTGTGGTCAACCAGATCCTGAACGGAATCACCGAAACGGTGGCCGACCTCGCCGACGACATCGTCGAACGCGTCGAACTGTCACTGCGGGATGCTCGCGTCGAGGTATCCGCCAAGCTCAACCTGCTGACCGCACAGAAGTCCACTCAGAAGACGGTGTGCCGCGACATCCAAGTTCCGATCATTGGCGACATCCTCAACGGTGAAGTTCTCGGTGGAGGTTCCTCCAACGGCGGCCTCGTTGGCGGTCTGCTCGGCGGGCTCACCGGCGGCCTTACCGACGGAGTAACCCAGGGCGTCACGCAGGGCATCATCGGCTACACGACAGATACCGTGTGCGAAGTGGTTGGTTCTGTTCTCCCTGACCTGCGCAGCACCGTTGACGTCAGCATCATCGGAAACGTGGATGACCTGATCGACGGAACCGCTATCTCCGCGAAGGCAAACATTTCACTCCTCGGCGGAACGGTCACGACCGGCCTCAACGTGAATACGCTCATCGGCAGCCTCGGAAAGAGCCTTGATAGCTCTCTCTTCTCTAACGGCGGCGTGGTTACCTCGCTTGTCAAGAGCCTGAACACCGGCCTCGTGAACCCGGCAGTCACCGGTCTCCTCGGAGACTCGAGCGTAGCCACGGTGCTCCACGACCTCGTCTCGATCAAGGTCAACGTGCAAGAACAGTTGACCTCCACCGGCACCGTCAAGGGTGACATGTTCAGCGAAACGGCAGTACGCGTGGCGGTGGGCAGCGGAGACGTAGCCACCCTCAACGTGGCGCGTGCCGTTGTTGGCCCCAACGTTCAGACCGTGGTCGACCCCAACTGCACCGAAAACTGTGGCACCGGCGGGACCGGCGGAGACCCCGACGGAGACCCTGACCCCTGTGTCGGTGTCTGCCTCGTCGGCGGTTCAGACTTCCTCGATCTTCCGACCTATGCCCTCGGTGGGCAGCTCGCATACACCGGTGCCGGTGTTGCGACTCTCATCGCCCTCATCGTCGCGTTGTTGGCAGCGGGTGCCTACTTCGCGCGTCAGGGTTACCTACGTACACACCCCAAGTCCGAGCTCTAGGACTGCGTAAGTAACCTCTAGCGGCCGGAGCTTATCGTCCCCCCAGGATTCAAGCTCCGGCCGCTTCTCTCTGCCCCTATCGCGTTCTCGCGGTAGGGGCAGTCTTCTGTGTGAGCGCCTCTCTCGCCGACAAGCAATCTCTGGGCATCCCGGCACCCGAAGCCATAGACTTGAGCGGTGACCTCACCTCGCCTCTCTGCCAGAATTTCCGCCATCGCCGAGTCAGCCACCCTCAAGGTGGATGCCAAGGCCAAGTCGCTTCTCGCGGCCGGGCGGCCCATCATCAGCTACGCGGCGGGCGAGCCCGACTTCGCGACCCCCGCGAACATCGTGGAGGCGGCATCCAAGGCCGTGCTCGACCCCAAGAACCACCGCTACACGCCCGCAGCCGGACTTCCCGAACTGCGCGAAGCGATCGCGGCGAAGACGCTGCGTGATAGCGGCCTTGAAGTCGGCATCAACCAGGTTGTTGTCACCAATGGTGGCAAGCAGGCCGTGTACCAAGCCTTC
Organism: Salinibacterium sp. SWN167; assembly: GCF_015864665.1. Classification (GTDB taxonomy): domain Bacteria; phylum Actinomycetota; class Actinomycetes; order Actinomycetales; family Microbacteriaceae; genus Rhodoglobus. The sequence goes on along the minus strand of NZ_JADYWU010000002.1, from coordinate 164,043 downwards.
GCAACTCTCGTTGACCAGGGCGATGAAGTCATCGTTCCTACCCCGTACTGGACCACCTACCCCGAAGCGATCAAGCTCGCCGGTGGCACCATGGTCGAAGTCTTCGCCGGTGCCGACCAGGGTTACCTCGTGACCGTTGAGCAGCTTGAAGCCGCTCGCACTGAGAACACGAAGGTGCTGCTGTTCGTTTCGCCGTCGAACCCCACCGGTGCCGTTTACTCGCCAGAACAAACCAAGGCCATCGGCGAATGGGCTCTTGAGCACGGCATCTGGGTGATCAGCGACGACATCTACCAAAACTTGGTCTACGACGGAGTGCGTGCTGTCTCCATCGTGGAGGTCGTTCCGGCGCTTGCTGACACCACCATCCTCGTGAACGGTGTAGCCAAGAGCTACTCGATGACCGGCTGGCGCCTTGGCTGGATGGTCGGCCCGGTTGACGCCATGAAGGGTGCAGCAAACCTGCAATCGCACCTCACCAGCAACGTCTCCAACATCTCGCAGCGTGCCGCCATCGAAGCCCTCACCGGCCCCCAGGATGCCGTGGAAGAGATGCGGGTGGCCTTCGACCGCCGCCGCAAGCTCATGGTCTCCGAACTCAACAAGATCGACGGCGTGAACTGTCCGACACCTCAGGGCGCGTTCTACGTGTACCCGGATGTCTCCGGCTTGCTGAACCGCGAATGGGACGGCGTTACGCCAACCACAAGCCTCGAACTCGCCGACCTCATCCTTGAGAAGGCCGAAGTCGCCGTGATCCCCGGAGAAGCGTTTGGGCCAAGCGGCTACCTCCGCCTCTCCTATGCCCTCGGCGACGACGCACTCCTCGAAGGCGTGCAGCGCTTGCAGAAACTTTTTAGCTAACCCAACCGCCCCGACGCGGTGGAGGATTTATGGATGCGACACCACCGCTCGATGCCGCTGGCCGGTTGAGCGCGGCCCTCACCGGCGCACTGCCCTCCCAACGGCTTCAGGCTGCCCTCTCCGCCGGAACGCACCCGCGGGAGGAGTTCGTACGCGTGCTGCTCGAGCACTGCGCACTCGAACCCGACCTCAACGTGCGCGAGACACTCACGTGGGCGCTCATGCGGCACCCGGCAGCGGTTACCGTGCCGCTGTTAATCGCCGAAACACAGTCAGCGACCGCCCAATCGCGCAGCCAAGCGCTGCACACTCTCTCGAAAATTGGTGACCCCGCCGGGTGGGACGCAATCACTCCCGCTCTTCTCAACGACTTGGATGAGACCGTCGCCCGCACAGCGTGGCGGGTTGCGACCGTTTTGGTGCCCGACGGCGACGAAGCTGAACTCGCTTCCCAGTTGGTCGCACACCTTGGGCGCGGCGAGCGCGAAGCTCACATGAGTCTCAGTCGATCACTTGCGGCGTTGGGCGAGCACGCGACACCGCTGCTCGACGAGCTAGCCGAGAACGGCGCTGGGGATGTGCGGCTTCACGCTCTGACCACGCTGCTGTTGCGGGAATCCCCCGACGACGGCTACGAGGCAGCACTGTTTGATGCGGAGCTGCGCGTGCTGCTAGCGGATGCCGCTGCGGCAGATGAGCCTGAGGGCGATAGCGGCTAACGACCGGGCAGTTCGACGGTCACCGTTGTGCCGCCGTAGCCGTTGGCTTGGTCGCGACCCTCGACCGTGACCTCGGCGATGCCTTCAGGGATTTCCACGCCCGATTGGGTGCGGGTGAACGGCTGCTCGCTGGCGTGATCGTGCGAAAGCGTGTGCTCACCCAGCACCGTGCCATCGGGGGCGAGCACGCGCCATCCGTCGGCATACTGCTCCGGAGTGTCGTACGGCGAGCTCACGGTGACGGCGAAATCGAACAGGTTCGTTCCCGTCGGTGAGACGCTTACATCCTCGATATCGGGGAAGAATGTGGCCGCGTCGGGGCTTGAACTGGCTGGCGGTGTTGTGCTGAGTTCAGAGGTGTTGTTGTTCGAGGTGCTCGCAGCCGAGCATCCCGTCACGGCGAAAGTAACGGCGAGCGCGAGTGCGGCGAGAGCAGATGTTCGAGAGCGGGCCGGCGTGATCATGATTCGACGGTAATGGGGCTGGCTGACAATCCCCGCCATACCTCGCATCAACCGATCGGTTGATGGACCTCTAACCGTCTGCACCTGTCGCAGCGCGCCCAGACAAGCGACGATAGAAGCATGAACACCACCGCTCCTGTCGTGCAGGTCGAAAATCTGCGCAAAACCTACGGTTCGTTTGCCGCTGTTGACTCGGTCAGTTTTGAGATTCAGCGCGGCGAAACCTTCGCGTTGCTTGGCCCTAACGGCGCAGGCAAGTCGACCACGATCGAGATTTTGGAAGGCTACCGGGATCGTACCGGTGGCTCCGTGAGTGTGCTCGGCGTCGACCCCGGCAAGGGTGGCCTCGCCTGGAAGGCTCGCCTCGGCATCGTGTTGCAGTCCAGCGGCGAGAGCGGCAATGTGTCGGTGCGCGAACAGCTCACCCACTTTGCTGGTTACTACCCCCATCCCCGCGATGTCGACGAAGTTATTGCATCGGTCGGGCTTGAGGAGAAGGCAGGAACGCTGATTCGCAAACTTTCTGGCGGGCAACGTCGGCGAGTGGATGTCGCGCTCGGCATCATCGGAAGCCCCGAGCTGCTCTTTCTCGACGAACCCACCACGGGCTTTGACCCCGAGGCGCGTCAGCAATTTTGGCAGCTCATTCGCTCGCTCAAGGCGGACGGAACGACAATCCTCCTCACCACCCACTACCTCGACGAAGCGGCCCAGCTGGGTGACCGGGCGGGGGTGATCGCTGGCGGAAAGATGATCGACATTGGTGCGATCGACGAGATTGGCGGGCAAGAAGCGCGCACCCCACGCGTGCGTTGGCGCGATGCCAACGGCAAGCACGAAGAACGCACCCACACCCCTGGCGCTGTCGTGGCATCCCTCATGGCCGCCGGCGCAGAACCGACCGGGCTCGAGATTGTTCGCCCCAGCTTGGAAGACATCTACCTGCAGTTGGTCTCCGACCACGCACACGCACGCGAAGTGGAGAACGCACGATGAGCACCCCAACCACGACCAGCTCGGCGGCGATTGCTGCTAGCACGCCGAGCTTTGGCCTCGGAATCGGCCGCAGCCTCAGGCTCGGATTCAGCCGCATCAAGCTCGAAGTGCGGAGCTACTTTCGCCAGGGCGATTCGGTGTTCTTCACCTTCTTGTTCCCCGTCGTCATGCTCACGATCTTTGCGGTCGCCTTCAGCGAACAGAACTTCGGGACCGAGGAAGAACCACTCACGGCAGCTGCTTTCTACCTGCCAGGGATGATCGCCGCCGGCCTGCTCCTTAGTGGCCTGCAGAACATGGCGATCGACATTGCTATGGAACGAAGCGACGGCACCCTCAAACGCCTCGCCGGCACACCCCTGCCGGTGATGAGCTACTTCATCGGCAAGATCGGGCAAGTCTTCGTGACCGGCGTGCTGCAAGCTGCCCTCGTGATTCTGGTCGCGAGTGTCGCATTCGACGTCGAACTGCCGAGCGAACCCAGCAAATGGGTGACCTTCGCCTGGGTCTTTGTGCTCGGAGTCACGACATCCGCCGTGCTCGGTATTGCCCTGAGCGGGCTCCCGCGCAGCGGTAAGAGTGCAACCGCCGTCGTGATCCCGGTGGCTCTCGTGCTGCAGTTCATCTCCGGCGTGTACCTCGGATTCTCGATGCTGCCCGAGTGGTTGCAGAACTTCGCCAGCATCTTCCCGCTGAAGTGGATGGCGCAGGGAATGCGCGAAGTGTTCCTGCCCGCAAGCTTCGAAGTGATGGAGCAATCCGAAAGCTGGAACCTTCCCGGCGTTGCCATCGCCACCGGCCTCTGGCTCGTGATCGGTCTGATCATGACGCGCATCACCTTCCGTTGGATCCGCAAGGATAGCTAAATGGGATTTGTTCGCTGGATGAGCGCTGCCGTGATCGTGACCACGACGATCATGGCCGCGCTCATCGTCGGCTCAAGCGGCTACGGCCTCAACGACCGGATCGGAGCCGGGGTCGCACTCGCAGTGTTCGGTCTCTCCTGGTTCACGGTCGGCATGCGATCAGACACCAGCCCGATAGCGGCCTTCATCTTCGTGACCGTGCTGGTCATCGCCGTCGGTACCGGCGTCGCGTTCATGCCGATCATGGCCACGCTGCAGGCACTCGCCTACCCGCTCGTGTGGGTGATCTCTGAACGCACCCGTAACGCGATTATCAGCAACGTGGCACTCGCTCTTTCCGTGGGAGTCGGCTCAGTCATCAACATGGGGCTCAGCGTGAGCGCCATGCTCTACAGCGGCACCGTCACCGCGCTCTCCCTCATCTTCAGCCTCGCCCTCGGCCTCTGGATCACCCAGATCTCGAAACTCAGCGACCAACGCCACGACCTTGTGCTCGAACTGCAATCGACCCGCGACAAGCTCACTGCCATCAGTCGGGATGCTGGAGTCTCCAGCGAACGAGAGCGGCTCGCCCGCGAGATCCACGACACCATCGCGCAAGACCTCACCGGGCTCGTACTCGTTGCCCAAAGAGCTAAGCGCGAACTGGATAACAACAATGCTGCCGGCGCAGCCGAACAACTTGAGCTGATCGAAGACAGTGCCCGCGCCGCCCTCGCGGAAACGCGCGCACTGGTGGCGGCATCCGCCCCGGTTGGTCTCACGGGTGACGGTATTTCGAGCGCGCTGCACCGACTGGCCGAACGCTACACGCGGGAAACCCACCTGACCGTAACGGTGGATGCTGCGGAGCTGCCCGCAATTGCGCGCGAAACCGAAGTGGTGGTGTTGCGCTGCGCCCAGGAGGCCCTCGCCAACGTGCGCAAGCATGCGAACGCCACGCGCGCCACGATCGCGGTCGCTGCTGATGCGACCGGGCTCACGGTAGCCGTGACCGACGACGGCGACGGCTTCGACCCCGCTACCGCTCACACCGGCTTCGGGCTCGAAGGAATGAGCGAACGCTTGGCGCTCGTGAACGGTCGTCTCGACGTCGACAGTTCGGGCGCCGGCACCACCGTGCGCGCCACCATCCCGAAGGAAGTTCTTGCATGATCCGTGTCGTAGTTGCCGACGATCATCCGATTGTCCGCAGTGGAATCGTCGGCCTGCTGAGCTCGGCGGATGACATCGAGGTCGTCGGCGAAGCCAGCGACGGTGTCGAGGCGGTCGCGTTAGCCACGCAGCTCGCCCCCGACGTTGTACTCATGGATTTGCGCATGCCCGGCCTCGGAGGCGCAGAAGCGACGGCGCAACTCGCGGCCGCTCGCCCCGACGTTCGCGTGCTCATTCTCACCACGTATGAATCCGACGAAAACATTCTGACCGCCATCGAGGCGGGCGCGAGCGGCTACCTGTTGAAGGCGGCACCGCAAGAGGAGATTCTGGCCGGCCTTCGTTCGGTGGCGCGCGGCGAGGTCGCGTTAGCTCCGTCGATTGCGGCGCTGCTCGTGAACCGCATGCGCGAGCCCGCGAAAGTGACGCTGAGCGATCGTGAGACTCAAGTGTTGGCGCTCGTGGCAGAGGGTAACAGCAACCGAAAGATTGCGGCCGCCCTGTTCGTGAGCGAGGCTACCGTGAAGACGCACCTCATCCACGTCTTCGAAAAGCTTGATGTGAAGGACCGCACGCGGGCCGTCACGAAGGCGATGGAGCTGGGGCTGCTGCCCCGCTCTCGCTAGCGCCGCCTGAGCTAGGCGAAGCTGGCGGATGAGCGCGCGTTGTTCGACGGATTAGGCGAGTTAGGCGAACTAGGCGAGTTCGACGCCAACGGCGACGGGTTCCGGCTGCAGGTGGATGCCGTATCGGCTGAGCACACACGCCCCGATATAGCGTGAAAGTTCTGCAATCTCGGTGGCGTCCGCGCCAGTGCGGTTGACGATCGCCAAGCTGTGTTTGGTCGACACTGCGGCTCGCGAGCCCGGCAGCCTGAAACCCTTGTTCACGCCCGAATGTTCGATGAGCCAGGCTGCGCTGAGCTTCACCAGGCGCGGTTTGGGCGCGGGTGGCGGGGCAGGTTCTTCGCCGAGCGGAACCGCAACATCGGTGACGGGATCGTCGTCGATGACCCAGCGTGGGGCATCCGCGGGAAGGGCTCTCGCGATGTGTTCTGGCACGATCGGGTTCGTAAAGAATGAACCGCAGCTGGCAGAGTCTGGTTCGTTGGGGTCGAGCACCATCGCCTTGGAGGCGCGCAGGGCGAGCACCGTGTCGCGCACTTGCTGCAGGGGCACAGCATCGCCGACGTTCACCCCGAGGGCGGTAGCGAGTTGCGGGTACTGCACTGTGCTGGCGGGTGAGGCGGTGACGGTGAGGTACACGGCAACGACGACTCCGGCGAGGCCACTTTTAATCACGGAGCTGCGGTAGCCGAGTTCGAGTTCGGCTGTCGTGAGGTGCACGAGTTCGCCGCTGTCGTAGTCGAGAAAGTCAATGCCAGTGAGGGCGCTGGCGACTTCTTGGCCGTAGGCTCCGATGTTTTGGATGGGGGCTGCGCCGACGGATCCGGGGATGCCGCTGAGGGCTTCGATGCCGCCCCAGCCGCGGGCGACAAGGCGCGCAACGAGGGCGTCCCATGATTCGCCCGCTTGCACGCGGAGGCTGAGGGTCGTGTCCGTTTGATTAGTGACTTGGATGCCGCGAGTGGCGATATGGATGACGGTGCCGTCATATCCTTCGTCACTGATCACCATGTTGGAGCCGCCGCCGATGAGTAGCCAGTCGTCGCCGCGTTCCCAGACGGCACGCACACTCTCGAGAAGCTCAACTTCAGTCGTGGGGCTCACTAGCGTGCGTGCGGGCCCGCCGACTCGGATGGTGGTGAGGTCGGCGAGCACGATGCTCTCAGCAGGTGCTGTGCTGTCGGGGGAAACGGTGTCGGTCATTGGTGGAGTTTGACCCTCACTTGTGCTTTGCCGAGCACGGTTTGGTTGTTGGCGCTGACAGTGAGGTCGATGCGCGTCACGTCGTCTTCGATGGCGCCAACCTTGGCGGTGACGGTAACAACAACGCCGCCGTTGCCGTCGACGACGACAGGGCGAGTGAAGCGCACACCGTATTCGACGAGTTCGCCGCGGTCGCCCATCCAGTCAATGACGGGTTGTACGGCGAGGCCCATGGTGAGCATGCCGTGGGCGAGCACACCGGGGAGGCCTACGGAAGCGGCAACGTCATCCCGGTAATGGATGGGGTTGAAGTCTCCGGATGCTCCCGCGTAGCGCACGAGCGAGAAGCGGGTGAGGGTGACTTTGCCGGTGATGAGTTCTTGGCCGACGACGAGGTCGCTCATTCTGTGCCTCTCATGACGAGTACGGAGGTTGCGGTGACGACGTGGTCGCCTGCGGCATCACTGATGGCGGTTTCGGCGGTGATCATGTCGTTGCCGCCGAGGGACTTAATGCTCGTGACGGTGAGGATGGCGGTGAGCTCGTCGCCAGCGACGATGGGTCGCGTGGAGGTGAACTTCTGTTCGCCGTGCACGATGCGCGAGAAGTCGATGCCAGTGTCGGGGGCAGCCAGGAGAAGGGCGAGGCCAGCTTCTTGGATGACGACGGCGAAAGTGGGCGGTGCTACGACGTCGGCGAAGCCTGCTGCTCTAGCGGCTTCGGGGTCGTGGTTGAGCGGACTTTGAGCGAAGACGGCGCGCGCAAATTCGCGTACTTTTTCTCGCCCGACGAGGTAGGGGGTCGTGGGCGGGAAGACCCGGCCTTCTAGTTCTTTATTCACTGGCACGGTGTCCAGCTTAGGCAATGTTGGCGATGCGTGTGTGGGTGAGATTGGGGTTGTGTTTGTGGGCCGGTTGATTACGGCCAGATTGTGTTGCGGCTGTTAAATGGGTGAAGCCCCGGAGACCGTGAGGTCTGCCGGGGCTTCAGAAATTCTGTGAGGCGTTAGCTCAGTAAGTTTTTACTGGCAGCTGTCGCACTGCAGAAGATCCATTGGGTCGACGGGAATTGCATATCCGCCAACGGTGTCGTTTTCGTTATCCATTCGATCCTCCTTAAAGTCTTCTTGAAGTTTCCGGCGGTTTGTCGGAGATTTCACTATATATGGGTAATGACACCCATGTCATTACCCCAGATGTAGTGTCTCGGCGTGTCGGCCAATTTTCTTTAAATCTACTATCAGCCGCTGACATTTCTCCGCAAACTCCCTCCCTCAGGACGCGAAGCCGCGCTCCCGCTACAAGTGCGCAGTGCCCGAGATATGGGCAACGGGAGGCGATATCGGATGCGGGGAGAAGCCGAACCGGTCGACGACATCGACTTCGAAACCGGCGGCTTCGATCGCGGCAAGGGTGTCGCGGTTGGGGCGGCATCCGCCCGCTATCGCGGCCCACGCCGGAGTGAGCAGATCCTCTACCGTCGCCACCACACGATTGCTCGAACGCACATGCTCGTAAAACGCGAGGTGCCCGCCCGGTTTGAGCACGCGGGTGAATTCGGCGAGTGCCGCCTGCTGATCAGGGACCGTGCACAGCACAAGGCTGCACACGACCCAGTCGCAGCTGTTGGTGGCGAGCGGTAACGCTTCTGCGGTGCCGTCGCTGACGGTGATGGGGACGCCAGCCTTCAGCGCCGCAGCCTCGGCGATCGACCGCAGTTCGGCATCCGGCTCGACGGCGTGAACGGAATCCACCGCCGAACCGTAGTGCTGAAAAGTGGTGCCGGTTCCCGCGCCGACCTCGACCACCGTGCCGGAGATGGCGCGAAACAGTTCAGCACGGTGGGTGTCGCCACCCCGGGCATCCATCGTCGGAGACAGCTTGATGAATCCCTGACGAAAGAACCGTTCGCGCCAGCCGCCCTCACCCACGGGGACGACCCGCGAGTGAGGACGTGTAGACAATCAGCACGGTGTTAGATGAACAGCGTCGTCGTGGATTCGGCGGCTTCGCCCAAGAACGTGGCGACCCCACCGAGCTCGACACCCTCAATGAGGTCAGATTCGGCGATGCCGAGAAGGTCCATCGTCATGGTGCAGCCGATGATGCGAGCGCCGCCCTCCATCGCCGATTCCATGAGTTCGGGCAGCGAGTGCACGCCATTCTTCTTCATTGTCTTCTTGATCATCGCCGTGCCTGCACCCATCATGTGCATCTGCGAGAGCGTGAGTTTGTCGGCACCGGCGGGCATCATGCCGGCGAAGAGCTTGTCCATCGCCTTACGCTGACGCTTCGGTGGCTTCTGCTGACGCAGCGCGTTCAGGCCCCAGAAGGTGAAGAACATCGAAACTTCTTCGCCCATCGAGACAGCACCGTTGGCGATGATGAACGCGGCGATCACCTTGTCGAGGTCGCCCGAGAACACCACAAATGACACCTTGGGTTTCGCCGGGGCGGCAACGGCTCCTCCACCGCCGGCGAGCAAGAGCGCCTCGGGACCAGCCTTGCGGATGGTGGCCACATAGCCGGGCCCCTCCGGTTCGATGGCCAACAGTTCGTGACCGTTGCGGCGCACCCACGCGGGCGCATCGCTCGCGAAGCCAGGGTCAGATACATGAACGACGATCTCGTCGCCGAGGTTGAGTCCCTTCATTTCGGTCGCAAGCTTCATGATCGGCCCTGGACACGCGAGCCCCGTGCAGTCCAGATTCACCGAGACACCCGTGCCGTTCGCCACGTGGGCGGCGACACGAGCCGAGTTGAGCGCTTCGGCTGCTTCGGCGTACGAGGTTTCTGGCTCGATCGGTCCGTCGGTGTCGGGCTCGACCTCATGCCACGCTCGGAACGTTTCGGATCCGCCCGACAGCGTGGCGACATCCGTAAATCCCAGCTGCACAAGGATGCGGTAGGCAAGGTAACTGCGGAAACCGACGGAACAGTAGAGACGCAGGCCTACTGACCGATCCCAGTCGCCGGTGTCGGTGCGGAGGGTCGCAAGCGGCACGTTCTCGGCGCCGGGCAGGTGGAAGATGGAGAACTCTTCTGGCGTGCGCACGTCAATAATGCGCGCACCGTCGGTGGCGTGTGGGTAGTCCTGCGCGTACCAGAGATTCAGGTCGCCGAGCAGGACGTTGCTGGCGACGAAGCCGGCCATATTCACCGGGTCCTTGGCCGAACCAAACGGCGGGGCGTAGGCGAGCTCGAGTTCTTCAAGATCCCAGACAGTGAGGCCGGCACGAAGCGCAGTGGCGAAAACATCGAGGCGCTTATCGACGCCATCGAAACCGGTGACCTGAGCGCCGAGCACCTTTCCCGAGTCAGGAGTGAAGAGCAGCTTGATGTGCATCATCGCGGTACCCGGGTAGTAACCAGCGTGGCCGGATGGATGCACGTGCACGGCCCGATACGTGACGCCCGCGGCCAGCAACTGGCGTTCCGTCGCGCCGGTGCCGCCCGCAACCATCTCGAAGATCTTCACAATCGAGGTGCCCTGAGTGGATTTGTACTCGGTGTCACGCCCGCAGATATTTTCGGCAGCAACGCGCGCTTCGCGATTAGCGGGCCCCGCCAGCGGCGCGAGCCAGGAGCCCGGCAGCACCGTGTTCGGGGTTTCGACCGAGTCGCCGGCAGCCCAAATGTGAGGGTCAGAGGTGCGCATGTGGGTGTCAACGGCCAGCCCACCATGCTCGCCCAGGTCGAGACCGGCGTCCTTCGCAAGGCCAACGCTCGGTCGAACTCCGACCGACAGGATGACGACATCCGCCTCAAGAGTGGTCGAGTTGGTGAGCTCCACCGTCACCCCTCCGCCGGTGCGCGGTGCGAAGGCGGCAGCCCCCGTCGAGAGGTGAAGAGTGATTCCGCGGCTACGGAGGTGGTGTTCAACGGGAACCGACATCTCGTGGTCGAGAGGCGGAAGAATCTGGTCGCTCAGTTCCACGACATCCACGAGCGCACCACGGTGCTTCAGGTTTTCGGCCATCTCAAGGCCGATGTAGCCAGCACCGATAACGACACAACGCACGGGACCGCGAGCGCCACTGGCCGCCTTCTCTAGGTCAGCATCGAGTTCGGCTTTGATGGCATCCATGTCGCCAATGCGACGGAGGACATGCACCTCGGGAAGGTCGATACCCGGCAGCGGTGGGCGGATGGCTTCCGCCCCCGTGCACAGGGCGAGGTTGTCGTAACTTTCGACATACTCACGCCCGGTGTCGACCTCACGTACCGAAACGGTTTTGGCCTGGCGGTCAATCGCAGTGACCTCGTGAGCGATACGCACTTCGATGTTGAGAGACTCGCGCAGGCTCTCGGGCGTCTGCAGAAGCAGTCGGTCTCTCTCAGTGATGACTTCACCAATGTGGTACGGCAATCCGCAGTTCGCGAATGACACGTGATGGCCGCGCTCCAGCACGACAATGTCTGCACTTTCGTCAAGCCTGCGCGCGCGGGCTGCAACCGACGCGCCTCCAGCAACTCCTCCAACAACGACCAACTTCATGGGATGCCATGCCTTCTGCGGCGACCTCTGGGCTATGCCTTTCACAGTCCATCAATGCACCGCTATATATCTCACGCTACTCCTGTGCAGTGCTTGGTGTGGGAGTACTTGGGGCTTGTCGCGATGCACCATTGGGGCGTATCTCCTGGCTGGTTTTCCACAGCTCGGCTGCGGCATCCATAGGGCTGTTTGCTAGTCTGCGAACCTGCCACTGTGCCAGCGCTCCGGAGCCCTGTAACACCGCCGCGGCATCCGAGAGGGTTCGAATGTATTCACCGATCGTCTTTGACTACTGGTTGCCAACGTACGAACGCGAGCCCGCCTTCGACGCGCTGTATGTGGTGCGAGTCGCAGAAACGCTCCCGACGAACACCGCCGTCACGCTGCTGGATGTCGCCGCCGGACCCAGCATCGTCAGCCTCGTGACGTCATTCGCCGAGCGTCTCGATTTCACCAATGGGCAACGCATTAGTGCCGAGCAATTGCGCTCCGAACTCGATGCCGCCGGAGTCGCTCTCAACGGTACCGATCAACTTTTCTACCTCCCCCGGCACGCTCAAGACACCCTTCGCGCCGAGGTGCTTCCTGAGACAACGCGCCAACTGACTGAAGCGGATGCTGCCGAGTTCGAGAAGTTCACCGCAGCCATTCCAGAACGAGAACTCGACGAAGCATTCGTGGAACTTGATCACTGGCTCGTCTACGGAACCTTTGCGGATGACCAACTCGTTGCGGCGTCCAGCATGTACCCGTGGCGCGGCTCGCAGCTTGCCGATCTCGGCATCATCACCCTGCCGGAGTACCGAGGTCGCGGGCTCGCCACCCGCACCGTTCGCGCCATCAGTGCGCGTGCGCTCGCCGAGGGCTACGAACCGCAATACCGCTGCCAGCCCGACAACGCTGGCTCTGTCGCTGTTGCCCTCGCCGCCGGCTTCACCCTCTTCGGGCAGTGGGATGTCGTGCCACTGAACGACTGACCTGCAGTGGTCGCGGCTCAGTCGGAGATAGCGGCAAGGATCGTGTCGCAGAGCGCCATCGTGCGCACGTTATCCGCTGCCGACGGGCTGAGTTCTTTGGTGCCCTGCAGCACTCCGACGAAGTGTTTCATCTCACCGATGTAACCACGCAGATACAGATCTTTGAGACTCCCGGAGCCAGGAGAGTTCGATACGTCGAACGTCACGGACCGCTCGGCAAGGGTTTCGCCCGGCCCGGCAGCAGTGCCGGCAACTTCGCCCGTGAGCACCTGGATGCGGCTCAGGTCGGAGACCCGCACGACGCCGTTAGTGCACGTGACGCTGAGCTCTTCGGTTTCGCGCGACCAGGCGCGGGTGGAGACGAAGTTCAACGATCCGATCACTCCGCTTTCGTGGCGCACGAGAACAATGATCGAGAGCGCGTCGCCCGACGCATTCTGCACCGCGGAAACGTCCACAACGTCACCGAAGACATCTCGCACGAGGTCGATGAGGTGAATGACCGCCTGGGTGATGAACTCGACCGGCGTGAAGTCGGGCTTCCACGCGGCAAAACCAAACTCGCAGGCGTAGGACAAGACGGGGCCCTGCTCTGTTCCCTCTCCAATGAGGGTTTTGAGCTGGGTGTAGGCCGGGGCGAATCGCTTCATGAATCCGAGCATCACGGGCACGCCAGCATCCGCGGCGATTTCGGCAATTTCTCGGGCTTCGGCCGAGGTTGACCCGAGCGGCTTCTCGACAAACACGGCGACGCCCGCGCGAACACAGTCGGCAACGACGTCAGCCTGCAGATGAGGTGCAAGCGACACCACAATGCCGTCGAGGTTCGAGGCTTCGATGAGCGCGAGGTGGTTCGGGAAGATCGGGTGGATGCCACGGGCTTCCGCCTCAGCGATGCGGGCAGGGTTGCGCTCCGCAACGCCAACCAGAGGGACGCCCGTCGCGGCAAACGCGGGATAGAGGTTGAGCGAGGAGTGGCGGCCTGCGCCGACAAATCCGATTCGGGGCTGCGCAGCGGTCGGCATAGTTCCTCACATCCTCTGTGCCCGAGCGGCACTGCCCCATTGTCTCCCACTCTCGCGGTGGCGCGGCCGCGTGAGGAGCTATGGTGTGCGGGTTTGCGCTGGCTGGTGCGTGCATCTGGAATTGTCCGGCTCAATGTCAGGAGCGACTGCTTCACTACCTCCATGGATGCCGCATCGCTCAGTTCTGACGGGTACGACGCTGATTTCTTGGGTGTTCCTGTGCCGTGGCCCTCCCCGGCCTCAGGAGCGCCGATTCGTGAGTTGCCGTATGCGCATTTCTCGGTAAATCTGGATCCGCTGCGGGGTCTCGCCAGCGCCACCGGCGTGAACATCGATGGCGATCAACTCGTTGATGTGGGTCGCGGCAATGACTGGCATCTGGATTCGCGCATCCCGGAGCATGAGCAAACCGGCGAAGCGGTGTACGCCCGCAACGATCTCGACCGCGGGCATCTTGTGCGCAGGCGCGACCCGGTCTGGGGCGACGGGGCGACCGCAAGCCAAGCCAACTACGACACCTTTGCGTTCACGAACGCCGCGCCTCAAGCTGCGGGCTTCAACCAATCGAAAGAGTTATGGCTCGGGCTCGAAGACCACGTGTTGGAGTATGCGCGCACGAACCACAACCGCATCAGTGTGTTTACGGCGCCCGTGCTCGGCAACGACGATCCGGTGTACCGGGGTGTGGGCATCCCGCAACTGTTTTGGAAGATCGCCGCGTGGGTAACAACGATCGATGGCGCCGTCGAACTTCGCGCCGCCGGATTCGTTCTTGACCAACGCCCTCAGCTCGCCGATGTCGATCTTGATGAGGCACGCGCCCAAGCACTCGCTAACGGTACTCCCCCGCCGCTCGGACCATTCCGCACCTTCCAAGTGCCCATCGTTGATATTGCCGAACTCACCGGATTGACCATGGACGCGCTCAGCGCGGCGGATGTGCTCGAGCCCATTCTTGCTGCGACTGACGATCGTCACGAAGCGCGGTGGGTCGAGTTGAGCTCGGCCGAAAGCGTGCGACTGTAGTTCGCGCTTGGCCCTAGGCGCGCGAGTCGCTACCCGCGACATCGGCAATCGCGTCCGCGAGGTCGGGATACTCGAACGTGAAGCCCGCCTCGGTGAGCGTGCCGGGGATGACCCAGCGGCTCTTGAGGATGAGTTCGGGTTCGGTTCTGAGAACCCACATAGCCGGCTCGAGCATCCAACGCCAGGCGGGCAAACCGAACGGTGCACCAACCGCTGTGCGCAGGATGCCCATGAGCGTGCGGTTGTCGGAGGGGTTGGGGCTCGCGAGGTTGACCGGCCCGGCAATCGTGTCGGTGTCGCGCACGAATCGGATCGCCCTGACCACATCGTCGAGGTGAATCCAGCTGAACTTTTGGCGCCCGCCCGTCTTATGCCCTTCGGCGCGACCGCTGCCGGTTGGTGTCGGGCCGATGCCGCGATAGCGGTTGTGGCCGAACCACCAACCGTCGATTTGCGGGCCGCCGAGACCGATGCGCGCAAGGCGCAGCAGCAGGTTGGTGGCGGGGCCATCACCCAGCACGATCGCCATGCGGAGGGCAACGCGGCGCGTGTGCGGCAGGTCGCCCTCGAAGAATTCGTTCTCCCAGTTGCGGGCAACATCCACCGAAAATCCTTTGCCGAGTTCGCCGTTGTCGTCGCTATTGGGGCGGTCGGTCGAGTGGCGATAGATCGTGGCTGTTGAGGCGTTCATCCAGATCGCAGGCGGGGCGGATGCCGCGGCAATCGCTTTGCGCAAGGCCCGAGTTGTCTCCACTCGCGAGCGCAGAATCTCGGTGCGGTTCGCGACGGTGTAGCGGCAGTTGACGGATTTGCCGGCAAGGTTCACGACGATCACTGAGCCATCGATGAGCTGGGCAATCGCAGCGGGATCGTCCCACGTGACGGCGGCGCTGCGGCCGATGAACCGCACGTCGTAGCCGTCGTCGCGGAAGGCGTCGGCAATTGCTGGCCCGACAAAACCACTGGCGCCGGCGATCACCGCGATTGGCTGCGCTGGCTGTGGTTCTGTCGCTGGTTGTGTCGCTGTCGGTTCCGCTGCCATGACGCCCCCTCAGACTGAAGTTTTCTCAGGCAAGTCTATCGAGCTTGTCCGCCGCAATCCCGGGACTAGGAGCGCGCGGTCGCCGCTGCACGGCCGACGGTCTTATTGCCGTCAAGGCGCTCGACGGCAATAAGACCGTCAGCACCCCGCCGTACTCAGCCTGCCTCGGTCACGTTGCTCCCCACACGCCCCCAGCTCATTTAGGCTGAACTCAGCGGTCTGAGCGACCGAATACCGGCAAGAGGATTTCGCCCATGACGACCACCCCCGAGTACGTTCCGACCATCCTTCTGTCGAAGGCTTCCGCGGGTGGTGCGCAAGAGAAACCTGAGCTCACTGCGCTGATTCATGGTCTCGAAACTTCCATGAAATCGGCGATCGAAGCGACCGGTGCTCGCGTCATCAGCGTTGGCGGCTTTACTGACGCTGACGTGGATGCTGCGCTCAGCCAGGCAGACGGCGTCGTGCTGCTCGGCGGTGGCGATGTTGACCCCGACGAGTACGGAGCGACGGAACGGCATCCGAAGCTCTACAACATCGACCGCACCACTGACCGCGTCGACATTGAACTCGTGAACCAGGCCACCGAACGTCGCCTGCCCCTGCTCGCGATCTGCCGCGGGATGCACATCGTGAACGTGGCGCGCGGTGGCACGCTCATCCAACATCTCGAGCCGAGCGCGGTTGTGCACAGTGGCGGCGGAGTCGACGCGATGGTCGATCACGACGTGACCCTCGACCCGGCATCACAACTTTCCGAACTGTACGGCGAGGGCACGATGACGATTCGTTCTGGCCATCACCAAGCGGTGGATGTCGTGGGCGCCGGCCTCACCGCCACCGGCCGTGCCGCGGACGGCGTGGTTGAAGCGGCAGAAAGCACCGACCCGACCTCTCCCCTGATTGCCGTGCAGTGGCATCCGGAGGACGGCGCGGCGAGCGAGCGCGACCGCGAACTGCTCTTCGGCTGGCTCACCGCGCAGGCGCGCGAGTTCCACGCGCGTCAGATCGAAATCGCGGTTTAGCGAACCGAAACTAGCGAACCGCCATGGCGGCGCGAACGCCCTCGTTGACGATTTCGCCACCGGCGACGTTCAGTCCGCGAGCAAGAGCCGGCGATGCGGCTGCGGCAGCATCCCAACCGTGGTTCGCGATCGCGACAACAAACGGCAACGTGGCATTGCTGAGCGCGCGGGTCGAGGTGCGCGGAACAGCGCCGGGCATGTTGGCGACGCAGTAGTACAGCGAGTTGTGAACCGTGAAGGTCGGGTCGTCGTAGGTCGTGGCGTGGGTGCCTTCGAAACATCCGCCCTGGTCGACCGCGATGTCGACGAGCACCGAACCGGGCTTCATCGAGGCGACCATTTCATCGGTGACGAGCTTGGGAGCTGCGGCGCCCGGGATCAGCACCGAACCGATCACAAGGTCAGCCTCGAGCAGCTGCTCGGCGATTTCGTAGCGCGTGGAGACGCGCGTCTGCACTTCGCCGTTGAAGCGAACTTCGAGCGCACGGAGACGTGGCAGCGAGATGTCGATGATCGTGACGTCGGCGCCGAGACCGAGTGCGTTAGCGGCAGCGTGCTCTCCAGCGACACCGCCACCGATGATGACGACTTTGGCCTTGGGGGTTCCCGCAACTCCACCGAGCAGCTGGCCACTGCCACCCTCAGCCTTGAGCAAAGCGTGCGCGCCAGCAACGATGGAGAGTCGACCAGCGACCTCGCTCATCGGGGCGAGAAGGGGAAGCGAACGGTCGTCGCCCTGAACAGTCTCGTAAGCAACCGCCGTCGTTCCCGACGTGACGAGCGCTTCGGTCAGCGCGCGGTCTGCCGCGAGGTGCAAGTAGGTGAAGAGAACGAGGTCTTTGCGAAAGTAGCCATATTCCGAAGCGATTGGCTCTTTGACCTTCACCACGAGCTCAGCGGACGCCCATACCTCGGCCGCGTCAGCAACAATCTGTGCGCCTGCTGCCGCGTAGAGCTCATCAGTGAAGCCGCTACCGACACCGGCGCCCGCCTGAATCGTGACGGCGTGCCCGGCCGCGACCAAAGTGTCGACACCCGCCGGGGTTATCGCAACACGATTTTCGTTGTTCTTGATCTCAGCAGGTACAGAAATGTGCATCGACTTACCTTTCGCAGCAGCGCGGAGTGTTTCGCAAATACTGTCAGAAATTCTGCCTTTTGTGAGAAAGTCAGAATATCCATCGGCAATTAGTCCATAATTCGACGGAATCATGCCAAAATTGCTTTGAACAGTGATCTTGACCGAAGGATATTCGAATGCCAGACGAGCTCGACCCGATCGACACCAAGATCCTCACCCTCCTCTCGCGCGATGCCCGCGTGAGCAATGCAACGGTCGCGAGTGCGGTCGGCATCGCCGCATCCACCGCTCACACGCGCATCAAGTCACTGTTCGACCGCGGCCTCATCACCGGATATCACGCCGCCCTCAATCAAGAAAAACTCGGCCGCGGGCTGCAAGCGATCATCGGAGTTTCGCTGCGCCCCGGTGCCCGCCAAGAGAGCATCCAGAAGTTCACTGATGAAATTCGCCGTTTGCCCGAAGTGATCCAGCTGTTCTTCGTGGGCGGCAGCGACGACTTTCTGGTGCACATTGCGGTCGCGAACTCTTCCGGCGTTCGCCTCTTCGTCGTCGACCATCTCTCGGCCCGCCACAGCGTCGCCTCCACGAATACGAGCATGATTTTCGAGTACCACCGCAATTCGGTCGCCACCGACTTTTCCTAGGGCCTGGTTGTGGCCGCCACCGGCCGAGCCACCCTCGCTATGCTCCGCTACATAGAGGGTTCAGGATTGGAGCAGAGCATGGAAAGAGGTGCTGACGCTCGCGCTGCTGCTCTCGTTACTCAATTGCACGAGGAGGGCAACCCGAAGGCCAAAGCCGATCTGGGCCGGCGCTACGGTATCCACACTGACAACGCCGTAGGCCTGTCGATGGCAAGAATGAAAGCGATCGCCGTATCCCTCGCACCTGACCATGAGCTCGCCATCTCACTCTGGGCTACCGGAATTTACGAAGCACGCACGATCGCAACCTACGTTGATGACCCTCGTCTCGTCAGCGTCGAACAAATGGATGCCTGGTGCGCAGATTGTGACAATTGGGCGATCGTCGACAGCGCCTGTTTCACCCTGTTCGATAAAGCTCCGGATGCCTGGTCAAGACTCGAGCCGTGGGCTGTCAGCGATCATGAGTTTACGAAACGCGCTAGCTTCGCGTTGCTGTGGGCGCTTGCCCTGCACGACAAAAATGCCGACGACTCGCTCTTTTCGGAAGCCCTTGAGTTGATAGAGGTGAACGCGAGCGATCCCCGGCCGCTCGTCACCAAGGCGCAAACGATGGCGCTGCGGGCGATCGTTCTCAAGCGACCGAAGCTTCGTTCAGAGGTCGATTCCCTCGTCAGCCGGCTCCTGGAATCTAGCGATGCGCCGACGCGGCGAGTGGTTCGCCCGATCGAGAAAGTCTTGCGATCCAGCCCTGCGGGGTAGTGCTCGCCACACCCCCGCGTACGTACCCACAACGGTTGTTTCGCGGGCATCCGCGGGTGGCGACCAGGAGAAGCCCGTGCACTGAGCGAACCGCGGGCAGGTGTGACTGTCGGCTAAGCTGACGGATCCTTGAGATCGGATGCCTGGGCTGACAGTCTGGATGCATGCGCAAAAGAACCCTCGCCACTCTTGCCGTCGGAACAGCGCTGGCACTCTCCGCCTGCAGCGGAGCGAGCGGGCCCCAACTGGCCATCATGGAAGAAGGCGGCAACGCACAGCTGCCCGAATGGCTCGAGCACGACGGCAGGCTTCCCTTGACTGACCTCACGAAAATTGGCGAGGTCGACGATCTGATTGTTTTTGCTAGCCGCAATGACGATGGCGAATGGTGCATGATCGCCGCGCTGGCACCCACTGCCGAGCACGAAGAATGGGCTGCCGGCACGAGTTGCAGTTCGCCCGCCCTCTTTGCGGAACGCGGCATCACCGTTGGCACGGCCTCACAATTCAGCAGTGGTGGCGCTCAGCTCGTGCCCGACGGCTACACCGGCCCCATCGAAGAAGGGTGGGTGCGCGTCAACGACAACCTCGCGGTGCGGGAGTAGTCTCAGCCCGACGCGTCGCCGCTCCTTATGACGTCGTCGAAATCATGCCGGCCCCACATCACCCAATAAAGCTGACACATCCTTGCGAATGGGGCCGCAGCAGTTCAGACTGGAGCCATGCTGAAGCCCCGCCACTTTCTCCTCGCCGCCGTGGTCACCCTTGCCCTCAGCGCGTGCATCACAGCACCCGAACCAACGGTGTCAGCAGTAGATAGCAACGGGATTGAAATACCGGCGTGGCTCGACCTGGCAGGAACGGGGCACCCCGCCAGAGACCTCACCTGGGTCGGTGAGACCGACCTGCTTGTGGCATTGTCGAGCCGCAACAATGCCGACGAATGGTGCGTGGTGCTTGCGCTCAAACCCGCCGAGGGCGACCCTGGCGTGACCACGGGGTCGAGCTGTGTGTCACCGGCAAAGTTTGCCGACCAGGGTGTCGGTATCCGAATAGGAAACGAGACAGTCAGCGGCAATGCTCGAATTTTCCCCGACGGTTACACGGGCCCCATCGAAGAAGGGTGGGTGCGCGTCAACGACAATCTCGCCGTGCGGGAGTAGTCTCGCGACACAGGATTTTTCCGTGAGAAAGCGAGCCCACCATGGCCAAGGAAAGCTTCAGCGCCGACGAGCGCGCAGCGATGAAAGAACGGGCTCGCGAAGCCAAGCGGGTAGCTTCCGCGGCGGAAGACCTTACCGATGTGCTCAGCAAGATCGCCGAGATGCCCGAGGATGACCGAGGCCTCGCCGAACGCGTGCATGCAACCGTGCTCGCCGCGGCCCCCGGGCTCACACCCAAGACCTGGTACGGGATGCCGGCCTACGCCAAAGACGGAAAAGTCGTCTGCTTCTTCCAAGCTGCCAGCAAGTTCAAGTCGCGGTACGCAACGCTCGGGTTCAGCGATGAAGCCGCGCTCGACGACGGCCCGATGTGGCCGACCGCCTACGCCCTCATCCGCTGGACCGATGACGTCGAAGCTCAGATCACAAAGCTCGTCACGCGGGCGGTTGGCTAGCTTTAGCGTGCGGCGCTCAACGCAGTGTCTGTTTCTGAATTTGGCGTCAGACTGCCCGGCGTTCCTGTCGGAGTCCATCCCGTCGCCGGTGGCCTAGAGCGAGATGCTGAAAAATCCTTGTTATGCACACAAGATATTGCGACACTAACGATATGTCTCCGCTGAAGCACCTCATCGCAGCCACGATGTTGGCCGCAATCGCTATGGCTCTGAGCTCGTGCAGTGGCGCCGAGCACCCGCGCCTTGCGTTACTCGACGGTTCCTCTGGGGATCAACGCGACTCGAGTCCTTCTCCGGATAGCCGCTGGCCGGACGACATGGCTTTCGTGGGCGAGTTCAGAGAGTTGAGCGTGTTCGCCGCCGTTACCGCGGACAATTCGTGGTGCGCCTATGGCGCGGTTCCTGACCTCCCTGACCGAGAAGGTGCATCTTTGGTCAGCTGCATTTCTCCAGAGGAGTTTCTGAATAGTGGTGTCCGGATCGATTTAGAAACTACTGGCCTCACAATTCATGCGCTCGTGCTTCCCGATAACTTTCATGGAGAGATCGATGCGACGTGGTCCCGCGTCAACGACAATCTTGTCGTTGACTATGGGCAGTAGCTTTTCTGAACTAGGCGTGCGCCCACGCGGCGAGCGCTGTCACCACGCTGTCGACGAGTTTCGCGAAGCTGCGTTCGCGGTCGACGGGCAACTCGAATGCGCCACTCGTTTCGAGCGACACAAAGCCGTGCAGCGCAGAGCGCAGAAAACGGGTTGCATCGACGGCGTCATCATCGCGCAGGTCATAGCCGCCGAGCACGGTGAAGATAACGTCGACGAGCGAAGCAGACACGGCAACGTCGTCGGCATCATCCGGCGCTGGCGCCCGCACGGTCAGCGGGTACTGTCCCGGATGCTGCACCGCCCAGTCACGGTAGGCAGCAGAGATCCTACGGATGGCATCCTCCCGCGAGCGCCCCACCGCCGCGTGACTGATCGTTTCAGCTAGGTCGCTCTTGGCGCGAAGCATGATGCCGCGCTGTAGTCCGCGCACGCCGTCGACATGTTTGTAGAGTGACGGGATTCTCACATCAAAACTGGCGGCGACATCGGCTAGGTTCAGACTCTCGGCGCCGTGCGCGTCGAGCAGGTCTGCCGCCCGCTCGATGACGGTCGCGGTGCTGAGCCCAGCCCTAGGCATTGCGCTTTGCCGCGCTCATGAAGTCGATGATTGCGGCCGCTGTCTGCTCGGGTTGCTGTGACTGCGGGTAGTGGCCGGCATCCGCGATCATCGCGGTCGTGCCTCCGAGGGTGTTGCTGATCCAGTCGGCTTCCTCCCGCGGATTGGGAAAATCAGGATCTTTTTCGCCCATGACCACGAGCGTAGGGCAGCTAATCGATGCCAAACTTTCGCTCGCGTGCTCGTGGTCAGCGCGCGTTGTCAGGCTGAAGGAGCGCGCATACCCGGGGCGCTTGATAGCCGCCACCACCGCATTTCGATACTCGCTGAAGTCACTCGGCTTGGCACCGGCGTACAGCTTCGGAAGATACGACTTCCACACACCGGCAGCCCACGGCCGTGCCATCAGGATGCGCAAGAGGAGTTTCGACGCCGGGGTCGCGGATGCCGGCTGCCGCACGAAAGGCCCCACCAGAACGAGACCTGCAACACGGTCGGGGGCCTCCGCCGCAACAATGACCGCAGCGCCCGCGCCCATCGAGTTGCCTACGACTACGGCCGGTTCATCCAGATGGCGAAGCAACGCCGTGATGTCGGATGCTGTCTCGTCATCACCATACGAGCGGAACCCGGCATCGCTCTCCCCGTGCCCGCGAAGGTCGGTCGTGACTACCCGATACCCGGCAGCGGCAAGCCCCGGACTGAGGAAGCGATAGGCGGAACGAAGGTCACCCATGCCGGGAACCAGCAGCAGAAGGGGGCCATTGCCGCGATCGTCGAATGCGATTCGCCCCCCTGTCACCGTGAGGTACTGGGTGGGCGGCTGCGATGATCCGATGTCCGTCATCTGGCTAATTTAGTTAGCCAATAAGCTACTGTCAATAGCACGACTCGGCGAGGCCCCTCCCCGCAGCCGCTACCCGGCGACAAGCACCGTCCAGGACTCACCGCCATCGAACGACTCCACAAGCCCACGCTCATCGATCAATGCGATGCGTTCACCGCTGTCGCCGAGCGCAATGGCATACGCCGTGCCCTCCACCGTGCCGCGATCAGACCAAGGAGCATCCTCAGACGGTCGCACCCACACAGCGCCCTCAACATCCACACCAACGAGTGCACCCGAAACGCTAGGGACCGCCGCGAGCAAGTAGAGAAGCGGAGCGTCTTCGAGCGCGCTAAACGACTGCCCCGCATCATCGCTCACCAGCATGCCGTCAGGAGTCGTCGCGAAGACGCGGTCCGGGGTGTTCGGGTCAGCAACCAACGCATACGCCTGGATGCTCGCGCCCTCGCTCCACGTGACCCCACCGTCTTCACTGGCAAGCAGCGGCGCGCGATCAGAGGAGAGCCCATATACCCGCTTCGGATCATTCTGGTTTACCGTCAGCGTGTGAAAATCGGTTGTGCCTGCGAGCGACAGGCTCGTCCATGACTCTCCGGAATCCGCGCTGGAAAGTAGCCCCAGATTCGGGCCTCTGAATGTAGACGAGTCAGCACTGGGATGCCCTGAAACGAAATACTGATCGCCCGCCGACGCAAACCCCATCGCGTCAAACGGTTCACCGCCCAACGGGCCGCTCAGCGCTCCGGTGGCATCCACCCGATAGATGCCCGAATGGCTCGCCACCAAGAGGTTCTCGCTGGAGTCGATGCCCAAACCATGCACGTGCTCAAAAACGCTCAACGCTGACGGGGCCGAGGCCGCACTCTCGATAGGCGATGATGGCGCGCACGCCGCCAAACCAATAACGGTCACCGCGGCGCCCGCAGTCAAGGCAAGGGTCTTCTTGATTCTGTTGTTCACTGTGTTCCTTCATATTCTTCGTACTTACATCGGGGCACCACGAAGGGTGCCGTGAGATCTCGGCAAAGCCGACATCGAGCCGATCAGGTGCGACTAATAGAGAGAACGTGAAGTGATGGCGCCGTAGGCTGTGCAGTCACTAGCGCATGTTGCGCAGTTCGGGGCGAGAGCGGCGTGAGCACAGCGCACTCTGTCCAGAGTTGAGCAACAGCGATGGTGCCACCCGGCGCGGCAAGAGGCGTGCACTCAACCATGCCGGACTCAGCATCCGACCCGCCGGGGCACGGACACACGTCAACGGCCGGAGCGTTGGAGTCGTGCGGTGCAACGTCTGTGTGCACGACGGCGTGCGCAACCACGCTGGGTTCATTCACGGCGGAAACAACGCTCTGGGTTGCGGTCGCGTTCACGACTGCTGAGTGCATCGCGATGAGCGAGACGACCGCGACTGTAGCGACAAGGAGCACGAGCGCGAAACGGAGTGCCTGGAGCCCGCCAATGGTTTGCTGCATCACTTTCACCGCCCCTGCTCAGTCCTGAGTTCGATGGTAATCGAGAAGAAAGACAAGAAGGCTGTGAGAGCTCGCCAGACGAACCGGTCGAGCGTCTCTAGCGATGCGCATTTTCGCTCTGGTGGTAGGTCAGCGCCATCCGCACACACTCGCGCAGTTCATTAGTGGGAATCTCATCGCCGACGTTGAACACCAGCGCGCGCTTTCCGTCATAGGTGAATGTGTCTCCGAATTGGGCCCGGATGTCGCTGATCATGCTCGTGCTGCAGATGAAGTACATGGCGTAATCGTGCTTCGACTTTGCGCCGGCCGGGGCCATTCGCACCGTGGTTCCGCTGTGTGTTTCGCTCGTCAGATAGGCGGGCTGGCCCCATTTCAGCGTTTCTGTGATTGCGCCAGTGCCGTGCGTTTCGGCGGCGGTGTCCAGAATCAGTTCGCGCAGTTCGAGCAGGGCGTCGCGAGTTGGCTCTTCCCAGTCGTCGAACGCTGCCGCAACTTCGGTCGGGATGCTCGCTGATTCAACCATTCTTTGACGCTACTCCCCTGCCTAGCGGCGCACCATCTCCGCAGAGAAAACAGTCAATTCTGCGCACCAGCGGAATTTAGTTGCTTAAGGTAAGTAATATAGTTACTCTCGCTAAGTACTTAAGGAGATGAGCCATGATTGACGAGACGGATGCCGCAGGCCTGCTCACGGGAATGGTCACGATCAGCCGCACCTTTCGCAAGGCTGGTCAACGAAGTCGCGAGCGCAGCCTCGCGGGCACGAAGTACGGATTTTTGCGGTGCCTGATCGACTCTGATGCTCGCCTCGGTGAGCTCGCCAACCAGCTCATCGTCTCGGCGCCCGTCGCCTCCCGCGCTGTTGAAGCCCTCGAGGCCGAAGAGCTCGTCGAACGCCGCCCCGACCCGAGCGATGCGCGCGCCATCCTCATCTCTATCACCGACCACGGGCGCGCGGCAGTGGCCGAAGGCGACAGCCACATCATCCGCAAGTTTGCTACCGCCCTTGACGACTGGTCTCCCGAAGAAGCCGAGCGCGCCATCCGCCTGCTCAGCGTGCTCAACGAACGACTGGCTGACGTACTTCAGCCCTCCGAAGCTTCGGCCGACGCTGAAACCAGCGCTGCGCCCGACACCACCCCAATCAACTGACGCCCTCACCACTAAAGACGAAAAAGAGAACAACGAATGACAGCAACTGCGCGCACCACAACGCAATCGCCCGACGCCTCCGGCGCACCAGCTACGTATACCCACCGCGAAATCTTGCAAGTGATGACCGGCCTCCTTGCCGCCCTCTTCACCGCCATGATCTCCACCACGATCGTGTCAACCGCGTTGCCGACGATCATCGCCGAGCTTGACGGAACTCAGCGCCAGTACACCTGGGTGATCACCGCCAGCCTGCTGACAATGACCATCACCACCCCGATCTGGGGCAAGCTCTCTGACCTCTACAACAAGAAGATGCTGACCCAGCTCTCCATCGTCTTCTTCCTCGTCGGCTCCATCGCCGCCGGATTCGCTGGCTCCATCGGCGTTCTGATGATCGCCCGCGCGCTCCAAGGAATCGCCATGGGTGGCCTCACCGCCCTCGTGCAATCGATCATGGGATCGATCATCGCCCCGCGTGAGCGTGGACGCTACGCCGGCTACATGGGTGCGGTCATGGCAGTCGCCACCGTCTCCGGGCCGCTGCTCGGTGGCATCATCACCGACTCCCTCGGATGGCGCTGGTGCTTTTTCGTCAGCCTGCCGCTGGCGATCATCGCGCTCATTGTGCTGCAACTGAAGCTTCACCTGCCCACCAACCCGCACGCTAAGACTCAGCTTGACTACCTCGGAGCCGTTCTCGTCTCCATCACGGCAGCACTGCCGATGCTCTGGGTGACTTTCGCCGGAAGCGACTACGACTGGATTTCGTGGCAGTCGGGCGTCTTTCTCGCCGCCTTCCTCATCGTCGGCTTCTTCGCTGTCGTCGTCGAGCTACGCGCTCCCGCCCCCATGATTCCCCTGCGTCTCCTCGGAAATTCGACAACAATCTGGATGATCATCGCCAGCGTCGGCATCGGTGTCGGCATGTTTGGCTCCGGGGTGTTCCTCACCCAGTACTTCCAGCTCGGTACCGGCGCGACCCCGACCCAAGCGGGACTGATGACCATTCCGATGATCATCGCCCAACTGCTGTCCGCCACCATCGGTGGAATCATCGTCAGCCGCATCGGTCGCTGGAAGCCCGTCATGCTCGTCGGCAGCATCCTGATGCTCGCTGGCCTCAGCGGCCTCGGCACCATCACCCACGACACCCCGTATTGGGCTGTCGCGATCTACATGGCCCTCATGGGTGTCGGCATCGGCGCCCTCGTGCAGAACGTGGTGCTCGCCGTGCAGAACACCGTGGACGTCAAGGACGTGGGATCAGCATCCGCTGCAATTGCGTTCTTCCGCTCGCTCGGTGGCGCTGTTGGCGTGACCATCCTGGGTGCTGTGCTCGCGAATCGCGTGACCAGCAACATCAAGGATGACCTTGCCGAGATCGGCGTCGACCCCAGCGCGCTCTCGAATGGTTCCGGCGAAACCAGCCTCGATATCACTGGCCTGCCCGACGTCATCCAGACGGCATTCCACCACGCCTACGCGGATGCGTTCGGTTCCATCTTCATGATCGCCGCGTTCGTCACCGCCACCGCAGTGATCGCCATCGCCGTAGCTCGCGGCTCAGTGCTCCGCACCACAATTGGCATGGCACCTCCCGCTGGCGTTGCCGAGAGTGATGCTGATGCTGAAGCTGAAGCTGAGACGGATGTTGAGACGGATGGTGCTGTCGAGACGACCGGTGAGGTCGCGACAACCGACGACGCACCCGACACCTCACAGGAACACACAGATCGATCCAGCGCGGACTAAACCGCGCTGACCGGCTTCACCAGAATGGCCCGATGAACACTTCGCCCTCGTGGCGAGTGCGAATCGGGCCGTTCTGTTTAACAGCTGTGCGGCCCGTGCCAGCGTTGGGCACTACGCAAGCGTCGTGCGTTACGCGAGCTCGCGAATAGCGGCCACGAACGCATCGATGTCGGCCGGTTGATGCGCGAACGACACCACAATGCGCACGACACCGGGCCCCCAGCGGTTGGTGTAGAAACCGAAGCCGCGATCGTGGAGCGCACCAGAAAGTTCGTCGGAGAAGACAGCGAAGAGGATGTTGCTCCCCGGCTCGCTGGTGACCGTCACGCCCGCAACATCCGCGATTCCCGCTCGCAGGCGCGCCGCCATGGCATTGGCTTGGCGGGCGTTATCGAGCCAGAGGTTGTCGGTGAGGTACGCGTCGAGTTGTGCGGCCTGAAAACGCATCTTGGAGGTGAGCTGGCCGCCGCGCTTGTGGCGGAACGACAGCTCTGTGGCGAGGCTCGGATCGAAGCAGACGATGGCATCCGCAGTGAGGGCACCATTCTTGGTGGCCCCAAACGAGAGCATGTCGACGCCGAGTTTCCACGTCATTTCGGCAGGGCTCACGTCGAGCGCGACAAGAGCATTGGCGAAGCGAGCACCATCCATGTGGATACGCAGGCCAGCCTCGCGGGCGATCGACGTGAGTTCGCGCAGTTCACCAATCGTGTACACACTGCCGGTCTCGGTGACCTGGGTGATACTGAGCACGGATGCCTGCACGCTGTGCACATCGCCGCGACCAGCCTTCACGGCTACCCGCAACTCGTCGGGATCAATCTTGGAGTGCTCGCCGCCGAGCAACACGATCTTGGAGCCGTCGGTGAAGAACTCCGGCGCACCGGCTTCGTCATTCTGGATGTGGCTGTCGGCGTGCGCGAGGATGCTGCCCCAGGGGCGCGTTAGCGATGCGAGCCCGATTCCGTTCGCTGCCGATCCGGTGCCGACCGCAAAAACTTCGAGTTCGCGCTCGAACGCTGCCGCCATCTTGGTGCGCATCTGGGCGGTGAGCGCATCATTGCCATACGGGGCCGCCGGGCCAGCGGATGCCGCAACGACGGCATCCAAAATCTGGGGCGAAGCGCCTGCAGCGTTGTCACTCAAGTAGCCGCGCAGGATGGAGTCGGTCGGGGTCATGGCAGCTTTCGGTAACGAGAAATGTGGGAGGCCAGTCGATGATATCTCCCGGCGGCTGTGCGGGATAGGAACGCGCTCACCCAGAAGGCAGGTCGCAATACTTTTGCGTGTGACGCAACGGGTCGACGCCCTTTCGAGGGCTATGTTCTGATTCTTGCTGCCACTACTCTAGGAACATGAGCATTTTTGCAGTATCCAGCGATGTCGTGAATCCTCTGATGCCTCAGGGGTTCGACATCCTGTTCTCCTCGATGTTCGTGTTTGTGCTTCTCGTCAACTTGGCAGCACTCGTGCTTGTCGTTACGGCACTCGTGTCCATCTCGCGCCATCGCCACATGCTTGTCGGCACCGAACTAGCTCTGTGGGTCGCGATTACGGTGATCGCGACCGGCCTCGGAGCGATTGCTTGGTTTGCGATTGGCCGCCGAAAAGCGCGCGACAACTCTCCCGAAGAGGCGCTGCCAGTGCGCGACTGAGCACCGGATGTTACAAACATCGAAAATGCTCTAATGAAGCCTCGACAGACAGCCCCCACAGGGGTTAACTCAAAGGGAGAGAATTCCCGCGGAGTTGCGGGATGTTTCCCAGCAGTGTCTGAGGTCCTCAATAGTGTGAACTCGAAGGAGTAAAAAACTATGACGATTACCACGCCACGACCGACTGAAGGAACAGCCGACCGCATGCGCCCCACCGTAGCCTGGACGACTATCCAAGCCGGACTCTGGGTCGGCAACACCGCCGGTGAGTTTGCCGGCATGATCGAGCGGAGCTCCGCTGGTGAGTTCTTTGTCACCGACCACCGCGCCCGGCCGCTCGGCACCTGCGCCACCCTCGACGACGCGAAAGCCCGTCATCAGAGGCAGTTGCAGGCCGCCCAAGCTGCACGAAAGCCCACGATCTAAGCCCAACGCTTGATATTAGAATCTGCGCATGTAATCATATTCGCATGAGCGCAGATATCTCCGAGTGGGCCGATCCCGCCGACGACTACGTGTCGGTCGCCGTTGAAATTTTCTCCCTGCTCGCGGATGCCACCCGGTTTCGCATCGTGCTCGCCCTCCGCGAAGGAGAACTCGCCGTGGGAGAAATTGGCGAACGCGTTTCTAAACCACAGGCCACAGTCTCTCAACACCTCGCGAAACTGCGCATGAGCCGAGTCGTGACAACGCGCCACGAAGGCGCCCGTGTCTACTACCGCCTCAGCAACGACCACGCCCTCGAACTCATCCGCGTCGCTGTCTATCAAGCCGAGCACGCGGTTGACGACACTGTGCGCCACAGCCACCACGCGCCATCCACACCCCTCGGTGATGCCAAGAGCACCAACCCTGTCACCGCCGGCGGCACCAGCACCGGCACCGGCACAGACGGGCCCCGCTAATGGGCGCCGGGCACGACCACGCCGCTGGCACCAACAACCGCACTCGGCTCCTCATCGCCTTCATCATTACCGTCGGCGTTGTTATCGCCCAGGCCATCGGCGCCATCGTCACGGGCAGCCTCGCGCTGCTCGTCGATACCGCCCATATGCTCACCGACTCAGCGGGGCTCCTCATGGCGCTGCTCGCCGCCGGCCTCATGCAACGCCCCGCCACCAGCAAACACTCCTGGGGCCTCAAGCGCACCGAAGTGCTGAGCGCGATGGCGCAATCAACGCTGCTGTTTGCGGTCGGAATTTACGCACTCGTCGAAGGTATTCGCCGTCTCTTCGACCCACCCGAGATTCAACCGACCGGCTTGCTGATTTTCGGCATCATTGGCCTCGTCGCTAACCTCGCTGCGATGATGGTGCTCACCAGCGGCCGCAACTCCAACCTCAACATGAAGGCGGCGTTTCTCGAAGTCGTCAACGATGCCCTCGGCTCCGTGGGCGTCATCGTCAGCGCAATCGTGATTGCCCTCTTCGGCTGGTACCAAGCGGATGCCGTGGTCGGTATTCTGATCGCCATTTTGATCGTGCCCCGCACCATCATCCTGCTCAAGGCAAGCCTCGGGGTGCTGCTGGAATCGACGCCCAAGGGTATCGACCCCGAAGCAGTGCGCGCCCACATTCTGGCGATGGATCATGTCACCGCGGTGCACGATCTGCACATCACGCGCATCTCGTCTGACCTGCCCGTGCTCACCGCTCACGTCATCGTCGGCGACGCCTGCTTCCGTGACGGTCATGCCGCCGAGATGCTGCCCGCCCTGCAAAAGTGCGTCGCCGAACACTTTGAACTCAGCATCGAACACTCAACATTCCAGATCGAACCCGAAAGCAACATCGACGAAGAGCACGTGCACCACCACTAGCGGGTCATGCTTCATTGGCCATTACTGCCGGTATCTCACCGACGGATAGAGAACGCACTATTTCGCGCGCTGCCCCGGGATCGCTGCAAGCAGTTCGCGCGTATATTCGTGCTGCGGATTCGAGAGCACCTCGCGCGCAGTGCCCGACTCAAGAACCGTGCCCGAACGCATCACCGCAATGTGGTCAGAGATCTGACGGATCACGCCAAGGTCGTGGGAGATGAAGAGGTAGCTGAGCCCGAACTGCACCTGCAGGTCGACCAACAGTTGCAAAATTTGTTCCTGCACTGAGACATCCAGAGCAGATACGGGTTCATCGAGCACGATCAACTCGGGGCCGATCGCAAGCGAACGCGCGATGGCGACGCGCTGGCGTTGACCACCGGAGAGCTCGGTCGGGCGACGCTGCGCGAGGCTCGGGCTGAGGCTCACGTGCTCGAGGAGCTCACGCGCTACCTCGGCACGGTGCGCCCGGTCGCCCACGCCAAACGCGCGCAGCGGCTCGGCGATGATCTTCTCGATCGACATTTTGGGGTCGAGAGAACCGAACGGGTTTTGGTAGACGACCTGCACGCGGCGACGCAGTTGACGCAGCGCTTCGCCCGAGAGCGAAGTGACATCGGTGCCGTCAAAGCTCACGGTGCCCGAATCGGCCGAGGCGATGCGAGCTGCGATGCGGGCGGTTGTTGTCTTACCCGATCCCGACTCCCCCACGATCGAGAAGGTCGAGCCGCGAGGCACCACGAACGAGACATCATCCACGGCGCGCAACACTTGCGAGCCTCCACCTTGGCGGCGGAGAGCGAAGGTCTTGACCAGGTTCTCGACCTCAAGAATGTTAGCGGCGGGCGCGGCATCCGCCCCGCTGTTGGCAGCGACGGTTGCTACTCCGGATGCCGTGGCCACACCCGCAGGCTGCGCCGGGCGGGTGCGGGTGAATAGCTTTCCCGCGCTCGATTGCTGTTGCTCGCCGAGAGCCGTCACTGACGGGGTGAGGCGTCTGCTCGCCAACCCCGGAGCGGACTGCACGAGTTTCTTCGTGTACTCGTGGGTGGGCGCCGACAGCACCTGTTCGGTCGTACCCTGCTCGACAATTTCGCCATTGCTCATCACGGCGACGTAGTCAGCACGGTCGGCGGCGACAGCAAGGTCGTGGGTAACGAGAACGACGGAGGTGTTGTGGCGGCGCACGAGTTCGTCGATGTTGTCGAGAACGTGGCGTTGCACGGTCACGTCGAGGGCGCTCGTCGGCTCGTCCGCGATGACGAGTTGCGGGTTGCAGGCCCACGCGATTCCGATGAGCACGCGCTGGCGCATGCCGCCCGACAGTTCGTGCGGAAACTGGGTGGCGCGAGCATCCGGATCGGGCAGTCCGACCTCGTCGAGAATCCGCACGGCTTCGGCAGCGGCGGCAGCCTTGTCGAGCTTGAGGTGCAGGCGCAGGGCTTCGGCGATCTGGTCGCCAACGCGCATGAGCGGGTTGAGTGACTTGCTGGGGTCTTGCGGCACGAAGCCGATGCGACCGCCGCGGATAGAGCGCAGTTCGCGCTCCGACATCGGGCCGAGGTCGCGCCCTTCAAACTCGATCGAGCCGCTGTCGATGCGGCCACCGGATGCCAGTCGCCGAATCAGCGCCTGCGAGGTCGTGCTTTTTCCCGAGCCCGATTCGCCGACGATCGCGACGATCTTGCCGCGCGGCACGACGAAGCTAATGCCGCGCACCGCCGCCACGGACCCCGAGCGGGTCGCGTAGGAGACGTGGAGGTTACGCACGACGAGGATGTTGTCGTCGGCCGCGTCGCTGGCGGCTGCCGCAGCCTTCGCACCGGACTCTGCTTTCGCACCAGAACCATGCTCGATCATTCGTCGCCTCCGATCGCTCGTGCTACCCGGTTCACGGCGAGCACGACCACAAGAATTACGGCACCCGGGATGATGCTGAGGCCGGGATTGGTGGCCACATAGTCGCGGCCGGCGGAGACGAGCGCACCCCACTCGGGAGCGGGCGGCGGAGCGCCGAAGCCCAAGAAGGTGAGGGCCGAGACCGAGAGGATGGCCGTGCCCAGCTCGAGCGCCGCCATCGCGATCACGGGGCGGGCCGCGTTGGGCAGGACGTGCTGCACCAGAATCGCGGGCGCCCGAACGCCCAGCGTGCGGGCCGCTTCGACGTACTCTTCGCTGCGGATGCGGATCACTTGCGAGCGCATGACGCGCGCGAAGCTGCCGGCAGCCCCGAGCCCGACACCAAGGGCGAGAGACAAGGGTCCGAAGCCGAGGCTGGCGACGACGATCAGAGCGAGAAGAACTCCGGGAACGGCGATCAGCACATCCACGAAGCGCATGATGATGAAGTCGGTGCGGCCGCCAACGAAGCCCGAGATCAGCCCCACGACGGCACCCACAACAACGCCGACGACGACGGCGAGGGATGCCGAGAGCAGCGAGAGGGCGGCTCCGTAGATAACGCGAGAGTAGAGGTCGCGGCCCAGGTTGTCTGTGCCGAAAAGGTACTGAGCGCTCGGTGGCAGCAGCCGGTCTGTCGCGACCGACTCGAAGGGATCGTGGGTCGCGAGCAACTGGGGAGCCAGAGAGGCCACGATCGCCACCGCGATAATGATGAGCCCGAGAACGAAGCCGGGCTTGCGCAGATTCGTCACTTCTTCGCCCCCAGTCGAGCACGCGAAGGAACGCCGCCACCGATGCGCGTGCGCGGGTCGATGAAGCCGTAGGCAACATCCACGAGCAGGTTGACGAGCGCATAGATCGCGCCGACCACCAGCACGACGCCCTGGATGACGTTGATGTCGCGAGCAAGCACGGCATTGACGGTCATGCGGCCGATTCCATCCCGCGAAAAGACGGTCTCAACGACAGCGGTTCCGCCCGCCAAGTACCCGATGAGCAAGCCGAGGATGGTGATGGAGGGCAGCAGGGCGTTGCGCAGCAGGTGCTTCGTGAAGATGCGGCGCGGCGGCACACCCTTGGCCACGGCGGTAAAGACATAGGGACTGTTCTGGGCTTCGAGCACGGCAGAAGAGAAGACCTGAAAGAAGAGGGCACCGACGGGCAGGGCGAGCGTGATCGCGGGCAGGATGGCCGCGTCGAAGCTGCGAGCGCCGGCCGAGGGCAGCCAGCCGAGAGTGAAGGCGAAGACGCTGATCAACAGCAGGCCGCTCAGGAAGGCGGGCACCGCGATCCCGAATGGCGGAATCTGCAGCAGCAGTTGGCGTAGCCACGGCCACGGTGCGGCGTAGGCCAGGAAAGTGATGAGAACGGCGGAGGTGACGCCGAAGAGCAGAGCGAGTGAGGCGATCTGCACGCTGAACGGGAAGGCCCGGCCGATCATCTCGGTCACGGGAACACCGGTAGCGATGGAGATTCCGAGGTCACCTTGGGCTGCCGCAATGAGGTGGCCAAAGTACTGCTGCCAGAGTGTTCCGTCGAGGCCGTACTGCACGCGCAGGGCATCGAGTTCAGCCGGATCGATGACCGTTGATGCGCCACCCTTTGCTGCAAGGGCGGCGATCAACGGGTCACCGGGCAGGAAATGGACCAGCACGAAAACGAGCGTGTAGGTAGCCACGACAACGAACAGGAACTGTCCGAGTTTGGGCAGCAAGTAGCCTGCCCAGGCTTTCACCTGTGTCACGACTGACGCTTTTTCATGCTGGTCACATCACCTAGGGAGAGTTATTCCGAGACGCTGACGTCGTACATGATCAGTCGCGACGACGAGTCGAAGGTCAAACCAGAAACGTTGGCGGTTGAGGCGTGCACCTGAGCAACTTCGAGAAGCGGGATCAGGTACGCACGGTCAATAATCATCTCCTGAATTTCGGCGATGAGTGCCGTGCGTTCGGTGGTGTCTGCCGTGCTGGCCTGCTCGTTGAGCAGTGATTCCAGTTCAGCGTCGTCGATGATGGCCCACTTCGAGACGGCATCCTTCGAGAATGTGACCCGCAAAACGTCGGGGTCAGTGCGCGTGAGGCTGGCGCTCAAGAAGTCGTAGTCGCCGGTCGCGATGGCTCCGAAGAAGTCTCCGGCGGTCACGATGTTGAGCTGCAGGTCGATGCCAGCCTTAGCGAGCTGAATCTGAGTTGCCTCCAGAACATCCTGGCCGTAGAAGGCGGTAACGCTCATGGTGAGACGCTGGCCGTCCTTCTCGCGGATGCCGTCAGAGCCGACTACCCAACCGTTGTCATCGAGCAACTCAGTGGCTGCATCGAGGTCGTAGGCCATGGCGTCTTCCTGGCTGCTGTAGCCAGGAGTGGCGGAGCTGAGCGCGCTCGAAGCGGGCTGCGACTGCGACGAACCGGTGAGGGCGGTGATTTCTGCACGGTCGGTAGCGAGCAGCATTGCCTTACGCACGATCTCGTCGCTGACGACGGGACGCGTGGTGTTGGGCACGAGGCTCGTGGGCATTCCGGGGTTTCCGCGAGCGTAGATGTTGTAGTCCGCGGTGTCGAAGCGGGCCTCATCTACGGCAGGAAGGTCCTGGATGATGTCGAATTCGCCGGTCTGGAGTCCACCGGTGCGCACGCCTGCCTCCGGCGTGATCGGGAACGTGACGGTGTCAACGAGTGCTTCACCGCTGTGGCCGCGAAGTTCGGATGCCCAGTCGTAACCGACACGCTTGGCGATCACGACGGAGTCGTTAGCCACGTAGGAGTCGATCGTGAAGGGACCAGTGCCGACGACAGTCTGGCAGCGGTCTTCGGGGCTGAGCTCGGTGGTGGCGTCAGAGACGAGGCCGAGCGTGATGGTGCTGGCACCCTGCAAGAACTGAGCGTTCGACGACTCGAAGTTCACGGTCACCGTGTTCTCGTCGACAGCGGTGCTGCCTTCGTAACCGGCGAGGTACTGCGAGGCGAGAGATGCGGTGGAACCCATCTCAAAGAGAGCGTCGAGGTTCTTGACCACGGTGTCTGCGGTCAGCGCAGTCTCATCGCTGAAGGTGACGTCATCACGCAGTTCGAAAGTGAACTCGGTGAGGTCATCGTTGGTTTCCCAGCTCTCTGCGAGCCACGGCACCAGTTCGCCGGTTTCGGCATCCTGATCAATGAGCGAGTCAACAACCTGGCGGCCAATGTTGAGCGCGGTGGTGAGGGTGACCTGCTGAGGGTCGAGGCACACGGGGTCACCCGTGACTGCCATCGTGATATCCGTCTTGGGCGAAGCGGCTGGCCCTGCCGCGCAAGAGGCCAACAGGCCCAGTGCGGCAAGTGCTCCGATGGGCGCAATGCCCCAGCGAAGTACTCGGTTTTTCGGGGAGTTCATACTCGGTCCTTTCAGTGCTGAAGACGCAACGTGGTGAGCGTTGCGGTGGTACTGCGGAATGTGATGCGGATGCTGCGAGTGGAGCTGGTGCTGCTGGAGGGTTCTACTGCTGCGTGTTATGCGGTGATGCTGCCCCGCATTACTGCGGGAGTTCCCCGAACACGACGACACCGCGCGAGACAACCGCGACGATGTTTTCGGTACGAAGCTGAGTGATGTCTTCCCACGGACGGCCCTTGAGCACGACAAAGTCGGCGCCCATTCCGGTCGCGAGGGTTCCCACCTTGGCGGCCAGACCGATTGCATCGGCCGCATCCGAGGTCGCGGACTGCAGCGCACGTTCTGCGCTCCAGCCGAACATCTCGGCCATCAGACGTACTTCTTCCATCTGATCGCCGAATTTTACGAAGATGCCATTGGCATCGGTGCCGAGCACGAAGCGCACTCCGGCGCGACCCGCTGCGGTGAAGTTGGTGTTGCGCTCGATCACAACGGCTTGCGCCTTTTCTTGCGCTTCCGCCGAGACCGGGATGCGGGCTTCGGCGATCACGTCGTTGATCATGAGCGTGGGCGCCACCGAGATGTTGCGCTCGAGCAGTGCTGGCCACTGCTCTTCGGTGATGCCGGTGCCGTGTTCGAGGGAGTCGACTCCGGCATCCAAGGCAATCTGGTTGCCCTCGGTGGAGTGGCTGTGCGCAGCGACCTTGAGGCCGAGAGCGTGGGCTTCGTCGAGGGTGGTCTCGATTTCGGCGGTGGTCTGGTTACGCCAGCCGACCTTGTCACCGGTGGAGAGCACTCCCCCGCTGGTGAAGATCTTGATGCCGTCGACACCGGCGCGAGCGTATTCGCGTACGAGCTTGCGGCACTCGTCTGGACTATCGGCGGTGGGCGTGCGGTGCGGGTAATGCGGCGGGATAAAGAGATCGCCGTGGCCCGCGGTCATGCCGACGGGGCCGTGCACGAGAATGCGCGGGCCCTGCTGAATGCCCCGATCGAAGGCGCGCTTGACGGCGAGCTGGCGACCATCACCGGAAAGATCGCGCAGGGTGGTGACTCCGTTGCGAGCAGCCTGATGGGCGTTCGCCGCGATATGGAAGACCTGCTCTTCCCACGGAGTAAGCAGTGGCCACGAAACCCAGTCGACTTTGTCCGGTCCGGCGTAGCCGCCGAGGTGAACGTGAGTGTCGATAAGGCCGGGAATCACGCTGTATTCGGATGCCGTGGTTGCGGCATCCGAGTCGGTGGCGTTGGCATCGTTCACGGTTTCTACCGCGTCGATCCGGTCACCTGTCCAGCTGATGGAGCCGATGCCGTGCGCGGCCGTGCCATCCCATAGCGATATTCCCTCGATGCGCTGGGATATTTCGGTCACGAATGGCTCCTTCAACTTATGATTTGTATGACGCTAGCAGAAGAGTGGCACTTGTAAACAAGTGACAGTACTCTGAAACACAGCAGCGGACACGTCGAATGAGGTGCGCCACAAGCGCACACCACGCGCCCTGTCGCGCCGCCTGAGAGGAATCAACGATGAAAGCCCTCTACAAGGACAAGGCCGGACCAGGCCTCATATTGGCCGAACGCCCCGAGCCCACCCCCCAGCGTGGCGAGGTGAAAATTAGGGTCGCTCGCACCGGAATTTGCGGCACTGACCTGCATATTGAGTCGTGGGATGCGTGGGCCGCCGGTGCCATCAAGGCTCCCCTGATTCCCGGCCACGAGTTCTCGGGTCACGTTGTTGAGCTGGGCGAAGGAGTGACGTCGGTCGAGGTCGGCGCCCTCGTTTCCGGCGAAGGCCACGTCGTCTGCGGGCACTGCCGCAACTGTCGCGCCGGCCGCCGCCACCTCTGCAAATTCACTTCAAGCATTGGTGTAAACCGCGATGGCGCTTTCGCCGAGTTCGTCGTGATTCCCGAACAGAACGTCTGGGCGCATCCGCTCGACATCGACCCCGAGCTCGCCGCCATCTTCGATCCGCTCGGTAATGCTGTGCACACCGCACTGTCGTTCCCCATGGTCGGCGAAGACGTGTTGATCACTGGCGCCGGGCCGATCGGTCTCATGGCGGCGAAGGTCGCTCGCCACATCGGCGCTCGCCACATCGTGATGACCGACGTGAACGAAGAGCGTCTGCAGCTCGCGCGCGACATGGGCGTCGATCTCGCGATCAACGTCTCGACAACGCGCATTGCCGAAGCTCAAGAACAGCTCGGCATGAAAGAGGGCTTCGACATCGGGCTCGAAATGAGCGGTCACCCCACAGCGCTTCCCGAGATGATCGGCAACATGAATCAGGGCGGCCGCATCGCGATGCTCGGCCTGCCCGCCGAGCCCATTGGCATCGACTGGGCCACCGTCGTGACCCACATGATCACCATCAAGGGCATCTACGGCCGCGAAATGTTCGAGACCTGGTACGCCATGAACGCCATGGTGCACACCGGTTTGGATGTCTCTGCCGTTGTCACCGACCGCTTCCCCGCCGAACAGTGGGAAGAAGCCTTCGCGACCGCCCGCCGCGGCAAGAGCGGCAAGGTCATCATCGACTGGTCGTAGTCGACCACGCCGCTGAAGCCATCCCGGCCCGCCACCCCACAACTTTCAGGAGCACCGCATGTACGGAACAGTTCGCGACCAACTCACCACGACCCTCGATGAGATCCGCTCGGCCGGTCTCTACAAGACCGAGCGCCAGCTCGAGACCGCGCAATCGGCCCACGTGGAAGCGGGCGGCAAGCCCGTGCTCAACTTCTGCGCCAACAACTACCTCGGCTTGGCCAACCACCCGCGCCTCGTCGCCGCCGCCAAGAACGCCCTCGACGAGTGGGGCTTCGGCATGGCGAGCGTGCGCTTCATCTGCGGCACCCAGACCCAGCACGTTGAGCTCGAAAACCGGCTTTCGGCGCTGCTGAGCATGGAGGCGACCATCCTGTTCCCCTCGTGCTACGACGCGAACGGCGGCATCTTTGAGGTGCTGCTGGGCGCCGAGGATGCCGTGATTTCGGATGAGCTGAACCATGCCTCGATCATTGACGGCATCCGCCTCTCGAAGGCTGCGCGCTACCGCTACAAGAACCGCGACATGGCCGACCTCGAAGCCCAGTTGATTGCCGCGAAGGATGCTCGCCGCCGCCTCATCGTCACCGACGGTGTCTTCTCGATGGACGGCTACCTCGCCCCGCTCGAAGCGATCTGTGACCTCGCCGAGCAGTACGACGCGATGGTCATGGTCGATGACTCGCACGCTGTCGGCTTCGTCGGCGAGACCGGAGCCGGAACGCCCGAGCACTGTGGCGTCTCCGACCGCGTCGACATCATCTCGGGCACGCTCGGCAAGGCCCTGGGCGGAGCATCCGGGGGCTACATCAGTGCCCACTCCGAGATCGTGGAGTTGCTGCGCCAGCGCGCTCGCCCGTACCTGTTTTCGAACGCCGTTGCACCCTCGGTAGTTGCCGGCTCGATCGAAGCGCTCAACCTCGTGGCCGAAGGGGCCGAGAGCCGGGCCAAGCTCACGGCGAACGCCGAACAGTTCCGCGCCGGAATGGCCGAGGCCGGGTTCACGCTACTGCCGGGCGAGCATCCGATCATTCCGGTCATGTTCAGCGACGAGCACGAAGCAGTAGCGATGGCGGATGCCCTGCTCGCGCTCGGCGTCTACGTGATCGCCTTCTCGTTCCCGGTCGTGCCGTTGGGCAAAGCTCGTATTCGCGTACAGTTGTCGGCTGGACACTCAAGCGAGGACATCAGCCGCTGCGTTGAGGCTTTTGTGGCCGCCCGAGAGTCGATCGCCGCATAGGAGCGCACATGGAAATTACGGTCCCCGAAGGCCGCATCGTTACTGGATCGCTCACCGAGGACGAGCGAATTCTCAGTGGCGTGCTTCGCCATGTGCGTGAGGCTGCTCGCGACTCCAACTTTTTGTTGCCCGGCGAGCTGAAGCTTGCCGAGTGGTTGGACTGCAGTCGCCCGCAGGTTCGGGTGGCGCTTGCGCAGTTGGAGCGCCAGGGGATTGTGATTCGCAGTCAGGGAGCCGCCACCGTCGTCGACCCGGTTGCTCTGCGCTTGAGCGCACGCTTTGAGGCGAGCGTCTCCTATGGCGAGGTGCTCGCGCGCATGGGCTACACGCCCTCGGTCGAAATCTTGACGGCCGAAACAATCGAGCTGCCCGCCGATCTTGCTCCCCTCCTGTCACCGCTCAGCACCAACCGTGCGGTGAAGATCGTGCTGCGCTGGTACGCCGACGATCAGGCCGCCATGGTCGCCGAATACACGATCCCGCTGCCCGCCGGAGAACACGACGCGATCGACCCCACCGACCCGGTTTACGAGTCGGCCAAGAAGCTCTGGGGCGAAGGAATTGCGTGGGAGATCGTGACCGCCGGAGTTGCTCTGCTCGACGACAAGTACGCCGACCTGCTGCAACTTGAGAAGGGCACCGAAGCCAAAATGTGGGAGACCATCGGAGTCACCCTCAGCGGCGAACGCATCTTCTACGCCCTCGAACACCACCACCCCACCCTCGTGATGTACTCCTTCGTGCGCACCATGCGGGCACCGTGGAGTGCGATCCCCGGGCACTAGATTTTTAGTGCCGCCACTGCTGGCGGCCGGGAATTGTTCCCCCTCACGACAACGTTGGAGTTGGTATGAAAGCAATTGTTTACCGCGAGACCGGCGCCCCCTCCGTACTGCAGGTGGTTGAGCGGCCCGTGCTTGAACCCGGGCCCGGCGAAGTGCGCGTGCGCGTTGTCGTGAGCGGGGTGAACCCGACCGACTGGAAGTCACGCCGCGGTGCGGCATCCGGTCAGGCCTTGCCTTTTGATGAGGTTGTACCCGGCCAGGACGGTGCCGGCATCGTTGAAGCGATCGGCTCTGACGTGCAGCATGTCAGCGTCGGCGACCGCGTGTGGCTCGCCCTTGCGGCGTACCAGCGCTCGAACAGCGGCTCGAGCCAAGAGCAGGCCGTGCTGCCCGCCGAACGTGTTTTCGCGCTGCCCGCGAGCGCGAGCTTTGACCAGGGCGCCAGCATGGGGGTTCCCGCGATCACCGCCTACCGCGCGCTGACCGTGGCCGAAGACGGACCCGACGAACTCCATCCGACCGCTCTCAGCGGCAAGGCCGTACTCATTGCTGGTGGAGCCGGTGCCGTCGGCCATGCCGCGATTCAGCTTGCTCGCTGGGCCGGCGCGACCGTCATCACGACCGTGAGCGGACCGGCGAAAGCGGCCCTCGCTACCGTCGCTGGCGCTCACCACGTTCTCACGTATACCGACGCCGACATCGTTGAGCAGATTCGCACGATTGCTCCCGAAGGCGTCGACCAGATTGTTGAAGTCGCGCCCGCCCAGAATGCAGAGCTTGATCTCGCGGTCATCCGCAATCGTGGTTCGATCTCTGTCTATGCCAACAACGGCGGAGACCACGTAACTCTTGATGTGCGCCGCCACTTTGCCCTCAACGTGCGCTACCAATTCGTGTTGCTCTACACCGTCGGCATCGATGCCATTCGTGCCGCGGGCGACACCATCAACATCGCTCTCGCGGATGGTGCGCTCGGCATCGGCGAAGAGACCGGCTTGCCGCTACACCGCTTTTCGCTGGAGCAGACCGCGGATGCTCACGCTCTCGTCGAGAGCGGAGCCGTCGGCAAAGTACTGATCGACGTTACGGCGCCTTAGCCCCAACGCCTGTGCTTGCGCACCTCAGCGCGCAGCGGGGTGCGCGACCCCGGGCAGAGTCCAGATAGCGCAGGTGCGACCGGCCGCCGAGAGCGTGAGCCCGGCGGCGGCGGATGCCAGAGTCGCGTTGCCGGAGAGGAACGCCGGGCTCGCAACATCCGCCCCGCGTGAAGCATGGTCGGACGCAGTCGCGTTCGCAGAGCCGTCCGTCGCTGCTAGCTCGACACCGAACGCGTTGGCCGGCAGCGTCACGGTCAGCGGCGAGCGCGCAACAACCACCAGAACGGTGGCGGCGGCATCCTCGCGTACGAAGACGAGCGCGTCATCGGCAACGTGCAGCCAGCGCAGGCCGCCGTGCGAGAGCGTGGGCAGCTCGCGCCGCAGCGCGATCAGCTGGCGATAGACCTCCAGCGTCGGCGCAACGGCAGCGTCGGTTTCGGTTCCCCACGGGATCGGCGTGCGCGACATTTCGCCATCGTCGCCGCTGAGACCGAACTCGTCGCCCGCGAAGACGACGGGCACTCCCGGCAGCGTTACCGAGAGTGCGAGAGCGAGCGGCACGTTCTCGGCGGGCGCGTGCGTGCGGAACCGCGCGGTGTCGTGAGTGTCGAGCGCATTCATGTTGCCGAGCCGGATGCGCCACGGAACGCTGGCCGTGAACCGCACCGTCATCTCCGCAAAGTCGCGTGCGCTGTAGTTCGGAATGCCGCCAATGGGCTGCCCAAAGAACCACGCCTCCGGATCGATCGAGCCATCCGCGGTGACGTGCGAGGTGTCACCGGGTTCGGTAAGCCAGCCCCACACCGGCCTCGTGAACGACGGGTACGTCATCGCCCCGTGCCACGCATCACCCTGCAGATCGCTCGCGGCATCGTTCGTCGACTCCGCCAACAGCACCGTGTCCGGGTTCACGTCTTCCATGGTGCGACGGATGATCTGCCGCACCTCCTCGTTGAGATCCTCCGCGCCCATGCGCCCGGTCATGTTCGCGACATCCACGCGCCAACCGTCGAAGTTGTAGGGCTCTTTCAACCAGTGCGCGACCACCGAATCGTCGCCCTCGATGAAGCGCCGACGCAGCTCGGTCGAGTTCCAGTTGAACTTCGGCAGGCTCGGCGTGCCCAGCCAGCCCACGTACTCGGTGTGCTCATCGTTGGTGAAGTAGTAGAAGTCGCCCTCGGGCGCATCGGGTTTTCCGAGCGCGGCTTGGAACCACTCGTGCGCATCGCCGGAGTGATTCGTCGTCAGGTCTCCGATGACTTTGAGGCCGCGAGCGTGGGCCTTGTCCACCAGACGGATCAGCGCTTCGCGCCCGCCCAGCAGCTCATCGACATCCACGAAACTCGACGCGTCGTAGCGATGGTTCGAACGGGCCGGAAAGATCGGCGTGAGATACAGCATTGTCACACCGAGCGCGGTCAGGTGATCGAGGTGTTCGGTGATGCCATCGAGGTCTCCCCCATAGAACTGCTTCGAGCGGCCGGGCAGCACCGGGTCAACCGGCTCGTCCCAGCGCGCGGCAATCGCCCACTCAGGCTTGGCGTGAGCGTCGGCGGCGGATGACCGGGCAAAGCGATCGGGAAACACCTGGTACATCACCGTCTCCGCCAACCACTCGGGGGCGGCCGGGGTCGCGAGCAGCGCAAAGTCTTCGGAGTCGAGCGTCTCTATCGGGTGAAGACCGCTCTGGTTGAGCCACTCGATGCGGCCGGCGTTGCCGTGCGCAGAAACGGCAACACTCGACGCGCTGTGGCGTGGCTTCGACTCAGTGTGATCAGCCGCCTCGTGCACAAGCAACCAGCGGTAGCCATGCCGCGGGTTTTCGACCACGATGTCGGCCTGCCACCAGTCCCAGCCGGCCGCGGTTCCGGTGAGGCGAGCATCCGTCCAGCGTGGTTCGTGGTCGGGATTCTCGCGCACCCGCACCGCCTTCAGCGGGCCGTAGCCGACCGGCACCCGAAGGCGCAGAGTGACGGAGTCGCCGAGTGCGGGCGTCTGCGTGGAGACGTGCAACGCCGAGCCATCGTGGTGCGGGAGAAGGGCATCCATTACTTCACGCTTCCTGCGGTCAGCCCGCCGACGATGTATTTCTGCAGGAACAAGAACAGAGTCATCACGGGGATGGCGGCGAGCACAGCGCCGGCCGCGAAGATGCTCCAGTTGCGCGAGAACTCTTGAGAGACGAATTGGTAGAGACCCACCGCGAGGGTCTGCTTGTCGGGGTCGATGAGCACGATGCTCGCGATCACGAACTCGCTCGTCGTGCCCACGAACGACAGCAGGCCAACGACAGCCAAGATCGGGGCAACGAGGCGCAGGATGATCGTGAAGAAGATACGTGCATGACCCGCACCATCGATCTTCGCCGCTTCATCGATGGATGACGGAACCGTGTTGAAGAACCCGTACATCAGGTAGGTATTCACTCCGAGCGCGCCACCGAGGTAGACCATGATGAGCCCGATCTGGCTGTTGAGCCCGATCGCCGGGAAGATTTCGGAGATTCCCGAGAGCAACAAGAAGATGGCGACGACAGCGAGCAACTGCGGAAACATCTGCACGAGCAGCAGCGTGAGCAGCCCCACCCGGCGACCGATGAACCTCATACGCGAAAAGGCATATGCCGCGAGGGCGCCGAGGAAGACGGTACCGAGCGACGAGATACCGCCGATCAGTAGAGTGTTGCCAAACCACGCAGCGTACGGCTGCTGCGGTCGATTGAAGAGATCGACGTAGCTTTCAAAGCTGAAGTTCGAGAAGAGCGAGTTGGCGGTCACGAGGGTGCCGCCGGGGTTCAGCGACGCACTAAACACGTAGAGCAGCGGGAACGCGGCGAAGATCGACATGGCGATCCCGACGAGGTGACGCCAGCCGGTTTCGCGGAAATAGCGCTTGAAAGTCCGCTTCGGGTGCCCGACGGCAACGTCCGAGCGCATCGCGGCATCCGGGTTCTGCTTCTGAGTTGTTGCAGTCATCTCAGTTCAACTCCTCAAGCGATTTCGTGCGACGGAAACTGATGATGGCGATACCCGCCACCAGAATGAAGATGATGATCGCGAACGCGCTCGCGAGGCCGTAATCGCGGTTGGCTCCCACGAAGGCGACCTTGTAGACCATCGAAATTAGGATGTCCGTCGCGCCCACATTCACCCCCGCGGATACGTCGCGCGGCCCACCATTGGTGAGCATGTAGATGAGGTTGAAGTTGTTGAAGTTGAACGCAAACGACGAGA
Source organism: Salinibacterium sp. SWN167 (assembly GCF_015864665.1). Classification (GTDB taxonomy): domain Bacteria; phylum Actinomycetota; class Actinomycetes; order Actinomycetales; family Microbacteriaceae; genus Rhodoglobus. The sequence goes on along the minus strand of NZ_JADYWU010000002.1, from coordinate 119,398 downwards.
TCAACAGCGGTGCAACCGACACCAACAACAGGGGCAGCTTCACGAATCTAAAGATGGCCCACGGCTTCGCGCCATCCACTGTCGCAGCTTCGGTGAGCTCTTCAGGGATGGCCTGCAGCGCCCCCGTCGTCACCAGGAACATGTACGGAAACCCGAGCCAGAGATTCACGAAAAGTATTGAGCCTTTGGCCAGCCACTCGTTCGTGAGCCACGGCACTTCGGCTCCGCCCAGCAGCACCACATTGATGAAGCCGAACTCTTGGTTCATCATTCCGGCCCACACCAGTGCCGACAAGAAGCCAGGGAACGCGTACGGCAAGATCATGATGATCCGGTAATACTTGCGACTCTTCATCCGCTTGTCATTGAACACAATCGCCAAGAACAGTCCGAGTGCGAAGGTCGTGAAGACCGAAAGGAACGCGAACGCGAAGGTCCACACGGTCACGCTAATCAGCGGACCACGGATGGAGTCCTCAGTGAACGCTCGAACGAAGTTGTCGAGCCCGACCTCAATTTTCCATCCCGGCAGCAGCTCTTGGCCGGCATCCGAGGTGAAGGCACCGGTGCCGATATCGGAGTACACGGTGCCGGAGTTCGTATCGCGCATCGTGCCCGCGGCTTCGTCGTACTCAAGCGACGAGGTGTAGAGGAAGGCGCTCGACCCATCGGGGGTGCGCAGCATGCCGTCGTTGGGATCGTCGGTCAGTGGGACGCTGATGGCGGCGATCTCGGTCTGCTTGCCGAGGATGTCTTGGAAGCCAAGACTCGTATACCCGTCGAGGCCAACCGCGACGCCTCCCTCAAGCTGGGCGTTCTGCACCTCTTCGAGCGGACGCTCGTTGCCACCGATGCTTACACTGCCATCGGGTTCGGTGACGAGGAAGGAGATTTCGCCGAGTTGCTCGAGCACCGTCAGACGGTAGTTTGGCGAATCGGCGACGCGGTTCTGCGATGACAGCAGTAGCGAATTGACCGCATCCGCTTTCGTGGAATTGTGGCCGGTGCCATAGTTCGTGAACGCGATGTAGCCCGAGTACAGCAGCACAAAAATTTGGAAGATCGCGAGAAAGATCAGGCCCGGCGCGAGGTACTTGGCGGGCAGCTTGCCGCGGGAGAAGTAGATCCAGTTGACGAGCAGCGTGACCGCAACGACGAGTCCAGCCACGAGCCACGATTCGCTGCGCACGAGCACAAACAGCGCGTAGATCGCGATCGCGTCGACGACACCGAGACCCAGGATCTTGACCGCGACAAGTTTCCAGCCACCGGAGGCGGCATCCGCAATTCTGGTCGCACGTTTCGCGCGGGCAGACTGCCGGATCGGGCCGGGATCAGTCTCGGGGGGTGTCGTCACGGGGATTCTCCATTGAAGGCGTGCAGGTCAGTCGAGCGGTGCGAACCGGGACTGCGTTCTGAGAAGGCAGTCCCGGCTCGGTGGTGCTGCAAGGAAGTGGCCGCCCGCGTGCAGACGGGCGGCCACCGTGAGCTATCCGGCGATAGCGGTTTCGATGTCGCCTGACATCTTCTGCCAGAGCGACGTTGCGTCGCCACCGTTGATGATGGCGGCTTCGGTGACACCCCAGAACTCCCAGACAGCTCCCATTGCGGGGATCGAGGGCATGGGCACTGCGTTCTCACCGACGGCACCGAATCCGGCAACGATCGGGTCGGCGCTTGCTGCTTCGAAGGATGCCGTGAGCGCTGGTGCGCGTCCGCCCACTTCGAACAGTGCGGTTTGCACTTCTTCGCTGCCCATGTAGTTCACGATGAATTCGTTGGCGGCGAGCGCATTCTCGCTCTTAGAACTGACGAAGAAGCCCTGCACTCCCACGAATGGTTGTGCGGTTTCGCCACCGGCAGAGGGGATCGGGTCGATCGCCACGTCGATGCCTGCTTCGACGGCGGCGGGCACGTTCCACGGTCCGGTCAGGTAGAAGGGCGATTCTCCGGCGATGAACTTTTCCTTGGCGAGGTCGCCAGTGATGTTGGTGTTGAGTACGCCTGCAGCGCCCTGTTCACCGAGCCAGGCCGCGAACTTGTCGCCACCCGCGTTGCCGATTTCGAGGGCGTCGGCGTCGTAGCTTCCGTCAGCGGCGGTGCCGAAGACGGGCGCACCGAACGAGGTCTGGAAGGGGTACAGGTGGTACGGGTCGGCCGCTTCAGGGTCGAGCCCCACCAAGAACGGGTATTCGGTTCCGGCAGCTTCGCCCATGGTGACCATCTCGTCGAAAGTCGCGGGGGTGCTGGGCGCGAGGGCCGTGTTGCGCACGAGAGCGATGTTTTCGATCGAGTAAGGAACGCCGTAGACCTGGCCTTCGTAGCTCATGGCGGTGATTCCGACGTCTTGGAAGGCATCCGCCTTGTCTCCGAGTTCGACGGGAGCAACGACACCGTTGGTCACGAAGGTTCCGAGCCAGTCGTGGGCGCCGATGACAACGTCGGGACCCTTCCCGGTGGGCACTTGGGCGATGAACTGGTCGCGAATGTCACCGAATTCTTTTTGTACAAGCTTGACCTCGACACCGGTCTCGGCAGTGAAGTCTGCTGCGGCGTCTTTGAGCACGGCTGCGCGATCGGCGTCGACCCACACGGTGAGTGCTTCGCCGGTTCCGGCGCTGTTATCTGCTGTGTCGGATGCTGCTGTGCATCCGGTCAGTACTAGCGATGCAGTAACTGTGAGTGCGCCTACGGCCCACAGTCCTTTGTTGTTCACCCTCATTGGTGCTGCCTTTCGTCAGTGAAAGCATTGCAAACTGCAAGCGCTTCCATGTATACCTCCTATGGGTCGGGTTCGGCAACAGCCTGTTCCAAAATTTTCAGCATTTATAGCGAGAGAAATGAGACGAACAATGTGGAAGCGCTTAGCTTTTGGGGCCAATGGCGATAGTGTGGCGGCTATGACTTCCGTGCTTCAGGACACCGAATGGTGGCGCTCCGCCGTTATTTACCAGATCTATCCGCGGTCATTTGCCGACGCAAACGGCGATGGAATGGGCGATCTGCTCGGCATCCGCGACCGACTTCCTGCGTTAGCTGAGCTCGGCGTCGACGCCGTGTGGCTTTCGCCGTTTTACACGTCACCGCAGCGCGATGCCGGCTACGACGTTGCTGACTACTGCGACGTGGATCCCCTCTTCGGCACGCTCGATGACTTCGACTCGATGACGAGTCGCGCCCACGAGCTGGGACTGCGGGTCATCGTCGACCTCGTGCCCAATCACTCCTCAAGCGACCACCGGTGGTTCCAGGCCGCACTTGCCGCGGAGCCCGGCAGCCCCGAGCGCGATCGCTACATGTTCCGCGACGGTCTCGGCGAGAACGGTGAGCTGCCACCCAACAACTGGCAGTCGGTGTTCGGCGGCGACGCCTGGACCCGCACAACGAACCCCGATGGCACGCTCGGTCAGTGGTACCTGCACCTCTTCGACACCACCCAACCCGATTTCAACTGGGAGAACCGCTGGGTGCGCGACCAGTTCGCCGACATCCTTCGCTTCTGGCTCGACCGCGACGTTGACGGCTTCCGTGTGGATGTCGCCCACGGCATGATCAAAGCCGACGGCCTGCCCGACTGGACTCCCCCGGTCGCCGGCGGCAGCATGGGCGGAGCCGGCACGACCGACGCCGAGCTTGCCGCATCCCGCGCACCGTTCTGGGCCCAAGACGGCGTGCACGAGATTTACCGCGAGTGGCGCGAGATTCTGAACAGCTACGACGGCGAGCGCATTCTGGCGGCCGAAGCGTGGGTCGATCCGCTCACCGACATGGCCAAGTGGGTGCGTCCGGATGAGATGCACCAGGCCTTCAATTTTCCTTACCTCGAGACACCGTGGGCTGCTGGCCCGCTGCGCTCCGTGATCGATGCCTCGATCAGCGCGTTTTCTGCTGTCGGAGCACCCAGCACGTGGGTGCTCTCTAACCACGATGTTGTTCGTCACGCGTCACGTCTCGCGCTGACTGCCGACAACCCACAGGGTCACGGCATCGGCCCGAAGTCAGCCGGCCTCCCGATTCCGGAGCTTGGGCTTCGTCGTGCCCGCGCCGCGACCGCCCTCATGCTCGCCCTGCCGGGCAGCGCCTACCTCTATCAGGGCGAAGAACTCGGCCTGCCCGAAGTAATCGACCTCCCCGATGAGGCCCGCCAAGACCCGACCTGGTTCCGCACCAATGGCGAGCGCTACGGTCGCGACGGCTGCCGCGTTCCGATCCCCTGGGAAGCAAACTCGCCCTCCTACGGCTTCGGCCCCACGGATGCCTCGTGGTTGCCGCAACCCGCAGAATGGGCAACTCTCGCCCGCGACGCCCAACGCGACGACAGCACCTCGACACTCTCGCTGTACCGCAACGCTCTCGCCCTGCGCCGCGCTCACGAGTTGGCCACCAACGAACTCGAATGGCTCGACACCGGCGCCGAAACGGTGCTCGGTTTCCGCACCGGCGACGTACGTGTCTTTGCCAACACCGGGGACGCCGCCGTGGCTCTCCCGGCCGGCGAAGTGCTGCTCGCGAGCGGCCCTCTCAGCAACGATCAGCTGCCGGCAGACACCACGGTGTGGCTGAGGGCATAGACCAACGCGGCTCCGAATTCTCGCGAATGGATGCCGGTCGATAGAATCAGCAGCGGCGCGACCGCTGTAGGGCGGCATCCATTCTCGTCAGAATCCAACGGAGGGCAGCTGATGGCTAGCATCGAAGATGTTGCTCAGCGCGCTGGTGTGTCCACCGCGACCGTGTCTCGGGCGCTCAGCGGCAACGGCCCCGTATCGGCGGCTGCGCGTCTCAAAGTGACGGAGGCTGCGGCCGCTCTCGACTATGTCGTCTCGTCGAGCGCGTCGAGTTTGGCATCGGGCCGCACCAAAAATGTCGGCCTCATGGTGCCGTATTTGACCCGCTGGTTCTTCACTTCTGTGGTGGAAGGCGCCCAGCAAGCGTTGATGCGCCACGGCTATGACGTCACTCTCTACAACCTTTCGGGCAGCGTCGCTGAACGCGAGAAGGTCTTCGACGTCTTCTTGCAACGCAAGCGCATCGACGGCATCATCACTGTTTCCCTCAAGCTTTCCCCCACTGAGGTGGAGCGGCTTCACGCCCTCGATCGCCCAGCGGTCGGAGTCGGTGGGCCGATCGACGGAGTGCGCACTCTGACCTTGGATGACGACGCCGTGTCGAGCCTCGCCACCGGCCACCTGTTGGCGCTCGGCCACACCAAGATTGCTCACATCGGTGGCTCTGAAGACTACGATCTCGAATTTCATATCCCTACGAATCGGCGCCACGGCTACGAAGCTGCTCTGCGCGAAGCGGGAATCGAGCCACGACCCGAGTTCTTTGCCACCGCCGACTTCACCGTTCAGGGCGGCTATCACGCAGCCAAGCAGCTGCTCGGCAACCCGCTACTACGCCCGACAGCGATCTTCGCTTCGTCAGATGAGATGGCCATCGGCTGCATCTTGGCCGCCCGAGACCTCGGCCTCGTGGTGCCGCGCGATATTTCCATCATGGGAATCGACGGCCACGAACTCTCCGAGTTCTTCGGGCTCACCACGGTGTCGCAGTCCCCGCAGGCTCAGGGCGAGCATGCCGTCGAGATCCTGATGAACCTACTCGTGCCCGGCAAGCATCCCGAGATCCCCGAAAACTCACCGATCGACTACGAGCTCATCGTGCGGTCGAGCACGAGTCGTCCGCCCGAGTAGCCCCACCCAGTTCGGGTTACCTCGGGCTGTTCTCTCGTTTCGCTGTGGCACAATCAGAATCGAATGGGCCTATTGCAGGCGTCGAGAGTCTGGGGGCAGACGTGAGCACTGGGAGAGATCACTCGTCTTTGCCTGCCGACTCTCTCGATCAGATAGCGGATGATCTGCAACGACTGCGGATCGCTGCCGGGGAAGTGTCGTACTCCGAGCTCGCATCGCGCATCGCTCATCGCCGTGAGGAAAACGGCGTTAGCCCTGCCGCTGCGCGGGTTGCCCGTTCGACGGTCTTCGACATCTTCCGCACCGGACGAAGCCGCATCAATGCGGGCCTTGTCGCCGAAATCGTCGTAGCGCTAGGCCACGATGAGGCAGAAGCCGAAGCCTGGCGATCACGATGTCTGGAGGTTCGTTCGACGGCGAAAGCGGCAGCCCCTCATGCTCCCCTTCCCCCCGCCCAGAATCCCGATTCACGCCTCGCCTTCGTCGTCGTCCTCATGGTGGCGGCTGTCGGCTTGAACCTCTTCGGCGGAAGCGTTGTCGCAAAGTTTGAACTACCAATCTTTCTCGACATGATCGGCACCGCAGTCGTCGCGATCGCTCTTGGCCCTTGGCAGGGTGCCCTCGTAGGACTCTCAACCAACGTCATCGGCGTCTTCGCAACAGTGCCGCAAACTCTGGCCTACGCCATCGTTAACGTCGTCGGAGCACTCGTGTGGGGGTATGGTGTTCGGTTGTGGCGCATGGACAAGTCGCGCTTGCGGTTCTTGCTGCTGAATGTGCTGGTCGCCCTCGCTTGCACCATCACTGCGGTGCCAATCACTGTGCTCGTCTTTGGCGGAGTCGCAGGCCACGCGGGTGACGACTTTATTGCGACACTGCGGGCGATTGGTGACGGCCTGTGGGCATCGGTCTTTACCGTCAACATCTCGATCTCACTCGCCGACAAGCTCATCACCGGTTACACGGCTCTCGCCATCATTCACCTGCTCGGCAGGCTTGGCCTGTCCGAAATCAGCCGCGGCAACGGCCCGCCGCTCAACACGCGACGCTGAGCCCCGGAGAGGTCGCCGACCGTTCGTCATGCGATTGCTCGCTCCCGAACTGCCGCGCAAACCGACGATCGGCCCAGCGCTGCGCGTCCTGATGGCGCGTCGCGAGTTCTGACGCTCGCTGCGCTGGTTCGAGCGACTCGAGATAGAGAGCGTCGGCGCGCGCGCAGAGGCCTGTCGCACTCGCCCACATCGTCTGTCGCGCCTGCGCGGGGGTCGTGCCTAGCTTCTCCCGCAGCTCTGCCTCGGGACCTTCGAAGGCGTGGGATAGCATTTCGGCGCGTTCCCCGAGGCGAGCGATCCACACCGATCGCATGGCGAACGTTCCGACCAGAATGACGAGCGAGAAGACCATCGCGAACGGAACGACGAAGAATCCGCCCACCGCAAGGGCCACAAGCAGGCTCTGGGCGAGCATCCGACCACGATCGTGGTTCTTCAGGTGTCGCGCTTTCTCAGCTACCTCGAGCGCGATCTTATGGTGGTCCTCGTTATAGGCGGTGAGCGCTCGGCGCAGCTCAGAGGTGACGGCAGCGAACTCTAGTTTGCCGATTCCCTTGAGGCGAGTGACATCGGTGCGTTGGATGATAGCGACTAGGTCGGGAGCAACGCATGAAGCGGTAATGAGCTGGCTATCCGCCTGAATCATCGCCTCGCTGAGTATGGCGGAAATAGCTCGTTTATCGTCGCTGGTGTGTATGGTCATGCCGCCCCTTTCGGTACTCACGGGTCTAGTCGTCAGCGTCCAGTACATCCCCTGCGAGCACTGCACCCGTGCGATTTCGACGATCCCGAACGAACCCGGACACCCCACGGATGCCGTCGCCGGGCTACTAAGAGTGGGGCTCTACAAGCCGGCGGGCGGCTTCGCGCACGGAGTCGCAGCGCGCTTTCTCGCTGCCTGCGAACTCGGGGCATCCGATGGAGCGCAGTTCGGCCGGAGCGCGCTCCCAGTTGCTGGCAACGGCCAGCAGCAGAGCGAGCAGCTCTTCGGGCTTCCACGAGGAATCGACGATCCCTCGTTGCTGGGCGTCGGCAATCACTTCGAGCTTGTGTTTGTAGCCCTCGACGCGCCCTTCAGAGAATGATCCGAGCGTTTCGGCATCGTGCAGCCAGGCCCACATGGTGACGCGTTGCGCGCTCTGGTCGTTGACGAAGTAGTTGTGCAGTCGCACGGTATATTCCACGAGATCAGCATCGATCGGCACGGCATGAGCGAGACGGTCGAGCCCGGTCTGCATGACGTGATCGAAGAGAGCGTCTTTGTCGCCAAACCAGGCGTAAATACGTTCCTTGCTCGCCTTCGCTGTTTCTGCGATGCGATTGATACGGGCGCCAGCGACGCCGTACTCCGCAAATTCGGCTGCTGCAGCCTCAATTACGCGCTGTTTTGTTTCGCGGCCGCGGAGTTGATCACGCGGCATTTCTGTCGAAACCACCAAACACCTCCTAATCGAACCGGTTGGTTTGACTTAGCCTACACGCCAACGTACTGTCGAACCAATTGGTTTGATAAGAACCAACGGGCTCGGAAACGAGCACCATGGTTTTGTTAGGAGTCAGCATGACAAACGTATTGATGGTCCTCTCGGCAGCGTCCTACCTGACGCTCGCTGACGAAACGCAGCACCCCACTGGAGTCTGGGCAGAAGAGTTCCTTGAGCCGTACCGCATCTTCACCGAAGCCGGCTGGAAGGTTCAGGTCGCCAGCCCCGCAGGAGTGGCCCCCACTTTTGATGCGATCAGCCTCAGCGAAGGTGGCGTCGGTTCCGCCGAACGCCTCGCTGACTTTGAGGCCCGCATCGCGGAACTCCAGCCGGTGCTGCAGCATCCGCTCCGCTTGGATGCCGTCAACGCCAGCGACTATGACGTGATCTTCTACCCCGGAGGCCACGGCCCCATGGAAGACCTCGCCGTCGACGACAACTCCGGCCAGCTCATTGTTGAAGCCGTGAAATCGAACACGACACTCGGTGTGCTCTGCCACGCCCCCGCAGCACTGCTCGCCGCGAACGACAAGGCAACCGGCGAATGGGCCCTCAAGGGTCGCAAGATGACCGGCTTCGCGAACACTGAAGAAGAGCTTGGCGGTCTCGCCGACAAGGTCAAGTGGCTCGTCGAAACCCGCCTCGTTGAGCTGGGTGCCGACTACTCGAAGGCAGCAGAACCTTTCGCCCCGTACGTCGTCGTTGATGGCGCGCTGTACACCGGTCAGAACCCCGCATCATCCGTCGCCGTTGCTGAGCGCATCGTCGCCGACAAGTCATAACCAGCACACACTTCCCACTTTTCACACTTCATCAATTTCAAGGAGATTTTCATGACAACTGTTACAAGCACCCAATGGCAGCTAGCCTCACGCCCCACCGGCGTTCCGACCACCGACAACGTAGTGAAGGTTCACATCGAGCTCCCCGAGCTCGCTGACGGCGACGTTCGCGTACGCAACACCTTCCTCTCTGTCGACCCCTACATGCGTGGTCGCATGAACGAGGGCCGCTCGTACGTTGCTCCCTTCAACCTCGGCGAGACAATGGGCGGCGCAGCCGTTGGTGAAGTTATCGAGTCGAACGACGCATCACTGCCTGTTGGCACTCTTGTTCAGCACCAGCTCGGATGGCGCGACATCGCGCAGGCTCCTGCTGGCCAGTTCACGGCGCTCCCCAACGTTCCCGGCATCTCGCCTTCGCTGTTCCTCAGCGTTCTCGGCATCACCGGAATCACCGCCTGGACCGGACTCACCCAGATCGCGCACATCAAGGAAGGCGACACCGTCTTCGTTTCTGGCGCAGCAGGTGGGGTCGGCACCATGGTTGGCCAGATCGCCCGCCTCCTCGGCGCAGCGCGCGTCGTCGGTTCCGCTGGCACCGACGAGAAGGTTGCACTGCTCACGAGCAAGTACGGCTACGACGCCGCCTTCAACTATAAGAATGGTGACATTGCTGGCCAGCTGGATGCTGCGGCCCCCGACGGCATCGACGTCTACTTCGACAACGTGGGTGGCGAGCACCTCTCGGCAGCCCTCGGCGCGTTCAAGGATGGCGGCCGCGTGGCAGTCTGCGGCGTCATGTCCTTGATCAACGGCAAGGATGAGGGCATCAAGAACAGCGCCAACATAGTGACCCGTGGCTTGACCATCAAGGGCTTCACCATGGGCAGCTACTTCCACCTCGCCCCCGAGTTCGGTGCGGCAATGCAGGGATGGCTCTCCGAAGGCAAGATCGCCTACGACGAAACCATCACCGATGGCATCGACAACGCGCTCGACGCCTTCAACGGCATGATGAACGGTGCAAACACCGGCAAGGCGATCGTTCGCCTCTAACCGTTTCGCGACTGCCGACCCGAACGGCACGCACCGGCCGCACCTAGTGTGAAAAAGAAATGCCCCACAGCATCAGCTGCGGGGCATTTCTCTTGCCTAAGTTGCGTTCATCAACTCGTGAGCGCCGGGATGATCGCACCCGAGAACACCTGCCACGCGAGCGCGGTCTTCGCGACCAAGCTGAGCGTGATGTAGGTGCGCTCCCCTTGCAGGTAGCTCTTCCACTTTCCCACTTGCTTGTATTGCAGCCACTGGTTGAGCGCGAACGTGTTGAAGAACACGAAGAGCGAAATCACGATGCCGACGACAAAGCTGGGGGCCGCTACTTCGTTCGCACTGCCCGGTCGCAAGAAGTAGATGAGGATGAGAATCCACGGCACGACGCCGACCATTGATCCGAAAATAAAGGGCAGCATCCCGCCGGAGCCTGGCTTCTCGTATTTCTCTTGCAAGGCGCCGAACAGAATCATCGCGGCGTTCACAGCGAAGACCGCGAAGAGGGCGGCGATATCGGTGACGCCGTTGATCGCGAGAATGAGCCAGATCATGATCGAGGAGCTGAGCGAGTACTCCGTCCAGCGGAAGTAGTTGCGACTCTCCAACAGACCCGTCTTGTAGCGCCCGAAGAACCACGGGCTCGAAACCAAAAAGTGGAAGAACGCGCTCAGCGCGAGAAAGGCCACAACGCCGACGCCGATATTGACCTCAAAAACGGTCACCCGCTCGGGCGGAATGGGCGCTCCAGGAGGGCCAGCCAAGTAGTCGGCCGTAACGGCGAACAACACTTGAGTGCTGAGCATTGTGAGAACAATCGCAAAGCCGATGGCCTGCAGCAGGTGCAGGCTGCCCGCCACAACGTTGTAGACGCGTAGTCGGTCGACTTGTTGTTCCGATGAATAGGTCTTCTTTGACACGGGATATTCCCTTCGACGGTGGCTGCCACGTTAGCACCGGCCACCCCAGCGAACGAGTCCTCTAGCGCGGTCGTTCTCTTCCCCTTACGGCAGCGCGGCGAGCGGCCCATTTCTGCCGACAAACACCGTGCGATCCGCAGTGCCCGGCAAAGGGTGAAGGTGCAGTTTGTGAGCGAGCGCAACCGAAGCAGCATTGGCGGGGTGCACGACCGCCACGAGCAGTAAGGCCTCAATCGTGGTTCTCATATAGGCGAGAAGGGGACGCATCGCTTCGTACGCGATTCCTTGGCCCTGATACGCGGGATGAACAATCCAGCTCACCTCGAGACACCGCGCAGCGGCTGTGAGCGACCGCAGCTGCAGGGTGATCTCGCCCACCAGCTCGCCGTCGTGTTCAATGGCCAACGCCAGCACGTCATCCACGCGGCGCATCTGCGTTTGCCGTGTTCTCAATTTCAGCTGCCGCAAGGACGATCGCACGGTACGCTGCGGCCACGTCGTGTACTGGCGCACGTGCGGGCTCGATTGGATTTCGTGCCACCGTTCGGCGTCTGCCAACCGATGCGGTCGCAGCAGCAAGCGATCGGTATGGATGATCGGCACGCGCAGAGGCGATCCGAGCGTGGGCCGAGCATCACTTCTGGGCATGAACCTACCGAACCGATGTATCCGTCGAGCGTGCCAATCATGGTGTTCGCAGCAGTCTGACACAACGGCTGACACTATTCGGTCGCGGGGTTCCGCTCCTGTAAGCAGGAGGTAAATTACGCCGGATGCGCTTCAGCGTCGAGCACAGAGCGCGGGTGACTACCGCGCTTGGCGTCGGCGGCCAGGCGTCGACTTGCCCTTGGCTGCGGGTGCCCGACCTCTGCCCTTGGATGCCTTCGCTTTGCCACCGGGTTTTGCGACGGACTGTGCCGCTGATTTCGCGGACTTCTCTAATTGCCTCTCGGCGTCAAGAAGATACGCTTCGCCTTTCGGCGTGAGTTGGGTCGTACTCGCGGTGTTATCAAACAGCTCATAACCGAGCTGTGCTTCCAGAGATCTAACGGCCGCAATCAGGCTCGAGCGTGGCACACCACATTCTCGAGCCGCGTGGGCAAAGTGGAGGAGTCGCCCAGCGGCGACGAACTGTCTGAGCAGGGAAGGATCCATTACCCTCAGAGTAGGCGATCACGCTGCCCGCAGCGTCATTGCCGCCGTGCGTTATTGAGCCAGCAGGCCTGTAGAGACGAAGATTATTTCGCCATCGCTGCCATCGAATGGCGTGAACCCGAGCTTCTGCGCCAGAGCCATTGACGCGGTGTTTGTGGGGTGCACGAGCGCGAAAATCACTCGGGCTTCGAGGCGCGTAAATGCCAGCTCCAGCATCGCTCGGGCGGCCTCAAACGCGTAACCATGCCCCTGGGAGTCTGGGTGCAGAATCCAACTAATTTCAGCCGAGCGAGTGACTGTTTCGACAGACCTGAGGTGCAGGGAAACATCACCGATCAGGATGCCATCGTGTTCGACGGCCAGCGCCAGAAAGTCGTCTGCCTGCTTCAGCAGCACATGGTGTGTTCGGTTCTTGAGGTGGCGGCGGGATTCTTCACGATTCCGCTCCGGCCACGAGGTGAATGCCCGCACTTGAGGGTCAGATTGGATCTCGAACCAGCGGCCGCTGTCGGCCATCGAGAAGGGGCGCAGCGTGAGCCGTTCTGTGTGGATGATCGGGGCTTCCACCGGAACAGGAAGTGAAGCTCCACGCATCAGTCGTGGACGTGTGATGCCGAACATAGTCATCGACCTCGGTTGACGTTTCGCGGTCGCGAGACCACGCGTCCGATTGAATTGTGTACTGACGTTTAACCTAACAGCACCGGTTTGCGCGATAACCTGCAAAACGCCATTGTGCTGCCCTGTTCGCAATTACAGGGAGTAATGGCAAACATCACGAAGAATCGTATTCGTACTCCTTCGCCGATGAGCTAACGGGGGAGATTTCTCCACCACCGCTTAACTGCAAAACCCCCGGAATTCCGGGGGCCTCGGTTGTAGCTGAGGCGGGATTCGAACCCGCGACCTCACGATTATGAGACGTGTATCCGTTGTAGCCGCTCGTTATGCGAGCAGACACTTCCACCACCGAAACCGGCGCAGCTGAGGTTATCGCGCGCGGCTGCGTGCGCCCCATCAAGACCTCCACGGGCATCTGGGTGCGCTGCGGTTCTCGCATCAAGAGCAGCTGCGGCTCGTGCGCGGAACTGTACCGGGGCGACTGGGCATCCATCGCTCGTTCCGGCGTTTTCGACGGGCCAGTACAGAACTACCGCTTCTACCTGTTGACCCTGACCGCTCCTTCTTTCGGTGCCGTTCACCGCGTACCGCGTAGCGAGACGAAAGCCGCGCCGGTGTGCGGTTGTGGCGTGCAGCACTTGGTGCAGGATGCGGGCTTGCGCGGTGTGCCGCTTCGCCCGTCGAGTTATGACTACGCGGGGCAGGCTGCTTGGAACCGTGACGCGGGCCTGCTGTGGGATCGCACGCGGCGGCGGCTGCGGGATCGCTGGGACTCGGTGGAGTACTTCATCGTGCGGGAGTGGCAAGACCGGGGCGTGCTGCACGTTCACGTACTGGTGCGCATCGAACGCTCTGAAGCTCCCGACGCTGCCGTACTCCGTGACGCTGCGCGCTCCGCTGTCGCTTTCTCCAAGATCGACGGCGCGCGAGTTGAGTGGGGCGCACAAGCGAAGTGTGACGCGTTCCGGGCTGACGGTGACGGCGCGAAAACGATCTGGTATCTCTCCAAAGCGCTGAACTATGTCATGAAGGATGTCGTCCACCAGGGCGAAACCGTCCACCCTCGTGTCTGGTCGCATTTGCTCGCGCTCGAGCATGCAGCACGGGCCATGCGCTGCGCGCCCGACTGCGAACCTGAGTTCTGCCGTGGGCGCGTGCACGAACGTTACGGCGCGCGCTCTCAAGTGGTGAGCGCGTCCCGCCGCACAAAGCGCCGCCCCGGCTGGTCGTTCACTGGCCTGACTCGCACGGTGCAGCGTCGGCTGCGGCTCGAGTGGTTTCTAGCGAACGTCGAAGCATCGGCAGCTGCGGCGCATCCAGCGGAGAAGGTCGAGGCCGTCGAGGGCCGCTCGCTGCGTGTCCGGCGAGAACTTGCCCCGTGCGCGGCGGCGGTTCCGTGAGCGGGAAGGGAGGTGATGACTATGGCAAAGCCAAATTGTGAGATGTGTGCCCTTATGGGACTTCTAGCTTGCGACGAGTGCGGCAACCCCACGATTGATCGCGGGCGTGATGCGTTTGGACGCGAGTTGTGCGCTTACTGCGTCTGACTGGTGGATGTAGCCGGCCATGAAGGTGGCGGGCTGGGCGGGTGTCGTGCGTGGCAGCCCCGGAGGGGCGAACGCACGGCCCCGCACGGCCACCTGCCTGCACGCCGGGCCATCAACCCGGCCACGCTGGGGAGCCAACCGCGAATCCAAGGGCAACCGTAGCGCGAAGCGCGTAGGGCGGCAGCTAGAAGGGTACTTCCGAGAGCTCAAGTTCTGAGGCACTCGCCACCCACGACGCGGGAGAGTCCTCTGAATCACTGTTCCGCAAGGATCGCACTTGAACCCTAAAATCATCCCCCCGTTTTCGTACCCTGACCACCCTTCCTATGACTTCACCGTTTTCTAAGACAAATTTTCCGCGTTGGGTAGCTATGAACTCTGCCATGTCCTGTTCGTCTCGCTCTTCTCGGAGTCGTCGGTCGTTGCTGATGGACTTCGCATCGCGTTTCGAGTCGCCATCTGGAGCTGATTCCCCCGCGCCGGAAACCCGCACATTCAGATTCCTCACCATCAAGAGAATCTCGTCGATTTTTTCGGCTTCACTACGCGTGGAAACAGGTGCTGTCTCTGGGTTATCGGCGAATGCTTGCGCCACGGCTGTCTCGAGGTCTGGCCACCACCTATCGAAAGAGTCTTCAAGTACGGCGTCGTCAAGAGGTGTGTCGCAGTTCTTGTTAAGCGTCTTCATCAGCTTCAGCATGTCGGGCTTGTCGTCGAGTTCGGTCATCTGAATGTTTCTGAGCGGCCCGTCATAATCAGTCTTCTTCAGACCTACGAGGATTGGACAAAGCCGCTTGTCCAACGCGGCATAAATTGCTCCCGACTCGAGGTGTATCCACTCTTCCCTCACATTTTGTGGCGTGATGAAGACTATGCCGACTTTCGATTCCCTCAACTGCGTGGTGATGGTTTGAAACCACGCCTCACCCTTGTCTGTGTCACTCGATACGTACGGGTCACGGCACTCTTGTATCACTTTCGGCACCCAAGCACCGAAGGACTCTGCGATTGATTGGCTAAGAGGTTTTGACCAACTGACGAAAATCTTCATACGTGAGAGGTTATCTCCAGAATCGCTTGCGTCTTGATCTTGTATAGAAGATTTCGGGAGAACCATTAGAGATAGCCCCTGACGGTCGTTGGCCGTAGTCTTGTAGTCGCGGAATACGAAACTAGGAGACGATACGAAGTGGCTGATTTCAGAGCTGATCGCATGCCATCACCCGAAGGTGAAGGCCGAGCAAGGAGCGCCCTCGAGACGGCTTGGGACTCCTACCATTCAGCGAATCAGACGGTGAACAAACCTCTTCTTGCCGCATTTCCCGGCATCAAGACGCTCATGCGTGGCTACATCAACTCGACCATGTTCGATCTCTTCGGCTTCTGGATTCTCTGGCGACTCGTCGGCGGCTTTGAGGGCATGCAGGAGAACCTCGGCATGAGCAGGTCAAGCGTCTACCGGCGCATCTCGCAGTTCCGTGCTGCGTTTGGAGAGCATCCCGACGTCTACGAATTCCCCGGCATCGAAGTAGACGTGGAGGCGTTTCTCAAGGGCATGGGAGAACGTCAGAATAAAAGCTAGTCCCACAATGTTGCACTAGCCGCGCCTAGTGTCGTAGTCTCACACTATGAGACTTCCCGCCAACAAGCGCACCCCGGTGACGCTTACCGACTTCTACGACGAGTTTCACTCCGTCGTGGCAGAGGAACTTGTCTCTAACGCTGTCGCGGCGTACTCCCGTGCTTGGCGACTGCGCGTTGAACCGTCCCTTGGCGGATTGGCGCTCGACAGACTGACGCCGCTCACCATCTCTCGCGCTCGCGCCTCGTGGAGTGGCAGCGCCTCCACAAAACAGGACGCGCTCGCACTGCTCTCCCGTCTACTGGGCCTCGCCGTGATGGAAGGCCTCATTCTCGCGAACCCCTGCAAGTCGCTCCGTGCATCACGCGGCAAGGCTCACGATGCCGACCCCGTGAGCCGCGCACTGAGCGACGTTCAGGTCGCACGAATGCTCACGCTCGCAGACTTCCACCCGTTCGGGCAACGCTCGCTCGCCGGGCTTGCCTTCACCGGCCTGCGCCTAGGGGAACTTGTTGGGCTGCGCTGGGAGGACATTGACGCCGAACAAGGCCTCATTACGGTTCGCCGGACGTACTCCCCCAACGGCAGCGGCAAGCTCGAGATTCGCCCCACAAAGAGCGGGCACATCCGAAGCGTGCCAATCCTCAATGAACTGCTGCCGTGGCTCGAGCAGGCACAGGAAGCCGGATTCGACCATGTTTTCACGGGCGTGCGCGGCGGACCGTTCGATAGTGGAAACCTTTCACGGGCCGTGAAGTGGCCACAGATTCGCGAACAGATCGCGACCTTCTCTGACGGGCGCGAGCTTCGGTTCCATGACCTCAGGCACACGTTCCTGACGCGGCTCGCGCGGGCGGGAAACTCGCCCCAGAACATCCAGCGCGTAGCTGGTCACGCGTCCATCACGACTACCGAGCTTTATACGCGCTCGTCGTCAACGGATGCAGCACTAGCAGTGCGAGAGAAGATGAACCCCTCGAATCGTGAGGTCACATTTCGAGGGGGTGAGAACGCGGCAAATCTGCGGATTCTCGGGCATCTTTAGTTGTAGCTGAGGCGGGATTCGAACCCGCGACCTCACGATTATGAGTCGTGCGCTCTCACCAACTGAGCTACTCAGCCGCATCATCCAATTACTGGATAAGCGAGCCCCCTGTGGGAATCGGACCCACTACCTCTTCCTTACCAAGGAAGTGCTCTACCAATGAGCTAAGGGGGCACACAAAAGCGCTGAACGCGCAATTGGCACCGTAAGAGACTAGCACCCGTTTAGGGCCTCTCAGTACGCTTTCGGGCCAAAATCGACCCTTCAAGAATATTAGTCGACAGCATTCACTGTGAGCCACGCATATGGGTCAACGGGAACACCATCGAGGTGTACTTCGAAGTGCAGATGTGCGCCATAGGCAATGCCAGTTTCGCCGACAAGTCCGATGAAATCGCCGGCGCTAATCTGTTGCCCAACCACGAGGGGGCTGGAGTCGGTGATCATGTGGGCGTAGAGGCTTTCAACCTGCTGACCATTGATCACGTGGCTGATTACCGCATGGTAGCCGTAGCCCGACCAGTCGGCCTGGATGAGATCGACAGTGCCGTCGGCGATTGCGTAGATGGGCGTACCGGATGCGGCCGCAAAGTCTGTTCCCTTGTGGAATCCACTCGCGCGGTACCCGAAACCGTCTGTGATCGGCACCTCGTACGGGAACGGCCACCGCACTGCACCAGTGGTCGCGATGTATTCGTAGTCCGCACCGGCGTACTTCAACGCGAGCACTTCAGCGGACGAAACTACTTTGAGGTCATCGTGGGCGGTGACCTCGCCGCTCACATCGTCAGAGACAGCAAGAGATTGGGCGGTGCGGGCCGAACCGACGTCGGCAAGATCCCCCTCAGGGGCGATCGCGGCTATGGCCACCGAGTTCTCATTGACGAACACATTTGAGGGCACTGAGACCCCCACGAGGATCGCACCGGCAAAGAGCATGGCGACGAGCGACAGGGCTTTGGATGCCGCGGCTTTCGTGCGGCGGCGGGGTGTTCCACTGGGCGCGAATGCTGCGCTCGACACCCAGACACGCTTCGACTTTACGGCGGAGCCACGGGGTGCGCGCGAGGCTGGCGCCGTGGCAGCCTTCGCTGCTTTCGCCGGCTTGAGCGCACGAGCACTCTTGGCCGCTTTGCCCGACTTTGTGCGCGGACGCTCGTCTGCGACATGTGCAGCCGGGGAAACCGAAACCGCTTGGGTAACGACAGCGGGATCAGGGGTGATGCCGAAGATGCTGAGCGGCTCGTCGGCCGACGCCTCCTGAGAAACAGAATCAGACGCGGCGGCGGCCGCGGATGCTGGCACCGTCGCGATGGGAGCCGTAAAGAGTCGTTCGGAAACCGTTGGTGCCCCCGCTGCCGGTGCAGTGGTGCCGAGCGCAGACGTTGGCATTGTGGCGGGTGCCGCAGGAATTGCGGGGGCTGCGTGTGCCTGTTGGGCACGCAATGAGCGCCTGCTCGGCAACGACGCTTCGACCACAGGAGTCGCTTCAGCTACCGGAGTTGCTATGACAACGGGGGCGGCTTCTGCCACCAGGGCCACGTCCGCGACCTGAGCCGATTCTTCAACGCGAGCCGCTTCTTCAACGCGAGCCGCTTCAACGACGCGGATCACGTCGACGGCTGCTACCTGCTCGATCGGTGGCGCGGGCTCGACTACCGCGACGTGGTCGCTTGCAGGCTCCTCTGCCGAGTGGGGCGTAAACAGATCAGCGAGCACGGGAACAGTCGGCGCCTCCACCGACTGAGTCGCAGCGGACTGCTTGGTGCCGCGCTGCTTCGAACCGCGCTTCTGCTTTGCCTCCAGTTGGGCCACACGTTCGAGCTCACGCAGCTGCTTGCGTGTGAGCGGAACGTTGCCGGTGGTTCCCGGTTGCTGTGGGAACAGGTGATCGTGGCTCATAGGGCCAGACCTGTGGGGCGGGAGGAGAAAGTCGCTGCGGCGCAGGCGCTCGTCAGTGACATTCTTCTCCTCCACGCGATTCACCTGCTAGGTGTGAATGCATAATTCGGGCATGAACCCACGCGCGTACGGGTTGCACGCAGGTAACAGATTCATAAAGGCTAGCGCGCAAGTGGTCTAGTTGCCACACCTTTTCAAAGTGGTCTAGTTCACGCGTCCAGCTGCATCAATGCTGCCTCAAGTTTCTGGGCAACAGCTGGTTCCGCAGCAAGGATGAAGTCCTTTCCCTCTGCCTGATCTCCGCGGCCTTTCACTGTGGCCCCAGCCTCCCGAGCAATCAACGCACCAGCCGCATGATCCCACGGGTTCAGGCTTTCTTCGTAGTACGCGTTCACGCGTCCCGAGGCCACCATGCAGAGGTCGAGGGATGCGGTGCCCATTCTGCGAATGTCCCGAATTTGTGGAAGCAGGCCGGCAACCACTCGCCCCTGTTTCACCCGCAACTCCTGCAAATAGGAGAATCCTGTTGCCACTAGCGCCTGCGAGAGGTCTACCGATTCGGCCACGCGCAGGGGATTTGCATTGAGGTGCGAACCTCCTCCAGCAGTGGCGGTGTAGGTCTCCTGGGCTCCAAGATTCACGACGGCTCCGGCGAGCGCCCGCCAAGTCGTGGGGTCAGGTTCGCCTTCAACAACGGCGACACTGATGGCATAGTGCGGGATGCCGTAGAGGTAGTTCACGGTGCCGTCGATGGGATCGACGACCCAGGTCAGTCCACTCGTGCCCGTGTTGGCTTCGCCCTCTTCGCCCAGGAATCCGTCGTTGGGCCGCGCAGCAGCAATCAGGCTGCGGATGAGTTCTTCGCTCTCCCGGTCGGCGTAGGTCACGACATCCACTGACGACGTTTTGCGATCGGCAATGGCAACACCTTCGATGCGGCGTCGCGCGGCAAGCTCTGCAGCCTGGGTCGCAACAGAACGAGCAAGGTCAAGAAGTTCGTCGTGAGGCATTACTCAAGCCTAGGGTGCGGCAGGGGAAGCAAGCTCCGGAGCAGAGCCTTTTCGGCGAGGCCGATGCGAGCAGCGAATCGTGGTGCAGGTCCCGCCTGCGCCTGTAACATGACATTCCGTCCGAGGTCGATTCGGTGGGGAGACCAAGGTGCAGGATGAACCGCAAACGAGTCATCCTTCTCGCCTTCACACTGCTCGCCGTCGCATTGCTCGTGAGTGTGCTGCTGGTTTCCCAGACGGGTGATTCTGCGGGCCGTTCCCCCGTAACAAGTGACGAGTCTGATGGCCTCGTGCCCTCGCCACCCAGCCCCCTGCCGCCGGATCGATCCCTCGTGTGGAGTGACGAGTTCGATGGACCGGAGGGCTCGCCGCCCAACCCCGACAACTGGAGCAACGAAGTCGGAGGCGACGGCTGGGGCAACGAGGAGTTGCAGTTCTACACGGAGGGCGCAGAGAACGCCGCGCTTGATGGAGCGGGCAATCTCGTCCTCACCGCTCGGGCTCTCGATCCCCTCTCGTCAGATCAGACGTGCTGGTACGGACCGTGCTCTTTCACCTCGGCTCGTCTCATCACGGCTGACAAGGTGACCGTGGAGTTCGGGCGAGTAGAGGCGCGCATCCAGGTTCCTGGAGCGGGCGGCGTGTGGCCGGCGTTCTGGATGCTCGGCGAAGACCTCTCCGATGTCGATTGGCCGCAGTCGGGCGAGATCGACGTCATGGAGTTCGTGGGAAATTCACCGACCCAGATTTTCGGAACGCTTCACGGTCCCGGTTATTCCGGCGAAGAGTCTTTCGGTGGCGTCTACGACCTCGGCACCCCGGTTGCCGACGAGTGGCACGAGGTCGCGGTGGAGTGGTCCCCCGGGCGAATCGTGTGGGAAGTCGATGGCACCGTGT
Source organism: Salinibacterium sp. SWN167 (assembly GCF_015864665.1). GTDB lineage: Bacteria > Actinomycetota > Actinomycetes > Actinomycetales > Microbacteriaceae > Rhodoglobus. The sequence goes on along the minus strand of NZ_JADYWU010000002.1, from coordinate 98,652 downwards.
ACCACGAGGCTGTGCCGGCGGATGTGGCACCGAACCCCTGGGTCTTCGATCAACCCTTCTTCCTCCTCGTCAACCTGGCGGTCGGCGGCAGCTTCGGAGGCGACATCTCCGATGGCATCAGGCAGCCGCAGGAATACCGCCTCGATTACATCAGGGCGTACGAGCTCTCAGCCTGACGCGTTCCCAGCCCAAGCGATCACGCTTCAACGGTGACGACGGATGCGCCGGCGGACATTCCCTCATGCGCGTCGAGTCGCGCCCGAAGGGAGCGTGAGATCGCTAGGGCTTTCGCGTCGCTTGAAGCCAGCTCGTCGCTAGTCGCACCGCCGGGTTGACTCCGCATCAACGCTAAGTCTGCCGCGAACACGATGCGAGCCCAATCTGCTGGGGAGTGCTCGCCCCCAGCGGCGAGGGCGATCTGAAGGCGTTGGATGTCCTCGTGCAATGCTTCGGCAGTGTCAACGCCCCACATCCGCAGCAGGTCTGGTTGGGCAGCTGCTGGCGCGAGTAGTCGACTGAGCCCGAGCGAGAGCAGCGATTGCTCGTCGTCGCTCAGATCTAACTGAACGGAGGGAGCGAGACGCTCTTGCTCGGCGTGATCTGCCTCTTCGCGCTCAACACGCAGCGATGACATCGTGTCGACGATGACGGCAATAAACAAGTTCAGGGTGATGAACGCGGCGATCAGGATGAACGGCACGAAGAACAGCCACGCCAACGGCATCACTTCCATGATCGGGCGCACGATCCCCATCGACCAGCTTTCGAGGGTCATGATTTGGAATAGCGAATACGTCGACTTTCCAATGCTGCCGAACCACTCCGGGAACTGATCGCCGAAGAGTTCCGTCGACATCACTGAGGCTACAAAGAAGACAAGAGACATCAGCAGGGCGATGGCGCCGATGCCCGGAAATGAACGGATGAGGGCTTCAACGACCATCCGCACCTGCGGCATGAACTTGATAACTCGCAAAATACGCAGCACCCGGAGCGCACGAAGAACCGAAAGTGGTCCAGCACTGGGCACAAGGGCAATGCCCACAACAATGAAATCGAAGACAGACCAGCCGTCGGTGAAGAACCGCTTCGGTCCGTAGGAAACAAGCTTGAGAACCAACTCAATGACGAAGATTACGAGAGCAATCGAGTCGAGAGCGTGCAAGACGTCGTAGGTCGCTGTTCCCTGTTCCGCTGCCGTCATCAGGGCAATAATGACGGCGTTGATCACGATGACCGCGAGAACGAAATTCTGAACGAGGGCTGAGTCAACAAACTGAGCCAGCCGGCGACGAAACGATGGACTCTCGGGTGGAGTAGATAGATTCACGCGCCCATTATTCACGAAAGGCCCCATGCTGTGCGCACGGGGCCTTTCGGATAAGTGGTGGCGAGTGAGGGATTCGAACCCCCGAATGCGAAGCAGTCTGATTTACAGTCAGATCCCTTTGGCCACTTGGGTAACTCGCCAAGACGCCTCCGGCCACATGTATTCATCTGACCGAACGCGCTGAACCAGAATACAAGGAATCTGGGGCTCACGTGACCACTTCCCGAAAACTGCCCTGTGGGAGTTCAGGGGTGAGCCCGGGTAACATGGGCGCATGGCTGATTCTTCGTTTGACATTGTGAGCAAAGTTGACCAAATGGAGGCGGAAAACGCCGTCAACCAGGCGCAAAAGGAGCTTGCTCAGCGCTACGACTTCAAGGGCGTAGGAGCTTCGGTGGAGTGGACCGGCGAGAGCCTGCTCCTCAAGGCAAGCGCTGAAGAGCGCGTGAAGGCGGTTCTCGAGGTGCTCGAGGCCAAGTTCATCAAGCGCGGCATTTCACTGCGCAGCCTCGACGCGGGCGAGCCGTTCCCCAGCGGCAAGGAGTACCGCATCGAGATCAGTCTGAAGAACGGCATCTCGTCTGAGGATGCCAAGAAGATCTCCAAGATCATCCGCGACGAGGCCCCCAAGAGCGTGAAGTCGCAGATTCAGGGCGATGAGCTGCGCGTGCAGTCAAAGAGCCGCGATGACCTTCAGGCCACGATGGCACTGCTGAAGGGCAAAGACATCGAAGTCGCTCTCCAGTTTGTGAACTTCCGCTAAGACTCCCCCGGCATGGATGTCTTCCTGCTGATCTTTGCTGCGACCCTGCTAGTCGCGGTGCTGTTCTCTGCGCTCGCGGGGCGAACAGTGTTGTCGGCGGCTGTGCTGTTCTTGGCTGTCGGCTTTGCGATCGGCTCGGAGACCACGGGCATCCTCGATCTCGATTCGTCGTCGACTGAGGTCTCGACGATTGCCGAGATCGCCCTCTTTGTGGTGCTCTTCACGGATGGCATGAAGATGGGCTGGGCCGACCTGCGCAAGGCGTGGCGTCTTCCCGGTCGCGCTCTCGGGTGGGGATTGCCTCTCACTCTCGCTATCACCGCGGTGTTGGCGCATTTCATGCTCGGGCTGGATTGGCCTGAAGCGTTACTGATCGGCGCCATCCTGGCTCCCACTGACCCGGTGTTCGCGGCGGCTCTCGTCGGCAACAAACAGGTGCCGGAGCGGTTGCGTCAGCTGCTCAATGTGGAGTCGGGCGTCAACGACGGATTGGCGTTGCCTTTCGTTGTCGTGTTCTTGGCCGTCAGTTCGGGCTCGGATGAGTTGCACTTGGGCGAGCTAGGAATAGAGCTTCTCGCGGGCACCGCCATCGGCGTCGCTGTGCCGTGGATCGTCATCAAGGCGCTCCACACCCGCCTCTTTGCCGCTGCCGGCGTCTTTGAGCCGATTGTGCCGATCGCTATCGGGTTGCTCGTGTTCGCATTGGCGAGCTACACCAACGCCAACCTCTTCCTGGCGGCGTTTGCTGCTGGCGTGATGGTGGCAACAATCGGTCAGAAGGAACGCGAAGCCTTCGAGGAGTTCGGCGAGATCATTTCCGAGTTGCTCAAGCTACTCGCGCTCATGGTGTTCGGCGCCCTCTTGTCGTTCAAGTTCTTGGGCGAAATCGCGTGGACGGGCTGGCTCTTCGCCGTGCTCGCACTCATCGCTGCTCGCCCGATCGCGCTGTACTTCTCGTTCCTCGGCTCCGGCTTGTCGATGCGCGAACAGGTTGCGGCGATGTGGTTCGGGCCCAAGGGATTCGCATCGGTCGTGTACGTGCTCGTCGTGGTCTCGGCCGACATCCCCGCTGGCGACCTGATTTTCCACATCGTGGCGCTCACAATTGCGATGTCGATCGTCGCCCATTCGTCCACGGATGTCGTGGTCGCTCGATCGTTCGTGAAGCCCGATGAGACCCCCGCTTGGCAGGGCCCTCCCCCGCGCTGGTAGCCCTCTCGTCAGAGCAGCCCTGCAGCGGGCGAGTAGCGAGAACTCGGTAGACTTCGCCCATGGACCTGAGCGGCATTGACTTCAGCTTTACGGCAGTGCTTGCCGCGTTTTTGGTGCTGCTCGACTTTGTAATTCGCGTGCTCGCTCTTATCTACGTGCCGCGTAACCGGCGACCGCAGACCGCCATGGCGTGGTTGCTGGCCATTTTCTTCATTCCGTATGTCGGCATCCTGCTTTTCCTGATTCTGGGCAGCAGAAAGTTGCCGAAGGGCCGCCGCGACAAGCAGAGCGAGATCAACAACTTCATCCTCGACACCACTGAGGGGATGGACCAGGTGAGCGCGGAGCAACCGTGGCCGGTCTGGCTCAAACCAGTTGTTGAGCTCAACCGCACGCTCGGCGCGATGCCGCTCGTGGGCGGCAACTCCGCGAAACTGTACTCGGAGTACCAAGAGTCGCTGGATGCCATGACCGCCGAGGTTGGCACCGCCCAAAACTATGTTCATGTCGAGTTTTACATTCTGAGCCTCGACGCCACAACGACACCGTTCTTCGACGCCCTCGAGCACGCGGTCGAGCGCGGCGTTCGCGTGCGCGTGCTTCTTGATCACCTTGCGTCTCTGCGTGCCCCCGGCTATTTCACAACCATTCGGCATCTCAAGAAAATTGGCGTCGAATGGCAAGTCATGTTGCCCTTTCAACCGCTCAAGTGGAAGTTCCAGCGCCCCGACCTTCGCAACCACCGCAAGTTACTGATCATCGACGGCTTGGTCGCCTACACGGGGTCACAAAATATGGTGGATGCCTCGTATAACAAGAGCTCCAACCTCAAGCGAGGGCTGAAGTGGAAAGACCTCATGGTGCGCTTTGAGGGGCCCATCGTGGCGGGAATCAACGCCCTTTTCATCACCGACTGGTACAGCGAAACCGATGAGCTTCTCGTGCGCGAGGGGGCACTCGCGCAGCCCACTGCTCCCGACGCCGTTCTCGATGCCCAAGTTGTTCCGAGCGGCCCCGGGTTCGAGGGCGAAAACAATCTGCGGCTGTTCAACTCGCTTCTCTATGCCGCCCAAGAACGCGTGATCATCACGAGCCCCTATTTTGTGCCGGATGACTCGATGCTCTATGCCATCACAACGGCAGCCCAGAGCGGCCTCGACGTGCAACTCTTCGTCTCAGAGGTCGGCGACCAGGCGATGGTGTATCACGCCCAGCGCAGCTACTACGAAACCCTGCTGCGGGCCGGCGTGAAGATTTGGTTGTTCCCCACACCGACCGTGCTGCACGCGAAGCACTTCACGATTGACGACGAGATCGCGGTCATCGGTTCGAGCAACATGGATATGCGTTCGTTCAGCCTCAACCTTGAGATTTCGGTGATGGTGCACGGCGCCGAGTTCATCGCCGACATGCGCGAACTCGAATCCGAGTACCGAGCCGTCAGCCGCGAACTCACTCTCGATGAGTGGATGCAGCGGCCCCGACGTTCCAAAGTGCTCGACAATATCGCGCGGCTCACCGCAGCGGTTCAGTAGCTCAGCATCTGCAGCTAACCGCCCGTCGCTTGCAACCCGCAACGAGCAGCACGAAGCTTGCTGTTAGCTGGCGTCGGCTTTCTTGGATGCCGCAATCATTTCGTCGCGATCAACCAGCTTGATGCGCGCGCGGCCTTCAGACTCGCCCAGAGCGATCTCGTGGGCATCCAGTGACTGCCAGCCGGCCAGGTTGGTGTAGTCAATGCCCCGGCTCTTCAGCAGGTCGATGACGGACTGCTCGTCGGGATGCTCGGGAGCCCACCAGTTGGCTTGGTCATTCATGACGTGGCTGATGGTTTCCATCGCGTCTGACTTGGTGTGACCGATGAGACCGACGGGCCCGCGCTTGATCCAGCCGGTCGCGTACACACCATTGACCTGTTCGTCGTTGTCGTCGATGACTTGACCCTCGCGGTTGGGGATCACGCCTCGGCGGTCATCGAACGGGATGCCGTCAAGCGGCGACCCGAAGTAGCCGACAGCGCGATACAGGCTTTGCACCGCAACCTCACGGAACTCGCCGGTGCCGACAACTCCGCCTTCACCATCGGGCTTCGTACGTTCGTACCGGAAGCCTTCAACGCGATCGGTGCCGAGCACCTCAACGGGGCCAGCGTAGAAGTGCAAGTGCAGGCGACGTGACGCCGTGCCCTTTTCTTCGCCGCGCCACTTCGTGAAGATGCGGTCGAGCACCATGATCTGCTTATTGGATTCGATGGCCGCTTTGGAGGCAGCGTCATAGTCAAAATCTTCTTCGTAGACGACGAGGTCGACGTCGTTGAGTTCGCCGAGTTCCCGCAGTTCGAGCGGGGTGAACTTCACCTGCATCGGTCCACGGCGACCGAAGACGTGCACGTCAGTCACAGGGCTCGCTGTGAGGCCCTCGTAGACGTTGGCGGGGATCTCTGTCGGCAGCAGGTCATCCGCGTGCTTAGCGAGCATTCTGGCGACGTCGAGCGCGACGTTTCCATTGCCGATGACGGCGGTCTCTTTCGCATCGAGGGTCCACTCGCGCGGCACGTCAGGGTGACCGTCGTACCAGCTGACGAAGTCGGCGGCGCCGTGGCTGCCTGGCAGCTCGATTCCGGGAATCGGCAGCGGGGCATCCCGCACAGCACCGGTCGAGAAAATCACCGCGTTGTAGTGCTTCTTGAGGTCGTCGAGCGTGATGTCGCGGCCATACGTGACGTTGCCGAAGAGGCGGATGTTGCCCGTGTCGAGCACGTCGCGCAGCGCATTCACGATGCCCTTGATACGCGGATGATCGGGCGCAACGCCATAGCGAACAAGACCGTACGGTGCCGGCAGTTGCTCAAAGAGGTCAATCGACACTTCGAACTGTCGCTCTGCCTTCAGCAGGATGTCGGCGGCATAGATTCCGGCAGGTCCTGCACCAACAATGGCGAGTCGCAGTTTGCTCATCAGTTGTCGTTTCCGTTCATCTCGGGGCGCCCGGGGCGCGGGCGAGTGGGGAGTAGTTAGTTCGAGCGTTCGACGACGTTTTCGGCGAAGCGCGTGAGTGCCTTCTTGACGGGACCATCGGGAAGCGGCGCAAGCGCGTCAACAGCTTCGCGACCCCAACGACGGGCTTCGTCGAGAGTCTTCTTCGTGACGGGATGCTCGCGGAGCTCGGTCACTGCGGCATCGAGAGCCTCTTCGTCGCCTTCACCATAGAAGTTGGCATTCACGTCGCGCTCAATGCGGGTCAACAACTCGGCAGCATCGCTGTTGGTGACGGCGAGCTCGCGCAAGTACAGCAACGGCAGCGTGGCAACGCCACTGCGCAGATCGGTTCCTGCCTGCTTGCCCGTCTTGCCAGTCTCATCAGACAGATCAATCACGTCATCGATGAGCTGGAACGCGATGCCCACCTTTTCGCCGAACTCGCGAACCGGCTTCGTGTATTCCGCCGGGGCATTCGAGAACATCACGCCAACCTCGGCAGCGGTCGCAATAAGCGAGCCCGTCTTGTCAGCCAATACCTGCAAGTAGTGCTCAACGGGATTCTCGCCCGGCTTCGGGCCGAGAGTTTCGTGCAACTGCCCGAGACACAACCGCTCAAACGTGTTCGCCTGCAAGAGAAGCGCCTCTTCGCCGAGACCCGCTACAAGCTTGCTGGCCCGGGCAAACAACAGATCGCCCGTGAGGATCGCCACGGAATTGCCCCACACACTCTGAGCGCTCGGAACACCGCGGCGCAACTGCGCTTCGTCCATGACATCGTCGTGGTAAAGCGACGCGAGGTGAGTGATCTCTACAGCCTGAGCCGCCGTGACGACGTCAGCGTTATTGCCGTCACCCAGCTGAGCAGTGAGCAGTGCCAGCACCGGGCGCACGCGCTTGCCGCCAGCTTCGAGCAAGTAGCGGCTCGTGGCATCCGCAACTTCGTCGGCAAAGGCCATCTGATCGAGCAAGCCGACCTCTACCTGATTGAGACCTTCCTCGATCGCGGCAGCGAAACGACGCTCATCGCTCGAGGCAAAGAGCTTCTCGCCCAAGCCCAGAGAGGAGCTCAGGGTGTTGCTGCGGCGAGCAGACGGAACACTCGGGTTCACTATCAACCGGTTTCTTTTGCGAAGCGCTACGGCTTCGGTGTGCTATCAGAAGAGGTCTTGGGCGTCTTGGGCATAGTGATCGTCTTGATCGGACGAGTGGCATTGCCCTTGCGCTTAGCGACGGAGGCCAGCACTGTTTCATCAACAGGCTTCTGGCCACGGTGCATGGCAACGATGCCTGCGGTGAGATTGCGGTACGCAACGCGAGTGAATCCGGCAGCTCGAATCCACTGGCTGAGTTCGCCCTGGTCGGGCCACTCGCGAATCGACTCGGCGAGGTAGGTGTAGGCCTCAGGGTTCGAGCTTGAGCGATCAGCAATGATCGGCATGACGCGGTTCAAGTAGGTGAAGTAACCGGCACGAACGATCGCGACGGGAGGCTTAGAGAATTCGGTGATCACCAGACGGCCACCAGGCTTGAGAACGCGGTACATCTCCGAGAGCGCTGCGCGCGGATCGTTAATGTTGCGCAGACCGAAGCTGATCGTGACGGCGTCAAACTCATTGTCGCCAAACGGCAACTGCTGAGCGTCGCCCTGAATGAACTCGATCTTCTTGTGACGCTTGCGCGCCTGCTCGACCATGCCGGTCGAGAAATCGAGACCAACAACGCGAGCACCATTGCGGTGCAAAGCTGCCGAGCTTGTGCCCGTGCCAGCCGCAATATCGAGGATGCGTTCGCCCGCTTCTGGGGCAACCGCACGCACCGTAGCAGCGCGCCACAGCAGCGCATTTCCGGCGGAAAGGACGTTATTGGTGCGATCGTAGTGTTTTGCGACACCATCGAACATTCCGGCTACGTCTTCCGGTCGCTTGTTCATGTCAGCCTTACCCACGCCTCTAGTCTAGGGCGCTCAGAGCGGATGCTCACTTTCCTGCCCGCAACTGACAGGTACTCTGATACTTGGGAGACATTGTTGGGGCAAAAGCCGTCCGGTCACGGGCAGAATCGGAGAAGGTGCCATGGCTAGCACCCATGCCGTCCTGAGCAGTGTTACGCGCCCAACCGCATCCGTCGATCGACTACTCGACTGGATCACCCCGCAGCATCCTCTCGGCTTCATTCGCGACGGCGAAGGCCTTGTCGGCATTGGCGAATTGCTGCGACTCGAGTTCCGAGGTGCCACCCGATTCACCGACGCCGCGGCCGCCTGGAACGAACTCTCGCGCACCGCAATCATTCACGACAGCGTGAAGCGCGCTGGCACCGGCCTGATCGCCCTCGGCAGCTTCGCATTCGCCGATTCTTCGGATGCCGTGAGTGTGCTGATCATTCCCCGCATTGTTGTCGGGAGCCGCGACGGCATCCAGTGGGTCACCACCATTACCGCCGGAGAAGCCAGCGGCCTGCCCGTGACCTCCGATGGTCTGCCCTCTGATCCTCGAGCGGCCGCCGGGGACCCCGTGCACATCGTTTTCACCCCCGGTGAGATGAGCGCAAAAGGCTTCACCAAGACCGTCAAAGCGGCACTGCGCGAAATCTCCCACGGCGCGGCAGCGAAGATCGTCATTGCGCGAGACCAGCATGCTGAGCTGCCCGAGAACGCCGATCTGCGAATCCCCCTCAGCGCCCTTGCCGCACGCTACCCCGATACCTTCACGTTTGCCGTCGACGGCCTCATCGGCTCCAGCCCCGAAACCCTCGTGCGAGTGCAGAACGGTGCCGTCAGTGCGCGCGTGCTCGCTGGCAGTGCCGCGCGCGGCGGGGACCGCATCTCCGACGGGCGAGCCGCCGGAAGCCTCATGAACTCCCCCAAAGATCAGAAAGAACATGCGCTCGCTCTTGCCAGCGTTATGGATGCGCTCGCACCGCTCAGCAGCGAACTGCATGCGGCATCCGCGCCCTTCACACTTCAGCTGCCCAACCTGTGGCACCTTGCGACTGACATCGATGGCCGGCTCCGGGAGCACGCGAGCGCGCTCGACCTGATCGAGATTCTGCATCCGACCGCGGCCGTCGCAGGCACCCCAACACCCGACGCCATCCGCATCATCGATCAACTCGAAGGCTTCGATCGCGGGCGCTACGCCGGCCCGGTTGGCTGGGTGGATGCCCACGGCAACGGCGAATGGGCTGTTGCGTTGCGCTGTGCCCAAGTGACTGACAGGCGCATCACGGCCTACGCCGGAGCGGGAATCGTGGCGGGCTCTGACGCCAAGAAAGAGCTTGCGGAGACTGAACTGAAGTTCCGCCCCATCGTCGAAGCCTTCGGGTAGCGACGCGGACAACCCGCTGCCGCTGCCGAAAGCTACGGCGCGATCTCGCGCAGCAGTTCTTCCACACGCGCGCGGATCTCATCGCGCACCCGTCGAACTCCGTCGAGGTCGAGGTCGGCAGGGTCAGTGAGCTGCCAATCGAGGTAGCGCTTGCCCGGGTAAATCGGGCAGGCGTCGCCGCAGCCCATCGTGATCACGGCATCCGCAGCACGCACGACATCGTCGGTGAGTGGTTTGGGAAAATCGTCGGTAAGGGCGATGCCCTCTTCTGCCATGGCGTCCACGACAAGAGACAGGATGCTCGCGCCCGGCTCTGATCCGGCGGAGCGCACATGAACGCGCCCCTTGCCGAGCTCGCGCAGCCACGCTGCGGCCATCTGCGAGCGCCCGGAGTTCTGCACACAGACAAAGAGCACCTCGGGCACCGTCTTCGGAATCACGCCCTTAGCCTGAGCGAGAGCAGCGAGACGGTCGTGCGCAAAGCGGTAGGAGAGGCTCGCGAGGTGCGTCGAGACTTTCGCGGTGCGCGCGAGCGCAGCGTAAGACTCGAAGAGAACTCGCTCGATGGTTTCCTCACTCACGAGGCCGCCGTACTGCACCGCAAGACGTTCAGCGCCGCGGCGAAGAACGTCGTTGGGGTCAGTAAGCGGCATTTGACCAGAAGGTGGGGTGCGCATGATTCCTCGTTTCGATTGAACACTCAAAGCATAGATGAACGTCTATGTATTTTCGAGTGTTCGCGAGCAGATTCATTTCCTGTTCACGAACCGCCAGCCTCACGCCTGCCGACTAGCTATTCGCGAGTCGCACTTTCTCCGCCTCAACGTCGTAGTCGGCGCTCGGCCACTGCAGGTCAAGGCTCTCCAACGCCTCAAGCAAAAGCTGCTGAACAGCCCAGCGCGCGTACCACTTGTGGTTCGCCGGAATCACGTACCAGGGAGCGTTCTCGGTCGTCGTACGGCGCAACGCGATCTCGTAAGCCTCCTGATAGTCATCCCACAGCAGTCGCTCGTCCACGTCTCCCGGGTTGTACTTCCAGTGCTTCTCGGGGCGATCGAGGCGCTCCTGCAGGCGGTCCTTCTGCTCGTCGGCGCCGATGTGCAACATGACCTTGATGATCGTCGTGCCCTGCGCGATCAATTCTTTCTCGAACTCCTGAATGATGCCGTAGCGCTCCTCGACCGTCTCGGGCGTCGAGAAGCCACGCACGCGGTGGATCAACACGTCCTCATAGTGCGAACGGTCAAAGACACCGATGAACCCGGCCTCAGGAAGCTCCTTGCGAATGCGCCACAAGAAGTCGTGTGACTTCTCCTCATCGGTCGGCGCTTTGAAAGCATGAATCTGCACGCCCTGCGGATCAACCCCACCGATCACGTGACGCAGGATGCCGCCCTTGCCCGCGGTATCCATCGCTTGCAACACGAGCAAAACGCGGCGCTCGCCGCCGAACTTGCTCTCGGCGAAGAGCCGCTCTTGAAGCGCAGCGAGACGTTCGCCGTTCTTCTCGAGAGCTTTTTCGGCATCCTTTTTGCTGCCATCAAACTCAGGAGTGGAGGACGGATCGATGCTGGCAAGCTCGAAATCGGCGGTGACAGGCGTGAGTGTGCTCATGCCCCAAGGCTACTCGGCACGCTTCTATTCACCACCGAAACCGTGCTCGACTGCAGACAGGACCTCGGGCGTTAGCGCCCGAGCGGAACCTCGATGATGGTCGGCTCGGGGTGAGCAGACAATGCCTGATCGAGTTCTCCTCGCGTTGCCGCAGAAACATACCGCCAGCCGTACGCGACAGCGAGCGCCTCGATGGAGGCATTCTGTTGCGTGAGCAACACCCGGTCGAAGCTGTCGCCAGCCTGGCTCGCCACCTCGAGGCCGTCGAAGATGGTGCCGCCGTTGTCGTTGCCGACAATGACTTGGATGCGCGGTCGGGGTTCGCCGACGCCAAACATCAGCGCGCCCACGTCATGGAAGATCGCCAGATCGCCAAGGAGCACCCGAGTGACGCCCTCATTGCCGACTTCGGCTTGGCTCGCGAGCGCGATTCCGAGAGCGGTCGAGATCGTGCCGTCAATACCGGCGAGGCCACGATTGGAGTGCACCGAAATCTTCTTGCCCGGCACCACACGGTCGACCTCGCGGATCAACCGTGACGCGCCAAGGACCAGACGGTCGTGCGGCCAGGTGGCGCGCCAAACGGCTTCGGCGAGCATCCGCCGGTCAACGGGGGTGCGCACGATGGCGAGTTCTGACTTGGCGTGGGTTCCGGCATCCGCCTCGATATCAGGAGCGATGCTCTCGGTTTCGAGCAACTGACGGCTCGACATCACCCAGCGACCCAACCACGCGCGATCGGTGGCTTCGCCCGAGACCGAAACCTCGTCAACGAAGAGGCGAACGCAACGGCCAGGGTTGTAGTCGTCGGCCGAAGGATGCCGCACCACAATGGTTTGCACCCCACGACGCTGAATGAGCGCGGGAATCTCTCGGCTGAGAGTCGGATGCCCAAACACGATCACCCGTGCGACTCGGTCGCCGAAGTTGGCGGCGTTCAGCAGCTCGCGGTAGGCGACCACCAAGTTGGGCCCGAAGTGGGCCCCACTCGCGACCTCCGCGATGAGCGGTGCACCGAGTTCGCGGGCCACTTGCTCAGCACGGGGACCAGCGCCGGTGCCCGCGATAACGACGGTGGCGGGCGACGGTGAGATAGCGAGAGTCGTAGGCGCACCCGGCGACTGGTGAGTGGTGTTCTCCACGACGGGGTCGAGGTCACTAAAAAGGTCAGGGAAGACGGGTTCGCGAGTGCCTGCCGGCTCGGGGGCCACGTCTGCTGCAGTGGGCTCCCACACGAACGGGGCCGACAGCGGATCGTCAAACGAGAGATTGAGGTGCACGGGGCCATCGACCGCGGCGATCGCATCGCGAGCGAGTTGCGCTGCGGCATCCATTTCGCCAGCAGCACCGGTCGGCGCCTCAACGTCCCACGTCTTGTGCACAGCGGTGCCGAAAATACCGGGCTGCTGGGTGGTCTGGTTAGAGCCAATACCGCGCAACGAGTCAGGGCGATCAGCGCTAATAATGATCAGCGGAACGGCCGAGTGGTGCGCTTCAAGAACCGCAGGGTGCAGGTTGGCGACGGCAGTGCCCGAGGTGGTGATAACCAGCACGGGCGAACCTGTTTCGACGGCAAGGCCCAGCGCGAGGAAGGCGCCAACGCGCTCATCGATGCGCACGCGCAACCGCAGCAGTCCCTGCTTCTCGAATTCGGCAGCCGCCAACGCGAGAGCCTGCGAGCGCGAGCCGGGGCTCAGCACAACATCTCGAACGCCGAGACGAACAAACTCTTCGAGAAGGGCTACCGAGTAGTTGGTGGCTGGAGAGTTAGTTGGTCTTATCGTCATCGTCGAGATCTGCTAGTTCCTGTTCGAGGCGGCGAATGCGCTCATCTTGTTCTTCCTGACGGCGCATCTTGCGCAAGAAGTCAGGGTCATCGTCGGGGGCAACGCTGCGTGTGTGGCCAGAACTGGCACTACGTGCCTTGCCGAGCATGAACCAGAGCACAACACCGATGACCGGTAGCAGCAGAATCACAATGATCCACAACACCTTCGGCATCGCGCGAACCCGGCTGCGTTCGGTAAGGATCACATCCACAATGGAGAACACGTCTACCGCAACGAGCGCGAAAGCGAGGACTACCAATAGGCGAGGCATGCGACCATTCTACGCTCGCAGTCTGCACGCGGGTTGCGAGCCTAGACTGTTGCCGTGAAACCTTGGATCTCCTACTCCCTTCTCCGCGTCGGAGTCTTCGCCGCAGCCTTCACCGTGCTGATGATCGCGAACGTTGAGCCGTGGATCGCCGCCCTCATCGCCGCAATTCTGGGATTTGCCATTTCGTACGTGTTTTTCTCGAAGCTTCGGGATGCGGTGGCGCTCGACCTTGCTTCGCGTCGCGGGCGCCCCAGCCACGATCCTGACCGTGACGCCGAGGATGCCGCTGTCGACCACGATGCTGCCGAGGAGCAAGCGGATGCCGGTGCTGACGCAGAAGCGGAAACTAGCGCGTCATCCGCCGATCAGAGCACTACACCTGCGCCTCGTAACGACGCCCAGTAACAACGATTAGAACGCGATTGCTGCCGCGAGCCCTAGGCCGAACAGCAGCGCGGTGAGCCCGGTGAGGCGCAACGCCAAGATCAGTTCGGCTGGCGTTTTTGCGGTGAGCACAATCACGCAGGCGGGCAGTGCCACGAGCAAGACGAAGTTCACGAGATAGGCGTTGAAGTACAGCAACGAGTAGACGCCCAGGATGACGAACGGCACGAGCATCGCGACGACGTAGAAAATACGCGATGGTAGATTGCCCATCCGCACGGCCAAGGTGCGCTTTCCGGCGATCTTGTCTTGGGCGATATCACGGATGTTGTTGACCATGAGAGTTGCAACAGCAAATAACCCGACAGCAACGGCTGCCAGCCACGACTCGAGGTTTACGGTGCCGGCGAGCACGAACGTGGTGCCGGCGGTGGCGACGAGGCCGAAGAAGATGAAGACGAACACTTCACCGAGGCCGAGGTAGCCGTAGGGGCGCTTGCCTCCCGTGTAGAAGTAGGCGGCGATGATGGCCGCGGCGCCGACGGCAAGCATCCACCAGTGTCCGGTTCGCACGACGATGACGAGTCCGGCGATGGCGGCGAGACCGAACCAGGCAAAGGCAACAGTGATGACGGTGCGCGGGCGAGCGGCACCCGAAGCGGTGAGGCGACGAGGGCCGACGCGGTGGTCATCCGTTCCCCGCACTCCGTCGGAGTAGTCGTTGGCAAAGTTCACGCCAATTTGCAGCGAGACCGCAACGACGAGGCAGAGCAGCGCGCGGACCCAGTGCCAGCCGGCCCCATCAACGTCGTGCGGAAGCACGTAGGCCGCCGCTGTGCCGAGCGCGACAGGCGCAAAAGCTAACGGCAGGGTTTGGATGCGGGCGCCACTGATCCAGTCGCGCGCGGTGGCTTTCGCAATCTTGGGCGCCTTGGGCGGTCGCCCACCGGGACGTCCGCTCTTTTTCTTCGCCGCAGCGGTCGAAACGGTTGCGGGGTCAATGCGTTGCTTTTTAGGAGAGGCCACGGAGGGATTCTACTTAAGCACGACTGTGGCTAAGGCGAGTCGATCGGGTTTTCCTGTCGAAAGCAGAGGAATCTCATCGATCAGCATCACGCGCGCAGGTGCGGCAGCAGCCGAAGCCAACTGAGTTGCCACCGCTTGGCGCACCACATCGAGAGCGATCGCCCGCGTCGTGATCACCACGGGGGCTTCACCCCACTCGGGGTGGGGAGCGGCAACGACAACGGCTGAGTCTTGGCCGGGTAGCGTGCGCACAGCGGTCTCCACCTCGGCAATGGAGACCTTCACTCCACCGGAAATGATCATGTCGTCGGCTCGTCCGCGCACGCGCAGCACGCCGTCGACGAGCTCGCCGACATCGTCGGTGCGGTACCACCGCACGCCATCCTGCACGCGGAAGGAGAATGCACTGCGCCGCAGGTCGTCAAGGTAGCCCTCGGCGAGCATGGGTCCAGCGATTTCGATGCGGTCATCAACGAGGCGCACCTGCGCGGTGGGCAGCGGTATGCCGTCCCAGACAGCGCCGCCACTGGTTTCGCTCGACCCATACGTGGTCGAGACGGCGAGACCGCGAGCGCGGGCTGCCGCCAACAACGCTACGGGGATCGACTGGCCGCCGACCAGAATCTGCTGGAAGGTGGAAAGCGCCGCAATGGACTCTTCCGATTCGAGAAGACGCGCCAATTGCACGGGCACGAGTGACACGAAACGCCGTTCCCCCGTGAGCTGAGCTGCCGCCTCCACGAAGGTGGTCGCGGTGAAGTCACGCGTCGACATCATGATCGGCTCGGTGCCCGCAAAATAGGAGCGAGCCAGCACATTGATACCGGCAATGTAGTGCGCGGGCACGGCGAGAAGCCACTGCCCCTGGCCACCCAGCAGCTCATCGGATGCCGCAGCACTCGCCTTCAGGGCGTCAGCACTCAGCATCACGCGCTTGGGTCGGCCGGTCGATCCGCTCGTTTCTACGATCACCGCGACGTTCGCGGGCACGGTTTCTGGCAGGCCAGAGGGGGAGGCCGGGTGCGGCAGAATCGCGGCTCCCGTTCCGTCGAGTGCCGGCTTCAGCGCCGCCCAGACTTTGCGGGGATCGCGGGCGTCGATAGACCAGAGTTCTCGGGTCGAAGTGGTGTCAGCGGTCACGGGTAAACCTCTCTGGGTTAGAACTGCGGGAGCGTTAGGGCTGTCTGGGCGTTAGAGCTGCCTAGGCGTTAGTACTGCCAGGGGAAGGGCGACCAGTCGGGTTCGCGCTTCTGCAGGAACGAATCGCGGCCTTCGACAGCTTCGTCGGTGCCGTAGGCGAGGCGCGTCGCTTCGCCCGCAAAAACTTGCTGACCAACAAGGCCGTCGTCAACCGCGTTGAGGGCAAACTTGACCATGCGAATAGCGGTCGGCGATTTCGTCATGATGGTTTGCGCCCACTCGTAGGCGGTGGCTTCGAGCTCGGCGTGGGGCACGGCAGCGTTGATCGCTCCCGCGTCGAGGGCGCGTTGCGCGTCGTACTCGCGGGCCAGGAAGAACACTTCACGGGCAAACTTTTGGCCTACTTGGCGAGCGAAGTAGGCACTGCCGTAACCGGCGTCGAAGGAGCCGACGTCGACATCCGTCTGTTTGAAGCGGGCATGCTCGGCGCTAGCAATCGTGAGGTCACAGACCACGTGCAGCGAGTGCCCTCCCCCGGCAGCCCAGCCGGGAACGACCGCGATAACGACCTTGGGCATGAAGCGGATGAGGCGCTGGACTTCAAGAATGTGCAGGCGTCCGGCGGCGGCGCGGCGCTTTCCCGCAGCGGCGGCAGCATCGGCCTCGGCCTCAGCCGCGGAGAGCCCGGCGGCAGCGGTCGGATTCGTTGCGCCCTCTTGGCCTTCGTACTCATAACCAGCACGGCCACGGATGCGCTGATCGCCGCCAGAGCAGAACGCCCAGCCGCCATCTTTCTCGCTCGGGCCGTTGCCCGTGAGCAGCACGACGCCGATGCGAGGATTCTGGCGCACGTCATCCAGTGTTTGATACAACTCGTCGACGGTGTGTGGCCGGAAGGCGTTGCGCACTTCGGGACGATCGAAGGCGATGCGCGCAATCGTTCCGCTCGCATCGTGGTGGTACGTGATGTCGGTGAGGTCATCGAACCCGGCGACCGATCGCCACAACTTCTCGTCGAAAATTTCAGAAACAGGCGCCATGGCTCCACCCTAACCATCGGGGTGCAGAGCAGGCTGATGCCGAACCGGGGATGTTCGGCTTTCGTTCGTCGCGACGAACCCTTTAGCTGCCAAAGAAGCGGAACACGTACAACACGATGAGTGGGTTCGAGAGAACGGCGACGGCAAGCCCAAATGCTGCCCAGCGGCGCTGCAGGCCGAAAATGAGACACAGCATGGCGGTAATGGCGGCCGAGATTGACACCACGATCGCGGCATACGCCAGAGCAGTGCCGTTCGGGTAGTCCCCGCCAGCAGAGACGATCATCGCGATGATGAACAAGACGAGAGTGGCGACGCCGAGTGCTGCGGCAACAAAGCCCAGCCACCGCGGGCGTGATCTCCGCGCGACTGGCACCTCTTCGGCGTCGGGGGTTGGCTCGTGCTCGCCGTCGGCGGGCAGCTCAGTTTCTTCGTCGTCGACAACACCTACGACGTAATAGGGCACCACTTTGGTCGCAATGCGCTCGATATCCCCCGGATTAGTCACGCAATTACCCTAACTGACAGTGGAACTTGTCAGACTGGGAACATGTTCCCTTCAGCGAACGACATTCTCGACACCGCTCACGTGGTGTCCCTGCCCCTGACCTCCCGTTTTCGCGGCATCGATCAACGCGAAGCACTCCTGTTTCGCGGCCCGCAGGGGTGGAGCGAGTTCTCACCATTCGTCGAGTACGACGATGTCGAAGCAACCCCGTGGCTCTTGGCCGCGATCGATTATGCCTACAACGAGATGCCACCCCTCGTGCGCGATCGTATTTGGGTTAACGCCACCGTGCCCGCTGTTCCCGCCGAGCTGGTCGAAGCGGTTCTCGAACGTTTCCATGGCTGCCGCACCGCCAAGGTGAAGGTTGCCGAGCCCGATCAGACCCTCGAGGATGACATTGCCCGCGTCGCCGAAGTGCGCCGCGTCATGGGGCCGACTGGCCGCATCCGCATTGATGCGAATGGCGCGTGGACGGTCGATGAGGCCGAGCGTGCTGTGCATGCCCTTGCCGGATTCGACCTTGAGTATGTCGAGCAGCCGTGCGCGACAGTGGAAGAACTCGGTGAGCTGCACACGCGCATTGCCTATATGGGCATCCCCGTCGCGGCTGACGAGAGTGTGCGCAAAGCCGCCGACCCGCTCGCGGTCGCCCGCGCGGGCGCCGCCGACCTCCTCGTCATCAAGGCACAGCCTCTGGGTGGCGTCTCTCGCGCTCTGGAGATCGTGAAGGATGCCGGGCTGCCCGTTGTGGTCTCCAGCGCCCTCGAGACCTCGGTGGGGCTCGCGATGGGCGCGCACTTGGCTGCCGCCATCGATCCCCTCGACTATGACTGCGGACTCGCCACGGCATCCTTGCTCGCCGCCGACGTTACCGCTGCTCCCCTGCGCGCTCGCGACGGGCACCTCGAAGTGCGCCGCATCGAGGCCGACGAGGCGCTGCTCACTCGCTGGGCCGCTAATCCCGAACGTACGCAGTGGTGGCGAGATCGCCTCGTCCGCTGTCACGAACTAGGTAAAAACTACTCAGCACAGTAACGCGGCCGCTCAGTAGGGTGGACGAACTGGTTGTCTCCGAGGGCAATCACTTCCGAGGAGTACACATGAGTCTTGAATCGCGCCGTCTAGGTGCCATCGCCGCCGTGAGTCTGCTCAGCCTCGCCGTACTCACCGGGTGCTCGGCGCCGGCCGACGAACCAAGCACTCCCACGGTGGAGACGGATGCCGCAGCCCCCGAGGAAGTCGAAGAGGACGCTGCCACCGGCCCCGAGTGCCTCATCGGAGACTGGTACATCGCCGAGGATCAGATGCAGGGCTTCTACTCCGCTGTCAGTGGCTCTAACGACGGACTCGACATCTCAGTCGAGGGTGGAACCGGGCTCGCTTTCACCGACGCGACCTACACCTACACTCCCGACTTCGAGATCCTCTTGCAGGTTGCCGGCACTGAGGGCACGGGAGCCATCACTGGCGGCATCAGCGGCGATTACACCGCCACTGACACCGTGATTACGACTTCACAAGAGGTGAGCGACATCGCCGTCAGCGTGACGGTCTCGGGGGTCACCATGGATGGCGCTGATCTCACAAACAGCTTCTTGGCGGATGCCCCGATCAACTCAGCACCGTATGAATGCGGTGACGATGGCCCGATCATCCACTTCTCCACGGGAGAGGGAAACCCCACCGTGCCGATGCAACTCACGCCCGCCGGCTAGTCACTACTACCGTGAGCCCGAAGGGGCTCTCCCCAATCAAACGCTGGGGTGCAGCTCGGTGCGGCCCCAGCGTTTTTCTTCGCCACGGGCGCGCCGCGATCGGCGCCGCCCGCAGCAGTCGTTTACAGGCCGGAGTAGGCGTGAAGTCCTTTGAAGAAGAGGTTCACGACGGTGAAGTTGAAGATAACGGCTGCAAAGCCCACGATCGCAAGCCATGCTGACCGCGATCCGCGCCAGCCGCGGGTTGCCCGGGCGTGAATGTAACCGGCATAGATGGTCCAAATGATGAAGGTCCAGACCTCTTTGGTGTCCCAGCCCCAGTAACGACCCCAGGCCCGCTCGGCCCAAACAGCGCCAGCGATGAGAGTGAAGGTCCACATCACAAAGCCGACCACGGTCAGGCGGTAGGCGAGAGTCTCGAGGCGGTCGGCCGCAGGCAGAGTGTCAAGGAAGCGCAACTTGAGCGCCTTGCCCGCTTCGCGACGCGACTGCATGAGCTGCACCACCGAAAGTCCGGCGGCGAGGGCAAAGAACCCGGTGCTGAGGCTTGCGACGAAGACGTGAATAACCAACCAGGCCGACTGCAGCGCTGGCGGCAGGGGCACAACATCCACATAGAAGCTTGAGGTGCCGACGCCGAGCGCGAGCAATGCGAACCCGGTAATAAATGAGCCGAGGAAGCGCAGGTCTTGCCAGAACTGCACCAGCAAGAAAACGCCGACGATCAGGGCTGTTGCGGTGAGCGTGAACTCAAACATATTCGCCCACGGAACGCGGCCCGCGGCAACCCCGCGGAAAATGACGGCACTCACGTGCAGCACCCACGCGATTACGGTCAGCGCCATGGCGATTCGCAACGACTTGGGCGAGTGAACAATAGCGGCATCACCCGTCGAAGCGGGGCTCGCGGTTAGCGTTGCCGTACCGCCAGAACTTGCCGCTTGCATGACAGATGCCTGCTGGGCGGATGCCGCAGCCAACCCGGTTGCACTCGCTGCGGAAGCATCGCTCGACTCCGCCGAGCGGCGTGCCAAATCGACGGCGAACATTATGAACGCAAAGGTATAGATCGCCATCGCTGAATAAACCGCAATCAGCGAATACGACACGAGGGTCTCAGTCACGATTCCACCCTAACTCTCAGTTGCTGGGAATGCTTATCGGCAAAGTCGGCGACTGCCGCTTCGAGGTTAGGGTCGTCGCCACGAGCCAGCGCGGCATACTCAACTGTTGTCACGCCAGCGGCGTCAGTCGTGGCGGCCACCCACATGCGGCGACGGGGCACGAAGAGGCTCGTAATGAGGCCGCCAAAGAGCAGCATGGCGAACAACAGCACCGGCAGTTGCGACGGATCATGGTGCACATCGAGGGAGACGAAGCGCGGGATGCTCGTCAACTCGACACTGCCCAAACCGTTGGGCAGTTCGAGCCGGTCGCCGGGAGTGAGGCGCAAGGTTTCAGCGTCGGAACTCCGGCCCGCGATTTGCTCGAGAGAGTCAGTGTTGAGCGAATAGGCGTTGGTGCCCTGCCCGTTGTCGAGACCGAGGTCGCCCTCGTACACCTCCAACGTGAGCACGGGTGACACCAGGTCGGGATACACGGAAGCTAGTGCTCCGGAGCTGAGGGTTCCGGCGGTCGGATACAGGAAGCCGAGCATCCCGATCTGCTGATCGAGTCCGTCGGGCACTTTAATGATGCAGGTGCTGCCGAGGTTGGCGTCGAACGGCAGGCACGGCGTTGGTTGCGACCAGATGACTTTGTCGTCCGCATCGCGCACGGTGATAACCGGGGCATAGCCGTTGCCGAGCAAATACAGGTTGGTGCCGCTCAGGCTGAGAGGCTCATTGACCTTGATTTGAGACTGCTGAGGCTCGTCGCCGCGCACCGTGGTCGTGACGTTGGCGGTGAAGTCAATCGCTTGACCGATCGCCTGTTGGTTCTCGATTTCGTAGACCGGCTCGAAAGAGTCAAGCGCGACGGTGTACGGGTCGAGAGCGTCATCGCTGAAGAACCGGCCCGGGTTGAACGAGTCATAGCTGGCGAGCGAGTTACTGAATGCATAGCCCTCTACGACTACGCGCTGCCCGGTGTAGCCGAAGCCGCCGCCGATCCCCACTGTCACGAGAACGCCGACGAGAGCGGCGTGAAAGACGAGGTTTCCCGTTTCGCGCAGGTAGCCGCGTTCAGCGCTGACCGAATCGCCATACAGCTCGGTGCGGTACCGCTGCGAGCGCAGCAGGCCACGTGCTGAATCGATCGTCGTTGTGACATCCGCCTCTGTCGTGCGGGTGGTGAAACCCTGCAACCGCGAGAGACGCGCTGGAGTCTTGGGTGGGCGAGCACGAAGCGCATCGAAGTGATGTTTGGTGCGCGGCAGCACACAGCCGATGAGGGAGATGAAGAGCAGGAGGTAGATCGACGAGAACCACACCGAGGAGTAGGTGTTGAAGACTTGAAAGAAGTCGAGAATCGCTGCGGTGTCTGGATAGTTGTTGCGATAGGCAATAACGCCGTTAGGGTCCGACGTGATTTGCGGCACGAGAGAGCCCGGGATTGCCGCAACGGCCAAGAGAAGCAGCAGGAACAACGCCGTGCGCATGCTCGTGAGCTGGCGCCAGAAAAAGCGACCGTAGCCCGCAAGCCCGAGCTTCGGCTGCGTGATCTTGCTTTCCGGCGCAGGCGTTGGCGCGTCCATGTGGTCGCTGGGACGCGTGGCATCCCCGCCCGTTACCGAATCGCCAGCTTCTGAATCAGAGGAGTGTGTCGAAGCCACCGATTACCGCCCCCAAACTTGTCACGATTGCACGCCACACACCGGTGACCATGAGTAGACCGATCAACACGAGCAGTGCTCCGCCGATCAGATTAATAAGACGGATGTGGCGGCGCATCCACGCCACCGAACCGGTCGCCCAGTTCAATCCAAGAGCCACCAGCAGGAACGGGATGCCGAGACCGAGACTGTAGGCGATGCCGACGATAGCGGCCCGGCCGGGGTCTCCGCCATCCAAGACCATGCTTCCGACGGCGATGAGGGTGGGACCAACGCACGGGGTCCAGCCGAGGGCGAAAACGACGCCAAGCAGCGGTGCACCAGCGAGGCCGGTTGCGACCTTGAACTTCGGCTTGATCGTGCGCTGCGCGAAGGTGACCTGCCCAATGAACACGACACCCATCACGATCACGAGCGCCCCGGCGATGCGGGTGATCAGATCAAGCCAGGGCCGCAGCAGAAGACCGGCGGTGCCAAACAGTACCGTGAAGGCCACGAAGACCACGGTGAAACCCAGGATGAAGAGGCTCACGCCGAGAACAAGGCGCTTCGTGCTGCCCTTCTCCTCTGCGCTCGTGAACCCGCCGATGTAACCAAGGTAGCCAGGCACGAGAGGCAGAACACAGGGTGAGGCAAACGAGACTAGGCCTGCAAGGAGCGCAATCGGAATCGCGAGAAGGAGGTTGCCGCCGAGAATGAGCTCCCCGACCGGACTCGACACTACTGTTCCTCAGCGATGACGGAGTCCATCATCGCTGCGAGGATGCTGGGGTCGCGCACCAGACCGCTGATGCGTGCGGCAACGCGCCCTTCACGGTCGACCACGAGAGTGGTGGGCACCGCGTTCGGTGGCACGGAACCGGCGAACGCCAGCTGCACGCCCGCTGTCGTGGCATCCACGACGGAGGCGTACGGGATGCCGAACTCGTCAGCGAAGGTGAGCGACGTTTCGGCAGTGTCGGATACGTTAACGCCCAAGAAGGGAACCTCGGTGTACTGCTCGCTCAGCGCGGCGAGGTCGGGCGCTTCGAGGCGGCACGGCGGGCAACTCGAGTACCAAAAGTTCACGACATAAACGGAACCGGCGAAGTCATCGCTCGACACGGTCTCGCCGGTGTCGAGAGTTGCCTCGTAAGTGACGGGTTCGTCGCGACTGTCGGCTGGAATCTCGACCGTCGAACCGTCGCCGGAGATATAGCCCTCTTCTGATCCGTTCTCGTACTGCTGCGCGAGACTTTCGGTGGTGCCGGAGCACGACACAGTAAACAGGGCGAGACTCGCCACAACAGCGGCGATAAGACGGCGGTTCACACTGCTCCTAGATCGATGGATGCTGCGAGCAAGTCTCCCGCAGGTTCCTGATAGTCAACCTCGACGAAATGGTCTCCCTCGCGAGCGAGAGTCGTGATGCTCGACAGCGTGCAGCGACGGTGGCGGGGGTCGTGGGCGAGCCGCATCTTCTTGGCGGAACGCGCGACCATCACGATCGGCAGCTGGTGGCTGACCATGACGACTTCGCCGCCCTCGGCAGCGGCCCACGCCTCATCAATAGCGGCAAGCATGCGCGCTTCGATGCTCACGTATGCCTCACCCCAACTGGGCTTGAGCGGGTTGATCAGGTGCGGCCACGCGCGTGGCTGCGTGAGAACTTTCGGAAACTGCAAGCGACCGCCCTCAAACCAGTTGTGGGGTTCGATGATGCGCTCTTCGGTCGTGATGGGGAGGCCGTAGCGTTCCGACCAGGGTCGCGCTGACTCTTGAGCGCGCTGCAGGGGGCTCGCATAGAGCGCTGTGAGGGGCCGCTTCGCGAAGCTTGCGGCGGCGACATCCGCCATTTTATGACCGAGTTCACTGAGGTGATACCCGGGGAGACGGCCATAGAGAATGCGGTCGGGATTGTGCACTTCACCATGGCGAACGAGATGGATGAGGTCTGCTGGCACGGTATTCAGTCTACGTCTGCTGCCCTGCCGCACTTTCTCTTGCGTGATCCCTTGTAAACTCGGCGCTGTGACTACACGCACCCTCACTAAGAACCTGGCCGCCGCAAGCGATGGAGCAACCTCCGTTTCGGGGTGGGTCGACACTGTTCGAGATCAAAAGAAGGTGCAGTTTGTCGTGCTGCGCGATGAGTCGGGTGCGGTGCAGCTTGTTCACCCCCGCTCGTTCAACGACGACGGCACCGCGGCAGAGGATCCCCTCGCCGAGATCATTTCGGGCCTCGCTCAGGGCACCTTCCTCACCGCAACCGGTGAGTTGAAGCACGACGAGCGCGTGAAGCTCGGCGGCGTTGAGATCAAGCTCGACGGCATCGAACTTGCTGGCGAGGCAATCGCTGAAACCCCGATCGCTGAAGACACCAGCGTCGACAAGCGCATGGACTGGCGCTTCCTCGACCTTCGCGTGCCGCGCAACAACCTGATCTTCCGCATCCAGACCACGCTCGAGCACGCCTGGCGCACCTACTGGGTCGAGAACGACTTCATCGAGGTTCACACCCCCAAGCTCATGGCCAGCGCCAGCGAGTCGAAGGCTGAACTGTTTGAGGTCGACTACTTCGACACCAAGGCTTACTTGGCGCAGAGCCCCCAGTTCTTCAAGCAGATGGCGCAGTCCGCTGGCTTCGGCAAGATCTTCGAGATCGCCCCCAGCTTCCGTGCCGACCCCAGCTTCACGTCGCGTCACGCCACCGAGTTCACGATGGTCGACAGCGAGATCAGCTGGATCTCCAGCCACGAAGACGTCATGAACCTGCACGAAGAGCTCATGGTTGCCGGCTTCCAGGCTGTCAAAGACAAGCACGGCGAAGAGATCGAGAAGCTGTTCGGCATCGAAATGACGGTGCCGACTCGCCCCTTCCCCCGCATCCCGCTTGCCGAGGCTAAGCAGATCGTCAGCGACCGCGGCTACACGGTGCCGCGCGCCGACGCCGACATGGACCCGGAGGGCGAGCGCCAGATCGCCGCCTACGTGAAAGAAACGTACGACCATGATTTCGTGTTCTTGACCGACTACGCCGCCAGCATCCGCCCGTTTTATCACATGCGTCACGCGGATGATGCGGGCCTCACGAACAGCTACGACCTCGTGTTCAACGGCGTCGAGATCTCCACTGGCGCCCAGCGCGAGCACCGCGTTGACGTGCTGGAAGCACAGATTCGCGACAAGGGCATGGACCCGGCCGAGCTCGATTTCTACCTCGACTTCTTCCGCTACGGCGTACCGCCGCACGGTGGATTCGGCATGGGCCTCGGGCGCGTGCTGATGTTGCTCCTCGGTCTGCCCAACCTGCGCGAAGCGACGTATCTGTTCCGCGGACCAACCCGCCTCACTCCGTAGCCGCCCTGTGGGGCTCGCGAGGGCCTCACAGTTCGACACACCGAACCCATAGCCAGCGCATAGCCAATTAGGACAGGATGACCTCATGTCAAAGAAAATTGATTCGGCACTCAAAGACCTGAAGAAGGCACTGAATAAGCATGCTGAGGTTGTGGGCAGCAGTGCTGTCTCGCTCAAGAAGGCTCAACGCGCGAGCGCAAAGGTAGCGGCAGCAGCAACGGCCTACGCCGAAGCAGTGCACTCCAAGAGTGGAATGGGCAATCCCTTCGATGACATGCTGCAGCCAGGCCTCGACAGCGGAACGCTGGCATCACTGGCCGCTGAACGCGACTCGATCAAGAACCACATGACGGGCCCGATCGAAGTTAGTAAGTAGCAGGCCACACAGTCGTGCTCGCGAGGATCCCCCGCGATCACTGAACGCCTGTGTTACGTAAGGTCTTCGATGCTGGCTCCACCGGCGCTCTTGATGACCGACTCCACAGCACTCTTCGCTGATGCTTTCGCCACGTAATTCTCGCTCACCGCGAGAGTTTGGCCATTGCTCGCAACGATGCGCCAGAAGAATGGCTGCGTCTCGCTCTTGCCTTTGACGATTTGAAACTTCATAGTTTCCTCTTTCGATCCTCGTTTCGGGACCACGCGAGAGCGCGGTAAGTGCCCCACATCCTAATGCGGGCGCATGAGCAGCCGACAAGAGGCGGCGTCGTTCCCCCGCTTAAAGCTCGAAGTCGACGCAGGCCCGTTCACGAGTGTTTGCCTTCACCACAGCACCCGCTTCCACGTGCAACGGATGAGTTCCGTACGCCGCAAGGGCCTCAACCGAAGTGTGATCAGACACAAGGATGACGTCCCAATTTCCGGCGACGGTTGCCACATCCGGGCGCACGGTTAGCGCTTCGAGACCATCGATCTTGCCGACGAGAGGTTCCAGCGCAGCAGCCATCGCATCCGCTGCGATCTTCTGGTCTGCGGGATCTTCGGCGATGAGCTTCCACATAACAACGTGACGGATCATTCTGTTTCCTCCAGAAGAGCAGCGCTGAGGCGCTCGGGTTCGACACGCCAAATGGTGTGTACGCGGTCGTTGATGAGCACAACAGGAATCTCGTCCCAGTACTTCGCGTTCAACTGCTCATCCTCCAGAATCGACTGCTCAGTGAGTTCGATCTCGATGGTTGAGGCCAGTGCCGCGACGACCTGATTGATCGTTTCGCGGGCATCGTCACAAAGATGACAACCGGGTTTGCCAATTAAAGTGAGACGTTTCGTGGGCACGACCCTAGAATAATGCGAATGCACGAGGTAACGTCGCCCCCGCCCAGCCAGAACGCCGTTGTGGCTTTCTTTGACGTGGACAACACGCTCATGCGTGGTGCGAGTGCTTTCTATTTGAGCAAGGAAGCCTGGCGGCGCGGAATCGTGGGCTGGCGAGATATTGCTCGCTTTGCCTGGCACCAGTTTCGGTTCGTCGCTGTGGGAGAAAACCACAAGCACATGACCTCCGCGCGGGAACGGGCGCTTGAGATCGTGGGCGGACATTCCCTGCAGACGCTCATCGATCTCGCCGAGACCATCTACGAGCGAGACATTCTGCCCAACCTGTGGCCCGAAACCGTCGATCTGGCCAAAGAGCACCTCGCGAAGGGCCACGAAGTGTGGCTCATCACCGCAACGCCCCAGTTTGTGGCGCAAGTGATCGCCGAGCGACTCGGCCTTACGGGCGCGCTCGGAACCCGCGTGCGCGCCGAAGACGGCTTTCTCACGGGAGAACTCGACGGCCACGTGCTTCACGGGCCAGAGAAGGCTGCCGTCGCCACAGAGCTCGCTGGGCGGCTCGGGGCCAACCTGGCAGACTGCTGGGCATACTCCGATTCCAGCAACGACATCCCGCTACTGAGCGCCGTAGGCAATCGTGTGGCCGTGAACGCGGATGTGAAACTCACCCACTATGCCCAAAAAATGGGCTGGCCAGTACTGCCGCTCAGCCGCGCCGGCCTCAAAGAAGCCCGGCGCCGCGTGAAGCAGCAAGCCAAGATTGTGCGCAAAAACGCTCGTTAACGCCGAACACCCGATCGTTCAGATGAACGTTCGGGTGTTCGAGTTGTGACCGTCTCGGAAGACGGCCCCTAGTCATTGGGACTAGTTACTTCTTGTTGCGACGCTGGTGGCGTGTCTTACGAAGCAGCTTGCGGTGCTTCTTCTTTGCCATACGCTTGCGACGCTTTTTGATGACTGAACCCATAGGAACCTCACTGATTTCTGAACGAACCGACCCGGTCCGATTCAGAACCGCGGAAAGACATACCGGAAGAGTTTACCGCACCGGGCGGGTTTAAAAGTCTCGATGAACTGGGAATGAACCCTCAGCGACGATTCGCCGCTATCCAACCTCAGAGATTGGGGGTGCAACGGCGCTCGCTACAGCCGATTCCGGGATGCGGAATGAACGGCCAAAACGAACAGCCGGGAGTTCACCGGAGTGAACCAGACGATACACGGTCATGTTTGAGACGCGCATCATGTCCGCCACCTCAGCGACGGTGAGAAAACGCATCTCAGATAGATCCCGTGACATCGGACCAGCCCCTTAGTTTCACCAACTGCAGAACGCACGAAACGACTGCACAAAGCACCCAGCATGTGACTGAAGTGCTAAACGGTAACAATAGGGGCTGGTGTGACTCGCTGTCCACCCCTCAAGGTGCGCGCCCGGCGCGCCTCCCGCTTAATCCTTGCGGAAGATGCGAGAGCGAACGCTGCTCGGCAGGTGCTTTGCAGCCTCCGCGACGTCGTGCAGCGCGGTGCGAGCCCGGTAGGCGCGATCCGCAACCTGGCGGCCCAAGTTGTCTCCGACATCTGCTCCCGACCAGGCCGAGAAAGCGCCGGTCGAGGCGAGCAGCTCCTCGTCAAAGTCTTCTTGGAAGTCCGCGCTCAAGAACGGGATCAGCCAGTCTTCAATCTCTTCAAGAGGAGAAGAATCGAGGCGGTAATAGCGGTGTTGGCCGTCTTCACGCACCGACACCAACCCGTGATCGCGCAGCACCTTCAGGTGCTTGGAGACCGTCGGCTGACTCAAATCGAGTTTTTCGACAATCTCACTTACGCTCAGCTCGCCGCTCGGAGAATCAGAGGCGATGTACTGCTCAAGCAGCACGGTCAGAAGGCTACGCCGCGTTGAATCGGCTACTACGTCAAAGATGTCGGCCATTGCAATAGGGTACCGGGCGTTTCTGAGGAGTACCATGGCCTCCTGTGCGTGGGGAGATAAATTTATGAGCTCTTGGGCACCTATGCGTGCGCACCCGCGTGAACGCAGCATCCTCGCCCGCGTCCGTGATGTGATCGATCGTTTCGCCGCTGCGACTCCCGCGCGCTTCGCTATCGCCATCTTCTCGGCGCTCGTTGTGGTGCTCACGACCATTCTCGTGTTGCCCATATCGGCTCGGGATGGCCAAGCCACCCCCCTCGTGGATGCACTCTTCACCGCCGTCTCCGCCATCTGCGTGACCGGCCTCACCACCGTCGACATGTCGACGCACTGGTCAGCCTTCGGCAACTCCGCGATCCTCATCGGTCTGCAAGTCGGCGGAATCGGCGTGCTCACTCTGGCCAGCATGCTGGGCCTCGTCGTGTCGCGCCGCCTCGGGCTGCGCCAACGACTCATCGCCGCGAGCGACTCGAACCCCTCGCGCATCCACGTCGGCCCTGTTTCTGAATCCCAAGCTATTCGTCTTGGCGAAATTGGTGGGCTCCTCGCGACCGTAGCCATCAGCGCGCTGGCCATCGAGGTCGTGCTCTCGCTCGTGATCATCCCGCGCCTGCTTGTGGAAGGTTTCGACGTGTGGCCCGCCATTTGGCAGGGCTTCTACTTCGCGGCATCGGCCTTCACAAACACCGGTTTTGTGCCGGCGGTCAGTGGCATGGAAGCCTTCGCTCAAGATCCTTGGATGCTCGGCGCGATTGGCGTCGGTGTGTTCCTAGGAAGCCTCGGCTTCCCCGTGATCTTCGCTGTAGTCCGCAACCTCAAAGACGGCGCCCGCCTCTCGGTTCACGCACGCCTCACCCTCTTCACGACGGTGCTGCTGATCTTCCTCGGGGCACTAGCAGTGCTCATTCTGGAATGGAACAACACCAACACCATCGGTGGGCAAAGCCTGATCTCGCGCCCCCTGACATCCACTTTCTTATCGACCATGACACGCTCGGGTGGGTTCTCCACCATCGACATCAATGAGCTGAATGGGTCGACGCTGCTCGTCTTCGACATGCTGATGTTTGTGGGCGGCGGCTCTGCCTCCACCGCGGGTGGCATCAAAGTCACGACTCTCGCTGTGCTGTTCTTGGCTGCCCTTGCGGAAGCTCGCGGTGACAACGACATGCACGCCTTCGAGCGTCGTATCCCCACCGACGTACTTCGCCTCGCCGTCAGCGTCACGCTGTGGGGCGCAACGATCGTCGCCATATCGACCATCGCCATCTTGCAGATAACCAAGGAGCCCCTCGACAGGGTGCTTTTTGACGTGATTTCGGCCTTTGCCACGTGTGGGCTCTCTACGGGGCTCACCGAAACGCTGCCCGACGGCGGCAAGTACATCCTCGCCGCCACAATGTGGGCTGGACGAGTGGGAACGGTTACGCTGGCGGCAGCCCTTGCGGCCAGTCAGCGCCGTCAATTGTTCACGAGAGCAGAAGAGAGGCCCATCGTTGGTTGACAAGATCGCCCACAATGCCCCGGTGCTAGTAATCGGGCTCGGTCGCTTCGGTGCGGCCACTGCCGGTCAGCTTCAGCGCCTCGACCGCGAAGTTTTAGCGATCGATGCTGACCTCAGCCTCGTACAAAAATGGTCGGAACGCGTCACTCACGCCGTGCAGACGGACGCTCGCAGCCTCGACGCTCTCCAGCAGATCGGCGCGCAAGACTTCTCGATCGCCGTCGTGGCTGTCGGCTCGTCGATCGAAGCCAGCGTGCTCATCACGGCCAACCTCGTTGACCTCAAGATTCCGCAAATCTGGGCGAAAGCGATCAGCCGCTCCCACGGCAAAATCCTCAACCGCATCGGCGCCAACCACGTGATCTACCCCGAGGCAGAAGCCGGCGAGCGCGTTGCTCACCTGGTTTCGGGCCGGATGATCGACTTCATCGAGTTCGATGATGACTTCGCCATCGTGAAGATGTATCCGCCGAAGCCCATCCGCGGGCTCCCGCTGAGTGAGTCGCAAGTGCGCCGCAAGTACGGCATCACGGTGGTCGGAGTGAAGTCGCCCGGCAAGGAATTTACCTACGCAACCCCCGAGACGGTGATCTCGAACCACGACCTCGTGATCGTCAGCGGCAACTCCGTCGACATCGAAAAGTTCGCGACACTCGCAACGTAGCCCCGTTCGTGGACTGATCCGCGCGCACCGGCTACCTGTATCTTGATTCCGTGAGCAAAAAACGGGCGACCCCGGGGTCGCAAACTTCGCTCCGCGAAGCTAACCGCGCTCGCATCGTCGACGCGGTGAAGCACCATGGTGGCCTCACGCAGATCGAATTGGCCGGGGTAACGGGTCTTTCGCCCGCGACGGTCTCCAACATTGTTAAAGAGCTCGTCACCGCCGGGGTGCTCGCGACCACGATGAGCACGCGCAGTGGTCGTCGCGCCCATCAGGTCACGCTTGCTCGCGCGCTTGGCCTCGTCGCCGGCGTTCACTTCTCCGAACGCCACATGCGCGTTGCCCTTTCCGATGTTGCGCACACCGTCGTTGCTGAGCACCACATGCCGCTCGCGAAAGACCATCGCGCCGACAACGAACTCAACCGGGCCGCCCAACTCATCACCGACATGCTCGAGTCGGTCGACGCCACTCACGACGAGATCCTCGCGGTTGGCCTCGCGATGCCCGCGCCCATGGATCAGTCAACCGGCATCATTTCGCGCACAGGAATCTTGCGCGGCTGGGACGGCGTTCCTGTCGCAGAGTCTCTCGGCATCCGCCTCAACAGCCCGGTGTATGTCGACAACAACGCCAACATGGGCGCGCTGGCCGAGTACCGTTCGGGCGCACTGCGGGGCAAGCCCAACTCTCTCTATGTCAGCATCGACGACGGTATTGGCGCGGGCCTCATCCTGAACGGGGCGGTGTTCCGCGGCCACCACGGCACAGCCGGTGAATTCGGTCACATGGTTCTCGACGAAGATGGCGCGCTCTGCCGCTGCGGCAATCGTGGATGCCTCGAAACTCTCGCCGGTGGTCAGGCCATCGTTGAGTCGGTGCGCACTGGCCGTCGCGGTCTCAAGCTTCACGATGTGGTTGTTCGCGCAATCGCTGGGGATAACGCGTGCATCCGGGCCATTGCCGACGCCGGACGGCATCTCGGCATCGCCGCGGGCAACCTCAGTAACGTTTTCGATCCGGAGCGCATTGCGGTGGGCGGCGAGCTCTCGCAGGCGGGCGAACTCTTATTGGGCCCGATGCGGCACGCGATGGAGCGTTCGGTCATCGTGGGGTCTGGGCAGGCTGCCGATCTGGTGCAGAGCCAACTGGGGCCGCGCAGTGAGCTGTTGGGGTCGATCGCTTTTGCGATTGATCAGATCACGATTGGTGCTGATGCCACGTTGAGTGCTGAACCTGCAGAGGCGGAGGCTTCGTGACCTCCGTCCGTGCGCGAATGATGCGACTGATCGCTCTTGCGCTTGTGGCGGTGCTCGCTCTGGGGGGCTGCGCCTTGATGGAGCCCGGCGCTTCGAATGATGGTTCGCGCACGATTGCTCTGCTGCTGCCGGAGTCGAAGACGGCGCGGTACGAGGCTTACGATCGCCCTTTCTTCGAGGCCAAAGTTGCTGAGCTGTGCCCCGAGTGCGACGTGATTTATGCGAATGCCGATCAGGACCCGGCGAAGCAGCAACAGCAGGCGGAGTCGGCTTTTGCTCAGGGCATTAGCGTGCTCGTGCTCGACCCCGTTGATTCTTCGGCTGCGGTGACAATCGTGGCGACGGCCCAGTCCTACAAGGTTCCCGTGATTTCGTACGACCGCCTGATTGGCAGCCCCGAGTTGGCCTTCTGGGTGTCGTTCGATAACGAAAAGGTCGGAGCGCTGCAGGGCAAAGCTCTCGTCGAGCGCCTCGCCGAGGAGGGCTACTCCGAGGGCAACATTGTGATGATCAACGGCTCCCCCACCGACAACAATTCGCGCCTGTTCAAGAAGGGCGCGCACAGCGTGATCGATGGCAGCGCCTATACCGTCGTCGCCGAATTCGACACTCCCGACTGGAGCCCAGACAAGGCCCAGGAGTGGATGGCAAGCCAAGTCACCCAGTTCGGCGACAGCCTCATCGGCGTCTATGCCGCCAACGACGCAACGGCCGGGGGTGCGATCGCTGCGCTCAAGGCTGGCGGGGTGACCCCGTTGCCTCCCGTCACCGGTCAGGATGCCGAACTCACCGCCATCCAACGCATCGTGAGTGGCGACCAGTACATGACCGTCTACAAGGATCTGAAGCGAGAAGCTGAGATCGCGGCGACGCACGCGGTGGCGCTGCTCGACGGCAAGCAACTTGTGGGGCAAAGCGAAGAAACCAACGGCGTTCCGACAACGCTGCTGACTCCCGTGATCGTGACAATCGACAACATCATGGAGACCGTCGTCGCTGATGGTTTTTATAGCGTTGAGCAGATTTGCACGGCCGAATACGCCCAAGCCTGTGCGGCGGCGGGGATTCAGTAATGCCCAACGACACCAGAGCGGTCAACGAACTCAGTACGGTCAATGAACTCAGGGAAGAGAGCCACTATGACTGATGTCACTCCGGCCACCTCAGACGATGAGCCGATCCTTTCGCTGCGTGGAATCAGCAAGCAGTTCGGCGCGATCGAGGCGCTGAGCGATGTGTCGCTCGACATTTATCCCGGCGAGGTTGTGGCGATCGTCGGCGACAACGGTGCGGGAAAGTCGACGCTCGTGAAGGTGCTCGCGGGCGTGCATCCGGCCAGCTCGGGCACTATTTCGTATCGCGGTGACGAAGTGTCATTGTCGAACCCGACGGATGCCCGCGATCTCGGCATCGCGACGGTGTTTCAGGATTTGGCGCTATGCGACAACCTCGATGTGGTGTCGAACCTGTTCTTGGGCCGCGAGCTGGGCACTCGGGCGCTCGACGAGGTCGAGATGGAGCAGCAGACCTGGGCGCTCTTGCGGCAGCTATCAGCCAAGATTCCTTCCGTGCGCACTCCCGTTGCGGGGCTCTCGGGCGGGCAACGCCAGACCGTTGCCATTGCGCGTTCGCTCATTGGTAATCCGTCGATTGTGGTGTTGGATGAGCCCACCGCTGCCCTCGGCGTCGCTCAAACTGCTGAGGTGCTGAACCTTATTGAGCACCTCCGCGAGCGCGGTCACGGCATCGTCTTAGTGAGCCACAACATGGCTGACGTGCAGGCCGTCGCTGACCGCGTTGTGGTGTTGCGTCTTGGACGCAATAACGGTGACTTTGCGGTGGTCGACGTGACGTACGAAGACATCATCGCGGCGATTACGGGCGCAACGGATAACGCGGTGAGCCGGCGCGCTGGCCTCACCGGCGCGACCTTCACCCGCATCAAGGAAGGACTCAGCTCATGAGCACCTCCGACACGCAACCGCCCACGAACAACACCCCCGCGGTCGAACTTCCGCCCGCGTCAGGACTCGCAGAATCCTGGGCCGCGTTCCGGTCACGCGTCAGAGGGGGCGACCTCGGGGCGATTCCCGTTGTCGTGGGTCTTGCCCTCATCTGGACCATCTTCCAGATCCTGAACCCCACGTTCCTGTCGAGCGCCAACCTCGTGAACCTCGCGATGCAGTCCGCCGCGCTCGGCACGATCGCGCTCGGTGTAGTGCTCGTATTGCTGCTCGCCCAAATCGACCTCTCGGTCGGGTCGCTTTCGGGACTCGCGGCCGCGATTCTGGCGGTCACGTTCACCCAGCTGAACTGGCCGCTGCCGTTCGCGATTCTTGCCGCGCTCGCCGCTGGTGCACTCTTCGGATGGTTCTACGGGTTCTTGCTGACCCGCTTCGGCGTTCCCAGCTTCGTCATCACCCTCGCGGGCCTGCTCGGCGTGCTCGGGCTCCAACTGTGGGTGCTCGGCAAGCTCGGCTCGATCAACATCCCCTTCGACTCAGGGATCGTGCAATTCGCCCAGCTCATGTTCTTGCCTGCGTGGCTCTCGTACGTGCTCGCCGGGCTTGCGACTCTCGCCTACGTTGGAACACATCTGTCATTAGCGAACCGCCGCATCCGCGCTGGCCTGCTGCCCGAGTCGCGCACCGCGATCCTGCTTCGCGGCGCACTCATGATCGTCGCTCTGCTGTTCGGCGCCTGGTACCTCAACACCGACCGCGGCATCGGCCTCATGTTCCTGCTCTTCGTTGTGCTCGTGATGGCCGTCAACTTTGCGCTCAAGCGCACGCGCTGGGGGCGCTCCATCTATGCGGTCGGCGGCAACGTCGAAGCAGCCCGGCGGGCAGGCATCCGGGTTGATCGGGTCTACATTTCGGTGTTCGTAGTGAGTGCGACACTTGCAGCGCTCGGTGGCATTCTGGCGGCATCACGACTGGCCGCCGCCAACCAGAGCAGCGGCGGGGGCGACACCAACCTCACTGCCATCGCAGCAGCCGTGATCGGCGGTGCAAGCCTCTTCGGCGGTCGCGGAAGCGCCTGGTCTGCCCTGCTGGGCATTGTCGTCATTCAGTCGATCTCGAGCGGCCTCACGCTGCTGAGCCTCGACTCCTCGGTGCGCTACATGGTCACGGGAGCGGTGCTACTGCTCGCCGTGATCATCGACTCGATGTCTCGTCGTTCGCGCGCGCTGCACGGCCGCTTCTAAAAGCGGTCGCGCAGCCGCATGCGCGAGGCGGCACGAATGGGGCCGCACGAACGGGTAAGAGCGATTAGCCGGCAGCGAGCTCCGTGGCCCGAGCGAGCGCCGCAGCGGTCGCCTTGTCAAAAATTGCCTTCAGATCGGCAGCCTGCAGCTGTTCAACCGCACGCTCGGTCGTGCCCTTAGGGCTCGTAACCTGCTTACGCAGTTGCGCCGGTGAACTATCGGATGACGCCAGCAGTGCGAGCGATCCTTCAAACGTTCCGGCAACCAGGGTCAGTGCCTGCTCGGGCGTGAAGCCCATGTCGACGGCGGTGCGAGCAAACTCTTCGAGAATCAAGAACACGTAGGCCGGGCCGGAACCCGAGATGGTGCTGAGCGCATCAATCTGCGATTCCGGCGTTTCGACGACGGTGCCGACCGTCTCAAACACGGCGCGGCCGAGGGCGAGGTCATCCGCGGTGGCGCGCGACCCAGCGCTGAGTCCCGTCACGGCCTTGCCGACGATAGCGGGAGTGTTGGGCATGGCACGCAACACAACGTTGTCGACGATGCCTTCCATCCGTGCGGTTGTTACACCCGCAGCAACGCTGATGATGATCGCATCGGGTTCTAAGAATGGGGCAAGGGCGGTAAGGGTGTCGGGGATCATGGCGGGCTTTACCCCCAGCATCACGACCTTCGCCCCCTTCACAGCGCGCGCATTGCCATCAGGAGTATTCTCCAGCGCAAAGGACTCCACGCCCTCAGAACGCACCACAGCAGCCTTAGCTTCGGTGCGATTTGTGACGCGGATTCCCCCGCTTACAGTCACCGAGGGGTCAAGCAAACCCGACAGGATGGCACCTCCCATTGATCCGGCGCCGACAATTGCAATGCTAGGAAGAGAAGTAGTCACGTGAACATCCTAGAATCGATCGTATGAGCGCGTCAGGCGGAACTAAGGCAATCATCGCTGCAATGGTGGCGAACGGCGGAATCGCTGTCACCAAATTCATTGCGTTTCTGATTTCGGGGTCCAGTTCGATGCTCGCGGAGAGCGTGCACTCCGTGGCAGACACGAGCAACCAGGCGCTGCTGTTGCTCGGTGGCAAGCAAGCCAAGAAGAACGCGGATGCCGAGCATCCGTTCGGTTATGGCCGCGAGCGCTACGTGTACGCCTTCGTCGTTTCGATCATCCTGTTCTCGGTCGGTGGCGTGTTCTCGCTCTACGAGGGCATTCATAAGCTGCAAGATCCGCACAAGCTTGAGCAAGCGTGGCTGCCCATTACCGTTCTGCTCATCGCGATCGTGCTCGAAGGCTTCTCGCTGCGCACCGCCGTGAAAGAGTCGAATCTCGTGCGCGGCAAGCAGGGCTGGATCGCGTTTATTCGTCACGCGAAAGCTCCCGAGCTTCCCGTAGTGCTACTCGAAGACGTTGCCGCTGAACTCGGTCTCGTGCTCGCTCTGTTCGGCGTCGGTCTCACCGTCATTACGGGCGACTCGACCTGGGATGCCATCGGCACGATTGCCATCGGTATTCTGCTGATCATCGTCGCGATCATTCTGGGCATCGAGACCAAGAGCCTGCTCGTCGGCGAGGGTGCAACCACCAAGCAGCGCAACCTCATTCGCGACACCATCAACGCCCACCCTGACGTTCGCTCGCTCATCCACATGAAGACGCTCTACCTCGGCCCGGAAGAGCTCCTGGTCGCTGCCAAGGTCGACTTCGGAGCGCAAACTCGCTTGAGCGATGTGGCGGCGAGTATCGATAGTGTCGAACAAGACATTCGTACAGCTGAACCGATGGCGCGCGTGATCTACATCGAACCCGACGTTTACCGCCGCCCAGCCGAAGCGGCACCACCCACCGATGCCATTGTCATCGTGGGCAACGACTAAAGAAGGATCCCGAAACCATGAACTTCGAACCAATCATTCACACCGTGCTCGCGCTGCACATTCTGGGGCTTGCGCTCATCATCGGATCATTCGCTCTTCAGCTGCGCCGCAAAGAAGGCTTTGAACTGGGCACGATGCTGATCGGTGCCATCACGCAGCTCGTCACCGGACTCATCCTTGTTGGCCTCGTGCAGATGAACGACGAAGACGTCAACAACGCCAAGATCGCCGTGAAGCTGATCTTCGCGATCGTCGTGCTCGTCGCCGTCATGATCGCGCGCTCACGCCAGGCCAAGGCCCTCAGCGCGGGCACCAGCGAAAAGAAAGCCACCCTGCCGTTCCTGCACCTTGCAGGCATGGGCGCGCTCATCAACGTGTTCGTTGCGGTGCTCTGGCACTAAGCCGGGCCTAGCGGGCTAGCGACGGGCTTCGAAGAAGTCCGTCAGCAGCGCAGCGCATTCAGCCTCTTGGATGCCCGCCACCACCTCGACCTTGTGCGGAAGCCGGCGGTCACGCAGTAGATCATTCACGCTGCCTGATGCGCCGGCTTTTTCGTCCCACGCCCCAAACACCACGCGCGGGATGCGGGCCTGCAGAATCGCGCCAGCACACATCGTGCACGGCTCAAGGGTGACCACGAGAGTCATCTCGTCGAGGCGCCACGAACCGGTGGCCGCGGCCGCGGCCCGGATTGCCACTACCTCGGCGTGCGCCGTGGGGTCGCCCGTGAGCTCCCGCTCATTGCGCCCAACGGAGACGAGATTGTCGTTCTGATCGAAGACGAGAGCGGCGACTGGAACGTCGGCAGAATCGGCCGTGAGCTTCGCCTCGGCGATGGCCCGCGTCATCCATTGATCGAACTTTGTCACGATCGGTTCTCCAAGTGGTCCGTACCTCAAGTAGATTTAGCCTATGCGAGTTCACGTTGCCGACCACCCGCTCATCACGCACAAGCTCACCGTGCTGCGCGACAAGAACACCGCCGCCCCCACTTTTCGGGCGCTGACGGAGGAGCTAGTCACGCTTTTGGCGTACGAAGCGACCCGTTCGGTGCGCGTTGAAGAGGTCGACATTGAGACCCCCGTCACCGCGACGAAGGGTGTGGCAATCAGCTCACCCAAGCCTCTCGTGGTGCCGATTCTTCGGGCCGGGCTCGGAATGCTCGAGGGAATGGTCAAGCTCGTACCCACCGCCGAAGTCGGCTTCTTGGGCATGGTGCGCAACGAAGAGACGCTGCAGCCAGACACCTACGCCGAGCGCCTGCCCGACGATCTGTCGAACCGCCAGTGCTTCGTGCTCGACCCCATGCTGGCAACCGGAGGCTCGCTCATCGCAGCGATTCAGTACCTGCTCGACCGTGGTGCCACTGACGTCACCGCGGTCTGCATCCTCGGCGCCCCTGAAGGCCTTGCTGCCCTCGAGAAGGCCATGGGCGACAAAGACGTCACGATCGTGCTCGGCGCACTCGACGAACGCCTCAACGAGAACGGCTACATCGTGCCCGGCCTCGGCGATGCTGGCGACCGCCTGTACGGTCTCGTCTAGCAGCACAATTTTCGCGCGCAACTTGACAGGGGCGCGCTGCATGAAACATCATTGCAACCATGACTGTACAAACTCGCGACCTGACCGCCCTCGTGGCTTCCAGGACCGCTAACGCGATGCTTACGAGCACTGCGGTGGCTAGCGACGTTTCGTGTTGTCGAATGTGTGCCTAGTCGGCCAACCTTGCGCCGGACATTCTCACCAGAATGAATGTCCCCAGATCTTCGTCCTCATAACGGCGTCTATCTAGCTCGTCACACTTGTTTTATTCCGAAGGATCACACCCTCATCATCAGAGGCCCTTCACCCCTTCTCCAAGGATTTCTGGACCCATGTCACTTGCAACAATCGAACGCACCACTCGCACCTCTTTCGCCGCAGCGGCTCCCGCACGCCGGGCACCGCACGCCGCACCCCACACTGCTCGCGAGCTTTCGCTCGCCGTGCAGCCGGCGCGAGACACACGCCCGGCCACTCCGGTCGCTGCTCCCGCAGCCCCCGCTGCTGACGCGCCGCACTTGCGCGCTGTTCCTCAGGGAACCGAAGCCCGCGGCTTCGTGCTTTACGTCGGCATCGACGAGCTGAAGGCCGCCGCCGCTGGCACCGATCTGAGCGCGATTGTGGAACAGCTCAAGCAGCTCACGCAGCAGCTCGTGCCGAACTCCGAAACTCACGCCGCCGTGGCGCTCGCCCCCGTCGGCGCTGGTGGACGAGACGTTGACGTCGTGCGCCTCGCCCTGCAGGACCCTTCGGCTCTCGCCAAGCACCGCCAGGCCGAGGAGCCCGAAGAGAAGCCCGCGAGCGGCGTGGTCGTTGACCTCTCCCGCAAGCGCGTGCTCATTGATGACGAGCCCGCTGCCCTCACGTACAAAGAGTTCGAGTTGCTGCAGTTCTTGATTCTGCGCGAATCGCAGACCATTGACCGCGCGCAGCTCATCGCGACTCTCTGGTCCGCCGAAGACGACGAAGCCCCCAACGAGCGCACCATCGACGTGCACATCCGACGCCTGCGCTCCAAGCTCGGCGCGTACGAAGATGTAGTTCGTACAGTTCGCGGCATCGGCTACCGCTACGACCGTCATCCTGATGTTTCGGTGCGCTTCGCCTCAACCCCCAGCCCCGACTTCATCTAACGGCAGCTCACACGGCCCTCGCGTGCGCGCAGAACCACTCTCGCTCGGCGTAGAGGTTCAGCGCTGGCGCGTGTCACACTGACCGGATGACAACGACTGATGCCACCCGGATGCCCGAGAAGATGTCACGGGATCGGGCGGCCCTTGACGCTCTTCTCGACTCGGAGATTGTCGGCAACGTCGCTTATGTCCAAGAAGACGGAACGCCCGGTGTTCTGCCGACCGGGGTCGCACGCCTCGGCGATGAGCTGATCGTGCACGGCTCGAGCGGTTCACGCTGGATGCGACTCGTTTCTGGTGCGCCCGTCGCGATCTCGGTCACGGCAGTCGGCGGCATTGTCGTCGCGCGCTCCGCCTTTGAGTCCTCGTTGATCTACAGCAGCGCCGTACTGTTCGGTTCGTTCCGCGTGCTGGAGGGCGAGGAGAAAGCTGCCGCGGTCAATGCCATCACCGAGAAGCTGATCCCCGGTCGCTTGACCGAAGTGCGCCCGAATAGCAAGAAAGAACTTGCCGCAACCCTCGTGCTTGCGTTGCCGATCGCGGAATGGTCGTTGCGCACCTCCGACGACTGGCCCGATGACACCGACGCCGATATCGCGGGCGACGCGTGGGGCGGGCAGGTGCGGTGGGGAGCTCGAGCCGTTGAGGTTGTTGCCACGCCCGACCTGCGCTCCGGCATCCGCGTGCCTAGGTCTGTTCAGGCGTTCGAGTAGGCCTCGTCGTCGGTTCTCCCAGACGGATCCGGGCGCGGAAACCTAGCCGGGGCACCAAAGAAGACGCTGAGCGGCGAAGCTAGTTAATGCTCCACAGCGCACTAGCTAGAGAGACGCTCGCGATGGAGGCGAGCATGACAGCGAGATCGGCGATCGCCCATCGCAGCAGCGGTTTGCGCTGCACCCCTAGAAACACCCACGCTGCGAGGCCAGCAAGTGCCACGCCAAGCGCGCTTAGCCAGATCACGATCGAGGAGAACGAAAGGTAGTCGGAGCTCAGCGTCTGGCGGTCGATTCCGGTGATCCACCAGTTGTGCGAGCCGGAAGCAAGGCCGTCCAGTGCGGTGAGCCCCGCAACGTAGCAGAGGACGATGAAGGCGCAACCCGCATACGCAAACACTATGAAACCCAGCGCTCGCTCCCTCACTTCCTTGGTGTCGAGCAGGGCGACAACGGTGGAGTAACGTGCTGCCTCCGACCGAAAGCGCCGCACGATCAACACATTCACGGCCGCAACCGCGACCGCGACGACAACCACAACGAGTGGTCCAGCGTCCCCGAGAAAAAGAGCGGTGGCGTACAGCGCGACCCCTAGAGTGAGCACCGTCGCGAGCCCCACAGGCCCCAGATAGAGAAGAACCAGGGCTCCGAGCATCCAGAAGCTGGTGCGGAAATCGACAAAGTAGACGGCGAACGCGGCGAAGCCCCCCGAACCGATCACGTAGCCGATCTGGACTGGCCTCGCATCAACAAACGAATTGATTCTCACTAACTGAGCATTGCTGAGTAATCACGGCGGCGCTACCCCACTAACGGGCCGCGCGAGACGGCCGATGCCCCGTTGCGGTTCCGGCCTGACGTGGGGGATTTGATAGTGTGGCGGAGTAGCCGCAATAGTCGGCTCCCGACGACGGATCAGTACCGGGTACGCGACAAGACTGGCCAAGAAGACTGTTGTGTACTGGCTTGTTTTGATTCTTTCTGGTGTGCTCGAAGCTGTCTGGGCCACTGCCCTCGGCAAGTCGGAGGGCTTCACGAAGCTCTGGCCGACCGTTGTGTTCGGCGTCGCGATTCTCGCCAGCATGGGTGGCCTCGGCTACGCCATGCGCGAGATCCCCATCGGCACCGCCTACGCCATCTGGGTCGGCATCGGCGCAGCGCTGACCGTGGCCTACGCCATGATCTTCGGCGGCGAGCCCGTCTCCTGGATCAAGATCCTGCTACTCATGGGGCTTGTGGGGTGCGTTGTCGGGCTGAAGTTGGTCGAGTCTTCGCACTAGGGTCCACAGACGCTCTTACCGAGACACGAAAGGAGGACGCGCGAAGGCGACCTCCTTTCGCGCAAAGCTGCGCTACCTCGCTACTGCGCGGTATAGCCACCGTCGA
Source organism: Salinibacterium sp. SWN167 (assembly GCF_015864665.1). Classification (GTDB taxonomy): domain Bacteria; phylum Actinomycetota; class Actinomycetes; order Actinomycetales; family Microbacteriaceae; genus Rhodoglobus. Next base: position 56,900 of record NZ_JADYWU010000002.1, on the reverse strand, counting down.
CGAGGTGCTGCGAACCGGTGATGAAGCTCGCCTTGTCGCTCAGAAGAAATAGCACGAGCTCAGCAACTTCCTCTGAGGTGCCGAGGCGGCCGGCCGGGTGCTTTGCTACGAGCATGTCGTAGATTTCCGTCGGGATTCCGGCAAGGAGGGCAGTGTCGATGTAGCCCGGGTGAACCGAGTTGATTCGAACTCCCTTGGAGGCATACCCAAGTGCGGCCGCTTTAGTCATTCCAGAGACACCGTGCTTAGCCGTGACGTACGGTAGCGCGTTCGCGTCGCCCACAACCCCGAGAATCGACGAGGTGTTAACGATCGCGCCACCGCCGGCCGCGACAATTGCAGGTGCCTGGAAGTGCATTCCGTAAAAGACGGAGTGAAGGTTTACGTCCATGAGCTTCAGGTAACCCTCGATGTCAATGTCTTCGGCGAGACCCTGAGGACCGCCGACGCCGGCATTGTTGAACGCTAAGTGGAGTGCGCCATAGCTGGAAACCGCGAGGTCGACCGCGGCTTTGACGTCATCCGGGTTGCCGACATCCCCTGCGATCGCTGTAGCGGTTCCGCCGACAGCGACGATCTCATCCACGACAACCTGGGCGACCTCGTGCTTGAGGTCGTTCACGATGACATTTGCACCCCGTGACCCGAGCCCGAGAGCAACAGCTCTTCCGATGCCTGACCCGCCGCCGGTAACGACTGCGGTTTTTCCTTCGAATTCTTTCGTCATTTCATTCTCCTTGCGCCCGGTGACGGGACTAGCTAGCGAACAATCGGTTGACGAGGCAACCATTATGCAATCAGCGGCGATGCCACAGAACGCTGTTCCTACGATGGAACCCCTAGCAACGGTGCTGTTGTTATATCTATTCAATCAAATAACTTGGGGCGAATTCGGTGCCGCCCGCGACGGGGAACATCAACCGCCTCGGGGAGCATTCGCAGCCTTGCGCGTGCTCCACCGCCATGCGAGTAGCGCGGCTCGCACCCCCGCCGCTCATCTGCGCAGAAAGCATCCGTTTTAAGCCTGTTTCGCCCAGAAATGCAGGGGGTAGACAACCTTTTCTGTGAAATCTCTAAAAATAACAGAACGATAACTAGACAGCGTTATGTTTCCGTTATACATTCATAGAGCAGAAGTTGTTTGCTGTGGCAGCTACTGCGGAATGTGATTGCAGGACACTCTTGGTGCAAAGGGAGAGGGTCGGTTTCATGCCTCTGAAACCGGCCCTCGAACTATTTAACGGGTGCCCGAATATTCAAGCGGGCACGACTGAAGCGGGCACGACTCCGGTGGGCACGATCTAGGCTGGCACGACCACCGAATCGAACGGATGACCGTGACCGCCGCCCCTCTGCATCCGGATGTCGCCCACGCCATCCACAGCCTCGGCGACGCGCTACCCGAGCACGATCAGCTCATTGCTGAGCCCGACAACGCCGAATACGGCGCCGTGACCACTCACCCCGCTGCAACGCGGTTTCGGGTCGCGAAACTCACCCCCACCAAACCCGGCTTCTTCGTCACCGTCTGGCGGCGAGACGCTGACGGCACGACGCAACCGCTCCGCAGCGACGACGGCACTCAGCGGCTCGTCGTTGTGGCCCGCGACGACAACGGCTTCGGTGCCTTCGTCTTTCCGCTGAGCGTGCTGCTCGCGCGCGGCATCGTTTCGGTCGACGGCCACGGCGGCAAACGCGGCTTTCGCGTGTACCCGCCCTGGGCCGACACCCGCAACCGTCAAGCGCAGAGCACCCAGCGCTGGCAGTGCGAGCACTTTTACCCGCTCAACCGACTCTGAAAATTCCGGATGCGACGACCGCGCCGATTGCAGTGAACCAGCCCCGCTAGCCGCCCCGCGATCTACCCCGCGTCGCTCTCGCGAGTGCGTGCAGAGCCGTCTTCGATCTTGAGCTGCTGAATGGGGAAGGGAATCTCAATCTGCGCGTCGCCGAGCGCCTTCTTGATCGCCTCAAGCACCTGATCCTGAGCTTCGAGAGCCTCCCGGCGATTCGGCGGGTTGATCCAGAACCGCACCTCAAGGTTCACGCTGAAGTCACCGAGCGACGTCACCAAAACGGTCGGGGCAGGGTCGTCGATGATGCCGGGCAAGGCGGTGATGGCGTCGACGATCGCGGCACGAGCATCCGCAATGCTGTCGTCATAACCGATGCCGACGGCCACACTCAGTCGCCGCTTGTCGAAGGCCGTGTTGACGACAACGCGCTCGGTATAGAGCTGGCTATTCGGGATCACCACTACCCGATTGTCGTAGGTTCGCACCCTCGTGGCCCGCACCTGAATGTCAATAACTTCACCCTCGTGATCGCTCGACACAATCTGATCACCGATCCGGAACGGGCGTGTGAACAGAATCAGGATGCCCGACAGCAGATTCTGAAAAATATCCCGGAACGCGAACCCAATCACCACACCGCTCACCCCAAGGGTGCCGAAGAGGGACGCCGGCGTGATCGTCGGAAAGATGATCGTCAGCGCCACCAGCAGCCCGAACGCGAGAATCGACCACGCGACCAATCGGCTCAGCACGACCTGCAAGCCGCGCGGCTGCCCTGCTCGCCGCGCCGCCGAGCGCACGAGCTTCGCGACCAGCCACGAAATTGCCCAGAAGACCACGAAGGCCAGCACGCCAAGGATGACGTTGGGCAACGCCAAGAAAAGGCTGGTGAAAATGCCCTGCACCCGGTCAAGCACATCGCCGAAGTCAGCCGTTTCGAGCTGAACTGTGAAAGCAGCCATACCCGGTCACCCCTCTCGCGCATCGCCACCATCGGCAACGCGACCTGTGAGGTGCGATTTTACGCCTGCTCTTTTCAGGCGCGAAACGTAGAGTGGCGGGGTGAGCGGAAACCAGAATCAGCCCTCCGTCGTATGGTTGCGAAACGACCTGCGACTAGCCGACAACCCAGCCCTGACGGCGGCCGCGAGTGAAGGCCGACCACTCGTGGTTGTGTACATTCACGACGAAACCGGCGACGGCATCCGCCCGCTGGGTGCGGCAAGCAAGTGGTGGCTGCATCACAGCCTCACTGCTCTGGATGCCGCCCTGCAGAATCTAGGCGGGCAACTGACCCTGCGTCACGGCCCCGCCGCGCAGGTGCTGCCGGCGCTCGTGGACGAGCTCGGCGCCGCCTCGGTGCACTGGAACCGTCGCTACACGGCGGCCCGCGATATCGACGCCGGCCTCAAAACGAGTCTGCGCGAGCAGGGGCTCACGGTCGAAAGCCATCAGGGCAATCTGTTGAACGAGCCGTGGCAGATTCGCAACGGGCAGGGCGAGCCGTACAAAGTTTTTACCCCGTATTGGCGCGCGGCGCAGGAGCGCCCGGTGCGCGAGTTGTTGCCTACGCCCGAAGCGAGTGCGCTGAGTTGGCCTGCCGACTCCCCCGTGAGCGACGACCTCGCCGAGTGGTCGCTGTTGCCGACGCGTCCGGACTGGGCCGAGGGGCTGCGCGAGACGTGGACTCCCGGCGAGACCGGCGCGCTCGATCGCCTCGAGAGCTTCGTCGCCGACCGCCTGGCCGACTACCACCGCCGCGACGCACCCTCCGTGGATGCCACGAGTGGCCTCAGCCCGCACCTGCGGTTTGGCGAGATCAGCTCTGCGCAGATCTGGCACCGGCTGCGCGGCTCGAGCTCTGGCTCCGGCCCCGAATCGGGCTCGGCCGGCATCCCCACCGCAGCCCGCAAGAACGTCGCCAAGTTTCTCAGCGAAATCGGGTGGCGTGAATTCTCCACCGCCCTGCTCTTCGAAAACCCTCGCCTTGCGACCGACAGCTACCGCCCCGCCTACAACGCCTTCCCCTGGGGATACACGGTCGACGAACTCGGCGCCGTGGACGAACCCGCGGGAGTCAGCGAAGTCGAGGCGTGGCGTCGTGGCCGCACCGGCATCCCCCTCGTCGACGCCGGGATGCGCGAACTGTGGCACACCGGCACCATGCACAACCGCGTGCGCATGGTCGTCGCAAGCTTTCTGATCAAGAACCTGCTCATCGATTGGCGCGCTGGCGAGCAGTGGTTCTGGGACACCCTCGTTGACGCCGACGAGGCCAGCAACCCGGCCAACTGGCAGTGGGTTGCCGGATCCGGGGCGGATGCCGCCCCCTACTTCCGCGTATTCAACCCGGTCTTGCAACAGAAAAAGTTCGACCCCACCGGCGCCTATGTCTCGTACTGGATTCCCGAACTCGGCACCGACGCGTATCCCGAACCGATCGTGGATCTCGCCGAAACCCGCCGCGAAGCCCTCGAGGCGTACAAGGCAGTGAAGGCTGCGGCGGCGGAATAGGCCACTGGATGCACCGCCCGGCACTTCGCCAGACTCCACTCAGTTGACTGCCAGCTTGCTCTAACAGCCCCGGAAACATGCGGATCTGTACGCTCCCGAGCGCCCGCATCCGCACCCCAGATTGCTCGAATTTCGCATTTTTTGAACTGACCCCCAAACCGGTCACGGCCTCACTCCGGAGTACTCATTGCGGCTCGGGAAAGCCTCGAGACGCAGGGCCTCTACGGAGGCTGACGACGTAAGAAGGAGTTCAGTAATGAACGCATTCACGAAGAAGACCACGATCGGCGCAACCGCTACCGCAGTAGCCCTCATCGCAGTCGGAGCAGCAGCTCCCGCCATGGCAGCAACCGGTGACAGCTACACCTCGACGAAGTCATACTCCTACTCTTCCCCCAAGCAGACCGACATCCCCGTCGTCGTAGCACCCGAGGTTGGCGACGTTGACCTCCTGGGTGGCGACCTTCTCGGTGGCGGCATTCTCAACGGTGATCTCCTCAACGGCAACGCTGTTGCGTCCGGCAACGAGGTCAACGCTCCTGTAGCTTCGGGCAACGACACCGCCGTCGGAAATGTGAGCGACTCCGCGAACGTTTCTGACGTAGCGAACGACGCCAACGTCTCTGACGTCGTGGACAACGCCACTCAGGTGACCGACGTTGTCGACAACGCGACTGACGTCGTGACCGACGTAACCAACATCGTTGATGTTGACGACATCCTCAACGACGTTGTCGACGCAGACGACCTCATCGGTGACATCACCGGTGACCTCGGCTTGAACGGCATCTTCAACTAACTTTCTTCACCCGCTTGCCCTCGCCTGATGTTCTCCGGGCGGGGGCAAGCGTCTTTAACTACGTCGGGCCGTACTTCAATCTTCGGCTCTAGACTGGGCGCATGTCGGTTACAGAGCTCTCGGTCAGCACCCAGAACTATCTGAAGACCGTGTGGAGTCTTTCCGAATGGTCAGATGCCCCCGTCACCGCCACCGTGATCGCTGAACGCACCGGCTACACGCTTTCGAGTGTGTCGGATGCCGTGCGTCGCCTCACCGATCAAGGCTTCCTTGATCATGCCCGCTACGGTTCCATCGCCCTCACGGATGTGGGTCGCGCTCACGCCGTAGCGATGGTTCGCCGCCACCGCCTCATCGAATCGTTCCTCGTGAGCGTGCTCGGCTACGGCTGGGACCAGGTGCACGACGAAGCCGAGAACCTTGAGCACGCCGTCTCTGACTTCATGGTCGAACGCATCGACGAGTTTCTCGAGCACCCCACCCGCGACCCGCACGGCGACCCGATCCCCAGCGCCGACGGCGTCATCACGATTCCGGATGCTGTGCAGCTCAGCCGCGTGGCCCCCGGCAGCACCGTCGTCGTGGAACGTATCTCTGACGACGACCCCGAACTGCTCAAGTTCTTCGAAGAGCGCGGCATCGTGTTCGAAGCGACCCTCAGCGTGAACGCCGGGGCACCGTATTCGGATGCGCTTGAAGTGGTGGTGGTCGGCGACGCCGGCGAGGCGAGCAACAAGGGCGGGCGCCAATCCGCTGTGCCGATCAGCCTGGGCCGGAGCGCGACCGACGCACTCTACGTATCGGGCGGCACCCTCACCGAATGACCTGAGGCGCACCGCGCGGGTTCTGCGCGCAGGCGGTGTCTTTGCCTTTACTGGGCGGCGAGCATCCGCTGCCGCTTCATTGCGCCGAGTCGCTTGCCGATCACGCCCTGCGTGGGGCTGAACAGGTAAACGAGCGCGAAGATGCAGCCTTCGACGAGCACGATCATGCCGCCGGATGCCGTGTCGAGGTAGTAGCTGAGGTAGAGCCCGGTGACGGCCGCGAGCGCCGACATCGCCGGAGCGATCACGAGCATGTGCGAGAAGCGATCGGTGAGTAGGTAGGCGGTGGCGCCGGGGATGATGAGCAGTGCCACGACGAGAACGACGCCGACGGCCTGAAGGGCAACGACCGCGGTGAGGGCGAGAAGCCCGAGGAGGGCGGCGCCGAGCACTTTGGGGTTGAGGCCAATCGCGTGGGCGTGGGTGGCGTCGAAGGCATAGAGGGTGAAGTCGCGGCGCTTCACGAGAAGGATCGTGAGCGTGATTGCGCCGAGGATGAGCACTTGGGCGAGGTCGGCCCATGAGACTCCGAGAAGGTTGCCGAAGATGATGTGGTTCAGGTCGGTCTGCGAAGGCGTCACCGAGATGAGCACGATTCCGAGGGCGAACAGGGTGGTGAAGACGATGCCAATCGCGGCATCCTCTTTGATGCGGCTCGTGTTTCGCACGATGCCAATGAGGGCGACGGCAAGGAAGCCGAAGATAACCGCGCCCACAGCAAACGGGGCACCGACAACGTAGGCGAGCACGACGCCGGGCAGCACGGCGTGCGAAACGGCGTCGCCCATGAGCGACCAGCCCACGAGCACAAGCCAGCACGACAGCACCGCGCACACAATCGCGGCGGTCACGCTCGTGGCGAGAGCCCGCACCATGAAGTCGTAACTGAGGGGTTCGAGCAGAAAGTCGAGAGGATTCACGCGACGTCTCCCGCTGTGACATCGAGGCCGAAGGCCCGCGCAAGGTTTTCGGGCTTCAGCACCTCGGCGGGAGTGGATTGCAGCAGCACGGTGCGCATGAGCAAGATCGCTTCGTCGGCGAGCTTCGGCAGCGCGTTGAGGTCGTGGGTGGAGACGAGCACGGTGGCTCCCTCGGCGGCGAGCTCGCGCAAGAGTTTCGTGATCGTTCCCTCGGAGCGTTTGTCCACGCCGGCGAAGGGCTCATCAAGCAACAGAATCGTCGCGCCCTGGGCAATGCCGCGCGCCACGAATGCCCGCTTCTTTTGCCCGCCCGAGAGCTGGCCAATTTGGCGGTCGGCGAGGTCGGTCAGTTCAACCCGGGCAAGGGCCTCAGCAACGGCAGATTTGTCGGCGGCCTTCGGGCGGCGGGAGATGCCCATGTGCCCGTAGCGGCCCATCATCACCACATCGCGCACCGAGAGCGGGAACGCCCAGTCGACGTCTTCGCTCTGCGGAACGTAGCCGACCGCTCCGGCCTTGCGCGCGAGTGCAGGCTGCTGACCGGCCAGCGCGACCGTTCCGCGGTCGGGGCGCAGCATCCCGGTAATCGTCTTGAAGAGCGTGGATTTGCCCGAGCCATTCATACCGATGAGGCCATAGATGCGGCCAGGCGCGAGGCTGAGGCTCACGTTGTCGAGCGCGAGCACATCGCCGTAATGAACGGTGACGTTGCGCACATCGATGGCGGGCACGTCAGTCGCTCGCACTGAACCGAGCGGGGTGGATGACGCGGCTCCCCCGCCGTCTCGTGCAGCGCCGGCGCGCTCGCCGCTCATTGGGGCGCCCCGGTCAATCCGGCGATGATGGTCTCGGCGTCGTGGCGCAGCAGCTCGAGGTAGGTCGGCACGGGGCCACCTTCCTCCGACAGCGAATCGACGTAGAGGGTTCCGCCGAAGCTGGCGTCGGTTGCTTCGACCACTTGCTGCATGGCGCGGTCCGAGACGGTCGATTCGCAGAAGACGGCGGGCACATCGCTGACTCTCACGAATTCGATCACCGACGCAATCTGGCGCGGGGTCGACTGCTGCTCAGCATTGACCGCCCAGAGGTAATGCTCGCTCAGCCCAGCGTCGCGAGCCAGATACGAGAACGCTCCTTCGCACGAGACGAGAGCGCGCTGTGACGCCGGCAACTCAGCGAGCTCGGCCGTGAGTTCATCGTTCACGAGCTGCAGTTCGGCTTTGTAGGCTTCGGCATTCGCGGCGTAGTCGGCGGCATTCTCGGGGTCGAGTTCGGCGAACGCGGCCTCCATATTATCGACGTAAATCTGTGCGTTGAGGGGGCTCATCCAGGCGTGCGGGTTGGGCAAACCAGCGTAGGCATCCTCGGTGATATCGATCGGCTCCACCCCGTCAGAAACCACAACGTGGGGAACGTCGAGACCATCGACGAACTGCGCGAACCACACCTCAAGGTTGAGCCCGTTATCGAGAATCAGGTCAGCTTCGGCCGCCTTGGCAATGTCGCCCGGAGTGGGCTCGTAGCCGTGGATCTCGGCACCCACCTTGGTGATGGATTCCACCCGCAGGTTGTCGCCGGCCACATTCTCGGCGATATCGGCGAGCACCGTAAAGGTCGTGAGAACGACAGGACGGTCGTCATCCGGGTCGGTCGTGGCGCCCGCATCCGACACCGCAGTGCAGCCAGCGAGACCGAGAAGAAGGGCGGATGCCGCAGCGGCAATCGTCGTCGCGCGCGTGGTGTGCCGGCGCCCTGTTGCAGCTCTCATTCCCATGTTTTGATCCTATGTTGGGAGAGCCTCTTTAAGAAACTACGTTGAGACGTAGTTTGCCTGAAATCTCATTGATCGGTAAAAGTCGCGGATCTTTCCGGGCCGCAGAATCGGCGCACTGTCAACCTCGCCATTCGACGTCGCGTTCAGCGCATCTCGGTGTCGAACGAAGCCCGCAGCGCTGGCTGTTCGGCAACCACCACGAGTGACCGCTGGGCTTCCCGAACTATCACCGGATTGGCATTTCTCGCGACAATTTGTTCGAGGACGAGCGTGGCATCCGGATGATTGAAACTCTCGAGCGCACGCACGATCTTCCACTGCATGAGCTCGTCATCAGGGTTGCCCCGAAGCTTCTCGGTGAGCGCGTTCAGCGCTGCCAGCCGATCCGTCACTGTCGCCGCCGAATAGAAACACAGGAAGCCGACGGCATCGATCGCCTCAACTGCCTGCGTCCGTGATCCGTCGACAACGGCCGTGATCAAGGCTGGCAACACCACAGGGTCCATACGCGCGAGAATCCGCGCCACGATGTCTCGCGGAAGCGGGTAACTAGTCTTCTTGAACGCTTCGACAGCGGGCTGGGTGTGCTGATTCTGCCCGATAGCACCGAGCAGCGGGATGAGCAGCTGGGCGGTTTCTTGGCCGCCCGTTTGGAGCGCTTCGCACAGTTCGAGCTTGGTATAGAGCTTGGTCTCTCGCATGAGTCGCTCCACGAAAAGCCGATTCAGCGAAACATCCGGACGCGCAGCACGCGAAAGTAACCGCACTGCGGCTGATCGCTCGACAGCGTCAGTGGAATCCAACTGTCGCGTCAGCTCAGCCGCCGACAAATGACGGGACGCATCGATGTCCTCGTCGCGCAAAAATCCACGACCGCGCAACTGACTCACTGAGCTCTTCATGTGATCGCCACTTTATCCCGAGCGCGTCAGTCGAAAGCGGCATCCCCGCTGGGCGGTCTTTCCACGATCACTTAATCATCCGCGCTCATACGACCTGACCCCGATTCCGAGGATGCTGGCGACGGTTGCCCTACGGACAGACATGTTGCCGAGGGAAAGAGTTTGCATCACACCTACCTCTGTGACGGTTTTCCACGGATGCGCTATCCGCGACCCTGCCGTCGAGTCAGAGACCGCCGTCCGGTCTAGAGTCGTCGGAAACAACACACGCAGGGTCAACACGGCCGAACTACCTCTCGAAGGTTAGTTTTCCAGCGCTCGAGATTGAGTACGCGACAGCTTCGGTCCGTTGACGTCAGAGATTACGCGACTCACCGTGGAGGCGCAGCTGCCCCTGCCGCCCTGGGTTCGGCGCTCACGGATTCCAGCGTTTTCATCATTTGCTCAAGATCCGCCGGCGGTTCCGGCGCGGCATCCAATGCTGACTGAATGAGTTTCTCGGTTACTGCGACCCCTTTTCGTGTTTTCAACCAGGGCTTGAATTCATTCGGGTGACCCTTTTTTAGCGCTCTGTCTGTTTGGTGTTCGTGATGGAGTGCCTCCCAAGTCACGGCACCAGGCACTATTTCTGAAACGGGCAAATACTCGATAACATCTCTTGCCGAAAGTCCATAGGGGAGCAGACGACTTTCAAGCCCCGCGTCGAGAGCGCTGGTCAACCATCCGCTCATGTACCTGGACTCTTCGGATTTGTCCCCTGCGAACCAGTCGACAACGATCTGTTTCGCTGCTGTGACTCCGTCGGTCATTCTGGCAAGTTGTGCCTGCTGCCAAGAGTCCCTCACAGACTCGGCGACCATGTTGTCCAGAAGAGCAACCACAGTGGCGTTGGTGTATTCAAAAAGCACGCGGCTGTCGATTGTGCTCGCCAGCTGCTTGGCTCCGCGCATTGGCAGCAACTCGACTCGTGCCTTTCGAAGGCGGGAGCCGAAATAGCTCTCGATCATCTGCTTATCGTGCTCTCCCTCCACGAGCAGGAAGACGCGCGGCCAGCGCAGAAGGTCGCTGGGGCGAAGACCTAGTCTCTCTAGCGCATCCCGGTCAGCGAGGTCGAGTCGCCGGACGTTTGATTTTGAGATGCCATTGATCTGCCTTGATACCTCAGTTAGTGAGGCTTCTGGGACGTCAAGGAGCTCGGGAGAATGGGTCGCCACAAAAGCCACATGCCTTGGATCACGGGTCCAAGAAACGAGGAAATCGGCCACTCGAGCTTCTGCCGCTCGGTGAAGAGCTGCCTCAGGCTCGTCGATCACAAGGAGGATGGGGCGGAACGGGCTGCCTCCTTGGAATCGGCCTGCCCGCTGCGATTCTGCAGTGGCGATACTAATCGCAAGTGTTGCCCATCTCTGCTCCGCGCTCGACAGCTGAGACAAGCTGACGCCCCACCTCTCGCTAACGTGAAACGTCCACCGCGCCGCGGGGCTCGAAAAACGGAGCATTGGTGGCTGAAATTGAATAGCAGCAGATGGCGGATCCAAAAGCACACTCATCATCAGGTCGTTCACTTGCTCTGCAAGTTGGACCGCGAGTTTCTCCGCTGAATTCGAGCCCGCAAGGAGAGCCGCCGCCACCTGGTCCGCCTCCAGATGAGCAGAAGACCCAGACCCGAAAAGGATCTCCTTGGTATTTTGGTCGACTGTTTCGAGATCGATGAGTTCGGGGAATCGCCCTAGGGCCTTACCTGTGGAATAAACCATCGCCTTATCTAGGAGGGCAAGAGTCGTAATGTTGGGGTCCAAGTCAGTGGCGACTACGTCGATGCCGAAGTCGATCGAGCCTTGAAGATTGATCGATGGCACCTCCCCTGCCGAGACATCGTTCGAGAAGAACACAAACGAGTTCGAGCGGATCTCTCCTCCCTCGCGGGTAGACATTCCGTAGCCTTCAAATTCCTCTGGCGAATCTACATCGTTGCCGACCGCACCACGCTCACTTAGCCCAACGTTCGAAAGGCGATCGACTAGCTCCTGACTCCCTTCTTCATCTTCATCCCAGTCCAACTCAAGGACGTTCGCCCAGCGCTTTTCCCAGTTTCTGACTGCTGGGTGTCGACGATCGGCGACCGGCCAAGCCTGCCAACGCGGGGCATCCCTTGTTCCGTCGGGGAAAAGGAGGAAGAGGCGATCATCGAGGAGCTGATTTTCGAGTTCTTCTGTCTGAATTTCGACGGGACCTTCAGGGAAGAATGGCTCCAACTTTGCGCGAAGATGCTCCTGCACCAATTCGAACGCCCCTGAGAGTGGATACTTCAGTTCGTTCGAGCCACGAGGGTGGCGTTCCTTTTCATATGGACCACCAATACTGTCTGCGAGAGCGAGCAGCAGCCCCGCGCCCGAACAGCGTTGATCTCGTCCGGGATAGGAGGGAAGCGCGGCGTCGGACTCCACATCTAAAGCGGAGGGCCGGTGAACTCGTGCAATGAGACCAACTCGCACATCTGACGAAACCCCGAGCAGCGAATTCCTGATGCCCGTTAGGAGCCGACTCTTACCCGCGCCGTTAAGGCCGTAGATCACATTTAGGCCGCCCTCGAATGGGACGAACTCACCGCCAAGAACCGGGTCCCCGAGCGGCTCGAAACCCACGATTGCATGCTCCATGGGTAAAACCCTACCGCCCGAACGCCTCCTGCCCAGCTAAAGCCCTCGCGCCGCATCAGCCTACGCTGACGACTCTGCAGAACCGAGCGTCGGCAGCTCGACTTCACAGTTGCTGCGATCATGTGGGTGACCTCAGATCTTCGTTGGTGGGTCAGGTCTGCTGCAACTTTGATTGGCTGATGGCGGACTCCAAGGCTTCGTTGCATCTACTGGCCTGACATCGACATGCGACTGCACACCATGTCCTTGAGGACCTACCGCTTGCAATCAGGAATTCTGCGCAGGTTGGTTTTGAAATATTGAAGTGCTGACTACCCGAGATGTGGCCTTGAAAGTTCTCAAGGCGAGCCGTCACCCCGGCCGCAACTACGCTTCAACTTGAGGCCTCTAGCGCTCTTTCTCGACAGACCACTAACGAGGTCCTTGGGTCCATTTGATCCTGTGGGGCCGCCGAATCTCGACTCTGAAGCGGGCTATGTGAGGATCAGCGTGGTCAGCCGAACACGGTTTTCCTCAAGGTCAGCCGAACCCGGCACAGCATTGCTACTGTGACCTCATGACCGACTTCGCTATCGCGCCCACCGTCGACCCTGCCGCGACACCCTTCGACACGATCGTCGTCGGCGCCGGAGTCTCCGGCCTCACCGCGGCACGCTTTCTGGCGCAGGCCGGGCAGCGTGTGCTCGTGCTCGAAGCCCGCGATCGCACGGGTGGCCGCACCCACACTGAACGTTCGGGCGACGTTGCTACCGACCGCGGAGCATCCTGGATTCACGGCGTCGACGACAACCCCCTCACCGACATCGTCAACTCCTTCGGCATGCGCACGGTCGAGTTCACGGTCGGCAGCTACCAACCCACCGGCCGCCCCATCGCCTATTACAGCCCCATCGGCGAGCGCCTCAGCGACGACGCTGTCGCCCAGTTCGCGGATGACGTACGCACCTTCGACGCCCATCTCGCGACGGCGGTGCAGGCTTCCACTCTCGGCTCAAACTATGAGCAGGCGGCCGACGCCGCGCTTTCCGCCCTCGGCTGGAACCCCGATCGGGCGGAGCGCGTGCGCGAGTTCGTGCTGCACCGCTCCGAGGAGCAGTACGGCGTGCACGCCGGGTCGCTCGATGCGCACGGTCTCGACGATGACACGGTCGAGGGCGACGAGGTTGTGTTCCCCCACGGCTATGACGAGCTGGCCACCAATCTCACCAAGGGGCTCGATGTGCGTCTCGAGCACGTGGTCACCGACATCCACTGGTCGAAACAGGGCGCCACGGTTGCCACCGCGCAGGGCGAGTTCACTGCGAACCGCGTGGTCGTGACGGTGCCGATCGGGGTGCTCAAGAGCGGCGATCTCACATTCGAGCCAGCACTGCCCGAGTGGCTCACCCACGCCATCGATGGCTTTGAGATGAACAATTTCGAGAAGGTGTTTCTGCGCTTTCCGACTCGCTTCTGGGATGAGAATGTCTACGCGATTCGCCAGCAGGGCGAGGCCGGAAAGTGGTGGCACTCCTGGTACGACCTCACTGACCTGCACGGCGTTCCCACCCTGCTCACGTTCGCGGCCGGCCCCAGCGCGATCGAAGCGCGCGACTGGAGCGATGAGAAGATCAGCTCCTCTGTGCTCGATGCGCTGCGCGGGCTCTACGGCGAGCGCGTCGAACAACCAGACGACGTGCTCGTGACGCGCTGGCAGGACGACCCCTACTCGTACGGGTCATACGCCTACATGAGCCCGGGATCCACGCCCGACGACCACGACCTGATGGCCACACCGGTCGAGAACGTGCTGCACTTTGCCGGCGAAGCAACGTGGACGGATGACCCCGCCACCGTCACCGCGGCGCTGCGCTCGGGTCACCGCGCGGCCGAGAACATTCTCGGAACTGAGCTCTCGTTCGACGGATTGGTTGCGCCGCTCTAGCCGCGCTGCGTCGACGCCCGCTCGCGAAGCTCATACGCGATTTCGGGCGGCAACGGCTGGTTGTCTTCGTCGGCCTCGAGCAACGCCACGAGGTAAGCGACGGCGGCTTTCGCGGTCGCCTCGGGCGCAAGATCCACCGACGTGATCGGCGGGGCGCTGTTGCGGGTCTGCTCCGAATCGGAGCCGGCGACGATCATTACGTCCTCCGGGATGCGATAGCCCGCGGCCTGCAGCCCGGCCTGAATACCGGCCGCATGCCGCCCCGTGAGGCAGTAAATCGCATCCGGTAGTGACGCATCCGAAGCCAGCAGCTCCTCGGCAATCTCACGCCCGCCCTCTTCACCCAATCGTTCGTCCTGGTTGTAGACGATCGGCGTTTGGTTGTTTTCGGCAGCCCACTCGCGGTACGAGTTCTCGCTGTCGGCGTTCCACGAGTTCTCGTCGGTTCCCGTGACCAGCGCGATGCGCTGAGCCCCACGTTCACTGAGGTGCGCGATGACGCTGTCGACGTTGCGCAGCGTGCCACCACCGAGCCAGGCGGTGAAGTCTGGCCGCTCAACATCGCGCCCGACAGCAACGAGCGGGATCGCGTTTCGCGTGAGCAAATCGATCACCGGGTCGCCCGCGAGCGGATCCGAAATGATGAAACCGTCGGCCGCGAGCGCGATGCCTGGTGCGTTACCGGCGGTGGGGTCGCGCATCAGCACAAGCCCGTAGCCGCAGTCCAGCGCTTCGACCGCGGCAGCCCCGGCGAAGCGCAGAAAGTAGTCGACACCTTCGGGCTGATACGAGCCGAGAGTATCGAGGGGGCGGATGACGAGGCCCAGCAATCCGAGCCGGTTGCTGCGCAATCCGCGAGCGATGGCATCCGCGCTATAGCCCAGCTCGGCGGCGACCTCGATGACGCGTTGGCGCGTGGCTTTCGCGACCACGCCTTTGCCGTTGAGGGAGTGCGAAACCGTGGTGATGGAGACCCCGGCGTGCCTCGCCACATCGTGGATGGTTGATCGTCGTCGCCCTCGCGCAGTACTCACTCTGGCAGGTTAGCGCTCATTTCCGGAATGTAAAACGTTTTGGCAATATCTCCCCCAAAACGTTTTGGTCAGCTAGGTTTTCACACACATCAAGCGTCTTAGCGTTCAGGTTCTATCTACCTAGGAGCAATTCAATGAAGAAACAAGCAATCGCGATCGGCAGCATTCTTGCCATTGCACTGACCGGCTGTGCCGCAGGCAGCAGCGGCGACACCTCATCCAGCATCGATACCGACAGCCTTCTCACTACGACTCCCGCCGCTACCGGCGAGCTCGATCTGGTGACCTGGAACCTCCCGTTCGGAGAGCCAGCGTCGATTGACCCCATCAAGTCGTTCAACTATCCCGAGAACACCGTCGTCGCGAACCTGTGTGAAGGTCTCATGCAGTTGCAGCCCGACTTCTCGATTGAGCCCGGGCTTGCTGAAAAGGTCGAGACCCCCGACGACCTCACCTACATCTACACAATCCGCCAGGGCGTTGAGTTCTGGGACGGCGCCGAAATGACCGCCGACGACGTAGTGTTCAGCCTCGGTCGCCACGCGGATGCCAACGAAGGCAGCTACTGGGCCGGCGGCCTGATCAGCAACATCGCTTCGATCGAGAAGACGGATGACTGGGAAGTCACCGTCACCCTCACCGAACCTGACGCCACTTTCAACTCCTACATGGTCACTCCCGCGGGAACCATCGTGCAGCAAGCACACCGCGAAGCTGCCGGCGATAGCTACGGAAACCCCACCGGGCAGGTCATGTGCACCGGCCCCTACTCGGTAGGCGAATGGGATCAGGGTCAGTCGATCTCGCTCATCAAGAACGAGAACTACTGGAACACCGCCAAGCAGGCCAAGACCACTCAGGTCGACATCAACTTCATCGTTGATTCCGCCTCGATCGCCACCGCGCTCGACACCGGCGCCATCGACGGTTCGTACGATGTGCCGCTCGGAGCACTGCCGACACTGGAGAAATCCGAAGCCGGAACGCTCTACCTCGGCAATTCGCTTCAGCTCGTTGCCATCATCGGCACCGGAAACGGCGCCTTTGCTGACCCCGCTGTTCGCCAGGCTCTCATGATGGCCACCGACCGGGATGCCATCGCCGCGACGGTCTTCGAGGGCACGGCTACCGCCTCCCGCTCACTCGTCCCCAACAATGGTTGGGCCTACGGCGACAGCGAGTTCACGGCAGGTCGCGATGACCTCGCCGAAACCGCGATCGACATCGAAGGAGCCAAGAAGGTTCTCGAGAGCGCCACGGTTGACATCACTCAGCCAATCTCGATCGTTTACCCCTCGGAGCGCACCTACTACGCCGACATCATTTCGGAAATCGCCAATGGTGCTCGCGAAATCGGGCTTACGGTTGAACCCGAAGGTGTTCCCAGCGCGCAGTTCGGCGCGTTCTTCTCCGACCCCGCCGCACGTGAAGGTCACGATGCTTTCGTCACCTACAACTACATGGATGTGCCGGACCCGCTCTCGTTCCTCCGTGCGATCGTGGGAAGCGACGGTTCGCAGAACTACAGCGAATACAGCAACCCCGAGATCGACTCGCTCCTGAGCGAAGCCGCAGCAGCCACCGACGAAGGCGAGCGCGCCCTGCTCGTCAACGAGGTTCAGGAAGCTGCCATGGAAGACCTTCCGTGGATCCCGATCGTTGACCCCGCTGTACGACTCTTCATGAAGGATGGCATCACGGGCGCTCCGGCATCCTTCGTCTACCTGTACTACCCCTGGGCTGCCGACCTCGGCGCTTCGGGCGAATAGTTCATTCTCGGGGGCTGCCGCTTCGGCTGGCAGCCCCCGGGTTTCATCCCCACGGAAGTAGACACCGCAGTGACTTTCATCCTTCGACGACTTGCGGCCCTCATCGGGGTCCTCATCGCCTCCAGCTTTCTTGTTTTTGCCGCCATGTATGCGGCTCCGGGCAGCCCCGAAAACTTTCTGGTTCAGGGTCGAACCGTCAGTCCCGAGGTGCTTGCCGCGATTCGCGCCCAGTACTCCCTCGACGATCCCTTCCTCGTTCGTTTCTGGAACTGGTTCATCAACGTTCTTCAAGGTGACTTCGGCCGCTCGCTCGCTAACCAGCAGGATGTCGGAGACCTCCTCGCCGGGCGCCTGCCGACCACCCTCATGCTGGTCTCCCTTGCCGCCATCATCATCATCGTGTTGGGTGTCGGTCTCGGTATCCTCGCGGGCACCAAGGGTGGAATCGTCGACAAGGTAGTGCTGCTCGGCTCCAACCTCGGCTTCGCCATCCCCACCTTCTTCGCCGCCCTCATCCTGATGAGCATCTTCAGCGTCGGCCTCGGCTGGTTCCCGGTGTTTGGTTCGGGCGACGGCTTCATCGACCGCGTCTGGCATCTCACTTTGCCCGCGCTTGCTCTCGCACTCCCCTCGTCTGCCGTCGTGGCGCGCATCACGCGCACCTCCATTCGCGAAGAGCGCGACTCCGAACACTCGGTGATGGCTCGGGCTCGCGGCGTTGCCGAGGGCCTCGTCATGCGCCGCCACGTCATCCGTAACTCGATGCTGCCGGTCAGCACGATCGTCGGCGTTCACATTGCGGGCCTCATCGCTGGTTCGTTCGTCGTGGAGTACGCCTTCACGCTCGACGGAATCGGCACCCTGCTCGTCGACGCCGTGCAGCGCAAAGACTTCGCGGTCGTTCAAGCCATCGCGATTGTGCTCGTCGCTGCTTTCGGTGTGATCAACCTTCTCGTTGACCTCCTCTATGCCTCCATCGATCCGCGAGTGAAAGTGCAGCAGACCCGATGAAACAATTCGCTGAACGAATGGGAACGCTGGGCCTCATTGCCTGCGGCATCATCCTCGTCGTGGTTCTCGGCGCGCTCCTCGCCCCGATCATTGCCCCCTACGATCCGACCATCGGATCCGTCACCCAGCGCTACCAAGGCATGTCTGCCGAGCACTGGTTCGGCACCGACCAGGCCGGCCGCGACATCTTCTCGCGACTGGTGTGGGGAGCTCGCTCCAGCTTGACCGGGCCGCTCATCGTCGTCGTGATCACCGCTATCTTCGGTACCGGCATCGCGCTCACCGCGGTCTGGTTTGGCGGCTTCGTCGACTCGGCGCTCAGCCGCCTTCTCGACCTGCTCTTCGCCTTCCCGAACCTGCTTCTCGCGATGCTCGCGATTGCGGTCTTCGGCCCGAGCCTCACCACGGCGGCACTCGCACTGGCGGTTGCTTATATTCCGTATTCGGCACGTGTGGTGCGCAGCATGGCAATGCGCGAACGTAACCTGCCGTACATCCGCTCCCCTGAACTGCAGGGAATCTCCGGCGCTGTCATTACCGTGCGCCATCTCTTGCCCAACGTTGCCCCGCTCATCGTCACGGGCGCCACGATCAACTTTGGGTTCGCCATGATCGAGCTCGCCGCACTGTCGTTCCTCGGCTTGGGCGTTCAACCGCCCGAAGCTGACTGGGGGCTCATGGTGTCGAACGGTCAACAATCGCTGCTCAACGGCTACCCCGCCGAGAGCGTGCTCGCGGGCCTCAGTATCGTGATCACCGTGGCAGCAGTCGGCTATGTCGGCGAACGACTCGGCGGCCGTGCCGCTGCAGGGAGGAAAGCCTGATGCTCGATATCACCAGCCTCTCACTCACGATCGGCGCCGATCGCCAGATTCTGCGCGATGTCTCCCTTGCTGTCGCCACCGGAGAAGCCGTCGGACTCGTCGGCGAATCGGGCAGCGGCAAGTCGATGACCCTGCGCTCAATTCTGCAGATTGAGCCAACCGGCTCCGAAGTCACCGGTTCCATCACCCTCGACGACGTCGACGTTCGCGCCCTCCGTGGCGAAGAGCTCCGACGGATGCGGGCCAACGATGTTTCGATGATCGCCCAGAACCCACACGCGGTTCTCAATCCCGTACTGCCCGTCGAGCGCTACCTCATCGAGGGAATGCATGACGCTCAAGGCCAGCCGACTCGCACCGCTCGGCTGCGGGCCGGCGAACTGCTCGAGCAAGTCGGCATCGATGCCGTAGAGCGCGTACTGCGTTCCTACCCGCACCAGTTGTCGGGCGGCATGCTGCAGCGCGTCGTCATTGCCGGAGCGATTGCGGGCAAGCCGCGGCTCATGCTCGCCGACGAACCCACCACCGCGCTTGACGTGACCACCCAGGCCGAAGTGATGGCCATTCTCGACGAATGCCGTCACGACCTCGGCATGGCCATGCTCTTCGTCACCCACGACCTCGACCTTGCCGCCGCCGTGTGCGACCGCATCGCCGTCATGAAGGATGGTGAAATCGTGGAAATCGGATTGCCGGAACAGCTTCGCGACAACCCCCAGCATCCGTATACGCGCTCCCTGATGGAATCGCGCCCCGCGGGAATCACCTGGACTCTGGAAGGCGACACGACACCATGACCACGCCAGCAATCATCGTGACCAACTTGACCAAGACGTTTCCCACCGGCCCCAAGAAGCGCATGACGGCGCTCGATGCCGTCTCGCTCACGATCGACAAAGGCTCGTGCCTGGCCGTCGTGGGCGAATCCGGCTCGGGAAAAACGACCCTTGCGCGCATCATCGTGGGGCTCGAAACTCCTGACTCCGGTGAGGTGGCTGTCAACGGCGAACCCGTCGCCCCGCGCGCGAACCGCAAGGAACTGCGGCGCCGAGCCCGCGACATCCAAATGGTGTTTCAGGATCCGCAAAGTTCGTTGAACCGCCGGCTGCCCGTGCGGGTTGCCGTTGACGAGGTTCTGCGTGCCCACGCTGACCTGAGTGGGCCTGCTCGGCGCGAACGCTGCGCCGAACTGTTCACGCTCGTCGGGCTCGAAACACGATTCATGGATGCCCTGCCGAGCGAACTTTCCGGCGGCCAGAAACAGCGCGTGGCTATCGCTCGCGCGCTAGCTGCCAACCCCTCGGTCATCGTGCTCGATGAGTCGGTCGCCGCCCTCGACGTGACAGTGCAGGCGCAAATCTTGGAGCTCTTGGCTGAACTGCGTGTCTCGCAAGGGCTCACGTACCTCTTCATCACTCACGACCTCTCTGTCGTTCAAATGATCGCCGATCAGGTGGTCGTGATGCGCAAGGGAAGCATCGTTGAACGCGGAACGACCACCGAGGTGCTCACCGCACCCCAGCATCCGTACACCCGCCTGTTGCTTGCCTGCGCTCCGCGCCCGGGCTGGAAACCCCAACGCGGAATGATCGCCAAGCTTCGAGAAGAGATCGCTTCATGACCGGCACGACACCCACCATCATCCGCATCGATTCAGTGGATGCGTTTCAGCGCGGGCTCTCTCGCGGGCTCGACACCGCCGAGGCGCTGCGTCAGGGAGTCGAGATCTACCTCGACCTGTTCGAGACCTCGGGCATCCCGCGCGCCGAGGTGCAGAAGCACGGTGAGCAAGCCGTCGTGGTCACCGAAGCGTGGAGCGCCGATCTCGCTGATGAGATGCGCGGCGTTGCCTCAGGGAGCAAGATTCCGCTGTGGAAGATTGGGGCTCTCAACGCCCGCACCGAGATCTTGTCTCGCTCGGTCGGCGCAAAGCCGGGCGAATGTTCCACGATCGTGAATGCCGCCGGTAACCCGGTGAGCGCCCAGACCTGGGACTGGCACGAAGAGCTCTCTGCCTTCTGGCACCTACAGGAAGTCTCGGGAACTCCACGCAATTTTGTGGGGCTCACGGAGCATGGCATCCTCAGCAAAATCGGCATCAACGATGCCGGCGTCGGGATCATGCTCAATATCCTCGGTCATACCGCCGACCGGCCGGATGGCGTGCCCGTTCACCTCGTCGGCGCACGCGTGCTTGCCGAAGCCACCACGCTCGCCGAGGCCGTGGAGATTCTCAGCACCGCCCCGGTCAGCACCTCGAGCGCGATCACGGTGGTGAGCCCCGAGGGAGCGGTGATTGTCGAGCTGAACCCCGAAGGCGCCGCGGTGCTGCAGCCGGTTGACGGCGTGCTGGTGCATACCAACCACTTCGTGGATCCCGTGCTCAGCACCGGCGAAAAGCTCGGCCTCTATGACCCCGACACGCAAGCGCGCTACGACGTGCTCGTTGAACGGGTCGCCGCGAAGCCCTTGCCTTCGGTAGCGCGCGACCTCATTCCTTATATGTTGTCGGAGCCCGGCGATGCCGCTCAACTGTGCTGCGTGCCCGCGCCCGGCTCAGTCTTTGGCGACCGGTGGGCCACACTCGCCACTGTGACGCTGGATGCCGTTGCCCGCACCATGACCGTCTCTGCCGGTTCGCCGCAGGATGTCGGCACCGCGGCGACCGTTCAATTGATGGC
This sequence comes from Salinibacterium sp. SWN167, assembly GCF_015864665.1. Classification (GTDB taxonomy): domain Bacteria; phylum Actinomycetota; class Actinomycetes; order Actinomycetales; family Microbacteriaceae; genus Rhodoglobus. Next base: position 35,468 of record NZ_JADYWU010000002.1, on the reverse strand, counting down.
GGTGAGCGCTTAGGTTTCAGACTGCTGGCCCGCCACTATTCGCACCGACGTTCGCGTCTCTCGTGCGGTCACATGTCGCAATGCGACACCCTCGAGTGTTAACGTGAGAACACTCCCTCGGGGGTAGCGGGCCACTATTTCGGGGCGGCCCCAGCGACGGTCATTCGGGTGACCATCACACAGAGGAGCAACTGTGGCAACGAAACAGCATTCGGGAGAACACGGAACGGTCGCGTCACGACCGCGTGAACAGTGGTCGGGCCAGCTTGGTTTCATCCTGTCAGCCATCGGCTCCGCCGTGGGGCTCGGCAACATTTGGCGCTTCCCCGGTGTCGCCTACGAGAACGGTGGCGGGGCATTCCTGATTCCGTACCTGATCGCGTTGGTCACGGCCGGCATCCCGATTCTCTTTCTGGACTATGCGATCGGTCACCGCTTTCGCGGGTCAGCACCGACCGCGTTCCGTCGTCTCGGCGGCAAGGCAGGCAAGTGGCTCGAGTCGCTTGGCTGGTTCCAAGTGTGGATCTGCATCGTCATCGCCGTGTACTACGCGGCGGTCGTCGCGTGGGCGGCCAGCTACTTCACGTTCAGTTTCGATCTGCGCTGGGGTGATGACACCGCTGGTTTCTTCCAAAACGAATTCCTCCAAACGTCAGCTCCCGGTTTCAGCGCGCAGTTCGTACCCGCGGTTCTCATCCCGCTGGTGCTCGTCTGGGTTGCCGTGTTGGCTGTGCTCGGTTCTGGCATCGCCAAGGGTGTGCAGCGCGCCAATCTGATCTTCTTGCCGCTGCTCGTCGTCGCCTTCCTGATCCTTGTCGTGCGGGCGCTGTTCTTAGACGGTGCAATGACCGGCCTCGACGCGCTGTTCACTCCAGACTTCTCGGCGCTCGGCGACCCCAGCGTGTGGATCGCCGCGTACAGTCAGATCTTCTTCTCGCTGTCGATCGCCTTCGGCATCATGATCACGTATTCGTCGTACCGCAACCGCAAGGCCAACGTCACGGCGCCTGCTTTGGTCGTGGCCTTCGCCAACTCGTCGTTCGAGATCATCGCCGGTATCGGAGTCTTTGCGACTCTCGGCTTCTTCGCCTTCCAACAAGGTGTCGGCATTGATGAGCTCGAAGGCATCACCGGTGTCGGGCTCTCGTTCATCACGTTCCCCGCGATCGTGTCGCAAATGCCGGGCGGTCCCCTCTTCGGCGCACTGTTCTTTGGCTCGCTCGTCATGGCCGGATTCACGTCCCTGCTGTCCGTGCTTCAGGTCGTGTCCTCCGCCTTCCAAGACAAGTTCGGGATCAGCGCCCGCCAGGCTTCGATTCGAGTGGGTTCCGCTCTCGCGATCGTCTCCGTGCTGCTGTTCTCGACCACTACCGGCCTGATCACTCTCGATACCGTCGACCAGTGGGCGAACAATATCGGCATCGTCGTCGCGGCGATCGCGTCCACGATTCTCGTGATCTGGGTGTTCCGCAAGGGCCCCGAACTGGCCGGCCATCTCAACGCTGTCTCCACCTTTAAGGTCGGGCGAATCTGGCAGCTCCTCGTCGGCGTTCTCGCCCCGGCGGTGCTGCTCTACATGCTCATCCAACGCATCATCGTGCTCGTCACGGAAGGCTACGAGGGATACCCGCTCTGGTACCTCGCGGTAGCGGGCTGGGGCACCATCGCAGTGATCTTGATTGGCGCAATCACGATGACGGCTCTGCGCTGGAAGCACGATCCGGATGACTTCGCCCCGTGGCCCAGCACCCAAGCACTGAAGGAGCTCAAGAAATGAGCGGCATCGCCATCACGTTCTTCATCATCGCCGCAGTGCTCGTCTGGGGCGGCCTCATCGCCAGCATCATCTTTCTCGCCCGCAAGCCGCAGCTCGACGTGTATCCCGAAGGCTCAGAACTCGTGAGCGACGACGACTAGCCCTCGAGGCGCAGCGAGTTCGACACGATCGGGTTGCTGATGGTTCCGATGCGTTCGATTTCCACCTCGACCACGTCGCCAGGCTGCAGCAACCACGCGGGCGTGCGAGAGTAACCGACGCCCGAGGGAGTACCGGTGCAGATGATGTCGCCGGGCTTCAGCGTGAAACTGTGCGACACGAGCGAGAGAACCTCGCCCAGTTCGTAAATCATGTTCTTGGTGTTGCCGTCTTGCACCTGTTCGCCGTTCACGCGAGTCTGCACCCGCAAGCCGTCGCGCAGGTCTCCGACTTCGTCGACCGTCACGAGCGCACCCAACGGGCCGCTGTTATCGCCGTTCTTGCCCAGGATCCACTGCGAAGTGAGCTTCTGGGCTCGTCGCGAAGTGACGTCGTTGAACGCCGAATATCCCATCACGGCGGCACGCGCTTTATCGGCATCCGCATCGGTCAGGGGCACACCGATATAGGCAGCGATCTCGCCCTCCCAGTCAATTCCGTCCTCATTAGACGGCACGGGAATCGGCGCGCCACTCACGGTGAGAGACGAAGTCCAGCGGGCAAAAAGTGTTGGGTACTCAGGAAGGCCTGCATCGGCATAGCTTCCTTCGAGCACGTGATCGAGATAGTTGAGCCCGATGCAAATGACTCGGGCGCTCGGCAAGACGGGAGGCACAAGCTGCAGTTGGTCAAGAGGAACTACCGTTCCGCCCTCGGACGAGTAGCTAGCCAAGGCAGCGGCCGGTGAAGCCCAAAAAGTTTCTAGGTCCGTGAGGATGCGGGCGGCCTCCACGCCATCCTTCATCGTCAATTCTGCGATGAACGTATCGCTCCCCGGGGAGAGTCGTGCTCCGACAAGCCTCATGCCGCGCCTTTCTAAGCGATGGATGCAGGCTTAGCGCTAAGCGACCCTGCTTGAGATCGATCCTGAGCCCACCGACGACCTCGGTCAACTGCCTGTCTCACTTCACGGGACACCTCCTACGGGAGCAAACAGCTGCTGTGCTTCAATAGCGAGGTGATGAGCGACGACGCTGGTTTCCGGCAATTCCTATACCCATCGGACGATGAACGAATCGTGGGCCTTCGGGGCCTCGATGCGTACTCCTATCGGGAGGCTGCGAAGCACGACGCCTTCACGGGAGACCTGATTCGGGGGTGGCAACCTCTCTATCCCTCAGAGTTTGTCGGCGTCACCTCTGATGGCACGATCATCCCCGATCTCTTCAAAGCGGCCCCCAACGGTGCGCCCGTCGCAGCGATGGTGAGCGCAGCAACAGCAGCACTCGCGGCGCTCACCCCCGCCGAGCGCGAAACGCTGCAGTACCCCGTGGATGCCGTGCAGTGGCAATCGTGGGCGAACCCCGAATTCATGCAACACGACACCGGCCTGCGGCTGGAGTTTCTCAACGCCGACGCTCGCGAAGCACTGCTGGGGCTGCTCGATGCAACGCTGAGCCCCCAGGGCGCCACGCTCGCTCGCAAGCTCATGCACATCAATGGCTACCTGGGCGGGCTCACCGGCCTTGAGCCGATCATGAATGACCTCAGCTACAACGTCTCCTTCTACGGAACTCCTTCGCTCACCGAGCCGTGGGGGTGGCAGATTTTCGGACACCACCTCGCTCTGAATTGCGCGGTCGTGGCCGACCAACTCGTGATTTCACCGATTTTCTTTGGCGCCGAACCGGACAAGCTTCACGATGGCGACGACCCCGCGCTGACCCCGCGCGTGACGAAAGCTCGCGCGCTCCTGGCTGCCCTGACTCCGGCCCAGAAGAACACAGCCGTGCTCTTTGATTCGATGGTTGATCCCGCTATGCCGGCGGGCCGCATCCATCCCGGCGATGAACGCCACCTTGCTGGCGCGTTTCAAGACAACCGCGTCATCCCTTATGAGGGCGTGTGTGTTTCAGAGCTCGGCTCGGATGCGCGCGATCGACTCCGTGAGTTCGTGCGCGAGTTCATCGACTACTTACCCGAAGGCCCCGCACGAGCTCGACAGCTCGAAATCGAGGCGCACTTCGATGAGACCTGGATCTCCTGGATCGGCGGTACTGGCCCCGAGGATGTGTTCTACATCCGCGTGCAGAGCCCCGTCGTGATTCTCGAACTCGACCACCACTGCGGTGTCTTCCTCAGCAACACTGAGCCTGCGGGATTCCACATCCACACCATCGTGCGCACTCCCAACGGCAACGATTACGGCCGAGCCTTGCTTCGCCAGTACGAGGCCACGCATGACTGAGGATGCGCTGGCCGCAGCCCAACAGCTTCTCTATAGCTATGGGGCGATCGCCGACGCGAAAGACATTCCGGCAGCGCTGGAGCTCTTTCGCCGGGCAACAGTGACGTTTCCGCAGCGCTCGGTGACCGGTGATGCTCAGCTCACCGAGCTCTACTCCGAGCTGTGGGGCAAACCCAACAGCCACCGCCACGTCATCACCAATGTTCGCCTTGTTGAGTCAGAACTGGGATACTCAGCCGTAGCTTTATATAACCGGTGGGAGTTCACTCCTGCCCCACTCTTGACGACGATGGGAGAGTACCAGATGTCATTCTCGCGCGACGGGCACACCTGGGGTATCGATTCCCTCATCGTCACTCGAACGTGGCCGGTGAGCTGATGTCCATCTTCGGCCGCGCCACAACGATCCTCAATATTGTTGCCGAGGGCCGCGGGCAGCTCTCCCTGACCGACCTTTCCCAACGCAGCGGCCTGCCCCGCTCGAGCGTGCACCGCATCATCCAAGAACTCGAACGTGAGTGCTTCGTCATTCGTGCATCCTCGGCCGGCGGTTACGCCCTCGGTCCCGGCGTATTGAAGTTCGGGATGAACAGCCACTTGCAACTCGTTGCTGGCATGCGCCCCGTGCTCACCTCTCTCGCCCGCGCCGTCAACGAGAACGTTGAGCTCGCCATCTTTAGCGGTCGCGAGGTCGTTGTCGTTGACCAGGTCGCCTCGACCGCCCGGCTCCACGCTGTGACCCAAGTTGGTAAGAGCTTTTCTCTGCACGGAAGCTGCATCGGCAAAGTGCTCTTGGCGCAGCTGCCCAACGAGAAAGTGCGAGAAGTTCTGCCGACCGTGCTCGTCGGACACACTAACAAAACGATCACCGACGTCGACAAGTTCATCGCCGAGCTCGACGAGGTACGCGCCAACAATCTGGCGTTCGACCACGAAGAACGCGACGTCGGTATCTCGGCCGTTGCTACCTGCATCCAGAACTCTGCGGGCGTCAATCAAGCTGTGGCGATTGTGGCCCCCACCGAACGGTTTAACGTGCTGCAGGCACTCTTCGTTGAACGGCTCACGAAGCTGCAAGGCAGTGTCGACACCCGAAACCTTCTGTTCGATCCTCGCAACATTCCATCGGCCAGCTAGCTAGCTAGGCACCCCGCCCAGCCGCCCGCCGGTCAGCCGAGGTAGCTCGCCAGCAGGCGGGCATCTGCGAGCAGCTCTGCAGGCTTGCCCTCGAGCGTGATCTCACCCTGGCCGAGCACCATCGCACGGTCGGCAAGGCCCAATGCGCGGTCGACGCTCTGCTCGACGACGATCATGGAGACGCCCGAGTCTCGGATCGCTCCGAGCGCTTCGTACACTTCGTCGACCGCGATGGGCGAGAGCCCGAGGGAGATCTCGTCGAAGACCAGGAGCGTTGGCGCAGACATGAGCGCGCGGCCGATGGCAAGCATTTGCTGCTGCCCGCCAGACAGGGCGGTTCCTGAGTTTTTGCGGCGCTGCTTGAGGATGGGAAAGATCGAGTAAACCGCCTCGAGTCGTTCTGCCTTGACGTGCTTGCGTGCATCGAGCCCGCCCGCGATGAGGTTCTCCTCGATCGAGAGGGTGCCGAAGATCTTGCGACCCTCCATACACTGAGCGATTCCCAGCGCGGTGACCTCATCGGGGCGGAGGCCCGCAATGGATTTGCCTGCGAACGAGATCGTTCCCGAGGTCAGTGGAACAGCGCCCGCCAGTGAGCGCGCCATTGTGGTCTTGCCCGCACCATTCGCACCCAACAGGGCGATGCATTCGCCGGGGTTCACCGAGAGCGAGACACCTTTGAGGGCGTTCAGTCCGCCGTAGCGCACCCACACGTCGTCGACGGTGAGGAGTGGCGTGCCGGACGCCATGTTCGGTGCGCTCACGAGTGACGTCAGCGAGGCACGGATCGCTGCCCGCTTACTCTCATCAACCACAATAGTGTCGGCACTCTCTGCGACCGAGCCGAGGTACAGGGAGGCGACCACGGGATCAGCGAGCACCTTGGGCGTCTCGTCAACCGTGACCATCTTGCCGAAGTCAAGAACCGCGGTGCGATCGCAGCATTGCGAAATGACATCCATCACATGCTCGATGAGCACCATCGACTCGACCTCGGTGCGCAGGCTCTGGATGATCGAAATCAGCTCTTCAGTCTCGGAACGAACCAGTCCAGCGCCGATTTCGTCGAGCAACAGCACCCGCGGCTTCAACGCCAGCGCTCGTGCCAGCTCGAGGCGCTTGCGGCGCAGCAGGGGCAGCTTGCCCGCTACCTCCTCCGCAAACGGGGTGAGCCCCAAGCGTTCTAGGATGCCAGCCACGAAGGGCTCGAGCTCGCGGTGCGAAAGGTGGTGACCCGAGTTTGTTGCGGCCAGACGCACATTGTCAGCCACGGTCATCCGAGTGAATGGTCGGGGGATCTGGTAGGTGCGACCGATGCCGAGGCGGGCCCGATCGGCAGAGCTCAGTGTGCTGATATCGCGGCCATCGAAGGTGACCGTTCCGGAGTTCGGGGTGAGTGCACCGCCGATTACTCCGATGAGAGTGCTCTTGCCGGCGCCGTTCGGACCAATCACGCCCAGAACTTCGCCGGGAGCGACGTGCAACGACAGACTGTCGAGCGCACGAACCCCGCCATACGACTTGGTAATCGACTCGAGTTGCAAAACAGCGGTCATGAGAAGTTCCTCTTCTTCTGCAGAGCGAGCGTCAGCGTGCCCCAGATTCCATTGGGCATAAAGCGGATGACCAGCACGAGAACCACGCCAACGACGGCCAAGTGAATCTCCGGGAACTGGATGAGGAACTCACCGAGCAGAACGATAAACACGGCACCGACCCACGGGCCAACTTTGGTACCCATGCCGCCGATGATGGCAACAGAAACGATGTCGATCGTCCAACTCATTCCGAACCCGCCGTTGGGCTGGACGATGCCCTGATTGAGCGCTTGGATCGATCCGATGATGGCGATAAAGGCGCCCGACAGGCCGAACGCCCAGAGCTTCGTGCGATAGGTGCGCACCCCCAGCTGACTAGCGACATCCTCATCGTCACGCACGGCCTGCATCCGGTACGACCATCGGCTTCGGAGCAACAGCAGAACCCCGACCACAACAATCACCGCCACAAGAAGCGCGATCCAGTACAGGTCGTAGGCCTTCGGCGCTTTGGCCGTCAGGAAGATACCTGCTTGGCCACCAAACCACGGGCTGTTCACGACGAAGATGCGCATCGCTTCAGCGAGCGCGAGGGTTCCCACCGTGAAATACAGGCCGCGAAGACGGAACAACGCGGGGCTCACAATGAGTGCGAACAGCCCCGCCACTACCGCAGCGAGTACAACGCAGAGAACGAGCGGGAGACCGGCATTGCTTGCCATTGCCATCGTGTACACGCCGATTCCGAAGAATGCTGCCGAGCCAAGTGAGACGAGGCCGGTATAGCCGGCAGCAATGTTCCATGCTGCAGCGAGCGCGCCCAGCTGCAGGATGCGAAAGCCAACTTCTTGTTGGTAAGTGCCGGCGAAGTAGGGCACCGCGAACGCGATCGCGGCCAGCACGGCGACGATGATGAAGTCTCGTGGACCCACACGGGTGGGGGTCGCGATGCGACTGAGCAGGATTGAGATGCCATTCTTCACAGTGAGCGCCTCCGTTTTAGGATTCCGTTAGGCGCGATGGCCAGAAGAATAATGAGCATGACAAGGCCGACGAAGGTGCGGTAGCCGTCGCCGAAGAAGTAGGCGCCGAGCGACTGGATAACCCCCAGGGCTATTCCGCCCACGAAGGTGCCCATGATGTTGCCGAGACCGCCGAGCACGATGATCGCGAACGCCGTGAGGAGGTACTCGGAGCCGGATGACGGGGTGAACGAGAAGCACAGTGCGATGAGCACTCCACCCATCGATGCCAACCCGCCGTTGAGGGCGAAAGTGCCCCAGCGCACCCGGCTCACGTGAATACCCACGATGGCCGCCGAGATCGGGTCTTCTGAACTGGCCCGCAGCGATCGGCCGAACGAGGTGCGAGTGACGAGCATCCACACAGCGAGACAGACAGTCAGTGAGATGGCGAACCCGATGAGGTAAATCGTGGGGAGGTTGATGGGGCCGATGGCGATCGTCTCGCGGCTGAACGCGGTGTCGAGCGATCGGCTGTCGCCAGAGAAGAACCGAATGAACAGGTTCTCAAGAATGATCGCGAGGGCGAACGTGGTCAGCAGGCCAGCTTCTTCGCCGTGTTTGGCTACCGGCGCAAGAATGAATTTCTCAACAGGTGCCGTGAAGGCGAACCCGAGCACAAAGACGATGGGCAACGCGAGAAGAGGGCTGATGCCCCAGAACGCTGCAAGATAGAAGGCGGCGTAGGCGCCGAGCACGACGATCTGGCCGTGCATGAGGTTGACGAGCTTCATCACGCCCAACACGAGGGAGAGCCCTACCGCGCTGAGGGCGATGAGCCCACCAAGAAGGGCTCCGCCGAGGACTGTATTAGCCAGTCCTACAGGGTCGATCGAATTCATTCGAGGGTCATCCACATCGTTGTAGGGGCGGTGAGGTGAGGGGCCGGCACTTCAACGCCGACCCCCTAAGACACCGGATTAGGGAACGGGAAAGAGGAAGTCCCCTGTTGCCTGGTCGGTGGGCCACACGATGATCGGCACGCCGTCTTGCCACTGCGACGACACAACGGGAATCTTGGCGGCGTGTTCGTCGTCAAACTTCACCGGGCCGACCGCATAGATGCCGTCAGTTTCTCCGATGGCGTCGTTGATTTCGTCCTTGTCGAGCGACCCTGCTGCTGCGATGGCATCCATCAGCACCATTGCTGCCGTGTAGCTGTCGGCAATGTGCTGGCTTGAGGTCAGGCCGGTCTCGGATTCGAAAGCGTCTTTCAGTTCTTCTGCGCCAGGGTAGCCGAAGGACGGGTCCCAGTACGCTCCGACGATGATGCCATCGGCGAGGTCTCCGAGTGCTTCAGCAAACTGCACTGGCTCGGCGCCCTTTTCGGCGACGATGACCTTCGGGGTCCACCCGATGGCTGCCATCTGCTTGCGGATCGAGATCGCCGCTGGAGTGATCGACGAGATGAGAACGATGTCAGCTCCCGACTCTTTCGCCTTCTGAATAGCAGCCGAGAAGTCGGTGTTATCGGCGGGGAACTCAATGTTTCCTGCGACCGTGTAACCCTGTTCCTCAGCAACGACCGGCCAGATCTCGTTTCCGATTGCCTGACCATCAGGACCGTTGTCGTGAAGGATGAAAACCTGCTTGTTGGTTTCAATCCCATTGGCCTCAAGCGCTTCGAACGGAGCGACAGCTTGGTCGGCAACCGAGAAGAAGATGTCCCAGGCGTAGGTCCATTCCTTCACCGACTTGAATACCTCGATGGGAGTGCACTCTGCCACAAAGGGAACGCCTTGCGCGTCGGCAACGACAGCCCCTGGGTTGACGAGGTCGGGCGTGCAGGAACCGAGCAACGCATCCACGTTGGTGGAAGAGATGAGGGTTTTGATCGACGAGGTGACCTCATTGGGGTCGGACTTGTCATCAACGAGAGTGAGTTCGACCTCGCGGGCTGTTCCATCGATCATGATGCCGCCAGCGGCATTCACCTCATCGACGGCATGCTGGTAGCCCCATTGAAGGAAGCTACCGAAGCCGGCGAGGGTTCCGCTGAGCGGAATTGTTGCTCCAATTCGGATGGGTTCTGAGGAATCAGACGTTTCGCCATCCGCCCCTATGGGGCTGCAGCCGGTGAGGGCAAGTGCTGTTGCCGTAATGAACGCGAGGCCGCCAGCCAAGCGCCTACGTCGGGTACTGAGGTGCATCGCGAATCTCCTTTGATTGCGGCCCGTGGTGCACGGGATACCCCATACTCAAACCCTGTTGGCGAGCAAACAACTTTCCATCCCGTATTTCGGGACAGAACTTCGGCGCCCGCTTTCGCTACTTCTAGGCTCGGCGACGTGAGCAATGAAGCTACGCCGCCAACAGCGGCAACCGACAACTATGACGTAATGATCGTGGGGCTTGGCCCAGTGGGAAAGCTACTGGCCATCCAACTTGGCCGTGCTGGCCACCGCGTTCTCATCGCTGATCGCAAGACTGAGGGCTATCCCCTGCCCCGGGCAGTGACTCATGATTTTGAGTTCGCACGGATTTTGCAGTCGATCGGTCTTGCGCCGGATACGATCCCCGAGATCACCGAGCCGTATGACGATATGTATGTCTGGCGTAATGCCGACCGTGAAAGCCTCGTCGAAGTCGACTGGAGCGGAATCGGATCCTCCGGTTGGTACAACACCTATTTCTTTAGCCAGCCTGCGCTCGAAGACCGCATGGAGGCGGTGCTCCTGGCATTGCCCACTGTGACGGTGCTTCGCGGATGGTCGGCAGAGGTCATCGCCGATGACGACGTAGTCTCGACCACGCTCAGCAACCTCGCCACGGCAGAGGAACTCCTCGTGACGTCCCGCTATTTAGTGGGCGCAGATGGAGCGAACAGCACCGTTCGCCGGTGGGCCGGCATCGACTGGCACGACATGGGATTCTTCTATGACTGGCTCGTTGTCGACGTCATCCCCGATCCCTCGCTTGAGTTTCCTCATGTCGCGATTCAGACCTGCGACATCGCTCGCCCCGCCACGATGGTTCCCGGTGGTCCCGGGCGGCGGCGCTGGGAGTTCATGCGCTTGCCGCACGAGACGATCGAGTCGCTCAACAAGACCGAACGGGCGTGGGAGTTGCTCGAACCGTTTGGCATCCGCCCCGAAAACTCGGAGCTCGAACGCCACTCGGTCTATACCTTCCAAGCTGGCTGGGCCACCAGTTGGCGCAAGCGTCACGTCTTGTTAGCGGGAGATGCCGCCCACCTCATGCCTCCGTTCGCCGGCCAGGGTTTGGGCGCTGGTCTGCGCGATGTCATGAACCTATTCTGGAAGCTCGGGGCAGTGCTCGACGGCCACGCAGCGGAGAGCATTCTCGATACCTACGAGACCGAACGCCTCACCCACATTCGCGAGTTCATCGACTTCTCCATTTCATTGGGGCGGGTGATCTGCATCACCGACCCTGCAGAAGCAGCAGAACGCGATGAGCGGATGATCGCCGAACTCGCCAAGGGACACGCTCCCCCTGCACCTCCGGCTCCGCTTCTGGGGCCAGGGCTTCACCTGCCCGACGGCGGACAGCTCTCTCCCCAAGCCGCTATCCGTTTCGACGGTTCCACTGCCCGCTTCGACGATCTGTACTCAGGGTCGATACTGATGCTGGCGCAAGCGGAGTTGTTCGAGCTCGTCACCGCGGAGGCAACTGATGCACTCCGCGATCGCGGCGTCACCGTCGTAGCGCTCTCCGGTGAGCATCCCGCCGTCATCACGATTGGCGAAGTCGACGGCACGTACGCGGCATGGCTCGACCAGCTCAATGCCGAGAGCGTGCTCATCCGCCCTGATTTTTATACCTTTGGTGCCTCTGCCGGGACCGAGACGAGCGCCATGATTCTCGCCTTCAGTAACCAACTCGGCGTCGCCAGCCTGGAAGCACGAGCATGAACGACACCGGTTCGCTCAGCGGCTATCTCGTACTCGACCTCACTCGAGCCTTGGCCGGCCCTCATGCTGGGATGATGCTGGGCGACTTAGGTGCGCGAGTCATCAAAGTGGAGACCCCGGGCACCGGCGACGACACCCGCGGCTGGGGCCCACCGTTTGTCGGCGATGAGGGAGCACGCGAGTCGACCTACTTTCTCTCCGCGAATCGCAATAAAGAGTCGATCACCCTCAACCTGAAGGATCCGTCTGACTCGGCACTGCTGGCAGACCTCATCACGCGCGCTGATGTCCTTATGGAGAACTTTCGCCCCGGCACCCTCGACCGCTTGGGATTCCCTCCCGAACGACTAGAGCAACTCAACCCGCGCCTCGTGCTGTTGTCGATTAGTGGATTTGGGCACGACGGTCCGGAGGGCGGTCGGGCGGGCTACGACCAGATTGCGCAGGGCGAAGCCGGCCTCATGTCGATTACGGGCAGCAAGCCCGATGACCCTCAGCGCGTCGGCGTTCCCATCGGTGACTTGCTTGCCGGAATGTACGGCGCCTACGGCGTGCTCGCGGCGCTACTCGAACGCGAGCGCACAGGCAAAGGTCAGGTTGTTCGCACGTCGCTTCTCGCTTCCGTTGTCGGGGTGCACGCTTTCCAAGGAACCCGATGGACTGTCGCCGGCGAAGTCGGCCTCGCGAATGGCAACCATCATCCGTCCATCGCTCCCTACGGGCTCTTTCACACGGGTTCCGGTGCGGTGCAAATTGCAGTGGGCTCAGAGGGACTATGGGCCCGTTTGTGCACCATGACGGGGATCGCCGTCGATGACGAGCGGTGGGCATCCAACGGCCTGCGCGTTGACAACCGTGATTCGCTGATCACCGCCTTGGAAGAAATATTCTCCTCGTGGAATGCGGATGATCTTCTCCTCGCTCTCGAAGAAGCAGGGATCCCGGCCGGGCGAGTGCGCAACCTTCAGCAGGTGTACGAATGGGACCAAACACAATCGCAGGGACTCATCGTGGATGTTGACCACGCCACTCTCGGATCGATTAGCCTGCCCGGGCCACCACTGCGATTCTTCAACGCGGACGGCGAAGAACGAACCCGCACAGCGCACGGTGCGCCGCCCACGCTGGGGCAACACAATGACTCTGTGCGCGAATGGCTAAGCGAATGACCGCCCGCCCCAGTGCCCGCGAACTCATCGCGATGACGCTCGATGACGACACATTCGTCAGCTGGAATTCACCGCTACCTGCCTTGCCCATCGAGGACAGCTACCGTAAAGAGCTTGAGGCCGCGCGAACCAAGACCGGCGAAGACGAGTCGCTCGTGGCCGGTGAAGGCCTGCTTAACGGTTCACGCGTGGCAGTCATCGTTGGCGAGTTTCGTTTTCTCGGAGGCTCGATCGGCGTCAACGCCGCGACCCGGATGGTGGAAACAGTTCGGCGGGCAACGGCAGAAGGTTTGCCCGTGCTTGCGGCCCCGATCTCGGGGGGAACGCGCATGCAAGAGGGCACCCGAGCGTTCTTGCAGATGGTCAAGATCACCGAAGCAGTCGTGGCACACAAGGCGGCAAAACTGCCGTACCTTGTGTATCTTCGGCATCCCACGACCGGTGGAGTGTTCGCGTCATGGGGTTCGCTCGGCCACATCACGGTTGCCCAAACGGGAGCTCTCGTTGGCTTTCTCGGCCCGAAGGTCTACAGGGCGCTGTACGGTACCGACTTTCCCGAGGGTGTTCAAACTGCTGAAAACCTCTTCACCCACGGCATCGTCGACGCCGTGCTCGATGCCAAACACTTGCGCACTATGGCGGGCGAGGCACTCGCGATCATTGCTGCTTCCGGGGATTACGTTCCCCCGCCGGCGGAGGAACCTACGACGCAAATTCCATCGTCGTGGGAGTCGATTCAGATTTCGCGCCGCAGTGGGCGCCCCGGCCTGCGTTCGCTTCTGCGCCACGCCGCGACCTCCATCGTTCCCCTGAGCGGAACGGGTCAAGGCGAGTCGAACAAGTCAGCCGTGGTGTCCTTGGCCACCATTGGCGGACGAGGAACTGTTGTCGTCGGGCTTGATCGGCGAGCACAGGGCGAAGCCGAGCTGGGTCCGGATGCTCTGCGCCAAGCCCGTCGCGGAATGGCTCTCGCCGCTGAGCTCGGGCTGCCGCTCATCACCGTCGTTGATACGCCCGGAGCAGCCCTTTCTCGCGAGGCTGAGGAGGGCGGTCTCGGCGGAGAAATTGCACGCTGTCTGGCGGAAATGCTCGACCTGCCGGTGCCGACCATTGCCGTCATTCTCGGCGAAGGAACGGGTGGCGGCGCCCTCGCACTCATGCCCGCCGACCGGGTGATCGCGGCCAGAAACGGGTGGCTCGCACCGCTACCGCCCGAGGGCGCGAGCGTGATCATGTTCGGCGACACCACCCATGCGGCGAGCATGACGGTCGAGCAGCGCGTGCGTTCTCAGGATCTGCTCGACGACGGGATCGTCCACGAAATCGTCGAAGAATGGCCCACTGCCGACGTCGAACCCGCTGATTTTTGCCGCAGAGTTGGTCACGCTATCGTGCGCCAACTGGCCGAGCTGGAGCGTCAGGATGACGGGCAGCGCCGCGCCGCTCGCACGGTCAATTATCTGGGCCTCGGCATCGATCCGAGCGGTGCGGGGGATGCGGCTCACACGCCTGAGTCCGGCGCACGCCCGCACGACTAACGTTCGCTCCACGACACACGAAAGGGCGGGCATCCCCACAGGATGCCCGCCCTTCGCGCGTTCCGACTATCGCTCAGCGCGACTGCCGTGTGGCGCTGTGCTACTCGGCGGTGTCGCCCTCGCTGGCGACCGGAGCCGACTGGGGTGCGGCATCCGCCACGGTGTTAGCGGCGTGGGCGAGGGTGGCAGCGAGGGTGCTGTCACCTGACTGGCCACGAGCGCCTTCGCCGACCGCTTGACCGACGGTGCGGCCCTGGATGATCGACGCCAGGTCGAGACCGGTTGCAGCCTTGATCGACTCGAACGTGCCGCGCAATGCGACAGCACTTTCGGTGCCGACGGTATCTCCACCGCTGGCTCCGCTGCCGCCGATAACGGTGACAGAACCGATCTGGCCGTAACCCTTGGCCCACTGCTCCATAACCTGCGGCAGAGTTTCGAGGGCACGTTGCGCGAGGAGCGCGTCTTGGTGCTTGGCGAGCGCGCCAGCTTCTGCTTCGATGCTGGCAGCCTTTGCTTCACCGGCAAGGCGGGTGGCATCCGCGTCAGCAGCGGCGCGAACGCGCACTGCTTCGGCTTCAACGGCGGCGATCTGAGCTTGAGCTTCGGCACCCTTGACGAGACGGTAGGCGTCGGAGTCGGCATCCTTCTGAGCCTTGTACAGGTTGGCGTCAGCGAGACGCTTCACGTCGGCGTCGAGCTCTGCCTGACGGTTCTCAGCACGCTGCTGCAGAACGCCCTGCTCGGCGCGGGCGCGGGCGAGAGCTTCGGCTTGCTCGGCTTCAGCGTTAGCCTTACCGACCTCGGCCTTGGAGTCTGCGGTGTTCTTGTCGAGCGCGGTCTGCTCGATCAGGTTCGCCTCAGCAACGGTGATGTTTCGCTTGGAGATTTCACGGTTCGCGTCGGCCGTAGCGAGTTCTGCTTCGCGACGCTTCGACTCGATCTGCGGGGTTCCGAGCGACTGGATGTAGCCAACCTTGTCGCCGATGCCCTTGATCTGGAACGAGTCAAGAATCAGACCCTGCTCCGACAGCTCGGTAGAAACATCGGTAGCGATCTGGTCGGAGAACTTCTTGCGCTCACGCATGAGTTCAACGACCGACAGTGTTGCCACGACACCACGAAGGGCACCCTCAAGCTGCTCGGTCGTGAACTGCTCGATGGCGCTGTCTTGCGAAGCGAAGCGCTCGGCGGCGCGGCGCACGAGGTTCGCGTCAGAACCGATCTTCACGATCGCCACGGCTTCGACCTGAAGCGTCACGTTGTCAGCCGACTGCGCCTCTGCGGTCATCGAGACTTGGCGCGAACGCAGCGAAATCGTTTCGTGGCGCTGCGTGATCGGGTTGACCAAAGCCTTGCCGTTGACGATAACGGTGACAGCGGAGTCATTACCCGCGCCATCCTTCTGCGAACGACCCGAGACAACCAGGGCCTCGTCGGCGCGAGCGACCTTGAACCAGGCGCGGGCGATCAACAGCATGACCAAGAAAAGTACAACAAGAACGACCACCCCGATCCCGATGAGGAGGACGAGTCCGCCAGTGGCGAAGAATTCCATGTATGCACCTTTCAGAAAATGAGCGATCACCACCCATTGTCCTTGGTTACAGCGCGCGCATCCACCCTTCGATGCCATCCGCTGTAATTGGCAGGGCATCCGAGAGCACTTCGTGGCCCGTCGGGGTCACGAGTACGTTGTCTTCAATGCGCACGCCAAGGCCGCGCAGCTCAGGAGGCACGGTCAGGTCCCACTCGTGAAAGTAGAGTCCGGGCTCGACTGCCATGACCATTCCGGGCATGAGTTCGCCGCTCTGATAGGCGGAATAGCTCGACTGCGCGCAGTCGTGAACGTCGAGGCCAAGGTGATGCCCGATGCCACACACGATGTAGCGACGGTGGTGCTGACCTTGGGCACTCAGCGCCTCATCGACCGAGACGGGCAGCATGCCCCAGTCGTGCAGACCGGTCGCAATTACTTCGAGCGCGGCGAGGTGAAAGTCGCTGAAGATCTTGCCGGGGCCGACCGCCGCGAGTCCCGCCCGGTGCGCTTTCTCAACCAGGTCGTGCGCTTGACGCTGGGCGGCAGAGAAGGTTCCGGATGCCGGCAACGTGCGGGTGACATCCGCTGTATAGAGCGAGCGGGCTTCCACTCCCATGTCGAGTAGCACGGCGGCGTCGGGATCCACGGGGCCGTCGCAGCGCACCCAGTGCAGCACGGGGGCGTTCTTGCCGCTTCCGACGATCGTCGTGTAGCCGGTGCCATTGCCGACAGTGCGCGCGTAGCGGTCGAAGGTGCCCTGCAACCAGCGCTCACCGCCGAACTGGATGGCCTGCGGGATCTCGCGAGCGACGGCCTTGAAGCCCTCAATCGTGTGGTTCACGGCACCGCGCAGTTCGGCGATCTCCCACTCGTCTTTGATCATGCGGATCTCCGAGAGCACCCGGCCAAGATCGTGCGAGACCGGGATGTCGCGCAGCAGCCGGTGGGCTCCGTGCAGTGAGCCGGTGAGCAGAATGTCACTCGCGCGGTTCAACGCTGTTTCGAGTTCCGAGAGTGGACGCGTCTCAATCTGCAGCGCGGCCGTCCACTCGGGCATGCCCGGTGCGGAGCCAACCCAGAGTTCGCCGTGCGCGGCATTCGCAAAGAAGTCCGCTTCGCCGGGATATGCCGGTGCGGGAATGAAGAGCGTGGCCTCGTGGCCGCCGGCCGTGGGGCTCATCACGAGTACGGCGTCTTCGGCCGAGCATCCGCTCAACCAGAAGAAGCTGCTGTCGGGGCGAAAGCCGTAGTAGTTGTCGTTCACGCGCACCGGAGCGACACCGCCGGCCACCACAATCGTGCGGCCAGGAAACGCCGGGCTCAGGCGTGCACGATGTGCTGCCGTCGCCGCCGCGATGCCGGGAACCGTGTCGGGCGTGCGATCAGGAGTCGCCCACCCCGACTTCATGTACTCGACGAAGCCGGTGGCATTGCGCAAGTGCGGCAGGCGCGGGTCGCCGCGATCGGGATGCGGAACTGATGAAACTGAGGGTGTCGTCGAAGCCGCCGGCGCGGTGTGCTGGTGAGAATCAGAAGTCGAGTGCATGGTGCTGTCTTTCGTTGTGGCGTGCGGAGGTGAAATGTGAAGGGACCGCGGGAGTCGCGGGGCCAGCTAGGGCGACTGCGGCGCGTCGATACTGTGCTCGGTACTGTGCGCGATACTGTGCGCGATGGCAGCCGCGATGGCCAAGTCTTCCCAACTCATTCCCGAACTCTTAAAGAGCACCGGGCGAGCGTCATCGAGCACCCTCCCGCCCCGGGTAACGTCCGCCAGCGGAATGAGGTCCTTCGCCGTGAGAGAGCCCTCCGCAATCGCCATGATCACGTCTCCGGATTCGCGCAACGCTGTCGGAACATCTTCGACGACGACCTGAGATCGTCCCATCAGCGCACTATCGAGTTCACGAGCATCCGGTTCATGAGAACCCACCGCAATGATCACGGCGTCCGAGCGCACGACAGCGGAGTCGAATAAGGGAGTTCGCGCGGTCGTGGCGCACATGATGACCCCGGCCGCAGCGACGGCAGCCTCGGCCTCGGCGCTTCCGGTCTGCACGACCCGCGCACCGGGCAGCTCCACCGAACGCAGCGTGCGCACCACCACGGTGACCGAGGCGAGGGGCCGACGATCTCCAAGAACAGCACGCAGGGTCGCGAGGTGGTCGACCGCTTGAGGCCCCGCCCCAAAGATGACAACGTCGAGCGGCTCCGACGAGCGCAGCAGTGCCCCCGCCGTAGCGGCCAGCGACACCGCTGGGGTACGGATGCTCGTCAACGCAGCACCATCGAGCAACAGTCGCGGCGTAAGAGTGTCGGAGTCGAACAGAATGTAGAGACCTTGGATGCGGGGCAACCCGACGCCCGGATTATCCGGAGCAGCGGTGAGCACCTTGATTCCCGCATACGGGCCAACTTCTGAGGGCATCAGCAGAAAGTCGCCGCGCGTCAGTTTCTCAAAAACGCGCGCATGGTCTGTGCCGGGTTCGAAGCCTGCCTTCAGCGCATCCTGAACGGCAGCAACGGCCGCGCCGGGGCTAATCGCTGCCCGTACGGCCGCGTCGTCGAGGTAGGCGGGCGCCGTTACGCTGCTCGAAATAGGGGTTTCCGGGCGGGGCTCGATCGGCGAATTCTGCTCGGACATTGATGCCCCTTCTCTCAACACCTGCAGCGCCAATGGTATCGCGGCGTCCGCCCGCGCAACCTCGTCGAGTTCCCCGTTCACGGGCGTAGTCTGGCCATCATGACAAACATCTTGGTCGTGGAGGACGACGCGACCATGGGCGCGCTCGTTCAGCACGGCCTCGAAGCTGAGGGCTACACGGTCACTCTGGTCGCTAACGGCATGGATGCGCTCATTGCGGTAGCCAGCGACGACTTCTCGGCGGCCGCCATCGATGTCATGCTCCCCGAAATGTCGGGGTTCGAAATCTGTCGGCACCTGCGCGAACAAGGCAACCACCTTCCCGTGCTGCTTCTCACAGCGCGCGACGCCGTGGAAGATCGGGTACTCGGCCTCGACTCCGGTGCCGACGACTACCTCACCAAACCGTTTGCATTTGCGGAGTTCGCGGCCCGCATCCGGGCGCTTGTTCGCCGCGATACGACTGCCGCGAAAGCAAGCCGCAAAATTGGCAACCTCGTGCTCGATGCTGCCACCGTGCGGGCTACATCCGGCGGCACAGCATTGCCGATGAGTTCTAAAGAATTCGCTCTGCTCTGGATGCTCAGCTCTCGCACTGGCGAGACGCTCAGCCGCGCCGAAATCTTGGAGGAGGTGTGGGGCACGAGCGCCCACATTGATGCCACGGTTGTCGACCAGTACGTCAGCTACTTGCGGCGCAAACTCGACCCGATAGTGTCGGGCGTCACCATCAGCACGGTTCGCGGTGTCGGCTACTCGTTGGCAGAGGTGGAGTGATGTTCTCGACGCTGTCGATTCGCGCCCGCATCACTCTCGGCAGTGTTGCGGCCGCAATGATCCTGCTGCTCATCGCGCTCGTCGTGGTGCGCATTGCGGTGCAAGACATTCTTACCGAAGCTGATCGCTCGCTCGCCACCAGTGACCTCACACCGTTTGTGGCGGACATCACGGCGCACCCCGACGAATCTGTGGATGACCCGGGCACCGGGGTTCTCGTCTACATCACGGACCCCAACGGGGATGTGCAAGTGAATACTCTTCCCCGGGGCATTACCAAGGAAGTCACGCGCACCGACCCCGGCGACACCACGATTGTCGTGCAGGATGACGGCAGCGACCACGACGGTAAAGCCACCGACGACGACGATGCCCTATCGTTTGTCGTTGCCGGGCGCACCCTCACCACGGACGCGGGCAGCTGGCAGCTGTGGGCGGCACGCAGTACCGCCGCGAGCCAACTCGCGCTTCACGGCCTCGATCGCATCCTCATCGTTGCGGGGGTCGTGTTGCTGCTCGGCTTCGGCCTCGCCTCGTGGGGGCTCGCCAGCGCTGCGCTGCGCCCGGTTAACGCAATGCGCCGCAAAGCGGAACAGCTCAGCGGCGATACTGACACCGCCCTCCCCGTAGGTGGTGCGGATGACGAGCTCGCGGCCCTCGCCACAACCCTCAATGCCTTCCTCGCCCGCCTGCGAGCCTCCACCGATCGCGAAAAACAAATGGTGTCGGATGCCGCCCACGAGTTGCGCACGCCGCTGGCGGCGCTCACCACCCAGCTTGAGCTCGCACACGCCGACTTTGGCAATGCGGAGGCTCTCGCCGCCCAGGTCACCGCGGCGGAAGCATCCGTGGATCGCCTGACGTCATTGGCTACCAACCTTCTCGAGCTGAGTCGCATCGAGACGGAGGCGAGCACGGCGACGGCGAGCGCCGGACAACTTGTTGATGAGTTCACGGGCAGCATTGACCGCGCTCGTCTTCTCGGTATGGCGAAGGCGGCGAGAGTCGATTTCACGTGTTCCACCGTCGATGAGGAGGCGCGCTTTCGAATCGGGGCGCAGTCGTTCGGTCGCCTCGTCGACAATCTGCTCTCCAACGCGATTGCCGCGATCTCGACCGGCGGTGGCATTCTTGCGGCCCTGAGTATCGAAGTGGATGGTCTCCATCTCGAGGTCACCGACGATGGTCCCGGCATGCCTGAGCAGTTCATCCCGATCGCGTTCGATCGCTTCTCGCGCCCCGACGTCTCACGCACGGGCGCGACTGGGGGCAGCGGACTCGGGCTTGCTCTCGTTCAGGCCATCGCGACTGCGGCGGGAGGGTCGGCCACGGTCGACAACACCGGCGATGGCTTGCGTGCAACGGTGCTGATCCCCAACATGTGAATTCGCTCACGCAAATGGGCGGTTTTTCTTAGCGATCCCATAGCTGAAGCCAGCACAGTAGGGACATGTCCACTCAGGTTCGCCCTCGCGCCGCTACGGCCCGGCCTCGCACTGCCCTAGCAGCCGTCGCTACCGCGCCCGATTACCGCCGCAATTTTGCGCGGCGGGCACGCCTCTCTGATTTGCTCGTCGTCGCGCTCTGGGCTTCAGGCGCAGCAGCGGCCGCCCTCTTTCTGGCCTCCGGCGGGGTCGACCAATTTACCTCGGTTGCTGAGACTGTCACGAGCATCGGCATCGTCTCCGGCCTGGTCGGCACCGACTTCATTCTGGTGATGCTGGTGCTCGCCGCCCGTATCCCGCTCATCGATCGCACCATCGGCCACGACCGCGCCATCGCCGTTCACCGTTCTCTCGGCAAGCCGGCGCTCTACCTTCTTCTCGCCCACGGCGCCCTGTTGCTTACCGGCTACGGGCTCAGTTCGGGCATCAACCCGATCGCCGAAATCGGCCCGATGCTGTCGCTGCCCGACATGCCCCTCGCGTTTATTGCGCTCGGCCTGATGATCGCCGTAGTCGTATCGTCGCTGATCGCGGTTCGTCGCCGATTCAGCTACGAAGGCTGGCACCTGGTCCACTTGCTCAGCTACGTGTCGGTCGCGTTCGCGCTTCCCCATCAGCTGAGCGTCGGTGGCGTGCTCGCCGACGGCACCCTTCAGCGCGTGTACTGGATCGCGCTCTACGTCGTCGCCCTCGGTAGCATCGTAACGTTCCGTTTCGCCGAGCCACTCGTCTCGAGCCTCCGCCACCGGATGCGCGTGGCCGCGGTCACCGAGATCGCGCCGGGCGTCAGCACGATTCAACTTGCGGGCAACGATCTACGGGGGCTCGAAGCATCCGGCGGCCAGTTCTTCATCTGGCGTTTCTGGACACCGCGCACCTGGTGGCACTCGCACCCCATCTCGCTGTCGGCCATGCCGACGGCCAGCTCGGCACGCATCACCGTGCGCAATCTGGGAAAGGGCAGCGCCCAACTCACCACCATCCCCGTCGGCACCCGGGTGAGCATCGAGGGGCCCTACGGTTTGTTTTCGGATGCTGCCCGCACCTCCCCCAAACTCGCCATCATCGCCGCCGGGATCGGTGTCACCCCGGTGCGCGCGCTCCTCGAACAAGCGTCGTTCGCGCCCGGCGAAGCGACCATCCTGTTGCGCGCGAGCACCGCCGAAGAGACCTACCACTGGGACGAAATCCGGGCCATTGCTGCAGCGAAAGGTGCAACCTGTTATTCGATGATCGGCCACCGCCCCCGCGGAGTCGACAGTTGGATGACCGCTGCGGACTATGAGCGCGGTGTCACCCTGCAGAGCGCCTTCCCCGACCTGGCTGACTCGGACGTTTTCCTCTGCGGCCCTACCGCGTGGCTCGATCTTATTGAGGCTGACGTTCACTCTTCCGGCATCCGCCCCCAGCAGATTCACGCAGAAAGGTTCGACTGGTGAGAACACGAGCGATCTTAGGCAGCATTCTCGCCTCGACGAGCGTACTGATCGTCGGCTATCAGGCAGGCGTGAGCGTCACGACGAGCGACGGCACTTCGCTGTCGTTACCGGTGGATGCTGCGACGAACGGCACCGCGGGCGGCACGAACGCCGGCACCGATGCGACTACTGACAGCAGCACCGGAAGCACCAGCTCAAGCACGCCGGGTTCGGACACCGCTGCCGCTGCCCCCACGACAGCGGGCCCTGCCGACGGCACCTACACCGGGTCGAGCGTAAGCACCCGGTTCGGTAACGTGCAGGTGGCGGTCACGATCGCGTCCGGCAGCATCACCGATGTCACCGCCCTGCAGTTGACCGACGAGGATGGGCGCTCGGTGCAGATCAGCAACCGTGCCGCCCCCATTTTGCGCAGTGAGGTGTTGTCATCGCAGTCCGCCCAAGTCTCGAACGTGAGTGGGGCAACGTACACCACCGATGCGTATTTGAGTTCGCTTCAATCGGCGCTCGATCAAGCCGGCGCGTGATGCGGCGCGCGTTTGCGACCATGGGCACGATGGCGTCGATCGAACTGCCTGCCGCGTGGGCTTCCGAAGTCAGCGAGGTGCAGCGCATCTTTCGCATGATTGATGACCGCTACAGCCTCTATTCGCCCGACTCCGAGCTGAGTCTGATCGCCGCCGGTCACACTTCGCTCTCCCACGCTAGCCCACCCTTACTCGCCAGTTACGCTCGCGCCCTCGAGTGGCGCTCCGCTACCGGCGGCAACTTCAGCCCCCATCGCCCCGATGGCACCATCGATCTCAACGGCATCGTCAAGGCCGAAGCTATCGAGCACGCCGGCGAGCACCTGATCGCGGTCGGATGCCCGGAGTGGAGCATCAACGTCGGTGGCGACATCCTCGTCTCCCCCACCGGCGCAGCCACTCCTGCCACCGCGTCGGCTTCGCCGCTCGGGCCGCGGGTCATGCGCGCCGGGATCGCCGAGCCGCTCTCGCCTACGGAGCTCCTGTGTTCGCTGGAGTTGCGACATCCGCGGCGCGCGATTGCGACGTCGGGCAGCGCACAACGCGGTGACCATATCTGGCGCGCAGGCAGCACCGAGCCGATCTCGTTCGTTCAAGTGAGCGTCGTCGCGAATGACATCGTGACCGCCGATGTGTTGGCAACGGCGATCGTGGCGGGCGGCCAGACCGCCCTCGACGATGTAACTGACCGGTGGGATGTGGATGTCATCACGGTCGACCGCGCAGGCGCAATGAGTGCGACGCCGGGGCTGCTGCACTCACTAGCTACGAAGTAAATTTCGTAGCCGGCCAGCCGGCCCACGCGCCACCTTACGGCCGGCGCGACCAGCGCTCACACCGCCAACCCCAACCCCAACCGCGAGCTACAGCCCGAAGACCCGCGTCACTGTCCAGAACAGCCCCATCGCGCCGATCGCGACGCAGATGATGATGCGGATGATTTCGAATCCCTTGGGCAGCAGTCGTGTCAGCAGAGCGGCGACCGCGAGCACCAGTAGCACAACGGCGGTCTGCGCGAGGTCGATACCTAGGTTGAAGGCGATGAGCGCGACAGCGTGCTCCGACGTCACGAGTCCCAGGCTGGAGAGACTCGAGGCGAAACCAAGACCGTGCACGAGCCCCACGAGGCCCGCGATCCACCAGCGGAAGTCGCCGCCCTTGCGTCTCAACGCAAGCCCAGCGGCCGCGACGATAGAAAGCGCGATCAGCGGTTCAACGATCGCAGCGGGCACCGAGACCAGGTTGAAGTACGCCAGGCTGAAGCTAATGGCGTGCCCCACCGTAAAGGCGGTTACGAGTTTCACGGCGGGCCAGATCGCTGCGCGCCCCGTTTTCACGCCAAGCACGCCGAGCCCGAGGGCGACGAGAAAGAGAATGTGGTCGGGCCCGAGCTGAATATGCTCGAACCCCTGCACGAGAAAGCTGGTTGCGGTTGCCCAGGTTCCGAGAGAGAACAGGACCTCGCCGTCATCGTTGAGGTGCCCGAGTACGGCGCTGTCAGAATCCGACAGCAGGATGGCGTTGCTCGGCGAGCTAAAGGACCACGAAATTGCGATCTCGTTGGTCTCGCCTTCGAATGCAGACGTCGCGAATGCAACGCCGACATATTCGGATGCGTCGACCGCGGCATTCGCGTCCGTTTCGGTCTCCGCGGTGGTGTCTGTCGTCGCGCTGGTGCTCTGGAATGAGAGCCCCGCCCCGATGATCGACAGCTCCTCGCCGTTGACCGCGATCGTTACGTTGTCGCGGATAGTGTCAACGAGAGTCGTCGCCACGGTTGCTTCTTGCTCGCTGACTTCGGTGGCGTCAATGAGGCCGTCACCGGAGGTGTCTTCGAGCCCGAGCGCTGAGAACTCGACCAATCCGGTGCCGACAACACGGCCTTCGTCGATCGAGAAGATCAGTGCCTCACTCGTTCCGTCGTGGGCCCATGCTGCGGTGGGCACGGCGAGGCTGAGTGTGGCGAGAACGATGCCCGCCACCGCGGTGAACTTCGCCAGGGGCGACAGTCCACCGCGGTGCGCAGCACTAGTGGTGCGAGAGGCGTGCACTAATTAGTTGCCGGGAGCTGGTGCGTCGCCAGCGGGTGGCCCACCGTCGCCGCCGCCAGAACCGTTAGGGAGGTTGACGCTCTCACCATCCGGGCTCGTCAGGTTTCCCACCGCTGATGCGCCTACGCGGCACTCCGGCAAGTTCGGCGACTCGGTGCTGTAGTGGTAGTGGTAAACCTCACCGAACTCTTCAGTGTCAGAAACGTGGCCGCCGCACTCGTCGAGGTCGGTCGGCACCGTTCCGTTTTCTTCCGGTCCATAGATGAGGTAACCGTCGTAGGCAAACGCAATCACTGCCTCGTTGTCTTGCTCGATGTCGCACGTGACGCCAGCTCCTGCAGCGTCAAGGTTCGACTGGATCGATTCGGCACCGAAGTGCCAGTGGTAGTACCCCGAGGGGTCGATGTGTCCACCGCAGGCGTCAAGTGCGGGCAGTCCACCGGTGTCGAGAACAGAGGGCGCGTCGCCGAAGATCGTGACGCCGTCGAGCGCGAGCCCGACCTGAGAGATCGTGGAAAGATCCGTCACTTCGTCAAGCATCTCGGGGCTCGTGGGAATCAATACCTGCAGGTGGTAGTCACCGTCGGGCGTTGCCTCGAGGCACGAGTTCTCGGTGCCGGATGAGTCAGGTTGCCCGCCAGCGGGGTCAACGATAGTGATGTCGCCGTCTTCATTCGCGAACTCGAAGCCCTGGGCCTCCATGAGCGCCCAGAAGTCCTCATCGAGGGCATAAAGCCCCGGCTCATCGCCGTCCCAGACCCAGATGCCGCCAGTGTCGGTCGTGGTCGCCGGACAGAAGGGCCCTTCCGTGTTAACGGTCGTCGAGAGGCTGTCGACCTCAAACTGGTAGCAGGTGGTCTCGCTACCGTTTTCGAGGGTGCAGTCCACGATGACCGCTTCTTCGGTCAGTGCACCGTCGGCAAACAATGCCGCGACGGTGCTCAGGCTTGTGTCGTCCGAGGCAGAACTCGAACTCTCCGTCGTTGTCTCACCAGTCGCGCAGGCGCTCGCCAAGAGCACGAGGCACGTGAGGGGAATCAGCGCGGTCCGTAGGGATGTCTTCATGATCGTCCTATTCGTTTGGTTCTTCACCGGGAACCTCTCCAGCCGGAGGCCCTCCAGCCGGCGCATCGGCAGGTGGTCCGCCAGCGGCCTCATCGCCCGCAACGGTTTCGCCAATGAAGCACTCGAGAACTTGATTCTTCTCGGCCGAGTTGGCGTGGTAATGGTATCCGTCTTCTTCGGTGGTGTGGCCGTTGCACTCGTCGAGTTCTACGTTGGCCAGTTGTTCTTCGGTGTACGCGCTGTGCACGGCGAACCCGTCCATGGCGTAACCGAAGATCGCAGTTTCATCGTCGGAAGCGTCGCCGTTTTCTCCACAGCCGAGTGAGCCGTGCAGGTGGTAGCCCTCGAAGGGGTTGAAGTGTCCACCGCAGTCGTCGAACGAGGCAATCGTGTAGGCGCCGAGAATGGCATCAACGGGAGCTGGCTCGGCGATAACGATGCCGTCGAGTGTGATGCCTGAATTTCCGGATGTCGCTGACGCCGAGTCTGCGACAACAGGAGTGGTCGGGATCAGCACGGTCGACTCGATCGGGTCGCCACCATCGAGGAAGTCAAGGCTGCCTTCGATGCAGTAGTTCTGATATTCGGGATCAACGTCGGGCCGAGCGGCAGCTTCGAATGCTTCGACGGTGTCGGTGACGTAGACGTTGCCGTCTTCGTCATACATTTTCCAGCCGTCGTCGCCATAGGTTTCAGCGAGGTTTGCGATGAACTCTCCGTCGAGGTCGTAGACAGCGTCACCATCGAACCAAATTCCCGCGTCATCGGCGGAGGTCTCGGTTGTAGCGGGGCAGAAAGGCCCTACTTCGTAGGTCGAGGGGTAGCCCGAGATGGTGATCTCGTAGCACGTGGTTTCCGTTCCACCGCTGAGGGTGCAGTCGACGGTCTCGGGGTCACCGACGATGGCATCGTCCGCGAACAGGGCGAGGTCAATACCGGTTGTGACAGCGGCGGTTTCGGTTGACGCAGAGTCGGTAGCATCAACGGCGCTACAGGCAGCGGTGGCAAGAACTGCCATGACCACTGCGCCCACGAGAAGCGTGGATCGTTTGTGGCGGAGTGCACGCCCAAGGATGTTGTTCATAGTTACAGGGTCAGCGGCTTTACTGTGGTGACGCTGTGGAAATCGGCACAACATTGAAACAGTTTTTGTTGCTAGATTCGGGCCGTGTCGAACCCTGCTCAGGCCCCCACCCACCGCATCCTTGTTGCTGAAGATAGCGAGGCCATTAGCGATGTCGTCACGACGGCCCTTTCTTTTCAGGGCCACATGGTTTCCCACGTCGCCAACGGCCACGAAGCGCTCTCGTCTGCGCTCGCGCAGCCGGCAGATCTCATCGTGCTCGATGTCATGTTGCCCGGCATCGATGGTCTCGAAGTATGTCGGCGTTTGCGCGCTGCCGGCTCGACAACGCCCATCCTCTTCTTGACCGCTCTCGCGGAACCCGAAGACCGCATCCGGGGCTTCGCTACCGGAGGTGACGACTACCTCACCAAGCCTTTTACCGTGGACGAGCTCGTGTTTCGGGTTGCCGCCATCTTGCGCAGAACCGCCCCGCCGGCAGGTCCGGCCTTGCTGCAACTCGGTTCCCTCACCCTCGACCCGGCTGGCCACGAGGTGCGCCGCGCTGGCACCCTCATCGACCTCTCGGCGACCGAGTACCGCCTCATTCACTATCTGTTGGCTAACCGCGGGGTTGTGCTCTCGAAAGCCCAGATTCTGGTCGAGGTGTGGCAAGACGATTTCACCGGTAGCGAGAACGTGGTCGAGCTGTACATCGGTTACTTGCGCCGCAAGCTTGACGCCGGTCATCCGCCCCTCATTCATACCCGTCGCGGCATAGGTTACGTTCTGCGCGAGGCGTCTGAATGAGGCGCCTTTCGCTGCGCTGGATGCTGCTGCTCCCCGTACTCGTAACCATCATTGTCGGTTTCCTTGCCTTCGCCTTCGCCGTCGATGTGAGCGAACGCTCGCTACGCCTAGCCGAATTGGATGCCGAACTCGCCCGCGCCGAAGTGACCACCGTTCCGCCGCCCGCGACCGATGCGCCCGAGCTGCCCGCGCCGCGACCGAGCACTTCCTCGAGCGGCGACGGTTCCGGCCTCCCGGTTCAGTTCACCCTCGCCCCCGACGACACCCTGCTCGAGAATCAGGGAGTTGCGCACCCCTTCACCGCAGAAGACCTCGCGGGCTTCGGAGCCGCAACCTCAACCGCCACCGTTACGGTCGACAACTATCGCGTGCTCATCTCACCGACCCCGGATGGTGTCGTACAGATCACCGCACTCTCACTCGACACGTACAACGCCGCCCTCGCCAGCCTGCGCGGCACCCTCGTTGCCGGCGGCGTCACGATTGCCTTGCTTGAAGCGGCAATGGCCTGGTTCCTCGCCCGTCAGATCGCTCGCCCTATCGCCGGTGTCGCTCGAAGTGTGACACGCATTGCCGACGGCGAGCTCGAAACCCCGATCGAGCCCGCTGGCGGATCCCAGGAGATCGCCGAGCTCACGACAGACATCGACCGCATGGTGAATCGTCTGCGCGACGCTTTGGCCGAACGTGAGCAGTCCGCCACTGATGCCACCCGCGCCCGCGATGACATGCGTCGCCTCCTCGCCGACGTAGCGCACGAAATCCGCACGCCGCTAACCGCTGTGAAGGGTTACAGCGACCTCTACGCGCAAAACATGCTCACCACCCCCGAAGCGCTTGACCGTGCGATGGCGCGGGTCGGCGATGAGAGCATCCGTCTCAATGTTCTCGTCAGTTCAATGCTGCAAGTCGTACGCGACGGCAAGCCCATTGAAGTTGCCCACGAGCAGGTGGACCTTGTCACAGTCGCCCGCAACGTCATCGACGATCTGCGGGTCGCCTTCCCCTCCCGCGACATTGCCGCCGACCTCAGCGCCATCACCGACGTCCCCTTAGTAGGCAATCCGGCACAGCTCCATCAAGCGTTGCTCAACCTCGGAGCGAACGCCTGCCGGCATACCCCCGATGACATCGCCGTCTCTTTCCTGGCCAGCATCACCGAGCGCGAAGCCGTGATCAGCGTCGTGGATCACGGCCCCGGCATCCCCGAAGACGAGCGGGACAAAATCTTCCAGCCCTTCTACCGCTCAGATCCTTCTCGCGTACGGAGCAGTCACGACGGCGCCGGTCTCGGCCTCGCCGTCACGCTGGAAATCGCGATCCAGCATCACGGCTCTGTGCAGCTGCGGCCAACCCCCGGAGGCGGTGCAACCTTTGAGCTGCACCTCCCCCGCGCCGGAGAGCCGTCCGCCCGCGTCTGAGCCTCGGCCCACGCTGGCGCGACGGCGACGGCGACGGCAGTGCCGGCACGCCCTATCCGTTAAGCAGATAGCGACCTTCTGAACTACGTGTTGGACAGATAGTTGGCGAGCGCCCTACCGTGGGATTCGCGGTGCTTCGCAGGCCGCCCGACACGATGGAGTATCGAGAATGGTCGCAACCGCCAACGCCACGAGATCGGCCTCTCCGCGCCCGACCGCCCGCAAGCGTTCTCGCCCTAAGCCCGTCTTCGCGATCGTAGCCCTCGCGCCGTTCATTGTCTTTGGGGCTATCTTCGCCGCGTACCCGCTCGGCCAGGTCGTCCGCATGGCTCTCTCCGATGTTCAGATCCGGGGCGGTATTTTTGAGTGGACCTGGATCGGGTTTGCGAATTTCGGCGCCGTGCTCACCGATGCCAATGGTCTTCGTTCGCTCGGCAACACCGTCATCTTCGTCGCGGCAACCGTTGTTCTGTCGTTGATCGTCGGCCTCGCCCTCGCGTTGCTCGTTGATCGCGCCATCACGCTCCTCCCCCTGGCGCGCAACGTGCTCATCTGGCCTGCCGTGATCGCGCCGGTAGTCGTCAGTCTGATGTGGCTGCTCTTGCTCAGCCCCACCGCCGGCGGACTCAACAAGGCGCTCTACTCCCTCGGCCTGCCTCTCCAAGGGTGGATCGGCCAAGAATCAACCGCCATGGCCGCGGTGATTGTGGTGGATGTCTGGCACTGGACTCCGGTCGTCTTCCTCTTCCTCTATACGGCCCTCAAGAGCATCGACGGAGCAACCCTCGAGGCGGCTCGGGTTGATGGCGCTAACGAGTGGCGCATCATCCAGCACGTCGTGCTTCCCGCTCTGCGCCCCGCCATCGCTGCGGTCGTTGTCGTGCGAGTGATCATGGGCGTCAAGGCCTTCGACGAGATGTACCTCCTGACCTCGGGTGGGCCCAACTTCGCGACAACGCTCGTGACTCAACACATCAAGACTCTCTTCTTCGACAGCCTCCAATTCGGCGAGGCGTCAGCGTTCTCGCTCGTGGTTGTCATCCTTACCGCGCTGGTTCTTGGCGCCGTGCTATTCACCCGATCGAAGGTCGAAAAATGAGCGACGCCCAGACCGCCGGCACTAAGCGCAACCTTGGCGTAGAGATCGCTCTCGGGGTTGTACTGGTTCTCAGCATCATCCCGATTGCCTTCACGACGCTGCTCGCGTTCCTCCCCAACCGCGCGATCGTCTCCTCGAGCTGGGACTTCCCGTTCTGGCTCGGCAACTTTGAACGTGTCTTCAAAGATGGCATTTTCATTGCCCAGATCGGCAACAGCCTCCTGATCGTGCTCGGCACGGTCGCCATCTGCCTCGTCATCGGCACGCTCTCCGGCTATTCGCTTAGCCGACTGCACCCGCCACGCTGGATCACTATCCCGGCGCTCGTGATCGCCGGCTTCATTCCGTTGATTCCACCCATGACGCTGCTGCCCGGCCTCTACGTCTTGCTGTCTGATCTCGGCTTGATCGGCGGAGTCGGGGGGCTCGTGTTGGTCAACGCCTTCCTCAACCTTCCCTTCGCAGTCCTGCTCATGTCGTCGTACTTTTCGACCATTCCTGAAGAACTCCGCGAAGCCGGAATCATGGATGGTGCCAGCGAGCTGACTGTGCTGCTGCGGATCATGCTTCCCGTTGTTCGCCCCGGCATCGCTGCCGTCGGAGTCTTCACCGCGATCATGGCGTGGAACGAGTTCCAAATGGGCCTCACCCTCACCTCGGGCGGCGCTACCGCGCCCGTCACCGTCGGCATCGCCGGCCTACTGCAACCGTTCGCGGTCACGTGGGGCGAACTCGCTGCGGCCGGAACGCTCGCCGCCATCCCGATCATCGTCATGTCCATTTTCGCCAACCGCCAAATCGTCGCCGGGCTCACTGCCGGCGCTATCAAAGGCTAAACAGGCCCGTCCTGTTTGGTTTCCGCTCACAGCTAGGAGTACATGTTCATGAAGAAAGCATTCATCGCAATCGGCAGTGTCGCCGCGATGAGCATTGCCCTCACCGGATGCTCAGGCAGCACTACCGGCGGAGCTCTCGGCTCCGGCGACAGCCTCGTCGTCATCACCAGTCAGGCTCCATGGAACCCGGCCTACGACGCCGTCGTCAAGGCCTATGAGGAAGAGACCGGGGTCGACGTTGACCTTCGCCCCTTCCCCAACCCCGACGTCAAAACCCAGGTCCTCAACGACGCCCAGACCGGCAACCACACCTTCGACGTTTATCAGGTCAACGAAGTGGATCTCGCTCAGCTCAACGATTCCGGCATTCTGATGCCCTTCACCGAGGCGAAAGCGGGCTATACCCTCGACCCTGAGATCTTCACGTACAACAACGTCACCAATTGGAACTCAGAGACGCGCAGCTTCTCTGCCGACGGCGACGTGACGAGCCTGCCCCTCATGGGCAACCTGCAGGTTCTGATGTACCGCACCGACATCTACGACGACCTCGGCCTTTCGGTTCCCACGACCTGGGACGAGACCATTGCCAACGGCCAAGCAATGATTGATGCGGATGCCGCCCGCTACGGCTACGTGCAGCGATATCAGGGAATCCCCGGCGCTCCCGGCGTCACCTACGACTTCGCTGGTCTGCTTCACGGAGTCGGCGGCAGCTTCTTCGTCGACGAAGGCTCCGACTGGACCCCTGCCTTCAACACCCCCGAGGCTCTCGAAGCCGCTCGCGACTTCCGCGAACTTGCCAAGCTCGGCCCCGCCGACCCCAAGGCTGTCGGTCAGGCAGAAGCCATCGCCGCTATGCAGGGTGGCGACGCCGGACAGCTGGATGTCGTAGCCGCAGCAGCGAGCAGCATGAATGACGAATCCAGTTCCAATGTCGTCGGCAAGGTCGGCTACGCGGTACTGCCCGGAGCAGCATCCGCTACCGGACTCTGGAACTTGGCTCTTCCCGCTGACCTTCCCGAAGACCGTCGCGAACTTGCCGTCGACTTCATCGACTGGGTCACGTCCGAGCACGGCATGGAGATCTTCGCTGAAGCCGGCGGAATCCCCACCCGCGACGATGCTTACGATGCCGACGGGCTCAGCGCCGAAACAAGTGCTTACTTGGATGTCGTTCGCGAATCAGCCCCGACCGCCGTCGGTCCGTTCCGTTTCACCTTCATTACCGAGTTCCTCACCGTCTCGGAGCCCATCATCGCCGCGATCGCTGCTGGTGACGTAAGCCCCGAAGACGGAATGGCTCAACTGCAGGAGCAGGTCACTCAAGTAGTCGAGGATGCCGGCTACCCCATGGGTTAGTCGCTCCTTCTCAGCGCGGGGGCGTCGACCTCACCACCGCTCCCCCGCGCTGAGCGTTCCTTCTTCATCCCTTCTCACACGAAAGTTGCCCCGATGGTCTCCCAGCCAGATATCGTCCTCATCCACTGCCACGACCTCGGCGATTGGCTCTCTTGCTACGACATGCCGTCGGTGCCCAGCCCCCGCCTTGAGGCTTTTGCTGACTCCGGCGTCATCTTCGATGCAGCTTTCGCGACCGCGCCACTGTGCACTCCTGCACGCTCCTCCATCTTCACCGGCCGCCTGCCGCACCAAAACGGGCTCATGGGTCTCACCCATGCTGGTTGGCATTACAAGCCGGGCGTCACGACGCTGCCGGAGTTGTTGCGCCGCGAGGGTTACCGCAGCGCCCTCATTGGGCTGCAGCATGAGGACTTTGACGCCCGCGTGCTCGGCTACGACGAAGTGCACGGACTCGGATTCTTGCCCCGCGCGATGGAGGTGGCCCGCCGCGTTGACTGGTGGTACGAGCAACCGCGCGACGACACCCCCACGCTGCTGACGATCGGCATCTGGGAAGTCCACCGCCCCTGGCCTGCTGAAGACTACGAGTACGCGGATCCGGCAGCCGTCGACGTGCCGCCGTACCTGCCCGATAACGCAGACACGCGCAACGACATCGCCGCCTTTCACGGTGCTATTCGCCAGATGGATGCCGCGGTCGGCCAGATCATCGACCGCATCACCGCATCGCCCAAGGGCCGCGACACCCTCATCATTTTCACCACCGACCACGGGGTTGCCTTCCCGCGCGCCAAGAGCACCCTCTACGACTCGGGAGTCAAAGTCGCTTTCATCGTTCGCCCGCCGGAGTCGTTCGGTGTTGAGCCTGGCCGCCGCGACCACATCGTCAGCCACCTGGACATCGTGCCGACGCTCGTGACCATTGCCGGCGGAACCCCTTCCGACGAGCTCGAGGGCGAGAGCATCCTTACTCGCCTGCAGACAACGGATGATGCAGCGCCAGATACCCGAGAACTCCTGCTCGAAAAGAGCTTCCACGATCGCTATGACCCGATTCGCGCCATCCGCACCCCGAACGCTAAGTACATTCGCAACTTCGAGCGGGGCGTCCGAGTGCCGCTTCCCCTCGACCTAGAAGAGAGCTCGACGCGTGCCGGTATGGGTGACTGGCCCAATGATCCGCGTCCCGCCGAAGAGCTGTATGACCTCGCCGCGGATCCCTCGGAGCTCACCAACCTCATCGACGATCCGCAGTATGCCGAGTTGCGAGCCGACCTCGTCGCTCGCCTGGAGCAGCTGATGCGGGATACCCACGACCCGCTTCTCGCCGGGCCCATTCCCGAGCCGGCCGCGCCGCAACGTCCGACAGATGAGCGGATGACGCTCGGTCGCTAAGGTTGCAGCATGGAACTCGTCTGGTGCAGATCGTTTCTCGCCGTGCACGAGCAGGGCGGCTTCACTGCGGCCTCCCGCACCCTCCATCGCTCGCAGTCTCGGATCAGCGCCCATGTGGCAGCCCTCGAAACGGAGCTTGGCGCTCAACTCTTCCACCGAGATGTGCACCCGCCAACGCTGACCGCTGCCGGCACCGCGTTTCTGCCCCATGCTCGCGCGACCGTCACGGAGTGGCAGTCGGCGCTAGCCGCGGTGGCGGCCGGTCAGGGCCAGGTGCGGGGCAATGTCGCAGTGGGAAGTGTGCCGAGCGTGAGCGCTATGCTCATCGCTCCGCTGATCGCTGAATTCTCCGAGACCCACCCCGAAGTCCGCTTTGAAGTGCACGAAGGCGCCAACAATTGGTTGGATGAGGCGCTCGCCCACCGCACGATCGAACTGGGAATCAGCCCGATGGAGATCACGCCGCGCCTCGGTATCGCGCAGCGGGCCCTCTTGACTGACCCGTTCCGCGCCGTCGTGCCCTTCGATCATCCGGCGGCCTCAGCAGGCTTTCTTGAGCTGGAGGAGCTCGCGGGCAAACCGATCATCACGACCGGGGAGGCTGGCCTTGACCCGCACGTGGGACTCGAGTTCCGGGAACTCCTGGAGCATGTCGCATTCGACTACGAACGCAGCCTCGCGGTAACCCAGCCGACGACCGTTTTCTCCTTCGTCCGTGCCGGATTGGGGATCGGAATCATGGGTGCGTTGGGTACCAGAATCGTGCGCGACAACAGCCTGGTTGTCGTTCCCGTGAACGCGGAGAATGCTTCCCGCAAGATCGGATTACGCTGGGCCAACACCCGCCGCCTATCGCCCGCTGCCACGGCCTTCGCCGAGGCCCTCGAGGCGATGGCCGATCGCGAAATCGCGGCCGGCCGCCTCGAAGCACGCTAACGCGGCGCAGCGGCTGCTCGCGCGTTAGCGGGGTTCGACACCGCCCATTGAGCTGGCGCCCTTGTGGTGGTCAGCACGACCGAAGGTTGTCTCGAGCACGTGCTGCATCTTTCGAGTGGCGCCGTTGAGCGCAGCATCCACTGTTGACGCGTTGTCGGTGGCAAGTTCCGGGGTGCGGTTCTCGGGGCGCGCTTCAAGCTGGCAGCGGATGTCATCACCGGTGCTGCGACCGGCACTCTCGTCGCTCAAGTGGACTTCGAGTCGAGTGAGGTGGGCACTGAAGTGCGCGAGCTTACTCTCGAGCTCCGCAGTGATTGCGGCGATCGTGTCTTCGCTGAGAGAGATGTTGTTATCGGTATTGACGATGACCTGCATGGTTGCCTCCTGGCACCTGAGGTGTACCGCGGGGTTGCCCTGAGGCGAGGAGTTCGCGGGAGGGCCAGTGGTACATCTACTCTTCACGCTACGCCGCGAGTCTGTCTGCTGCCAGTGCAGGTGGGTGGTTAACGCAAAATAGCCACACCCCGAAGGGTGTGGCTATTTTACAATTGAAGTCCGGCGGTGTCCTACTCTCCCACAAGGTCCCCCTTGCAGTACCATCGGCGCAGAGAGTCTT
>NZ_JADYWU010000001.1 GCF_015864665.1 Salinibacterium sp. SWN167 | reverse complement strand
AGAGGGAAACGCCCGGTTACATTCCGAACCCGGAAGCTAAGACTCTCTGCGCCGATGGTACTGCAAGGGGGACCTTGTGGGAGAGTAGGACACCGCCGGACTTCAATTGTAAAATAGCCACCACTGTGTTTGATAAACACAGCTGGTGGCTATTTTGCGTTAAGTCCCCACCCCAAAATCAGGAGCAACGAATGAGCGATTCCTCAGAAAATGACGGCCGGCACGACAGCCGACCCCACGGGAACCGCTCTGGCGCGCCCCGATCTGGTGGACGTCCCACTGGTGGGCGTCCCGGTGAGGGACGACCAAGCGATGGAAGGCCACGCCGCGACAACGCCGCAGGTGGACCAGCCCGCGGCAAGCCAGCATCCGGCTCGGACCGTCCGTGGCGTAACAAGCCCGAGGGCGATGACCGCCGTCCACGCCGCGATGGCGATAGTGCCGGTGCTGACCGTCGTCCGCGACGCGACGCTGATGGCAGCGATCGTGCGCCGCGTCGAGATTCCTCCGCTGGCGACGACCGTCGCCCCCGCCGTGATGCCGCTGGAGACCGTGATGGTCGCCCGCAGCGCTCCGGCGACCGAGACTCGCGACCTCCTCGTTCTGGTGACCGCGATAGCCGCCCCCCACGCTCCGGCGATCGCCCCGATAGGGGAGACCGGCCGGCACGCCCGTTCCGTTCCGATGGCTCAGGGCGCCCCGAGCGCGGCGGACGTCCCGACCGTGGATCTGATCGCCGCGGTGGTCCCGACGAGAAACGGCTGTGGACCAAGGGCGGTGCGCCAGCGCGCGGAGACCGCGACGCTAGCGAACGTGAGCCTGAAGAGGATCGCGATCCTTTCGGCATCCGCTCGGTTCGTGCGTACCACCAGGCTCCCGAGATTCCGGAGGGTGTTACGCCCAAAATGCTTGATCGGGTTGCCTCAAATGAGTTGAAGACCCTCAGCAAGGAGAATGCAGAAGGCGTTGCCCTGCACTTGGTGATGGTGTCGCGCCTCATCGAGGAAGACCCTGAACTTGCCCACCAGCACGCCATTTCGGCTGCTCGTCGTGCAGGCCGCATTGGAGTCGTTCGCGAAACTCTCGCCATTACAGCGTATGCGACCGCTGACTACGCTTTGGCGTTGCGCGAATTGCGCACCTACCGTCGTATCACTGGTCGTGACGATCAGCTGCCCATGATGGTCGACAGCGAACGTGGACTCGAGCGCCCTGAGCGGGCCCTTGAACTCGGGCGTTCAGTGAAGCGCAGCACGCTGTCTTCAGCCGTTCAAGTTGAGTTGGCTATTGCGATGTCTGGCGCGCGCCTCGACCTCGGTCACGCGGAAGAAGCGCTCGTGGAGTTGCAGATTCCGCAGCTCGACCCCGACAAGGCGTTCTCGTACAGCCCGGCGTTGTTTGGTGCCTACGGAACCGTGCTCGAAGAGCTCGGTCGCGACGATGAAGCGGCCATCTGGTTCTCTCGCGCCGATGTTGCAGAAGCAGCACTCGGCGATGACGAAGACGACATGATCGAAGTTGTTGAAGAAGAGCTTGAATTCGACGCGTCCGATGACGGTGCAGTAGAAATTGAGGATGCCAATGGGCCTCTGGAAGTCGCTGACGAAGCGGCCGGAAACGATGACGAGACGGGCGAGCGTGTCAGCTAAGACACCCCTCACGGGCGTCGCACTCGTACTCGCGGACCTCGATGGAGTGATCTATCGCGGACCGGATGCGATTCCGCATGCCGTTGAGAGCATGAACGCGATTGATGGCCCACACGTTGCTTACATTACGAATAATGCGTCGCGCACCGATGCATCCGTTGCTGAGCACTTGAGCGAGCTCGGGCTGACGGTGGAACCGCGCGACGTGGTGACCTCGCCGCAAGCGGCCATGGGATTGTTGCGCGATATCGTTCCTGCCGGTTCGACCATCATGGTTGTTGGCGGCGACGGCCTGACGAACGAGCTTGAAAAGTCAGGTTTTGTGGTGACCCGGTCGGCTGATGATTCGCCAGCGGCCGTCGTGCAGGGCTTCGCTCCGCACGTGGGCTGGAAGGATCTCGCAGAAGCCTCGTTCGCGCTCAAGGGCGGAGACTCCGGAATCCCTTGGATCGCCACCAACACTGACTGGACGATTCCCCAGGCTCGCGGCACAGCGCCCGGTAACGGCACTCTTGTGTCAGCGGTGCATTCCGCCGTTGGCCGTTTGCCGATCGTCGCCGGCAAGCCAGAAGTGGCCATCTTCGAAGAGGCGTTTGCTCGTTACGAGTCACGCGAAGCGTTGATGATCGGCGACCGCCTCGACACTGACATTCTCGGGGCCAACCGAGCCGGCATCCCGTCGCTTCTCGTTCTGACAGGCATTGATCAAGCAAAGCAAGTGCTGGCGTGTATCCCGGATGAGCGACCGACGATGATCGTTGATGATTTGCGCGGGCTGCATGAGCCCTATCCAGAAACGCAAGTTACCCACGACGGCGCCGCCGTCGTCGTGACGACGGTGGGAACGGCGACAGTGCGCCTCGAAGGGCAGCGACTGACCGTGACTACGGCCGGAACATCCATCGACCGATTGCGCGCTGGCGCCGCAGCAATTTGGAACTCGGGGAGCGCCATTTACGCCCTCGAAGTGCCAGCGGAGCTATATTCATGAGCATGAGCGATGAATCACCCGTCGACGGACTGATGTCACGATTGAGCCTGATCGAAGACCAGCCACTCGAAACTCGAGCCGCTGCCTTCACCCAGATTCACGACGAACTGCAGCAGCAGCTCGAGGGCAAGGACGCGTTTTCGCGCAATGGCTAACGTGCGGCTCGACGCAGCTCTCGCTGCTCGCGGTCTGGCGCGTTCTCGCACCCACGCCGCCAAACTGATTGCCGACGGTCTCGTCACGGTGTCAGGAATCGCGATTCCGAAAGCGTCAACTCCGGTGAGCGACGACCACGTCATCGAGGTCGCTGAGACCGATCATTACGTAAGCCGGGCCGCCCACAAACTTGTGGCGGGTCTCGACGCCTTCGGCATCGACGCGACTGACAAGCTCGCGCTGGATGTTGGCGCGTCGACCGGCGGCTTCACTCAAGTTTTGCTCGAACGAGGTGCTCGCGAAGTTATCGCGCTCGACGTCGGCCACGGGCAACTCGTCGACCTGATCCGGTCGGATGCCCGAGTGCGCGTTATCGAGCGAGAGAATGCCCGCTATCTCACCGCTGAATCGCTGGCGGAGTTGAGCGGGACATCCGAGACTCCCACTCTTGTGGTCTCTGATCTGTCGTTCATCTCGCTTCGTACCGTGCTGCCTGCTTTTTATGCGGCGGTTGGGGAGAGCGCTGACTACGTGCTGCTGGTAAAGCCACAGTTCGAGGTTGGTCGCACGAACATTCGTGAAGGAATCGTGCACGGCGCGGCCCTGCGCGACGAAGCCATCACGGGCGTGTTGTGGGCAGCGTGGGATCTAGGGCTCGGCACGGCCGGTGTCATCTCCTCACCAATTGCCGGTAACGCAGGAAACCGTGAGTATCTTGTCTGGTTGAGCGCACGGTCAGGCAGCAATCCGACAGAATGGTTAACGCAGGTTTCTGCGATCGCCTAGAGCTGACCGCTTGGTGGCGTCGGATCACACAATCACTACGAATGAGAGGGGCACGGTGCAGTCCGAGAACTCTCATGCTTCTAATCGCCACATCCTAGTTATCGCTCACACCGGCCGCGCGGAGTCCCTTACTGCCGCTATCTCGGTGTGCCGTCAACTCATCAGCGCGGGAATCGTTCCGGTGTTGGCTCCCGATAGCTACGAAACGATTTTGCAGGCTGAACCTGATCTCGCGCCAGTCTCGCGACTCGGCAACGAGGTTGAAACCGGAGAGCTCGAGCTGGTGATCGTCCTGGGTGGTGATGGAACCATCCTCCGCGCTGCGGAACTCACGCGAGGCTGCAGCGCGCCACTACTGGGTGTCAATTTGGGTCACGTCGGTTTCTTGGCCGAAAGCGAACGCGAAGAACTCACATCCACTGTCGAACGCGCGCTTGCCCGCGACTACCTCGTCGAAGAGCGCATGACGCTGTCGGTGCGGGTGAAGGTTGACTCCGAGGTTGTCTACGAAACTTGGGCGTTGAACGAAGCGACCGTCGAAAAGGCGAGTCGCGAGCGCATGCTTGAAGTGGTCATCGAAGTCGACGGCCGGCCGCTCTCATCCTTCGGTTGCGACGGCGTTGTCATGTCCACACCGACCGGATCCACCGCCTATGCGTTTTCCGCCGGTGGCCCGGTGGTCTGGCCGAGCCTCGACGCTCTCTTGCTTGTTCCGCTGAGCGCTCACGCATTGTTTGCGCGCCCCATTGTCGTCGGGCCTGACTCGGCCCTCGCCGTTGAAGTACTCGATCGCAATATGGGTATTGGTGTGTTGTGGTGCGACGGCCGACGCGCTTTCGATCTTCCGCGCGGTGCCCGCGTGATCGTGCGACGTTCGCCGGTGCCGGTGCGACTAGCCAGACTGTCTCAAGGACCGTTCACCGATCGCCTTGTCAAGAAATTCAATTTGCCGGTCAACGGATGGCGTGGGCCAGCATCGGAGGGGGGAACCGACTCGTGATCGAAGAGATCTCCATTCGCGACCTCGGCGTTATCGCTTCAGCACGACTTCCGCTGAGCCCCGGGTTTACCGCGCTCACGGGCGAGACGGGCGCCGGAAAGACGATGGTCGTTACCGCCCTGGGGTTGCTGCTCGGCGAGCGGGCCGATGCCGCTGCGATCCGTGCCGATAGCGATCAAGCCTCCGTGGAGGGCCGTTGGGTCATTGACCCCATGTCTGCGGTCGCTGAGCGCGTGCGCGACGCCGGCGGTGACCTCGACGACGGAGAGCTTCTTCTGGTGCGCACTGTTGCGCGTGAAGGGCGCAGTCGTGCTGTAGTTGGCGGTCGTAGTGCTCCGGTCGGTGTGCTCACCGAGCTAGGCGACCAGCTCGTCGTTGTGCACGGCCAGTCTGAACAGATCCGCCTCAAGTCGTCGACGGCTCAACGCAACGCGCTCGATCGCTATGCGGGAGCCGAACTTGCGACCGTGCTCGGGCAGTATCAAACTGTGTTCCGTCGCTGGCAAGCGGCCCAGGGCGAACTCGATGTACTCGTTGCGGAGAGCGATCTTCGCAGTCGCGAGGCCGACGAACTCCGCGTCGCGATCGATGAGATTGAAGCCGCTGACGTGCGTCGCGGCGAAGACGTCGAACTGACAGAACGAGCCGATCGTCTGGCGAACCTCGAAGGTCTGAGGCTTGCCGCTGAGGGCGCCCACGCGGTGCTGTCGGCGGATGCCGCGGATGAAGGCTCCGATGTGGTGGCCTTGCTCGCCAGCGCCCAGCGAGGGCTTGAGCGGGTCGCCGAGCATGACGCGCAACTTGCCGCAATCGCTGAGGCGTTAGCGGCAGCATCCATCACGTTGGGAGAAATTTCCACTGATCTTTCTGGCTACCTCGCCGGGCTGGATTCCGATGGCAGCCGCGAACTCGAACGGGTTGAAGAACGTCGCGGCCAACTCGCCGCTCTCGTGCGCAAGCATGGCGTGAGCCTCGACGATGTCGTCGATGTGCTCGACACCGGCAGCCAACGCTTGCTGGAACTCGATAACGACTCCACGCGCATCGATGAGCTGCGGGCTCAGGTCGAAGCAGATCAGTCAGAACTGATCGAGCTCGCAGCCAAGGTCAGCGACGTTCGGTCTCGCAGCGCTGCACGACTTGCTGCCGCGGTCACCGACGAGCTCACCCACCTCGCGATGGCCAACGCTGAAATCGTTGTTACGGTCGAAGACCGCAGCGACTATTCGTTGAGTGGCAAAGACGAAGTGGCGATCCTGTTGCAGCCGCACCCCGGCGCTCCGCCGCGTCCGCTTGGCAAGGGTGCCTCTGGAGGAGAGCTCTCGCGGGTGATGCTCGCGATCGAAGTCGTCATTGCGGGCAACGACCCGGTTCCGACCTTTATCTTCGATGAAGTGGATGCCGGTGTCGGTGGTGCCGCTGCGATCGAAATCGGCAAGCGGCTTGCTCTGCTGAGCCGCACCGCCCAAGTGATTGTTGTCACGCACCTGGCGCAAGTGGCCGCGTTTGCCGACAACCACCTCAGCGTCATCAAGGGCGACGATGGATCGGTCACGGCATCCAGCGTTCACAAGTTGGAGGGGGAGGCGCGCATCGCAGAAATGGCGCGACTGCTCTCGGGATTGCCCGACTCGGAGTCTGGCCTTGCTCACGCTCGCGAATTGATTCAGACCGCGCACGACCTTGAAATTGCTGCTCTCGGTCGCTAACTGTCGGCCCAACGGAAAGCCTCACTGCCGGCCTTAGCTGTTAAGCCGATAACGAAACACCCCTGCGCGGCGACAAAACTGCTCAACGAGGCATAGGATGGAACCCCGTGGTGGACAATAAAAACGCGGTCGTAACAAAGCACATCTTCGTCACCGGAGGAGTCGTCTCTTCTCTCGGTAAAGGCCTCACGGCGGCGAGTCTCGGAAACCTGCTGACAGCACGCGGGCTCCGCGTCGTCATGCAGAAGCTGGATCCCTATCTGAACGTGGATCCCGGCACCATGAACCCCTTCCAGCATGGTGAAGTTTTTGTCACCGATGACGGTGCCGAAACTGACCTCGACATCGGGCACTACGAGCGCTTCC
Organism: Salinibacterium sp. SWN167; assembly: GCF_015864665.1. GTDB lineage: Bacteria > Actinomycetota > Actinomycetes > Actinomycetales > Microbacteriaceae > Rhodoglobus. The sequence goes on along the minus strand of NZ_JADYWU010000001.1, from coordinate 2,058,668 downwards.
TCGACATCAAGCTCAATCAGGCAGCCAACGTCACTACCGGGCAGATCTACTCCGAAGTGATTGCCAAAGAGCGTCGCGGCGAATACCTCGGCGACACCGTGCAGGTCATCCCGCACATCACCGACGAAATCAAGCGCCGCATGCGACTTCAAGCCGCCGGCCCCTTCGACGACGAGAACCCCCAGCCCGATGTCATCATCACCGAAATCGGTGGAACCGTTGGCGACATCGAGAGCCTGCCGTTCATCGAGTCTGCTCGCCAGGTTCGTCACGAACTCGGCCGCAAAAACGTCTTCTTCGTCCACGTCTCGCTCGTGCCCTTCATGGCTGCTTCGGGCGAACAGAAGACCAAGCCCACGCAGCACTCCGTTGCCGCACTGCGTTCGATCGGCATCCAGCCCGATGCTCTCGTGCTGCGCAGCGACCGCCCCGTCTCTGAGTCCAACAAGCGCAAGATCGCGCTCATGTGTGACGTTGAAGAGGACGCCGTCGTCAACGCTACCGACGCTTCCAGCATCTACGACATCCCCGAAATGCTGCACAGCCAGGGCCTCGACGCCTACATCATCAACCAGCTCGGGCTCGAAGCGAAGTCAGTGAACTGGGATGGCTGGAGCGAACTGCTCGAAGCCGTGCACAACCCCAAAAACGAGGTCTCGATCGGCCTCGTGGGCAAGTACATCGACCTGCCCGATGCGTACCTCTCGGTCACCGAAGCACTGCGCGCCGGTGGGTTCGCCAACAGCGCCAAGGTAAACATCCGGTGGGTTCCCTCTGACGAGTGCGAAACTCCCGAAGGCGCGGCCAAACAGCTATCCGATCTCGACGGAATCATCGTTCCCGGTGGGTTCGGTGTTCGCGGTATCGAAGGCAAGCTCGGCGCTCTGAAGTTCGTTCGTGAGAATGGCATCCCCGCCCTCGGCATTTGCCTTGGCCTGCAGTGCATGGTCATCGAATACGCTCGCGATATGGCGGGCCTCGAGGGCGCATCCTCAACGGAATTCGATGCCGACAGCAAGTACCCGGTTATCGCGACGATGGCAGAGCAAGTCGACATCATCGCGGGCGGAGACATGGGCGGCACGATGCGTCTCGGTCTCTACAACGCCAACCTCGAGCCCGGCTCCATCGTTGAAGAGATCTACGGAGCGCCGACGGCCGCCGAGCGTCACCGTCACCGCTACGAAGTCAACAACGAATACCGCCAGCAGATCGCGGATGCCGGACTCAAGTTCTCCGGAATCTCGCCCGACCGCACCCTCGTCGAATTCGTCGAGTTGCCGCGCGAGGTGCACCCCTACTACGTGGGAACGCAGGCTCACCCCGAGCTGCTCTCTCGCCCCAACCGTGCTCACCCGCTGTTCCGCGGACTGGTCGCTGCTGCAATTGAGCGCCAAAAGTCCAGCCGCCTCTTTGAGGTGACTGAGCAGGATGATGCATAACGAACTCAGCGACGACCGCGTCTCACCGGAGCTGCTGAGCACCGAAACGGTGTTCGCTGGCCACGTGTGGAACGTAGACCGCGAGCGTTTTCAGCTCGACGGTTCTGCGATCACCCGCGAATTTGTGAACCACACCGGCGCCGTTGCGGTGCTGGCCATGGATGAGCGTGACCGAGTGCTCCTGATCAAGCAGTACCGGCATCCGGTGCGGTTGCGTGATTGGGAGCTGCCGGCTGGCTTGCTCGATGTCGTGAATGAGTCGCCGCTGTTGGCGGCTCAGCGCGAATTGGCCGAAGAAACTGACCTGCAAGCCGAGTCGTGGCATGTGCTCAGCGAAATGCTGACTTCGCCCGGCGGGAGCAACGAAGCCGTGCGCATTTACTTGGCCCGTGGCGTGAGCGCGACCGGGGAAGTGTTTGACCGCTATGCGGAAGAAGCCGGTATTGAGCTGCGCTGGGTTCCGTTGGAGGATGCCGTTGAGGCGGTTCTCGAGCGGCGCGTGCAGAACTCGATCCTGTGCCTCGGACTCTTGGCGGCGCAGCTCGGACGCGACCGTGGCTGGAATACACTCGGCGAACCCGACGCACCGTGGCCACGGCATCCGCGAAACTACGCTGAATAGCCCCTCGCGGTAGGTTGAGCGATATGACCGAGCCGGTGCGTCCCGTAGCGAAAAGTGCGATTGCCATCGCCGCAGAACGCTATCTGCGGCATCTGGGGATCGAACGCGGTCTTTCGGCGAACACCCTCGCTGCGTATCGCCGCGATCTCGATGCCTATCTGTCGTTTCTTGGCACGCGCGATCTCAGCACACCCGCCGCGGTGACAGCGGACGACGTGACCGCATTTGCGCACAGCTTGCGAGCCGACACCGAGCGCCCGCTCGCGGCCTCCTCGGTCGCGCGCATGCTCTCGACAGTGCGGGGGCTGCACACGTTTTTCGTCGACGAATCGCTCGCGGTTGAGGACGTCGCGCATGCCGTCGCTATCCCGAAGCAGCCGATGCGGCTGCCGAAGGCCATCTCTATCGAGCAGATGGCTACCGTTCTGGCATCCTTTCCGGGCGATGAGGTCATTTCGCTTCGCAATACTGCGCTACTTGAGCTTCTCTATGCCACGGGCGCGCGCGTCTCTGAGGTGACGGCGCTCAACGTCGATGACATGATCGACGGCGACATTGTGCGCCTGCTCGGCAAGGGCAACAAACAACGCATCGTGCCGGTCGGTAGCTTTGCGCAGGCAGCGATCGAGAAGTACCTTGTGCGCGCACGTCCTGTGCTCTCGGCGAAGGGCGCGGCGACCCCGGCACTGTTTCTGGGGGCGCGTGGGGCTCGGCTGTCTCGTCAAAACGTGTGGCTGATCATCCAAGCCGCTGCCGAGCGTGCAGAACTCGGGATCGATATCTCGCCGCATACCTTTCGGCACTCGTTCGCGACGCACCTTCTTTCGGGCGGTGCCGACGTTCGCGTGGTGCAGGAACTGCTTGGACACTCATCGGTGGCAACGACCCAGATTTATACCTTGGTCACCGCTGACACGCTGCGCGACATGTACACGACGGCGCATCCGCGCGCACGGTAAAGCGCACCGGGGGAGCGATCGGATGCCGTGGCTGGCTGATCGGCGGCTCCGCTGACCCGCGTGTCGCGCTGCCAAACCTTCAACCTTTGGTAGAGGCGACCCTGCCGTGTCCGCGCGTGGGAGCGCAGGCTGCGAGGTAAGCGCGACGTAAACTTTTGTCATGACGACACAGCGCGAGAACGATTCGACGCTGGCGGGGTTGGATGTTCAGGCAATGGGCCCAACCGGCCGGCCGCTTACGGTTTTTCCAGAACCCCCACCCCTCACGGGCCACGGCCCGGCACGCATCATTTCGCTGTGCAACCAAAAGGGTGGCGTCGGCAAAACGACCACCACGATTAACCTCGGTGCATCGTTCGCTGAATATGGCCGCCGAGTGCTGGCCATCGACTTCGACCCGCAGGGTGCGCTCTCGGCCGGTCTCGGTGTTCCCACGCACGATGTGCCCACGATCTATGACCTGCTGCTCGGCACGATCAAGAACCCCGCAGAAGCGATTGTTCACACCAACGTTCCCGGCCTTGATGTCATCCCAGCCAACATCGACCTCTCGGCCGCTGAAGTGCACCTCGTCAACGAGGTCGCTCGCGAAACGATTCTGGCGCGCGTACTGCGCAAGGTCAGCGACCAGTACGACGTCATCCTCATCGACTGCCAGCCCTCGCTCGGTTTGCTCACTGTGAACGCGTTGACGGCAGCCCACGGCGTGCTCATCCCGCTCGAATGCGAGTTCTTCGCTCTGCGCGGTGTTGCCCTGCTCGTGGAGACAATCGAGAAGGTTCAGGATCGCCTGAACCCCGCGATCAAACTCGACGGCATCCTCGCGACAATGTTTGACGCGCGCACGCTGCACTCGCGTGAAGTGCTCGAGCGCGTTGTTGAGAACTTTGGAGACGACGTTCTCGAGACCGTCATCGGTCGCACCGTGAAGTTCCCGGATGCCAGCGTGGCCGGTGCCCCCATCACGACCTTCGCCCCCGACCACTCTGCGGCGCACTCCTACCGCCAGGTGGCGCGAGAGCTGATCGCCCGTGGCGCCGTCGCCTAGCGACGTGGACGAGACCGAGGTATCCGCACCAGGATTCTCGGTCTCTCTCAACAACTTCAACGGGCCGTTCGACCTGCTGCTGTCGCTCATCACCAAGCATGAGCTCGACATCACTGAGGTGTCGCTGTCGCGCATCACGGATGAGTTCATTGCGTACTTGCGTCACTTCGAGTCCGCCAATGGATCAGATGACATCGACGAACTCGATCAGGCCAGCGAATTTTTGGTCGTTGCTGCCACGCTGCTCGACCTCAAGGTAGCCGGACTCCTTCCGCAGGGTGAGCTCGTGGATGCCGAAGATGTCGCGCTGCTCGAAGCACGCGACCTGCTCTTTGCGCGTCTGCTGCAATACCGCGCGTTCAAACAGGCGAGCGATTGGTTCGGTTCGCACTTCGAGGCGGAAGCGACGCGCACCGTGCGGTCGGTGCGCTTGGAAGAGAAATACCGCACTCAAACTCCCGAACTCGTGTGGACGCTCAGCCTCGACGATTTCGCTGCACTCGCGACCCTGGCGTTCACACCGCGAGAGATTCCGAGCGTTGGGCTCGACCATTTGCACGCACCGCTCATCAGCATCCGCGAACAGGCTGCGCATGTAGTCGCGCTGTTGCGGGCAGGAGAGCCGAAGACGTTCCGACAATTGATCGCGGGCGCCGAGTTGAAGGGCGTTGTTGTGGCCCGCTTCTTGGCGGTGCTAGAGCTCTATCGCGGCGGCAATGTTGCCTTCGAACAGATTGAACCCTTGGGCGAACTGACCGTGCGTTGGACTGCAGAACACTGGTCAGACGATAGCCTCGCTAATCTGGGAGCAGATTATGGAAACTGACGAACGTATAGCCACCCCCGTTGTCGACCTCGCCCGCGGGCTTGAGGCGATCTTCATGGTTGCCGACCAGCCGCAGAGCCTCGTGAGCCTCGCAACGGCCCTTAACGCACCCGTGGCGGCAATCCGCAAGACAATCACTGCACTGTGCGCCGATTTCGACGGTGAAGGCGAAGGCCCGCGACGCGGTTTTGAACTCCGCGAAGTCGGTGGTGGCTGGCGAATTTATGTGCGCGAAGACTACGACTCGGCCGTGCGCGACTTCGTTTATACGCAAAACCCGTCGCGGTTGAGCCAGGCCGCGCTGGAGACGCTCGCGGTCATTGCGTACAAGCAACCGATCAGTCGGGGAGCCATTGCTGCCGTGCGTGCAGTGAATGTTGACTCAGTAGTGCGTACGCTACTGAGTCGAGGACTTATTACGGAAGCGTTTACCGACAACGAGACGGGCGCCATCCACTACGAAACAACGGAGCTCATGCTCGTGCAATTGGGGATCAATTCCATTGCCGAGCTGCCTCCCATCTCGCCACTTTTATCTGATGGTACGGACGGTTTTGATGAACAACGCTAATGGCTCAGGCCCCAGCAATCCTGAGGGCGAACGCCTTCAAAAAGTAATGGCCGCTGCCGGTGTGGCATCGCGTCGTGTGTCGGAAGACCTGATCTACCAAGGCCGCGTTGCGGTCAATGGCAAGGTTGTTGAAGAAGCTGGCCGACGCGTGAAGCCGACGGACCGCGTCACGGTGGACGGTAGTGCAATCCAGCTCGACACCACCAAGCGCTACGTCATGCTCAACAAGCCCGTCGGCGTGGTGAGCTCGATGTCCGACGAGAGCGGTCGCCCCGACCTGCTGCAGTACACCGGCAACTACGACGAACGACTCTTCAACGTCGGCCGTCTCGACGTGCAGACCTCTGGCCTGCTCGTGCTCACTAACGATGGCGAACTCGCCCACGTGCTTGCCCACCCCTCCTTCGGCGTGATGAAGACCTACATCGCCAAGGTCGAAGGCACCGTGACCGCTCAAACCATTTCGCAGCTCATGAAGGGCATCGAGCTGGAGGACGGCCCAATTGCCGTCGACAAGGCGCGATCGCTCGGCCGAGCATCCAACGACCAAACAATGGTGGAGCTCACTCTGCACTCGGGCCGCAACCGCATTGTGCGCCGGATGATGGAAGAAGTTGGCCACCCGGTAATCGAACTCGTTCGTCGCCAGTTTGGTCCGCTTAATCTCGGAAGCCTTGGGCTGGGAAAGACTCGCAACCTCACGAAGGTGGAGTTGGGTGCAGTACTGACGATTGCCCGCGAGGCCGAGGAACAGTCGTGAACCTAGGCCGCATCACCGGGCAAGTACGCATCGTGGGTGCGGGGTTGCTCGGTGCCAGCATTGGTCACGGCCTGCGGGCCAAGGGCGTCGATGTTATTTTGCACGATGCGTCGCGCTCGAACGCAACTCTCGCGATCGACTATGGCGCTGGTCGTGCGCCGCAGGCCGACGATAAGCCGACGCTCGTGATTGTGGCGGTTCCGCCGGATGTCACGGCCGAGGTTGTCGCTCGCGAACTCATCGCCTGGCCGCGTGCCACGGTGACGGATGTCGCGAGCGTGAAGGTGGGCGTGCTCGAGGAACTCATTGCGCTGGGTGCCGATCTTGATCGCTACGTTGGCTCACATCCTCTCGCCGGACGCGAACGCGGCGGCGCCATTGCTGCCCGCGCGGACCTGTTTATCGGTCGGCCGTGGGTCATTGGCAGGGGAGAGCCCTTCCGTCGTCGCGCGGTCGAAGATGTTGTCATCGAGATGGGTGCTATTCCCGTCGCAATGTCAGCCTCCGATCACGACAACGCGGTGGCTCTGATTTCGCACGTTCCCCAAGTGGTGGCGAGTTTGCTCGCGCACCGGTTGGCGGGAGCATCCGATGCCGCTGTGGCTCTTGCTGGTCAAGGGCTGCGCGATACGACCCGCATTGCCTCGAGTGCCCCCGAACTGTGGGTGCAGATTTTGGGTGCCAACTCGGGCCCCGTTGCGGAGATTTTGCGTGAGCTGCAGGCCGAACTCGGTGTGGCGATTGAGGCGCTCGAGACTCCGGATGCTCCGGGTGCCCGTCGTGCCCTCGCCGAAGTTCTGGCCGGCGGCAACGCGGGAGTCGCGCGTATTCCCGGCAAGCACGGAACGAGCAAGCACTTCAGCCAACTGGTCGTCATGGTCGATGACAAGCCAGGTGAGCTCGCCCGACTGCTCACCGAAATCGGCGAAGCCGACGTGAACATGGAAGACTTGCGCCTTGAGCATTCACCGGGTGCCCAATTCGGTTTGGCCGAAATCTCGGTGCTGCCCGAAAAGGAAGCCGTATTGATAAGCGAGCTCGAAGCTCGTGGTTGGAAGATTGCAGAGACTTTCGCGTGAACAAGAACCCGTCGTTTGTTGTGGTGGCCGTTGATGGCCCGGCCGGCAGTGGAAAGTCGAGTGTGTCGAAAGCGACCGCTCGCGAACTCGGCTTCGACTACCTCGACACCGGAGCTGCCTACCGCGGTTTCGCGCTGCACTGCCTCGAGCGCGGCGTAGACACCCTCGGGCCCGGCGACGTGATCGAGACGCTCCCGCGGTTCGAGTACTCCATCGGTATCGACCCTGACAATTACTTTGTGAAGGTCGACTCGGAGATCGTGACCGACGACATCCGCGAACCCCGCATCACGGGCGTCGTGTCGAACATCGCGCGCGTGCCCGAAGTGCGGCAGTACATGGTCGATCTGTTCCGCAGCATCATCGCGGGAAGCGAAAAACCCGGAATTGTGGTCGAAGGACGCGACATCACAACCGTGGTTGCACCGGACGCTCAGGCTCGAATTCTGCTCACAGCCAGTGAAGAAGCTAGGATGGGAAGACGTGCGGCCGAACTCTCCGGAGAATCGAGCACGACAACCGCGCAACAACTCAGTTATCGAGATGCGCAGGACTCCAAAGTCGTGGACTTCATGAACGCCGCCGATGGAGTCATCACCATTGATTCCACCAATCTTGACTTCGATCAAACCGTGACGGCCGTCGCGAGTTTTGTTCGCTCCAGCATGTAAACAAAGGACTACCCATGGCCGATCATTCGCCCGCCGAAGACGACTTTCCCGAACTGAACCCAGATCTGGTTGAGCGTCTTTCGGGAATGAACGAAGAAGAGGCTGCTCAGCGCACGTCAGCGCTCCGCGCCGGCCTGAGCGACTACGACCTCGAAGACGACGACCTCGCGGTTCTCGACTCCGCATCCGATGACCCGGATGCCATCTACTACCTGCCTGCCCTGCCGGTTCTCGCGATCGTTGGTCGCCCGAACGTTGGCAAGTCAGCACTCGTGAACCGCATCATCGGTCGTCGTGAAGCTGTTGTGGAGGACACCCCCGGTGTTACCCGCGACCGCGTCAACTACAAGGCCGAGTGGAACAACCGTCACTTCACCATCGTCGACACCGGCGGCTGGGAGCCCGACGCTAAGGGCATCGACGCCTCTGTCGCTGCTCAGGCTGAGATCGCAATCGACCTCGCCGACGCTGTGCTCTTTGTTGTGGATGCCACGGTTGGTCCCACCTCCACCGACGAGCACGTCGTGCGCATGCTTCGCGCCACCAAGAAGCCCGTAATTTTGGTCGCCAACAAGGTTGACGACATCCATCAGGAATCGGATGCCGCTGCGCTCTGGAGCCTCGGCCTCGGTCAGCCGTGGCCGTCATCCGCCGTTCACGGCCGTGGTGTTGCTGACCTGCTCGACCACGTGCTCACGGTGCTGCCGGAGATTTCGACTGTGGCCAAGGAAGAAGTGGGTGGCCCGCGCCGCGTTGCTATCCTCGGTCGCCCGAACGTCGGCAAGTCGAGCTTGCTCAACAAGACCGCTGGCGAAGAGCGCGTTGTTGTCAACGACCTCGCCGGCACGACTCGCGACCCGGTTGACGAGCAGATTGAGCTCGGCGGCAAGTTCTGGCGCTTCGTTGACACCGCCGGCATCCGCCGTCGTGTTGCTTTGGCGCAGGGCGCTGACTTCTATGCAACGCTGCGCACGAGCGCTGCACTGGAAAAGGCTGAAGTTGCCGTTGTCATCTTCGATGTCAGCCAGCCGCTCAGCGTTCAAGACCTCAAGATCGTTGACCTCGTGCTCGAATCGGGCCGTGCGCTCGTTCTGGCCTTCAACAAGTGGGACCTTCTCGACGACGAACGTCGCGATCTGCTCGAGCGTGAGATCGACAAGGACCTCGCGCACGTCGCTTGGGCTCCTCGCGTGAACATCTCGGCTAAGACCGGTCGTCACATGGAGAAGCTGGTTCCGGCTCTCGAGCTGGCGTTGGCGTCGTGGGATACCCGCATTCCGACCGGTAAGTTCAACGCGCTTCTGGCCGAACTTACGCAGGAGCACCCTCACCCGCTTCGTGGCGGCAAGCAGCCGCGCATCCTCTTTGGTACGCAGGCATCGAGCCGCCCGCCAACGTTCGTGCTCTTCACGACCGGGTTCTTGGACCCGCAGTACCGTCGATTCATTACGCGTCGACTGCGCGAGATCTTCGGCTTCGATGGCAGCCCCATCCAGGTCAACATGCGTGTGCGTGAGAAGCGCAAGCGCAAGTAGGTTCTCGAGGTCACAGGCTTCGGCACTGTAACTTCGGCTTAACGACTAAACGGCGAGTCATTCTCTCAGGAGAGTGACTCGCCGTGTGGCGTTAAGGGCGGCGTGAGCGGATGCCGAGGGCGGCCGCTCACGCTCCAGCGTTAGTGACCGACCGGTGCGACGTTCGCGTCGGCATCCGCATCCGCGTCAATCTCGGCGTCGTTGCGCTTCACGAAGAACGTGGCGACGACCGCGAAGAGTGAGATGACGCCACCCGCCATGAACGCGAGGCGCACGCCACCGGCGAGAGCCTCGGTATTGGGCGCGCCTTCGGCGGCCAGCGCGACGGACTGCACGGTGAGCAACGCAATGAACAGCGCGGTGCCGGCGGCGCCAGCGAGTTGCTGCACGGTGCCGATGGTGGCGCTGCCGTGCGAGTACAGGTGCGGCTTGAGCGTCCCGAGTGCCGAGGTGAACAGCGGCGTGAACATGAAGGCGAGTCCGATGCTCATGGGCACGTGAATCGCAACGACCATGAGCGCTGAACTGTTCTCCGAGAGCATCGTGAAGCTCCAGAGTGACGCGCTCACGACGATGGCGCCGGGGATCATGAGGGGGCGCGGTCCGACCTTGTCGTACAGACGACCCACGATCGGCCCGAGAAGGCCCATGATGAGGCTACCCGGCAGCACGAGCAGTCCGCTCTGGATGGGTTCGAGGCCGAGAACGTCCTGCGTGAACATCGGCAGCAGGATGATGGTGCCGAAGAGGGCCGCCATCATGACCATCATGAGACCGATCGAAATCGCGAAGCCGGAGGCAACGAAGGTGCGGAGGTCGAGTAGGGCGCTGTCGGTCTTCTGCAGCTTCAGTTGGCGCAGGATGAATAGCGCGAGGCTGACGGCTCCCGCAATGATCGGGATGGCTGGCGCGACGAGTACTTCGCCGCTGGCTGATTCGCCGAGGCTCGAGAGGCCGTAGATAAGACCGGCAAAGGCGACGGCCGAGAGGATGACCGAGAGTACGTCGATCGAGACCTTGCGGGGCTCGGTGACGTTGCGCACCTTGGTGATGCCGAGCATGAGCGCGGTGACTGAGATGGGGATCATGACGATGAACACCCAGCGCCAGTCGAAGACGGCGAGGACAAGGCCGGCGACCGTGGGGCCGACGGCGGGAGCCATCGACATGACGATGGACACGTTACCCATCGTTTTACCGCGGGTAGCCGGGGGCACGAGAGTCATGACGGTGGTCATGAGCAGCGGCAGCATGATCGCGGTACCGGAGGCCTGGATGACGCGTCCGACAATGAGGATGAAGAACGTCGGCGCAATAGCTCCCAACAGAGTGCCGGCGGTGAAGAGGGACATCGCGGCGATGAAGATGCTGCGGGTCGTGAAGCGTTGGATGAGGAATCCGGTAATCGGAATCACTACCGCCATCGTGAGCATGAACGACGTCGACAACCACTGAGCAGTGCTTGGCTCGATGTTGAGGTCTTCCATGATGCGGGGGATAGCCACGACAAGCGATGTCTCGTTGAGGAAGACCACGAAGGTTGCCGCGAGCATGAGCGCGATAACGAGACGGTTGCGGCCGCTGTTGTCGACCTCGCCCGCTGACAGGCTCGCTCCGGGGGGAGCGAGGGGAATGCTGCCGGTAATCGGCGCGGTGCTAGTCATGAAAATCCTGTCGTGTGTGAAGCGGTAGGACGAAGCAGCAGCCGGGATAACTATGGGCGCACAAATCAGTCGTCGTCTTTATTGTTGCTCAGTGCAACGACATCCGACAGCAAAATAATCCCGATTGCTCGGAGTCGGCGGCAAACCGGCTCGCGGTGGGGGAGAAGTGGGGTACGAGCAGGCCCTGCGCGAGCGAGAAGTGGTCCACAAGGGTGGGCCGCACGACGACTGCCCGAGCAGCTGCGGGAAGCGCTATGTTGGAGGCACAACTTGTGACACGGGGTGCCCTGCGGGGCTGAGAACACACCCGTCGAACCTGATCTAGTTAGAACTAGCGAAGGGATGTCGTGCATGTCGCGTACGCCACCAAACTTTTTGACCGCCACTCAAGACGCGCTCGAGGCGGTGAGATCGACGTCGCCTCTCGTGCAGTGCATCACCAATAGTGTGGTGGTGGGCTTCACCGCCAATGCGCTGCTTGCCGTGGGAGCTGCGCCGGCCATGGTGGATATCCCGGACGAAGCGGGCATATTTGCCGGGGTTGCCTCTGGGGTGCTGATCAACCTGGGGACCTGTCGAGAGGAGCAGCGCGCTGCAGCCCTTGAAGCTGCGCCGGCCGCCAACGCTGCCGGAACGCCGTGGGTGCTCGACCCGGTCGCTATCGGGGCTCTGCCAGTGCGCACACCGCTCGCGTATCGCCTGCGTGACCTCGGGCCCTCCATCGTGCGGGGCAACGCCTCAGAGATTCTGGCGCTCGCCGAGCTCGGTGCTGGCGGCCGTGGTGTCGATAGTACGAGCACCGTGGATGCCGCACTCACTGCCGCTCAGATGCTGGCGCGGGTGACTGGCGGTGCCGTCGCAGTCTCGGGAGCGACCGACCTTGTGACCGATGGCGTGAGCGTTGTGCGACTGACGAACGGGCATCCGGTGCTGACGAAGGTCACCGGTGGTGGCTGTGCACTGGGTGCAATCATGGCGGCGTTTGCGGCGGTGACTCCGGATGCGTTGACGGCGGCGGTCGCAGCGACAAGCGTGTACACGGTAGCGGCCGATCTCGCTGCGGAGCGTTCGGCACTGCCGGGAAGCTTCGCGGTAGCGCTGTTGGATGCCCTGAACGAAGTCTCGGTGGACGATATTGCAGAACGGGCGGTGATCGCGTGAGCGGCGTGCGGAACGACTTCGACCTCTCCACCTATCTCGTGACGGACTCGGCTCAGGCTCGCGCGGCCGGACACGACCTTGTCGACCTCGTCTATGAGGCCGTCGCCGGGGGAGTCACTGTCGTTCAGATTCGCGAGAAGGACACTCCCGCCCACGAATTTCTCGACATCGTCTTGCGGGTCTCCACCGCTGTGGCCCGAAAAGTGCCCGTGCTCGTTAATGACCGCGTCGACGTGTACCTGGCGGCCCGCGAAATGGGCGCCAAAGTGGCCGGAGTGCATGTGGGGCAGAACGACTTGCCGGTGTCATCCGTTCGAGCTCTTGTCGGGCCGGATGCCATTGTCGGGTTGAGCGCCTCTACCGAGGATCAGCTGTTTGCGGCGGGGGTGCGCTCTGCCGGGGTCGACTACGTCGGTATCGGCGCGCTGAACCCCACGACGACCAAACAGGATGCTCCGGATGCTCTGGGGCACGCCAGCATGGCTGAACTCATCGCAGTCAGCAAGCTGCCGACTGTTGCTATTGGCGGTATTGGGCTTGAGGATCTTCCGTTGTTGCGGGCAGCCGGCGCGGACGGTGCTGCTGTGGTGTCCGCTATCTGTGGAGCTGCTGACCCGCGAGAAGCGGCACGGGCGCTCGCCGCAGCGTGGGCTGGAGTTCGATCGGGGGAGACGGCGTGAGTGAAGTTACGGGTAAGGGAGAGAACGTGAGTGTGAGTTCAGGCGTTGGGACGAGTGCGGGTGCGAGTACCAGTGCTGGTGCTGGCGTGAGCAGGGTGCGCGTGCCGCGGGTACTGAGCATCGCCGGGAGCGACCCCTCGGGTGGGGCCGGCATCCAAGCTGACCTCAAGTCGATTGCGGCCAATGGCGGCTACGGCATGGCGGCCATTACGGCGCTGACCGCGCAGAACACGCAGGGCGTGAGCGGTGTGCATGTGCCGCCGGCCTCGTTTCTGAAACAACAGTTGGATACCGTCAGCGACGACGTCACGATTGACGCGGTGAAGATTGGGATGCTCGGCACTCCCGAGGTCGTGGCTGTCGTGCAGGAGTGGCTGGCGCGGGTGAAGCCGCCGCTCGTGGTGCTCGACCCGGTGATGGTCGCCACGAGTGGGGATCGCCTGCTGGATACCGAAGCCGAGCTGGCACTGCGCGAACTCGTACGGGTCAGCGATCTGGTGACACCGAACATCCCTGAGCTCGCGATCATCGCGGGAGAGCCTGCTGCCGAGACCTGGGACGAGGTGCTGGCGCAGGCGGGGCGAGTCTCTGCCTCCTACGGGGTGCGCGTACTAGCCAAGGGCGGCCACTTGAGTGGGGCTGAGGCTCCGGATGCGCTCGTGGATGCTCGTTTCGGGAACGTACCGGTCGTGACTGAGTTTGCCGGCATCCGCCTAGAGACGACGAACACGCACGGAACGGGCTGTTCGCTGTCGAGTGCGCTGGCTACACGCATTGCGGCGACCGGGGATTGGGCCTCCGCTGTGGGGGAGTCGAAGCGGTGGTTGAGCGAGAGCATTCGTGCCGGTGCAGCGCTGCAGGTAGGGCGCGGGCATGGGCCCATCAACCACTTTGCGGGGCTGTGGGCTCGTGGGGGCGGAGAGACGGCGCCAACGGCGGCAGAGGTGCGGGAGCACTGGTGGGCTGAGATTGCGGACATCCGCGCTCAGATCGACAACGGCGAGTTTGTGCGGGCGCTGGGGGATGGATCCCTCGAGCGAGGCGACTTCGTCTGGTACCTGGCTCAGGATGCGCTCTACCTGCGCGATTATGCGCGGGCGCTCGCCGAAGCCGCCCGACTGGCACCCACCGCTGCGGAACAAGCCTTCTGGGCGTCGAGCGCTGAGGGCTGCATCGTGACGGAGCTGCAATTGCACGAGTCGTGGTCTCCTTCCGGTGAGGTATTTGCTGCTTCGCCCAGTGCCACCACCACCGGGTACCTCAACCACCTGCTGGCAACTGCTGCCCGTGGTGACTACGCCGTGCTCGCTGCCGCTCTACTGCCCTGCTTCTGGGTGTACCACGACGTCGGATCGCGCCTGCACCCGCTCGCGCACGCCGAGCACCCCTACGCCGACTGGTTGACCACCTATGCCGATGACGCCTTCACGGATGCCACGGAGCAGGCCATCACGATAGTGACGGCGCTCGCCGCAGATGCCGCGCCGCCAGTTCGGGATGCGATGCTTACGGCTTTCGTGGCCTCGACGGAGCACGAACGCGAGTTCTTCGCTGCCGCGTGCGGGGTCAGCTCGAACTGATTTTGCGTTAGTGCCGCATTTGACCCCAATGTGAACACGGGCCCTCAAATTCCGCGTTAGGATAGTGGAGTTGTCGCGGGCTGTAGCGCAGCTTGGTAGCGCACCTGACTGGGGGTCAGGGGGTCGCAGGTTCAAATCCTGTCAGCCCGACAATGTGCCCCGGATTTCTCACGAAATCCGGGGCTTTTTCTATGGAGCGTTTGGGTTCAGAACCCCGATCCAACGTTTTCCCAACACTTTGAACTCCGGAGCATCGAAAGCCCATTTAATTAGTGCGATGTGTGGGCTCTGATCTGCGAGATGTCTTACTCTCTCGGTTCATAAGGAATGTGGTTGTAGTCGTCCGACGAGCGCGGTCTTATCAACGGTTACTTCGATGCACGCGGCCGTGGTGCGGGGTGGATTTCTAGAACTCGACCTCGTCCATGGAATTGCGGTAGCCATTCGATCAGCGACGCATCGGCGCGTACATCGAGCGGATGCCGGATATGTCCTTTTTTCGCTTGCCGAAGGAATGAAGTCGCGGCAGCAACGCCAACGCCTCGGCCACACACGCTGGGTGTGGATTGGCGCCCTGCCCGCAACGAAAGTGCCGGCGCAATGGGCGAGCACTCGATCGTTATTCGGTCCCACAGGGCCTATCGCAGCAAGCGTCGCCTTCGAGTCTCTGGTGCGAAGAGCATAGAGACTGACGAACCTCATGCCGCGGTGTCCCTACACTTCGCGAAGCCGACGCACCGTCGTGGCGTTGGATCGAGTTGTACAGCGTCGGCGGTGCTTGAGTCGTGCAGCACGAGCGCGATCAGCGTCTGGAGGCTGCTACACCGTTTCGCGCCCGCCCGCGGGGAGCCGGGTACCCGCCTTCACCTCGCCGAGAATATGAACAACGCGTTCGATGAAAGCGTCGGCGATTTTCTCGTCGGTGTTGGTCCATGTGAGGCCGAGCGGTTCGATAGTGGAATCCTTGTAGGTGAGTCCACGTCGGTCGTAGACGAAGATCATCGGGCGGGTCGGATCAGCTGAGAATTTGAGTTCGACGGACCAGCCTGCTGTTGGGAAATGATAAGCATTCCACGTCTCCTCTTTACCGCCGCCGTGCGCTTGCCATCCTGTCTCTAGCGCTAGTGCTTCGAGACGATCGGCGATTAGGGGTTCAAGGCGTTTTCTTCGATCGCGTATAAGACGGCCGATGCTGCTCCTCGCTTCCTCGAAGGCGGTGATGGCTCCTCTGTGTTCTTCGAGAATGCCCCGCCATTCGTTGAGCCGGTGCGCTTGGTCTTCAAGGTCTGTCATTTCTGTCTTTCCGTGTCGGGCTTCGATGAACTGCTGTAGGAGATCGAGGCTGCGGCGCTGGTCTTGATCCCCGGGGCTCATCAGGAACTCGACCAACTCTGGTGCGCTCTTGATCTCAGCGCTCAACTCGGCGTATGTGATGGCTCTGGATAGGAAGTTCTTCTGCACTGGGTCGGGGTGATCTCGCGTCTCGGGCGCGAGTACAGCCACGATTACGGTGTCGAATCCCTTGTTGCGGGCGTACTCGACATACTTCCTCAGCGGGTTATCGAGCACGTGGCCGATCTTGTTCTCTAGCACAAGCGCAACGTCCAAATCCTGGTTCGACGCAAACACGTCGATGAAGTCGACCTGAGTAGCAACTTCCCACGCGTCAGAGCCTTCCGCGTCTTGCGCGTTTAGATGCTTACTGGTTCGACCATTAAGTCCTATGCTCGGGGCTCCATCGAGGAGGCGAAGGAGGGCGTCTATGACAAGGGTGCCGAGACCACGGCGCTCTGTCGGGTCAAGGAAGAACTGAAGGGTCATGTCGACACGGGTCTCCCTCCATCCCTCACGGAGGATGTCGTACACATTCACTGGTCGCTCGACAATTCCTGCTGGTCGTAACGAAACCTCAAGGAACGATAGGTCGAGCGTCATGATGCTCACAGCACTGGACGCACTTAGCACGCGCTTTGCCATGGAACGCACTGACTTCTCAACTAGCGGTCTGTGAGCGCGGTTACTCAGATGGTTATATTTGCGTTGCCCAATAGATTCTTCCCGATGTCCTCGTATTTGACTAAGACGCGACTCGACGCGACTCGCATTGGCGTTGCTGCCGCTGCGCGTGCGCGCAGATGCCGCCTGTGTTCTCTATGCCCGATATGACCGCGAAGTGACCTGGATACCCTGCTCGCGCAGGACCCTGCAAGTCAACTCGACTCCGTGGCCGTCTTCCTTCATCCGAATGATGGACGCGACTATGGGCGGGTGCGAGGGTCGAGTTCCCTCGCGAAGAAAGACGTCGCCGCCTTCAGAACATCGTTGATCTCCCTAAGCTCCCTGTTCTCTTTCTTGGGCCGCCGAATCTCCTCTAGCTCGACACTCGTCGGGCCGACCCGGTTCCCGGCATCGGCCTGAGCTTGCATGATCCACTTCCGCAGCGTCTCGATGCCGACATCGAGCTTCGGCGCAAGATCACGACACGCAGCCGCCATCGACGGGTAATCAGCTAGACGATCGAGGGCCATCCTGACGGCGCGCTCACGAACCTCGCTTGGATAAGACTTGGGTATAACTGCATCCTTTCACCAGAAAGAAAGCGGCAAGAAACCCGGGACAGTTCATTTTGCCCACCGCGCCAGGAGAGGGTCGCGTGGAAGCGTTTTCGTGTATGGGTTCACGGCGCCAGCATCTCGCCGACTGACGGGTCGCGTAGGTGGCCAGTCCGGTTTGACGAGCTGTTCGGCAATGACTCGCTCCTTCAGGAACGTGGCGATAGTGCGCAGGTTGTACTGGGTCGAACGGTTCGATGAACACCATCGGGACTGGGGTGTAGTCGATCATGACGTTCGTCACCCGGTGATCTTCGGGGTCTTCGGTCTCGAACCCGGTGACCATGCTGAAGATGTTCACGGCGCCTGCGTCTCTCCTGCGGATGGGTTGCTTAGGTGGCCCGTCCGGTTTCCCGGGCTGCGCGGCAACAGAGGGCGAGATGGGGCACTATGGGCATCTACCCTGCGAACTCAAAGTCGATGGTGATCGTAGGATCGACGCTTTTGATGATTCCGGAGTAGAAAACTTGGGCTTGCGCTTTCAGCGCTGCTTCGCTTTGGGTGATGTACTTCTGCTTGTTCTCGTCGCTGAGAATGTTGTTGATCATGCGATTTTGAGCCGCTGGCGGCGCCAGCCAGCTGAGCACGTTGTTGGTCTCGATGGGGTCCTCGAACACGGGATCGTCGAAGCCGATGCTAATGAATTCAGGGATAGTCACCCGAAACGACCCTGGCCCGGTTGGTTCGATCTTCACCTGTGACCCATCGATGCCTAGTTTTGCGTCGAACTTGTACTGGATCAACGTCGTTTTCTCGCTCGCGGGTACGGCGAAGCCGAGAATCTCTCCTTTGCCTTCGTCCCTCGCGATACCCTCGATATGAAGGCTGAGTAAGGCGACCTCTTGCATGGGTGTGTCGAACTTAATAACCTGCGAATCTCGTTCGTTCGAGCTACTGGTGAACAGCGAACCGAGAGCGAGCGCGTTGAGTCCACCAAACGCGAAACCTGCGCCCATTCCCGCGACCACCAGCACAATGACCAGTAGGAGAGGCCAGAGCAGAACCCTTGCTTTGAGGAAGGTCATGACGATTCAGTCTCCAGTTTTGTTCGACGTCGAAACGTCCTCGAAATCCCGCGGTATGGAACGGCCGCAACACATCGCAGCACCAAGTTCCCTCGAACCATATACTTAAGCAGGAACTTGCCGAGTCTGGCGCGCCCTGCCGACATTGAGACGGCCGAGATCCGACGCGCACCGAACCATAGCGAGAGCGATGTCCACCGTGACGCTCGAACGCTGTCGACGGAATGCCGACATTGTCAGGGGATTCGCTTGCCTTCGCGTTGGTAGTTTTAGAGGCGTAGACGAATGGACGAGCGCCTGCGGCGACACTATCGCCGCTTCGGAGCGCCTCCAGTGTGCCACCCCTCGGGCGCCAAACACCGAGCGTGCCCCCTTCGGCGCCCCGACTCAGCACAGCCCCGCGCCAAAAGAGGAAAATCCGGAGGGGCGTGGAGGAAAACGCGTTTCAGGCGTCGCGAACGGACCTGTGATTCAAGGGCTGTGTGAGTTCTTGGAACAGCCCACAATGTGCCCCGGATTTCTCACGAAGTCCGGAGCTTTTCTATGGGATTTTTGAACGCTGCCGTGCAATCCAACACAAATCCAACACTTTGAGTCGGGAATTCGCTTGGTCTCGACTGACTGCGCAAGTCCGTTTGTTCTTCAGCGGCGGCGACTTCGGAGAGCTCGCTTCGATACTGCCGATAGCTTCCCGACGGATTGAGAGCCGTTGCATGTGTTGCGGGCGAACCACTTCGCGAGATCATTGACCGCCAGCAGTGTGATCTGCAAGGGTCATCAACTATGGGGATGAAAAAATGGGCGGGGCTGAAACAAGTAGCGGTCATAGCTCTTCTAGCGTTACTCGCTGGGTGCACGAGCTACGGATCCGATCAAGTTCGAGCTGAGCCCGCAGCGAGCTGCACCGACACCCTTTCGACTGTGTTGCACCGAGTGAAGACCGACGACACTGCCGGGGCGATAAACGCGGAGCTGGACTGGTTGAGTAGTAATTGTTCGAGCGAGTACAACGTTTTTGTAGATTACGCCTCCGGGAAAGGCGCAGCGGAGCAGTTTGGAGTCGATACATGCGAATCGCTCTCTGACCGATTCGGGCCGCGAGCTATTGAGCTTCTTCGAGCAGACGGGCTTTGCGAAGTGGGTGTTGCGCCCGCGGAAGCTGTTCAGCAACCGGGTGGCGGCATCGCGTGGAATGAAGCGGCCGCCCATGCCGGGACCGTTCAACGTGTGTGCGGCCCGCTTGCCGGGGGTGGAAATTCCTACGACGACGTATTCCTGAACCTCGGTCGCGACTATCCGGACCCCGCTCGTTTCCAAATTGTGGTGTGGGATGTAGGTTCACTCGAATCGATCGCAGGTGGACTGACTCTTTGCACCTCGGGTCGCATCACGCTTTTCGAAGGCGTTGCCCAAATCGAGTTGTATGATCCCAGTTTTATCGAAATCTACGAGTAGCCGCTGGGTTGAACAGATAGATAAGACGACGCAAGTGGAAGGGTGCTGAGGGACCGCTGACTTGTTGCTTTATCTCGGAATTCTCTCGAGAACCGCGCCTACCGCGCCACGGACTCGGCACGGGCTATGTTCGACGAAAGGAAGCCGTGTGTGGCGATTGCTCTCGGACTCGATGGCGCTCATCTCAACTTGCAGGGAAGAACTCGAAATATGGTTGTTGACGGACCCGAACCGCTGGCGCCTGGCACCGTAGTGCGGCTAGTAGCTCGACGCGAGGTTAGCGGCGCTGTAGTGGGCTCAGACGAGGTTGGAGGTGAACTCCGACATAGTGTCTTCCACGACGGAGCTATTCATCAATATCTTGCGGCGCAGGTCGAACGGATCGAAAATGCACAAAACGGTCGCGCAGTCTCTGCCAGAGAACTCCATGCGGCGCTCTCGGCGGTATTGCTGCTCGACCCGAACAGCGACTATCTTCGTTCCCGCAACGCGGGTCGCGTCGACTTTGAGCCCTACCAGTATCGACCGGTGCTTAAGCTCGTGCAGTCTGATCGGCCGCGCATTCTTATCGCGGACGACGTTGGCGTGGGAAAGACAATCGAAGCGTGCCTCATCATCAAGGAGCTTGAAGCACGCAAGCGTGCGGAATCGGTTCTCGTGATTTGTCCTAGGCCCCTCGTAGTCGACGAAAAGTGGCGCAATGAACTCAAACGGTTTGATGAGGATTTTGTGCATCTCGACAGCAAAACGTTGCGGTGGTGTTTGGAAGAGACCCTCCGCGATGGTGCTTGGCCGACCCGTTACCGAAAGGCGATCCTGCCTTACTCGCTGCTCGACGAGACGCTTCTAACGGGTCGCCGCAATGGCAAGAAATTAGGTACAGCTTCCCTCGATGATCTAGCGGGCGAGCTCAAGTTCGACTTGCTAATCGTTGACGAGGCCCATCACATCCGGAATCGTGAGACCAAGGCGTACCAATGCGTTCAGCGCTTCGTTGATGCATCCGACGCCGTGGTGATGATGTCGGCCACGCCGATCCAGACACGCAGTCAGGACCTTTTCACGATCGTAAATCTGTTGCGAGATGATCTCGTGACGGATCAGGATGACTTCCTCGTCATGCTGGAGCCAAATGAGCACCTATACAACGCGTCCGTTTCTGCACGTAGCGGCGACAGAGACTGGGCCCTTCAAGCCGCCCGGCATCTAAGCCTCGCGATCAAGACCAGATGGGGCCAAGACGTATTGACCGTTGATCCGCGCGTTGCGGAGTTGCTGGCCCTGCTGAATGGTTCAGACACCGACGACAGGGATCGCGTTCGCGCAGTCAGGCTCATTGAGAAACTCAACACCTTTTCGGAGATAGTGACACGAACGCGACGTAGAGATATCGGGGAGTTCACCACGCGAAAGCCCTCGGCGCCCGTCGTAGAGTTCACGGCCGAGCAAGAGCGAGTGTATTCCGCAGTGCTGGCTCTCGGCGAGCGTATTGCAGCGGCTCGTTCTCCCGAGATTTCGGTCAAGTTCTTGTTATCGACGCTTTATCGTCAGGCTGCGAGTTCGATCTCGGGGCTTGCGCCCCTTATTCAGGACATCTTCGAAAATCGACTTCGCAGCTCGGAAATGTCTGCCGAATACGAAGAATACGCACTAAGTTCCGAGCAAATAACGGAGTTTCGGGCAGAAGCTCGCGAAATTCAATCCCTCGCGGAGGGCCTCATCGGGGAGGCCGATCCCAAGGTCGAGCTGCTCCGGCAGGTGATTAAAGACAAGTCCGCCGATTCGAACAATAAGGTGCTTGTTTTTTCAACTTTTCGCCACACCATCCAGTACCTCGAAGCAGAGTGCCGCCGAATGGATATCCGAGTGGGAGTCATGCATGGAGGGGTCGCCGATCAAGATCGACAGTCGATTCGACACCGATTCAAACTCGATCGCTCCTCGTTGGACGCCGTGGATGTGATGCTGTGTTCGGAAGTAGGTACAGAGGGCCTCGATTATCAGTTCTGCAACACCATCGTGAATTACGACATTCCATGGAACCCGATGCGGATCGAACAACGAATTGGGCGCATTGATCGTCGCGGACAGAAGAGCGAGACGGTCGCGATTGTAAACATCCTCACCAAGGGCACGATTGAAGCCGAGATTTACGACCGTTGCCTTTCTCGTATTGGCGTGTTCAATCATGCGCTCGGTGGCAGCGAACAGATCTTGGGCGAGATAACTGCTGCGATTGTCGATATTGCGACTGATCTTCGGCTAACCCGCATTGAGCGTGCTGCCGCCCTCCGGCAACTGGCTGACAACGAACTATCGCGCGTTGAGGAAGAGCAGGGGCTGGAAGATCAGCAGCCAGATTTGCTCGGCTATTCGGGCGAGACCTTCGAGCAGGACGTGGCGGAAGCATCAAGCGAGTGGCTTAGCGACATCAAAATTGCCGCGCTCGTTCGACAGTACTTCGAAGGCATCCAGCCCGGGCGTTCGATTGCAATACGGCCCGGGCGGGTCGCCCGTGTTCCGGTTTCTGCGGATGTCGCGACTCAAATCTCAGAGGACCTCGATGATCAAGGAATCGAGGCCCACCGACTCAAGCGCCGACTTCGCGGGGAGAGAATTGTGCTTCGCCTGACGACTGATTTAGATCTTGCCGAAGATGAAGACGAGGGGGAAATAGAGCTTCTGGGACCGACCCATCCGTTGGTGCTCCTTGCAGCGAAGCGCAGTGCGTTCGATGTGCCCCTTTCTAGTACTTTAAGGGTGGTGTCAGATCGTGTTGCGCCCGGCGCGTATCCGATTGGCATCTATGCGTGGACCCGACGCGGCAGCACCGATTCGCTCGCCGTCCGAACGATCTCAGTCGATGCGGCGGTGGAAAGCTGCGCGGTTGAGCTCCTGTCGGCCGCCGGCTCTGCTGACATCAGAGAGATGACCGAACAAGAGAGCCTCGAACTGGATAAGCGACACGCGAAGCTCTGGGTTGAGGCAAGGCATACCAACCAGCAACGGCAAGTTGCTTCAGCAGAGCGCCGGCTGGCGGCACTTCGATCTCAGAAGTCTCGTCGCCTAGCCGCTATCCAGCGACAGCGGGACTCCGCTGTCCACTCTGATATTCAGATTATGAAGGCGGGCGAAATGCGCGGAGCAGAGGAGTCATTTGATCGACTGCTCGGTGCGCAGGAAAGGGGGGTCGCCCGCACTGACCTGACGACAAGGCACATAGCGAACGTGTTGATTGAGGTGGTGGCCCCATGAGTGGATTAGACGCGCTTGCAAAGAAGCGCCGCGACTACGTCGACGCTGCACGTGAAAACGGCTTTGAAGAGGGGCTGCGGAAACTACTCGCCGACCTTTATCCCGACAACGCTCACTTCATTTATGAACTGCTGCAGAACGCTGAGGATGCCGGAGCTCAGGAGGTTTCCTTCGAGCTCCGTCCCGACGGACTTCGCTTTGAGCACAACGGGAAACGATCATTCGACGTGAACGATATCGAGTCGATTACGGGGATCGGCCAGTCGACCAAAAAATCAGATGATGCAACGACTATCGGGAAGTTCGGCGTCGGTTTCAAGGCAGTATTCGCCTATACCGAAACGCCGCACGTTCAATCTGGAGAACACTCGTTCACAATTCACGATATGTTCGTGCCCACGCCGGCAGAGCAGGTGGATCGACCCGAAGGGTCAACCTCGTTCTGGTTTCCTTTCAATCGCCCGGGGAAGCCGTCGGAACAAGCTTGCATCGAAGTCGAACGCGCGCTCCGCGAGCTCTCCCGAAGTACATTGCTTTTTCTCAACAATATTCGCTCGGTTGAATGCAAATTCCCGGACTCGGAAGTGCGCCTCATCGAACGTGGCAGTTCGACCAATGGTGTGATCGAAATTGACAGTGTCCACGAAGACACGGGTCCCACTTTTTGGTATCGGATTTCGGGTGATGTAGAGCTTGGTGGGGCTCGGTTCCCGGTAGCGGCCGCGTTTTCACTAGTGGAGACGGGAGAGGGATCTAAGAGCACGGGGCTCCCGGGCGCACGCGGCGGAGCGCAACTTGTCAAATATGCAGTAGCACCCATCGACGGCGAGGTTTTTATCTATTTTCCTGCGGTGAAGGAGACCTCTCGCTTAAAGTTCCACATTCACGCACCGTTCGCCTCCACGGTCGCTCGTGACAGCGTCCGCGATGACGACGGCAACGACGTGCTAATCGAGGGCATAGCTCAACTCATCGCCGCAGCATTACCTGCCATGCGCGATGCGGGACTAGTCGCTCAAGGCCTCCTCAGCGCTCTCCCCAATGAGTCGGATGATTTGCCTGAGCGGTATGAACCCATTCGCCAGAAACTGATCCAAGCGTTTGAACAGCAGCCGGTCACGCCGATTCGAGGTGGCGGACATGCACAATCTTCCAGTCTGATCCGGGCGGAAGTGCCAATCCGAGTTGCGATGCTCCCAGCGGATGTAGATTTCTTTCGGCAATTGTCCGACACCGAACCGATTGAGCCCGCAGCCGGTTGGCTACCGCGCAGCGAGGATCGGGCACGCGATTTTCTTTCGTCGTTGTCGGCGATTGAATTCGGCTCTGTCGAGCTGGCCGAGGCGTTCGAACGCCTCGGTGAGACCCACAATGACCTCGCGCGATGGGGCGACGAGGCTGATCAGTACCTGGATTCGATCGAAATCGAAGTGTATAGGCGCTGGATGGGGTGGTTATCTGCCAAGGGGAACGACTGGCTCCGGAACTTTTACGCTATGCTCGGCCGCCTGTCGAAGCAAAACCACAATCCTTTCACGCGTCTCGATTACCGCTTTCGTCTCTACAGCGATCCGTATCCGGAAAGCCTCTCAGCCGTGCCCCTTATTCGCGTCCAGGCCGTTAGCGGGGTCGAACACGTCCGCGGGGTCGACGCATTCCTTCCGGCAGCCTCCGGATTGCGAGCCGAGAGTCTAGTTTTGGACTCGCTCGTTTCGTTTGATGAGAGCGAGACGAGCGCGCCGTCAGCCGACAAAGATGCCCTTGCAGAATTCTTCACCCATGCAGACGTAAAACCTTGGGACGCTGCTGCTCAGCTAACAGCTAGGTTCCGTTCGTATTCCCCCGCCATGACCGCGGTTAGTCAGGCACACATCGATGATTTGGTCACGCTCAACGCGCTGCTTGACCAGAAGACTGCAGCTGAACGAAGTTTTTCTCAGCTCGCGATTTTTCTTGCCGATGACGGTTCTAGCCTGCGCTGGGTATCTGCAACTCAACTCTTCCTCGACGAGCCTTTCCTGTCGTCAGGACTTGGCGCGCTGTACGAATCGGACGCATTCAATGGCACAGTTTTGCTCCCACTTTCCAACGTATATAGCGGGTGCACCTTCGATGTTGCCGAACTTGCGATTCGCCTCGGCGCAACTAAGGGCGTAGTGGCTAAGAAGACGACAATTTGGGGCAATTCATTATTCGAAAACCGGTGGCGTTCTGCTCGGCAGAATCAGAATTGCATTTCGCAAGATTGGACTATCCCACACTTCCTAGCGATCGTCGAGACCGGCGATGAGAACCTTCTGCGGGGACTGTGGGCGTTGGTCACGCGCGCTGAAGGTTCGGTCGGCGAAGCCGTGTATCGAGCCAATGCCTCCAGCAACGTGCACCGAATCGACTCTCAACTCGTGCAGATGCTCAGAGACACGGCGTGGATCCTCGACTGTGACGGGAATCTTCGAATCCCCGCCGAAATGACGGTGAGCGACCTCGCGGAGGGTATGACACTTCCGTCAAGGGCTCCGCTTCTTGACCGAATGCTTTTCGGTCACGTCGCGAACATGGCAGCGCTGCGAGCACGCGGCGGTGAAGTGCACGCAACGGCGTGGGGATTCGGCTCTGTCGAGCGGGCCCAAGAAATCGCCCGGTCAATTAATGAAGATCCCGAAGGGTTCCAAGAATGGGAGCGCTCAAGAAAGGCTCCCAGGCTGCCTGAAGCTTCCTCTCCGGCGCCAGAGCGGCGGGCGAGTCGCGTCCGTGACCGAGCCACCGAGTCTCCGGAGCGCCGCTATGCGACTCGGCTTCGAAGCGTGCGTGTCCAGGAACCGGGGCTTCGCAGCACAGCTAAGGCCTACCTGTCAGAGTTGTATTCGAATGACGACGGAGTCTTGGTGTGCCAGATTTGTGGCGAGGAAATGCCGTTCAAGGTGGACGATCAGTATTACTTTGTGGCTGTCCAATTTGATAGTGATGCAAATCGAGACTTCCAAGAGAATCGCCTCGCGTTGTGCCCCATCTGCGCCGCAAAGTATCAACATGCGCGGTCGACTCAGACAGAAACGTTGCGCGAGGACCTGCTCACCCAGACGATTGGAATGAGCGGCAGCGCGACTGTCGAAGTGCAGCTCGCCGGTAAAGATAGTCGAATCCGTTTCGTGGGGAAGCATGCAATCGACCTTCAAGCTGCGATGGAAGGTATTGAGCTTTACAGCGAAACGGATGATGCCGATTTTGGTGAAGAATTCGACGAGAACCGGGAGATCATGCAGTGATTTTAGAGTTGACCGCACACGCGCGCTGCCAGCTCCGCACTTCGCTCTAACATCGAACCGGATTTGACTTGACCGCGAGACGGTTCTTCACGCCACGCCACGCCACGTCGCCCGCCCCGTTATAGGCCCGCCCCTGGAAACGGCAAGCACATTTCCACGGGCCGAAATCCGATGCCGAAGATTGGGTGTCCAAACTGGGTGCACCTTTTCCAGGAGCGTTTCAGGGCGCAACCGAACGCCCCACTTCCGGAAACATTCAGACAAGTTCTTGCAGAGGCTGGAGCTCTAGTGAAGTCCGGATATTTGAGTTTTTCGATGCTGGGCCGATGGGCGAACGAACCGCTTTTCACAGGAGAGCGTCTTCGATAAGAAGTAGCTGATCACCTCGCGCGCCAGAGGTTTGCTGCCGCGCCGTAGTTGTTCGTCTGGCGGGATGGGACCGCATCCGGGATTGGTGCTAAGTGCGGTCGTCGTCAGGCCTGATCCCTCCGTTCGGAGAAGTGCCTGTCATGTTGTGCCCACTCCGCCAAGATCGTTTAGCGCATTCCAACATCGAGTCTTGCGCCTGCTGGATGGAGCATCAGTCGATTGCCGCAGGTCACCGGCGTCGCGGCGGACAAACGGAATAGAGCACTGCGAGCCGCTTCGGCAGCACACTTTGTTGAGTGAAGAAGCACTGATTGCCTGCTGGACTCTAGTGGCGCGGGCTGCTCACGAGATGGTTCTGGCTTGGGCTCTACCGGCTCACTTTTGAGCGAGCGCTGTCACAGCGGCTGCGAGTGCCTCTAGTGCCTTAATCACGTTTTCTGTCTGTTCAGCGCCATTCGTCTTCCGCGCCTGCTCTAGGTGCGAATTCGCGGCAGCCGCATTCGAACTCGCGCTGATCGTGTTCAATTGCGAGTTCAACTTGTTAAGGTCGTCCAAAACCCCCATGCATCACTCCCTTGTCGGTTTCTTCTTGAACCTTAGCGCGGAGTATCGACTCACGGCTCGATCGGCTCAATCGCAGGGCATCAGTCTCACGATTCTTTCGGAGAAATCACCTCTTTGCGAACTGACGAGACGGATAAGCGCATTGGTCTCAAGTGTTTTCCAGTCGCGTTCTCCGGCGACTCCGCGAGTTTCGCGCTCCTAGAACTTGTTCTGCAGCTCGCAGACGATGTCCACCTCTATGGGGGTGCCGTCTTCGAACGTGCCAGCGAAGCGCACTTCGACGAGGTCGCGGCTTCCGTCGGCGGTTCGAGGGCCGAGTTCTGTGAGCGAAGCGATATCGCCGCGTGCCGGTGTTTCTACGCCGGCTGCTCCGACGAGGTCGTTGAATCGAAACTGAGATTCATTGATCGCGACGAAGTTCATCGCCTCATCTTCGTGCGCTTTCACGTTGTCGATCCCGACGATCGTGAAGATGCCGGGGATGCTGAGGTCTCCGACATCCTCCTTCCCTGCTAGACGGCTGATCTCGCAGTCGCCGGTGAAGTCCGGGAACTCGACCCCGTTAATGGTGACGGTGGCGTTTCCAACATCGTCGGACGTGAATCCGCCCGCGTCAGCCTCGTCTGGTGTCGTTTCGTCTTCCGTGGTCTCCTCAGCGGTGCTCGAGTCATCCGTTGTGCCAGTGTCGATCGACTCGTCGTCGGTCGACGTCGAGCAGGCCGCGAGCGTCGCCGTGAGGGCGAGGACCATCGCCGCAACCCGAACCCTTCGCACTGCAGAGAGGGGAGTGAGGGCGAAAGGCGTGCGCGGCATAGTCATGGGATTAAGCGTGCCGACCGGCAGCCAGCATCCGCAATACGTCTTTAGGCGTACGCGCGCGGGTAATGTGTTGGAGCATGGGGCTGAGCGATGCTGACGCACAAGCGGTCCTTCGGGTCGCCGGGCGGCTGACCGCGCATCCGCCCCTCGATTTCGCGGATGTGCTCGAAGCGGTGCGCGAAGTCATCGACTGCGAGAGCGCATCCTTCAATGACATGGTGCTGGCCGCGCGCGACTTTCGCTACGTGATTGTGCCCCTCACTGAGATCGCCGTCGCCACCCGGTTGAAGCCGGAGTACGACAAGTACTTTCACCAGCATCCGCTGATTGCAGCAGCAAGCGCGGGGCGCGGGCTCGGTGCGATCCGCTTCAGCGACGTTGAGGGCGGCGCCAACTTCACGGCAACCGAGCTATACCGCCACTTTTATGCGCCGTTCGATGTGCGCTTTCAGCTCGTCGTCGAGCTGCCATCACCGCCGGATGTCGTGGTCGGCTACGCCCTCAACCGCAGCGAGCGGATGGGGGAGTTTAGCGATCGCGACGTTGCCGTCATGAACGCCCTCAGCGGTCACCTTGCGATGCACCATCGCGCAGCGCTCGATGCCGAGCGCGCCCTGCTCGTGAACGCAGAGATGGATCGTCACGCCTGGGCAGTGGTGTCGGTGCGGTCGGATGGGGTGGTTGAAGCTTCGTCGTCGCACGTGCTGAACGTGGGGGATCGAGTTCCGGACGAGCTCGCAGCGATCGTCGCTGCTGCCGACTCGACACCCGGCGAAGAAGCTCAACATGACGTGATGATCGGCACGCAGCGATGGCACTGCATCGTGCATCCGGTGCGGCTTGGGCCGACGGTGATCTTCTTGCGACGGCAACAGGATGTCGCAGCAGATACGGCTGCGCTTCTGGCAACTGGTCTCACGCGCCGCCAAGCTGACGTCGTGATTGCGCTTGCGCGCACGGGTGGTTCGAACAACGAGCTTGCGCGAGAACTGGGGATGTCAGAGTCGACGGTAAAGAAGCATCTGGAGGGAATCTTCCGGGTGCTTGAGGTGACGAGTCGTGCTGCTGTAGTGCTGCGGTTGCGCGAGTTGACCTAACTTTCCTCATCGCGTGGAGACGTAGCTTTGAGTACCTAACGTCAGCGCGCTCGTTTCGTCGTTCCGCCAATCCTCGGTGAGCAGAATTGGCAAGACTCGCGAAGATTGCGGGGCAGTCGTGCCCCAACACAGTTGGCGAGGGTCCTAGGGTAAGAAGAAGAAGAACACTGAAGACAGGGGCGACGATGGGCAGCGAAATTGAATTGGTTAGCGATGGCGACAGTCTTGTAGCTATTGGCTCCTCGGCAGACATTGAGCGCTTCTTCCTCGCTGCAGGATTAGATAAAGCCCCCTCGCACGAAATCGACCTTCAACGATTGCGCTCTTTCTCTAACACCGGCGCGGAAGCTGCGAAGATCGGCGCGGATATCGCCGCGAATTCTGGTCAGTGGGTGAAACTGACTGCCGATTCAGCCGCTGCGGTAAAAGAATTTGGCCTGATGGCGACGAAATCGCCCGGAATCAGTCACGCGATGATCGGCGATCCCGGCGATATAAAGCAGTGGCTTCAAATTGCGCAAGCCCCGACCGCTCTACTAAGCGGACCTTTTGCGATCACCGCCCTCGCCACAATGATGCAGCAGCGCGTGATTCAGGAGCAGATGGACACAATCATCGACTACCTCGAAGAAATCAACGAGAAGGTCGATGACATCCTGCGCAACCAGAAGGATGCTGTTATCGCAGACGTGATCGGAGTGGATCTAATCATCGAAGATGCCCTCGCTGTTCGGAATCGAGTTGGGCGAGTCTCTGATGTCACATGGTCGAAGGTTCAGGCGTGTGGGCTGCTTCTCGCTCGCACTCAGGGCTACGCCCTCCGGCAACTCGACAGCATTGCGTCGAAACTGGGAAAGAAGGCGGATCTCGGAGAGATCGTCAAGGTAACCAAAGAAGCGGAGCCCAAGGTTCATGAATGGCTCTCTGTCCTGGCTCGCACGATCCAACTTCAGGATGGATTGTCGATCCTCGAGCTAGATCGAGTGCTCGATGCAGCGCCGGAGGACTTAGAAAGCCACAGAGTCGGCTTGACCCATGCCCGGCAGAATCGGGTCGAGGTAATTGCTGGATGCACTGCAGGGATCCTCGCTCAAATGGCAGATACCGTTCAGCGGGCCAACAAGTCCGTGCTTTTCAACCCCTTCGATGCGCCCGCAGCAGTGAAATCCAGCGACAAAGTCGCTGTAGGCGTTCTTGCCTTCAGAGGCCGGCTTGGGATTGATTCCGAGCACGGAGAGAATGTGCCCAAGCGCTGGCGGCAGGCCGCCGTAGAGGTGCGGGATAAGGCTCTAGCGTCGGCTTCAGAGGGAGTCGCAGTCGCGGGTCGCGTTGGCGCAGAGACTTTCGATCGCGCCACAGGAGTTTTTCGATCAGTAGATCTGGACGGGGACGGAATCCCAGACAAGCCACGCGCACTGACAGCAGCAGAGACCGCCGGCGACGCAGTCAAAGGCGCGGCCTCCAACGTTACCGGCGCTATCGGGGCGATCTGGAAACGGAAGAGCGGCGGGAACGCGGCTGTCGAACCTTCAGAACCCGGCCCGGAGAGTGTCGATTCCTGAGTCGTCTGACCACGGTGCAGTTCGTTCAGCTGCCCATCGGGCTCGCCACTGAATCTTCGTGGATGATTCAGCAGTAAGTGCAGAGGCTCGGCGCCCGTTGGCGCAGCACCTCGGTAGGCACGGGGAATGATTGCGTGAGCAATGGTCTAAGAATTCCCCGCGCCGATAATCGAAGCTCTAGTCCTTGCGCTTGCTGGCGGCCTTGTCTTTCTTGTCGGCGCGCTTCTCTTTGAGAGACTTGCTGGCTACAGTCTTGCCGCTGGATTTCTTGGGTGATTTATCGGCCATGACGTTATCCTCCTGTGAGCCGAGTGGCTCGTTCCCTGAGCGTACCCCGCCTGCGGCGCTATGCGTTGTGTGCGCCGTGTGAGTCAGACCGAATCCCGCTCATGCTCAAGGCGGGCTAGTCGAACGCGGGCCGCATCTTCGCTCGAGGATGAGGTGCCGAGAATTTTGCCCACTGAGCGCAGCACGATGCCGGTCGCCCAGATCACCGGCAGCGGTGATCGGCGAAGACCGAGCAGTTTGCGGTGTTCCTCGGGCAAGGACGCGACGGCTCCTGCGAACAGCACCCTGTAGGCGGGCATCATTGAGCGGCGAAGCGGGGGATTGCGAATGAAGCGCACCGCTTCGAGAACGCGCTCGTCGCTTTTGAGCACGGGGCGGAATCCATCGATCTGAGCTTTCAACTCAGCACGGGATCGCGGTGGCTGCTCTACTCCCACCAGCTCACCCGCGGTTGCCCACTCCCGCACGTACTGGTCGGCCCCGCCGGGGATGGGCTTTCCCCACAGCTCATGGCTGCCGAGAAACGCGTCGGTGAAAACGGCGTGCACCCACGACAGCAACTCTTGGTCGCCCGCGGTGTAGGGGCGCTCGACGCCGTTGACATCCAGATAGGTGCCCGCGACCCGGGTGTGGTACTTGCCGACGCGGGCTGACTCGAGCTTCGACTGTTCAGTGCTGGCAAAGGTGACTGTGATGAGCCACTGGATCGTGCCCGAGAGTCGCCCCAGCGGATCTTCTTTGTAGCGCGACCAATCATGAACGCCCGCCATTGCTCCGGGGTGCAGGGTCTGCATAAGCAGCGCGCGGATGCCGGCGACGAGGGTGCCCATGCCGCCGTGCACCACCCACGAGGCGGATTCGGGGCCAAAGAATCCGGCGTCGTCACCCTGCTCGATGCGAGCAACCCACCCGGGACGCCCCGAGCTTTCGCCGGAGAACGTCGTCAGGAGGTGTGAGCGCCAGGAGTCAGAAAATCTTCCCATCCTTCGACGATATGCCGGGTTGCTGGGAGGTTAGCCGAGCGCGTCAGACGACCGGCCCGGCAGTTTCGGAGTAGTGTGCCGCGAGCCGGCGCAATCCCTCGTCGATGCTGACCGCGGGAGCCCAATCCAGAGCGTCCCGGATGTCGCGCTGATCGAACCAGTGCGCCGTCGAGAGCTGTTCGGCCAGAAAACGCGTCATGGGCGGCTCATCCGCTCCGGGGCGCACAGCCCACACTCGCTCGACGGCAGAGCCTGCAGTGCGACCGAGGGCGGCCGGGATGCTCCAGCGTGGCGGTTGAACGCCGGCGGCGATGCAGATAGCGGCGAGGATGTCACCGACGGGGCGCGGTTCACCGTTAGTGAGCACGTAGGCGGTGCCGTGCGCTGTGTCGGCGTGGTGCAGTGCAGCGACGATTCCGGATGCGGCGTTGTCGACGTAGGTCGTATCGATGAGGGCAGTGCCGCCGTTGAGCAGTGGCAGGCGGCCGCTGCGTGCGCGCTCGACGATGCGGTCTACAAGCTGAGTGTCACCGGGACCCCAGACGATGTGCGGGCGGATGGCGATCACGTTCATGGCGTCGGAGTCGCGGGAGAGCGCCAGCAGTTCGGCCTCGGCCTTGGTGCGGGCGTAGTCGCCTCGGGCGTGCTCGGGCGTGGCAGGTTCGGCCCCGACTCCCGCCAAGGCAGAGCCAGCGTGCGCGACCGACGGTGACGATACCTGAACGAAGCGTGAAACACCCGCAGTCTCGGCGGCGGAGAGCACAGTGCGAGTTCCCTCGACGTTGACCGTCTGGAATGCACCGGGGTCGCCAGCTAGCGAGACTTTGGCGGCGAGGTGGATGACGCCTTCGGCGCCGTCAGCCGCGCGCGCAACGTGCTCAGGGTCATTGATCGAGCCGAGAAAGTCGGTGACGCCATCCACGCCGGATGGTCGGCGCTGCAGCGTGCGAACCTCGTGTCCAGCGGCCACTAACTCAGCGGCGACGGCGCGACCGAGGAAGCCGGATGCTCCGGTGACGAGCACGATCATGGTGCGGTCGGCTTTCCACCCGCGAGAATACCCTCGGCCCACTCAGAAAGCCGCGAGCGGTCAATCTTGGAGTTGTGGCGGATGTCAGTCGGCAGCTGCGGAACGACCAGCACGGCAACCAGAGGAAGCGTGGTGCTCGCGCGCACGGCTGCGGTTAGCTCGGGGCTTGCGAGCCCAGGGCGCTTGGCTGTCGGAATCGTTTCGACCACGGCGACGGCCTGGCGCAATCCGTGCGGACCGACGCCAACGACAGCGGCACGGCGCACAGCCTCGACACCTTCAACGTCTTGTTCCGCGCCGACGGGAGCGATCGGCCCTGTCGAGCTCACGATGACGTGCGGGAGGCGACCTTCGACCCAGAGGCGTCCGAGTTCGTCGAGGTGTCCGACGTCGCCCGTGCGGTGCCAGCGCGTGGGCTGGTTCGCCGCCGCGTTGGTCGTGTCGCTGGCGTCGCTGGCGTCGCCGGCATCCGGAGTCGCAGCATCCGCCCCGATCCCGGTCTCCCGCACAGCGGCACGATCGGTCAGCCACAACCGGTCGTAGTGATCTTTGAGATGCGGCGCCGAGACAATGATCTCGCCGAGAATGCCGGGTTCCGTGCTCGGCACTCCCGTGGCGACACCGTCGGAGTCGAGGGCGCTGATGCGCACGAGGTTATCGCCGATCGGCGTTCCGACGCAGACGCCCGTGTTGGCATCACCGGCGGCGGCGCGGATGCCGTCGAGGGTGAGGTCGGTTACGAGCAGGCATTCGGTCATGCCGTAGGGCGAGTGCGCAATCGCGTTGGGCATGACGGTGCCGGCGGCGGAGAGTAGTTCCGCGCTGATGGGTGCACCGGTGGAGAGGAAGGTGCGCACACGCTCGAGCTCCGTGCGGTCGTGCGCGGTCAGATCTCCCGCGGTCGCGACGACGTTGAGAATCGCTGCGGGGGAGAGGAACACCATGCCCGCGCCGGATGCCTCCACCGCGGCGGCGACAGCATGAGCGGTGAGCGTGCGGGGAGCCGAGACATCCATCTCGGGTGTCACGGATCGCGTGCCGAGTGCCGGACCGAGCAGCGCGAAGGGCGCGAAGCCAGTCACGAGGCCGGTGTCGACGGTCACTTCGAAGTGTTGTGCGAGCACATCGCGCAGGGCGGAGAGCTGACCGTGGCGGTAGACGACGCCCTTGGCGGGGCCGGTCGATCCCGAGGTGAAGAGAATCGCGGCGTCGTCTTCTGCGCGCGGCGGTGCCGGGATGGGCGTGCTGGCGCCGAGCGTGATGAGGTCACGCAGGCTGTACGAGACTCCGAGCGCGGCGGCGGAAACCTTGGGCAGGCGCGCGGTCGAGATGCGCACTCCGGGCCAGCCGAGCGTGCGGGCGGCGGCGAGGCCGGGAGCTTCGCCGATCACGTAGTCGGGCCAGGATCCGCGTACGGCACGGGTGAGTCCCTTGACGCCGAGGCCGGCATCCGCAACAACGATGATGGCGCCGATGCGCAGGCACGCGTAGACGACAGCGGTGAGGGTCGGCCCGGGTGGGACCAGCAGCGAGACCCGCTGGCCTTTGCGAACGCCGATGGCGGTGAGACCGGCGGCGATTTCGCTGACGCGGTCGGCGAGCTGCTTCCAGCTGACCTGCTGCGGGCCGCGGCTTCCGCGCGTCGACATGTCGATGACGGCGGTCGCGGTGTCGTCACGGCGGGCGTCGAGGTTGTGCCAGAGCGGGACGAAGGGTGCGGCATCCGCGCCGGTGTCGGTCGCTGCTGAGCCAGCAGCTTCAGCGCCAGAAGCTTCAGAGCCAGCAACTTCGGAGCCAGTCGCGACAGAGCCGGCCGCCGCAGCGAACGCCTCGCGAGGCGACAGCGCGGACGAACCGGGATCGGTAAGGCTGGCAGCATTGTCGCCCAGCCACGTCAACACCGATTCGGCGTAGGGCGCGTCTTCGGCGAGCATGTGGCCGGCGCCTTCGAAGCGGTGCACGTTGGCGTGGGGGAGGCGCTCGATGAGGTCGTCGAGGTAGTAGTCGCTGAAGATGGGGTCGCGTGGGCCCCACAGCATGAGCGTCGGCAGGTCGAGCGCAGCGACTCCGGCGGCGATACGTTCGAGTTCGGGGAAGCTTTCGTGACTGGCGTCGGCGGGGATGTCGGCAACGAAGCCGCCGATTCCTCCGCGACGGGCAGCGGTGCGATACGGCGCGCGGTACGCATCTTTCACAGCTGCGTCGAGCGGATCAGTGGTGAGCGCCAACGTGGTTTCGAGGAACGCGGGGGTGCGCACAGTGGAGGAGGCAAGCATCCCGCGCGCCCGGGCCAGCCGCAACGGTGCGGGGATCGGCTTGCCGGCTTCGTGATGCACGGCGGTGTTGAGCAGCATGACGCCGGTGAGTTGCGCCGGGTGATCAACGGCCCAGCCGAGGGAGACGACGCCGCCCCAGTCGTGACCGAGCGAGATGACGGGCCCGGTGAGGTCGAGGGTGTCGGTGAAGGCCGAGAGGTCGCTGACCCGTTGGGCGAGCGGGCGGTGGATGCCGGTGCGCTCCGAAAAGCCCATGTCGAGTTGGTCGACGGCGATGATGCGCCACGCGGGCGCTCCTGCTCCGGCAGCGGCGAGTGATTGGTTGAGCAGGTCGCGCCAGTAGTACGACCAGGTTGGGTTGCCGTGCACGGCAAGGATGGTGCCGATGACGGGCACGCCGAGGCGAGCGAGTTCAGCGCCGGTGTCGAGGTAGTGCCAGTCGCGGGTGAGCCCAGCATCCGCCCCACTGCCGGCAACGGCAATGATGTGGCTGAAGCGCGGGTCGAGCCCGGGAAGATTGAGCGGTGGGGTCGCGGCGGGCGCGGTCACCATGCGAGCTCCATCATGGCGGTGTTGAGGCCGGAGCCGACGCCCATGAGCAGCACGCGGTCGCCCTTTTTGAGCGAATCTTGCGCTTCAACGAGGGTGATGGGGATCGAGGCCGGGCCGACGTTGCCATACAGGGGGAAGGTGGTCGGCACGCGGTCACGGTCGAGCTTCGCGGCTTTGACGATGGCGTTGGTGTGCACGGATGACACCTGGTGGGTGACGTACATGTCCATCTTCGACCAGTCCCATTCGGTGGAAGCTTCTTTCCACGCCGAGACGACGAGGTCGAGGCCACCCTTCAGGAGGGCTTTCGCGTCGGTGAACATTCCGTCCACACTGCCGACACACAGTTCGTGAAACTGGGTTGCGGCGCGGGTGACGCCGCCGAGAATCGGATGACCGGCCGGATGTTCGTCGGTGCGTCCGAGCACCGCAGCCGCAGCTCCGGAGCCGAGCGTGAGGGAGGCGAATTCGCTCATGAAGCCCTCGCGGTCGCCGTCTTGTTTGAGGAGGCGGTCGATGGTGTTGGTTTGGATGTCGTCGGCGTCTTCACCATTGACGATGATCGCGTACCGAATCTGGCCCGATTCGATCATGTTGGCGGCAAGATTCATCCCGCTGACGAAGCCGAGGCAGGCGTTGGCAACGTCGAAGTTGATGGCGGAGCTGGGCAGCCCGAGCCCGTGGTGCAGGCGCACGGCAACGGACGGCTCAAGGTGCTTGCGGCTGACGGACGTGTTTATGAGGAGTCCGACTTCGGAGGCATCCACTCCCGCTTCAGCAAGCGCACGTTGGCCTGCTGAGACGGTGGCATCGTCGGAGGTTTCGCCGGCAGCCCAATTGCGACGCTCCAGTACCCCGGCTACTCGTTGCAGCAGTCTGCTGGGCAGCGCAAGGCGCTCGAACGCCGGCGCTAGGCGCGTTTCAAGGTCGCCGGATGTTGTTACGCGGCTAGGTAAGGTGCTCGCCACAGACAGCAGTGAAACGTTGGCAAAGCGAGTATTGGCATTTCCGGCCACGGAACCTCCGTCGAGAGAGCCCCGCGGGCTCAGTAATCAAGAGGCCTAGTTTATGCCAGTTGGCTGAGCCTTGCCTTCTGGCCCGGCGGTGGGGCGTGAGCGGCGGCCGTCTAGAAGGCGTTCTGCAGCTCGCAGACGACATCAGCTTCGATCGGAGTGCCGTCTTCGAAGGCACCGGCAAAGCGCACTTCGACGATGTCGCGGCTGCCATCGGCTGTTCGCGCGCTGATCTCCGACAATCTCGAGATGGTGCCGTCGGCATTATTGCCGACTCCGGCAGCCGCTTCTTGATCACGGAACCGGAAGCTTTCCTCGTTGAGAGCGATGTAGTTCATCAGCATGTCTTCGTGAGCGTCGACGTTGTCGATGCCAATGATCGTGACGATGTCGCCGTCGTTGAGGTCTCCCACGTCTTCGCTGCCGTTCCCGCGGTTGATCTCGCAGTCCCCGGTGAAGTCTGGAAACTCGACGCCGTTGATGCGCAGCGTGGCGTTGCCGACATCGTCGGTGCTGAGGCCGCCGGTGGTCTCATCCGTCGTCGCGGTCTCTTCTGTCGTGCTTGAATCTGCGGGCTCGTCGGCGGCGGGGGAGCAGGCGGCGAGTGTCGCGCTGACGGCGAGCACGATCGCGGCCACAAGTGCTTTGCGCGCCCAGTGCGAAGAGGAGGGCATGAGGGATGAACGCGCAGTAGTCATGGCATCAAGGTTCCTCGCCTGCAGGGCGATTGTGCAATACGTCTTTCGGCGTAGGCGCGCGGGTAGGGTAGTGGAGCATGGGACTGAGCGATTCTG
Source organism: Salinibacterium sp. SWN167 (assembly GCF_015864665.1). GTDB lineage: Bacteria > Actinomycetota > Actinomycetes > Actinomycetales > Microbacteriaceae > Rhodoglobus. Next base: position 2,021,110 of record NZ_JADYWU010000001.1, on the reverse strand, counting down.
ACGCGCAAGCGGTCCTTCGAGTTGCCGGCCGACTCACTGAGCACCCGCCTCTCGAATTTGCGGATGTTTTGGATGCTGTGCGCGAAGTCATCGATTGCGACAGTGCATCCTTCAATGCCATGGTGTTGGCCGCGCGCGACTTTCGCTATGTGATGTCGCCCGCCAGCGAGTTGGACATAGCCCACAGCACTAGAACTGCATATTCGCCTGACTCAAAAGCGGTACCGGGATTTTCGGCTACAAACGCTTAGCGTGATTCGAGACGGTTCTATCGACCCAAGCTAAGCGGAACACCCCTCGCCGAATGCCTTCCGAAACTCTAGGACGTTGTGGCAAAGGAGCCGAAGTTATCGGAACAGCTGGCGAAATGGGGCGTTTCGTGATTCGTATTTACAGAAATTGCACCTATACTGATGACTTAGTTGCACGGGACCAAGTCCCGGTTTATTGTCGAAACGCCGGATTAAAGTCCGGCGTTTCGTTTTTAATGACTTCGATAGCGACCTAGTTCGCAAACAGGTCGGATATTGCGGATTTCAACGATTCGCGGTCCACAGCATGTAGCCTGCCCAGTTTTTTTCCCGCGTACCGTAACTGCGAGCTAAACAACCGATGAGTTTGGACAACGCTTGGACGGTCCAGGCCCACATCCGCCCAATTTTCGACCACGACGGCACCCTTGTCAGAAGCTCTAGCAGCCGAGCCCGACACACTGGCAAATATGACAAGAGCGTCCGGAGACCGCCAGTCCTCACTTGCCACTGCAACTGCAGGGCGCGTCTTGGCTTCAGTGCCATTGGTTAAGGGGAAAGCGACGATGTAAATATCTCCAAAATTCAGCGGCGGCTCCGAATTGCTCGAGTTCATTGAGATTTTTCGACCAGCTCGTCTGCAGCGTCGAACAATGTCGTGAAGTCGGTCATCGCAAATCGCCAAAGGCTTCCCTTGCTGCCGAAGACCATGACTGGTGTTTCGTCGGCCTGTTCCTTTCTCACCTCATGCACCCGCATGACGGCAATGCGATCCATGCGATAAAGGGAGTACGTCGGAACAACCGACAAGCGACGAATGCTTACCCCGCCACTTGCCTCGCCGCGTGCACTCTCAACGGTGCTGGCTTTCGGCTTTAGAGCCGCTTCAGCCGTCGAAGAAATAGTGTCATTCACCTTTATTGGATACTTATCACGGAGTTCTTTCGCCTTCTGAAAAGTGAATTTGATGTCGGTTGTCAACTCATCAAGGGTGCCGTAATCGAACCTCGAGATAAGCTGCTTCAAGAGTTCGCTGTCGTCTGAGGCCGGAATCAGAACTCTCACCCGCCCTCCCCGTTTCAGTACCCCGATGAGACCTGACCGATGGTCTTCCAACCAACGGCTGGAGCTAATAAACATAATGTCGACTTCTGACGCGGTTGCGAGCGCGTCAGTGAAACCCCCTCGAAATTCCTTAGTTCCACTCAGGAAATGCGAGATTCCCGCAACCGCTATTTCCTCGCGCACATCGACCGCAGCAAGTACCTCATCGATTAGCCTGCGACGCAAAACAATTTCACCAATCAGCGCCAACGCGGCGACAGATATGAAACTCGATCCAACTGCGATGCCAACTGAATTCCATCCCTGGAACCCCGTCGCTGCGAGGACGATTGTGGAACCGAGAACGATAGCCACGACCGACACGACAGCGACAATGAAGTTCGTTTTTATGGTCGCGAGTAGCTTTCGGAGCTTTCGGTCGCTACGCGAGTTGTTTCCGCTCAAGAGTCCTCGCTTTGCTTGTACGGGCAGGTCAGCAATGGTATCGGTTTGTGGAGCATCTTGATCGTTTGTCGTTATGAATTTCTCCATTGGGATTCAGATTGCCCGTGTCGTTGCGTCCGCGATCTTATTTTGACTCAGCAAGTCCCATCGATCATTATCTTGGTGGTTTGAACGGGTTCCGGCTCAGTTCAGAGCACTCTTTCCCGTCGTCGCTGTCGCGCTTGCCGGCACACTGTGACAGCAAGTGAGCATTAGGCAGGGGGCCTACGTTGTTCGAAGCATCGCTAACGCGTCTTGGGCGGGTCGGATCACTCCGCGAGCTCGCGCCAGTAGCGGCGGCGGCGCGAGGATCCGGTCGTGCGCACGTTTTATTTAAGATCGCGGGGTGAATCTACTTGAGCGAGTAATGATCGGCAGAAAGCACTCCTTCTGGTGCTAGACGACATCTACGCCCGCGTTTCTCGTCAGCAGGCGGGCAGGCTAAGGCAGCCTTGAGGGACCCTTGGCTGCATTGATAGTTTTCGCGTGCGCGTCGATATCTGGACCCAAGAAAAGTCGGTGGAATGCCTCATCAAGAACTCTGGCACCGTCCAAAACTTCGATAGTGGTTAGATCCGAATCTTCGTGGGTTCCGGCGTTTCCTAGCCACTTGACGGCGAAAAAAAGATCCGCGATAGGCGGGCGGGTGAGATCGGCATCTCGCCATTCATTGATCCGTTCGTGAGCTGTCCGAAACTGTCCCGTTGGTTGTGTCGCCGAGATCCCCGCGGAGGTCAAAAATCGCTCCACAGTGGCGCGCAACGCGGTTGCGGCTAGGCCCGGATCAGCGAACAGAACACGAGATGCTCGCATTACGCCCTCGCGCACTTCGTCGGGCGCCGATTTAGGAATCGGCATCATCAACATCGGAGGGTGAAGATGCGTGACTGTTAGGTAAGAAGAATAAGGAGGGCCGTAGCTGTAGTCGTAGTCGTGGTCCTCGCCAGAGAGCCGAGAGACGCCGACTTCGTAGTCGCCTGTGCCATGCACGGCTTGCTGACACTCTGGATTTTCACATTGGCCACGTATAACAAAGGTACCGGTGATCCACTCCGGCTCGAAGGCATCGTGGCCTCGCGCCGAAGCCGAACTGTGACTTTCGTCTTCAACAGGTGGCGCGAAAGTTATATATCCAGCTTGACATTTAGGACAAGCAGGCCGAGGCCATGGCTGTCCGGATTCAATGGGTTTGGCTAGAGCGGAGAGCGCGGGGTCGACTGTCATGCCTTGATCGTATTCTGATTCGAACGGTTTTGAGAGGAAAATCGAGTGTCGTTGTGGGAGCGTTCGACCCAATTCGAAAACTCGTTCCCGGTGCGAGACGGAATGTCCTGCTTGCCTATTTGCTTACTCGTCCGAACAAGCAACCGTTGACATTTTGCAGTTTCGTCTCGCCAGCTTGTGCCCGGTGATCAGAATTGGCAATTGCGCCCAGGGAGTGGGGGAGCTCGGTCGGGGCGAACCGGAACGCAGCGTAGGCAAGCGTCTGCGCGCAGCCGCCTGCGACGGATCGACCAAGAGCTGACGGTTTAGAGTCGAGCGCGTCTCAACGCGGGATAGTAAGGTCGGGCGGTTTTGTCGGCTCGCCACCCGCACCCAAATTGTCGCGCAGTGGGAACACGTAGGGAAGGTAATCTCCCTCAACCCGATCGCCACTGATGCCATCGATGGTGACGATGACGAGCTACTTGCGTGTGGTCAAGAGCTGGCCTTTATCGGGCTCGACTTAGATCATGACGCGCTCATCGCAGCACTCGATGAAGCCGCGCTCACCGACGAAGAATTCGCGGCGGGCCCGAGCCGCTGGGCGACGTTCGTTGATCCTTTTCCTGAGTGGATTCGCGTCTCAGACCACTAAGGCCTTCGGTGCGTTCGTAGCGCCACGAAACCCGGGCTGCTAGCGGAGGAGTTCTGCGTCAGGCTCAGGGTCGGCCGCGATGTCCGGCGACAGCATCCGCCGCTTCACAAGCGCAGCTTCTGCCGCCAGAATACCCAGCACAACCACTGCCCCGAGGGCGATAAGCAGCAACACGATTCCGAAGTCGGCTTCAGGAGCCAGAACCTCGCCCGACTCGGTTTGCCAGGGCCAGAGGGCGCGCAGCGAGCCGAGCATGAGGCCGGTCATAATGACGAGGGTGACGCGGCGGCGGTTCTTGAGCAGCCATTGCAGGGCGGAGACGAAGAGGCCGAGGCCGATGATGGCGCCGATGGCGAAGGCTCCGAGGTAGCCAAGGTTGCGGTCATTGACGGCGGCGAGGGTCGGGGCGTACATGCCGAGGATCAGCAGCAGGTAGGAGCCGGATACTCCGGGCAGCACGAGAGCGCAGACCGCCAATGCGGCTGCGAGAGAGACGATGATTAGCGCAGGGTCGGCATCTCCAGCCTGCGGCAAGCTCGTGAGGGCGACGGCAACGCCGGCGGCGAGGAGGCCGATGAGGATTTCGCGGAACGTCCAACGCCCTCCGACCATGCGTGCCGGCACGATGAGCGACGCTGCGATGAGGCCGGCGGAGACCGCGCGGGTTCCGGTGGGGAACTGCTCGATGAGGGGCGCAAGGAGGGCGGCGCCCAGAACGATGGCGAGCAGCATCCCGATACCGATGGGCAGCACGACGTTCCAGCGCACCGAACGAAAGTGGGCGGCGGCGCGCGACAGGCCGCGACCCCGGATGCCGTCCGCAACCGTGAGCGCCACACCGCGAGCGAGGTGCCCGGCTCCGTCAATGAGGGAATCGTAGACGCCGACGAGCAGCGCGATGGTGCCGCCGCTGACGCCGGGAACGATCTCCGCGAAGCCGATCAGCATGCCGCGCAAGGCATCGCCGACGGTGCGGATGACGGGGTGTACTCGGCTCATTGCGTGCTCTTTTTCTGGTCGAAATTCGCTGGCTCGGCGCAGGTCAGTCGGTCTAGTGTAAACGGCCACAACTGGGGGCTGCAGCGTGGGCAAAACACCAGCCGATAGCCCCTACCCTTGAGGGGTGAGTAAGGGCAACGGCTCCCGCATGCGGGCATATCGACAACGACTGGGGCGATCTCTCGTCGCGATGGCCGGGGGAGCCCTGCGCACCAATAATGCGCCCACCCAACTGCTCTCTATGCCCGGGCACGAACCGCAACTTTCGCAGCGTCACGCGCGCTCGGTCATTGACCTCTGCCTGCGTGCCGGTGAAGCGATGCTCGCGACCGGCGCCTCCGCTGCCGACGTTGTCGCTACCGTGCTGCGCATCAGCAACGCGTATGGCGTCAGCGGGATGCACGTCGACATCACCTTCACCTCTCTTACCGTGTCCATTCACCGGGGGATGAACGAAGACCCGATGTCGATCATGCGCATCGTGAAGGTGCGCACTATTGACTACACGCGCCTGCAAAACGTGTACTGGCTCATCGACGAGCTCACCAGCCCTGACGGCCCCGGCGACGTGGATGAAGCGCGCGAACAACTCAGTACCATCCTGACCACACCCCACCCGTACCGGCGATGGATGGTGACCGCCGGCAAGGCGCTGCTCGCCGCAGGTGTCGTCGTGATGTTCGACGTGAGCTTTGTGCTCGTGCTCGTGGCGGCAGCATCCGCCGCTATCTCAGACATTCTGACTAAGCGGCTCGAGCGACTGTCGGTTCCCGCCTTCTTCGCCCAGATTGCGGCGGCCGGCGTTATTACCGTGATTGCCGTCTTCATGTTTTGGCTGCGGTCGATCGGGATCGACATTCCTGGCTCCAACAGCCCCACCGTCATTGTGATTTCGGGCATCATCATGCTGCTCTCCGGCGTGGGCCTCACCTCGGCCGCCAGCGACGCGATCGGTGGCTACTACGTCACCGCCACCGCCCGCGGCCTCGAGGTGATGATGATGACCATCGGCCTGGCAGTGGGCATTTCGATCGTGCTGAGTGTGTCGCTGCGCCTGGGCATCCCTGTCGCGATCGGTGACTCCCTCGGCGACAACCGCAGCGTCATCTCCGGGATGCTCGGCTCGGCCATCATCGCCGTCGGCTTCGCCCTCGCCTCGTATGTTCGGATGCGCTTGCTCCCCATCATGGCGATCGGCGCCGCCCTCGTGTTCGCCGTCTACTGGTTCGTGCTGCCTTTCGCGACTTCGCCGGGACTCGCGCCTGCCATCGCTGGAACCGCCGCCGGCGTCATCAGCTACCTTCTCTACCGCTGGCTGAAAGTGCCCGAAGGCGCGACCAACATGGTTGGCATCATCGCGCTGCTGCCCGGTCTCGCCCTCTACCGCGGCATCTACGCCCTGATGGATTCCGAATTCGGCGTCACCGAAGCGTTGCCTTCCATGGTGATGGCGCTGGCCACGGGCCTCGGCCTTGCGGCGGGAACAACCATCGGTGGCTTCGTCGCGCGCCGCACCTTCGGCTTCGACCGTGCGGCGATGTTGGCGCTGAAGCGGTCGCGCACGCCGCGGTAGAACGATTTCTCGTGCCCGCGCTGCTGGGTGGGAATGCTTCGAGATCCGACGTGATTCGAAAGCCGGGATGAACGAATGACTGCGTGTGAGCCTGTATTGATTGGGGCGATGCCCGCTCTGGTGATCGACGAAAGACGCTCGTTTACTCTCGCGGAGTAGTCGCTCGTTATTTCAGTTCGAAGGTGCGCGATCCGCTAGGGCACCGACGGAAAGTTGTGCGTGAAGTTGCGGAATTCGAGTCGGTCTAGCGAGTAGTTCATGTTGCGCACAACGGCATCGTGGGCCGCCTGAGCATCCGAGGCGAGAATGGCGTCGGAGATCGCGGTATGTAATTCAACGAGCACGCTTGCTTCATCCGGGAGGCCGGGGGCGAGACGAAGATAGCGATCCGACGCTTCAAGAAGCGACAGCGCCATCGCGTGAAGTCGCGGTTGCGCCTGAATGTCGACGATGAGGTGGTGAAATTCCCGATGCAACAAGTAGGCGGCATCGTGGTCTAGCTGGATGTATGCCTCCGACATGCGGGCGATCACGCCGCGGAGGCGTGAGTGCGAAATTGCGTTGGTTTCAACAGCAATCTTGACTGCAGCAGCTTCGACGATTTTTCGAGTTTCGTAAACATCACGGAGATCTTCGAAAGAGATCGGCGCAACGATCGCTCCCACGTTTGCTTCGAACTTGACGAGCCGTTCGCCCTCGAGCCGTCGCAATGCTTCTCGAACCGGGACAGCGCTCACTTCGAGCCGTGCGGCCGTGCTCGAAACAGAGAGCGGCGAGCCCGGCCGTTGCTGACCTTGCAAGATCTCATTTCGTAGTTTCGCGTGCACGGTGTCAACGACCGATACCACAGAAGCGGGATCACCATTTTTTTTTGATCGTCGGCGCCCGTCAGGGGAGTGCATGAGAATTTCTCTCCATCTATATCTAAGTGTGGAAGTTTACCGGCAAACTGCTGGCCGGTTTGCTGGATCGCCCGAAAGGCCCGCCCGTTCCTAATAATATACGCAAAATATGAATTTAACGTGCGTGAAACAAGCTGGACAAAGCCCGGCAATCTCGGCAATTTTCTTCGCGCAACAGGGTTGACACGCGTAGATCAAATAATATATTTTGATCGGAATGCGATTCACCCTAAGCACCACGGGTAGTCCCAGTGACCTGTTTGAACCAACACATTTCAGGATTGGAAGACACGCAATGAAAAGCAGCCCCTTTACCCGCAAGACCCGCACGGCGATCACCGCCGCATTCGGAACGGTGCTTCTCGCCGCAGGCTTAGTGTCATGTGCACCGGCGAGTGAGCCGGCGGAAGACGCGCCCGTGGCCAGCGAGCCGGCGCTCCTCACCGCGGCCAAAGAGAACGGCATCATCTTCGGTATGACAGACTCGCCGCCGACGACGCTCGTGGAGGCAGATGGCACACCGGGTGGCTATGCAAGCCTCGTGACAATGGAAGTACTCGGGCGCATGGGAATCACAGAGTTCAACACCCTCGTAACCGACTTTCCCAGCTCAATCTCGGGACTCGTATCGGGCCGCTCGGATATCCGGATTGGTGGCCTCACTCCGAATGAGGAGCGTTGTCCCGTAATGGCATTCACCAAGCCATCTCACGTGTTGACTTACGCGTTCGCCGTCCAGCCAGGAAATCCGAAGGGTCTCCTCAGCCTTCAAGACCTCAAGGACACAGATTCGAAATTGGGCACTCAGGGAGCGACCACCCAGGAGACCATTGCGATTGAGGTGTTCGGTGGCGACGAGAACATCGTTATCCTTCCTGATCGACAGAGCGGAATTGACGCACTGCGCACGGATCGCGTTGACGCTTTCGTTGCTCCATACCAGACGCTGGTTCAGCTTCTAGAGACCAACCCCGGAGCATTCGAAATTGCAGAAGGCTATGTTCCTGATCTGCCTATCCTTGCGCAGTCCAGCGTTGTCACTAGCGAGAATGCTGACTTCGTCGAGCTCTATAACAAGTACTTTGACGAGCTCGTAGAAGAGGGCTGGGTCGAAGAGATCTCGGATGAATACGGTTTCGACTTCGATCTTCTGTCGTCGCCCGAACTGGCTACCTGCTAGTGATTCTCTAACCCTCGGTCTGGTCGGGGCGGCTGCGGTCGCACCCGGCCAGACCATCGGCTTATGCATGTTCGCCACGTTGAGAAGGAGAAGACTCTAGATGCCTACTTTCTGGGATGAGATCGCCAGACCTCTCGCCGAAGGCACCCTGATGACATTGTTGGTGTTCATCGGTGGAATTGTGATTGCGACCGTGCTGGGAATCGGCGTGGCCGCGTTGCGACTATCCAAATTTTCAGTTCTGCGAGGAATCGCTTGGGTGCACGTTGAGTTCTTCCGTGGAGTATCGGTACTCGTGCTTATCTTCTGGGTGTTCTTTGTATTCCCGTTGCTGGGGATCACGATGTCCCCGTTAACCACAGCGTGGGTTGTGATCGGTCTCAACCAGAGTGCATTCATTGCCGAGATCGTGCGCGCGGGAATCCAAGCGGTTCCCCGGGGGCAAATTGAGGCGAGTATTGCCATTAACTTGAGCGCATGGGACCGCTTCCGAAACATCGTGTTCCCGCAGGCATTGCCGATCGCGCTCCCTCCCTACGCAAACCAGCTCGTTAACACGCTGAAGGAGACCGCTGTGGTATCGCTCATCGGACTAGCTGATCTCACGTTTCGAGGTAACGAGCTCAGGACCCATCTTGGCCATTCGATGGAGATATTCGTATCCATCGGAATCGTGTACCTACTGCTTGCCTACCTACTAACTCAGGGCACGAGCTGGCTGGAGAGAAAGATGCGCGTCGAGCCTAAACGCGGCACAACACCTAAACAAGCGATAAGGCTTCGCAACTTCTTCATAGGAGGAGGTATCAAATGAGCTGGGACTGGGCATATTCCATCAGCATTATCCCGGCGCTCTTGGACGGGCTATGGGTGACCCTCATCGTCACATTCATCGCGACCAGCTTTGGACTGGTAGGGGGCCTTGGGCTAGGCATCCTTGGATCCATGGCGAACCCCGTGCTTTCTCGCATCGCCGGCGCGTACGTGGTGATCTTTCGCAACACACCATTCTTGGTGCAGCTTTACCTGATCTACTTTGCTCTTCCAGAATTTGGAATTGTTCTCTCCTCTGAAGTGAGCGGGGTGCTCGGCCTTGGGCTGTTCATCTCCGCGTACATGGCTGAAGTATTTCGCGCCGGTATCGCTTCAGTGCCGAGTGGACAGTGGGAGGCCTGCACAGCGATAAACATGTCCAAATTCCACACCTGGATGCGCGTGGTTCTGCCTCAGGCGATTCCACCAATCATTCCGATGCTCGGCAACTATGCGAATCTCGCGTTCAAGCTGAGCGCGTATGTCGCCGTGATCGGCACGATCGAGCTCTTCGGCACAGCCCTTCGTCTGGGCGAAAAGTCCTACCGCTATCTTGAGCCATTCACTCTGGTGGGCTTGATGTACCTGGCCGTCAGCGTCGCAGTCACGGTATCGCTTCGCCAATTGGAGAAGCGGATGCAGCGCACTCGCCCTGAAATGACGACACTATGACCCGCGCGAAGTTCACAGACGGGAACGACAACTAATGGAAAGAGAGAACCCCGTGGCGACAAAGGACGATGTTCGTTCCGATCAGCCGATGGTGGAGTTCCGAAACGTGGTCAAGCGATACGACCAGACGGTTCTCGACAATCTGGACCTCGTTGTCGGAAAGGGAGACAAGTCGGTCATCATTGGTCCGAGCGGATCTGGAAAGACCACCATTCTCCGAATCCTGATGACTCTTGTTCGCCCCGAAGAGGGACAGGTGCTTATTGACGGCACTCCTCTCTGGACGATGGAAAAAGGCGGCCAACTTGTCGATGCCAATGACAAGCACCTGCGGGAGATGCGTAACTCGTTGGGAATGGTATTCCAGCAGTTCAACCTTTTCCCGCACATGACTGTTCTTCGAAACGTAACCGAGGGCCTCATTCGAGTCCAAGGGATGTCGAAGGATCAGGCCGAAGAGGAAGCACTGGCGAACCTTGATCGAGTCGGTCTTCGCCACCGCGCCTCGGACCACACCTGGCAGCTTTCGGGTGGCCAACAGCAGCGCGTAGCGATCGCTCGCGCAATCGCGTTGAAACCGCGCGTTCTTCTCTTCGACGAAGTGACATCTGCGCTGGACCCCGAACTGGTGGGCGAAGTCTTGGAGGTCATCCGCGACCTCGCATTCAATACGAACATCACGATGCTATTTGTAACCCATGAGATGCGTTTCGCCCGAGAAATCGCCGACAACGTAATCATGTTTGATCGCGGTCAAGTCGTTGAACAGGGCCCACCCGCCCAAATCTTCGATGACCCACGCGAGCTGCGAACGCAGGACTTCCTTCGCAAAGTTACCTAGCGCTTTTCGGGTGACAAATTGACTTTCACCGGGGACCATACAAAGGAGAACTTCATGTCTTCAGACGCACGACTACTTATTAGGGGAGCGCGCCTACCGAATTCGGGCGACCGCACCAGCGACATCTTGATAGAGGGCTCGCGGATTTCCCAGATCAGTGATCACATCGACGCGCAGCCCGGCGTTCAAGTTGAGCCCGCCCGCGGCGCGCTTGTGTTGCCAGGACTCGTCGATGCGCACTGTCACCTCGACAAGACCCTCGTCGGTCAACCGTGGCACTCGCACGTCTCGGGCTCCGGGGTGGCGGATCGCGTCCGAATCGATCATTCGCTTCGGCGCGGACTCGGCATGCCCAGCGTGCAGAACACGAGCGCCCTGGTGGCTCAGATGATCGCCAACGGAACCACGGGTGCTCGCACTCACACCGAGATCGACAGCGAGGTTGGGATTGCCGGCGTCGAAGCTGTTGCCGAAGTGGCGAAGAAGTTCGAAGGAGCAATTACTATCCAACAGGTTGCTTTCCCGCAATCAGGAATGCTGCGTGAACCGGGAATAGATCGTTTACTTCGCGACGCGATTGAGCTTGGCGCCACGGTCATCGGCGGGTTGGATCCCGCAGGCGCGGAGAACGACCCGGTCGAGCATCTCGACCGTGTTTTCGCCTTGGCCCACGACACCGGCTGTGGAATCGATCTTCATCTGCACGATGCTGGCGAGTTGGGGGCGTGGGAATTGGAGTTGATTTGCGAGAGAACCCGAGTCGAGTCGATGGCAGGCAAGGTAAACATCAGCCATGCCATCGCACTTGCCCAGGTCGGAGACGCTCGGCAGGGAAAAATTATCGACAACCTCGCTGACGCTGGAATCTCGTTAACGACATGCGTCGTGCATAACAACCCGCCGTTACCTATGAAACGGATTGTCGAAGCGGGAGTTCTGCTGTCTGGCGGAAACGACAGCATCCGAAACACCTGGTCGTCGCTCGGCACCGGCGACATGCTGGAGCGCGCGTGGATCTTTGCGATGCGTGGCGATCTGCGTACCGATTCCGAACTGGCGCTGGCACTCGAGATCGCATCCAATAATGGTCTCCGTTTGCTTGGCGAAGAGGGGCCGGTGGGTGTCGCCGTCGGAGCGATGGCCAACTTCTTCCTCGTTGATGCTGTCAACACTGGCGATGCCATCGCACGACGCCCCGATCGCAAGCTCGTCGTTCACGCGGGAAACATCGTGTCCACCACAGGCGTAGACACTTCACTCTAAACACTCGTCGTCGGCCGTTGACGATTCGAAAAGACTCACAAGGAGAACGCTATGAGACAAGACATTTTTGAACTCACCGGGGTCGCGCACATCGCGTTGACTCCCTTCGACGCTGAAGAGCAGGTTGACTTCGCCGGAATCGACAACATCGTGGAGGCCGCCGTGGCCGCCGGCTGCAGTGCCGTCGTACCGCTAGGAATCATGGGGGAGTCCCACAAGCTTCTCGATACGGAACGCGATCAGGTACTTCGAGCCTATGTATCGGCAGCGAGCGACCGGCTCAACGTTGTCGCCGGTATCACCTCGGAATCGACCGTGGTGGCGCGTGAGCGAGCGAACGCGGCGATCGCCGCTGGCGCGAACGCGGCGATGATGGCTCCGCCCCGCAACAGCGCGGTCGACGCTTCTCTAGTTGAGCACTATCGAGCAGTGGCAGCCACCGGACTTCCCGTTGTCGTGCAAGACGAGCCAGTGACCACGGGGGTCAAAATGCCCGGTTGGTTCTTTGGTGAGGTCGCACAAGTCGACGGCATTTTTGCGGCGAAGATCGAGGAAGCACCGAGCCCACCCAAGGTCACCGTGGTGCGCGAGAACGCCCCTGACATGCTCTGTTTTGGCGGACTAGGCGGAATCAGCCTCTACGAGGAGCTTGGTCGTGGGGCTGTGGGAATCATGACTGGCTTTGCGTTCCCCGAACTTCTTGTGCAGATCTGTGAACGCTACGACAGCGGCGATCATGATGGCGCACGGAGCCTATTCCACGAGTATCTCCCGATCATCCGATTCGAGGCTCAGCTCGGCGTCGGTGGAGTGGCGATCCGCAAGCAGCTCTTCTTCGAGCGCGGGGTAATCTCCACCCCGCTCGCCCGCAAGCCGTCCCGACCGATCGATCAGATTACGGTGAAGGAGCTCGGCGAGCTTGTGGATGTTCTCGGTCTGCGGGCGCAGAATGCCTGATGTGCTAAGAGGGGCGCGACTGTTCACCGATCCGACAGCGGGCGCGTTAGACATCACCGTGAGTGACGGCGTGATCGTAGATATCGCGGCTGCAGGCTCCGCCACGACGGGGAATGTCATCGATCTTGACGGGCTCGAGCTAATGCCTGGATGCATTGATTCCCACGTGCATCCCATTCACGACGAAACATTTGCCACGGTCGCGCAAGCTGCCGTCCACGGCGGGGTGACGACCATCGCGAATCAGCTGTATCCGAATGCTGATGAATCCACCCCCGACGCGATCGCTCGGATGATTCGCGAAAGCGAGGGGGGAACCGCAGACTTCGCGGCACACGTTCGCTGGGACCGTGCTCGTTCGACGAGTGATATTGCGGCTGCAGCGGCGGCCGGGGCTGTGTCGATTAAGGTGTTCCTGGCTCACCCCGACAAATCGATACAGAGCAGTTTGGGGGAGCTAGCGACCGCGCTGTCGCAGGCGAAAGCGGCTGGGCTGCTAACGCTAGTGCACGCTGAACTCGGCGACGTTGTTGACGAATTGTTCGCAGCTGGATTCGGATCACAAGGCTCTGCCTCCGAGATTAACCAGTGGAGATCGCCCGCGATCGAAGCCGCTGCAGTGAATGCTGCCGCGGTGGTCTCCCGCGCTGTCGAATCGCCCCTCTATATTGTGCACACCTCGTGTGAGGCCAGCATGCGTGCGGGGACAGCTGCTCGCGAGAACGGCACCGAGCTTTACGTTGAGACGTGCCCTCACTATCTATTCCTCGATGTAGATCAGGCGCCGCCCGGAGGACAAGGATTCGTCCTGCCGCCGCTTCGTCCGCGGCAGGACCGTGACTTCATGCGCAGCGCCGCAGTAGCGGGTTCTGTCGATACCTTGGGTAGCGACCACTGTGGGCATGGCCCACGGTCAAAGCCGGTGGATTCGATCGCGGGTGCGAAGGCGGGACTGCCCGGGCTGGAAGCTATGGTGCCGCTCATCATTGACGCGGCAATCGGCCCCGACGCCTGGCTCCCGCGACACCGGGCCGTGGAGATGTTGTCGAGCTCTGCAGCACGAATTTTCGGCCTTGACGGCAAAGGATCGATCGGAGTCGGCTACGACGCGGACATCATCGCGATTGATCCCATGGCGACGCAATCATTGAGTTCCGGACTTTTTCACGACGCCGCTGGATACACGCCTTATGAAGGGCGATCGCTCAGCGGCCAGATTGAGCAGGTATTCCGGCGCGGGGAGCTCGTCGTAAGCGAAGGCAACGCTCAGTCCATCGGTGGCGGTCGTTTCATTCGCGGTTCGCGACGCAGCAGCCGTTCCGGCGTGAACTGAATTGGCGATGAGCGCCAGACAACAAGAAGGAGTAAAGACGTGGATTTAGGGCTTTCAGGGCGAGTATATATAACGACAGGCTCGACGAGCGGGCTGGGGGAGGCATGCGCGACGCAGCTCCTAACAGAGGGCGCGAAAGTGGTCATCTCTTCGCGCGACCAGTCACGCGTGGATGCTGCCGTGGCGAAGTTTGGCGCAGATCACCCGGGTCGCGTGATCGGGGTGGCTGCTGACCTCACTGACGCGGATTCAGCGTCCCGCCTCATTGCAGCGGCGATGGATGAGTGGGGTTCCCTCGACGGGTTGATTCTCAGCGGCGGCGGTCCGCCCTCCGGTGGCGTTCGTGCTGCGGATGATGACCAGTGGAGGGCTGCCTTCGAGAGCGTATTCCTCGGCCCCTTGCGACTGGCTCGGGAAGCAGCCGGAGTGATGACGAGCGGAAGCTGCATCGGAATTGTGCTGTCGGGCAGCGTGTACTCTCCGATTCCAGGGATCGCGCTTTCCAACGGATTCCGGCCTGGCCTTGCGATGGCGTTGAAGACTCTTTCTGACGAGCTCAGCGGAACAGGGGTGCGTACCGTCGGACTCGTACCCGGACGAATCGAGACGTCGCGAACGCTTGAGCTCGATGCCGCCAACCCTGAGGTGTCGCGGAAGCGCAACGCCGCGATACCGGCGGGCCGATTGGGCACAACAGAAGAGTTTGCCAAAGTCGCAACATTTATGGTTTCCCCCGCAGCTTCTTACGTCAACGGCACAAATATAGTGATTGATGGAGGGTCCAAGCGCGGACTCTAACAGTGCACCTTTCGGGCCGTGAGCATCTCGCTCGCGGCCCTTGTGGGTTCGAGCTGAAGGGAATGGTAAACAGCACCGGGAAATTCAGCGAGCCGCGATGGAATATCGGGTTCGATAACACGGTTACACACCACACTGGCGTCTATTGCGACATCCGCTCAATGCCGAATGGTTGCGAAGGGTCGCCGCACTTTTCGAGCAATGATTACGCGTAATGAGCCGTCACAAATCGGCGGTGTGATCAGCCCGAAAATACGATAACGAGGTGAATACTGTGGAAACCGCATCCGTGCTTGTCAGCTTGGTGGTTTTGTCTACCGTGTTAGGGCTGGTCTGGCGCGCCCGCACTGGACGAATCAAACGCACGCCCACCACAAGCGAGACCGTCGCATCCGAAGAACATCGCATCGTGATCGACGGTGTTGCCCCATTCGGCAGCCGCGTCACCCTGCTTCAGTTCTCCACCGCAGCCTGCGCGATCTGCCCCACGGTCCACACCCAGCTGAGCGCCCTGGCCGCTGAACTCGATGATGGAACTGGCTCAGTCGTTCACGTCGAGGTCGACGTCACTTCACGTCCCGAGCTCGCCAGCCGCTTCAATCTGTTGCAGTCGCCAACCACGTTCATCCTCGACGGCAACGACGAACTGCACGCCCGCATCGGCGGAGCCCCCAAGATCAACGACCTCCGTGCGGAACTGGGCCGGATGCTCACCCCCGCGCTCGTCTAACGACGAGTTACCGCACCCTTCCACCGCACGCCAGCCCCCGCCTCGCCCGCACAGAGAGCAACTCCTATGACTACGCCCCACACGAACGCCGCCGGAGCGGCTGAGCTCTCCGCGTCGAAAGCTGCCCTCGCGGCGAAGCCCGGCCAGGCCGGCATCGATCCACGTGGTCCTCGTTTCGGCGCTGCGATCACCGCTGTGCTGCTGCTCGCGGTGATCGGCCTGGGCCTCGATGGTGCCGCAGCGCTTCCGGCAACACTCGCCGAGCGCGCCACCCAGACCGCGTTCCTTCTCCTGAGCGCCATCACGGCGCTGTTTGCTTTGGGCGCTTTCGCGGGCATCCAGCGTCACCCCTACGGTCTGTTCTTCAAGGCGGCGATTCGTCCGCGCTTGAGCGCACCGAGTCACTTCGAAAACCCAGCCCCGCCCACGTTCTCGCAGGGCGTCGGCCTGTTCGTCACGGTCATCGGTGTTGTGCTGCACCTCGCCGCCGTGCCCTACGCTCTCGTCGTTGCCGCGGCATTCGCGTTCATCGCGGCGTTTCTCAACTCGGTGTTCGACTACTGCCTTGGCTGCCAGCTCTACATGCTGCTCGTGCGCGCCGGGCTGGTCGGACGCGGGAGCAACCGCTCCGCAGCGTAGAGGCGCGCCCACGCACCCACGTAACGGCGTACCGCGTCAGCTTCTCCTCGCAGGCACGACACTGGCGTGCACACCTCCGATAAATTGGAAGCATGCACCGCACGAGCCTCACCCTCCGTCTTGTCATCCCCGCCATCTGGCTTGGCCTGATCATCGGCATTTCGTTCCTCGAGACGCCGCTCAAGTTTCAGGCGCCCGGAATCACTCTTGAGCTCGGGCTCGGCATTGGGCGTCTCGTGTTCTACGCGATGAACACCACCGCGCTGGTTCTCGCTGCGTTGCTGACTCTCGCCATGATCCGACCGCGTGCGACGCGCCTACAGTGGGGACTGCTCGCTGGTTTGTGGGCGGTGCTGCTCACTCAAATACTGGTGATCCGCCCGCCGCTCAATGCCCGCACTGATGCCGTGGTCGCCGGCACCGATGTCGGCGGTTCACTCTGGCACTACTTCTACATCGCAGCAGACGGCAGCACTTTCGTACTGCTGATCGTCTTCATCGTCGTCACAGCCCGCCTGCTTATTCCTGCGGCTGCTCCGCGCCAGCTCGCCTAATTCGTCAGCGCGGCACGCCGACCTTCCCAGTGAGTATGCCGTGACCTGAGCCGCAACTCTTCCCCCGTCTGGGGTACACGATTATCGTGACATTACAGTGGGCAGCCACCGAACACGATGGCTGCCCGATTCCTCACACGCGAGCGAAAAGGAAGAAACCATGTCTGATCTCACTAGCCCCGCCGCCTCCGACAACGCTGCCGGCCCCGACGCCCACAACATCCAAGACTGGACAGATCTTGGCAAAGAGATGTGGTCGTATCTCACCGGCCGCAGTGCTGTCATCGACTACAACTTCATCGACATGACGGTCGAAGTTCCCCGCGACGTTGGCCAGGATGCGCCTCGCGCAACGTGGAAACTCAACGGCACTCTGAGAGTGACCACCAGTGAAGGATCCGGCTCCGAACCGACCGCCCCGTAACGATGAGTACTTCAACGACGAGTACTCCAACGAGGCTCGACATCGATCTAGCGTTCTCTCTCATCGAACCGATACGTGACGATGCGGATGACGCGTCATCAGGCAGCGGTGAGCCTGGAGCCGCGCCGCTCGAGACCGAGAAGATGACGGGGACCATCACTGCCAGCGGAATGGACATCGAAGTATTTTCAAGCAAGCCGGAGCTGTTCCTTCAAGCGCGAACGGTGAAGCTCAAAGACGTGCGTAGCGTGGCCAAAGTCTTGGCTGACCGCGGGCTTACCGTCGCGCTCTCAGGGCCGCTCGGTCTCATCGCTCGTGTCGGGGCGATCAAGCCTTCGGTCGCGCAACGAGTGCTCACTGGCTCTCCGTACATTTCGCTGGGGAGTCGCGCGGCGATTGCGCCGCTGCTGCGGCGTCGTGATGCCGGCGCGGCGACGGCATCCGAAATGCAGTTTCCGCCAAGCACGCTGCTGCCGCTGGTGCCGACGTTCGATCGGTTTGTGCGCAAACAGATCACCACGACGCACTACACGGCGGGCGCGGGGCGACCTCGACTGTTCTTTGTCGTGGGCTCCGAAAACTGGAACGGCCAGATGCCGCGAGAGTTCGAGCTGCGATCAGAAGTCACCACTATTGGATCGTCTTCTGCCGCGGACCTGCAGCTTCCCGGCCTGGAGCCAATCCACGCCGAAATCCGCCACGATGACGACGATGAGTACGTGCTCCACGCCATCGGTGCCGTCGGTGGCGGATCGCGCCCGCTCACAGGGCAGGATCCCGGCGCACGCACGCTGAGAACGGGCGCGCGAATGGAAATGGGTGAGTGGCGCCTCGGGTTCTTCCGCGAAGAATACGCCGACCACGGTCGGCCGTTTGGCGGCCGCATCGGAGGCGAAATGGGACACCAGAAACCGCAACCCGGTCGGCACCGAAATGTACCGGCACCCGCACCGGCCGCACCGCCGGAAGTTCCGGAGACGCCCTAAACAGCGACCGCCGGCCTAGTGCGTGGGCTGCTCGGCGATCAGCAGCCTGCGCAGTGCCGAACGCGTCGCGATCGAGACACCGAGCAGGTCGAAGACCTCGTGGGTTCGCGTGGCAGTGTCACGAACAATGGGAAGTTTGTCGCGCATCCACTCGTCCACCTCAGCGGGTGAGCGAATCTCTTCTGGCTCGGCGCCGGGAGCAAGCTGCTCGACGACGGCCATCGCGTGCACGGAGGTTGCATAGTCGGCGGCGACGGCGGCGGGATCAACCCCCGCATTGCCCAGAAGGAGCGCGCTGATCATCCCGGTGCGATCGCGCCCCGCGCTGCAATGCACCAGTGTTCCCGGTTGTGACGACGCAATTGCTTCGAGGGCGCCAAGCACTAGTTGGGGTTGCAACCGCCAGTTGTGCTGCCAGTATTCGGGGGAGTCGAGGATGGGGGCGCAGGTCTCCCAGAACTCAGAATCGTTCTGATCTTCAGTGGGGGCGTTGACGATTGTGATGCCATCGAGTGCCGCGTCAGAAATCACGTGATCGCCCTCACCAGGGCCGACCTCGTGCTCGCAGCGGAGATCAACAACGGATGCCAAACCCCAGGCCCGGGCATCATCCCACCCGGCCGCGGTCAACCGCTCCCGGCGCGGTCCGCGAGCAATTCGACCCGCTGCTGTCACTCCGCTGCGTGATAACGCCGTGGGAAAGCCGCCCAAATCTCGAGCATTGATATAGCCATCCCACGCAAGTGTTGTCATTTCCTCAGCATACGGAGCAGTCGCGGTGTCGGCCAGAGTAGAGCCACGGATCACGGCGAATTCGGATGTTCGCGCGCCTCCACAGAAAGCTGGCGGTGAGCCGCCGCTCTGCAGCGTGGCGACATAATGGGCTGCTACCCGGGATCGGTGATTATGCTCGCGACGTGTCAACGACATCCGTCACCAACCCCGAACCCACGAAGGAGCGCACCATGTCAGTGCTCGACGAAGTTCTCTCCGCCAACGCCGCCTATGCCGAAAACTTTGGCGACAAATCCGAACTCGCTTTGCCGCCGGCTCGTGGCTTCGCGATCCTTACGTGCATGGATGCGCGCCTCGACCCTGCACAATACGCCGGACTGAGTGAGGGTGACGCGCACGTCATCCGCAATGCGGGAGGACGCGCATCCGACGACGCCATTCGATCGCTCGTGATTTCGTACAAACTCCTCGGCACGAAGGAGTGGTTCGTGATTCATCACACCAACTGCGGGATGCAGTTCTTCACCGACGACGTCATGCGCGGGCTCTTGGCCAACAGCCTTGAGGCCGCTGCTTTGGGCGAGGCCGGATTCGAAGACGTGGGCACCGGTCCTGGCTCGGCCGAAGCCAAATATATTGACTGGCTCACCATCGCCGACCAGGCGGAGAGCGTGCTCGAAGACGTCACCCGAATCAAGGCTCACCCTCTGGTTCCGAGCGGTATTCCGGTCTATGGCTATCTCTACGACGTCGCCACGGGGCAGCTCATCGAAGTGCCGGAGGCAACAGCTGCCGGTGCCGCGGCCTAGGGCTGCCCAGACCCGCGCGGTGTCGGCGGCGGTTGTCGACACGTAGGCTCGACCCATGGCTATCTCCCGCTTCGAAGAGCTCGACTTTCAAGAGACCCCGATGGGGGAGCTCACCCTGCGACGCCGACGCGAGCCAACGCTCGATGTTGACGTTTATGAGGTCAAGCTCGGTGAGGAATACCTCATGTCGAGCCTCTTCACTGTGGCCGAAATCGCGCTTTCCGATCTTGGGCTTGCGGCGGCTACCGGGGATGCACTGCGCGTTGTCAACGGCGGGCTCGGCCTTGGTTACACGGCCGTTGCCGCTCTCGCCGATCCGCGCGTGGCTTCGCTCGAAGTGATCGATGCTCTGCCGGCTGTGATTGATTGGCACAATCGTGGCTTGCTGCCGGTGTCTGCCGAGCTCACCGGTGATAGCCGCACCACTCTCACCCATGCCGACTTCTTCGCCGTCATGCGCGCCGAGCCGACGGTGCCCTACGACGTGATCCTTCTAGATGTCGACCACTCACCCCGGCACCAGCTCGACCCCAGCCACGCCGACCTCTACACCGTCGACGGTCTTCGTCGTGTGCGAGCGCATCTCACTGAGGGCGGCGTCTTCGCATTGTGGTCGGATGACCCGTCCGACGCTGAATTCATGGAGCGCCTCGGCCAGGTCTTCGAGAGCCCGATCGCGCACGCGGTCGACTTCGATAATGCGCTCACCGGTGGCGTGTCATCTAACACGGTGTACGTCGCGATGCGGGGCGAGTAGCGCGCGACTCAAGCGTCAGTGCACCCGCGGCTTCCTGTGTGAAACCTCAATTTGGAACCGTTCGGTAGTAAACCCCAGTTCGCCGTGCTAGCGTCCGGAGAGAACGAGGAATTGTTCCCGGGGCTCTATTCAGCCCTGTCCCTAGAACAGAAAGGATCCCCACAATGGATCTTACGAACCGTCATGGAATCATCACCGGAGCAGGCCAAGGAATCGGGCAGGCCCTCGCCCTCGATTTTGCCGCAAAGGGCGCACACTTGCTGCTCGTCGGCCGCACAGAAGAGACGCTGCAGAAGACCGCAGAACTCGTAAAAGAAGCCGGCGGAACATCCGAAATCCTCGTCCAAGACCTGGGCCAAGCGGATGCCGCAGCCCACGTCGCTGAGGCCGTGAAGTCGTGGGACACCCTCGACCTTCTCGTCAACAACGCCGGTAACGTGCGCGCGGGGCGACTCGAGGATGCCACCGCAGCCGAGGCCACCGCGATGATCGACCTCAACCTCACCGCCCCCATCCTCCTGACTCAGGCGCTGTTGCCGCGCCTGCGCACCAGCGGAGCCGCAGGGGGAAGCCTCATCGTCAACATTTCCAGCGAGATCGCTCTCGTCGCGATGCCGTTCTACGCCGTCTATGCCGCAACCAAGTCTGGTCTTGCGGCATTCGGTGAAGCGATGCGCCGCGAACTTCACGGCACCGGAGTGCACGTCTCGACCGTCTACCCGGGCGCCACAGACACGGAGATGATGAGCAGCCAGAACGCTGACTGGAAGCGCGGCCCCGTCTCTGGCGTCGTCGATCGCGTGATCTCCGGTCTCAGCAACGACGAGTACGAAATCAACGCAACGCACGAACGCGCGCGCAGCATGCAGGAACTCAACCATTCCGATCCACTCGCTGTCGACGCCGCGATGGCCGATGGCCTTGCCGACATGGAAGCGGCTGTAAAGGATCACAACAGCATCTAGCGGATGGCGTCACGGTAGCGCCCTGATCGCAGGCACCCCAGACGCCGCCTGAACAACACGAAAGCCCACGACTGCATCCTTGGAGTCGTGGGCTTTCGCGCGCGGAACGCGAGGTTCTTTAGGCCTTGCGTCCAGAAATGGTGCGGAACAGGAACGCGATCACTGCAAGCACAGCCAGAACGACTCCCACCCAGAGGAGGAAGTTGAGCGACTGCACGAGGCCACCCGTGAGCAGCAGGGCGATGGCGATTACGGCGACGATGATGAGGAGAGTATTCATAGAGGGATACCTTTCGAAAGGAGTTGTGGGGGAGTAAGCGTGTTGTGGGGGAGTGAGAGAGTTGCGGTGACCGCTACTCGGAGACGGCATCCTTCACGTTCTCGCCGGCCTTCTTCAAGCTGGCCTTCGCCTGGTCGGCGTTGCCCTCAGCTTCGAGTTCCTCGTTGTTAGTCGCCTTACCGGCGGCTTCTTTAGCCTTACCGGTGAGGTCTTCTGCGGCGTTTTCGATCTTGTCTGAAGCGCTCATTATGGAGCTCCTTTTTCTCGGGGGGAGTGAATTGGCGTGGCGTGCCCGTCTGCACTGGCGGAGGGCGACAGGCACGCCACCGGCTGAGAATAATCTGGGTAGCGGGTGTGAGGCTTCACCCCTAGGGGTGAACTTTCCCCATTTGTTTCTGCCGCCGCTTATCGTTGAGCCATGACCGCCGTACGTATTGCTCTAGTTAACGACTATGAGGTCGTCGCGCGCGGCGTTGTGGGGATGCTGCGCTCCTACCAGAATCGCATTCAAGTGGTCGAACTCGATCTCAACAGACAAGTCGACGAATCGGTCGATATCGCGCTCTACGACACGTTCGCGGGAACGCAAGGAGATCGCGTCGCCGTGAAAGCCCTCGCCGCCAACCCTGCCGTCAGCGCCGTCGTCGTGTATTCGTGGAACCTCGATCCGACCCACATCGCGGCGGTGCTCGGTAATGGGGCCGCCGGCTACATCTCTAAAGGCTTGCCGGCATCCATGTTTGTTGCGGCTCTCGAAGCAATTAGTCGCGGTGGCGACCGCATTCACCTCGGCGGCAAAAGCACACCGACCGTGATGGCGGGCGACTGGCCGGGGCGTGAAGAAGGTCTCACCGAGCGGGAAGCCGAAGTCTTGGCGCTCATCACCCAGGGGCTCAGCAACGCCGAAATTGCCGAGCGAACGCACCTCTCGATCAACTCCATCAAGACCTACATTCGTAGTTGCTATCGAAACATTGGTGCTACGAGCCGCACCAACGCGGTGCTGTGGGGAATCGAACACGGGTTTCGCCCCGATCGGGTTCGAGTCGACCATCCGGAACCTGCCCCGGGTGGCAGCGAACTCGCTCCGCAGGCATGAAACGACCCATCGTACCCGCGCCCTCGCTAGAGCCCGTCAAGAAAACTGCTGGCCGGATGCGGTCAGATCTCACCCGGGCGCGCATGCTGCAGGCCGCCAAAACTGCGGTAGCGGTCGCCATCGCCTGGAAACTTGCGCCCTATCTTCCGGGCGTCGCGGATAACTATCCGTATTACGCTCCCCTCGGCGCTATTGTCGCGATGTACCCCACGCTCATGGGCTCGATGAAGAATGCGGCGCAAACAATCGGCAGTCTGGCGGTGGCCATCGTGCTGGCGGGCGCCGTGATTATCTTCAGTTCACCGAGCGTCATCACGACGTCTCTAGCTGTCGGTGTCGGTGCTCTCATCGCCGCGACAGGCTGGTTTGGTGCCAACCGTGAGTACATCCCCGTGACAGTGCTTTTCGTGCTCATTATTGGTGGGCCGGATGCCGATTCCTACTCAATCGGCTACCTCGAGCAAGCCACCCTGGGCATCGTCGTCGGGCTCCTCGTGAACCTGCTGATCTTTCCGGCACTCACCCACAACGCCGTCGATCAACAGTTGGCAAACTTTCGCGCAGTGCTTTCTAGCCACCTCGCGGAGATCGCAGAAGCTCTCGCTGAAAGCTGGCCGCCCGAAAAAGACGGCTGGGCTTCGGGCAAAGACTCGCTTGTAGTCGTATCTGGTCAAGTGCGTGAGGCGGTGCTGCTCGCCGACGAAAGCCGGAAAGTCAACCCGCGAGCACGTCGCTATCGTCGCGACCTGAAAGCAGATTACGACGATCTTGCGGCTCTCGAAAATGTGACTTTTCATGTGCGGGACATCACCGATGTGCTCACCGGGGCAGTGTGGGGCATCCCGATAAAGGTGCAATTGAGGCCCGAATTGAGGCCTGCACTCAGCGCTGCACTCGCTGCTGTCGCGACCGCGCTGAGCAGCTGGGACTCCGTGGAGGAGCGCCACGAGGCACACGACCTCGCTACGGACGCTCTTGCAGCGCTAACCGCGGAACTGGATGCTAATAAAGACACCGCAAATGCAACCACGATGGGTGCATCAGCCGCAATTTCCATGGACATCGCACGCATCCTCGCGGCGCTGAACACCCGACTGGAGCAGGCTGAACAGCTGGATGAGGCAGCGTCGAACGAAGCGAGCTAGCGCCGCCAGCTTCCTGGCCTAGCTGCCCTCTACAACCGGGCGAAGCGAGCCCGGATGAAGCAATACACGCCATAGGCAATGAGCCCGACGGCGATCACAATCAGCACCACCACTCCGAAAGGCAGATCGGTGAGGCTCGTGAGCGCAGCATCCAAACCCGACGACTTTTCGGGGTCGTGAGTGAACGCAGCAACGACGACAAGGATGCCCGCAACCCCAATCGCAACACCCTTAGCGATATAGCCCGCAACGCCGAGTCCGAGAACTGCGGTGCGCAGAGTACCTCCGGGCACAGAGATGTCCTCCGTAAACTTTTGGGTCGCGCCCTTGTAGATAAAGAAGCCGCCGACGCCCATGACCGCGAGGCCCGCAATGACGAGCACCGCGATGCCGATGGGGTTCCCCAGGAGCTCACCCGTCAGACTGCTCGTGCTGCTCGATGAGTCTGACGAGCCGCCGAGCGCGAATGTCAGAGCCGTAGAGCCCAGCGCAAAGTACGTGATGCCTTTGGCTGCTTCCGCGCCGCGACGAGCCCATTTGCGTTTCGAATCCTGAGGCTGCATGAGGAATGCCGAAATCAGCAACCAAAGACCGAGGGCGAACATACCAATGACGACGGCCCAGAGCAGAAATACACCGCCCGGAGTCGAGGCCAACTGCCGGAACGCTCCGGACTGGTCAGCATCGGTTTGGCCGCCACCCGTCGCGATGCCGATCGCGAGTGCTCCAATGAGGAGGTGCACGAGTCCGTTTACGGCAAAACCGAGGCGGGCGAGAACTTGCAGTGCGGTGCTGTTTTTCGCGCTGCGAGCGGCATCTGAAGCTGAGGCATCATTCATGGAGGCCAGTGTAAATGAATTCTGTGAACGGATGCCGGCCTTGCAGCCGCATCCCAGCAGGCGAATGCAGGATGGATAGATGACACCCGCACCCGCACCTCGCCGCCTTCCCCGCCCCAAGCCGGTCACGCCGAAAGTGGGGCAAGAGTCAGTGTGGGATTACCCGCGGCCGCCTCGCGTCGAACACATGCCTCAGCGCGTTGTCGTGCGGCTCGGCGGGCACGTGATTGTGGACACGACGGATGCCGTGCGCGTGCTCGAGACGAGTCATCCGCCCGTCTACTACGTACCGATCGCGGCCTTCCCGGAAGGTGTGCTTGTGCCCGTTCGTGGCACAAGCTTCTGCGAGTTCAAGGGCGAAGCGCACTACTTTGACGTGGTTGCCGGGGGAGTCGTGGCCGAGCGTGCGGGGTGGGTTTACCCAGAGCCCACGCACGGGTTCGAGCAGCTTGCTACGCGTGTCGCGCTCTACCCTGGCCAGATGGACTCGTGCGAGATCGACGGCGAGCTAGTGACCTCTCAGGAGGGAGATTTCTACGGTGGCTGGATCACCAAGAACCTCGTCGGGCCGTTCAAGGGCGCGCCGGGCACGATGGGCTGGTAGCAGCAGAATCTGCTGCTGGGGCGAGAGCGGTGTGGCTAACTAGCGCTCGGGGCCGGTGCGAGATCTAGCCCGCTGGTCAGCTGCCTGAACGCGTCCAACGCGTGCGGGGCGAGCACGCTGGGATCCTTCAGGGTGCGATCGATTTCAGCGCTGGCTTCGAGGGCTATGCGCAGAGCGCTCGTGGCTGCTGCGGCGAGCAAGCGCAGAGTCAACGGGGTTGTCTCCGTCGGCATTGCGGGGGCAAGGACCGACCTGAGTTGCACCTCTGAATCGGAGTTCACGCGGTGCCACACGTGTTGCAAAGCGGCGTCGCTGGTGGCGGCGTGAAGCAGACCAAGTGTCCAGCGCAGCCCCTCGATTTCCTCGGCATTGCGAGGGGTGAGTACGGCGGAGATCGTGTGTTCGAGGGCGGCGAGCACATTTTCGTCAGGGTCGGCTGCGGCGACGAGCGCGTGCCATTGGTCGGCGCCGATCGTCAAAAGAGGAGCTACGGCATCTTCCTTGCTGCTGAAATACCGGTAAAAAGTGCGAACGGCAACACCGGATTGCTGGGCGATCTCTTCGGCGGTCACTGCGGCTGCGCCGCGGTCGGAGAAGAGTCGCGCGGCTGTGCGGGCTATCTCAAGCTGAGTGTCGCGCTTGCGACGCTCCGTAAGGCTGAGAGGTTCTGCATTCATATAGAGGAGCGTACGCGCTGAATGGTGAACTGCATCAACTGTCACTATGGCACATTGTGCCACTTTGCCGTACCGTGGGGCCAACACCCACCTAGAAAGGCACCCAATGAACAGGTTCTCCGGACGTCGCGCCATTGTCACCGGCGCAGGCTCAGGCATCGGCCAAGCCACCGTGCTTCGACTCCTCGCCGAGGGCGGCGACGTCGTTGCCGCCGACGTGAGCGAAGCAGGATTGGCCGACACGGTCAGCAAAGCGGGCGAAGCTGGAGCGCGCCTTTCCACCGTCGTAGTGAACATTGCCGACGAAGAGTCGGTGAAATCCGCTGTCACAACTGCTCTAGGCACGCTGGGTGGACTCGATGTTCTCGTCAACGCTGCTGGCATCCTGCGCTCGTCGCACACCCACTCGACGTCCCTTGAACTCTTTCAGCAGGTACTCAACGTCAACTTGGTCGGTACCTTCCTCATGATTCGGGAGGCCATTCCCGCACTGCTCGAGGGCAACGGATCCGCGGTCGTAAATTTCAGCTCGACCTCGGCGGCTTTTGGTCACCCCTACATGTCCGCGTACGCCGCGAGTAAGGGGGGAGTTCAATCCATGACGCACGCGCTTGCCGCTGAGTACGCGAAGCAGGGAATCCGGTTCACTGCCGTTCAGCCCGGCTCGATCTCTTCGGGGATGACCGAAGGAATCGGCGAGAGCAAGCAGAGCATTGGGCCTGGTATTCCTGAAGACGCCGACTACTCGCTGTTCATGAAGATGAGCCCAGCGATCAAGGAAGGGTACGCGGGGCCCGAAGCAGTTGCCGGAGTCGTCGCCATGCTCGCTAGTGAAGATGGCGCATTTGTCACCGGCACCGAGATTCGTATCGACGGCGGCGCCCACCAGTAACTATCGAAGGGGCGTGCACCGGCGCATCCGTTGCGATGGACCGGTGAGCCTAACGCGCGCACTGCGCGCCACACACGCCAAAGGGCGCTGCAGCCGAGGCCAAACCTCCGCTGCAGCGCCCTTCAATTTTCGAGACTTACAGCGGCCCGCGGAATGTTGCGGCGACGGGCGAGTCGTCGGGGAGGTCATCGCTTCGAACTGCTTTGACCGTGCCACCCGTACGCAAGACGCGCGCGGCGATTTCGTCAACGAGGCCGTACGTGCTCGGGCCAGGCTCGCTGGCGAACACAATTTGGCCGTATTCGTCGATGCTGCCCTCGTCGGTCGAAGCCAAATCGAACAAAAGCGTGTCGACGAGTCCAGCGGCGGCGGCGTGAGAAACGTCGCTCAGTTGCGAACTAGCGAGTCCATTGCTCTGTTTGTTGCCGAACGTCGCACACCATGACGCGAGCTCGTCGGTGTGTCTTTCGGCCAGAAGTGCACGACCGCGATCCTCGAGATCGTCGATCGACAGCGAACTGGGATTCGCATCGATGGCGGATGAGAGAAGTCCGCGATAGGTGGAAATTTCACGGTACGCGGGCTGTAAGTCTGAGGATGCAGCGAGTACCAAAGGCAATCCCGAGTTACCAATGATGGGGAGCACCGCCTCCTGAATCTGGGAGCAGTAGCGTCGAAGTTCCACTTTCGAACCCAGGGCGCCATCCGCTCGAGGAGTGTCTGCCTTGCCGTGGTTGTCGGCGGTTTCCAGCGTTCTGCCGAGGTCCTCGGAGAGGTCAGGCAACGCGATTTCGTCGCTCGAATCATCGGCGTTGAGGGAGAGAAGCCTCACGCTGCCCAGCGTCACGGCGAGCACATAGCCGGAGTGGCCGAACGTGGTGGCGCGTAGCAGCGGACCGAGGTCGAATCGATCACCAATGGCAACGAGCGTGGGCAGTTCATTGCGCAGGCGGAACGACTGAGTGATCTCTGGCGAGACAAAAACGGCGACTGAACGCGCAGAAGACGCCCAAAATTCGGTGTCGTGATCCAGCGCTCCCAGCGCCTGACCGATCGCGTCCAACTCAGCTTTCTCTACGCCAAGCACGCCGAGCTCTGCCAGCGCTTCTGTCGCTGCCGAGCGGAGAGCGAGTCGCGCCGCCTCAGTGTCGCGGCCGATAGGGGGCCCGCCATCGGTCGATCCTGGCGAGACATACAGCGAAACGCTGGCGATGTTTCGCTGCTGGGAAAGTGCTACTAGGTCTTCATGAGAGGGGATGTCGATGCTCATGGGGTCACGATACTCAGAACGACTGGGAGCGCAATCAGGTCAGTGCGGTTAGCTTACAGAGAGCGTGCGCGAAACGGTTACTCTTCACCCGGAATCAACGCGGCATGATCAGTGGCAACCGAGCATGCATCACTTGGACAGTAGACAGTGAAGCCGTCGAAGTCCGGGTATGGGGTTCCGTCTTCTTGATCGGATGCCAGCATCCAGAACAGCGCCCCGTCGACGCCCGTATCGCGTACGGTCGTCAACCACGATGCGTAGGTGTCGGCGCGCGATGACTCGTCCATCACACCGAACTCGCCAAGAAACACCGGCTTGCCGATGTCTGCGGCAGCTTCTGCGTGTTTCTCGATCCAACCGGTGCCCCACGCCGTCGAGGTCTGCCAATGGTCGGGGTAGAGGTGCATCGACATGATGTCAATGCTGCGCAGCGACGCCAGCGCCACAGTGTCGACGCCGTTGGAGCAGTTCTCGCCGAAGCCAGCCCCATATCCGGAAGCGCCGAACTCTTGCGTGAGCGTCCAAGTGTCTTCATCTCCACAGAAAAAGCCTTCATCACCGACGCCAAGCAGATGAATGCGGTCGATTGATTTCACGTGACGGCTCATCTCATCTACCCACTCGGTGATGGTTGTGGTGTCACACTCGCCATCTGCAAAAGTTCCCGAGCCGGTGCAGCTGGGCTCGTTCGCAAGCTCCCAAGCGAGGATCGTGGGGTCGTCTTTGTACTGGATGCCCGTAATCGTGTTCGTGCGGTTCAGGAGCGTTGATACCCAATCCTTGTACCAGTCGCGAATGCGCTCGTCCGTATAGAAATCAGCGTGCTCGTCGAGGCCAGCCCACTGAACGTACTGATCCATGCCGCCGTAGGCATTCCAGTTGTTCGTGAACGGAATCACGAGTTTGATGTCGCGCGCGGCTGCTTCGGCGACTACAAAATCGAGTTTCTCCAGTCCAGTCGCGCCGGTGTTCGCGATGGGGGCGCCGATCGCGTCATCCCACACTTGGTACCAGACGCCTTCAAAGTCGTCCGGTGCGACTCCCGAGCCGTTGGTGTCTCCGTAGTCTTGAAAACCCCACGTGCGGATGACGGTGAGACCGGCTTGCTCGGCATCGTCAAGCAGGGCAACCACTGTGCTCTCTGACTTGTGCCCGAGATAGTAATTGTTGGCACCGGCGAACTCGAACGGTTCGCCCTGGAACACCAGCTCAGTGCCGTTTGCGCGCACAAAGGTGGCTGCGAACGCGGAGTACTGAATTGCGGCAATGATGCCGAAGACGGCCGCGATCACTAGCGCGGCCGCGAGCACTGCGGCGATCACTCGCGTGCGGAGTCGACTCACCGGCACGCGACCGCGACCGCGTGCGCTAAAACAGAAGCGAAAGAGAGCATGGGGAGATGGTAGTCGCCATTGACGGTGGCAGAACCAATTGCGAGAACACGAGACAGCGGATGCCCACACCCGCTACCATGCTGAGAGATTGTCGCTCGCCGATGTTTTTCGTCCTCGCGCAACACACTGCACTGACGAAGCCTTCTCTATCGGCGGTCGATCCGCACAACGAGTCGACGGGATACACAGATGGGCTTCATTAAGGCGTTCGCAGGGGCTATTGGCGGAACGTTCGCTGACCAGTGGAAAGACTTCCTCACCCCGCCAGCTCACTTGGCTCCCACGGCGGCGATTTTCCCGGCCGTGGCGCAGGGCACCAATGCCGGTCGCGGGTCTAACACCCAGGGCTCCGAGCACATCATCACGAATGGTAGTCGCATCGTCGTTCCTGAGGGGTATGGTCTCGTGACCTTCCAAGATGGGCAACTGACCGGCTTTGTCGGCGAGCCTGGCGGCTTCATTTTCACGTCGGAAGATCAGAACGCTGAGTCGTTCTTTGCCGGCGACGGCATCATCAGCTCCACGGTGAAGACATCGTGGGAGCGCTTCAAGTTCGGCGGCCAGCCCGGCTCGCAGCAGCTTGCCTTCTATGTGAACCTCAAAGAGATCCCGAATAACAAGTTCGGTACTCAGTCTGAAATCTACTGGGATGACGCCTATCTCAACGCGCAAGTGGGAGCCATCACGCGGGGTAGCTACTCCCTCAAAATTGTTGACCCGATCCTGTTGGTGAAGAACTTTGTTCCCCTCACCTACCTCGGCCAGTCACCGAAGGTTTTCGATTTCTCTGACCTCGACAACGATGCTGCCAGTCAGCTCTTCAACGAAGTTGTCGGATCGCTCGCCGCCGCATTCTCGTATTACACAAACGACCCCAGCAAGGGAAACCGCATCGCCAAGATCCAGGGCGACGCTATCGGATTCGCGCAGTCGTTGAGTGCTGCTGTCGATGACGCGTACCAGTGGACCACTGACCGCGGAATCACCATCGAAAAGGTCGCGCTTCAGTCCATTGAGTACGACGAAGATACTCGTGCTCTGCTCAGCGACGTCAAGAAGGCGGATGCTCTCGGCGGCGC
This sequence comes from Salinibacterium sp. SWN167, assembly GCF_015864665.1. Taxonomy (GTDB): domain Bacteria; phylum Actinomycetota; class Actinomycetes; order Actinomycetales; family Microbacteriaceae; genus Rhodoglobus. The sequence goes on along the minus strand of NZ_JADYWU010000001.1, from coordinate 1,990,244 downwards.
CCGCGGTAACTCCTTCATGCAGCAGGCGGCAGCTCGCGGCTTCGAAGCGGCTGGATCAAACGAAGGCAGCGGCGGAGGCGGAGCCGGTATGGCCTTCCTCGGTATGGGAATGAACGCGGCTGGCGGCGCGGCTGGTGGATTCCAGCAGCCCAACGCCGCACCGCCACAGCAGGCAGCACCCGCCGCCGCGCCGGCAGCTCCCGCCGCCGAGGATCCCATGGCCAAGCTGCAGCAGTTCAAGACGATGCTCGATCAGGGACTCATCACTGAAGCCGACTACGAAGCGGCTAAAGCTAAAGTCCTCGGGTTGTAGTCGGTTATGCCGATGGATGCTGTGGAGCCCGAGACCCCGCCGCCGGCCACCACCGACGACGCACCTCGCGTCATCAACACCGACGACGGTGCAAAGGATGGACTCGCGAAGTGTGCTCGGTGTGGTGCCACCGAGATCTCGCTCAACGTAGCCACGGGCCACTTGCGGTGTGGATTTTGCCGCTTCGAGTGGTCTACCGATAACGCCATTGAGGCATTCAACCTCAACGGTGATATCAGCAAGCTGACGGGGCTTCTCGTCGGCTCGGGTTCGAGCGACATTGTGCCCTCGACCGACGAGATTCTGACCTTCAAGTGCAGCGCATGCGGTGCAGAAGTGGTGATCGATACCAACACGAGCACGCAAGCTCGCTGCCACTGGTGCCGCAACACTCTCTCCATGAACCAACAGGTGCCCAACGGCGCCGTTCCGGACATGATTCTGCCCTTTAAGGTCGAGAAGTCGACGGCTGTAGAGAAGATCGCCCACTTCGTAGGTAAGCGGAAGTTCTTCGCGCATCCGACCTTTAGAGCGGAGTTCAACGCCGAGAACGTGATGGGCGTCTATTTGCCGTACATGGTCGTGGATATCAATGCTCACGCCAAGTTGAGCGGGCAAGGCGAACATCAAACACGTTCGTACACCGTCAAGGTGGGGGACTCAACGCAGCAACGCTATGACGCAGATCTCTACAATGTGGCGCGTGAATTCGACATTCACGTGAACGATTTGACCGTGGAATCTTCTAGCGATCGTCTCGACCAAAACACGGCCGTGAACTCGAACAACATCATCAATACGATTATGCCGTTCGATGTCGAGAATTCTGTTCGGTACGACTCCAACTATCTTGCTGGATTCACCTCAGAACGTCGCGACAGCAATCTCGATCAGCTCGCGCCCCTCGCGCACACGCAGGCGGAGGACATCACTCGCCATCGTGTCAACGACACCTTGAAGTTCTACGATCGCGGCGTGCGTTGGGCTGCTGAAGAAGTGGATGTGCGCGGTCAGCGCTGGGTTTCGGCCTACTTGCCCGTGTGGCTCTATAGCTATCAGCAGCGCAAGTCGAACGGTAAGACATTTCTGCACTACGTCGCGGTGAACGCGCGCACGGGAGAGACCATGGGAAGCATTCCGTTGCACCAGAGCAAGTTGTTGATTGTCTCGGGCATCGTGCAACTCGTCGGTACCGTAATTGGTCTCGTACTTGTGGCGGTGGGAATCTGATGCTGAACCTCACACTGTGGGCTGCTGAGAGCGGTCAGATACTCGCTGCGGGATCCTCGGATGATGACTCGGGAGGGCTTGGTCTTGTTTTCTTGCTCTCGGGGTTTGTCTTCTACTCCGCAATCTATTTTCGCTACCGCAACTCAGATAAGCGACACGGCCACGAGTCTGAGACGGAGGCGACGATGGTAAATATGCAGGAACACGACGAGTTCGTGAAAGCTCGAAAGGGCCTGAGCAACCGTCGGATGTCCGGTGCAAATAACACGGCCGTGCGTGGCGCGAGCAACAAGTTCTCTACCGGGATCATGAGCAAGTTCAAGCTATAACGCTCGTGTCAGAGTCCAGGAACCAGCGGGCGGTGCTGGACCTAGCCCTGCCCTTGGTTGCGACGTCGCGTAACACGGGGCGGGCGACCACCGAGAAATGACTTACCCGAGTCAACGAGAAACTCTTTGCTCAGTGCTTCGCGGCCCACGAGCATCCGAAAGCCCATTTCATCGCGATTGGTGAGCGTCGTTTCAGCGGTGACGGTGTGCCCGCACAGCACCACATCGATGAGTACGACGATGCGATCTTCGCTGTGCCCCGAGGAGCTGCGAACGGTTCGCCGATCGTGGATGGCGCACTCCACCACAGCGTCATCTTTAGCGGACCGCTGCCAGGGGCACACGCGAAAGCGCACCCACTCGCTGCCGTCGGGGCGCACAAATTCTTCGATGTCGTCGGCGTGAAGCGCAGAACTCTGCGCGCCGGTATCGAGTTTGGCTTTAATCCACGGCACGCCAAGATCGGGCAAGGAAACCCACTCACGCCAGCCTGCGATCGTGTTTGAATGGGTGGGCTCTATCACCCTCTTATCTTGGCAGGTCATTCGATGAAACTCGCTATCCTCTCCCGTGCGCCGCAGGCGTATTCCACAGTGCGACTTCGGGCCGCCGCTGAGCAACGTGGTCATACGGTGAAGGTTCTCAACACTTTGCGCTTCGCGATCGACCTCACGGGTGAGGAACCCGACCTGCAGTATCGCGGCAAGCTGCTCTCGGACTACGACGCCATCCTGCCTCGCATCGGCAACTCGATCACTTACTTCGGCACGGCCGTGGTTCGCCAGTTCGAGCAGATGGATGTCTACACACCCAACACCTCGAGCGGCATCACGAACTCGCGCGACAAGCTGCGAGCCACCCAGATTCTTTCTCGCCACGACATCGCGATGCCCGCGACCACTTTTGTGCACAACCGGGCGGATGTCGAGATGGCGATCGAGCGCGTCGGTGGTGCGCCTGTCGTGATCAAGCTGCTCGAAGGCACCCAGGGGATTGGCGTGATCCTCGCTCCGGACACGCAGGTCGCGAAGGCGATCATCGAGACCCTGCATTCAACGAAACAGAACGTGCTGATTCAGAGCTTCATCTCCGAGAGCAAGGGCCGCGACATCCGCGCCCTCGTGGTGGGGGATCGCGTGGTTGCCGCGATGCGACGCGTCGCTGTGGGAGACGAGTTCCGCTCGAACGTGCACCGCGGTGGCAACGTTGAAGCCGTTGAGCTCACGCCCGAGTACCACCGTGCAGCGGTGAAGGCCGCCCAGATCATGGGTCTGCGCGTTGCCGGCGTCGACATGCTGGAGGGCAAAGATGGCCCGCTCGTGATGGAGGTCAACTCGTCGCCCGGTCTCGAAGGCATCGAGCGAGCCACCGAGTTGGATGTCGCGGGCGCGATCATTGACTACATCGCCAACCAGGTGGCGTTCCCCGAGATCGATGTTCGCCAACGCCTGAGCGTCTCGACGGGGTACGGCGTTGCCGAGATCGTTGTCGGAAGCGATGCGGAATTCGTGGGCAAGCAGCTCGGCGAATCTGGCTTGGGGGAGAAGGACATCACGGTGCTCACTCTGCACCGCGGCTCCAACGTTGTGCCCAACCCTCGCCGCAGCACGGTTCTCGAAGCGAACGATCGCCTGCTCTGCTTCGGCAAGCTCGAAGAAATGCGGGCCATGATCCCGGCTCGCCGCCGCCGCCGCGCAAAGGTGCGCAAGCTGCCTCCCGAGCCGATCGTCGAAGACTAGACGTGGCAGAGATCGATGATCTCCCGGTGACAGAGTTCGGGTTTCCGGGAGCGCTTCGCGACACCCTCGTGGCGGCGATCATGGAGGGGGAGAAGACTTCGACGTCATCCACGCTTGTCGAATACGGAGTTGAGAACGAGCCGCTGCCGGTTGTTGGTGAGCGCTACGCCCTTGTGGACTCGGACGAGAAGCGAGTAGCGGTGCTTGAAGTAACCGACGTTCAACAGCTTCGGCTGGCTGATGTGCCGTGGGAGCACGCTCGTGACGAAGGCGAGGGGTACGAATCGGTCGCGCAGTGGCGTGCCGGTCACGAATCGTATTGGCAGAGTGACGACATGCGCGGCTTTCTTGACGACCCGTTGTTCACCGTGAATGACGAGACCATTGTGGTGCTCGAGCATTTCGTGGTTGTCTCTCGCGTGGCTGCAGCATGAGGAGCGTGATCGCGGGCCTTTATCGTGCTCGCGTCATCATCCTGTACGCGTCAGTGGTGACGATCTTCGCCGGCACCATTGGGGCGCAAGTAATCTCCGCAGTTGTCGTGCGATCGGTGTTCCAGCTGCTGCCGTTGCTTGGCATCATCGGGATACTCCTCGTGCTCGTTGTGTTGCGGCCGGGCGTGAAGCTGTTGCCGCACCGCGAGCCTGTGACCGTAGCCTCACCCGTCGGTGGTCGTTGGCTCGCGCTCAACAGCCCCGCGACACGTGTGCCTAGCCACGGCGTTCGCGCCTATGGCCAGGCTCATGCAGTCGATCTCGTTTTCGACCCGCTCGGAGGTACTCGACCAGCCTTCGATACCGGAATCGTGCTGCGCTATCCGAGCGAATATCCCGCATTCGGCCAGCCTGTGCGGGCCATGGTCGATGGCGTCGTGGTCCGCGCCAGCGATTCCCAGCGCGACCACCGGGCTCGCTCTTCGGTGCTTGGCTTCATGTACATGATGATCGAAGGCACGATTCGCGAGATCGGCGGGCCACGCCTCATCGTCGGCAACCACATCACCATCCGGGGCAACGACGGTATCTACGCGCTCGTTGCTCACGTGAAGCAGCACTCGGCGCTAGTTAAAGCTGGCGACCTGGTCGTCGCGGGGCAACCGATCGCCGCCTGCGGAAACTCCGGCAACTCCAGTGAGCCCCACGTGCACGCTCAGCTGATGGACCGGGCATCCGCTTGGACCGGTCACGGAGTGCCCATGCTCTTCTCCGGTGTGACCATCAACGACGAACCGGATGAGCGGCTCGCGATGCCCGCTGACAATGAGCACCTCACCGCGCTATAACTCTGCCGCAGCCGGCTAGCCCTTGATGGCTTCGGACCAGCTAACTCGGCTGCCCACCTTCAGCAGCGAGTTGTTGTAGATGCGGGCGCCGAGGAGCACGGCGAGGCCCGTGGTCACGAGCAGAAGCACGAGGGAGATGAGCGGCTCCCACCATTCAGCGGTTCCGAGGAACAGTCGCATCGGCATCCCGACGGGCGCGGAGAACGGAATGTACGACATCACGGTCAGCACGGTGGCGTTGTCATTGAAGAAAATGATTGCGAAGTACGGGAGCATGATCAGCATCGTGACGGGAGTCATGGCTGAGCCCAGATCTTCTTGACGTGAGACCATCGCTCCGACACCGGCGAAGAGCGCGGCGAGCAGCACGAAGCCGATGATGAAGAAGCCGACGAACCAGAGCAGCGGAGCGCCGAGAAGAGACAGTACCTCGGCCTGGCCGGTAACCGACAACCCAACCACCGCGAGAGCCGCGATCGCAATGATCTGGGCGAAGGCGAGGAGCGAGTTTCCAATGACCTTGCCGGCCATGAGAGCGGATACGGGCACCGCCGACATGAGGATCTCCACGATGCGAGTCTGCTTCTCTTCAACAACGCTCTGCGCAATCATCGGGCCAAAGGTCATGCCCGAGATGAAGAAGATGATTCCGAATCCCAACGCCGCGATATAACTGAGCGGGCTGCTCTGGTTCTCGGGGTCGAGCAAGATGACTTCGGGGCTTACGCTCAACCACTGCACGAGCAGCGAGGGTGCCTCTGAATTGGCGATGATGAGGACGGGTGAAACAGCGCCTTTCTCGGAGGGCAGCACTGCGGCATCCACTGTTTCCTCGCTCACGAGCGCTTCAGCCTCGGTGCGGTCCTCGACTGTCGTCACCTCGACGCCAGGTACGTTCGACAGCTCGGAGGAGAGCGATCCGACCGTCGCGACCGTTGTGGTGCTGATGCTCTTCGAGAAGATTCCGCCGGCGATTACCCCACCGAGAACAAGCAGCAGCAGGATGCCGGTCGTGATGAGAAAACTCTTCGAACGAAGGCGGGTGGTGATTTCGCGCTCGGCGACGAGCGCGACGGACTGGGAAAAGCGAGGCGACGGGCGGCCAGCGGTAGCGGAGTTCATTAGATAACCTCTCGGAAGATTTGGGCGAGGGATGCCCGTTGCGGAGCAAAAGAAGTGACGTCGCCCTCGGCGACAGCGCGACGAAGGACGCGCTGTGACGCGGAAGCTTCTGCGGCATCGAACGTCGCGTGGCCGCCATCGAATTCCAAGACGGAGATGCCGGGTTCGTCGCGCAGCCAACCGAGGTCGCCCGAGGTGACGATGGTGTAGCGAGGGGCAGAGTGCTGTGCTCGCAGGGCTTCGCGTTCGCCAGCGGCGCGGATGCTTCCCTCGGCTATGATGACGAGGTCGTCGCACAACCGCTCGACGATCTCGAGTTGGTGAGACGAGAACAGGACGGCGGCTCCGCCCGCGGCACGCTGCTTCAGTACCTCAACAACGGTGTCGACAGCGAGCGGGTCGAGGCCAGAAAATGGTTCATCGAGCACGAGCACCGCGGGATCATGAACGAGTGACGCCGCGATCTGAGCACGCTGCTGGTTGCCGAGAGAAAGGCTCTCGAGGGTGGAGTCGCGGCGCTCTCCGAGGCCAAGTTCTTCGAGCAAGCTGTCGGCATTGCGGCCAGCGGCGGCCTGCGTGTAGCCGTGCAGGCGAGCGAGATAGACGAGCTGCTCGCGAACCTTCATCTTGGGGTACAGGCCGCGTTCTTCGGGCATGTAGCCGAAGTGGCGACGCTGCTCGGCATCCAGTGGCTTGCCATCAAGCTGAATGTTGCCGGCATCCGATTCGAGAACTCCGAGCAGGATGCGCATGGTCGTGGTCTTGCCGGCGCCGTTACCGCCGACGAAACCTGTCATGCGGCCGTCGCGCACGCTAAAGCTCACACCGTCGAGCGCTGGACGCGTCCCGAAAGTCTTAGAGATGTTGTCGAGTTGGAGCACGAATACCGCCTTCGTTCGCAGAAAATCTTTCTGTTCTCAAGGTTACGAGCGACGGATGGCTTAGGGATCAGTCTGTAGGTGGGTTCTGGTCTCCGCCGGAAGGGGGAGGCGGAGGGTGCGGGAGGTGGAGTGAGCTGCAGGCCGAGCGCTATTAGTGCGCGGCGGGTCGATCGTGGTGGGTGCCGGGAACGACGACTCCGTTGTCGTAGGCGTACACGATGGCTTGGATGCGGTCACGCAACTGAAGCTTCTGCAGCACCTTGGAAACGTGGGTCTTCACTGTCGCTTCGCCCAAGAACAGCGCCGCAGCAATCTCCGCATTCGAGAGTCCCTCCGCCACGAGCACGAGTACTTCGTGTTCGCGAGCGGTCAACTCGGCGGGGATAGTGGGCTCCGCCGTGTGGGGGAGTTGCGTGCCGGCGCGCGTGAGACGTTCCAGCACGCGACGGGTCACGGCGGGCGACAGCAGCGCGTCGCCGCTCGCCAAGGTGCGCACGGCATCCGCAAGATCGTCGGGTGACGAATTCTTGAGCAAGAAACCGCTTGCGCCCGCATCGAGGGCATCGAACAGCTGCGACTCGTTGTCGAAAGTAGTGAGCACGAGAACGGCCGCGGTGCTCTCGGCGTCCGCAACGATCTGGCGGGTGGCCTCGATGCCGTCAACTTCGGGCATCTGGATGTCCATGCAAATCACATCGGGTGCCAACTCGGCCGCTAGTTCGACGGCTTCACGACCGTTTCGGGCCTCGCCGACAACCTCAAAGTCTGGTTGAGCACCGAGGATGATGCGAAAGCCCGTGCGAACCAGTTCGTGGTCATCGGCCAGCAGGATGCGAATCGGTGCGGGGGTCATGCGCGACCCTCAGTAGCGTCGGCGTGGAGGGGCAGTTCCGCCCGAACGAGAAACCCGCCCCGAGAGCGCGGGCGCAACTCAAGCGTTCCCCCGACGGCGTTCACTCGCTCCGCCATGCCGATCAAACCGAGACCGGTGGATGGCCGTTTGCTCGGTGCGCGACCGGAATTGCCGATCTCAATCTCGACTGAGGAGGCGCTCCATCGAAGGCGAACATCCGCCTCTCCGGCTGGTCCGGCGTGTTTGCGGGCATTGGTGAGGGCCTCTTGGGTGACGCGATAGAGCGTTACGGAGGTCGATGCGCTGAGGGCTCGCGGTTCACCCAGTTGTTCGAATCGTGTGGGCATTCCCGCTGTTCGGGTCGTGTCGATCAGCTCATCGATGCTGTGAACGCCGAGCGTCGACGCTGCGGCGGTCGCTGTCTCGCGACTATCCGCATCCCGCAGTGTGCCGAGGAGCCGGTGCATTTCGTCGATCGCAGCGCGCGACCCTGACTCAACAGCGTGAAGGGCCTGGGATGCCGCCGGCGGATCCTGCGTCAGCACGGTGCGCGCTGCCGCAGCCTGCACTCCCATGATCGACACATGGTGGGCAACGACGTCATGCAGCTCGCGCGCAATGCGCAGTCGTTCGATCGTTACAGCTTGTGCCGCCAATAGCTCTCGCTCGCGCACCAGCTCGACCGAGCGTTCGTGCAGAGCATCCTGCTGTACCCGCGAGCGGAAAGCTCGTTCGCCGAAGTAGTAAGCCCCGCCGAAGTACAGCACGTTCGTCATGAACTGGATGACGAGGTACGCCAAAAGGGGAGAGAACGCCCCGGCGCGAGAGAGGCCGCTCAGCGCATCAGGGTCAGTCGTAGTTTGGGCGATTGAAATCGATAACCACACGAACATCGCGATGATGATTACGATGCGGGTGATCGTGGCGATACGGCGTCTGCTTTCCCACACTCCCACCGAGTACAGCGCGATGAAGAGAGCGATATTGCAGAATGTCACTTCGGGCACGTGGAGGGTCGCTCCGACCATGAATACGACACTGATCACGATCACGACCGCGAGGGGCTGCTGGCGACGGAACAGAAGCGGCAGCGTGATTCCGGCGGCCCAGAGTAGCGTGACAACGGAATCAGCCGGCTCATCGTAGATTCCGGCGATGCGAGTGAGAACTGTGCTCAGCAGGGTGCCGACCAGCATGCCCACGGCGAGGACGACATCCCAACGATTGATTCTGGGCCGATAGCCCGATGGCTGCGGGTTCGCCGAACTAATCGGTGCGTCGGAGCTGGCCTCATTGAGCCGGGGGTGGTGTGCGTCGGAGTGCACATCGCTAGAGGAATCAGGCATCTAGGTAGGCTACCTGCCGGACGCGCTAGTGCTAGCTGCGGTGGCGGCTTAGTCACATGGCGAACTCGTGAGACAGGTCACGAGCGAAATATGCAGCGGCCGAACGGCCAAGCGACAGCGATGCTCGGCGGCTAGGCGGCGATCGAGTGCCCGTTGCGCGTCGAGGCTGCCGTTTCGAACGACTCAATGTGGGCGAAGTGTCCGGCACGCGGCGACACCTGCTGGCGGGCGTGCGGAATAATGCGGGCAAACCAGTCGTCGTCAGTCGAACTGACGAAGACATCCTGATCACCGCGCACGAGCGTGACGGGGCACTGGATGCTGGCCCACTGAGCTTCGTCGTAGCGAGCAGCTGCGGCAGCTCCGCGCGCGAACGCGGTCGGCCGAATCTCTGTCGCGAGCGAATCGATCACCGAACGGTCGAGAGCGCGACGGTCGGCGAACAGGGGAGAGCTGAGTGGGCCAAGCACGCGAAGGCGATGAAGAATACGAACGAGGCCGGTGCCGGCGGGGCCAAGGGTGCTCAGGAAGCGCATAGCTCCGAGCATGCCAGCGAGCAGCGGTAGGGTGCCAAAACGACGAACCGGATGCCGCAGCACTGATAGTGCGCCGGGCCCGGTCGCTGAGATCGCCGTTACGCTCGCGGTGCGCACCGGGTGTCTGGCCGCAATCGTGAGCCCGAGGTGTCCGCCCAGCGAGTGGCCGAAGATGTTCCACTTCGCGTAGCCGAGCGTTCTCGTGACGTGGGCTACGGCATCCGCGAGGTCTTCGACCGTCGCAGTGGCAGAAATACTGCCGCTTTCTCCCCAACCGGGGAGGTCGAGGGCGACAACGTTCTGCAGAGGGCTGTCCGTCGCATGTGAAGCCCGAATCAACGGTAACCAGGTCGTCCACGAACCGGCGGCCCCGTGGAGGAGAAGGGTCGCTGAATCGGACAGCGCAGCAGCATTCGGATCGACGTGTGCCACGACATCGCCGAGATCGGTCGGAACGACGACGCGCGTGAAGCCCGCGGTCGCGCGGTCAAACCGGTTCTCGGCGCTGTAGTGCGTGCTGGAGGCTGGCGTCGTATTCACCACTGTGGTTCGGAGCCGTGCTCGCTGCGGTTTGGGGTCGCAGGGAAGTGCGCTACTGCACAACCTCGATCTGGGTGGAGGCTTCTGCCTCACCAATGGAGCCGAGGTCGATCACGTTCTCGAATCCAGCTTCTTCCATGAGGGCGACAGCTTGACCGGAACGGTTGCCCGACTTGCAGTAGACGGCGTACTCGGCCTCGGGGTCGAGAGTCGGAAGCGCAGCAGCAAATTCGCCACCGTTGAGGTCGAGCAGCGTAGCGCCCTCGAGGTGTCCGGCGTCGTATTCCGCGGGGGTGCGAACGTCGATGAGGATGGTGTCAGCGCTGAGTTCAACAGAATCGCCCGCGGCCGAGCATCCAGCGATCGATGCCAGCACGACGAGAGAGCCAGCGAGAGCGGCGAGGGGACGGAACATTTTTTCTCCTTGTAAACGAGTGGTTATTCGGGAACCCGGCACGAATCGCCCGGGCAGTATTGGGGTGGTGTTTTTGTGAGCACGCGCTGAAGAGCACAGCCAACGCAAATACCGAAGGCGGCTTCTAAGAACAACAGAGAAAGGCACAAACCGCACAGCGCCAGTGTGGCCTCGAGGGGCGCGCCCAGCACGCCCATTCCCGCGCACGAGAGGAGGGCAAGGCCATAACCAAGCCACCAAGCGAACTCTTTCTGCGGGGCACCTACCCAGCTCGGCGGCTGTCGTCGAACAATGAGACGGCCCAGTGCGAGGGTCGGCGACCAACGATCACCGACGGTGACCCGAATGAGCATATCCATCATGAAAAAGACACCGAAAGGGCGAAGCGGAACGGCCGAATGCTGGATGACAGCAAGCGTGATCGAGATGGCTCCGGCACTAAAGAGAATGCCTGCCGCCACGCGAACAGCGCGCTCGTTGACCACCGGAATGTCGTAGCCCTCAATGAGAGAACCCACGGTGGGCACTTTCGGCGGGCTCGGTGCTGGCGCTGGTGTTGCTGCCGCCGTTGCTGGTTCTGTCGTGGGCAACGGTCACGCTCCTGTCAGGAGAGGGATCAATTGCGGGATTTCTTGCACGAGCACGAACGCGCCGATCACGAGAACAAAGATTCCAAAGCCCTTGCGGAGGGCCGTTTCGGGGATGCGCCCGGCGAGAGCCGCTCCCACAAACGATCCCGCAACGGCGATACCGGTGAAGGCAAGGATCGTCGGCCAGGGTAGGTCGACGGTAAAGAGGTGAGCGACGAGGCCGGCGGACGACTGCATCGCAATGACGAGCAGCGAGGTTCCTACTGCCACCGCGACCGGAAGACCGCCAAGAAGGGTGAGCGCGGGAACGATAAGGAATCCGCCGCCGGCACCAACAAGCCCTGCGGCAATACCGACGAAGAACCCGTCACGAATAATGCGGAGGACGGGGAGTTTCGCGGGCTCGTGAAGTGAACCGGCGGGTACTTTCTTGCGGCCGCGGATCATGGCGGTCGCAGTAGCCACCATCATGGCAGCGAAGAGAACCATGAGAATCGTGCCCGGGATGAACCCGCCGACGATGCCTCCGGCAAAAGCGCCCGCCATTCCTGAAACACCAAAAATCAATCCGGTTCGCCAGCGCACGCGTCCGACCCGAGCGTGATGAAAAACGCTCACTGCGCTCGTGACGCCCACGATAAACAGCGAAGCTGAAATCGCCTGCTGCGGCTCAAAGCCGGCAACGTAGGTGAGGATCGGCACCGTGAGGATCGAGCCGCCCCCGCCGAGCATGCCGAGGGAAACTCCCACGAGCACGGCAAGGGCCAGCGCGATGATCAGATTAGGTTCCATGAGGGCGCGTTAGACCGCGGGGACTGCACCAGGAGTTGCGAGCCAACCAAGGTACGAGCCATCCAGTTCGGCTACGTCGTAGCCAGCACGGCGCAGGGCACTCGCGGCCACGCTGTTGCGCACTCCGCTTTGGCAGTACGTCACGATGGTTCCTTCGCGGGGGAGCTGGTCGAGCGCCCACATGACGCGGCCACCGCTCAATTGCTCGGCACCGGGGATGTGTCCCTCGGCAAACTCGGTTTTGTTGCGCACGTCGAGCAGAAGCACACGATCAACGTCTTCGAGCGTGGCAGGATCGACAAGTTCGGGCACAACGAGGGTGAGTCCATCGAGGGTCGTCACGAAGCCCGAAACAGTGTCGATGCCCACGCGCACGAGGTGGTCACGCAACTCTTCGGCGTGTTCAAGATCGTCAGCCAGAAGGATGACGGGGCGTGTTTCTGTCTCGGGGTTGTAGACCCAAGCGCCGTAGCTTGCTGCTTTCTCTGGTCCGGGAACGTTGAGCGAGCGCGGCACAGTGCCACGGTGAACTTCGGCATTGTTGCGAGTGTCGATGAGGATCGCGCTGTCGGCGTCGAGCGCTGTCGCGACTTCCTCGGTCGTGTACTCGCGCAGCGGGGTTACGGTGCCCATGACGTTCGGGCCCTGTCGGTTCTGCACCTTCATGCGGCCAAAGTAGGCGTGCGCATCCGGTTGACCGTTGAGCAGTTCGTCGATAAAGCCTTGTTCGTCGTTGTTTTCGACGTAGTGGCTCCACCACGCGAACGCGCGTTCGTACCCGACAGTGGTCGTCGGAATTGCGCCGAGAGCTTTGCCGCAGGCGCTACCGGCACCGTGGGCGGGCAACACCTGCACATAGTCGGGAAGGGTGAGGAAGCGGTCGCGCAGGCTGGCGAAAATGTCTTTCGCTCCGCCGAAACGGGTGTCAACGCCGCCGGCAGCTTCGTCGAGAAGGTCGGGGCGTCCGAGGTCTCCGACGAAGACAAAGTCTCCGCTGAGCATGAAACCGGGAGCGTCAGCCTGCGCGCCATCGGTGACCAAGAAGGAGAAGTGCTCGGGAGTGTGCCCGGGAGTGTGGACGGCCTTCAGCGTGATGTTGCCGAGGGTAATGATGTGGCCGTCTTTCATACGTACAGCACCGTCGAAGGCGCTTCCGTAGGTCCAGTCGGGGCCACCTTCGTCAGACACCAGAATCTCCGCACCGGTGCGAGCGGCAAGCTCGCGGGTGCCGGAAAGGTAGTCGGCGTGAATGTGGGTTTCGGTGACGGCCGTGATGGTCATCCCGTTCTTGGCGGCGATCTCAAGATAAACGTCGAGGTCGCGGCGGGGGTCAACAACGATCGCTTCGCCTTTGGCTTGGCAACCGATGAAGTAGCTAGCCTGAGCGAGGTCGGTGTCATAGATGCGTTCGAGAAGCATTTTTACTCCAGTGAGTGTTCGCTATGTCCGGGGGAGGGAAGACGCTAACGACGGTGCGTGGTTAGCGGTGGCTGCGGGTGAGTAGTAGTTGCTCGTTAGCAGTGGCAACGGTCGCGTTCAGCGACGTTGGCGAGGGCATCCTCGATGTGTTCTCCGCAGCCAGCCCAAGTGGGTTTACTGCACTTTTGACAAATAACTTGTGCGCACATGTGGTCTCCTAACGACCGAAGAGGCGGGCAAAGAAGCCGCCCTGAGCGGATTTTGCGGCGTCAATCTCAGACTGCGAGTGCTTGCCGTTGCACCAGTTGGATGCGGGCACGCTGCGCTTGACGGACTGGATGTGTTGTCCGCATCCTGCCCACGTAGTTTTGCCGCATGTACGACACGTAACTGCTCTGCACATAACTCTGCTTTCGTTGACTGACCATTTCTAAATACCCTAGGGGGTATGCTTGAACTATACCCTATGGGGTATCGAGACTGTCAACTCACCTGAGAGAGACGAGAGACCTATGGTTGCCGAGATCGCCGGATCGCTACCGAATGCCGATTCAGACGCGCAAAAGAAAATTGTGAACAGATTGCGCCGCGCTCAAGGACAGTTGGGTGCCCTGATCGCCACCGTGGAAACGGGCGCCGGCTGCCGTGACGTCGTGCATCAACTTGCCGCGGTGTCGAAAGCCCTTGATCGCGCAGGCTTCCTTGTGATCTCCGAAGCTATGAAAGAGTGCTTGATCAACCCGGATGCGGAAGGATCGCCCCAGTCAGAAGAGATCGAGAAGCTCTTCCTTTCGCTAGCGTGACAGCTACCGCACGGGTGAAGCGAGTGCCGGTTAGCGGCGCCATTCTCCGAGTCCCTGCGCGTCAAAAAACTCCAGCGTCACCCCGGTGACGGCTCCGCCTGACCGCGAAAATGTGGCCGACGAGAGAGAGCCGTGGGGCGCATTCTCGCCCGTGGGAGTGAAGGCAAAAGTGTCCGCATCCCACGCTTCTAGTTCGAGAAGGTAGTTGCCGCGCGGCCCGAGGGCTGCCTGCAGCGCTCCGTCGACTTCGGTCACGACAAGATCGCCGAAGTAGTCGTTGCGGTACGTGCCTTCGTGGTCACTGAGATAGAGGGAAGCCCCCGCAGTACCGGGCTTGGTCTCTCCGACGAGATCTCCTGCCGGGGCGTTGAGTGCGGAAAGGGCACCGGAGTAGTCGCCGAGCCAGTCTCTTTGCACCTCCCCGTATTGAACCAGATCGAGAAACTGGGCATTGATGGCTTCGGCGGTGCCGATGGGCGCAGCATTGGTCAGGGTTACGATGCCCAAATCGAGACTGGGCACGAGGTGATAGTTCGTTCCGGCCCCCAACACGAAGCCGCCCGAATGGCTCACCGTCGTGCGGCCCCCCGCTTGGCTGCCCACGTTGAACCCATAGCCGTAACTTCCGGTGCGCTGGTCGGGGGCAGAGGCCTGTGAGCTTATGCTCTGGGCTGTGATGGCAGGCACGAGCGATTCGGGGGTGACGAACGGCTGGCCGTCATGTTCACCACCGGACAGGATCATCGTCATCCATTTCGATAGGTCGCTGACGGTCGACGACACTCCTCCTGCGGGGGATTGAGGGTCGGGGTTTCTCTCAAAGAGCGGCTGAAAGGTGCCGTCGATCAGGGTGTGGAGGCGTGCTCGATTGGGCTGCGCCACAAAATCCGCGTAGCTCGAGCTTGTGGCAGTCATTCCCAACGGTTCGTAAACGAGTTCACGGATGGCATCGTTCCAGTCCATGCCGAGTGCTGCAGCAGTCGCCTCCGCTCCTACCGTGATGCCGTAGTTCGAATAGTGGTAGCTACTGCGGAAATCGTCGAGAGGCTGATACCGAAGGTGGTCGAGGATGTAGTCGCGCTCGTAGCCCACATATTCCAGATCATCGCCAGCCCCGGTCGCGAGCCCGGTGCGGTGGCTGAAGTAGTCGCCAATCGTTGCGTTCTGCGTGACGTACGAGTCCGCAAGAGAGAAATCAGACAGCAGCGTGCGCACGGGAGTGTCCCATTCCACTGCGTCTTGGGTAATGGCGCGGGCGACGACCGTGGCAGAGAGGGATTTCGACACTGACGCTATTTGAAACACCGTGTCGGCATCCACCCTGTCAGCGGTTCCTGCTTCGCGCACTCCGAAACCGTCGGCATAGATCATCTCGCCGTTGTGTACGACAGCGATCGCCAGGCCGGGGGTGCCGGTCTCATCCATCGCGATTGCGGCCAACTCAGGAAGTTGTTCGACCGCAGCGTCGACCGCTCGCACCACGGCCACGTCGCTGCTGCCCGCACTCAGCGCGATGACATCAGAGGCTGGGGAGTCGCCCTCAATGACCTCAAGACCACCGGATGCCGCTGCCGTGCATCCAGACACAGCAACAGAGACAGCAAGCAGCGCCACAATCGCGGGCGCTGTGCGAGAGCGACGGACAGTGCGGAACTTGGCTGAAGACTCCATGGCTCCACCCTAGAACGCGGGCGATGAACTCGGCAGGTCTACGGGGAAGTAACGTCGAGAATGAGGCGCACGAGGTTGAGCATCGGTTCCCGGAGGGCTGTCGTCAAGATCGCAAAAACCAGAATATTGAGTACTACAGTGCCCCAGAATGCTTGGCGGAAGAGAGGTTTCTGGGTTTTGTGCCGCAGTCGCTGTTGGGCAAGAATCGCTCCCGGCCAGCCGCCGAACAATCCGAGCCCCAGAAGAGCGCTTTCAGTTACGCGCCACTGTCTGGACTGCGCAGCCTTCTTGTCGCTGGCATACAGGGCATACGTGATGATGCTCATCACGAGGTACAACGCTGCAAATAGCCAGGGGAGGGCACCGATCGCGGTGAGAATACCGATCGCGACGACGAAGGTAGCCAGAACGACATAGCTCATGGTGCCGGGCTTGCGCCGTTTCGTGCGCAGCGGTCGACCGGAGGCGGAGAGGTAACGGATTGTGTGAGCCCGAACCTTACCTTCGTTCGTGTGCTCGACCACAAAACTCACCCGTTCACCGGGAGTCGGGCGGGTGTCACGGCGTGGGAAGGCAGAGATGTGGGCAAAGACGCTTTCGCCGTTGCTTTCGCCGTTGCCGTTGCTGCTGCCAGCGCCGTTGGTGCCGCGTGGGTCGTCAACGGTGATGAACCCGAAGCCACGTTCGTCGTTCCATGACGCCAACGCACCCTGCTGTCGTGCGCTTCGCGAACCCATGTATTGAGGGTAACTGCCCGAGCCGCTGTGTGCGGTATCGGCGTACCCTCAGACTCGCTGAATTCGCCCCACAGAGCTGAGGTCTGCTCCTAAACTGGCGGGGCGCCCTCAGCAAGAAGGGGGTCGTGATCGAACGGATGACCTCGACCACATCATCGTGAAGAGAAGAGAGAATCTCGTGCCTGTTCAAGAACCCGTCGCCCGCCAGCCGTGGTGTGGCCCTCGCCCCGCCGAAGTGCAACCGCACACGCTCGATCAGCTAGACGCATGGTGGCGCGCAGCCAACTATCTCGCTGTCGGCCAGATCTATCTCCTCGACAATCCGCTGCTGCGTGAACCTCTCCGCCGCGAGCACACCAAGCCTCGACTCTTGGGGCACTGGGGCACGACGCCCGGCCTGAACTTTGTGTGGGCCCATCTGAATCGCATCATTCAGGAACGCGACACCGACACCATTTTCGTGGCTGGGCCGGGTCATGGAGGTCCTGCCGTTGTCGCGAGTGCGTACCTCGATGGCACTTACAGCGAGACGTACGGCGATATTGATAAGAGTGCGGATGGCATCCGCAAGTTGTTCAGACAGTTTTCGTTCCCGGGTGGTATTCCGAGCCATGCCGCTCCCGAAACGCCGGGCTCCATCCACGAGGGTGGCGAGCTGGGCTATGCCCTGTCGCATGCCTACGGCGCCGTCTTCGACAACCCCAACCTGCTTGTCGCCGCGGTCGTCGGCGATGGTGAAGCCGAAACGGGGCCGCTCGCGACCAGCTGGCATTCGAACAAGTTCATTGACCCGGAGCGAGATGGCGTGGTCTTGCCGATCCTGCACCTCAATGGCTACAAAATTGCGAACCCGACAGTGCTGGCCCGCATTCCCGAAGACGAACTGTGTGATCTGATGCGCGGGTACGGGCACACGCCCTACGTCGTCTCTGGTGGGTTCGACAGCGAAGATCCTCGTGCTGTGCATGAGCGCATGGCGGCGACGCTTGACGACATTGTCGATCACATCGCTCGGATCAAAGCGGATGCCGCGGCAGGAACGCTCGAGGGACGCCCGGCCTGGCCGATGCTCATTCTGCGCACGCCCAAGGGCTGGACGGGCCCGAAAGTGGTCGACGGGCACCCAGTTGAAAACAACTGGCGTTCGCACCAGGTGCCGCTCGCGAGCGTGCGCGACACCGAGGAACATTTGCAGCAGCTTGAGGAATGGATGGCCTCGTACCACCCAGAGGAACTCTTCGACGAGAGCGGGGCGCCGCGCGAATTGACGATCGCACTTGCTCCTTCGGGGGATCGCCGTATGAGCGCCAATCCCGTCGCTAACGGTGGACTGCTCCGTGCGCCGCTGCGCCTCCCTGACTTTCGGGAGTACGCCGTCGACGTACCGAATCCGGGCGAAACTACGAGCTCGGCGACGGGCGCGCTCGGGGAGTGGCTGCGCGATGTGATTCGCGACAACCCCGAGAACTTCCGTATCTTTGGGGCCGATGTCACGGCATCCAATCGTCTGAGTGCTGTCTTCGACACCACCGATAAACAGTGGGATGCCGACTACCTCCCCATCGATTCCGACAACCACCTCGCGCGCGCGGGGCGGGTCATGGAGATGCTCAGCGAGCACCAGTGTCAGGGCTGGCTCGAGGGATACCTACTCACGGGTCGGCACGGCATGTTTAACTCCTACGAGGCGTTCATTCATATCGTCGATTCGATGTTCAATCAGCACGCCAAGTGGCTCGAGGGTGCAATCGCGATTCCGTGGCGTCGCCCAGTGGCGTCGCTCAACTATCTGCTGAGCTCGCATGTCTGGCGTCAAGATCACAACGGCGCTTCGCATCAGGACCCCGGCTTTCTTGATCTGGTCATGAACAAGAAGCCCGATGTCGTGCGGGCCTACCTCCCGTGCGATGCCAACACGTTGATCGCCACCTACGACCACTGCTTGCGATCCGTCAACAAGATCAACGTCGTCATCGCTGGCAAACACCCGGAGAACAACTGGCTCGCCATGCCCGCGGCGATTGAACACTGCACGCGCGGCATCGGGCTGTTTGAGTGGGCTGGCACCGAAGTTGTCGGCCAGGAACCGGATGTCGTCCTCGCCTGTGCCGGCGACGTTCCGACCCTAGAAACCTTGGCGGCCGCGCAAATCTTGCGCGAGCGGATCCCTGAGCTGCGCGTGCGGGTCGTCAACGTCATCGACTTGATGCGCCTGCACAGCGAATCGGAGCATCCGCACGGTCTCAGCGATGCCGAGTACGACGCGATCTTCACAACAGACAAGCCAGTGATTTTCGCCCACCACGGTTATCCGTGGCTGATTCACCGCCTCACCTATAAGCGCGCGGGGCACGCAAACCTGCATGTGCGCGGGTACAAAGACGAGGGCACGACGACGACACCGTTCGACATGGTGATGCTCAACGATCTTGACCGCTACCACCTGGTCATCGACGTGCTTGAGCGGGTTCCGGGCCTCACCTCGCGGCATGCGGCCTTCTGGCAGGAACTGCATGACACCCGATTGCACGCGCGTCAATACACGCGAGAACACGGCGAGGATATGCCCGAAGTGGCCGACTGGAAGTGGAACCGGTCGTGACGCGCTCAGCGCAGTGCTGACAGTCGTATTTGGACGCTATTTTTGATGCTGACGGCCAGCAAAAAAGTACCTCCCATGGGGTGATGGTGCACGACGTATTTTGTGCTTAGAATGAGCGTGACATCGCGTTGATGCCCGGCAATTGTGCCCATTCGGGAGTTCTTCCCTAGGCCGTCAGAAAGATCAGATCAACCGGTATGAACATCACCGAAATCGCTATTAACGCACTCGGATTCGCGGGCACCGTTTTCTCCTTCCTAATGTGGGTTCCTCAGGCCCGTATCACCTGGCAGAGCCGCAACGACGCCGTGCGTCTTGCCGGTATTTCGGAGACCACGCAGTGGCTGTTGGTCTTTGGTTACACCGTCTGGGGCGCTTACGGTCTGATGAGTTCGTCGTTCTGGGTTGCCGCTCCCAGCGCTGTCGCGATCCCGCTTGCCGCCGCCACGATCGTGGTCATTCGCCGTGGTCGCCGCTTGCCCGATGAGGGGCGTTCATTCCCGATTTTCTCGAGCACGGATGCCGATCCGCTCGTCACCATCAGCGACGGCTTAGTGGCTCTCACCGAGTCCATTCCGATCATTCACTCCCACGCCGAGCCTCCCGTCGAAGCGGCCGTTGTCGCGCACGACACGTCGGATGTTCTGGGCGAGCCATTGCCACACTCTGCGGGTTACACGGCGACAGGCACGATCCCGATTCTCGCTTAGCGGGGTGGTGCTCGCCTAGAGCATTGGTGACGTCGCGACGGCTTCAGCGATCCGCTCGTCGCGACGCTTAGGCCTCTTCGGTGATGTGTGGTTCGCCGGGAAGGTTTTGGGCCTCATCTCCCGTGCCGCTGGCGTGCAACTGGGCAGCGTCTCCGCGCAACGCCATTGCGATGACCGGGAAGATCAGCACGGATAGCAAACCGGCTCCGACGAGAGCGGCGGCGATACCAGAGTCGATATATTCGCTATCGACGCCAATTGCGGTGACGGCGACGATGATGGGCAATCCTGTGGCGCCGAGAAGGCCGAGCGCGGCGCGTTCGCGGGTGCTCGCGCCTTTCCGTGCGGCGAACATCGAGGGTACACCGCGCACGACGAGCAGAAGCACGAGGAACACGGGCACGAGAGCCGCCACGCTCAAGTCGGAAGTGAGGGCGCCGAGTTCGAACGACACTCCCGTGTTGATGTAAAAGATCGGAACAAGGAATCCGAAGGCGATCGCATCCAACTTGGAGTCGACCATCGCGCGGTCGCGTTCGGGCGCCTGGCGCATCATGACCTGCCAGAGCAATCCGGCGACGAATGCACCGAGGAGCATATCTAGGTCGAGAACGATGCTCAGCACGACCAGTGCGGCAACAATGAAGATAACCAGTCGGATCGCGAACTGGCCTGAGGTGTGCAGGGTTGCTGTCACGAGGCGGTGGAGCGAGTTGTGTTCGATGCGGGCCGCGAGGAACAGCAGCGTCATCGCAATCAGGATGAATATACCCAACACGATCGTGGAGACTCCGAGTGAGCTGGCTCCGAGAAAAATGGAGATGGCAATGAGCGGCCCAAATTCGCCGACGGCGCCGAGTGCGACTGCGGAATTGCCAAAGCGGGTGGGCAGTTCCCCGGCGTCACGCAGGAGGGGCATGATTACTCCGAGTGCCGTCGAACAAAGCGCGATCCCGATAACGACGGCGCCAAATCCTGGCTCGATGAGATAACCAATCGCCACTCCTGCGACTAGCCCAACGAGCCACCCGAGTGATGCGCGTCGACCATTCCGGCCGCGAATAGCGCTCAGTCGGATTTCATTTCCGGCCATAAAGAACAGCATGGCCAAGCCGAAGTCGGAGAGCTGTTCGACGAACTCGGATTCGCCAACCCAGCCAAGAACACTTGGCCCAATCAGAATGCCGAGAAGCAGCTCGAAAACGACGATCGAGATGCGGACCAGCGGAGAGAGTGCGCGTGCCAGCAACGGTGCCATGACAGCCAAAATTGGGATGAGCACGATACCCCAGTTGGCAGCTTCCATAGCTTCTTCGGTGCTATCCATTGTTCACAAAACTGTTCACTTCGGCGGCGATCACGTCTCGCACCACTGAGGTGTCGAGGGTCGCGATACCGTCTCCGGCCTGCACTCCGTAGTCTCCGAAGCTGGCGTGATTGGCGCCATCGATGGGAAAGAAGGTGGTGGATGTCGGCAACAGGTGGGCCGCATTCATGATCTTCTCGGGTGTGCTCAGGAGGTCATTGCTTCCGCTGAGGCTCAAGACGCGAATGTCGACTTCGGAAAGATCGTTGGCGCAGTAGCTGCCGAAAAGCACGAGGCCGCTGACGTCGGGCTGCTCGGCGTATTGGCACGCGCGCACGCCACCCAGGGAATGTCCGCCGACAATCCAGTCATCAACGTCGGGCGCCGCATCCGTGAAGGTATCGAGCGATCGTTGGTCGAAAAATGCCAGATTCAGGATGGGCTTCGTCACGACAACCGTGAGCCCCGATTCGGCCACCGCTCCGGAGAGCTTATAGAGGTAGGCATCCGCGCTGACCTTTGCTCCGGGGATGAACACAAAGCCTTCGCCTGAAGCGTCGCCGGTGGGGGTGAGAACGAAGGAGTTTTGATTTTCGGTGATGTGCACGGCCGGGTTTGTTTGCACGCTCTCCAGCGCGTCGGGTTCTGCCTGCATCACTCCCACATTCGCCCACACGAGCATTCCGGCCACGAGCAGAACAACGATTGCGGCGAGTGCGATGAAAATCGTGCGCGCGACGCGTCGAGTTCGCTGAGGACCGGGAGTTGAGTTCGATGATGTTGGCTGCGCTGGCGCAATCGACTCGGTCGGATCAGCGGGAGAGGAATCAGCAGCGTGCATCGCCCCAGTCTAGGGAGTGGCAAGTCGCGCGCGCACTGAAGGGCGACCTGAGAATCGTGGTCGCTTCGTGCCGCGGGCCCGCTAACTCTCTCATTCAGGAATATCCACGCTGGTAAGGAGTTGAATACTAGTGATGACTACACCACTTCGCCTTTCTGTTCTTGATCTCATTCCTGTTCGCAGCAACCAGACTTCTTCTGACGCCCTGGCGGCGACAACCGCGCTCGCGCAACGCGCCGATGACCTTGGTTTCTCGCGCTACTGGGTGGCTGAGCACCACAACATGAAGGCCGTGGCGTCGACGAACCCGGCTGTGCTGATTGGCATTTTGGCGGCGCAGACCAAGAACATTCGCCTCGGTTCTGGGGGAGTGATGCTGCCCAACCACGCGCCTCTCGTCGTTGCTGAGCAGTTCGCGATCCTCGAGGCCGCGTTCCCCGGCCGCATCGACCTCGGCATCGGCCGCGCTCCCGGCAGCGACCCTGTGATCACTTCGTATTTGCGGATGACCGGCACCACTAGCGATGTCGACGCGTTCCCGCGCAACGTGGCCGACATCCGCAGCCTCATGAATCCCGACGGCGCCACGTTGCAACTGCAGCAGGGGCGCACCTACGAACTCACGGCGACGCCGAATGCGGCATCCGTTGCTGATCTTTGGTTGCTCGGCTCAAGTGACTATTCGGCACGTCTGGCCGCAGCGCAGGGCATGCCGTACGTTTTTGCCCACCACTTCTCGGGCGAAGGAACCGCGCGCATTCTTGGCCTCTACCGCGACAACTTTGTGCCGTCAGACTTGCTGAAGGCCCCCAAGACATTCCTGACCCTGAACGTGGCTGTCGCCGAAACGGCGGCGGATGCGCGTGCCGCAGCCCTGCCCCAACTTCAGCAAATGGCGCGCCTGCTCAGCGGTATGCCGCTCGGCCCGCTCTCGACCATCGAAGACGCTGCCGCGACAGAGCTCGCCGCGCCGCAACAACAAATGGTGGATGACATGGCCGAACGGTGGGTTATCGACGAACCAGTGGCTGCAGCGCAACGCATTCGCTCGCTCGCCACACGCTTCGGCGTTGACGAGGTCATGGTCGTGCCTGGGCTGTCGGCTCACAATGCGGACGCGGCGAACACCTCGCCCGTGCGAGTGCGCGCGCTCGAACTGCTTGCGGAGCAGTTGCTCGCGTAATTCGCGCTACGACGCGGGGCATCTGTCGTGTTCGCGCGGCTATTTAATTTGAGATGCATTCGCACGCAACTTCAGCTCGCGCACACCGTCGCGTTCGCGCACTTCGATGTGCGAACTATGAGACGAGACAAACTCGCTGAAGGTCTTAAACTTCAGTGCGGCTTCGTTGAACGACGGGTCAATTCTCAACATCTGATTCTTCACTCCCGAGCTGTTGAGCCACTCTGAATCTTCTTTTTGCTGAACGAGTCGCATAGCCCTCACCAGCATCTTGAAGGGTCGCATTCCGTTCGCAGGAGAGTCTTTATCTGACTGAGTGGTTTGCTTGGCGACCGCAGCGGTATTCTTTGCCGATCCCGCTTTCATCGCGTTGGTTTGTGGGGTCGCCGGCGACTTCTTGGGCCCTGCGGCCGTGGACGTTTTTGAAGCCACAATCGTCGTGAGCTTCGGTGCCGGCGCAGGCGTAGCGGCTGCTGCAGGTGCAGCTGCCGATTTCGGTGTGTCTGTTACCGAGGTCGGCTTTGTGGTTGCGGCGGTCTGTTGAAGCGATGGTGGCGTGCCGAACTCGACACCGGGAAGCGAATCGTAGTCCGCGAACTTGTCACAGGATGAAGTGAGCGCATCGCTAGTGCCTCCGGCAACGCCGATGCCGATGACGTACCGGCCGAGCGTCTTGGCGCGTTGGGCAAGTGCCACATAGTCCGAATCCCCAGCGACAATAACAACATGCGTGATGTCGGGCAGTCGGAACATGTCTTCCATCGCGTCGACTGAGAGCCGTATGTCGGCACCGTTTTTCATCTGCGCGGTAAGGGGAAAGAGCTGCACGAGCTCCACTGCGCGATTGATGAGCTGCTTCTGGTAGCTAGAATTCACCGGCACCGACCAGTCGGCGTAGGCGCGACTGAAAGCCACCGTTCCAAACGAAGAGGCGTAGTCGAGGATAGCTTCGACATCCACAGTGGCTTCGATGAGTTTGTTGCCAATCACGCTCGTAGTCATGCGATTCGAATTGTGAAACCGAGCCTTGTCTTTTTGAAACTGCCCGTTGCCATGTATTTGGTTGTATCGCGAGATCACGATGTTGTCGAAATCGATGTACACGGCCACGCGGCCTTCGGTGGCGGTTGCCATGTGGTCTCCTCGGGAAAGTTACTCTCAGTCTTATCGTGAGCCTCGCTCATGACAATCCCCTTTTCCGGGGTGATCGGTGGAAAACCTCGCGCACTTTCGCTCGGTAGCATTAGAGGAGAACACAGTAAGAGTAGGGAACCTCACGTGACGTATAGCGCTATTCGAGTTCGCGCGACTCCGAGTACACCTGGTTCTGGTCGAGCGGGAGTTGCCGCGATCGTGTGTGGTGTCGCGGTGGCGGGTTGGGTTTCGTTCGGACGCCACCTTTTTGGTATTGGCGGCGATCTCACCATCATCTACGCGACGACATTGGGTGTTCTTTTCGGCGTGCTGCTGGTCCTCATTGGGCTAGCGATGCGGCGCACCGAACTCCGTGGTTTTGAGACGCGGGCTCTCACGCACACGATGCTCATCGCATCCGGCGTTTGTGCCTTTCTGCTCGGGTTGACGATTCCTGATTCCACGCCGATCGGTCTGCAGACCATCATCAGCGGCCCCAATGAGCCCGCTCTCGGTATTGCGATCGGTATCGCGAACCCGCTGGGAGTTGTTGGTCTAGCGACGGCCATTATTGCGTTGGTGCTTGCGGTGAAGGATTCACGCGGTCGGGTCACTCTTGTGGAGAGCTGGGACGACGACGAAGCTATCGCCGAGTCACACGCCGGCTAGCGACGCCTCAGTTGAGGTGAGAATGCTCTCCTAAGCGGTGCCACGCCCGATTGTGGTGAACCAGAGGGGGAGCGAAATCGGCCTCCGGGGTGATGTGGGCGTCTTGGGCGAGCACGAGAATGAGCGATGCGGATTCGGTATCGAGCTGGTCGATACGTTTGCCGACAATTCGTGCAGGTGCGCTCGGAAAATAGGGCTCTCCCGTGGGCAGCCGTGCCCACAGTCCACGGTCGGCGAACCGGTCAACCCCGCTTGTCGCGCACAGTTGCGCAAGGTCAAGTTGTTCGCTCCCGAGAAAGTGGATGACGTACGATTCAGCCGCCCGGATTCCAGGCGCAGTAGATGCGCGGTGTCCGATCGAGAACGCGAGCAACGGCGGCTCGGCACTCACCGAAACGACCGACGTCACCGTCAGCGCGACTGGCCCGAGCGGTGACTGCGCTGTGACAACGGCGACTCCACCGGGGTAGTGGCGAAATGCGCTCGAGAATTCCGCGGCGCTTATTCCCGACATCGTCTCCTCTACCTCTACCTCGACCTCGTGGGCAGGGCTCTGGCTAGCGGCGGCCGGTGGTTTTTCGGTGATTGTCTGCATTCGTCCATCCAATGTTTCGGGGATGCGAACAAGCGTGCACCCGGGTACGCGACGAAGCGAGAATATGTCGATATGTGTCCTTCTGTTTCGCCGATTGTTTCGTCCTCAGGTGCGTTATCGGATGCTGCGGCGCACCATAAAGGCATGCCTAGACAAATTCGCTTCAACGCCTTTGATATGAACTGCGTCGCTCACCAGTCCTCCGGAATGTGGCGCCATCCCGACGACCAATCGTGGCGCTACAAAGACCTCAATTACTGGACCGAGCTCGCAAAGCTGCTCGAAAAAGGAACCTTTGACGGCATCTTCATTGCGGATGTCCTCGGCACCTATGACGTCTACGCCGGCTCGAATGAGGCCGCCATTCGCCACGGTGCCCAGGTTCCGGTGAACGATCCGCTGTTGCTCGTCTCGGCTATGGCGCATGTCACCGAGAACCTCGGATTCGGTATCACGGCCGGAACCGCCTACGAGCATCCCTACCCTTTCGCTCGCCGGATGTCGACGCTTGATCACCTCACGCAGGGTCGGATCGGCTGGAATGTCGTGACCGGCTACCTGCCCTCGGCGGCCCGCAACATGGGCAACGACGATCAGCTCGAGCACGACGACCGCTATGACCACGCTGACGAATATCTTGAGGTGCTTTACAAGTTGTGGGAGGGCTCTTGGGAAGACGATGCGGTTATTCGTGACCGGGAGTCCGGTGTGTTCACTGACCCCAGCAAGGTTCACGACATCGAGCACAAGGGCAAACACTTCACGGTTCCCGGCATCCATCTTTCGGAGCCATCTGTGCAGCGAACACCGGTCATTTACCAAGCCGGTGCTTCGCCTCGGGGTATTCAGTTCGCCGCAGGAAACGCTGAAGCGATCTTTGTGGCGGCATCGACCAAGGCAGGGCTCAAGGCAACGGTGGGTCGCATCCGGGATGCTCTCGAAGCGGCCGGGCGTGATCGATACTCAGCGCGCATCTACACGCTTCTGACGATCATCACCGATGAGACAACGGAGAAAGCTCACGCGAAGTATGCCGACTACTTGAGCTACGCCAGCGAAGAAGGTGCGCTGGTCTTCATGTCGGGATGGATGGGCATCGACCTCTCGCAGTACGACCTCGATGAGCCCATCGGCAATGTCAAGAGCAACGCAATCCAGTCAACGGTGGCGAACTTTCAGCAGGCCAATGACGACGGCAGCGAATGGAAGGTTCGCGACATCGCGCGGCTCGGGGCGATTGGTGGCCTGGGGCCGTTCATTATCGGCTCTGGCGAGGAGATTGCGGATGAACTCGAAGCGTGGGTCGCAGAGACCGATGTCGATGGCTTCAACCTTGCTTACGCGATCACGCCGGGCACGTTTGAGGATGTGGTCGAGCACGTCATCCCGGTGCTTCGGGCGCGCGGGTCTTATCCCGAGGAATACGCGGAAGGCACGCTCCGACACAAGCTACATGGGCGTGGCAACAGGCTCCCAGCGGAGCATGCCGGCGCACGCTATCGGCGCTAGGGGGCGCCCGCCGTCACTGGTGCACCGCGAACCAGCGTCTACTCTGCGGGGGTTTCGCGGTGCAGGTCGACGGCGTACTTGAAACCGATGTGCGACGCTTCGAAGCCGAGCTTCGTGTAGAACCGGTGGGCGTCAGTGCGGGCTTCGTCAGAAGTCAGTTGGATGAGGGAGGCGCCAAGCGTGGGCGCTGCGGTGTCGATAACCCACCGCATCATGGCGCCGCCGATTCCGCTCGAACGCTGGCTCGCGGCTACGCGCACTGCTTCAACTTGGAGGCGGTGCGAACCACGGCGGGCCATTCCGGGAATGGCGGTGAGCTGCATCGTGGCAACAACATCCCCGGAGGGGGCTTCCACTACGAGGAGCGCGTTGGCGGGAGTCGTGGCGATCGCGTGAAACGCTTTTTCGTAAGCGGGGCGGTCTTCTGGCCGCGCAGTGTCGCCTCGCAGCGCGCTGATTGCGTCGTCCGCGAGCAGTTGAAGAATAGTGTCGATGTCGCCAAGAGCGGAGTAGCGAAGAATCATTTCGCCGTCTCGCGTCTGGAGAGTTGTGGGAACAGTCACTTTAGAAAACACTCCCACGACGATAGCAGCGCTACCACTGCCCGCGAGCCAGCGGTGCTCAAGTGTGCAGCAAACTGGCGTCATTCCTAGCCACCGTGAGTTCCCGCTTCGCGACCCTGAATCAGTGTGCGCAGTGTGCGCAGTCCGGGTGCCCACCGGTGAGGTGGGTCACGCCGGGCCGTTGCGCTGCTCGGGGGAGTTGGCGCTAGTAGTTCATGATCTGGTAGCCGTCGACAACGAGCTTGCGAACGCTGGCTTCGCCGCCGTTATCGGAGAGCAGCGGGAATCCGCCATCCCGAAGAGGCTCGTAGACCTTGTGCGACTTGGCGCAAAATTCGCAGGCGCCGATGATGGTGTCGCCGAGTGCCGTCACGAGGCCGTGCATGGGGTTTCCAGCGTCAGCAATCTTCGCGAGGGTCTCAACGCCTGAACCGTCGAACATGACGATTACGTCGTCGCCAGCAGCCTTGAATTCCAGGGCGGTCTTGAGGCCGCGGTAGACGCGAGCGCTGTTGTTCTCGAGGGTCTCGAGGATGACTACGGCGATCTTGAGATCTGACATTGAAAACTCCTTGTATTGGCCATCCAGCACTTCTAGACGGATCCGTCTAGAAAATATAGACGGGTTCGTCTAGAATTGCAACATGGCTTCAGAAACCTCGCAGATCCGCGTTACTTCGCGCATGAAACTTCTCGCTACCGCGGCGGACCTTTTCTATGCGCACGGCATCAATGCGACGGGAATCGATACGGTGATCGCCAAGGCGGGGGTGGCGAAAGGCAGCATGTACCACCACTTCCCGAGCAAAGAAGCTCTCATTGCGGCCTACCTCGATGAAGAGGCGGATGCCTGGCTAGACCGGGTAACGGAGTTTGACGACGAGCACGCCTCGACCGCCGAACGCGTCGCGCGTCTCTTCACTGCAGTCGCCGATCAAGTCGATGAGGGCACTTTTTACGGCTGCCCCTTCACCAATGCGGCCATCGAGTGCCCCGATATGGCTGACGTGCAGTCATCAATTGCCCGCTACCGCCGGGTGCTTCGCACTCACGTGACCCACATCATCGGACCAGATGCGGCCGAGGGCGTGATCACGCGGCTCATTGTTCTCTACGACGGAGCGCTCACGACGGCGAAGCTCACGAGAGATTCGGCCCAGGTTCGCGATGTTGCACAGTTCGCACGGGAGCTGGTGTCAGGGGGCTAGCCGTGGGTTCGTTGGCTTGCGCATGATTCGAACGTATGTTCGAATAGTGTAATGCGATGGAGTGGGCAACAAATTGGCAGTGAGGCTCCCGACGCGCTGCCCGGTCTCGCCAAGCTCAACAACCTGGTGCGCACAGTGCGAACCCCTGAATTCGACGGCGTCACGTTTTACGAAGTCGCCGCCAAGAGTGCGCTCAACAAGGTGCCCACCGCCAGTGATATGCCATTCGGCTGGACCATCAATCCCATGCGTGGATGTCTCCACCAGTGCACGTACTGCTTCGCTCGTCCCACCCACGAGTTCCTTGACCTCGACGCGGGCAAA
This sequence comes from Salinibacterium sp. SWN167, assembly GCF_015864665.1. Taxonomy (GTDB): domain Bacteria; phylum Actinomycetota; class Actinomycetes; order Actinomycetales; family Microbacteriaceae; genus Rhodoglobus. The sequence continues at coordinate 1,961,002 of NZ_JADYWU010000001.1, read as the reverse complement.
GACTTTGACACGCAGATCATCGTCAAGGTGAATGTCGCTGAGGTGTTGGCTAGGGAGCTGAGCAAACCCAGTTGGGGGCGGCATCCGGTCGCGCTCGGCACGAATACGGATCCCTACCAGCGCGCTGAGGGGCGTTATCGGCTCATGCCCGGCATCATTGCCGCCCTCGCGGCATCCGGAACGCCTCTGTCAATCTTGACGAAAGGCACGTTGTTGCGGCGCGATCTTGCCCTCTTGTCAGAGGCAAGCCAGCACGTTCCCGTCGACGTGGGCATGTCGATCGCGATTTACGACGACGAGCTTCAGCAGTCCGTCGAGCCGGGCACACCCACCGCCAAGGCTCGTTTGGCCACGGTGAGCGCTGTGCGTGATGCTGGACTCGATTGCGCGGTCTTCTTGATGCCGATTCTTCCGTTCTTGACTGATACACGGGATCATCTCGAGCGCGCCGTTTCTCAGGCTAAAGAGGCAGGGGCAACCTCCATTACGTACTCGGCGTTGCACTTGAAGCAGGGAACGAAGGAGTGGTACCTCGGGTGGCTGGAGCAGGCGCATCCGGAATTGCTGGGCAAGTATCGTTCGATGTATTCGCGAGGCAACTATGCCCCCAAGGAGTATCGACAGTGGCTGGCAGCCAAGCTGAAGCCGATCATCCGGCGTCATGGCTTAGAGAGAACGCTGCTCGATCCGGCGACGGGCATCGTGGGATCCCGCGCTCGTACTCCGGTACATTCCGGTCTAGTCGGTCGTTCGCTCATCGCCGAGGAAATGCCGCCCGAGCTGGCGGCGCGTGCAATGCCGCAACCGACTCTCTTCTAGCGCTGTCTTCGTTGGTCTCGCTGTCGCCGTCGTCGCCGTCTTGCTGGGTATCCGGTCCGCGCTCACTGAGCGTTTTCGCACAATCGCCAAGAACGCCGGCTGCTGTGCGTACTGTTTCGCTGAACGAGCACAGCCGTGCTCGACGACGTCAGAAAGGTGAAGGCGGTTGCCTAAGAATAAGAATTCACGCCTCAAGGATCCCGAACTGTATGAGTCGTTGAGAGAGGATGGCGCCTCAGAGGAGAAAGCGGCCCGTATTTCTAACGCCGCCGCACGGGATGGGCGTTCTGAGGTTGGCCATCGCGGGGGAGCAGCCGGTTCGTATGAGGACTGGACCGTTGCAGACCTCAAGAAGCGGGCTCGAGAGCTGGGCCTCCACGGCTATTCGCCGCTCACGAAATCCGAAGTGATCGAGTTGCTTCGCTCGCACTAACAACCGTGCAGGGCATCGAAAGGCTGCAGGCGTCGAAACGATGACGGCGAGCGGCGAGCTAACTAGTCTGGGGGAGTGACCACACCAGCAGAGTCTTACTATCTCCGGCACGATGCCACCCATTTCGAATCGACGATTCATGCGCAGGGCGCGTGGAATCCCCACGAGCAGCACATGGCCCCGGTTGCTGGCATTCTCGCCCACGTCCTTGAAGGGTTCGAACCACGCGAAGGCCTCCGCATCGCTCGCATTAGTTACGAGATCTTGGGTCTCATCCCCGCGGGCGAATTCGACATTGTGACGTCAGTCGTTCGTCCTGGCCGCACGATTGAACTCGTGCAAGCGGAGCTCACCGCGGGTGGCCGCGTTGCCGTGCGCGCGACGGCGTGGCGCCTCCAGATTTCGGATACCTCAGAGGTTGAGGGGATCGTCGATCAACGGATGCCCGGCCGTGAGCTCGCGGGGGAGCCAGTGAACCTTTCCGAGTGGCCCGGCGGCTACATCCAATCGATTGAGGCGCGGGCGCTTCCCGAGCACGCGTCGGGCAGTGGCCGGGTGTGGTTGCGCACGCCGTATCCCTTGCTCGCTAATGAGCCGGTGAGTGACTTTGCTCGGCTGACTGGCCTTGTGGACACCAGCAACGGCATCGCAACTCGCGTGAAGCCGGGAGTGGGCGGATATGCGTTTCCCAATGTCGACCTGCAAGTGCACTTGTACCGCTTGCCGGCTGGTGAGTGGCTTGGTCTCGAGAATGCGGTGAACTTTGGCTCGGATGGCATTGGCCTGACCTCCACGGTGCTCCACGACGAGCGGGGGCCGTTCGGTCGCGCCGAGCAAATCTTGACGCTACGCAAGGTCTAGCTTTCCCCGGCGCGAGACTGCGGAGAAAGTTTTCTCACTACCTCTTGCGCTGATTTTCTCGCTGCCATAATATACAACCAAATGGTTGTATATGAATTGACAGACTCCGAAGTTGACGCGATGTTCCGCGCCCTCGCCGATGCCACCCGACGTGACATCGTCAATCGCGTGCTGCACGAAAATGCTTCAGTATCGCGTCTCGCCGAGCGCTACGACATGAGTTTCGCCGCAGTGCAAAAGCACGTGGCCGTCCTGCAGGCAGCTGGGTTGGTGACAAAGTCCCGACGCGGTCGCGAGCAGATTGTCAGCGGCAATCTCGCGTCCATTCATCACATCCAAAAGCTTCTTTCTCACTTCGAAACGGTGTGGAAGCAGCGTGCACTGCAAATGGCTGAGGTGTTGCGGGATGACGCAACCACTGAGGCGCCACCGAACCCCGCGAGCTCAGGGGCTCGGGTCGATATCCCTCACGACTAGAGAAATGGTGAAGCAATGAACGTCACGACTCACACTGATCCTGAAGCACTCACCCTGACGACCACCACCGAACTTGCCGCGTCTCTTGAGCGCGCCTGGCGGTTGGTGAGCGATCCGCGCCAGCTCGAGCGCTGGTGGGGCCCGCCAGAGTGGCCGGCAACCTTCGTGCGTTACGAGTTCGTTCCCGGTGGGCGCGCTCATTACTTCATGCAAGGTCCTGATGGTGAGCGGATGCACGGTATGTGGCGCATCTTGTCGATCACCGAGCCGCGTGAAGTCTCCATCGAAGATGAATTTGCGGATGATCACGGCGAACCATCGGGGGATATCGGTGTCACGACCGCTCTTCTGACGTTCGAGCCCATCGACGGCGGCACCCGGCTGACGATCCTGTCGGGCTTCGCCTCTGCAGAGCAGCTCGAAGAAATGGTGAAGATGGGCATGGAAGAAGGCATGCGAGAGGCTATCGGCCAAATCGACGCACTGCTCTCCGAAGACTAAGAGGGGCTGCTCTTGTCATTTCAGGCGTATCTCGATGCGGTCGAGAAGAAGACAGGGCTCACGCCGTGGCAATTGATCGCGAAAGCGGCAGCGAAGGGTTTCGTCGATGACTCGGCGAAAGCGGGAGAGATTCTTGAGTGGCTCGCGAGCGATTACCAGCTGGGCCGTGGACACGGCATGGCAATTGTTCACGTCATCACGAAGGGTGCGCGTATCGACTCCAAGCATGTCGGCATTTCGGGGACGCATCGCGACGAGTCAGACACGCTGTGGCTTGACGGTGCCGCGAGCAAACCAGACTAACCGCGCGATGTGAGCGTGGTGGCGGGCAGTGCGCTGGCGCTGGGGTGTGCCGACACTGGGTAGGGTGAAGGAGTGACTCTTCTTGGGGTCGAGAAGCAGGGTAGTTGAGTGCCCCGAGAGGATCTGTAGCGTGAGAAACAGCGGCCAGCCACAGTCGAACCGAGCTCCACGAGGCGGCCGCAAGTATTCCCGCAAGCAGCTCGTCATGCTACTCGGCGGTCTAGGCGCGCTGGCGCTGCTCGCCGTCGCGTTCGTAGCCGGTGCCCAGGCAAACTCTGGATCAGCAACGCCTCACTCATCGCCGTCGGTCTCTGCCGAGGAGGGCAGCCAGCCCGCGATTGACTTAGCGCGTCGAATCGATGGAGACCCCACGGCGATTGGGGCGATTGATGCTCCCGTCGTACTCGTCGAGTATGCGGACTATCGCTGTCCTTTCTGTGGTGTGTTGTCGCGCGAGACGCTTCCTGAGCTGATCAGCGAATACGTCGACTCGGGACAGCTGCGCATCGAATGGCGCGATTACCCCATTTTTGGTGAAACCTCGGTGCTAGCGGCTGTTGCAGCCCACGCGGCGGGCGAGCAAGGTCTCTTTTGGGAATACAACACAGCGGTCTATGAATCGGCGCCCGAAACGGGACATCTCGAGATCGACCAAGAAAAGCTTCTTGCGTACGCTCGCGACATTGGGGTGCCCGACCTTGCTCAATTTGAGGCAGATCTCCGTAGTCCGGCTCTGATCGCTCGGGTTCAAGCGAACGTCTCCGAAGCGCAGCAAATTGGTGTCACGAGTGTGCCGTCCATTGTGATCGACGATGTGCCGATCGCGGGTGCTCAGCCACTTCAGGTCTTCCGCGACGTCATCGATGAGCAGCTCCGATTGGCCGGCCAGTAACGGTGGACATCGGTTACGCCGGGGCATTCATCGGCGGATTGTTTGCGCTATTGAGCCCATGCTCAGTCATGCTGTTGCCGGCGTTTTTCGCCTATGCGTTTGGTTCAGCGGCAAAGCTTTTTGCGCGAACAGGATTGTTCTTTGGCGGCTTGGTGACCACGTTGGTTCCGTTGGGAGTGTTTTCGGCCACGCTGGGGTCACTCGTTAATGAGCATCGCGGTGCTCTCGTGGTTGGCGCAGCAATCGTGGTGATCGTCGCCGGCGCGATTCAGCTGTTCGGCATCCCGATTCCCGGTTTCAGCCGAACCGAAAACGCGGATGCCGCGACGGATCGAACCTCGGCAGTTTCCGTGTTCGCCCTCGGCATGGTTTACGCGGTCGCCGGTGTCTGCGCTGGCCCCATCCTCGGGTCGGTGCTCGCGGTTGCGGCTCTGAGCGGAAACGCTACCTACGGTGCCATCATGCTTACGCTCTATGCGCTCGGGCTCACGGTCCCTCTGCTCGTGCTTGCTGCGGTGTGGAAGCGCGTGGGGGCGCGTGGTCGGTCATGGCTGCGTCCGCGCACGCTCACGATCCGCAGCTGGTCGAATTCGTGGACCATGATCATTTCTGGCGCGCTCACGATCGGGATCGGCATCCTTCTGTTGGTCAGCGACGGAACCGCGTCGCTGGGCGGTTTCGTCCCGATCACCGCTCAGTACCGTGCAGAGTCATGGGCCGCGACAACGGGCGCGAGCATCAACAACGTTGTGTTCTTGCTCGGGGTAGTCGCGGCTTCTGCTTCTGCCGGCGTCGTTGTGTGGCTGGTGTCGCGTCAGGCCCGGGCCAAAGCACTCCTGCAAGCGCCTGAACAAACTGAAGCGCCTGAACGCTAAAGCTCGGTCATCCATTCGTCGCCGGAGTCCGTGTTGTCTCTGCCGCGCAGTTTCTCAAGTTCTCGTCGCTCACGTTTGGTGGGACGACCGGCGCCACGATCACGCATCGGCGCGAAGGCACGTTCTTCGCGAGAAGGCGGCGGGGGAGTCTCGTCGATGTAGCTCTCGGCTGCCGTTACCGCTGAAACCCGTTTCACAATCGTCTGCCTAACGACCAGGATGCGGTCGAATCCGGCAATTCGAACCCGCACTTGGTCGCCGATTTTTACTGCCTGTGCTGCTTTAACACTCGTGCCGCCGACTTTCACGTGGCCGGCACGGCACGCCGTAGTCGCTTGAGAGCGGGTCTTGTAGACGCGCACCGCCCACAACCAGCTATCGACGCGAACTGCTCCGGCAGCCATTAGGCGGAGGCGAGTTCAGTTTTCCACTGCACGAGTCGCTGCACTGTGGCGCTGGTGTCCGCGGCGAGTGTGAGCATGGTGTCTTCGGGAACAAAGAAGTTGATCGCCAAGAAACCGCGCACGGTCTCCGAGGGGTCGTCGGCGAGCATCCGGAGAACGTCGCAGGGAGCGTATTCGTTGCGAGCCACACAGGCGCGCACCCCGTCGTCAGTATCGCGGGCGAGCGTTTCGAACACGTCGATGGGCGTGTTGTGGTTACTCGCGGCACTTTCGCGAATTTTCGGATTGGGGTCGGCCGCCAGGATGCGGATCCTCGCGATTTTGCTGGCGGTTACCTCGGGGGCGGGGTGGAGTTCCGCGGCTTCCGCGGCAGTGAGCATCGACGGGGCCATTGCCCGCATTTGTTCCCGCTGGGCTGGAGTGTTGAAGCGGATGCATGACATGCGTTCAAGGGTACGCCTGCGTCCAGAGAAGATTGAGTTGCTTTCTCGGCATTTTGCGCGCGGATGATCGCTAGACTTGGAGGGTGGCCACACGCAGTTCACCCGAGATCAGCGATCGTGTATGGACTGTGCCCAATGTCTTGAGCTTCATCCGGCTCGCGTTGGTTCCGGTCTTCCTCTATTTGATCATCTCGGCCCAAGATGCGCTGGCTCTGATCGTTCTCGTGTTCTCCAGCCTGAGCGACTATGCCGATGGCGTGATTGCTCGTCGTTTCAACCAAATCACGAGGCTCGGCCAGTTACTTGATCCGGCGGCTGACCGCCTGTTTATTTTTGCCGCGCTGATTGGTCTCGCCGCGCGCGACGTCATCCCTTGGTGGTTGTTCTTGGTCATTGTCGGGCGCGACATCATGCTGGTGATTTTGGGAATTATCTCGGCGAACTTCGGTTTTGGCCCGCTACCGGTGCACCATTTGGGCAAAGTTGCCACGGCTGCACTGTTCTATGCGTTGCCCATTTTGATGCTGGGCCAAGCATTCCCGGCAATTGCAGGGGTTACTGATCCAATCGGGTGGGCGTTCGCGCTCTGGGGTGCGTTCTTGTATTGGTGGGCTGGCTTCATCTATGTTGCGCAATCCGTCCGTATTTCTCGCCTCCCGAGGGTCTGAGTTGTGCTCCGATCCGATACGCTGGTCAGTCAGGGAGGTTTGCGATGGTTGAGTCAATGAATAATGGTCACGGCGCCGACGTAGAGTCGGCAAATGAGACGTCCGCGCAGCCTATTGTCGAGCGGATCGACACCACTGCCACGTACAGTCACGAGTTTGCGGCTCAGGTCGCCGCTATGGGGGTAGACGTTTCCGTCGATGAGCAGGAAGCGATCGCCGCATTGCCTTCGGGATCTGCGTTGTTGATCGTTCGCCGCGGCCCAAACGTGGGGGCGCGTTTTCTTTTGGATGCTGACATCACTACGGTGGGGCGTCATCCTGAGGCTGATATTTTTCTCGATGACGTCACGGTGTCTCGCCGTCATGTCGAGTTCTTGCGTTCAGGCACAGCATTTGACGTCAAAGATTTGGGGTCGCTCAATGGCACCTATCTTGGCGGCGATCGCATTGAGTCCACTGCTGTCCTTCGCGATCGTGCTGAGGTTCAAATCGGCAAGTACAAGCTCACGTTCTACCCGTCGCGTCGCGATCTTGCGTCGGCGGTTGGTAATTAGTGGCTGGGGTAGCGCGTCAGACGCGTTCGACTCCGGCACCAGCGCTTCTGAGCATTGGGCAGGTTCTTGCCAAGCTCAGCCCAGAGTTTCCTGATCTAACTCCATCGAAGCTGCGCTTTCTCGAGGAGCGCAAACTGGTCTCGCCGGCGCGCACAGCCTCGGGTTACCGCAAGTTTTCGTCGGCAGATATGGAGCGCTTGCGCTTCGTTCTCACGATGCAGCGTGACCACTACCTTCCGCTGAAGGTCATTCGTGGCTATTTGGAAGAGATGGATGCCGGGCGCACGCCTGAGCTTCCTGGTGGCGCCGTTGCTGCAGCATCCATGCTGTCGGCCGAGCGCAAGCTCACTCGCGACGAGTTGATCCGCGAGGCTGGTGCCAGCCCGATGCTGTTGGGCGATGCTATTTCGTCGTCTCTCATTGTTGCCTCCGATGTTTTTGGTGAAGATGCGCTTGCTGTTCTCAAATCGCTTGTGGAGCTTCAACGCAGCGGTATCGAACCACGACACCTTCGCGGCTTCCGCGCGGCGGCTGAGCGGGAACTGGGGCTCATTGAGAGCGCCCTAATGCCGGTTGCCCGTCGCAAGGACGCGTCAAGTCGAGCACGTGCTGCGGAGATGGCGCGCGAAATTGCGGGCCAGTTGGAGATTGTTCGCAGCAGTCTTATCCGATCCGCCCTCAGTCGGATGGATTCGTAGTACGGTCGATCTGTTGACCGTTTTCTGGCTCGCGCTGAACGCGGTTCCGCGAGGTTGGCCCAGTTTTATCCGACTGATTCCGACACGCCGCTGACTTTTTGCGAATGTCGTTGATAGAGGCGGTGGGCGTGACTACCGTGGGGTAACACGAAACACTAAGCGTCAACTTCAACATGAAGGTTCGTTGTTTTCGTGCTGGTCAATCAGAACTAAAGGGGCAAAGCCATGAGTGAAGTTAACCGTAGCGAAGAGTCACGCTACGACCTCGGCCTCCTCTTTACCGACGGAATGCCAGACCTCGACCACACCTCCGGCTACCGTGGCGCCGTCGCCGCGCGCGCAGCAGGCATTAGCTATCGTCAGCTCGACTACTGGGCTCGCACCCAGCTTGTTGAACCCACTGTCCGCAGCGCGGCAGGGTCAGGTTCGCAGCGACTCTATGGCTTTCGCGACATCTTGGTGCTCAAGCTTGTTAAGCGCCTTCTCGACACGGGAATCTCGCTTCAGCAGATCCGTATCGCTGTCAACCAACTTCGTGAGTCCGGCATTCACGACCTCGCTCAGACCACTCTGATGAGTGATGGTGCCGGTGTCTATTTGTGCACATCCAACGACGAAGTTATTGACCTCGTTAGCCGCGGCCAGGGAGTCTTTGGCATCGCCGTAGGCAAGGTTCTTCGTGAGGTCGAAACAAGCCTCATCGACCTCGACACGGTCAAGGGTGAAGATCCCATGGATGAGCTGGCGAAGCGCCGCGCATCCCGCGCCTCCTAAGCAACCCCTGCTGGGCGCCGCTTCCGGCATTTCTTCTTTCTGGCGCACAGTCGCTGCGCTGAATTTTTTGGCGCGCTCACGCCAGATACTTGCTGTGCTCGGTCGCGACAACACCGCTTAGCCAGACAGCGCTCGCCCTAACAATGACGTGCTTCAGCACCCCAGCGCAGGCCGGAGGTTCGTTGCTAGCCGTTGCTGTATTCGCCCATGCGTGCCGCACGCATGACGCGGTCGAGTAGCTGGTCGAAGTAACGCGCCATTTCTTGCGCGCTCTCACCGGGCCATACGTGCAGGGGCTTCGCGGCACCTTGAGCTTGCTGGAGCGACGTGCGCTCGGGAAGCTGTGGCGAAAGCACGAGCGGGCCAAACATGTCCCGCAGTTCTTTGATGCGGAATTGGTGCTCAAGCGATTGTGACCGCAGGCGGTTCACGATGAGGCCGAGCGGCTGAAGACGGGGGGAGAGGCCGCGACGGATCTCTTCGATCGCGCGCAGAGCGCGGTCAGCGGCGGCGACCGAGAAAAGGCCAGGTTCGGTGACAATAGCTACACGATCGCTGGCTGCCCACGCGGTGCGTGTGAGGGCATTGAGCGATGGTGCGCAGTCAATGAGCACGAGATCGTAGTCAGCTTCGACATTAGCGAGGGCTTCTTCAAGCTTCCAGATATCGCGGATGCTCGGGTGCGGTCCATCGAAATTGATAGCCGAAGGCGAACCAATCAGAACGTCCACTTTGCCGGGGCGGCCCTTTGTCCAGCCACTCGGCGCGATCGCAGCACGCACGATCTTCTCTTTGGGAGAGGCGAGTACGTCAGCCACGTTCAGGTGGCCGGCGACATCAATGTCCATTCCGGTCGACACATCGGACTGGGGATCAAGGTCGACGACGAGAGTTCGAAGACCGCGAGCAAAAGCCGCCGAAGCGAGCCCAAGCGTGACAGTCGTCTTTCCGACGCCCCCCTTGAGGGAACTAACGCTAAGTACGTGCACGAGTAACGACGATACCTTCACTACTGTTAAGAAACCTAAAACACCGCCAACTTTTGCGCACCCTTGAGGAAACTGCCAGAGTTCAATCACTCTAGGCTTGGTTTTTGTCAGGAAGGACCGAATGTTTAAGAAGATTCTCGTTGCCAACCGAGGTGAGATTGCTATCCGCGCAATGCGTGCGGCTGTCGAACTCGGGGCAAGAACTGTGGCCGTTTTCCCTTACGAAGACCGAAATTCGGTGCATCGTCTGAAAGCTGATGAGGCTTACCAGATTGGTGAAGAGGGGCATCCTGTCCGCGCCTATCTCGATGTTTCCGAGATTATCCGTGTCGCCAAAGAATCTGGCGCTGACGCGATCTACCCGGGCTATGGCTTCCTTTCTGAGAATCCTGAGCTCGCGCATGCTGCAGCGGATGCCGGTATCGCTTTCATCGGCCCACCCACCAAGGTGCTCGAAATGGCTGGAAACAAGGTGACGGCAAAGGAGCACGCGATCGCAGCGGGAGTTCCCGTTCTCAAGTCGACTCCTGCCAGCACGGATCTTGAGGAACTCATTGCGGGTGCCGAGGAGATCGGCTTCCCGGTCTTCGCCAAGGCTGTTGCCGGTGGTGGCGGGCGCGGTATGCGTCGCGTCGAGAAAAAAGAAGATTTGCGCGGTGCTCTAGAAGAGGCAATGCGTGAAGCCGACAGCGCGTTCGGTGATCCCACGATGTTTGTTGAGCAGGCCGTCGTTCGTCCTCGCCACATCGAAGTCCAAATCTTGGCCGACGCCCATGGCGGCGTCATCCACTTGTTCGAGCGTGACTGCTCGGTGCAGCGACGTCACCAGAAGGTTGTCGAGATCGCACCGGCCCCGAACCTCGACGAAGACACGCGTCAAGCGATGTACCGCGACGCGATCGCTTTTGCGAAGTCGATTGACTACGTCAACGCCGGCACGGTCGAGTTCCTGCTCGACACGGCGGGGGAGCGTAAGGGCGAACACGTCTTCATCGAGATGAACCCGCGTATCCAGGTCGAGCACACGGTGACAGAAGAAGTCACCGATGTTGACCTCGTGCAATCTCAAATGCGAATTGCCTTTGGTGAGTCGTTAGAAGATTTGGGCCTGCGTCAAGACGAACTGAAGCTGCGTGGAGCGGCTCTGCAGTGCCGCATCACGACCGAAGATCCCGCTAGCGGTTTCCGCCCCGACACAGGCAAGATCACGACGTACCGCTCACCTGGTGGCGCCGGCATCCGTCTGGATGGTGGAACGGTCTCTGCTGGTTCGCAGATTTCCCCGCACTTCGACTCCATGCTCGTGAAGATGACGTGCCGTGGCCGCGACTTCGCGTCCGCTGTGCGTCGCGCCCGTCGTGGACTCGCTGAGTTCCGTCTTCGCGGTGTCACGACGAACATCCCGTTCCTTCAGGGAGTGCTCGATGACCCCGAGTTTATTGCCGGAGATTTGAGCACCGCGTTCATTGATGAGCGCCCGTGGCTCGTCAACTCGCATCGTTCCAAGGACCGCGGAACAAAGATCCTCACGTGGCTGGCCGATGTCACCGTCAACCAACCCAATGGCGACGGTGCTGGCATCATCAGCCCGCAATTGAAGTTGCCTGCAATCGATCTTTCGGCCGAAGCTCCGGCCGGGTCGCGTCAGCGTTTGTTGGAGCTCGGCCCGGCCGGGTTCGCCTCGGCTCTGCGCCAGCAGAGGTCCCTTGCCGTGACCGAAACAACTTTCCGCGATGCCCATCAGTCGTTGCTTGCCACTCGAGTGCGCACTCGCGACCTTGTCGCGGTAATGCCGCACGTGGCTCGCATGACGCCAGAGTTGCTTTCGGTCGAGGCCTGGGGCGGGGCAACGTACGACGTTGCTCTGCGGTTCCTAGCCGAAGACCCGTGGGAGCGTCTCGCGTCCATGCGCGAAGCCCTGCCGAACATCGCGATTCAAATGCTCTTGCGTGGTCGTAACACGGTTGGCTACACGCCGTATCCGACCGAAGTTACGGATGCCTTCGTGCGCGAGGCGGCTGATACCGGTGTCGATATCTTCCGCATCTTTGACGCGCTCAACGATGTTTCGCAGATGCGACCGGCTATCGATGCTGTGCTGAACACGGGCACTGCCGTTGCTGAAGTTGCCCTCTGCTACACGGGTGACTTGCTTGACCCGAATGAGGATCTCTACACGCTCGACTACTACCTCAAGCTTGCCGATCAGATCATGGAAAGCGGCGCCCATGTGCTCGCGATCAAGGACATGGCTGGTCTATTGCGTGCGGAAGCCGCTGAGAAGCTTGTGACGGCCCTACGTGAGCGTTTCGATGCTCCGGTGCACGTTCACACTCACGACACGGCAGGCGGCCAGCTGGCTACTCTGCTGGCGGCCTCCCGTGCCGGTGCGGACGCAGTGGATGTCGCGAGCGCTCCCATGGCAGGAACGACAAGTCAGCCATCCATGTCGGCTTTGGTTGCGGCTCTCGCCCACACCGAACGCGACACGGGCATCTCGCTCGACGCGGTCTCCGATCTCGAACCGTACTGGGAAGCTGTGCGTCACGCCTACGCGCCATTCGAATCGGGCCTGCCCGGTCCGACGGGGCGGGTCTACCACCACGAAATCCCTGGTGGACAGTTGTCGAACCTGCGCCAGCAGGCGATTGCGCTGGGTCTCGCTGACCAGTTCGAGACGATTGAGAACCTTTACGCTGCGGCAAACAAGATGCTCGGCCGTCCGCCGAAGGTCACCCCGTCCTCGAAGGTCGTTGGCGATCTGGCGCTAGCTCTTGCTGCAGCGCACGCAGACCCTGCCGACTTCGAAGAGAACCCCGACAAGTACGACATCCCCGATTCAGTGATTGGCTTCATGGCTGGTGAGTTGGGCGAACTGCCCGGTGGCTGGCCGGAGCCCTTCCGCTCGAAGGTGCTGAAGGGGCGCAACGTCAAGATCGGCATTGAGGAAATCAGCGCTGAAGATCAGGCTGCTCTCGACGGTGAGCCGCAGGAGCGCCGTTCAGCGCTCAACCGGTTGCTGTTCGCTGGCCCCACCCAGATCTTTGAGACGGCTCGCGAAACCTATGGAGACTTGTCGGCCCTCGATAGCAAGGATTACCTCTACGGCATCCAGCAGGGTCACGAGCACGTCGTTGAGATCGAGAAGGGCGTGCAATTGTTCGTCGGTCTCGAAGCGATCGGCGAGGCTGACGAGAAGGGAATGCGCACCGTCATGGCGACCCTGAACGGGCAGTTGCGGCCGGTGTTCATTCGCGATCAGAGCATCAAGGTCGATTCGACTGCGGCTGAGAAGGCTGATCCGTCGAAGCCTGGACACGTAGCGGCGCCGTTCTCCGGTGTTGTCACGCTGCAGGTAGAAGAGGGCACAACTGTTGCAGTCGGCGACGCTGTAGCTTCGATCGAAGCGATGAAGATGGAAGCCGCAATCACGGCATCCGTTGCCGGAACGGTCAAGCGATTGGCCATTCCGAAGACGCAGCAGGTAGACGGCGGCGACTTGCTTGTGGAAATAGAACCCAGCTAAACCGCAGAAGTTTGTAGGGTAGGGACGTGATCGTTGTAACCACATCGGTCACGTCTCGCTCGTTAACGCGGTAAAGTGGTGTGTTTGCTTTCTGGAGGGGATCGATACGTGACTACGAAGCGCAATGAACCTGATGTGCAGCCGTCCGTCGACGCGCACGATACGTCGACCGATCACGATGCGAAGGAGTCGACGGTCGAGCAGGCCCCGAACACCGACAACGTGACCTTCACGCTCTCGCTGCCGGTCGCTGTTCGCGAGACTCCTGAGCATGAAGCTGCCGTAGCGATTGACGATGTTGCTGTCAACGCTCATCATGTCGATGTCGCATCCATGGCAACCACCACAATCACGTTCGCGCCGGAGTCGGTTGTGACTATCCCGCCCGAGTCCGTGCCTGAAGTGGCTGTTATTCCGGAGCTGCCACCAACAGACCGTCCGACGACCCGTCGCGGTCGCCAGCGCACCGAGGTGCGCACCACGACGCCAGAGACGGCGACGATGCTGACGGCTGAGCGCCTCATCAACCCTGGCAAGAAGAACCGCACCGCGGCGCCCGAGGGATTTTTCCAAGAACTCGTTTACGCTGCGACGTTCCATCTCGTGAACCTCGGCGATTCGTACCGCGTGAAAGAGCGCAAGGCTCTTGAGGCTCGTGTTACCAAGACTTTTGTCGGTGGAACGCGTTTCGTTCCTGTTCTCACGCGCAAGGGTGGGGTGGGCAAGACCACGATCACAGCTCTTCTGGGGATGGCCTTGGCAGATACCCGCGAGGACCGCATTATTGCGATCGATGCCAACCCCGACCGCGGAACGCTTGCCGAGCGAATCGACAAGCAAACTCGTGCAACGGTTCGCGATGTCGTGATGCGTGCGGAGTCGCTCCACACGTTTAGCGAATTCCAAACCGTTGTGTCTCGTGACGAGACTCGCCTCGACGTTTTGGCATCCGATACTGACCCGCATGTGTCAGAAGCGTTCGACGAAAACGACTACAACGTTGTCGCCGACATGGCCGAGCGTTTCTATTCGGTCGCTATCACTGACTGTGGCACGGGAATTGTTCACTCGGTTATGCGGGCAACGCTGCAGCGAGCTGACTCCATTGTCATCGTTTCCGGCGGCAGCGTAGACGAAGCGCGTCTCGCATCAGAGACTCTTACGTGGCTCGAATCCAACGGGCACGAAGATCTCGTCAAGAACGCTGTCGTGGCTATCAACACCGCCACTCAGGGCACCAACTTGGTGAAGCTTGAGGAGATCGAGGCTCATTTCAGGTCGCGCGTGCGTGAGATCGTTCGCGTGCCCTACGACCCCAGCCTGGCTACGGGGTCCGTTGTGCATTACCGCGACCTCAACAGGTTGACCAAGGCTGCTGCTCGCGAACTCGCGGCGGTTGTCATGGATGGTCTTCCCGCAGTTCGGGCTAACTGACACTATGGCTGTTCGTGAGATTCGCCTTTTTGGCGATCCCGTCCTTCGCTCAGCATGCGATCCCATTGTCATAGGCGATCCCCGTGCTGCTGCCCTCATCGACGACCTTATTGAGACGGTCAAGCTGCCTGGCCGCGCCGGCCTCGCCGCTAACCAAATCGGTGTCGGCTTGCGCGCATTCAGCTACAACATTGACGGCGATATCGGCTACATCATCAACCCGGTGCTTGAGGAAGTGTCGGGGGAGTCGGAACTGGTGGACGAGGGCTGCTTGTCTGTGCCCGGCTTCTATTTCTTGCGCCGTCGCTATCCTTTCGCCCGCGTCACAGGAGTAGACCTCGCGGGCGAGCCCGTCGAGCTCAGCGGCGAAGGGCTCATGGCTCAGGCGTTGCAGCACGAGACCGATCATCTCGATGGCCATTTGTATATCGAGGGCCTCGAGCCTGAGGCTAAGCGCGAAGCGATGCGCGCGATCCGTCAGGCGCCCTGGTACTAAACCTCAGCCACATCACGCCCCTCTCGCTTCGAGAGATCGCGTGTGATTGAGTGCGCCCGTTAGCGAACGTCTGCGGGGGATCACACGCTGAAGGCCCCGCCATACTTGCGTATGACGGGGCCTTCAGCTTTTGTAGTGTTACTTCAGCGAGATACCTTCTGTCGCCGGTGAGTTTGAGTACAGTGAGTCGATTACATCGGCAAAGTCAGCCAGAATCACATTGCGCTTGATGCTCATCTTGGGCGTCAAGTGACCGCTCTCTTCGGTGAGGTCCGCATCGAGGATGTGGAACTTACGGATTGACTCGGCACGGGAGACTTGAGAGTTTCCCACGTCAATCGCGCGCTGGACTTCGGCGAGTACTGCAGGATTTTTCGCCGCCTGCTCTAGTGTCCAGGTTGCGTCGAGCCCGTTGTTGGCGAGCCACACGGGCAGCATTTCTTCATCGAGCGTGACGAGGGCCGAAATGAACGGACGCTGTTCACCTACGACGATTACTTGGCCGATGATCGGGTTAGCGCGGATGGGGTCTTCGAGTGCCGCGGGAGCAACATTCTTGCCGCCGGCGGTCACAATGATTTCCTTCTTGCGACCGGTGATCTCGAGGTAGCCATCTTCGTCGAACTGACCGATATCTCCGGTCTTGAACCAACCGTCTTCAAAAACGTCGTCGGTGGCAGCCTGGTTGTTCCAGTACCCGTCGAAGACGCACACGCCCTTGGCTTGGATTTCGCCGTCGTCGGCGATGCGCACCGATACTCCAGGAAGTGGCGGGCCGACCTTGCCGATCTTGAAGTTCGACGGCTTGTTGACCGAGATGGGGGCGGTTGTCTCGGTGAGGCCGTACCCCTCAAGGATCGTGAGGCCGAGGCTGCGGTAGAAGTGACCGAGACGCAGTCCGAGCGGAGCTGATCCGGAGACCGCGTACTTCACGCGACCACCGAGTGCTGCCCGAATCTTGGAGAGCACGAGACGGTCGAAGACGGCGAACTGGATCTTGAGTCCCAGCGGAACGTGTCCTTCATCGAGAGCCTTCGAATGTGCGATCGCAACGTCGGCAGCCTTGCGGAAGATCTTGCCCTTGCCGCCAGCTTCAGCCTTCTGCTCCGAGGAGTTGTAGACCTTCTCGAATACCCGTGGCACAGCCAAGAGGAACGTCGGCTTGAATGACGCCATCGATGGCAAGAGCATCTTGGTGTCAGGCTGGTGTCCGACCTTCACCCCGCCATGAACGCACAGGATCGAAATGAAACGAGCGAAAATGTGCGCTGTCGTAATGAAGAGCAGCGTGCTCGAATCGGGGTTGACGACCTCGGGGATCGCCTTTTGCGAGTTGCGGCACAGCTCAACAAAGTTGGAGTGAGTGATGATGCAGCCCTTGGGCTTTCCGGTGGTTCCCGAGGTGTAGATGAGCGTCGCGAGATCGGAGCCCTTGGCCAGATTACGGCGACGTTCGATTTCTTCGTCGGTGACGTCGGTGCCCGACTTGGCGAGTTTGTCGAGGTCTCCCAAATCGATCTGCCACAGATTGGCGATGCCGGGCACGTCGGCGCGAATCTCGTCGAAGCGCGCGAAGTGATCGGGTGTTTCTGTGATCATCCCGGTCGCGCCGGAGTCCGTGATGTTCCACAGAATCTGGCTGGGCGAGCTGGTCTCGTAAATTGGCACGAGCACTGCGCCCGCAAACCAAGTCGCGAAGTCAATGAGCGTCCACTCATAGCGGGTCTTGCACATGAGGCCAATTTTGTCGCCGGGCTCAATGCCAGCAGCGACGAGTCCCTTGGCGAGGGCTTTCACTTGGGTAAGAAATTCTGACGAAGTCACATCGCTCCAGCCACCATTGGCGGTGGGGAGCGAGAACAACGCGTTATTGGGTGTGGCCGCAACGCGATCCATCAATAGATCGGTAGCGTTTGCTTCCGGGTCAGCCTCAACTAGGGCTGGTACATCAAACTGTTTCACGGCAACTCCTTTGGCACCGGTAGGTGGTCTACTCCACTCTAGCGAGGTCAGGCTCGCCTAACCACGTGCGCATTGGCGCGTGAGAAAATTTGCACCCGTTTGTGGGGTACGTTCCGGCAAACGGTAGAGTGGGGAGTCCCGCGACGAGGAATTGAGGTGCCATGTTCTATTGGTTTATGAAGAATCTGGTTGCCGGTCCCATCTTGAAGACCGTCTTCCGTCCGTGGGTTTCCGGTCTTGAGAACGTTCCTCGCAAGGGCGGCGTCATCTTGGCGAGCAATCACTTGTCGTTCATCGACTCGGTGTTCCTGCCACTCATCATGGACCGCCGCATCTTCTTTCTCGCCAAGAGTGACTATTTCACTGGGCGTGGCATTAAGGGCTGGCTCTCGCGGGCGTTCTTCAACGGCACGGGGATGCTGCCGATTGACCGTTCCGGCGGCAAAGCTTCAGAGGCATCGCTCAACACCGGCCTAGCGGTTTTGGCTCGTGGAGAGGTGCTCGGCATCTATCCCGAGGGAACGCGCAGCCCCGACGGCAAGATGTATCGCGGCCGTACCGGAGTCGCACGCATGATTCTTGAAGGCCATGTGCCCGTTGTTCCTGTCGCAATGATCGACACTGAAAAGGTCATGCCCATCGGCACGAAGATTCCTCGCATGGGCCGTATCGGAATCGTGTTCGGTGAGCCGCTCGACTTCAGCCGTTTCGAGGGCATGGAGGGTGACCGGTTCATCCTTCGCTCGATCACTGACGAGATCATGTACGAGCTCAACCGCATCAGCGGTCAGGAGTATGTGGATGTCTATGCCACCTCGGTGAAGGACCGCGCCGCACGTCGTTAGTAACGGCGGGCTATTCACCGAAGCGTCTCGCCGTGCAGCAGTGCTGTAACGGTGACACTCAGCACCCACTTGTGCCGGTAGGCTCATAGTGGGTCACAAACCCGTTCATTTTCGCTGTAATTGTATGAAGGAAACTCCTCGTGGTCGACCCGTCAGAACCAGTCGTACTTGCTGATCCCGCCGTGATTGCGGGTCTAGACAACTGGCGCACGCTCCCCATCAAACAGCAGCCACAGTGGCCGGATGCCGACGCCGTTGGAGAAGCATCCAGCAAGATTGCGTCGCTGCCGCCCCTGGTTTTCGCGGGCGAAGTAGATCGTCTGCGCACTCGTCTCGCGCGTGCGGCTCAGGGCGAAGCGTTCCTCTTGCAGGGCGGTGACTGTGCCGAGACTTTTGCGGGCGCGACTGCGCAGCAGATCAGCGATCGTGTCAAGACAATCCTGCAGATGGCTGTTGTGCTCACGTACGGCGCGTCGAAGCCGATCGTGAAGATGGGCCGCATGGCTGGCCAGTTCGCTAAGCCTCGGTCGAGCGACACTGAGACACGCGGCGACGTCACGCTGCCGGCCTACCGCGGCGACATCGTCAATGGTTACGACTTCACGCCGGAGTCCCGCACTGCTGATCCTGCTCGTCTGGTTGAGGGCTACCACACGGCAGCCTCGACCCTGAATCTCATCCGTGCGTTCACGCAGGGTGGCTTCGCCGACCTTCGCCAGGTTCATTCGTGGAACAGGGGCTTCGCTGCCAACCCGGCGAATCGCCAGTACGAGAGCCTTGCTAAAGAGATCGACAAGGCAGTGCGCTTCATGGAAGCAGCAGGAGCCGACTTCGACGAACTCAAGCGTACCGAGTTCTACTCGAGCCACGAGGGTCTGCTCATGGACTACGAGCGTCCGATGACGCGCATTGATTCGCGCACCGGCACGCCGTACAACACGAGCGCCCACTTCTTGTGGATCGGGGAGCGCACGCGCGACCTCGATGGTGCTCACATCGACTACTTCTCGCGACTGCGTAACCCGATCGGCGTCAAGCTCGGTCCGACTACGACGCCCGAGACTATGAAGCAGCTCATCGACAAGCTTGACCCTGAGCGCGAGCCTGGCCGTCTGACCTTCATCACCCGCATGGGTGCTGGCAAGGTTCGCGACGCGCTCCCGCCGCTGCTTGAGGCCATCAAGGAGATGGACGCGACGCCGCTGTGGATCACCGACCCGATGCACGGCAACGGGCTCACCACACCCACTGGCTACAAGACGCGTCGTTTCGACGATGTTGTTGATGAGGTCAAGGGCTTCTTCGAATCGCACCGCGCCGCGGGAACCTACCCCGGTGGTATCCACATTGAGCTCACTGGTGACGATGTCACGGAGTGCCTGGGCGGTTCAGAGCAGATCGATGAGGCTACTCTCGCGACTCGCTACGAGTCGCTGTGTGACCCGCGACTCAACCACATGCAGTCGCTTGAACTCGCTTTCTTGGTAGCCGAGGAGCTTCGCGCTTTCTAGCGCCACTGAAAACGCCCGCCATCCCCGCACTCTCTCAGGAGAGCGTCACGGGTGCCGGGCGTTTTTCGCGGTGTAGCGAGCCACAGCCCACTTGGCGCTGTGGGCGAGAACCGAAGCTAGATCTGCGGACCGTAAACGGTGACTTCAGAGCCGCGCTTGATCGCCTCGCCCGCTGACGGGTCGGTGCCGGAAACTATGGCGAGGCCGGAACCCCAGAATCCCTGCGGCAGGTCGGTCTCGACGTTGACGATGAAGTCGAGTTCCTCGAGCTCTGCGATGGCCCCATTGATCGTCTCTCCGGAAACGTCGGGTACCTGCACGAGGTCCGGGCCCTTCGAGATGATCAGGGTCGCCGTATCGCCTTCGCGGAATGTGCGTGCAACCCCATCCGCATTCTTTTCGGAGTCGATGGCAACCACGGTACCTTCTTGGCAGTCGCTGAATACTTGGATGCCGGTCTCGGCGTTCAGCCCGACTCCGGCAAGGGTTTGCGTTGCTTCGTCGACGGTAGAGCACGTGACATCGGGCAGCGCGCTTGCGGAGATAACGAGGGTTACGTCTTGAAGCTCGCCGTAGTTTTCGGCTCCGAGAATTGATGCGGAGTCTGCACCAAGTACATCAACGACGAGACCCGCCGCGATATCGCTGTCGAACTGTTTGATGATGGGCTCGACGAGAGTGAAGGGGGCTGCTTCGATAGCAGCGCGCGCTTCTTCTTCCGTCATTCCAGAGAAGTCAGGCACAGCGAGTGGGCGTGGACCCTGCGAGATCAGTAGCTGCACGGGAGAGCCGTTCGGCACGCTCGCACCCACTTCTGGAGCGGAGTTCGCCACAAGGTCGACCGCGACCACTGGGTCATAGGTTTCGCCGAGTTCATCGCTGACGACGAGCCCAAGGTCTTCCAAGATTGCTTGGGCTTCTTCGGGCGTAGCATTGCGGATGCTGTCAGGAATCGTCACTTGTGAGCCGGGGCCAGCCCCGAAGTACCAGCCAGCACCGGCTGCCCCACCGACGAGCAGAACGATGAGGACGAGCAGCCACCAGCCGCGTGACTTTCGTTTCGTCGCGCGGGTCGACAGCGTGGTGGTGTTCTCGGACACTTGGGTCGGAGCCGGAGCGGCAACCTGCTGAAGCTCTGCGCCGAATACCTGGGTGTCTGCCGTCGAGTTCTGTGGTTCTTCCGCCGGAGCGCTCGGAAGCACCATCGTTCGCTGAACTGCAGTGGATGCCGTGGGCGGCAGCGCGGTCATGAGCGAACTGTGCGTTTGGTACAGCTGGTCGAGCAGCACTCGTGCGTCTTTGGGGCGGTCATCCGGCTCGCGCGCGGTCGCCCAGAGCACGAGGTCGTCTAGTTCTGCGGGAACGAGGTGGTTGCGTGAGCTGGGGCTCGGCACGGCGTCATTGGCGTGCTGATAAGCAATCTGCATGGGTTGCTCACCCTTGAAGGGTTGCTCGCCCACGAGCATTTCGTACATCATGATGCCGACGGCGTAGATGTCGCTACGGGTGTCAGCCAGTCCACGAGTCACAAGTTCGGGGGAGAGATACGCGATTGTCCCGAGCAGTGAGGCGCCGGTAGCAGTGTTGGCGCTAGCGGCACGGGCGAGTCCGAAGTCGGCGATCTTGATGCGGCCGTCGTCGGCGAGTAAGACGTTCTCTGGTTTGAGGTCGCGGTGAACGATGCCAGCTTTGTGGGCGGCGGCGAGGCCGGCGAGCACGGCTTCCATGATGTCGAGTGTCTGCTCGGTTGTGAGGATGCGGTGTTCGAGCAGTAGATCGCGCAGAGTGATGCCGGGCAGGTATTCCATTACCAAGTAGGCCATGTCGCTGTCTTGACCTTGGTCGAAGACATTGACGACGTTGGGGTGGGCCAACCGTGCTGAGGATCGAGCCTCTTGAACGAAGCGTTCCTTGAACTTGCTGTCGTCGGCAAGGTGGCCGTGCATTACCTTGATAGCGACTTTGCGTTCGAGCCGTTGGTCGGTGGCAAGGTACACGGTTGCCATGCCGCCACGCGCGATGCGCGAACGAATCTGATACCGACCGTCGAGCAGACGGCCGATCATCGGATCAGTAGAGTTCGCATTCACCTTCAGAGTCTAAAGTTCTGAGCTTCGAGAGTGCCGCTAGACACGGCTATTCTGGCGCTTAGCCGAGCTGTTCTAGCCAAGATCGGGCGGATGTCTCCCATTTTGCGTATGCATCAGGGTGTGCTGAGATTTGAACGGCCTGTGCTGCTTGGGTCAGGCTCATGTTCTGCCAGCCCGAGATTTCCAACAGTCCGCGCGTGATTCCCTTGTTGGGGTTGCTCGATCCGCCGTAGAACAGCCGCGCAGCATAAGACGGTGTGGTGAGTTGGCTGACAGTTCCCCAGCCTGAGCTTGGGCGCTGTTGGAAGAGGCCGACAGAGTCGCGGTCACCCCAGGTGAGGTTGCGCAAGCTCGACTCTTGCATGGCGGTGGCGAGCGCAATTGTGATGCCGTAGTCGGAGACGCCAAGATCGCGGCCGACTTGAATGATCACTTGGGCGTTCGCCTGCATTTCGGAGTTGAGGTAGGTGACACTTCCGCCGGTGCTGGCGAGTACAGAGCTTGACGAGGGGATCGTCAGTTTGTCGCCGATGAAGATCACGGTTGACGAGGTTAGGCCGTTTGCGTCGAGTAGCGCTTGAGTGGAGATTCCGGCGCGCGATGCGATGGAGGAGGCGGTGTCACCAGAAACGACTAGGTAGGTGCTTCCCTCGACAGGAGTCGGGGCCGTTTCAGCGATAGGCGCTGGTTCGGACTCTGGTTCCACGACGGGGGCTGGGGCTTCGACCTCAACCTCGACTTCGGCGGGAGTCTCGACGACATCCGCTGCGGCATCCTCGGTGACGATTGATGACGCGTTCTCGCTGGGGGCGTCGTCGTTATCGGCGGTGAAATCGTACTCTTCGGTTTCCTGGCTGGGGGAGCTCAAGTTGCCGGGAATTATCAGCAGCTGCCCCGGGTAGATGATGCTCGACCAGCCGAGACCGTTTGCCGACATCACTGAAATCGTTGAGACGCCAAATTTGTGGGCGATGCCGCTGATCGTGTCACCAGCGACGATCGTGTACTGACCGTTGGTGGTTTTGACGTGGTTCACGCTGGGGACGGTGTTGACGACGTCCTTCGTCAGCTTGAGCTCTTGTCCGGGGAAGATCATCGATGACCAGCTCAGCCCGTTCAATGCCAAGACGGATGCGGTGGAGAGTCCATAGCGCGAGGCGATGTCGCTGACAGTATCGCCTTCAGCAACGCGGTAGCTCGCCGGAGCGGGCCCGATGATTGTGGTTGACGCTTCGCTGATCGTCGTAGTCGCTACCCGAGTCGGCTTGGCGGCGCGTTCCGTCGAAAGTCGGGGATCGTCAGGCGTTTTAGCGTTGACAGGTTCTACTGGCCCGGTGAGGTTGAACGTCGCAGCGGCGAGTGACCCGACCAAGAGAACGGGAACGGTATTCATGACGCCACGGTTGACGCGGGCGCGCTGTTGAGCGATGCGTCGAGCTCGATCAGGTGATTCGACGGATGCTGCGGGCACTAGCCCAGCAAAAACGGTCGAAGCAATGTTGTCTGTGTCGTCAATTGTAAAATGTGTCATGGCGTTCTTCCTGCTCCCGGCCCCGAGAAGGTACATGTGATCACTGAGATCACCGGCTCAACGCTGTCACAGAAGCTTATTAGTGTCAACCATTGTGGCTAGCGTGACTGATGTGACTGGTGTTACCTAAGTTCACTAGTGAATATTCTGGGTATGCCGTGCTAACTGTCAGATTTAACACCTGTGTCGTGGCAGTCTTAACGTGTGACTGAATCACCCACCATCAACTGGCTTACTGTTCCAGACCTCACCGAGCTCCTCGGACTCAAGGTGAGCCAAGTGCGTCGCCTCATTGAGGAAGGCGCCCTCCTCGCGAGCAAAATCGATGGGGTGTGGCAGGTTCCCGACGTATTCATCGTCGACGGATCGCCGCTGCGCGAACTGAGGGGAACCGTGATCGTTCTTTCGGACGCCGGATTCTCGTCCGATGAATCAATGAACTGGTTGCTCACTAGCGAGCCGAGTTTGGGCGTCGCGCCCGTTGAGGCTCTCAGAGCTGGTCGCAAGGCTGAAGTTCGCCGTGTCGCTCAGGCCCTCGGTTTCTAAGCACGCTCAGCGCGGCAGCGCACTAGTGCACGGGCGGCCACACTCTGTGGCAGCCAGCTCTGTAATCGCTCGAGCTCACTAGCGCCCTAGAACGATCGCGTTGTAGCGGCTTCGGCCAATTCTAGGAGGCGGGCACGCGCTGTCGGCGCGAGGTTTGCTGTCTCGATTGCCTCACACGCGCGTTCAAGGTTGCGGGCGATAACCTTCTCTACCTTTGCGACAGCACCAGACTCTTCGAGCGTTGAACGAATCATGTTCACTTGCTCATCGCTGAGATCGGGGTCGCCAAGCAGCTCGTCCAGGATGGCGTTGGCGCTGGTCGAGAGTTTTTCGCGAGCGATCGCAATGATTGCTGTGCGCTTGCCTTCGCGCAGGTCGTCGCCGGCGGGCTTGCCCGTCACTTCGGGATCTCCGAAAATGCCGAGCACGTCATCGCGCAATTGGAACGCAACGCCAAGGGGAAGCCCGAAGCTGCGGAGCGCAGCCATTTGCTCGTCGGTGCCGGCACCCAAACTGGCGCCGAGCGCGAGCGGGGCCTCAACGCTGTACTTCGCAGACTTGTAGATTAAGACACGCTGCGCACGGTCGAGGGCTTCTGACTCGGGGTAGCTTGCCCACGCGCTTTCATCGTGGATGTCTAAAAACTGCCCAGCCATGACTTCTGTGCGCATCGTCATGAATTCTTTGCGCGCCGCCAGAGCTGAGGGGCGGGGGAGCGTAGCGATACCGCGCCCTAAGAGCTCGTCGCTCCAGCCCAAGAGCAAATCTCCGAGCAGGAGTGCGGATGATTCTCCGTATGCTTCGGCATTGCCACTCCATCCGCCGTCGATGTGCATTTTTTCGAAGCGGCGATGAGCGGAAGGCGCACCGCGGCGGGTGTCGGAGCGATCCATAATGTCGTCGTGCACGAGTGCTGCCGCGTGGAAGAGCTCGAGGGCGGATGCCGAAAGCAACACACCCGTGAGGTCTTTACTCGCGGAGTTCTCAGCGAATGGGTCGTCAGAAGAGGAGAGACCGGCGACTGATTGCCATCCCCAGTAACAGAACAGCGCCCGAAAACGCTTGCCGCCCGAGAGAAGCCCACCACCGACGTCGGTGAGGGCTGTCAATTCGGGAGCGATCGCATTAAGTTCATCGCGCTTCTCGGTGAGAAATTCGTCGATTTTCAGCTGGACAAGGTCAACTAACTGGTTACTCTCAGGCACCCGTCTAGCCTACCTAGTGAATGGGGGCGTACTATAGAGATCTAGCCGTGAATCCCAGAGAGAGGGGAACGGAATGCCGCTTTCAGAGCAAGAGCAGCGGGCCCTCGACGAGATGGAGCGCAGCCTCTATCAAAACGATGCCGACTTCGTCAGCGCAGTCAGCCCCCGCAAAGGTAAGCCCAACTATCGAATGATGGTTGTCGGCGTGCTTGTCGGGGTCGCCGGAATCATTGCGTTACTGACGGGTGTCATCATCCAGCAGCCTCTTGTCGGCGTGCTTGGGTTCGTCGTCATGTTTGTTGGTGTTTTGCTTTTCGTAGCGCCACCCCGTGCCGGAGACGCCGACGAAATACCTGAACCGTCATCTGCCTCGTCTGGCCGCTCGGCTAAGCGCGGCACCTCGTTTATGGACACGATCAACCAGCGTTGGGATCGCCGTCAGGACGGCAATAGCTAACTCCCACTCCCTCCACTTTCAAGGACCAGCCTTCGGGCTGGTCCTTTTTTTGTGCCCTGATTGGGGTTGACGACCAACAATCGGTCATTTTTGCTCCATTTTCCTCCACCCCAAAATTCCTTGTAATTGCTGGGCTCTGTGGATAACTTTTACGCAGTTTGCCGAAAAACCTTAGATATGTGGTTGAAAGTGGAGTAAAGTGGAGGCAACCAGAATCCGGGCCGGAGATTGAGGGGAGGGCGCCGTGTTTCTAGGCACCTACGCCCCCAAGCTCGACGACAAGGGCCGCATCATCCTGCCGGCGAAGTTTCGCGAGGAACTCGCATCGGGCGTTGTGGTCACTCGTGGCCAAGAGCGCTGCCTCTACGTGTTCAGCCAGCGCGAGTTTGAAGTAATGCACGAAGCGATTCGCAAGGCGCCGGTCACGAGCAAGCAGGGTCGCGATTTTTTGCGTCTCTTTCTGTCTGGCGCTAACCAAGAGACGCCTGACAAGCAGCACCGGGTAACGATCCCCGCTGGGCTACGCGAGTACGCCGGGCTGGGGCGCGATCTGACTGTGATTGGCGCGGGTAACCGCGCTGAAATCTGGGACACCGAGGCCTGGAACAACTACTACGAGGCCACCGAGGCCGATTTCGTCAATACCACCGAGGAGGTGATTCCGGGACTCTTCTAGCTCTTCGACGCTGACTCCCAGCCGAACGCCCTGATTTTCTTCCCCGATATCAGGTCGAGTCGGATGGGGATCAGCATCTGAGAACTAGCCCTAACACCATGGCTGACAACACCATTCACACCCCAGTACTCCTTGAGCGCTCGATTGAGTTGCTCGCTCCAGCGCTGAACGCACCGGGAGCAGTTCTCGTCGACGGAACCCTCGGAATGGCAGGGCACGCAGAGGCATTCCTCCAGCGGTTCCCCGACCTCACACTCGTGGGCATTGACAGAGACGAGGACGCTCTTGCTATCGCTCGACGTCGGCTTGAGCCTTTCGCTAGCCGCACGCACTTTGTTCATGCTGTCTACGACGAAATTCCGCAGGCACTCGATTCGTTGGGAATCACGTCAGTCGAAGGCATCTTTTTCGACCTCGGAGTCTCATCCCTTCAACTCGACCGTGTTGAGCGCGGATTCTCCTATTCTCAAGATGCTCCGCTAGATATGCGCATGGATGCCTCGACGCCGGTCACCGCCGAGCACATCCTCGCCACGTACAGCGAGCTCGAACTCCGTCGCATCTTCTACGCCTACGGCGACGAAAAACTTGCGCCGCGATTTGCTAGTCGCATCGTGCAGTTCCGCGAACAGCAGCCGCTGACGACATCCGCTCAATTGGTGGAGCTCGTCATTGCCGCCACTCCCGCGGCGGCCCAGCGTGCGGGACATCCTGCCAAGCGTGTGTTTCAGGCGTTGCGCATCGAAGTGAACCAAGAGCTGTCGGTTCTCGAACGGGCGATTCCCGCCGCTGTCGACTCCCTCACCCTCGGCGGACGGATGGTCGTGTTGGCGTATCAGTCGCTGGAAGACCGCATCGTCAAGCGCGAGCTACAACGACGCGCCAAGTCCACCGCTCCGGCCGGACTTCCCGTTGAGCTTCCCGAGCACAAGCCGGAACTCAAGCTGCTTGTTCGCGGATCAGAGCAAGCCAGCGAAGCAGAACAAGCCCTTAACCCCCGAGCAAAGCCCGTTCGACTGCGAGCGATAGAACGAATGCGAGTCATCTCATGAGCACTAACCTCGCTCACGCTCAGCCACTGCCGCTTCACCAGCCGACCGCGCGTCCGTCTCACATCGAGATCGTTACGACGAAAGCTCAGCGCAAAGCTCGACCGCGCATGCTGTACGCGGTGGTTACGGTCGCAAGCTTTTTCGTGATCCTTGCTGCGCAACTCCTGCTCAGCATTGTGGTGACTCAGGGTGCGTACCAAATTGACTCTTTGCAGTATGAGCAGAAGGTGCTCATCCGCACGGAGCAGAGCTTGCTCGAGTCCCTTTCATTGCAGTCGTCATCTCAAAATCTTGCTGCTCAGGCGGCTGGGTTTGGCATGGTGCCCAACGCGACACCGTATTCGTTGAACATTTCTGACGGTTCTGTCTTCCGACTTCCTGGAAGCGCAGATCCGACCGGATGCGGTGGCAGCTGTGGCCTTGTCGGCAACACTCTTCTTACCGACGTTCCGCTCGTGAGCGCGGAGACGGCGGCTGCCGCTGCGGCGGCAAAGACTGCTGCGGCGTCCGCCGCGACGACGGCTACTGCTACTGCCTCGGGAGCTGCTGCGACGGAGTCGGCTACCGCCGCGCCAGAGCCTGCGAATAACGCTATTCCTGCTCCTGTCACGCGATGATTGAGATGAACCTTCTGGGGGAGACTCGATGAAACCACGCTCAACTCGCGCGCGAGTGGCCTTTGTCATCCTCACAATCGTCGTCTTGACCGGCATTTTTGTTGTTCGTCTTGTTGACCTGCAGATCGTCCAGGCCGAAACGCTCAATGCGGAGGCGGACACCAAGCGAACGCTGACCCAGGTGACCTACGGAACTCGCGGCGACATCGTCGATACGAATGGTGCAGTGCTCGCTGACAGCGTTGAGCGTTTCGATGTCGTCATCTCGCCACGGGTGACTCTTCTGCGTGAGAATGCTTCTGTGGTGGTGCTTGAGGACTTGACGAAGATCACGGACATCATTGGGGGAGATCCCGATGAACTTCTCGCCATGATTCTGGACAACCCGGAATCCGACTTCGAGTACTTGGCGAAGGGCATCACTCTCGAGCAGTATCAGGCCGTTGGCGAGTTAGACATCACGTGGCTTTACTACGAGCTGAGCCCAGAACGCAGCTATCCGAACGGCGAAATCGCCGGTAACCTTGTGGGATTCATCGGTACAGACGGCCCTCAGGCTGGCGTCGAGCTGACGGGCGATGAGTGCCTCGCAGGCCAAGACGTTGAAGCGAGTTACGCGCGCGGTGAAGATGGCGTCGCGTTGCCCGGAAGCTCGGTGGAATCGATCGAACCGCAGGACGGTGGCACGCTCACGCTGACGATCGACCGAGATCTTCAGTTCTACGTTCAGCAGCGGATGGCGCAGACCGCGGAGTCGCTCGGCGCTACGTGGGCAACGGGTGTCGTGATGCGCGTCAGCGATGCTCACCTTCTTGCGGTTAGCGACTGGCCGACCGTGGACCCCAACAATGTCGACCTCGCTGATCGTGGCGCTTTGGGTTCGCGAGCATTTAGCACGCCTTATGAGCCTGGGTCGACGGTGAAGGCGTTGACTGCTGCCTCGTTGATCGACGCTGGAGTTGCCAACCAGCAAACGCAAGTTGTCTCGCCGTATGCGCTTGAACTGACAAACGGTGGCGGAACGATCAGCGATTCCTTCTATCACGAAGACCAGCGGCTGACCCTTGCGGGCGCTCTCGTTGAGTCATCGAACACGGCGATCGCGCAATACACGGACCTACTTGACGCGGCGTCTCGCCACGATTACCTGCAGGCCTTCGGGCTTGGCGAAGAGACTGGGATCGATTTCAACGGTGAATCGAGCGGCACGCTCTATGAAGCCAAGGATTGGGACGCGCGCACCAACTACGCGGTTCAATTCGGGCAGGGACTGAGCACGACATCCATTCAGATGGCGAGCGCCTACCAAGCTCTCGGTAACGATGGCGTTCGCCTTCCCCCCGTGCTCGTGGAGGGATGCGAATGGCCTGACGGCACGGTCACCGAT
Organism: Salinibacterium sp. SWN167; assembly: GCF_015864665.1. Taxonomy (GTDB): domain Bacteria; phylum Actinomycetota; class Actinomycetes; order Actinomycetales; family Microbacteriaceae; genus Rhodoglobus. The sequence goes on along the minus strand of NZ_JADYWU010000001.1, from coordinate 1,931,976 downwards.
ACTCCGTCCACCGAAGGCACTCGGGTTATTTCCGAGACGGCTGCTGATCAGACTCTCCAAATGATGGAGATGGTGTACAGCTCTAGTGGTTCGGCTCCGAATCTTCAGATTCCCGGTTACCGGGTCGCGGTGAAGAGTGGAACGGCCCAGGTCGCCGAAAACGGTGCCTACGGCGGCGACGTAGTAATTTCCTACGCCGGCCTCGCCCCAGCAGACGACCCTGAGTACATTGTGATCGCGACAGCCGGGATCCCGGATAGCATATATTCCGGCGCCATTGCCTCGACGTTCCGCGACATTATGGCCCAAACGCTCACCACTTACCGTGTAACCCCGTCAAACACCGCGGGACCGGATCTGCCGTTGCGTTGGTGAGCTTCCCCCCGCGTCAACTACCCCTGGAGCACATCACGTGATCGAACTGAGCATTGCCGAGATTGCCACCGCCGTCAACGGAGAACTCCGTGATGGCAGTGACGGTCAGCAACGCCTCCCTGCGAGCAGCGTGCAGACTGATTCGCGTCTCAATACTCCGGGCTCCATTTTCTTTGCTCTGCGGGGCGAAAGCACTGATGGTCATCTCTTTGCTGCCAAAGCAGTGGAAAATGGCGCAGCGCTCGTGATCGCTGAACGACCGCTCGAGCTCGATGTTCCGCAGATCATTGTGGCGGATGGGGTAGAGGCTCTCCACGCTCTCGCACGCACTGTCGTTGCGTCTGTGCGAAGCAAAGGTGATCTTCAAGTTGTCGCGGTAACCGGTTCAAACGGCAAGACGACGACGAAGAACATGTTGCGCGCGATTTTGGAGCGCCAAGGCGAAACGGTTGCCCCTGAGGGCTCGTTCAATAATGACGTCGGTGCGCCCATCACGATGCTCAACGTCACCGATTCCACGAAGTTTCTTGTTGTCGAGATGGGGGCAGACGGTCTCGGCGACATCACGCGCCTTCAGTCGATCGTCGTGCCCGATGTCGGTATTGTCCTGATGGTCGGCTTGGCTCACATCGGCAAATTTGGGGATGCCGCAGTCACGGCCCGAGCAAAGTCTGAGATGGTTTCCCATTTGCCGTCGACCGCGACTGCGGTATTGAACGGTGATGACGGTCGCGTGAAGGCTATGGCACAGCAGACGCAGGCTAAGGTCGTCCTCTTCGGCCTCGATTCGAGTGCTGCGGTGTGGGCTGACGATATTCAGGCGACTGCTCACGGCACCGCTTTTGGGCTACACATCGGCGGCGAGACGATTCCGGTGCAGTTGCGTATTCTCGGCGAACACCACGTCACCAACGCGTTGGCCGCGATTTCGGCAGCACGCGCTGTGGGGGTAGACCCTGCTCGCGCGGTTGAGGCGTTGGAGTCCATCGACCGCGCGGAACGTTGGCGAATGGAACTGTTGGAGGCGCCCGGTGGCATCACAGTCATCAATGACGCCTACAACGCGAGCCCTGACTCGATGGCGGCCGCGCTCAAGACGCTCGTTCAGATCGTTGGCCCCGAAAATCGCTCCGTTGCGGTGTTGGGGGAGCTTGCTGAACTCGGAGATTATGCGAATGACGAGCATGACCGTATCGGTCGGTTGATCGTGCGACTGAACGTGCAGAAGCTCATTGTGGTCGGTCACGCAGCGCGTCATATCCATAATGCTGCAGGCCTCGAAGGTTCGTGGGATGGAGAGTCGGTCCTCGTGGATAGCGTCGAAGAGGCATACGCTGTGCTGCGTGAAGAACTGCGAGAGGGCGACGTCGTGTTGGTGAAATCGTCGAACTCTGCTGGCTTGCGACACTTGGGCGACCGGATCGCCGGGGTGACCGCATGATCGCGCTCCTTGTCGCTGCTGGCTTCTCGCTCTTCTTTACGCTGCTGCTTACCCCGCTGTTCATCAAGCTCTTTGTGCGCTTGAAGTGGGGCCAGTTCATTCGTGACGATGGTCCCGAGAGCCATCACACCAAGCGTGGCACTCCCACGATGGGCGGAATCGTCTTCATTTTGGGCTCGACGATCGGTTATTTCGTCGGACACTGGGTTGCTAGTGAGCCCGTAACTCTTTCCGGGCTTCTCGTGATCTACCTCATGGTGGGTCTCGGCGTCATCGGCTTCATCGATGACTTCATGAAGACTCGTAAACAGCGAAGCCTAGGCCTTGGCGGTTGGTCAAAGGTTGCTGGCCAGGTCATCGTCGCCGCGGGTTTCGCGGCCCTCGCCCTCAACTTCCCTGATCCTGGCGGACTCACGCCAGCATCCTCAAAGATTTCGGGATTGCGGGACATCAATTGGCTCGACCTCGCCACTTTCGGCGTAGTTATCGGTGCTATTTTGTTCGCCATCTGGGTGACGTTGATCATCGTCAGCACGTCGAACGGTGTGAACGTTGCCGACGGTCTTGACGGCCTCGCGACCGGGTCAGCGATCTTCGCGATCGCGTCCTACATCGTCATCGGGTTTTGGCAAGCCAATCAGTCGTGCAGCAACCCCAGCATCGATCGTGAAGTGCTCTACAAGTGCTACGAGGTACGCGACCCGCTTGACCTCGCCATCATCGCCGCAGCGATCGTCGGCGCGCTTATCGGCTTCCTCTGGTGGAATACCTCGCCGGCACAGGTCTTCATGGGCGACACAGGTTCGCTTAGTCTCGGAGGCGCCCTCGCTGCTCTCGCGATCATGAGCCGCACCGAGCTGTTGCTTATCCTGATCGGTGGACTCTTCCTTATCGTTACCGGTTCCGTGATTCTGCAACGTGCTTACTTCAAGATCACCGGCGGTAAACGTATTTTCCTCATGAGTCCCCTGCATCATCACTTCGAGCTCAAAGGTTGGGCAGAAGTGACTGTTGTGGTGCGTTTCTGGCTTATTGCTGCGCTCTTCGTCGCGGCCGGCGTCGGAACCTTCTATCTGGAATGGATCAATCAGTAGTCGTGCGCGATTTCAACTCATTCACCAGCTGGAACTCGGCCTGGAGCGAACTGAGCGTCGCAGTCCTCGGGCTGGGGGCGACTGGCTTCTCGGCGGCCGACACCCTCACCGAACTCAAGGCTCGGGTTCTCGTGATCGCGGATGCGGCATCCGACAACCGCGTTGAAATGGCGAAGGTCATCGGTGCCGAGCTGGCGATCGGCGGCAGCACTGACGACCAGCTCGCTGCGATCACCGCGCATGCCCCAGACGTCGTCATCGTCTCGCCTGGCTATCCGCTTGATCATGTCCTCGTGGAGTGGTGCCGCACGAACACTGTTCCGATGTGGACTGAGATTGAACTCGCCTGGCGCCTGCGCGACAAAACGGGTACCCCTGCCGAATGGATTGCTATCACCGGCACCAACGGCAAAACGACCACGGCGCAGCTGACCGCCCACATTCTGACAACGGCCGGTTTCCGGGCTGGGGCCGTCGGCAACATCGGTATTCCAGTGCTCGACGCGATTCGATACCCCGATGGCTTTGACTTTCTCGTCGTTGAACTCTCGAGTTTTCAACTTCACGGAATGCCGCGCGAGGGCGCTGGTGCGATCTCACCGCTCGCGAGCGTCTGTCTCAATTTTGCCGACGACCATCTCGATTGGCACGGTTCCCGTGAGGCATACGCGCACGCAAAAGCGACCGTGTACGCCAACACGAAGATTGCCGCGGTTTACAATCGCGCGGTGCCCGAGACGCTGGCCATGGTGGAAAATGCTGAAGTGGTCGACGGATGCCGTGCAATCGGTTTCGGACTCGATACGCCGGGTCCCAGCGACTTCGGTATTGTCAGCGACCTGCTAGCTGACCGCGCGTTCGGCGATGACCGCCACAACGCTGCCCTCGAACTTTTCACGCTTGACGAGCTGCGCCAGCGCAACCTCGCGGCGCCGCACATGGTCGCCAACATTCTTGCGGCGAGTGCACTCACTCGAGCCGCCGGGGTGAGTATCGAAGCAGTGCGTGAGGGTGTAGCTAGTTTCGAAATCGATGGCCACCGTAATCAGGTCGTGCTCGTCAGTGGGGGAGTGACGTGGATCAACGATTCCAAGGCCACTAATTCGCACGCGGCGAGTGCTTCGCTTTCTGCAGCCGACCCTGTGGTGTGGATTCTGGGTGGCCTGCTCAAGGGAATCGATGTCGCGCCCTTGATCGAAAAACACGCTCCGAGGCTCAAAGCTGCAATCGTAATTGGTAACGACAGGCTGGCAATACAGGCCGCATTCCAGCGACACGCGCCGCAGATTCCGGTCTTCGAGGTTGACGCGACTGACACTAATCACGTGATGTCCCGTGCCGTCGAGATGGCGCACGGAATCGCTACCGAAGGCGACACCGTCTTGTTAGCGCCAGCGGCAGCATCCATGGATCAATTCACAAGTTACGCAGATCGCGGAGACAAGTTCGCAGCAGCAGTGCTCGAACGAGTAGGAGGGAACGACGATGACGCCTCCTCAGCGACCACACCGACCCCAGCGGCCGAGTAGCGGGTCCAACGACGATCCTCAGCCTTCACAGCCTGCTGTGGCCGCCGCTGGCTCCGCATCAAAGTCGAAGGAGCCTGTTGCCGCACGCGTCCCGGTCAAGCGCATTTTTTCGGGGGAATCGAGCAACTTTTTTCTGCTCTTGGGAACAACGCTCTTCCTGGTGATTTTTGGGCTTGTGATGGTGCTCTCATCGTCATCGGTCGAGTCATACGCCGCAGACCAAGGCTTCTTTGGTAGCTTCTTGCGTCAGGGATTGTTCGCGCTTTTGGGCATCCCGCTGATGCTCATCGCGTCACGCGCACCGACAAGATTCTGGAAGCGGTGGGCGTTCCCGGGGCTTGTGCTTGGCGCGATCTTGCAGCTTCTCGTTTTCGTTCCCGGTATCGGTTTGGAGTACGGAGGTAACCAAAACTGGATTCAAATCGGATCGTTCAGCGCACAACCATCTGAGTTCGTGAAGGTCGCCATCATCATTTGGGTGGCCGCGGTACTGTCCACCAAGCAAGACGTCCTTAGTGACTGGCGCCAAGTCGTACTGCCCGTCGTGCCCGTTGCCGGTGCGGCTATCGGATTTGTGCTTATCGGCAATGACTTGGGAACAGCATCCATCATGCTTCTCATCGTCTTCGCGTGCCTTTTCTTCGCCGGCGTGCGGTTGAAGTTCCTGTCGATCGGTCTCCTTGCCGTCGTTGTCGGGGCGCTGCTGTTCGCCACCACTAGTGCTTCTCGTACCTCGCGAATTGATATCTGGTTGAACGGATGCACCGAGCTCGACTATCAGGACTCGTGCTGGCAAATCGATCACGCGTATTGGGCTCTCGCCGGCGGCGGTCTCTTTGGTCGCGGTCTTGGCAACTCGGTCGCCAAGCGCGGCTGGTTGCCTCACGCTGACAACGACTATATTTTCGCGATCATCGGTGAGGAACTCGGTCTGATCGGCGCGATCGTTGTTCTGCTGTTGTTCGTTGTCTTGGCAATCGCTTTTATCCGCATCATCCGCACCACTAACGACAGCTTCGTTCGCATCGCGACCGCTGGTGTCATGGTGTGGACGGTCGGCCAGGCGTTCGTAAATTTTGCGGTGGTGCTGGGAGTTCTTCCCGTGCTTGGTGTGCCGTTACCGCTGATATCAACGGGCGGATCTGCGCTCATCGCGACCCTGTTGGCTATCGGGATCGTGTTGTCGTTCGCGAGATCGGACCACAAGGCCGCACAGTCGAAGCCCCGACCCTCTGGGCCCGCAGCTCAACCAACATCCGCCCCAACGGCGGTGCCGACAGCGGCACCCGTTCAGACTGCAGCAGATCGCTCCCGCATGCTGGCGGCAAATCGAGCACGAGGACGCCGATGACTACTTACCTTCTTGCCGGCGGAGGAACCGCTGGCCACGTGAATCCGCTACTCGCCGTAGCCGAACGTATTCGCTGGAGTGAGCCCGAAGCCGAAGTGCTGATTTTGGGCACGGAGGAAGGGTTAGAGGCACGGTTGGTCCCTGCCCGCGGCTTTGAATTGCTGACGATTGCGAAGCTTCCATTTCCGCGTCGCCCGAACCGGGCGGCGTTGAAGTTTCCGGCGCGACTGCGCTCCACTGTCGACGAGGTTGTCGCGATCATTGCCGAGCGCGGCGTGGATGTTGTCGTCGGCTTTGGTGGCTACGTTGCGGCTCCGGCATATTTGGGTGCGCGCAAGGCGGGAGTTCCCCTTGTCATTCATGAGGCCAATAGCCGCCCGGGAATCGCGAACCGTCTTGGTTCCTTTTTTACGAAGTTTGTCGGCACCGCTTTCGATCGCACGCCAATTCGTGGCGGTGTTGTCGTGGGGATGCCGCTGCGGGCCGAAATCGAGAAGCTCGATCGGTTTGCGGCACGCACCGAGGCCGACAGCTTTTTCGGTCTTGATCCTAAGAAGCCGACGCTTCTCGTGACCGGCGGTTCTTCGGGAGCCAAGCGCATCAACGACACCATTTCTGCTTCGATCACGCGCATTTTGGGCGCGGGCTGGCAAGTGCTGCACATCACGGGGGAGTATCGGGACGCTGTGGATGATCAGCAGCTCTCCGGCTATGTAGTCGTCAAGTACTGCGACCGCATGGAGCTCGCCCTCGCGGCGGCCGACCTCGCGATTGCGCGGGCGGGCACATCGACTGTCGCCGAACTAACGGGGCTCGGCGTTCCCGCTATTTATGTTCCCTACCCTGTTGGTAATGGTGAGCAGAAGTTCAACGCTCGAACGGCTGTAGAGGCTGGTGCCGCAATTCTTGTCATGGATTCCGACTTTGTGCCTGAATGGGTCAGTTCCAACCTCGTTCCGATGTTGCGCAAGCGGGCCTTGATCGCAGACATGGCCGCCCGCGCCTCCAGCGTTGGTTCACTCGATGGAACTGACCGCATGCTCGAGCTCGTCCATCTGGCCCTCGACCGCGATCTACCATTGACATCATGATCTTTCCTGACTTGTCTATGCCGTTGCCCGGACCACTGCGTTCGGCGCACTTCGTTGGTGTCGGTGGCGCAGGCATGAGCGGAATCGCGCGCATGTTCTTGGATGCCGGAATCACGGTAACCGGCTCCGACAAGGCGGCGAACGCAAACACCGCATCGCTGAACGCAGCGGGTGCAACGATCTCGATCGGCCATGACGCCGCTCACCTCGGAGATGCGGAAGCTCTGGTGTACACGGGCGCGCTCTGGCCCGATAATCCCGAGTACCTCGCTGCGGTTGAGCGTGGCATCCCTGTCTTGCACCGTTCTCAAGCCCTTGCTTGGTTAGTGGGATCGACCCGCTTGGTCGCCGTTGCGGGTGCTCATGGCAAGACAACTTCGACCGGGATGATTATCACTGCGCTGCGCGAGCTTGGCACGTCGCCGAGCTTTGTGAATGGCGGAGTGATTCAGGGTCTTGGCACCAGTTCGGGCTCAGGGACCGATGATCTGTTCGTGGTTGAAGCCGATGAGTCCGATGGTTCATTTTTGCTTTACGCCACAGCAGTAGCGTTGATCACCAATGTTGATGCAGATCACCTCGACCACTACGGCTCCCACGCGGCCTTCGATGATGCTTTTGTCGATTTTGCTTCGCGTGCTACTGAAGCCGTCGTCGTGTCCAGCGATGATGCTGGCGCGATTCGTGTGACCAAGCGACTCACGCACGACAATGTGGTGACGTTTGGTGAAGCGGATGACGCCACCGTGCGCATCCATTCCGTCACGTCTCTCGGCCCTGTGGCATTCACTGTTGTGGTTGACGGTCGCGAAGAGCGGGTGCAACTCGCTGTCCCTGGGCACCACAACGCTCTCAACGCTGCAGGCGCGATTGCGGTGCTGATCGGTCTTGGTCACGAACTGGGAGCCGCTATTGACGCGGTTTCCACTTTTGCGGGGACGCAGCGCCGTTTCGAGTTGCATGCTGTTGTCGATGGAGTGAGCGTGTACGACGACTACGCTCATCACCCCACCGAAGTCGAAGCAGCCCTCAGCGGCGCCCGCAGTGTGTTGGGCAACGGCCGGCTGATCGCTGTGCACCAACCGCATCTCTTCAGCCGCACTCGTGACATGGCGCCCGAATTTGCCGAGGTTTACGAACGCTTGGCAGACCACACCGTTGTTCTCGGAGTGTTCGGTGCGCGTGAGGACCCAATTCCCGGTGTCACCGGAGAACTCGTCTCATCTGGTTTTGTCGATCCTTCGCGGGTTGACTACCAGCCCGACTGGGAGTTGGCGGCGCAACGCGTCGCTGAGATTGCTCGGGAGGGTGACATTGTCATGACTCTGAGCTGTGGTGATGTTTACCGCATCATCCCGCAGCTTGTCGCAGCGATCGATCGTTATCCTGTTGTCACGGCATCCGAGACGGTCGCAGATCAGGTGCCGAGTGAAGAGGCCTGAAGGGTTCGATAAGTCTGCTGCTCAGCCGGATCCGCTTCCGGCGAAGTCTCGCTGGAAGCGTTCACCGCAGCCTGAGAAAGACAACACATCCGCCCGCGTGCTGAAGCCCGGTCCGTCCGTAGCGAACCCCGAAGCGAAGCCCACCGCAGCGCCGAAGCCCACGGCCGAGGCGCGTCCGCGCCCCACAAAGCAGCGCAAAGAACCCAATCCTGAAGCTCACGCAAAGCGACAGCTTCGTCGTGCTGCGCGAGCTCGCAAGCGTGCGGAGAAAGCGGAGCTTCGCCGTTTCACGCGCCGCGCTCGTACTCGCAAGTTTGTGTGGCTCTCCATTTCGGGGCTCGTCGTGGTGTTGCTCGCTCTGATTGCGGTCGCTGTGTTTTCGCCGATTCTGGCGCTGCGCACGGTAGTGGTTGACGGCACGGACCGCATCGATCCCGCTGAGGTTCAAGCTGCCGTCGAAACCCAACAGGGAACGCCGCTCGCGCTCCTGGACTTCGACGCCATCAACGAAGAACTGTCGGTCTTTCCGTTGATCCGCAGCTATGTCACCGAAATTGTGCCGCCCGATACTCTGCTCGTGCACATCGTTGAACGTGAACCGATCGGGTCAGTAAAGATCGACGGAGTCTTCACGTTGGTCGATCCCGCTGGCATCACCATTCAGGAATCAGCAGAACGGATTCCCGGAGTGCCGCTGATCGATATCGGGGGAGCGGATGTCTCGAGTTCCGCCTTTACCGCGGCGACGGAGGTTTTGTTATCTCTGCCAACGGAGCTTCGAGCGCGGGTCGAAAGCGTTTCTGCGACTACCAAGGATGACGTGTCCTTTGTGTTGACTGGAGTCGGTCAGCGTGTGGTGTGGGGCAGCGCTAGCGATTCGGACGAAAAGGCAGCTTTGCTCGAAGCACTTATCTCTACTCGATCGTCGGACGAAGCGGGCGAGTTCGACGTGTCGGCTCCCAGCAATGGCATTTTCCGTCCCAGCTAGCTCTTCGCGAGCGCTGAGCGTGCGGCAAGGCCGCTAATTGCCAGAACACTTTCCGACACGCGGCCTGTTGTGCATCCGTGTGGGGTGCTGTCCGCATACTCTCAACAAAAGAAATACATACTGAGCATAACTTTAAACCTCAAGTCGAGGTTGATAGTTTCCAGTGGAGGCCGAAAAGTGACATCAAACCAGAACTACCTCGCAGTCATCAAGGTAGTCGGCATCGGTGGCGGTGGCGTGAACGCTGTCAACCGGATGATCGAGCTCGGCCTGCGAGGCGTCGAGTTTATTGCGATCAATACCGACGCCCAGGCGCTGCTCATGAGCGATGCAGACGTCAAGCTTGACGTCGGTCGCGAACTCACGCGCGGACTTGGAGCCGGCGCCGATCCTGAGGTTGGCCGTCGTGCTGCCGAAGATCACGCTGAAGAGATCGAAGAGGCGCTTGCCGGCGCCGACATGGTCTTTGTTACCGCTGGTGAGGGTGGTGGAACGGGCACCGGTGGTGCTCCCGTCGTCGCCCGCATCGCTAAGTCGATTGGCGCACTTACGATTGGTGTTGTCACGAAGCCCTTCGGCTTCGAGGGCAAACGCCGTTCGTCTCAGGCAGAGATCGGAGTGGAGACTCTCAAGAATGAGGTCGACACCCTCATCGTTGTTCCCAATGACCGCCTTCTCGAGATCAGCGATCGCGGCATCAGCATGCTCGAAGCGTTCTCGACCGCCGACCAGGTTCTTCTTGCCGGCGTTCAAGGCATCACAGACCTCATTACGACCCCTGGTCTGATCAACCTCGACTTCGCCGACGTCAAGTCGGTCATGCAGGGTGCCGGTTCCGCACTGATGGGTATTGGCTCATCACGCGGGGCCGACCGGGCCATAAAAGCGGCAGAACTTGCTGTGGCATCACCGCTGCTTGAAGCCAGCATCGATGGCGCGCACGGAGTGCTGTTGTCGATCCAGGGTGGATCAAACCTCGGTATCTTCGAGATCAACGACGCCGCTCGCCTCGTTCAAGAAGCTGTTCACCGCGAGGCCAACATCATCTTCGGTGCCGTGATTGACGACACTCTGGGCGACGAGGTTCGTGTCACAGTGATCGCTGCTGGCTTCGACGGTGGGGAACCTTCCGCCAAGCCTGTTGAGGGTCGCCGCACCAACTACGTTGTTCCTGAGCCGCCGGCTGAGCACATCGCAGCAGAGGAAAAGACGCCGAGCAAAGACACCGATTGGAAGTCGCAGCCGAGCGCAGTTCCCGCAACACCGATCGACCGCAGTTTCGATGACGACGACGAGAACGACAACGATCTCGACGTTCCTGACTTCCTGAAATAGGCGCGATGGTCGACCTGACCCCGTTAGGCGAACGACTCGCAGAGGTCGACGACAGGATCGCGGATGCCGCACGCTCGGCATCCCGCGACCTGTCGTCGATTACGCGCATCGTGATCACCAAGTTCCATCCGGCGAGCCTCGTTCGAGAGCTGCACGGATTGGGCGTTCGCGACGTCGGTGAGAATCGTCACCAGGAAGCGCAGCCCAAAGCGGCCGAGTTGGCTGACCTTGATTTGCGCTGGAGCTTTGTCGGTCAATTGCAGAGCAAGAAAGCACGTCAAGTGCGCGCGTACTGCCAAGCGGTGCATTCTGTGGATCGCGATTCCTTGATCACCGCGCTGGCCAGTGACCACGCAGAAAGCGCGCTCGACGTTTTTGTCCAGGTCAACCTCACGGACGATTCCGGTCGCGGTGGAGTAGTGCCAGCCGAACTTGAAGGCTTTGCGGACCGAGTAGCGGCGGCGCCCGGGTTGCGGCTCCGTGGCCTCATGGGTGTCGCGCCACTAGACGGCGACCCGAAGCCTGCCTTCGCCGCTCTGCGGGGGCTGTCCGAGCGCGTACAGCTGAACCATCCAGCGGCCGCAGCGCTGTCTATGGGCATGTCGGGAGACTTCGCCGAGGCTATTGCCGAAGGCGCGACACACCTACGAATTGGCACGGCAATCACGGGAAAACGACCCGACCATGGTTAATCTCGAAGCAGAAGCTTCACCATTCGGAGGATTATCATGGCCAACCCACTGCGCAAGACAATGGTCTACCTCGGCCTCGCCGATGAGGACTACGAGTACGAGCAGGGACCAGCCGCGCCGGTTGCCCCTGTTGCAGCAGCACCCGCACCAGCGAGTTCTAACCGTGCCCCGGTTACGCCGTTGCGTCGCGCTGCACCCAGCACTGCGGAGGCAGAGATGAACGAGATTTTGACGGTGCACCCGCGCCAGTACAAGGATGCCCAGCTCATCGCTGAGAACTTCCGCGAGGGTATCCCGGTAATCATCAACCTGTCACAGATGAGCGAGCCGGATGCTCGCCGTCTCGTGGACTTCGCCAGTGGACTCTCGCAGGGTCTCTACGGCAAGATCGAGCGCGTCACCAGCAAGGTCTTCTTGCTCTCTCCGGCACACGTTGCCGTGAGCGGCGAACAGGCTGAAGTTGAGTCTGACGTTGACGCTTCCTTCTTCGTTCAGTAGCCGCACTGCACGGCGGGCAATGTGAAGCCCGCTAATCTAGAGGGGTGAATCCCGTTTCTGTTATCGCCCTGGTGGCTTATTACGCCATCACTTTGTTCATGTTCGCGATGTGGGCTCGGTTCATTCTCGACCTCGTAGTCGTCTTCGCTCGAGGATGGCGCCCGAGCGGCGTTGGGCTGGTTCTTTCTGAGCTTGTGTACACGATCACTGATCCTCCGATCAAAGCGGTCCGCAAAGTTGTCCCGATGATTCGAATCGGCAACGGAGCGCTCGATTTATCGTGGATGCTGGTCATGCTCGTATGCATCATCCTTACCTCCATTTTGCGGGGCTTTTAGAACTAGCCGCTACAGATGTAGTCTTATCGGAGAGCATGCGGCAACTAATCAGGTTTCGTTACTACGATGTGATGCGAACGTTGAACGTTGTGTATACGTTGAAAGAAAGTGTTAGAGGTGGCGGAAATGGCTTTGACTCCAGAAGACGTGGTCAACAAGCGGTTTGAATCAACAAAATTCCGTGAGGGATACGACCAAGATGATGTCGATGACTTCCTCGACGAGGTTGTTGTTGAGTTGCGCCGTCTTAACCAAGAGAACGACGAGCTTCGTCAGCGCTTGAGCGCAGCAGAGGCTCGTGCAACTGAACTTCAGCAGAACGCGAGCAGCGCTCCCGCTGCTGCTGCTCCCGCAGCGATTGCCGCTCCGGCACCCGCCGCCATCGAAAGCGCGCCAGCTCCTGCTGCACCCGCTGCGATAGAGCCGGCCTCGTCGGTTCTAGACGACGCGAGCAGCACCAATAATCTTCTTCAGCTCGCACGACGCCTGCACGAAGAGCACGTCCGTGAGGGCGTTCAGAAGCGTGACGCTCTTATTGCTGAGGGTCAGGCATCCGCTGCTGAAATCCTCGCTGAGGGCAAGGCATCTGCCGCCGAGGTCGTCGCTGCCAGCAAGGCCACAGCCGCAGAACTCGTTGCTGAGGCTGAAGCGCAGCAGCGCGAGCAGATCGGCACTCTCGAACGCGAACGTGAAGCTCTTGAGGGGCGCATCGAGTCCCTCCGCAGCTTCGAGCGTGAGTACCGTGAGAAGCTCAAGAGCTACATTGAGGGCCAGCTTCACGAACTCGATTCTTCGAGTCTCGTCACCGCTGGTGGTTCCGCAGCTCAGCAGGGCCAGGCTCCGGCGTCGCAGCCTTCTGGTCACTTGACTCCGGAAGATTTCTCTGCGCCCCAGTCGGCACAGCAGCCTCCCGCCAGCTTCTCGGGATTCTCCGGTAGCTAGTTTTTCTGCAATGGCCGTCAGTCGGTCGGTGAGAGCTTCGGCTCCGCCGCCGCTGGCGGCTTTTGCTGTGTTCGCACCTAACCCAGCCATGCTGGGGGAGTGCGACACGTCCGTTTAAGCGCATCACTATCAAGGAGCATCATGGAAACCCGAAGCTTGCCGGTTCCTGAGGGCCTTGCGGGGCAGCGCGTCGACGCAGCTCTCGCCAAACTGCTGGGTTTCTCTCGCACCTTCGCCGCTGAGGTAGCCGCAGGCGGCGGGGTGACGATGGATGGTGTTGCCGTCGGTAAGTCTGACCGCCTTGTTGATGGTTCCTGGCTCGAAGTATCGTGGGTTTCCAAAACCGAGCCCCAGATCGTTCCCGTAGTTCTTGACTCTCTTGGCATCATCTACGACGACGAGCACATTGTTGTTGTCGATAAGCCAGCGGGAGTGGCCGCCCACCCGTCAATTGGCTGGGATGGCGTTACGGTGCTTGGCGCACTAGCCGGTGCGGGCTACCGCATTTCGACCTCGGGCGCTGCGGAGCGTGCCGGAGTCGTTCACCGTCTGGATGCTGGAACAAGTGGTCTGATGGTTGTCGCGAAGTCTGAGCTCGCCTACACCGAACTCAAGCGTGCATTCCATGACCGTGAGGTCAGCAAGATCTATCACTCTGTCGTGCAGGGGCACCCTGACCCGCTCGCCGGCACCATCGATGCGCCGATCGGGCGTCATCCGGGCTCCAGCTGGAAGTTTGCAGTGGTCTCGGGCGGCAAAGATTCGATTACCCACTACGAAACCTTAGAAGCGTTCCCGTCTGCTGCTCTGGTTGAGGTGCACCTTGAGACAGGGCGCACGCATCAGATCCGTGTTCATATGGCCGCGCAACGGCATCCCTGTGTTGGGGACACCATGTACGGCGCAGACCCCACGATTTCGTCGCGGCTGGGGCTAACCCGCCAGTGGCTGCATGCCCACAAGCTCGGTTTCGCGCATCCTGCAACGGGCGAACAAGTCTCGTTCGAGTCGCCGTATCCGGCTGACCTTCAGGCAGCACTTGAGGTGCTTCGAGCCGACTAGGGCGCGTCAGTTATAGTCTCGTCGGCTCGCTGGCTTAGGCTGGATTTCGAAAGAATTCGGAGTGTCTTTGGCTGCCAATAACGACTCGTTTGTGCATTTGCACGTTCATAGTGAGTACTCGATGCTCGACGGAGCGGCTCGCGTCGGTCCGCTGCTGGATGCCGCTGTAGAGCAGGGCATGCCCGCGATCGCTATCACCGACCATGGCAACATGTTCGGCGCTTACGACTTCTGGAAACAGGCGACAGCACGCGGTATCAAGCCCATTATCGGCACAGAGGCATACGTCACCCCTGGCACGTCGCGAAGAGATAAGACGCGGGTGCGTTGGGGCGGTAGCCACCAGACTCGTGATGACGTCGGTGGTAGTGGTGCTTACACCCACATGACGTTGCTCGCCCAGAACAACGAAGGCATGCACAACCTCTTTCGGCTGTCGTCACGAGCATCTATTGAAGGTTTTTATTTCAAGCCTCGAATGGACCGCGAGCTTCTGAGCGAGTACTCCAAGGGCATAACCGCCACAACCGGCTGTGTCGGTGGCGAGGTCCAGACGAAGCTCCGCCTGGGACTGTACGACGAGGCGAAAATCGCCGCGGCTGAGTTCCAAGACATTTTCGGCAAAGAAAACTTTTTCGCCGAGATCATGGATCACGGCATCGATATCGAGCGCCGCACAATGCTCGATCTTCTGAAGCTCGCTAAAGAGCTCGATATGCCTCTGCTGGCAACGAACGACTTGCATTACACGCACGCTCACGATGCCACGGCGCACGCCGCGCTCCTGTGCGTGCAATCAGCATCAACGCTCGACGACCCCAACCGGTTCAAGTTCGACTCGAATGAGTTCTATCTCAAAACTGCTGCGGAGATGCGGTCACTGTTCCGCGAGCATCCTGAAGCCTGCGACAACACTCTGCTCATCGCCGAGCGCAGTGAAATCAGCTTCGAGGGCCGCGACCTCATGCCTCGCTTCCCCGTTCCCGAGGGGGAGACCGAAGCGACCTGGTTCGAAAAAGAAGTCGCCCGTGGCATGAACAAACGGTTCAATAACGCACCGTCCGACGCGCACCTTGCACAAGCCAAGTACGAGGTCGATGTCATTCAGCAGATGGGGTTCCCCGGCTACTTCTTGGTGGTCGCAGACTTCATTGAATGGGCTAAGTCGCAGGGCATTCGCGTAGGACCGGGGCGTGGATCTGCTGCTGGGTCGATGGCGTCCTATGCCGTGGGAATCACGGAGCTGGACCCTCTTGCCCACGGACTTATTTTCGAGCGCTTCCTCAACCCTGAGCGCGTATCGATGCCCGACGTCGACGTCGACTTTGACGACCGGCGCCGTGGTGAAGTCATCCGTTATGTCACCGACAAGTACGGTGACGACCGCGTGGCCCAGATCGTCACCTACGGAACGATCAAAGCTAAGCAAGCTCTCAAAGACTCGGCTCGCGTGCTCGGAATGCCGTACTCGGTCGGCGAGAAGCTGACGAAGGCGATGCCCCCAGCCATCATGGGAAAAGACATTTCCCTCGGAGATGTGCGCAACAAAGATGCGGCACGCTACAAAGAAGCCGCCGACATCCGCGGCATCTTGGACACCGATCACGAAGCTGCGAAAGTCTTTGAAACCGCGGTTGGTCTTGAAGGACTGAAACGGCAGTGGGGCGTTCACGCTGCCGGCGTCGTGCTGTCCGCTGAACCCTTGCTCGATGTGTTGCCCATCATGCGCCGCGAAGATGACGGCGCGATCATTACCCAGTTCGATCAGCCGCCGTTGGAGAGCCTGGGCCTGATCAAGATGGACTTCTTGGGTCTTCGAAACCTCACGGTGATCGAAGACGCGCTCAAAATGATCGAAGCCAATACTGGCTCACCCCTGATCATTGAAGACCTCGATCTCGATGCCGACCAGAAGACGTACGATCTGCTGGCGCGAGGTGACACTCTTGGGGTATTCCAGCTCGACGGTGGCCCCATGCGTGCGCTGCTCAAGCAACTGAAGCCCACCAACTTCGAAGATATTTCGGCCGTGATTGCCCTGTACCGCCCGGGGCCCATGGGAATGAACTCGCACACCAAGTACGCGCTGCGCAAGAACGGCTTGGAAGAGATCGACGCGATCCACGCCGAACTCGAAGAGCCGCTGAAGGATATTCTCGGCACGACCTTCGGCCTCATCGTGTACCAAGAGCAAGTGATGTCGGTGGCTCAGAAGGTCGCAGGCTTCACCCTCGGACAAGCCGACGTTTTGCGTCGAGCGATGGGTAAGAAGAAGAAGGAAGAACTCGACAAGCAGTTCCTCGGCTTCGAGACCGGAATGCTCGACAACGGCTTCAGCAAAGAGGCTGTAAAGGTCCTCTGGGAAACCCTGATGCCCTTTGCTGATTACGCCTTCAACAAGGCGCACAGCGCCGGATATGGCGTGCTCAGCTACTGGACGGCGTATCTCAAAGCAAACTATCCGGCCGAATACATGGCAGCGCTGCTGACCAGCGTGGGTGACTCCAAAGACAAGCTCGGGATGTATCTGAGCGAGTGCCGTCGCATGGGTATCAAGGTTCTTGCCCCCGATGTTAACGAGTCGACTGTCAACTTCACCGCTGTGGCCGGCGACATTCGTTTCGGCCTTGGCGCCGTACGGAACGTCGGTGCTGCCGTCGTGGAGCAAATCGTTCGCGCGCGCACCGATAAAGGACGTTTCGAGTCGTTCCACGACTTCCTGCGGAAGGTGTCGATCCAAGTCGCGAATAAGCGAACCGTCGAGTCACTGATTAAATCTGGCGCCTTCGACTCGCTCGGAGCGACGCGTCGCGGTCTATTGGAGATCCACGAAGACGCGTGTGATTCCGCCGTCAGCCTCAAACGCAACGAAGCCAACGGTCAGGTTGACCTCTTTGGTGGCATTTTCGACTTCAACGAAGACGAAGATGGCGTTCCGGAACGGCCCGAGTGGTCAAAGCGCGACAAGCTTGCCTTCGAGCGCGAAATGTTGGGTCTCTACGTTTCTGACCATCCGCTGTCGGGCCTTGAGATCCAGCTGGCAAAACATCAAGACTTTACGATCACCGAAGTGCTTTCGGGCGATGTGGTGTCGGATGGCGAGCATGTCTCGATCGCTGGACTAGTGACGAGTGTGCAACACCGGGTCGCTCGCAATAGTGGCAACCAGTACGGAATTGTCACCGTCGAAGACTTTGCCGGTGAGATCGATGTCATGTTCTTGGGCAAGACGTACCAAGAGTTTGCGCCGGGGCTAGTCAACGACTCCATTGTGGTGGTTCGTGGTCGAGCTAGTGCTCGAGACGACGGAATGAACTTGCATGCTGTGAGCATGTTCTCACCCGACCTTGGCGCGAGTTTGGGATCAGGTCCGATCGTTCTGACGCTGAAGGAACAGCGAGCCACGACAGACGTCGTCTCGGGACTGGGTGAGGTTCTCATCCGTCATTCCGGCACTATCGAGGTGCGACTACGACTAGTGCGTGACGATGTCGCTCGGGTCTTTGAATTGCCGTACCGGGTGAAGGTCTCAGCGGATCTTTATGGAGAGCTGAAGTCGTTGCTCGGACCAGGCTGCCTCGGTTAGAGGCGTGCGTGGCGAGTTAGTTCTCGTCGTCCGTTAGCTCGACTGCGCGCATATAGGTGCGCTCGTGGTAGAGCAGCGCTTCGTCTTCCGCTCCAAGCGTGCCGTGGTCAATCTCGACGACGACGACAGCGTTGTTGTGCACGGGATGAACGTCAACGATGTGTCCGATCGCGATAGCGGTCGCTTCCTCAAGCAACGGCAGGCCCTTCTCGCCGGCGTGCCAGTGATCGCCCACGAATCGCAGCTCGTGATCGGCTGCCATCTTCTCGGCAAGGTGACGGCTACGGGGGCCCAGCATATGGATGGCGACCATGTTGCCAACGGTGATGGCTGGCCACGAGCTGGAGACTTGCGCCATGTTGAACGTAGCAAGCGGTGGCACCGCAGCAAGTGAGGCGAGAGACGTGGCGGTAAAGCCAACGGGATGCCCGTCGGGTGCCAGCGATGTGATCACGGCGACGCCGGCCGCGTGTCGTCTGAAGGCACCTTTGAAGGCGTCGATTCCGTCTGCTGCTTCTGAATTTTCCATGTGCTTACTACAACCCTAATTGGCTTGGGCGAATTCCTTGCAGATAACGAACTAGCATGGTTGAGCCATGTCACTGAATACTATTGATCTTCGGTCCACCGCTCTCAGCCGTGCGGAACTTTCTCGTGTCATCCCGCGCGCTGAGATGGACGTGTCTGTCGCGTCCGCTGCAGCCATCCAACTCATTGAGGATGTGCGTGAACATGGCGAGCAAGCATTGCTCGACCAGGCCGAGCGTCTCGATGGCGTTCTTCCTGAGCGCGTTCGCATTCATGCGGATGAGATCACGCGCGCCACGCGGGCGCTCGAACCTGCCGTGCGTGAGGCTCTCGAACTTGCCATCGATCGCGTGCGCACCGCGAGCAAAGCGCAAGTACCTCCGGCGATGATGACTCAGCTGGGAGACGGTGCTGAAATTATTCAGCGCTGGCAGCCCGTCAACCGTGTGGGTCTGTATGTTCCCGGTGGTAAAGCTGTGTACCCGTCGAGCGTGATCATGAATGTCGTTCCGGCGCAAGTAGCTGGTGTCTCGTCGGTGGCGCTTGCTTCTCCGCCGCAACGCGCGTTCGGTGGAGCAGTCCACCCGACGATCCTTGGTGCAGCCGGTCTGCTTGGCGTTGATGAGGTTTATGCGATGGGCGGCGCCGGTGCGATCGGCGCGTTTGCCTATGGTGTCCAAGAATTGGGGCTCGACCCTGTCGACATCATCACTGGTCCGGGAAACGTCTACGTTGCCGCGGCCAAGCGTGCCGTGCGTGGCGTGGTGGGTATCGATTCCGAAGCTGGTCCCACCGAGATCCTGATCATTGCCGATGCTTCGGCTGATCCTCGGCTTGTTGCTGCCGACTTGCTCAGTCAGGCCGAGCACGATGAACTTGCCGCTGCCGTGCTCGTCACAGATTCCGAAGAACTTGCGGATGCTGTGCGCACGCACTTGGCCGAGCAACTGGCCGTGACACCACACTCTCAGCGCGCGAGCGTTGCTCTCGCCGGTCAGCAGTCTGCGATCGTCTTGGTAAGCGATATGGCGGCCGCTGCCGCGCTCAGCAATGCGTATGGCCCGGAGCACCTCGAGATTCAGACGGAAGAGTCTGGCGCTGTGCTCGACATGATCGATAACGCCGGGGCAATTTTCTTGGGTGACCAGTCACCCGTGAGCTTGGGGGACTACCTCGCTGGCTCGAATCACGTGCTCCCCACCGGCGGTCAGTCACGCTTCTCTTCAGGGCTGGGGGCATACACCTTCCTTCGCCCACAGCAGATCATTCGCTACAGCCACGACGCTCTTCGCGAGCTCGAACCGCACATTGTGGCGTTGAGCTCTGCTGAAGATCTTCCTGCCCACGGCTCCGCTGTGAGTGAACGGTTCCGCGACCGCTAACCGGGTACTCTTGAGGCACTATGTATTGCCCTTTTTGTAGGCATCCTGACAGCAGGGTTGTTGATTCGCGCACCAGCGATGATGGTCTTTCGATCCGTCGCCGCCGGCAGTGCCCCGAGTGTGGTCGTCGTTTCTCGACCACCGAAACCGCGTCGTTGAATGTCATCAAGCGCAACGGTGTTGTGGAATCTTTCAGCCGCGAGAAAATTGTGAGTGGCGTGCGCAAGGCGTGCCAGGGACGACCTGTCACAGACACCGACCTCGCTGTTCTCGCACAGAAGGTTGAAGAAGCCATTCGTGCGACCGGCGCCGCTCAGATCGACGCCAACGAGATCGGCCTAGCGATTCTTTCGCCGCTACGCGATCTCGACGAGGTCGCCTATTTGCGCTTCGCCAGCGTGTATCAGGCGTTTGATTCGCTCGACGATTTCGATGCCGCGATCAGCCAGTTGCGGTTGGATCACGGCACCGCCTCCTAACTGAACCATCCGGTTTCGCTGTTTCCCGCCTTCTATCGCTGAGAGCACCGTTCGCTATGTACGACTTCTTTTTCCGCACTGTTCTTAAGCGGCTTGATCCCGAGTTTGCGCATTCGCTCGCCTTTTCGGTGATCAAGGCGCTTCCGGTCATCGGTGTGGGAAAGATTGTGCAAGGTCCGGCTGATCCCGCGCTCGAGGTTAAGACTCTGGGGCTCACGTTTAGTTCACCGTTCGGTGTGGCTGCAGGCTTTGACAAGTCGGGCGCTGGCATCCAGGGTCTCGGGCAACTGGGCTTCAGCCATGTTGAGGTAGGCACGATTACGGCCCTTCCTCAGCCGGGCAATCCCAAGCCGCGGTTATTCCGGCTTGTCGCCGATCGTGGCGTCATCAACCGTATGGGCTTCAATAACGCGGGAGCGTCCAAGGCTTCAATGGTGATCGAGCGAGCGCGCCATCGTGCCGGGCGTCCCATCATTGGTATCAATATCGGCAAGTCGCGCGTTGTCGCCGTCGAGGATGCCGTCGCGGACTATCTCACGAGCACCCGAGCACTCGCGCCGCTTGCGGACTACTTGGTAGTGAACGTGAGTTCGCCCAACACCCCGGGGCTGCGCGGTCTCCAAGAGATTGACAAGCTCAAGCCGTTGTTGGTTGCGGTGAAGTCGGCTGCCGGCCAGACGCCCGTGCTGGTCAAGATTGCCCCTGATATTACGGATGGCGAGGCTCGGGCGATCGCTCAGCTTGCGGTCGACGAACTCGACGGCATCATCGCCACCAACACAACACTGTCGCGGGAGGGCCTTGCGACCCCTGCCGACGTCGTTGAGGCAGCCGGAGCCGGGGGAGTGTCTGGCAAGCCTGTCGCTGCTCGCTCGCTCGAACTATTGCGCATCATCCGCAGTGTTGTTCCTGCTGATTTTTGCGTAATTTCCGTGGGCGGAGTCGAAACGGCTGCGGATGTCGCTGAGCGTCTCCGCGAAGGAGCGACGCTCGTTCAGGGCTACACAGGCTTCATCTATCGCGGCCCGTTCTGGGCGCGCTCAATCAATCGCGGTCTGTCGAAACTATTTCGCGCAGAGAACCCCGCATAGTCGATTCCCTCAGGAACCGGCCGGCCGTGCGACTAGCTCGGGAACTGGCCGCGCTTCACCTGAGGCTTCGGCAAACGCATGATGCGCAGCTGAAGCGAACGCATCGCGGCGTACCAGCGCACGCGCTCGGCGCGAGACTCACCAAATTTGGCGTTGATCAGTTTGCGCAAGCGCAATCCGAGTAGAACGGCGTCGATTGCGGCGATGATGAAGAAGCCCCACAGAAAGAGCAAGCCGAGGGCTTGAATCGTGGGGTCGTTGATGAACGTGAGGATAATCACGGCGAACATCACGGGGACAAGCAACTCGCCCACGTTGAAACGTGCGTCAACGTAGTCGCGCACGAAACGCTTCTGCGGACCGCGGTCGCGGATCGGCAGGTATTTTTCTTCACCGTTCGCCATACCTACGCGAGCTCGTTCGCGTTCGACCTGCATTTGGGCCCGAGCCGTACGCTTAGCTTCTTTGCGGTCGTTGGAGACCAGCGGGCGAAGGTTTGCGGCCTCACGTTCTTTGCGCGTGGGGGTGGGACGTCCTTTGCCGGAACTGACGCTCTCGTTCGCGTCGGAGTTCTCAGGATTGGGGGTGTTTTCGGTCGAAGATGCTTTTGCCACGGGGTTCCTTGCGTTGGTGTCGATCTAAGATTACTCGTATGACTCACACGCCGCAGCCGACGTCAGCGTCGACGACTCCCGATCCTTTGCTCGTTGCTCTTACTGAGGCTGTTGACGGCGCTTTGCCGGCCACGATTGCGGAGCTGTCAACTCTGGTTCGAATCCCTTCGGTGTCGTGGGATGGCTTCGATGCACATCAGGTCGCTCGCAGTGCTGAAGCTGCGCGAGCGTTGATCGACGGTATTGGAGTTTTCGATACCGTTGAGCTGGCTCAGGCCCCGATTCATGGCGACACACTCGGGCATCCGGCGGTGCTTGCCACGCGCAAGGCGAAGAACGGAAAGCCCACCATTCTGTTGTATGCGCACCACGATGTGCAGCCTCCCGGTCAGGATGCCGATTGGGATTCACCTCCCTTCGAGCCGACAGTGCGCGGTGATCGTCTCTACGGTCGCGGCGCGGCTGATGACAAGGCGGGGATCATGGCGCATGTTGCGGCGATCCGCGCTTTCGTCGACACCGTCGGGCCCGACTTTGATCTTGGCCTTGTTGCTTTCTTCGAGGGCGAAGAAGAGTTCGGTTCACGATCATTCGCCAACTTCATCGTTGAGAACCGCGACAAGCTCGCGGCTGATGTGATCGTGGTTGCCGACTCGGACAATTGGGATGTGAACACACCGTCGCTCACGGTCGGCCTCCGTGGCAACGTGACCTTCAAGCTGAAGGTGTCCACGTTGGCGCACGCCTCTCACTCGGGAATGTTCGGGGGAGCGGTTCCGGATGCGATGCTTGCGACCATCAAACTGCTGGCGACCCTGCACGACGAGAACGGTGCTGTCGCTGTTCAGGGGTTGACGAGTCGTGAATCCGAGACTCCGGAGTTCAGTGAAGAAAAACTTCGTCACGAGGCAGGGTTGCTCGAGGGCGTCACCTCAGTGGGTTCGGGAAGCGTGCTGAGCAGGCTGTGGGACAAGCCGGCAATCACTGTTACCGGGATCGATGCGCCTAGCGTCCAGAACGCGTCAAACACGTTGGCGCCCACTGTCACAGTCAAGGTGAGTGCACGAATTGCCCCTGGACAGGATGCGGATGACGCGTTCGAAGCGCTTCGAAGCCACCTCGAATCCCATGCGCCCTTCGGTGCGCATCTCGAAATTTCCGACGTCGACACGGGTAGCCCTTTCCTCGTCGATACGAGCGGGTGGGCTGTAGGCGTCGTGAAGTCAGCCATGCGCGAGGCGTGGGGAAATGAACCGCTTGAGACTGGAATTGGCGGCTCTATTCCGTTCATTTCGGATCTTGTCGAAGTTTTTCCTGAAGCCCAGATTCTTGTGACTGGAGTCGAAGATCCCGAGTCGCGGGCGCACAGCCCCAACGAGTCGCTTCACCTTGGCGTTTTCAAGCGGGCTATCCTCACGGAGGCGCTGCTGCTCGCAAAGTTGGAACGTCGGGCGTAGAATTACGTCATGACTGATTCCGCTGTTGAAACTGACACCCACGGTGTTGCACTGACTGAGGCTGCCTCGAACAAGGTTCGTAGCCTCATGTCGCAAGAGGGGCGCGATGACTTGCGTCTTCGGCTTGCCGTTCAGCCGGGCGGATGCTCGGGACTCATCTATCAGCTCTACTTCGACGAGCGCTTCCTCGACGGCGACGTGAGTCGTGACTTCGGTGAGGGTGTCGAGGTAGTCGTCGACAAAATGAGTGTTCCGTACCTCGAAGGTGCGAGCATCGATTTTGAAGACACCATCGAGAAGCAGGGGTTCACTATTGACAACCCCAACGCCGAGGGCAGTTGTGCCTGTGGCGACAGTTTCCACTAATTTCATAGCAATTTTTTGAGAAGGTGCGCCGATTCGGTGCACCTTTTCGCTTGTGCGGGGCGAGCCGGTAATCACTACCCCCTCTCGCTGCATATACACTGGAAAGGTATTAGTCCGTGTTCTTCGAGAGGTCACAGGTGCGCTCTAACCGCCGAATTCGATTGGCAGCGATTCCACTCGCTCTGGTTACGATGTTGGTCCTGACCGGCTGTACTCAGGACCAGTTGCAGGGATATTTGCCAGGAAGTCCAGACACCACCAACCACACGAGTAGCGTGATTGGCCTCTGGGTCACATCGTGGATCGTTCTGCTGGTCGTTGGTGTCATCACCTGGGGCCTCATCATCTGGGCAGCGGTTGTGTACCGCCGTCGTCGCGGACAGACCGGTCTTCCGGTCCAGCTCCGTTACAACATGCCGATTGAGATCTTCTACACGGTTGTACCGCTCATCTTGGTTCTGGGCTTCTTCGCCTTCACCGCGCGTGACCAGGCGGCTATTGAAGCTGTTGAAGTCAACCCGGATGTTCAGATTGAGGTCATTGGAAAGCGCTGGGCGTGGGACTTCAACTACATTGACGAAAACGTCTACAGCCCCGGTGTTCAAGCAGACTTCAACCCGGATGGCACCATCAACGTTGACTCGTTGCCCCAACTGGTTCTCCCTGTCGACAAGAAGGTCGAGATCAAGGTTGAGGCGCGCGACGTCGCTCACTCGTTCTGGGTCGTGGACTTCTTGTACAAGAAGGACATGCTGCCAGGCAAGACCAACTACATGTACTTCATCCCCACCAAGGAAGGCACCTATCAGGGCAAGTGCGCTGAGCTGTGTGGTGAATACCACTCGCTCATGCTCTTCACTGTGAAGGTCGTCTCCGAGGCTGAGTACGAGGACTACATTGACGCCCAGCGTGCTGCTGGCTTCGAGGGTCAACTCGGTCTCGATTACAACGTCAACCAGAACTTGCCCGGCAACGGCAGCAGCGACGAGGAATAGGGCTCATGAGCGTCGAACGTAAGGGCAACGTCTTGGTGAACTGGATCACCTCGACCGACCACAAAACAATCGGGTACATGTACCTGATCACTTCTTTCTTCTACTTCCTTCTCGGCGGGGTGATGGCGCTTGTCATCCGCGCCCAGCTCTTTGAGCCGGGACTGTCGATCGTGGCAACGGGTGAGCAGTACAACCAGTTGTTCACCATGCACGGCACGATCATGTTGCTGATGTTTGCTACCCCGTTGTTTGCTGGGTTCGCGAACGTACTCATGCCGCTTCAGATCGGTGCTCCCGACGTTGCCTTCCCGCGACTGAACGCATTCGCCTACTGGCTCTACAGCTTCGGTTCGCTGATTGCTGTCGCTGGATTCCTCACCCCGCAGGGTGCGGCATCCTTCGGTTGGTTCGCCTACGCACCGCTTTCCAGCACCACGTTCTCCCCGGGAATCGGTGGAAACCTCTGGGTATTCGGTCTCGCGATGAGCGGTTTCGGTACCATCTTGGGTGGCGTGAACTTCATCACGACAATCATCACGATGCGCGCTCCCGGCATGACGATGTTCCGCATGCCGATCTTCACCTGGAACACCCTCGTGACGTCGCTGCTGATCCTCATGGCGTTCCCCGTTCTGGCCGCGGCCATGTTTGGTCTCGGTGCTGACCGTGTGTTCGACGCTCATATCTATGACCCCGCCAATGGTGGAGTTCTGTTGTGGCAGCATCTCTTCTGGTTCTTCGGCCACCCCGAGGTGTACATCATTGCGCTTCCGTTCTTCGGAATCGTCTCTGAAGTATTCCCGGTCTTCAGCCGCAAGCCGATCTTCGGATACACCACTCTGGTCTACGCAACAATCTCGATTGCTGCGCTGTCCGTAACGGTGTGGGCTCACCACATGTACGTCACGGGCTCTGTGTTGCTCCCGTTCTTCTCTCTGATGACAATGCTTATCGCAGTGCCTACAGGGGTGAAGATCTTCAACTGGGTTGGCACAATGTGGCGGGGCTCCATCACGTTTGAAACGCCAATGCTCTGGGCTATTGGCTTCCTCGTGACCTTCACTTTCGGTGGACTCACCGGTGTTATCCTCGCTAGCCCGCCGCTCGACTTCCACGTCTCTGACACGTACTTCGTTGTGGCTCACTTCCACTACGTCGTATTTGGAACCGTCGTGTTCGCCATGTTCAGCGGTTTCTACTTCTGGTGGCCCAAGTGGACCGGCAAGATGCTCAACGAGCGTCTCGGCAAGATTCACTTCTGGTTGCTCTTCATCGGCTTCCACATGACGTTCCTCATCCAGCACTGGGCCGGTGTAGTCGCGCTTCCGCGTCGTTACCGCACCTACCTTGCTGAAGATGGCGTTACGTGGATGAACCAGGTGTCAACCATCGGTGCGTTCATCCTCGCAGTGTCGATGATTCCGTTCCTCTTCAACGTGTACATGACCACGCGCAAGGCGCCTAAGGTCACTGTCAACGACCCGTGGGGCTACGGACGCTCGCTCGAGTGGGCTACGAGCTGCCCGCCTCCGCGACACAACTTCACGTCGATCCCACGAATTCGTTCAGAATCTCCGGCATTCGACCTCAACCACCCCGAAGCGGGTATCCCTGTTGGCATCGGTCCAGGCAAGGATGCGCCTGACGCACCGGTCTACGACCTCGCAGACGAGAAGGTGAAGTAACCGATGAATGCAAACGTCAAGCTCTACTGGATTCTGACCGTCTTCTTCCTTCTCCTCTCAGGGCTGTACACGGTGTGGTCGCTACTGGACGCAAGCCATCAGCGCGTCGAGTGGGTGGGCACGATTGCCCTCCTGCTGAGCGGGCTGCTGTTCCTTCTCATCGGTTTCTACTTGAGCAAGGTGCACGCAGCTCAGGGCGGCGAACTCGCTGAGGATCGCCTCGACGCCAACATCGAAGATGGCGACGCCGAGCAAGGGCACTACAGCCCGTGGAGCTGGTGGCCGATCGTTCTCGCCGGCGCAGCTTCGCTCGTGTTCCTGGGTGTTGCCATTGGAGCCTGGATTGCATTCATCGGCGGAGGTATCCTCGTCGTTAGCCTCGTAGGGTGGACGTATGAGTACTACCGCGGATACTTCGCCCGCTAAGGCGGTGCAGATTCGCCCTGCCACCGCGAACGACGCTGCCTCAGTCTTCGAGTTGCTGAAACAACTGGGAACTGAGTACGCACCCGACCGGGCTGCGTTCGACTCCGCCTTCGTGCACGCAGTCGAGGATCGCGCGACAACGCTCCTATTGGTCGCCGAACAGACGGACGGCATTGTTGTCGGCTACGCGTTCGCGACGATCGCACATCTGCTGCACACCAACGGCAGTTCCGCACAGCTTCAGGAACTCGTTGTTGATGGCACCGTTCAGAGCACCGGTATTGGCACACGGTTAGTAGAAGCCGTCGAGGCCGTATGCCTCGAACGCGGCGTACGCCAGCTCACTGTGCCCAGTCGTGGCTCCGCTGACTTCTTTGAGCGTATCGGGTACATGTCGACTGCTGACTTTCTCAAGCGCGTTTTCGACTAAAGCCACGATTCGTGTGTCGGTTCACAACGTTGACTGTGTCGAATGTTGGTTCGCTGAAGGTTATGGTGCTGACGGATCGATCCGCGTGACCCATACTGCACCTGCGAAGGTCGCAGGGACCGCCTGCGAACCGTCGGCCGTCGTGAGGTAGCACTCTCCATCGGCGCTGTGCGTATCGACGACTCTCCCCGGTGCAACCTGAAGCGTGACGGCTATTTCGAGGTTGGCGGCCTCCGCATCGGAAATTCTCTGCACCCGGTAACGTCCCGGTGCAGCGCTAGCGAGACGGATGGCGCCCCGTGCAGTGTTCGTGTGGCCTTCTGCGGTGGGTATGGGGTCACCGTGCGGGTCGCTCGTGGGGAACCCGAGCAAGGCGTCCATCCGGTCTATCAGCGTGTTTGTCGCGGCGTGCTCGAGTCGTTCCGCTTCGTCGTGGACTTCATCCCACCCGTAGTCGAGAGTTGTGACTAAGAACGTTTCGATGATGCGGTGTCGTCGCACCATTGCTATCGCAAGACGCGCGCCCGTCTTCGTAAGCTGGACAGGCTTATAGGGCCGATAGTCGACGAGCTGCTGCGCTGCGAGGCGGTGCAGAGTGTCGGTGACATTGGCGGGGCTGGTTCCGAAGCGGGCAGCGAGTGCTTTCGTGGTGATCGGCGGATCGCCCCATTCAGTGGCGCTCCAGATCGCCTTCAGGTAGTCCTGTGCAACAAAACTTATGGCGTCGACATCGGTGGGCTGCTCGTTCGGGATCGCCCCACTCATGATTCACCCACGATAATCAGCGCAATCAGAATTACGTTGAGCAGCACGATGAGCGCGGTCACTATCCACGCGAGCCAAGTGACAACACGGGGGTTCGTAAACTCGCCCATGAGTTTTCTGTTCTGGGTGTACGCGACGAGTGGAATCAAGGCGAAAGGGATTCCAATGCTCAAGAAAACCTGACTGAGCACCAGAGCGCTAGTGGGGTCGAAGCCGATCGCAAGCACGATGAGGGCGGGAATCAGAGTGACGACGCGTCGTAGTAGCAGTGGCACTCTGAGGTGGAGGAGGCCGGCCATGATCTGTGACCCTGCGTAGGAGCCTACTGACGTGGAGGCTAGTCCGGAAGCAAGCAGCCCGATGCCGAAAACGATGCCGACAACGGGTCCCAGTGCCGCCACAATCGCAGCGTGAGCTCCCTCGATGCTGTCGGTCCCCTCGACGCCGCGAAGGCTCGAAGCTGCGAGAAGCAGCATGGCGATGTTGACCGAGCCAGCGATGACGAGCGCGATCAGTACATCCCAGCGAGTTGCCCGAAGAAGATGAGTAATGCGCGTAGCGTCGACGCTTGCGCCGTGTCTGTCGCGTGCGAGTCCGGAGTGAAGATAGATTGCGTGTGGCATCACCGTCGCACCCAGCATGCTCGCGGCCAGGAGAACAGTCTCAGTTCCTTGGAATCGAGGTACGAGGCCGCCAACGAGTTCGCTGAGGGAGAGTGGGCTGACGAAGAGGCCTGCAACGAACCCCACGGTGACAACGGCAAGAAGGCCGATGATCACGAATTCGAATGGTCGCTGCCCCCGTCGTGATTGCACCGAAAGCAAAGCTGTGGAGACAACGCCCATAATCAATCCCCCGAGTGGCAGGGGGAGCCCGAAGAGAATGTGAAGGGCAATCGCTCCACCAATTACCTCGGCGAGATCGGTGGCAGCGGCAATAGCTTCCGCTTGTACCCAAAAAAGTAAGCGTCCGCTCCGAGGTAACCGCTCGCCGAGCAGTTCGGGCAGGCTTTTGCCTGTGACTAAGCCCAGTTTTGCGGAGAGGTATTGGATCAGGACCGCCATCACGTTGGCGACGACAAGCACCCAGACGAGCAGGTAGCCGTATTTGGCGCCCGCGGTCAAGTTGGCTGCAACATTGCCAGGGTCGACATAGGCGATTGCGGCGACAAACGCGGGGCCGAGGAGAAAGAGAAGTCGTTTTTCTGGCCGAGGACTATGGGCCGATGGCTGGGGGAGCGACGGCTCAGGAACCCACTCAGCACGCACATCACTCATAAAGTTAATCTAACTTAACTTATGAGTTCCCTTCGCCGGCTAGCTCTTGCGCCGTCACTCTGAGTGTGATCGATGAAGAAGACTTGGTGCCCGACCAGCCTCGGCATCGAATATGCGCGCCTGGTTAAACGAGTGTGGGCCTTACCGAAACTAGTTCGGTAAGGCCCACAACAGTCATTCAGGGGGAGCGGCTTTAGTGGTGCTCGTCTTTGGACTGTTCGATTTCTTTCTGCGACACCGGCGCGATGCGGTCTTCGAAGAACCAGCGCGAGACGGATGCCCGGAAGCGTTGTCCGACGGTGATGCGGCCCTGAGCGTCCGGACGCACCATGAGCGGCTTGTAGTCCTCGTAGCTGACGAGCTTCCACAGTTCGTAGTCGTCGAGCTGCTCGTGCACCTCAATGTATTCACCGTGCGGCAGGCGCACGATGCGACCCGATTCGTAGCCGTGAAGAGCGATCTCGCGATCCTTCTTCTGCAGACCCAAGCACACGCGCTTCGTAATGAAGTAGGCAATGATCGGTCCGAAGATGAGCAGCGCCTGACAGGAGTGGATCACTCCTTCGATGGATAACTTGAAGTGCGTAGCCAAGAGGTCAGAGCTCGCGGCGGCCCAGAGGACTGCGTAGAACGTGACGCCAGCAGCACCGATTGCGGTACGGGTCGGAGCGTTGCGAGGACGGTCAGCAATGTGGTGTTCACGCTTATCGCCGGTGATCCACGCCTCAATGAAGGGGTAGAAGGCAACGATCGCAATGAAGAGGCCCAAGATCACCAATGGAGCGATGATGTTGAACGACCACGTGAAGCCGAACCACTCGGTTTCCCACCCTGGCGGAACGAGTCGGAGTGCGCCGTCGGCGAATCCGATGTACCAGTCAGGCTGGGTACCTGCCGAAACAGGGGAGGGGTCGTAGGGGCCGTAGACCCACACCGGGTTGATCGAGAACGTCGAAGCGATCAGCGTAATGACACCGAAGATGATGAAGAAGAATCCACCAGCCTTCGCAGCGAAGCCAGGCATGACGGGGGAGCCGACGACGTTGTCGTTGGTGCGACCGGGGCCAGCGAACTGGGTGTGCTTGTTGATCACGAGCAGCAGCATGTGAATACCGATTGCAGCGATGATGATCGCCGGCAGCAGCATGATGTGCAGGATGTACAGGCGGCTGACGATGTCGACGCCGGGGAACTCTCCACCAAACAGCAGGTAAGAGATCCACGTACCGATGACCGGAATTCCCTTGACCATTCCATCGATGATGCGCAGACCGTTACCGGAGAGCAGGTCATCGGGGAGCGAGTAGCCGGTGAAGCCCTCGGCCATCGCGAGTACGAAGAGTACGAAGCCGATGAACCAGTTGATCTCACGGGGCTTGCGGAATGCACCGGTGAAGTACACGCGGAGCATGTGCAGACCGATGGATGCCACGAACAGCAGAGCTGCCCAGTGGTGGATCTGGCGCATCAGGAGTCCGCCGCGGATGTCGAAGGAGATATCGAGCGTCGATGCCATAGCGGCCGACATTTCGATGCCCTTGAGCGGCGCGTAGGAGCCTTCGTAGTGGACTTCAACCATCGAGGCTTCGAAGAAGAACGTGAGGAACGTTCCCGACAAAAGAATGACGATGAAGCTGTAGAGAGCAACCTCTCCGAGCATGAACGACCAGTGGTCGGGGAAGATCTTGCGACCTACCTCTTTGACGAGGCCAGAGATGCTGGTGCGCTCGTCAATGTAGTTGGCAGCAGCTCCCGTGAAACGCTGTCCGCGAGTCTTGGGCTGTACGTCCTGGGCGGGGGTGGTTGTCATAGCTTGCGCTCCCAGAAGCTTGGACCGATGGGCTCAGTGAAGTCGCTCTTAGCGATGAGGTAGCCCTCTGAGTCGACCGTGATCGGCAATTGCGGAAGTGGACGCTTCGCTGGGCCGAAGATAACGGCTGCTTCGCGCTTGATGTCGAACTGTGATTGGTGGCACGGGCACAGCAGGTGGTGCGTTTGCTGTTCGTAAAGTGCAACCGGGCATCCAACGTGAGTGCAAATCTTGGAGTAAGCAACGATGCCGTCGTAGTTCCAGTCTTCGCGACCCTCCGATACCTCAAGATCTTCTGGCTTGAGGCGCACGAGGAGAACTGAGGCTTTCGCCTTCTCCTCGATGCGGTGCTCAGAGTCGTTGAGGCCTTCAGGGATGACTTGGAAGGCTGAACCAATGGTGAGGTCCGATGCTTTGATGGGGGTTCCGCTCGGGTCGCGCGTCAACCGCATGCCTTCTTCCCAGAAGGTGTGCTTGAGAAGCGTGACCGGGTTGTCGGCCGGAGCGAGATCACGGAACAACACGATTGCGGGAAGCGGGGTGACAACGAGGGCACCGATGAGCGAGCGACGCAACAGTGTGCGACGGCCAAACCCGGAGTCTTTGTTGCCGAGAGTGAATACCTCGACGGCCTTGGCGCGAGTTTCTTCGCTGCCTCGAGTTCCGTGGCGCTGCTCCACAAGGTCGTGACCCTGCATGAGTGCCTTGGACCAGTGAACGGCACCGATGCCGATGCCGAGTAGACCCAGCGTGATGCCGAGACCCAGGAACAGGGTGTTGTTACGCACCGACTGCATGTTTCCGGGCTCAATCGGGAACACGAAGTAAGCGACAACAGCAAGCACACTTCCCACAATGGAGAGGAGGAACATCGTCGAAACGCGGCGTTCCTGTTGCTTGTCAACCTTGGGGTCGAGATCCGTTACGCGTGGGCGATGCGGGGGGAACCCCGGGTTGGGTACCTCGTCGGTTGCGACGACGGCGGTACCTGCGCTGTGCGCAGGAGCCCCGTGCTGCTCGACGTCCTTACCCGCAGCGGTGCTGCCGGCGGTATCGCCGTGGTCGTCTGCCATTCTTATCCCTTCAACCGTCCGCTGTACAGCGGTCGCTAACTAGTTTGATTTAGCCGTGAGCCAGACCGTGATTGCCACGATCGCGCCAAGGCCGAAGATCCAGATGAACAGACCCTCAGAAACGGGGCCAAGTGATCCAAGCGTGAATCCACCAACAGAGGGCGTCTCATCGAGGTACTTGAGGTACGTGATGATGTCGGCCTTTTCTTCAGGCGTGAGATTCGTGTCGTTGAACACGGGCATGTTCTGCGGGCCCGTCAGCATTGCCTCGTAGGCGTGCTTGGCAGTCACGTCAGCGAGCGCTGGAGCGAACTTGCCCTCGGTAAGCGCGCCACCAGCACCGGCAACGTTGTGGCACATTGCGCAGTTGATGCGGAACAGTTCGGCACCGTTGGAGACGTCATAGCCTTCCCCGGTGAGGTACATGTCAGCGGGAATCGCTGGGCCGGGGCCCTGGGAAGCAACATAGACCGCGAGAGCCTGAATCTGCTCTTCAGTGAACTGAACGGGCTTCTGTTCTGCTTGCGGGCCCGAAATGGCTAGTGGCATGCGGCCAGTACCCACTTGGAAGTCGGTCGCTGCAGCGCCAACGCCGATCAGCGTAGGGGCTTGGGTGGTGCCTTCGAGGTCCAGACCGTGACACGTTGCACAGTTAGCGGCGAAAAGCTTTCCGCCTTCTTCAACAAGTGCTTCGGCGGATGCGCTGGTCTCTGCCGTTGCACTCGAGGTGAACAGCGCGTATGCGCCGCCCGTTCCCAGTAAACCAACGAGCAGGAGGGCTACAGTCGCAAGAGGATGGCGTCGACCGACAGGTTGTGACCTGCGTGACGCGCGAGCTGCCTTGGTGGCCATTACGTCTATTCCGTTCTTATTTGAGCACGTAGATGATGAGGAAGAGGCCGATCCACACTACGTCGACAAAGTGCCAGTAGTAGGAAACAACAATTGCGCTTGTTGCCTCTTTGTGTCCGAAGTTCTTGACTGCGAATCCGCGACCGAGAACCAGCAAGAAGGCGATGAGGCCACCGGCGACGTGAAGTCCGTGGAACCCGGTGGTGATGTAGAACGCCGAGCCGTAGGAGTCGCTCGAGAGGCTCACGTGTTCAGAAACCAGCGTGGCGTACTCGAAGACCTGACCGGTGACGAAGACTGCGCCCATGGAGTAGGTAAGGAAGAACCATTCCGTCATTCCCCACTTACGCATGTCGAAGAGCTTGCCTGTGCGACGCACTTGCATGCGCTCAGCGGCGAAGACGCCAAACTGGCACGTGACCGATGAGAGCACGAGGATGATCGTGATCAGGGTCGCAAATGGCACATTGAGCTTGGCAGTCTGCTCCGCCCACAATTCGGGGGACGTCGACTTCAGAGTGAAGTAGATGGCGAAAAGGCCGGCGAAGAACATCACCTCGCTACCAAGCCAAACGATGGTACCGACCGCAACAGTGTTCGGTCGCTGGACAGACTGGGCTCCAAGAGAGCGGTTGAGGGCAGCTGTGGTCACGTATCTATTATGGCTGATAACTGGGCGTAAGTTTTTCAATCTCCGGCCTGTCGGCTCAGGATCGGTAGGATTTCACTCATGTCTGCATCCCCAACTTGGCCAGAAATCCTTACAACCCTTGTTTCCGGCACTGATTTGTCAATCAGCCAAGCTGAGTGGGCGATGAAATCCGTTATGAACGGAGAAGCAACATCCGCTCAATTAGCAGCGATGTTGATCGCTTTGAGGATCAAGGGTGAGACAGTCGACGAGATTGTTGGTTTTCGGGATGCTGCTTTGGCGAGTGCCGTGCCGCTGCCCGTAGATCCCATGGCTTTGGACATCGTCGGCACCGGTGGAGACCCCTACGGTGCCGTGCTGAATATCTCTTCCGTCGCCTCGATTATTGCGGCAGCGGGGGACGTGCCCGTGATTAAGCATGGCAATCGTGCCGCGAGCAGCAAGAGCGGTGCATCCGATGTGCTGAGTGCTCTGGGGCTCAACCTCGACCTCACCCCGGAGCGGGTAGCCGAAGTGCTCAACGAAGTCGGCATTACCTTTGTCTACGCCGCCCTATTTCACCCCGGTTTCGCGCATGCTGGGCCGACGCGTCGCGAACTTGGGATCCCCACGCTGTTCAACATTCTTGGACCGCTCTGTAACCCCGCCCGCCCGCAGGCCTCGGCTGTTGGTGTCGGTAGTCGCGAACGCGTGAGTCTTCTCGTGGGCGTGTTCCAGACACGCGGTGCGACGGCGCTGGTGTACCGCGGCGACGACGGAATCGACAAACTAACGACCACCGGCCACAGTCACGTCTGGGAAGTGTCGCGGGGATTCGTGACCGAACACGACCTTGATCCTCTGGAATTGGGCATCCCGCGGGCGCCGATCGAAGCGTTGTTGGGCAAGGATCCTGAGTACAACGCCCAGGTCATTCGCTCAATTTTGGCGGGGGAGAGGTCGCCAGCGCGCGACGTCGTGCTGCTGAACGCTGCGGCCGGATTCGCCTCGTTTGAGCTGGCGAAAGATCCCGAACAAAGTCAGCGCCCATTGCTCGCACGGTTGAAAGAGCAGCTTGAGCGCGCCGAGCACGTCGTCGATTCAGGCTTGGCCGCCACAAAACTCGATGAGTGGGTCGCGGCCACGAACCGCTAGTCGGTATCTTCGTCGACCCAGTCAAGGGTCTTGGAGATGGCCTTTTTCCAGTTGCGAATGAGGCGCTGTCGCTCGGCGTCATCCATCTGGGGCTCCCAACGCTCGCCCTCGCTCCAGCGATCGCGCAGTTCATCGAGGCCGCTCCAGTAGTCAACTGCGAGTCCCGCAGCATAGGCCGCGCCCAAGGCTGTTGTCTCTGCGACCTGGGGGCGGATGACCGGCATGTTGAGGATGTCGGCCTGAAACTGCATAAGCGCGGAATTGGCCACCATTCCACCGTCCACTCGCAGTTCCGTCATCGCAACATCAGCATCCGCGTTGGCCGCCTCGATGACGTCGCTGGTTTGGAACGCTGTGGCCTCGAGTGCGGCACGCGCAATGTGGCCCTTGTTCACAAAACGGGTGAGTCCGAGAATCGCTCCCCGGGCATCCGGACGCCAATGGGGTGCAAAAAGTCCTGAAAACGCGGGCACAAAGTAGACGCCGCCGTTGTCGTCGACGGATGCGGCGAGCGTTTCAACCTCCTCGGAACGCGAAATAATGCCGAGGTTGTCGCGCAGCCACTGGATCAGTGAGCCCGTCACCGCGATCGATCCTTCAATCGCATAGCGAGGAGCCTCGTCGCCCAGTTGATAGGCAAGAGTCGTGATGAGACCGTTCTGTGAACGCACGATGTCAGTGCCCGTGTTGGTCAGCAAGAAATTGCCGGTGCCATAAGTGTTTTTGGACTCGCCCGCGTCAAAAGCGGCTTGGCCAAAGGTGGCTGCTTGCTGGTCGCCCAGAATGCCGGCAACAGGCACTTCGCGCAGCAGGCTTGCGCTGGAAACAGTGCCGAAAACCCCGGAAGAGCTGCGGATCTCGGGCATGAGCGACGCCGGAATGCCTAGTTCAGCGAGAATCTCGTCGCTCCAGGTCAGCGTTTCAAGATCCATCAACAGCGTGCGGCTCGCGTTAGTGACATCGGTGGCGTGAACTCCGCCGTCGGGACCGCCCGTGAGATTCCACAGCACCCACGAGTCGGGGGTTCCGAAGGCGAGTTCGCCCGCCTCGGCACGCTCGCGAACTCCGTCGACGTTGTCGAGCATCCACACAATTTTGGATGCTGAAAAATAGGTGGCGAGGGGAAGGCCGGTGATTTTCTTGAACTTGTCGGTGTCACCCTCGGCGATGCGGTCGATGATGGCCTGCGTGCGGGTGTCTTGCCAGACGATCGCGTTGTAGACGGGTTCGCCGGTCGCGCGGTCCCAGATAATGGCGGTTTCACGCTGGTTGGTGATGCCGACAGCGGCGATGCTGTGGCGAGTCACGTTTGCTTTCGAGAGAGCTTGGCCGATGACTTCACGGGTATTGAGCCAGATTTCGGCCGGATCATGTTCGACCCAGCCCGCCTTGGGGAAGATCTGGTCGTGCTCGAGCTGACCTGAAGTGACCGGCTTGCCGTCGTGGTCAAAAATAATCGCGCGGGTGCTGGTGGTGCCCTGATCGATCGAGAGTATGTAGTTCACCGGTTCTCCTTAGTTATCCGTCGAGCTCTACGGCGCCGAAACCGCGTTGCCTGAGCCGTGTTGCCAAAACCACGTCACCTAGACAGCGTCGACATAGAGCCACGCACCATTTTCGCGCACGAAACTGCTGTTTTCGTGTTGTTGGTCGGCGCTGCCGTCGTTGCGATAATGAGCACGAAATTCGACAGTGCCCTGCGAATCAAACATGCTGCCGCCGGTGCGCGCGACGATCTCGAGGCGAAACCAGCGCACATCCGCATCGAGTTCGAGCGTTGCCGGGCGAGTAGACGGATGCCACGTCTGCAGCAAATAGTCGGTCTCGCCACGGACGTAGGCGCTGTAGCGCGACCGCATCAGTCGTTCAGCAGTGGGAGCAAGTGCCTCGCCACGGTGAAATCGGCCGCAGCAATCGTCGTAGGTTTCCAACGACTGGCAGGGGCATGCTTTCATCCCCCCAGAGTAACTAGTTGTGGAGTGCCGTGCGTTTAGTCGTTCTCGTCGGTCTCGCCGTCGCCGGACGTGGGAGTGGTGAGCTCACACGTGCCGTTATGGTCGACGCAAAAGAGCATTTCTGTTGCCATTAGCTATGTCCTATCGCTAGGCGGCGCTCAAACAGGCGGCCGCGGATGGATTCTGGTTCAATCAGGATGTAGACGAAAGACTCGACGGGAACCCAATCGGGCAACGTCTTGAGCGCTTGAGCTGATACCTGTGAGGCGTCATCGAGCACTGTTGCCAGGCCTCGAACTACGACGCTCCACACGTCATCCGGAGTCTTCACATCAACTTCGAACGCAACATGCATGTTCTCGGTGAGTTCGTGAAGTTTTGAACCCGATGCGGTGCGAAACAGAATTGTTTTCTTGTCGCAGTAATAGTTGACCGGGAAGATGTCTGGGCGCCCCTCATTGCTGAGAGCGAGATGACCAAAGCTCTTGCTGGCAAGCAGATCCAGGCTTGCCTGATCGGAGAGCTCAATGACAGGACCCTGCGGGGACCAGCCGGCTTCACTCATGTCATGAGACATTGCTGACCTCCGGACGAACGATGATCTTGACGGCTGTTTCTTTGTGATCAATCAGCGTCATGAAGCCCTCGTCGATGAGTTTGTCGAGGTGGATCCGACCCGTGATGAACGGCGCCAGATTGACCTTGCCTTCTTGAACGAGCGCGATAGTTGCAGGGTGGTCGTGGGCGTAGGCAATGGTTCCGCGCAGATCGATTTCCTTGAGCACCAGTTTTTGCATGTCCAGCTGTGCCGGGTGTCCCCAGATGGAAACGTTGACGATCACGCCAGTAGGCTTCACCGCATCAAAAAGCTGGTCCAGTACGGCGTTGATGCTCGAGCACTCGAATGCGACGTCGGCGCCGACTCCGTTGGTCAATTCCATGACCTTGGCTACGGCATCCTCAATGCTGGGGTCAATCACGTGATCGGCGACCCCTGTAGAGAGCGCCATTTCGCGCCGCGCCGTGCCTGGCTCAGACATAATGACGGTGATCCCTTCGGCAGAGAGCACAGCAGCGAGGAGGAGACCGATAGGGCCTCCGCCACCGATGAAAGCGACATCTCCGGCTTTCGCGCCACTGCGTACGAAAGCGTGATGGCCGACAGCAAGGGGTTCGATGAGCGCGGCCTGATCGAGGGGGATGTCACCGATGGGGTGGACCCAGCGACGTTCAACGACGATCTTTTCGCTCAAACCACCGCCCCCACCAGCCAGCCCAATGAAGCCCATTTTGGTGCAGAGGTTGTAGTTGCCAGCGCGACATGGGGCGCACTCGCCGCACACAAAGTACGGCTCCACGACAACGTTCTCGCCGACGGTGAGATCGGTGACTCCTTCGCCAAGTGCAGTGATTGTTCCTGAGAATTCGTGACCCATAGTCACGGGTACTTCTTCGTGAGTCAGCGGGTGCGGATGCCCCGCTGCGGGGATGAAGATCGGGCCTTCGAGATATTCGTGAAGGTCTGTGCCACAGATGCCGCACCACGCGACATCAATAGCGACTGCGCCGGGGCGAAGCTCTGGTTTCGGAATGTCATCGATGCGGATGTCTTTGCGACCGTGGAAACGTGCTGCCTTCATGGTTTTCTTCTTTCTGTACGGAGAGCGGATGGAGACAAAACGAAGCCGGGCGGCTCCTGCTCGGTTTAGGCCGAGACATATTCTTTGACAGCGACGGTGATGTCCTTGAGCGCCTTCTTGGCGTCCGCAAAGAGCATCCCCGTCTTGGGATCGGTGAACAGCGGGTTCGTGATGCCCGCGTAGCCAGGCCGCATCGACCGCTTGATGACGACAACGGCTTTGGCATGGTCGGCGTCGAGAATGGGCATCCCGGAGACGGCATTGCCTGGCTTTCGAGCATCCGGGTTGCAGACGTCGTTGGCGCCGATTACGAGAGCAACATCGCAGTTGTCGAACGCTGCATTTGCCTCGTCGAGCTGGAGCATTTGTTCGTAGGGCACGTTGGCTTCGGCCAGCAGCACATTCATGTGGCCTGGCATACGGCCGGCAACCGGGTGAATCGCGTACTTGACGTCGATGTTATGCGCCATGAGCAGGGCAGCAAGCTCCGCGACTTCGTGTTGGGCTTGGGCTGCGGCGAGTCCGTAGCCAGGCACGATCAGCACGTGTTGCGCATAGGCGAGTTGAATGGCGACATCATCGGAGGTGAGGCTCCGCACATTGGCGAGATCCTCAGCCGCGGGTCCTGCCGTCGCCGTAGTCTCGCCGGTGCCGAAGCCTCCGACGATGATCGAGAGCACGGAGCGATTCATCGCTTGCGCCATTTGCAGCGTCAGGATGGTGCCCGCTGCGCCGACCAAGGCACCCGCGATGATGAGCGCCTGATTGTCGATCGCAAAGCCAGCCATGGCCACGGCGAGGCCGGTCAGCGCGTTGAGGAGCGACACGACGACGGGAGCATCGGCGCCACCAATCGCCAGCACCATAAGAATGCCGAGGATGAGTGCGGTCACGAGCACTACCAAGAGCAACAGCGTGTTGTGGGGAAGCATCACTGCCGCAACACTCGCACCGAGCGCGATCGCTGCAACCAGCGCATTGAGCAGACGCGAACCGGGGAACGTGACGGGATTGCCCGGGATGATGCCCTGGAGCTTTCCGGCCGCGATCAGCGAGCCGGAGAAGGTAATTGAGCCGATGAGGACATCGAGCACGACGGGGATAGAGACCGTCAATTCAAGGGGATCGGC
The DNA here is from genome assembly GCF_015864665.1 of Salinibacterium sp. SWN167. Taxonomy (GTDB): domain Bacteria; phylum Actinomycetota; class Actinomycetes; order Actinomycetales; family Microbacteriaceae; genus Rhodoglobus. Next base: position 1,892,471 of record NZ_JADYWU010000001.1, on the reverse strand, counting down.
ACTCGTCGCGAGAATGAACGTGGCGAAGGCAATTGCGGCAGCCGCGCTGCCTCCGACGGCGTTGAACACGCTCACGAGTTGAGGGACATCGGTCATCTTTACGGTGCGAGCACGATAAACCCCGAACACTGCACCGACGAGCACGCCTGCGGTGAGGGCAACCCACGCAATCCATTCGCCGCCATCGACAACGAGGGCAAGCACAATCGTCGCGAGGACCGCAATAACCATGCCGACAGCAGAGAGGCGGTTACCGTTTCGGGCAGTCGCGGGTGCCCGCATCATGTGGAGCCCCACGACGAAGAGCGATGCCGACAGTAGATAGAGAATTCCGACGAGGAACTGGAAACCGGTCACGATGCGTCCTCCGTTGTGGTGGTGTCGACTGTTTTAGGAGGTGTGGGCCGCGTGAACATTTTCAGAATCCGGTCAGTGACGACATAGCCTCCGAATACGTTCGCGGCAGCAAAGGCACCCGCAATGAAGGTCAGGATGTAGCCGGTAGGGGAGTCAGCAAGTGATGCCGTGACAACGGCACCAGCGATTACGACCCCGTGGATGGCGTTAGAGCCCGACATCATCGGGGTGTGCAGCGTCGAGGGAATCTTGCCGATCACTTCGACGCCCACGAGAAGCGCGAGAACGAAGATCGCGAGGTTGCTGTACAAGGTTTCCATCAGTTGGCCTGAGCTTTCACAGTTTCGGTGGAGTCGAGGGGGTCGAGGTTGAGGGCTGTGCGTACCGCCACATTTGCCACATCTCCCGAATGACAAACGACGATGGCTTTGTGCACCTCGTCGGCCGGATCGATCACGATGGCGCCAGCGGGGGCGAGTGCTTCGACGACAGCGGTGATGTTGCGGCCGTACATTAGCGAGGACGAGGCAGGAAGATCAGCGGCGAGATTGCCACCGCCGACCACGACGACACCGTTCGCCGTCGTGAAAGTCTCCCCATCGATTGAGCCGAAGACATTTCCACCCTTGTCGCTCGCACCGAGGTCGACGCAGACGGTACCGGGCTTCAACTCGGCGAGAGTGTCTTGCGAGACCAGCAGCGGGGGAGTGCGGCCCGGCACTTTTGCGGTCGTGATGATGATGTCGAAGGTGACGAGAGCATCCGCAAGTTCTTTCTGTTGGATCGCTTGCTCTTCGGCGGTCATTGCGCGGGCGTAGCCGCCTTCACCAGCGCCGGCCGCAACGGACGACGTGAGGAACTTGGCGCCGAGCGATTCGACTTCGGTGTGGGAGGCTGCGCGAACGTCGTAGCCGGTGACCACGGCACCGAGGCGCTTGGTCGTGGCAATGGCCTGGAGCCCAGCAACACCTGTTCCAATCACGATCGCCTTCGCGGGAGTCGCGGTTCCGGATGCCGTAATCATCATGGGCAAGTAGCGACCGAATTTTTCGGCGGCCACGATGCCCGCTCGATATCCTGCCGCGCTCGACTGAGAGCTGAGCGCATCCATCTGCTGGGCACGACTCAGAGTTCGGGGAAGCAATTCGAGCGCCACGAGCGTGAGCCCTTGAGCCGCCAACGTAGAGACCCGGTCGAGGTTATTGAGAGGGTCAAGAAGTCCAATGACAGCGCTGCCCGACGAAAGAGCGTTAGTGACGTCTGACGCGGGGAGGGATAGGGCGGCGAGTGCATCGCACGACGCGATAATCTCAGATCGCGCGGCGAGAGTGGCCCCGGCGGAGAGGTAGCTCTCATCGGTAAAGCTCGCGTCTGAACCGCACCCGGCTTCAATAAGCACCGAGAACCCTGCCTGAATGAGCTGCTTGGTTGCGCTCGGGTCGAGAGCGACGCGGTGCTCACGCGAGGTTTTTTCGGAGAGAACCCCGATGGTCAGGCTTGTATCTGAGTTGGCCATTGCCATCCTTGGTCGAAACGGAACAAATTCCGCTGCCAAGGTCTGGAGCAACTAGTTAAAGCGTACACCCGGGTTCGCCGCCCGAATCTGAATAGATGCTGAGAGGGTTAGCCTCTGGTCGCCGCGGCGACAATGTGTTGCACCGTGATCTCGCGTCGGCTCACCATCTCTGACGCCGCCCGTAGCGTGAGATTGCAGTCCCGGGAGTATTTGCGGAGGAGAACGAACGCGTCATCCATGCTGAGCGATAGCCCATTCGCGATTACTCCCTTGGCCTGCTCAATGGCAATTCGACTGTTCAAAGCGTTCTGCAACTGCTCTTCGACGACCTGCGCTTGGTGAAGGGCTCGCTCGTGAGTGATTCCGATTGTCGCAACGTCGGCGAGGGCCTGAGCCACAGCCGCATCGCGTGAACTGACCGCTTCACTCGCCGCACGAAAGAGGTTCATCGTGCCGATAACCCTGCCGTGAACTTTCATTGGGATCGACAACAGCGAATTGAACCCCTGATCAACGGCAGTAGCACAAAATTCGGGCCACGCCACTGACGTAGAAATATCGTTGATGGCGACCGCTTCTCCTGTGCGAAAACACTCGATGCATGGGCCTGCTGCGTCAGCGAGCTGCATACTCTCCAGCATCATCGCCGCTTCGCTTGTCGACGTCATGAGTTGGAGATCATCAGCATCATCGACCAGCACTAGGCCGCCGGCATCCATGCGCACAATCTCTGCGCACCGTTCCACAAAGGTGTGGAGAACATCCACCATGTCGTGTTCGGCGGTAAGCGTTTCTGCAACGGTAACGAACGCTGCACTGATCTGGGCCTCGCGGGTTGTGCCGTCCATCTGATCCTTCTTTCCTGCGGGGGAGGTGGTTATTCGGTGACGGGATCGAACTCAAGCACGCGCGTAACTAGGTCACGTGCTACATCATCGACGGGGCGCCCAGTAGAGAATGCATGGGCTTGCAGCCGGGCAAAGGCATCCGGAGCGGAGAGACCTAACTGCGAAATAATGATGCCCGTGGCCTGATGGACTTCGCGCCGAAGGGCTGGTGCTTGTTCAGTCTCTGGCGAACTGTGTCGTTGAGCAGCGTGAAGTGCCCGTTCAACGGCCGTGAGCGCGACATTATTTGCCATGCTTTGAGCATTCGAAACGAAATCGGCGTCGGCCTCGTGAGGCGTGGTTGTGCTCAAGTTGACTGCTCCGACGACGGCGTTGCCGAGCACGAGCGGAAAACTGAAAACTCCGCGGACACCGAGCTCGCGCGCGGCATTCTGGAAAACGGGCCATCCTGTTTCAGAGTCCTGATCGAGATCAGGCCACAACACGGGGGAGCGGCTAGAGAGTGCTTGCCGCGCTGGTCCTTCGCCAAGCTCAAATTGAAGAGCATCCAATCGTGCAGCAAGGCGGCCATTGACGCAGACGGTCAATTGGTTTCCGTATTCATCGATGACTGAAATTGCCACGCCGGTGACGTTGAGCGTCGTTGCGAAAGGCGAGCAGAGGCAATCGTCAGCTGGCGCCGGTGTTGCTGAAACTTCTGGATTCGAAAGCATAATGGCCTTCAACGAGATGGTCACTCAATCAAGAACTCAGGCAGGGTGTGGACGAGTTCGGAAGGTGCTTACCTTCCGGGTGAGAGTTTATCACCGCGAAAGAGAACGCCCGGCTAAAGATAGCTGGTTGAGAGTAGCTGATCGATGATGCCGATTTCATACGTTTGGATGACATTCATACGTTCAGCGGTTGCTCGCACAGTGCTCACGGCGGCGTGTTCGTTCGCATAAGCGGCCATGTGGACGCCGCCGACGTGGTGGGCGCGCATGAGGTTCAGAAACAGTCGGCCCTGCGCCATCCCGGTGGTGGTGGAAAGGGAGGTCATTTGTTCGTCGGTCGCGAGCCCGGTCATATCGGCGGCCGGCATTTCCATCCCCATCCATGCCATCACTGTCTCGGGAGGCGCAGTGCTCTCGCCCCACACGGTAAGCCAGGTGTGCATCACTCCTCGCTCGAACGATTGATTTTGCAGGATGTCGGCGGCCAGTGCTTGAACAGAGTCGCCATTGTTGCGTCCGATCACGCGCTGGCACATGGCGAGGGCCTGCTCATGGTGCAACGCCATGTCTTTAAAGAAGCCGATATCAGTGTCGCTGGGCGTTTCTTCGGCGGCGCTTGCGCCCTCGGTAACGGTAGCGGTAGAGGTCGTACAGGCGGCGAGCGCTGAGCCGGCTGCGGCGAGTATCCCGAACGCGAGAAAGCTGCGGCGGGCGGGGTTCATCGCACCTGGCGCACGCTCTGTCGCCGTGATCATGCCGGGCCGCCACCGGGAGCGGCGGCGTTGTTGCCGCTCAGAGCGTCATCCGCAACATCACCGTGGTAGCAGCCGAGGAAGTAGGGGAATGTGGTCGTGGCGTAGTAACGGTACTGTCCGTCGCTGTCGACACGTCCGTTGCATTCGTCGAGGTCGCCAGAGCCTTCGACATAGCTGTGGGCGGCCCAGGTGTCGGTGGCGAATTGTGATTCGTCGGTGAGTTCCCAACTGCTCGTGAGCTGAGTCGTTTCACTGCACTCGTCATCCGAGCACACGATTCCGGACATGATGGGGTAGCCGTCAGCGGCCCAGCCCACGACGAGTGATTCGCCGGTTTCTACCTCGTCAGCGTCATAGAGACAATCGACACCATCCGCGTAGCCAAACCAATGGATGTGGAAGTCGGTTGGACCGCTGTGGCTGCCGCAGACCGAAAGGGCACCCTCGAGGGACTGCACATCTCCGCCGGTGCCTTCTGTAGGCCCGTAGATCGGTACTCCGTTGACCGCGACGCCGAGGGCACCAAGATAGGGCACAGCGCTTGGCTCGTCTGCTTCGGTGGGGGTGACCGGGATCGTCATGGTCAGTTCGGAGACTTTGGGCGATCCTGGTGTGGTCGCGATGTAGAGATAGTCGGGGATGCTGTTGCTGCTGATCGTGAGGGTGTCACCATCGCAGACTGCCGTGAGTTCGGGATCCGCGAGGTCAGCGTTCGCGCTTTCGACGTCTCGGAAGGTCGCGGCCATGGCGTCGCAATCACCCGTGGAGGCCGCAAAAGTGGCAGTTGAGGCGGTCTCAGCGGCTGTGGCAGTCGCTTCGGGGCTCGCTTCAGCGGTTTCTATCGCAGTGCTCGAGGCTGTAGTGCAACCGGCGAGCGCCATAACCAGCACGCTAGCTGTGGCGATGGTTTTAACAAGTCGATTCATGGTCTCTCCTGATCGTGAGGAGGCCCATGCTGGCGGAAGACTCTATGGATTCTTTATGAAACTCCTGGGATCTGCGGAGGAACATGCCCGGGAGCAGCCTGCTGCGTCTCACCCGATCGCGTCACACTCGGCTGAGTCAGGAACACGATCAGAACGATGGCACCAGCAATAGGCACGAGGAGCCAGAAAATGTTGGTCCAATTGCGGCCAGTGTCGCGGAGGCGGCGCACAGTGACGGCGAGCTGAGGAATAAGGAGCGCGAGCGACCATGCGGTGCTGAGCCCCACCGAATACCCGAAGTTGGATCCCATGTGGCCAAAATCGTTGCCGCTGCTCGGGTCGAGCGACGCAGCGATTCCGGACGTAATAAAGGAGAACAGCGCGAACCACCAATATTCAGGGCGACTAGCAACCCCGGTGAAATCCGCGTATTTGCGGAATACGGTGGCGATGGACTCAAAGAATGTCACGATCTCTCCCCGGTTAGGTGGCGTGACTCAAGGGTACGGCTTTCGGGGGTGATCGCGCTTTACTTCGAGCCGCAATCTGGACGCTTCCTGAGGAAAAGGTGAAGAATGCCCCCGCTCAAGCGTCGTGAGCGTACCGTGAATAACGAATGACTTGCTGGCGTTCGCGTCAACCGCCAGAGCGAGCACGCCAGCCGGCGACGCTCAGGGTTATTCGGCAAGGAGCTAGCGTGCGTCTCACATCCGCCGTCACATTTGTTTCGGATCTCGATCGATCGGTCGCGTTCTACTGCGATCTCCTCGGACTCACCTGCTCAATTCTTGACGAGTCGGCGGCTCTGCTTGTCGGCCCCGAGAACTACGAACTCTACCTTCGCGGTAAGCATGCCCAACCGAGTCGCGTTCTCGGCTCTGTTGGCATCCAGTACCTCATTTGGAGCGCAGGAAGCTTGGAGGAATTCGAGCGTTGTGAAGAGGCTCTGCGACGTGAGTCGGTGCATGTTCGTCGCGAACGACTCGATGACTTCGAAGTCGTTGAGGGCCGTGACCCCGACCATCTGCCAGTCATGGTTGTCTTTCCGGGCCCCGACGAGTCGGTGCGGCACGCCATCATTCCGAGAATCTATAGCTGGTAGCTTTCTGCCGCTTGCGTGGTGAACTCGAAGTTTTCCCTAGCTGCGGTCGCCCACATACGCCGAGAGGTATTCACCCGTGAGTGTCGATTTCGCGGCGATGAGATCCGCTGGCGTGCCTTCGAACACGATGTTTCCGCCGTCGTGGCCGGCACCGGGACCGAGATCGATGATCCAATCTGCATGGGCCATTACTGCCTGATGGTGTTCAACGACGATCACGGACTTTCCCGAATCGACGAGCCGGTCGAGCAGGCTGAGGAGTCGCTCGACATCGGCCAAGTGCAGCCCGGTGGTCGGTTCATCCAGAACATAAACATCGCCCTTGTCGGCCATCTGGGTCGCGAGCTTGAGGCGCTGCCGTTCGCCGCCGGAGAGAGTGGGGAGCGGCTGGCCGAGGCGCAGGTAGCCTAACCCGACATCAACGAGTCGGTCGAGGATGGTGTGGGCGGCGGGAGTGCGGGCTTCGCCTTCGCCGAAGAAGGCTTCGGCCTCGGCAACGGACATCCCGAGCACTTCACTGATGTCACGCCCGCCGAGCTTGTAGTCCAGCACCGAGGCTAGAAAGCGCCTGCCCTCACACACCTCACACGGAGAGGAGACAGTGGCCATGACGCCGAGGTCGGTGTAAATTACGCCGGCGCCATTGCAGTTGGGGCAGGCGCCTTCGGAATTGGCGCTGAACAGCGCAGGTTTTACCCCGTTGGCCTTCGCGAACGCTTTGCGGATGGGTTCGAGGAGCCCGGTGTAAGTCGCGGGATTGCTGCGACGAGATCCCTTGATCGCAGCTTGATCGACGGAAACAACGCCGTCGCGGGGCACGACGGACCCATGGATAAGGGAGCTCTTGCCGGAGCCTGCAACGCCCGTCACTACGACCAGAGTGCCGAGCGGGATATCAACATCCACATTCTTGAGATTGTGGGTGTCGGCGCCGCGGATTTCCATCACACCGGTGGGGGATCGCACTTCAGTCTTGACCGAGACCCGGTCATCGATGTGATGGCCGGTGACGGTATCGCTCTGGCGCAAGTCGGCGAAGCTACCCTCGAAGCAGATCTGACCGCCCTCAGTGCCGGCACCTGGTCCGAGGTCGACGATGTGGTCGGCAATCGAGATCGTTTCGGGCTTGTGCTCAACGACGAGCACGGTGTTGCCCTTGTCGCGCAGGCGAAACAGGAGCTCGTTCATCCGCTGAATATCGTGCGGGTGGAGGCCAATGGTTGGCTCATCGAAGACGTAGGTGATGTCGGTGAGCGACGAACTGAGATGGCGGATCATTTTGGTGCGTTGGGCTTCACCGCCCGAGAGCGTGCCGGCGGGCCGGTCGAGCGAGAGGTAGCCGAGGCCGATCTCGACGAACGAGTCGAGGGTCTGCTGTAGCGCTTCGAGCAGGGGCGCGACGGAGGGCTCTTTCAGGCCACGCACCCACTCGGCGAGATCGCTGATCTGCAGGGCGCAAGCATCCGCCATATTGATGCCGGCGATCTTGGATGCTCGAGCGCCCTCGTTGAGTCGGGTGCCGCCGCAGTCGGGGCAGGCCGTGAACGTGACGGCGCGATCGACAAAGGCACGGATGTGCGGCTGCATCGCTTCGCGGTCTTTCGACAGCATCGACTTCTGAATCTTCGGGATCAAACCCTCGTAGGTCATGTTGATCGCCTGCATCTTGACCTTGACCGGCTCTTTGTAGAGAAAATCGTGCAACTCAGTCTTGGTGTACTTCTTGATGGGCTTGTCGGGGTCGAGGAAGCCTGATTCGGTGAAGATGCGCACCATCCAGCCATCGGCGGTGTAGTTCGGGATGGTGAGCGCGCCCTCGGCGAGCGATTTGCTGTCGTCGTAGAGCTGCGTGAGATCGATGTCGTTGACGGTGCCGCGACCTTCACATGTGGGGCACATACCGCCGGTGATGCTGAACTCTCGCCGCTCTTTGGTCGTAACGCCGCCCTTCTCGAAGGTGACCGCGCCGGCGCCGGAGATGGACGCCACGTTGAATGAGAACGCCTGCGGTGATCCCACATGCGGATCGCCGAGCCGGCTAAACACGATGCGCAGCATGGCATTGGCGTCCGTGGCGGTGCCGACAGTGGAGCGGGCGTTCGAGCCCATGCGCTCTTGGTCGACAATGATCGCCGTCGTGAGGCCCTCGAGTACATCGACATCAGGCCGAGCCAGTGACGGCATAAATCCCTGCAGGAACGCGCTGTAGGTCTCGTTGATCATGCGCTGCGACTCGGCCGCGATCGTGCCAAAGACGAGCGAGCTTTTGCCTGAGCCCGAGACTCCTGTGAAGACCGTGAGCCTGCGTTTCGGGATGTCGACGCTCACATCGGCGAGATTGTTTTCGCGAGCACCCCTCACCCGAATGAGGTCGTGGCTATCTGCAGCGTGGGCGCTGGGGGAGTCGGGGGTGCTCGTGCTGGCCATTTTTGGGTGCCTCCCTGGAGGTGCGGATGTCGCGGCACTGCGATATCGCGGATGCTTGTGTCCATTATTGCGAGTGTTCAGGCGATTGCACGGAGACTCTAGTGCTCCGGTTCTCGCTGTGGGAATCTAAGATGATGATCCGTCACGATAGGGGCCGCGGTTGATTGAGTTTCGCGACCTTTCGAAGCGTTTCGGCGGCAAGCTCGCGCTGGACAACCTGAGTTTCACCGCTGAGCCTGGACGAGTAACCGGTTTTCTGGGGCCGAACGGTTCTGGTAAGACCACGACGATGCGCATCTTGCTCGGCCTTGAAACCGCGACATCCGGCGAAGCTCTGGTTGGAGGGGAGGCCTACGGGCGCATCAAGGACCCGCTATTTCAGGTTGGTGCTCTACTGGATGCCCGCAACGCGCATCCGGGTCGCACCGGTTTCGACCATCTCAGGGCGCTGGCCCTCACCCATGGGATACCTAACGAACGCGTTGAATTTGTGCTCGAGGAAGTGGGGCTCAGCGCTGTGGCCTCTCGTCGCGTCGGTGGGTATTCGCTCGGAATGCGGCAACGCCTCGGCATCGCGGCTTCCATGCTGGGAGATCCTGCCGTGTACGTGTTCGATGAGCCCGTGAACGGTCTTGATCCCGACGGCGTGATCTGGTTTCGAGAATTGGTGAGGGGCTTCGCGGCGGAGGGCCGAACAGTGCTGCTCTCCTCCCATCTGATTAGCGAGGTGGCGCTCACTGCTGACCACGTCGTGATTGTCGGACGAGGGAAGGTGCTCGCGGATTCTCCGCTCACGGAACTTGCTCGTCTCCATGGCGCTGAACGAGTCTTGCTGCGTTCTGGGCGCGCGAATGAGCTCATCGCGCCGCTTACTACCCTCGGCGCACGCGTAGAAGCGCAGGCAGACGCGCTCACTATCGAAGGTCTGACTGCAGTTGACGTTGGAGCTGTAGTCGCTCGTCTCGGCATCCCACTCTCTGAATTGCGAACTCAGATTGACTCTCTCGAAGACACCTATCGGCAGCTCACTGACTCAAGTGTCGAATATCGGACAGGTTCGTAGCGGTGCGCGCGGTTGCTGCTAACCGGGCGCGGGGCGGATTCGCGGTCCCGCGGGCGGCGTGGAGACTCATGCGGTCCGAAGGAGTAAAATTGTGGTCGCTGATCGCGACGCGCGGCGTTGTGGCCGCGCTGGTTCTGCTTCCCATCGTTCTCGGGGCTGTACGAGTGCTCCCTGTCCCTGTCTATACGGATGAGTTAGCCCAGCGCGACGGCACTCCCATACTGTTCGAAGCAATCGCATTGAGCGCCCTGCCGGTGGCGTTTCTTGCTGCCATTCTGGGCGTCATTGCGATGAGTTCCGAATATGCGGCTGATGTACTTTCCGGCTCGTTGACTGCTGTGCCACGACGGTGGGCTTTGATCGTGGCCAAGGTTGCTCCGGCAATGGTGCTCGCTTTTCTCACAAGTATCACCGGGTCGTCCGCCGCAGCGTGTATCGCGTTCGTCACACTCGATTCGCGTGGCTACCTTGCTGCTTCGCTGCGTGAGACGACCGTCGTGATTCTGAGTGTCGCCGGGGGCAGTGTGTTGTTCGCGATTCTGGGTATCGCTGCCGCTGCGGTGTCACGGTCCACAGCGGTTGCGGTGCTGATCGTGCTCGGCACCGTGTTCTTGCTGCCGAGGCTAGTCCTTGTTGTCGCGGGCGAGGCGGGTCTGCGACTCATTGACTGGTTGCCAGCCTCAGCCCTTCAAGCGATGACCACGCATGAGCCAGCCCAGGCAATCGCGACGGACATGTCCCCGGCATCCTCGCTGACGCCGGGCGAAGGCTTTCTGTCGCTGCTCGTGGCTTCGGTTTTCGCGCTCGGGCTATCGATCGTCATCTTCTCTCGACGACGCCTGCACAGCGTTATTGGGGCCGAACGGGTGCGGAAACTGCTGCTTCAGCGTCGAAGGCTGCGAGAGCGTCCACTTCGTTCCAGCTTTGCGGGGGTGCTGCGCTCAGAATCGCTCAAGGCTTTCAGTACGCCCGCGGTGAGATGGCTGCTGGCGCTCAGCTGGGTAGCGAACGTCTGGTTGGCCTGCCAATGGGCGGGGTCCTCTACGCCAGAGCAGCAGCAGGTCAGCCCTCTAATTTCTGGCGACCTTGAGCTGCTCACTTTCGGTCAGGTGAACTTCAGCATCGCTGCGGGGCTTACTTTGAGCCATCTCCTCATCGCTGGCGTGGGAGCGATCATTGCGACGGCTGACTTTTCCACCGGAACAATCCGCCCGGCTCTGACTGCCGTGCCCCATCGGGGTCGGTTGGTTCTCGCGAAAGTGATCGTTTCGGCCACTGCGACGCTGATCGTGATGGCCACATCGCTCATCGTTGCTGCACCGCTAGTCGTGGTCATCTTGCAGCGGCAGGGCTACATTCCTTCTCTGGCAGAGCCAATCGTCGCGTTGTCGATCATCAGCGGCACGCTGAGCCTTGTTCTTACCGCAGTGATCGGCTGCGGAGTAGGCATCGTCGTGCGTTCAGCCGCAGGAACCTTGCTCGCCATAGCGGCAACCTTTATTGTTTTCCCGTACCTGTTGAGCTGGCTGCAGGAACCGACCGCGCGAACACCGTTCGTGTGGTTCGCCAACATCTCGCAGTTGTTTCCGGATCCCGTTGAGGCAGCATGGATTTTTTCCCTCAATTCCTCTTACCAAGTCTTTGACGAAGACAACCGAATGCACTTCTACTCGGAACAAGACATGCCGATGCTTGTGTTGTGGGCACTTGGAGCGGTGCTGCTTGGCTGGCTGAGATTGCGTCGCCGCGGCGTCTAAGCGAGGTTTGTAATGGCGCGCAACGCCAGTAAATGCCGCTCGTACGATCGGTAGCCAGCTGCTGTCGACGTTACCCAGGTGCGGGGACGATTGCCGACCGTTCCTTTGATTGCTTTGGCATAGCCGGCATCCACTAGGTAGCTGATCGCTTTGCTGAGGGCAGAGTCTTCAACCTCCAGCAGCGTCTTGAGCGTGGCGAAGTCGATCTCATTACTGCGCCCGAGCGCTGCCATGAGGGAGAGCCTCACGGGCGTGAGGAACGCGTCATCTAGCTGATGGCGGGGATGTTTCATGGCGCGTCCGGCGCTGGCACTGGTGCCTGCACTGCAGAGAGCGACGCTGCATCGGCAGGTTCTTCAATCACGGGTGCCGGGAGCGCGGCGGCCACGAGCATGATCGCGAATACTGCGATGCCTGACAAGACAGAAACTGCAGGGGAGACGGTGACCGACAGCGGGTTGAGCGCGGCGAACAAGAAGAGCGTGCTGGTTGCCAGCGCGAATGCTGTCCACTGAATCCAGCCCCATTCGTAGCCGGCTCGCGGCAGAGTCCAGGGGGACTCGTTCAGAACGAACGAGAGCATGATGCCCACGGACGCTACGAGCATCACGAGCGTCGCGACGATCACGTTAGTGCCGGAGGTAACCAGCAGCCCAGCAACCGCCCCTATGATCGCAGTCGTAAATCGAACGGGCCTGCTGAGCATCGCGTACGCTGCCGGCGCCTGATCATGGGGGCGAGGAGTGCGCACTAATCGAATCACTGCAGGGACAACTAACGGAATGAGCGCTGTTAGGGCCACCAGCACGATGAGCCAGCGGGGGTAAGGGATGTCGAACACCGAAAGGCCTGAGAGAGCGGCCATGCCGACAAGCGCCGCGACTAACGGAATCCAGATGAGTCGCGGGAGCGAAGTGCGGATGCCGAATCGTTCGCGAGCGCCGGTCGTCAAAGTGCTGAACGCCAAGATAGGCACGATGAGGAGCGACGTCTGAGAAAAATTACCGGGGTGATTGTCGCCTGCTGTGCCGGCATCCGCGGAGAACGCGAACAGGAAGACCGCTATGTAGATCGGAGTCATCAGCCCGGCCCAAAGCTGGAACCACGCGAAGCCGCGCGAGGGGCCACGTCGCTGCACTGAGTCCCGCATGTTCGCGTGCTGTGTGAGCAATCGAGAAGCGTCTATGCCGGTCGGTGCCAGCGCCGCGTCGGTGGCGCTAGGGGAGTCGTGAGATTCACTTTCCATCTGGAAAGCGTAACAGAAATGAGGTTTGCACGAATACGTCTCCCGGTCGTCGGGGCTACACCTCGTCGTAGATACGCACTTCGGGAGCCGCGTCGAGCAACGGGCTTAGCTCGCGCACAACATCGTTCGTGAATAGCTCGCTCGTGAGGTAAGCATTGGCGTTCTCGACAGTGTCGAAGACGTGCAGTACTTGCACGTCTTCGGAGCGGATGAGGAGGTGCTTCGATGTTGCCCCCGCCGCACCGTCGAGAAACTCTTGCTTGTACTTGGCATACACGGCTGCCGCGGCCGCCCGGTTCTCGTCAGAGACAATGAGGGTGATCTGTAACTGCGCCATAATAATTCCTTTGATCAGTCGGCTCCGGATGTGGGCGCCGGGCTCGTAGAATCTATGATTACGAGCATTCGGGTTCGCGTGAACCCGCGAGTTGATCATGGGGGCTATAAAGAAAATGTATGGCGAATCGATTACCGTTGTGCAGCTCGCTTATGTTCGAGCCGCCGCTCACTTCGGTTCCTTCTCGCAGGCGGCAGCCTCGCTCGGCGTTACCCAGCCCGCATTGTCGGTGGGGATTGCGACCCTCGAGCGCACGATTGGAACGCAGCTCTTCGATCGCTCACCCAGTGGGGTGGCGGTCACCGCGCTGGGACGCACGATTCTGCCTCACGTTCTCCAGATGCTCGGCTCAGTGGAAAGCATCGCGCACGAGATTGCGAGTGTTCGCGATAGCGCTCCACCGCTTCGCGTTGGCGTGTCTCCACTCCTCGCGTCGTCGCTCATTGGTCGAGCGCTCGAGGCAGCCAGTCGCGAACAGCTGGGCGCTCTCGTTCTTCGCGAAGACAATATGATTCCACTTCGAGAAGCCCTTGCGCAACGAGAATTGGACGTCTTGTTCATTCCCTCGGTCGCACCCGCCGGGCAATTCGCAAACCGCGTTCTCGAGAGCGAAGCCCTGCACTACTTGCCGTCGGGCGCCACTCGGGGCAATGGCGAGGCGATTGAGTTCTCGACGCTCGCCGTTCAGGCGCTCGTCTTGGTCGGTGACGCCTGTGGGCTCACCACATTCACCGAGGCACTATTCACAGAGTCGAACCGCCCATTGTCGCGTTACGCCGGGGAGGCTGACAGCTACCGCACGCTGCAGAAGTGGGGCGAGCTTGGGCTGGGAGGGGTTTTGCTTCCGCGATCGCAGTTCTCTCCGGATGCGCGATCCCAGCCGGTGCTCCGGGAGGGAACCCCGTTGCTCATCAGTTACGAAGCAGTCTGGAATCCGCATTCTCCCCGTAGTTCCACTGTTGTGTCGCTGCTCGACGCGATGAGGGACTAACGCGGCTGCGCCAGACGCACGCTCGAGCACCGCGTCGTTAGCTCGCGTTCACCCGCCGTTTACGCAGTTCCTCAAGACTGCGCTTGCCTCGCCACCCGGACGGGCATCTATCGACGAAGCCTTGAAGGGCATCCCTCATGCGCAGACGGCCCCTTGCCGCCCTAATCACTTCCCTTGCTGTGGCAGTACCGCTGGTAGCTCTGCCGGCGGTAGGAGCCCCGGTGCCTGCTATCGCAGCGGCAGTGCCGAGCATCCTCATCAACGAAGTCGAGTCGAACGGCGATAACTTCGACTGGGTCGAGCTCATTAACACTGGAACAGAAACAGTGGATGTATCGGGGTGGGTCCTCAAGGATGACAAAGACGACCGCACACTGACGCTCCCTGCCGACTCTTCGATTCTGGCTGGCGGGTACCTGGCGGTCGACGTGAATGACGACGCTAACCCAGATAACTTTGGGCTCGGCAAGGCAGACACCGCGCGGGTTTTTCTTGTCGACGGGGTGACTCTGGTCGATTCGTACCCCTGGGACGGACACGCTGCGGTCACCTATGGGCGTTGCGCAGACGGCACCGGCGAGTTCCGCGACACGGTGGCTTCGACCAAGGGCGCGGCGAACGCTTGCGAGATCACTGCGGATGCCGCGGTGCGAATCAATGAGATCGAATCGAGCGGTGAGGCTGCTGATTGGATCGAACTCACGAACATTTCGGACTTTGCTGTTGATATCTCGGGCCTCGTGCTCAAGGACGATAAGGACAGTCGCACCGACCAGATTCCGAGTGGAACGACGATCGAGCCCGGCGCCTTCTATGCGTTCGAGCCATCGTTCGGCTTAGGCGGTTCGGATGCCGCGCGCGTCTTCCAGGTCGACGGAACGACGCTGATTGACAGCTACAGCTGGGCCACCCACGCGAGCAGCAGCTACGGTCGTTGCCCGGACGGTGTCGGCGAGTTCGCGACGACGAACAGCACGACACGGGGTGCCGCTAACGATTGTGGTGCGGCTGAACTCCCGGGCGTGCGCATTAACGAAATCGAATCGAACGGTGACGCGACCGACTGGGTCGAACTCGTCAACAGCGGCAGCAGCGCGGTCGACATCTCCGGCTGGATTATTCAGGACGACAATGACAGCCACGCCGCATCAATTCCCGCGGGCACCTCGATTGCTGCGGGCGCGTTCTACGTCGTTGACCAGCCCACTTTGAGCTTCGGACTTGGTTCTAATGACTCCGTGCGAGTCTTCGCTGCCGACGGTGTCACTCTCATCGATTCACACAGCTGGAACGGCCACTCCGCGACGACGCTCGGGCTGTGCGGCTCTGATTTCGGCGACACGACGAGTTCCACTAAGGGTTTCGCGAACGACTGCAGTGCGCCAATCCGCATCAACGAAGTTGAGTCGAAGGGTGACTCGAGCGACTGGGTTGAGCTCAAGAACAACGGCTCTGATGCAGTGGATGTTTCGGGCTTCGCGCTCAAGGACAACGACGACGGCCATGTCCACACTTTCGCTGCCGGCACGACGATCGCCGCGGGCGACTATCTCGTGGTCGAGCCTGGCTTTGGGCTCGGTGGGGGAGACTCGGCACGACTTTTCAGCGCCGACGGTGTCACGCTCGTGGATAGCTATGAGTGGACCTCGCACGCCGCGACGACCTACGCGCGCTGCCCCGACGGAACGGGCGACTTCGAGACTTCGAAGGCCTCGACCAAGGGCGCTGCGAACAGTTGCGTTGGCGAACTCGAAACCTCGCCGTGGCCGGGCGGCTCAACCATCACCCCGGTCAACGAGCTAAACGCGTTCGGCGACAATATGAGCGGGCTCGCGTTTGAAGCCACTACTTCGGGTGATGTTCTCTGGGCTGCTAAGAATGGTCCCGGCTATCTGTACAAGCTCGTTTTCGATGGCACAAATTGGGTGCCCGAAACGTCCGACTCGTGGAGCGACGGCAAGCTGCTTCACTATGCCAGCGGTTCCGGCGACGTGGATGCCGAAGGCGTCGCGTTGACGGCGGCCGGAGCATCCGAGGGAGTTTTCATCGCCAGCGAGCGCGACAACTCCAACAGTGGTGTCAGCCGTCCGACAATTCTTCGCTACGACGTCTCGGGTTCGGCCTCGGAGCTGACTGCTAGCCAGGAATGGAACCTCACCACCGACCTTCCCGTCATTGCGGCGAACTCTGGGCTCGAGGGTATTGCGTGGATTCCCGACACCTACCTCGTGGCTGAGGGTTTCGTCGACGAAAGCACCAACGCGCTTTACGACCCGGCTGCGTACGCAGATCACGGTGACGGACTCTTCTTCGTTGGTCTCGAAGCCAACGGCGCGATCTACGCCTACGCCCTCGACCAAACCTCCGGCTCGTTTCAGCGCGTTGCGACGATCGAGAGTGGTTTCGTTGGTGTGATGGAGCTCGAGTTCGATGCCGCGCTGGGTGCGCTTTGGGCCGTCTGCGACGACACGTGTGAGGGACGCAGCGCACTCCTCGAGATCACCCGGGATGGTGCCGCCAAGGGTTCGTTCGAAGTCGCCACTGTCTTTGAGCGTCCCTCTGGCATGCCGAACCTCAACAACGAGGGCTTCGCTGTGGTGCCCCACTCGGAGTGTGTATCCGGTTCTACGAACGTTTACTGGTCGGATGACTCGAACACGGGCGGCATCGCGCTGCGGTCAGGCACCATCGACTGCACCGTGACAACCGACCCGACCGACCCGACCGACCCAACCACGCCGACGACTCCCGTTGCAGTGCCGGCCGCGAGCCTCGTAGAGGCGGCCCGAGGCTCGATCACAGCCCCGGCTCGGGCCAAGCCGGGCGAAACGATCACGATCGCTATGGGCGCGTCACCTGCTGGCACTGTCGTGAACACGTGGATCTACTCCACGCCGACTCTGCTGGGATCGCCTACAGTCAGCGCCGCCGGCACCGTCTCAGCAACCATTCCATTAGCGCTGTCACCCGGTGCTCACCGGTTGGTAGTCACCGCGACAGATGGCTCGTTGATCGGTTGGGCCGATATCACGATCACTGCACTGGAACCTGGTTCGCTCGCGTTCACCGGTTCAGGGTCAGCGCTACCGATTCAGCTGCCGTTGATGATCCTCATCGCTGGATTCGCGATGGTCATGATCCGTCGCCGCGAGGCGGGCGTTTCGTCCCGGTAAAGAATCGCGCTTGTTTCTGGCTCCCTGGCGGCGTTCAATAGACACAGACGCGCGAGGTCACTCGCGGGCAATCGCTTTACTGAGGAAGGCCGCACCATGAATTCAGATTCCACCGACTCCGGATTCGAGTATCCGAATGACGCAATCGATGCCGATGAGCTGGTGACCAACGATGCCGTCGCTGGCGAACCAGTAGTTCCTTTCGCCAAGGAGGGAGCGCCCGAAGGCTCGGAGCTCCGCGAAGTGTCCCCGGTGTATGACGAGCATGAACTCAATTCGGAGGATGGGCCACGCGACTGAGAAGAGAAGTGGTAGCACACTAAGCAACTACGGGTGGGACAGCGCCCTGTACGGCCAGGCTCGACGTGAGTCCGTATCCGGGAAACCGGTTCGGCACGCCGAGTCTTTTTTTGTGCCCTTTCGCGGCGCCGTAAAGGCGCGGAGAAACCTCAGCACGTTTTTTCTGGCAATTTACCGAAACTGGAAAAAGTCGGTGGCGGTGAGGAGTAGCGTTGTTTCTGTTGCTCCAGTCCTCGGCAGCGAATATCTTTCGCTATCGCCAGAGGAATGTTATGACCGCAACACTCGCCGCCCCAGTTTTAGCGCTTCGCGTAGGCCCTCGTATAGAGTCCGCGAAAGCTGATTCGCGGTCCCTTCTCGCCGCGCCGGCGGCCGCTCTCGTCCCGACCGAACTGGTCGGGATGTTCGGCGACGTGCGCGCCGTCTTCCGGTTTCCACCCGTGCTGGTTCCCGCGACCTGATTGGCCGCAGCGTTCCCGCCCCGCAATAAACAACACACGAAAGGATCCCCACAATGGCGTACCAAACCATTAACCCGTATACGAATGAAGTAGTCGCGACGTTCCCCGATGCAACGGTTCAGGAAGTCGACGAGGCCATCACTGCGGCGCATCAAGCGTTCCTGTCTTGGCGTGAAACTCCTTACTCAACTCGGATGGAGGTGCTCGCCAAAGCAGCGAAACTGCTGCGCGCGGATAAGCGTCGCTACGCGGAGCTGCTCACCTTGGAGATGGGTAAGGTAATCGCCGAGGCCGAGGCTGAGGTGGATCTGTCGGCCGATATCCTCGAGTACTACGCGGAACGTGGTGGCGCATTGCTCGAGACGGAGAAGGTTCCGGTCGCGTATGCCGCGGAAGGTGAAGTCGAGATTGTGAATGAGCCGCTTGGCGTTCTCCTTACCGTCGAGCCCTGGAACTTCCCGTACTACCAAGTTGTTCGTGTTGCGGCACCGCAGTTGGTGGCAGGCAACACGATCTTGCTCAAGCACGCGAGCAACGTTCCTCAGTCGGCGGCGATGTTCGATGACCTGTTTGCGCGCGCCGGACTTCCTGCCGGCGGATTCAAGAACCTTTTTCTTCCGCACAACCTCACTGAGCACGTGATCGCTGACCCGCGCGTTCGCGGCGTAGCGCTCACGGGGAGCGAAGAAGCGGGCTCGATTATCGCCGCCTACGCGGCGAAAGCAGTCAAGAAGAGCACCCTCGAGCTCGGTGGCTCCGACGCATTTGTTGTTCTTGAGGACGCTGATATGGATAAGACAGTCGAGTGGGCCGTGTTCGGTCGCCACTGGAACGCCGGTCAGGTCTGTGTTTCGGCGAAGCGAATGATCGTGGTCGATGCGGTCTTCGATGAGTTCCTTGAGAAGTATCGTGCCGGTGTTGCAGCGTTGAAGGCAGGCGACCCGATGGACCCGACAACGGCGCTTGCACCGTTGTCATCTCAGGCTGCTGCCGACAAGCTCGCAGGTCAGGTTAAGGACGCGATCGCTGGGGGAGCGAAGGCCGAAACCCTCGGTGCCCCCGTGCCATCGACCGGAGCGTTCTACCAGCCGACGATCCTCACCGAGATGGACTCGAAGAACCCGTGCTACTACCAAGAGTTCTTCGGGCCGGTATCCATCGTCATCCGCGTCAAGGATGAAGCCGAGGCGATCGCTGTCGCCAACGATTCACCCTTTGGTTTGGGAGGTTCCGTCTTCACGAAGGACACCGTTAACGGTGAAAAGGTCGCCAGGAAGATCGACACGGGCATGGTCTACGTCAACCACCCGACAATGGTGAAGGCCGACATTCCCTTCGGTGGTGTCAAGCACTCTGGCTACGGCCACGAACTGACCAACCTCGGTATTCAAGAATTCGTTAACAAAAAGGTCATCGACGTCGTGGATATCAACGCGGCGTTCTAACCCTTACCTCGGATGGCCAGCCCCCGGTCCCCGTGGGCTGACCATCCGGTCAAGCGAGTGGGAACACGTGTGCACGTGTCCCGCTCTGAGTTGCGAAGTGGGAACATCCAATGGAACAGATGAAGGCGTGGAGCACAGGAGAGTCGCCAGGAACCATCAGTCTCGGTTCGAAGCCGAAACCTCTCCCTCATCCCGATGAAGTCGTCGTGCGAGTGATCGTGTGCGGGCTCTGCCGCACTGATCTTCATGTGGTCGACCAAGAACTTCAACCCCACGCGTCTCACATAACGCCGGGTCACCAGATAGTGGGTACGGTGGTTGCCCTTGGCAACCAAGTGAAACAACTGAATGTCGGCGACACCGTCGGAGTCGCCTGGCTTCGACGCACGTGCGGTGTCTGCGAGTGGTGCCGAAGTGGGCGCGAGAACCTCTGCCCGCACTCCGAATACACCGGGTGGGATGCTGATGGTGGTTTCGCCGAATACGTCACTGTTCCCGAAGCGTTCGCCTACCTCTTGCCTGCCAACGTCAATGCGATTGAGGTCGCACCGTTGCTCTGTGCCGGCATCATTGGCTACCGGGCGCTCTCCCGAGCGGCATTGCCCGATGGCGGAAAGCTCGGAATTTATGGCTATGGTTCGAGCGGCCATATCACCGCTCAGATTGCTCAGGCCGCCGGTGCGACGATCTACGCGATGACCCGTGGTGTGGCAAACCAGAACTTGGCGCGAAGTATCGGTTCGGCATTTGTCGGCGACGAAACCGAAGAACCGCCAGACGAACTGGATGCCGCAATTGTGTTTGCACCGGTGGGGGAGTTCGTGCCGGTAGCGCTAGCCGCGACGAAACGTGGCGGAACGGTGGTGCTAGCGGGCATCCATATGACTGACATTCCTGCCATGAATTATCAGGCTGCCCTCTTTAACGAGCGAGATTTGCGCACGGTGACCGCCAATACCCGTGCCGATGGCGCAGCTTTCCTCACTCTTGCCCACAACTTAGCGATCCGCCCGACGGTCACTACGTATCCGTTCGAGAACGTCGACACAGCGATTTCAGATCTCCGCAGCGGCCACGCATCGGGCTCCATCGTCATTACGATGCCGTAGGTCCAGACCCTGCTTTGCTCACGGCATCATCGTTATTCGTTGAGCCCGCGCTCAGCTTCGAACCGTATAGTCAAACTTGCATAAAGATTAGTCTCCACTCGAAAGGTTACTCATGAATCGCTTCTCAGATCGTGTCATTCTCATCACTGGTGGGGGATCCGGCCTCGGTCGTGCCGCTGCCGTTCGTCTTGCTTCGGAAGGCGCGAAGCTGTCGCTCGTCGACATCTCGGAGGCTGGCCTGGCTGACTCGGTGAAAGCAGTGGCTGAAGCTGCTCCTGACGCCGAGGTGCTGACAGTCGTTGCTGACGTTTCCAAGGAAGAGGATGTCGACCGCTACGTAGCAGAGACGATCGCTCGCTTTGAGCGCATCGATGGCTTCTTCAACAACGCTGGCATCGAAGGCAAGCAGAACCTCACGGAGAACTTCTCCGCAGAGGAGTTCGACAAGGTCGTTGCCATCAACCTGCGTGGCGTTTTCTTGGGTCTCGAGAAGGTTCTTAAGATCATGCGTGAACAGGGATCCGGCATGGTCGTGAACACGGCCAGCGTCGGCGGCATCCGTGGAATCGGAAACCAGTCCGGTTACGCCGCGGCCAAGCACGGCGTTGTGGGGCTCACCCGCAACTCGGGTATTGAATACGCTGAGCACGGCATCCGGATCAACGCCATTGCTCCAGGCGCCATCTGGACGCCCATGGTCGAAAACTCGATGAAGCAGCTGGATGCTGAGAACCCGCGTGGAGCCGCCGAGCAGTTCATCCAGGGCAACCCTACGAAACGCTTCGGTGAAGCTCCCGAGATCGCCGCAGTCGTGGCGTTCCTGCTGAGCGATGACGCGAGTTACGTCAACGCGACCGTTCTGCCCATCGATGGCGGTCAGTCATATAAGTACTAAATAGGCAGGGGAGTGGGTGGCGCGAACCGTCATCCGCTCCCCTTTTTCCCGGGCAAAATACCCTAGGGGGTATACTGTGTGGAGCGTCAGTTAAGACGACGCCGTGTCGGACTACGAAAGAGGGCTACAGGATGGCTGAGAGCATGCATCACTCGAGCGCCAACGAGTTGCAGGGATCGGCAGCGCCCTTTGACGTCTGGTCGATGCGCGCGAATCGACGTTTCTCACTGCGCGATATTTACCAGATCACTCACGATGCTGCTGTGACGTTTCGACACTTCCGCAGCTTTCGAAAGGCTGTGGGGGAGAAGCGGACGTCCCGAATCATGCTCGCGGTCACCGAAGTCAATGGTTGCGCGCTGTGCGCTTACGGACACGCGAAGTTTGCACTGGATGCTGGAATCGATCCGGGCGAAGTTCGCGATCTTCTCGGTGGCGTCACGCAAGGAGCGCCTGACCGGGAGCTCGCTGGGATCGGGTTTGCTCAACACTATGCGGATACCGAGGGGCATCCCGATGAGGATGCCTGGGATCAGCTGGTGCAGCTCTACGGCCGCGAGGAGGCGCTCGGCGTTCTCGGCGCTACTCGAATGATGATGTGGGGGAATGCCGTCGGAATCCCTCTGAGTTCCTTGCGTGCACGCCTGAAAGGAAGCCCACATCCTGGAAGTAGCGTGACGTACGAGATGGGGACCATCCTCGGAGCGTGGGTCGTCGTGCCCGTTGCGGTCATTCGTGCGCTGTTCTCGCTGGCGAGACATCAGCCGCCGATCACCTTTCACCGCGGCTAGAGGTCTGGCTGGGCGTCGAGGGCAGGGCGTTGTGGCAAGAGGGGGCCGCTCAAGCGTGTGGCGCTCCTAATTCAGGCAAGCTGACATAATGTGCATTATCGGGTACCCGATACGTCGCGGAGAGGGGCGACACGAGTCAGAGTTGCACAGGCGGCAGCGCAACGACCGTCACGGTCCAGGGCTGTTGGTTGTCGGTCGTCACCGCAACTGAGTAGCTGCCGTTGGCATCGATGTCCATCTCGTCTGTGTGGACTGCGTCATCTGAGTTTTCGCGACAGTCGTGAGAAGACTGTGCAACGTCGCCGATCGACACTGTCATGCGGCCAGAGCCGACACAATCTGAATACACTGCGATTCGTCCGGTGGTGGGGATAAATGGCGACACATCGATAGAGCTGCCGGCATTGGTGCTCGTCGCCAAGACAGCTTCGCCCTCAGCCTCGAATGCCAGCAATTCTGGAGTTTCTGACATAACGGAATCTCTAGCCGTGTTTGTGGGGCTCGGCGTGTGAACTCCGACTTCGACGCCTGACTCTGGGGCGCCGGTGCACCCGGTCAGCATCGCCACAATGGTGGCCGCAGCAGAAATAACGTAAAGCCAGCTGCGTACAGCGCTCATGACGCTCCCCCACCTGTACTCACGTCGTCATGACCCTAGAAACTCGGATTGCGGCTGCTAACGAACCTCGCCAGCGCCTCAGCAGCGGCTTCGTGATCGATAGCGTCAGGCTCCCCCGACATGGTCATTGTGCCGATAATGGCGCCGTCTACCCAGAGCGGAATCGAGCCACCGTGAGCCTTGTACATGTCGTGGTCGACATCCGTTCGTTCCTCAAACGGCGCACCGGCAGCGAGGTGACGCAGCTTGACCAAGAGCGAAGGTTCGCCGAAATGGTTTACAACTGCCGCTTTTCCCGCCAGCCAAGGGTCGTTATCTGCATTTGTCGACTTCAGTTTCGCCTTGAAGACAACGTCACCGCGGAGAACAATTTCTACAGCGAGGTTGAGATCCCATTCCTGAATGACCTGCACGGCAATCAGCCCCAGCGCCACAGCATCATCATTGGTGATGTTGTCGAACTCAATCTCGTTCAAGTACTCAACATCAGGCACCGAGTAGTGCGGCAGCGGACGGCTCATCAATTCATCTCCTGGAGTTGCGTTCGAATGACCCCGACAAGCTCGGCGGGTTCATAGCGATCGGAGGTGGCGGCCAACTCATCAATGGTCCACCACCGGTGCGCCAAAACGTCGACGCGTTCTTCGGCCGTCCATTGTTCTTGCGACGGCTCGAAGGTATCTGTGTGAGCGAGGTAGAACTCGGCGTGGCCGGTGTCGTGATCAGCGTCATTCCACTCCACCGCGAAGTCGTGCGACCACACGGGCGCACCGAGATCTTCAACAACAAGCCCGGTTTCTTCTTCGAGCTCGCGAACCGCGGCCTCATGATGAGACTCCCCCGGGTCCACGCCACCACCCGGCGTCAGCCAGCGCGCGACACCGCTTGTGTCCGGTGCTTTCGTCAGAAAGAGCAAAAAGCGTTGCTCCCGGTCGAACAGCAGCACTCGACTGGTGGCTCGGTTAAGCGGCATCCGCAGCTCGTTACTTGGTGAGAAAGTCTGAGACGTCGCCGACGTAGCGAGTGTTGTTCTCCGGCACAGGCTCAACGGCGGCTGCGGCAACCTCGGCGGCGAATTCGCTCACGTTGTACAGGCGGCCAGCAGCCTCTTTGCGAGCCTCGATCGCTCCAGGGTTGGCGCGCTGCAGCAGCGTCGCCGTGATGGTTCCCTCGATCATGTCGCCCGAGACAACGACGAAGCCAATGCCCTTAGCCTCAAGCTCGGGAATAAGTTCGCGGAGCGCATCTTCGCCAGCACGCTTGCTGAGAGCAACCGGAACGTACTCGGGCATCGTCTCAACGGTGCGGATGAAGTGCGCCTGGTGGCTTGTCACGAAAACGACGCGTGATCCTTCGTGCAACAGCGGCATCATGGTCTTCAAGAAATTGACTTGAGCGTCGCGGTTGAGCTGCATGGCGTAGTCCTCAGCCATGCCACCCTCCATGCCGCCGGAGGCATTGAGCACCAGAATCTCGAGCCCGCCGAACTCAGTTTTCACCGTCTCGAACAGAGCGGAAACAGTCTCGGGGTCAGTGAGGTCGGCGCCAATGGCAATCGCCGAACCGTCAGTCTCGTTGAGCTGAGCGACAAGCTTGAGGGCGCGAGCCTCTTTGTTGCGGTAGTTCACGGCAACGCGGGCGCCCGCTTCGGCGAAGTAGGCGGCCGTATCGGCGCCGATCCCCCGCGAAGAACCAGTGATGAGCGCGCGAGCGCCATCGAGCGAGTGGGCTGCCAGAGGATTCGAATTATCGCTGTTCACCCTACGACTTTAGCGGTCAATGCCGTGCTGTGCAGTGAGGTAAGTGCTAGCGTCGAGACTGAAGATTTGTCGAACCGCGCAACGATGAAGGGCGCCGGAACAATGCTTATTGATCTGACCCAGTACCTCTGGATTCTCTGGCTTGCCCTCGTCGTGTTGTTCATCGTGATCGAAGTCATGACTCTCGAATTCACGTTCCTCATGATCTCCGCGGGCACCCTCATCGGTGGGCTCGGCTCCAACCTTCTCGGCTGGCCGTGGTACATCCAGATTGCTCTCGCAGCAGCGATCTCTGGCCTTCTGATCTTCACTATCAGGCCGGTGTTGCTGATGAATCTTGAAAAGGGAGCCGACCCCGCAAAGAGCAACCTCGACGCTCTCCTTGAGCTCGGCGGTCGCGTTACCGGCCCCTTCGCTAATGGCATTGGCGAAGTGAAACTCGACAACGGCGAAACCTGGACTGCCCGCATTGGAGACAGCTCGCCACCGTCAGCGGTTCCCGTCGGCAAACGTGTTTCGGTCACCGATATCGAAGGTGCCATCGCCGTCATAGTCCTTGAATCTGCCAAACCCGGCTCCACTCAACCTCGTGCGACCAAAAAATCGCCGAGAAAGGAAGAAAAGTGACTGATCCCGCTGGCTTCATAGGCCAGATCTTTGTGATTATTCTGCTCGTCGTTCTGGCGATCTTCGTGATCGTCACGTTGTTCCGTGCAATCCGCATTGTTCCGCAGGCGCGTGCCGGAGTTGTCGAACGCCTGGGCAAGTACCGCAAGACTTTGCTGCCTGGCCTCAACATCCTTGTTCCTTTTATCGACCGGATGCTGCCCCTCATCGATCTGCGTGAACAGGTCGTCTCGTTCCCACCGCAGCCCGTTATCACCGAAGACAACCTCGTCGTCTCCATCGACACCGTCGTCTTCTTCCAAGTAACGGATGCCCGTGCCGCCACCTACGAGATCGGCAACTATCTCGGGGCTGTCGAACAGTTGACGACCACGACGCTGCGAAACGTCGTCGGTGGCCTCAACCTTGAACAGGCACTCACGAGCCGCGACAACATCAACTCGCAACTGCGCGTTGTTCTCGACGAAGCAACAGGCAAGTGGGGAATTCGCGTGGGCCGCGTCGAGCTCAAGGCCATTGACCCGCCCCTCTCGATTCAAGACTCGATGGAAAAGCAGATGCGTGCCGAGCGTGACCGCCGTGCGCAGATACTGACCGCCGAGGGCACCAAGCAGGCCGCAATTCTCGAAGCGGAAGGTTCGCGCCAAGCAGCGATCCTTGAGGCTGAGGGTGAAGCTAAGGCTGCTGTGCTCCGTGCTGATGGTGAAGCTGCTGCGATCAAGACTGTCTTCGCTGCGATTCATGAGGGCGACCCAGATCCGAAGTTGCTGGCGTACGAGTACCTCCAGACGCTGCCTAAGATTGCAGAAGGTGATTCCAACAAGATGTGGATTATCCCGTCTGAACTGACGGAAGCGCTCAAGGGCATTGGTGAAGGATTCTTTAGTGGCAAAGGACCAGTCGCGCGTTAGCGCCAGCTCGTCGTTCCTCTCCCCCGCACGTCCCCGTGTGCTTGCGCACCGGGGGCTTGCGGTGGAAGCACCCGAGAACACGCTCCTCGCGTTCGCGAAAGCTGTCGCGGCGGGTGCGCAATACATCGAGACGGATGTTCACGTCAGTCTCGACGGTGTAGCGGTGGTCGCTCACGACCCGAGTCTCACTCGCGTCGCCGGCCGGAACATCATGGTCGATCAGCTCACGATGACAGAGTTGCGGCGAATTGATCTGGGCGAGGGCCAAGGCTTCTGCTCGTTGGGAGAGGCTCTTGATGCCTTTCCGGAGACTCGCTTCAATATCGACGTCAAGAACAAAGGCGCTGTGCTTCCCACCGCGCGCGCGATCCGCGACATTCACGCGATTGATCGGGTGCTCGTGACCTCATTCGATGAAGCCCGCCGTGCCGCCACAGCCGAACAATTGCCAGGAGTGGCGAGTTCGGCATCCGCTCGACGTTTCATTCTGGCGCTACTCAGCGCCAAGACCGGAATTTCGCCCGCCGTTCGCCGTGCCCTCAGCGGACTGGTTGCCATCCAAGTACCCGAGAAGGCACTAGGGTTGCGTGTGACCACTCAGCGGATGATCGACCGCGTGCACACTCTCGGACTCGAGATGCACGTCTGGACGATCAATGAACCGCAGCGAATGCGTCACCTGCTTGACCTCGGTGTCGATGGAATCGTCACCGACCGAGCAGACCTCGCCCTCGAAGTTGTGAAATCGCGCGCCTGATCAAGGCAGCGCACACTCCATTTCTGGGCAGCGAAAATGTTGGCAAATGCTGACAAGTCGCTGTGAACAGTGCGCCCTTGGAAGCATACGTTCAGCAAGAGGGTTTATTACTTGTAGAAACCGCGAATTGAAGGAGGCCACACGATGGCAGATCGCAGCTTGCGCGGCATGAGACTTGGTACCCAGAGCTTACAGAGCGAAGAGGGTGTCGAGTTTTCCCCGCGGAAAAAGAGCGTATACAAGGCGGCCGACGGCACCACATTTGAAGTGATGTTTTCGTCTGACGCCGAAGTTCCCCAGCAGTGGCTTGACGCCAAGACGGGTCACGAAGGAACACTCCTCGATGACAACGGCGAGCTGGTAGAACTTGATGAGGTCGACGTGAAGGTTCCCCGTAGCCACTGGGACATGCTTCTCGAACGTCGCACCCGCCCCGAATTAGAAGAACTTCTCCAAGAGCGTCTCGACTTCTTGCGTGCCCGTCGCGGCCAGCAAAAGATCGGCGCCTAACTAACGACGTACTGTTTTCAGGGTCGCCGCTATTCCCCAGCCGGTGACCCTGAACAGTGCCTCTGCAACAATTCCTGCATGCATTTTTGATCGGCCTGTTGAGCGCTCAACGAATGTGATCGGATGCTCCGCCACTCGGTAGCCCGCACGTTCCAAGTTCCAAGCCATTTCTACTTGAAAGCAATAGCCCTGCGACGAGACGCCGTCGAGGCCTAGCTCTCGCAGCGCGCTCGCGCGAAACACTCTGAACCCTGCCGTGATGTCCCGGATGTCGGAGTGCAGCACCGTACGGGCGTAGGCGTTTCCCATTTGCGAGATGGTGTGCCGAAACCATGGCCAGTTCTTGACGGAACCGCCGGGTACCCAGCGGGAACCGATGACAAGATCGTTGCCTGCTTTGGCGAGAGCAATCATCGCCGGAAGGTCAGACGGGTCATGGGAACCATCGGCGTCTATCTCCGCGATGTAGTCATAACCGCGCTCAAGGGCCAGCGCAAAGCCGGCGAGGTAGGCCTTGCCGAGCCCCTCTTTCTTGGCGCGGTGCAGCACAGTGATGCCCGGATCGGCGGCGGCGAGTTCTTCAGCCCGCTCCCCCGTGCCATCGGGGCTGGAATCGTCGACCACCAGCACGTGGGCTCGTGGCACTGCTTGCCGGAGCCGACCAACGATCGAGGAGATGTTCTCGATCTCGTTATAGGTCGGGACGACCACGACGACGTTAGGCATTTTTTCTCCGACCGGCAACTGCTGCGACGATGAGTGCGCCGAGTCCAATTCCTGACACGAGCCACTCAAGCTCGCGACCCCAGACAACCGCCGGAGTGATGCTGGTGGAGAGCGGCACGTCTTCAACCATGGTGGCCGCCGTGTACCACGGCACTTCAGCAATTGTGGTTCCGTCGGGGGCGATGATGGCGCTCAACCCGACGGTCGAAATGTTCACGACACTACGGCCGAGTTCGAGTGCGCGAATGCGGGCCATCGCCAGCTGTTGGGCGCTCTCATCGGTGTGCCCGAAATCCGCGTTGTTGGAGGACGCGATGATGAGCTGAGCGCCCTCTTCGACGGACTCCGTAAGAATCTGGTCGTCGACGATGTCGAAACAGATGTTGACGCCGAGAGTGACACCATTTACATCGAAGACCATATCGGTACTGCCGATCGAATAGTCGCGCCCAATGAGTCCGATGAGATCGGGCGCAAACTGTTCCCAGATTTCGCGGTTGGGGACATATTCGCCAAAGGGAACGGGATGGCGCTTGTCGTAAATATCGACGACGCCCTCCCCCGGCATCCACAACAACTGACTGTTGTAGATGTTTCCGTCACGCTCGGTGATGTCGCCGGAAATCAGCGGTGCGTTGGCGTTATCGACGACGTAGTCGAAGGCTGCTGCCGCGTAACTATTGCTCAGCGGCGAGAGATCAGTGCCGCCCTCGGGCCACACCACGAGATCGAGGTCTTGGCCGTAGAGCGGCTCGGTGGCGGTGAGTTGCGCCTGAAGCAGATCACCGCGGTCGCGCTCGTCGAAATAGGCAGCTTTTCCGTTGCCCTGGACGGCCCCGACGCGGAGTGTTCCATCGAGAGTCGCGTGCCATGAGGGCGCGTTCACGAGGATCGCGAAAACAGCGACCGGCACGAAAGCAGTACGCAGCGCCCGTGAGACGTGTTGAGCGCGTGCATCCAAGGGAAGTTCGCGGTAGTGGCGCCAGGTGTATTCGGCAGCGGCAAGAGAAAGCGCGACAACAAGGACCATCACGAAACTGACGCCGGAGACGCCGAGCCACGGGAAGAGGGCTGCAAATGGGCTCTCCGACTGAGAGAGAGCCACGCGGCCCCAGGAGAAGCCCCCATAGGGCCACACGCTCATCCAGGCTTCGCGCGCCGTCCAGAGGCCCGAAACGACGACGGCGAGGCCCAACGTTGCTCCCCATCCCGCTCCAAACGCGAGCGGCAACCAGCGATAGGCCAACGTGATTGCGAGCCCGCCGAGTGCGACGAACAGCGACTCCAGAAACGAGAGTGCCAGCATCGGCACGGGGCCCAGAAAGAGAGATGCCCAAGAAATGTGCGTCAGGTAGAACGCGAAACCGCCAAGGAAGCCGACGAGAAACGCCCCACGGGAGCTCCGGCCGCGAAGGGCGATGAGCACGAGCGCGATGCCGACAAAGGTCATCGGCCAGACGCTCTTGTCGGGGAATCCTGCATCCAGAATAGGACCGGATGCCACGGCAACCACAATTGCAGCCCAGAAGGGCAGCACAGCAACGGGTTTATCGGGCATCACGCGTTCGAGCCTAAGCGACAGAACTGTAGGCGACGATTCCGCGACGGATGGCGTCGAGCGCCTTGCGCGCGGTCGGGCCGACATTGCCGTCAGCGACGACCGAGAGCTGGTCAAGAAGGTCGATGGTCTGCTTGGTGACGCGTACAAAGTCACCCGCAGCCATATCCGCTAGATCGAGAACGGAGTCAAGGTTGGATCCATTCGCCCAGCGGTACATAGCGAGCGCGAGCCCGGCCGCGAGCGGTTGGCTGCCAGGGAGGCGGTTGTCACGCTCGAGATCGTCGAGCTCTGCCCACAGCGTGGTCGTCTTATCGAACGCTTCACGGAAGGCACCACGCGGAAGGTAACGATCGCTGAGGTCACCTTCGTCGCGACGGGGCTCATATACCAGCGTCGTGGCCATGGCGGCCAAGGAGGGGGCGTCGAGGTCGTTCCAGAACCCGTGTCGCAGTGATTCGGCGACGAGGAGATCGCGTTCTCCATAGATGCGTCGCAGCGTGCGGCCGTAGGAGTTGATCGTCATCTCACCGTTGGCTCCCGGTTCGATATAGCCGAGCTTGGTCAACACATCAGTGACGCGGTCGAAGATCTTGGCTACCGCTCCTGTGCGGTTCTGAATCTGGCGAGTGAGCTGATCCGTTTCGCGCTTCAGGCGCCACCAGCGTTCGGCCCAGCGCGCATGAGATTCGCGCTCCGGACACGCATGACACTCGTGTTTGCGCATCTGGCGACGCAAGTCCGCGAGCTTGCGCTGACGACGTTCGCGCTCGGCGCGGTGGGCGGCATCGTTCTTGGGCTGCGACTTCTTTTCAAGATCATTGAGTTCGCGCCGGATGCGGGAGTACTCGCCAAAGTCGCCCAAGTGGCATTCCATTGACTTGGCGTAGCCGTCGAGCGAGTTCTTCTGTGAACGAACCTTGCGAGCCAAATCAACGACAGCGCGGTCGGCTTGGAATTGCGCGAAGCTCGATTCCAGAATCTCGCGAGTGTGTTCGCGACCGAACAGCTCGATGAGGTTCACTGCCATGTTGTAGGTCGGCTTGAAGCTCGAGTTCAACGGGTAAGTGCGGCGTGACGCGAGGGATGCCACAGCCTGCGGGTCTAGCCCGTCCACCCACTGGATGACCGAGTGACCCTCGATGTCGATACCGCGGCGGCCGGCACGACCAGTGAGCTGGGTGTACTCCCCCGGGGTAATCGGAACGCGAGCCTCACCATTGAACTTTTCAAGCTTTTCGAGCACAACGGTGCGGGCCGGCATATTGATACCGAGCGCGAGCGTCTCTGTCGCAAAAACAGCCTTGACAAGCTTCTTCTGGAAAAGTTCTTCGACAACCTCTTTGAAGGCGGGAAGAAGGCCAGCGTGATGGGCGGCAACGCCACGCTCGAGACCGCTGAGCCAATCCCAATAGCCGAGAACAGCCAGATCTTCATCGAGAAGCGTGCGGCAGCGAGCTTCCACGATCTCGCGAATCTCGTCACGCTCCTCGGACGTCGTCAGGCGAACGCCAGCGCGCAAAACTTGATTCACCGCCTGATCACAGCCCATGCGACTGAAAATGAAGAAAATGGCTGGCACAAGATTCTTTGACGACAGCATTGCGACGACATCCGCGCGATCCATGCGAGATCGTGCCGGGCGACCGCCACGAGAGTCGTGGCGACTGCTCTTTCGGCGATTGCCGACACTCTGGCTTCGACCACCGAAACGCGCCATCTGCGCGAGCTCTGGATTCACACGGTTCGTTGCGGCCAAGCCGGACGAATCGAAGAGGTCGATGAGCTTCGTGCCCACGAGCACATGCTGTTCCAAGGGCACTGGGCGGTCTTCTGAGACGATTACTTCCGTATCGCCCCGAACGGCCTGTAGCCAGTCGCCAAACTCCTCAGCGTTCGACACAGTCGCGCTCAGCGAGACCATGTGAACATCCTCGGGTAAATGGATGATCACTTCTTCCCACACAGCGCCGCGGAAGCGATCGCCGAGGAAGTGCACCTCATCCATCACGACCGTGCTGAGATTTTTGAGCAAGTCAGACTTGGCATACAGCATGTTGCGCAGCACTTCGGTGGTCATGACCACAATGCGCGCGCTGGCATTGACGTTTGTATCACCGGTGAGCAGGCCTACGTTCTCAGGACCGTACTCGGCGACGAGCTCTTGAAATTTTTGATTGCTAAGAGCCTTCATGGGCGCGGTATAAAACACCTTCGGCCCATCGAGTTGCATGGCCCGGTAGATAGCGAACTCAGCAATTATCGTCTTACCAGCACCGGTGGGTGCCGCGACGAGAACGCTCTTATCGTCTTCGACAACCTGGCAGGCAGAGATCTGGAAATCGTCGAGATCAAAACGCTGGCCGGCGCGAAAAGCTTCGAGCACCGGGTAGCCCCGACGCTTCTTTGCCGCGGCGTACCGTTCGGCGGGAGACAGTTCAGTCATTGACTACAGCCTAAACGGTGATTGCTTAGCCCTCTGCTCGCAACTCGGCGTCGACGGCGGCAGCTTTCTTGGCCGCACGCCGATCATGGAGCCACGCGATCAACGCGGCGATGAAGTAAAGAATGATCATCGGAATGGCAAGCAGGAACATTGAGATGACGTCTGCTGCAGGGGTTGCGATGGCCGTGAAGATGCAGATCGTCAAAATGGCGACGCGCCAGCCCTTGAGAATTGCACTCGCTGACAGCACCCCGACCAGATTAAGGAGCACGACGAAAACGGGAAGCACGAAAGCGATGCCGACCGAAAGCAGCAGCTTCACGATGAAGTCGTAGTAGTACTTCGCGTTCAGATTAGAGAGATCTTGATCGCCTGCGAAGCCCAACATGAGAGTGATGATGTTGGGCATGACGTACCAACCGGCGGCACAGCCCGCGAGAAATAGCGGAATAGCGGTTGCTAAGAAACCGATCGCGTACTGCTTTTCTTTGCGTACGAGGCCGGGAACCAAAAATGCCCAGACTTGGTATAGCCACACCGGGCTTGCAGCAACGATCGCCACTGTAAACGCGATCTGCATACGGATATCGAATGCTTGAGTGACCGCGTCGTAGTTCAGGGCAGCACCGCGACCGGTTGAATCGGCGATGTTGGTGATCGGCGCGCGCAAGGCGTCGATAAAGAAATTCGCAAAGATGAATCCGGCAATAGCGGTCACGAGGATCGCGATCGCGGAAATGAACAACCGCTTCTTGAGCTCTATGAGGTGCGCGCCGAGTGACATCCGTTCTTCACTCTTGGAACGCCACCTCTCGGCGCGAACTGCCATAGGGGTTAGGGCTTAGGTGGAGTGTCGCTGTTCGAATCCGCCGAAGTGTCGGCTGGAGAGTCGGAACTGTTCTCGTCCTTCATTGTCTTGACCTCGCTGCGGAAGATACGCATTGACTGGCCGAGACTGCGCGCAAGCCCAGGAAGTTTCGGTGCACCGAAGAGCAAGAGGATGACGACCAAGAGGATAACGAGGTGCCAACCGCTGAGATTGCCGAGCATGGAGAACTTCCTTAAGAATCGAAGGCTGCGTGGGCTAATCATACCTAGATTCGCCTAGATACGCTGAACAAGGAACAGTTAGTGGGCTGAGAAATCGCGGGGTGCAAACTCGACCGGAAACCACCGCTGAGGCTGCTTGCCAAAGCCCACGAGCACATATTCTGAGCGACTGCGATGCTGAGGGTGGTAGAGCACAACCGCCGGTTTTGCGAGTAGTTGGGCATCGCCTGCGCTCACCAAGGACTTCACGGCAACGCGCTCGGTTCCCGCGTTGTCGGTGTAGCGCACGGCAATGCGGGGAGCTCGCCGCCCGCGTCGATACTCGCTACTGATACCCGCTGTCTGCGCGCCGGCCGTAAGCAAATAGGCCCGGATAGTTCTGCGTCTCAACCAAGTGGCGAACCAGAGCAATGCGACCAGAATGAAGCCGACAGCGAAAACCCACCCCACCTACGACCACTCCTGAGGCCACTGCATCGCAGAAGCGTCGCGTGCGGTGATCGTCTTGCCCCGCGCGATTCGGCGTTCATGCCGTGCGAGTTTCAGCTCAGAGCGATGGCGTTTCTGCGCTTCGTGGCGATCGCGAATCTCTGCCATCTCGGTGAGGATCGCGATCTGGGGCTTAGTGAGTTTTGCCGCCTCGACATCGAGCATTGACGTCTTGTCGACGACGTCCGAAAGATCCTTCATGAGCACCATTGCCTTGCGGAACAGCACCCAGGCGATAACGCCAAGCATGACGATCAGGATGAGTACAAGACCCACCCAAATGAGCACCCAACCCCACCATGCAATCATCACAACACCTGTCGTGGTTCTGCGTAAAGATCGGCGCCGGCTTGTGCCCAGCAGGCCACTGCGCGGCGTGCTTCGTCGGGAGCCACGACAGTCACGACTCCGGGAAGCCCCGCGATCAGTCGCTTGAGGCCGTGAAAATGAGGAACACGGACCACGGTGCGAACGCGATCATCCGCGGGAACAAGAATCGCGTGTTCGGGTACATAGTCGCCCAGCAAGCCGATGGCGCTCCGAGCCACCTCAACGGTGACCTCGATATCCTCGGCGGAGGCGTCGAACAGTGTTTCTGGCAGGTTCACGTCACCAGCGGTGTGCGTGATGGCCTCTGTTGTCATGGCCGGGTGGGAAATGCGGTCCATGCGGAACGTGCGCACATCCTCGCGTGAATGGCACCAGCCGCGCACGTACCAGTCCGCATCCACCGACTCAACCCGGAGCGGGTCAATCCGGCGACGTTCAGACTCGCCTCGTGAGTTGCGATAGTCGAACTCGATTTGGGTTCCCGCCGCAACTGACTCGCGGATGAGGGCAAGCGTCTCATCGAGAGCGTTCGACTCCACCGCGACAGCCGTTGGTTGCGCAGACGCGCCCCGTGACAGCTTCGAGGTAAGAGTCGCGATAGCTGCACGGTCAGCATGCTCAGGCAGGCTCGAGAGGTATTGCAAACCCGCGATAAGGGCAGAAGCTTCGCGCGCAGAAAAACGCGGTGTGTCATCGATGGCGACGAGGTGGGTTAACACGATTTGATCGTTGTCTTCGAAGTCATCCCATGCGATATCGAAAAGATCGCCCGCCTGATACGTGGCGGTATCTCCAGGGATACCCGAGACGGCGATGAGCCGCACAGCGTCGCGAATCTGTTGCTCGGGCACGCCAAAGTGATGGGCGGTCTCGGCGACGCTGACGCGGTCACGGTCCATGAGGTACGGCACGAGAGCGAGCAAAAAGACCAGCTTGTCTTGAGCGCGCAGCGGTGGGATCTTCTTAGCCATGGTCTGCCACCGTTCTCGTGAGTCGCTCGATCACTGCGGACCGCAGATGGGGCGGAGACACCGCCACGACCTCCGGGCCAAAACTCGCGAGTTCGTCAGCCATGATGTTGACGTCAGTGAAGTTGACCTCGAGCATGCAATCCGGATGCATTACTGCTCCGCGTCGCTTACCCAGACGCGTTGCAGCGTCGGTGCCGGGTTCCACCCGCAACATCGCGACGTTGGATTGCCAGACCTTCTCAAGCCCTGACAAGGCTTGAGCGGCAGCATCATCCGTGACGTAGTCAAAAGTTTTTTTAGTGCGCTGGATGTCGCTCACAATGCGTCGCAACAGGAAAGTCTTGAACTGTTCCGTGTGCGGGTCTTTGGCGTACAGGTGCCAGCGGCCCTGGTGTTGCACGAGCGCAAGCGGTGCCACCAGTCGAGTGGTGGAGGACTGCTCCCCCGGCTTCAAATATTCGAAGCTGACCAGCACGCGACGATCCATTGCTTCGCGCAGTGGCTCAAATGATTCGTCGCGCACCCGCAACTGTGGCGCGTAGCTGAGAACAGGTTCCGCCGTTTCGATGCCCAAGGACCGGAGTTTGACCATGGCGCGACGCGAACCCTCAGAGAGGGAACCCTCTCGCCACACCATTGCGGCGAGACCGAGCAAAGTTGACTCCTCCGCCGAAAACTTGATGTCTTCGGGAAGTTCGTAATCGACTCGAGGGATGCGGTAGCGAAGATTCTGATTATTACCCGCCTGCTCGGGAGGCTCGATGGTTTCGAGCGGAACCCCGAGCTCGCGAATGTCGTCCTTATCGCGCTCAAACTGGCGCTCAAGGTTCGCGTTATCCCCCGAGTGTACGAAGCGTTGGCGATAGCCCTGCACCGTCGACAGGATCTCACTCTTTGTGAGCCCATTTTCAGTGGAGAGCAACGCCAAAACGAGGCTAAAGAGCCGTTCTTCGTTGGGAACTTTCGGTGTTGGCACGAGTCAAATCCTATGTCTCTGACACCCGGCCGTGTCGTGGGTTGCGGTTACTGCTCTTGAATTCCGAGGATGTCGAACACGAAGACGAGGGTGGCACCGCTCGTGACGTCAGTCGGCAGTGCATCAGCGGCGAAGCCGACATCCGCGGGCAACACGATGAGCACCTGCGAGCCAACAGTCTGCCCGATGAGAGCTTCGGTGAGCCCGGGAGGGAGGCCCGAATCGGAGGTCTCGGTGCTCTCCATGAGGAAGGTTCCGGGAACGCCAGATTCTGCCCAGCTATTGGTGAATGTGCTCTCGGCACCCCACTCGATTCCGCTCACGTGCATAACGGCTGCATCACCCTCTTCGAGAGTCTCGCCGGAGCCTACCTTCAGCGCAGTGAACATGAGCTCACTCGGTGCATCGCCGGACGGGAAGGTGAAACCAGGCTGGCCATTCGGAGCCAGCACCACGGACGGGAATCCGGCAGGAGCGAGCTTGTCCGCTCCATCAGCCTTGCCGAGGTAACGGTTTTCGACGTCGCTCACCATCACGATGGTGTCCTCATCGGCCAGCGGAAGCTGATTCTGAGCAATGTTCTCTGCGCCCAGAATGTCGCCTGCCGTGCCGGTAGTGATGATGCGGGAACCGACGGTTGCACACTGTGCAATGTCGCCGAAGTGCGGTGCACCCTCGGTGACCGCGACGCGCAACCCCGCAGTGTCGTGGCCTGTGGAGATGAGCTGTTCACCGGTCTCGCCGCTGTAAATCGTGATTTGGAGGGTCGTGATGTCGCCAGCACCCACCTGATCGCCGTCGCCCTCAATAGCGAGCTCGTTCTCGACATCCGTTGAAATAAGCGGAGTGGGGAACTCGGCCTCGGGGTCGGTGCTGAGAGCGCCAGAAGCGCTCACGAGCGCGGAATTGGAGCCAGAAGAATAAACCGGAGTGCAGTCCGCCAAGCTCAACGGACCATTGGCACAACCGGCCAACGAGACAACAACTCCGGCACTAAGGGCCACCACTGCAAGCTTGCGCACAAACACTCTTTTCATCGTCACAGACATCGCCAACACTCTACCGGTCAGAAGCCCCGGCCTCAGCCGCGGCCTTCGCTTCGCGTGCCGTTTTGCGCAGGCGTTTAGCGCTGGCGCTACGTTCGCCGAGCGCTCCCGGAGTCCATACTTCGACATCCTCGTCCTTGAAGTCAGTTTTCGAGGCACGGCGCTTGAGCTCGGGCAGCACGGATCCTGGTGCAAGGCGGCGGGCCGTCATGAGGAAGCCAGTGTGGGCGACCATGCGGTGATCAGGACGAACGGCGAGCCCTTCAACGTGCCAGCCGCGCACCATAGTCTCGCTGGAATCGGGTTCTGTGAAGAGGCCAGTAGCGCGGATCGCCTCGGCGACACGCGACAGCTGGGTGACCGTGGCGATGTAGCAGAGCAGCACTCCGCCGGGAGTGAGGGCGTCGGCACACTCTTCGATGCACTCCCAGGGAGCGAGCATGTCCAGCACAATGCGGTCTACCGCACCTGGTTCAACTGTTGCGGGCAACTGCTCCTGCAGGTCACC
The DNA here is from genome assembly GCF_015864665.1 of Salinibacterium sp. SWN167. Taxonomy (GTDB): domain Bacteria; phylum Actinomycetota; class Actinomycetes; order Actinomycetales; family Microbacteriaceae; genus Rhodoglobus. Next base: position 1,854,975 of record NZ_JADYWU010000001.1, on the reverse strand, counting down.
AACCGTGACAGTCCAGTTCGTGGGTTTTGCGCCCAAGAACGTCTCAACGTTGGATTGAGCGATCTCGGAAAACTCTTCACGACGCTCGAAGGAGTTCAACTGCCCACTCGCGCCGATAGCGCGCAGCAGCCACAAGGAGAGCGCACCGGAGCCGACACCGGCTTCCACAACGTGAGCGCCAGGGAAGATATCGGCTTGACCGATGATCTGGGCGGCATCCTTCGGGTAAATGATTGCGGCGCCCCGGGGCATCGACATGACGAAATCGGTGAGCAGAGGGCGCATCGCCAAATATTCGATCTCGTTGGTGCTCGTAACAACGCTGGCATCCGGCTGACCGATGATGACGTCGTGGCTGAGGACGCCACGGTGAGTGTGGAACGCTCCCCCCGCTTCAAGAGTCACCGTGTTGAGGCGCCCTTTCGGCCCGGTGAGTTGAACACGATCCCCTTCACGGAAGGGGCCGCTCTGTCGTCGGAATACGTCGCTCATCGCGTGGTCACCTTTGCGTGCAGTTCGGAGAGATGGTTAAGGGTGCGGCCGTCGAGTGTCGGCCACAGGGCGTGGGTCTTGTCTTCGGGAATGTCCACCATGAAGGGAACACCGATGACAGTGGCACCCGAGGCGAACGCCGAGGTGGCACCGGGAGGGGAATCTTCGATAGCAACGCAATCGGTGATTTCGACACCGAGTGCCGCCGCGCCCGCGAGGTAGGCCTCAGGATGGGGCTTAGCGTTCTCGACATCGTCACCAGAAATGACGGCGTCAAAACCATGGAAGCCGAGATTGTCGACGACATGATGCGCCATCCGCCCGATCGACATTGTCACGACGGCGGTGGGAACACCGGCGCTGCGGAGCTCTTGGAGAAGCTCCCGGGCACCCGGGCGCCAGGGAATCCCAAACTCCTTGAGCTGGGCCATCACGCTGTCTGTCAGGCGGTCCACGATCGTGACCGCGTCAAGGGTGACGCCCTTCGTTTGCATCACGCGGGCGGACTCTAGCAATCCCTTGCCCACGCACTCCATCGCGTCGTCATGCGTCCAAGCACCGCCAAACGATTCGATAAGCGTGGTTTCCGCAGAAATCCAGTACGGTTCGGAGTTGATGAGGGTGCCGTCCATGTCCCACAAGACGGCCGCCGGAGTGGAGTGAGTCACAACGCACCATCGTAGTTCTATCCTTGGGTGAAGAACATTCCTGCCACGCACCACAAGGAGACCAGTGACTAACACCCCATTTGCGAACGGACGACTCCTCGTCGTCGCCTTCGAGGGGTGGAACGACGCCGGTGAAGCAGCGAGCGGCGCAGTGCGATCGCTCAAAGAGCAGCTCGACGTGTATCCCATCTCAGAAGTCGATCCCGAAGAATACTTCGACTACCAGTTCAACCGTCCAGTTCTCTCACACGACGACGACGGCAACCGCGTCATGACGTGGCCATCGGTCACGATATACGGCCCGTCGCGCCCCAACGCCGAACGCCCCGAAAGCATCGCCGCCGATGCCGAGTTGCAGTTGAGTGCCAACAACCAGTCGAACATCTACCTCCTGCTCGGCACAGAGCCCTCGCGCTCCTGGAAAGCATTCACCCGCGACATTCTCGAGACCGTGGTCGACAACGGCATCTCCTCGATCGTGTTCCTCGGAGCGATGTTGGCCGACGTGCCCCACACTCGCCCCATTTCAGTCTTCACGTCGAGCGAAAATTCCGCCGTTCGCACAGCATTGGACATCGAGCGCAGCAGCTACGAAGGCCCGGTGGGCATCCTGTCGGTACTCGGTCAGGCAGCAGAAGCTAGCGGCATTACGACAATGTCGATCTGGGCATCCGTTCCACACTATGTGCACAACGCCCCGTCACCGAAAGCGACCCTCGCTCTGATCGACAAGCTCGAAGAGATTGTGGATGTCGTGATCCCCCGCGGCGATCTCGTTACTGAGGCAACCGACTGGGAAACCGGTATTGACGCTCTCGCCGGCGAAGACGACGACATGTCGTCGTATATCGAGCAGCTCGAACGAGCCCGCGACACGGTCGACTCTCCTTCGGCCAGCGGTGAAGCAATTGCTCAAGAGTTCGAGAAGTACTTGCGGAGCGGCGACGACAAGCCCGATCCGGGTGCCGCCGGCGACGAGCCGTGGCGTGGCAAGGACTAAGCACAGCACCGCTGGTGTGATCGCGATGTCGCTTTAGCCAGCGCGAACGCTTCAGCCGCTGTGAACGCCTGACACGGCTAAAACGCGAGAAACGACTAAACCGGCTGAATCACGTTGAGCGACAGCAGCACGTACAGCGTCACGCCCAAGACCACGCGGTAGACGACAAACGGCAGGAACGAACGCTTTTCGATGTAGCGCATGAGGGCTGCGATCACGACATAGCCCACGAAAAATGCAATCACCGTGGCGACGGCCGTTTCGGCGTAGGTGAACACTTGGTTGGGCTCGCCGAAGCTGTGCACGAGCTCATAGAGTCCGCTGCCAAAGACGGCAGGGATTGCCAGCAGAAAGCCGAAGCGTGCCGCAGCAGGGCGCGTGTACCCGAGCGCAAGGCCGGCTGTCATTGTCGACCCCGACCGTGAGACGCCGGGTACCAAAGCGAGCATTTGGGCGAGACCGATCGTGATGCCGTGGCCGTAGCTCATGTCTTCGAGAGCGCGCGTGCGTTTGCCGAGGTAGTCAGCGATTCCCAAGATGATGCCGAACACGATCAGCACGGTTGCAACTAACCAGAGCGAACGGAACGTCGAACGGATGTACTCCTGCGCGAAATAGCCCACGAGCACGATGGGGATCGTGCCGATGATGACGAGCCACCCGAGCCGTACATCCGGATGATTCCGATCGATCTTTTCGCCGTGGGAGCCATGAGGCTTACGGAATTGCTGAAACCAGCGGCTCAGAATGCGAGCGATATCTTTGCGGAAAAAGAGAATGACGGCGAGCTCAGTGCCCAACTGGGTGATTGCCGTGAATGTGGCGCCGGGGTCACTCGCAGAGGGCAAAAACTCACCCATAATGCGCAAATGGGCACTCGAAGAGATCGGAAGAAATTCCGTGAGGCCCTGAACAAGCCCGAGAATTATGGCCTCGATGAACCCCATGGAACGCTCCCGTTTAGGTAAGAACTAGTACTTGAGAAGCAGGTCTCCCAAGACCTGCCTGCCAAAGACTAATGCGTCCAATGGCACACGTTCGTCAACACCATGGAACATCCCCGGGAAGTCGATCTCGGGCGGCAGTTGCAGCGGGGCGAAACCGTAGCCGGTGATGTCGAGAAGCTTGAGCGCTTTGTTGTCGGTGCCGCCCGACATCAGGTACGGCAGAACAGGCGCGCCGGGGTCGAAGACTCCGAGGCTTTCGACCATCGCATCGACCAGAGGACCATCGAAACTTGTTTCGAGGCCGATGTCGCGGTGCATCATCTCGATCTCGATCTCATCGGGCAAGAGCGCACGCACTTGCGCGAGCACCGCATCCTCTTCGCCGGGAAGAGTGCGGATGTCGACGAGCGCTTCTGCGACGTCCGGAATAACGTTGTGCTTGTAGCCGGCCTTCAGCAGCGTCGGGTTGCTTGTGGTGCGCAACGTTGCCTGCAGAAACCCGGATGCGGTACCGGTAGCCAGAATCAACTGATCGGGACCGACCTCTTCTGGATCGATGTCGAGAATGCGAGAGAGCTCAGAGATGAGCAGCTTCGTGGTGTCAGTGAGATGCACCGGCCACTCTTGGCGGCCAAGGATCGCGATAGCTTCTGCGAGCTTGGTGACGGCGTTGTCGCTGATAACACGCGAGCCGTGAGCGGCCATGCCGCGCGCGGTGAGCTTGATCCACATCAGAGCCTTTTCGCCCGTCTGCAAAAGGTAAGCGCGTTGGCCCTGGAGATCCACAGAGTAGCCACCAACCTCGCTGATGGCTTCGGTTGCTCCCGCAAAAATCTCGGGGTGCTTCTTGACCATGAAGTGCGAACCGTATTCGCCGCCATTTTCTTCGTCAGCGAAGAAGGCGATCGTGAGGTCGCGAGCGGGACGCTTGCCGGCTCCCAGAATGTCGCCGAGCGCGGTGATGATCATGGCATCCATGTTCTTCATGTCCACGGCGCCGCGGCCCCACAGGAGGCCGTCGCGAATGATTCCTCCGAACGGATCTACCGACCAGTTCTTGGGATCAGCAGGTACGACATCCGTGTGGCCGTGCAAAATCAGTGCAGGGCGCTCTTTCGCGTGCGGCGCAGAAGACGCGGTGTCGTAGCTACCTTCCACCTTGGCAATGACCGTCGTGCGGCCGGTGGCAGCATCGAAGTATTGAGTGGTGAGGCCCATCTCTTCAAGCAACGCACCCAAATATTCGGCGGCATCAGTCTCGCCGTTCGATCGACCCTCCCCATAGTTGGAAGTGTCGAAACGGATGAGATCTTGCGCAATGCGGGCTGTGCGCTCGAGTTCTGGCTCAGAAGTCATAACTCCACGCTAGCCGTCTCCCCAGTAAATATCTGCACGCCACGGCATACCCGAAACCGGACTCAGGAAGGCCGTTGTTTGATGCGTCATGTGGTGCTCAAAAAGGATGCTATTCTCTTATCTCGGCGGTGCTCTTGTAGCGCCGCAGATGCGCGCGGATGGCGGAATTGGTAGACGCGCTAGCTTGAGGTGCTAGTGCCCGAAAGGGCGTGGGGGTTCAAGTCCCCCTTCGCGCACAGCGAGGTGTCGTAAGACATCGAAATAGCTCGGATCCATGTTTATGGATCCGAGCTATTTTTTTACCCTCGGCCGATAGTGCGGCCAAAACGCTCGCCTGCAGGAATCCTTGTGAACTCCCGCAGGCGTCTTCTGGGTTGCGCGCTACAGGGCGCCCGGGAGTAACCGAATGTTGCTTTTCGCAAGCTTTACAGCTTCGCCTGCTCCCCCGTTCATGACCACTTTTGACATTGCGAGTGCGAAACCGCGGGCCATTTCTCCGGTAATGGTTGGCGGTAGTGACAGCGCAAGCGGATCGGTGACGAGATCGACAAGCGCTGGCCCATCGTGGGCGAGCGCCGCTTCAAGCGCCGAGTGGATGTCGGTGGGCTTGTCTACCCGTTGCCCAAAGATTCCGAGCGCGTTCGCTACGGCCGCGAAGTCAACGGATGGAACGTCCACCCCGAAGTCGGGAAATCCGTCAACAAGCATCTCAACCTTGACCATGCCCAGGGTTGAGTTATTGAAGACGACGATTTTTACGGGGAGCTTGTTCGCGGCGACGGTGATCAATTCGCCCATCAACATCGACAGTCCACCGTCGCCGCACATGGCGATCACCTGCCGGTCAGGATGACTCGTTTGGGCGCCTATGGCCTGTGGGAGTGCGTTAGCCATTGAGCCATGAAGAAACGAGCCAATGAGGCGGCGCTGGCCATTGGGGTTGATATAGCGGGCCTGCCACACGTTGCACATACCCGTGTCAGCTGTGAAGATCGCGTTGTCACTAGCGAGATCGTCAAGCAGTGATGCGGCGAATTCAGGATGAATCGGGATTTTCTTGTCGACATTCTTGGCATAGGCGTCAACCACGCTATTCAGCAGGCGGTGATGACGTTTGAGAGTCTTCTCCAGAAAGCTCCTGTTGGTGCGGTTCGTGATCAGCGGTGTCACTGCGGCGATAGTGGCTGCCACGTCGCCGTGAACAGGGATCTCAACGTTGGTGCGTCGTCCTAAGCGCTCTGCCTTCGTGTCGATTTGGGCGATTCTTTCGTGTGAGCCGTCTGGCAAGAATTGTTCGTAGGGGAAGTCGGTGCCGAGCAAGATGAGGAGATCGGCATCGTGGATGCCATCGTGTGCGGCGCCGTAGCCCAACATCCCCGTCATCCCGACGTCGAACGGGTTGTCGTACTGAATCCACTCTTTGCCGCGGAGTGTGTGGCCGATCGGAGCGGCAAGCAGATCGGCGAACGCAACGACCTCATCGTGGGCACCTTCCACTCCTGCTCCGGCGAAGATCGCGACCCGTTCGGATGAGTTGATGGCCTCAGCGAGGGCTGCCACATCGGTAGCTGCCGGGGCCAAGACCGGAATCCCAGGGCGAGCCAACTGTGGTGCGTTGCCCACAGCGTCGAGCCCGGCAATGTCTCCGGGAAGCGTGATGACGGAAACTCCGCCCAGGCTGATCGAGTGCCGAAGCGCGGAGTTCACGACTCTGGGCGCTTGTGCGGCGGTGGAAATCAGTTCGCGGTAATTCGAGCACTCAACGAAGAGACGATCGGGATGGGTTTCTTGGAAGTATTCGCTGCCGATTTCAGTCGAGGGAATCTGGCTTGCGATGGCGAGCACCGGGGCGCCGCTGCGGTGCGCATCAAAAAGCCCATTAATGAGGTGAAGGTTGCCTGGTCCACAGCTGCCAGCGCAGACTGCAAGTTCACCAGTCAATTGTGCTTCGGCGCTGGCGGCGAACGCGGCGGCCTCTTCGTTGCGCACATGAATCCAGTCGATGCCGCCTTTGGCGGATCCTCCGGTGCGTCTCACGGCGTCAACGATGGGGTTGAGGCTGTCACCCGCAATCCCGTAAATGCGCCTGACGCCTGCGTGTTGTAGTTGGCCGATGAGTTGATCTGAGACGGTAGCTGCCATGACCCCAGTTAACTCCCCCAGTCTGCACGAATACAGCGAACTGGTTCCTTCGTCGTTGCGCGGTGATCTGGTTGCTGCGGGTTAGCTGAAATTCCTGACGACAAGATTCTAACGATGTATCGTTGAGTATCGGCGAGGCCGCTCGTGCCCCGCATCCACCGACTGGAGGATCAGCATGAATAACTCATTCGGAACAAGTGGCCGAGATTCTCGACGCCCGTTCGCAGACGCGTTCGACCACGCAGGAAAAGGTCTCTGGGATGCGCTCGACAACGTGCGCTCAGAATTCGAACGTCGCGTAGTTCCCCGTATGGGCCGCGGAGACGTTCGCGTCGCCATCCTTTCCCTTCTCGCTGAGGAATCGATGCACGGCTACCAAATCATTCGAGAAATCGACAAGCGCAGTAACGGCGCGTGGAAGCCCAGCCCCGGTTCCGTTTACCCCACCCTTCAGTTGCTCGCCGACGAAGGGCTCATCGAAGCTCACGAAGCCGACGGCAAGAAAACTTACACGCTCACTGAAAAGGGTCACGACGAAGCCAAAGCTGGTCGCCCTGCACCGTGGGAGAATTCCGAAGCAAAAGACTCGTCACGCCCGACCGCGCTCCCCCACGCTGCCGCAAAACTGGCGGAAGCAGTCGTGCCGCTGATGCGTACCGGAAACCCAGAACAGGTAGAGGAAGCCATCAGCGTCATCGATGATGCGCGTCGTAAGCTTTACGTCATCCTCGCCCAAGACTGAGCGGACAAGCCGGCCACGTCGGCACTAGGGAGATTTGATGACCGACACTCGACAGCTGCGCGCCCGCTACCGTCGGATCCTGCGTTTTGCTGCCCGGTACATGGTCCTCGAATGGTGGTTCGAACTTGTTCTGCCCCGCTTCGGGCTCGAACGTGTTGCTGCTCGACGTCGGCTCGTGCGAGCAGCGCGCATCGCTCGCAGTTTTCACGGTCTTGCCGTTGATCTTGGCGGGCTCATGATCAAGGTTGGGCAATTCATGTCGTCCCGCCTTGACGTGCTGCCGAGCGAAATCACTCGAGAACTTGAAGGACTGCAGGATGAGGTGCCCGCAGTCGACTTCACCCTCATTCGCGAAAGCGTCGAGAGAGAACTCGGCATGCCCCTTGAGCGTGCGTATGAGTACTTCGACCCAAATCCCGTTGCCGCGGCATCCTTCGGTCAAGTACACCGCGCACGACTGACAGCCAATGATGCGGTGGATGTTGGATTCTCCGCTGTTGTTGTGAAGGTTCAGCGGCCAGGCATCGCCGACATCATCACCGTCGACCTCGCAGCTCTGCGTCGTGTCGCGAGTTGGCTTAACCGGGTTCGCTTCATCTCACGACGCGTCGACTTGCCGGCACTTCTCGAAGAATTCGCAATCATTAGCCTGCGCGAGATCGACTACCTCAACGAGGGAAGCAACGCGGAACGCTTCGCTGAAAACTTCGCTGATGACCCCCGCATAGACGCTCCCGAGGTCGTCTGGGAGCGCTCGACGCGCCGCATTCTGACTCTTGCCGACGCGACCGCTATCAAGATCAACGACCACGCGAAGCTGGTCGCGGCCGGAATCGACCCCGCCGAAGTCGCCGACGAGTTGTCGCGCGCGATGTTTGAGCAGCTCTTCATGCACCGGTTCTTCCACGCCGACCCGCATCCGGGAAACATCTTCGTGACGCCGGCGGATCCTGACCGCGCCGACCAATCCACGCCCGAGTGGACACTGACCTTTATTGACTTCGGGATGATGGGCGACGTTCCTGAAAATCTCAGCCGTGGTCTTCAGCGCCTCATCATTGCCGCAGCGGCGAGGGATGCTCCGGGCCTTGTCGCGAGCGTGCGGGATATGGGCATCCTGCTCCGTAGCGCTGAAAGCGCGCCGCTCGAGCGCGCCTTGGGGGAACTGTTCGATCGCTTCGGCGGTATGGGCTTCAGCGAACTCCAACAGGTAGACCCCCAGGAGTTCCGCGCCTTTGGCAATGAGTTCAGTGAAGTCGTCCGCACGATGCCGTTTCAACTGCCCGAAAACTTTTTGCTGATTATCCGCGCCATCTCGGTCACCTCCGGAGTCGCCAGCGACTTGAATTCCAGCTACAACGTCTGGACTGCCATCGAGCCCTTTGCCGCGAGACTAGCCCGCGACGAAGGCGGCGGAACCGTGAAAGAGCTCGCAAAACAAGCTCTGTCATCCGCCGGCTTGATTCTGCGGCTTCCGCAGCAACTCGAGAGCGTTGCAACTCTCATGCAACGCGGTCAGCTCGCTGTCGAAACGCCAGGTGCAGATAAGCGCCTTCGTATGATTGAACTTCTGGTGCGCCGCCTGATCTCCGCGGTGCTCTTTACGGCCCTGCTTGTCGGGGGAATTCTGGTGCGGGACACGGATCCGACCATCGGCCTCGTGCTTATCATCGGATCGGCACTCCCCTTGGTGCACGTGTTGTTTGCGGGCGTGGTGAACCGCAACCGACTGTTCTAACGGAGCCACGACGGAGCCACGACGGCGCCACGCAGTCTGAGAGTCGCCCATGAATCTGCATGATCGGCTATCGTGGACGAGGACTCAGACACACCTACTGTCGTCCGTTCTCGTGTGACCAGATCATCTTTGGTCTATTGCCAGCACTGTCGCAGGCTATGAGCCGTGCACACATGCACTCAGGCTCCTCACTCTTTTCACCGCCACGCGGCCGCGTGGCACAGTCCGCAGGAGAATCTCATCGCCATTGCCCAAGCCCCCAAATCAAACCGGTATCGCGCCGAACCGTCAGTAATGACGGCGTTGCGCACGCCGCGCATCCTCACCAGAGAGGTTTTGGCCGGCTTGGTCGTGGCTCTCGCATTGATCCCCGAGGCAATCTCGTTCTCGATCATTGCCGGAGTCGATCCGCGAGTCGGGCTCTTCTCATCGTTCGTGATGGCAGTCTCAATCGCCTTCCTCGGCGGGCGCCCCGCGATGATCACGGCGGCTACCGGAGCGATTGCACTCGTCATCGCCCCCGTTGCCCGTGAATACGGCATGGACTACCTCATTGCGACCGTAATCCTTGGCGGGCTACTGCAAGTGTTCCTCGGCGTGATTGGTGTGGCCAAGCTCATGCGCTTTATTCCGCGCAGCGTCATGCTCGGCTTCGTGAACTCGCTGGCGATCTTGATTTTCATGGCGCAACTTGAGCACCTCTTCCACGTGCCGTGGATGGTCTACCCGCTGGTAGGCGCCGGGCTAATCATCATGGTGCTGATGCCGCGGTTCACTAAGGTGATCCCCGCTCCTCTCGTAGCTATCGTGCTGCTGACCGTCATCACCGTCACGATGGCGATTTCAGTGCCCACGGTTGGCGATCAGGGCGAACTCCCCCGCAGCCTTCCTGAGCTCTTCATCCCGAACGTTCCCCTGACTCTGGAGACTCTCCAGATTATTGGCCCGTTCGCGATCGCCATGGCTCTCGTCGGACTCCTTGAGTCGCTGCTCACTGCGAAACTCGTCGACGACATCACTGACACCCACTCACGCAAGACACGCGAAGCCTGGGGTCAGGGCGTTGCCAATGTGCTCTCTGGACTGTTTGGCGGAATGGGTGGCTGCGCAATGATCGGCCAGACCATGATCAACGTGAAGGCCTCGGGCGCTCGCACTCGAATCTCGACCTTCCTCGCGGGAATCTTCCTGCTCATCCTCGTCGTGGTTTTGGGCGACGTTGTCGCGATCATCCCGATGGCCGCGCTCGTGGCCGTCATGATCATCGTCGCGATCTCGACCTTCAACTGGCACAGCATCCGCTGGTCGACGCTCAAGCGCATGCCCAAGAGCGAGACCACCGTCATGGTGGCCACCGTTGCAGTTGTTGTCGGAACCGAGAACCTCGCGATCGGTGTGCTCGTCGGCGTGATCGTCGCGATGGTCGCCTTCGCGCGTCGAGTCGCGCACTTCGCAACGGTGGAGCGCACACTGCCCGAAGATGAGGCAGTGCCCACCGCTTACTACCGTGTCAACGGGGAGCTTTTCTTCGCGTCGAGCAACGACCTGACCACGCAGTTTGAGTACACGGATGACCCCGACCGCATCATCATCGACATGTCAAACTCCCACATTTGGGATGCTTCGACGGTAGCGGCCCTGGATGCCATTACGACGAAGTACGAGCGTCTGGACAAGCGGGTCGTTCTTGTCGGTATGAACGAGGCCAGCCAGTACATGCACGAGCGTCTCGCCGGGAACTTCGGCGAAGAAGGCTAGCGAAAACGCGCTGAGTGCGATGAGGGCCCGTTACGCCATGGCGTAACGGGCCCTCATCGTATCTCCGCTTGTGTAGCGGGTTAGCTCGCGAGCGGCTCAGCCGACATCGTTGACCGGTGCTTACTCTCGGTGCCGTATGACGCGGTGACCAAGATGGGCAAGTGATCGGAAACTCCCCGTCGCAGGGTCTCAACGCCCTCGATCGTGAACCCCTGCGACGTGACGAAGTCGAAGTGTCCGCGGAAAAACTTATAGTTCGTGTACGTGGTGCGGTCGCTCAACGACAGGTCGTACCCTGTCTGCTTGACGCGCTGTGTGAGACCGTCTTTGAACATCGGGTAGTTGTAGTCGCCGACCATGAGGATGGGCGAGCCTGACCCGAGGGTGTGAAGCATTTCGTGCGCAGCCTTGATCTGGTTGCGGCGAAGTGAGTTGAGCGCGGTCAACGGAGCCGCGTGAAACGAAGCCACGATCATGTCTTCGTTCGTCTTGCGATCGACAAGGTGAGTGCCTACTAGGCGCTCAGTAGTAGGAGTAAAGATGCGGTCGTGCATCGATTTCTTGAGCTCGAACGATTGGCTAGCGCGGTGCTCGTAGCGATCACGGCGGTAGTAGACAGCAAGGCCGAGCCGATTGTTCTTGGTGGAGTCTGCTAAATGCAGTCCCCCAATTTCGGTGGGCAGCTGAGAAGAGATGACCTCTTGAAGGCACAGCACATCGAGATCAGGGGTTTGAGCGAGCGCATCAAGTTCGATGGCGGCCTTGTGCTTGCGAAGGTTGTAGCTAATTACGCGAATCACGAACCTATTTACCTCTTTCTTAAGAGAGAACCAGCCTATGCGTCATGGTCAGAAAGTCTGCGAGATTGGCGATTGGAGAGCAAACGTACAGGAATCCCCATAATAAGGACTATTACTCCAACCACGAGACCAGCAACGGGAACCGTGACGACCAAAACGAGGCACGCGAGTGCCCCAAGAACATTGATAGCCCGCGGAATACGACGCTGTATCCCAGGCTGTGAAAATGCGGCGAGGTTGGCCACAAAGTAGTAGAGCAGAACGCCGAAGGACGAAAAGGCGATCGCGCCGCGAAGATCCGCGACGAGCACAACAGCGATCACCACACCCAAGAGAGCTAACTCCGCCCGGTGAGGCACCCTGAAGCGTGGATGCACGGCGTTGAGCCACCGCGGAAGATCAGAGTTGCGCGCCATCGCGAGGGTAGTGCGGCCGATCCCAGCCATCAACGCGAGCAGGGCTCCTAACGCGGCCACACCCGCGGTGAGCGAGATGAGGCCGGTGGCCCGCCCCCATCCGGAGGCGATAAGAAGATCTGCGATTGGCGCTTGAGAAGCCGCCAAAGAATTGGGACCGAGCACTGACAGCATCGTGATCGCCAACATCAGGTAAAGCCCTGCTGTGATTGCCAAGGCGATCATGATGGCCTGCGGAATAGCGCGACTCGGATTGGAGACTTCTTCGCCGAGCGTGGCAATTCGGGCGTAGCCAGCGAAGGCAAAGAAGAGGATACCGGCTGACTGAAGTATGCCGTACGCATCCATACTGTGAGCAAACGAGATTTGCACCGGCTGCACCACGGGTGAGGCGGCGACAGCGATCAGTACTCCCACAAGTACCACGAGCACGAAGGTCACGATTAGCTTGGTCGCCGCTGCGGTGCGGGTGACACCGAGTAGGTTCACCGCAGTGAGGGCGACGACGCCGAGAACCGCGACGGGCTTCTCCCAGCCAGCCGGGGCAACGTAGGCGGCGAAAACGAGAGCCATAGCGGCACAGCTGGCCGTCTTTCCCACAAGAAATGACCAGCCCGCCAGGTAACCCCACCACGGTCCAAGGCGCTCACGCCCGTACACGTAGGTGCCGCCAGCCACGGGATACACGGCAGCCAGCTGCGCGCTTGCTGCCGCATTGAACCAAGCGACTATTGCTGCGATACCCAGACCGATCAGAAGCCCGGCACCGGCTGCCTGAGCTGCGGGAACAAACGCAGCAAATACACCGGCGCCGATCATCGAGCCCAGACCGATGACCGTCGCATCGGCTGTGGTCAATCGCCGAGCAAGCGTGGCGTTTGTGTTCACAACTTCACCCTACTCCCGTGGTGAATGCTGTCAGCGGCGTGCAACTGCTGCGGTGGGTGAACGCTCGGTGTCGGCCAGTGAAACACTGACCTAGTAGTTCGCTATTCGACGAAGCGGATGCCGTTCGACAGTCGAGTACGAACGTCAAAGAGTTCGTTGCCGCCAATTTGGCGCCCGCGGGTGGACTCGGGGCCCGTGCGAAGCAGATGGGCGAGCACACTCTGACGCACGACAACAGCGGGTTGCCCCTTGACGGTGCCGAGTGACTCTTGGGGCTGAGCGAGTGCGTCATCGGGCACCACGATCACGAAGCACGTGAAATTCACTTTCAGCTGCCGACTGAGGGTTTTCGCGCGCGAGGCAAGTTCGTGCATGGGTTTCTCTGGCTGAACGGCTGGCCCGATGAGTTCACCGCGCCGCACTTTCACCGGCCCACCGAAGTCTTCGGAGAGGATCGCGTAGAGACCGGTCGGGCCAAGCACAACGTGATCAATCTTGCGCTCGGGTGGGCCGGTCGAGACATCGTGCCAAATGGTGAAGCCAATTCCGAGAGCACTCACCGTTCGCGCGGTGGCTTCTTCGGCAAGGGCATCGGCAAGAGTTCGGCGAATCTCTCGCGGAGCGCTCCGCACGAGTGCGGGATCGTACGGGTCATCAAGTGAGACGCCCCGGCCTGCCCATTCACGCATGCCGGCGAGGAAGCGTTCTCGGCGCCAGCCTCCTGGGTGACCGTGGGTGCGGGCGCGCGGGCGAGAGTCCTCTCGGGATGGCGCTGAGCCGCGCGACGAGAACGATGAGGAATTCCCTGAAGCAGAGCGCGAGTGCGAAGCAGAACCGGCATCGTAGCTTCGACGCTTCTCTGGCGTTCCGACACGCTCCCAGGCATCCTGAACGGCAGCAAAACGAGTGGGGTCACCCCCGGTGTCGGGATGCGTCTCCCTTAGTGCCCGCCGAAATGCTTTCTTCAGCTCAGGCTCCGATGCCGACGCCTCAACACCAAGCACCTCGTACGCGCTTGCTGACAGGGGACTATCCGGCATGAACTCACTTTCGGTGAACCGCACGAATGCGGAAGTGGGGAAACTCCCATTCTACCGATCCTCGCTGGCAACATTCGGAATGTCGTCGGCGCGCGTTCAGGCTGCAGGCGTAGTTTTGAGTAGTGACCGAACTTAGAGACATCCCCCTCACCACTATTGACGGCAGCCAAACAACGTTGGCGGATTATCAAGACAAAGTGGTGCTCATCGTTAACGTCGCATCGCGCTGTGGTTTGTCGCCGCAGTACGCGCAGTTGGAGCAACTGCAGAAGACATATGGCGATCGTGGTTTCACTGTCTTGGGCTTTCCCAGCAACCAGTTCTTGCAGGAGCTGAGTTCTGAAGAAGCGATTGCGGAGTACTGCTCTACAACGTGGGGTGTCACGTTCCCCATGTTCGAGAAGGTCAAGCTCAACGGTAAGTCAGCTCACCCCTTGTACGCCGAACTCAAGAAGACCGCGGATGGTTCGGGTAAAGCTGGCCGCGTCGCGTGGAACTTCGAAAAGTTTCTCGTCACGCCCGGCAACGATGTCACTCGTTTTCGCCCGACGGTGGTTCCGGATGACCCGGCCATCGTTGGTGCCATCGAAGCGGCACTTCCGGCCTAGGGTAGAGAGTTATGGCTACAGAGTTTCTGCATGAGAAGGATGCTGCGCGTTACGTCATGAAAGTTGATGACGCACTCGTCGCGGTTGCGGACTATCGCACCAACGGATCGTCTATCTCTTTCAACCACACCTATACTCAGCCTGCCCACCGCGGCAAGGGCTACGCTGCCCAGCTTGTGAAGTTCGCGGTCGATGATGTCGAAGTGAATTCAGCGCTGCGCGTGCTGCCCATGTGCTGGTACGTTTCCGATTGGTTCGAAGCGAACCCCCAGCGGGCCGAGCTGCTGACGCGTTAGCCTGCCCGGCAATTCTCGTGAGGTGCTGGCGCTCGTGAGGTGCTGGCGCTCGTGAGGCGCCGACGCTCCGAGCGATGGTCCGCTACTTCTGACGCTGAAGTTGCACGAGCATCTCTGGCCCGTTGTCATCGAGCAGCTTTCCGCCCCAGCGCACCCCGATAATCAGCAGTGTGCCTCCCAGCACGATTGCGACGGCGAGAGAGATCCAGCCGAGTGACTGGTTGAACGTTGCGAAGCCGATAATGGCGAGCACCATTTCGGGAAGAGCCAGGAGCGCCAGTGCGGTCCACGATGCGAACATCGAGAGCATGAGGGTGAATCCCCCGCCAGGGCGGGACTTGAATGGATTGTCTCCGGGAGCGGGCACAGCGAACGCGAACCGTCCGGAAACAAGTGACGACAGTGCCAGGCCGGTGATGAAGAGGCCGAGGGAGATGCCGAGCATCCCTACCAATCGTTCCCAACTATCACTGACCCACACACTCGCAACCGTCAGGATGATGGTTGTGGGCAGAGCGAAAACGCTCACGGCAATGACTCTCCCCCATCGATCGGCGCGGCCGCTGACACCAGATTGTAAGTGGAGGCTGAATGCCGTGTTGTCGTAGGAGACATCGGTGTAGATGGACATCCCGAGCAGCACCGCGACGATAGGGCCGACGAAGAGCAAACCGCTGAGATCTCCGCTTGCGCCGCTATAAAAGAAGACAATTGCGGGAACCAGCGGCACGCTAATGAGCGATTGGGCATAGCGCGGGTCGCGCGCCCAATAGGTGAGGGCGCGAGCGGCCACCGCGCCCGTTGGCGTGCCGGAGAAGATGGCGAACCAGCCGAGTCCGCGTTGGGTGTGACTGAAGGACGTCGAGGTTGCGGGGCGCTCGAGGGCGCGATCCAGCGCCCAGCGCCACACCGCGGTCGCTGCGATGAGCGTGCCGATGCCGATGAGGGCGTGCAGCACTGCTGTGCCCGGCCGCCCGATAGCCAGATCGCCAGGAACAGCCCAAATAGCCCCGAATGGCGTCCATGCCACCACGTCGGCGATGATAGGAAGCACCGTTCGAAGCTCACGAAAAAGTGTGGACAGCGCGAGAATCGCCGGGCCGAGCAGCAAGAGCGGGATCAACACAAGCACTGTTTTTGCTTCGCGAGCTCGACGCCCCGAGGAGATTCGCACCGTCAGGGCGGCAAGCATCCGTGACCCTACGACGCAGGTGAGGGCGCCGATGGCGGCACAGAGCAGCGCGACGATCGCGACGAGGGGCGTTTGCCACCACACCAGACTCGTTGCAAGAGCGGCCAGGGTGGTGATGATTCCGGGGACCCCAAGAACACCGCTGACGGCGAGAGCCAGCAGCAACGTAGTGATGGGGATAGGGAAAGTCGCAAGCCGTGCCGGGTCTACCGTTTCGTCGATGCCCGAACTCAGCAGCGGAAGAAATGTCCATCCCAACACCAGGATGGCGCCGCCAACGACGCTGACAGTGCGGCCAAGGCTGTCGGGAGCAGAACTGAGAAAGAGGAGGCCGACGACCACGAGGAACAGCATGAACATGCCGTAGACCGTGCCGAGCACTACGGCAACCGCCTGCCAGGGACTACGCGTGAGGGCGTTGGCAAGCAGCCTGAATCGCAGCCTTACGAGATGCGCAACCACTCGGGGCCCTTTCCATGACGACGTCCGCCGACGAGCTCCACAAAGCGGTCCTCGAGCGTCGAGGAGCCCCGCACTTCATCCGTTGTTCCGGATGCCAATACCCGGCCATCGGCAATTACGGCGACATGGTCGCACATGCGTTGGACCAAATCCATGGCATGGCTGGAGACGATGACGGTTCCACCAGATTCGACGAAGCCGTGCAGGATATCTCGGATGTTGGCACCAGAAACCGGGTCAACCGATTCAAACGGTTCATCGAGTACGAGCAACTGCGGAGCGTGGATCAGTGCGCAGGCGAGAGCGATCTTCTTGGTCATGCCGGCGGAGTAATCGACGACGAGAGTGCCGCTCACGGCATCGAGGTCGAACAGCTCGAGAAGATCAGCGGCGCGTTCGGCGACCACGGCACGGTCCATGCCACTCAAGAGGCCCGCGTAGGTGACCAGTTGAAGGCCCGTTAGCCGGTCAAAGAGGCGAACACCATCGCTCAAGACGCCGATGCGTTTCTTCGCCTCGACGAGGTTGCTCCACACATCAAGCCCGTGCACCGAAACCGTGCCAGCATCGGGCCGGAGAAGGCCCGTGGCCATCGAAAGCGTCGTGGTCTTGCCAGCACCGTTGGGACCGACAAGGCCGAAAAAAGATCCACGAGGAACAGTGAGATTGACAGCATTGACGGCGAGTTTCTCACCAAAACGCTTGGTAAGTCCGCTTATTTCAAGCGCAGGAACGAGAGTGGGGTTTTCGGGCACGGTACTACCCTAAAACCGATTCGTCCTCAGAGAGGTGTGCGCCGCAGAATCTGTGGTGATAACCAGCTACTAGAGTCGATAGGACGCGGCAGTTCTCTCACTCCGCGAGTTCTTCGAAAGGTTGTTATGACGATTACTGCTGCTGCTGACGGATCGGCGCTCGGCAACCCAGGGCCAGCCGGATGGGCGTGGTACGTCGACGACAACACCTGGGCAGCTGGCGGCTGGGATCACGCCACCAACAACCAGGGCGAGCTCATGGCGGTGCTGCAGTTGTTCCGCGCGACGGCCCATGTCGACGAGGATCTGTTGATTTTGTGCGACAGCCAATACGTCATCAACTCCATCACCAAATGGATGCCCGGCTGGAAGAAAAAGGGCTGGCGCAAAGGCGACGGCAAGCCCGTCATGAACGTCGACCTCATCAAGCAGATCGACGATGCCATCACCGGCCGCCGCTACCGCTTCGAATGGGTTCGAGGTCACGTGGGGCATCCGCTGAATGAAGCTGCGGACGTCCGAGCGCGTGGTGCCGCCGAGGCGTTCCAGCGTCGCTCGATCTGCCCCGCGGGCCCGGGTTACCCCGGAGCGACCGCGAGTGACGCCAGCCTGCCGGGCGCAAGCGACGAGATCGCTCCCCTGTTCTAACAGGCTGCCGCTTGAGTAGCTTGGCGATTAGCGCCGGTGCCGTCGAGCTGGGGGCGCCCAGCGCGCACTACTCGGGTGAGAAGAACGCTGCGATTGCTGAGCTCAACGCGAGCGGGTCAGCGACGCCGCACAATTCGCGAGCGGAATGCATCGAAAGCAATGGCAGCCCAACGTCAATAGTTCGGATACCCAAGCGGGTTGCCGTAATGGGCCCGATGGTGGAGCCACACGGCATGTCGTTGTTCGACACGAACTCTTGGTACTCAACGCCAGCCTGACGGCACGCGCGAGCCCACTCCGCAGCGCCAAGCGCATCGGTGGCATAGCGCTGGTTGGCGTTGATCTTGAGCAACGGTCCCCCACCAAGGCGCGGACGGTTAGCGGGATCGTGACGCTCAGGGTAGTTCGGGTGTGCGGCGTGGCCGGCATCCGAGGAAAGGCACCAGGATTCAGCGACGGCGCGCATTCGGTCTGTTTCTGTACCGCCCAAACCTGCGCTGATGCGGGCAATGAGGTCGGCGAGGAACGGCCCGCCAGCACCAGAGCGGGATGCCGAACCAATTTCTTCATGGTCGAACGCGACAAACAACGGAATGTGATCGAGCTTGGTGTCGAGCCCGAGCAGAGCGACGAGACCGGCGTGCACCGACGACAGATTGTCGAGACGACCGGAGGCGAAGAGAGCGTCGTCGAGCCCGAAGACCGCTGGTGCCGCGGTGTCGGCGACCACGATGTCATACCCGTCGATGTCTTCCGCAGAACGGTCTTTTGCCTTCGACGACAGAATTGAGGCGAGATGACCGAGAACATCGGCATCATCGCGCTCGCCCAAGCCGAACATCGGGTTCATGTGCGCTTGGCGCTTGAGAGTGAGCTTGTCGTTGACGCCGCGATCAAGGTGGATGGCGAGCTGCGGAAAACGCAGCAATGGGCCGGTGCGCACGAGTTCGGTGCTGCCATCACGGAAGGTCACTCGTCCAGCGAACTCGAGCTCACGGTCGAGCCATGAGTTGAGCAGCGGGCCACCATAAACCTCAACACCGGCTTGAAGAACACCTTCGGAGCCGGTGGTCGGCTTCGGCTTGAGCTTGAAGCTTGGCGAATCAGTGTGGGCCCCAAGGATGCGGAACGGCGTCGTGCCGGTAGCCTTCGTTGGCTGAATCCATGCCGCAATCGCACCGTCGCGGATCACGAAGTACTTCGCTGCCTTGCGAGTGCGCGCCCCATTCCAGTCATCAGCCTCGTGCAATTCGCTGAAACCGGCGTCACGTAAGCGGCGCGCAGCCTCCGCTACGGCGTGAAAAGACGACGGTGATGCGGAAACAAAAGAGGCAAGATCGTGGACATGATTCAAAGCAGCAGTCATGGAATCATTCTCGCACTGTTCGCCGTGAGCAGCGCCCAGCAGCGCACGAGTGATGGCTAGAACCAGATGCTCAACCACGGCGTGGTCGGCGCGTGGAATACACGCTCCACCACCGCCGCAGCGCCTTCGGTCAATTCCGTAATGCGGCCGGCAGCAACCAGCGCTGACACGGTGACTCCACCGAGATACAGCGAGCTGAGTTCATTGACCGACAGCGAAACTGAAGCAATCGTGGCGGGAAGCTCTTCTACCGCGCGCACCTGCGGCATCCCACCCTCATCTGTCGAAAGCACAAAGCGGCCGTGGGCGAAGCCGAGGTCATCGTTGACATCAAAACCGAGCTCGGCGGCACCCGAATACGTCCGGGCGGTGAGCGACGCGGGCACATCAAGGATGCGCAACCACAAGTGATCAATCGGGGAAACCTGAGCGGCACGCATGTCGGACAGAAGCCACAGCAACGGTTCATCGACGGAGCGTAGCTCGGCTTTCACCTCACGCACGAGGTCGACCTCAAGCACAAAACGCCACAAGGCCTCGTAGGCCTCGGGGGTCTCAGCCAGCAGGTAGTCGACCGTGAGCTTGTGGTGAGTGAAGTCGGCTCCGCCATCCTTCACGCGATATACCACGAATCCGCGCGGCGTTCCGCTCTCGTCATCGAATCGCACCACGCGGGTGTTCTTGGTGTACTCCTCATCGCCGGGCGCAGTGCCGGCGATCTGCTCCCAGCGCAGCGGCCACACGGCGATTTGTCCTGGAGTGGCCAGCCGGACACGTTCAAACACCGCAGGTGCTTCGCTGACGAAGACGGAGGGTGCCACGTGCTGCAGAGTGCCACGGCGCTCATGAGCCACGAGCGAAGCCCGAGTCGTATCGATCGTAAGATCAGCAGCGAACACGGCTTGACCGAATCCGAAACGGCCGTAGATCGTCGACTCCGACACGGTGAGCATCGCCATCGGCAGCCCCATCGCAGCCGCCGAGCGCAATTCCCCTTCGAGAAGCGAACGCGCGATGCCACGGCGACGATGCGTCGGCGAGACAGTGACGGAGCTGATAGCCCACGCATCAATGCTCTGACCGCCCGGAACGGTGAGTTGCTCGGTCCAGGAGCTTGTTGTCGCTACAGGAATTTCCGGGGCGACCAAGTGGTCATCCCACACACCGATCGTGCGGCGATACGTCACGCCGGCAAAATTAGAATCGACCTGTTCTTTTGACATGGCCGGACCGTGAAAACCACGGGAATCCGCTTGAAACCAGGCCTCGAATGCAGCACGGTTCGACGTATCGACTAAGTCGTAGCGCAATCCACTTGCAGCGAGGGCAGCAGCCGACGTGGGATCAACAGGGTGAAGCGAAAAGTCGTTGGTCATGCACCAACGGTACCGCGAACTTTACTGAATGAACCATGGTGGATACACAGCCACCTTCGTCTTAAACGAGGCGCCATCGAGGAGCGACTTCACACGCTCGCGAGCTTTATCGCTCGCGACTCCGACGAGTTGCACATCATCGAAAGCGAAGGAGCCGTGAATAAGAACCTCAGCGTCGTCGGTGAGCTCATCGGCACGCAGGTTGCCGAGCATCCGAGTGATGGCTTTTTCGTCTGTGGCAAAGCGAGTCAGACTTGCTGCGGCATCGCCATCGGCCAGAACGGCATCCTCGCCGAGAGCGCGAACGGTGCTGACGAGGAACACGAAATCTGTGGGTGTTGCAGTGCGGGCCGCGTCTGACCAGCGCGGTTCCGATGCTCCGGCACGCAGTTCACGCCAGGCTGCGGACTCTGGCACCAAGCTGAACGGAACGTAGCGGTCAACGGGCTCGCCGGTGCTGAGCGATGCTGCGCCGCGAAGCTCGCGGGTCAAGGGCGAACTGATGTCGAGAATCGCATCCTCAATTGACGCAGCAGCGACAAGCTGACCCTCGCGGAGGATGCTCTCCAAGTTGCTGATGTGCGTGACGTGATAGACACGTTGGTCCGACAACGACGGGACCTTCGCGCTCGACGCGCGCGGAGTGCCGGGAACTCGCTTAGTGCGAGAAGAGGTAGTGGCACGCGTTACCGGCTTGACAGGGACAGCCTTAGGAAAGCAGGAATCGCAGAGACCGTTTTCGAAGCCGTGGATGCACTCAGTGCCAGACATTGGAGCCTTTCTCGGAGTTCAGAAATGACCTCCGTATCCAAGGTACGGCAATTATCGGCTGCGTATCGCCGTCTCTGCACGATGAGCGAGTTCGCGAAGCAGTGTTTCGTAGCTGGGATCGAAGCGGCGCGGTCCGGTATCGAAGATACACACGGCGCCGACGATGTCGCCGTTGGGGGCTGCGACCGGGTAGCCAGCGTAAAACCTGATGCGTGGACCTTCAACAACCCATGGATGGTCGGCAAATCGTTCGTCGTTCAGGGTGTCTTCCAAAACGACAAGACCACGATCAGTGAAAGCTGCACTGCAGAATGCTCCCGCTTCATCGCGTTGCATAGAGCCAACGCCTGATATCGACGTGAACCAGTGGGCGTCTTGATCATGGAAGGTGATGGCGGCGCCGGCGGTTCCAAAGAGAACTCGCGCAGAATGCATGATTGTGGCCAACGATGTCGACACCGTCTTGCGGGTGAGTGTTGAACTCTCAAATGCTGCCGGAGCGACGATCGAACCGGGGCGTTCAGCAGGAGGCACAGCCACGGCAGTGAGAGAACGCGCAACGGCGGGGGCAAGCGTGCGTGCCCAGTGCTCGTAGGTGGGGCTATCGAGTAACACCCGAGTGTTTCCCGCGGATGCCGTGGCAGGCACGAAGGTTGCTCCTGGGCGAGTAGAGCACAACTGCTCGCTAATCGCGTTGAGGTTGGCGACGTTGTGATTGACGATGCGGAGTAATGGAGCGGGAAGCGACACGAATTCATCGAGCGGAGCTACGCCAACAATGAACGTGTGCATGGCGCCGCCACCGCACTCTTCGATCGTGTTCATCAGGTCAGTGATGTCCCTTCGCCAAGCGAAAAGGGACCGGAAACGCAGGGCATCGCCCCCGCCGAGCGTGAGCACAAGGGCGTCATATCGTTCAAGGTTTGCCCAACGGATGACGACTCCGGTATCAGCGGCAGACATCGAGGGGTCAGAAACAATGTCGACGCTGCAGCCGCGCTGGGTCAGGGCTGACAGTTCTCGAGCGAGATGACCGCCGAGTCCGAGCTCATGCGTATGCACGCCATAGCCCGACGATTTGCCGGGACCGAGAAGGAGTACGCGATCAGGATCGGGCCCAATCGCTTCGACGCGGGGGTCATCAACGGGCAGAGTGAGCGCACGCCAGCGTTGTGGCTTCACCGCAAGCCACAGTGTGATTATTGGCCACGCCAATAGCGCAGCATAGCTACGTAGCAATCAATTCCCCACCCGAACGCCCAGACACGGGCACCCTCAAGTTTCCGAGTATAGATCTGAAAACTATTCAATACCAGCGGGAATGAGGAAAACTAGAAATTATTTACGAGCTGCCTTAGCCGCGCGTTCCGTCTTGATCCGCGCGTTCTCGTTGTTGACAGCGGCGTGAACCGCACGTTCCTCAACGAGCCACGCAGGCATTTCGACAAGAAGCGCCTTGATCTCTTCCGAGGTCATCACATCGGGCGCGCCAGCGCGGGCAAGTCCCGAGGTCGAAACGCCGAGCTTTTGCGCCACTACTTGGCGAGGGTGCGGTCCTTCTGCACGCAACTGCGTTAGCCACTCGGGCGGAGTGGCAAGCAATTCTGCGAACTGTTCGCGGCTGATCTCGGAATCGCGGAACTCTTCCGGGGCGGCGGGGAGGTAAATCCCCAGCTTTTTGGCGACGGTTGCGGGCTTCATGGTCTGGACTGGCACCCCCCAAGACTAACCTGAAGACATGTCTTCACCATTCACAGTCGCTTTTGTGCTCGGCGCGACTCCCGGTAAGTGGGCTCGCGTCTGGAATGAACGCCTGCCCGAGACGTCGCTTGATCTTGTTGCCGCCGAGCAGGACGCCGCCCTCGACATGCTGCGGGCGGGCACCGCTGATGTCGCCTTGCTGCGCCTTCCTGTCGATCGCGCTGAGAACAGCGACCGGCCACTCGCCGCTATTCCGCTCTATACAGAGCGCGCCGTCGTTGTTGTTCCCAAGGGGCATGCCATCGAAGCGCTTGATTCGCTCGCTCTCTCAGGGTTGGAAGCCGAGAACGTTATTCGCGGTGACTGGCGCGATGCGGTTGAGCTCGTCGCTGCCAATGTGGGAGTTGCTGTATTGCCTCAAGCGGTGGCTCGAGCGCTCACGCGCAAAGACGTTGTTGCTCGGATGCTCGATGACGGCCCAGAATGGCGCGTTGCGGTGGTCTGGCGCGATGGTTCTGTCGACCCTCTCGTAGAAGAGTTCATCGGAATCGTGCGAGGACGCACCGCCCGCAGCTCACGCGGAACCGCCGCCGCCAACGATGCTGCCGAGGACACTCCCCCGAGCCGCACAGCCCAAAAATCGGGAAGCGGAAACAAGAAGGGTTCCGGTGCTCGTTCATCGGGGCGCACGCATAACGGAAAGAGTGCGGCGAAACGCCCCGCACGCGCGAAGAGTTTCCGTCCCCAACCGCGCAAGGGCTAACGGCTATTCGCTGATCGAGTCGCGCAGAATGAATTCTGCGATGTCCGGGGCCATAGCGTCGGCCCAGGCCCGATAGCTTTGACGACCGTCGATTGCCTCGGGGTCATCGATGGGTGGCGAGAAGTGCACATAGTGGGTATGCGCGCGGTGTGCCACCGTCCGCTCGATTTCGGTGTTGTAGCGCTCGGTCATCGTAAGGATGTGGCGTTGATAGCTAGCGGGAAAGCGTGACATCTTGGGCGGCACGCATCCCAAGATGAACACTCCAACATCGGGTGCGG
Organism: Salinibacterium sp. SWN167; assembly: GCF_015864665.1. Classification (GTDB taxonomy): domain Bacteria; phylum Actinomycetota; class Actinomycetes; order Actinomycetales; family Microbacteriaceae; genus Rhodoglobus. Next base: position 1,830,769 of record NZ_JADYWU010000001.1, on the reverse strand, counting down.
AGTTCTCTAATAGAAAATCGACGAGCCGTGCTAGGTCGCGTCCCCACGTGCGAGCCGGGGTAAAAGTAAGCGCCTCAAAGACACCGAAAGACAACACGACCGCTTTAACGTCGGCGAGGTCGCTCACTGCGATCTTTGCTTGCACCTCGCGTGTTGTCAGTCGAGCACCCGTGACCGTCGCAACTTCGATGCCGCGACCTGTCAGGGCGGCGAGTGAGCGGGCGAGCGATCCACCCAGCGCGAGTTCGTGGGAGGCAACTCCGTACCCCACGACAATTCCCGAGCCGCACAGCAGAGCCTTCTGGACATCGGGACCGTCGGCGAGCACGGGTGGGCCCGCCTCAGGTTTCGGCAGTCCGCGCCACGAATGAGGAGACGTGTAGACCCACGTGAGCATGAAAAATTTCATCACGACATGTCCAAGGCTGGCGAACATCTCGAACTCCGTTTCGGGCGATGTCGGAGTGCGCCCCGGAGGTTAATCGTGGCGCAAATACCCCGGCGGTGGGGCCTCTCTAGGTATCGGCACTTTAGCACCGTTGAAGCGCACTTCCTAGGTTATTCGCGAGTGGTCGCGCTCTCACGCTCAGCGCGTGCTGATGCTCGCGAACTTGCGTATCGCCAGCGGAACGAAGATGGCGAGCATCACCACTATGCCGATCAGCACCGTAAGAACGGGGTGCTGCTGCGACCACACATCGGACTGCACGGCCCCAGCGGGGGTGTTGCCGAACAACTCGCGGGCGGCCTGCACGAGGGCTGACACGGGATTCAACTCAGCGAAGGTGCGCAGTGGTCCGGGAAGGGTTTCGGCGGGGACGAAGGCGTTGGAGATGAATGTCAGTGGAAAGAGCACCAAGAACGAGACGTTGTTAATGACCTCTGGGCTGCGCACGCTCATTCCAATAAACGCCATCACCCAGGAGAGTGCGTAAGCAAAGAGCAGGAGCAGAGCGATCGCAGCGATCGCTTCGAATGGACTTGACTTGATGCGCCATCCGACGATCAGGCCTGTTGCCATCATGACGATCATCGAAAGCGAGTTGATGAGTAGATCACCGTTGGTGCGACCGACTAAGACCGCGGAGGGGCTCATCGGCAAAGTGCGGAAGCGATCGATGATGCCGTCTTTGAGGTCTTGAGCCATCGCCGAGCCCGAATAGGTTGACCCGAACACCACCGTCTGAGCAAAAATGCCGGCCATGATGAACTCTTTGTACGTGCTGCCGGGAATATCGATCACGCCGGCGTAGACATAGGTGAAGAGCAGCACAAACATGATCGGCTGCAATGTCGTGAAGACCAAGATGTCGGGCACGCGTTTGATCTTGATGAGGTTGCGACGGGTGGTGATCCAACCGTCATTCAACCAGTTCATGACCGATGACGTGGCGGTCGGGGTTGGGGCTGTCGTGGGTGCTGTGGCGGTCATTTCTGTGCCTTCTGTGCTGGTGCTGCATCCGTCGTATCAGTGTCGGTTTCGTCGGCGCTTGCCGTGTGGCCGGTGAGCTTCAAGAACACGTCATCGAGAGTGGGACGACGCATTCCGGCGTCGTAGAGCTGGATGCCGCGGCTCGCGAACTCCGTGAGAATCAGCTGCAGCGCGGCGGGAGCATCTTCCGCGTTTACGGTTAGGCCGCGGCCGTCGAGACTCACGGCAGGTTCGGTGCTGCCGAAACGAGTGAGGATCTCGTGGGCGGCGGCCGCATCATCCTTCGACACGAGGCTCACTTCAACTCGCTGACCGCCGATGGATGCTTTGAGCTCATCGGAGGTGCCCTGGGCAATGACTTTGCCGTCGTCGATGACCGAAATGCTGTCGGCAAGCTGGTCGGCCTCTTCGAGGTACTGGGTGGTGAGAAGCACAGTGGTGCCCTCCCCCACGAGCGTTGTAATGACATCCCACATGCCAATGCGGCTGCGCGGGTCGAGACCGGTGGTTGGCTCGTCGAGAAAGAGCACCGGTGGGCGCATAACAAGGGCACCGGCAAGGTCAATGCGGCGACGCATGCCGCCGGAGAACCCTTTGACGGGACGGTTTTGCGCTTCGGTGAGGTCGAAGAGGGTGATGAGTTCGCGTGCCCGCTCGCGAGATTGCTTGGCACCGAGGTGATAGAGCCGACCGACCATGTCGAGATTCTCAAAACCAGTGAGGTTCTCATCGACAGCGGCATACTGCCCGGAGACACCAATCATGGGGCGGATGCGCTCGGGGGAAGCGATGACATCGACACCGTTGATAGTCGCTGAACCTGAATCGGGGCGGATGAGGGTAGTCAGCACCTTGACAGTGGTCGTCTTGCCCGCACCATTCGGGCCAAGCAGAGCCGTTACTGTGCCCTGCGGAACCTCCAGATTGAGACCGTCGAGGGCATGCACGGGGGCTGCACCCTTAGGCGTATACGTCTTCTTGAGATCTACTGCTTCGATATAACTCACGGGGTAACGCTAGAACATGGCAACGACATCGCAAAGACACGCCGATGGATGTCGTACGCAATTGACACACTCGAACATATGTTCGAATATGAACAGGTGTCCCCTGTATCTGCCTCTGCCGCTTCAGCGACCGCTGAAGAGTTTTCGGCTGGGCGTGAGGCCTCTAGCGGTGCAACGCTGACGGCTGCAGAACGCGTCGCTGAACTGCAGTCCCGCATCAGCCAAATGCAGTCCCGCACGTTAAGTTCTACGCTCATCCCCACACATCCGGCCATTGCCTCATTGCTCCCGGGCGGCGGTTTGCAGCAGGGCAGCGTTTATTCGGTTGACAGCTCGGCGATGCTCCTTATGACGCTCCTCGCTGCTCCCTCCGCGGCAGGATCGTGGTGCGCTGTCGTAGGAGTGCCCGAGTTCGGGATTGAAGCCGCCCAGCGGTTCGGGGTCGATCTTGAACGACTCGTGCTGGTGCCGCATCCGGGCGATCAATGGCTCGCGGTGACGGCAGCGATTGCTGATGTCGTAGATGTTGTCGTCGCCCGCCCGCCCACGCGGGCATCCGATTCTGCAGTGGCCAGATTGGCGTCGCGGCTCCGGCAACGCAAATCAACACTGCTCATGGTGGGGTCGTGGCCGCAGAGCGAAGCGATGGTGTCACTGGGCGAGAGCCAGTGGCACGGTATTGGCAACGGTCATGGGCATTTGGCTGCGCGTGAAGTGACCGTCACGGTGACGAGCAAAAATGCGGGGCGACCACGCAGTGCACGCATCTGGCTACCCGATTCTTCTGAACAAATACGTGCTCATGGTGCGGCGGAGATGGCTCCTGCGCCGCTGACGGCTTTGCCTCACAAGGTCTCGGCATGAAAGCCGAGTCGTCGCAGGGGTCACGGGCAGATGCAGGAGCGCTTCCCGAGTCACTCCCCCGAGTTCTGGTCCTTTGGGCCCCAGATTGGCCCGTGGTTGCTGCGCGACAACACGAAAAGCTTCCAGCGGATGCCCCGCTTGTCCTCGTGGAGAAAGGGCTTGTCTTTGCGGCAGCAGCGTCCGCTCGCGCTGAGGGCGTCACTCGCGGGTTACGGCTGCGGGAGGCGCAGTCGCGGTTCCCCGGGATCATCGACCGACCTTACGATCCTGCCCTCGACAGCCGAGCATTCGAACCGGTGCTCGCGGGGATCGAAGAATTGATTCCCGGAGTGCAAGTGTTGCGACCCGGCATGTGTGCCGTTCGTGTGCGAGGTGCTGCCCTGTATTACGGCGGAGAAAAAGCGGCAGCGTTGACTGTTATTGATCGCGTCAACGAGATTGCGGCATCCGATGCTCGGGTAGGTATCGCTGATGCTCTCTTCACTGCGGTTCATGCTGCACGCAGCACTAGTGCCGCAGACCCTCGTTCGCGAGGGGGAAGAGTGCGGATGGTGCCCGCTGGCAGCTCTGCCGAATTTCTGGCACCACTGCCGATCGCTGTGTTAGAGGAACCGCCTATCGTGACTCTGCTGATGAAGCTCGGCATCTCCACTCTTGGCGAGTTTGCCCACCTCGACCGCCTCGATGTCCGCACTCGTTTTGGGGAACTCGGCGGCCGATTGCACGCTCTCGCCAGCGGTCGGGATCCGCAGGCTTTCGTCGCGCGCACTCCCCCGCTCGACCTTGACGTCGTGATCGACTTTGAGCCCGCCCTTGATCGAGTAGATCAGGTTGCTTTCGGCATCCGCAGCCGGGCCGACGATTTTGTGGCCGGTCTTGTGCAGGCTCAACTGGTGGCGACCGCGATTCGAATCGAACTTGATTCGGAATCGGGTGAGGTTGCCGAACGGGTGTGGCTGCATCCCCGGTCGTTTAGCGCCAGCGATGTTGTCGATCGCGTGCGCTGGCAAGTGCAGGGCTCTAACCTCATCGATGCGGGGCTCAGCTCGGGTATCTCTCGGGTACGCATTGTGCCCGAAACAGTCGACGAAATTGGCCATCACGAAACCGGGCTCTGGGGGTCAGGGCTAGAGCCGCGCATCCATCACGGGCTTTCTCGAGTGCAAAGCATGCTTGGCCACGGTGGTGTTCTTGTGCCGACGATCGAGGGCGGGCGCACTCTGCAGTCCCGTCAACGGTTCACCGCGTGGGGCGACCGCAGCGTCACTGAGCGATCGCCACAACGCCCCTGGCCGGGCGTTCTCCCCGCTCCGCTGCCGGGAACAGTCTTCTCCAGCCGTCACGCCGTGCACGTGTTTGCCGAGGACGGCACCACAGTGTCGGTGGATGCGCGTGGCCACGTTGCTGCACCGCCTGCCCAGTTTTCGACAAGCGATTCACGTTCACGCACTCTCACTGCGTGGGCAGGGCCTTGGCCACTTGCCGAACGATGGTGGGAGGCAGAATCCCCCGGGCGTTCGTGGCGCTTTCAGGCTGTTGACGACACCGGATGCGCGTGGCTGTTGGTGCTCGATGACGGCGGTTGGTGGGCTGAAGCGAGGTATGACTAATGGCGTGGTCTAACCCTCCCATCCCGTGGCGGCAGTTGGAGCGTACGCTGTCGGGTTTTGGTACCGTCACGCCGATTGGTGAAGCCGGTGACGGTCGAGCCATGTCGCTCGTCTCCAGCAAGCGCGCCCCCTACATCGCTCCCAGCGCGCCGCCGAATGACGTGGCGTCAGAAGCGAGCCTGGCCGCCACGGTCGTGCCGTATGCAGAGCTGCACGCCCATTCGAGTTTCAGCTTTCTCGATGGCGCGAGCATGCCCGAAAAGCTCGCAGAAGAAGCAGCGCGGCTGGGGCTGAGCGCCCTCGCCCTCACCGATCACGACGGGCTCTATGGCATTGTGCGCATGGCCGAAGCAGCCGCCGAGTTGGGATTACGCACCCTGTTTGGCGCCGAGCTCTCGCTCGGATTGAGCGGGCCGCAAAACGGCATAGCCGATCCCGAAGGCGATCATCTTCTCGTGCTTGCTCGAAAAGAGGAGGGCTACCACCGTCTTGCCTTGGCTATTACGCGAGCCCAATTAGCCGGTGGCGAAAAAGGTCGCCCGCGTTACGACCTTGATGAACTCGCTGAGCTGGCCTCCGGACACTGGTTTGTGCTCACGGGCTGCCGCAAGGGAGCGGTTCGTCGCGCCCTCAGCGGCTCCGAGGGTAATGGCGCTCCCACGACGGAATCCATGCGTGCGGCAGGGGCAGAGCTTGATCGGCTCAGTGAACTGTTCGGGGCGGAAGCGGTGATCGTTGAACTCTTCGACCATGGTTACCCGCTCGACTCTGCTCTCAACGATGCTCTTGTCTTGCTTGCCGCCGAACGCGGATTGCGGGTGGTCGCGACGTCCAACGCTCACTATGCGACCCCTCGCCAGCATCACTTGCATTCAGCGATCTCAGCGGTGCGTGCTCGTCGCAGTCTCGACGAGATGGACGGGTGGCTTCCGGCTGCGGGCACAGCCCATTTGCGTTCGGGGGCTGAGATGGCTGTGCTTTTTGCGCGCTATCCCGCAGCAGTTGCTAACACCGTCGAGATCGCGGACGAGGCTGCGTTCGAGTTGAGGCAGGCGAAGCCGGCACTTCCCGATCAGGCTGTCCCCGAAGGGCACACCCCGGCGAGCTGGTTGCGAGAGCTGACGTGGGCAGGAGTGAAAGATCGCTCTATTGAACTGTCAGAAGCCAACCGGGCGCGCATTCAGCGAGAACTCGATGTCATCGAAGAGAAAAACTTTGCTGGCTACTTTCTGATCGTGCACGACATTGTGGCCTTTGCGCGCGGGCGCGGCATTCTCTGTCAAGGGCGCGGGTCGGCCGCCAGCTCTGTGGTCTGTTACCTGCTCAAGATCACGGCGGTTGACCCTCTGCGTTACAAGCTCCCTTTCGAGCGCTTCATCTCAGCGATGCGAGAAGAGGAGCCAGACATCGATGTCGACTTCGACTCCGAGCGTCGTGAAGAAGTTATCCAATACGTATTCGAACGGTATGGGCGCGAGAATGCGGCGCAGGTCGCGAACGTGATTCAGTACCGTCCCCGGTTTGCCGTGCGCGATATGGCGAAAGCTCTCGGGCATAGCCCAGGGCAGCAAGATGCGTGGTCGAAACAGATGGAGCGCTGGGGTTCCGACGTTTCGGGAGTTGACCATGACATCCCCGATTCTGTGTTGGATCTGGCCCAACAGGTGATGAAATTTCCGCGGCACCTCGGTATCCACTCGGGTGGCATGGTGCTCACCCAGCGGCCGGTCGGCGAGGTCGTGCCGATTGAGCACGCACGCAAAGATAAACGCACTGTGGTGCAGTGGGATAAAGACGACTGCGCCTGGATGGGGCTGGTCAAGTTCGACCTGTTGGGCCTCGGCATCCTGTCGGCGATGCAATACAGTTTCGATCTCGTTGATGAGGCCCTCGGCGAACGGTGGGATCTTGCGACCATCCCTGCCGAAGAGCAGGGCGTCTATGACCAACTGTGTCGAGCGGATGCCATCGGCGTCTTCCAAGTCGAGAGCCGTGCTCAGATGGGGTTGCTGCCGCGCCTTCAGCCACGCGAGTTTTACCATCTCGTTGTCGAGATTGCGCTCGTGCGCCCCGGCCCGATTCAGGGCGGTGCCGTGCACCCCTACGTTCGTCGCAAAATGGGTGCCGAACCGATCACCTATCTGCACCCCAATCTCAAGGAGCCTCTCGAGCGCACCCTCGGCGTTCCCATTTTTCAAGAGCAACTCATGCAAATTGCGGTTGCGGTTGGCGGATGTTCGGCTGACGACGCCGATCTTCTACGGCGCGCAATGGGCTCGAAGCGAGGAATTGAACGCATCGACAAGTTGCGCACCAAGCTCTATGCGGGAATGGCCAGCAACGGCATCGTTGACGCGGATGCCGACCGAATTTACGAAAGTATCCAAGCCTTTGCCGGGTTCGGCTTTGCTGAGAGCCACGCCTTGAGCTTCGGGCTGCTCGTGTATGCCAGCGCGTGGGTTCGGCTCCACTACCCCGCGGCGTTCTTGGCTGCGCTCATGCGGGCGCAACCGATGGGTTTCTATTCGCCGCAATCATTGGTGGCGGATGCCCGCCGTCACGGTGTGGTCGTGCTTGGTCCCGACATCCAACGTTCGGGGGTCTTCGCCGGATTGGAAGCATTGGGCGATGGAATCGCGGCTACGGGCACTGATCGTTGCCTCGATGCTGAACAGCCTCCTGTAGGGCCGTTCGATCGTTCAGCACCCTTCGATACCGACGACCACCGCCGCGATGGAGCCTTTGCCGTGCGCCTGGGTTTTGATGAAGTAAAAGGCGTCGGAACAGTGGTTGCCGAGAAAATTGTGGCCGCACGGGAGTCCGGCGAGTTCGTGTCGATGAATGATCTGGTGCGGCGGGTAGGTCTCACGACGAAACAATTGGAGGCTCTGGCAGCAGCGGGAACTTTCGACTCTCTCGAACTCACTCGTCGCGAAGCGATGTGGAATGCGGGTAACGCGGCACAGGATCGCGAGGAGTATCTCCCCCACAGTGTGGTCACCGTTCAGCCGCCGCTCTTTTCAATGTCGAGCCCGGTGGATGATCTGATGGCCGACCTCTGGTCAACGGGAATTTCGCCGGCAAGCCACCCGGTCGCCCACCTCAGGGAGACTCTGAGCAAGCGGGGAATCCTGAGCGCAACCGACCTGATGACCGCTGAATCCGGGCGTCGTATCGAAATTGGGGGTGTTGTGACGCATCGTCAACGTCCCGCAACGGCCAGTGGAATCACCTTCATGAACATTGAAGATGAGACAGGTCTCATCAACGTGATTTGCAGTGTTGGAGTGTGGGGGCGCTACCGCCGAGTGGCTCGTGACAGTGCAGCGCTCATCGTTCGTGGTGTTCTTGAACGCTCCGTTGATGGTGTGATTAATGTTGTTGCAGACCGCTTTGAACCGCTTTCGGGGCTCCCCCGCACCCGATCTCGAGATTTCCGCTAATGACGACTTCATTACCGTTATGTGTCTTTTTCGAAATAGATGACACATGCAGGGCTTTCCTGCTATAGCCTTATCCCATCGTTCATGTTCTAGACAAAGGCATGAATGCGGCCTCGACTGTCGGGGCCTGAGGAACGCTCCTGGAGGAGTTTTAAATGGCACTAGGTACCGTCAAGTGGTTCAACGCAGAAAAGGGCTTTGGCTTCATCGCCCCCGAGGACGGAAGTCCTGATGTGTTCGCCCACTACTCGGCCATCGCAACAAATGGCTACAAGTCGCTCGACGAGAACCAAAAGGTTGAGTTTGACATCACACAGGGACCCAAGGGTCCCCAGGCGGAGAACATCCGCCCCCTCTGATCTTGATAGTTCAGTAATGAGAACGCCCCCGGTCCTATACCGGGGGCGTTTTCTTGTTAAAAGACGGATGCACGGCTGCGCTCTTAGGGGTATGCGTGCGTGCAGCACCCGTCAGGCTGTGTGCCTCGCACGGTGAATCATGAAGCGCGCACGGCCCAGCTGTTGGCGACTAGTGCATGCCCTTGCGCAAGTAATCGATGCGGGTCTGCAATTGCGTCACCGTAGCCTGAGCGACCGCAGGGCCGCCACAGACGCGACGCAACTCCGCGTGGATCAATCCGTGCGGTTCATTAGAAAGCTTGGCTCTACGGCCCACGAGGTTGTTGAGCAGGGTCCGCTGCTCTTTGAGCGTGCGATACAGCGGCGGCGGCTGTTCTTCTTTGGGACGACTCTCTGCGCGCTTTGACTGGCGTTTTTGGCGCTGCAGCAATAGTTCTCGTACTTGCTCTGGCTCCAAGATGCCGGGAAGCCCAATGAAGTCGAGCTCTTCGTCACTGCCCGGTTCGGCAGCGAAACCAAACTCTGCGCCGTCAAACAGCACACGATCGAAGTTCGCTTCAGACTCGATGGCTTCCCACGTGAACTCATCAGCAAGTTCATCGCTCGTCTTCTCTTCACGGTTCTCCGCATCGAGGAGGCTGTCATCGAGCAGATCATCAGGCGATTCTTTGCGATCGAGCGCGTGGTCACGCTCCTTCTCGAGCTTTCCCGCGAGGTTCATGAGGTTGGGAACGCTCGGCAAAAAAATTGATGCCGTTTCGCCACGGCGACGAGTGCGCACGAAACGACCGACTGCTTGGGCGAAATATAAGGGGGTGGATGCCGAGGTCGCATACACGCCGACGGCAAGTCGCGGAACGTCGACACCTTCAGACACCATGCGCACAGCCACCATCCAGCGACTATCACTTTCGGCAAACTTTCCGATGCGCGACGATGACTCTTTCTCGTCGGAGAGAACGATCGTGGCGGACTCCCCTGTGATGTCCTTGATGAGCTTGGCGTAGGCCCGAGCCGCGAGCTGATCGGTCGCGATGACGAGTCCTCCGGCATCGGGAACCGAATGTCGCACCTCGCTGAGGCGACGATCCGCCGCCCGCAGCACAGCCGGCATCCATTCGCCTTTGGGATCTAGAGCGGTGCGCCACGCCTGCGCGGTGACGTCTTTGGTGTCGCCTTCACCGAGGCGCGCCTCCATCTCATCGCCCATGCGGGTGCGCCAGCGCATCTTGCCGGCGTAGGCCATGAAGATAACCGGTCGGACAACCCCGTCTTCGAGCGCACGACCATAGCCATAGCTGTAGTCGGTGACCGAAGTGCGGATGCCTTCATGGTTGGGTGCATAGGTCACGAAGGGAATGGGGGCGGTATCGCTGCGGAACGGTGTACCCGTGAGTGAGAGTCGCCGAGTGGCACGACCGAAAGCCGTGTGGATGGCGTCGCCCCAGCTGAGAGCGTCGCCGCCGTGGTGCACTTCGTCAAGAATCACGAGCGTGCGGGCAGAGTCGGTGATCTCTTGATGAAACGAGGCCTTCATGGCCACTTGCGCATAGGTCACAGCAACACCGTGGAAACGTCGTCCGCCCCAGGCATCGCCGTTGGAGAACGACGGATTGAGCCGGATTCCGACACGGTTGGCGGCATCCGCCCATTGGCGTTTGAGGTGATCGGTTGGCGCAACGACGGTGACGCGATCGATCTCCCGGCGCGCAAAAAGCTCAACAGCGAGACGGAGAGCGAAGGTGGTTTTGCCGGCGCCAGGTGTGGCAGCGGCAAGAAAGTCGCGAGGTTCTCTTTCGAAGTAAAGATCGAGGGCTTCTGCCTGCCAGGCACGCAGTTTGGATGCGGTGCCTCGGGCGGCGCGTTCGGGGTACGACGGTGAGAGATGTTCCGCAGCGAAGGTGCCCACGGTGGGGCCAGGCAATGGAGTGCTCACTTGATAAGACTTTACCGTTCTCTACTGACAACCGAGTTCGTGACTGCTGTTTTTTGGTCGTGTGGGCAAAAAGTTTGCGAACGACTAGTCACGTTGACCGAGGCGCGGCCGTTCCGAGCGCTGTGATCCCAAGAGGCGCGCTGGCCCTATCGCGCCGGTTCCAAAGCGAGCGGATGCCGCCTCCATAGCTTGTTCCGCGTCGCGCCAGCCGTCGGTGGTGTCCCACAAACTCAGCTGCCCGCCGCCCGGCTCGACGAGTTGCTCTCCGCGCACGCCAACGAGGCGCACCGGCCGACCTTCGCGAGCAAAGTCGGCATAGACATCTCTGACGGTCTCGTAGATGGTGCGGCCGAGGTCGGTGGGGTCGGGCAGCTTACGCGAGCGAGTAATGGTGCTGAAGTCTTCGAACCGGAGTTTCAGCACCACGGTGCTCGCTTCCATACCAGCGCCACGCAAGCGTGCGGCGACCTTTCCGGAGAGCCGGAGCAATTCGCGGCGAATCTCGTTGGCATCCAACACGTTGTATTCAAAGGTGGTCTCGTGGCCGATGCTCTTCTCGGCGGCCCGTTCGACGACGTTGCGGGGATCGTTGCCCCAGGAGAGGTTGTGCAGCTTTACTGCGCCAGCTTCGCCGACCGCGCGCGTGAGGGTTTCCCGATCTGCGTGAGCAATATCGGCAATAGTACTGAAACCGCGGTGCTGCAGTGATTCCGCCGTCTTGCCACCGACGCCCCAGAGGGCGGTGATGGGCAGCGGATGCAGGAATTCGATTGTCTTGTCGGCCGGGATGACGAGCAGTCCATCGGGCTTAGAGAGGCCCGATGCGACTTTCGCCACGTACTTCGAGGCCGCGGCGCCGACAGAACAGACGAGCCCTGTTTCGGCGAAGACTCGACGACGCAGCAGTGCCGCCACCTCGAGGGGTGACCCGTAGATGGCCCGCGCTCCTGCAACATCCAGAAACGCTTCGTCAATGCCGAGTCGTTCTACCTTGGGGGTGAGTTGGTCGCAGATATCGAAAACGATGGAAGAAAAGTGTTGATAGCGCTCGAAATGTGGCTCAAGCACAATGGCGTTGGGACACCGGCGCAGGGCGAGGGCCATGGGCATCGCTGAGTTCACGCCATACTTGCGGGCCTCGTAGGTAGCCGCGGTGACCACGGAACGAACGGAATTGTGCCCGACGATGACCGGCTTACCAATGAGCTCAGGATGATCGAGGAGTTCGACGGAGGCGAAGAAGGCATCCATGTCAACGTGCAGGATGGTTGCGGTGCTGTCATCGACGCCCGGTGCGGTTACATGCCGCGTTCGACCGTCTTGCTTGCCCATAGTGCCATTCTCTCAGGTGCCTCTGACGCTCGCTCGCGGGACGCGGGATCGGCAGAGAGCCCCGGACACAGAAAAGGGGCGGTGCACCGCAGTGCACCGCCCCTTTTACCCAAGAGTGTTTAGCGACGTGAGCCGCGCGTAATCAACCCGTAAAGGAAGAGCACGAGCACTGAGCCGCCAATGGCGACCAGCCACGTTTCGATGGAGAAGAACTCTTCGAGGCCAATGCCAAAGATGGCGCCTCCCACGAATCCTCCGACGAGTGCTCCAACAACACCGAGAAGGAGTGTTGCGAGCCAACCGCCGCCTTGGCGTCCGGGCAAGATTGCCTTAGCGATAGCTCCGGCGATGAGTCCCAGTACGATCCAGCCGATGATTCCCATTGTGTGTTCTCCAAACGGTGGTTAAGTGGTCTTCGGTGTGAAAACCAACAGAGAAGAGATAACCACGTGCCCTATCCGAGGGTCAAAGCAATTCAGTTCACTCTCAGGAATCACCCGGGTATCGCACAGGCAAATTGTGAGACAGGCTAGACGTATGCAAGAACAACACCCGTGGAGCAGATATGTCGCTATCGGTGATTCCTTCACAGAGGGCATCGGCGACCCCGAACCCAACTCCCCCGGCGGCAATCGAGGCTGGGCCGACCGAGTCGCGGAAGTGTTGGGAGACCGTAAACCGGACTTTGCCTACGCGAACTTAGCCATCCGAGGCCGACTGCTTGACCAAATATCGAATGAACAGCTTGAGCCCGCGATGGAACTCAAAGCAGATCTCATTACTGTCTCAGCCGGCGGTAACGACATCATCCGGCCTGGTTCTGATCCCGACGAAGTCGCCCAGCGTGTCGACGCGCTCGTGGCACAACTGCGACGAGATGGCGCAACCGTGGTGCTTTTCACTGGACCCGATATCGGAATGACTCCCGTGCTCAATCGCATGCGTGGCAAGGTGGCGATCTACAACGAGAACATTCGTGCTGTCGCACAGCGCCATGATGCTGTTGTCGCTGACATGTGGTCCCTACGCGAGTTGTCAGACCCGCGGATGTGGTCGCGAGATCGTCTTCACTTCTCCCCTGTCGGTCACCATACAGTCGCTCGCATGGTGCTCGAGTCCCTGAACGTGGCGAATGAACTTGAGCCGTTCAATCCTGAGCCGCTTCCTCCACGTCGCTGGCGCGAGGCGCGCGTCGAAGACATTGGCTGGGCTCGCGAGCACTTGGTGCCATGGGTCTTGCGTCGAGTTCGCCACCAGTCGTCCGGAGACAACGTCACAGCCAAACGGCCCGGCTTCTAACGCTCTCAGTGGCACCATGGCCGCGCTGAGGCTAGACACAGCTCACATACGCGAAGAGGGCCCCTGCCAATGCGGCAGGGGCCCTCTTCGCGCGTTTCTCGGCTGACTATCCGGTGTAACCGGTGCGACCGGCTGCGGGGCAGTCAAAAGGATCTCCATCGGCACTGAGGCCGACTTCGTTGAGGTGGCGAATCACGATGCCGTACGACGTGACGAGTCCGACCTCGGTGTACTTGATGTCCTTCGTCTTGCAGTACTCCTTCACCATTTCTGCAGCGAGAGGCAAATGCGGCCGCGGCATAGTGGGGAAAAGGTGGTGCTCGATTTGGAAGTTGAGACCGCCCATGAAGTGGTTCATGAAGACACCACTACGAATGTTGCGGCTTGTCAGCACTTGACGGCGCAGGAAGTCAACCTTCGAGCCCTTAGGCAAGATTGGCATCCCCTTGTGATTGGGAGCGAATGATGCGCCCATGTAGAGCCCGAAGATTCCCATTTGAACGCCCAAGAAGGCAAATGCCATGCCGAGTGGGAGAAAGCTGAACACGACGGCAAGGTAGCCGATGTTGCGTACGAGCAGAAGCGTGATCTCGAGCCAGCGCTTGTCGACCTTCTTCTTGAAGTTGAAGACCTCTTGGAAGGCGTGCGAATGAAGGTTGAAGCCCTCAAGCAAGAGCGCGGGAAAGAACAGGTAGCCCTGGCGTTTCGCCATGAACTTAGTAATCCCCTTGAGGCCGACAGTCTTTTCCTTCTGGAAAATAATGAAGTCAGTCTCGATATCAGGGTCTTTGTCGACCGTGTTGGGGTTCGCGTGGTGACGCGAGTGCTTGTTCATCCACCAGGCGTAGCTAATTCCGACGATGAGGTCGGACATGAGCCGCCCCAGCGTGTCATTGAGCTTGCTGGACTGAAAAACTTGGCGATGCGCCAGTTCGTGCGTAAGAAATGCGTATTGCGTAAAGATGATGCCCATCGCCGCGGCGATCAACAAGATGTACCACGTGCCGGCAAGCATCGCGAAACCAACCCAAGCGGCGGCCATAGCGACGGTAATCACGGCAAAAGTGATGATGTAGAAGCGTCTGTTGCGGCGCAACAACCCTGCTTCGCGAACGGTGCGCAACAATGCTGCGAATTCGCTCATCGGGCTACCGACTCCGCGGGGCCCAGTCTTGATGATTCGTGTGGGATCGGCTGAGAGAGAACTACTCACGTGACCTCAGATGTTTTGAATGACTTCCCAGCCATTTGTCAATCGAGCAGGTGCTCCAGATGCACTCCACCTTATCGCGGCCTCCTGTGAGTGCCGTGTCTATTCGATAACTAAAACAAACTTTGTGGGTTGGTGAGCCTCCACCACGCCCCCGGGTCATCGATCTCCTCGCTGAATACCAGAGGAATTTCGAAAGTGTCTGACCCGATCTGCACGTGGAGCGCGCCCGCATTTTCCCCGGATTCCGCAAGGCGCACAGGGACAGCCTCGACCGTTACAGAGATCTCATCTTCGCCCCACACGACCATCTTGACGGTCGAGGCGGCCACCGCGGCAGACTCATCGCCCCACGGCGTGTCATAGTCAGCGAACTCCTCGCCGTCTGTTGCAACCTCTACCTCGGAGAACCCGGCAGTGGCATCCGCAATCAGCTCGCGGATCGCGGCATTAATCGTGGGATGGTCTGGCCCACCCACGACCGCGCCTACGAGGGTGATGACTTCGTCGCCGACGGTTACGTCAGCGGAGAACAGCAGGCACGACCAGCCGACGACGAGGGTTCCTGTCTTGATCCCATCGACGCCATCGATTCCGAGGAGTGCGTTGCTGTTACTCACTGCTCCGATGCCCGGAATCTCTGCGGACGACGTGGAAACGATGTCTGCGATGACAGGGTTTCCGATAGCCAGTCTGGCCAGTTCAGTGAGGTCGGCAGCCGTGCTTCGATTCGTATCTTGGATTCCGGAAGGCTCGGTGAGAGTCGTGTTCTCGAGTCCCTGTTCTTGAAGCCACACCGCAGCGGCCGCGACAAAAGCGTCTTCAGAGCCAAAAGCCCAGTTCGCTAGAGATTGCGCGTAGTTATTTGCGGAAGGAAGCAGCACAACCGTCATAGCATCGCGTTGGGAGAGCTGGAGACCGTCATACACCGGTGACACTGACCCATACTGCGCTACCTGAGCGTTGTAGAAGTCCACGTCTGTTTGCCCGAAGGTAATCGTCGGGCCCGCTTCGTCCACCTCAAGCGGTTTGGCGTCGAGCACGACAAGGGCTGTAATAATTTTCGTGATCGACGCGATGGGAATCGGGTCAGTGCTGCCGGCTTGCGCGAGCACTCCGGGGCGGTCGAGTGCACCAATCGCGGACGCACCGTAGCTCGGCAAGGTCAGTTCGGGCTCAGCCGCTACCGGGGTTTCGACCGCGAGAACCTGGGCCGAAACTTCGTCAAGGGGCGCGAGAAGTGTCAGTGGCAAGTAGAACGCTGTCGCAAGCACGACACCGGCAACAGAGAAGACGACGATACGGCGACGGCGAAAAATTTGGCGTTGAGTCAGCGGCACCGGATAACGCTAACAGGTGAATCTATGGTGGCGGCTAGCGTGCTCGAAGCATGTACATCCCCACCGCGCTAGCGGCAGCAACATTGAGCGAATCAACGCCGTGCATCATCGGAATCTTGACCACGGTGTCGGCGGCCTCGATCGTGCTGCGCGAGAGGCCATCTCCTTCAGTTCCCAAGATCAGGGCGACCTTCTCGGGGGCGTTAGCCGCAAAGGTATCGAGGTCGACCGAGTCGTCGTTGAGAGCGAGAGCGGCCAAGTGGAATCCCGCCGCCTTCAGATCCGCGGCGTCGGCAGGCCAATTCTCGAGGCGGGTCCACGGCACTTGCAGCACTGTTCCCATGCTGACGCGCACACTGCGGCGGTAGAGCGGGTCGGCGCAGCGTGGCGTGATGAGCACAGCATCCGCTCCGAGCGCTGCAGCCGAGCGAAAAATGGCACCGACGTTAGTGTGATCAACGATGTCTTCCAAGATGACGATGCGGCGTGCATCCGCCACCAGCTCAGCAACGCTGGGAAGCACCGGGCGGTGGATGGATGCCAGAGCCCCGCGGTGCAGATTGAACCCGGTGAGTTGTTCTAGTAGCGCTGGCTCCCCCACGTAGACAGGAACTGGGGAATCCCCGAGTAGTTCCGCCACGTCATCGAGCCACTGTTCTAGCACGAGTACTGCGCGCGGCTGGTGTCCGGCTCTCAGCGCGCGCGCAATCACTTTGGATGATTCGGCAATGTAGAGGCCGCCGGCTGGTTCTGTGCGGCGGCGCAGAGCGACATCCGTGAGGTTGGCGAAGTCGCTGAGGCGAGGATCGGAGAGATCGGTGACCCGGATGACGTTCACGGTGTGTTCCCAACTGTGCGGTTTCGCCATCAGGTGAATCTGAGATGGCAGTGGATGAGCCCGAAGTGCTTACGCTTGGAGAGTGAACACACTCCCGATCAGCAACGACATTGATCGTGCTGCCGAGCTTCTTCAGGGCAAGCTCATTAGCGTACTCACCGGCGCTGGGATTAGCACCGATTCAGGCATACCCGATTATCGCGGTGAAGGCGCCGCGGTGCGCAATCCGATGACCTTCCAACAGTTCCAAAGCTCGCCCGAATTTCGTCAGCGCTATTGGGCAGGCAGCCATCTCGGCTGGAAACGTTTTGCCGCGTCGACTCCCAACCAGGGTCATGACGCTCTCGCGGAGTTCGAACGCCGCGGCATCAGCAACGGCATCGTGACTCAGAACGTCGACGGCTTGCACTTGCGCGCCGGCTCCACACGGGTTGTTGACGTCCACGGCAGCATCGACCGTGCGCGGTGCCTGCGGTGCGGACAGTACTTTGCTCGCACTCCCCTAGCCGCCCGCATCTCTGCGCTGAACCCGTGGCTCGAAGCAGATGACTCCCACACGCTCAACCCCGACGGCGATGCTGACGTGCACAACGTTGAGGACTTCGTGATTCCCGACTGCACTGTCTGCGGTGGCGTTCTGAAACCGGATGTCGTGTTCTTCGGCGAGTTCGTTCCGACCCGAAAGTTTCAACTTGGCGCGTCGCTCGTTGACCAGTCGGATGCCATGATCGTCGCCGGTTCGTCTCTCGTCGTCAATTCCGGCATCCGCCTTGTTGAACGAGCGATGCGCAAGCAGATCCCGCTCGTCATCATTAATCGTGGAACGACCAAAGCCGATAAACGCGCCGACGTTAAGATCGATGGGGGCGCTTCCGCAGTTCTTAGTGAACTTGTCGAACGCCTAGCTGCTTAGCAGCGCAGATCGCCCGAGTGTTCTGTGCTGGTCATTGTGTTGTGAACGGAGCGTTGTGTTCATTTATCTCGTGCGCCATGGAGAGACTGACTGGAATCTCGAACGTCGCATTCAGGGCAGTACTGACATTCCCCTCAACGAGACCGGTCGCGCGCAGGCACGCACCACGGGAGAACTCTTAGCCCGCCGGCAGTGGAACGGAATCTTTGCCAGCCCTCTCTCCCGGGCGATGGAAACCGCAGAAATTATCGCGGGCATTGTCGGGCTTGCCGCCCCTGAACCCGTAGCGGCGATTGTGGAGCGAAACTATGGCGTCGCCGAAGGCTGCACCGATAGCGAAATTGATGCGCTGTATCCGGCTGACGTTGACGTTCCCGGCCGGGAACCGCGCGAGGCTGTCGCACAGCGTGTCGTTCCTGCCCTCGTGAGCCTTGCCGAGCAGCATCACGGTGAGTCGATCATTGTGGTGGCCCACGGCGGCGTCATTGCAACCGTGCTTGCGACAGTCGCTCCGGGGCATCCGCACGGACGAATCGCCAACGGCTCCGTTCATAGCTTCCGTCATGACGAAGGCACCCTGACACTCATCGATTTCGATGATCCCATCGAAGAAGAATCAGAACGCCACGGCGGCGACGACTTCGACGAGCAAAACGCGTTAGCCCGACGCGAGAGCGGCGCGTAGGTCGCCGCTAGCGATTCTTCTTCGCTTGGCGGGCCGCAACGGCATCCTGAAGCACTTGGTAGAGCGTCGCGGCACCCTTCTCCCAGGTGAACTCTGCCGACCGCGCGCGAGCGGCAGTCGAACGCGCCTGCCACGTTGCGGGGTCCTCGAGCGCGTGTACTTCGCGAACCAGCTCGGCAGGCTTGTCTGGGTTGAAGAATCCGCCAGCGGGGCCGGAAATCTCACGGAAGATCGCAGTATCGCTGACGAGCACCGGCGTGCCGAGCACCATCGCCTCAACCTGAGGTAGGCCGAAGCCTTCATCACGGGATGCGCTTACGAGAGCGGTTGCCCGCGACAGAGTCTCCGAATAGACCTCGTCGCTTGCTCCGTTGTGGAAGATGAGGCTCGACTCTGGTGCGAGTGCCGTCAGCTCCGCCTTCGACCTCTCGTCGACTCGGCTCATGAGATGAAGGGTGTAGCCGGGCAAATCGTGGAGCGCCCGAGCAATGAGCCCCACATTCTTGTAGGGCATGTAGGAGCCCATGTAGACGAGCTCCTGTGTCGTCGGTGCCGCCCGGGGCACGTAATCGGCTGGACTATCGGTTCCCAGCGTTACGACGGCAATGGGATTGCGCGTGAGGTTGTGCTCCACCATCTGATCACGCGTCGTCTGGGAATCGGAGACGTGGGCATCTGCCCTGTTCAGAAGTGCCCGTTGGAACGCCCAGGTCAGATGATACGCACGCCACATCACACGCACTGCCCACGGCAGGTTGTGAGGCGGAGTGGGGTGCTTGTAGTAGATGAGATCGTGCACTGTCGTGACGAGAGCGTACTTGCGACCGAACGGGCCCATTGTTTGCATGGGAGTGAACACGACATCCGGCTTCAGCTTGTTGACCTGAAGAGCAACTAAGGGCTCCAGGATGCCGGTGGGTGACGACGCCATTTCCCAAGGCAGGTCTGGCAAAAGCTCGAGCTGGCGCTTATCGGAAACCAGCATGGTCACGGGGTGTAGTTTGCTCAACTCCTCGACGAGGCGAGAGCCATAGCGACTGATTCCATCGTGGCGGCCGATGCGCGTATAGCGACAATCGAAAACGATCTTCATGAGAGGGGCTCCGCAACTGTTCCCGCGTTCAGGAACCTAACAATCAGTTCGGCGGCTTCGCGCGGCCGTTCATAGTGGATGAGATGGCCAACGTCGTCGAAAATTTCGAGCTGTGAGTCGGCGAAGAGGGTGTGCAGTCGCTCCTGTGCTGGAACCGGGCTGATGGGGTCATTGCGAGCCCCGATCAAGAGCGTGGGAATGGTTATCTGCGGCGCGAACATGCTGACATCCGACCCGATCGATGCCTCGAAGGCTTCAAGGAGGCTGTCGCGATTGGCATAACTACTGAAGTGCGCATGGTGCTGTTGGTGAACCCAGCGCCGAAGTTCGGGGTCGTGAGTCTTCACCATGGCAAGACTCATCACCCGCACGACGAGCCAGTTGCTGAGCATCGGCGCACCGATCGCATGCGGCAGAGCCCGGGCGAGTTGGTAAAACCAGAGCGTGATCTTGCTGAGCACGCCATTCGGGCCCGAGAGCGCCGGCGCCGCGATGGGATTGACGAGAATGAGCCGCGGCGTGACAAGGCCACGGGCAAGTGCGGCAGAGACGACAATCGATCCGAAGGAATGCCCGAGAATAATTGCGCGCCCGTCGAGGCCGAGTGCTTCGACGAAGCTCTGAAGCCAGAGCGCATACCCCTCGATGTCGTGTGCCCGACCGTTGAGCGGCTCGGAGGCGCCAAAACCCGGAATGTCGGGACTGATGATTCGGATGCCGCGAAGGTGAGCGCAGACGGCCTCGAGGCCGTGATGGTCGCCCCGAAAGCCATGCACGAGAACCAGAACGGTCTCGGCGTCATCGGGGCCGTATTCCCAGTAGTGGGTTGCAGCGCCGAGTACATCGACAACGGAGTGCCTCGCCGGGGTGGCGTCGAGCAGTGCTCCATATGGCGATGCAGGTCTCATTCGAACAATCTTATGCAGTGCGCCGCTCGTTGCTGACATTCTGGTTTCACATGCGTTGCCGCTCCAGTTCGACGCCGTAACTCCGCGAGCCGAGTTCCCGGTGTCAGTGTCTCGCCCTACGCTGAGTTCATGAGCAATTCCGGCACCCTAGCCACCTTCGATCTTGAAACCACCGGCGTCGACGTAGAGACTAGTCGCATCGTTTCCGCCTGTATCGCCCTCATCGACGGGTCGGGAGCGGTGACTTCTCGGTGGGATTGGCTTGCAGACCCCGGGGTTGAGATTCCGGATGGCGCTGCCGCGATTCACGGAATTACTACCGAGCGTGCACGGGCTGAGGGGCGCGACGCGGCCCTTGTCGTGTCAGAAATTGTCAACACGCTCAGAGACACCTGTGCCCGTGGTATCCCTCTCGTTGTCTATAACGCTCCCTACGATCTCTCGCTGCTAGACCGTGAGTGCCGCCGGCACTCGGTCGATGGTCTCGCAGAGCCCTACATCGTCATCGACCCCCTCGTTATCGACAAAGGCGTTGATCGTTACCGCCGCGGCAAGCGCACCCTTGAAGCGACTTCGGCGCTGTACGGTGTCGCTTTAGACGATGCCCATGATGCTGGTGCCGACGCGATCGCCGCTGCCCGAGTCGCGCAAGCGCTCCTGCTGAAGTACACGGAACAGCTCAGCATTCCCTTTGGCGAATTGCACGCGATGCAACAGCGCTGGTACGCCGAGCAGTCGGCAAGCTTTCAGGAGTTCATTCGCAGGTCTAAGGGCGACGAGAGCTTCGTGGCGAACTTGGAGTGGCCAGTACGCTCGTTCCCGCAGTAGCGCTCCCCCTAGCCTCGATCAGCATGCGCGACGTTCCACGGAACGTTGCGCATTTTCTGTTGTTGCCGGTGCCGGTGCCGTTGCCGACACCGGTGCACAGTGATGGTGACGTTGCAGGGCGACGGTGCATTAATGCGATCGTGCCGTTAACGACTGAAGGCGACCGGATAACCGGTCGCCTTCAGAAAAAACTGGGTGTTACTAGTTGCCGAAGCCCTTGTAACGGTTCTTGAACTTCTCAACGCGTCCTGCGGAGTCCATGATGCGCTGCTTACCCGTGTAGAAGGGGTGCGACTCGGAGGAGATTTCGACGTCGATGACCGGGTAGGTGTTTCCGTCTTCCCACTCGATCGTCTTCTCGCTCGTCACAGTTGAACGAGTGAGGAACGTGGAGCCAGACGCGAGGTCGCGAAAGACGATGGGCATGTATGTGGGGTGGGTCTCGGACTTCATTGGATTTCCCTGGGTTCTTGAATAAATAAAAGACGTAGGCGGTCACGCGGACCGACACACAAGCCTATCAGAGGATTAGGCAGCACGCGCGGTGTAGCGGCCGGAGTCTTTTGTGATGATGAGTTCGAGACCGAAAGCGGCACTCAAGTTCTCTGACGTAACAACGTCATCGATCTTACCCGCGCTGTGCACGGAACCCTTGGACAAAACCAGCGCGTGGGTAAATCCTCGCGGAATCTCTTCCACGTGGTGCGTCACCATTACGATTGCTGGCGCGGTATCTGCCTGAGCGTATCCACTCAGCAGTTGAACCAGTTCTTCCCGTGAGCCGAGGTCGAGGCTCGCTGCAGGTTCGTCGAGCAAGAGCAGTTCTGGGTCGGTCATCACGGAGCGCGCAATCTGCACGCGCTTTTGTTCGCCATCGCTCAGATCGCCGAAGCGACGTTCCTCTAAGTGCGAGAGACTCCACTCGGCGAGGACACGACGTGCACGACGCACATCGACATTCTCATACTCTTCATTCCAGCGACCCGTTACGGAGTACGCAGCGGTCAAGACAACGTCAAGAACACTCTCGTTGCCGGGGACCCGGCGGGCAAGAGCGGTCGAGGCAAAACCAATGCGCGGGCGCACATCGAAAACATCGGACGCGCCAAGAGTGCTGTCGAGCACGGTGACTTCGCCTGAGCTCGGATGAATCTGAGCCGCGGCCAGCTGCAACAGTGTGGTCTTGCCTGCCCCATTGGGGCCGAGAATCACCCACCGATCGGAAGCTTCCACACTCCAAGAAACAGAGTCGAGGATCGTATTGCCACTACGAGTGACGGTGACGTCGGAGAAGGTGAGAACGCTAGCCATGATGTCATCATCCTATTGCCTTGCTGGCTCCCGTGGGCGAGGCAACGAGGGTGATCCCGATAGTCTGACGAGTGAAGTCGTGCGGTTCTCGAGACCGACGACGTGAACCGTCGATTGAAGGGTCCTCGCCTTGGCACAATTTCTCGTAGTTTTTGACGTCGACTCCACGTTGATTGAGAACGAGGTAATCGAATTACTCGCTGCGCGTGCAGGCTCCGAGCCAGAGGTGACAGAGATCACTACGCGTGCGATGAACGGGGAACTCGACTTCGAAGAGAGCCTTCGGGCGCGAGTAGCAACCCTGGCTGGGCTGCCCGAGTCAGTGATTGCCGAGTGTGCTCGCGACATCCGCGTCACGAACGGCGCTGAGGAGCTCATCGCTGGTGTTAAAGCAGCCGGCGGGCACGTGGCAGCAGTTTCTGGTGGTTTCCATGAGCTTCTTGATCCTCTTGCGGCACGTCTCGGCTTGCGCTACGCCCGAGCAAACCGCCTTGAAGTGAAGAACCGTGTGGTCACGGGGGCCGTCCTCGGCCCGGTGATCGACGCTCAAGCCAAAGCAGACTCATTGCGGGAGTGGGCGGCCGACTCCGACACTCCCCTGTCTCGCACCATTGCGGTTGGTGACGGCGCCAACGATCTATTGATGATGGATGCCGCAGCACTGTCGATCGGTATCACAGCCAAGCCGATTGTGCGCGCCAATGCTGACGTACACATCGACAGCCGTGACCTCAGCTCGGTGCTTGCGCTGCTGGGGCTTCGGGGCTAATCGCACAAACGCGAGCTTGCTAGTGGCCCATTCCGAGTCCACCATCGACCGGGATGACCGCGCCTGAGATGTAGCCCGCATCGTCGCTCGCAAGCCACGCGATCGCTTTCGCGACCTCGGCCGGGTGTGCGAAACGGTTGGCAGGAATCTGCTTGAGATACGCGTCCTGTTGCTCGACTGGCAGCGCTGCGGTCATATCGGTCTCGATGAACCCTGGAGCTACTACGTTGGCGGTGATTCCGCGGCTGCCGAGCTCGCGGGTGAGAGACCGTGCGAGTCCAATGAGTCCGCTCTTGGAAGCGGAATAGTTGACCTGGCCAGCCGAACCGAGAAGGCCAACAACACTCGAAACGAGGATGACACGGCCAAAACGGGCCTTCATCATGCCTTTGGAGGCGCGCTTCACGACGCGGAAGGCTCCGGAGAGGTTGGTGTCAATGACATCGGTGAAGTCGTCATCACTCATACGCATGAGGAGCATGTCCCGGGTGATTCCCGCGTTCGCTACAACGATTTCGACAGGACCGAGTTTGGACTCTACCTCGCTGAACGCAGCGTCGATACTTGCGGGATCGGTGACGTCCGCGGTCACCGTGAGGGTGCCTTCTGGGCCGGTGCCCGAGCGGGCGGTAACGGCGACTCGGTAGCCCTGAGCCACAAACTCTTCGGCAATTGCCCGGCCAATGCCGCGATTGCCGCCGGTGACAAGAACGATTCGTGATTCAGTTGCTGTGCTGCTCATGGTTCCCAGCATATAGTCGCCAGCACGGGCGTAGGCTTAGGTGTAGTCACCTCGGCAACCTAAGAAAGCCCATGAACACTCCTGAGTCGATCACGTCGCTCCCTGAGCGGCCCGATGCTGAACGCCGTCGCCGCGTCATCAACTACTCCATAGCTATGGGGATACGAATTGTGTGCGTGTTGCTGTGCGTCTTCGTGCGGGGGTGGTGGCTTGTGTTGCCCGTGCTTGGCGCCGTCGTGTTGCCTTACGTTGCCGTCGTGCTGGCCAACGTCAGTATCCAGCGGGCCGGCGTTGTGTCCACGCCTGGTCAATTCGCGTTGAAATCGGGTGACTCCTTCGCTTCACGCGGAACGGACGAGGCGGCTCGGTGATCGGTGAGAGTGGCCCGAGCACACAACAGTGCTCGCGCGCAGGGTGCACAGCGCGCGCGCAGTGGAACGTCAACTGGCGAAACCCGCGTATCCACGGGCTCGAGCGGGTGAAGGTGTGGTTGGCCTGCGCAGACCACGTCGACTACTTGCGCGAATACTTGACGACCCGCAACTTCCCTGTCCTGGTCAGCGACCTCGCGGATGACGTTTCAGTGGTTCCTGATGGGAGCGGCGCGTGAACCGGTGGCGTTTCGCATTTTCTCGTCGGTGGTTTGGGTATTTGGCCTTGGTCATCGCCTTCGCAATTGGCTGCGTTTTTCTCTCGCATTGGCAGTTTGACCGGCGCGCGGAAGCGGCCGCGGAGGTCGCTCGCGTTAGCGATAACTGGGATGCAGCCCCCCAAGACCTCGAGAGTGTGATGCCCGAGCTCGACGAGTTCGATGTCGACAACAAGTGGATGTCTGTGGCCGTTACCGGGGAGTACCTGACTGCTGAGCAACTCCTTGTGCGCGGGCGGCCGTACGGTGGTCAGCCAGGCTTCGAAGTGCTTGTACCTTTCAAGCTCGACAGCGGCGAGATTATTGCTGTTGACCGTGGATGGGTTCCCTCGGGAAACAGCCAAGATGAACCCGATTTTGTGCCCGCTGCTCCCACGGGGCAGGTCGAGCTCGTTCTACGACTCAAGCCGAGTGAACCAACGGTCTACAACCGCTCAGCACCCGAGGGACAGATCGCAACCATTCACTTGCCGACCGTTGCGGAACTTGTGGGCGAACCAACCTACGTTGGCGCGTATGGCCTGTTGGCGTCTGAGTCCCCCGCGGTCGCCGATATGCCGCTGGCTTACCCGAAACCGCTACTCGATGAAGGCGCACATCTCTCCTACGCCTTCCAGTGGGTCGCTTTTGGCGTGCTTGCTTTCATCGGGCTCGCCTGGGCTGTGCGTCAGGAGTATCGTCTCGTCAACGAAGAGGATCCGGCTGAACGGGAGCGCGCTAAGAAGCGTCGCGACAAGGCAGTGAAACGCGGTCCTACTGACGCAGAAATCGAAGACGCACTCCTCGATTCTTAACCAGCGCCCAACGCTTCCGCTCGCGAAATAAGCCGGATGCGGCGTCGTTGCCGCGCTCTCCTAGCTACGCGAGGCTGATGAGGTCGGCGTAGTCCTTGTTCCAGTGGTCCTCGATGCCGTCAGGCAAGATCAGAACTCGTTCAGGGTTCAAAGCTTCGACAGCGCCCTCATCGTGGCTTACAAGTACAACAGCGCCCGTGTAGCTCGCGAGAGCACCAAGAATCTCTTCACGGCTGGCCGGGTCAAGGTTGTTAGTGGGCTCATCGAGGAGGAGCACGTTGGCGCCACTCACGACGATCATTGCGAGAGCAAGACGAGTCTTCTCTCCACCCGAAAGCACGCCGGCTTGCTTCGTCGCGTCATCCCCGCTGAAAAGGAACGAGCCGAGAACCCGACGCGCTTCCATCTCGGTGATGTTAGGCGACGATGAGACCATGTTTTCAAGAACAGAGCGCTTGACGTCGATGGTTTCGTGCTCTTGAGCGTAGTAACCGATGCGCAGGCCGTGACCAGCTTCGACTTCACCGGTGTCTGGCTTATCGACGCCGGCAAGCATTCGGAGCAGGGTTGTCTTTCCCGCACCGTTGAAGCCGAGGATGACAACCTTCGAACCGCGGTCGATCGCGAGGTCGACGGACGCAAAGATTTCGAGCGAGCCGTAGCTCTTGCTGAGGTTGTGGCCCATCAACGGCGTACGACCACAGGGCGCAGGATCCGGGAAGCGCAGAGCGGCAACGCGATCGGCGGTCCGCACGTCGTCAAGACCAGCAAGCAGTTTCTCGGCTCGAGCCACCATCTGGTGGGCAGACGCCGCCTTGGATGCCTTGGCACCGAAGCGAGCTGCTTGAGCCTGAAGGGTCGATGCCTTCTTCTCGGCGTTGGCACGTTCCTTCTTGCGGCGTTCCTCATCCGATTGGCGCTGGCGCAAATAATGCTTCCAACCCATGTTGTACTGATCGATAAGCTGACGGTTCGCGTCGAGGTAGAAGACCTTGTTAACAGTGTCTTCGACTAGCTCAACATCGTGGCTAATCACGATCAGGCCGCCGCTGAAGTTCTTCAGAAATTCTCGCAGCCAGACAACAGAGTCGGCATCGAGGTGGTTAGTGGGCTCGTCGAGGAGCATGGTGTCTGCTCCCGAGAACAAGATTCGAGCAAGTTCGATGCGGCGGCGTTGACCACCGGAGAGCGTCGAGAGCTGCTGGTCGAGAATGCGGTCGGGAAGGCTCAGATTGCTCGCGATGGAAGCTGCCTCAGCTTCGGCGGCGTATCCGCCCAGTGCCATGAACTGATCGTCGAGCTTGCCGTAACGATCCATGGCAGCGGTGCTCACCGCTGCATCGCTGCTGCCCATCTCATCCTGCGCCTGACGCATCTTCAATACGATGCTGCCGAGGCCGCGAGCATCGAGGATCCGCGTCCGGGCAAGGTCTTCGGGGTTGCCAGAGCGGGGGTCTTGCGGGAGATATCCGATCTCACCGGTGCGCTCAATCTTGCCGCCTGTGGATTCGAGTTCCCCGGCGAGCGTCTTAGTAAGCGTGGTCTTGCCAGCGCCGTTGCGGCCAACCAGCCCAATTTTGTCTCCGCGATCGACACGGAAGTTGACGCCCTGCATCAGCATGCGTGCGCCAACGCGCAACTCGAGATCATGCACAGCAAGCACGGCAAAACATCCAAATCTTGGGGGTTGGGGTTAGTGGGCGACAGCACCAACCAACTAGTCTACTTCCTACCGTCGACTGCGCAGTGCAGTTCCGAGAATAGGGAAGCGAGAGGCTGTCACCGTGAGCATCGCTACTCGATTGATCAAACCAACGATTGTTGATCTCATCTTTGGGCCAAGTTGGGCTGCGAGCGTGATCTTTGTTGCCGCCGGTGCAGGGTTCACTGCCCTCGCAGCGCAATTCGTCGTGCCGCTCTATCCGGTGCCCATCACTGGACAAACGCTGGCCGTCATGATCGTTGGTCTGTCTTTGGGCGCAACGCGCGCCGCCCTGGCGATGACGCTTTACGCGCTCCTCGGCGTAGTCGGACTCCCCGTGTTCAGCGACTCCAGTGGTGGCCTAGAGGTGCTGACCGGAACCGGAGGCGGGTACATCGTCGGATACATTCTCGGCGCTTGGATCATGGGTGCGCTAGCCGAACGACACTGGGATCGCAGATTCTGGAAAGCGGTAGCGGCCGCAGCAATCGGAACCGCGGCAATCTACGCAGCGGGCCTGATTGGACTGGCGCGAGCGCTAACCTCGATGGGGCGTGACTACACCACTACGAGTCTCCTCGACATCGGCGTTACACCGTTTCTGGTCGGCGCTGCAGTCAAAGTGATCGTTGCCGCAACTTTGCTTTCCTACGCCTGGAAAAAGGCAGCACAGCACGATCCTCAGGCTGCAGAGCAGCGCTAAGCCACAGCCGACAACCTGGGACGCAGGCCCCGACTAGATCGAGAAGCCGACTAGATCGAGAAGCCGAGAGCCCGCATCATGTCGCGACCGTCGTCAGTAATCTTCTCAGGACCCCATGGTGGCATCCACACCCAGTTGATGCGGAACGCTTCTACGACGTTATCGAGAGACTGAGCAATTTGCTCCTCGATAACGTCCGTCAGCGGGCAACCAGCTGAGGTCAGCGTCATGCTAATAATGAGTGCGTTGTTCTCTGGATCCCAGCTGAGGTCATAGATGAGCCCGAGGTCAACAATGTTGACCCCTAGCTCCGGGTCAACGACATCTTTGAGAGCCTCTTCGACCTCGTCGAAAAGGGCGGGCGCCAAAACGGTAGACATACGCCTACGCTACGCTCGTGTCGGTCAAAAATCGATCGTAACCTTCGTTTTCAAGCCGATCTGCGAGCTCGGGGCCACCCTCTTCTGCAACGCGGCCGTCAACGAAGACGTGGACGAAGTCCGGTGTGATGTAGCGAAGAATGCGCGTGTAGTGGGTGATCAGCAGCAGACCGAGGCCTGTCGATTCCTGTGCACGGTTGACACCCTCTGACACGATCTTGAGTGCATCGACGTCAAGGCCGGAGTCGGTCTCATCAAGAATTGCGAATCGAGGCTTGAGGAGTTCCAGCTGAAGGATCTCGTTGCGCTTCTTCTCTCCGCCGGAGAAACCTTCGTTGACGTTGCGGTCGGAGAAAGTCTTGTCCATGCGAAGAGCCTTCATCGCACCGTTAACCTCTTTGATCCAGGGACGAAGCGCGGGGGCCTCTCCTGCCAGAGCGGTCTTCGCGGTGCGCAAGAAGTCAGCAACCTTAACGCCGGGAATCTCAACCGGGTATTGCATGGCAAGGAAGAGACCTGCGCGAGCGCGCTCGTCGATGCTCATGTCGAGTACTTCTGCGCCATCAAGCGTGATCGAACCGCTTTCGACGTGGTACTTGGGGTGACCCGCGATTGTGTAGGCAAGGGTCGACTTGCCCGAACCATTGGGGCCCATGATGGCGTGGGTTTCACCCTGCTTGATCTCAAGGTCCACTCCCTTGAGGATCTGCTTCGTGCCCTGCTCGGTTTCGACGCTGACGTGCAGGTCTTTGACTGACAGTACTGACATTATTTCTTTCCTTAATGGTCTCGTATGGAGAGCGATTAGCTCTCGATGGCGACGGTGTCCTCGGGGTCGATGTGAACCCCTCCGTCGTCGTCGATCTTCACTACAAAGACCGGTACAGGTTCATAGGCGGGCAAGCTTAAGGGCTTACCGGTGTCGAGCGAGAAGAGTGAGCCGTGGGCCCAACACTCAATAGCGCCGTCTTCAACGAAACCCTCCGCAAGCGAAATATCACCGTGCGTGCACGTGTCGCCGATTGCGTGGACATCGCCAGCAGAATCTTTGACGACACAGATTGCGGTGCCGCCTAATTCCACCCGGTATGCCTTGTTGGTCTCGAGTTCATCGATACCGCAGACGCGCTGAGCGGTCACGAGATGGTTCCTTCCAGCTCCGCTTCAATAGCGGTGTGGAGACGAGCTTCGAGCTGCTCATCGCCGACCTTCTGCACAATCTCAGAGAGGAAGCCGATGACGACAAGACGTCGAGCTTCTGCTTCGGAAATACCGCGAGCCTGCAGGTAGAACAGCTGCTCGTCGTCGAAGCGACCAGTAGCGCTCGCGTGGCCAGCACCCTGAATATCGCCAGTCTCAATCTCAAGGTTCGGGATCGAGTCTGCGCGAGTTCCCTCGGTCAAGACGAGGTTACGGTTCTGTTCGTAGCTATCGGTGCCGGCTGCGTTCGGGCCGATCAGGACATCTCCGACCCAAACCGTGCGCGCTCCGCCACCCTGAAGGGCACCCTTGTAGTTCACGCGACCGCGAGTCTGCGCTGCTTCGTGGTGAAGGTACACACGCTGCTCGAGGTGTTGTCCCGCATCCGCAAAATAGAGACCGTAGAGTTCGCCGTCGGCGCCTTCACCCGACAAGTGCACAGATGGATTGACGCGAACAACCTTGCCGCCAAGCGACACAACCGTGTGCTTGAGGGTGGCTGAGCGGCCGACCTGTACGAAATGACTCGCGAGGTGGATGGCGTCGTCTGCCCAGTCCTGAACACTGACAAAATTCAGCGTCGCGCCTTCTTCAACAACAACCTCAACGTTCTCGCTAAGAAGTGCGGAGCCAGATGACTCCACAATGACGGTGCCGTTGCTATGTGCGCGCGCGGTAATCACAATGTGGCCGGCACGTGCTGTGTTGCCCAACTCTGAGCGAGAGATTCGCACTGTTGAGTGCTCTTCGCCCGAAATGGTGATGGCGAGGGCCTGCTCGAAGTTGGTCCAAGCATTGGCGGAGGCACGCTCTTCTGGCGCGCCTGCCGACGCAATGCGCGCGTCGTCACGCGCTACCCACTCCACACTGGTGCCCTCAGGGGCATCGGTGTCGATCGCGTAGGGAGCGCCGTCAAGAGCGTCGTCAAGAAGCGGTTTGATGAGCTTCACTGGCGTGAGCTTCCACTCAGCTTCTAGTCCATTGACGGGAGCGAAATCGGTGTGTTCGAAAGACCGAGGGCGTGCTGAGCGAGTCTGAACGGGAACGAAGCCTTTTTCGCTTGCGTCCCATCCGCCGTCGCTATGAGCCTTGAGTCCGTGCTGTTCTGGTGTAACGACGGTCATTTAGCCGACGGATCCTTCCATGCTCAGTTCAATGAGCTTATTGAGTTCGAAGGCGTACTCCATGGGCAGTTCGCGCGCGATGGGTTCGATGAAGCCACGCACGATCATCGCCATCGCCTCATCTTCTTCCATGCCGCGCGACTGAAGGTAGAAGAGTTGTTCAGCGCTGACCTTGGAAACAGTTGCTTCGTGACCAAGCTGAACGTCATCCACTCGGATGTCGATCGACGGATACGTATCAGAGCGCGAAATCGTGTCAACCAAGAGAGCATCACAGCGAACAGTGTTTGCTGAGTGATGGGCCTTCTCGTCAACGCGGACTTCTCCACGGTAGCCAGCGCGCCCGCCACCACGGGCGACAGACTTCGAGACGATCGATGAGGTCGTGTATGGCGCCATGTGGATCATCTTGGCTCCGGCGTCTTGGTGCTGACCGGGGCCCGCGAAGGCAACCGAAAGGGTTTCGCCCTTGGCATGCTCCCCCACGAGGTAGATAGACGGGTACTTCATCGTGACCTTGGAACCGATGTTTCCGTCGATCCACTCCATGGTTGCGCCCTCGTGAGCGATCGCACGCTTGGTGACGAGGTTGTATACGTTGTTCGACCAGTTTTGAATCGTCGTGTAGCGAACTCGAGCGTCCTTCTTCACGATAATTTCGACAACCGCAGAGTGCAGGGAGTCAGACTTGTAGATCGGAGCGGTGCAGCCCTCGATGTAGTGAACGTACGAACCTTCATCAGCGATGATCAGAGTGCGTTCAAATTGGCCCATGTTCTCCGTGTTGATACGGAAGTAGGCCTGAAGCGGGATCTCAACGTGGACGCCCTTGGGCACGTAAACGAAGGAACCACCCGACCACACGGCGGTGTTCAGCGCAGCGAACTTGTTGTCGCCGGCGGGAATCACAGTGCCGAAGTACTCCTCAAAGAACTCGGGGTGCTCGCGCAGCGCCGTGTCGGTGTCCATGAAGATGACGCCCTTGGCTTCGAGCTCGGCGTTGATCGAGTGGAAAACAACCTCCGACTCATACTGTGCAGCAACGCCGGAAACTAGACGGTTACGCTCAGCCTCCGGAATACCCAGCTTCTCGTAAGTATCGCGAATATCGGCGGGAAGGTCTTCCCACGTCTGCGCCTGCTTTTCAGTGGAGCGCACAAAGTATTTGATGTTGTCGAAGTCGATGCCCGACAAGTCGGCGCCCCACTTCGGCATCGGTTTGCG
The DNA here is from genome assembly GCF_015864665.1 of Salinibacterium sp. SWN167. GTDB lineage: Bacteria > Actinomycetota > Actinomycetes > Actinomycetales > Microbacteriaceae > Rhodoglobus. Next base: position 1,799,074 of record NZ_JADYWU010000001.1, on the reverse strand, counting down.
ACCGAAGAGCTCGAGGCCCTTGAGACGCAATTTGAGCATAGATTCGGGCTCATTCTTAAGCGTAGAGATGTCGCGAACGACCTCTTCGTTGATGCCCCGTCGCGCAGAGGCTCCCGCAACGTCGGAGTCAGCCCAGCCAAACTCATACTGGCCCATGCCATTGAGTTCCGGACGATCGATCAGCACGTCGGACATTGGTACCTCTTTTCCTGCCCCTATCAACCAAGGTGGCTGCGTTGGCATTCCTTCGCACAGCACTTTGCCGGGAATATTTAGTGGGGCCGCGTGCGCTGTGTCACAACACTGCGCGGGCGAACTTAGACTGAAACAGGACAAGCGAGAGATTATCCCGCTGTCAACATTGACTTCCCGGCGTGGGCTGTGTTCCTGAACGCAATCCATTCTACAGGCAGAAGCCCGAAATAACAGGAGGTACGGCCGTGAATGCCGTCATCGCACGATTGCCCCAATCTGTAGACGCTCGAGTGAAATTTTTTGCGGTGGCTACGCTCGTCATTCAAATACTGATCGTGGCGACGGGCGGCGCCGTTCGATTGACCGGTTCGGGGCTCGGATGCCCCACCTGGCCGCTCTGCACCGACGCCTCTCTTATCGCAACCCCGGAGATGGGGGTGCACGGCGCCATCGAGTTTGGCAATCGGCTGTTGTCGATAATCGTCGGATTCGTCGCGATTCTCATGGTTCTGATGCTGCTGCGAATCCGCCGTGAACGTCGCGACCTGATGGCGCTTGCGCTCGTGATTCTCGGCGGCACAGTGTTGCAGGGCCTCATCGGCGGCCTTTCCGTGCGAGTTCAGCTCGATCCCAGCATCGTGGGCGTGCATTACGCCATCTCAGCAATCCTGGTCGCGGTGAGTGCTGCACTTGTGTACCGAGTCTGGACCGGATTGCGCGGAAGCACGCTTGAAGTGTCGCGCCCCATCATGATCCTGACCCATGTGACCAGCCTGTTTGTTGCGCTCACGATCATCGCCGGCATCCTGACGACCGGTGCTGGACCGCACGCGGGTGACGACGGCACAGCGCGCAATGGTTTGGATGCGGGCATCCTGCAGCATGTACACAGCTGGCCTGGCTACGCGCTACTCGCTGCGACCCTCGCGCTTGTAATTCTGCTTGCCAGATCAGGCCACCGCCGCATCATGGACTTCGCTCTCATTCTGCTCGTGCTTGAAGTTATTCAAGCGACGATCGGAATCATCCAGTCGCGCAGTGGGCTGCCGATCCTATTGGTTGGCAGCCACATGGTTCTTGCCTGTGCCATTGCTGCCGCTATGACGGCAGTAGTGCTCTCGCTTCGCCCGAGCGTCAATCAACGGGCAGCCGCCGAAGAGAAAACAGTGGCCGCGCGCTAGTTCGTCGCGCGTGACTCGCTGGTGCTGAGTTCGTTAGAACGGCAGCAGGGGGTCGATGCCGACGGCAAGGAATACCAACGTCAGGTAGCTGATCGAACTGTGGAATACACGCATGGCCTTGACCTCACCGTGGCGGATCGCCGTCGAGTACAACCGGTGCGATTCGATGATGAACCACGCACCGCTCAGGGTCGCAACGAGCGTGTAAACGATACCCATGTCAGCGACAGGTACCAGCAGCAGTGAACACGCGACGGTTGCCCACGCGTAGAGGATTACCTGAAGGCCGACGGCCGCACGGCCACGAACAACGGCAAGCATGGGAACGCCAACCGATTGGTATTCAGCACGGTATTTCATTGACAGCGGCCAGTAGTGCGGCGGCGTCCACAAGAAGACCACAGCAAACAAGATCCAGGCTGCCCAAGAAAGATCGTTGGTGACGGCTGCCCAGCCGATAAGTACGGGCATGCAGCCAGCGATGCCGCCCCAGATGATGTTCTGTGGAGTGCGACGCTTCAAGAGGAGCGTGTAAACGAAAACGTAGAAAAGGATCGCGAACAGCGACAGTGCGGCTGCAAGCCAGTTGGTGAGCACACCAAGCCATACAACCGAGCCCACCCCGCTGATCCACGCAAAGAGAAGAGCTTCGCGGTCGCTGAGTTCGCCCGTCACGAGCGGTCGGTTCTTGGTGCGGGCCATGATGCGATCGATGTCGCGGTCGATGTAGCAGTTGAACGCATTAGCCGAGGATGCGCTGAGAATTCCGCCAACCAACGTGGCCAATACCAGCCACAGATTAGGGATGCCGCCAGCGGCAAGCACCATGACAGGCACCGTGGTGACGAGCAGAAGCTCAATAACCCGAGGTTTCGTGAGCGCAACGTAGGCGCGAATCTTGCGAAGGATGCCAATGCGTTGCTGCTGCGTGGGGGCTTCTAAAGTGACATCCATATCTACGATTCTAAACCGCATATCAAAATGTGCTGACCGTCACCGTAGTAAGGAAGCGATCATGTACCGGGTTCCCTATACTTGGGGTGCCCGCCTGTCGGTGGCATGCTCGCGCGCACCACCAGTGCACTACGGCAAAACCACTGACCGAGCCAATGATGGTGTGTGGCGGGTCGTTCACGTGCCCTAGCCATTTCTGGCTAGGCACTTCGCTTGCAGAAGGGTCATTATTCTCATGGCAGCTTTTCAATGGGATCACATCGACAACAAAGCGGTAGACACCGCTCGAATTCTGGCGGCAGATGCTGTTGAGAAGGTAGGTAACGGTCACCCCGGTACCGCGATGAGTTTGGCGCCTGCAGCGTACTTGCTCTTTCAGAAGGTGATGCGTCGCGATCCAAGCGACGATCAGTGGATTGGCCGTGACCGGTTCATCCTCTCGGTGGGCCACAGCTCGCTCACTCAGTACGTTCAGTTGTACCTTGCCGGTTACGGGCTTGAACTCGATGACCTCAAGGCTCTACGCACGTGGGGTTCGCTCACTCCGGGACACCCCGAGTACGGCCACACCAAGGGCGTAGAAATCACCACCGGCCCTCTCGGTCAAGGCATCGCCTCGTCTGTCGGCTTCGCTTACGCGGCACGCTACGAGCGTGGATTGTTTGATCCCGAGGCCGAAGCAGGCACGAGCCCCTTCGACCACTTCGTCTATGTCATCGCGGGCGATGGCGACCTTCAAGAAGGCGTGTCGGCAGAAGCTTCCTCGCTTGCCGGTCACCAGAAGCTCGGCAACCTCATTGCTATCTACGACAGCAACCAGATCTCTATTGAAGACGACACCAACATCGCTTTCACCGAAAATGTGCAGATGCGCTACGAGGCCTACAACTGGCACGTTCAGGTCGTTGACTGGAAGAAGACTGGCGAGTACGTCGAAGACGTCGAGGCGCTCAACGCCGCGATCGAAGACGCCAAGGCCGTCACCGACCAGCCGTCGCTCATTATTCTCCGCACCATCATCGGTTGGCCAGCCCCCAGCAAGCAGAACACCGGAAAGATCCACGGATCCGCCCTAGGCGCTGAAGAACTTGCTGGCACAAAGAAGGCTCTCGGCTTCGACCCCGAGCAGAGCTTCGTCGTCGACGACGACGTTATCTCTCACACGCGTCAAGCTATTGACCGTGGAAAGCAACAGCGCGCTGAGTGGACAGAATCCTTCGACAAGTGGGCTGCGGCAAACCCCGAGCGCAAGACTCTGCTCGACCGTGTCCTCTCTGGTGCATTGCCTGAGGGCGTCGAAGAAGCACTCCCCCAGTTCGAAGCAGGCAAAGATGTCTCGACTCGTGCAGCAAGCGGCAAGGTACTCGGCGCAATCGGCGCCATCATGCCCGAGCTGTGGGGCGGTTCTGCTGACCTCGCCGAGTCGAACCTCACCACCATTGCCGGAGCGAAGTCGTTCGTTCCGAGCGAACACTCCACCGGCGAATGGAGCGGAAACGAGTACGGTCGCGTACTTCACTTCGGTATCCGTGAGCACGCCATGGGTGCAATCATCAATGGCATTGTTCTTCACGGAAACACTCGCGCTTTCGGCGGAACGTTCCTGATCTTCAGCGACTACATGCGTCCTGCCGTTCGACTGGCCGCTCTCATGGGTGTGCCGTCGATCTTCGTATGGACTCACGACTCGATCGCCCTCGGCGAAGACGGTCCTACTCACCAGCCGATCGAGCAGCTTGCCAGCTTGCGAATGATTCCTGGCATGGATGTTGTTCGGCCAGCCGACGCCAACGAGACCGCGTGGGCGTGGAAGACCATCCTTGAGCGTCGTAACGGCCCAGCGGGTATCGCCCTCACCCGCCAAAACGTGCCCACATTCGATCGTGGGGATGCAGACGCGTCCGGTGAGACCTTCGCTTCCGCGGCGAATGTAGCCAAGGGAGCCTACGTGCTCGCTGAAGCGCCGAACGGGACTCCGGACGTCATCCTGATTGCCACCGGTTCTGAAGTGCAGCTCGCTGTGGAAGCCCGCGAGACGCTCAAGGCTGACGGAATCAACGCGCGCGTCGTATCCGCTCCTAGCCTTGAATGGTTCGCAGAGCAGACCGCGGAATACCGCGAGTCCGTTTTGCCTTCTACAGTGCGTGCACGCGTATCGGTGGAAGCAGGAGTATCCACCGGATGGCGCGAGTACGTTGGCGACGCAGGTCGCAGCATCTCGATCGATCACTTCGGAGCATCCGCCGACTACAAGACTCTGTTCCGTGAGTTTGGAATCACCACCGAGGCCGTTGTGGCCGCTGCACGCGATTCTCTGGACGCCGTCTAGGCGCCCCAGATAAGGAGACAAGAAATGACTAACGAAACACCTACCGCAGCGCTCTCGGGCCTCGGCGTAAGCATCTGGCTTGATGACCTCTCACGTGAGCGAATCAACTCGGGCGGACTCCAGTCGCTCATTGCATCACGCAACGTTGTTGGCGTCACGACCAACCCCACGATTTTTGCTACCGCTTTGGCAAAGGGTGAGGCCTATGACGAGCAGGTTGCAGCTTTGGCTGCCAAGGGCACGAGCGTCACTGATGCTGTGTTCGAGATCACGACTGACGATGTTGCTGCTGCCAGCGATATTTTCCGCCCCGTCTATGACGCCACTGAGGGCCGCGATGGCCGGGTCTCTATCGAGGTCGAACCTGGACTGGCCCATGATGCCGCCGGCACGATTGCGCAGGCTCAGCAGCTCTGGGCGAAGGTTGCTCGCGAGAACGCGATGATCAAGATTCCCGCGACCGTTGAGGGCCTTGAGGCCATCACTGCGACGATCGCAGCCGGAATCAGCGTCAACGTCACCTTGATCTTCAGCTTGGCGCGTCACCGCGAAGTTATCGAGGCCTACCTCACTGGCTTGGAGAAGGCTAAGGCTGCCGGCCATGACCTTTCAAAGATTCACTCGGTCGCATCGTTCTTCGTCTCCCGAGTGGACACCGAGATCGACAAGCGTCTTGACGCGATCGGCACGGATGAAGCCAAGGCTCTCAAGAGCAAAGCTGGCGTCGCAAACGCACGACTTGCCTACGAGGTTTACGAGAACGCTTTTGCTACCGATCGCGCTCAGGCTCTCATCGCCGCTGGTGCGAACAAGCAGCGTCCGCTCTGGGCTTCCACCGGCGTGAAGGACCCGACCTTGCCTGACACGCTGTACGTCACCGAGCTTGCCGTTGGCGAGACCGTGAACACGATGCCCGAGAAGACGCTCGAAGCGACTTTCGACCACGGCGTTATCGAAGGCGAGCAGGTCACCGCTAACTACGATGCAGCCAACTTCACCCTCGATGCGCTTACGGCGCTGGGTATTTCCTACGACGAGGTGACCGCGCTTCTCGAAAAAGAGGGCGTTGAGAAGTTCATCGTCTCCTGGAACGAGCTGCTCGACACCGTGTCAGCCGCTCTTGAGGCCGCAAAATGAGTGTAAAACTCGCAGTATCGGGCGCGGCGGCGGAGGCCGTCGACCGCATCGTTCCGCAACTGGTCAACGATCTCGTTGCCAGTCGCATCACCGGCGGCGACGCGACGCTCTGGGGCCCCGCCGCTGAAGAAGAGTCGGCCAAGCGCTTGGGCTGGGTTGAGGCTGTTTCGGTCGGTCGTCCGATGATCGAAGACATCTACGCCCTGCGCGACAAGCTGCGCGCCGACGGCGTGAATCACTTTGTCTTGGGCGGCATGGGCGGTTCGTCGCTTGCCCCTGAGGTCATCACTCGCACGTACGGAGTTGAGCTCACAGTACTTGACTCGACAGACCCCGCACAGGTGCAGGCTGCCCTCGCGGATCGTCTTCAGTCGACCGCGGTTGTTATCTCCTCCAAATCGGGCTCGACGCTCGAAACCGATTCGCAGAAGCGCATTTACGAAAAATTCTTCACGGATGCCGGAATCGACCCTCGGGAACGTATCGTGATCGTCACTGATCCCGGTTCGCCGATGGATGTCGCGGCTCGCGCTGCGGGATACCGCGTGTTCAACGCTGACCCCAACGTCGGCGGCCGTTACTCGGCGCTCACCGCCTTCGGACTCGTTCCGTCTGGACTTGCCGGCGTTGACCTCGCCGAGCTTCTCGACGAGGCCGAGGCTGTAATGGTCGAGCTTGCTGTCGACAACGAGAGCAACCCGGGTCTCGTGCTTGGCGCTGCGATTGCCGGAACCGATCCCCTCAAGGACAAACTCGGCATTGTGACCGATGGCACCCACATCCTTGGTTTCGGAGACTGGGCAGAACAGCTCATCGCTGAATCCACGGGAAAGCTCGGCAAGGGACTTCTTCCGGTCGTGCTGCAGACCGACTCCCCCGAGCTCGCGGAAGGTTTGGACGACCTCCAGATCGTTCGTCTCGTTGGCGATTGGGATGACACCAAAGAGGTAGCAGAGGGCGAGATTGAAATTGCTGGTTCGCTCGGCGGACAGTTGTTGCTCTGGGAGTACGCCACGGTCGTTGCTGGTCGAATCCTCGGGATTAACCCGTTCGATCAGCCAGACGTTGAAGCTGCAAAAAACGCCGCACGCGAGCTCATTGATAACCCGACTCCCCCGCAGGCCCCGGCCTTCTCGGTCGGCGATATTGAGGTTCGCGGCACGGACGGCGTGGTGGCTGACAGCAGTGACCTCGCTGGAGTTGTTTCGTCGCTACTGTCGTATCTGGATGACGACGGTTATGTCGCGATTCAGGTCTACGCCGACCGCACTGGTTACCCGGAACTCGCCGAGCTTCGTGAGCGGGCAGCAGCCCGCGCAAAGCGCCCGGTGACATTCGGTTGGGGACCACGGTTCCTGCACTCCACTGGCCAGTTCCACAAGGGTGGCCCGGCAATCGGAGTGTTCCTTCAGATCATTGTGGTCGAAGAAACTGATTTGCAGATCCCTGACCGTCCGTTTACGTTTGGGCAGCTCATCCGGGCACAGGCAGCCGGCGACGCCAGCGTTCTGGCCGAACATGGCCGCCCTGTCCTGAGTCTCACGGTGTCGAACCCGAAGATGTCGTTGCCGCAGGTTCTCGACGCGATCGGCTAGCTGCAGCACGTACGTGCCGCACATAGAGGAGAAGTATGTCCCCCGTTGACATCAGTGCTGAGTTCAATCCCCTGCGGTTGAGTTCTGACCGCAGGCTCAATCGCATTGCTGGTCCGAGCGCTTTGGTCATTTTTGGCGTAACCGGCGATTTGTCGCGCAAGAAATTGATGCCGGCTGTCTACGACCTCGCCAATCGGGGGCTACTTCCCCCAGGCTTCGCCCTTGTCGGGTTTGCCCGCCGAGATTGGGAAGATCAAGACTTCGAAAAGGTCGTCCACGATGCTGTAAAGCAGTACGCGCGCACTCCTTTTGATGAAGACGTCTGGAAACAACTCGCTCAAGGCATCCGTTTTGTGCAGGGCGAATTTGACGATGCTGCGGCCTTTGAACGGCTGAAGGCAACCCTGTCTGACCTGGACAGTGAGCGTGGAACCATGGGAAATCATGCGTTCTACCTCTCGATTCCTCCGAAGTCGTTTCCACAGGTGACGGAGCAACTCCGCAACTCAGGCCTCGCAGAACAGCGTGATGGCCAGTGGAGCCGCGTGGTTATCGAAAAACCATTCGGTAGCGATCTCACCACTGCTCGTGAGCTCAATGACGTGGTGGAGTCAGTGTTCCCGCCCGATAGCGTGTTCCGTATCGACCACTACTTGGGCAAAGAGACTGTTCAGAACATTCTTGCGTTGCGGTTCGCGAATCAGCTTTTTGAGCCGATCTGGAACTCCAACCACGTTGATCATGTTCAGATCACGATGGCGGAAGACATTGGAGTTGGCGGCCGGGCCGGCTACTACGACGGCATTGGTGCCGCTCGCGACGTCATCCAAAACCACCTGTTACAGCTCCTCGCTCTGACCGCGATGGAAGAACCTGTTTCTTTCGATGCCGCTGACTTGCGCGCCGAGAAGGAAAAGGTTCTCTCGGCTGTACGTCTGCCTGATAACCTTGGCGAGCACACCGCGCGCGGTCAATACGCCGGCGGTTGGCAGGGTGGCGAGAAGATTACCGGCTTCTTGGCTGAAGACGGGATGAACCCCGAATCCGAAACAGAAACCTACGCTGCGATCCGCCTCGATATTGGTACGCGCCGCTGGTCTGGGGTGCCGTTCTACCTGCGCGCTGGAAAGCGCCTCGGACGACGCGTCACCGAAATCGCCGTGGTTTTCAAGCGTGCTCCGCAGTACCTCTTCGAAGAGAGCCGCACGTCGGCACTCGGGCAAAACGCTCTCGTTATTCGCGTGCAGCCCGATGAGGGAGTCACGATTCGCTTCGGGTCGAAAGTTCCCGGCGCCGAAATGCATGTGCGCGACGTCACCATGGACTTCGGCTACGGCCACGCGTTCACCGAGGCCAGCCCTGAAGCTTACGAACGACTCATCCTCGACGTATTGCTTGGCGATCCGCCGCTGTTCCCCCGTCATGAAGAGGTCGAGCTCAGCTGGAAGATTCTCGACCCCATTGAAGAGTTCTGGGCCACGCAGGGTGCCCCGGAACAATACCGGCCTGGCACCTGGGGCCCGAAGTCCGCGGATGACCTCATGGAACGCGATGGACGAGTCTGGAGACGACCATGATTGTTGATCTGCCCAACACCACTACCGCGAAGATCTCGAAAGCGCTTGTACGGATCCGTGAAGATGGTGGAGCCGTCGCGCTCGGCCGCGTGCTCACGCTCATCATCGCTACCGAGTTCGGTAACGAAGAAGAAGCGATCGCAGCAGCTAACGATGCATCCCGGGAGCACCCGATGCGCGTGCTGGTCGTCTCGACGAGTAGCGCGTCATCCGCTCGCGATGAAGAAGCTCGCGTCGATGCACAGATTCGTGTCGGTGGAGATGCCGGCGCAAGCGAGGTAATCGTAGTTACCGCGCATGGGGACGCGGCTCTCGATCAAGAAAGCCTCGTTACCGGTCTACTGCTACCCGATGCTCCCGTCGTCGCCTGGTGGCCCGGCGAAGGCCCCGCAAGCGCCTCCCAGTCGCCACTGGGACGCATCGCGCAGCGTCGCATTACGGATGCTGCTGCCAGCGCTAACCCACTCGATGCGATGCATCGCATGTGCAAGACCTACGTGCCCGGCGACACTGACTTTGCCTGGACGCGGCTCACACTCTGGCGCGCGCAGCTTGCTGCCGTACTCGACCAGCCCCCCTACGAATCAATCACCGCGGTTACCGTCAGCGGTGCCGCAGATTCCGCATCGACGATGCTGCTTGCCGCGTGGTTGCAGATGCAGCTCAAGGTCAAGGTCACCCTGCACGTAGCCGAGGGCTCCCCCGTACCCACCGGTATCCACGCTGTGATTTTCGAACGAGCGTCAGGAACGATAACGCTCGAGCGCAACATCGCCAACATCGCGACGTTGACACAACCCGATCAGCCCGTTCACGACATCTCGTTGCCGCGTCGCAGTCTTCGCGACTGCCTCGCGGAAGAACTTCGTCGGCTTGACCCCGACAGCCTCTTCGGTGACGTGGTTCGTCACGGCGTCAGCGAGATCACGGGCGTTCAGATCAACAACTCTACGAAGGCGAAGAGCGAATGAGTAATGAACGTCGTGCGATAGTTCACACCGACAAAGCAAAGCTGGCGAAAGCGGTCGCGGCCAGATTCCTTTCGAAAGTACCGCACATCATCGCGGAGTTTGATGAAGCAACCGTTGTTCTTACCGGTGGAACCATGGGGCAAGCAGTTCTTAGAGCCATCAACAAGTCAGCTAAGCGGGATGCCGTCGACTGGTCACGCGTTAACTTCTGGTGGGGCGATGAACGCTGGCTCCCCGCGGGAGATCCTGAGCGCAACGATGTGCAGGCGCGTGAAGCGTTGCTTGACCACATTCCGGTCGACCCGCGGCGCGTTCACGCTGTTGCGGCATCCGACGCAGGTCTCACCCTGGATGACGCGGCTCAGGCTTATGCGAACGACCTTGCAGCTCATTCCGCTCGAAATGGAAAGTACCCGAACTTCGACATTGTTTTTCTCGGAGTCGGCCCGGACGGTCATATCGCGTCGCTCTTCCCTGAGCGCGAGGGAATCCGTGAGACGGAACGAACGGTGATTGCCGTTCGTAACTCCCCTAAGCCCCCGGACGAACGTGTCAGCCTCACGCTTCCCGTGCTCAATTCTTCAGTGCGTATCTGGGCCGTTGTGGCCGGCAGCGATAAAGCCTCCGCGCTTGGGCTGACGCTTGCCGGTGCAAGCTATAACGAAGTTCCTGCGGCGGGTCTTGAAGGTCGCCGCAAGACACTCTTCTTCGTCGACTCTGATGCTGCAGCCCAAGTTCCTGCATCGCTGATTGATCCAGGACAGTTTTGGACCAGCGCCGACTCCACTGACGAGCACTGAGTCTCAAACGCGCTTTAACGGGTAAAGGCCCCAACCGTTTCGGTTGGGGCCTTTACTCGTGAGGCTTGTGTTCATTCAGCATGCGGCCTTAGGCGCGGAAACCGAAGAAAAGATAGCTACTCTGCAGTGGCGGTGCCACGACGAGTACGCAACTGCAGCAACGCCTCATCAAGGAGTTCGGTCGCTTCGTCATCGCTGCGGCGCTCTTTGACGTACGCAAGGTGAGTCTTATAGGGCTCCAGCTTCGAAGCCGACGGCGGATTCTCCTTGTCACGCCCCGCAGGGAGACCCGACGAGGGGCAATCAATCGTCTCGGGAATCTCTTCGTCTGGGACGTTAGCAGAGAAAGACCTTACGGTTTCGTTTCCGAGAGCGTCCCAGTAGGAGATTTGCACGCGTTCAGCGTGGAAACCACGATCTTGTTCGCCCATGGGGCCCGAGCCAACGCGTGACCCACGAATTGCACTTCCGCCTGCTGCCACTGTGTTCCTTCGTTTGCTAAAACTGGAGGTTCTTAGGCGCCGTCGAATTTGGTGATGAGACCAAGAACTACGATGCAGCTGATCCACACGACGCCCAGAATCACCGTGATGCGGTTCAGGTTGCGTTCTGCAACACCCGATGCGCCAAGATTGGACGTGGTTCCCCCGCCGAACATGTCGGAGAGACCTCCACCGCGCCCGCGGTGAAGAAGGATGAGAAGTGTGAGCAGCAAGCTCGTAATGCCGAGCAATACCTGCAGCACAACTTGGAGAATTTCCACAAAGAACCTTTCGAACAGGCCGTTCCGGCCTCGAACAGTATAACGGCTAGGTGCCGACGTGCTTGGAGAAGCGCGAGATGCTGGCGAATTCCGCCACATCAAGGCTTGCACCGCCCACAAGAGCGCCGTCGATATTGGGTTCGCGCATGAGACTCGCAATGTTGCCAGACTTCACGGAACCGCCGTAGAGGATTCGTGTGGCCGCAGCGACATCGTCGCCAAGCACCTCGGCGAGCGTTTCGCGCAGTCGCGCTGCAACTTGCTCGGCCTGTTCCGGCGTCGCGGCCTTGCCCGATCCGATGGCCCAGACGGGCTCATACGCAATGACGAGTTCCGGCGTGCCCGATACCTCAGCGAGTCCAGCTTTCAGCTGAGCGACGGGAACGGCGCTAGGGCCGTGAGCTTCAAGATCATCGGCCGTCTCGCCGACGCACAATACCGGCACCAGTCCGTGCTTCACAGCTGCGGCGACCTTCCGAGCAAGTTGCTCGTCAGTCTCGCCATGCATCGTGCGACGCTCGGAGTGTCCAACCAGTACATAGCGGCAGTCGAGTGAGGCCAAGAATGCGCCCGAGATTTCTCCCGTATACGCGCCTGAATCGTGTTCCGAAAGATCTTGGCCACCGAAACATACCTCAAGCTTGTCGGCGGCGACGAGGGTCTGCACCGATCGCAGATCCGTGAAGGGCGGGAATACCGCTACCTCTGCCCCTTCAACACCAAAGTCATGGTTCGCGTCTTTCAACGTCCATGCCAGCTTCTGTACGAAAGCGATCGACTGAAGATGGTCAAGATTCATCTTCCAGTTTCCCGCGATAAGTGGGACGCGCTTTACCTTTGCCATCCGAGTACCTCCAGTCCGGGGAGCTGCTTGCCTTCGAGGAACTCGAGGCTCGCACCGCCACCCGTAGAAATGTGACCAAACTGGTCGTCGTCAAAACCTAATGCGCGAACGGCTGCAGCAGAATCGCCACCACCGACAACGCCGAATCCATCTGTCTCAGTGAGCGCTTGCGCGACTGCTTTTGTTCCTGCCGCAAATGCGGGGAACTCGAACACGCCCATCGGGCCGTTCCAGAAAACAGTCTTGGACGCGCGAATCACTTCCGCGAATCGTGCCGCAGTGTCTGGCCCGATGTCGAGTCCAATACCAGCAGCGCCGAACTCGGTGTCTTCAATCGCATGAGCCGGCGTTACCGTGTGAGCGGCATCCGGTCCGAACGAAGCGGCGACTGCAATGTCTGTCGGAAGAACAATCTCGACGCCCAGCTCTTGAGCCTGGGTGATATATCCCCGCACCGTCTCGAGCTGGTCGCTCTCGAGGAGGCTAGCTCCAACCTTGTAGCCCTGCGCGGCAAGGAAGGTGAAGAGCATTCCACCACCAACAAGCAGCGTATCGACGCGCGGAAGAAGCGCGCCGATGACGTCGAGCTTGTCGGAAACTTTGGATCCGCCCAGCACGACCGTGTAAGGACGCTCTGGGGTGACCGTAAGGCGTTCGAGGACGCCAAGTTCAGTTTCGATAAGCAAACCGGCAGCGCTAGGGAGGGCTTTCGCCAACTCGAACACGCTTGCCTGCTTGCGATGAACTACTCCGAAACCGTCAGAGACGAACGCGTCGCCAAAGCGAGCGAGCTTGGCAGCAAACTCTTCACGTTCCGTCTCTGACTTTGAGGTTTCACCGGAGTTGAACCGCAGATTCTCCAACAGCGCTACACCGCAATCGTCGAGCTCAGCAACCGCTTGTTCAGCGGCGTGCCCGACGGTGTCCTTCGCAAACACAACGGCTTTGCCCAACAGCTCCGAGAGACGCTGCGCGACTGGCTCAAGGCTGTACTGAGCATCGGGCTCACCACCGGGGCGACCCAAGTGAGACACGATGACAACGCGAGCACCCTCATTGATGAGTGCATTAAGCGTGGGCAATGATGCACGGATGCGGCCGTCATCCGTAATCTGACCGTCCTTGAGAGGTACGTTCAGATCACAGCGGACGATTACCCGCTTGCCGCGCAAGTCGGGAAGCGTCGAAAGAGTTCTGAGGCTCATAATCGTTGGATGTTAGAGGCGGGCGCCGACGTATTCTGCAACGTCAACGAGACGGTTCGAGTACCCCCACTCGTTGTCGTACCACGAAGCGACCTTGACCTGGTTGCCGATGACCTTTGTCAGACCAGCGTCAAAGATCGACGAGTGCGGGTCGCCAACGATGTCGGTGGAAACGATCGGGTCCTCGGTGTACTTGAGGATGCCCTTGAGGGGGCCTTCAGCCGCTGCCTTGTATGCAGCGTTGACCTGTTCGATCGTAACGTCAGACGACGTCGTGATGGTGAGGTCAGTGATCGAACCAGTGATGACGGGAACGCGAAGGGCATAACCATCGAGCTTGCCTACGAGCTCCGGAATGACCAAGCCGAGTGCCTTTGCAGCACCCGTCGACGTCGGGATGACGTTCTGTGCTGCTGCACGAGCGCGGCGCAGGTCTCCGTGCGGACCGTCCTGAAGGTTCTGGTCAGCGGTGTACGCGTGGACAGTGGTCATGAACCCGGTGTCAATTCCGAAGTTGTCCATGAAGACCTTGGCCAACGGCGCGAGGCAGTTCGTCGTGCACGATGCGTTGGAGATGATGTTGTGGACGGCGGGGTCATAGACACCCTCGTTGACGCCAAGCACCAGAGTTGCAACATCGTCGCCAGAAGCCGGAGCCGAAACGATGACCTTCTTGGCGCCTGCAGCGATGTGCTTCGCGGCATCCGCCGATTTGGTGAAGTGACCGGTCGACTCAATGACGATGTCAACACCAAGCTCACCCCACGGGAGGTTCGAGGGATCGCGCTCAGCGAAGACCTTGATTGCCTTGCCATCGACGACGATTTGCTCGTCATCAAACGTAACCTCAGCGTCTAGACGACCAGTGATGGTGTCGTACTTGAGGAGATGAGCGAGGGTCTTGTTGTCTGTGAGGTCGTTGACCGCAACAATTTCGATGTTGCTGTCCTTGGCCATCGCCGCTCGAAAGAAGTTGCGACCGATGCGACCGAAACCATTAATACCGATTTTTACGCTCACTGTTGCTCCAGAAAATCAGGCGTCTAGGACGCGTCGTGCTGTAGTGGTGGGGGTGTTGCTGTGGTGGAGACTGGGCTAAAGCCGGGGCCTAACCCGGCCACGATGCCGCTACGAGAGTAGCAGCAGACCGTTTGTCTTCGAGCGCGCTGCGCTGAAGCGGTCCTGAACGTTAGCCCAGTCAACGATGTTCCAGAACGCCTTGACATAGTCAGCACGCACGTTCTTGTAGTCGAGGTAGTAGGCGTGCTCCCACACATCAAGCATGAGGAGGGGAACGATGCCCGCGGGCAAGTTGCCCTGCTGATCGAAGAACTGGACGATGATGAGGCGCTCTCCGATGGAGTCCCACGCCAACACTGCCCAGCCTGAACCTTGTACGCCCATAGCGGTTGCTGTGAAGTGTGCCGTGAACTTATCGAACGAACCGAAGTGGTCGTCGATTGCACTCTCGAGATCTCCGGTGGGCTTGTCGCCACCGTTCGGCGACATGTTGGTCCAGAAAATGGAGTGGTTGATGTGTCCGCCCAAGTTGAACGCGAGGTCCTTCTCGAGCTTGTTCACATTGGCGAGATTTCCGGAATCGCGAGCTTCAGCAAGCCCCGCGATCGCAGCATTCGCACCAGTGACATATGCCTGGTGGTGCTTGCTGTGGTGCAACTCCATGATCATGGCGCTGATGCTTGGTTCAAGCGCGGAGTAGTCGTACGAAAGTTCGGGAAGCGTGTAATCAGCCATCGGAAGTCCTCCTAGGATCGTGATTCCTGCGCCGGCTGGCGAGCACGGTCAGGCGAGATACATCCAGTCTAACCACGTCCATCCGACGCACGTGCCGTATGGAGGGAACGCTAAGCCTCGTCCAACTCAGCGGGAAGGTTTGCTTCAGTACCGGCCACACCCAGGTCGCTTGCGCGCTTGTCTGCCATAGCCAGCAGCCGACGGATGCGGCCAGCAACAGCGTCCTTCGTCATCGGCGGATCCGCGTGGTGGCCTAATTCGTCCAGGCTTGAGTCTCGGTGGCTGAGACGAAGCTCGCCCGCGTAGCGCAGGTGCTGCGGCACGTCATCCCCCAAGATCTCAAGAGCGCGTTCGACTCGGGCACACGCGGCAACAGCAGCTTGCGCCGAACGGCGAAGGTTTGCATCGTCGAAGTTCACTAGACGGTTGGCGGTGGCACGAACTTCGCGACGTTGACGAAGTTCGTTCCAGCTCACGACAGTCGTCTCAGCGCCCATGATCGTGAGCATGGCGCTAATCGCCTCGCCATCGCGAACAACGACACGGTGAACACCGCGAACCTCGCGTGCCTTTGCGGCGACACGGAGTCGACCTGCAGCGCCAACCAATGCCATTGCAGCTTCGTTGCCGGGGCAAGTTACTTCGAGAGCAGCGGAGCGGCCGGGGTCAGTGAGAGAACCGGCGGCGAGGAAAGCACCACGCCAGACAGCCGCCAATTCGCCGCGGCCTCCGGTCGTGACACGGTTAGGGAGACCACGGATGGGGCGCCGGCGGGCATCCAAGAGTCCAGTCTGTCGCGCGAGGGTTTCTCCCCCATCAAGCACGCGAACAAGCAGATTGTTCGTGCGGCGGCCGCCGGAAGACGCGACGCGCGAAATCTCCGAACGAACGCCGTAGAGCTCAGCAATGTCGCGACGCACCCGGCGCGCGAGCAACTCACTTTCGAGTTCCGACTCGACCGCGATACGGCCAGAGATCAAATGAAGACCGCCCGAGAATCGCAAAATTGTCGCGAGCTCTGCAGCGCGCTCAGTCGTCTTGCCCAACTGAATTCGTGCCAGTTCGTCTTTGACTTCAGCAGTTAATGCCACTAACTGGCCTTCCTTCCATGATGACGGTTCCGTTGGATGAGCAATCTATTCTCGTCCGCGGTCCCGATGTTTAATGCTTACGGCGACACCTGGCAGGCCACTAAGAATAGCTGACAGTTCTTCGGCAATGGCGACTGACCGGTGTTTGCCACCCGTGCAGCCGATCGCGATCGTTGCGTGTCGTTTATTCTCGCGTTGGTACCCGGCAAAAACAGGTTCGAGGGCTCGTGCATAATCCGCGACGAATTCCTGTGCTCCGGGCGCCCCGACCACGTACGCACGAACTCGTTCATCGAGTCCGTCTAGCGCTTTGAGCTCGGGAACCCAAAATGGATTAGGCAAGAATCTGCAGTCAGCCACCATGTCGGCGTCTGCTGGGAGACCGTACTTAAATCCGAAGCTCTCAATAGTAATACGTAAACCGGCGTCGCTCTCCGCAGAGAACTTCTCGATGATTGTCATCGCCAATTGGTGAATGTTCAGGTCTGTGGTGTCGATGATGATGTCGCTACTGGAGCGAATCTCTGCCATGCGGGTGCGCTCCGCCGCAATGCCATCAAGCGGGGTGCCCTCATCTTGAAGCGGATGGGGCCTGCGAACCTGCTCGAACCGGCGAACGAGCGCGGCATCTTCAGCATCAAGAAACAGAACACGGAGCGACGTTGAACCGCGGAGAGCTTCTATGGCATTCTGGGCATCCGAGAAAAGCTTGCCGCCGCGCACATCGATTACCGCTGCAACACGTGGGAGCGAGTCTCCGGCACGGTGAGCAAGGTCGACTAGAGGCAAAAGCATCTGAGGCGGCAAATTGTCGACGACATACCAGCCGAGATCTTCTAGCGCGTTGCCGACCGTCGAACGACCGGCGCCCGACATTCCAGTCACGATAAGAACTTCTTGCTGCTCTGTCACGGGTTTCATGGTGGCTTCAGACTACCCGAGCTAGCGCTGACCGAGCTTCTCGATGATCGCCGCCGCTGTTGACTCCCCCACGCCCGGCACTTCGACGATCTGTTCCGCCGTCGCGGCCTTGAGCCTCGCAACAGAACCGAAGTGCTGCAAGAGCGCCTTGATGCGAGATGGGCCGAGACCGGGAACCGTGGAAAGAATCGACGAAATGTCTTTCGAGCGTCGTTGACGCTGGTGAGTGATCGCAAAGCGATGCGCCTCATCCCTGATGCGTTGAATCAAAAACAGGGCATCGCTATTGCGCGGAAGGATCACCGGATAGTCGGAGTCAGGTAACCAGATCTCTTCAAGACGCTTAGCGATTCCAGCGAGTTGGATGCCGGAAACGCCAGATTCTTCGAGAGCCCGCTTTGCTGCCGATACCTGGGGTTGCCCACCATCGACAATGAGCAATTGAGGTGGATAGGCAAACTTGTGCGAGGGAACGACGACATCAGTCGTAGGCTCTGCGGAGTCGGAAGCTGCGGCACCCGGATGCTCAGCATTGAGCGTCTCGTCGGCCGACGTCTGTGCTTCAGCGGCAGTGGGAACGGCGTCTCCCGCGGCCAGATAGGCAAGGCGGCGCTTGAGCACTTGATAGATAGAATCAGTGTCATCGGTGGTCTCAGCAATATTGAAGCGTCGGTAATGCTGCTTTTTGGGCAAACCATCCTCGAACACGACCATCGACGCCACCACGTTCGTGCCCGACAGGTGCGAGACGTCGAAGCACTCCATTCGAAGAGGAGCTTCTGGCATTCCGAGCGCCTCTTGGATATCGGCGAGAGCCTGAGACCGAGCGACGAAGTCACCGCTGCGCTTCGATTTGTAGAGCATGAGCGCGTTCTTAGCGTTTGTCTCCACCGTCTGAGCAAGTGACGCCTTCTCGCCGCGCTGGGCGACCCGTAGTCGCACACGTGCACCAAGCCCGCGCCGTTGCGCAAGCCACTCTTCGAGCGCGGTGCTGTCCTCTGGCAATGCGGGCACGAGGACATCGCGCGGTGGGACGGTGTCGTCGTAGGCATTCTGCAACACCGACTCGACCAGTCCCCCGAGATCGACATCGAGTTCTTTGTCGACTACCCATCCCCGCACACCTCTGATTCGGCCGCCACGCACGATGAACTGCTGGACTGCAGCAGCAAGTTCATCATGCGCAATGCCAAAGAAGTCAGCATCCACGTCTTCAGAGAGCACAATCTGATTCTTTGCGAGAGCTGTCTCCATCGCCCCGATTTGATCGCGATAGCGTGCGGCAGCTTCATAATCCTGCGTAGCGGCAGAATCTGCCATCTTTACTCGGATTGAGTCGAGCATGCGGGAGTCGTTCCCCGCCATGAAGGACGCAAAATCGAGGGCAATCGATTTGTGTTCCTCAAGAGTCACACGCCCTACACAGGGTGCCGCGCACTTACCGATGTCACCGAGCAAGCAGGGGCGACCCGTTTGCTGAGCGCGCTTGTAGACAGACGTGGAGCAACTGCGCATAGGAAATGCTTTGAGCATCACATCGACCGTGTCGCGGATGGCCCACGCCCGAGAATACGGGCCGAAATATCGCGCGTTGGGAAGGTTGCGATTGCGAGTCACTAGCACCCGCGGAACAGGGTCTCCCATTGTGATTGCCAGATAGGGATAGGACTTGTCGTCTTTGTACTGAACGTTAAACGGCGGGTCAAACTCTTTGATCCACGTGTATTCCAGCTGCAGCGCTTCGAAGTCGTTGCCAACTATCGTCCACTCCACGTTGGTTGCGGTGAGCACCATCCGTCGAGTGCGCTCGTGAAGCGTCGTCAACGGCGCGAAATAGTTGCTCAGGCGAGCCCGCAAGTTTTTCGCTTTGCCCACGTAGAGCACGCGCTTGTTGTCGTCGGTAAACCGATAAACGCCGGGCTGATTTGGAATGTCGCCTGCGCGCGGGCGCCACGCAACCGTGTTAGCCACGAGTAGCCCCTGGCGGCCTAGACACGATTGCCACTCAGCACTTCAGCCAAGAACTGACCAGTGTGGCTTCCAGCGACCTTGGCGACCTTTTCCGGGGTTCCGACGGACAGCAACTCGCCGCCTCCAGAACCGCCCTCGGGGCCCAAGTCGATGAGCCAATCGGCGGACTTGATGACGTCGAGGTTGTGCTCGATGACGATGACTGTGTTGCCCTTATCGACGAGCCCGTTGAGCACGAGCAGAAGCTTGCGAACATCTTCGAAGTGCAAGCCTGTAGTCGGTTCGTCAAGCACATAAACGCTTCGCCCCATCGAACGACGCTGAAGCTCGGTAGCAAGCTTCACTCGCTGAGCCTCGCCGCCCGAGAGCGTCGTTGCGCTCTGACCGAGACGAACATAGCCAAGACCAACTTCTTCAAGCGTCTTCAAGTACCGGTGAATGCTTGTGATGGCCTCGAAGAAGTCAGCGGCTTCGCTGATCGGCATATCGAGTACCTCGGCGATATTCTTCGCTTTGTACTTCACCGCGAGAGTGTCGCGGTTGTAACGCGCTCCCCCACACACTTCACACGCGACATAGACGTCGGGCAAAAAGTTCATCTCGATCTTGATCGTGCCGTCACCGGAACAGTTCTCGCAACGACCGCCTTTCACATTGAAACTGAACCGACCGGGAAAGTAACCTCGCGCCTTCGCGTCAGCGGTCTCAGAAAAGAGAGTGCGAATTTTATCGAAGACACCCGTGTACGTGGCAGGGTTCGATCGTGGAGTGCGCCCGATCGGGTTCTGGTCGACGTGCACGACCTTGTCCAGGTTTTCGAGACCGGTGACTCGCGTGTGCTTTCCGGGAATCTGGCGAGCACCGTTCAGTTCGTTAGCGAGAACCTTGTAGAGAATGTCGTTGACGAGGCTCGACTTTCCGGAGCCACTGACACCGGTGACGGCCGTAAACGTTCCCAACGGGAACTTGACGGTGAGGTTCTTGAGGTTGTTCGCCTTCGCGCCCTCGACGACAATCTGACGGGCTTTATCGATCGGGCGACGCTTCTTCGGCGTTTCGATGGCTTTGCGACCCGACAAGTAATCAGCAGTAATCGAATTTGTATTTGTAAGAAGGTCTTCATACGACCCAGAGTGAACGACCTCACCACCGTGCTCGCCGGCGCCCGGCCCGATGTCGACGACCCAGTCGGCCGTGCGAATAGTGTCTTCGTCATGCTCAACCACAATGAGCGTGTTGCCGAGGTTCTTGAGTTTGACGAGTGTCTCGATCAATCGTCGGTTGTCGCGCTGGTGCAGCCCGATGCTGGGCTCGTCGAGCACATAAAGCACTCCAGTAAGCCCGGAGCCGATCTGGGTCGCCAAACGGATGCGCTGCGCCTCTCCACCGCTCAATGTCGCGGCAGCGCGGGCCAAGTTGAGGTAGCTCAGGCCTACTTCCACCAGAAACTCGAGTCGCAAGCGAATCTCACGGAGCACCTGGGCAGCAATTCGCGCGTCACGCTCAGAGAGAACCAACTCATTCATAAAGCCGTAAGCATCAATAAGGCTGAGCTCGCAGATGTCAGAAATGCTGCTATCGGCAACGGTTACTGCCAAGACCTCCGGCTTCAACCGCTTTCCATCACACACGGGACAGGGAATCTCGCGGAGATACGCAGCGTAACGCTGACGTTGCACATCAGTCTCTGCTTCGAGGTACTTGCGCTCGATGTACGGAATCACACCCTCGAACCCCGTCGAGTACTTCATCTCGCGCCCATAGCGGTTCTTCCACTTGACCGACACCTTGAAGTCGTTGCCGCGAAGCACAGCTTCGCGGACATCTTCGGGCAAGTCGCCCCAGGGCGTGTCGAGGGAGAAATCGAGGTCGAGTGCGAGCCCGCCGAGCAACTTCTCGAAGTAGTTGTAAAGACCCTTGCCCGAGTTCGTCCACGGCAAGATGGCGCCTTCGGAGAGACTGACCGAGTCGTCGGCGATGAGGAGCTCTGCGTCGATCGACATGCGCGTGCCGAGACCGGAACATTCCGGACACGCGCCGAAAGGGGCGTTGAACGAGAAGGTGCGTGGCTCGATTTCAGTGAGCTGAATGGGGTGATTGTTGGGGCAGGACAGCTTCTCGGAGAACGAACGCCATGCGGCATCCCCCTCTTCGTCAACGAAATTGATCGCGACGGTGCCGTCAGTGAGCCGCAGCGCCGTCTCGAGCGAGTCGGTGAGGCGAGTGAGGATGTCATCGCTCGCCACCAACCGGTCGACGACGACCGAAATGTCATGTTTGTACTGCTTCTTCAGCTTGGGAGGGTCACTGAGCTGAATGACATCGCCATCCACGATGGCACGGGAATACCCGCTCGAGGCGAGCTCCGCGAACAAATCGACGAACTCACCCTTTTTCTGCGAGACGACCGGACTGACGATCTGATAGCGTGTGCCGCTCTCAAGCTTCATCAGCTGGTCAGCGATCTGCTGGACTGATTGACGTTCGATTTTCTCGCCACACACAGCACAGTGCGGAACGCCGATACGCGCCCACAAAAGTCGCATGTAGTCGTAGATCTCAGTGATCGTGCCGACTGTTGACCGCGGGTTTCGGTTGGTGGACTTCTGGTCAATCGAGACTGCGGGGCTGAGTCCCTCAATGAAGTCGACGTCTGGCCGATCGACCTGACCAAGGAACTGACGCGCATAGGCCGAAAGCGATTCGACATAGCGTCGCTGGCCCTCTGCGAAAATAGTGTCAAACGCGAGGCTCGATTTGCCTGACCCAGAGAGACCAGTGAAAACGACAAGAGAGTCGCGCGGAATCTCGAGGTCAACGTTCTTGAGATTGTGAACCCGAGCGCCACGGACGCTGAGGTGAGAATTAGGGATCGACTGTGCTGTAGTCACACTTCCTATTCTACGGAGGCCACTGACATTGTCTGAACGTACGCCCAGCGCCGAGCGCTCATCACCCGAGATAATGGCGTATGCACATTGCGCACGTCACCAGCTTCTACTCGTCACCAGCGCTACTGCCCTCCAGCGTGGTGCGTTCTCGTGGCTTGGCCTACCAAGCTGCCGGGCATGAGTTCTCGATCATCATTCCTGGAGTCGATTCATCGGTAACGTGGACCGAATACGGAACCGTCGTTACCGTTCCGGCGCGCGGACGAGCGCTTACTCGCGGATTCGTGCCGATCGCCAAAGCTGTGCGCCGCGCTGTGGACACACTCGCTCCTGATCAGATCGAGGTCGCTGACCGTCTCAGTGCACGCGAATTGGGATCCTGGGCACAGCGCAATCGTGTACCCGCAGTGCTGCTCATAGAGGACGGTGCAGCGGAGTGGGCCACCGGACGTACTCCCCTAGGTTTCGACCAGATAGTTCATACCGGTGCGGCGAACTTGGAGCGTCACGGTTCGTGCGGGGCCGAAGAAGCACACTCTCCCGCGATTGCCTCCGACAGTCGCGGGGCTGTCGATCGTGTGCTGAGCGTGCCATCCGGAGTGAACCTCGAAGTCTTTTCTCCTTTGCGGCACAACAGCACGCTCCGCGATTCAAGCGGAGCCGATCTGATCGTCGTGTGTGCGGCACCACTCACCGCCGCTGGTTCCGTCTCCGTCGCGATCGAGGTTGTGCGTGAGCGAGTCTCTCAAGGTGAGGACCTTCACTTGGTGGTGTTAGGAGACGGACCGCTGCGTGCGCGGCTCGAACGAAGCGCACTCGGGATGCCGGTTCAGTTTCTCAGCGCCCACGATCTCACCTTGATCGAGAGAGCAGAAGTCTTTGCAACGGCGGACGTAGCCATCGTGACAACGAGTGGATCGTGGGGACACGCCAGCGCGTTGGAATCGCTCGCGGCTGGTACGCCCACAATTCTCACTACTGCGTGCAATGAACGCCTGGCGTTTGTGGACGGAGGTGGGCTAACGGTAGCTCCGGATCTCACCCACATCGCTCACGCTCTCCGGGTTCTCGTTGACATCCCGGTAGAGGAGCGCAGAAGCGCCGCGAGAAAAACCGCACTCCCCCATGATTCCCTCGCGCAGGAGCGTCGCATGATTTCGCTGCACGAAACCTTGGCGACTATTTCAAATGGCCAGCCTGCTCCATCTGACGCAGTTCCTTCTTGAGCTCCTGAACTTCGTCCCGCAATCGAGCGGCAAGCTCAAACTTCAACTCGGATGCCGCTTGAAGCATCTGTTCGTTGAGATCGCCAATGATATTTTCAAGATCATTTCCGCCGGCGGCAGCGATTCCTTCCCGCGCCAGTTTGGGCGTCGGAGTGCGTTTTTTGCCGTCACGGTTGCGAGTCGCGAGCAGCTCTGCAGTATCGGCGCCCTCACGGAGAAGCGCGTCAGTGATATCTGCGATCTTCTTACGCAGCGGCTGCGGGTCGATACCGTGCTCAGTGTTATAGGCGACCTGCTTCTCCCGGCGACGATCGGTCTCCTCAATCGCGAACGCCATCGAGCGCGTGACGACGTCGGCGTACATGTGCACCTCGCCCGAAACGTTTCGAGCGGCTCGTCCGATGGTTTGGATGAGCGACGTCGATGACCGCAAGAAGCCTTCTTTGTCGGCATCCAGAATTGCCACAAGCGATACCTCGGGAAGGTCAAGGCCCTCGCGAAGGAGGTTGATGCCAACCAGCACGTCATAGACGCCCTGGCGAAGTTCCGTGAGTAGCTCGACGCGACGGAGCGTATCGACGTCGGAGTGCAAATAACGAACCCGCACGCCATTCTCCGAAAGGAATTCGGTGAGTTCCTCGGCCATCTTTTTCGTGAGCGTGGTGACGAGCACTCGCTCGTTCTTCTCGACGCGAAGCCTGATCTGTTCGAGAAGGTCGTCGATCTGACCCTGAGATGGCTTGACCACGATTTGCGGGTCGATGAGTCCTGTCGGGCGAATAACCTGCTCAACAACGGAGTCAGTAATACCCATCTCATATTTGCCCGGAGTCGCAGAAAGGTAGATCTTCTGGCCTGCACGCTCAAGAAACTCTTCCCATTTCAACGGGCGATTGTCGAGCGCACTAGGGAGGCGGAACCCGTGTTCCACGAGAGTGCGCTTTCGAGAGGCGTCTCCCTCGTACATGGCGCCGATCTGAGGCACCGTAACGTGCGACTCATCGAGCACCACGAGAAAGTCATCCGGAAAGTAGTCGAGCAAACAGCTTGGTGGTTCGCCCGGTTGGCGGCCATCCATGTGGAGAGAATAGTTCTCAATGCCGTTACAGAAACCGATCTGCTCCATCATTTCGATGTCGAAGGTCGTGCGCATACGCAAGCGTTGCGCTTCGAGGAGCTTTCCCTGACGCTCCAGCACGCCAAGCCGGTCGGCGAGCTCTTCCTGAATGGACACGATTGCGGTTTTGATTGTTTCGGGGCTTGCCGAATAGTGGGTGCCAGGGAACACCGACACCGAATCCATCTTTTTGACGATGTCGCCGGTCAACGGATGCAGCGAGTAGAGCGCTTCGATCTCGTCTCCGAACATCTCGATTCGGATAGCAAGTTCTTCATACACTGGAATGATTTCAATGGTGTCGCCGCGCACGCGGAAGTTTCCCCGCGAGAAGTCGTAGTCGTTGCGCTGATACTGCATTCCCACGAACTTGCGGATGAGCGTCTCACGATCGATGCGCATTCCCACCTGCAGGGCGATCATCGCTTCGAGGTAGGACTCAGCAGCACCAAGCCCGTAAATGCTCGAGACGGTGGACACCACCACGGTGTCGCGGCGGCTGAGCAAGGAGTTGGTAGTGGAGTGTCGCAGTCGCTCGACTTCAGCGTTGACCGACGAGTCCTTCTCAATGAAGGTGTCTGTCTGAGGAATGTAGGCCTCTGGCTGGTAATAGTCGTAATAGGAAACGAAATATTCCACGGCGTTGTTGGGCATCAGGTCCCGGAACTCGTTCGCCAGTTGAGCAGCAAGAGTCTTGTTATGGGACATGATCAGGGTTGGACGCTGCACCTGCTCGATTAGCCACGCGGTTGTTGCCGACTTTCCCGTGCCTGTGGCACCGAGCAGCACAACATCTGTCTCGCCAGCATTGATTCGCTGAGCTAGTTCGCGAATAGCCTGAGGCTGATCTCCGGAAGGTGAATACTCGCTAATTACCTCAAAAGGACGTACTGAGCGAGTTGGTTCCATACCTCAAGTGTAGGCACCGGCACTGACAACGACCCGAAAACGGAGTCGCTAGGCCAACGCTTAGCGCGAACTCACTACTTGGTCGCGAAGCAACTGCCACACGGCGTCAGCGTGACGTTCTGTATCCGCCAACTCAGCTCCAGAATCCACGACGAAGTCGGCCACCGCTCTACGATCGGCGCTCGACGCTTGAGACGCGACGCGCCCTTCTGCCTCGCTACGCGGCATATTGCGGTGCTCGATCAAACGCTGAATGCGAGTTTCTGGATCAGCCTCAACCGTCACTACTGCCGAGAACTTATCAACGGGTTGCCCTGACTCCACCAGTAAGGGGATGTCGTACACAATCAGCGCCTCAGGGTCACGATCGTAGGCGGCCGCGAAACGTCGCTGGGCGAGCCGACTGATCGCCGGATGGGTGATGCTGTTTAGAGCCTGACGGGCATCCGAGTCACCAAAAACGATACTGCCGAGAGCTTGGCGGTTGAGAGATCCATCGTCGTGCAGGACGTCTACGCCAAAACGATCGACGATCGCGGCCAACGCCGGGGAGGCTGGCTCCACTACTTCGCGGGCGAGAGCATCCGCGTCGACGACGACAGCCCCGTGTTCGGCCCACCGCTTAGCTACAGTCGACTTTCCCGAAGCAATCCCACCGGTGAGCGCTATCAAGTGCATTCCTCAATGCTAACCTCAGCGTGTCGAAAGGGAGAGCGGATGTTCGAAGTACTCACCGGCAGCGGCCTCGCCGTCGCGGCTGGCCTCAACGCCTATATTCCGCTTCTCATACTGGGCCTTGCCGGTCGCGTTTTCGACTTTGTAGAACTGCCCGCCGTATGGGCCTGGCTCGAAAACCCGTGGGTGATCGCCGTTCTCGGTGTGCTGCTCGTGCTTGAAGTCATCGCCGACAAAGTGCCCGTCGTGGATTCCGTCAACGATTGGATTCAGACCATCGTGCGTCCCGCAGCAGGCGGCATTGCCTTCGGCACGGGCTCCGCCTCTGAGACAGCAGTGGTCACTGATCCAGCATCATTCTTTACGTCAGATGCGTGGGTGCCCGTCGTCATCGGAATCATTCTCGCGTTCGGAACCCACGCCACCAAAATGGCTGCACGACCCGTGCTGAACGCCGCCACCGCCGGCGCGGCTGCCCCGGTTGTGAGCGCCGCAGAGGACATCAGTAGCGTTCTGCTCAGCCTGATGGCGCTTATTGTTCCTGTCATCGGAACGCTTGCCCTCATCGGACTCATCGCGTGGCTCGTTCTGCGAGTTCGACGAGCGCGACGCACCACAAAACGCCCAGCCTAGGCACAACGCACCAGGAACCCCAGCTCCGGCGCCGGCGCCGGCTCGTCAGCTGAGCAGAGATAGGCCCCGTCCGCTTGCGGTGCGATGATTCATCCGACGATCGTGGCTTGTTAACTGAGTGTGGCCAGCCTCCCGAAGGAGGCTGGCCACACTGTTCAGCTAAGTGTTACTAGTTGTTGCTCGAGAGCTTCTCACGCAGGGCGGCGAGAGTCTCGTCGTCTGCGAGCGTTCCCGCGCCTGCACTAGCTGCAGCGTCATCGTTGGAGAACGACGATGCTCCGGCGGGTGCACTGCTGATTGACTCTTCCTGAATCGCGGCAGCAGCAACCTGCTTCTTGTGCTGTTCCCAACGCGCCTGGGCTGCAGCGTAGTCCTGCTCCCACTTCTCGCGCTGTGACTCGAAGCCGTCTTTCCACTCGTTGGTCTCGGGGTCGAAACCATCGGGGTACTTGTAGTTGCCCTGGTCGTCGTACTCGGTGAGCATTCCGTAGAGCGCCGGGTCGAACTCGGTACCCTCGGGGTCAACGCCCTCGTTAGCCTGCTTGAGGCTAAGCGAGATGCGACGACGCTCGAGGTCGATGTCGATGACCTTGACGAATACTTCGTCGCCAACCGAAACGACCTGCTCGGCGAGTTCAACGTGCTTACCCGAAAGCTCGGAGATGTGCACGAGGCCCTCGATGCCGTCTGCGACGCGAACGAACGCACCGAACGGAACGAGCTTGGTGACCTTACCGGGAGCAACCTGACCGATTGCGTGGGTGCGGGCGAATACCTGCCACGGGTCTTCCTGCGTTGCCTTGAGCGACAGCGACACGCGCTCGCGCTCGAGGTCAACCTCAAGAATTTCAACCGTAACTTCCTGGCCAACTTCAACAACTTCTGAAGCGTGCTCGATGTGCTTCCACGAGAGCTCAGAAACGTGGACGAGGCCGTCTACGCCACCAAGGTCAACGAATGCACCGAAGTTGACGATCGACGACACGACACCCTTGCGAACCTGGCCCTTGGCGAGGTTGTTGAGGAACGAAGTGCGGCTAGCCGACTGCGTCTCCTCGAGGAGTGCGCGGCGCGACAGAACAACGTTGTTGCGGTTCTTGTCGAGCTCGAGGATCTTGGCTTCGATCTCCTGGCCGAGGTACGGCGTGAGGTCACGAACGCGGCGAAGCTCGATGAGCGATGCGGGGAGGAATCCACGAAGTCCGATGTCGACGATGAGTCCACCCTTGACAACCTCGATGACCGAACCGGTGACAACGCCATCCGATTCCTTGATCTTCTCGACGTCGCCCCAAGCACGCTCGTACTGTGCGCGCTTCTTGGACAGGATGAGACGGCCTTCTTTGTCTTCCTTCTGGAGAACGAGGGCCTCAACGGTGTCACCAACGTTGACAACCTCAGTGGGGTCAACGTCGTGCTTGATGGAAAGTTCACGAGAGGGGATAACACCCTCAGTCTTGTAACCGACGTCGAGGAGAACCTCGTCACGGTCGATCTTGACGACGGTACCTTCGATAAGGTCACCATCGTTGAAGAACTTCAGCGTCTTTTCGACTGCGGCGAGGAAATCTTCAGCAGATCCGATGTCATTGATGGCGACCTGCTTGGGTGCCTTGTCAGTCGTTGCGATTGTCATGTAGTAGTTGCTCCGGTATGGGTCACGCTTCGAAAAGCGCATAATTGGGCCGACGGCGAAATGAATCTGTGTGCTCGCCGTAGGCAGGCGAATAAGAAGTCACGAATGCGACACTCCAGCCTAGCGCTTCGACGCCACTAAAACCAACCACTAATCCGCCGTGTTTCGCGGTATTTCGGCGGGTTGAGGTCTCTCGCCATCACACGCTAGAGACCTGTCAAACGTTAGCTCGCGGCGTAGGGAGCCAGAAGAGCCGAGCGCAAGGTATCTAGCCCCACCCCACCCACGTTCAGCGCACGGCGGTGGAACTCCCGAAGCGAGAAGTCAGCACCCTCGATAGCGCGGCATTCGTCACGCAACTGCTCCCAGATGCGCTGCCCCACCTTGTACGACGGTGCCTGTCCCGGCCAACCGAAATAACGGTTCACTTCGAAGCGAACGTTGGCGGGATCCAGCGTGACGTTATTGGTCATGAAGTCGAGAGCGTAATCCCAATCCCAGACACCCGAACCGGTGAGTTTGGGCTTGCCGAGATGAACACCGATGTCGAGAACGACGCGGGCCGCGCGCATCCGCTGACCATCAAGCATTCCAAGGCGATTTGCCGGGTCATCGAGGAAACCAAGATCAGCCATGAGGCGCTCAGCATAAAGCGCCCAGCCCTCGGCGTGTCCAGACGTGCCCGACAGTTGCCGACGGTAGGTATTCAGCTGATCGCGGTTATAGACAGCTTGGGCGATCTGAAGGTGATGCCCGGGGACGCCCTCGTGATAAACGGTCGTTGCCTCACGCCACGTCGTGAACTCCGTGACCGACTCGGGCACCGACCACCACATGCGACCAGGACGCGAAAAGTCGTCACTCGGGCCCGTGTAGTAGATGATCCCGTCGTGCGTGGGTGCGATCATGCACTCCAACGCGCGCATCGGCTCCGCGATGTCGAAGTGTGTGCCAGCCAACGCTTCGATGGCTTCGTCGCTGAGCTTCTGCATCCATTTCTGCAGGGCATCGGTGCCGTGCAGCGTTCGCGAAGGGTCAGAGTCAAGAAGCTCGATTGCTTCGGCGATGGATGCTCCCGGCTTGATCTCGTTCGCGATCTGCTTTTGCTCGGCAGTCATGCGCGCCAGTTCCTCAATCCCCCACTCATAGGTTTCATCGAGGTCGACCGTGGCACCGAGGAAGCGCTGAGACTGCAACGCGTAGAGTTCGCGGCCAAAAGCATCCTGAGGCGTCGCCCGCGGAGCAAGCTCGTCACTCAGAAAACGCTCAAGTTTCTGATAGCTGGATGCCGCAAGAGCAGCCCCGTCAGCCAAGGCTGATTGGAGAGCGCTGTCGCCGCCCACAGCCTCAGCTTGCGCAATGAATGACTCGAAGAATCCTCCGGGTGCTGAGATTTGGCGGGCTTGCGCAACAACTTCCGCAACCTGACGCTGCGCAGGCACCACTGCCCCATCAATACCGTGACGAAGAGTCGCGATGTAGCCATTGATCGCCTCCGGAATATTGTGCAGGCGCTCCGCAATCACAGACCAGTCTTCGCTGGATGCGGTCGGCATGAGATCGAGAACGCCACGAATCTCCTGGGCGGGACTCGCCAAATTATTGAGATCACGCTTCCACAATTGCGCGGCATCGGACTCTAGATCTAGCTTCAGAGTGGAAACCATGTCCGACTTTGTGACGAGGTCGACGTCGTCCATGACTGGCGCAGCTTCTAGCCGAGCAAGAATTTCCCTGGTCGACGCCACAACGTGAGCATGCCCTTCGGGCGAATAGTCGGCATACCCCGAGTGCTGTCCCGGCGAACCGATGTAAGTTCCGATGGTTGGATCAAGTTCAACCAGAGTGGTGACCCATTCCTCAGCAATCGCATCGAGCGGAGTAGCCTGGCGCCCCGAGGGTGCGGCAGCTGAAGTAGAGGGCGTCATATCGGACATCGTTGTCTGGCTCCTTGATTGATCGTCGGGAATTGATCGTCGGGAATTGATTGTCGGGAATTGATGGGGCGGGAATTCGCCCCGGGGTCGCGCTAGGGATTATCGAGTTCGCGGCCGAGCAACTCGGCGAGAGACGCCAGCACGGTCTCGGCCCCCTCATCGTCGGAGCTGAGCGTGATGACATCCTGATAGCCGATGCCCATCGCGAGCACGCCGAGGATGCTGCCAGCGTTGATCGTGGAGCCCGAGGCATCCGTCAGCATCACCGTGAACCCACACTCTGCGACGGCATGAGCGAACACCGAAGCGGGACGCGCGTGCAGCCCGACGCGTGAACCGATCACTACCGTTGTGCTACTCACCGCTGCTCCTTTATGGGGTGCTCTGAGAGTGGATGCCGAACGGTGCGAGCCTAATGTGCGGCGGAATCCCAGTTGTGGCCGGTGCCGATCTGCACATCAAGCGGAACCGACAGGGTCGCAGCCCCTGACATTCGCTCATGAACAATAGTAGTCATTCGGTCGAGCTCGCCTCCAGCGATTTCGAAGACCAATTCGTCGTGAACCTGAAGCAGCATGCGTGACTTCAGACCTTCATCGCGGATGTCGCCATCGATCTGGAGCATCGCGCGCTTGAGGATGTCTGCGGCCGAGCCTTGAATTGGCGAGTTGAGCGCTTGGCGTTCCGCGTTATCCCGAAGCACACGGTTCTTCGATGTGAGATCTCCAAATGGCCGACGACGACCGAAAATGGTAGTGGTGTACCCATCTACCCGCGCCTGTTCGACAACGTTACGCAGGTAATCGCGAACGGCCCCGAAACGGGCGAAGTAGTCCGTCATGAGTGCTTTTGCCTCGCTCGTTTCAATGCGAAGTTGCTTGCTGAGGCCAAAAGCACTCAGACCATAGGCCAAGCCATAGGACATCGCCTTGACCTTGGTGCGCATCTCGGGAGTGACATCGGCTGGCTCAACGCCGAAAATGCGCGAACCGACGAACCGGTGAAGGTCCTCCCCCTCGTTGAAGGCTTGGATGAGCCCTTCATCGCCCGAGAGGTGCGCCATGATGCGCATCTCGATCTGCGAATAGTCCGCGGTGAGGAGCGTGTCATATCCTTCGCCAGCCTCGAAAGCCGCACGAATCTGGCGCCCTGTAGCGGTCTTGACCGGGACGTTTTGCAGGTTGGGATCGTTCGAGGCGATGCGCCCGGTGCTCGATCCCGCCTGCTCGTAGGTGGTGTGTACTCGGCCGGAGTCGTCGATCGCTTTCTCGATACCGGTGATGATCTGCACCAGCTTGGTGGCATCGCGGTGCTGCAATAGCAGGTCGAGGAAAGGATGCGGTGCTTGCTCTTGGAGGTCAGCCAGGCTCGCGGCATCCGTGGAAAAGCCTGTCTTGTTGGCACGAGTCTTCGGCATCTCGAGCTGCGTGAAGAGAACCTCTTGCAATTGCTTCGGGCTGCCCAGATTGATTTCGCGACCGATGACCTCAAACGCGTTACGGGCGACGTCGGCGGCTGTGGTGCTGAGCGAACTGCTGAGATCGGCCAACAGCTGGCGATTGACCGCAATGCCCGTGCGTTCCATCTGAGCAAACACCGGCACAAGAGGCATTTCAATATCGGTGAGCACTCCTAGCGAGCCCTCATCCAAGCGCCCCGCAAGATACGCCGCAAGACGCACGACGTACCACGACTTGGTCGCAGGGCTGAGTTCTTCTGTCTCCGGAACAAGTTGATTCGGATCGCCCTGTTCGATCGTTTCGCCAAGATAGTTGTAGACCTGAGTCTCGAGCTCTTCAGGCTTGCCACCCGGCTTCAGGAGCCACGCTGCGAGCGTGGTGTCAAACGCAACGCCTGCAACAGTGAGGCCACTGTTGGCGGCGATCTTAAGCTGAACCTTGGCGGAGTGCATGTACTTGGGGGCGTCGCTCGCGAGCCACTTCGTAAGCGCGTCATAATCGGGGCGATCGGCTGCCCACGGCACGAAGGCCGTCTCAGCGACTGTCGCGAGGCCTAGCCCGGTGACAACGCCATCGACGCTGGCGATCGTAAGCCCCAACGGTGTCGTGTTGCCGTTGCTGTTAGTGGCGATCCACTTAGCGAGCTCTTCGTCGACCATCGTGCGCACCGCGGGAATGGCGGCGGCATCCTCAAGAACCGTAGCGGTCGACGACGACGGAGCATCGCTGCCCGCTTCGGCACCAGAAATCTTCATCACGCGCTGCAAGAGCGTCTTGAACTGAAGACGATCGAACACCTCACGTACAGCAGTCTCGTCGATTGCGCGGCGATCGAGATCGCCGACATTCACCGGAAGCTCGACATCGGTGAGCAAGTGGTTGAGCTTGCGGTTGCGAACGGGACGATCGATCTGATCGCGAAGGTTCTGGCCTACAACGCCCTTGATCTCCTCGGCGTGAGCCAACACCTCGTCGAGAGAGCCGTAAAGGTTGATCCACTTGACTGCAGTCTTCTCCCCCACCTTGTCGACGCCGATGAGGTTGTCGCTGGTTTCGCCAACAAGTGCTGCGACATCCGGATACTGGTGAGGCTCAATGCCATACCGCTCGAAAACGGCGTCACGGTCGTAGCGTTTGAGTTCGGAGACGCCGCGAGCATTCGGATACAGCAGGGTGACGTTGTCGTTGACCATCTGAATGGCATCGCGGTCACCGGAGACCACGAGAACGCGGAAGCCGTTCTCTGAGCCCTCGTGTGCCAGCGTGGCGAGGATGTCGTCAGCCTCGTAGTCTTCTTTGCTCAGAGTTTGGATTCCCATGGCTTTGAGCGCTTCTTCAAGCAGCGGGATCTGCCCCACGAATTCCACAGGAGTCTCGCCGCGCGTTCCCTTGTACTCGGGATACTCCCGGGTGCGGAATGAATACCGCGAAATATCGAAGGCAACGGCCAAATGCGTAGGTTTCTCGTTCTGTAACAGAGAAATCAGCATCGACAAGAAACCGTGGATGGCATTGGTGTGCTGCCCATCGCGGTTCTGAAAACTGTCGACGGGGAGCGCATAAAAGGCTCGGAAGGCCAGCGAGTGGCCGTCAATGATCATAAGAGTAGGCTTTTGGGAATCCGACACGCAGCCAGCCTAGCCGCGGCTGCCGACAGCGGAAACGGCCTAACGCGAAGGACACCCTCTGTGAAGTACCCCGACGACCTCGATCCCGAACTATTTGCACGACTTGTCGAGTCGGGAGGCGGTTCGCTCACACGCAAAATGGGTATTGAGTTTCTCGAACTTGGCGCTGAACGATCCGTGGCAACGATGCCGGTTGAAGGCAATACGCAAGTAATCGGCATCCTGCACGGAGGCGCACACGTTGTGCTCGGAGAATCCCTCGGATCAATCTCGTCGGCCATTCATGCCGGCCCTGGCCGAGTAGCCATGGGGATCGAAATCAACGCGACTCACAGCCGCTCGGTGCGCTCCGGCATCGTGACGGCAACCTGCACAGCGATTGCTCTAGGGCGCACGCTGGCCACCCACGAAATCGTGATCCGTGACGAACAAGAGCGTCGGCTCTCGACGATCCGGATTACGAACATCCTGAAAGATCGCCCGGCAACGTAGCCGCTGGCGTGTCGAAGTGCCGCTGAGACTTCTCAACGGCAATTAGAGCGTTGCGCTGAGTCTCTGGGCCCTCGCCTAAGCGGGTGCTACTTCTTGGCGCTGAGCTGATCGATGATCGCCTGCGACACATCGTGCATCGTCAAACGACGGTCCATGGATGCCTTCTGAATCCAGCGGAAAGCGTCAGGCTCGCTGAGCCCCATCTTCTCGTTCAGCAGTCCCTTAGCGCGGTCAACGAGCTTGCGGGTCTCGAAACGCTCAACCAGGTCGCTCACTTCAGCCTCGAGAGTGAGGATCTGCGTGTAGCGGCTGAGAGCGATCTCGATGGCCGGGAGAAGATCGTTCGGAGTGAAGGGCTTGACCACGTAGGCCAGCGCTCCGGCCTCAGAAGCCCGCTCTACGAGTTCTTTCTGGCTAAAGGCAGTCAGCAGTACGACAGGCGCGATGTGGTTGGCGCTGAGGCGCTCCGCAGCTGAGATTCCGTCGAGTTGAGGCATCTTGACATCCATGATGACCAGATCCGGGCGAAGCTCGGTAGCGAGCGCAACAGCAGTCTCGCCGTCACCCGCTTCTCCGACAACC
Organism: Salinibacterium sp. SWN167; assembly: GCF_015864665.1. Classification (GTDB taxonomy): domain Bacteria; phylum Actinomycetota; class Actinomycetes; order Actinomycetales; family Microbacteriaceae; genus Rhodoglobus. The sequence continues at coordinate 1,764,599 of NZ_JADYWU010000001.1, read as the reverse complement.
TCGTAGCCGGCATCCCGCAGGATTTCGACAATGTCCATGCGGATGAGCGACTCATCTTCGGCAACGACAACGCGGCGGGGAGCATTTTGATTGGTGTTTTGGTCAGTCACAAGTGCAAGCCTACGGTATTCTATTCAGCGTTGTAGTCAGCCGAATTGGCGGAATGGTAGACGCGGAGCACTCAAAATGCTTTGTTCGAAAGGACGTGTGGGTTCGAGTCCCACATTCGGCACAACGAATTGCTAAAAAAACCGGGCGCAACTCAGTTGCTCCCGGTTTCTTTAGTTAACCGAGCGGCCGTCGCTGCGCATGGGGCGACCCTTGAAACTTCCTAGTGTTAACAACAACACCGGCGCGGACCTCAAGGTCCGACGCCGGTGTTGTTGTTTTAGCTGGCTGAAAAGCTACTTAGCTGCCCATACAGGAGCCTTAGCGTTGATCGCATCACCGAGGATGTGCACGCGCAAATCGTTGGTCGAACCCGAGATTCCGGGAGGGGACCCTGAAATCACTACGACCTTGTCGCCGACCTGAGCGAGTTCTTGGCCGAGCAGAATTTCGTCTACTTGGCGGTACATCTCATCGGTGTGGGTTACGCGGTCAACGATGAAGGACTCGATGCCCCAAATCAGCGACATTCGACGCTGAATTTCAGGACTCGGCGTGAACGCCTTCATGGGGATACGGAAACGCAAGCGCGACATCCGGCGAGCCGAGTCTCCGGACTCGGTGAAGACACAGACGAACTTGGCTTCGACGAACGTCGCAACCTCTGCCGCGGCGAGCGTGATAGCGCCACCCTGAGTCTTCGGCTTCGTGCCGAGTTCGGGGATACGGTCAAGACCGTGCTCTTCCGTAGAGGCGACGATCTTTGCCATGGTCTGAACCGTGATGACGGGGTACTCCCCCACGCTGGTCTCGCCACTGAGCATGACGGCGTCTGCACCATCGAGGATGGCGTTCGCAACGTCAGAAGTCTCAGCGCGCGTCGGCACTGGGCTGGAAATCATGGACTCGAGCATCTGAGTAGCAACAATGACCGGCTTCGCCATACGACGTGCAAGTTCGACGGTGCGCTTCTGCACGATCGGAACGGCCTCGAGAGGAAGCTCTACGCCGAGGTCACCGCGGGCGACCATGATGGCGTCAAACGCATCGATAATGGCTTCGAGGTGATCGACAGCCTGCGGCTTCTCGATCTTCGCGATGACGGGAATGCGACGGCCTTCTTCATCCATGATCTCGTGAACGCGAACGATGTCTTCCGCGTTGCGCACGAACGAGAGTGCAATCAGGTCTGCACCGAGCTTGAGGCCCCAGCGCAGGTCGTCTTCATCCTTCTCAGAGAGTGCGGGAACATTGACCGCAACACCGGGAAGGTTGATGCCCTTGTTGTTGGACACAGCACCGGCAACGACTACCTCAGTCGTGACGACGGTATCCGTAGCGCTGACGACCTTGACCTTGACCTTGCCATCATCGATCAGCAGGAAATCACCAGGGGCGACGTCCTGAGGAAGACCCTTGAACGTCGTGCCACAGATCTCGCGGTTACCCACGATGTCGTCGATCGTGATCTTGAAGATATCGCCGACCGCGAGGTCGTACGGACCGTCCTCGAACTTGCCGAGACGAATCTTGGGACCCTGAAGGTCAACCATCACCGCTACTGGCTTGCCAGCATCCTCAGCGGCGCGACGAACGTTCGCGTACACCTCTTCGTGGACGGCATAGCTTCCATGGCTGAGGTTCATCCGAGCAACATCGACACCTGCATCGATGATTGCCCTGATGTTCTCGTAGCTCGACGTAGCCGGGCCGAGTGTCGCGACGATTTTTGCGCGTCTCATAACTTCCTTTGACGGGTTAGTGGTGGTGGTGGTGGTGGTGGTGGTGGTGGTGGTGGTGGTGGTAGTAGTGGAGCTTCTAGAGGGTCATACCGCGATCGTCCGGACGGACGGGGAACGGCAACAGCGTCTCCCCTTCAAGATAGCGATCTACAGCGGATGCCGCAGCCCGGCCTTCGGCGATCGCCCAGACGATAAGCGACTGCCCACGGCCAGCATCTCCGACAACGTATACGCCGGGGGTTGCGGTCTCGTAGCTTTCATCGCGAGTCAAGTTGCCTCGCGCATCCGCCTCAAGAGGAAGTTGACGAGAAAGCGTCTCTGTTTCCGGACCGGTGAAGCCCAGTGCGAGAAGAACCAGGTCGGCAGGAATCTCCCGCTCGGTTCCAGCCTTGGGAACTCGACGGCCGTCGAGGAACTCGGTCTCAGCGACACGAATCGCGCGAACTTCGCCGACAGAGTTTGTCAAGAACTCCACCGTCGACGCAAGGTATTCACGCTCGCCGCCCTCTTCGTGGGCACTCGACACCTCGAACAGCGTCGGAGTCAATGGCCACGGCTGGTGTTCCGGACGCTCCGAGGGAGGCTGCACGCCGATCGCAAGGTTTGTGACAGACAGTGCACCCTGACGGTGCGCGGTGCCGATGCAATCAGCACCGGTGTCTCCACCACCGAGCACGACGACGTGCTTGCCTTCTGCGGTGACCTGCTCGCTCACGGTGTCACCGGCAACGGCACGGTTCGACTGAACGAGATATTCCATGGCGAAATGAACGCCAAGTGCATCACGGCCAGGAATGGGAAGGTCGCGCGGAACGGTGGAGCCAGTAGCGACTACGACAGCGTCATAGCGCGTACGAAGATCGCTCCACGAAATGTCGACGCCGATGTTGACGCCGGCACGGAAACGAGTTCCTTCTGCCTGCATCTGAGCTAACCGCAACTCGATGTGGCGTTTTTCCATCTTGAAATCGGGGATGCCATAGCGCAGCAGTCCGCCGATGCGGTCTTCACGTTCAAAGACGGCGACGGTGTGACCTGCACGCGTCAGTTGCTGGGCTGCGGCAAGACCAGCAGGTCCTGAGCCAACGACCGCTACAGTCTTGCCGGTCAACCGTCCAGGAGGATGCGGCGTGACGTTGCCATCAGCAAACGCCTGATCAATGATCGATACCTCGATCTGCTTGATCGTGACGGCAGGCTGGTTGATTCCCAGCACACACGAGCTCTCACACGGTGCTGGACACAACCGGCCCGTGAACTCCGGGAAGTTATTGGTCGCGTGGAGGCGCTCAATTGCTTCAGCGCTCTCCCCACGACGCATCAGGTCGTTCCACTCTGGAATCAGGTTGCCGAGTGGGCAACCCTGATGACAGAACGGCACACCACAATCCATGCAACGACCGGCCTGACGAGCCAATTGGCCCGACTCCTGTTGCTCGTAGACCTCTTTGTAATCCATCAGCCGCAGGCTGACGGGGCGCCGCTTCGGCAATTCACGCTCTTGAACCTTGAGGAATCCCTTGGGATCAGCCACCGGTTACCTCCCTAATTCGAGCCCAGGTAACGTCCCCGTCGGGGTCGAGTCCCTCGGCTAATGCAGTCTCTCGAGTCTGGATGACAGCCGCGTAATCACGTGGGGTGACCTTCGTGAACTGGGCTGCCGTGGCATCCATATCGGCCAGCATGCCTTCGGCAACCACTGACCCGGTCTCTTCGAGATGACGTTCGAGGAGATCCTTGACGATCTCAATATCGGCGCCGCCAAGTCCGCTCAGCTGGAGTTCACCAGAGCTCAGCGAATCACTGTTGACGCGCTCTTCACGCAGCTGGTGGATGTAGGCGGTTCCGCCTGACATTCCAGCGCCGAGGTTGCGGCCTGTGGCACCCAAAATGAGCACGAGGCCACCGGTCATGTACTCCAAAGCATGGTCACCAACGCCCTCCGCGACGGCCGTGGCTCCCGAGTTGCGCACCATGAATCGTTCGCCGACCTTGCCGCGAATGAAGATGCTGCCGCTCGTAGCGCCATAACCGATAACGTTTCCGGCGATCACGTTGGTCTCCGCAGCAAACGTGCTCGTGAGGTCGGGGCGTACGACGACAGAACCGCCAGACAACCCCTTTCCGACGTAGTCATTGCTGTCGCCATAAAGCTTGATCGAAATACCGGCTGGCACGAAGGCGGCCAACGACTGACCAGCGGAACCGTGCAGAGTGATCGAGATCGTGTCGGCAGGCAAGCCGTGCTCACCGTGGCGCAACGTGACATGGTGACCGAGCATCGTGCCGACCGCTCGGTCAGTGTTGCGAACGCGAAGATCAATCGAGACCGGCTCTTTGCGTTCAAGAGCAGCCTCGCTCAGGGCAATCAACTGCTGGTCAAAGTGCTCAGCAAGCTCGTGGTCTTGTTCGACGCCGTGCGTGCGAGGCTCAGTGTCGCTGAACTCCGGACCATCGAACACAGGCGACAGGTCGAGACCGTCAGTCTTCCAGTGTGAAATAGCGCGGTTGACGTCGAGAATTTCGCTGTGCCCAATGGCTTCCTCAAGAGTGCGGAAACCGAGCTCAGCGAGGTATTCGCGAACTTCTTGAGCCAAGAACTCGAAGAAGTTGACGACGAACTCTGGCTTGCCGGTGAAACGCTCGCGAAGCTCGGGGTTTTGCGTGGCAACACCGACCGGGCACGTGTCGAGATGACACACACGCATGAGGATGCACCCAGAAACGACCAGAGGTGCGGTGGCGAAACCGTATTCTTCGGCTCCAAGGAGCGCACCAATGATGACGTCACGACCGGTCTTCATCTGACCGTCTACCTGCACCACAACGCGATCGCGCATGCCATTGAGCATGAGCGTCTGCTGCGTCTCAGCGAGACCGATTTCCCACGGCGTTCCGGCGTGCTTAAGCGAGTTGAGCGGGCTAGCACCCGTTCCGCCGTCGTGGCCAGACACCAGCACGACATCAGCCTTTGCCTTGGTGACACCGGCAGCAACAGCACCAATGCCCTTTTGGCTTACGAGCTTGACGTGCACACGCGCCGAAGGGTTCGAACGCTTGAGATCGAAGATCAATTGCTTAAGGTCTTCGATCGAATAGATGTCGTGATGCGGAGGCGGCGAAATGAGGCCGACGCCAGGAGTGCCATGACGAGTGCGCGCAATCCAGGGGTAAACCTTGCCCGCAGGAAGCTGGCCGCCCTCACCAGGCTTCGCTCCCTGAGCCATCTTGATCTGGATGTCGTCAGCGTGCGTCAAGTACATGCTCGTGACGCCAAAGCGACCGGATGCCACCTGCTTGATTGCACTGCGGCGAGTGGGATCAAGAAGTCGATCGACATCCTCCCCGCCCTCACCAGTGTTCGAGCGCGCGCCGAGCTGGTTCATAGCAATAGCGAGCGTTTCGTGCGCTTCCTTGCTAATCGATCCGTAGCTCATCGCACCGGTGCTGAAGCGCTTGACGATGCTCGAGATCGGTTCAACCTCGTCAATCGGAACCGGCGTGCGGTCCGTCATGTTGAACTTAAAGAGCCCGCGGAGGGTCATCAGCGCTTCGGCCTGCTCATCGACCTTCGAGGTGTACTCGCGGAAGATGTCATAGCGGCGCGTGCGAGTCGAGTGCTGCAGCTTGAAAACTGTCTCTGGATTGAAGAGATGGGGCGGGCCCTCGCGACGCCACTGGTACTCGCCACCCGTGTTGAGTCGTTCGTGAACCGTGGGCGCGCGGTCTTCGGGGTACGCCGCTACGTGGCGGGCAGCGTTCTCGCGGGCAATCGCGTCGAGACCGACTCCCCCCAAGATGCTCGTGGTTCCGGTGAAGTACTGGTCGACAAAGGCCTGCGACAAACCAACAGCTTCGAAAGCCTGAGCGCCAGCGTAGGAGCTGACAACAGAGATGCCCATTTTGGACATGATCTTCAGAACGCCCTTACCGAGAGCGGTGATCAGGTTGCGAACAGCCTTGTCGGGAGTGATGTCGGTGATCGTGCCATTACGCACGAGCTCTTCAGCTGACTCCATAGCGAGGTAGGGGTTGATGGCGGAAGCGCCATAACCCACTAGCAGCGCAACATGGTGAACTTCACGCACGTCGCCAGCTTCGACGATCATGCCGACCTTCATGCGCTCTTCTTGGCGGATGAGGTGGTGGTGAACCGTTGCCAGCATGAGCAACGAGGGAATCGGTGCCAAGTCCTTGTTGGAATCGCGGTCGGAGAGCACGATGAACTCTGCGCCGTCGGCAATAGCGGCGTCAGCTTCGGCGCACATCTCATCAAGACGCTTTTGCATCGCAGACGGACCAGCGTCCACTCGATAGAGACCCTTGATCGTGGTAGCCAAGCGGCTGCCCGGATGAGGCTCGATGTGCTGGATTTTCGCTAGCTCATCGTTGTCAATCACCGGGAACGCTAGCGCGACTTGCCTTGCGTGGTCTTGAGTTGCGCTGAGCAAGTTGCGCTGCGGGCCAACACCGAGGCGCATCGACGTAACGACGGCCTCTCGGATCGAGTCGAGCGGCGGATTCGTCACCTGAGCGAACTGCTGCGTGAAGTAGTCGAACAACAAGCGAGGTCGTTGAGACAGCACCGCAATAGGAGTATCGGAGCCCATCGCACCCAGCGGTTCGGCACCGAGTCGCGACATCGGCTCGATGAGAATGCGAACTTCTTCCTCGGTGTAGCCGAAGGTACGTTGGCGGCGCGTAACTGACGCCGGCGTGTGCACGATGTGTTCGCGTTCGGGAAGTTCTTCGAGAGCGATGCGACCGCTCTCAAGCCACTCAGCCCAGGGACGCGACGCAGCAAGCTCGGCCTTGATTTCATCATCTTCAATAAGACGACCGGCAGCCGTATCGACAAGGAACATCTTGCCCGGACGAAGCCGACCCTTGCGCACGACCTTCGTCGGCTCGATGTCGAAGACGCCAATCTCACTCGCCAACACGACAAGGCCGTCGTCGGTAACAAGGTAGCGACCGGGGCGGAGTCCATTGCGGTCGAGAGTCGCGCCTACGAGCGAACCGTCGGTGAAGACCAGGGCGGCGGGGCCATCCCACGGCTCCATAAGCATCGAGTGGTATTCGTAGAATGCACGGCGACGAGGATCGGTGTCGGTCTGGTTCTCATACGCTTCCGGAACCATCATCATCATGGCGTGCGGCAGCGGACGGCCAGCGAGGTTAAGAAGCTCAACAACTTCATCGAACGACGCCGAGTCGCTAGCGCCAGGCGTGTTGACCGGCAGAATGTCCTTGATGTCGCCAAAAACGGCAGATTCAAGCTGCGACTGGCGCGCGCGCATCCAGTTGCGGTTACCCTGCACCGTGTTAATCTCACCGTTATGCGCGACCATGCGGAACGGCTGCGCGAGCGGCCATGACGGGAACGTGTTGGTGGAATACCGCGAGTGCACGAGAGCGAGCTTCGAGGCAAAGCGTTCATCTGACAGGTCAGGATAGAACGGCTCGAGCTGCAGCGTCGTGACCATCCCCTTATAGGTAATGGTGCGGCACGACAGGGACGGGAAGTAGACGTGCAGATCCCGCTCCGCGCGCTTGCGCAAGCGGTAGGTCTGGCGATCAAGGTGGATGCCGCGAAGCGTGCCCTTGAGATCGACCCGCTTTGACTGCAGGAACAACTGCTCGAATGCCGGCATAGCGCCCCGTGCGAGCGAACCAAGCTCGCCCGGCTGGGTCGGCACGGTGCGCCATCCCAACACGGTGAGGTCTTCCTCTTCTGCCAGCTCTTCGATGCCACGCTTGACGTCATCACGAGCCACGCTGTCGAGCGGCAAAAACGCGATGCCGACGGCGTAGCGGCCTACAGAAGGCAGCTCGAAATCAACCACGTCACGGAAGAAAGCATCCGGGATCTGCGTCATGATGCCGGCACCGTCACCGGTGCCCGCATCGGACCCTACGGCCCCGCGGTGTTCGAGGTTGCGAAGCGCCTCGAGAGCGGTCGCAATAATGTCATGCCCTGGCGTGCCGCGAAGCGTCGCCACCATGGCAAGGCCACAGGCATCTTTCTCATTAGCTGGGTCATACATTCCCTGTGCTGCGGGAATGGAACCAAAGCGTTCAAAGGGTGGGGTAACAGCCATGCCGTACCGTCCTCACGTATTACTGGTGCGGAGAGGGACTTCTATGGCCCAAAGAAAATCAGTACCTGATTCAGGCCTGAGGGGGTGTGGCCGCTTGTGGCGGACTATTTCGAATCTACGACAGGAGCGGACTCCTCCGCAGCGCTGACGACAATGTCATGCTCGGAATATCTTTCATCGGAGTTTACAACACCATCGGCACTCCAGACGTGACCGTCAACGTAGGCGCTCTTTTCGCGGCCGACATGACGACGTGACTGAACGATGTAAAGCACGATGCCGAGCGCGACTGTGAAGATTGCTCCCCAGACGTTCACGCGCAAACCGAAGTAGACCTCACTGGGGTCAATCCGGATGGACTCGAACCATGAGCGGCCGATGCCATACCAAATCATGTAGAGCGCCCACACTTTTCCCCACTGCAAGCGAACGGGGCCCACTGCGGTGAAGACGGGCACGGTGAGGCCGAGAACGTGCTTTTTCACGAAGCCATACTGGCGCTCCATCGTGAGCAAGAAGACAATACCGACAACGTTCCAGATCATTTCGTAGAGGAACGTCGGGTGGAATAGCGTATCGACCGGCAATCCCGCGGGAATCGCAGAGTTGCCTGCCTCGATCTCGAGGCCCCACGGCAACGCCGTCGGCTGACCAAAGAGTTCGTGATTGAAGTAGTTGCCGAGGCGGCCAATGGCCTGAGCGAGCAGAATTGCGGGAGCAAGTGCATCCGCAAAGCTCCAGAAACGGATGCCTGTCAGGCGAGCACCGATGTAGGCACCGACAGCGCCACCGATCAGCGATCCGAAGATGGCGTTGCCACCGTTCCAGATGCGAATGATCTCCCACGGGTCTGCGCCCTCGTAGAAGTAATCGCCAGGATGGGTGAACACGTGGTACAAACGAGCGCCTACCAGGCCAAGCGGGACAGCCCAGATGATGATGTCAATGACGATCCCGGGCTCTGCACCGTGACGAGTCAATCGACGCGAGGTCAGCCACGTTGCCGCGACAATGCCGATCAGAATGCAGATCGCGTAGGTGTGAATCACGACCGTGCTGCCGAAATTAAGGCCCAGGTTGCTAAACCACTGGCCGAACGGGAGGGTAACGAGCGTCGCCCATGAATCAGGCGGACTGGGAATGCTCAACGGCACTAGTGACAAAACGGTGACCTTTCTGAACTGCGACTAAGCAAGAGTACCGGTCGAAAGCGACGCGGCCGTTTTAGCGACAGCATCCACCCCACCGGAAGACAACGCACTAACGAAAACGGACCCCACGATGGCGCCATCCGCGTAGGTGAGAACTTCGCGAACCTGCTCAGCAGTCGAGATGCCAAGCCCGACACATGCACTCGTGGAACCTGCCTGACGCAGGCGTGCCACGAGCGTTTTGGCGGCGATATCAACATCGGAACGAGCTCCAGTGATGCCCATGGTCGATACGGCGTAGACAAAACCGGTGCTGGCCTCAACAGCGCGCACGAGACGTTCGTCACTGGATGACGGAGCGGCCAAGAAAATGCGGTCAAGACCCGTACGCTCGGAGGCGGCAATCCACTCAGTGGCTTCATCACTCACGAGGTCAGGCGTAATGATGCCCGCTCCGCCAGCAGCCTTGAGTTCGTCAGCAAAACGGTCGACACCGTACTGCATGATCGGATTCCAATAGCTCATCAGAACCACCGGAGTCGACACTCGAGACGTGATCTCGGCGACCGCGTCGAACCCGTCTTGCAAACGGAAGCCGTTGGAAAGCGCGAGCTGGGTGGCCTTCTGAATAGCAGGGCCGTCCATGACGGGGTCTGAGTACGGCAGGCCAAGCTCAATGACGTCTACGCCATTCTCGGCGAGTGCCACAGCAGCTTCGATGCTCTCAGCAACGGTGGGAAAACCGACAGGCAAATAGCCGATGAGGGCACCCGCACGGTCACGATTGGCCTGAGCGATTGCTTCTTCTACAGCACTCATGCCTTCTCCCCCGGAGCGTTCTGCTCGTCGGCCGCCTTTTTATCGGACGCCTTCTTGTCGGCCGCTGCAGCTTTCTCGGCCGAATCGATCAGATCGAAGTATTCCGCCGCAGTTTCCATGTCTTTGTCGCCGCGACCGCTGAGGTTTACGAGGATGACCGAATCCGGGCCGAGTTCCTTGCCGAGCTTGATCGCGCCGGCGAGGGCATGTGCCGACTCGATCGCAGGAATGATTCCCTCGGTACGACTGAGCAGGCGCAGAGCCTCCATGGCTTCAGCATCGGTAATCGGCTCATAGTTGGCTCGACCGATGTCTTTCAGCCACGAATGCTCGGGACCTACTCCGGGGTAGTCGAGACCGGCAGAGATGGAGTGCGACTCGATTGTTTGGCCCTCAGCGTCTTGCAGCATGTAGCTGCGCGCGCCGTGGAGAACACCGGGACGACCGCGGGTGAGCGTAGCCGCGTGACGTTCCGTCAGGTGGCCCTCTCCAGCGGCCTCGTAGCCATAGAGCGCAACGTCAGCGTCGTCGAGGAAGGCGTGGAAGATACCCATGGCATTGCTGCCACCGCCAACACACGCCACGACGGCATCCGGTAGCGCGCCCGTCAGTTTCAGGACCTGTTCGCGAGCTTCATCACCAATAACGCGGTGGAAATCACGAACCATCACCGGGAACGGATGCGGACCGGCAACGGTACCCATGAGGTAGTGGCTGTCATCGACGTTGGCGACCCAATCGCGCAAGCCCTCGTTGATAGCGTCTTTGAGCGTGCGAGACCCTGCGGTGACCGGAATAACTTCGGCACCGAGCAGGCGCATGCGGGCAACATTGAGCGCTTGACGCTCAGTGTCGACCTCGCCCATGTAAACGACGCAAGACATGCCGAAGAGCGCAGCGGCGGTGGCCGTCGCCACACCGTGTTGTCCGGCGCCGGTCTCAGCAATGAGGCGGGTCTTGCCCAAGCGACGGGCAAGCAACGCCTGACCGAGCACATTGTTTATCTTGTGCGAACCCGTGTGGTTGAGGTCTTCACGCTTGAGGATGATGCGGGCTCCGCCCGCGTGCTCGGCAAACCGCGGGATCTCGGTGATGATCGACGGGCGACCGGTGTAGCTTGCGTGCAGCTCAGCAAGCTCAGCGGCAAACTCCGGGTCGTTCTTGGCTTCGTTATAGGCCGCGTCTAGTTCGTCGAGAGCAGCAATGAGCGACTCGGGAACGAATCGACCACCGAACTCACCAAAGTAGGGGCCTAGTTCATCTTTCAGCATTAGCAGTCCAAAAAGTCTTGCAACGTGGCGATCGGATCGCCAGTGACGAGAGCCTCGCCAACCAGAACGACATCGGCGCCCGCGTTGCGGTAGTGCGCGACATCAGCAGCCGTCTTGACTGCTGACTCTGCGATACGGATGACTCCGCTAGGAATCTGATCGGCAAGCTCACCAAAGAGATTCTGATCGAGTTCGAAGGTGCTCAAGTTGCGCGCGTTGACGCCGACAAGGCTGGCGCCAACATCGAGAGCACGAGAGACCTCGTCTGCGGAGTGTGTTTCGACGAGCGGCGTCATGCCCAGCTCGACGATGAGGTCATAGAGACTGCGAAGCTTTTCCTGTTCCAGAGCGGCCACGATCAGCAAGACGAGGTCGGCACCAGCGGCACGCGCCTCGAACACCTGATAGGGCTCCGCGATGAAGTCCTTGCGAAGCACCGGAAGTCGCACGATCGATTTCACTGTCACGAGGTCTTCAAGAGAGCCGCCAAAGCGACGCTGTTCCGTCAGAACGCTAATTGCGCTTGCTCCGCCGGTTTGGTACGACGTCGCAAGAGAAGCGGGATCGCTAATTTCGGCCAACGCTCCGCGAGACGGGCTTGACCGTTTGATCTCCGCAATGATGTGCACCTGCTCGCGCGGAGCCAATGCCTCAAGCGCATCCAACGCCGGAAGCGCGTCAGCAGCAGCACGTTCTACATCAGCGAGGCTGACGGACTCACGGCGGACGGCGGCATCTTCGAGCGCGCCGTCAACTAAATCGGAGAGCACTCTAACTGTGAGGCTTGGGGGTGAGCTTGTCTCCACCCACGCCATAGCCAAGCTTCTTCAGCACCTGGCCAACAATGAGACCAACGACGACCAGCCCAGCCGATGCGAATACGAGCCACGCAAGGTTGAACCAAAAAGCGAAGGTTCCGATCGTGAACGCGACCAACATGATCACTACGGCGGTCCATGCCGCCGGGGAATTTCCGTGGCCGGGGTCAGTATCAGTACTCATCAGGCTCCATTCTTTGCTGATCCTAAATTGTAGCGGGAGTAACCCGCTCGGCGTTGCCAATCAGCCCTTAGTCGGGTCTATTCCTCGACTTTGAGCATCCCACTGCGATGCCGGATCATCGGCAACGACAGCGGTAGTTCGATCATATTTCTTGGTCGCGGTAGGCCAGTGCTTCGCCGAAACAGCGGCCGCAACACCGACAACCATGATGAGGATTCCAGCGATGAGCGCCGTAACCGACCACACACTGCCGTCGATGCCAACCACTAAGGCCCGAATCGACTCAATACCGCTGATGCCGGTCGCTTCGGTAATCAACTCGGATGCCGCTCGCGCCGGATCAGCCAACGTTGCCTGGCTGACTGCAACGACAATCCCGCCGACGATGGCGGCGATGACGCCGAGAACGCGGCGCAAGAACACCGACGCGATACCGAGGGCAGCGACGAGAGCAAACGTTGAGAGCGCGAGCGCAGCCAGCGCTCCCGCAACGTCGCTGCCGAGAACCTCAACGCTCACGTCATTCTGGAGGGTGATCGTGAACCAGCGTTGCGTCCACGAGAGCATCACCACTGCGCCAAGCAGCACCAGGCTGCTCAGCACGATCGAACGTGAGCGTTTCCAGTTCATGAACTGAGGTGAGTCATCGCATTAGCGACCGCGACAGCGCGAAGGGGCGCCGCAGCCTTGTTCTGAGCCTCTTGGTGCTCAGCGGCCGGATCTGAATCGGCGACAAGGCCGGCCCCGGCTTGAACGCGAGCAACGCCATCCACGATCGTTACTGTGCGGATAGCAATCGCGAGATCAGCATCACCGGCGAAGTCGAAGTAGCCAACGACTCCCCCGTACACACCGCGCTGAGCCGGTTCGAGTTCATCGATAATCTCGAGGGCGCGAGGCTTGGGTGCGCCCGAGAGCGTGCCAGCAGGAAATGTAGCGCGAAATACATCGACCGCGGAGGCTTCAGGCCTCAGATCGCCTTCGACGGATGATACGAGGTGCATGATGTGGCTAAAGCGCTCAACCTGCATGAACTCGGTGACGGCGACGGTTCCCGGCGTGCAGACCTTCAAGAGGTCATTGCGCGCGAGGTCGACAAGCATCAGATGTTCGGCACGTTCTTTCGTGTCGGCCAGTAGCTCTTCGGCAAGTTCGAGGTCGCGCTCGGTGTCAGCCCCACGCGGTCGCGAACCCGCGATCGGATGCATGTGCACCCGCTTCTGGGAAACCTTCACGAGTGCTTCAGGACTCGCGCCGACGATCGAATACGGACGACCATCCATGTCGACAAGCGACAGTAAGTACATATAGGGCGACGGGTTAAGAGTGCGCAAGACGCGGTAGACGTCGAGCGGCGTCGCCGAAACCTCGTGGTCGAAGCGCTGCGAGATCACGACTTGGAAGACATCCCCATCGCGGATGAACTCCTTCGACTTCTCGATCGCCGTGGCATACTCTGCCGGCGTGGAGCGCGAAGTCGGCTCCGGATCGATCTCGATATCTACATCAGCGAGAAAGGCATCCGTGGGTTGAGCAAGACCAGACTGGAGCACGTCGAGTCGAGATTGGGTTTCCGTCCACATCTCCTCCGGGTCTTGGTGCCCGTCATTCAACGCAGTCGAGATGAGCATGACCGTGCCGAAACGGTGGTCGAGCACCACGAGATCGGAAACGAAGCTCAGCGCCTGGCTTGGAACTTCGAAGTCAGCGGGCGGCGCATCGGGAAGGTTCTCCAGCTCGCGAACGGCTTCCCACCCGATGAAGCCGACAAGACCACCGGTGAGCGGTGGGTGGCCCTCAACTCGGGGCGTCTTCCAACGCTCGTTGAGATGCGCGAGTGCTTCGAGAGGAGCCGTCGGGCAATCGTCGCCGAGGATGCGCTCGCGCGGCATCCCATAATCGATCCACTCGACGCTGTGATCGTGTTGGGTAAGAACACCGAAGCTGGCGACGCCCACGAACGAGAATCGCGACCAGATGCCTCCCTGACCTGCCGACTCAAGCAAAAACGTTCCCGGGTTTGCCTTGGCGAGCTTGCGATAGACGCCGACGGGGGTTTCACCGTCGGCAAAAAGCTGACGGATGACGGGCACAACACGATGACCGCTGGCGACCAGCGACTCAAATTCTTCGCGACTCGTCGTGCTATTCATCGGAGAACCCTTGGTGCGGCAGGAGCGGATCTACTTCGAAGCACGAGTGTGCGCCGGTGTGGCATGCCGGACCGACCTGCTCGACGCCGACTAACAGTGCGTCGCGGTCGCAGTCGAGGGCAGCGGTGCGCACGTATTGGCGGTGTCCGCTCGTGTCACCCTTGCGCCATAGCTCTTGGCGGCTACGGCTATAAAACGTCACGCGACCCTCGGTTAGCGTTCGGGTCAGCGCCTCAGCGTTCATGTAGCCAAGCATGAGTACCTCTTTGGTGTCCCACTGCTGAATGATCGCCGGCAACAAACCATCGGCGGCGAACTGTGCGCGTTCAAGCACATCGCTGACGGTCTCCAGAGTGAGTTCATCGCTCATCGTGTAACCAATCCATGACTGTTGAGTGAAGCTTTAACGTCTCCTACTGTCAACTGGCGACTGTGGAAAACGGATGCTGCGAGCACGGCATCAGCGCCGGCATCGATGGCCGGCGCGAAGTGTTCGACTTTGCCCGCTCCACCACTGGCGATGACCGGGACGGTCGCAAACTCGCTGATCGCGGACACAAGTTCGAGGTCAAAGCCCTCTTTCGTGCCATCCGCATCGATCGAATTGACGAGCAACTCCCCTGCACCGCGTTCCATGGCTTCACGGGCCCATTCGAGCGCATCGCGGTCAGTTTCAGTGCGGCCACCGTGAGTAGTGACGATCCAGCCATCGCCGCGGCGTTTGATGTCGAGGCTCAGCACGAGGACCTGTGCCCCAAAACGGTGAGCGATGTCATCAATGAGCTGCGGGCGAGCAAGCGCAGCGCTATTGACGCCGACTTTGTCTGCGCCGTGGGCGAGGAGTTTGGAGACATCATCTGGCTCACGCACTCCCCCGCCGACAGTCAGGGGAATAAAGATTTGCTCGGCGGCGGAGCGTACGACTTCGTACATCGTCGCGCGACCTTCGACCGTGGCTGTCACGTCGAGAAACGTCACTTCGTCGGCGCCCTGCTCGTAGTACAGCCGAGCGAGAGAAACTGGATCGCCCGCGTCTCGCAAGTCTTTGAAGTTGACGCCTTTGACGACGCGACCGTCGGCGACATCGAGACAGGGAATAACCCGAACTGCGACCGCCACTTTAGATCCTCGCTGCGTGAATCGCGCTGACCAAGATCGCGCGCGCCCCAACCGCGTGAAGCTCGTCCATGACCTGATTGGTATCGACGCGACGCACCATTGAGCGCACCGCAACCCACGCAGGGTCTTGGAGCGGAGAAACGGTTGGACTCTCGATACCGGGCGTTACCTTCGTTGCGGCCTCGAGGAGCGCAACCGGAACGTCGTAGTCGATGAGTACATATTGGCGAGCGACAAGCACGCCCTGGAGGCGACGCTGGAGTGTCGCGCTGCCGTCAACTTCGTTGCCTGAGCTAATCAATACAGCGGTTGAATCGAGGATGACGGGACCGAAGATTTCGAGACCCTGTGCCCGCAGCGTCGAACCTGTCGATACGACGTCGGCCACAGCATCCGCAACTCCGAGTCGGATCGCTGACTCAACAGCACCATCTAGACTGACGAGCTCGGCTGTCACACCGTGACGCTCCAGGAAGGCGCCCACGAGGCCGGCATAGCTGGTGGCAACGCGAACTCCGTTGAGGTCCGAAAGCTCAGTGAAGCGACCAGGCTCACCCGCAAAGCGGAAGGTGGAATCGCCAAAGTTGAGGCTGGCGATCTCTGTCGCGGTGGATCCGGAATCCAACAGGAGGTCGCGGCCGGTAATTCCTACGTCGAGGGCTCCAGAGCCCACGTAGGTCGCGATATCGCGTGGGCGAAGGTAGAAAAATTCGACGCCGTTGCGTTCATCGCGCACATTGAGTGCACGCGGGTCGCGACGGCCAACGTAGCCCGCTTCGTAGAGCATTTCGGAAGCGGTCTCGCTCAGTGAACCCTTATTGGGCACTGCAATTCTTAACATGTCAGCTCTCAGTCAATTGGTGCGAAAAGGGGGCGTCGAGGCGTTAGAGATGTCGCCAGACGTCCTCAGGGCTGAGCCCCTTGGCAACCATCAGAACCTGAAGGTGATAAATCAGTTGGGAGATTTCGTCCGCGGTTTCTTCGTCAGACTGGTATTCGGCTGCCATCCACACTTCGGCAGCCTCTTCTACGACCTTCTTGCCGATCGCATGCACGCCAGCATCCCAGAGGGCAACCGAACCAGAGTCGGCGGGGCGTTCTACCGCTTTGCGGCTGAGTTCAGCAAAAAGTGCATCAAAGTCTTTCACACGTCAAGGGTACCGCCCCGGAGGGCGGTCCCTTGCCGCATGACGACTAACGCGTGGTGACTAGTTCGTGCCGAGCAGGTCGATGACGAACGTCAACGTGCGTCCGGAGAGCTGATGCCCTCCGCCAGCAGGCCCGTACGCAAGGTGCGGCGGGCAGATGAGCTGGCGACGGCCGCCCACCTTCATGCCGGGGATTCCTTCTTGCCACCCGCTAATGAGAGCCATGAGGGGGAAGTTGATGGACTCACCCCGGCTCCAGGAAGAGTCAAACTCTTCGAGAGTCTCAAAGTCGACGCCCAAGTAGTGCACGTCGACGGTAGAACCAGCAGTTGCTTCTGCGCCGGTTCCCTCTTCAATGTCAATAATGACGAGTTCGGTGGGGGCATCGCCCGCGTAGAACTCGACCTCTGGCTTAGTTTTTCCTGAATCGGTCATGCGACCAGTCAACCAGAAGAGCAGACAGAATCAGCGCTAGCGGATGCCCTGTCTGCAGATGTTCGCTCTCGGCGGTGTGGACGAGAGCGCGCGGCTGTTTAGTGGCGGTGCGCGCTGGCGCGCTCACGCAGCTCAGAGACACGCAACGAAGGATCATCTCCGCGATAGACCGAAGAACCCGCGACAAAAGTGTCAGCGCCCGCGGCGGCAGCAATCTCAATCGTGCGCTCATCGACACCGCCATCAACTTCGAGCCACACGTCGAGACCGCGCTTGTCGACCAGCTCCCGCAGCTGTCGCAGCTTCGGCATTGTCTCTTCCATAAAGCTTTGGCCGCCAAAACCCGGTTCGACCGTCATCACGAGAACCTGGTCGAATTCCTCGAGCAACTCGAGGTAGGGCTCGATAGCGGTGCCCGGCTTGACCGCGATGCCCGCTCGCGCACCCTTCGCCCGCAGCGTGCGGGCGAGAGCCACCGCATCCGCCGCCGCTTCGGCGTGGAAAGTGACGCCATAGGCGCCGAGGTCAGCGTACTCGGGGGCCCAGCGGTCGGGATCGGTGATCATCAGATGCACATCGAGCGGGATTGCTGAGACCTGCTGAATTCGCTCCGTCATTTGAAGACCGAACGTGAGGTTGGGCACAAAATGGTTGTCCATGATGTCAACGTGGACGAAATCCGCATTCGAAATTTTCGCGATATCGCGCTCAAGGTTGACGAAATCGGCGGCGAGAATACTGGGGCTAATACGCACTGACATACCGAGAGCCTATCTAGGAGTCTGCTTTGGCGAGGAGTTGGATGAACATGGCATCTGTGCCATGACGGTGCGGCCAGAGCTGGACATGAGTTGCCTCCGGCAGGTCGAGTTCTGCTTTCGAGAAACTCTGAACCACGGATGGCGTATCCATCTTGGTGATGCCCTCGGCCTTGCGCAGCACAGAACCGACAATCGCCTTGGTCTCAGCGGCATGGGGCGAGCAGGTGACATATGCCAACACTCCACCCGGTTTCAGCGCCTTCAGCGCTGATTGCAGCAACGCCGTCTGAATCGCGCCCAGCTGAGCGACATCGCCGGGTTGTTTACGCCAGCGAGCTTCAGGGCGGCGGCGAAGCGCGCCAAGGCCGGTGCATGGCGCATCGAGAAGGATACGATCGAACTGCTCGGGATGCTCCTCGCCGATATCGATGCCGTCTTTCTCCCAGACCTCGGGCGGAGCGTCGAAGACCGCGAGGGCGTTGCGAACGAGCTTGGCGCGGGCCGGAATCAGTTCGTTGGCGGTGAGCACGGCACCACCCTCCAGAGCTTCCGCGGCCAGCAGAGCGGCTTTACCGCCGGGGCCGGCACACATATCGAGCCACGACTCCCCCGCCAGTATGGGCCGAACGCGGCTGAGCGCGAGTGCCGCGATCTGCGATCCTTCGTCTTGCACTCGAGCCCGCCCTGCCGCAATTGCCGAGTTCTTCGACGGGTCTCCTTCGCGCAAGGTTCCGCCCACCGGTGAATATTCTGCCGGCGTGACATCGATGTCGGCGATCTCCGAAAAACCAGGAAGCGCCGCGACCGAAACCCGGGCGGGAACGTTGTCTGCTGCGAGCAACCCTTCGAGCTCAGCTTCGCGACCCTCGGCAACCAACACCTGCCGAAAGGCCCGGGTCACCCACAACGGATGCGAATACGTCACCGCAAGAGCTTGCTCCCCCGAGCTAGCAGCACCAATCACTCGCTCGCGCCAGGTATCAGCATCGTGCTTAGTGATCGCGCGCAGCACCGCGTTGACAAACCCAACCGCGGAACGCGAGCCAATCGTCTTTGCGAGGCGCACCGACTCATCCACTGCCGCGTGCGAGGGAACGCGCATCGACAGCAACTGATGCGTGGCGAGTCGCAACACGTCGAGCACAGGCGGGTCAATCTTGGAGACATCGCGGCCAGCCGCCTGAGCGATTACCGCGTCGTAGTAGCCCTGCATACGCAAGGTGCCGTAGGTCAGTTCGGTAGCAAGCCCGGCATCCGCGCTCGACAGTTTCGCGCGCTCAAGATGCACGGGAAGCAGGAGGTTCGCGTACGCATCCGACTCGCGCACCGCCATGATGACGTCGAGCGCGACCCGACGGGCTGACTGTGCGTAGCTCACGAAGCCACCACCTCTGATTCTGAGTTAAGGCCGCGCCACCAGGCTGCGGCATCCATTGCTTTACGTCCCTCGGGATGAACCCGGAGAAGCTCGAGCGGTTCGGTTGCGGTACCGACCAGAACCTTCTTGCCGACGAAATCGAAGTGCCCCGGCGCGAGAGTCGGGACGTCGCGAGCGATCGCGGCCTCAAGAACCTTGAGCCGTGCTCCGTCGATTGTCGTCGAGGCACCGGGTTCGGGAGTCACGCCACGAATGCGGTTGTGCACTGTCTGAGCGGGCTCTGTCCAGTCGATGCGCCCATCTTCGAGCGACAACTTGGGCGCGAGAGTCACGTCGCCGGTCTGCGGAACCGCGGTGGCAGTGCCTGCGCCAATGGAATCGACCACGCCCCTGAGCAAATCAGCGCCCGAGAAGGACAGCTGCTGCAGGAGCGAACCTGCTGTTTGCTGGGCGCCAATCGGTTCAGTCATCGTCGCGAAAACATCGCCAGCATCGAGCTGTTCGACGAGTTGAAAGACGGCTGCGCCTGAAACGGCATCGCCGGCCATGATCGCGCGCTGCACCGGTGCAGCCCCGCGCCAGTGCGGCAAGAGGGAGAAATGCAGGTTGATCCAGCCGAGCCGCGGAATCGTGAGAACCGAAGCCGGAACAAGCCCGCCGTAGGCCACGATCACACCCAGATCAACAGTGAGGTCAGTAATCGCGGATGCCGCAGCGGCGTCGAGCCGATTGGCTCGAATCACGCTGATTCCGGCTTCTTCAGCGCGTGCGGCCACTGGCGTCGGTGTCATGACGCGTCGGCGACCCTGCAGTGAGTCGGTGCGGGTGAGGACGCCAGCCACCTCGTGCTCGGAGTTCACAAGCGCGTCGAGACTGGGAACAGCAACCTCGGGGCTACCGGCAAAAAGAAGTCGCAACGAAGTCATCCCCCAATTGTCTCGTGAAATAGCGCGAACGGGTGCACGCTGGGGCTACAGGTCGACAAACGGTTCCAGATCGTCGAGATGAACGCGAAGCCCGGGCGCCGGCTGGCTGGAGCGTGGAGCCCCCGGTTTGCGGCTGCTGCGGGAGACCGTCGTGGCCGCCACCACGAGTGCTTTGAGTTGCTCAGCGACGGCTGCTCCGTCTTTGTAATCGAAACGGATGATGGTGCGAACCAGCCCATCGGGCAGATCGACGGGGCCGAGCACATCGAGCGCAGCGACCGGCAGCTGGCTAATCGCATCCGAAACGAGCGGAATTTTTCCCGTGAGAGTTGCGACTCGCACTGCCGGCGGAAACCGCAACTCACGGCGATCGGCGAGTTCAGCTTGAGCGAAATCTTCTTGGCGCCACGTGACAAGTGCTGTCGCGAGTGAGCCGCCGACCCCAACAACGACCGAGGGGGCGCCGTCCGCGCCGAGAGCAATCGCGTTTGACCACGCTCGAAGACAGTCCTCGGCAACACGCAAACTCTCTCGCGCCAACATTCCGGCGCCGTCAAGCAGGATGACGGCGCGGTAGCCGCCCTCTGCGATCGGCTCAGCACCTCGAGTCGCAATGATGAGCGATGGCTCGTTGGCCACCGTGAGGATCTGATGCTCGCCATCGGCGACGATCACTCGATAGCCAGGGAAGGCGCGTCCTAGTTCGTCAGCGGTACGGCCGGTGCCCGATCCAACCATGCGCAGTCGGGTGCCGTCACATTCACGACAGCGCCACTTGACGGCAAGGGCGCCACACCAGACGCAGCTGGGAGTCGCCGATGCCGACCGTTGCGCAAGCGGACCGGCGCACGTGGTGCAGCGGGCAGTCTGCGAGCATTCGGCGCACGCCAAGCGGGGCGCGTAGCCGGGGCGCGCCACCTGCACGAGCACGGGACCTTCGTCGAGCCCGGCGCGCGCCGCCTTCCACGCTGATGAGGGAATACGAGCAAGGGCCGCCAGGCGGTCTTGGCTCTCCTGGTTTGCAGTGGGGATGACCTTCGGCGGTCGAATGCCGCCGGGGCTGATGGCCGCTAGCCACCCCACTTCAACGAGTCGTTGCACTTCAGTGCTACGCGAATGGCTCATGAACACCAGCGAACAGTGCTGTTGTTCTTGGCGGAGCAGTGCGGCATCCCTAGTGTGGATATACGGCGTGAGATTTTCGCTGTAGAGCGGGTCGCCGTCGTCCCACACTACGATCAACCCGAGGTTAGACGCTGGCGCATACACTGCAGAGCGATTGCCGATGATGACGAACGGGGTGTCTTCGTGGGTGCGCAAAAAGTTGCCGTAGCGTTTCTGAACGCTCTGGCGAGCATCCAATCTCAACACGCGTTCAGCGGGCAGCAGAGCACCGACGGCTGCCTCAAGTTGTTCCTGATCACGAAAGTCGGGGGTCGCCAGAATCGCGGTCGTGCCGCGAGCAAGAGCCTGCGAGGCGAGTTCGGCCATCGTGACAGCCCAACGGCCAACCCACACGCCAGGAGCGACCTCCGCTACGCCGGTCGGCGCGGCCAGCGCGGCCCGCTTGTGCTCGGCGATAAGAGTGCCGATGGCACCCGCATCGAAGTACGACAATGCATGCCCTTCAGGGGGCGGGTCGTAGGTGACCGTCGCGGGGTCGGGAAGTGACTTCTCCGCCCGAGCGTGACGTTTCGGGATGCCCAACCGCAGCACATCGGCTGCGTTGCCGGCCGCTCGATCCGCCGCCGTGCGCGCCAGAGTCCACACCTCTGGAGACAATACGGGGAACGGAGAGATTACCGCTTCGAGCTCGCTGAGCTTGCCTGCGTAGGCCACAGTATCGGTGAGTTCAACAATCCAGCCCTCCACGAGCCGGCCGAGCGTGCGCAGCGGAACCTTGACGCGAACGCCAGCGCGCGCCTCGGCACGAAACTTCTCGGGAACCGCGTAGTCAAAGAGTCTGTCGAGTTGAGGCAGCGGCGAATCAATGAGCACCCGAGCGATGGATGCTTCACTCATCTCTACAGCCCGGCGGCCCCGCGAAGAGCCTCAACGCGGTCAAGACGCTCCCACGTGAACTCAGGAAGCTCACGACCGAAGTGACCGTAGGTTGCAGTCTTCGCGTAAATGGGGCGCAAGAGATCGAGATCGCGGATGATCGCGCCGGGGCGCAGATCGAATACCTCATGGATCGCGCCCAGAATGGCCTCGTCAGAAACATGACCGGTACCAAAGGTTTCGACGTACAGGCTGACCGGTGCTGCCCGGCCAATCGCGTAGGCGATTTGCACTTCGAGACGATCAGCAAGACCTGCGGCAACCGCATTCTTCGCGACCCAGCGCATGGCATAGGTCGCTGAACGGTCAACCTTCGAGGGGTCTTTGCCGCTGAATGCTCCCCCACCGTGACGGGATGCCCCACCGTAAGTATCAACAATGACCTTGCGACCGGTAACCCCGGCATCACCCTGAGGGCCACCAATTTCGAAACGGCCGCTTGGGTTCACAATGGATTGCAGGTTCGACAGATCGAGGCCGGCGCTTTCTGCAATCGGTCGCACGACGAGTTCTTCGATCTCACGACGCAACTGGGCGGTTGAAACAGACGGCGAATGCTGCGTCGACAACACGACGGTCTCAATGCTGCGCGGCACCGATCCCTCGTAGCCGACGGTGACCTGAGTCTTGCCGTCCGGACGCAAATAGTCGACCAAGCCCTCCTTGCGCACAGCCGCGAGACGCTCGGCCATGCGGTGAGCAAACCACACAGGGGCAGGCATGAGCTGCGGAGTCTCGTTAGTGGCGTATCCGAACATGACACCCTGGTCGCCGGCACCCAAGACATCCAGCGAGTCTGTTGAATTGCCTTCACGCGCTTCGAGCGCACGATCAACACCCTGCGCGATGTCGGGAGACTGGGCGCCGATTGAGACGGATACGCCGCACGAACGACCATCAAAGCCAACATCAGACGAGTTGTAACCGATGGAAGAAATGCGATCGCGCACGATGGCGGGGATGTCGGCATAGCCGGTTGTCGTCACTTCACCAGCGACATGCACGAGCCCCGTTGTCACGAGAGTCTCAACAGCGACCCGAGCACTCGGGTCTTCTTCGAGCAAAGCGTCAAGAATGCTGTCACTGATCTGATCACAGATCTTGTCGGGGTGTCCCTCGGTAACAGACTCCGAGGTGAAGGTGCGCAGGGGCGAAGTCATAAGCCGTCTCCGGTAGTGATGAATGGATGTCAGCGGGCTGCGAACACAAGATCCAGAATGCGGTGAGCCACCGACAACTTGCTTCCGCTTGC
Organism: Salinibacterium sp. SWN167; assembly: GCF_015864665.1. GTDB lineage: Bacteria > Actinomycetota > Actinomycetes > Actinomycetales > Microbacteriaceae > Rhodoglobus. Next base: position 1,741,172 of record NZ_JADYWU010000001.1, on the reverse strand, counting down.
CTCACCCACTCTATCGCCGACCTTATCGATGACGATCACGGTGTTACGGTCTGAGGCGAAACCTTCAGTCCACCCGACGCGGTTGATGACCAAGAAATCACAGCCCTTACGCGCGATCTTTGCGCGGCCCAGCTCAAGTAGCGCAGCGTCGTGCGGCTCGGTCTCGGCAGCGAAGCCAACGACGATTTGGTTCTCTGGGCTCTCTGCCGCCAGACCACGCAAAATGTCGGGGTTTTCTTCAAGACGCAACTCGAGGGTGCTCGAATCGCTGCGCTTCTTAATTTTGGATTGCGCAGTCTCCGCTGGACGGTAGTCGGCAACCGCCGCGGCCATAATGATGGCGTCGGCCGACTTCGCTTCAGCCTGCACCGCTGACTGCAATTCCAGAGTCGTAGACACCTGAACGCAGCGAACCCCGCCAGGAAGCGGAACCTCAAGATTCGCGGCGATGAGGGTGACATCAGCGCCGCGCGCCGCTGCGGCCATAGCCAGAGCAACGCCCTGTTTGCCGCTTGAACGATTGCCAATGAAGCGCACCGGATCGAGGGGTTCCCGAGTGCCGCCAGCCGTAACCAGCACCGAACGACCGACGAGGTCGCGCGACGAGACCACCGTCTCAAGAACCGCGGCGACGATGTCGCTTGGCTCAGACATCCGACCGGGCCCACTATCGGAACCAGTCAGCTGACCGGATTCTGGCCCAACGATGCGGATGCCACGCGAACGCAGCGTCTCGATGTTGGCGACCGTCGCCGGGTTCTGCCACATCTCGGTGTGCATCGCGGGCGCCACAATCACGGGCGCTCGAGTGGCAAGGATGGTGTTGCCGAGGAAGTCACTCGCGTCACCGGTAGCGATCTTAGCGATCGTGTTCGCAGTAGCGGGAGCGACGATGATGACGTCTGCGGCTTGGCCGACAGAGACGTGCCGCACCTCATCCACGCCCTCGTAGAGGTCAGTGTGGACGGGATTGCGGCTGATTGCTTCAAGAGTAGGCAGCCCTACGAACTTGAGGGCGTTGCTCGTGGCCACGACATGGACGTCGTGGCCCGCGAGCACCAGCTCACGCACAACGGAAACCGCCTTATAGGCAGCTATTCCGCCGGAGATCCCGACGACAATGTTGAGCGCGGCCACCGAAAGGTTCTATTCGTTGCTGAGACGCTTGAGTTCGAGCTTGTTCTCGTTGATCTCGTGGAGAGCAACGGAGAGCGGCTTGTCGTCGATCGTGGAATCTACGAGCGGCCCGACGTTGTCGAACAGGCTGCCCTCGTGGAGGTCAGCGTAGTAGTCGTTGATCTGGCGAGCGCGCTTCGAAGCGAAGATAACGAGCTGGTACTTGGAGTCAACCTTCGACAGCAGTTCGTCGATGGGGGGATCAATGATGCCCGAGTTCTTGTCAGCCATGAGGGTGCTCCTTGGAGTCGGAAGTGGTCGCGCCAGCGGGCGCATCCATCAATTCTACGACTTCTTGAGCCGCTTGGCTTACTTCTGTGTTCACAACCTTCACATCGAACTCTTCTTGAGCCGCCAATTCGACCTTTGCGGTCTCCAAACGGCGGGCCTGTTCGGCAGAATCTTCGGTGCCGCGACCGATCAGCCGGCGCACCAATTCTTCCCACGTTGGCGGGAGAAGAAAAATCAAGAGAGCCTCGGGCATGACGTTGCGAACGGAACGTGCGCCCTGCAGATCGATCTCGAGCATCACGCGCCTTCCCTCAGAAAGGGCAACATCGATTGGCGGGCGTGGCGTGCCGTAGCGGTACGAGTTATGCACCACTGCCCACTCCAATAACTCATTCTTGGAGATCATCGCGTCGAACTCGTCATCGCTCACGAAGTAATAGTGAACGCCGTCGATCTCGCCCGGACGGGGCTTGCGCGTAGTCGCAGACACACTCAGCAGCACATCGGGGTGGTTGTCACGGATGAAGCTCGAGACGGTTCCCTTGCCCACAGCAGTCGGGCCGGCCAAGACCACGAGCCGCGTTGGCTCTGGCCCTTGGCGCTGCGAAAGGTAGGCCGCAAGGCGTTCGCGCTGCTTCGGCCCGAGGCCGCCGACCCGTTTGCGATCGGCGATCGCCAGATCGGCCATGATCGATTCAACCCGGGTTGGTCCGAGAGAGGGGACACTCATCAGCAGCTCGCGCACGAGCAATCGAGCTTCTGCACTGTCGGGCTGATCCCACGCTGTGCGCGCCACGCTGAGAGCGGTTCGAGCACGCTCAGCAACTTCACGTTTGACTGACGCCCGGGCGCGTCGCGCCGCAATAGCCGCGCGGGAGGCCGCTGCACGGTCAACGGCGGGTGGCTCCGGGCGAGGTCCCATTAGCGAACCTGCTCACGAAGTTGCGACCGAAGCGATCGAAGTTCTGCCGGGATCTGACTTGCACCCTCTTGCAGAACGCTGCGGGAAACGGTCACAATCGTGTTCGCCACGGCATCACCGTAGAGTTCGCGCGCCTGCTCAACCTGAGCACCTTGGGCTCCGAAACCCGGGGCAAGAATCGGCAGATCAACCAGTTCGCCATTGCGAATGCCGTAGTCGGCAACTTCGACGGTGGCACCGATCACGACGCCAAATGACCCAAGCCCGCTTTCGGTGTTGAGGGCCGCCACATCGCGCACAACGCTAGCGGCGACAGTCGCCCCTTCGTGTTCACCTTCGGTGATGCGAGCCGACTGGATGGAGTGGGCCGAAGCATTAGAGGTTGCTGCCAAAACGAAAATGCCTTTGCCCGCTGAGCGAGCAAGTTCAAATGGGCCAGACAGCTCCGACACTCCCTGATAGGCCACAGCAGTCATTGCGTCAGCCTCGAGGGGTGAGCCGGGCGTCAGCCACGCTTGTCCATAGGCATCGACAGACGACGACAGGTCACCGCGCTTCACATCGGCAATCACGAGCAGCCCAGCGGAGCGCGCCAAGGCGAACGACTCCTCGAGAATCGCGTAGCCCGCGGATCCGAAGCGTTCGAAGAAGGCAACCTGCGGCTTGATCATTCCCACGTTGCCTGCTGCAGCGTCCACTGCGCGGAGAGCGAATTCGCGCACGCCGTGGGCGTCGTTGGAAAGCCCCCAGCTTTCGAGGAGGAACGGATGAGGGTCAACTCCCATGCACACTCCCCCAAACTCTTCGAAGGTCTGCGCAAGCCGTGAGGAGAAACTAGGCATTGTTGGCTACCTTCTCGAGCTCGGCGGCACGATCCAGAGCGTAATCCTGAAGCGATCGCACATCAAAGCCATCACGGATGGCCTCAAATGACGCGACAGCGGCCGCAAGCTGGGCCATAGTCGTGAAAATCGGCTTGTCGGCCGCGACCGTCGCGGTGCGGATTTCGTAGCCATCGGCACGCGCACTGCGGCCGCTCGGCGTGTTGATCACGACATCCACCTTGCCGTCGTTGATCATTTCAACGATCGACGGTTCAGCAGCATTTGCTTCCTGGCCCATGAAGTACTTGCGCACCACCTGAGCTTCGATGCCGTTGCGCGCGAGGATCTCGGCAGTTCCTTCGGTGGCGAGAATCGTGAAGCCCAGTTGGCTGAGACGCAGAACCGGCAGGATGACGGCACGCTTGTCGCGGTCAGCGACCGAGACGAAGACTGAGCCGCTGTCAGGCAGTCCGCCGTAAGCCGCTTCCTGACTCTTAGCGAACGCCTTCGGGAAGTTCGAGTCGATTCCCATCACTTCGCCGGTGGAGCGCATCTCCGGGCCGAGAACCGAGTCAACGACTTGGCCCTCAACCGTGCGGAAGCGTCGGAACGGCAGAACCGCTTCTTTCACCGAGACCGGCGACGTCGATGGCACTTGCGAACCATCAAGAATCGGCAGCAGACCGCTGTCGACGAGTTGACGGATGCTTGAACCAGCCATGACGAGAGCAGCAGCCTTCGCCAGCGGAATCCCGAGTGCCTTCGATACGAACGGAACGGTGCGGCTCGCACGAGGATTAGCTTCGAGCACGTAGAGGATGCCCTGGCCGATTGCGAACTGCACGTTCAGGAGCCCGCGCACGCCGACGCCTTCAGCGATGGCGAGGGTAGCCTCGCGTACTCGATTAAGCACGTCACGCCCGAGCGTCACCGAGGGCAGGGTACAGGCAGAGTCGCCGGAGTGGATGCCGGCTTCTTCGATGTGTTCCATGATGCCGCCGACATAGAGTTCGGTCCCGTCATAAATGGCGTCGATATCGATCTCGATCGCGTCATCGAGGAACCGATCGACGAGCAACGGTGAGCTCGGCGAAATGATCACGACATCGCGAACCCGCTCGAAGTAATCGGCGAGGGCTTCGGAGTCATAGATGATCTCCATGCCACGCCCGCCAAGCACGTGCGAGGGGCGAACGAGAACCGGGAACCCGATGTGTTCGGCAATCTCGATCGCTTCGGACTGGTTAGTGGCGGTGCCGTTCTTGGGTGCGAGAAGCCCGGCGTTGTCGAGAATCTTGGAGAACAAACCACGTTCCTCGGCAAGGTCGATTGCCTCCGGCGTCGTTCCCAGAATCGGGATGCCGGCATCCTTGAGCCCTTGAGCAAGACCAAGTGCTGTCTGTCCACCAAGCTGCACGATCACCCCGAGGAGTTCACCGCTCTGGCTCTCGGCATGGATGATCTCGAGCACATCTTCGAGCGTGAGGGGCTCGAAGTAGAGCCGGTCACTCGTGTCATAGTCGGTCGAAACCGTCTCGGGGTTGCAGTTGATCATGATGGTCTCGTAGCCCGCATCAGAGAGAGCAAACGAGGCATGAACACACGAGTAGTCAAACTCAATGCCCTGACCGATACGGTTCGGACCAGACCCAAGAATGATGACCTTCGTCTTCTCGCTCGGGGCAACTTCAGTCTCGGAGTCGTAGCTTGAGTAGTGGTACGGGGTGAGAGCCGGGAATTCCCCAGCACAGGTGTCAACCGTCTTGAAGACGGGGCGCACATCGAGTCCCCAACGCAGGTCGCGAACCTCAGCCTCAGTGGTCCCCCGAAGCTCCGCGATTTGCACGTCGCTGAAACCATGGTTCTTGGCGTGCGTGAGCAATGCGGCTGACAGCTCCGCGGCATCCGCAATGTCGACCGCAACCTCGTTGATAAGAGCGATCTGATCAACAAACCACGGGTCAATCTTGGTGGCTTCGAAGACCTCTTCGGTCGTGGCGCCCGCGCGCATCGCCTGCTGCACCGTGACGATACGACCGTCGGTGGCGATGGACGACAGAGCCAACAGTGCAGCCTTGTCGCCGACTTCGCCCTTCCAGTGGAAGCTCGAATCGCGCTTTTCGAGTGAACGAAGCGCCTTCTGCAACGCAGTCGAATAGTTGCGACCGATTGCCATGGCCTCACCGACCGATTTCATCGTGGTCGTGAGGCGGGTGTCTGCCGCAGGAAACTTCTCAAACGCAAAGCGCGGAACCTTCACCACAACGTAGTCAAGGGTTGGTTCAAAGCTCGCCGGAGTGACCTTCGTGATGTCATTGGGGATCTCATCGAGCCGGTACCCGATGGCGAGTTTGGCCGCAATCTTGGCGATCGGAAAGCCCGTTGCCTTCGACGCCAGAGCGCTTGACCGCGAAACGCGGGGGTTCATCTCAATGACGATCACACGGCCGGTGGCGGGATCGATCGCGAACTGAACATTGCAGCCGCCGGTGTCAACGCCAACGGCGCGGATGATGTCGATGCCGATGTCGCGGAGATTCTGGTACTCGCGGTCGGTCAGCGTGAGCGCCGGCGCGACAGTGATCGAGTCACCGGTGTGCACACCGACCGGGTCAACATTCTCAATCGAACACACCACAACGGTGTTGTCTGACGTGTCGCGCATGAGCTCGAGCTCGTACTCTTTCCAGCCCAGGATGCTCTCTTCAAGCAGCACCTCGGTCGTGGGGCTCTGGTGCAAGCCGTCAGTGACCATCCGGATCAGTTCTTCGCGTGAATACGCGAAGCCAGAACCGAGGCCGCCCATCGTGAAGGAGGGGCGGATCACGAGTGGATATCCGAGATCCTCGGCAAACTCAACCGCCTCAGGAACCGTGCGCGCGATGTACGACTTTGCGACCTCGGCACCACAATCGATCACGAGCTGCTTGAAGATCTGGCGGTCTTCACCACGGTTGATCGCTTCGAGGTTCGCGCCGATCAGCTCGACGTTGTACTTGTCGAGGATGCCGTGAGCGTCGAGCTCGATCGCTGCATTGAGAGCGGTCTGACCGCCCAATGTGGGCAGCAGCGCATCCGGACGCTCCTTGGCGATGATCGACTCGATGACTTCCCACGTGATGGGCTCGATATAGGTTGCGTCGGCGAAATCAGGGTCGGTCATGATCGTGGCGGGGTTCGAGTTCACCAAGATGACGCGGATGCCCTCCTCACGCAGCACTCGGCAGGCTTGCGTTCCGGAGTAGTCGAACTCTGCTGCCTGACCGATAACGATCGGGCCGGAACCGATAACCAGTACCGAGGAAATGTCTTGTCTCTTGGGCATTACTTGCTGTCCTTTGCGTTCTCGAGAACAAGGTCGCGGAACCTGTCGAAAAGATAGTTGGCATCGTGGGGGCCTGAGGCCGCCTCGGGGTGGTACTGCACGGAGAAAGCGGGGATGTCGAGGGCGCGGAGACCTTCAACAACGTTGTCGTTGAGGTTGACATGGCTGACCTCGACGCGGCCAAAGCCCGCCGGTGACTGGCTGATTTCGCCGATAGGCGCGTCAACCGCAAAACCGTGATTGTGCGCGGTGATCTCGGTGCGCTGGGTCTGCACATCGATGACGGGCTGGTTGATTCCGCGGTGGCCGAAGGGCAACTTGTAGGTGCCGTAGCCGAGAGCACGACCGAGCAGCTGGTTGCCGAAACAGATACCGAAGAACGGCAGTCCCTTCGTGAGCACCTCGGTGAGGAGTGCAACGTGAGCGTCGGAGGCCGACGGGTCGCCTGGACCATTCGAGTAGAAGACGGCGACCGGCGCAATCGCCATCAGCTCGTCGAAAGTGACGGTCTGCGGCAGCACGTGAACGTCAAAGCCACGCTCAGCGAGGTAGTTGAGCGTTGACGTCTTCACGCCGAGGTCAAGAACAGCCAAGCGGCCGATGCTCTCCCCCACTGCGGCAACAACATAAGCCTCGGATGTCGACACTTCAGACGACAGACTCTGGCCGCTCATCTGGGCTGCGGCCGTGACTGCTGCAAGCTGCTCGTCATTGCTGAGTTCCGCATCCGCGCCGGAGAAGATTCCGCCACGCATGGAGCCGGAGTCGCGCAAGCGACGGGTGATCGCGCGAGTATCGACCCCGCTGATTCCCACGATGTTCTGGGTGACAAGTTCGTCGTCCAGTGACCCATCGGCGCGGTAGTTCGACACCACGCGGCTCGCATCACGCACAACGAAGCCGGAGACCCAAATTCGTGAGGATTCAGGGTCTTCATCATTCACACCGGTGTTGCCGATGTGCGGTGCCGTCATGACGACGATCTGTCCCGCGTAACTGGGGTCGGTGATCGTCTCTTGGTAGCCCGTCATACCGGTGGCGAAGACTACTTCGCCGAGGCGCTGACCGCGGGCGCCGTAGGCCTGACCGAGATAGCGCGTGCCATCTTCAAGGACGAGCACTGCAGGTTCAAAAGTCACAGGGACTGCCTTTCATTGCCGACGACTGTATCGAGAGCGCGTTCACACGTCTCGGGGTCGTCCATTCGGAAATAGCTATCGACTGCAGTGCCATCGAGTGTCCACTCGATCACCTGCAGCCCGTTGTTTTCGACCACGCGGTCGATGGTCCAGGTGGCGCGGGAAATGCCGCGCACCGTGTCACGAGCGAGCCAGAGATCGTCTGATCCCGCGCGCGAGACGACGATGCCTTCCGGATGCACTTCGAGCAAACAGTTCGCCCGGAATCCCAGGCCGTGCACGTTTACACGGTTGAGCTGATCGCCGGCAACAGTGGTCGATACGTACTTGCCACTAAAGCGCAGGTCAGTGTCGGCGAGGTCAGCCGGCGGCGCAACCGGGAGCCCGATGTGAGCCTGTCGTCGCTTTCGTGAATACCAGCCAGCAACCATGAGCGCCAGCAAGATAACCAGGATGCCGATCACGATGAGCACTGAGACGTCTTTAGACATTCGCTGCCTCGCTTTCAGCCAGTCTGGCCTGCTGAGCAACCTCAGCCGCATCGACGACGTCGCCATCTCGAACGGTTTCGTAACCGTTGTGGATGGTGGTCATCACGCGGCCGGGAAGTTCGCGTCCAAGGTAGGGCGAGTTCGTGCTCTTGCCCCGCAGCGACTCGGTAGAGAATGTTGACCGCGCGCTCGGGTCGACCAGCACGAGGTTCGCGGCTGAACCGAGAGCGAACGGTGTCGCGTACCCATCGAGGCGACCGATTTCGGCTGGCTTCTGCGAAAGGACGCGCGCGACATCCGTCCAGTTCAACTGACCAGAATCGACGACAGCCTGCTGAACGACGTTGAGAGCGGATTCAAGACCGATCATTCCGAACGCAGCTTCTGCCCACGAGCACTCTTTCGCCTCGGGCGGGTGCGGTGCGTGATCGGTCGCGACGATGTCAATGGTGCCGTCAGCCAGCGCGGCGCGAAGTGCGTGAACGTCTTCGTCACGTCGCAGAGGCGGGTTCACCTTGAAGCGCGCGTCGTAGCCGCGCACAAGTTCTTCCGTGAGGAGCAGGTGGTGAGGCGTCACCTCTGCCGTCACAGCAATTCCGCGAGCCTTAGCCCAGCGGATGACGTCAACCGACCCGGCGGTTGACAGGTGACAAATATGAAGGCGTGCCCCCACGTGTTCGGCGAGTAGCACGTCGCGCGCGATGATCGACTCTTCTGCGACGGCAGGCCAGCCCGCAAGACCAAGCTCACTGGATACTGCGCCCTCGTTCATCTGCGCATCGACAGTGAGCGTCGGCTCCTGAGCATGCTGGGCGACCACACCATCAAAAGTTTTCACGTATTCGAGCGCGCGACGCATGAGCAACGCGTTATGAACGCACTTGCCATCATCGGAGAAAACGCGCACGCCGGCTCGCGAATTGGCCATCGCACCGATCTCGGAAAGCGTGACGCCGTCAAGCCCTTCGGTGACAGCACCGATGGGCCGCACGGTCGCGTACCCGTGGTCGTTGCCGAGCGACTGAACCTGCTCAACAACTCCAGCGGTGTCTTGAACCGGCATGGTGTTGGCCATGGCGAAGACAGCAGTGAATCCGCCCATCGCTGCAGCACGACTGCCCGAGAGCACCGTTTCGCTCTGCTCGAAGCCAGGTTCACGCAAGTGAGTGTGAAGATCGACGAGACCGGGCAACGCCTGAAGGCCCGCGGCATCAATTGTGCGATCAGCCGCTGTCGCGTCGGTGAAGACTCCGCGCTCAATCGTGAAGTCGGCGCGCTCGCCATTCGGCAGAGTGGCGTTGACGATTCTGATACTCACGAGAGTCCTCTTCTCTGGGTTAGTACGCATTCAGGGGCGGCGGGCATGGTTCCCGCGCTCACCGCTCCACAGCTCCGGACAGCAAGTGATACAGCACCGACATCCTGACCGAGACGCCATTCGCCACTTGCTCAAGCACTGTCGATTGTGGTGAATCCGCGGCTCCCGCCGAGATTTCCAGGCCGCGGTTCATCGGCCCGGGGTGCATGACCATGCTACTTGTTGGCAGAGCGGTCATCCGTTCGTCATTGAGCCCCCATTGGCGTGAATACTCACGCGCGTTGGGGAAGAATGCGGCCGTCATTCGCTCGGCCTGAACCCGCAGCATCATGATGACGTCGGGGCCCTGCGCGATCGCGTCATCAAGGTCGTAGGAGGTCTCGACTGGCCACCCACTGAGGTTCACGGGAAGGAGAGTCGCCGGGGCAACCAGCGTCACGTGGGCGCCGAGCGTCGTCAGCAGCCAGACGTTCGAGCGCGCCACTCGAGAGTGAACGATGTCTCCCACGATCGTGACGGTCACACCGTCCAACCCTTTGCCCCGAGCAGCAGCCCCATGAAGACGACGACGAATCGTGAAAGCATCGAGCAGCGCTTGAGTCGGATGTTCGTGGGTGCCGTCACCGGCGTTCACAATTCCGGCATCGATCCAGCCAGCATCGGCAAGCGTCTTTGGGGCACCAGATGCCCAGTGTCGGACGACGACCGCGTCGGCTCCCATGGCAGCGAGAGTCTGAGCGGTGTCCTTGAGGTTCTCCCCCTTGGAGACGCTCGATCCCTTGGCTGCGAAGTTGATGACATCGGCGCTCAGTCGCTTCGCCGCCGCTTCGAATGAAATGCGCGTGCGCGTGGAATCTTCAAAGAAGAGGTTGATCACGGTCTTGCCGCGCAGTGTCGGAAGCTTCTTCACTTCGCGCTCAGAGACAGCGGCCATATCTTCCGCCACGTCCAGAATCGCGATGGCCTCATCGCGGGGCAAACCTTGAGTACTCAGTAGGTGCCTCATCCGATCGTCACCTCATCCGATCCGTCGATTTCTTCAAGGCGCACGTTAATACGCTCCTCCATCGAGCTGGGAAGATTCTTACCCACAAAGTCGGCCCGAATCGGAAATTCCCGGTGACCGCGGTCGACGAGCACCGCGAGGCGCACAGCGCGCGGGCGCCCGAGATCGCCGAGAGCATCGAGTGCGGCACGGATGGTGCGCCCGGAGTACAACACGTCGTCGACCAGCACGACCGTCTTGCCATCGATACCCCCGGCCGGGATGTCGGTCGGGCCAGTTGCTCGAGTGGGGTTCTGCGCCAGATCATCGCGGTACATCGTGACGTCGAGCACCCCTGATGTCACGGGTGTGGGGTCGACCGATTGAATGATCGCCGCAATCCGCTTGGCGAGGGTCACCCCACGCGTAGGAATACCGAGAATGACGAGATCGTCGGAACCGCGATTGGACTCCAGGATTTCATGGGAAATCCGAGTCAACGCTCGGGTGATATCAGCATGCTGCAACACAGTGCGTACAGACATTCTGACCTCCTTCCCCGCCTCTCTGGACGGAATTTAAAGGAAATCTGTTTCACCGACTATACCGCGCTCGCGGCAGCGCTACGACCCCCAACGTTTTAGCAAGAAACGTTCGAGTAGGCCGACCGCACTATCCGTGCCCTTACCCAGAATTCCGAGCAGGATGATCGTGAGAAACAGTCGATCTATTCGGCCGTTCTGTTGCGAATCGACGAGTAAGAAGCCGAGACCGAGCGAGGCTCCAAGCAACTCCCCCGCGACCAAGAAGAGCCAGGCCTGAGCCAGTGCAAGCCGCAGAGACGAGATCACGGCGGGAACTACCGCTGGCAATTGCACGAGGCTCAGCAACGCCGGACCGGAGTAGCCGTAGCTACGTCCCAGCTCCACAAGATGAGCATCCACATGCCGAAGGGCCGGGGCAACGGTCGTATAAACCGGAAAGAACGCTCCAATCGCGACGAGAGCGACTTTCGAGTCTTCATTGAGACCGAGGTAGAGTCCGAGTAGCGGCACCCACGCCAAAGACGGCACGGCGCGCAGTGCGCCCAAAGTCGGGGCGAAGAGTTCGGATGCCCGTGCCGAGAGACCCACAATCGACGCAAGCGCCAGTCCGACAATCGCCCCAATTCCGAACCCAAGCAGTACGCGCTGCGTGGAGATCGCGATGTGTTGGTACAGCACTCCGCGCTCGTAGAGGTCGACTCCCGCGGCCCATACGCTCAGCGGCGTTGGGAGCCGATAGCTCGGCACCAACCCCGATGTCGCAATCGCTTGCCAGAGAACGATCACAGCAATCGGAATCACGCCACCGAGGACTGTGGCTCGCACCCACCGTCGCCGCGGGCGAGGCTCCGACGTGACGGGCACCGGGGCACCCGTCACGTCGCCCACCAGAGGCCTCTCGAGCACCGGCGTTCCGCTATTCAGCGACACGACTCGGGTCCGCAGCGTCGACATACGTTGTCTCGAACAATGACGCGAGAGCGTCATCGATTTGCGACTGCTCCGCAACGGCACCCGAGTCAACAAAGATCGGGCCAATCACGTTGAGCACGTCGAGCTGCTTCTGGCCTGGGGCAGGGTCAATGGCCAGATTGGTGCGTTCCAGCAGCACAGAGTTGGCAATCGGGAGATCGATGCCGGCGACATCCGCAAAGATCGCTGCGGCGTCATCCGGGCTATCGGCGGCCCACTGACGCGCCTTCTCATACGCATCAACGACAAGCTGCGCGAGGTCAGGCGATGTCTCGAGGAAACTCTCCGTGGCGTTGAGGAAGCCATAGCTGTTGAAATCTGGATTGTCGTACACGATTCGCGAACCTGCGTTCACGACCGATGCACTCATGAGTGGATCGAGCCCGGCCCACGCATCAACCGTGCCCGCTTCGAGCGCAGTCTTTCCGTCAGCGTGCTGAAGCTGAGTGATCGTGACCTCGTCAAGGCCTATACCGGCTTCCGCGAGAGTCTGGAGCAGGAAGAAGTAAGGGTCGGTGCCCGCATTGGCTGCGATGTTCTTACCGCGAAGGTCATCAGCCGACTGAATGTCTGAATCGGCGGCAACGACGATTGCTGACCAGTTGGGCTGCGAGTAAACATCGATCGTCTTGATCGGCGAACCATTGGCACGGGCCAGAAGCGCTGCGGAACCTGCCGTCGAGCCCACGTCAAGCGAACCGGAGCGAAGCGCGTCGTTCGCGGCAGCGGAGCCGGATGACTGAATCCAGGTGACTTCAACGTCATCACCGAGCGTCTCTTCTAGCCAGCCCTCTTCTTTGATGATGAGGCTGAGTGGGTTGTACGTCGCGAAGTCAACCGTGAGGTGGTCACTGCTCCAGCCAGCGGAGGTGTCAGGGGCATCGGGTGAGAGCGACGAGCCTTCACCTTCGACGCAGCCCGAGACGCCAAGAGCGAGAACAAGAACACCAGCGGCAACCGAAGCGATACGAAAACGGGGAGACATAGTTTCCTTCAGAGAGAGAAATGAGAATGGATGACGGGGAAAGTTCAGTGTTACTAGCGAGCTGACAGATGGTGGGTGGGAACGCCAAGCCCTTCGAGCAGCTCAGCGCGCAGTTCGGCAAGATCTCCACTTCCCCGGTCACGAGGGCGTAGGCCCGGCACGACGACGGTGGAACGGATGCTGGCGTGCGCAGCGCTTTCCGTGGGGTCAATCGCGCCGAGCAGGATCACGCGGTCGGCGAGATACAGGGCCTCATCGACATCGTGAGTGACGATGACGATCGTCGCGGGCTCTGCAGTGTGGAGATCGAGCAACAGGTCCTGCATCGAGAGGCGGGTAAGAGCGTCGAGCGCACCAAATGGTTCGTCGAGCAGGAGAACGCCGGGTCGACGAGCCAATGCTCGCGCGAGCGACACACGCTGGGCCATGCCACCAGAAATTTCTCGCGGACGAAGATGGGCGGATGACGAGAGCTTCACCAGCTCCAGCAATTCGGCGACGCGGTCTCGGTCAGCGCTGGTGCGCTTTCCCCGTGGCAGGCCGACTTCGACGTTACGGGTGATCGAACGCCACGGCAGAAGGCGAGGTTCTTGGAACGCGATTGCGGAGCGAGCATCCAGTCCAGTAACGGGAAGGCCACCGATAGCGATGGAGCCATCGGTAGGGCTGTCCAAGCCACCGATGTGCCGCAGCAGCGTCGACTTGCCACAGCCGGATGGCCCAATCAGCGCAACAATCTCGCCGGCAGCGATCTCGAGTGAGAGCTCGTTCAAGACAACGCGGTCACCAAAGCGGCGCGACAACTCGCGAATGGAGACAGACAGCGCATCGGCTGGGGTGCTGGAGCGAAGGGTCGAAGAACTCATCCCTGAACGCTAGGACCGCGGGGATGCCGTGGCCAGCGCAGTCGTAACGTAGCGTCACGCACGGGCGTAACGCTACGTCACATAAGGCGAACTATTCGGTGCTGGCCGCGATGCGACCGAGCAAACCATTGATGAATCCGGCGGAGTCTTCGGTCGAGTGCACTTTGGCAGATTCGACTGCTTCAGAGATTGCGACTCCGGTCGGAACCTCATCGTTGTACATGATTTCCCAGAGACCGATGCGGAGCAGAGCGCGGTCGACCGCAGGCATGCGGTTCAAAGGCCAGCCCTGAGAATAGGTCTCGATGAGCTCATCGATTTCTTCGCCGTGTTCGGTGATACCGACCACGATGTCTTGAGCGTACGCCCACGCCGTAGCGCGAGCGGGTTCACTCATCGCGCGGGAAGATTCGGCCGCGAGAGCTGCGTTGATGCTCTCGCCGCGAACATCCGCGCCGTACATGACGTCAAGCGCGCGCTTACGCGCCTTGCTACGAGCCCCCATTTAGTCGTTCACGCGACCGAGGTAGCTACCATCACGAGTATCGACCTTGACGCGGGTGCCCTGCTCAACGAACAGCGGAACCTGAATCTGGTAACCGGTCTCCACGGTGGCGGGCTTGCTGCCACCGGTGGAACGGTCGCCCTGAAGGCCAGGCTCGGTGTACGTGATTTCGAGAACAACGGATGCCGGAAGCTCTACATAGAGCGGCTCGCCGTTGTGCAACGCGATAACGACGTTCTGGTTTTCGAGCATGAAGTTTGCAGCATCGCCAACAGCGGTCTCGCTCAGAGTGATCTGGTCGTAATCGCTCGTGTTCATGAACACGAAGTTTTCGAGATCCTTATACAGGTACTGGAACTCCGAGCGATCAACGGTTTCGGTTTCAATTTTGGCGCCAGCGTTGAAGGTGCGGTCTACGGTTTTGCCCGAGCGCACGTTCTTGACCTTGGTGCGAACAAAAGCACCGCCCTTGCCGGGCTTGACGTGTTGGAACTCGATAACGGTCCACAAGCCACCGTCCATGTTGAGAACGACGCCGTTCCTGATGTCAGCGGTAGAGGCCATGCGTGAATCCGTTTCTGTTAACGAGTAAAAGCGCGATTAAGTCGACGAGCGACAAAAACCAACATTCGAGTCTAACTGAGTCGTCGAGCAACCGCGTCGAGGGCAAGGATATAGGAGTCGAAACCGAAGCCAGCGATGACGCCAGTGGCAACGCCCGAGATGACGCTGGTGTGGCGGAATTCTTCCCGCGCGTGCGGGTTGGTGATGTGCACTTCGACCAAGGGCAACCCCGCACCCGATACCTGAGCCGCGGCATCCCGAAGAGCGTAGGAGTAGTGCGTGAAGGCCGCCGGGTTCATGATCACGGGAGCACCAGCATCCACTGCTTCATGAAGCCATGAAACCAGTTCGGTCTCGCTGTCGGTCTGACGAAAATCGAGAACAATGGATGCCGCGTTGGGCAACGTCTGCACGTGAGCCTCGAGCTCAGCGCTCAAGTCGACGAGAGTTCCTCCGCCATAGACATCGGGTTCTCTGCTGCCGAGACGGCCGAGATTGGGGCCGTTAAGCACGAATACTGTAGTCACCGCTCCACTCTAGCGAGGAAGCCCCGCTAGACCCCGACTTCTTGGTACGCGGAGTAGAGCATGGCTTCGTCTGGTCCATTGAGCATCGACGTGTGGCCGACAGAATCGAGCACGACAAATCGGATCATGCCGGCACGGGCCTTCTTATCGCGCTGCATCGTGGCAAGCAACGTATTCCAGCGGCCGAGAGGGTAATCAATGGGAAGACTCAGCGACTGCAGGATACTACGGTGACGATCAACCACGTCTGAACTCAAAGAACCCGCGAGATGCGCGAGCTCGGCAGCAAACACCATTCCGACCGACACTGCGGCACCGTGGCGCCAGCGGTAGCGTTCAGCATGTTCGATCGCGTGCCCAAGAGTGTGGCCGTAATTCAGCGTCTCGCGCAGGCCCTTCTCCATAAAGTCTTCGCCAACGACGCGGGCCTTGAGCCCGATCGAGAGCTCAACAACACGACGGAACGACTCGGAATGCGGATCGGTCACCGCATCCACGTCGGCTTCGATCAGGTCGAGGATCTCGGGCTCACCGATAAAACCGCACTTCACGATCTCGGCGAAGCCAGCCAAAACCTCGTTACGAGGGAGGTCATCAAGCACATCGAGGTCAGCCACGACCGCGCTCGGCGCGTAGAAGGCACCAACGAGGTTTTTGCCCTCAGCGGTGTTAATCCCCGTCTTGCCACCCACGGCAGCATCCACCATTCCCGCAACACTCGTCGGGCACTGAATGAGCTTCACGCCGCGCAACCACGTTGCCGCGACAAAGCCTGCAAGGTCAGTTGATGCCCCGCCGCCGAAGCCGATGACGGCATCCGTGCGCGTGAAGTCGGTCTGGCCCATGATCTGCCAGCAAAATGCGGCGACTTCGATTCGCTTCGCATCTTCGGCATCCGGAACCTCAGCGAGAAGCACTTCGTAGTTTTCCGACAGCGAGTCGCGCAGGGCATTCGCTCGCGCGCCCAGCGTCGCCGGGTGGATGATGAGCACTTTCGCGACGCGCGGTCCGAGCTGTTCCGCAAGTTTCGGCAACAAACCGCGGCCGACGAGAACGTCGTAAGGATTGGTCCCGGCGACCGGGATGATCGTAGTTTCGGTCATTGTTGTTGGGTTCCCAACCAGTCGGCGATTTCGCGCGCGACTTTTTCCATTGGCTTCAGTGAGGTATCGATCGTGAGCGACGATAACTCGTCGTAAATGGGGCGACGAGCTTCGACAAGCTTCTCCCACTCGTCAGCGTTCTTCACCAGAGGGCGTTTGCTGCCAGCGATACGAAGTCGAGCGGCAGCCTTTGACATTGTTAATTGGACAACGCGGTGTGATTCGAGGTCGGCCCGGGTGTCGAGATTGAGCACTGCTCCCCCGCCCAGAGTGACAACAGCGGGTTCAAGTAGAGCGTTAGCGACTGCTTCGCGCTCGCGATCCCGAAAATACTCTTCGCCAAATTCGGCGAACAACTCCGGGATGGGCCCGTGGGATGCGACGACCACTTTGTCAGTATCGATCAGGGGAGCATCCAGAATCTTCGCCAGTTTCTTGCCAGCGCGCGTCTTTCCGGCACCTGGTGCACCGATGATGACTACGAGCGCACCACCGTCATTCAGCACGTGACGCCCGTGTTGTGTTGAGCGGCTCTGGGATCGAGGCAAGGTACGAGTCGAGGTTGCGTTTGGTCTCGCCTAGCGAATCGCCTCCGAACTTCTCGAGCACTGAGTTCGCGAGCGTCAAGGCGACCATGGCTTCGGCAACCACTCCAGCGGCGGGCACGGCACACACGTCGGAGCGTTGGTGGTGCGCGACAGCAGCCTCACCAGTGGCGATATCGACGGTACGCAATGCCCGGGGCACAGTTGAGATGGGCTTCATGGCGGCGCGCACCCGCAAGACGGTGCCGGTGGTCATGCCACCCTCGATGCCGCCGGCGCGGTCGCTGAGGCGCGAGATGCCATCGTCATCCTGCACAAGTTCGTCATGAGCGACAGAACCGCGACGACCAGCGGTCTCAAAGCCATCCCCGACTTCGACACCCTTGATGGCTTGAATGCCCATGAGCGCGGCAGAGAGTTGAGCGTCGAGTCGGCGATCCCAGTGCGTGTACGAGCCGAGCCCGGGCGGAAGACCATAAGCGAGAACCTCGACTACACCGCCGAGGGTGTCGCCATCTTCGTGAGCCTGATCGACTTCGGCGACCATGAGCTCAGAGGTCGCGGGGTCAAAGCAGCGCAAGAGATCAGCGTCGAGCGTGGCCACGTCGTCCGGCGCAGGGAGCGGGCTTCCCTCGGGCGAACGAACGGTGCCGATCGACAAGGTGTGACTGACCAAACGGATGCCGAGCCCACCCAAGAAGGCGCGAGCGATCGCTCCGAGCGCCACCCGAGCTGCAGTCTCGCGGGCGCTGGCCCGTTCGAGAACATTGCGGGACTCGGCAAAGTCGTATTTCTGCATACCGACGAGGTCGGCGTGGCCAGGGCGAGGGCGTGTAAGCGCGGCACCGCGGCCCTTCGGCAGCGTTTCAGGATCGACAGGAACGGGGCTCATTACATCGACCCAGCGCGGCCACTCCGTGTTGCCGATTCGCAACGCGATTGGGCTACCCATCGTGGCACCAAAGCGGATTCCACCGCTCAGCGTGAGTTCATCCTGCTCGAACTTCATGCGCGCGCCGCGGCCGTAGCCGAGCGTGCGACGCACAAGATCCGCCTGAATCTGCTCAGGAGAAATGGGGACGCCCGACGGCATCCCCTCAAGGATCGCGACCAATTCTGGGCCGTGAGATTCACCGGCCGTTAACCATCGAAGCATGCGTCAATCCTCCCACATGCGCGCGTGACACTTTCGCGCCGTCAGCTACGAATGGTTATGGCCCTCGGGTTGCTCAATCGCAGCACGCATCGCGTCGATAGCGTCTGCCTCATGAGGCAGCGGCACGTCGGCAGTGCCTGCGGCAAAGATCCGCACTTGCGCGATTGCCTGATTAATCAAGAGATCATGGCCAGAGATCACGGTGCCGCCGGCGTCGTACCAGCTCGCCGCGATTTCGCTCGGCCACGGATCGTAGGCGACATCAAAAAGCACCGAGGTAGTGCGCACGGCTTCAGCGAAACGGAGATCCATTGCGCCTCCCGGAACCGTCGTGATGATGACAGTCGGCGCGGTCGTCGCGGTCGTCGCTTCGCGCCATTGCCGCAGCGTGACGGTGGCGCCAAGAGACTCACCAAGCTCCTTCAGCGGCGCAGCCTTCGAAGGAGTGCGCGCAAAAATCTCAATACTCTGAGCACCCATTCGAATGGATGCCACGAGAAGTGAGGCTGCAGTGGCCCCCGCACCCAGAATCCACACGGAGTCCAAGTTCGAAAGGCCCGCGTCAAGAAAGCTGCGCAGCGCGCCTTCGACATCCGTGTTGTACCCGCGAAGGTGTCCCTCGCTCACGACGACGGTGTTCGCTCCGCCGACGAGCTCAACAAGGGGGTCTGCCCAATCAAGAAGTGGCACGACGTCACGTTTGAGCGGCATCGTGAGCGAGAGTCCCCGCCAACGACGGTCGAGAGCACCCAGAAATGCGGGAAGCGACTCCCCCGTTAGTTCAACCGCGTCGTACTCCCAGTCAAAACCGAGCGTCTGGTACGCAGCGCGATGGATAGCAGGACTCAATGAATGGGTAATCGGCGAACCGAGAACCGCGAGCTTGAAACGATCGTCCTTTTTGTTCGACGTCTCAGAATTCTCTAGCAATAGCTTCCATTTTCGTCGCTCGCTGCGCACCAGTCGCGCAATTGCTGTGCCGCTGCTTCGTGGTCGTCAACGTTGGTCGTGAAGACTGTCTCGCCCGTAGCCAGGTTGATCGGCACGAAGAAGAGCCAGTCACCGTCTGCGGGGTTCATCGCCGCGTCAATTGCCAGCTCGCCTGGCAAGCCGATGGGGCCGACCGGCAAGCCGGGGTTCGCGTACGTGTTGTAGGGATTGCTCGCATCCGCACGTTCGGCATCCGTCGTCCACACCGTATGCAAGTTGCCGGTGCCATACGCGACGGTGGCATCGGATTGCAAGAGCATGTCTTGGTCGAGCCGGTTGTAAAAGACGCGTGCGATCTTGTAAAAGTCGTCCGTGTTTGGTCCGGCTTCGCGTTGTACCAGCGCAGCCATCGTCAGAATCCGGTAGCGGTCCTCCACAGCAACACCCGCGGCATCCAACTTCTCATACATCGTGTTGACCATCAGGTCGAGTACGGCGTACGGATCCTGGCTGCCATCGAGTTCATACGTCGCGGGGAATAGGTATCCCTCGAGACTCACGGCTTCCGCAGGAAGCCCGAAGTGCTCAAGGTCTTCGGATGCCGCTTGCAAATCTGCCAGGGTAATACCGGTCGTTTCAGAAATAATCTCAAGCGCATTCGGCAGCGTCGTGCCCTCGGTAATGAGAAGCCTGTCAGTCACGATATTTTCGGGATCAAGGAGCGCATCGAGAGCAGATTGCGCGCTCATCTCCTTTTGCAGCGAGTAGTTTCCGGGAAAGAAGGCCGGATCGGTTTCTTGGGCCAAGAGCAGATCATAGAACGCGTCGAAACTCATGGTGACGCCGGCGACATTCAGGCTGCGCGCGATGTCGGAGCCAATATCACCCGAGTTGACCGTGATGACAACTTCTTCGCCGTTGCCGGAGCCTTCGAAGTCGTTGGGAATCTCCCAGCCTAGAACTTCGCGGATCTTGTCCTCGTAGTTGACCCAGGCGTATGCCGCGACGCCAGCGCCGAGGAGCGCAATAATCAACAGCGGCAATCCGATGATGAGTCCCCAGCGGCGTTTCTTACGAGGGGGCTCTCCGCTGCTGTCGCTGCTGTTGGGCGTGCCAGCGGCTGCGGCCGCACTCGCGTTGCTCTCCGGCTGCGTCGTGCCGGCGGTCAGTTCTTCGAAAGTTGCGAAAGCATCTGCTTCTCGAGCGGCCTGAGTCACCGCGGGAAGATGCGAGCCGTCGCCCCGTTTGGCAGCCGCAGAATCTTGCGCCGCCCGTGCTTCGCGCCGGGTCATGGGCTGACCGCTTCGCTGGGGCGTGCTTCCGACGTTAGGGGAGCGTGAAGGATCGACCGGAACAGCACCGTCAGCAGGTGTCGCCGAGTCTGCGGAGGGATCAGTGCCGTGTGCGGCCGCTTCGCGGGCTGACTTGGGCGCACTCTCGGCGGGTTGCTCGCCGAAAATGTCTTCCCAGTTCGGTTCGTCAGCCATAATTTAGGATCCTTGCGTCGGGTCCACGAGCTCTCCGGGCGGACGAGCCGCGGAGCGCTCGAAGTCGAGGGCATGTTGCAAAATTATAACGGCGGCAACCTGATCGACCACCGACCGTGAATTCTTCGTAGTGCGACCGGATGCACGCAAAGCAGACTGCGCCGACATTGTCGTCATGCGTTCATCGACCAGTCGCACGGGCAGCGGTGACTTATCGGCGAGCTGCTGAGCAAACTGTCGCGCATCCCCCGTCGACGCGGTATCCCGACCAGAGAGCGCAATCGGCAGCCCGACAACGAACTCGACGGCGTCATACTCCTCTGCAAGCGCGAGAATGCGCTTCACACTTTTATGGGCGCGCTGAACAGTCTCGACCGGTGTTGCTAGCATCCCGTGCGGGTCGCTACGAGCGACACCCACGCGCACCTTGCCGACATCGACGCCGATTCGGGTTCCCGAACGCATCCGTTACGCCAACAGTCTCGACAGAATCAGAGCGAGCGCGTCGGGAATGGCAGCGGGGTTCGCACCGCCACCTTGAGCGATGTCTGGCTTTCCACCACCGCCACCGCCGAGCACGCTGGCTGCAGCCTTGGCGAGATCGCCCGCCTTGAATCCGTGGGCCCGAGAGGCGTCATTGGTTGCGACGATCACGGCCGGCTTCTCGCCGATGGTTGCCGCAAGAGCGACCACCACGGCTTCGGCGCCCAACCGTTCACGCACCGACTGAACGAGACCGCGGAGGTCATCGGTAGAAGCCAACTCCCCAACGTTCTCGACGACCGCCGTGACGGATCCCACAACTTGAGCCGTCTCCACTAGAGCAGGAACGCGCTGTGAAAGCTGACCGGCCTCGAGCTGCGCAATCTTGCGCTCAGCAGCCTTCAGGTTTGCCAGCAACTCAGAGATGCGGTCAGGAAGCTGTTCGCGTGGCGTTTTCAGATTGGTGGTCAGCTCCGACACGATTGACCGCTCGGTCGCAAAGTTACGGAAAGCGTTGAGACCAACGAGGGATTCGATTCGACGGTTAGCCGAACCAACAGACGACTCCCCCACAAGCGAGATCAAACCGATTTCGGATGAGCGTGCCACGTGGGTTCCTGCACAGAGCTCGAGCGACCATGGGCCGCCAATCTCCACAACCCGCACGGTGTCGCCGTACTTCTCACCGAAAAGCGCCATCGCACCGAGATCCTTGGCATCGTCGAGTGCCATGATGCGCGTAGACACCTCGAGATTGTCGCGCACAGCAGTGTTCGCGACCTCTTCGATCTCGGTCTTTGTCTCAGCAGAGAGCGCTTGCGACCACGAGAAGTCGAGGCGCATGTAGCCGGCCTTGTTGTAGGAACCAGACTGATGAGCATCGCTGCCCAAAATTTGGCGGAGAGCCGCGTGGATGACGTGGGTCGCCGAGTGAGCCTGAGTCGCCCCCCGACGCCATTCAGCGTCAACAAGCGCAGAAGCAGGATCTCCGACTCCCACCTCGCCGGCCGTGACGGTGACCTTGTGACTGATGAGGCCTTTAACCGGGCGCTGCACGTCAAGAACTTCGAGGTGGAAATTCGCGCCGACGATGGCACCGGCATCCGCTTCTTGGCCACCGGATTCCGCATAGAGCGAGGTCTCCGCGAGAATCACTTCGGCGGTTTGCCCGGTCTTGGCGCGATTCACCGAGACGCCGTCGACAATGATGCCGATCACGCTCGACTCGGTTTCGAGGGTGTCGTAGCCGGTGAACGTCGTTTCGCCGAGAGCCCGAAACGCACCGTAAACAGAAAGATCTGCCAAGAACTGCTTCTTTGACCCGGCATCAGCCTTCGCACGGTCGCGCTGCTGCTTCATCAGAGTGTCGAAGGCTTCGCGGTTAACGCTCAGGCCAGCTTCGGCCGCCATCTCAAGGGTCAGGTCGATCGGGAAGCCGAAGGTGTCGTGCAACAAGAATGCGGTGTCGCTTGGCAGCTCAGTCGCGCCGGACTTCTTCGTGTTCTCCACTGCAGTGTCGAGAATTGTGGTGCCGCTCGCGAGGGTGCGCATGAAGACGTCTTCTTCAGCGAGAACGATTCGCGAGATGCGGTCGTAATCTTTTTCGACCTCGGGGTAGGCAGCTTTCATAGCATCGCGGGATGCCGGAAACAGCTCGGCAAAGGTGGTGCCCTCTACGCCCAAGAGTCGCATAGCGCGCACGGTACGACGGAGCAGGCGGCGCAGCACATAGCCGCGGCCTTCGTTGCCGGGTGTCACACCATCCGAGATGAGCATGAGGCTCGAACGCACGTGGTCAGCGACTACACGCAGTCGAACGTCAGCCTCATGGTCGGCACCATAAGTGCGACCGGCTAGCTCCGCTGCCTTATCGAGCACAGGACGAACCTGGTCGATTTCATACATGTTTTCGACGCCCTGCTTAAGGAACGCAACGCGCTCGAGCCCCATGCCGGTGTCGATGTTCTGCTTCGGAAGCTCTCCGAGGATCGAGAACTCTTTGCCCTTACCCTCGCCACGCAAGTACTGCATGAAGACGAGGTTCCAGATTTCGACATAACGGTCGTCATCAGTGGCGGGGCCACCATCTGCACCGTAAGCCGGGCCACGGTCGAAGAAGATCTCCGAACAGGGGCCTGCTGGCCCTGGCTGCCCGGTCGACCAGTAGTTGCTGTCCATACCGAGTCGCTGGATGCGCTCGTCGGGCAGTCCGGCGGTCTCTTTCCAGAACGCAACAGCGTCGTCATCGTCTTCGTACACGGTGACCCACAGGTCGTCGGGACGAAAGCCGAGCCCGCCCTTATCCTCTGGCAGTGTCAGGAATTCCCACGCAAATTGAATGGCTTCCTTTTTAAAGTAGTCGCCAAACGAGAAGTTTCCGTTCATCTGAAAGAACGTGCCGTGACGGGGAGTCTTGCCGACCTCTTCGATGTCGAGGGTACGGATGCACTTCTGCACGCTTGTGGCACGGTCATACGGAGCCGGAACCAGACCGGTCAGATACGGAACGAAAGGAACCATGCCGGCGACGGTGAAGAGCAGCGTCGGATCGTCACTGACAAGCGAGGCGGAAGGAACGATCGTGTGGCCACGCTCACCAAAATAGGTCAGCCAACGTTTCTGGATTTCTGCGGTTTGCATGGGGATCCCCGGGAACTCAATGATGCGGCCCAAGGGCCCTGATGATGTTACTTAGAACGCTGAGAGAAGTCAGCTACTGCTTCTTCGACATCTGCTACAGCGTCGCGAAGCTCTGCTTCACGTTCGCGATAGCCATCGACAACAGCGCTAGTGAACTCACGAGCTTTGCTATCAACGTCGGAGAAGAACTGCTTTCCCTCTGGCGTTTTTGCGACTTGGTGTGCTGCCACGAACCCAACGGCAATTCCAACGACGAAAAGGACTGCGCCTTTCATGATTTCTCCTTCAGATTGGGGGTAACACGAACCGTATTAGCTTAGGCGGTTTCGATGCCTCAGCGACGGCGCTTAGGGCGAAGGCTCAGCACCGCGGCCCGAACTCCGGCGCTGAAACCTGCGATTTTAATCAACGGGCCGCCAACGGTGGCTGCGCCAAGGGCGACGAGGGCAGAAATGTTGCCCGTCGTTTCTTCCACATTGCGAGTGATGGCGTCCACGCGCGCGATTTGACGGTTGGTTTCCGAAATCGTTGTTGTGGCCTCCGTCAGCATGGGATCGAGATTATCGCTCACCCCACGGATGGCGGTGCTCGTTTCGTCAAAGACCTTCCCCAGCTTGAGAAGAGGAACAGCGAGCAATGCCACCAGCACTGCGAACACTCCGGCCGCAATGAGCCCTGCGATATCTCCACCAGTCATGGTTACTCCCGTCAATCTGAAGAAAAGGTACAAGTACACGGTATTCGACAATTGTGTCGAACTCCGCTGCAAACCAAGAAAGGGCCGGAGCAAAAGCTCCGGCCCTTTCTTTCAATAGTTAGCGTGCTGCGTAGTACTCAACAACGAGCTGAACTTCACAGGTCACCGGAACCTCGGCGCGCTTGGGGCGACGTACGAGACGTGCCTGCAGCTTGTCGATTTCAACTTCGAGGTAACCAGGAGTCTTCGGAAGAACATCCACGTGTCCGCCAGCTGCAGCGACCTGGAAGATTTCCATGCCTTCGCTGCGAGCCTTGACGTGCATGAGCTGTCCCGGCTTGACGCGGAACGAGGGACGGTCGACGAGCTGGCCGTCAACCAAGATGTGGCGGTGAACGATCATCTGACGAGCCTGTGCGGTCGTGCGAGCGATAGCCGAACGAACGAGCAGAGCGTCGAGACGCATTTCGAGCTGCTCAACCAGGTTCTCACCGGTCAGGCCAGCGGTCTTGCGAGCTTCCTCGAACTGAATCTTCAGCTGAGCTTCACGGATGCCGTACTGGGCACGCAGACGCTGCTTCTCGCGAAGGCGAACAGCATAGTCACTGTCCTGCTTGCGCTTGGTGCGGCCGTGCTCACCGGGAGCATAGGGGCGCTTTTCGAGGTACTTGGCAGCCTTCGGCGTGAGGGCAATGCCCAACGCGCGCGACAGGCGAGTCTTGCTACGGGTACGTGACTTAGTAGACACAGGATCCTTTTCGATTGATTCAAGTAAGAACAATCTGGCGATCACTCGCACGCGAACGCGCGTACACAACACACCAGACGAAGTAGAGGGATGACCCTAGGGAACCTGGTCGGCTACAGACCGGTGTTCCGCGATATTCGATTTCATTGCAGCCGCGCGCCGAAACCGTATCGTTGGGACGTGTAACTCTATCACGTCAGTCCCCCGTGAACCACGACTCGCCACACCGAGCCAAAGAGCGAGTTGAGGCAGTTATTCGCCGCGAATAATCTCTCGCAGTTTCGCGAGCCGGGCAGACACTTCGCGCTCGTTGCCGTTGTTCGTCGGAGTGTAATACTCGGTACCTTTCAGCACATCGGGAAGGTACTCCTGCTTCACCACTCCGAACTCTGAGTCGTGAGAATAGCGATAGCCCTTTCCGTGACCTAACCGCTTGGCACCCGGGTAGTGGGCATCGCGCAGCGGCTTAGGCACCCGGCCAATCTTGCCAGCACGCACATCGGCGATCGCTGCATCCAAAGCGGTATAGGCAGCATTCGATTTGGGAGCCGTTGCGAGATAGACAACAGCTTCTGCCAGCGGGATGCGCCCTTCGGGCATTCCGATGAGCTGCACCGCATCCGCGGCCGCTACGGCAATCACAAGCGCTTGAGGGTCGGCAACGCCCACATCTTCTGCGGCGCTAATAATCACGCGCCGCGCAATGAAACGGGGATCCTCTCCCGCTTCGATCATGCGTGCCAAGTAATGGAGTGCGGCATCGACATCGGAACCACGCACAGACTTAATGAAGGCGCTGATCACGTCGTAGTGTTCATCACCGTTTCTGTCGTAGCGCAATAGGGCGCGGTCAACAGCATTCGCGACATGTTCCGCCGTCACTACGGCTGGCGTTGCTGCGTCTTCGTCATTCGATGCGGAAACAGCGGAGGCTTCGAGCGCAGTCAGCACCCGGCGCGCATCTCCGGATGACAAGCGGATAAGGAGCGCGCGCGCCTCAGGCTCGAGCACCACCGCATCCCGAAGTCCTCGAGGGTCTGAGACCGCACGATCAACCAAGTCCCCCAGATCGTTGTCATCGAGTTGGTTGAGCGTCAGCAACAGAGACCGCGACAGCAGCGGTGAAATTACGGAGAACGATGGGTTCTCAGTCGTCGCCGCGATCAGAATGACCCAGCCGTTTTCTACCCCAGGAAGCAACGCATCCTGTTGCGCCTTAGTGAAACGGTGAATCTCATCAAGGAAGAGAACAGTAGACACACCATAAAGATCGCGCGCCGTGAGCGCCTCCTCCATGGTTTGACGTACATCTTTCACGCCGGCGGTGACCGCAGAAAGCTCAACGAACTTGCGTTGAGAACCGCGCGCAATCGCCTTAGCGATGGTGGTCTTTCCCGTGCCGGGAGGCCCCCACAAAATGATGGATGCCGAACCATGACTGCCTTCAGCGTCGTTCGCGAGGCTCATCAGCGGCGATCCACGCTGCAACAAATGCTTCTGACCGACGATCTCATCGAGAGTCAGCGGCCGCATGCGCACTGCGAGAGGCGTTGCTCCGCTGTGCAGAGTTGCGGAAGCATCCATACCTCAATGGTAATCGCCAGCACTGACCGTCTGCACAGCACAGCTTCATTACGTTCCGGCGTCGTGGCGTTTGGCTGAGATTCCCGCGAGACCGTAAGGTTCATTGTGGCGTTCCTACGACAGCGGCGACGTCCGCGATTCTTCAAGGAGTAATGGTGGCATCCAGCAAGAAGCATTCACGCGAGCAACGAGAGGCTCGAGAACGGCTGCGCCTCTACACTGCGCGTGGGTCCGTTCACGAACAAACCGTAGCCCGTCGCAAGCGCGACAACGTTCTCGCTGTGGGTGTCGGGCTCGTCATCATCGCGCTCGTAGCCACCGCTCAGGTCTTCTACTTCTCCGCCGGCCCGGGTACTCCCGAGCCAGCACCGTCGTTTACCGAAGAGCCTGAAGCCACTGAATCCGGCAACGTCGGGGATGTTCCGGATCCTGCTCTCGCCGAAGCCCGCATGTGGACCGGCGAACTCATTCTCAACGATGTCGCACTCGGCATCGAACTCGATGGTGCAGCAGCACCGCAAGCCGTGGCATCCCTCGTAGACTCCGCGGCGTCCGATTATTACATCGGCACCACGTGTCACCGGATGGTCGTCACCGACAATGCAGGCTTGATTCAGTGTGGCTCGCTCGATGGCACGGGTGCCAGTGACCCCGACTACGCCTACGGCCCCGTTGAGAACTCTGGCGTTGGCGGTTTCTACCCCGCTGGCACAATCGCCATGGCACGAACTGGCGACAACGCGTTCTCGAATGGTCGCCAGTTCTTCATCGTCTTCGACGACGCGATCATTCCTGATGACACTGCTGGCGGCTACAGCATCGTGGGTCAGGTCACCTCTGGACTCGACGCTCTCCAATCAGAGATCGTCGCTGGCGGCATCGTTGACGATGCCCAAGACGGGGCTCCGGTGACTGCCACGAGCATCACGGGCTTCACGATCCAATAACAGCGTCAGCGACCGTGAGCACGGTTGTCCTAAGCTTGGGTAACCCGGCAGCAACTTCCGGCATAAGCAGCAAGGTGAAGTAATTGGCTACAGAGAACCAGAACGAGTGGGGCCGCGTCGACGAGACCGGCACCGTATTCGTCCGCGAGGCGGACGGCGAACGTGCCGTCGGCCAGTACCCTGACGGAACTCCCGAAGAGGCATTGGCCTACTTCACCCGCAAGTATCACGAACTTGCTGGACAAGTGACGTTACTTGAACAGCGGGTCAAGAACGGCGCTCCCGCCTCTGACGTTGCGAAAGCTGTTACAGCCCTCAACGAGTCGATTGCCACAGCGAACGCCGTCGGCGACCTCGCAGCGCTGCTGACGCGAGTGCAGGCGCTTGGCGGTTCTGTATCAAAGCTCACCGAACAGCAGAGCGAAGAAGCAAAAGCTGCCCTCACGGAGGCAATTGCTGCCCGTAGCGCACTCGTTGTTGAAGCAGAGACACTCGCTGCTGGCGATCCGGCCAAAGCGCAGTGGAAGCAAGTCACCGCGCAAATGGACGACATTTTTGCGCGCTGGAAGGCTCACCAAGCCGACGGCCCTCGCCTGCCCAAGAACGAAGCTAATGAGCTGTGGAAACGATTCCGTGCGGCACGCAGCACGATCGATACCCACCGCCGCGCGTTTTTCGCAGAACTAGATTCCGCCCACAAAAAGGCTCGCGCCGACAAGCAAGCTCTCGTCGATGAAGCAGAATCTCTCGCGGCGCAGGGCGTCGAGGGCATCCATACATATCGTCGACTCCTCGATAGCTGGAAGGCTGCCGGCCGCGCAGGCAAGAAGTTTGACGACGCCCTCTGGGCCAAATTCAAGCAGGCTGGCGACGTGCTCTACGCTGCCAAGTCAGAGGTTGAAGCACAAGACAACGTCGAGTTCACCGCAAATTGGGAACTGAAGAAAGCGCTGCTCGAGGAAGCTGAGCCGCTGCTGAAAGCCACAGATCGCGTGCACGCGAAGAAGACTCTGCTCTCGATCCAAAAGCGCTGGGATGAGATTGGCAAAGTTCCCCGCGACAAGATCAAGACTGCCGAAGAGCG
This sequence comes from Salinibacterium sp. SWN167, assembly GCF_015864665.1. Taxonomy (GTDB): domain Bacteria; phylum Actinomycetota; class Actinomycetes; order Actinomycetales; family Microbacteriaceae; genus Rhodoglobus. Next base: position 1,712,393 of record NZ_JADYWU010000001.1, on the reverse strand, counting down.
TCTCCGCAAGGTTGAGGCTGCCGTTCGCAAGCTCGACGAGGATCACTGGCACAAGAACAACCCCGAACGTCAAGAACGGTCAGAGGGCTTCTTGGGTCAACTCAACGAAGCTATTGCCAAGCTTGAGGCCGAACTCGCCGACGCCCAGGCGACCGGCAATGCGAAGAAGATTGCTGCAGCACAAGACGCACTCGATGCTCGCAAGGCATGGTTGGGCGCCCTCAAGTAGCTTGTTCTCCACAGGCGATTAGTTCTCCACCGAATCGCAGGTCTGGCTCTCGTGCGGTTGCTTCCGACCGCACGATAGAGACATGACACCACGACTCCCCCCAGTGTTGAGCTCGATCGATTTGCCGCTAGCGGAACTGCAATGTGCCGCGCTCGACGGTGAGCTGTTCGCTCTCGACCAGTGCTTCTGCCCCATTGATGAGTTCGACACGATTCATCTGCGGGCGCGAGCGCTCGGGGTGGTCCTCGACGCCCGAATCATTGCGGAACAGATGACCGCTGCGTGGGTATGGGGTGCTGCCCTAAATCCCCCACCTCGCCATCAGTTGTGCGTCGCTATCGGCGCACGCACTCGCCCGCACCCTAGTTTGAACGCAGTGCTCAGAGAAGTCGTGATCACCGACGACGACATCGATACGGTGTCTGGCGTCAGCGTCACTTCACGGCTGCGTACTGTGCTCGATCTTGTCCGCTTTAGCGAACCGTTCGGGCCACGACAAGAGGCAGCGGTCAGAGTGCTAATGACGGAGGGCAAACTCAACTTCGAGCACTGCGTCGATTCCCTCACTGCGCGCCGAAACTTGCCGCAGAAGCGCATCGCTCTTGCGCGATTGGCGGCACTCGAGTCCCCCGCACCGCTGGCCTCAGCGAGTTAGCCGCTATTGACCCTGTAGACGTCGTAGACGGCATCTACGCGCCGTACGGCATTGAGCACGCGGTCCAAGTGAGTGGTGTCGCCCATCTCGAATACGAATTTGCTGATCGCGAGTCGGGCCGTTGACGTATTCACGGTCGCGGAGAGGATGTTCACATGGGTCTCGCTGAGCACTTTGGTGATGTCGGAGAGCAGTCCGGCCCGGTCGAGAGCCTCAACTTGGATTTGGACGAGGAACAAACTCTTTGACGTCGGGGCCCACTCGACCTCGATCATGCGCTCTGGCTCGTCGAGAAGCGACTGCACGTTCTTGCAGTCCGCTCGGTGAACTGAAACGCCGGCTCCACGAGTGACGAAACCGACAACCTCATCGCCAGGAACGGGAGTGCAACAGCGCGCCAACTTCACCAGAATGTCCGGGGCACCGCGCACCAGAATTCCGGAATCTGAATGCTTGTACGGTCGCAACTTGCCGGCTGCGGGGAAGGTTAGTTCGCCATCGTCTTCTTCAGTTCCGGAACTGAGAGAACCGACTAGCTTCTCGATAACCGATTGGGTCGAGATATGCCCCTCGCCAACCGCTGCGTACAGCGCGGAGACGTCTTCGTAGCGCATGTTCGCAGCCAGTTCCGCGAAGGACTCCTGGCTCATGAGCTTCTGAAGCGGCATATTCTGCTTGCGCATCGCTCGAGCGATGGCATCTTTGCCTTGCTCGATAGCCTCGTCTCGGCGTTCCTTCGTGAACCAGGCGCGGATTTTATTGCGCGCACGCGTGCTCTTCACGAAGCCAAGCCAGTCCTGGCTTGGTGCCGCATCCGGACTCTTCGATGTGAAGACTTCGACGGAGTCCCCGCTGTTGAGTTCCGTCTCCAGAGGAACCAGACGGCCGTTGACCTTGGCGCCCATGGTGCGGTGGCCAATTTCCGTGTGCACTGCGTAGGCAAAGTCGACAGGGGTAGCGCCTGCGGGTAGGCCAATCACCTTGCCCTGAGGCGTGAAGACGTACACCTCTTTGGCGCCAATTTCGAAGCGAAGCGACTCAAGGAACTCACTGGGGTCAGAGGTTTCTGCCTGCCAGTCAGTGATGTGCGCGAGCCACGCCATGTCATTGTCTGCAGGACCCGACTCGATCGCCTTACCCGCAGCGCGGTCCTTGTACTTCCAGTGCGCAGCGACGCCAAATTCAGCTCGATGGTGCATCTCGTTCGTACGAATTTGGATCTCGACGGCACGGCCATCTGGACCGATGACTGTGGTGTGAAGTGACTGATACAGGTTGAACTTGGGAGTTGCGATGTAGTCCTTGAAACGACCCGGAATCGGATTCCAGCGCGCGTGGATCGATCCGAGCACTGCATAGCAATCGCGTACCGAATTCACGAGCACTCGGATACCGACGAGATCGTAAATCTCGTCAAACTCGCGACCACGCAAAATCATCTTTTGGTAAATCGAGTAATACTGTTTGGGCCTGCCGGCGACGGTTCCCTTGATCCGTGAAGTTCTGAGGTCGTCTTTTACCGACGCGATAACCTGCTTGACGAATTGGTCACGTTGCGGGGTTCGCTTGGAGACCAAGCTTTCAATCTCGACATAGATCTTGGGATGCAATACCGCGAAGGAAAGATCCTCAAGCTCAGTTTTCATCGCCTGAATACCAAGCCGGTGCGCGAGTGGCGCGTAAATCTCAAGGGTCTCTTGCGCCTTGCGCGAGGCAGACTCCCGGGGAACAAAGCCCCACGTACGCGCATTGTGGAGACGGTCGGCAAGCTTAATTACGAGTACGCGAATGTCTTTCGACATCGCGACGATCATCTTGCGAACAGTTTCCGCCTGAGCGCTATCACCGTATTTGACCTTGTCGAGCTTGGTGACTCCATCAACGAGCATGGCGATCTCATCGCCGAACTCGAGGCGAAGCTCGTCGAGAGAATACTCGGTGTCTTCTACCGTGTCATGCAGGAGCGCAGCAGCAATCGTCTTCTCACCAATACCCAGCTCCGCAAGAATCTGCGCAACGGCGATGGGGTGGGTAATGTACGGCTCACCGCTCTTACGCTTCTGGCCGTCATGCGCCCTAAATGCTGCAGCATATGCTCGCTCGATCAGAGCAAGGTTTGCCTTGGGGTGACTCGCCTTGACGGTGCGCAGAAGCTTCTCGACCGAACCCGCCGGTTGAGCTCGCGAGAATAGACGCGGAAGGAGCGCGCGAAAAGAAGCTGATGACTGCTGCGAATCGCTCATTCCGCTACCTCCTAAATCGATTCTAGGACGCGTTTGATGGCACGAAGTTCACGACCGCAACGAGCGGGCGTTTTTGCTTGCGCACGAACAACCGTTCGTTCGCACACAGTGGCTACTTGCCGCCCTTGTCTGCAGCACGGGCAGCGGTTAGCCGCTTGGTGCGGCTAAGGATCGCTGGCTCGTTCTGGCGGAACTGGGCATAGAGCGGAGCCGCGATAAAGATCGTGGAATAGGTGCCGACAATAATTCCAATGAACAGCGCGAGAGCGATGTCACGAAGCGTTCCTGCTCCCAGCACATACGCACCGATGAACAAGATGGCGGCGACAGGCAGCGCAGCAACGACACCCGTGTTAATGGAACGCACGAGAGTCTGGTTTACCGCGAGGTTCACCGATTCTGCGAAGGTGCGGCGAGACTCGGAGCCGTCTTCTGACGTGTTCTCTCGGATCTTGTCGAACACCACAACCGTGTCATACAGCGAGAAGCCCAGGATCGTAAGGAATCCGATCACCGCCGACGGCGTGATCTCGAAACCGAACACGCCATACACACCAGCAGTGATCACGATGTCGTGAAGCAAAGCGATCATTGCAGCGATCGACATCTTCCAGGTTCGGAAATAGATCGCCATCATGACAGCTGCGAGAGCGATAAAGACGATGAGTGCACGAAGGGCTGAACTCGTGATGTCAGCACCCCACGAGGGGCCGACAAAGGACGCAGCTACAAGGTCGTTATCAACGCCGAAGGCATCAGCAAGCGCATCGCGCACGGCGTTCGACTCGTCGGTCTCGAGCTGCTCCGTCTGAATACGAAGCGAGCCAGTGCCGATAACTGTGACCTTGGGGTCAGCATCCGCTACAACATCAATAACAGTGTCGGTTGCCAGCGTCTGCGCTTCCGCGTTGGCGTCCGGATCCGAAAGCTGCTCAACGGAGTCAATCTGAAACTGCGATCCACCGGTGAACTCGATACCGAAGACATAACCGCCGCGCAGCGCTGGCACGACGATAGAAATTGCAAGCAATACCGCTGCGAGCGTGTACCAAACCTTGCGGCGACCGATGAAGTTGATCGATACATCGCCGGTGTAGAGGTCGTTGCCGAATTTAGAGAAGCTAGCCATCAGGAGTCCTTTCCATCTGAGCTGGCATCAGATGAAGTGCCTGTCAGCTCAGCAGCCTTACGTTCGGCAATAGTCTGTCGACGCGCAGCTTCACGGCTGGCGCCCGTCTTGTTCTTCGAGGCGACCGGGGTGCGGAATTGTGCTCGCCCACGATAGATGGCCCCGAGCGCGTTGGGATCGAGCCCGCTCAAGCGGTGACCGCTCGAGAAGAACCGGGTGGTCGCAAGTAATTGCAAGACCGGGTGCGTAAACAGCACTACAACCAGAACGTCGATGACTGTCGTAATTCCCAGGGTGAGCGCGAAACCTCGAACGTTGCCCACGGCAAGAACAAAGAGCACCACAGCGGAAAGCAGGTTGACAGCCTTAGCAGCGAAGATCGTGCGCAATGCGCGCTTCCAGCCTGCCTCGACCGCACCAGTCAACGAACGTCCATCACGGAGTTCGTCTCGAATCCGCTCGAAGTAGACGATGAAGGAGTCCGCAGTGAATCCGATGGCCACGATAAGCCCAGCAACACCAGCGAGCGAGAGGCGGTAGCCGTGACGCCACGACAGGTACGCAATCACCAGGTACGTGAGTACTCCAGCGACGATGAGCGACGCCACCGTGACCAGACCAAGAAGTCGGTATTGGAAGAGCGAGTAGATGACAACGAGAAGGAGACCGATGAGTCCGGCGATCAAACCAGAGTTCAACTGGTTGCTACCCAAGGTTGCCGAAATGTTTTCGCTGCTCTGAACTTCGAAGCCGATAGGTAACGCACCGAACTTGAGCTGGTCAGCAAGGATCTCGGCAGACTCTTGCGTAAAGCTTCCGGAGATCTGTGGGTTACCGCCCGTGATGATTCCCTGCGTGGTCGGAGCCGAAATGACCTGACCATCAAGAACGATTCCGAAACGGTTGCGGGGGTCTGTCTCATCGAAGCCGAAGAGGCGGGTCGTCATCTCGGCGACGTCCGCAGTGCCTTCAGCGTTGAACGTGGGGAATACGCCCCATTGCCCGGTGCTGACGCCCTGCGAGCTTGTCACAAGTCCACTGGAGGCGTCTGTGATCGTGCTTCCTTCAACCTCTACGGGGCCGAGGATGTACTTGTAGAGCCCGTCAGAGTCACACGTGATGAGCGGCTCGGCAGCGGGCGCAACGCTGAAGTTGTCGAGCGACGCACAATCGAAGTTGGTGAAATCGTCGAACAGCGCCTCAGTAATCCAGTTGAGGTCACTGGCGTCGGTAGGAACTGCAGTCGGCGTAGTCGCGAGCGTGGGCTCGGGAGTAGGAGTTGCCGTTTCGCCGTCAGCGGTAGCGGTGTCTGTGGGATCGGGCGTTTCTGTCGCCGTCGCCGTAGGAGCGACATCCGTGTAGAGAACCGGGCGGAACTCGAGCTTTGCGGACGATTGAATGCGCTTGAGCGTCTCTTCATCCGGAATGCCGGGGATCGACACCACAACGTTGCTGGCGCCTTGAGTAGTCACCTCTGCTTCAGCAACACCACTCGCATCGACTCGATCACGAATGATCGATACGGCCTGCGCGAGTTGCTCGCCGGTTACCGTCTGGCCACTCTCGAGTTGAGGAGCGAGAACAATTTGCGTTCCGCCCTCAAGGTCAAGCGCTAGCTTCGGGGCCCATGAGGCCGAGCCAAACATGGAGCCAGCACCGATCAAAACGGTGAGCCCCACCGTGAGTGCTGTGAGCCAGACGATGGCTCGCCACGCGTTTTTCACAGGGGTTGTTCTTGCCACCTATTTGACTCAGCTTTCTTGACAGAGCAGTGCAGGATCGCACGCCGTTGGACAGTCGCCCCCGGGGAGGACGACTCTCAACACTAGTGGGTTACCAGGACTGGTACTTCTATTTGGAGGACTTGTCGTCTTTGGAGTCGGAAAGCTCGCCGAACTCTGGGTCGGTCTCGGACACAGCAGCTTCGCCAGCGGCTTCGCGTTCTTCCGCTTCGCGGTTAGCGATCTCCATTGCTTCCTCGACCGAGCGAGGAGCGCCATCTTCGACGGCGTCTTCAGCGACAACCTTCGCAAGAGTCTGGCTGTGAACCTTAACGATGACACCCTTGCTGATTTCGATCTCAGCTTCGTTCTTGACAGTGTCCATAGTGATGAGAGTTCCGAAGAGACCAAAGTTGGTCATAACCTCGACGCCAGGAACCATCTGCTCACGCAACTCTTCCATCTGAGCTTTGCGCTTGCGACTGTTGCGGAACATAAAGAAGATGAGCACGCCGAGGATGGCGAGCATCGCAATAGAAAGAGGATCCATGAGGTACCTTTCGGTGGTCTGTGGGCCTGGCGCTCAAGCTGATGCGCGTGTTAAGCCAGTAAAACTATAGTTCATCACTGAACAGCGACGAATTCCTGTCAGCCATTCCAAAGTGTTCCCACGCTGCGCGCGTCGCCACTCGGCCCCGCGGCGTGCGAGACAGCAATCCGATCCGAACGAGGAACGGCTCGACAACGGATTCCACTGTCTCCGCTTCTTCGCCGACAGAAACAGCCAACGTGCTGAGACCGACTGGTCCCCCGTCGAAACGACTGAGGACCGTGTGCATGACGGCGCGGTCAAGGCGATCGAGACCACGTTCGTCAACGTCATAGAGTTCGAGCGCCGCACGGACCGCATCCGTGCTGGCGGGAATACCGTTAACAAGCGCGTAGTCGCGAACCCGGCGTAGTAAACGATTTGCGATTCGAGGTGTGCCGCGACAGCGCCCGGCGATCTCTGCAATCGCCTCTTTGTCGATATCCAGCTCCAACATCGTCGCAGCTCGAGCCAGCACTCGCTCAAGTTCGCCCTCGTCATAAAACTCGAGGTGGGCTGTAAAACCAAACCGGTCGCGCAACGGGTTCGGCAAAAGACCCGACCGCGTCGTGGCACCGACCAGAGTAAAGGGCGCGATATCGAGCGGGATGGATGTCGCTCCCGCCCCCTTGCCCACCATGATGTCGATGCGGAAGTCTTCCATCGCGAGGTAGAGCATCTCCTCTGCGGAGCGTGCCATGCGGTGGATCTCGTCAATGAACAGTACTTCGCCGGGAAGCAGCGACGACAACACCGCCGCCAGATCACCAGCATGTTGAATTGCAGGGCCGCTCGACATGCGCAGCGGGCGGTCGCTCTCATGGGCGACGATCATCGCCAACGTAGTCTTGCCGAGCCCAGGAGGGCCGGCAAGAAGAATGTGGTCTGCGGTGCGATTCTGCATCGCAGCCGCACGCAAGAGCAATTGAAGTTGTCCGCGCACTTTGGTCTGCCCGACAAACTCGTCAAGAGACTTGGGGCGCAAGGCACCCTCGAAAGCGAGTTCGGCATCCGACTCGACGCCTGAAGTGACGACGTCGTCGTTATTCAGCATTAGAGACCAGCCTTGCCGGTCTGCGAACCAACGAGCAGCAGTGCACGACGAAGAATGGCCTGCACATCACTCTGCTCCGACTCGTCGGCATCCTGAACGGCACCCTCCGCTGCGGGTTGCGCAAGTTTCTCTGCCCAGCCTAAACCTTGGAGCGCCAATGACACCTGTTCGGACACAGAGGTGGAACGCGGCGCGGCAGCAGCGGGTCGGCGTGCGGACACGATGAGCTTGCCTGCCAAGTTCAGCACGATGAGCTTGGCGGTCTTGGGCCCGATACCCGACACTTTGCGGAATGCGGAGTCGTTTTCTTCAGCAACCGCGCGCGCCACATCGTCGGGGGCCAACGCCGCCAACACGCCCATCGCGCTCTTGGGCCCCACGCCGGTGACACCACGCAACAAGTTGAATACCTCGAGCTCGTCAGTCGTGCGAAAACCATAGAGGGCTAAATCGTCTTCTCGCACGATTAACGCTGTGTTGAGTTGGGCTTCAGCGCCTACACGCACGGACTGGGCGTGTTCGGGAGTTACGCTCACGCTCAGGCCGACTCCCCCGACCTCAACAACCAGCGAAGTTCCGACCGCGGCGAGAACGGTGCCACGAAGGGAAGAAATCATAGGTTCAGCCTACGAGCACCCGCTGACTTCTCTGCTGACCGCCACGCCTCCTGAGCGGGGGTGAGCCCGGTTGAGCGTGACGATGCCGGCGTTGCGTCCCTCGCGCCGCGGCCAGCTGGGACAGGTGCTGCCGCGAAACCAGGGCCGCTCTTCCACGCACCACAGATTGCCAGAGCACACGCGTCTGCGGCATCTGCTGGTTTCGGCGCTTCGGCAAGACCGAGCACTCGCGCGACCATGGCGCCTACTTGCTTTTTCTCCGCACCGCCATATCCCGTGATGGCAAGCTTCACTTCGGTAGGCGTATGCAACGTCACCGGGATGCCGTGACGTGCGGCGACATACATCGCGACGCCACTGGCCTGGGCCGTGCCCATCACTGTGCTCACATTGTTTTGGGCGAAGACTCGCTCAAGGGCGAGCTGCTGCGGAGCGAACTCGGCGATGATGGCGTCAATACCGTCACCGATCTCGCGCAACCGCTCTTCCAATGCCATCGCTGGCGGAGTACGGACTACCCCGACGTACACCAAAGTCGCACGACGATTGGGCGCAACATCGACCACGCCGATGCCGCACCGCGTGAGCCCGGGATCGATCCCGATCACACGCAGCGTCACCGACTAGTCCTCGTCAAGCTCGGCTTGAACCTCAGGCGTGATGTCAAAGTTAGAGTAGATGTTCTGAACGTCGTCCGACTCTTCAAGCGCATCAATCAACTTGAACACTTTGCGCGCCGTGTCTGCATCAACTTCGACCTTGACGTTCGGAACGAACTCGGCCTCCGAGGCGTCATAGTCGATGCCAGCCTCTTGAAGCGCGTTACGCGACTCAACAAGGTGAGCTGTATCGGTGATGACTTCAAAGCCTTGACCGTGGTTCATAACTTCTTCAGCACCGGCGTCGAGTACTGCCATGAGAATGTCGTCTTCAGTGACGCCCTCAGTCTTGGTGATCGAGATGACGCCCTTGCGTTCAAAGTTGTAAGCAACGCTGCCGGGATCGGCCAACGAGCCACCGTTGCGGCTCATGATCGTGCGAACATCGGCCGCGGCGCGGTTCTTGTTGTCGGTAAGACATTCGACCAGGAGAGCAACACCGTTGGGACCGTAGCCCTCGTACATGATGTTGAGATACTCGATGGCGTCGCCAAGCTGGCCGGAGCCACGCTTGACCGCACGATCGATGTTGTCATTGGGAACCGACGTCTTTTTAGCCTTTTGAATAGCGTCGACAAGAGTCGGGTTGCCCGCAAGATCCGCTCCGCCAATCTTGGCAGCGACCTCGATATTCTTGATCAATTTCGCGAATGACTTCGCGCGGCGAGAATCAGTAATCGCCTTCTTGTGCTTGGTAGTTGCCCATTTAGAATGCCCTGACATGACGGCTATTCTATCCGGCCTTGAGCAGTCTCGCGTGCGCGAATCCCCGCCCTACGACCGATCGACTCTCGTGCGCACGCCGAGCTCGCTCAATTGGAGTTGGGCTAGCAGCGCAACGGTCGTGGTATTTCCTGCCCGCCACTCGGCGGCCGGGTGCGCAGAGACCTGAGACAAAGCCGTCAAATTCTGCGAGCCGAGCGCCCGAAGCGCAAGCAAATCGGCGCCACCGGGAGTGGCGAGAAGCTTCCTAGCTTCATTAGCGCGTACCGCGAAGCGAGCCCGCGGCAGCAACCAGACGAGCAAAATCAGCACAACCGGAACCACACCGATAAACACTCCAACTAACGTTGCCGCAGCCAGAACGGTCTCCTGCTGACTCTGGCCTGCGGCCTCCAATGCAGCTCCGGCATCGCTCGCGCCATCAAATGGGGTGCGGATGCCGGATCCGATCAAGGGAACGGCGCCGAGGGTGTCCCCTAGTTCCACCATCGTCGACCGAAAACCGGCACCGGCATCCTGCATCTGGACACCAAGCTGCTGGAAGGCTGCGATGAGTTGATAGATCCACACGGCAATCGCAATCCACACAACGATAAAAGCAAGCGAAAGCACGTCGACCGTGACCTGGCGAGCTCTGCGGGCGGGGTGATCTGCATACAGTTGCATTCCCCCATGATGCAGGATCTATCCGCTGGCGCGCACGCGAGAAATAAAGTACTCGTGAAAACGAGTGTCGCCGGTGATCTCTGGATGAAATGACGTTCCGAGAACGTTCCCCTGCTCAACAGCCACAATTCTGCCGTCGTCGAGCGTGGCAATTGCTCGTGCTTTCGCCCCCACGGATTCCACTACCGGGGCCCGAATGAATATCGCGTGCACGGGCACATCGCCCAACTCTGGAACGCGGATGTCTGTCTCGAAGGAGTCAGTCTGTGACCCGAACGCGTTACGGCGCACCACGACATCCAGCCCGCCAAAAGACCGTTGCCCGTCGATCGAATCGAGCACAGTGTCAGCCAGCATGATCAGCCCCGCACACGTGCCATAGACCGGAAGTCCGCCCGCAATCGCTTCGCGTATCGGGTCATACAGCCCATAGAGACGAGAGAGCTTGTCGATCACGCTCGACTCTCCGCCGGGAATGATGAGTCCAGCAATATGCTCAAGCTGCTGAGGGGTTTTGACCGCGATTGCGGTTTCGCCCAGCAACTCAAGCACAGCGAGGTGTTCACGAAAGTCACCTTGAAGAGCTAGTACTCCGATAGGGAGCTGATCGACCAGCTGACTACCAGCCACGCTCAGAGAGACGGTGGGGAGCAGCAAGGTCAGACACGTTGATGCCAACCATGGCCTCACCAAGTCCGCGCGAAGCAGCAGCGATCACGCTCGGGTCGTCGAAGAAGGTCGTCGCCTTCACAATTGCGGCAGCGCGCTGAGCCGGGTTACCCGACTTGAAGATTCCGGACCCGACGAACACTCCATCGGCACCGAGTTGCATCATGAGAGCAGCATCGGCGGGAGTCGCTACGCCGCCAGCAGTGAAGAGTACAACGGGAAGCTTTCCCGACTCCGCGATTTCACGCACGAGCTCATAGGGAGCCTGAAGTTCCTTGGCCGCAACGTACAGTTCGTCAGCAGACTTCGAGCGCAGTTCGTTGATCTGACCCTTGATGGTGCGGATGTGTTTGGTCGCCTCAGAGACGTCGCCCGTGCCTGCCTCGCCCTTCGAGCGGATCATCGCAGCGCCCTCGGTGATGCGACGAAGCGCCTCGCCAAGGTTGGTTGCGCCACACACGAAAGGAACGTCGAAGTTCCACTTATCGATGTGGTTGACGTAGTCGGCGGGGCTCAGCACCTCGGACTCGTCGATGTAGTCGACCTTGAGCGCCTGAAGAACCTGAGCTTCAACGAAGTGTCCGATTCGGGCCTTGGCCATCACGGGGATAGACACTGCGTCGATGATTCCGTCAATGAGGTCGGGGTCACTCATGCGAGCAACGCCACCCTGCGAACGGATGTCGGCAGGAACGCGCTCGAGAGCCATGACGGCAACGGCGCCGGCATCCTCCGCGATCTTTGCCTGCTCAGCGTTGACGACATCCATGATGACGCCGCCCTTGAGCATTTCTGCCAGTCCGCGCTTGACGCGGCTCGTACCCGATTCGTTGGATGAAGTGTTCTCGCTCATAGCTTCAACGCTACGACCGGGGACATCAAAAGAATGCAGCCAATTTGAACTCAGTGGTTCGTCGGCCACGCCTTCGCGAGCTCATCTCGAACCTCACCGAGCAGGCGCGGAATTGCTTTGGTGCCGGCCACAATCGGGAAGAAGTTCGAGTCAGTTGCCCACCGCGGAACAACATGCTGATGGAGGTGGTTGGCGATGCCGGCGCCAGCTAGCGCACCCTGATTCATCCCGATATTGAAACCGTGAGCCTTCGACGTTTCACGGAGCACTCGCATCGCTGTCTGAGTGAGTGACGCGATCTCGGCAGTCTCCTCATTCGTCGCCTCGTCGTACAAGGGCACGTGCCGATAGGGGCACACCAAGAGATGGCCGCTGTTATAGGGGAAGAGGTTGAGCAGAACGAAAGCGTGCTCACCGCGCGCGACAATAAGCGCCTTCTCGTCGTCAAGGGTCGGCGCAACGCAGAAGGGGCAGTCGTCCTTGTCAGGCTGCGACTGATCCAGGATGTAGGCGATACGATGCGGTGTCCAGAGTCGCTGAAAGGCGTCGGGCACCGCGGCGAAGTCAGAACTCGACTCCCCCGCAGGCAACTCCGAACCGTCGTAGTCGCGCACGAACTAAACCTGCGCTCGCGTCGCGATCGCGTCAGTGATGCGCGTAACCGCATCCGCAATTGGAATGCCATTCTCCTGAGTTCCATCACGGAAGCGGAAGCTCACTGAACCGGCAGCCTGATCCTGTTCTCCAGCAATGAGCTGGAACGGGATCTTCGACTTCGTGTGAGTGCGGATCTTCTTCTGCATGCGCTCACTCGAGTCATCTAGCTCGGCGCGAACGCCGAGCGCCTTGAGCTGATCGATAACGCCGCCCAGGTACTCTTCATAAGCTTCAGCAACCGGGATGCCGACAACCTGGACCGGCGACAGCCAGACAGGGAACGCGCCGGCATAGTGCTCGGTGAGCACTCCAAAGAAGCGCTCAATCGAGCCGAACAGTGCACGGTGGATCATCACGGGGCGTTGGCGTGAACCATCCGCCGCCGTGTATTCGAGCTCGAAACGCTCCGGAAGGTTGAAGTCGAGCTGCACGGTAGACATCTGCCACGTACGTCCGATGGCGTCGCGAGCCTGAACAGAGATCTTGGGGCCATAGAAGGCCGCACCACCCGGGTCAGGAACAAGTTCCAGACCGGACTCGGCTGCAACCTCAGCGAGGGTTTGCGTCGCTTCGTCCCACACGTCGTCATCACCGACGTACTTCTCAGGATCTTTCGTTGACAGTTCGAGATAGAAGTCGGTGAGACCGTAGTCGCGCAGCAAGGAAAGAACGAAGTTGAGGGTGTTGGTCAGCTCCTCCTTCATCCCCTCCTTGGTAGTGAAAATGTGCGCGTCGTCCATAGTGAGGCCGCGAACACGCGTGAGGCCGTGAATAACACCAGACTTTTCATTGCGGTACACGGTGCCGAACTCAAAGAGGCGCATCGGCAAGTCACGGTACGAGCGTCCGCTCGACTTGTAAATCAGGATGTGCATTGGGCAGTTCATGGGCTTGAGGTAGTAGTCAGCGCCCTGACGAGTGATCTCGCCCTCTTCGTTGCGGCCCTCATCGAGGTGCATCGGCGGGAACATGCCGTCCTTGTACCAACCCAAGTGACCGGAGGTCTCGAACAACGCCGCCTTGGTGATGTGAGGAGTGTTGACGAACGAGTAGCCCTCCTGCAGGTGACGCGTGCGCGAATAGTTCTCCATCTCGTGACGAATGATTCCGCCCTTGGGGTGGAACACAGCGAGACCCGAACCGATTTCGTCGGGGAAGGAGAACAGGTCTAGCTCAGCACCAAGCTTGCGATGGTCGCGCTTGAGCGCTTCCTCTTGACGAGCTTGGTATTCACGAAGCTCGTCTTTCGTCGGCCACGCAGTGCCATACACACGCTGGAGCTGTTTGTTCTTCTCAGAACCACGCCAGTAGGCTGCGGCGGTACGCGTGAGCGACCAGCCGTTACCGATCATGCGGGTATTCGGCAGGTGCGGTCCGCGGCAGAGGTCTTTCCAGTAAACCTCGCCCGTTTTGCCGTCGACGTTGTCATAGATGGTGAGTTCGGCACCGCCGACCTCGACCGATTCGTTGTCGGCATCCGCATCACCCTCGGCGACGGCGCCTTTAAGACCAATGAGTTCAAGTTTGTATGGCTCGTCCGCGAGCTCTGCACGAGCTTCAGCTTCTGTTACAACGCGTCGCTGAAAGCGCTGCCCCTGACGAATGATGCGATCCATCGCCTTGCTGATCGCCTTCAGGTCTTCGGGCGTAAACGGTTCTTCGACATCAAAGTCGTAGTAGAAACCGTCAGTCACCGGCGGGCCGATACCCAGCTTCGCCGCAGGATTGATCGTCTGAACAGCCTGCGCTGCGACGTGTGCCGCTGAATGGCGAAGGATGTTGAGTCCGTCGGGCGAGTCGATAGTGACGGCGTCGACCTCATCCGTGTCGGTCACCGTCGAGGCGAGGTCTTTCAACTCACCGTTGACGCGCATGGCGACGACGTTGCGGTCGGTAAATAGGTCGAATCCAGTCTTACTCACACAATAACTTTAGTGGCGATACCGACAACCCCGCGTCACTAAATGCTCTAGCCGCCAAAGATTTGGCTCGCCCACAGAGCAAGCGCCGTACTGGTAAGCGCGTTGGCCCACCCAATCAGGAGTTGCAAAACCCCCACGAGCGAGATCATCAGCGTTCCCCTGGCGCTTCGAGCAGTGGGGATAAGGGCGATAGCGAGAAGCGTCATCGCCATGAAAATATTTCCAGTGGAGCCGTTAGGCAAGAGTCCGAGGGCGAACCCGACGATAAAGGCAGCAAAAACAAGGGTCGAAATAATGATCGCACCGGGCCTGCGAACAATGAGCGCAACCAGCCATGCACTGACGAGGGGTGCAATCACGAATAGGCCCTCAGTAGTGCTAAAGAATTGGCCAACGACAACGAGTCGATCGCCGAATCCAGTAAACGCCGACTGAGTGGCCCCGGCGAAAGGACGCCCAAGAAAGAGAGCGTTGAGAACGGCGAGGGAAATGAGCGCGGAGACGGCGGGATAAAGGATGACGAGCGCGTTTGCCCGTCGAGCGCCAACTACTCCCACTCGACGATGGCGAAGGATAGGCGCGGAGAGCGCCGCAGCAGTGACGTAAACGAGTGCTGTCACATCGGTGAGCACCGCGACCATGAAGTAGATTCCGACGCGAAAACCAGACTCTGTGTTACCCCACGTCACAAATCTCACGATGTGTGACAGTCCAAGCCCGAAAAGAAGAAGCCCCAGAAAGGCTGCGTAGTTTTGCGTCGCGTTGTAGAAAAAGAGGGGGTTAAGCGCGAGGGCCATCATGAGAATAACGATCGTCGATCGCGCGAAGCGCCGCTGCACCATGATCTCAATGAGCTTCTGCAGGAAGACTCCGGCGCTCAGCGCTCCGATAATCGAAAGCGTCAGCGCCCCACCAGGCACAAATGCCGCGAGCAAGGTGCTGATGGGCGGGAAGATCTCTCCCAACCATTGGGCATCTGCCCGCTCCCAATCGATCTGGGTAGCTCGCGCAACAAGCGTGGCGTTCGGGGAGTCCGTCGCTCCCAGCGCTGACACGACGACCGCGAAGATGACGTAGGGAAGAGCGAAGATGCCACGGAGCAGCCAGCGGCGATGAGTTCGTCGCGGCCAAACATCGAGGCGAGTCCGTGGAGGTCGGGTCGCGATACGAAGCGCCCGCGTGTTCGTCAGCGGCTCACTCATGATTGGTCTGGCTCGTCAGGCCATGCTCCGTCTTCTCCCAGTAGTGCGGTTTCGTGATGAGCTGCCAGAGCGCCTTGTAGGACGCGATCGAGTGCAGAATCCAGTACAAGGGATTCAGTAGCGCCCAAGGAACGAGCGCGAATGTTCCCCGTTTATAGGGCCCCATCATCGACAAATACACCATGATCGAGCTGCCGATGATGAAGTTAAGGAAGCACACCCACAGCAACCAGACAGGAAAGAACTGCCCGACAAGCTCGGTGGGGAGCACGAGCGAAAGCACCGTGAGGATATAAAACGGCAGCACCCCCAAGAAGGTTGCTGGAGTGCCCGCGATGAGCAAGACGAAACTGCAGAAACGCCAGAAGCCGATCTCCCTCAAGAGGGCTACGGGCCGACGCGCATGCACGAGAGTCGTCTGCATGTAGCCCTTGATCCACCGACTACGCTGCCGGATAAAGTTGGGAATCGACTTGTTGGCTTCTTCCATCGTTGCTGAATTAACCACACCGACCCGGTAGCCGAGGGCACTCGCCCGAATGCCCAGATCGGCGTCTTCGGTGACGTTGTACGGATCCCACCCGCCCAGGCTCTTGAGGGCCTCAGTGCGGAAATGATTCGAGGTGCCGCCAAGTGGGATGGGAAGGTCGAGCGAATCAAGGCCAGACAACATGTAGTCGAACCAGTAGCCGTACTCGAGCGAGAACATCCGGGTCAAAATATTTTCGCGCGAGTTGAAATAGTTCAACGCGGCCTGAACACAGACCGTCTTCTCTCCGCCACGCTGGAAGGAGATATACGCCTTCTTGAGCTGGTCAGGTTCCGGAGTATCTTCGGCATCAAAAATGACGAGGTAGTCCCCCGTGGCAAAAAATAGCCCGACGTTGCACGCACGCGGCTTCGTCTGGGGATGGCCTGCGGGAATCGTGATGATCTGAAAATGATCGGGAGGGGAACTGGCTTCGAACGCGGCCCTCGTCTCATCGTCCGATTCTTCAATCAACACGAAAACCTCAAGCCGATTTGTCGGCCAATCGATATCGCCGAGATTCTTGACGAGCTGAGCGACGATATTTGCCTCTTTGAAGACCGGCACAAGCACCGTGTATCGCGGCAGGTCATCGTCATTGAGTTCTTCGACCTCGCGATCGGAGACTCGTTCGACTAGATCGAAACGTGCTCCGCGCAAAGAGATAAAGAACTTGAAAGCTGTGCCGGCGAGAAATACCAGGCTCGTTATTGCGATGAGCGAGATCACTGTGATCGCCGGCCAGAGAACCAAAGCAACCACAAAGACGATCAGCAAAAGGATGAACCCAATTTTTTGGCCACGTGACGCAACCGTGCGGGCCGACAACACCGGGTTGCGGTTCCACAACTCATTCGCGGCCTGATCAGCGATCAGCGGCCCAAAAACGTCGAGGATCGTGTGCCAAATCTGGGCGGATGTCGCCGCGACAAAAACGACGTCTCGCCCCAGTGCGGCTGCGATCCGCTCGCTGCGCTCCTCATCCGGAACACGGGCCGTCGCAACAAGCGCACGACCGTCAGTCAGCTCGCGGAGTGGCATCCAGTTCTCGGCAATGTAGAGCTGTCCACTCCATTGGCGGGCGAAGTCACCATCTACCTCAGACATCGGCGCTCGCTCAATGTTCCACACTCGCGATATCACGTCCACCAATGTTGCGTCATCGAGGTGGCCGCGACTGGCGAGCGTTTGGTCGATGTGAACACCCGAGCGGGCTTTAACAGCGCGTGCTTCCGCGATTTGGCTGTGGGTTGCGAGCCCTTCATCGAGCAAGAGCTGGACAAAAGCTTCACTTTGCTGCGATGGTTCCCCGATTTTCCCCATGGCCCTATCGTCGCGCATTCTCTGGCCGCTAGGGGGTGCCACGCTGAAACCCGCACGCCTAACGGGTTAAAAAGCAGAAGCCCCGGCGAACCGGGGCTTCATCTGTGAGCGATACTGGGATCGAACCAGCGACCTCTTCCGTGTCAGGGAAGCGCGCTACCGCTGCGCCAATCGCTCATGCTATTTAGTTACGTAAAACACTCATTACGAGGTGGAGACGGGATTTGAACCCGCGTATACGGCTTTGCAGGCCGCTGCCTCGCCTCTCGGCCACTCCACCGCACATGGAAAGTGCCAGCGAGGCTGACACTTCCCACTTGAGCGGATGACGAGATTCGAACTCGCGACCCTAACCTTGGCAAGGTTATGCGCTACCACTGCGCCACATCCGCATTTACAAGCTATTCGGTTACCCGTTTTCGCGTGCTAGATGACTGTATACGAAGAGTGCGCGAAGTTCCAATTCGGTGGCGAGCGTGTCGTCGAGATATGCGAAGATTGATCTGCGGGCGATTGGCGCAGTTGGTAGCGCGCTTCCTTCACACGGAAGAGGTCATCGGTTCGAGTCCGGTATCGCCCACCGAATAATGCCCCATCAGGGTAGCCAACAAGCCTGTTGTGACGGGCGAATTGGCACCGTTCGCCCAGTAACCTTGGTTCATGGCCATTCCCTCGCAGAGACGCCCTTCAGTCATCCGCGAGTTCTTCGTTGGTGCAAGTTTTCTGTTTCGAGGTTTCCGAATTTGGATTACGGCACCTCGCCTCATGTTGCTTGGCATGGTGCCAGCAGCAATCGTCGGTGTCATCGCGATTGCCGTGCTCGTCACGTTGTTTGCGAACATCCAGTCGGTGGCCAGCTTTTTGACGCCGTTCGCCAATGACTGGGGAGAGCTCGCGCAGACTGCAACTCAGCTCGCTGCGGGTTTAGCGGTGGTGCTTGCCAGCATCTTGATTGTTGTCAATACGTATACGACAACGACGCTGATGGTGGGGGACGCGTTCTACCGAAAGATCTCCGCGCACGTCGACGCTATCAACGGCGCTCCCCCAGCGCAGCAGCCCCTCGGCTTCTGGAAGGACTTTCGGCGCGGTATCGGGGAAGGTATTCGAGTACTGATCCCCACAGTCGGGTTGGCCATTCTTGTCCTTGCGCTCGGCTTCATCCCCGTAGTTGGCTCTGCTGTCGCCGCGACCGCCGGCGCCCTTCTCGGTGGCTGGCTTCTCGTCGTCGAATTGGGCAACATCCCGTTTGAGGCCCGTGGCATACACCTCACTGCACGGCGGCGCGCTCTTCGCGGCACTCGCGCCCGCGCAGTGGGCTTCGGAGCTGCCACCTATCTGGTGTTTCTGATCCCTCTAGGTGCGGTCGTAGCGATGCCTGCCGCACTCGCTGGCGCAACACTCCTGACGCGTTCAGCGCTGGGAGAGGATGCGCGGCCGACGTCCGCCAACGCCACTCCTGATCCGGCCTAGCAACCACCAGAAGACTGACGACACCACGAAGGCGTAGCTGGCAGTGGCAATAACACTCAGGAACTGTTGCTCGA
Organism: Salinibacterium sp. SWN167; assembly: GCF_015864665.1. GTDB lineage: Bacteria > Actinomycetota > Actinomycetes > Actinomycetales > Microbacteriaceae > Rhodoglobus. Next base: position 1,693,406 of record NZ_JADYWU010000001.1, on the reverse strand, counting down.
CGATGTAGGTCTGCCCCGTGAACAGAAACCCCGACCCGGTCGCGAGCACGCCAAGCGAAACCACGCCAATGCTCCCGCCCATCAAATGAGCGTTGACCAGAAAACGAAGTTGGTTCCCCAGCGGCGAACCCTTTCGAACCGTGAACGCGCACGCAACAGCTCCAGCGATCAACCCCGCAACCGCAGCTGAAACCGGCGTGAAAAGCGGAGCGCCGGCGCTGACAGCGATGAGACCGCTGACGCCACCCCCCGCCAAGGACCTGAGCGCGACAACCCCATGGTTGATCAGCTGTACCGTCACCCACCCGATCACGCCAAAAACCGCGCTGACAGCGCCGTTGGTGACGATGAGACCGACAACATCATCGAGCGCAAATTCGGCGCCTACGAGCCACAGGAGCCAGGAGAAGACAACCCCGACAAGGGCGGCGACCCCGAGGGGCACCGGCAGGGTCATTCGAGCACCACGGATGAGAGAGTGTCGTTCTACGACCAGCACCGCCAACATGCTCGCGCCTACAGCAACGCTCATGACGAGAGCGCCACCGTGGTCGATGGGATTCAACCCGAACGGGGTAATCGTGCCGAATGGCTCGAAAGTGCGCACGGCGATCGGAACGTAGACGCCTACCGCCCAGAAACAGCTGAAGATGACGCTTCGGACGAGAGAGGCTCCCGAGCTTCGGGAGACGAGCGTGACGAGAAAACAACACACGGCGCCCAAGGCTGCCAGCGAAGGCATCATGACCAGTCGAAGACTTATGCCCAATGCCGGAATGATCAATGTCCACGCCACGGCTCCGGGCACGGCGCAAGCCAGAGACTCCAGAACGAGACGCCGCCATGTGACCGCCGGAAGAGTGCTCGAGTACAGAAGAACGAGCGAGAAAAACAGCAGGACGAGCGCTACGACACCGATGGCTGCTGCTGTTCCATCTCCGACCACCGCTAGCCTCCCCAGCTCGACAGTTACCGCTCAGATTCCCCTAAACCGCCCGGATCGTGACATGCCGCCGCGATACAGCGAATCGTACTAGGCGTTGTTAGAGGTGAGAGCGATAAGGCGCGAAACTGCTCGGAGATACTTCTTGCTGTATCCCCCGTTGAGCATATCCTCGGGGAAAACCGCATCCAGCGGGGTTCCCTCGGCGTACACCGGGATCTGGGCGTCGTAGAGGCGGTCGACAAAGGCCACGAAACGCAACGCATCGGTCTGATTTGTGAACTCATGCACGCCGGTCAGCGCAATCGCGTCGATACCTTCGATCAGCTTGACGTAGCGCGAGGGATGCACGCCGGCCAAGTGCTTGAGCACACCATCGAATGAGTCCAGGGTGACGACGCCCGACACAGCAGAGATTGCAGCAGCCGCATCGTCGACCGCTACGGCATGCGCACCAGTATCGCGTCGGCGGTAGTCGAGGCCATCAATTCGGATCGTCTCAAACTTGGCTGCGAGGGAGTCAATTTCGCGCATGAAGTCTTGGGCCGCAAAACGCCCCTCGCCAAGGGCATTGGGCGGAGTATTAGATGTTGCCGCAATTTTGGTTCCGGATGCAACAAGCTCTGAAAGCAGTCGAGAAATAAGACGTGTATCGCCCGGATCGTCTAGTTCGAACTCGTCAATGCAGACAAGCGTTGCCCCTTTGAGAAGCTGAACAGCCGGTGCGTAGCCGACGGCGCCGACCAAAGCCGTGTACTCGATGAACGTACCAAAGTACTTTCGGCCCGCCGTCTGATGCCAGAGCGCTGCCAGCAAGTGGGTCTTGCCTACGCCAAATCCACCGTCGAGGTAGACACCCGGCTTTGCCACCGGTATTTTCTTCCGCGAGAAGAGTTTTGCCTTCTGCGCACTGGTCAGAAAGTGCCGCATCGCTGCTACGGCAGCCCCCTGTGACGGGTAGTCGCGGTCGGGACGATACGACTCCAAAGTCGCACCGGTGAACTGGCGGGGTGGCACAAGTTCGGCAAGCATCTGCGCTCCGGTCAACGACGGGATACGATCGACTAGACGCTCAGGAGTCGTAGGCGCAGTAGCGCTCATTCTCAGCCTCGGTTATTTTTCGCAGTCTTACGGCAACGCGGTGTAATCAGCGGCGAATGCGTAATTTCTTGGGCAAGGGACCCATCAAGCTTAGTTTGAAGCCCACACCAGTTTTTCCACCCACAATCGGAGGTAGCTATGACTATCGAAAACGACCCAGCCCCGCAATTTGCTGAGTTCTCGCACCCGGAACGATTGGTCACTGCAGACTGGCTTGAAGAACGACTCGGCAAGCCCGGTCTCGTTGTAGTGGAATCTGACGAAGACGTGCTGCTCTATGAAACCGGTCATATTCGCACCGCCGTCAAGATCGACTGGCACACGGACCTCAACGACCCGGTCACCCGCGATTACATCAATGGCGAAGAATTTGCCGAGCTCATGTCACGCAGCGGCATTGCTCGCGACACCACGGTCGTCATCTATGGCGACAAAACCAACTGGTGGGCAGCCTACGCACTGTGGGTATTCACCCTGTTTGGCCACGAAGACGTACGACTCTTGGATGGAGGCCGCGCCAAGTGGGAAGCGGATGGTCGCGAGTACACGCTTGAGGTCCCCACTCCGACGCCCACCGAGTACCCGATCATTGAGCGCGACGATTCCGTGATTCGTGCATTCCGTGACGACGTGCTCGCCCACTTGGGAAACCCACTGATCGATGTCCGCTCTCCCGAGGAGTACAGCGGAGAACGCACAAGCGCTCCTGCCTACCCTGAAGAAGGCGCTCTGCGTGCCGGTCACATCCCGAGCGCACAGAGTGTGCCGTGGTCAAAGGCCGTTGCAGAAGATGGCACCTTCCGCCCTCTCGATGAACTCAACGCGATCTACCGTGATGGCGCTGGGCTCAAGGACGGCGACCAAGTAGTGGCTTATTGCCGCATCGGTGAGCGTTCGAGCCACACTTGGTTCGTACTGAACTACTTGATGGGCTTTGAGAACGTGCGCAACTACGACGGATCGTGGACCGAGTGGGGTTCCTTGGTCGCTGTTCCGATCACCGTGGGCACTGAACCCGGTGACGTACCGTCCCGTTAGACTGAAGTGGTGAGTGAGCAGCAGATCCCTACCCAGTTGGCCGAGATTCGTGACGACTTTCTGGAGCTTGAGCTGAGGGATCGGCTGCAACTCCTGCTTGAGTTCGCTAACGAGCTCCCTGAGCTGCCTGAGCGGTACCGTGACCACCCCGATCTCTTTGAGCGGGTTGAGGAATGTCAGTCTCCCGTTTTCATCTTTATTGAAGTCGAGAACGACATCGTTCATATGTATGCGACGGCGCCACCGGAAGCGCCGACTACTCGTGGCTTCGCGTCGATCTTGGCGCAAGGATTGTCCGGGCTCAGCAGCAACGAAGTACTTGAACTCTCCGACGACTACCCCCAATCGCTGGGTCTCGCTAAGGCCGTGAGCCCACTGCGACTGCGCGGAATGACGGGCATGCTGGCGCGTGCGAAACGACAGATCCGCCTGAAGAGCGTCGTCTAAGCCTGCTTTATCGATTCTCGAGAGTCGCCGGGGATTGCTCGACCTCCTGCGGTTTGCGAGCTCTAGGCGACGTCGGACTCTTCGGGGCCGGCATCCGTGCTCAATTGGAGCGCAAGCCACGTGCGAATCGCTAAGAGCCACCGCTCGCTGTCGTAGTTCCACAGTCTCGTGTGGCCCGCGGTGTCAAACTCTTCGTAAGTGACAATATCGGGCCGAGCTTCGGCTAGCGCTCGCGAGGGGTCAACCGGAACATATCCGTCGTCGTCGCTGTGCATGAGCAAAATGGGGCGGTCTAATTCTTCTGCACGATCAACAAAGTTGAGTGTGTCGAAGTCGAGCGGGTGTGCCGTGCCCACGAGAAGTTGAGCTTGGTCGCTGCCCAGTACTGCCACCGCAGCCCGGGGAATCATTGCGGGAATTCGATTCAAATCGCCTTGCAACTTGATGGTCGGCCCCCACGCAATCACTGGAGAGTCGAGCACTAGCCCGATAATCATGTCGCGGAAGCGAGAGCGGATCAGAGTGTGAAGCGCGGTTGCACCACCCATCGACCAGCCCATGAGAATAATGCGCTCGGCACCCGCAGAGCGGGCGTACGCGATCGCTGCGTCGACATCGCGATACTCGGTAGAACCCAACCCGTAGCGCCCGTCCAGCGAATCCGGCGCCTCAGTGTCGTTGCGGTACGAAATCGACAGAGAAGTGATTCCGGCATCGTAAAACTCGCCAAGCGCCCGAACCGTTTCTGGCCGCTGCACACCTCGACCGTGAATGTGGATGGCCCACGTCGTGCTCGGGGAAGGTGCGGGAATGAGCCAGGCCGGCGCGAATCCCAACTCTGTCTGAATCTGCACCTCAGAGAATTCAAGTCCCAGTCCAGCCGGCGTCAGATAAAACCATCCGCTCGTGCGCGCGTTGTCTCCCGGATGCGGGACACCGGTTTCAACGTCGATCAGCTCCCGCGCAACCCACTGCGCTCCCTGAGAAACCACAGGCCCGATGCGGGCGAGACCCGTTTCGTCGGCAAACCATAGGCTGAAGCGCCCTGGTGCTCGACTCTCTTCCGCTGAGGACAACACAATCGTCGACTCCCCGACCGCAAGAATCCGCAGATTGCTGTCGGCTCGTCCGGGAGGAGTTACCACGCGACGGGCGACAAAGACCGAGAGTACCGCCCCAGCCACGAGACCGAGTGCGGCGATAGCGGCCGCACCGATCGCGACTCCGCCGGCGACTCCGGCAACAATGCGCAAGCGATCCCGTGCCCGCATATCAAAACCTCCGTCTCGCAGCCGCCCTAGCGCGGCGTGCCTCACTAGCGATCGTTCTCGTAAAGCCTAATCTTCAGTCGTGCCCGATTCGCCAGCTGGACCAACACCACCCGCGGCATTTGCTTCAGCGGTTGAGTCGCTTCGTGCTGCGACTTTGCGCCCTGAGCTCGCGATTACTGAGATTTCAGCACCAACGCAGATCGCTCCTTGGTCGTTTGCTCTTGCTGCGGATGTTACGCCTTCCCGCCATGGCGAAGACTCCGATCTCGGCACTGGCCGCTTCGTACTTCTGTATGACCCGGCGTCTCCCGAGGCCTGGGACGGCGAATTTCGCATCATCTGTTTCGCTCAAGCTCCGCTCGAGCCGGAGATCGGTGTCGACCAGTTCCTCAGCGAAGTCACGTGGTCGTGGCTCGTGGATGCGCTCGATAGTCGAAACGCACAGTACGACCAAGTATCGGGAACAGCAACCCGCATCCTGTCCACCGGATTTGGTGAACTCGAGTCCCAGCCGGATGGCGCACAAATCGAACTTCGAGCGTCATGGAGCCCCCAAGACCTCGATATTGCCGCACATGTGGAAGGCTGGAGCGAGTTAGTCTGCATGCTTGCCGGACTTCCTCCCACGAATGAAGGAGTCACTATGTTGTCGGCCCGTAGAGCTGGACGTGAGTAGCGCCACCGACAGTGCAGCCCCTGAGGGCGAGTCGCACGCTACCCAAGCCCCTCATGTTCCCGTTGACGTCATTGACGATCGGGACGAATATCTTGCCGCCGTGGCAGCCATTGCTGCCGGTCACGGCCCCATCGGAATCGATGCCGAACGAGCAAGCGGTTACCGCTACTCTCAGCGCGCGTACCTCATCCAGATTTTCCGCCGCGGGGCTGGCACCTTCCTCTTCGATCCCCCCGCCATTGGTGACTTCAGCGAACTGAACGACGTCATTGCAGCGGAAGAGTGGATTCTGCACGCGGCCACGCAAGACCTCACCTGCTTGCGTGAAGTTGGCCTCCATCCGACGCGCTTGTTCGACACCGAACTGGGTGCGCGCATCGCCGGCCTCCCCCGCGTGGGACTCGGCACTGTCGTTGAACATCTGTTAGGCATCCATCTCGCGAAGGAGCATTCGTCAGCGGACTGGTCTACACGGCCCCTTCCTCAGTCGTGGCTCGTCTATGCCGCCCTCGATGTTGAGTTGCTCGTTGATCTCCGCGAAGCGCTCGGCGATGTTCTGGAAGGCGATGGCAAGGGCGACATTGCGCGTCAAGAGTTCGAATCAGTTCTTGCTCGCGACTTGAGCCATGTGCGCGCCGAACCGTGGCGCCGCCTCAGCGGGGTTCATTCAATTCGCGGCGGTAAAAACTTGGCTGTGGCACGAGAGTTGTGGCTTGCACGGGATGCTTACGCTCAAGAAGTCGATACCGCCCCAGGACGGCTCGTGCCCGACGGCGCCCTGTTGGCCGCCGCCAAGCTATTGCCCGAGTCAAAGCGCGAATTGTCGAGCCTTCGAGAATTCAGCGGTCGCGCAAGCCGGACGCAGATTGATCGCTGGTGGCAGGCCATTTTGGCAGGGCTGGCGTCTACTGACGTTCCTGCATCGCGAGTAGCCAGCGACACGCTTCCGCCACCGCGGGTGTGGTCGGACAAGAATCCCGCAGCAGATCGTCGCCTCAAGGCTGCTCGCGCCATCATGGCGGAGTTCTCCGAAGAGATGTCTATCCCTATTGAGAATCTGCTGACCCCTGATCACTTGCGGCGGGTGGCGTGGAATCCGCCCGCAGAAATCACGCTCGAAAGCATCTCGGACGCTCTCACAGCGCTCGGCGCTCGCCAGTGGCAACTTGACGTATCTGCACAGTCAATCGCCGAAGCCTTTGTCGAAGCCAACCAAACTCCTGAGGACTCGAACGACACCAAGTCGTAGGAACAATCAAAGGATTCCCCACGCTAATCTCCCCCACCTAGGATCAGTTCTACATCCAAGGATTTAGTGGAGGCATTGTGGCCAAGGAAACTGAGATTGTATTCGTAGATGGAGTCCGTACTCCGTTTGGACGTGCAGGCGAGAAGGGCATGTTCTGGAATACCAGAGCCGATGACCTCGTCGTCAAGGCGATGATCGGCGTGCTGGAGCGGAATCCCCAGATCCCCAAGGATCGCTTCGACGAAGTAGCCATTGCGGCAACAACTCAGACCGGAGATCAAGGTCTCACGATCGGTCGCAGCGCCGCGATGCTAGCCGGTCTACCGAAGTCCGTTCCCGGCTATGCGATCGATCGCATGTGCGCCGGCGCTATGACGGCCGTCACGAATGTGGCTGGTGGAATCGCGTTCGGCGCGTACGACCTCGCCATCGCCGGAGGCGTGGAGCACATGGGTCATCACCCGATGGGTTCGGGCGTTGACCCCAACCCCCGCTTCCTCTCTGAGAAGCTCGTTGATCCCGAAGCCCTCAACATGGGCAACACGGCCGAGAAACTGCACGACCGTTTCCCGCAGCTCACCAAGGAGCGCTCCGACGCATTCGCACTGCGCAGCCAGCAGCGAGCCAATGCGGCGTACGAAGCCAACAACATCCAGCCCGACCTCATCTCGGTCGCCACTAAGAGCGAAGCTGGCTGGGGATTGGCGACCCGCGACGAGGGCCTGCGCCCCGAAACAACTCTTGAGGGCCTCGCAGCGCTCAAGACGCCCTTCCGTTCACACGGACGCATCACCGCCGGCAACGCGTCCGGCCTGAACGACGGTGCAACCGCCAGCATCATCGCCAGCGGGGATGCCGCACGCGAGTTCGGCTTAAAGCCCAAGATGCGCATGGTGAGTTTCGCCTACGCCGGCGTGGAACCAGAGATCATGGGAATCGGCCCGATCCCTTCAACAGAGAAGGCGCTCCGCAAGGCCGGCTTGACGATCAACGACATCGGCCTTTTCGAACTCAACGAAGCTTTCGCGGTTCAGGTGCTGTCGTTGCTCGATCACTTCGGAATTGACGACGAAGATCCTCGCGTCAACCAGTGGGGCGGCGCTATCGCCATGGGCCACCCCCTCGCATCGTCAGGTGTTCGCCTGATGATCCAGCTTGCCGCCCAATTCGAGCAGCACCCTGAGGTGCAGTTCGGCCTCACCGCGATGTGCGTTGGTCTCGGCCAGGGTGGATCCGTCATTTGGGAAAACCCGAACTACAAGGGAGCAAAGTAGCCATGACCGAACAGTTTGCACGTCTTTCGGACCTCGCTAAAGACGAGGTAATTACCCACTCCTTCGTTCGCGATGTGCCGCTCTCCGCTGGCCGCACGCTCGCCCTCATCACTCTCGACAACGGCAAAGACCACACCCGCCCGAATACACTCGGCCCGGCAACTCTGCTCGAGTTTGCGAAGGTGCTCGACGAGCAAAAAGAACGCGCCGCTGCTGGCGAAATCCACGGTGTCGCCGTCACGGGCAAGCCCTTCATTTTCGCGGCCGGGGCTGATCTCTCGAAGGTCAGCGAGATTCCTGACCGCGAGACCGGCAAGCAGATGGCTCAGTTGGGCCACTGGGCGCTCGGTAAGCTCAGCGAGCTTGGCGTGCCATCATTCGTATTCGTCAACGGACTTGCACTTGGTGGTGGTGTTGAGATCCCCCTCAATGCTGACTACCGCACCATCGATAGCTCGGTTCCCGCCTTCGCTCTTCCTGAGGTCTTCCTCGGCCTGATTCCCGGCTGGGGTGGCGCATGGTTGTTGCCCAACCTGATTGGCATCGAAAACGCCCTCAAGGTTGTAATTGAGAACCCACTGAAGAACAACCGGATGCTCAAGGGTCCTGAGGCTTTTGAGCTCGGCATCGCGGACGCCATGTTTGGCCCCGCAAACTTCCTGGAAGACTCAATCCGCTGGGCCGACGGAGTCATCGCCGGCACCACGAAGGTTAAGCGCAAGAACGAGCCGGGCAAGATCGAACGCACGGTGAAGTGGGATGTCGCTATCGGCATCGCCGACAAGATGTTGGCTAACCGCATCGGCCGCGTTGCTAAGTCTCCCTACGCCGCTCTCGCGCTGCTGAAAGCCGCCAAGAACACCGACAAGAAGACGGGTTTCGAGGCAGAAGACAATGCTCTGGCCGACATGATCTCGGGTGACCAATTCCAGGCCAGCATCTACGCGTTCAACCTGGTGCAGAAGCGCGCCAAGCGTCCGGCGGGAGCCCCCGACAAGGAGCTCGCTCGCCCCGTCACCAAGGTGGGCGTCATCGGCGCAGGTCTCATGGCGCGTCAATTTGCGTTGCTGTTCGTCCGTCGTCTGCAGGTTCCGGTGGTCATTACTGACCTCGACCAGACCGCGACGGATGCCGGCGTCACAGCGATCCACGCAGAGATCGACAAGCTGCACGAGAAGGGTCGCCTCTCCTCCGACGACACCAACCGTCTCAAGGCACTCGTCACGGGAACAACCAACAAGGCTGACTTCGCTGACTGCGACTGGGTGATCGAAGCAATCTACGAAGAACTCGGCGCCAAGCAGGCCGTCTTCGCCGAGGTAGAACAATTCATCTCTGACGAAACCATTTTGGCCACAAACACCTCTTCACTCTCCGTGGAGCAGATCGGCGCCAAGCTCAAGCATCCTGAGCGTGTCGTGGGCTTCCACTTCTTCAACCCCGTGGCCGTAATGCCGCTGATTGAGGTTGTGAAAACGCCGCACACCAACGACGAGACGCTCGCGACAGCTATGGTTACCGCAAAGAATCTGCGCAAAAATGCAGTAATCACGACGGATACTCCTGGTTTTGTGGTGAACCGTATTCTCGCCAAGGTTCTCGGCGAGGCCATGCACGCTGTCGACACCGGAACCCCGTTTGAGGTTGTCGAAGAATCGACTCGCCCATTCGGCCTGCCGATGACACCGTTTGAGCTGCTCGAGTTGGTTGGCCTCAAGGTGGGAGCCCACGTGCTCGATACTCACCACGCGGCGTTCCCTGAGCGTTTCTTCGAGAGCAAAAACTTGCACAAACTAGCCGAGCTCGGATTCATTTTCGACCGCGACAGCAAGGGCAAGTCGAAGGGCGTCTCCAAGAAAGCCGTAGAGATTGTCAAGGGTGGAACATCCCCAATGACGGCTGAGGAACTTCAGATCCGCATCGAAGATGGCCTGGCCGATGAGATTCACCGGATGCTCGAAGACGGCGTAGTTGCCGCAGCAGAAGACATCGACCTGTGTCTCATCCTCGGTGCGGGATACCCGTTCCAAATGGGTGGTGTTACGCCTTACCTCGATCGCGCTGGCGCGTCAGAGCGAGCTTTCGGTGGCACGTTCCACAACCCGCCCATCCGCGGAGTGCAGTAATCCTTCGCCCTTAGTTAGCACACGACAAAGGCCCGGTTCAGATTATCTCTGAGCCGGGCCTCTGTCGTTAGACGCTCAATCTCGACAGCGCGTTGGGGATGTTCGCGGCGGTGTCGAGACTGCGAGCTAGCCGTGCTCTGCGGGCAGGCGGAACTCTTCTGAATCCTGCTGTGCAAGCGGACGCGCGACAGGGATCTTGCTTCCCAGTACTTGCGCAACAACATCGCGAGCGATGTGTTGTGGAGTCAAACCGACCTGGTTGAGGATGTAGTCGCGGCTGCCGTGGTCGAGGAAACTGTCGGGCAGCCCCAATTCGTTCACAGCGGTATCCACGCCACTGGCACGCATGTCTTGTCGGATTCGCGTTCCAATTCCCCCCACGCGCACGCCGTCTTCAATCGTGATCACGATCCGATGGTCAGCAGCAAAATCAATGACGCTCGTGGGCACCGGAACAACCCAGCGTGGGTCAATCACAGTGGCGCCAATGCCTTGAGCTGCCAGAAGCTCGGCAACTTGCAGACCAGTCTTAGCCATCGAACCGACCGTGACGATGAGAACATCGCGCTGATCGTCTTCTCGCAACACATCAACACCGTCGTCGGTGCGGCGTACGGCGTCGTATTCGGTGCCTACGGTGCCCTTCGCGAAGCGAACGACCGTGGGTGCATCGTCAACCGCTACGGCCTCCCCCAACTCCTCACGGAGGCGCGCAGCGTCGCGGGGCGCAGCAATACGGATGTTGGGTACGACCTGCAGCAGCGCGAGGTCCCACATGCCGTGATGGCTAGCGCCGTCTGGACCGGTCACGCCTGCCCGGTCGAGAACGAAAGTCACGCCTGCGCGATGGAGCGCGACATCCATCAAAACCTGATCAAATGCCCGGTTCATAAAGGTGGCATAGAGCGCGACTACGGGATGCAAGCCACCGAACGCGAGTCCGGCCGCCGACGTGACCGCGTGCTGCTCGGCGATGCCGACGTCGTGAACGCGCTTCGGGTACTTCTCTGCGAAACGGTGGAGTCCCGTAGGCCTCAGCATCGCCGCGGTGATACCGACGAGTCGAGGATTCTCGTCAGCAAGCTTCACGATCTCCTCAGAGAACACAGACGTCCACGATTCCGCGCCACTGGGTTCAATCGGTTCGCCCGTTGCGGGATCAATCTGCCCCACCGCATGGAACTGATCGGCGACATCCATCAGAGCCGGCTCATAGCCGCGACCCTTTTCGGTGATCGCGTGCACAATCACAGGCGCACCGTATGACTTCGCCTGCTGCAGAGCCTCGGTGAGCGCGCCGATGTCGTGACCGTGAACCGGGCCTAAGTACTTGATATCGAGGTTGGAATACAGCGCCTCGTTATTGCTGACACGTGAGAGGAAACCGTGGGTACCACCACGGATGCCGCGATAGAGTGCGCGACCGGGACCGCCGAATGCACCGAAGAAACCCTCGCTTGAACCGTGCAACGAACGGTAGGAACGGCGCGTACGCACGCTGTTGAGGAAGTGCGCCATTCCACCGATAGTTGGCGCGTAGGAGCGACCGTTGTCGTTGACAACGATGACCAGATTGCGACTGTTGTCGTCGCTGATGTTATTGAGCGCCTCCCAAGTCATACCGCCAGTGAGAGCGCCATCGCCCACCACGGCGACCACATGTCGGTCACCCTGCCCAGTCATCTCGAAAGCACGAGAAATACCGTCAGCCCACGAGAGCGAGCTCGACGCGTGCGAGCTTTCAACGATGTCGTGTTCTGACTCAGAACGCTGCGGATACCCCGCGAGACCCCCTTGCGACCGAAGTTTCGCGAAGTCCTTGCGGCCCGTCAAAATTTTGTGAACGTAGCTCTGATGTCCTGTGTCGAACACAACGGCATCCCGCGGCGAATCGAATACGCGGTGGATAGCGGTCGTGAGTTCGACAACACCGAGATTTGGGCCCAAATGTCCACCGGTGCGCGAGACATTCTCGATCAAAAACTCACGAATCTCTTGGGCTAGTTGAGTAAGTTGCGCCGTGGAGAGACCATCAAGATCTCGGGGACCGTTGATTCCCTCGAGTAAATTCATGCCTTCAGTCTAGGCTTCTTCTTCCCCATTTTGAACAAATGTGCATGAGGTTCTGAGGCGACCCACAGCCTCTACACGACACACAAAAGGCGCGCGGCGAGAGCAAAGCTCCCTGCCGCGCGCCTTCGGCGCACGCGCTAGTTAGACCAGCGAACGCAATACGTACTGAAGGATGCCACCGTTGCGGTAGTAATCAGCTTCACCAGGAGTATCGATACGCAGCTTCGCATCGAACTCGATCGTCGCCTTGCCCTCGGTCGAGTGCGCGGTCGGTTCGGCGACTACGTGCAGAGTGCTCGGGATGCGGTCGTCGTTGAGTTCTTCGACGCCCGAGATGCTGATGCTCTCGGTGCCGTCGAGTCCCAGCGACTCCCAGCTCTGGCCCTCAGGGAACTGCAGCGGCAGAACGCCCATTCCGATGAGGTTAGAGCGGTGAATACGCTCGAAGCTCTCGCAGATGACGGCCTTCACACCGAGCAAGCTTGTTCCCTTGGCTGCCCAGTCACGCGACGAACCGGAACCGTACTCTTTGCCACCAAGAACGACGAGCGGAGTCTCCTGCGCTGCGTAGCTCTGCGCCGCGTCGTAGATGAACGACTGCGCGGCATCCGGCGTGGTGAAGTCGCGAGTGTAGCCACCCTCGACTCCATCAAGAAGCTGGTTACGAAGGCGGATGTTCGCGAAGGTTCCGCGAATCATCACTTCGTGGTTTCCGCGACGCGAACCGTAGGAGTTGAAGTCCTTGCGGTCGATGCCGTGCTCAGCGAGGTAAATTCCGGCGGGGCTGTCACCCTTGATCGAACCGGCAGGGCTGATGTGGTCGGTCGTAACCGAGTCACCCAACTTGGCGAGAACACGGGCACCCGTGATCGAGCTGACCGGAGTGATCTCCATGGTCATTCCCTCGAAGTACGGGGGCTTGCGCACGTAGGTCGACTCGTCATCCCACTCGAAAGTGGAACCGGTGGGCGTGGGCAGGTTCTGCCAACGCTCGTCGCCGTCGAAGACACCCGCATATTCGTGGGTGAACATCTCACGGTCGATCGACGAGTCGATCGTTGCCTGAACTTCAGCCGCGTCGGGCCAAATGTCCTTCAAGAAGACATCCTTGCCCTCCTGGTCTTGGCCGAGTGCGTCGTTGTCGAAGTCGAAGTTCATCGTTCCGGCAAGGGCGTACGCGATAACCAGCGGCGGGCTCGCGAGGTAGTTCATCTTCACGTCGGGGTTGATGCGACCCTCGAAGTTACGGTTACCGGAAAGAACCGCGGTGACCGCAAGATCGTTCTCGTTGATCGCGGTGGAGATTTCGTCTTCCAACGGACCGGAGTTACCGATACACGTGGTGCAGCCATAACCGACGGTGTAGAAGCCGAGAGCTTCAAGCGACTCATCGAGTCCCGACTTGGCGTAGTAGTCAGTGACGACCTTGGAACCGGGAGCCAGGGTGGTCTTGACCCACGGCTTCGATTTCAATCCCTTTGCAGCCGCGTTGCGAGCCAAAAGGCCTGCCGCGAGCATGACGGATGGGTTCGAGGTGTTGGTGCACGACGTGATCGCGGCGATGGCAACTGAACCGTGGTCGATCGTGAACGACTCTCCACCTTCAACATTTACTGCGGTCGGCTGCGATACGGCCACCGGTGGGTGGCTGGCGTGGACGGTCGAGGGCACGTGAGCCCAGTCCTCGTCCTGCGGGGTGGTCCCACTGGGATCAGAGGCCGGGAAAGAACCTTCAACGGCAGCGTCAACCTTGGTGTGGTCCGTCGCCGCGTAGTTGCAGAGATCGATCTCGAACTGGCTCTTAGCCTTGGTGAGCTCGATCCGGTCCTGGGGACGCTTCGGTCCAGCGATCGAGGGAACAACGGTACCGAGGTCCATTTCGATGTACTCGCTGTAGTTGGGCTCGACGCTCGGGTCGTGCCAGAGCTTCTGAAGCTTGGCATATGCCTCGACGAGTTCGACCTGCTCTTCGCTGCGGCCGGTGAGGCGCAGGTAGTCAAGGGTCACGTCGTCGATGGGGAACATCGCAGCGGTGGAGCCGAACTCGGGGCTCATGTTTCCGATGGTTGCGCGGTTGGCGAGCGGCACTGCGCCGACTCCCTCTCCGTAGAACTCGACAAACTTGCCGACGACGCCGTGCTGGCGCAGCATCTGCGTGATTGTGAGAACAACGTCGGTCGCGGTGACTCCGGCAGGGATCGTGCCGTTGAGCTTGAAACCGACGACTTTGGGGATGAGCATCGAAACGGGCTGGCCGAGCATTGCTGCCTCGGCTTCGATTCCGCCGACGCCCCACCCAAGCACTCCGAGGCCGTTGACCATCGTGGTGTGCGAGTCGGTGCCGACGAGGGTGTCGGGGAATGCCCGAGTCTTGCCGTCAACTTCACGGGTGTACGTGACACGAGCGAGGTGCTCAATGTTGACTTGGTGAACGATTCCGGTTCCGGGAGGAACAACCTTGAAATCGTCGAACGCGCTCTGGCCCCAGCGAAGGAACTGGTAACGCTCTCCGTTGCGCTCGTACTCAAGCTCAACGTTGCGCTCAAGCGCATTGTCCGAACCAAAGAGGTCGGCAATGACCGAATGGTCGATCACGAGCTCTGCGGGGGCGAGCGGGTTGATCTTGGTGGGGTCTCCCCCAAGTTCGGCAACGGCCTCACGCATGGTGGCGAGGTCAACGATGCACGGAACGCCAGTGAAGTCCTGCATGACAACGCGTGCAGGAGTGAACTGGATCTCGGTGTCGGGGTCTGCACTAGGCACCCACGACCCGAGGGACTCGATTTGCGACTTCGTGACGTTCTTGCCGTCTTCTGTGCGCAACAGGTTCTCGAGCAGAACCTTGAGGCTAAACGGCAGCTTTTCGTATCCTGCTACCTTGTCGATGCGGAACACTTCATAGTCGGACGAACCGACTGTGAGGGTGTCTTTCGACCCAAAACTATTGACTGTCGACACTGTCATCTCCCTTGCTACGGTTCTTCAATCCTTGCGCGGAGCGTGCGCTGCATCCAGCAAGGCAAGCCTAAGGCTGAATCGCAAATAACGCGCTGCGATCGCGGCCAAAAGTATCTTGACGTCGAGATAAATATACACCATCGTCGTCCGGTCGCCTCGACGCCACGGCGATGACGAAGAACTACTCGGTGGTTGTGCGCCCGTAAGCAGTGCGCATAAGAAGCCAGGTGACCCAGAGCACTCCCGCGTAAAGCGGAACACCGAGCAAGAGCTTCATCGTCGCCAGCGCCTGAGTTGCCTCGGCGAAGTAAAGCGGAAGTTCAATCCCAAGCCGTACCGAGAACAAGCCTGCCCACAGCACGGTGGCGATCAACGCAACACGGAACTTTGCCTTGTCTTCACGCCAATCGGCAGCTGTCGGCACCAGCAACGCCGCGATGAGGCCGACGAGCGGACGCCTCGCGATGACGCTCACCACTATCGCTACCAAGAAAACTGCGTTGATAACGAAACCCAACAGAAAGTTGTCTTCGGCGCGCCCGGTAAAGAGCGCAAGGCCGGCGGAGAGAGCGACACCAACGACGCCGACCAGCGCAGACGACACTGGAGTTCTCGTCGCAAGACGAACAGCGACGAAGCCCAGCGCGACCACAACGGGCGCCACGACGGATGCGACCAGTTCTTGAGTAATCGTGAAAATTACCAAGAACGCGAGCCCGGGCAGAATGGACTCCACCAAGCCGCGCACACCACCCATTGCTTCGAGTAGAGCGCCCGAAGTAGGAGCCTCCCCTGGCGCCACATGGCCGACGGCGGAACGACGAGCCGCAGCCGCGAGTGCTTCACGAACTGTCGGATCCGCGGTCACCTGATCATCTTCAGATTCGCTCGACGGCCCGTCGACTGAACTCACGCCTGAGGTTCCTTCTCACCCGTTGCAGGCATGTGCAGCGGGATGAGGTCGCGAGGGGGCATCGGAGTCGTGCCACGGATGACAACGATCGAACGGAACAGATCCTCGATCTTGGTTGCTGCTTCCTGGCTCGTCAGAGCTTCACCGGCGATTACTCCCCGCAGGAACCAGCGCGGACCGTCTACGCCAACGAAGCGCGCGATGCGCTTCTCGCCGGGCTTGCCTGCAACAGGAATTTCGGCAAAAACCTCAGGGCCAAACGGGCCGTCCGAGACCTTTGTAGTCCCGCCCTGCGAGTGAACCTGATCAATGATCTGCTGACGAATCTCGTGCCAAAGCCCGCTCGACCGCGGGGCCGCAAAGGGTTGGATTTGAAGCGTCGAACCAGCGTAGTCAAGCCCAACCGCAACGACGCGCTTGCTTGCTTCTTCAATTTCAAGGCGCAAGTGCAACTCTTGACGCGGAAGAATCTTCACTCCACCAAGGTCAACATACGGACGAACAGCATTTGCTTCGCTCTCGTCGAGAGGACCATCGCTCGCACGATTCTCCGGTGCCGACTTGGGGTGATCCTGCGGCTGGTCGGTTTCAGTGGTGTCGCTCACGAAGTGGCTCCTTGTTGTGTTGACTCTGCGCGGTATCCGGTCGAACCGAAGCCCGACTCACCACGATGACTGCCCGGAAGGGTGGAAACGGGAATGAACCTAGCCCGAGAAACGGGCATAACGATCATTTGCGCGATCCTATCGCCCGGCGCGATCTCAAAAGTGGATGAACTATCAGTGTTCAACAACGTAACGCGAATTTCGCCTCGGTAGCCAGCATCCACAGTTCCAGGGCTATTGACGATAGTGATGCCGTGACGGGCTGCCAGCCCGCTGCGAGGTACCACGAACGCTACGTAACCGTCGGGCAGTGCAATCGACACCCCCGTCGCGATGGTGTCCCGTTGGCCGGGCGCGAGAGAGTAACTGCCTGCAGAATACAGATCAGCCCCAGCGTCACCCGGATGCGCGTACGCAGGCGTCTGGCCGGCTGAGATGAGCACCTCTACGTTGTCAATCACGAGTCGAGGTTAGTGCAGATAAGGCGTCAGCCCGAAACGCCCGGCGCAAAATCAGTGTGTAATGGACGAGTGACTTACTACCGTGAACGCTTGTGGCCCACAGCGTGGCTCTACATCAGCACCGCACTCATCATTCCCGCGAGCATCTTGGTGTTCCTGCCGATCAATATCTTCGTGGGATACATCACCGCAGCAGTGCTCTATATCGGGATCGTGCTGTTCCTGCTGTGGTCTGCACCGACAATCACGGTAGACGACAAAGAACTTCGTGCGGGAAGCGCGCGACTGCCGATCGCTATCATCGGCGACGTGACGAGCTACAACGGGGATGAAGCGACTCTCGAACGCGGGCAGCGACTGGATGCGCGTGCTTGGCTGATGATCCGAGGATGGGTCTCGCCGGTTGTCAAACTTGAGGTACTCGATGAGAGCGACCCGACACCGTATTGGTTGTTGTCGAGTCGCACTCCCGAATTGCTTGCTGGAGCGATCGCGCAGTCTAGGCTGCACACTCCAGGCAAATAGCGCCCAGCTTGGTTGTGTGGTCTACCTGCGAGCGGTGCTTCACAAGGAAGCAGCTCACGCAAGTGAATTCGTCCGCCTGAGGAGGCAGAACGACCACATCGAGGTCCAGGTCAGAAAGGTCTGCGCCGGCGAGCTCAAAGTTCGCCGGGTTGTCTGAATCGTCGACGTCAACCGAGCCCGACATTTTGTCAGGAACACGCTCTTTAAGAGCCTCGATCGACTCGGAGTCGTCGTCGGTCTTACGAGGTGCGTCGTAGTCGGTGGCCATGCCCATCCACTTCTGTTTTACGTTGAATCACCGGAATCGGCGGGCACAGTCTCCATGAAAGCGAGGCGAATTGCAAACCGCCGATTCTGCATCACTGTGCAGCGCCTGTGATAACTGTTGATGGAGGCGTGTTATTCCCAAAGAAACCACCCAATGCGTGCGACCCTAAAGGGAATCGTGAGGGCTGGAGAAGTTCACTATGGAAGACCTTCGGGTAATCGAAGTACAAGACGGTGCGCTGATCGTGTCGAGCAATGATGGAACGCGCTTCCGTCTCGCCGTTGATAACGTGTTGCAGTCGCGTTTGCGACAGAGCCGAGCGCAAACAGGCAGCGGCCCCAAGCTTGCTCCCCGGGAGATTCAGGCACATATCCGGGCAGGAATGTCCGCTCAGGACGTCGCGAATCTCACCGGCGCTGACATCGACTACATCGAGCGTTTCGAGGGGCCTGTCGTCGCTGAACGCGAATTCGTCGTCAAATCTGCGCTCGGTGTGCCGGTGCATGTTGCGGGTGAAACGGACTCGCTGACGTCGTCGCGCACCTTCGGATCCGCTATTCGCGAACGACTCGTCGACGTGAATGCTGCCAATGAGCGGTGGGCTAGCTGGAAAGATCCTGAGAATGGGTGGACGGTCAAGCTCTCGTTCAACTCAAACAGCATCGACCATGATGCACGTTGGCAATATGACCCCAAGCGCCAATCTCTTGTTCCGCTCAACAACGAAGCCAAGACTCTCTCCCAACAGGGTGAAACGACCGGCGCGCTTATCCCCCGACTCCGCGCCGTTGCGCCCGCCGAAGGAACTGCGGACGCCGCACGCTTCGACAGCGGAGCGTTCGATGTCGATGAACTTCACGACGAGCCCGCGCCGATCAAACCGGCGGAACTTCCTGTTATGCGCGATCGCAGCGCAGAAGCGGGTGTTGGCAACCAGACCGCAGATTTGCTCGACGCTCTTCGTCGTCGTCGCGGCGAGCGGGAGCCCGCGAACTTTGCGGCAGACGAGGATGAGACTGACACCACGACCGGTGCCGAGCCGTCGATGCGCCTTCTCGATCCTCCCGCCGCAGAGCAACGCCGCGATGCACCAGCGCCGCCGCAAGCGACCGCACCACAGCCGACAGCGAAATCGCGTCGCCGTCGGGTTGCAATGCCGAGCTGGGACGACATCGTCTTCGGAACGAAGCCAGACGAAGACCCCGCTTAGCGAGCGAAGGCACCGAACTTCAGAAGGGGAACACGAAGTTCTTCGTCTGACCAGGATCCGTGCTGGCCGATCATTTTTCTGCCGGAGTTATTGGTAACGCGGGAGTCGTAGTAAGCGATCCCCTTGCGTGCGGCGACGATAATGTCGCCAATGCGCGCCCCGACATCTGGGGCGACCTCGCCAAACCAGCCAGCAGCAATTGCAGCGTCACGGCTTGCTACCCACGAACGCTGACCTTCTGCGTGCTGCCAACGCTCAAGGACCGCTTCCCGCTCGGCAGCCGTCAGTTCAGGCGCGAGATGCAGCTGGAGGCAGCGTGGCTCCCCCGCAACATGCGCGATTCCCTCAATAAGTTCCGGCGCCGTATCGAAGAGCACGTGCGATTCAGGAAGAACGTCAATCATTCCGTGATCGGCAGTGACGAGAAGCCCCTGGTCGTCAGCAAGTTCGCCCACCACGCTGCCCACCGCGGAATCGAGAGATTCAAGTGCGTGCGTCCACTGGGACGACTGCCAACCATTCGCATGACCAGCCATATCGAGCTCTGGCGCATAGACGTAGGTGAGCGAAGGTTCAGCGCTGGACTGTCCAACCGCCACCGCCACACGAAGCCGTTCTGCAAGAGAACCTGCAGCGACGTACCTAGCGCCGCGCAGCACCGCCTGTGTAAAGCCAGAGTCTCGATAGCGAGCCGCTCCTACCGCCACCGCAGAAAAGCCACGTTCGGTTGCGCGCTCGAAGATCGTCGGAACCCGCTGCCAGGTCGACGGCTGCATGCGGGAATCCCATCCGGAAAGTTGGTTGAGCACGCGATCGTTGAGCGGATCGAGAACGCTGTAGCCCACAAGACCATGCTGTCCCGCTCTCGCTCCCGTGGTGAGACTCGCGATCGCCACTGCTGTAGTGGTGGGAAATCCCGACTGAATCACGGTGTTCTTGGAGAAGGCTCCGGCCAAAGTTCTGGCATGCCCCAATCGCGCCTTAAGGTTGTGGGCCCCCAGTCCGTCAACAAGCAACACGACAGCGTGACGAACGGGAGGCAAGCTCAGTCGATTCTCCTCGCCCGCAATTGCCTGAAAGGAACTTGACAACACATCGGTTAGGTTCGCTGAGTCTGGGTTGAGCGCCGGTAACATTAGGGCAATCCTATGGCTACTCCCACTAAACCCACCCCAGACTCCCCTGCCGGCGAACGCATTGAAGACATCGATGTCACGACCGAGATGCAGGGCTCGTTCCTGGAGTACGCGTACTCCGTCATCTATTCGCGCGCACTCCCCGATGCCCGCGACGGCCTGAAGCCCGTTCAACGCCGCATTCTCTACCAGATGAGCGAAATGGGACTGCGGCCCGAAAAGGGTCACGTCAAGTCGTCGCGCGTCGTCGGCGACGTTATGGGAAAGCTTCACCCCCACGGTGACGCCTCCATTTACGACGCCATGGTGCGCCTGACCCAGAGCTTCATCCTCCGTGTGCCGCTCATCGACGGCCACGGAAACTTCGGTTCGCTGGATGACGGCCCTGCCGCACCGCGGTACACCGAAGCCCGCCTGCAGGCGTCCGCGATCGCGATGACGGACGATCTCGATGAAGATGTTGTCGACTTCGTGCCGAACTACGACAATTCCACGACCCAGCCCGAGGTCCTCCCTGCGGCCTTCCCGAATCTTTTGGTGAATGGCGCGAGCGGTATCGCTGTCGGTATGGCCACCAACATGGCTCCGCACAACCTCATCGAGGTCGTGGGGGCAGCGCGGCACCTGCTGGCTCACCCCGACGCAACGCTCGAAGAACTCATGCAGTTCGTGCCCGGCCCCGACCTCCCCACTGGCGGCAGAATCATTGGCCTCAGCGGCGTAAAAGACGCCTACGCTAATGGCCGTGGTGCCTTCAAGACCCGCGCGACTGTGGCGGTGGAGTCGATCACGGCCCGCAAGATGGGTCTCGTGGTCACCGAGTTGCCATACTTGGTCGGTCCCGAACGCGTTATAGAGAAAATCAAAGACGGCGTCAATAACAAGAAGATCGTTGGAATCTCTGACGTTACTGACCTCACTGACCGAAATCACGGGCTGCGCCTGGTTATCGGCATCAAAACTGGCTTCAGTCCGGATGCCGTACTCGAGCAGCTTTACCGCCTGACTCCGCTCGAAGACAACTTCAGCATTAACGCCGTGACACTCGTCGACGGTCGCCCTCAGACCCTCGGCCTGAAGGCGCTCTTAGAAGTCTTCTTGAAGCACCGCTTGCAGGTCGTCACTCGCCGCAGCAAGTTCCGTCTTGCTCGTCACCTTGAACGCCTGCACTTGGTTGAAGGCTTGCTCATTGCAATCGTCGATATCGACGAAGTTATTCAGGTCATTCGCCAGAGTGACGACAGCGATCAGGCTCGCACGCGCCTGCGCGAAGTATTCGATCTGAGCGAATTACAAGCCGAGTACATTCTTGAGCTGCGACTGCGTCGACTCACCAAATTCAGCCGCATCGAGCTGGAAGCCGAGGCAGAGAAGCTTCGGGCCGAGATCGCTCGACTTCAGGCCTTGCTCGCCGATGACACTCTCATCCGAGCACTCGTCGGAAACGAACTCGACGCCGTGGCGGAGAAATTTGGAACACCGCGACGCACGCTGCTGACAGAAGCTCCTGCCTCCATCGCCACAACATCACGTGCAGCTGCGCGCAAGAACCAGCCTGTGCTTGAGATCGCCGACGAGCCCTGCGTGGTGCTGCTCTCGACAACAGGTCGAATCATTCGAGTCGGAATCAGCGAGGGCGACACCGTATTGGCCGGGTCGCGTCGATCAAAGCACGACGCAATCCGTTCACGCGTGACAACGACAAGCCGCACTGAGATCGGTGCGATCACGAACCGCGGCCGACTCATCCGCTTCACTGCAATAGACCTGCCCAATGTGCCGACGAGTTCTGTGCAGCTCGGTGCCGGCGCCAAGATTAGCGAGTACTTAACGCTCGACAAGAAAGAGCGTGTGTTGGCGATTGTGTCGCTCGAAAGTGATCAGCCCATTGCTCTCGCTACCCGCCAAGGCACTGTCAAACGCGTCACACCAGGCGTCTGGCCCTCAAAACCGGACTTCGAGATCATCTCGCTCAAGCCAGGTGACGAACTCGTCGGGGCGGCTCACAGCGCCGACGACGCTGAACTCACCTTTGTCACCTCCGACACCCAACTGCTGCACTTTGCGGCTTCCGCTGTGCGCCCGCAGGGGCTCAGCGCGGGCGGCATGGCAGGGGTGCGGGTCAGTTCTGGTGCCGAAGTAATTTTCTTCGACGCACTGGATGCTGACTCCGAAAACGTCGCGGTCACGATCTCAGGTTCGAGCGTCACCATTCCGGGCACAGATCCTGGTCGGGTGAAGCTCAGCGAATTTTCCCAGTTCCCGGCCAAGGGTCGCGGCACCGGTGGAGTTCGCGCTCATTCGCTACTGAAGGGCGAGGACGTCCTCACTCTCGCGTGGGTTGGCGCTGTGCCAGCGACGGCCGTCGGACCGGATGGTGCCGTGCGCCAGCTGCCGACCGAACGTACCAAGCGAGACGGTTCGGGCATGCCGCTCGACAGCGCCATCGGATCCATCGGCTCTACGCCGTAGGACCGCGGACTTCCGGCGGCACAGAACACAGCTGCACAGCCGAGAGGGCTGCCACCTGATCGATTCAGATGGCAGCCCTCTCGCTGCTTCAGTCACCATCGGTGCCGCGGCGTCAACGACGCCCCGCATCCGCTTGGCAGCTAAATGTCAATACGGTCGCGGTCGAGACCCTGACCTTGAATGATGAATTCCTTGCGCGGCGCAACCTCGTTGCCCATCAGCAGCTCGAACACGGTTCCGGCGCTTTCGGCATCCGAAATATTCACGCGGCGGAGTACACGGTTGTTGCGGTCCATTGTGGTGGTTGCCAATTGGTCGGCGTCCATCTCTCCGAGGCCCTTGTAACGCTGGATCGGATCTTGATAACGCTTTCCCGACTTCTTGAGCCCGGCGAGCACGCCGTTGAGTTCCTTTTCGGAATAGGTGTAGATGGTCTCATTGGGCTTCGACCCAGGGTTCATGACGACGACTCGATGCAACGGTGGCACTGCGGCATATACACGGCCATCACGAATCATGTCAGGCATGTACCGGAAGAAGAGCGTGAGCAGCAAGGTGCGGATATGAGCACCGTCGACGTCAGCATCAGCCATGATGATGACCTTGCCGTACCGTGCTGTCGACAAATCGAAACTGCGCCCTGAACCAGCCCCGATGACTTGAATGATCGACGCACACTCTGCATTCGACAGCATGTCGCTGATAGATGCCTTCTGAACGTTGAGGATCTTGCCACGGATCGGCAAGAGAGCTTGGTACTCGCTATCGCGGCCGAGCTTTGCCGTACCGAGAGCCGAGTCGCCCTCGACGATGAACAATTCGCTGTTCGCCACGTCGTTCGAGCGGCAATCAACCAACTTCGCGGGAAGGCTCGAACTTTCGAGCGCGTTCTTGCGACGCTGCGTTTCCTTGTGAGCGCGGGCAGAAATCCGCGACTTCATTTCGGCGACGACCTTGTCGAGCACGAGCGCCGCTTGCGACTTGTCATCGCGCTTGGTTGACGTGAAGCGCTCTGAGAGCGCGGTCGCTACGACCTTGGCCACAATCGCACGCACCGCTGGTGTACCCAAGATCTCCTTGGTTTGACCTTCAAATTGAGGCTCCGGAACGCGAACGGTCAGCACAACAGTGAGGCCCGCAAGCACATCGTCTTTGTCGAGCTTGTCGTTACCCAGCTTGAGCCGGCGCGAGTTCTTCTCTGTCTCCGCACGCAGAAACTTGAGCAGGCTTTGCTCGAACCCTGCGAGGTGCGTTCCGCCCTTGGGCGTGGCAATAATGTTGACGAAGCTTTTGATCACGGTGTCGTAGCCGGTGCCCCAGCGCAGTGCAACATCCACGACACAGTCACGGGAAACCTCGGTGGAAACCATGTGGCCGTTGTCTTGCAGCACCGGAACGCTCTCAGTGAATCCGCCGGATCCGGTGAGGCGCCAAATGTCGGTGATGGGCGGATCGACAGCCAGGTGCTCGACGAACTCAGAGATACCACCCTCAAAGGCGAACGATTCGTGGCGCGGCTCATCGCCACGCTCATCCGTCACGTTTAGCGTGAGGTTGGGCACCAAGAACGCGGTCTGACGCAGACGGTCAATAAGCCCGTCAGATTGAAAACTCGCACCCTTCGTAAAGATCTGGCGGTCTGCCCAATACCGAACCCGGGTGCCGGTGCGCCCCTTGGGCACCTTGCCGATAACCCGCAACTCGCTGCCCGACACGTATGGGCTGAAGGGAGCATCCGGAGTCGGCTCCCCTTTATCGGCGAAAGTTCCTGGCTCGCCGCGATGAAAGGACATCGCGTACGTTTTGCCGTTGCGGTCAACCTCAACGTCGAGTCGCTCCGACAGCGCGTTTACGACTGACGCACCTACGCCGTGGAGTCCACCCGACGCGGCATAGGAGCCCGAACCGAATTTTCCGCCCGCGTGCAACTTGGTGAACACAACTTCCACGCCGGTGAGACCTGTCTTGGGCTCCACATCGACCGGGATGCCACGAGCCTTGTCGCGAACCTCAACGCTCTCGTCAGCGTGCAAGATGACGCTGATCTCTGAACCGTGGCCGTCGAGCGCCTCATCAACCGAGTTGTCGATGATCTCCCACAGGCAATGCATGAGCCCGCGTGAGTCGGTAGAACCGATGTACATACCCGGACGTTTACGAACGGCTTCAAGCCCTTCGAGTACGGACAGGTGACGGGCTGAGTAGTCAGAGCTCGCCATAGTGATCTCCTAGGGTTTGACGACGGAAGGCCATCTTCTAGAGTACGTTCTCCGCCTGACATTGCCGCTCACCGACACCCGCGGCCGCACGCACGTCGCTCGCCGCCAGAAGCGCTACGCGCTGAGCGAAATACCCGCAATGTAGGAAGAATCTTCAGGCACCCATGCTTGTATAGGCGTACGGAATAACAACCGCAAGCAAGAAGGAGTAGGCCATGTCAAACATTGCAACCGAAGACACCCCAGTCGATGAGATGGACTACACCCTCACGGCGGCTGACCGCTGTGACAGTTGTGGCGCGCAGGCATACATCCGCGCGACGCTCGCCAGTGGCGATCTTCTCTTTTGTGCCCACCACGGTGCCAAATTCAAAGACAAGCTGTTCCCGACAGCGATCAAGTGGCACGACGAGTCCAGCCGTCTGAATGCATAACGTAGCGTTGAGCATCATCAGATAGTTTGCTCGCCGCCGACACGTGTGTCGGTATGACCTTCGTAGGAGAACTGTGAAGCGCATCCGGCACTACGTGTCGCGACTTATCTCGCTCGACGTATCAAACATGCTCGCCGTCGCGCGAGCAATCAGCAAACGCAACGGTACGCCCGTGATCGCGATCTTGCTGGACATGGTCTGGTGTTCCCTTGTCTACCAAGCGGGCTACCTCGACTATGAAGAGTTCGAGTTCAACGTTCTCAGTCGTGCTGAGCGCCGCACGTGGATTACGAGCGGCAACGCCAACTCCATCGTGGTGAAGTACAACCAGCGCGAGTACCGCGAACGTTTCTACGACAAGCCGACGTTCAACACCACTTTTGACAAGTGGCTCGGTCGCGCCTGGCTCGACTTGCGAACAGCTTCCGAAGCAGACTTCGTCGAGTTCGTCGCGCACCATGACCCCATCATGGTGAAGGTTGTCGACAGCATGAGTGGCGCCGGTATCGAAAAGCACGGCGGCAGTGATCTTGCTGACGCACCGGCCCTGTACCGCCAGTTGATGGACAAACGCCAATTTCTCGTTGAAGCGTTCCTCGAACAGCATTCCGGCATGTCTGCGCTCTGCCCTACAAGCGTCAACTCACTGCGAATGATCACCTTCTTCGACGGCGCCGACGTGCATGTGATGGAAGCGGTCCTGCGCATGGGCAATGGCGCCGAGGTCGACAACTACGGCCGCGGTGGCATGTACACCGTGCTGGATGAAAACACCGGAATCGCGAGCTACGGTGCCTTCGACAAGTTCGCCAACACTTTCACCGTGCATCCCCAAACCGGCACACCGATCGTAGGATTTCAGGTTCCGCTGTACGACGAAGTGCTCGCCATGCTCAACACTGTCAGCCGCATCATCCCAGAAATCCCCTATGTCGGGTGGGACGTCGCGATTACGCCGAACGGACCGGCGATCATCGAGGGCAACTACAACACGGGCGTCTTTCAGATGAAGCCGAGCCTTACGGGAATCAAGACAGGCCTGTTGCCCAAGTTCCGCGAAGTCATCGACTTCTAGGGCACTACTCCCCCGGCCAGTTCACCTTGCGGTGGCCGGCTGGGGCCGAAGTGGAACTAAGCCCGGCGGATGACGCCGAGCGGGGTGCTCTGGTGATCTTGCCCCAGTGGGTTATCTTTCAATACTTTCAGCGCGAGCTCGCTGGTGGCCTTGTTTGACGTCGAGCCCAGGATGTTGCCGCCGAAGTCATTAATGTCGACAACGAGAACCTCAATGTCGTGGCCAAGTGCGGTCTTAATATCCTGAGCGACGCCGTCTGGACGGGCCGGGCCGAGCACGACGTGCGAGTTATACGGCGGAATCGTGTTCTTCGTCGGACCATCGATTGCACGAGCCTTGGGCCCGGCAATGCGATAGAAGTCGCCACGACGCCCCACAAGCTTCGTCACCGCTGCAACAGCAGCAGCGAACAGTATCCGCGGCGTACCGCACTCCCGCAACGCCATTTCCATCGTTTCGGGCATACCTAAACCGATGCCGTGCGACGTCTTCGTGACGTACTTCGAGAGGAATGTGGCAAGCTTGCGCGGCTCCACCTCGGAGATCGGGTATGCCCGCCCCTGAGTGATTCCCACAATCTTTTCGGTCACAAAGAGAAGATCGCCATCCTGCACGACATCCGCGGCGTACTCCGACACCACCTGAACGATGTCGTCTTCACGAACCACCAACCGAGTCTTAATGGCAAGCCGTTCATAGACGGCTCCATCAACCTCGACGGTGAGACTCTTTCCCGTGTTCGCTTCAGCACCCATTATTGGCCTATTCGAGGTAGTCGCGTAGTGACTGCGAGCGTGACGGGTGGCGCAATTTCGCCATCGTCTTGGACTCGATCTGACGGATGCGCTCGCGAGTTACGCCGAACGTGTCACCGATCTGGTCGAGAGTTTTCGGCATTCCGTCGCCGAGACCGAAGCGCATGCGGATTACTCCGGCTTCGCGCTCCGAAAGGGAATCGAGGAGGCTCTCAAGCTGCTTCTGCAGCATGGTAAAGCCCACAGCATCCGCTGGTACGACTGCTTCGGTGTCTTCGATGAGATCACCGAATTCGCTGTCGCCGTCTTCACCAAGCGGTGTGTGCAGTGAAATAGGTTCGCGACCGTACTTCTGAACCTCGACAACCTTTTCTGGCGTCATGTCGAGTTCGCGGGACAGCTCTTCAGGTGTGGGCTCACGGCCGAGGTCCTGAAGCATCTGGCGCTGTACACGAGCGAGCTTGTTGATGACTTCAACCATGTGAACAGGAATACGAATCGTGCGAGCTTGGTCGGCCATTGCGCGGGTGATGGCCTGACGGATCCACCACGTTGCGTAGGTAGAGAACTTGAAGCCCTTGGTGTAGTCGAACTTCTCGACTGCACGGATCAGGCCCAGGTTGCCCTCTTGAATGAGGTCAAGGAATTGCATGCCGCGACCGGTGTAGCGCTTCGCAAGCGATACAACAAGGCGGAGGTTGGCGCCGAGCAAGTGGCTCTTGGCGCGCTGACCATCTTTTGCTACCCACTGAAGTTCACGACCGAGCGTCGAGCGCACTTCGCCGGGGGCCATCTGGGAAAGCTTGTCTTCAGCAAACAGGCCAGCCTCAATACGCATTGCAAGCTCAACTTCTTGAGCAGCGTTAAGCAGCGCGACCTTACCGATTTGCTTCAAGTAGTCCTTGACCGGGTCAGCTGTAGCGCCGGTGATGGCTGCTGAATAGACAGGAACTTCGTCTTCATCATCAACAAGCGAAAGCACGAGCGCGCCCGTGGGCAATGCTTCATCTTTGCTCGTTGACTTTTCTTCTTGCTCGTCTTCGGCTTTTGACTCTTCGCCGTCTGCCTCAACGATCTCGGCGGCTGCTGCTGCAGCGGCCTTCTTGGTCCTAGTCGCTGGCTTTTTTGCTGCCGGCTTCTTGGCAGTTGACGCAGCGGCAGTCGACTTCGTCGTCGCAGCCTTCCTGGTCGTTGCCTTGGCTGGAGTGCTCTCGGCGCCTTCGGCGTCAGTCGCTATTTCTTCGACTGCAGCGGCAGCTTTACTGCGCGTGCCAGCCTTTGCTGCTGCTTTAGCAGGAGCCTTCTTTGCTGCGGGTGTGGACTCTGCAGCCTTCGTTCGGGTCGCCATCTGAACACCTTTCTGAGGTTTTCGGGCAGTACTAAGACCCATGTCAAGTCTCTGGCCCATCTCACCGCATGGCGAAACAGATCTAGAAACAAGACCGGGTCTTACTCCTATTATGCCACGCTTTTCTCCTGCTTCGCACCATGAGGGCGAACGACCACAGCACTGGGCGTGAGGATCGCACTGAGACGCACTGTTGTTGCAGAACCGCGACTATTACAAAGGAAGTTCAGAGGTGCCGTCGGCATCTCCAGCTCGCTTGATAGCGAGGAACTTCTGCAACTCCGCGGCAATTTCGTCTGCCGAGGGCAATTCGCCGGCTTCATCGGTCAACGGCGACCGCATGGGGTTTTCTTCCATGTAGTTGTCGTGCCGCTCTTCCAACGTTCCTACGAGGCGAGCGAGCTCTTGATTGCTGTCAACTTGACCATCAATCTTCGCGACGAATTCCCGACCTTCTTCGCGAAGACGGTCGGTGGGGAAAATAAGCCCGGTTGCAGCGCTCACACTCTCGAGTGCCGTGACAGCAGCAGTGGGCCATTCAGTATCAGCTAGGTAATGCGGAATCAGGAGGACGAAACCAGCAACAGGATGCTCGAGCTCCTGCAAGCGGTACTCGATGACGTGCATTGCGTTGGCAGGCACTTGGGTGTGTGGCTTCCAGACGGAGAGCGAGTCGATAAGTTCCGATCGATTGCCGCTCACGGTCACTCCGATGCTGCGAGTGTGCGGCACCGGCATCGGGATGGAACTGAGCCACGTCGTCGACTTGACCTCAAGCTTCGAAATGAGTCTCAACACTGCTGCCGAGAAGCGCTCCCACTGGAAGTCAGGTTCGTAACCGGTGAGAAGCAAGAAGGGTTGCCCCAACTCATCCTTGGCCAAATAGAGTTCAAGCTTGGCTGGACGGTAGTCGCTCAAATGGTCCTGATCGAAATAGATCATGGGGCGACGTGCTCGGTAATCCAAGAGAGCGTCATTGTCGAAGGACGCAACAACGGTGCGCTCAAGGGTGTCGAGCAGATACTGGCTTACTTGACTGACGGCACCACCGGCATCCGCAAAGCCCGTGAGTCCCGCTACAAGAGGGAGACCGCGCGGTACCCCAGCAACATCGGTGGCGATGTCATATAGGCCGGCTGGATCTCGCATGACTCCACTCTAATCGCGGCCGCGGAGGCATCCCCCTGTTTCGGCTCCACAGCGTCAAGCTCCTAGCGAACATGAAGGCGGATGCTGGTTATCATGAGGACATGACCGTTGCTACGTTGCACTTGTCCACCGCGCCCGCCTCCGAAGTTGAATCCGATGTTCTCGTTATCGGGGTGGTGAAAACCGACACCGGGCCGAAGCTCGTGGACACGTCGTCGCAACTTGCAACCTTCGAGCAAGCACTGAGTCTCATTGGCGCGACTGGAGCGGCTGACGAACTTCACCGCATTCCTGCGATCGGAATCGCTGCTCCCGCAGTCGCCTTCATCGGCCTCGGGGACGCTATCCCGACGGCCGAATCGTTGCGCTATGCCGCCGGTTCTGCCGCTCGCCAACTGCGCGGTGCGCCGCACATCACTCTTTCCCTCGGAGCCGAGTCGAGCGACGAAACGCTCGCGGTTCTCGAAGGCGCAGCTATTGGCGCCTACTCGTACGACGCCTACCGCTCTACTGCTCCCGACGCCAGCAAAAAACTCGCAAGCGATATCACCATAGTTAGCCCAATCGACGATGCGGCGCTGATCGAGCGAGCAAACGTGATCGCCTACGCCACCCACGTGACGCGTGACATGGTTAATGAGGCACCGAAAGAGCTCTATCCCGCTACCTTCGCCGACCGCGCGACCGAGCTCGCATCGCTCGACAACGTTGAGGTCGAGGTTTACGCGGAAAAGGAACTCGAAGAGGGCGGCTTCGGCGGCATCCTCGGTGTCGGCCAAGGCTCCACTCGCGGTCCGCGCCTCGTCAAGATCAGTTACACCCCTTCTAACGCCGCGAAGCACTTGGCGCTCGTCGGCAAGGGAATCACTTTCGATTCGGGCGGGCTCTCCCTCAAGCCGGGACTCGGCATGATCGGCATGAAGTTCGACATGAGCGGAGCAGCCACCGTGATGGCGGTTGTCGAGGCATGTGCCAAGCTCGGCACAAACGTGCGATTGACCGCGTGGCTCTGCCTCGCCGAGAACATGCCTTCTGGCAGCGCAATTCGCCCGAATGACGTATTGACGATCCGCGGCGGCAAGACAGTTGAGGTACTGAATACGGATGCTGAGGGACGACTCGTCATGGCGGACGGTTTGGTCGCCGCCAGCGAAGAAAACCCCGACGCCATCGTAGACATCGCGACACTGACCGGTGCCGCCGTTGTTGCCCTCGGCAACCGCTACGCCGGCACTATGGGCGATAAGGAACTCGTCAATCAAGTGGTTGCAGTCGCCGACCGTGTTGGCGAGCCTTTCTGGGCGATGCCCATCAGTCCTGAGCTCCGCCCGCTGCTCGCCTCCGATATTGCCGACATCGCCAATATCAAGCCGGGAAACACCGCTGGAGGCATGCTTATCGCCGCCGCGTTCCTCAAGGACTTCGTCGGCAAACGCCCCAACAGCACCGAAACCATCCCCTGGGCCCATATTGATATTGCGGGCCCATCAGACAACCGCGGCGGAGGCTGGGGTTACGTCGGCAAGGGTGCAACCGGAATCGGTGTTCGAACACTCATTGAACTGGCCGAGGAATTTTCTCGTCCGTAGTAAGGTTTTTTAAACGCGGGATCTTTCCGCACCATCCGGTCGCACTGACTACACATCGTGCGTGCCGACGAATAATTTCCTTACAGAGGAGCTGCTGTATTGGCTGAGCACAATTTTGACCTTGTCGTTCTTGGTGGAGGAAGCGGTGGTTACGCAGCTGCGTTGCGCGCCGCCGAACTAGGGATGACCGTTGGCTTGATCGAAAAGAACAAGCTCGGTGGCACTTGCCTGCACGTGGGCTGCATCCCGACCAAGGCACTCTTGCACTCCGCAGAAGTCGCTGACGTGACGCGCGAAGCAGCGAAATATGGCGTTACCGCCACGCTCGACGGCATTGACATCTCTGCGGTAACCAAATACCGCCAAGACATCGTCGCGAGCAAATACAAGGGGCTGCAGGGCCTCATCAAGATGCGCGGTATCACCGTCATCGAGGGCGAAGGCAAGCTCGTCGCGCCCAACACCGTTCAGGTCGGCGAAGACACCGTAGTAGGCAAGAACGTCATTTTGGCGACTGGCTCCTACTCTCGCTCGCTTCCGGGACTCGAAATCGGTGGCCGCGTCATCACCTCCGAGCAGGCACTCGAACTCGACTTCGTTCCGAAGAAGGTCGCCGTGCTCGGTGGCGGCGTCATCGGCGTCGAATTCTCGAGCGTCTGGAAGAGCTGGGGAGCCGACGTCACCATTATTGAAGGTCTCCCCCACCTCGTTCCCATGGAAGACGAGTCGGTCAGCAAGCAGTTCGAACGAGCATTCCGCCGTCGTGGCATCAACTTCCACACCGGCGTTCGCTTCAAGAGCGTCGAGCAGAACGACGACGGCGTCGTCGTTACTTTGGAAAACGGCGAGACAGTCGAAGCGGAGCTTCTGCTCGTTGCAGTCGGCCGTGGCCCGTCGACCGCTGGACTCGGCTTCGAAGAAGTCGGCGTTGAGATGGACCGCGGCTTCGTTCTCACGAACGAGCGCCTCGCCACCAACGTTCCTGGCGTCTACGCCGTCGGAGACATCGTTCCCGGCCTCCAGCTCGCTCACCGTGGATTCCAGCAGGGAATCTTCGTTGTCGAAGAAATCGCTGGCCTGAAGCCCATCGTGATCGATGACCTCCACATTCCGAAGGTCACCTACAGCGACCCCGAGGTAGCGTCCATCGGCCTCAGCGAAGCTAAGGCGATCGAAGCCCACGGTGCTGACAACGTCAAGGCCTACGACTACAACCTCAGCGGAAACGGCAAGAGCGCCATCATCGGCACTGCTGGTTCCATCAAGGTTGTTCGCGTAGTCGACGGTCCAGTCATCGGAGTTCACATGATCGGAGCTCGCGTTGGCGAACTGATCGGTGAAGCACAACTGATCGTCAACTGGGAAGCACACCCCGAAGACATCACCCCGTTGCTTCACGCACACCCCACCCAAAACGAGGCTCTCGGCGAGGCATTCCTCGCTTTGGCCGGCAAGCCGCTGCACGCGGTCTAGGCTCCGCCTAACCACGGAACTAAGCTATTGATGACAAGCATCACAAAGGAGCAGTACTGATGAGCGAATCCGTTAACCTTCCGGCACTCGGCGAGAGTGTCACCGAGGGCACGGTGACCCGCTGGCTGAAGCAAGTCGGCGAGCGTGTAGAGGTTGACGAGCCCCTGCTCGAGGTCTCCACGGACAAGGTCGACACGGAGATTCCTTCTCCCGTCGCCGGTGTCATCGAAGAGATCTTGGTTGCCGAAGACGAAACAGTTGAAGTTGGCACCGCGCTGGTAAAAATCGGCGACGGATCGGGTGGCGCAGATGCTGCTCCCGCCGCTGAGGAAGCACCTGCTGAAGCGGCTCCCGCTGCAGCAGAAACTCCTGCGGAAGAGCCGGCCGCTCCTGCTGCTGAAGCCCCTGCGACTGAAGCAGCACCCGCTGCCGCGGCGCCTGCAGCTGCTGTAGCCGAAGCACCTGCTACGACCGAAGCGCCCGCTGCCGAGCCCGCAGCTCCGGCCGCTGAAACTCCGGCTGCGCCGACTGAAACACCTGTTGCTGAAGCTGCTCCTGCAGTTGAAGCCGCCCCTGCCGCTGAAGCCGCGCCCGAAGCTGAAGCTGCTCCTGCAGTTGAAGCTGAGCCGGTTGCTCAGGCCGCAGTTGAAGCACCTGCTGTAGAAGAAGCACCTGTTGCAGAAGAAGCACCTACTGCGACCGACAGCGATGACTCGCAAGCCGGTTACCTCACCCCTCTCGTACGCAAACTTGCGAACGAGCGCGGCGTTGACGTCAGCACTCTCACCGGCACCGGTGTAGGCGGACGCATCCGCAAGCAGGACGTTCTTGCCGCTAGCGAAGCTGCGACTGAGGTTGCACCGGAAGCATCCGCTCCCGCGCCTGCAGCTCGCGAAGTGTCGCCTCTGCGCGGAACCACTGTTCCGATGTCGCGACTGCGCAAGGTTATTGCCGAGCGTGCCGTGCTCTCGATGCAGTCGTCTGCTCAACTGACATCCGTCGTTGAAGTTGACGTCACTGCCGTTGCAAACTACCGCAACGCTGTAAAGGACGAGTTCCTGGCTAAGACCGGCACGAAGCTGTCGTTCCTGCCGTTCTTTGCTCTCGCTGCCGCGGAAGCGCTGACCGTTCACCCGATCGTCAATGCAACGATCGAAGACAACGCCATCGTTTACCCCGCTCAGGAGAACATGAGCATCGCCGTGGACACCGAGCGTGGATTGCTCACGCCCGTTATCCGCGACGCTGCGTCACTTGACATTGCAGGACTTGCTGGCGAGATCGCAGATCTTGCGCAGCGCACCCGCGACAACAAGTTGACTCCTGATGAGCTCTCGGGCGGAACGTTCACGCTGACCAACACTGGTTCACGTGGCGCTCTCTTTGACACTCCAATCGTGTTCTTGCCCCAATCGGCAATTCTCGGAACCGGAATCGTCACCAAAAAGCCTGTGGTGATCAGCGACGCCAACGGTGATTCCATCGGCATCCGTTCGATGGTCTACCTTGCGCTCAGCTACGATCACCGCATCGTCGACGGCGCGGACGCTGCTGGCTTCCTCGTTGATGTGAAGAACCGCCTCGAAGGCGGAGACTTCGCTGACAAGCTCGGAATCTAAGCACACGCAATTCACTCCGGAAGCGTATAGCTTCTGATTCGCCAACCGGCCTCGCCCTTCACTAGAAGAAGCGAGGCCGGTTTGCTTTCGTCTGCAGCAGAAAATTCGAAGAGCACGCTATCGCCCAACCGTTGAATCTCAACGGCATCCTCCGCAGTTATGAGCACCTCCGGGGAGAGTTCCGCACCGTTCAGCACGTTCGTAATCAGAGCAGAATCTGCGGCGAAGGCCGGAGAATCGGCACGAGCAACCGCGGCAAGGCACTCAATTGACAGATCCCGCAAGCACAAGTTACGGGTGGTCAACAACAATTCAAGAGCCTGGGCTGGGTCTGCTAGGAGGGTGTCCTGTGTGGCTTCCGGGTGTGCAGCTTCCGGGTCCGTTTCTGGCGATCGCACGGCGTCTGGCGCTGCCCCCAT
This sequence comes from Salinibacterium sp. SWN167, assembly GCF_015864665.1. Lineage (GTDB taxonomy): Bacteria > Actinomycetota > Actinomycetes > Actinomycetales > Microbacteriaceae > Rhodoglobus. The sequence continues at coordinate 1,658,580 of NZ_JADYWU010000001.1, read as the reverse complement.
TGGCTCGCTTTCGTCCCCGGGCGCCACCACCGAAGATTCCCCGCCTGTAGACGCAACGGCAGTCGATGTTTCCGTGTTCTCCAGAGATGCAACCACGACTGCCAGCACCACGCACAGTGCGCCGGCTGAGGCCAGCGCCCACGTGCGCTTTCGGATCGGGCGACACCAGTCGCGAAGCCCCACGATGCCGTTTGCTGCGCGGTGTTTGATTTCAGCCATAAGTTCCACCAACCGGCCCTGAAGCCACGGAGGAAGAGCCAGCACTGAATCGAGTTCGGTTCGGGGCTGAAGGAGAGCAGCATCCGCAAGCGCTCCACTGCTTCGTGTGAGCTGCGCAGGGTTGAGTGCTTCCGTTGCCTCGATGACACCCAAACGCACCGGTTCTGGGGCGCCCAAGGCGAACAGGCGGCGTTCACATTCGCGCTGCCAGTCGGTGGTGCGGAAATGAGTGTCGCTGGAAAGCCAGGACAGAAGCTCCGCCAGGGGTGTGCGAACGTTATGTTCGAGCGAGACGGCAGCAAGAACACCACTCGCCACGACGGCATATGCCTGGCGATCTTGGTGGAACCACGCGGAGTCGCACAGCTCGGCTGGCGTCGGAACGCTCCCGTGCAACCGCGCGGAGCTGAAGTCGACAAAGAACGGCGCACCGGCGCTATCGAAGTGCACAGCATCCATCGTCACGTTGCCGAGCGTGACCCCAGCGTGGTGCACTCGGTTCAAGGCCGTAGCCAACGGCGCAAGGATCGTGATCGCTTCCCCCGGACGCAGCGTTTGTCGTTCACGCATGACTCGCCTTAACGTGCTCGCAGTCTGCCACTGTGTAATGAGTGCGGGCACACCATCCGGGGCTGCCCCTACATCTTCCACAGGGACGGTGTGATCGCCCTGGGCTAATGCCAAGCACTCGATCTCAGTAAGCGTCCTGAGGGCGAGGGTGTCAGGTGAGAAACGCTTGATCGCGTACACGCTCGACGATTCATCTCGCTCCCCATCGCTGTGGGCGCGGGCGAGAACAAGTCGCGAGGAGAAAGATTCGGCGAGCGTCCGAATGCTGAGGTAGCCAGCTATTGAGTCGTCATTCACAGCTCTATCCTTCGTCGCACGCACAAAGTTCCGCTCACGCTGCGACCAGTTGTGGAGAAGCGCAACAGCAAAAATTCGCTTAGGACAAGACGCTGGAGACCGCGCAAGACATGCTGCCGAGCGCCTAGCCGAAAAACTGCGAATCCACAGAAGCGCAAGAGGCCGTATCCTAGATGCATGGCACGCAGCGAAAAGACTCCGAAGGCTCAAAAAGAACCCGGTCGCATCAAGCAGATGTACCAGGTTTTCCAGATGACGAGGCGCTACGACAACCTCGCAATCTGGTTCTTCCTCCTAGCATTCCTGCTGCCCATCGTGATCGGGCTCGTCCTCGCTTTCGTGCTATCCGGAGACAACGTTTTCGGCTTTGTCCTCTACATCGTCGCCGGTGTGATGGCTGGCCTTCTCGCGTTCCTCATCGTTTTGGGACGTCGCGCTGAACGCGCTGCCTACTCGCAGATCGCCGGTCAGCCTGGTGCCGTCGGCGCCGTGCTCAAGAGTTCGCTCCGTCGCGGATGGACCGCGAGCGAAATGCCTGTCGCGATTAGCCCTAAGACGCAAGATGCGGTCTACCGCGCAATCGGCAAGGGCGGCATCGCACTCATCGGTGAGGGCCCGCGCAGCCGCACACAAAAGATGTTGGAAGATGAGCGCCGCAAGATGAATCGCTTCCTGCCCAACGTTCCCGTGCACTTCATTTATGTCGGCCCCGACGCCGACTCCGTCGCGTTGCACAAACTCGCGCCGACGCTTGGCCGCCTGAAGAACGTTCTTCGTAAGCCCGAGATCCTCGCAATCTCCAACCGGCTGACGTCGCTCGACAAGAACGGTCTCCCGATTCCCAAGGGCGTCGACCCGATGAAAGCGCGCGCACAGCGCTCACAGCGCGCTTAGGCATTCGCAACAATCGTTGGACCTTCAGAGTCGACGAGCCACTTGGCTCGTCGACTCTGTTGCGTTACACCCGCGGATTAGCGTCGAACGAGCAGTGTTCCCGCAATGCGGTCGTGCATTCCTCGTTGGTCGGCATCCCAAATGACGGCGGGAATGACGAGTGCCATCAACAGAGTGCGCACGATGGGCCGCCAGATACCGAGGTAGCCCCCAGCAAGGGGAACGACGCGCATCCCCGTGATCAGATGTCCGAAGCTGCCGTTTGTGGTGATCAGCACAACAATCTGAGCTGCAACAAATACGCCAAGAGTGGCGAATGCGTCGTAGTCGAAGAACGCGATCGATACGAGAACTGCGAAACCCCAGTCGATAGCAAGGGCAACAAGCCTGCGTCCCAGTCGACCGATCGAACGCGGGCCTTCCGCTGGGAGTCCAATGCGCTTGCCTGGCCATTCGTCGGGAGCTGATTGTTGCTGATTCACTGGTTCAGCCTAACGAATCGTGGCTCCGTAACATGCCGGAAACAATTCGGAGATGATTGCGAAATCCATCTTCTGTACCCTAAGAGATGGTTGTAACGACAGCCGATCATCAAATGAACCCCTTGGAGTTCCACTCAATGTCTCATCCGAAGTTTTCCAATTCGTCTGAGGTTCTTGATTTTATCAAGGACACAGACGTGAAGTTCGTCGACATCCGGTTTACCGATCTTCCCGGTATCCAGCAGCACTTCAACATCCCCGCCGCCTCAGTTGACGAAGACTTCTTCGCCGTAGGCCAGCTCTTCGATGGTTCATCGATCCGCGGTTTCCAGTCGATCCACGAGTCCGACCTCCAGTTGATTCCTGACGTCAGCACCGCCTACGTCGATCCCTTCCGCGTCGAGCGCACGCTCGTTATCATCTTCGACATCTACAACCCTCGCAACGGCGAGATCTACGCTCGCGACCCGCGCCAGGTTGCCAAGAAGGCCGAAAAGTACCTCACGTCGACCGGCATCGCCGACACCGCGTTCTTCGCCTCCGAAGCAGAGTTCTATATCTTCGACGACGTTCGCTACGAAGTCTCGGCCAACAAGAGCTTCTACGAAGTTGACTCCAGCGAAGGTGCTTGGAACAGCGGACGCACGGAAGCCGGCGGAAACCTCGCCAACAAGACGCCCTTCAAGGGCGGCTACTTCCCCGTCTCCCCCGTTGACCAGCACGCTGACATCCGTGACGACATCGTCATGAAGCTCATCGATGTTGGACTCGACGTTGAGCGCAGCCACCACGAGGTCGGCACCGCAGGCCAGGGCGAGATCAACTACAAGTTCGACACTCTCGTTCACGCCGGCGATGACATCCTCAAGTTCAAGTACATCGTCAAGAACACCGCCAACGAGTGGGGCAAGACGGCAACGTTCATGCCGAAGCCGCTCTTCGGTGACAACGGTTCGGGAATGCACACGCACCAGTCGCTGTGGAACGACGGAACCCCGTTGTTCTACGACGAAAAGGGCTACGGCGGACTCAGCGACACTGCTCGCTGGTACATCGGTGGACTGCTCAAGCACGCACCTGCTGTGCTCGCATTCACCAACCCGACGGTCAACTCGTACCGCCGCTTGATCCCCGGATTCGAAGCTCCCGTGAACCTCGTGTACTCGGCTGGAAACCGTTCGGCTTCCATCCGTATCCCGATCACCGGAACGAACCCCAAGGCAAAGCGCATCGAGTTCCGCGCACCAGACGCATCGGGTAACCCTTACCTCGCGTTTGCTGCTCAGCTCATGGCTGGCCTCGACGGCATCAAGAACAAGACTGAGCCCCACGAGCCCGTTGACAAGGACCTGTACGAGTTGCCTCCCGAGGAAGCACGCCTGATTCCTCAGGTTCCCGCCTCGCTCGAGGACGCACTCGTTGCTCTCGAAGCTGACCACGAGTTCCTCATGGAAGGCAACGTCTTCACCAAGGACCTCATCGAGACTTGGATCGACTACAAGCGTACGAACGAACTGCTTCCGTTCGCACAGCGCCCGCACCCGTACGAGTACGAACTGTACTTCGGAGTCTAAGCGCTAACACAGCACGCAATAAGGGCCGCATCCTTCTGGATGTGGCCCTTATTATTTGTGCCAGCCGAGTCAGTAGGCACTCACGAGCTGGGGCGTGCGACGAGTCAAGTCCAGCCCAGTGCCATCGATTACAGGAGCACTCGACGACGACGCCCCTAGCCCGCTGAACGCCCAACCAGCAGCACGCCACGTTGCTGCATTGAGGCAATTACGGGCATCGATCATGACGCGGCGGCTGACAATTTGCCCTAGCGCCACAGGGTCGCTGGCCTTGAACTCATCCCACTCCGTCAAGACCAAGAGGGCGTCCGATCCTGCGGCAGCCTCGTCGACCGAGTCGACATAGGTGAGCGTGGGGAACATCCGCTGAGCCGTTGCGGATGCTTCGGGGTCGTAGACGACGACCTGAGCTCCCCTGAGATGCAGCGCGGCCGCAACGTTAAGCGCTGGAGAATCCCGCACATCATCAGTCAACGGCTTGAAGGCCGCGCCAAGGATGCCGATTCTGCGGTTGAGAACCGAACCACCACAGGCATCGATCGCCAGACCGATGACTTGCAAGCGTTGGGACATGTTGATCTCATCGACCTGCTGCAGCAATGCCGCAGCTTTGGTAGCACCGAGCTCACTCGAACGGTGGATGAGCGCCCGGATGTCCTTGGGAAGGCATCCGCCCCCGAACCCCAGCCCTGCGTTGAGGAACTGCCGCCCAATGCGCACGTCGTGACCGAGTGCGTCAGCCAGGACTGCTACATCAGCGCCCGAGGCGTCACACACTTCGGCGATCGCGTTGATGAAGGAGATCTTTGTCGCTAAGAAGGCATTCGCGCTCACTTTGACAAGCTCCGCGGTCGGCAGATCGCACACGATCACCGGGGTTCCCGTCTCGATGGGAATGGCGTAGACCGCACGCATCGCTGTTTCAGAACGCGGTGATACTCCGCCAAGAACAATTCGATCGGGGCGCAGCGTATCTTCGACTGCTTTGCCCTCTCGCAGGAACTCGGGGTTCCACACCAACTCGACGTTTACCTCTGCCGGGGCAGAATCGGCGATGATGGATCGCAAGCGAGCTCCGGTGCCTACCGGCACTGTCGACTTGCCGACGATCAGGCCGTCATGGGTCAGATAGCGCGCGACCTGTCGCGTAGCTTCCTCCACGTAATCGAGGTTTGCGGCGTTACTCCCCCGCTGCTGGGGAGTACCGACACAGATGAAGTGGATGTCGGAATTCGCGGTCGCTTCAGCAAGGTCGGTGGTGAACCGTAATCGCCCGCTCGCAACGTGGGTACGGATGAGCTCCGGGAGTCCTGGTTCGAAAAAGGGAACCTTTCCTTCGCTGAGCTGTTTCACTTTGGCCGGATCGGTGTCGACGCCGATAACATCGAACCCCATTTCTGCCATAGCTGCGGCGTGAGTTGCACCAAGGTATCCGGTGCCGACGACGCTCAGTCGGGGACGTTCTGCGTCTCCATACTGACCGATGGTGTTCTGGGCTGAAGGTGCTGTGCTGTTCATGTTGTGCTCCTTATTCATCGGTTCAGCGTGCGGTGAGGGTGAAATCGCTGTCAGGTCGTGCCAAGCCCTCGATGAAGGCGGCTAAAGAATCTGCGCGAGAGTCGATGCGCCAGTCATTGGTCGAGCGCTCACCCTCGACATAGGTGGTCACCGCTAGGTTGAACCACGAGATCCCGATGATGTCGTCGTTCTCTGGCTTCGCCAGCGATTCGAAGAGACTGGTTACCCAGTCGGCTTTGTGGCCACCCGTCTCGGATGCTCCAATTTCCGTCAGGAAGATTGGCTTGTTGGTGATCCGGCGCAACTCGTCCAAACTTGCGTCAAACGTGTAGCTGAAGGTGAAATCGTTCTCCGGCTTGTACGCGGGGCGAAGGTAGCCCGACAGTCCCACCCAGTCCACGTAATCGTCGCCCGGGTACAGTCCGTCGAGGAAGTCCGACGATTGATGGGTCGCAGGAAGGTTGTTGATGATGTTGGGTGCCCAGATCCAGATCACGAGATCGTTGGCGCCCTCCTCGGCGAAGATGTCGTGAACGCGCTGCCACATCGTGACGAAGTCACCAACGCGGTTCTCGTTAATCGAATTACCTTGCCCGTCTGTCTCGGACCATGGGTACCAGACACCGTTCATCTCGTGGTCCAGTCGGATGCCAAGAGGTAGGCCAGTCGCCACGATGTCCTTCGCGTACTGATGCAAGTAGTCGTCGAAGGTTCCCGGGGTGTTCGTCTCAGGATCGCCGATGATAGCCGGCAACGTGTAGTCGGGCTCTTCTACCTGATCGTTGCCAGAACCGATTGGTCGTGACTCCCAAGTAAGAATCGGAAGTATCTCCTTCTCCCACGAACGCGTAACCGCATTTGCTCGGAAGTCCTCATCCCAGCCGCCGAAGTAGCCGACCACGTTCGGGTTGCTGCCCAACTTGGTCGCGGTCGAGTCATAGGTTGCCCAGTTAAACGGTGCCTGCTCGGTATAAAGACCGAAATACGTCGAGGCGGGATTGACAATTTCTGCCTTCGACGGAGCGGTGATTACCGTGGGGCCGGACGAGGTGTTCGGTTTACTCGCAGGAGAGGGAGCAGCAACAGTCGAGCTTTCAGCGCGGCTGGCCTGGAGAGCCTTCGAAGTGCCTTCGACAGACCACAGTTCTTGTTGAATCGCTGCTGATTGCGCGTTCGTTTCTTTGAGATTGTCTTTGGCGACATCAATCGACGACTCAAGCTCGTCTATCTCCGAGAGCAGATTCTCTTTTTCTGCCTCCCACTCGGCACGCTCCTCGGCCAAGCTATCGGCTTCGAGAACTGTCTTAGCCGCGGTGGTGAGCGTTTGGTTCACCGTGCTGCTGGGCGAAATCCAGACAAATGCGCTTGTAGCGCCGAGCGTGAGCACGAGCACGGCACTGCCGACGCCCGTCCAGCGGGTTCGACTGTTGCTGACCGCCCACCATGCTGCTGCACCGTTTCGAACATGGGAACTACGAGAAGAAAACAATGGAAACCGCCTCTACTGCAAAAATTGAAAAACCGATCACGTAAGGCCAGGCGGCCTTGGGGTTGAGCCGACGTCGCTGCGGCGTCGGAGCTGTAGCTGCTCGCGTTGACCGCCTCGGAGGTGCTTCCAGCACGGCAACAGCTCCCGTAGGTGTGCTTGGTTCGAAGTCCAGGTCAGCGATCGTCGCGCTGTCTTGGTCGAGCTGTCCGACGATGAGATCGTTGGAACTGCCTCCCGCATAGGCACCAGCCCGGGTGCCCCAGCCGCTGGCATGGCCCATTCTGAAGAAGCCGATGAGTCGGATAGGCATCAGGAAAGCCGTCGACACGATGATGAAGGCCGGTAACCGGAAGAAGTCCATCGGCTTTTCGGAGAGATGCCGGATCTGACGGATTGCCATACTCAACACCGAAGACACCACCATGAGCGCCAGCACGAGAAGCACTCCGCTTTGAACGCCATATTCCGAGAGGAATCCTTCGTAGAAGTTGTACCCCTGACCGCTAATGGCTCGATAGATCCAACCGGCGATAACTCCGGCCAAAAGGAACGGAAGGATGATGTCCATCAGAAAGAAGACGGCGAGCACGGGAGCGTGCCCCAGCATCCACGGCAGCATGCGAAGCGTGTTGTACTGGCTGCCACGAGCCCAGCGCAGTTGTTGCTTGTAGAGCTTCTTGACCTCGAGCGGCGCATCCGTGTAGACGAGTGAGGTGTGCTGGTACACCGTGCGGTGACCTTCTTGAAGAGCGAGGTTGGTGAGAGTGCGATCGTCGCTGACTTCAAGAAACACCCCCATGAAACGTTCGTTCATAAAGCGATCCATTACCCGCGTCATGATCGAGCGACGGAAGGCAATGGTGCGCCCCGGCAAGCAGCCGACCTGTCCGAGCACGCTTTGAGCGGGCATCGAGTAGAGAGCGCGCGAGTTCTCCAGCCAGTCAGCCCAACGAGTGATCCAGCTTCGCTCTGGTTCCAGAATGCGCTGTCGTGTCGTGACGCCACCGACCTTCGCATCAGCGAAGGGCCGCACCAGCTCCGAGAGAGTGTTTTCGGTCCACACGGTGTCGGAATCGACGAGAACGGTGATGTCGCCCGTCGACAGCTCTGTACCGATCATTACCGCATTGCGCTTACCGGGAATCGGCGTGTGCACCCAGCGCACCAACGGAGCAAACTCTTCACTGATGCGTTCCAGCGTGGGGTTCGGCGCACCGTTGATGACGACGATGATCTCCGACGGTTGCTGTTCGACCATCCGAGCGAGTACATCCCGAAAGAGATCCTCAGGCTCGTCGAGCACGGGCACCACTACGCTCGTCGTTCCGGTGAACGTGCCCGTATACGGACGGTAGCGCGACGACAACACGACTTTGAGCAACCACAGCGCCCAGATGAGCGACGAGTAGATTGCGAACATGTAGATCTCGGGGTGACCCTCGATCATGTGGCGAAGTTGCAGAATAAATATGAACACGGATGCCCCCGACATTGTGATTGGAAAGGTGATCATCCGCCACGCTGAGGATGCTTCTCAGCGGTGAGTTGCTTGATTATTGCCCGATGGATTTGCCCACCGCAATACGTGCAATTCGCCGCATTGCGGCGCGAGGTGGTCTCACTTGGGTCAGGAGTTCGACGAGCGTGTCGGCACTAAGGCTGTCGCATTTTGCGCCGAATTTTGTACCCCACCACGCGGCAGCGAGCTGCTCGGATCACGGTGCGAACAGAGCCAACGCTGAGTTCGTCTGGATTCGGAAAAATGCACGTCAGAATCGCTTTTATAGGCAGTCTGGCGGCACCGACGAGGGTAGAATGGGTCGTCTGCCTCTAGCGCTCGGGGTGACGGTTCCCGACGATGCATGCACCCGCTGCCCCACAATGGGGTACACGCTTTTTCGACCACCGGGGGACGCTCAGTGGCACCACAAGTGGTTACAGGTTTAACACGCCCGTAACATTCGCAGTGGTTTCAGGGCAGCCTGTGCCTCTGGCAGGAACAGCGCGAATATGCCTCAGGCGTTACGACCGCGGCACATTAGCGACGCCGTAAAAGCGGCGTTCGAAGACGCGTCGAGCACGCCGTGTGGCACGCAAATAGTCCTCTTCGAGCTTGCTCGCTGAGCCCGGTGGATATTCGAGCATGCGGGCGACGCCTTCAAGTTGAAGTCGATCTGTGGGTAAGACATCCGAGGTCTTCGAGGTCCACAGCGTGATTGCCGACCGTGCGCGGGAAGCGAGAACCCACGCTTCACGGAGGCGAGCCGCGTCAGAGGCGGTCACGAGCTTCTCAGCGACAGCGGCATCCAAAGCATCGAGAGTCGAGGTCGTGCGCAGTCCCTCGACTCTGGCACCGTGCTGGAGTTGCAAGAGCTGCACGAACCATTCGACGTCGCTGAGCGAACCCCGGCCAAGTTTGAGGTGGCGGGACGGATCGGCGGCCTGAGGAAGACGCTCAGACTCCACGCGCGCCTTAATCCTTTTGACCTCACGCACGTCCTGCGGCGAAATCACGGAGGGGTAGCGCACGCGGTTGGCGAGTGCTTCGAAATCGGTGAGCAATGCCGCGTCGCCGGCAACGCCACGGGCACGCAAGAGCGCCTGGGCTTCCCACGTGAGCGACCAGCGGGCGTAGTACGCGGCATACGAATCGAGGGATCGCACGATGGCGCCATTCTTGCCCTCGGGGCGGAGGTCGAGATCGAGGTCGAGCGGAAGCTTTACGTCCTCAGTGATGCGAGTGAGTCCCTTGGCGAGCTTGTCGGCTCGTTTGGCAGCTTCTTCGTTAGTACCGTCCGTCGCTCGGTAGACATACATGACATCGGTATCGGAACCGAAACCTGCTTCGGCTCCCCCGTAACGGCCCATGGCAATAATCCCGAACTCGATTCCGTCAGGTTCTGGACGGAGAATTGCCAACGCTCCTTCGAGCATCATCGTCGTGACATCGCTGAGTCCGCGCCCCAGCTCTTGAATCGTGGTCATCCCCACGATTGAGCCGATGGCCAAACGTAATATCTCACGGCGACGTGCTGTGCGCAACGCCTTGGCCGCGGCATCCTCGTGCCCTTTATGCCTCGCCACAATGGCCCGGGCTTCGTCTTGCAACACCGCAAGAGAACGCGGCTTGAGCTCTTTGTCGTGTTCCAGCCACGCAGCGGCTTCAGGAATCCGCTCGAAAAGCCCGCCCACATATTTGGAGGCCGAGAGCACATGAGTAAGCCGCTCTGCAGCCCCAGAAGAATCGCGAAGCATGCGCAGGAACCAGTACGCCTCACCGAGTGCTTCGCTGAGCCGGCGGAACGCGAGGAGGCCGTAGTCAGGATCCGCGCCATCGGAGAACCACTGCAGCATCACGGGGAGCAGAGCTTTCTGGATGGTGGCCCGGCGCGAGACTCCCCCGGTGAGCGCCGCAATGTGCGCTAACGCCCCCTTGGGGTCGAGGAAGCCAATGGCGGCCAGTCGAGCGACTGCTTGCTCGCTAGAGAGTGCGAGCCCTTCCTCGGGCAGTGCGGCCACAGCCGAAAGCAAGGGTCGGTAGAAGAGGCGCTCATGCAGTCTGCGGACCGCAATCTTGGTGCGCTGCCACTGTTCGGTGAGGTCTTTCGCACTCGTGGCGATACCGGTCGCACGCGCAAGTACCCGAAGTTCATCTGGATCGCGCGGCATGAGGTGAGTGCGGCGCAGTCGGGACAATTGGATGCGGTGCTCCAGCAGCCGGAGAAAACGATAATCGCGCGCGAACTCGCCGGCTTCGGTACGGCCGATGTAGCCGTGCTCAGCAAGCGCGATGAGAGCGCGGAGACTCGAGGTTTGACGCACGCCTTCGTCGCTTTGCCCATGAACAAGTTGCAGCAATTGCACAGTGAATTCAATATCGCGAAGCCCACCAGGGCCAAGCTTGAGTTGCACATCTCGTTCCTGCGGCGGAATGTTTTCGGTGACGCGCTCGCGCATCCTCTGCACCGATGCCACGAAGTTTTCGCGGGACGCGCTCGACCAGACCAGCGGGGCAACGCCCTCAATGTAGCGGCCACCCAGTTCACGGTCGCCCGCAAGCGGTCGCGCCTTCAGGAGAGCTTGAAACTCCCAGCTCTCTGCCCAACGGTCGTAATACGCCAGATGTGACTCAAGCGTGCGCACAAGAGCACCGTCTTTGCCTTCGGGGCGAAGGTTGGTGTCAACTTCCCACAGCGCTGGTTCAACCGTGAGGTCCTGGATGCCGCGGATGGTTTGCACCGCCAGAGGCGTAGCGATCGTCACGGCACGGTCGGCACTTATGCCGTCGGGTTCCGTGACGAAGATGACGTCAACATCCGACACATAATTCAGTTCACGCGCGCCGGCCTTGCCCATACCGATGATGGCAATTCGGGTTGCGGCGATATCGGCTGCCGGATAATTCACCGAGCGGCGAGCGACGGAGAGTGATGCTTCAAGTGCGGCACCCGCCAAATCAGCCAACGCCATCGCCACTCGGTCGACGGCTGCAAGCGGATCTTCTTGCGCAAGATCCCACGCAGTCAGTTTCGCGAGCTCTCGGCGGTAGCGCACCCGCAAAGCAACCCAGGCGTCTTCGCCCTCGAGACCGTTGGTGACTTCGGTGAGGAGCTCAACGTATTCTTCGGGCGAGTAGGGCTGCGCAATGGGTGAACACATCGCGTCGAGTTCTTGCGGATGCCGTACGAAGAAGTCGCCAAGCCCTGAAGACGCGCCAAGCACCCGCACCAGTCGCACGGCCGCCTCGTCATTAGCCAACACCGGGTTGAGCTGCTGCGGGGACCCCTCAGAGAGCTCCACGACAAACCAGAGGGCTTGATCGGGGTCCGCGGCGCACGAAAATAGCGCTGCAGGCACTTCGGTGCGGTCGAGCGCGAGAAGACGCTCTCGGGCCTCGCTGAGTTCCAAGAAGCCCAGTTTGGCGAGTTCGGTGAGAGTGTATGGCGACGTCGACATGGTGACGGAGGGTCTAGAGGATCTCTAGGCTGCTCTCCAGTTCGTAAGGGGTGACCTGTGCGCGGTAGGCCTTCCACTCGCGACGCTTGTTCAGCAGCACGAAGTTGAATACCTGCTCGCCGAGCGTCTCCGCAACAAGCTCGGAGTTTTCCATGATGCTCAGCGCGTGGTTGAGGTTCGACGGAAGCTGCTCGTAGCCAAGCGCACGGCGTTCGTGCTCCGAGAGGTCACCCACAGCATCTTCGGCTTCGAGCGGGAGCTCATAGCCTTCCTCGATGCCCTTGAGCCCCGCAGCGAGCAACAGAGAGTATGCCAAGTAGGGGTTCGCCGCCGAGTCGAGAGCACGATATTCGATACGTGCGCTCTGCCCCTTGCCCGGCTTGTACAACGGAACGCGCACGAGTGCCGAGCGGTTGTTGTGGCCCCAGGTAACGAAACTGGGCGCTTCGTCGCCGCCCCAGAGGCGCTTGTAGGAGTTCACGAACTGGTTCGTCACCGCCGTGATCTCGGGGGCATGCTTGAGAACGCCAGCCATGAACTGGCGGCCGACCTTAGACAGCTGGTAGTGACCGCTCGCATCGTAAAACGCATTCTGGTCGCCTTCGAAAAGCGACATATGGGTGTGCATTCCCGAACCGGGCTGGCCAGACATCGGCTTCGGCATGAATGTCGCGTAAACACCCTGCTCGATGGCGACCTCTTTGATCACGGTGCGGAACGTCATGATGTTGTCTGCCGTGGTGAGGGCGTCGGCGTAGCGAAGGTCAATCTCGTTCTGGCCAGGGCCAGACTCGTGGTGGCTGAACTCCACCGAGATACCGAGGTCTTCGAGCATCCGCACCGAACGGCGACGGAAGTCGTGCGCCGTGCCGCCAGGAACGTTGTCAAAGAAGCCAGCGGAATCAACTGGCTGCGGGCTGCCATTCTTGAGCTTGCTCGACTTGAGAAGGTAGAACTCGATCTCAGGGTGAGTGTAGAACGTGAAGCCGCGCTCGGCCGCCTTCTCGAGGGTGCGCTTGAGCACATTGCGAGGGTCGGATGCTGCGGGCTGGCCGTCGGGCGTAGTGATGTCGCAGAACATGCGGGCAGTGGGATCGATCTCTCCACGCCACGGCAGAATCTGAAAAGTGGTGGGATCTGGGTGCGCGAGCATGTCTGCCTCGTACGCACGAGTGAATCCCTCAATGGCGGAACCGTCGAAGCCGAGGCCCTCAGCGAATGCACCTTCGATCTCCGCGGGAGCAACGGCAACGCTCTTGAGCGTTCCTACAACATCCGTGAACCAGAGTCGAACAAATTTGATGCCACGTTCTTCAATTGTGCGAAGAACGAAATCGCGCTGCTTGTCCATTGACATTAGTGTTCCTCGATCCGTGCTTTGCCGCGAGAGTGCGACATCGATTCTGCCGCTCTAAGGGTACTTGTTCCTTAGGGTCTCTGCAGCGCACTCGCCGCCGCAGTAGCCCAATTGAACCCTGCGTCGGTGTCATTAGACTGGCGGACATGACTGACTCTGCCGCTGCTGAAGCCCAAGCCAAGCTCAAACGAGTTCGCACTCGCCATTTTCAGACGGCGAAAGAGAACGGAATCAAGATTGTTGGACTCACCAGTTATGACCAGCTGACTGCGGGAATCTTCGACGAGTCAGGTATCGACTTCCTACTGGTTGGCGATTCCGCTGGCAACAATGTCTATGGCTACGACACCACCCTGCCCGTGAGCATCGATGACCTGATCCCCCTGACGCGCGCCGTTGCCGGCGCTGTCACGCGAGCCTTTGTTGTGGCTGATATGCCCTTCGGATCCTACGAAACAGGCTCCGAGGAGGCCCTACACACCGCGTTCCGCTTCATGAAGGAAACGGGGGCACACGCCGTGAAACTTGAAGGCGGTGTGCGCAGTGCCGAACAGATCCGACGCATCGTGGACGCCGGTATCCCCTTGATGGCTCACATCGGGTTCACTCCCCAGAGCGAGCACGGCCTCGGTGGCCACGTCATTCAAGGTCGCGGAGAAGGGTTTGAGCAACTGCTCGCCGACGCTCTCGCCGTTCAAGAGGCCGGCGCCTTTGCTGTCGTGCTCGAGATGGTGCCAGCGGATGCCGCCGCCAAGATCACTGAAGCACTGTCGATTCCGACGATCGGCGTTGGCGCAGGCCCACACGTTGATGGGCAGCTTCTGGTCTGGACTGACTGGGCGGGCCTTACCAAAGGACGCATCCCGAAGTTCGTTAAGCAGTACGCCGATTTGCGTGCAACGCTCGCGGGCGCTGTTGACGAGTACCGCGCCGATGTCGCTGCGGGTACATACCCGACAGAGGAGCACTCCTACTAGGAGTCCCCTCGGCCGGGAACGGTCCCGGAATACTCCGAGCCTTTAGTCTTCAGAATCTTCGCTTGCCCACTTGCGTGCGCGCTCCGCGATAATTTGCGGCGCGTGTTCTGCTTGAGCCCGAGTATCGAATGGGCCATCACGATCTACGGCTAGCGACTGCGGTCCTTCTTCGACTTCGCCGGTCTTGTGGTTGTACCACCATTGCTCCATGCGGTTCGTCCCTTCGTCGTGAGCAAGGCTACGCCGTTAGACTGCTGAAATGCCTCGGAATAACTCTGGTCACCTCGTTCCGGGAGTAATCCCACCTCAACTTGCCGTTCCCTCGGCTATAACCCGCCCCGAATACGTGGGCAAGAAGGCGCCGCGCACCTTCACTGGTTCGGATGTCTACACCGCCGAAGAAGTCGACCGCATCCGCGCGGCAGGAAAGATTGCGGCTGGCGCCGTCGAAGCGGTTGGTGCGGCGATCGCACCGGGCGTCACCACCGCGCAACTGGATCAGATCGCTCACGAGTACATGGTTTCCCGCGGCGCATACCCCTCGACCCTCGGCTACCGGGGCTTCCCCAAGTCGTGTTGCACGAGCGTCAACGAAGTAATTTGCCACGGCATTCCTGATGACACCGTGCTCCACGACGGCGACATCATCAACATTGATATCACCGCCTACAAAGACGGTATGCACGGCGACCTCAACAAGACTTTCCTTGTCGGCAACGTGTCGGAAGAGGCTCACAATCTGGTTGAGCGCACCCAGGAAGCCCTCAACCGGGGAATCAAGGCCGTTGCCCCCGGCCGCCAAGTCAACGTTATTGGGCGAGCCATTGAGTCCTATGCGAAGCGGTTTGGGTATGGCGTGGTTCGCGACTTCACCGGGCACGGCGTTGGCCGTGCCTTCCACACCGGTCTGATCATCCCCCACTACGACTCTGCGCCACAGTTCGACGATGTTATCGAGGTAGGCATGGTCTTCACGATCGAACCTATGCTCACGCTCGGCTCCCACGATTGGGATTTGTGGGCTGACGACTGGACCGTCACCACCCGCGACAAGAGCCTGACCGCTCAGTTCGAACACACCATGGTTGTCACCGAACGTGGCACCGAAATTTTGACCCTCCCGTAATACCCTGACGCTCCCTAACCACGCGAAAGAGGACAGCATGACTCAGGCTCTAGGAATCGACATCGGTGGCACTGGCATTAAGGGCGCCATCGTCGACACGGACACCGGCAAGCTCGTGAGCGAACGCATGAAGATCGCGACGCCCAAATCGGGCAAGCCTGACGCAATCGTGAAGGTCGTCATCGAACTCATCGAGAAGCTCGGCGGGATTCCGGAATCCATGCCAGTAGGCGTATGTTTTCCGGCAATCGTTCGTAACGGTAAAACAATGTCCGCCGCGAACATCTCCAAAGAATGGATCGGCCTGGAGGCTGAGGCTCTCTTCGAGAAGGCTCTCGGCCGCGACATCCATTTCGTCAACGATGCGGATGCCGCTGGCGTTGCTGAAGTGCGCTACGGCGCCGCGAAAGGCGTTCCCGGTCTGATTCTGCTGACCACGCTCGGCACGGGCATAGGCAGCGCGCTCATTTACAACGGAACCCTCGTGCCGAACTCTGAGCTTGGTCATCTCACTATCGGGCGGCGGGATGCGGAAAAGGGTGCCTCTTTCTCGGCAAAGGAACGGCAGCGCCTCAGCTGGAAAGCCTGGGCAAAGCGCCTCCAGCGCTATTACACGCACCTTGAACTGCTCTTCTCGCCCGACCTCTTTCTGGTCGGTGGCGGTGTTTCAAAGAGCTACGAGAAGTTTTTGCCGCTGCTCAAGCTAAAGACCCCTATCGTGCCAGCCAAACTACGCAACAACGCTGGCATCCTCGGCGCTGCAGCACTCGCGGTGAAGGAATAGCAATGAGCTTCCATACGAATGAACCGCACTCCGGTGATATCGCCGGACGTCTGAACTGGCTCCGTGCCGGGGTTCTTGGCGCGAATGACGGCATCGTCTCGGTTGCCGCCATCGTCGTCGGTGTAGCGGGAGCAACATCCGCTATCGCTCCCCTGATCACTGCCGGAGTCGCCGGACTCGTCGGCGGTGCCATCTCGATGGCGCTGGGAGAATACGTCTCTGTGAGCAGCCAGAGTGATAGCCAGCGGGCGCTCATTGAGAAAGAGCGTCGCGAACTCGCCGAGATGCCAGAAGAGGAACTCGCCGAGCTTGCGGCTATTTACGAAGCCAAAGGAATCAGTGCGGAAACAGCCCAACGTGTAGCCGAGGAACTCACAGAACACGACGTTCTCGCAGCGCACCTTGAAGCAGAACTCGGCATTACCGAGCACGCCGTCGTGAGCCCGTGGGAAGCGGCGGGCGCATCCGCCCTAGCGTTCACGATCGGTGGAGTGTTGCCCCTCGCCGCCATCTTGCTCGCGCCTGAACCCGTCCGCGTGCTTGCGACCTTCATCGCCGTGTTGACCGCCTTGGTGATCACCGGAGCGCTGTCGGCCCGTGTCGGCGGCAACAGTTGGGTGCGACCGACGCTACGAATTGTGATCGGCGGAGCGCTCGCGCTCGCCACAACGTTCCTCATCGGTACCCTGTTGGGCACGTCGGGAGTCGTCTAGAGCTGCTGCTCTAGGAACACCAGTGTGAGCCGAGCGCCGCTCGTGGAGCGAAGCCTAAGACTGAGGAATGGGCCGGCTAGTACGCCGGGTTCTGTTCACACGAAATCGAAATCTCATGCTGGACGGTCATCTATCTACGATGTACGTTGCCGCACACCTCTAGCGATCTACCCGAAGACTCGGCGAGCAGCCTTAGCGTCTTCTGTCTGATCTTGCTCCGGACGAGGTTTACCTAGCCGACCGAGTCACCCCGGCCGCTGGTGGTCTCTTACACCACCGTTTCACCCTTACCCCAGGCCAAAGCCCGTGGCGGTCTGCTTTCTGTTGCACTGTTCTCGCGGGTTGCCCCGGGTGGGTGTTACCCACCATCCTGCTCTCTGGAGCCCGGACGTTCCTCGGTACCCTTACGGATAACGCGACCGTCTTGCCGACCCATTCGACCTCAAGCTTAGCCTTCAGAAAGGGCTTAGAGTCCCGACTCGTTCGTGCGCACGAGAATGCCCTCGCTGCTGGCGCACATGATTACGGCGTCGGGCGCTGCGGCACGGATCTCTTGCATTTCGTTCTCGAGCAGCTTTACACCGGACGCCAGTGAGACTCCGCCACGCAACAACGAAGCACCGACGCCATAACGCTCACGCTGGCGTTCGTAGAGCGCCAAAAGATCGTCGGGGATGGTGGTCTGCAAAGCGGTACGACCGGTGCGCGTCGCGCCCAGCTCCGTCTCGATCACGACAAGAGCCTCATCGCGGCTTGCCTCCAGCTCAGCAGCCTGAGTCCGAAGATTGTCGGCCTGTTCCGCAAGGTTATCGACGACCTTCTGCTGCGCTTCGAGCTTCTCCATAACCGCGAGCTCAATGTCTTCGAGGTTGCTCAACCGGGTGCGCAGCGCGGTAAGTTCCTGCTCGAGCGCAGCGACATCCTTCGCCGACGAACTAGCGTCCAGGCGCGAAGTGTCCCGAGCAATGCGAGCTTCTACCACGGTGACATCCGACTCAATACGGCTCATCTCGAGCTCAATATCTTCTTTGATCCCACGCTCTTCGAGCATCGTCAGCTGAAGCTTGTCGCGGTGCTGCTTCAGTTCGGTAAGTTTTTCGTGCTCAGGAAGCTTCTTCGCACGGTACTCCAACTGGGCAATCTTTGTGTCAAAGGCCTGCAGGTCGAGGAGCAGCGCTTGGTCAGCGGGGCTAGCGGTCAATGCCATAGTCATGTTTCTCTCTGTATACCGGTGTGCTTACTGCACAACCGCAAAATCCCAAGGGTCGGTGCGCAATTCGCTCACCGTAATCGTTACGTCTGGTAGCAATGCCCGCAACTCTTCGGCTGCAGCGTCGAGCCACAACCATTCACTCGCCCAATGCGAGACATCGATCAACGCCGGGCCATTCAGAAGCCGAGCATTCTCACGAGCTTCAGACGCCGGATGATGCCGCAGATCACTCGTGATGTAGACATCCGACGCCAACACGGCAGGCTCGTTCAAGTATGCGTCACCCGCTCCCCCGCACAACGCCACCGATTGAACGAGTTGATCAAAATCGCCAGCAACACGCACGCCGGTAGCGGTAGGCGGGAGAATTTCTGCGATGAGGCGAGCAAGACGCCCGAGCGTTATCGGCTCCGGCAGTTGCCCCGTGCGGCCAATGCCGCGATCCGGAGTCTGACCGGCGACGATGGGGGCGATCGACGACAAGCCGAGCTTGGTGGCGAAGCGACCCGACGTTCCATTTTCTACGACATCCGCGTTCGTGTGTGCGGCCAAGAGAGCGCACTCAGCACGCACAAGCTTGGTCAACACCGCTCCTTTGTAGCGGTCGCTGGCAATCGAAGTAACCCCGCGTAAGAGCAACGGATGGTGCGTGATGAGCATGTCCGCGCCACTATCGATCGCCTCGTCAACGGTGTCCATCACGGCATCTACGGCGAGAGAAATCGTGGACACCGGGGCGTCGAGGTCTCCTGCGACTAACCCCACGGCATCCCACGACTCGGCACCGGATGCGGGCCAGAGCCGTTCGGCCGCGGCAAGGACATGAGCGACAGTAGTAGACACGCGTTCAGTCTAGGCGGGACGCGGTGCGCGCTCAGGCTGCTCGGCCTCTTGACGGCGAATCGCGGGAATACCTGCCACCAGCGGCGTCAGGATTCCGAGGCCAAGCGCGACGAGCACACCGAGGTCGGTTCCTGCGAGGTCAGAACCCAGATCAATGCCGAGTGCTGTGAAGCCGTAACCCTGCCACGAAAGCCAGCTGATCGTCGCACTCGTCAGAGCGAAGCCGATCACCGAGATCACGATGTAAGCGCCCAGGTTGACCCAACGAACATCGGCATAGACGCCACCGCGGGCTAGGAGCCCAGCGCTGTCGAGCTTGCGAGTGCGAATCATCGTTTCAGAGGCGAAGATGCCAGCCCACGCAGCGGTAGGCACAGCGAGCGTGGTTGCGACATCCCGGAACAGTTCATTGATGCCACCGTCAACACCGAACGCGAACAGGATGCCAAGAGCACCCAGCACGACTCCAACGATCACGATCGACCATTGGCGCGGCACGCGCACCCCAATCGCCTGGAGCGCGAACCCACCGGAGTAGAGGCTCAGCGTGATACCTGAAAGCAGGCTCAGTGCGGCAGCCAACAGCAGCGGAATGGGGTACCAGCTCGGCAGTAGAAGCAGCAGCGTGTCGAGCGGAGAAGCGAGGAACCCGCGAGCAATCGCCGGGTCGGATGCGGCAAGAAGTGCACCGTATGCGATCAGCACGAAGGCGGGAAGCGCCGCACCGAACGTTGCAGACAGCATCGACGCGGGGCCGCTCGACGACGGACGCTGGTAGCGAGCAATGTCGGCACCGCTGTAGGCCCAGACCAAACCGAGGAAACTGAAGACAAGCACGGCACCGGTTACCGTCAGCAACCACGAACCATCAGGAGTCGTGAGCGCCTGCGACACGTCGATGTACTGAGCAGTGAAGCCAATGAGGCCAACAATCAGTACTCCCGAAATGATGCTCAAGATCAACTGGATGCGCGCAAACAGCGGGTAACCAGCGAACGCAATCACGAGTGCAATAAGGAAGGACAAAGCCAGAGCGATGAGAAGCAGTTGCCGGTCACCGAGACCACCATTGAGGTCAGAGCCGACCAGCACAATCGCGACCGACGAAGCCAATACCCACAACAGCACTGCTCCCCAGAAGAGTCGCGCCACGAGAGCGACGACCGAGGGCGCAATGTTGCCGAGGAGACCAAACGTTGATCGCGAAACCACCATTGTTGGCTGACCACTGCGCTTGCCGGCAAGAGTCGTGAGGCCCAAAGGAATGAATGAGAGCGCAACACCGGCGAGAATGGCGACGATCGACTGGCGAAGGCTCATCCCCACGGCGAACACTGCAGCACCAAGACCGAGGCTCACAATGGACGAGTTTGCAGCAAACCAGAGCCAGAAGAGACGTGCAGCATGACCGATGCGACGGTCTACCGGAGTCGGCTCAAGGCCGCTCTCTTCGAGGCTGAACACGCGCTGAGCGGTGGGAGCAACCTCATCTAGACCGAGCGGCTGCTGAGCCACCACAGCGGTCGAATGAGCAACAGGCTGCGGCATCGAGTCGACAGGAGCAGAAGCAGCCGCAGCGCTCGTTTCGGATGCAACAGGTGCAGCGAGAGGTGCCGGAGCGCCGGTCGGCGCTGGCTGAGACGCGAGCGAAGCGCCAGCAACAGCGGCACCGCCAAGAATCGCGGCGCCCGTCGCTCCAGCAGCGAAGGGAATCACATCGTCTTCACTGTCATCGTCGTCATCACTATCGAGAACGGCAGCGTCCGCGGGCGCAGTACTGACATCAGCACCGAGTGCAGCAGTGGAAAGCTCAGCCGGGTACGACAGACGGTCGCTGTCGTCGACAGCCTCATCCGACTCTGAATCTTCTACTCCAGCTTCGAATGCGGCCTGGGCGACGGGCATCGAGCCGGTCTGCACCTCCGAGAGTGGATCGCCTTGCAGCGGCGGCGCTGCGTTGGCGAGAAGTGCCTGCAACGGGTCAACATCAGCTTCATCAGCGTCGGAATCGATGTCCGCGTCGACAATGTCGTCGGTCTTCAGTAGATCATCAAAGCTGATGGCCTCGGGGGCAACATACTTGGGTGTTTCGCTCGAGGCAAAGCTGAACGCTGCAGCAGAATCCGCTGGGGCTGCCTCGACGGCGACGTCAGCGGCCGTGTCATCAGGACTAGTTTCAACAACCGGCTCGGGTGTCACAGCAGACATTTCTGAGAAATCCTGGTCGGGCGATTCCTCAGTTGCAGCCGAAGCAAACGATGTTTCAGGGGCGATCGGAGCGTCCGCTTGGAGATCGAACGCGAAGGGTGCGTCGTTTTCCGGGGCGGCCGGCTCGGCAGCCGAAGCCGCAGAATCAGCAGCGCCAGTGTCACCGGAGGTGACCTCTGCCGGCGGCGGGGCAAATCCGAAGTCACCGAAGGAGACATGCTCATCCAAATTTGCACGTGGAACGCTTGGCGCAACATCCGGCTCTACAAGGGCTGGCGGAGCAAACTCGACCTCGTCGTAGTCGCCATCTTCATCAGCCGGGAACTCGGGTGCTGACTGAATATCGAAAGCAGTCGGCGCCGCGAAGACTTCAGGCACGGCCGGAGCTGCGGGAACCTCTGGAACTGAAGGGGCTTCGGCTGCGGCTTCGGGAACCTCAGGACTATCACCCAAGCGAAGGAAGCCGGAGTTGGCATCGGACTCAGAAGGTGCTGGCTCGGATGCTAGCTCAGCAGGTTCTGCTGCAGCGTCAGGTTCTGCCGGCACTTCAGCAGCAGGTGCTTCTGGGGTTACGTGCGCTTCAGGCGCAGCGGGAGCAGCGGGTGTTTCGGACTCGACTGCGGGAGCGGCGAATGATTCTGCGGCCGGCGCAGCGGGAACCGAAGGCTGCTCAGGGACATCGCCCACCGCAGGAAGGCTGAGTGACTCGGTCGGATCTGCGTGAGCGGCGAAGGGAATTTCGTCGTCGAAGTCAGCCGGAGGCGACCACGATTCGCTGGGTGGCGGAACATCCCACGCGGGCAATTGTGCTGCGGCCGCAGCAGGTGCTGGTGCTGGGGTCGAATCTTCCGGCACCTCGGCGAGAGCATCCGGTGTCGCGCTCGCGGTTTCGGGCGTTTCAGGCTCGGGCTGAGCTACCGCCTGATCTGCGGACTCTGCCTGAGGCGCGACTGGTGCGGGAGTCACATCCGCTGCTGCGGCAGCTTCATCTCGCTCCACGACATCAGCAAATTCAGACCGAACTTGCTCGATAACCTGATCGGCGACAGGGCCACCTCGAGAGCGGAACGTGGTTTCCCACTCACGGTATTCGCGAGCTTCTTCTTCACGCAAACGCAACTGAGCTTCGAGAACCTCAATGACGCTCAGCGTTCCCGTTGACTGACTCTCGGGGCTATCAGCCCAGTTAAGAATGTCTTTGTCAGCCATCGAACGGCGGGTGGGAGGCGTAGGAACGTCATCCTCTGTCGCAGTTTCTGCAGCCGCTGGCTGTTCTTCGGCAGCAGAGTGTTCTTCGGAAACTATCGCCTGATCCGCCAGAGGAGCGATTGGGGCCGCGGGGATCTCATCCGCCGCGGGAGCTGGTTCCGCGACCGGTGTGAAGGACGCTTCCGGAGCGAAGCTCGAGACGAACGGTGCTGCGGGAGCGGGACTTGCCTCGACTGTTTCGGCCGGCTCTTCTGGCGTTGCAGATTCTTCTGGCGCGGCAGATTCTTCTGACGCGGCGGGTTCTTCTGGCGTTGCAGATTCTTCCGGCGTGGCAGATTCTTCTGACGCGGCGGGTTCTTCTGACTGAGGGAACTCAGCGACCGGCTCCACCGCGACATCTGACGCGGGGGCGGCTATGTCAGCAACCGCCTCGGAGATGATGGGGGCATCCAGCGGCTCAGGAGCAGCTCGAACTTCTGCAGTCGCAGGAACCTCTGGAGTCGCAGGAACAAAGTTGTCGAATGTCTCTTCGGCTTCATCCGAAACCGGGGCAGGCTGCTCTACTGGTACCGGGAACTCGGCCGGTGCTGCCAGCTCTTCTGACGGCGCGATGAATGATTCACGGTGACCGAAGAGCGATTCTGCGACGGCTGGTTCGGCTGGTTCGGCTGATTCGGCTGATTCGGCTGATTCGGCTGGTTCCGCAGAATCGTCGGTCGCTGCCTCGTCGGAGAAGGTCCGAGCAGGCGACTCGAGAACAGAGTCTGCTGCCGGAGCGGGGAAGAAATCGTCGAGAGGCTGTTCGGCGACTGGCTCGGACGCCGTTGCGGTGGTCTCGACCGGAGCAGCGGGCTCGTTGAGCCCAACCGGAGCAAAAGGCTCGGCGGACTCTACTGGCTGAGCGGACTCGGCGGACTCTACTCGCTGAGCAGGCTCGGCGGGCTCTACTCGCTGAGCAGGCTCAACGGGCTCAGAATCGAGCGCGCTAGCGTGTTCGCTCGTCGTTTCCGACTCTGCCGGCAGTTCTGGTGCCGCAGCGGAGTCGGGCTCGATCGCAGATTCGGGAGCGGGCGGTGCAAGAAACTCGCTCGTCGTAGGCTCAGCCGAAGTCTCGGGAGCAACGACGGCCTCTCGAAAAGCTGCGTCAAGATCAAAAGCAGCAACGCTCTCGACCGGTGGCGCACTTGCGGCCTCCGGTGCTTCTGTGGTGTCAGCTTCGCGACCGATAGGTGCGTCCGCAACAGGTGCCGCAGTATCAGCGCCAGCATCGCTGTCGGTGTCGGTGTCGGTATCGGTGTCGGTGCCGACATCAGTGACAGAGTCGTCGCTCTCGACATCCGAATCGTTGGTCGCGGCAGGGAGCACGTCATCGAGCGAAAGGAATCCGTCGCTGCCGAGGCTCGGCGCGTCTACGACTGCCGGTGCATCCTGGCCATCGAGGTTCCACATCGGGGCACCATCGATGACGTCCTCCACTGGAAGCGGAGCTTCTGCCGCAGCCTGCGGTTCGACGGGCGTGGGTTCAGGAGCAGAACCCTGCACGTTGGGTTCGAGTGGTCCGAGCTTCCAAATGTGGTTCGCGGGCGCATCCGATTCAGCTGAAATCGGGTCGGAGCTGTCACCGGCAACCGGGGACACTTCAGCCCAGGGTGCGTCTCCAAACGGTGAGTCGTCCGTGGCTGCGTTAGTTGCTTGCGGCTCTGGTTCTTGCGTACCAAAGAGCGATTCGAAGCTGAATTCTTCGGAATCGTCTTCAGAGTCAACTGCGCCGAGATCAAAGGCACCGAGATCGTGATCGTAGTCAGTTGCCGCTGGCATGACGGGCTCAGAAACAATGGGAGCAGACTCGATCGGGGCAGACTCAACCGGCGCAGACTCATCCGGCGCGAAATCAACCGGTGCCGGAGCCACGATCTCGTTCTCGACGGCCTCCGCCTCGACCACTGAAGGCTCGATCGGCGTGGGCTCACCGGCAGCTGCGGCTTCGCCCGCTGCGAGAGCGGCGGCTAGTGCATCGTTCTCTGCGTCTACTGCCGCAGCCTGAGCTTCCATCTCCTCAGGTGTGCGTCGTCGCGAAATACGCGAAGCAAAGAAATCGGGTGTCGTGTAATCGGCCGGAATTTGGTACGGGTCATCGTCGTCGTCGTCGTGAGACGCAGCGGACGGTGAAGCGGGCTGTTCTGCATCGCTACCGCTCGGCGCATCAAGTTGCGAAACGGCCTGCGTTGGGTCAGGAGCAGGCGCCATTGCCCACGGGGGCATGCCTTGGTCGAGTGCGTCTGCGACGTCGGAGCGCTGGAACTCTTCATTGAGATCAATCGGCGCAAAACCCGACGTGCCTACGGGCGGCGTGGGCGGCGAGACAGAGTCTGCGGGCGGCACAACCGGCCGGGACGCGTCTGCGTTGAGCGCAGCATCCAGATTAAATATGCCCTCAGTGGATGCTTCGCTCAGGTCGACAAGACCGTCAGCGGTCGTGTCGGGTGCCGAATCTGAACCGGAAGAAGTACCGGTTGCAGGCTTCGGGAAAGGTAGTTCGAACTCATGCTCTGAAGACGTTTTGTCGTTCGCATCGTTCGCGTCGTCAACGTCGTCGTGGAATGCCATGCACAAATTCTAAGGCGATACCAATGTTTTGCGGGTATGCCGAGCCGTACTCAGAACAGATACTGCAACAAATATGAGGGATACGCCGATCCAGAAGACTGCGGTTTGCCCCTCTCCCCGCTGTGGCCGCGCCGATGAACGCAAACGGCCCGACTCTGAATGCTGCAGTTGTCGACATGGTGCGCGCGCATGGCCACGGAACCGAGCGTCAGTGCAGGCCGCGAAAAAGAGACAGAATCGCGGAAGCGCTTCGCGAAACGTCTTCTGCTGAAGTAGCCCAGTTGGTGACCGATACGCGCATCGCGGCGTGGCCGTTCCACGTTGTTCCGCTCACCCAGCAGGTTCCTTCTTTTTGAACTCCCGCCACCACCGCCCGCGTGATGTCATCATCGTTGGCGAAACGCACGAGCACCTGGTTCAGAACAACATCGTTCAGTATCAGCACTCCGGCATCCTGCCCCAACAACGCAGCCATTTGCCGAGCTCGTGCGCAGCCACGATTAATGAGATCGGCAATACCGTCGAGCCCGAGTGTGCGCAGAGCCGCATAAATGGGGATCGCTCTCGCCCGTCGCGAAAGTTCAGGAACCCAATCGATCGCATCCCGCTCAACTCCGTGAGTTTGGATGAGGTATTCAGCCGACGACGTCATCGAGGCACGATGATCCGCCGAGTGCCTCACAATCGCGAGCCCGCTGTCGTAGGGAACGTTCAACCACTTATGCGCATCCGTCGACCAAGAATCTGCGAGATCGATTCCATCCGCGAACGGGGCGAGCTCTGCGCTCGCTCGTGCCCACAAACCGAATGCTCCATCGACGTGCAGCCACGCGCCGGCATCCCGAGCAATCTGTGCAATTTCTCTCACCGGGTCGAAGCACCCGCTATTGACATTGCCGACTTGGGCACAAATGATCGTCGGCCCGTCGAGCGTCGCCACAAGATCGCGCAGACGATCCGCACGCATCCGTCCTTGACCATCAGATTCAACGACATTCAGTGAACGAGTGCCGTACCCGAGATAACGAAATGCAACATCAATGGTGATGTGAGCCCCTGCCCCCACCACCAGATTCACGTGCGGCGCCCCCGCAACGCCGTCGAGTTCGACATCCCACCCGACGCGCCTCAACACGTTGTGTCGCGCCGCTGCAAGACACGTGAAGTTCGCCATTTGGCCGCCGGTAACAAAACCGACAGAGGATTCACGCGGGAGATCGAGCAGCTCCAGCATCCATTCGGCAGCAATTTCTTCTATCGCTGCCGAGAACGGTGAGATCACATGGATGCCGGCATTCTGATCCCAGGTCGACACGAGCCAGTCTGCGGCGAGGGCGACCGGTTGCGTGCCACCGATCACGAAGCCGAAGTACCGCGGTGAGCTACATGCCGTCATGCCGACATCAGCCTGACTCGCCAGCAGATCGATGACGGCCGAGGGGTCCTCTCCCGACACCGCAAGCGGTGTGCGCAAGTTCGCCATCATCTCGTCGCGACCGTGCCGACTTCCGACATGTCGCGTGGCTAGTCCGTGGAGATACCGGGCGGCGTGATTGCGTGCCGTGTCCAGCACAGGATCCAGTGACTCATTCGACATGATGTCCCACCTCGCAAGGCGACGTCGACCCGAGTGTATCGACGTCAATCGTGCACGGAGCATACCGCTGAAAACGACCGGAAAACGAAGAAAACCCCCGTCAGTGACGGGGGTTTTCTGTTGCGGTGGGCCCTACCGGGATCGAACCGATGACATCCACGGTGTAAACGTGGCGCTCTACCAGCTGAGCTAAAGGCCCGCAGCGACGCAGTGCGAAGCAGCGCTCGATAATGTTACACGGCTTTTGACGACCGATTACACACACCCACAAAATCTATGAATCGGCGGCGGAAGTGAGCGCCACAATTGCGTGCTCGTAGTCAGAAAACGCTCGCGGCTCCCCCAACGCAGACTCGATAACGCTCTGCACTACACCGTTGTGATCGATGAGAAAACTCGCTCGACGAGCAAATCCCTTGTCCTCCAAAAATACCTCGAACTGCTTCGCGACCGCGCCATGAGGCCAAAAATCCGACAGCAGCGAGAGGCGGAAGCCCGTGTCATCCGACCACGCCCGCAGCGTAGCCACAGAGTCAACCGAAATCACCACAACTTCGACTCCCGCGCTGGCTGCGATGTCATGCCAGTCGTTAAGCTGGGCGACCTCAGCGGCACAGACCGGCGAAAATGCGAGAGGAATGAAGACAACGAGCACCGCACGCCGCGAAAGCAACTCCTGCAAACTGACCGTCTGCCCGTGCTGATTGCGCAACTCGAAATCGGGCGCAACAGCCCCTCGCGTGATTGTCATACGAAACCCTCCCCAGAAAACCGTTCAAATTCCCCACAATTGCGGGAGAAATTGGCCCGGTTCGAATCTTGCCGCATTCGACAACTAGAATCGATGGGCGTAGTCGATCCCATCACATCCGCAACCCGGTAGTGCCTCGACTCGCACGACTCTGTTCTCTACACGAAAGAGGTCAACGGTGACGGTAAACGACCAGGACCCATACTCGGTAACCAACACCGATAAGGACCCGGAGGAGACCGCCGAGTGGAACGAATCACTCGACTCCCTCGTTGCAGCACAAGGCCACGAGCGCGGTCGCGAGATCATGCTCAGCCTTCTCAAGCGTTCTAAAGACTTGCACCTTGGTGTGCCGATGGTTCCGACAACGGACTACATCAACACCATCGCCAAAGAAGATGAGCCCGACTTTCCGGGTGATGAAAAACTCGAACGACGCTACCGTGCGTGGATTCGCTGGAATGCCGCGATCACTGTGCACCGCGCACAGCGTCCCGGTGTCGGCGTTGGCGGACACATCTCGACGTACGCGTCGTCTGCTGCCCTCTACGAAGTAGGACACAACCACTTCTTCCGTGGTGCAGACCACGAATCTGGTGGAGACCAAATCTTCTACCAGGGTCACGCCTCCCCCGGCATGTATGCTCGCGCCTTCCTCGAAGGTCGCATGAGCGAAGACCAGCTGAAGGGCTTCCGTCAAGAGAAGTCACAGGCACCGAATGGCATCTCGAGCTACCCGCACCCGCGCCTCATGCCGGAATTCTGGCAGTTCCCCACAGTCTCGATGGGTCTCGGTCCGATCAACGCGATCTATCAGGCCCAGAACAACAAGTACATCAGCAACCGTGGCATCAAGGATGTGTCAGAGAAGCAGGTCTGGGCATTCCTCGGTGACGGTGAGATGGACGAGGTCGAAAGCCGTGGCGCCCTTCAGTGGGCAGCCAACGAGAAGCTCGACAACCTCAACTTTGTCATCAACTGCAACCTGCAGCGACTTGACGGCCCCGTTCGCGGTAACGGCAAAATCATTCAGGAGCTCGAGAGCTTCTTCCGGGGTGCCGGCTGGAACGTCATCAAGGTTGTCTGGGGCCGCGAGTGGGATGACCTGCTCGCCAACGACACTGAGGGCGCACTACGCGACCTCATGAACCGCACTCCCGACGGCGACTACCAGACCTACAAGGCAGAGTCTGGCGCTTACGTTCGCGAGAACTTCTTCGGTCGCGACCCGCGCACGCTCAAGATGGTTGAACACCTCTCGGACGACGATGTGTGGAACCTCAAGCGTGGTGGCCACGACTACCGCAAGGTCTACGCCGCGTTCAAGGCAGCCAGTGAGCACAAGGGCCAGCCGACGGTCATCCTCGCGAAGACGGTCAAGGGCTACGGCCTCGGCCCCAGCTTCGAGGGCCGCAATGCGACCCACCAGATGAAGAAGCTCACGCTCGACAACCTCAAAAAGTTCCGCGATGAAATGCACATCCCGATTACGGATGCCGCGCTCGAAGCAGATCCGTACCAGCCCCCGTTCTACCACCCGGGTGAAGACGATGAGGCCATTCAGTACATGCAAGAGCGCCGGCGCGAACTTGGCGGCTATGTGCCTGAGCGTCGCACTAAGTACACGCAGCTCGAGCTTCCCGAAGCAAAGACCTATGACGTCGTCAAGAAGGGCTCCGGCAAGCAGGAGATCGCCACCACCATGGCCTTCGCCCGTCTGCTCAAGGACCTCCTGCGCGACAAGTCCATCGGTAACCGCATTGTGCCGATCATCCCGGATGAGGCACGCACATTCGGCATGGACGCCTACTTCCCCACAGCGAAGATCTACAACCCCGCCGGGCAGCACTACACCTCGGTAGACCGCGAGCAGTTGCTGGCCTATAAGGAGAGTCCGCAGGGCCAGATCGTGCACGTTGGCATCAACGAAGCAGGAGCATTTGCTGCTTTCACGGCCGTCGGCACTTCCTACGCCACCAACGGTGAGCCGCTTATCCCGGTCTACGTCTTCTACTCGATGTTCGGGTTCCAGC
This sequence comes from Salinibacterium sp. SWN167, assembly GCF_015864665.1. GTDB lineage: Bacteria > Actinomycetota > Actinomycetes > Actinomycetales > Microbacteriaceae > Rhodoglobus. The sequence goes on along the minus strand of NZ_JADYWU010000001.1, from coordinate 1,629,163 downwards.
GCACGGGCGATGCCATGTGGGCTGCCGGCGACCAGATGGCGCGCGGTTTCATCATGGGCGCCACTGCCGGTCGCACGACACTGACGGGTGAGGGACTGCAGCACGCTGACGGACACTCGATCCTGTTGGCATCCACCAACCCCGCAGTGGTGAGCTACGACGCTGCGTACGGCTACGAGCTCGGGCACATAGTGCGCGCGGGTATCGAGCGGATGTACGGCGGCAAGCACGAAGACCCCAACGTCATGTACTACCTGACCTTGTACAACGAGCCACTTGTTCAGCCTGCTGAGCCGGAGAACTTCGATGTCGAGGGTGCGCTGAAGGGTATTTACCACCTGTCGTCGCCGACTATCACTGGCCCTAAGGCTCAATTGATGGCATCCGGTGTCGCAGTGCCGTGGGCGCTCGAGGCTCAGCAGATTCTGGCCTCAGAGTGGGGCGTTGCAGCCGATGTCTGGTCGGTTACATCCTGGACCGAGCTTCGTCGCGATGGAATTGCTGCTGAAGAGCACAACTTCCTTTACCCCAACGAAGAACCTCACGTTCCCTACGTCACGACAAAGCTCGCGGATGCCAAGGGCCCGTTTGTTGCCGTCACCGACTTCATGCACGCGGTCCCCGATCAGATCCGGGCGTTCGTTCCCGGCGAGTTCGCGACTTTGGGTGCTGATGACTTCGGTTTCTCAGACACACGAGCTGCTGCACGCCGCTTCTTCAAGATCGACAGCCACTCGATGGTCGTTCGTACTTTGGAGATGCTCGTGAAGCGCGGCGAGATGGATCCTGCTGTTCCGGCTCAAGCGATTGAGAAGTACAGCCTTCACGACGTCAACGAAGGCACCACCGGTTCTGCCGGCGGCGAAAGCTAGGTCGCAACCATTCCCCCGGTACAAAAAACTAAGGCGCAAACACTCGCCTGGTTACGTGTCATCACGGGCGAACTCTCGACAGCAACGCTCAAGCGGCTTGAGGACACGCTGCCCTGGTATAGCAAAATGCCACCAGGGCGGCGTTCCGCTGTCGGCTTAGTTGCTCAGGCTGGCATCACGAGCTTCATTAGCTGGTTTGAAGACCCGACGACGACGCCGTGGATTGCGGCGGACGTGTTTGGGGCTGCCCCGCGAGAACTTTTGCGTTCAGTTTCACTGCAGCAAACGCTTCAACTGATTCGGATCGCCGTCGAAGTTGTTGAAGCGCGCGTGAAAGCGGATGACGACGTCTTGCGGGAAGCGATCCTGTTGTACTCGCGGGAAATCGCGTTTGCCTCGGCAGATGTCTACGCTCGTGCGGCAGAAGCTCGTGGACTCTGGGATGCCCGCCTTGAAGCCCTCGTCGTGGACTCGATTCTGAGTGGCGAGTACGACAACGAACTTCCGAGTCGCATCGCGGCGCTGGGATGGAATGGTCACGGCGAGGTCTGTGTCCTCGTCGGAACGTCTCCACGCCAGCTCGACGTCGATCAGCTTCGGCGAACAGCTCGTCATCTCGACGCTGACGTTCTCATCGGGGTGCAGGGCAGTCGACTCGTGCTCGTTATTGGTCGCGCAGCTCCCCGTTCAGAAAAGGCGGAAGATGCTGAGCCCCTGCCGTTCATCACGATCGCCGAGCAGCTCGAGCCGGGATTCGGAAGCGGGCACCTTGTGCTCGGGCCAGAAGTGCCGAGCTTGGTCGACGCCTCCAAGAGCGCAAAAGCTGCTCTTGCCGGCTTTGCGGTAGCGCGCTCCTGGCGCAATGCGCCTCGACCGACTATGGCCGACGACCTGCTGCCGGAGCGCGCGTTCGCGGGCGACCCGTTGGCACGGTCGACTCTCATCAACAAGATCTACAAACCGCTTCAGGCACACTCGACCGATCTACTGACGACTCTGTGGTGCTACCTCGACAATGGTCGCTCTCTTGAAGCCACTGCTCGCGAACTCTTTGTGCACCCCAACACGGTGCGCTATCGCTTGAAGCGAGTCAGCGAAGTGATTGGCTGGGATGCGACTGGTGCACGGGAGGCGTTGATTCTGCAAGCGGCCCTCATCGTGGGGTCCATTTCTGATCCCGAGCCGGGACGCGCCCGCTAACTATCCGGCTTTGGTGAGTTCACACAACGATCCCTCCAAGCTTTGGTGGGCTTATCCAAGCGATTCCGACGAAAGATTGGCAGACTAGCTAAGTGATTGTTGTAGTAGCGCCCGGACAGGGCTCCCAGACCCCCGGTTTTCTCGAGCCATGGCTCGAAGATTCCTCTCTGCGCGACCAACTCGGCGCGATCTCAGAAGCCGCCGGCATCGACCTGATCGCCCACGGAACGACGTCGGATGCCGACACCATCCGTGACACCGCAGTCGCTCAGCCGCTCATCGTCGCCGCTGGACTACTCACGTTGAGCGCACTGACGGCAGGCGATCGCCGCAAGCACATCGGTGCGGTCGCTGGACACTCGGTCGGCGAGATCACGGCTGCCGCGGCATCCGGAATCCTCTCCGAAAGCGACGCGATGCGCTTTGTCGTCGAGCGTGGTGCGGCAATGGCTTCTGCCGCCGCGCTGGAATCCACGGGCATGTCCGCCGTCATCGGCGGAGACGAAGAGGCGCTGCTTGAGCGTCTTGCCGAGCTGGGACTGCAGCCAGCGAACTTCAACGGTGGCGGACAAATTGTTGTTGCCGGAGCGCTGGATGCTCTCGCGAAGCTCTCCGAAGACCCCCTCAAGGGAACGCGGGTTATTCCGCTTCAGGTCGCGGGAGCCTTCCACACCCGCTACATGCAACCAGCTGTCGCCCACCTCGAGACATTCGCTGCGACCCTCACGGCACACGACCCCACAGTGCCGATCTACACCAACCGCGACGGTTCGCTCATCGAGAGCGGGTCACACTTCGTCGATCTCCTCGTGGGGCAGGTGTCGTCGCCGGTTCGTTGGGATCTCACGATGAACTCACTGGCGGATGCCGGCGTCACCGGAATTATTGAACTTGCGCCCGCTGGCGCTCTTGTGGGCCTCGCCAAGCGGGGACTCCGGGGCATCCCGGCCGTCGCCGTGAAGACACCAGACGATTTATCCGCAGCATTTGACCTGATGGAGGCCAACGCATGACCGCACCCACCCTCACCCAGTCCGCCGGGTCACAGTTCACCAAGATTTACAGTTATGGCGCTGCCCGCGGTGACCTGATTGTGGACAACAATCAGCTCGTCGAAGCAATCGACTCGAGCGATGAGTGGATTCAGCAGCGCACCGGCATGATCACCCGCCGTCGCGCGTCAGCGGGCATCCTCGCGGTCGATCTCGCCACAGATGCCGCTCGCGAAGCGATTGAGAAGTCTGGCGTCGACCCGTCGGAGATCGACCTCGTCATCATCGCGACGATCAGCAATGTTCTGCAGACACCCTCGATGTCTGCAGTTGTCGCCGACCGCGTGGGAGCCAACCCCGCCGCGGCGTACGACGTGAATGCTGCCTGCGCAGGCTTCAGCTACGCGGTCACTCAGGCTGATGCTTTGATTCGCGCGGGAGCGGCCAAATACGCCCTCGTGATCGGCGCCGAGAAGCTCTCTGATCTTGTCGATCCCACCGACCGCAGCATCTCGTTCCTTCTGGCTGATGGTGCCGGCGCTGTCGTTATTGGCCCGAGCGACACCCCTGGCATCTCGGCTCCGGTCTGGGGCTCGGATGGCTCGAAGGCTGACGCGATCAAAATGAACGCAACCCTCGTCGACTTCCGCGAGGGCGAAGCAGCGTGGCCGACCCTCCGCCAAGAGGGCCAGACCGTTTTCCGTTGGGCAGTCTGGGACATGGCAAAGGTCGCCAAGGAAGCTTTGGATGTCGCGGGAATCACCGCAGATGACCTCGCTGCGTTTATCCCTCACCAGGCCAACATGCGCATCATCGACGAGTTCGCGAAGCAACTGAAGCTGCCCGAGTCTGTAGTGATCGCTCGCGACGTTGCCGACATGGGCAACTCGTCGGCAGCATCCATCCCGCTCGCGACACACCGTCTGCTCGAAGAACACCCCGAATTGAGCGGCGGCCTCGCCCTTCAGATCGGTTTTGGCGCTGGTCTCGTCTTCGGCGCGCAAGTAATCGTTCTGCCGTAGTACCCCGCTCGACGCGGCTGCTGGCCTACACTGGCTAACGGTCAATTTACATCCCAAGGAGAAAAACATGGCACTGTCCACTGAAGAAGTTATGGCCGGATTGGCTGAGCTCATCAACGACGAGACCGGCATTGCGACCGACACTGTTGAGATGGGCAAGTCGTTCACCGATGACCTCGACATCGACTCCATCTCGATGATGACGATCGTTGTCAACGCCGAAGAGAAGTTCGACGTCAAGATCCCCGACGAAGAGGTAAAGAACCTCAAGACCGTCGGTGACGCAGTGAACTTCATCACCAACGCTCAGGCGTAACACCCGCTCGACGTGGATGGCCAACCGCACTGGATGCGGTTGGCCTCCGCGCAGCACTGCAGAAGTCTGCCGTTGGCGGGCTTTCTGAGCCATGCACTCAAAAGGAACGTGAAATGACCAAAAAGATCGTTGTCACCGGTATCGGTGCCACTACGCCCATCGGCGGAACCGCGACCGAGTCGTGGAACGCCCTTCTCGCTGGCGAATCCGGAGCCCGCTCTCTCGAGCAGGACTGGGTTGAAAAGTATTCTCTCCCCGTAACGTTCGCGGCCCAGGCAAAAGTGCGCCCCGAAGAGGTTTTGGAGCGCGTCGAGTACAAGCGACTCGATCCCTCCAGCCAGTTCGCCCTCATCTCGGCGCGCGAAGCGTGGGCCGATGCGGGCTCACCTGACGTCGACCCTGAGCGTATTGGTGTTGACTATTCCACCGGTATCGGCGGACTCTGGACGCTCCTGGACGCGTGGGACACTCTGCGCGAAAAGGGACCGCGTCGCGTCTTGCCGATGACGATTCCTATGCTCATGCCGAACGCGGCAGCTGCCGCCATCAGCATGGCGATCCCGTCACGTGCCTATGCTCGCACTGACGTTTCAGCGTGTGCCTCCAGCACCGAGGCTCTCGCCAACGCCTACGCTCACCTTCAGGCAGGGCTTGCGGATGTCGTGATCGCCGGCGGAACGGAAGCAGTGGTTCACCCGCTTCCCATCGCCGCCTTCGCGTCGATGCAGGCACTCTCGAAGCGCAATGACGACCCGGCAACTGCCTCGCGCCCCTACGACATCTCGCGGGACGGCTTTGTACTCGGCGAAGGAGCAGCAACGCTCGTTCTCGAGACCGAAGAGCACGCTCTTGCCCGTGGTGCTCGCATCTACGCTGAACTCGCTGGTGGCGCTGTGACGAGTGACTCGTTCCACATCACTGCTCCCGACCCCGAGGGAACCGCTGCAGCCCGCGCTGTTCGCGACGCTCTCGAAGCGGCCGGAGCAACACCAGAAGACGTTACCCACATCAACGCGCACGCGACGAGCACGCCCGTCGGTGACATTGCCGAGTACAAGGCGCTTCTGCGAATCTTCGGCGACCACCTGCCGAATATTCCCGTCTCCGCCACTAAGGGCGCCACCGGGCACCTCTTGGGCGGCACCGGAGCACTCGAGGCCATCTTCACGGTCTTGGCTCTCCACCACCGCACGGCTCCCCCGACGATCAACCTCACCAACCAGGACCCCGCGATTCCGCTGGACGTCGTCACGTCGCCCCGCGACCTCGGCTCGGGCCCCCAGCTGGCCATCAGCAACTCGTTCGGCTTTGGTGGACACAACGCTGTCGCCGCATTCCGTTCGGTTTAGCCTCGGAGTTGGCTCGGCCGCTTTAGCGAGTTGAGTGTTAACGAAGAATCGCCCGTCCGATCAATGATCGGACGGGCGATTTCTCGTTAAGCGTTGTCAGTGCGTGAACACGCTCCGTGAGGTTCGAGCGCTAGTTCACCGCGCCGTCTCCCGCGAGAACGCCGCCGTCAATGATGAATTCAGATCCGGTCGAGTAACTTGCGTCCTCGCTGGCGAGGAAGAGAACCATTTTGGTGACTTCTTCCGGCTCTCCCAGACGAGGAATCGGCGTGCTTGAGTCGTCGATCTCCAAGCCATCAGTCATGGGAGTGCGGATGTTACCGGGGTGAACAGAGTTGACTCGCACACCCTGGTGGCCGAGTTCCATAGCGACAGACTTCGTCAAGCCGCGAAGGCCAAACTTGGAGGCTGTGTAGCCGTGGAGGGCGGCGAAGCCCTGCATGCCGGCAGTCGACGAGATGTTCACGATCGAGGAGGTCTCGTTCTTGACCAATTCGGGTGCCGCCGACTTGATGCCGAGGAAGGCGCCGGTGAGGTTAATCCCGATGATGAGCGACCAGTCCTTAGCGGTATAGGTGTCGAGAGTACCGAAGTTGGCGATTCCGGCGTTATTGATCAAGACGTTCAGTCCGCCGAAGGTGTCGACCGCAAGCTTCACTGCCGCAAGCCACTCTTCCTCGTTCGTGACATCGAGGTGGGCATAGACGGCACTCTCACCAAGTTCGTCCGCGAGAGTCTGACCCTCAGCATCCAGAACGTCGGTGATGACAACCTTGCCGCCCTCGGCGACAATGGCACGACTGTGGGACTCACCCATCCCGCGGGCACCACCGCTAATGAGAACTACTTTTCCGTCAAAACGAGACATGATGTTCCTTCCAAATCCTGAAATAGTTTCAGCCGGAAGAACAAAGTCCGAGGACCCGGGAACGGTCCGTTGTGGCAACCGTGCCCGAAAACTTCCGGCCACGTCTCAACGCTACGCCGGGAGTCTACTGGAAGCCACCTGAACGGCACGCTCGCAGCGAACAAACAGTCACACAAATGTGCAGACCGCGGGAACTAGAGGATGGAACGACATCCATCATGGAGAGAGCACTCTCCATCGAAAGTGGAATCGACGGAATCGAGCACGACGTCAACGCAGTCACGCCATTCGATGAGCGGAATCCGAGTGTCAACCGCAACTTCTGAGAGAGCCGTGCGTTCGGAAATCATCGTCAACCTACCTTGTGAAGCCACACAACTGCAGAATCTTGACTGGCGTGACGGAACGACTCAAGTTCGTCGTCCCACGCCTGGCCGAGAGCAAGGCGAAGTTCGCGGTGCAGCTCGAAAGCATCGGAACCCGCAGCTTCCATCGCGTAGCGCAAGCGGTCTTCCGGAATCACCATGTTGCCGACGCTGTCGGTCTGCGCGAAGAAGATGCCGAGGTCGGGCGTGTGCATCCAGCGTCCGCCGTCCGAACCCGGACTCGGGTCTTCGGTGACTTCGAAACGGAGGTGTTCCCATCCACGCAGGGAGGATGCAAGCGTGGCACCGGAGCCCTGCGGTCCCTCCCAATAGAACTCAGCACGCTGAGAACCTTTGAGCACGGGTTGATCGTCCCAGTCAAAGTTCACGGCACGTTCAAGAGCGCGACCAGCAGCCCACTCGATGTGTGGGCAGAGCGCGCGAGGAGCAGAGTGCACGTAGAGCACTCCGCGAGCGTTTTGTGCAGTCACGATATCTCCGTTCCGTTGGATGCGACTTCCCCATCGACCCACGAACGGTGCCTGTGACGGCACGGAGCTGTTAAATTGTGCGGCGAACCGCTTGGGGACATTATCCCCGAATAATCCGCCAAAACACAAGCGTGTAGTTACATTTACGCAATTTGGGCGCAATCGTACCCACGCGAGAGGAACCGCTGACGCGGATTATGCGCGGTCGAGGGCCTCGGGAAGCGTCATCCGCCACTCTTCTGGAGCGTCTGCCGCCGGTGCAGCAGGCAGGTTGCCCTTGCCGTCAGGCTCGGGAATCGCCGAGATGAGCGCTCGCGTGTACGGATGCACTGGGTCATTCCAGATCAGATCCGAAACGCCAGATTCGACGATCTTGCCGCGGTACATCACCACGGTGCGGTCGGCAATGAGGCGCACGATAGCGAGGTCGTGGGAGATAAAGAGCAACCCGGCGCCAGCATCGAGCGCGAGCTTGCGCATCATGTCAGCGACGGATGCCTGGCTCGACGCATCCAGAGCAGAAATCGGTTCGTCGGCGACCAAGAGATCGGGTCGCGCAGCCAAGGCGCGAGCGATAGCGACACGTTGACGTTGCCCACCCGAGAGTTCGTGAGCGTAGCGCGCCACCATCTCGATAGGGAGCCCGACACGTTCGAGCCACTCTTCAGGCTGCGAGCCTTCATCGCCACGTTCAACGGCAGCGCGGATGCCTTCTGAGATCTGCTGCCCCACGCGAATCCGCGGGTTCAGGGATGAGTTGGGATCTTGGAAGACCATCTGGATCGACGTGAACTGTGCGCGACGACGGCGAACACCCAACAACGGAACTTCAGAACCGCGATAGGTCACAGCGCCCGCACGAGGCTTTTCCATTCCCACAACAGCGCGGGCCAAACTCGACTTGCCACAACCGCTCTCCCCCACGAGTGCCAGCACTTCGCCGGGAGCAATCGTGAGCGAAACGTGGTCGACCGCGCGCACGACAGTCGCACCGTGGTACTCGATAACGAGGTCTGAAACCTCAAGCAGTTCACTCATTCGCTTGCCTCCTCGAAGCCAGCAGCGCCCGGTAGTGACGCAAGCAGCTCGCGCGTGTACGCGTGCTGCGGGTTCACGAAGATTTCGCTTCGCACATTCGATTCCACAATCTCGCCATGACGCATCACCGCAATATCGTCGGCGATCGCGCTCATCACACCAAGATCGTGGGTTACGAGCAACACTGCGAGCTGGCGCTCATCGGCCAAGTCGCGCAGAAGGTGAAGGATGCCCGCCTGAACGGTCACGTCAAGAGCCGTAGTCGGTTCATCCGCGAGCAACACGATAGGGTCGCACGCCAAGGCAATGGCGATAGCGATGCGCTGACGCTGGCCGCCCGAAAACTGGTGCGGGTAGCGGGCAAGGGCTTCGGCCGGATTCGGGACTCGAACCCGGTCAAGCAGCTCGATAGCGTGAGCTCGGGCCTGCTTGCTAGACATCTTCATATGCCGCTTGACGTGGTCAGTGAGCTGTGTGCCCACCGTTAACTGCGGGTGCAGACTCGATGAGGGGTCTTGGAAGATCATCGCAATACGACGCCCACGAATTTCGTTCAGCTGCCGATGAGTCATCCCGACGAGCTCGGTATCTCCCAAACGAATTGAGCCCCCGACAACGGCGTTGCTCGGCAACAGGCCCAACATCGCGAGCGACGTGACGGTCTTGCCCGAGCCCGACTCCCCCGCGAGACCTTGGATGCGTCCGGGGGTAAGCGCGAGGCTGATGCCTTTAACGATGGACTTCACGTTCTTACGCGAGCCGATGCCGATCGTGAGGCCGTCGACCGTGAGCACCGGCGTGGTGCTTGCGGCTGCGGCATCCGCAGTCTGAGGTGTGGTGATGTCGCTCATGAGCGTGCCCCCGCTCGCGATACCTGGGAGGTGGGATCGAAGATGTCTCGCAGTGAGTCACCCACGAAGTTGAACGCCATAACGACGGTGAGGATGGCCAGTCCAGGGAACAACCCGATCCACCAGCTGTCGAAGTTTTGGATGGCGGCAGAAATCATGGAGCCCCACTCGGCCGTCGGCGGCTGAGCGCCGAGACCCAGGAACGAAAGACCAGAAAGCAACAGGATCGCGGTTCCCACATCGAGGCTCGCGAGAACCAGAATCGGACCAACCACGTTGGGCGCGATATCGACGCGCAAAGTTTTGAACGGCGAGAAGCCCATAAGGCGGCCAGCCATGACGTAGTTCTGCGTTCGCAACCCCAACACGATACTTCGCGTCATTCGGGCATATTGCGGCCACGAGACCACAAACGCGGCGATGACGGCGTTGAAAAGCGACGGGCCAAGAGCGGCCGCAACGACCATTGCGAGGATGACCGTGGGGAACGCCATGACGAGGTCCGTCAGGCGCATGAGCAACTCATCGACCCACTTGCCGAAGTAGCCGGCAATGGCACCAATGAGGGTTCCCACGACGAGCGACATCAGCACGAGCATGAGCGCCAGCGGGATCGTGACGCTGGCACCGGTCATCAGGCGCGAGAAAATGTCACGGCCGAGAGCATCCGTACCCATCAAAGTGTCGATGCCGGGGGCCTGCAGTCGCGGCAAGTCTTGCGACAGCGGATCGAAAGGAACCCACAACCGCGCAGTGAAGGCGATGCCCACCCATGCGATGGCGATAACGGCACCAATGACGCCGAGCGGAGTAATCCACGCGGCGGGAATCTTTAGCCGACGCTTTCTCATGCGAGCCTCACCCTCGGGTCGAGTACACCGTAAAGAAGGTCGACGGCGAAGTTGATAGACAGGTAAACAACGCCAACGACGAGACCGACGCCCATGACGCCGGGCAGATCGAGGCTGGTTGCCGAGTTGTAGGCGTAGCTGCCGAGGCCGGGCCACGCGAACACTGCCTCGACGAGCACAGTGCCCGAGAGCAGCGTTCCAAACGCAAGACCCACGATCGTGAGGATGGGCAGCGATGCTCCGCGAAGCACGTACCCGAAGAGTAGGCGGGGACCGCTGAGCCCCTTGGCACGGCCGGCACGCACATAATCGGCATCCAACACCTCGAGCACAGAAGTGCGAACGAAGCGCGTCAGGAGCCCAATCGTGAAGAGCGACAACACAAAGACGGGAAGCATAAGGTGCGCGAGCGCATCAGTGAATGTCACCCACTGGCCGGCCAGCAGCGCATCGACCGTGTAAAAACCAGTCACGGTAGGCGGCGGCGCGAGAGCCGGCGAGAGACGCCCCGAACCGGGCGCGATGCGCAGTTGCAGGAAGAAGAAGTTGAAGCTGACCAGTGCCATCCAGAATGTGGGGATGCTGAGGCCGATGAGCGAAAACACGCGAACCAGTTGGTCGCTGATCTTGCCGCGGCGGTAGGCCGCAAGCGAACCGAGCGCAACACCAACACCGAGACTCACGACGATGGCCAGCAGCGCAATCTCGACCGTGGCGGGAACAGCCTGAGCAAGGTCGTCAGCCACCGGCTGGGTAGTGCGCAGGGAGATACCCATGTCGCCGTGGAACAGGCCGCTGATGTAGTTGGCATACTGCACCGGGAGCGGCTGGTCGAGGCCGCGCTCCTTGATGTACGCCTCGACGGTGGCGGGGTTGCTCGCCGCCCCTTCACCGAGCGCTGCCGCAATGGGGTCACCCGGCACCAGGTTCGCGAGAGCGAACGTGACAATAGTGACTCCGAAGAGGAGCAGGACTGAGGTTCCGAGGCGACGAAGCAGGTACCCGACCAGAGGTGATCTGGCCGAGTACCTGCGGGTCGCGCGGGGTGTATTTCCCACGCTAGAGATTCTTTCTACTTAGCTTGCAGTTCAGCGATGTCCATCGTCCAGGTGGAGTTATACGCGACTCCATCAATGTACGAGGCGGTCGCAATGTTCGAGCCAGGAACGATCAACGGAACATACGGTCCGCTCTGCTGGAGGGCCTCAGCAAAGTTGCTGAAAGCAGTCTCACGCTCGTCGAAGTTCGTAGCGTTCTCTGCTGCCGCAGCGAGGTTTACTACGTCAGTGTCCTGCTCGGCGGTCCAACCGGCGCGCAGTCCGACCTTCTGTCCAGCCGAGAACGGCAGGAAGTTGGCGGAGTCAGCGTAGTCAGGGCCCCAGAACCAGATGCTGAAGGCTTCGGTTCCGTTGACGTAGCTGTCGATCTGAGTGGTGAACGGCGCCGGAGCGAGCTCGATGGTGATGCCGGCATCGGCAAGCTGCGACTGAACGCGCTCGGCGAGAGGAGTGAAGTTCACGCCACCAACCGGGTAGTCGTTCGGGTATTCGAGCGTGATGCTCTCACCGTCGTAGCCGGACGCTTCGAGCGATGCTGCTGCAACGTCGAGGTCCTGCTCCACACCGTTCTCCAGCGCGCCGAGGAATGACGGCGGGATAACACCGGTTGCCTGCTCAGAGCCGGCACCAGCAAGTTCGAGCAGGGCCGGGTAGTCGAGTGCGTAACGAACCGCATTCGCGAAGTCGGCGTTGGCGGTAACGCCTCCTACCTCTTCGCTCTGGTTGATCAGAAGGAAGATCGTCTGAGCCGACGGGGTCGAGAAGATGTTGATGCCATCGCTCAGGCTCGCGACCTGGTCACCGCTGAGGTCAACGGCTACCTGCGAGTCATCGCCCTCAAGGTTGATCTTCTGGGTTGCGGCCTCAGAAACGTTGCGGATAACAACGCGAGTGAAGTCGATGTCTTCCTCACCGTTGTAGTTCTCGTTCTCGGTGAGCACTACCTGTGACTCGAAGTTGATCGAGTCGAGGATGTACGGGCCGGAGCCAGCCGACGTCTCGTTCAAGAATGCTTCAGCAGCATCCGAGTCATCAGTCGTTCCACCGTTTTCGATCACGAGGGCCGAGTTGAGGATGGCGAGCGACGGGTTCGTCATGAGGGCCGGGAGCTTAAGCGACGGGGTTTCTGTGCTGAGCTCAACGGTCATGTCGTCGATCTTGGTGACGGTGATGCCGTTCATCAAGAAGTTCGCCTTGCTCTCGGTCATTCCCGCAACGCGGTTGAGCGAGAACACGACGTCATCAGCAGTAATCGCCGAGCCGTCGGAGAAGACGCGACCGTCTTCGAGGGTGAAGGTGAAGACCGTCGCATCGTCGTTGGACTCGTACGAGGCGAGGCCGTTAACGGGGGTCGACTCGTCGGAGCCGGCAAAGTCGAGGAGCGTCTCGTAGAGAGCCTTCGACACCATGTAACCGGTCGGAACGTAGTTGCGTCCCGGGTCGCTGGTCTCGAGTGTGAAAGCGGTGTCAATAACGATGCTGTCGCTTGCTTCGGGTGCTGCTGCAGCGCAACCGGCGAGTGCCAGTGATGCAGTCAGTCCGAATGCGGCCGCTACGTAGCGGAACTTAGTGCGCAAAGGGAAACTCCTTGTGGTTATAGAACAGCCTCTGGACGGCTGTGCTTGAGATTGGCACAATTCCAGCTAGTCTGTCCAATCAATGGCCTAATCATTCAGACCATGGCTCAAACATGAGGGAGATTTCACTCAATATGTCCACCAAAGCCCCTACCGGCTCGTCCAGCACTGGACAATCACAGCCCGTATTGGACGAGATCAACCTGAAGATATTGAGCGAACTCCGCTATAACGGACGAATATCAATGTCGGCTCTTGCGGAGAAGGTAAATGTCTCGCGCGCCAATGTGTACACGCGCGTCGAGCAGCTCATGTCTGATGGCGTGATTACGGGATTCAGCGCCCGAGTCGATCCGGCAAAAACCGGGCTAGGAATTTGCGCGCTCGTGTTTCTCTCTGTGCATCCGCAGACCTGGGCAAGCTTCCGCGACCGCATCACCGACATGACCGAGATCGAGTCCTGCCGCATCACCACCGGTGAGCATGACGCCATGCTGCTGATTCGTGGACACGAAGTTGGGGCCATCCACGATTTCATTGTTGGAGTGCTTTCCGTGCTGCCCGAAGTGAAGTCACTTGAGACGGTGCTGGTGCTCGATGAAGTCTTTCAGCGCCCCTACCTGCTGCCGACAGATCTTCCGGAACGGCCGCAAGAATCCGCGCAGTTGGGACTTACCCGATTCACCCGCGCCGACCCAAACCGCGCCGGGCTCAACAACTAGTCCCTAGACGGCCTGCACGCAGACACTCTTGCCTGGAACACCGTCGAGAACAAACTCTTCAACAAGTTCGAATCGGCCATCAGCACGCGACCCCAGCGTGGTGCTGCTGTCGCCCAGAAGCGTGGCGTCACTAGCGATGACGTGGTGCACGAAAAACTCATCGAGCACGCCATCGCGGTAGCGCCCTACGCAGTGGCCTGACGTCACCGTGTCCCCGTAGTAGAAACCCCACAGCACTCCCGAGTTCTCAGAGAATTCGAACCGAGTGGGTTCCGCTGCAACGGTGCTCGCGCTCGACTCTTCGAGGATGAAGGTCGTGCCATCGAGCTGCGGTTGCGTGCGCAGAGCCGGGTCAAGTTCTGGCCACGCGGCGCAACGATCCGCTTCGACACAAATGCTGACCTGAGGTTGGCCATCCTTGTCAAAAGTTTCGTAGAGCTCGAGCGTGCCCTCAGCGTTCCATTGGATGGTGCTCTCGGCGTGGCCGAGCACGACCTCGCCACCAGAAACGAGCCGGTGCGCGAAGCTAATCGACACGACGTTTCCGCTTCGACGCCCGACAAAACGTCCCACTGAGACAGTGTCTCCGTAGTACTGGCCCCAAATCATGTGGCCGTCTTGGTGATACCGAAACCGTGTCGGTGATTCGGTAGACACAGCGCTGCCCGATGACGAAACTAAGACGAATTCGCGATCATTGATCGACTCGGGAACGGGTTGCGCCTCTGCTGGGGCCACTGATGCATCACTCACGCAGATGAGTATGGGCCGTGAGTCGGTCTGCGCGAAATCCGGCACGAAGAGTCCAGTTCATCTTGCCGTTGCGCTAGATGGATGGACATTCTCGTGCAGCCGAGGGCTTGTCGATGCGATTAATCCACCGGAGAAAATGAGCATCGCCACGACAAAGCCGCGAATTCGGCGGCGTGAAGAACTCGACACACCGCGGAACAACGGCCGCGCATCCGCCTCGTGGCTATCGTCGTTTAGTACATACTCAGTATCGACTTACCCGGAAGGTCTGGCATGTCAATCCGCCACAGCCTGCTGATAATTCTGGCGCAGGGCCCCTGTTATGGCTATCAGTTGCGTTCAGAATTCGACCGGCGCACCGGATCGACTTGGCCGCTCAACGTCGGACAGATCTACAACACGCTCGATCGCCTCGTGCGCGATGATCTCGTGACCAAAGCGAGCGCACCCCACGACGCAGACCCTGACTCCTCGCAACAGACGTATTACACGATCACGGATGCCGGAAAGATCGAAGCGGAACACTGGCTCACCACCCCGGTTGACAGCTACTCCGTGAGCCGCGACGAACTAGCAATCAAACTCGCAATTGCCGTAACTCTTCCCGGCGTCGATGCGCACGCCGTGATCGAACACCAACGCGAGGCGACGCGAGGCGCTGTTGACGCGCTCTCCCTTACCGCCGCAGTACGTGAGGATGCCCGCGACGCCAGTCAGTTCGCTGAGCAACTCGTCACCGATTCACTTTTCGCCCACGCCGAGGCCGAGTTGCGCTGGCTAGACCACGTTGAGGCGGCACTGACGACCGCCCAATCGCATGGCCTCGTTGACGCGTTTCCCCTGAACCTCATCAAGCCCAAACGGGGCCGCCCGGCCACGGATTCCCCGGCGAACGAAGCGGCGAACGTATGACCGATCCGAGGGACGCTGCCCGCTAAAGTGCCGCGGCTCCGTGCGCGCCGCTATTTAGCTTGATCGTAGCGATCGACGATGGCGGTCGTGAGCGGAAACGTGACCGGAATATCGCCAAACACAAGGCGTCCAGCATCTGCCGCTGCCACCGTAATGTGCTCGGCGACCCTGTCTGCGAGGTGGTCCGGAGCGTGCACCACGACCTCGTCGTGCAAGAAAAAAACGAGGTGGGGCGCATCGGTAAACCACGCGGCATCCGAAAGCTGACCAAGGCGATTGCGGATGCTCGCCATCCAGCAGAGCGCCCACTCGGCAGCGGTTCCCTGCACGATGAAGTTTCGCGTGAAGCGGCCCCACGACCGCCCCCGTTCTTGAGACGCCGCACGTTGAGCGGGCGACTGCGAATCGTCGTAAGTTGCCGCGTGGGTACCGGGAGGGGAACTGCGACCCAGTTGAGTGCTCACGACTTCGCCGCGCTCGCCTGCCCGAGCCGCCCGCTCGACGAGGGCAATCGCCTGCGGGTAAGCCCGCGCTAGCCGAGGCATCAATCGGCCGCTCTCCCCCGAAGTCGCTCCGTACATCGCGCCGAGCATCGCAAGCTTCGCGTGAGCACGAGTGTCGACCGCACCACTGGCCACAATGCCCTCGTAGAGGTCCCCAGAAGCCCCAGCAGCAACCATTCCGCGGTCACCGGCCAGAGCTGCCAGAATGCGTGGCTCGAGTTGAGACGCATCGGCGACCACAAACTTCCACCCCGGGTCGGCCTTCACAGCGCCGCGGATGAGGTGCGGTAGCTGCAAGGCCCCTCCGCCACTCGTCGCCCACCGGCCGGTAACGACGCCGCCGGGAAGATAGTCGGGACGGAAGCGCCCGTCGACCACCCACGAGTCGAGCCACGACCATCCATTGGCCGTCATGAGACGTTGCAACTTCTTGAACTCGAGAAGCGGTTCGATCACCGGATGCTTCAGCTGTTTGAGTTCCCATGAACGTGTTGTTGTGGCTTGAATTCCTGCAACGCTGAGTGCACGTAAGAGCTCGGCGGGAGATTCAGGTGTGAGTCGCGGCGAGTCGAGCAGGAGGCGGATCTGATCAACGAGCATCTGGAGCTTCACCGGGCGTTCACCCTCAACACTCGGTCGCGACCCCAACATCTCGGTCAGAATCTCGTCATGAGCTTCGGCACTCCACGGGAGGCCAGCAAAACGCATCTCGGCTGCGATGAGCGCGCCCGCAGACTCCGCCGAGAGTAGGCGTTGCAGCCGGCCAGATTCGGTTGAAGTTGCCACGGCATCGAGCTGACGTAAAAATTCAGCGAGTACGTCGAGTTCTGTGTCGGCAACCTGCGCCTGGTCATCGTCAAAGTCGAAGAGCGTCGAATGTTGCGGGGCACGGTGCTCGATGGGAGCTTCGACTCCGGCTTGAATAAGCGCATCCCAGCGGCTTGGCGGTGCCTGTGCCAGCGTTGACTCACGAGTGAAAGCGGAGTTACGGAGAATCGCGTGACAGAGCCGAAGGTCGAAGCACCGGTTCACTCTGACGTGGGCAGCCAAAAGCCCCGGGTACCAGGCTGCAGTGTCGTGCCATACCCAGCGAATGTCGGGCTCAGCGCGTTGGGACTGCACCACGAACGCCGCCACATCCTCAATCGCGTGCTCGGCAATGACCGCGCCGTCTGCAGCCACTCGGGTGGCGGTGAGGGTGCGGCCGCTAGTCGCGAGCACGAGGTACACATGACTAGTCTGCCCTGCGCCGCCGACAGCAATTGCCTAACTAAACGGTTCGGCAGTCTCCATGAGCGTCGAGCGAATCAAGAAACGCACTCCCTCCGGCGCCTCAAGAGAGAATCCGCTGCCGCGACCTTTGACAACATCAACCGTCAAAAACGTGTGGCTCCAGTAGGCGAACTGTTCGACCGACATCCAGAATTCGATCGGCTGCTCAGGCTGGCCCTCGGGCGCAATATCGAACACCCCCAGAAGAACATCGCTCGCTCCAGTGACGAACTCGCCTGCGGCAAAACACATCGGCGAGCTGCCATCGCAGCAACCGCCAGACTGATGAAACATGAGCGGGCCGTGTGTGCGCCACAGTGCTCGAAGCAAGTCGATGCTTTCGGCCGTCATGGCTAGGCGGGGTTGGGTTTCTCCCGGGATTACAACGCTTGCATTAATCATTTCCTGGCTCCTCGCCGCGGTAGATAGCGGAGCGGCGGCCAGCACGTCTGCACTGGCCGCCACTTCCTCATGCGATCCCTGGTTTAGAAGAATCCGAGCGCGTTCTCGGAGTATGAGACCAGCAGGTTCTTGGTCTGTTGGTAGTGGTCAAGGGCGAGGGCACTATTTTCGCGGCCGATTCCCGAGCTCTTGTAGCCGCCGAACGCGGCGCCAGCGGGATAGGCGTGATAGTTGTTGATCCACACGCGACCCGCCTGCAGGTCGCGTCCGGCCCGGTAGGCAATGTTGCCATTACGTGACCAGACACCGGCACCCAAGCCGTAGAGCGTGTCGTTGGCGATGGAGATACCGTCGGCGTAGTCGTCGAAGCTTGTTACCGCAACGACCGGCCCGAAGATCTCCTCCTGGAACAGGCGCATCTTGTTGTGACCTTCGAAGATTGTCGGCTGCACATAAAAGCCGCCACTCAGATCGCCACCCAGATCAACCCGTTCGCCGCCGAGCGCTAGTTTCGCGCCCTCCTGCTGACCGATGTCGATGTAGCTCAGAATCTTCTCAAGCTGGTCGTTCGAGGCCTGAGCACCCACCTGCGTGGCGGTGTCGAGAGGGTTGCCCTGAATCGCACGGCTCGTCCGCTCCACGGCATCGCCCAAGAAAGAGTCGTAGATCGACTTCTGGATCAGAGCCCGGCTCGGGCTCGTGCACACCTCACCCTGGTTGAAAGCAAAGAGCGCAAAGCCCTCTTGCGCTTTGTCGTAGTAAGCATCGTCGCGGTCCGCAACATCCTCGAAGAACATGTTCGGGCTCTTTCCGCCCAGTTCCAGAGTCGCCGGGATGATGTTGGCACTGGCGTACTGCAGAATCAGTCGGCCAGTGGTGGTCTCCCCCGTGAACGCGATTTTGCGGATGCGCGGGCTTGAGGCGAGCGGCTTCCCGGCTTCGACGCCGAATCCGTTCACGATGTTGAGGACACCGGGCGGGAGGATATCCCCGATGAGTTCGATGAGGACCAAGATCGAGGCGGGCGTCTGCTCCGCCGGCTTCAGGACTACCGCGTTACCCGCGGCCAACGCTGGAGCGAGCTTCCACACGGCCATCAGGATCGGGAAGTTCCACGGAATGATCTGCCCAACCACTCCGAGCGGTTCCTTGTAGTGATACGCCGTCATGTCGCCGTCCATTTCGGCGAAGTGGCCCTCTTGCGCCCGAATGGCGGCAGCAAAGTAGCGGAAGTGATCAGCCGCGAGCGGAAGGTCAGCGTTAAGTGGCTCCCGAATCGGCTTGCCGTTATCCCAGCTTTCGGCGACAGCCAGCATCTCGAGATTCGCATCAATGACATCCGCGATCTTGTGAAGAACCGCTGCGCGCTCGGTGGTGGAGGTCTTGCCCCACGCAGGGGCCGCCTTGTGGGCTGCATCGAGAGCCAACTCGATATCTTCCGCAGTGCCGCGGGCTACCTCGGTGAACGGGCGTCCATTGACCGGGGAGAGGTTTTCGAAGTACTGCCCCTTGACCGGAGCGACCCACTCACCGCCAATCCAGTTCTCGTAGCGTGGTTTGAAAGTCATGAGAGATTCGGGTGTGCCGGGGGCTGCATAGATGGTCATGAGCTGACTCCTGTCGACGTCATTGTCTGGGATGCGACGGCACAACTCGTGCCGTGGCCTGAACTCTAGGTGCGGGCAGGTTGCCGCAACGTTGCAACTTCTTGCGAAGCAGTCGGCGGCGAGGCAGCGAGGAAGTTAGGCGAGCTCGGCGTTGATACGTTCGAGGCGCGAGACGACCGAGGCCCGTTTCGGAGATTTGGCGGGCAATCGGGTGAGGCAGGCCGTCCACACTTCAACGTCGTAGGCGGCCTCATCGCTGCGGGCATAGGTCAGCAGCGTGTCGAGCGAGGCGTCGGTCAACATCGCGTCGCGCACCCGGGAGCAGACTTCATCCCGAATCGAACGAATACCGGGAGCGACAGAGCGGGGCAGCACCGGCCCCGAGTACCCGGCTAACGCCACACGATGCGCGCCGCGATCGAGAAAAGAGAGCACCCGACGAGCATCAAGATCGAGGGCTCGCGCGAGCTTATAGGGGCGCGAGGTCGGGACAAGGCTCGGATCAGCTTTCCCGAGCACCCGACGCAGTCTGACCATTTCGGGGCGAACCGTATCGACTGAGCACCCCACTAGTTCAGCGAGCCGCTCAGCAGAGAGCCCCGCGTGATGCCAGGCCAACAACACCAAAATCTCGGCATGGCGCACGCTCAGTTCGATTACCGTGCCTGAGAGTTCGAGAGCACCTCCCTCGAGGCCGAGCACAGAGAGTGCCGGCAGCGCTTCAGGCCGCACAACCGCGCGGTGAATGGTGCGCCGCGGACGAGCTCGCTCGGCATCGAGCGTTTGAATGCGCAGCTCAGACTCGACAGCGGCGACGGCGGCTTCCATGAGTGGGAGTGTCGCAGGCGCGACAGCGTCATCGCCACCCGTGATATCGATAACGCCGAGCATTGCGCCAGTTGACGGATCATGGACGGGAACAGCGGTGCAACTCCAGGGATGCACAATCCGATTGAAGTGTTCGGCTCCATGAATTTGGATGCCGTGGTCGAGAGCGAGCGCTGTGCCGGGAGCGCTTGTTCCCACGGCTTTCTCGCTCCAGTCCGCGCCTTCGACGAATAGCATGCCCTCCGCGCGGCGGCGGAGCGTGCGATCTCCGTCGATCCACAGGAGGCGGCCATCTTGGTCGCCGATCGCGACGATGAGGCCGGCGTCGAGGGTGTGACGAATAAGGAGGCGGTGAATCGTGGGAAGAGCAAGTGACAGCGGGTGAGAGTCTCGATACTCGCGCAGGTCGTGGTCGGTGAGTTGTCGCGAGTCGAGCGGCTGATCGGGATCAAGTTCGAGTTGCAGCGATCGTTGCCACGATTCATGTACCAAACGGCGAACGCCGGTGGCGACCGAACGATCACCGATCGCAGTGTTGTGCGCTTGCTCTACGAGGGCACGCGCGCTGGATTCAGCGGTGGACATCCACGGGCTAGCCACTGGCACTCCGATCAACGTTGGTCGAGTGCCCTCATAATACGCGGCTAGCCCATGGACGGGTCAGGCAGCAGTCTCGCGGGGCTGTTCTACGAGATAGCTGCTGTAGGCGCTGAGCGTGAGGAAGGTGGGGAAATCATCCTCAAGCGTCACTTCGCGGAACACTGCCGCAGCATCATCGAAGCGGTCGGCCGGGGTGCGCTCGAGCGTCGCGAACACGTGGGCGAGTTCTTCCTCAATGCGCCGGTGCGTGATGGGTGTACCCTCGGCGGTCACGACGCGCTGGTGCATCCACTGCCACAGTTGGCTGCGGCTAATCTCAGCGGTAGCAGCGTCTTCCATCAAGTTGTCGATGGCAGCGGCGCCGACTCCGCGGAGCCAGCTCTCGATGTAGCGCAACGCGATGGAGACGTTGGAACGCACTCCGGCATCCGTTACCGCACCATCGATGCGCAGGTCGAGCAAATCGTCGGCGGTCACGTGAACGTCGTCGCGCAGGCGGTCGACCTGGTTGGGACGCTCCCCCAGTACCGCGTCAAACTCGGCGCGAGCAGTGGGGATGAGATCCGGATGCGCGACCCAAGTGCCATCGAAGCCATCGGTGGCCTCGCGGCGCTTGTCTCGCGTCACGGCGTCGAGGGCGCGAGCAGTCACTTCGGGGTCACGACGGTTCGGGATGAACGCGCTCATGCCTCCGATGGCATGTGCTCCCCGCTTGTGGCAGGTCGCAACCAGTAGTTCCGTGTAGGCCCGCATGAACGGCACCGTCATCGTGATGGCGGAGCGGTCGGGGAGCACAAAGCTCGCCCCGCGACCACGGAAGTTCTTGATGATCGAGAAGATGTAATCCCAGCGCCCTGCGTTGAGCCCAGCGCAGTGCTCGCGCAGCTCGTAGAGGATCTCTTCCATCTCGAACGCCGCAGGAATCGTCTCGATCAGTACCGTCGCGCGGATCGTGCCGTGCGGAATGTTCAGAGCGTTTTCGGCGAACGTGAACACGTCATCCCACAGGCGCGCTTCAAGGTGATTCTCGATTTTAGCGATGTAGAAGTACGGGCCACTGCCGCGCTCGATGAGTTCGTGCGCGTTATGGAATATATAGAGCCCGAAGTCTACGAGGGAGCCGGATGCCGGCGTGCGCAACCCTGCTCGGTCGGTGTACCGGAGGTGCTTTTCTACCAGATGCCATCCGCGCGGTCGCATCACGATCGTTGGCGTCTCTTCGCCGAGAGCATAGGTCTTGCCCTCGTCAGTAGTGAAGTCAATCTGGCGACGGATCGCGTCGTACAGGTTGATCTGGCCGCCGATGACGTTGTGCCAGGTCGGGCTTGTCGCGTCTTCCTGATCGGCAAGCCATACCTTCGCCCCCGAGTTCATGGCGTTGACGGTCATCTTGCGATCTGTCGGCCCTGTGATCTCCACCCGACGGTCATCGAGTCCAGGACCGGCACCGGCAACGCGCCAGCTGTCATCCTCCCGAATCGCTGCCGTCTCCGGCAAAAAGCGCAGGTTGCGCCCGTTCGTGATGTGCTTGCGCGATTCCATGCGAGCCGCGAGGCGGTCATGGCGGCGACCAGCGAACTGGTCATGCAGCCGAGTGAGGAAATGCAGCGCATCCGGGGTCAAAATTTCGTCGAATCGTTCCTCCGATTCAGCGATCGGTTCCATTCTGCGAGTAGTCATAATCTGTCCTTAGAAAGTTGTGTAGTCGAGGGGTGGCGGTGCCGATTTAGTGGCGGTGCCTATTTAGTGGAATTGCGCCGTTTCGGTGCTGCCGACGAGGGCGAGGGTTTCGCTCGTGGGGTTGAGGGCCGTCGCGATGCGATCGAAGTACCCTGTTCCGACCTCGCGCTGGTGGCGCGTTGCCGTGTAGCCGTCTGCTTCAGACGCGAACTCTGCCTCTTGCAGTTCCACATACGCACTCATGTGACGCTCGCTGTAGCCCCGAGCAAGGGTGTACATCGAGTGGTTAAGGGCGTGGAACCCGGCAAGAGTGATGAACTGGAAGGCGTAACCCATCGCCGCCAACTCGCGCTGGAAGCTCGCGATCTGGTCATCGTCGAGGTGACGCTTCCAGTTGAACGATGGCGAGCAGTTGTAGGCGAGCTTCTTGCCGGGGAACTCCTTGTGGATGCTCTCCGCAAAGGTGCGCGCCAGCTCAAGATCGGGCTTCGCACTTTCCACCCAGAGCAGATCTGCGTAGGGCGCGTAAGCGTGGCCGCGACTGAGGACTGTTTCAATGCCCGGAGTGGTGCGGTAGAAGCCGTCACTGGTGCGCTCCCCCGTCAAGAATGGCTTGTCGCGGTCATCCACATCGTTGGTAATGAGGTCGGCAGCAAGCGAGTCGGTGCGAGCAATGATGATGCTCGATACCCCGGCAACGTCAGCAGCGAGTCGAGCAGCGTTGAGTGTGCGAACGTGCTGTGCGGTCGGGATGAGAACCTTGCCGCCCATGTGGCCACACTTCTTCTCTGACGCGAGCTGATCTTCCCAGTGAACGCCAGCCGCTCCGGCTTCGATCATGGAGGACATGAGCTCGTAGGAGTTCAGAGGCCCACCAAAGCCGGCTTCTGCGTCGGCCACAATCGGCGCCATCCAATCAATTTTTGGAGCGCCATCCTCGGCGGTCTCAATCTGGTCGGCCCGCATCAGCGCGTTGTTAATGCGACGCACAACGGCCGGAACGCTGTTGGCTGGGTAGAGGCTCTGGTCGGGGTAGGTCTGGCCCGACAGGTTCGCGTCGGCGGCGACTTGCCAGCCGCTGAGGTAAATCGCTTCGAGGCCGGCGCGCACTTGCTGCACGGCCTGGTTGCCGGTGAGCGCGCCAAGCGCGGCGACCCATTCGGTGTTGTCGCGCTGCAGGAGGTTCCAGAGGTTCTCGGCGCCGCGACGAGCAAGCGTGCGGTCTTCCCTAACACTTCCGCGGAGGGCAATGACGTCTTCGGCGCTGAAATCGCGTTCGATTCCGTTCCAGCGTGCATCCGTCTTCCACTCAGTTTCGAGTTCGGCTGCTGTCTGGTTTTGGTCGCCGGGGCGGTTGTTCGTCATTGCTGGCTCCTTCGTCAGTGGTTCATCGGTACTTCGTTTCTTCGACTCTGGTACCCCTGCACTAGTTCTTCACCACGATTTGTTGCAGAATTATCATGATTCTTCTGTTTTTCGATAGAAGACCATCAAGGAGGATGTTCGGATGACCCCACGCACGCGTACGCAGGCAGACGATGAGGACATGTTCGATTCCCTCACTGTTGGCCGCCGCATCCGTCAACTCCGCACCGATCGCGGTCTCACCCTCGATGACCTGGGTGCCGCACTCGAGCGTGCGGCCTCTCAGGTCTCCGTTATCGAGAACGGCAAGCGAGAGCTCAAACTCAGCGAGTTGCAGAAGATCGCCCGCTTCTTTGAGGTGTCGGTGGATGAACTGCTGAGCTCAGAGCCGCCTTCTCGGCGTGCTGCCCTCGAGATCGCTCTCGAACGCGCGCAGCGCGGTCCGCTCTACAACTCGCTCGCGCTGCCCGAACTGCCGGTGCGCAAGACCCTCAGCGATGAGGCAATCGAAACCGTGCTCGGCTTGCACGACGAGCTGCAGCGCTTGCACCGTGAGCGTGCGGCAACGCCTGAGGAAGCCCGCCGCGCTAATACCGAACTGCGGCGCATGATGCGCAGGCGCAACAACTACTTTGGTGAACTTGAGACGACAGCCCGAGAACTGTTGGATGCCGTCGGCCACACCGGCGGACCGCTCTCCCAACGGGTTGCCTCTGACCTTGCCTCCCACCTCGGGTTTTCACTGCACTACGTGCCCGATCTGCCCGCCACCACTCGCAGCGTGACGGATCTGCGCAATGGCCGTATCTACTTGCCGGTGGCGCAGGGCGAGGGAACCGACCCACGCTCGACGCTGCTGCAGGCACTTGCGGGGCATGTGTTGGGCATCCGGGAGCCTGCTGACTACTCCGAGTTTCTGTATCAGCGCGTGGAAACCAACTATCTGGCGGCGGCCCTCATGGTGCCGGAGAAGACCGCGGTCGACTTTCTCACTGCGGCGAAAGCGCAGCGAGAACTTTCCGTCGAAGATCTGCGCGATGCATTCGCGGTGCCGTACGAGACGGCAGCCCACCGCTTCACCAACTTGGCGACCGAACATTTGGGCGTTCCGGTGCACTTCTTGAAGGTGCACGAGGGCGGCACAATTTCCAAGGCCTACGAAAACGACAGTGCAGCGTTTCCGACTGATGCGCTTGGCGCAATCGAGGGACAAATCGTGTGCCGGCAATGGAGTGCGCGCCAAGTCTTTGACGTCGAGGACCGCTTCAGCCCGTACCACCAGTACACCGACAAGCCAGGCGGTACTTACTGGTGCACGTCGCGCATCCAGTCGGGCCGACGCGGTGATTTCTCGGTGAGCCTGGGCACGCCGTTTGCGTCAGCAAAGTGGTTCCGTGGGCGCGACACCACGAATCGTGCCGTCTCAACGTGTCCTGATGAGGGATGCTGCCGCAGCGCACCCGAGAACCTGTCGTCGCGCTGGGCGCAACATTCGATCCCGAGCGCGCGGCTCAACAGTTCGCTGCTCGCGGCAATGCCCACCGGAATGTATCCCGGGGTTGACACCACCGAAGTATTTGAATTCTTGGAGTCGCACTCGCCGCGCGGCTAGTCGTGAAGCAGCGAGCCGTCCTTCTTCAGAACGTTCTTTTCTCCGGCCTCAATGGCGACCGCGAAACGGTTCTGTTTGGGCGGCATGGGGCAGTTGAAGTTGTAGCTGAAGGCGCAGGGCGGCAGGATCGCGAGGTTGAAGTCGAGAACGATGGTGCCGTCGGGGTTGGGGGCGACAAAGAGAAAGCGACCAACGCTATAGGTGTCGACGCCGCTGGTGGCATCCGCAAAAACGAGCTGAAGGGCACGACCCGACTTGAACGCAGCGAGGTTGTAGTCGACGCCATCCTTCGTGAAGGAGATGTCACCGGGAATCGGCTGCTCGCGCTCCTGGCCGTCATCCTTGAGGTGTTCGAACCCGAGCGTGGTGCCTTCAGGGTTAGGCGTGAAGGCGGCGGTGATCACCCAGTCCGGGTTGTAGGCGTAGGCATCAATCGTGCCGAATTCTTGGATGGCGGGCGAGTTGCTGTCCCACACACGCAGGGCGTGGTTTCCCTCAGGCGCCTTGATGACAAAGCCCGTGACCGTTTCACCGAAGACAACCGCGCTGGGGTTCTCGTGGCTCTTGCTGCGCACTACGGCGCTGCCTTCCACGAGGGTGCCGTCAACCACGATGTTGTCTTCTGCGGTGGCCGTGACCGTGAGCCCATCCTCGTGGGGAGCCCACGTGCCAGGCACGCCCCAAATGGTCTGCTCAGCGTCCACCCACTGGGTATTGGTGAGAGCAAGGTTGCCGTTCTGCTGCACGACCGCCTGGTCGCGACGTTCGCGGAAGATGGCGAGCTTGGCTTCGGGCGTGAGTGTGGGCGCAGCAGTGTCAGTCATAAGTCCATCCTTGTTGAAGTCCATGATGCCAACCACCGCCGACACGGGATTATTTCAGGAAAGCCAGATCGGTCGCGCGACCAAGCTAGATCAGCTTGGTCGGGAAAGCCACGCCGCTTCGCTCGAACCCCACTCGACCGCAGGGGCGCTGAAGCGTCCAGGCCCGCCCGCGTAGGCCGGCGCAGGAACGGCACTAGTCACCCCGTCGTGAATCGTCACCGTCGGGGTGAAACCAGCGGATGCCGTCGGCGCGTGCCGCGGACGGCGCTGCTGCAGCAATTCGGTCGCCAGTCGCGCGAGCGATACCTCGACTAGCCACGAGTGGCCCGCATCGATCCGGCGGCGTACTGCCGTCGTGATGCCTGCCGCAAGCAGATAACCAGCGGCATGGTCCAGAGCTTGAGCAGGTAGAGCGCCCGGCGTTCCCTTGCCTTCGCCTTCTACCAGCGCGATTCCCGTCGCAGCCTGAACAATGCTGTCGAAGCCACGGCGCTCCGCCAACGGTCCGACTGTTCCCCACGCTGAAAGGCGGCCCACGATGATTCCCGGGCGACGCTCGGCGAGAGCCGCGGGCGAAAGACCGAACTTATCTAAGGAACCGGGGCGATACGCGGTGAGTACGACATCCGCGGTCTCGAGCAGTTTCTCGAAGGTTGCTCGGTCGGCGTCGACCTCAAGGTCGAGCAAGGCCGAGCGCTTTCCGGCGCCGGTGTCGAGATGCTGCCAGGGGATTTCGGGATGCTGTGGACTGTCGATGCGCAGAACGTCTGCACCCCACAGGGCGAGGGTGCGGCCGGCGACGGGTCCCGCAATCACCCGAGTGAGGTCGAGCACCCGGAGCCCCGCTAGAGGCGCATCGACGGTTGTTTCGGTCAGTTGAGCCGGTTCAGTATCGCCGAGCGACGTCAACTCGATTACCGACAGTTCGGCCAGCGCACGGGCCTGTGGATGCTCGGACCATTCCTCTGCGGTGCGCACGACGGTCGCGACTCCCCCGGCGGCAACGACCTTGTCCTCGACGTCGGCCGCACGCATCGAGTGGAGAGCGAGCATGAATTCGTCAGCGCCCGTCTCTTCGGCAAGTTCAAGGGCGCGAAGAAGGGCTGCGCGGTGGTGCGGATAGTTCGCATGTGTGCGAACCCAGCCATCGCTGCAGGGCCAGAAACCAGAAAGCTCCGCCCAGGCCGCCATGGGTTCACCATTCAGGCGGAAATGCTTGTCGCTCGTGACCGCTGTCGCCACTTTCAGCGGATTGAGTTCAACCGAAGGAACCGCGCATCCGACCCTCCTCGCGGCAAGCAGCGAGGCAGAAAACGATGCCGCGGCGATCGCATCATGAACAAAGCGGCCCGACGGGAGGGCTCCAGCGAGGGGCACAGCCGTGCCATTGTCACGCACTAAGGCGAGGGCGGCAGCATCTTCCCCCAGGGACTGCCACGCAGCATCCAGCAAACTCATAACTTGATAGTGCCATGCCCAGTAGATTTAGACCATGGAACCTATTAGCTTCAGTTTTGGCATCGTCGGACTCGTCGTCTTCATCATCACCGTGGTCTCGATCGCCAAGAGCACCAACCATGGTGTCGTCGGCAAGTTCCTCTGGATCTTGGTGGCGTTCTTCCTGTCGATCTTCGGCTCGATCTTGTGGCTCATCTTCGGTCGCGGCAAGGTGCGCAGCTAACCTCTCGCGCGGCATCATGATGGGCGTGGCGGCGCAGGCGCACTGAAGGGACACGGGATTTCCGTGCCTGCGACTGCATGCCGCCACGCTGAACTCATCGAAATTGGGTGTGGAATCCGATGAGTTCGAGGGGTGGGCCGTTATTGGCCCTTACGTGGCTTGATAAAGCCGGTGTCTTCGAGCTTGGCCCGCTTCTGCGCCCGCTTGTCTTTGATCGACAGCTTGGCTTCCTTTTTCGTACTTCCTCTAGGCGATTTTCCAGCCATGATTACTCCGCTTCCCCTTGTCTCAGTTGGCGTGCTAACCCTGACCATAGCCCATTCCTCAGCGGAAAGCACTTTACCTCTGACCGGCTTTTTTATCGCCCGAAAACGCTAGCGCACCACAGTCAGATAGCGACCCCAGCAGACTAGTGCTGCCGTTATCAGGCGGGCGCTCGGTACTGCGCGTACCGTAGGGAGTCACACGCTGAGCATCCGCCATTGACGGCCGGATCAGCCGAACTAGTGGGGATGCCATGACGAGCACACGAGCGACACTCTTCTTCGACGTCAACGAGACCCTCTCCGATCTTTCGCCCGTCGGAGACGCATTCGAAACCGTCGGTGCAGCCCGCGAACTCGCGTCGTCATGGTTTGCCAGCATCCTGCGGGATGGCTTCGCACTCACCGCGGTCGGCAGCGAGGCCCGCTTTCTCGACATCGCTGCGACGAACGCGCGAAACGCCCTCAGCAGTTCCGCGCTGAGCTTGCCGATCGATGACGCCGTGGATGCGGTGATCGCCGCGTTCTCGAACGTGAGCCTCCACAGCGACGTGGTCCCCGGCATCCGTTCACTGCACGAGGCCGGCCACCGACTCTTCACGCTCTCAAACGGGCCCGCGAGCAATGCCGAACGCATGCTCACGGAGGCCGGAGTCGCGGATGTCATGGCCGGCTTTTTGTCAGTGGAAGAGCATTCCTCTTGGAAACCCGCGCGCGCGTCCTACGAGACCGCGCTGGCCCGCGCCGGCACTGCCCTGGACACGACCGCTGTCTACCTCGTGGCAGTGCACCCTTGGGACATCCACGGTGCCGCCGCAGCAGGGCTTTCGACGGTGTGGGTAAACCGCAGCGGCGCAAACTACCCCGAGCACTTCACCGCACCGACCATGACAGTGGAGCAGCTCGACCAACTTCGCCCACGCCTTGAATAGAAACAGAAGTAGGGCGGATGGGACTTGAACCCATGACCGACGGATTACTGATTGATCGCTTGCACTATTCGAGGCGAGTGCTGATTGTTCGCTGAAATGCCAGCATTATCTGGCCGATCACCTCCCGGAACAGCCCGCGTGACACCGTCGCATCCCAGATGTATACCGTAGGTTTAACCGTAGGTTGGAGCGAACTGATTTGATGGCGCCAACTATTGGCAGAGGACACGCAGGCTCAGCCAACCGGGCAGAATCATCGGTCCTGCACCTGACATCGACTGGGCTCGCGATACGGGATCGTGGCGCGCTATCAAGGTTCAGGGCCGGACCCAAGCGTGTCCCCGCATTCAACAGTAGCGACACGAAACGCACCAGCATCTGTTCTTCAGTTGGCAAGGCTCGTTGGCAGCTCAAGAGAACAGCTGCCCGTCCTCTTTGGCCGCCTCTGTCGGGATCTCACCCCTCCGCATCGCGTGCATGTGGAGCATTGCTCTAAGCTCCTTGCGCTGGAGTTTAGATAGACCTCTAAAATCAACGAAACAATGACCAGGGGCCCGAAGCGCTCCGGGGTCCAGAGCGCATTTCGAGTCGTCAACGACGTATCGACCTGACGCGACCACCTCACCGACCGAAACCGCCCATACGCCCCGAGAGGGGCTATTCGCATACTCGTCGTGCCAATCGCGGGCGGCCTGCGGCGACACTTCGCGCTGGCGCGAAAAGGAGGGCTTGTTGTTATCCGAGGAATTTGGGCCGAACGCCGTAGTCGCGATCTTGCCGTCGTCTTCCAGCATATGAGGGGCGACCTGCCGATAGGCCAGCTCGTCAGAGTCGCTCATTAGCTGCTCGCCTTCGAGCAGCTCGACGTCGATGTCAGTCATGCCTTCTCCGCCTCAACAAACCGGATGGCAACGCTGAGGTCGTGCGTTGACGAGTGCGCGCCCTCCTGCTCGCCAAACTTCATCGAGAAGGTCTCGAAATTTCCGCCTTCCAATATTTCAATGCTGCGAACGCCTGTTGCGTCAGCCCACTCGATGAGGACTCCCCCGTCTTCGGTTGGGAACACGCCGGGGCTCGCAATCTCTGCTCGATCGACGGCTCTAAGGATCATCTGTGCCTTCTCCAGCGATTCAGAAGAGATCTGAGCAGCCGCGGCGCCATCCCATCGCGACATCAAGGTCGCCATCTTCGAGAGCCGGGCACCCCAAGCTGTCTCGTCAAAGTGCACCTGTTCGACCCTGCTTGTCTCCCAGAATCGGTACAGAATGCCGTTCTTCATCTGCAGCGCCCCCGTGACGCGCGTGAGAGGACCTTCAGCCGCTGAATTAAGCACCTTACGAAAATCATCGAGCAAGCCGGGGTGCTTTGGGTATCGCCCGTGGAGCTCCTCGCCGTCCGAAAGCACAAGCGTGAACTTCTTCTTCTCGGCGTCGAGCGCGGTGATCCTCCCAACGAGACTTTGCTCTTCCTTATCAAGCTCGGTCGGCTGGGGCACTTGATCCGGGGGGACGAGAAAGTCCTCGATCCGCGACAGCCGGTCAACCGCGTTTACGCGAGTCTCCACGGTAATCGTTACCGGCACGGAGCCAACTCCACCAGGGTAGAACTCGATTGACTGCTCTGGTCGGAGAGTCTCGCCGAACTGCGCCACGGCTTCACGAAACTCCGTGTCCTCGCTCGCTGAAAGAGCGGGGAGGATGGGTATCTCGGCATCCGAATAAGCGGCAACGATTACGGCGTCAGCTACGTCCTGCGCCTCGGCCTGGTAGTGCACGTAGACCTGATGCTGCTCGAAAGCCAGGAATACATCTGCGCTTCCGTCGTCAATGCTCTCGATAGCGAGGCTGACGGAGCTTTTGAAGTCTGACGGGACTTCTTCTCCTGGGTGCTCAAGTCGCCATTCGGCCACCGCAGCGATGCGGACGACAGCCTGATAGTTCTGCAGCTCGACTAGCGAATCGATAGGCAGCCGTCCTCCATCGAAGCGCGCGCCCTTCAAACGAACCCGCTTGAGGTCATGTCTCTGCTCGTCAGTCACATCGCAATGCTATCGGTAGGCGAGCTGAGCCACCGGTAGAGCCAATTTACGTCGACGTGAGCCTTTGCACTTCTTTCACGTCTCTGCGCAGACAGATTTCTGTTGCACTCTTACACACTTATGCAACATTTCTGCAGCATTTCTGCAGCATTTCTTTCACAGTTCTGGATCGATGTCAGACCCGAGTCATAAGATTTGATCATGCCTCATGGACCGCCCATCCTCGCCGCGTTCCAACGTGGTGAGTCCCGGATGATCTTTGCGAGCAGGAAGTCTGGTGATGCCGGCCTTTTCTACCTGCCTGAAGGCGGCGCAGCCGAGCACAGAGAGCTGGCACGAACTGAGCTCCGATGCCCGGTGGGTGATTGTCCAACTCCAGAATTTACGACTGTTGATCGATCGCGATTCAACCGCCGGGACGGCTTCCGTCACCTCAACGGCAACTTCAAACATGCGCCTGAGTCGCTGTTCCACTTGGAAGCTAAAGCGCAGATCACACGATTTCTGAAAGCACAGCATCCCTCAGCCCAGGTCATGATGGAGCAAGCATCTAACAGCGAACGTGAACGGATCGCCGACGTAATGGTTACCTTCGCCGACGGGGCTCGGGTGGCGATTGAGATTCAGTACTCCGCGCTGACCGCCGAGGAATGGCAAGTTCGGCATGACTCGTACCGGCGTCAAAACATCGTCGACGTGTGGCTATTCGGGCATACAGGCCCTCAAATGCGTACTGAAAGTGACAACCGGATTACCTTCACCTCAGCGCAGGCTGCAGTACGCACTGCAGGCGACGTTCCTCTATGGTTCAATCCGCTGCTTATGGACATCGGGATCGCAACCAGCAACCAGAGCATCAACCGGCAGGAGATTGGAATCTATCCGGAGGCACGCGGCAGCTTCAGCACCGAACCGCTAGTCAGATTCCAGCTGCACCCCGACCGCTTTTCAAGCATTCGAACTGATCAGATCAAGACGAACACCCTCCGCTACAAGGCTTACTGCGCAGCAGAGGAAGAGAAGCAGAGAATCGCGGAGATAGAAAAGCAGAGGATTGCTGCCGAGCGCCAGGCGAAGGCCGAACGCATCGCAGAGGCGAAACGCAAGGACCGGGAATACAACGCCTCTCGGCGGACAGCCATGCGGGAGGCTTGGTTAGCGAGCCCCGCTGGGCAGCGAGTGCTTGAGCTGTTTGACTGGGAGATCCCAGAATGGCTAGATGTTCACGTGAAAGTAGACATCCCAGTTGCCAACGTCTTGTGGCAGTGGCATCTATGGCGTGTTCATATTGCTCCGAACGTCAGGTCCAGCCGCGTGCGTCGGGATCTTGCGGCACAAGAGCTACGAAGCGAGTTCGGACTCGACCTATCCAAGGACGATGCCGCAGCTATGGTCACCGCTTGGTACACGGCGTTGGTGAAACACAATCTCCTTAGTTGTGAGGTATCTCGATACCCTGTTGGCCGGCCGATGCTCAAATACTTCAAGGTGCAAGAGCCCGGGCTGGTACCTACCGCGAATCCGGCAGTCTACATTCCGGCTATCCCTGACCGAAGCGTCTCGAGTGATCAACAAGACCCGGAGGCTAGGACGCAGCTTTCCGAGCCGGAGACTGTGACCTGCAAACGGTGCCGAAAGATTGTCGCTGTTCCGTTCGCCCGAACGGGCTATCACATGAGGTGCGCGCCGGGATATGCCGGGCGTTGAATCCGGTAGATGCCGTGGTGCAGGGCAGCGAAATAGTACCCACAGATACAGTGACACGAGCAGGACCGACAGTTCGATACTCAGGTCTGTGTGACTCCCACATCACTCATCTGAAAGAAGGAGAGAAGGCGGCTGTGACGAAACCTATTGCCCCAGCAGGCAGCAGCACTCGAACAAGCGCGGCGGACGACTGCGCGCAGATCAGTATCCACGACATCAGCGGGGCTCTCGAAAACGTTCTTGGCCGAGAGTTGCTCAGCTTCATCGTTGGCGCGGGTGGGGGCATGCTCCCGGAGTGGATTACTGGCGAATCAATGTCATCAGCTGGAGGCGAACGTCGGCTTCGTAGTGCCTACGAGGTCTATGCGTTGCTCCGCGCCGAGGAAGACGATCGCACCATCCGGGCGAGGTTCATGGGCATGAACTCAGAACTAGACGACGTCTCGCCGGCCGAGGCAATAGCTGGCGATCAGTTGCGCAAAGTAATGATCGCCGCGCGAGCCTTTGCAGCGGGCGGATGATCGGACACTAGCGCTGCGGCGATGAAGCACCAGACCGTGGTCGACGCATCGCTCTTGGCGTATGCATCTCTCATCGCGCCACGAGCGCCAGGCTGTCCGCGCGATCAGGCGCTTCGCCCTGTCTAATTTTTCATCGAATCCGGCGCGTCAAATTCATCTGGACCCAGATCGCCTACGCCCGAAACTACTAACACCCGTACTATCGGGAGATGACTTTGATGAACGTCCCCGGCGGAGGCTCGTATCTCGTCTGCGATCACTGCCATAAGAAGGCGACTCCCTCGGTTGTTGACCACCAGTGCTGTGGCCGCTGCACCCGAGGTCGCAGTCACCTGAGAGAAGCACAGGTCAACTACTCAGGACCCGGCACTTTCTTCCACAAATACTGGCAACCAGTTTTAAACCCTGGCGTCTGCGGAACCTGCAACGAGCCCGAGGACGCCCATTAGAAAGCCAAGCATCATCTGGCCGTCTGAATCCCCCAAAATCTACTCGTTGCTCACTCTCGGATCCTGGTGCTTCGAGAGGACGAAATCGTAGCGCGAAGATACCTGGTGGAAACAGCAATCGGCCGCGGCGTTTCAGGCGACTTGAGATCGGTACCAGGTCTGCTGGGATAACTGGAACCGTACCGCTCTCGCGGTGCCAACGGGGCTGTGGAGCTATCGGCCTGAATTCTCCCCTGATGCGTCTCATACAAGCGCGTTCCAGTAAGCGTCCGGAAGCCGAGCGACTCCCAATGCTTGCGGAGGCTCCGGTAGTCCTGTCCTAATCGGTGTGCACAACCTACAACGCTCTGAGCGGCGATGACATCGGCCCGCAGGACTTCGCAGACCGCTCGAGAATGGAGAGCAGATGGGACCAGGACGATAAGCACCTCACTAACCCGATGCTCGGCGCCTTCGGCTGGCTAGAAACAACCTCAGATAGACAGGTTTTCGCTTTCTAAACCGTAGTTTTAACCGTAGTTATTCGATCTAAAACGGAATTACACTCGGAAATCACTGGTAAACGAGAGTATTTGTAGGGCGGACGGGACTTGAACCCGTGACCGACGGATTATGAGTCCGCTGCTCTAACCAGCTGAGCTACCGCCCCGTGCCTGCACTGCTGCAGGCGCGTATCTACGTTACCGGCAATTCGGACTACGAAGGGCACGCCACTGCGCGCAACACGTGCCGTGCACGAAAGCGACCACCGCACACTCAGCTTCCTCTCACGCAACGTTGAGCCAGCATCAAACCAACCCTCGTACGGTCGAGGTATGACTGATTCACAGAAAGCGCAGACCACAAGTCCAGCCAAATCTGGGGCTCGCAAAACTCGCCAGCAGAATGCTGAGCGCGGCTTCACCGCCTCCAAGGGCTTGGCAGATCGTCTTCAGCAGGTTCTCGTAGAGCTGCTCGAACTTCAGCTTCAGGGCAAGCAGGCTCACTGGAACGTCGTTGGCAAGAACTTCCGCGACACTCATCTCGTGCTTGACGAAATCATTGATGCCGCACGCGGCTTCAGCGACACGATCGCCGAACGGATGCGCGCACTCCACGCCACCCCTGATGGGCGCAGCGACACCGTGGCCGAGACCACGACTCTTCCCGCATTTCCGGCTGGCGAGGTGGACACTGCCCACACGATTGACCTTCTGACAGAACGCCTCGAAGCAACAATCGAAACGATTCGCGAAGTGCACGATCCCATCGACGAGGAAGACCCCACGAGCGCGGATCTGCTACACGGCATCCTCGAGACGCTCGAACAGTACGCCTGGATGGTATCGGCCGAAAACCGCACCCCCGCAAAGAAGTAGGCTCCACGCCTACAGTCACGAGCCGATTGCTGTGGCTCCCACGAGAGCGTCTCCGTTTAGGAGGCGCTCTCGTTTTTGCTGGCCGCTGATGCCGCGACCGCGACGTCTTCGCCGCGATACATGCTCTCGAACGTGTCGAGGGTGCGCTGGATGTCGTGGGCGGCCACGATGGCCAAGCTTTCTTTCTTGAACTTCAGCACCTCATCCGCTGGCATCGACAGCACTCGGGTGAGTTTTGCGGCCAGATCCTCGACGTTGCCGGGCTCGAACAGGAACCCGTTCTCCCCATCGTGCACAAGGTGAGGCAGAGCCATGGCGTCAGCAGCAACGACGGGCAGCCCAGACGCCATCGCTTCCATTGTTGAGATGCTTTGCAGCTCCGCGATCGATGGCATCGCGAACACTGAACCACGCTGAAGCGCATCACGCAGTTGATCTTGCTCGACAAATCCGGTGAGGGTCACACGATCCGCGACGCCCAAAGAGGCTGCAAGGGCACGAAGTTTTCCTTCGAGCTCTCCCCCGCCCACGATCTCGAGCTTCGCGTCGAGCGCAGGGTCAAGAATCGCGAGAGCGCGAATGAGTTTATCGATCTGCTTCTCGTCGGAGAGGCGCCCCAAGAACACAATGAGGTTCTCCGGCTTGGGCTCAAGATTGCCGTTGTAACCATCGGCATTGATCCCACATGACACCGCAACGACGTTGCGCACGTTCGTGTTTGCTTCGAGATATTCGGCGGCGCGCCGGGTCGGAGTGGTTACCCACGCGGCACGCAAGAAGGAACGTCCGGCAGCAGCCCACCCCGCCTGAATAGCTTTTCGGCGCAAGAATTTGGGGATGATGTAGGCGTGATCGAGCAAATTCTCGGGCATGAAGTGATTAGTGCCGACGAGACGAATTCCTCGCTTTTCGCCCTCGATCGTCATGCCGCGGCCGACGATGATGTGCGACTGAAAGTGGATGACATCGGGCTTCACCTGATCAAGAATGCGTGCCGAATTTTGCCTGACCCGCCACGGCATCATGAACCGAAGCCACGGGTGGCCGAGCCAGCGCCACGAGTAGAGGCGATGCAGGGTCATTTTCTGCCCCTCATGCTCCTCGACCATCGTGCCCAACTTCTTGTTGGAGTACGAGGGAGCCACAATGTGCACATCATGGCCGCGCTCAGCGAGACCAGCGGCCAATCGAGCAATGAAGGTCGCTGCACCATTAATTTGTGGCCAGAAAGTGTCGGCACCGATCAGAATGCGAAGTCGCGGTTTGCCCTCGTGGGGCGAGCGTCTCACAGCGGAAGTCACAGTCGAAGAGTTCCTTAACAGTTGTGCGTCACGAGCCAGTGCGTTTACGACCCAGTCAGGTCAACGGCATCTAATAACGTACCTCACGCGGCCTGCACGCACGGGCTGCTCGACCGAGCGCCTCGAAATACTACGACTTCAGTTGCGGGTGGTGCTTCGACAGCGAGAACACACCGAAAATGGCCACGGCACCCGTAATCACAAACGCAATGATTGCCCAGAGCGGCGCATCGGCTGCTTCTCCCAGAACGAGGATGCCGACCGTCACCGCAACGAGCGGGTCGATAACGGTGAGTCCCGCCACCACGAGGTCTGGCGGGCCGGAGGCGTATGCGGTCTGCACGAAGTACGAACCGAGAAGGGACGCAGCGATGAGCCCAACAATGCACAGGATCGTAAGGAAATCCGTGCTCTCAAATCCAGAACCCGAAATCATGATCGTCTTGATGCGGTCGATGACAACCTTGGCGAGCGTCGCGACGAAACCAAACAGCATGCCGGCACCCAAGATATAAAAAACAGGGGACGCGTTCGTGCGGAAGACCAGGAACAGCACGATCCAGAGTGCCAAGACGATCGCCAAGACGATGAGCACAATTGACAGCTCACGCTGGGTGATAACCGTGGACTTGGCGAACATCGCGGCGATTCCGACAAACACACCAACACCGACAACGCACATCACGATCGCTCGAATGGAAATGGCATCCAAGCGCACCTTCGCGACGCGGGAATTCATGATCGCGGTCATCACGAGCGCAACGGCGCCGAGGGGTTGCACCACCATGAGCGGGGAAAGCGACAGGCTCGAAAGCTGAAAAACGATGGCGAGCCCGAGAAACGCCGTGCCGATTACCCACGACGGACGGGCAAGCAGCGCCTTGATCTGGGAAAAGTTGAGGCCTGCGCTGGCTTCGCTGCCATGGTGCTGCTCCATGCGGGCAACGCCACGATGTTGAAACTGCGCTCCCAGCGACAACAGGATCGCGCCGATGAGGGCCAACGGAATACCCACCGCTTGCAGCGGCGTCAGGCTTATCTGATCGCTGAGGTCAAGGATGTCCGGCGGCACTCGTCAAATGTACTCGGTTCGCACGGGATATTCTGGGTACATGGCCGTTCTTCCCATCATTATCACCGGCGATCCGGTGCTCCACACTCCAGCGAACCCGGTGACGGCCTTCGATAGCGAGCTCACGACTCTCGTCAACGACATGATCGAGACGATGGAAGAAGCACCGGGCGTCGGCTTGGCCGCGCCGCAGGTCGGCGTCGGCTTACGCATCTTTGTCTACGACTGGACCGACGACGACGACACGCACTGGCACGGTGTCGCCATCAATCCCGAACTTTGGCAAAGCCCCACCCCCGTGCTCGACTCCGACGACGCGGATGAAGAGGGTTGCCTCTCGATTCCCGGCGAACGCTACCCGCTTGCCCGTGCCGACCGCGTCATCCTGCGCGCCTTCGACCTGCAGCAACAGCCGTTCGAAATTGAAGCGTCGGGCTGGCTCGCCCGCATCTTCCAACATGAATACGATCACCTCGACGGCGTGCTCTACGCCGACCGCCTGCAGGCTCCGGATGCCAAGGCGGCCGCGAAAGCGATTCGCAAGCAGGGCTGGGGTCAGCCTGGGCTCTCGTGGTTGCCCACCGAGGAACAGCTCGACGCCTAAGTCAGCGCAACCCCCGCACGGAAAAGCGCTCTACGTCAGCGCCCGAATACCGGCGGCCACGAGAGCGGCCGCGATGATCACGACGATAAAGGGCACTCGCAGCGAGAAAAGCATGGCGGCGACGGCGACGGCCGGCAGCCGGGCATCCACTTCAAAGCCGCGCGCTGAACCGAACGTCTGAACAACGATGAGTGCCGCCAATAGCGAGACCGTGAGCAGATTGGCGAGCCTCGCCACCGTGGGTTTCTCGGCCCACGCCGCGGGGATCGTGAAGCCCGCGAGCTTGAGGGCGAGCACGGCGATCGAGGCGATCAGAATGATGTGCCAGACCGTCATCGCTCCCCCATCGGATCGGGTTCAGCTTCGGCGAGGTCGCTCTCGCGGGTTCCCAGCCAGTTTGTCAGGCCCACGGCGACAGCTACGAGCGTCGCGGCGAGCACCGGCAGCCCCGCGGGCAGAACGGGCATGAGCACCGCGGCAACGACTGCGGCACCGACCGCCACCACAATGGGTTGCAGCTGCTTCAATCGCGGCCACAGGAGCCCCAAGAATGCTGCTGCGGCAGCGGCATCTAATCCGTACTGGCTCACGTCGCCGAGTTGATCGCCAATGAGGGCCCCGAGGAGGGTCGTCAGGTTCCAACCGACGTAGATGATGGCGCCGGTCCACCAGAAGCCCGCACGCTGGCTTGTCAGGGTGGGCTGTGCTGTGGAGACGGCGGTACTCTCGTCGATAGTCCAGTGGCCCGCCAACAGTCGTTTGGCAACCCCGGGGCCGATCATGGGAGCCACGCGCAGGGCGTACAACGAGTTGCGCGCACCCAACAGCACCGCACTAGCGATCGCTGCACCGCCGGCCGCTGTGCCACCCGTCGCGAGCACACCAACGAGAGCGAATTGGGAGCCGCCCGAAAACATCAACAGGCTGAGCACGCAGGCTTGCCAGACATCCAGCCCCGCCGCTACTGCCAGTGCGCCAAAGGAAATTCCGTACGCGGCAACAGCAAGGCCCACCGCAAAGCTGGAGCGGATAGCCGCCGAGACTTCGGGAGACCGTGCCGGGTGCCGTTTTCTGTGTGCGACACCGTCTGCAATGCCATCCGTCATGCTGCTCGTCACACCGCCCGCCCCAGCGAGACAAGCCCGGTCTCATACGCGATCACGACGAGTTGCACGCGGTCTCGGGCGGCAAGCTTCGACATGATGCGCGAGACGTGAGTTTTGGCCGTGAGCGGGCTCAGGAAGAGTTTGGTACCGATCTCTGCGTTGGTGAGCCCCTGGCCGACAAGAGCCAGCACCTCACGTTCACGATCGGTAATGGCCGACAAGATGGCATCATCGACGGCCGCATGAGAGCCGCGAGCAAAGCGTTCGAGGAGTCGTTTGGTGACGCCGGGACTCAAGAGTGCATCGCCTGAGGCCACAACACGAACCGCTCGAATCAGTTCAACAGGCTCGGTGTCTTTCACAAGAAAACCGCTGGCGCCAGCACGGATAGCCCGAGCGACGTACTCGTCCACTTCGAAGGTGGTCACAACAACGATGCGCGTATCAGCGAGTTCGGGATAAGTCGCGATCTGTTCGGTCGCCCACAAACCGTCGCCTTCGGGCATCCGAATGTCCATCAAGACAACGTCGGGGCGCTCACGACGAACCACCTCAATGACCTCGGTGCCGGTTGCCGCTGCGCCCACCACTTCGATGCCATCTTCGGCGTTGAGGAGGCTGCTGAAGCCGGCCCGGATCAGCTGCTGGTCATCGGCAATAACAATCCGGATCATGCGGATGCCGAACGGCGCGGAATTCGAGCCGTCACCACGGTGCCGCGCGGCGCACGATCGCGCACCGTCATCGCTCCCCCGAGTAGTTCAGCTCGCTCTCGCATGCCCAGCAGCCCTCGCCCCTCCGTGTGACCATCGGTATCGATACCGACACCGTCATCGGTAATAGTAACGAGATAGTCGTCGCCCTCGACCACCAGCGAGACCACCGCAGAGGTCGCCGATGCATGCCGCACCACGTTCGTGAGTGACTCTTGCACGATGCGATACAGCGCCAGCTGAACGGCCGCGGCAGTGTGCTCTGAGATCTCTGAAGTGAGATCAACCTCAACGCCTTGCGCACGCACAGAATCGGCGAGGCTCGTGAGGCGAGAGAGATCTGGCTCAGGGACGAGCGGCGCATTATCGGCAGCACCCTCCGCGGTGCCAGAGTCCTCACTACGCAGCATCCCCAGCAGCGATCGCACTTCGTTAAGCGCTTCTCTGCTCGAGATTTTGATGCTCGCGAGAGCTTCCTCGGCCTGTTCTGGCTGCTTGTGCATGAGGTGAAGACCGACGCCGGCCTGCACGTTTATCTGGCTCAGGGAGTGTGCCAAGACGTCGTGCAACTCACGCGCGATTCTCGTACGCTCGGCGCGCAGCTCTTCTTCACGACGACTCGCAAAAGCGGCGTGGAACTGCTCGAGCTGTTCACGCCGACGACGATTCACTTCAGCAAACCCGAGCACCACCAACAGACCGATCGTGGTGGGGACAATGCGATACGGGTCGAGCTCGATGCCCACGACCAGAGCGGCAAGAAGCGTTGCCTCCCACACGACAATCATCGACACCCACGTCCAGGTGCGAGCACCGTGGGAGATCGCAATGACAATCGCGAATGCTAGTGCGAGATACGGCGCAGAGAGCACCGAGTAGCCGATGAGAAAGTCTGCCGCCGCCAACGCCGAAATCACAGCGATGATGGGCCCGGGATAACGCCGAATCCACAGCAGCAGCAGCGGGCCCACGATCGACAGCGCGATGGCGACAATCGCGCCGGCACCAATACTGCTCAACTCAAGAACAGTAGTGAACGGCAGTTCGGATGCCGCATCACCGTACTCCGCATAAGCACCCGTCCAGATCACCCCCACGATCGTGATGGGCACCTGCACCAGTAGCGAAATAACGACGGGAATCCACCGCCGCAAACGACGCGACCGCGGAGACTGCGATGCGCTGACACCCGTGCCGTTCACGACGGCGTCGAGCATCGCCTTCGATGCGCGCGGCATCGAGCGACGAGGTGACGAAGACATGCCTTGATGGTAGTTGCCGCGGGGTATTACCGCGTCGGCTCGGCGGTGCAGCGTGCGCTACTCCCGGCGGAGTAGGGAAAGATTCTCGGTGCCAGGCTGCAGTCGCGACAACGCGAGAAAACTCGCCCACCACTTCGCGGGAAAAGCACCTCGCGGAAAGCACGAAGTCCCGGCCACCGAAGTGACCGGGACTTATAAGCTCCTCGACTTGGACTTGAA
Organism: Salinibacterium sp. SWN167; assembly: GCF_015864665.1. GTDB lineage: Bacteria > Actinomycetota > Actinomycetes > Actinomycetales > Microbacteriaceae > Rhodoglobus. The sequence goes on along the minus strand of NZ_JADYWU010000001.1, from coordinate 1,588,007 downwards.
CCAAGAACCTACGCATTAACAGTGCGTTGCTCTGCCAATTGAGCTATCGAGGATCGCTGTGCGACTCAATTACTTTAGCAAATGATTTCGCACTTGAAAAACCATCAGGCGATTCTGGCGAGGTATGTTGGCGAAAGCACCCGGGTTGGTGGGGCAATCAGCTGCGGAATACCGTTGAGATCAATTCTGAAGCTAGCCACTTCGTGCGAATACTGGTTGCAGACGTGAAGAATGTCGTCGCTCATGATGATGTGGCGCGGCCAGTTCCCCTCGCACGACACAGAAGTAAGCGGTGCAACGCTTCGGCCATCGTCAGCAATCGTCATGACCGCAATCTGATTGCTGTGGCGCACCCCAGCGTAGGCGAAGCGGCCGTCGGCTGAGATTGCGATGGCGGACGCTTGGTCGCCTTCCACAGCACCAGGCAGCGCGATGGAGCACAGTTGCTGCAGTGCACGGTTCTTCCACTCGAAAACGAGCAAGCCGCATCCGTGTTCTCCGAGCACATAGAACAGATTGCCGGGGCGGGCGACGATATCGCGCGGACCAAACCCTGCCGGCGTAGCGACCTCGGCGATCTGTTCGATCGCGAAATCGACGTAGCTGAAAACGCGGATGAGGTCGGCGCCCAAATCGAGAGTGAAGAGCGTGCTGTCATCGACGAAAACTGAGGAGTGCGCGTGCGGGCCCTCCTGTTGCGGTCGTGGACCGAGCCCGACAGTCTCGACGACCTGACGCGTGTCGAGCGCCGTGGGTTCCGCCGACGCCTCGATGACTCCGAGCGTGCCGGTGCCATAGTTTGCGGCAATGATCGTGGAGCCATGGACCGCAATGTGGCAGGGGTATTGGCCTCCGCTGGCGGTGAACGTTGGAGTGCTGAGGGTCTCGCCGTCGCGGTCGAATGCTGCGACCTGGCCTGATCCTTCGAGCGTCGAATACACGCGGTCACCATCGACCACGATAAAGGATGCCGAGGGCACCTCCGCAACGCGTTGCGCGAGCTCGAGCGACCCATCCGGCCTACTGCGCAGGACAGAGATGCCTTCGGACTCGCACTCCATATCCGCACCCCAGCCGCCCACCAACCAGGTCGAGGCGGGCACGGGGTTTACGTCGGGCGTTATTTCGTTAGTGCTGTTCACGTTCGAGCTCCACAAGTGAGTGGGCGAGCCCCTTCACATAGGGGTGCCACGGGTCGGAAAGGACTTCTGAAAGTTCACCAGAACCAACGAGGATGCCGCGATGCATGATCGCAACATTCGTGGCGACCCGGCGGACCGCGGCCAGGTCAGCGGTGACCAGCAGTGCCGAGAATTCGCGTTGCGCTTGCAGATCAACGATGAGGTCGAGGATGGCTGCGCGCACGTTGACGTCAATACCGGCGGTGGGGTCGTCGGCCACGAGCAGTTGCGGCTCAAGGATCATGGCACGTGCAATCGCAACGCGCTGACGCTGCCCCTTGCTCAACTCGTACGGGTACCGGTTCATGACCGAGAGCGGCAAACGCACAGTGTCGATGAGGGTCGCAACAGCTTCGGCGGCTTCCCGCTGGTTGAAACGACGATCCCGCACAAAAATCGGTTCAGCAATGTTCTCGCCGACCGTGAGCCGACTATTGAGGTGGTTGCCCGCATCCTGAGGCAGATAGCCCACGCGCAAGCTCAATCGATCGCGCTTGCGTCGACTCACCGAGCGCAGTTCGGTGCCGAGCACCGCGAGCTCTCCCCCGCTAAATAGCGGCGAACCGTAGGCGCCCGTCTCAGCATGAAGTGCAACCGCTTTGGCAAGAGTGCTCTTGCCCGAGCCACTCTCGCCCACAACGGTCAATACTTCGCCAGCGGCGATCTCAAAACTCAAACCATTGACAGCAATCGAACGCGTTTCAGGGTTGCGTGACGGGTAGCGCAGCGACAAGTCGCGGGCGCTCACGGTGGGCTGAGTAGAAGTCACCTCAATAATCTACGTCAGTCAGCGCCCTCAGTGCTTCACGGCGCTCGGTCTGCTCGCGAGGATCCGGTACGGGCAGCGAGGCCAACAGTCGTTGAGTGTACGGATGCTGCGGATTGCCGAGCACCTCAGAGCCAACACCCTCCTCCACGAGCTGCCCCTTGTAGAGCACCGCAATGCGATCCGACAGCATGTCGACAACCGCAAGATCGTGACTAATGAACAAGGCCGCGAAGCCGAGATCCCGTTGTAGGTCCGCGAACAGTTCAAGCACCTTCGCTTGCACCGAAACGTCAAGTGCACTTGTCGGTTCGTCGGCGATCAGCAGTCGAGGTCGCAACGCGAGTGAACGCGCAAGGCTGGCGCGTTGGCGCTGTCCGCCGCTCAACTCGTGCGGAAAGCGATCCCCAAAGGCTTTCGGCAACTGAACGGCCTCGAGAAGCTCATCAACACGTCCGCGCGCATCATTCGGGTCTTCGGCCTTGCCGTGCACGATCAGCGGCTCAGCAACGCACTGAGCGATGGTGAGCAGCGGGTTGAAGCTGGAGGCAGGGTCTTGGAAGACAAACCCGATGTCGCTGCGCAGCGGCCGGAACTGACGTTCTTTGAAGCCCAGCATTTCGTGGCCGAGAACAGACAACGAACCACCGGTGATTTTGTTGAGCCCACCAATGGCACGACCGATCGTGGTTTTGCCCGAACCGCTCTCGCCGACCAGCCCGAGGACTTCGCCGGGTGAGATTGTGAAGCTCACGCGATCGACAGCACGGAACGGCGCGCGACCGAAACGGCCAGGGAACTCGATCTCGAGGTTGTCAGCAATGACGACAGGTTCGACATTCTTTTCGCCGCCCGCGGCCGCACGATCAGATACACGTGCTGCTGCCCGCGACGCACCCGAACCGATACGGGGAACGGCGGCAAGCAACTTCTGCGTGTAAGGGTGCTTGGCCGAATCAAACAACTGCTGAGCTGGGGCTTCTTCAACCAGCTTGCCCTGATACATCACGGCAACACGATCGGAGAGATCGGCGACGATACCCATGTTGTGGGTGATCAGGATGATCGCGGCACCGAACTCATCACGGCACCGGCGCAGCAGATCGAGGATTTCCGCCTGAACGGTGACATCCAGAGCGGTTGTTGGCTCGTCGGCCACGATGAGCTCTGGCTCGAGCACGAGCGCCATGGCGATGACGACACGCTGCTTCTGTCCACCCGAGAACTGGTGCGGGTAGTAGTCAACGCGCGACTCTGGCTCCGGAATGCCCACCTTGCGCAGGATCTCGATCGCTTTCGTTCGAGCCTCGCGCTTGCTCACATTGCCGTGGGCGCGAAGCCCTTCTGCGATCTGCCAGCCCACCGTGAACACGGGATTGAGCGCGGTGGATGGCTCTTGGAAAACCATCGCCACATCTACGCCGCGAAGCTCACGCAAACGCTTGCCGGACATTCCAATAACTTCTTTGCCGTTAAGCACGATGGCACCGCGTGACACCGCAGTCTCGGGCAACAGCCCGAGAACAGACTTGGCCGTCACACTCTTGCCACTGCCACTCTCGCCGACGATCGCCAGAACCTCGCCCGGGGCGAGAGTCAGCGACACATCATCGACAGCTTTGACGTCTCCGCCATCGGTCGCGAACGTTACTTCGAGATTCCTGATCTCAACGATGTTGCTCATGAGCGAGCCTCCAGCGGGTCAATAGAGTCGATATCGTCGTTGAGGGCGAGCGTCGAGATGGGAGCGGTTTCTAACGCTGGCGCCGACTGGTCGGCACGACGACGCGTGCGCAAGCGAGGATCAGCGAGGTCATTGAGCGACTCCCCCACCAGAGTGATCCCGAGGACCACGAGAACGATCGCGAGCCCGGGGAACAGTGACGTCCACCAGATGCCGCTCGTGACATCCGAAATCGACTTGTTGAGGTCGTAACCCCACTCAGCCGCAGCGGATGGCTCAATACCGAAGCCGAGGAAGCCAAGACCCGCGAGAGTCAGGATGGCCTCAGAGCTGTTGAGTGTGAAGATCAACGGCAGAGTGCGCGTAGCGTTGCGGAACACGTGGCGGAACATAATCCGCGGCGTGCTCGAGCCAATGACCTTCGCCGATTCGACGTAGGCCTCCGACTTGATTCGCACCGTTTCAGCACGGATGACACGGAAATACTGCGGGATATAGACCACGGTGATCGATACTGCCGCCGCAAACACTCCACCCCAGAAACTCGACTGGCCACCGCTAATCGCAATAGCCGCGACGATCGCTAGCAGGAGCGTCGGGAACGCGTATACCGCGTCGGAGATGACCACGAGAACGCGGTCGATCCAGCTGCCAAGGTAACCCGAGACCAGACCGAGAAGCACTCCGGCGAAGATCGACAGCGCAACGGCAACGACGATCACGAGCAGCGCGGTACGCGAACCCCAAATCACGCGCGAGAGCACATCGTAGCCACCAACGGTGGTGCCCAAAATGTGTTGACCGCCCGGAGGAACCTGCGCACCAAAGGAACCCTCTTCGTCTCGCAACTGCGAGAAACCGTAGGGAGCAAGCAGCGGAGCAAAAAGTGCCGTCAGCAAGAAGATGCCGGTCAGAATGAGCCCGGCAACGAGCATGCCGCGCTGGAGTCCTACCGACTGGCGAACCTGGTGAACAATAGGCAGTTTGCGCCACACAGCCACAAAACGTGAGGGTGTCGTTGTCATGATTAGTACCTCACCCTCGGGTCGATAATCGCCGCAATGATGTCGACGATGAAGTTGGTCAGTGCCACGATCACCGCGAGCAGCACCACAATGCCCTGTACCGCCACGAAGTCACGAGCACCCAAGTACTCGACGAGCTTGAATCCGAGGCCCTTCCACTCGAAGGTGGTTTCGGTCAGCACCGCGCCTCCCAGCAGGAGGGCGATCTGCAAGCCGATAACCGTGATGATCGGAATAAGCGCGGGTTTGTAGGCGTGCTTGCGCACGAGACGGTATTCGCTCACTCCACGGGAGCGCGCAGCATCCACGTAGTCCATCGACAGTGAACCAATGACGTTGGTGCGCACGAGCCGCAAGAAGATTCCGGCCGTGAGCAGCCCGAGCGCGAGACCAGGAAGCACGGCGTGCGAGAGCACATCGCCGATTGCTGCCGGGCTGCCCAGACGGAACGCGTCAATCAAATAGATACCCGACTTGTTGTCGAGCGATGTCAGTTGCAACTCTGTGCGAGTGGATGCTCGGCCTGCCACCGGCAGTACCTTCAGCCAGACGGCAAACACGAGCTTGAGAAGCAGCCCCGCGAAGAAAACCGGAGTCGCGTAGGCGAGGATCGCGGCAACCCGCAGCACGGCATCCGGCCACTTGTCGCGGTAGTACGCCGCGACCATGCCGAGCGGAATACCCACGATGAGAGCCACCAGCACCGCGTAGAACGCGAGCTCAAGGGTGGCGCTGCCGTAAGTGACCAGCAATTCAGAGACGGGACGGCCATCAGTGATGGCGGTGCCGAAGTTGCCGGTGAAGACCTGACCGAGGTACTCAAAATACTGCACCACGAGCGGGCGATCGTAGCCTGCAGCGCTAATACGTTCCGCAAGCTGGGCTGCCGTGAGCCGGTCGCCCAGAGCAGCCGTGATGGGGTCACCGATCGAGCGCATCAACAAGAACACCATCGTCACGAGGATGAACACGGTCGGGAAAATCAGAAGAAAACGGACTATAAGAAAACGAGCGAGAGGATTTGTGATCCCCCGAAAACGCCGGGTGGGCGGTTCTGACTGTGCCGGATTGATCACGGCGGGAGCGGACTGCGACATACCTACCTATCGTGCAGAGAACGAAGACGAGGAGGTGACCCACATCGTGTGTGGGCCACCCCCTTGAGTCATTTTGCTAGGCCAAGGCCTAACTAGAGCGAATTGCTCCTACTTGGCCAAGCTGCCGTAGCGGAACTTGAACGAACCGTCGAGCGTAGCTCCGGTAACGTCCTTGCCCGTCACGGCGATCTGTGCTCCCTGAAGGAACGGCACGGTCGACAGCTGAGCCGCAACCTTCGCCTGGATGTCCTCGATCATTCCCTCACGCGTAGCAGGGTCGAGTTCGGTTGCTTGAGCCACGATTAGATCGTTGACTTCAGCATCCGCGTAGTGGTTGCCGAGGAAGTTGCCATCACCGAAGAACGGGGTGAGGTAGTTGTCAGCATCGGAGTAGTCCGGGAACCAACCCAGCTGGTAAGCCGGGTAAGCATCGGCCGTACGCTCACTCGCGTACGTAACCCACTCGGTCGACTGCAGGTTGACTTCGAAGATTCCGTCAGCCTCAAGCTGGCTCTTGACCAACGCGTACTCGTCACCCGAAGACTCACCGTAGTGGTCTGGGTTGTACTGGAGGTTAAGAGCTACCGGAGTCTCGACACCGGCATCCGCGAGACGCTTTTGCGCTGCTTCAACGCTCGGGCCGCCGTCGCCGTCGCCGTAAAGGTCCTTGAGAACCTCGGTAGCGCCGGTCAGTCCGTCGGGAACGTAGGAGTACAGCGGCAGGTAGGTGCCCTTGTAAACCTGGTCAGAGATTTCCTGGCGGTCGATGAGGTCAGCAACAGCACCACGAACAGCGAGCGACTTCTCGGCGTCAGCCTCGGGAGTCTTCGCGCCGTAGGGCTGCGTGTCGAAGTTGAACACGATGTAACGGATTTCTCCGCCGGGGCCAACGATCACATTGACGTTGTCGTTGGTCTCGAGGTCAGCGACGTCGGTTGCAGACAGGCTGCGGTGCGCGACATCGATGTTGCCCTCTTGAACATCGAGCTTCAAGTTCGAGGCATCGGTGTAGTACTTCAGCGTGATGCTGTCAGTAGCGGCAGCGCCAAGAACACCCTGGTAGTCAGGGTTGGCCGTGAACGACACGATGTTGTTGAAGTCGTAGCTGTCGATGACGTACTGGCCAGCGAAAGCCATGCCGTCAACGATCTCTTCATCGGGGGTAACCGAGTCAGCAGAGAATACTTCTTCGTCAACAATCGGGGCAGCGGGGCTCGACAGAATCTGAGCGAACGTCTGGTCGTTGCCGTTCTTCAAGTGGAAGATAACGGTGGTGTCATCGACGGCTTCAACGCTGTCAATGTTTCCGAGAAGAACGGATGGGCCGTTCTCGTCGTTAATCGCAACCTGACGGTCAAAGCTGAACTTCACGTCTGACGACGTAAGGTCGTTGCCGTTGGCGAACGTGAGGCCCGATTTGAGTACAACGGTGTATTCATCGTCGCTCGTGTACTCCGCAGACTCGGCAATGTCAGGTTCAACATCAGAGGTGCCGAGCGGCGAGTTGAGCAGGAACGGGAACACCTGGTTCATCAGGGCAAAGGAACCGTTGTCGTACGAACCGGCCGGGTCGAGGAACGTGACTTTGTCAGTCGTGCCCACGATAAGCGACTCGGAACCGCCAGAGCTGGAGTCATCTCCAGCTTGGCAACCGGTCAAAGCGAGCGCGAACGCTGCTGTGCCGGCAACTACAGCAAGGACTCGCTTGCTGCTCTTGGATGCGGATGTCATATCCGTCTACCTCTTCCTGTTGCGTGCAGAAAATGCGACGGCGCGTTTGTAGGCGCCGCACATCCTAGTTCCTCAGTAGTAACACACGAGGAACCTTCGAGACTAGGTCGTCCGCCCCCGAACAAGGGATATTTACACGAACGCAACCAAAGAGCAGTAGTTAGGCGTCATCGCGGAGCGCACGACGCTCCGCTTCGATCCGCATGAGGTCGCGCTGAGTCTGCACATAACGCTCGGGATCACTCTCGCGATCCATGCGCTGGAGCACCCCAAGAAGTTCACGCTTTTGCCTCAAGAAATCACGCTCAATCAGGTCGGTCGTCACCTGAACGCAATACACCGGGATTCGTTCTTCGCGCTCCGGAATCGGCGCAACACTCAGTTGCTTCACGAAGGTAGAGAACGACGACGGCACTTCATCGGCAATCGCCGACGCCCAGCCTGGCTCAAGTGCTCGGTCGGCGAGAGAAGCGATCGCATCGCGAACCACAGCAAGCGAAGGCTCAGCAATAGAAATCTGGGTGAGCTTGCCGATCAGCTCGGCGCCCACGACATCCGGATGCTGCAACACCGCCATAAGGGCGTCGCGCTCCAGTCGTGTGATGGCATCAACGCGCAGGTTCATGATCGACGGCCCCGGTTGCGCTGGAGCCTCCCCAAAGCCCTCCGGCGGCACCTGTGACGACGATGCAGACTGTGACTGCTGCGGTGCCTTCGAGGGCCCAGACGGTGCAACGTGACGCTTCGCCTCGGTGACAGCAGCCTGAACCTCAGTGGGCTCCATACCGAGCCAGCCCGCCACACTGCGGACGTAGCCAATACCGAGCGCCGAGTCACGAATACCGGCAACCACGGGGGCCGCAGCGCGCAAGGCAGCAACACGACCCTCAACTGTTTCGAGATCGTGCACCGCCAACTCACGACGAATCTTGAACTCGAACATCGGCTTGCGTGTAGTGACGAGACGACGCACGGCTCCGTCACCCTTCTTGAGTCGCAAATCGCACGGGTCGAGACCGTCAGAGGCCACCGCAACGAAGGTCTGCGCGGCAAAACGGTGCTCCTCGGCGAACGCACGGTTCGCGGCCTTCTGGCCCGCCTCATCCGGGTCGAACGTGAAGATCACTTCGCCCGTGGCGGTGGTGTCTGCGTTGTCATAGTCGCCGATCATCCGACGAACAATCTTGATGTGGTCGACGCCAAACGCGGTTCCACAGGTAGCGACAGCGGTCGTGACTCCCGCAAGGTGGCAGGCCATGACATCCGTGTAGCCCTCGACCACCACGATCTGCTTGCCGCGGGAAATGTCTTTCTTGGCCAGGTCGAGCCCGTAGAGCACTTGGCTCTTGTGATAAACCGGGGTCTCGGGAGTGTTCAGGTACTTGGGGCCTTTGTCGTCATCGAGCAACCGGCGGGCACCGAAGCCGAGCGTCTGACCCGTGACATCACGGATGGGCCACACCAGCCGGCCACGGAAACGATCGTAATAATCGCCTCGCTCCCCCTTGCCGATGAGGCCGGCAACAACCAGCTCTTCCGACGAAAAGCCGAGGGTGTTGAGGTGCTTCATGAGAACGCCACCGCGCGGCGCAAAGCCAATGCCAAAACGCTCGGCGGCCGACTGGTCAAAACCGCGTTCTCCAAGAAAGCTACGACCCGGCGCTGCTTCTGGCGTCGCCAGTTGAGCAACGAAGAAGTCGGATGCCGCCTGATTAGCAGCCAAGATGCGGGCGCGATTGCCGTGATCGGTTGCCGCGCCGCCATCCTCATAGTGAAGTTCGTAGCCGAGGCGCCCAGCCAAGCGCTCAACGGCCTCGGAGAAAGAAACGTGATCCATGCGCTGCAGGAACGTGTAGACATCGCCGCCCTCACCGCATCCGAAGCAGTGATAGAAACCGACCTGGGGTCGCACATGGAAGCTAGGGCTGCGTTCTTCGTGGAAGGGACAGAGGCCCTTCATCGAGCCAGAACCAGCGCTCTTGAGAGTGACGTAGTCGCCCACAATATCGGCGAGGTTCGTGCGCGAACGCACCTCGTCGATATCACTTCTTTTGATCAGGCCAGCCACAACCGTAATTCTAGGCTCACCGCGGTGGGACTCTAGCCAACCAGACGTGTATGCCACGCAATCGCGGACTGATCGGTGAGGCTAGCCACCTGATCTACTACGGCCCGCTTGCGCTGGTGATCGTTCTCAGCGGAATTCCAATCGGCTGTGAACCCGGAATCGAGGTTCACCGGAGCCGTCCACAGCAACACATCGGCAAGCTCAGTGAGAACATCACGCTGCTGCTGATAGATCGGGCGGCGAGCGTTTGTCGACATCACGAATGCAGCAACGATGCCCTTAAGCACGGCGATCTCCGCTTGGATCTCAGCCGGGATCACGAGGCTGCCGCCGAAGCGAGCGAGCGCATCGGTGGGATGAGCTTCGCGCGTGGCCTGAACGGCGGCACCGGCGAAGCGGCCGATGAGCTGACTCGTGAGGTTCTTGAGGCGACCGTGGGCGGCACGGGAGCCATCCCACTGATCGAGCCACGGGTCGAGAAGATCGAGACGATCAAAGGCCGCAATGAGTTCGTCGTGCGTGAACTCGCCACCGATCCACTCAAACATCGACTTCACAAGGTCGTCGTGGTTGACGCGGGCACCGAGCGCGGTGACATCAATAAAGTCACCAACGATGGCGTCTTCGAAGTCGTGCACCGAATAGGCGATGTCGTCAGAGAGATCCATCACTTGCGCTTCAATGCAACGCTGGCGGTCGGGCGCACCGGCGCGTAGCCACTCGAAGGCAGCCGTGTCATCGTCGAAGAAGCCGTACTTGCTGCGACCGCTCGGATCAGGAATCCCCTGGGCACTCGGCCAGGGGTACTTCGTGCTCGCGTCCAAACTGGCCCGTGTGAGGTTGAGACCGTAGCTCTTGCCATCGGGACCAAATACCTTCGGCTCGATGCGCGTCAGCAGGCGCAGCGTCTGTGCGTTGCCCTCGAAGCCGCCAATGTCAGCCGCCCACTCATTGAGCGCACGCTCGCCATTGTGGCCAAAGGGCGGATGCCCGAGGTCGTGCGAGAGACACGCTGTGTCGACAACATCAGGATCAAGGCCGAGGCTGTCGGCAAGCTCGCGGCCCACTTGAGCGACCTCAAGCGAGTGGGTGAGACGGTTGCGGGCAAAATCGGTTCCCATCGTGGGGCTCAAGACCTGAGTCTTGGCGGCTAGACGGCGCAGCGCGCTCGAATGAAGCACTCGTGCACGGTCGCGCGCAAAATCGCTCCGACGACTCGAATGCTGCTCGGGAAACCAACGCTCGGCGTCAGCCTCGGTATAGCCATTAGCCGCCACTGGTGCTCAATTCTGCTTGGTTGAGTTCACTACGGTGAGTCTCCTGCAGTTCGCGGCTATCGAGCCACCCCTGCGGAAGTGATGGCTTCTTCGGGGTTCCCGCGCGACCACGTTGGCCTTCAGCGTCGGCACCCGGGTACTGCTGGCTCCAGTCGAGCTGAGCCAACAGTTCGTCGAGCTGAGCGAGGTCGTGCACGGTCGCCATTGCTGCGCGCAACTCTCCGCCGACCGCATAGCCCTTGAAATACCAAGCAACATGCTTGCGGATGTCGCGGCACGCACGATCTTCATCGCCGAAGAATTCCACCAGCAGTTCGGCATGACGCTTAAACGCAATGGCGACTTCGCCGAGTGTTGGCTCCGCCTTGAGAGACTCTCCTCGGAAGGCGGCAGCAAGGTCACCGAACAACCACGGGCGGCCGAGGCAACCGCGACCGACCACGACTCCGTCGCATCCGGTCTCGTCGACCATGCGCAGAGCATCGGCGGCACTCCAAATGTCACCGTTACCGAGAATCGGAGTATCGGTGATCGTGTTCTTGAGCTTTTCGATCGCGGACCAGTCGGCGTGCCCCGAGTAGAACTCCGCAGCCGTGCGGGCGTGCAAAGCGATGCTGGCAACCCCGGCACCAGCACCAACACGAGCAGCCTCAAGGTAGGTCAAGTGGTCAGAGTCGATGCCCTTGCGCATCTTGATCGTCAGTGGAACATCGCCGGCAGCTTTCACCGCACCTTCGACGATGTCGCGGAACAGATCGATCTTCCACGGGAGCGCTGCTCCCCCACCCTTGCGAGTGACCTTGGGAACGGGGCATCCGAAGTTCAAGTCAATGTGGTCAGCGCGGTCTTCGGCCACCAACATCGTGACCGCTTCAGACACCGTCTTAGGGTCAACCCCATAGAGCTGGATGCTGCGGGTCGTCTCCGACTCATGGTGCGTGATGAGGCGCATGCTTTCGGGCGTGCGCTCGACGAGGGCGCGGCTGGTGATCATTTCGCTGACGTACAGCCCAGCGCCGTATTCGCGGCAAAGCCGACGAAACGCGGTATTGGTGATGCCGGCCATGGGCGCCAAAACAACAGGAACATCAAGGTCGAGGTTCCCGATGGAGAGCTGTGGCGCGACACGCGGGTCGGCAGGGGCAAGAATAGTCACGTAGCAATTGTCCCACGGCGCGCCTGAACCGCCGCCGCACATACCGGGAGGCCCCGAATGACGGCAGGAACCGACCGCGTCCGCGACGACGCCGAGCGCCGCGGCATCCCGATCGAGATCGTCGAACGGGCACCAGCGACCTCCCTGGAACACGCCGCCGAACTGCTCGGCATCACCCCGGCCGAGATCGTGAAGTCACTCGTCGTCAAACGCAGCGACGGCAGCTACCTCTTTGCCCTTGTTCCCGGTGACCGCCAGATTTCGTGGCCCAAGCTGCGCGCCGTCGTCGGTGTCAATAAATTGCGGATGCCCGAAGCCGCCCTTGCGCTCGAGGCCACCGGATTTGCGCGCGGCACCATCACCCCGCTCGGCAGCAGCACCGCTTGGCCCGTGTTTGCCGACGAACGCATCGCGGGCAAGCGAGTATCAATGGGCTCGGGAGATCACGGGTATACCACTTGGGTCAATGCGAATGATCTCATCACCGGCTTAGAGGCGACCGTCGCCGACATCACCAGCGAAACAGGAACCGACTAATGGCCCTCGAGGAACATCCCAACGTCTTTCGTTTCGAAGCCCGCCTCTGGGTGAGCCCGGCGCCGCGAGAAGAAGCCCTCGCGCAACTGCGCGCCCAGCGGGCGTGGGACAAAGAGAACGCGAGGCTTCAGCGCTGGTGGGTTTCCTTCGGCATTGGTGCGGCGGTTGGCGTTGGCGGAATTTTGGCGGTCGGAACAGCATCGAACCTCGATCCCACCCTCTACCTGCTGCTGTTGCCTCTCGGCTTTGGCGGCGGCGCCATCCTCGGAGCCCTCATCAACAAGCGCTTCAACGCTCCCGAAGCACAACATGCATCGCTACCAGCGCGCCCCACCACGGTGCCGCTCACACTCATCCCCTCGAGGGTCGCCAAAGCGGCGCCAGAGTTCGCAACCGCAGCCGAAATAATCGAGTGGTCGAACCGCGGCTTTGTGGGCTAACTAACGCGGAACAGATGACTGGCTAGACGAGGCCTTCATCGATCTGCCGATTCACGAAGGCTTGCGAGCGGTGATCGTCGACGACGACACACGCATCACCTTCGCACGCTACGGCATTCGGGTCGCCGAGTGGCTGAAGGGCGAAGGTCGGGATTGGCTTCGTTGCGGCATCCATGTGCTAAACGTCTCTTTCGGTAAGTACTTGTGTGAGTACGTTAGCGAACGTTTCGCTTTCTTGTGCGCCCGAAACCCCATACTTGCCCTCGATCACGAAGAACGGCACGCCCTGGATGCCGTACTGCATGGCAGTTTCCATGTCGGCCTTCACCGCGGGAAGGTACTCGTTCGACTCAAGAACACGCACTACTTCGTCGCGATCAAACCCGATGGATGCCGCGATATCGGCGAGGTCTTCGACGCGTCCGACGTGCTCAGTCTTCACAAAGTAGGCCTCGAGAAGGCGTTCCTTCATCTCAAGCTGACGGCCCTGAGCCTTCGCGAAGTGCAGGAGCTCGTGCGCCTTGATCGTGTTGGTCTGGTGAATGTGCTCGTAGTCGTAGTCGAGACCGAGGCTCGTGGCGATGTCGGTGACGCGCGTGAGCATCTCTTCAACCTGCGGGACTGCCAGGCCCTTGCTTTCGCTCAGATACTGAATCGGGGTGCCTTCGTATTCAACCGGGGTATCGGGAGCCAACTCGAAAGAGTGGTACTCGATATCGACCGCAATGCCGGAGGTTTCGACGGCCGCTTCAAGGCGACGCTTTCCGATGTAGCACCAAGGGCACTGAACATCAGACCAGATGTCGATTTTGACGGGGGCAATCGGGTTTGCTGAATCATTCACCTCAGGGTTAACGCGTTGACGCCCTAGGTATTCCCGTTCTGAAGCGACCGCGACTGGTGTGTTCGGCTCCCTCCCCTCGGAAACTCAGGAGAATCCGTATCGGGGACGCGTGAAGCCGCTAGGCAACGGGCTAGCTCTTCCCATTTGCACCGAATCTCCTGAGTTTTCGAGACCAGAAGTTGAACGTGAGGACAGCGCACTGTCGAGCGCGTGCATAAACAGATTCCACTGTGTGAAAACCATTTTGGCGCTTACGTTCATGGCGTGAAATCCGGCGATGGTTATCTCCAGAGCCTTGAGGCGGTCCTCTTCAAAAGTGTGAGCGTGGAACTGTCTGCCGTCGATTTCCAGCCCCACGACCCCGTTGACCACGAGATCGATGCGTTTGAATCCCACGGGGACCTGAATAGCGACCCGGTGTCCCTCTCTTCGGAGGCGGGTGCGGGCGAGACTCTCCGGCAGACTTTCACACCGTCCGTCGACCCACGAACGGATCCATCGCTTATGCCGGGGCAAGGCGAGGAACAGCCGCTCGAAATCGAATGCGTCGATGCGGCCAGCGTGCAGTGCCCAGTCAATCGCCGCGACTGCCGTCTCAAGATCCTCATCGAGAATCACCCGTCGAAGCGCATCAAGAAAGCCCACGTGCCAGTTTGTTCCCGTCTCGCTGATGGCCGGCGGATCCCAGTGCAGGCGAAGCCCTCGACGCACGCCAAGGCGGCGTCGTCGATTCCAAGGGCTGCGCAGTCGCGCTGCGTTGTGAGGCAAAGAAACGTGAAGAGGGTGCTTGTCTAGAACCCAGCCGCCCCAGTCTGCGATCGCAGAAATTCCAGTAAGGCGACCGCCAACTCTCACCGCTCTCACTTTCGACTCTGATTCCTCAGCGGTCGTGTACCAACCCTGACGCGCCCGCACTACCTCGCCACGCTTAACGGCGCGAGTGAGATCGAAGTCTTGGGCACCTCGTGCGACCAGCTGTCGTTTTTGCGCGAGCCCACCAAGCTCATCGACCATTTCACGGATATTGACCATGAGAGCAGCATTGTGGCCGTGTGCTTGCGGAAAGCTACGACGCAACGATCGGTGAAGTAGCGCGCATATCTCGCGCTGTGGATGACTTGCCCGCCACGGAAATTCAGGAGATCCCGGAACTCGTGACGATTGAGGGCCGGGATTCCGTGATTACCTTGGCAAAAACTCTTGGTACGGCAGAGATCTCCTGAGTTTCCGAAGGCAGTAGTGGCAAAGGGGCAGGAGGCGGGAGGCGAGCGTGGGCACGGGCGTGGGCGTGGGCACGGGCGTGGGCGTGGGCACGGGCGTGGCACGGGCGCGAGGCGAGCGCAAATGGAAGTAAACGCAGAGAGGCGGGCCCGGACTGTGTCCGGGCCCGCCTCTGTCCGCAGTACGATCACCTGTCGGCGACCGACGCGCGGGACGTTCTAATTCAACGCGGTGGCTAGCAGCCGATGAGCTCCTGCGCGAGGTAGCCCCGCAGCTCTTCGATCGGCATGCGCTTCTGCTCCATCGAGTCACGCTCGCGAATCGTCACGGCGTTGTCGTCGAGCGAGTCGAAGTCGATCGTGACACAGAACGGGGTACCGATCTCGTCCTGGCGACGGTAGCGACGGCCAATGGCACCGGCGTCATCGAAGTCGACGTTCCAGTACTTGCGCAGGTCAGCAGCAACAGCGCGAGCCATCGGTGAGAGGCGCTCGTTGCGCGACAGCGGCAGCACAGCAACCTTCACCGGCGAGAGGCGACGGTCAAGACGCAGAACGGTGCGCTTGTCGACACCACCCTTGGCATTGGGCGCCTCGTCTTCGGCATAGGCGTCGATGAGGAAGGCCATGAGGGCACGGGTGAGTCCGAACGCGGGCTCGATCACGAAGGGCGTCCAACGCTCATCCTTGGCCTGGTCGAAGTACGACAGGTCGGAACCCGAGGCCTCTGAGTGTGTGCGCAGGTCGAAGTCGGTGCGGTTGGCTATACCCATAAGCTCGCCCCACTCGCCGCCGGCAAAGCGGAAACGGTATTCAACATCCACAGTGCGCTTGGAGTAGTGCGAGAGCTTTTCTTGAGCGTGCTCGTAGAAGCGCAGGTTTTCGGGGTTGATGCCGAGATCGGTGTACCACTTCATGGATTCGTCGATCCAGTACTGGTGCCACTCTTCGTCAGTACCGGGCTCGACGAAGAATTCCATCTCCATCTGCTCGAACTCGCGGGTGCGGAAGATGAAGTTTCCGGGTGTGATTTCGTTACGGAACGACTTTCCGACTTGGCCGATTCCGAAAGGCGGCTTCATGCGCGCAGCGCCCATGACGTTGGCGAAGTTGGTGAAGATACCCTGAGCGGTTTCGGGGCGCAGGTAGTGCATGCCCTCTTCGTTGTCGACGGGGCCGAGGAACGTCTTAAGGAGGCCTGAGAAGTTCTGCGGTTCGGTCCACGATCCAGGCTGACCGGTGTCAGGGTCGCGGATGTCGGCAAGCCCGTTCACGGGCGGGTGACCGTGCTTCTCTTCGTAGGCTTCGAGAAGGTGGTCGGCGCGGTAACGCTTGTGGGTGTGCAGCGATTCGACGAGCGGGTCAGAGAAGACCTCGACGTGCCCGGATGCTTCCCACACCTTGCGGGGCAGGATGACGGCCGAGTCGAGCCCGACGACGTCTTCGCGACCTTGAACGAAGGTCTGCCACCACTGCTTTTTGATGTTCTCTTTGAGGGCGGTTCCCAGCGGGCCGTAGTCCCAGGCTGAGCGTGAACCGCCGTAGATCTCTCCCGATTGGAAGACGAAACCTCGGCGCTTGGCGAGGTTGATAACGGCGTCGAGGGGGTTAGGCGTAGCCACAGAAACTCCAATAGTCAGCCGAGCTGGATGCACGGTCGGCGGACATCCAGTTTAGCTAGACGCGCAGCGCAGCGATAACCGCCGCGACGTCCTCTTCGGTATTCCAGAGATGGAATGCGGCGCGAAGGCGACCGGCACGACCGGAGGCGGTGATTCCTGCCGCCGTGAGCTTGGCAAGATCGGCACCCGATTCATCCGGCCACGTAACGATGGCTTGATTCTGGCGCTCGATTCCGAGGGCATCGCAGAGTTGGTTCGCAAGGCCCGTGCAGTGCTCCCAGACTTCGGCGATATCGAGGTCGGCAAACATGGCGATTGGATGCTCGGCCCCCACCCAGGCCTGCCACGCTGGCGATACGTCGAACTGGCGAGCATCCTTCGCAAGGTTCATCTCGGTGCCGTACACGCTCGACCACACGTCTTCTCCCGCATACCAACCCGCTTGCACGGGCGTGACGTGCTCGGCGAAATCCTCGGAGATCGTGAGAAACGCGACGCCGCGAGGCGAACACAACCACTTGTAGGCGTGGCAGACTGTCGCGTCGAATTGGGTGGCATCCACGGGGTAAACGCCGGCGGCTTGGGTCACGTCGCAGAGAGTTCGCGTTCCGTGTGTGGCTGCCGCTGCGGTGATCGCCGCAACGTCGGCGACTTTGCCGTTACAGGATTGGATGAGCGAGAACGCGACGAGCGCAGTGCTGTCGGTGATGGCATCCGCAAGTTCGGCCAGCGGCACGGCGCGAACCGCGAGGTCGGGGTGTTGCAGAAACGGGTACACGATCGAGGTGAAGTCGGATTCGACGACAAGCACTTCTGAGCCGGCCGGCAGCGAGCACGCAATAAGCGAGGCCATGACCGAAGTTTGCGAGCCGATCGCAACTCGCGCGACGTCGATGCCGACAAGGCGGGCGTAGTGGCCGCGCGTGCGCTCCACGATGTCGCCGTAGTTCATGGGGTTGCAGGTGGCGGTGGCCCACAGTTGAAGTTTCTGGGTCATCTCGGTGACTGCCGCACACGTCGGCAGTCCCATGGTGGCGGCGGAGAGGTAGCCGCGAGTGTTCGCGAAACTCTCGATAGCGTTCGTGAGGGCCGGTGATGTCATGCCTCCATAGTGCTCTCGAGCTATTCATGCGACAAGGGCATGATTGGGATATGAACTATCACGTCTAGTTATGCTTGAGTCATGGACACCACGCCCGATCTGCTCACGCTGCGCATCGTTCGCACCATTTCCGAACACGGCACCATCAGTGAAGCAGCGCGCATCCTCGGCTACAGCCAACCCGCGCTCAGCCAACACCTCACCCGTGCTCAAACCCGCTTGGGGTTGGCGCTCGTCGTTCGCGCTGGCCGCGGAGTGCGCCTCACCGAAGCTGGCCGCGCCCTCGCCAGCCATGCCGTCACCGTGCTCAATGCGGTGGATGCCGCGAGCGCCGAACTAGCTGAGCTCGCCGGCCTCTCGAGCGGAACGGTGCGCATCGCGGCCTTCCCGACGGCGTCCTCGACGCTCGTGCCGCGGTTGATTCGTCAGTTGCGGCAGCAGCATCCGAATTTGACGGTGAATTATGTCGAAGCCGAGCCTCCGCAGGCGTTGCAGCTGCTGCGGGATGGCGCTGCGGATGTCGCGATCACGTTCTCCTACCCTGAAGACCGGGCTGACCCGCATTTGTCTCGCGATGGCGGGCATACGACGGTTCCCCTTTTCACAGAGCCCGTGGTCTTGGTGCTTCCCGATAGTCACGCGCTCGCGACAGCGGATGACGTGGGCTTGGCAGATCTTGCCAATGACGCCTGGATTGCGGGCTGCACTCTCTGCCGAGGTCATTTATTGGCACTGTGCAATCTCGAGGGTTTCGCTCCCGAGATAGGTCTGGAGACCGACAATGCCTTAGCGGTGTTGAATTTCGTGTCACGGGGGCTCGGCGTAGCTCTACTCCCCCAGTTGGCACTGTCGTCGCTGACTCTGCCGGAGGGCGTGAGTATCCATTCTCCGCAGCCGTCGAGTGAGCGCACCATTCAGTACGTGATTCAGCCGGGGGCGACGCGCATTCCCAGCGTGGCGGCCACTATTGCGATGTTGACTGCTCTGGATGGCGCGTCGTGGGGTTTGCGGGACTACCCCGAGAGTGAGCGCACCGCGCGGTAGGCGGTTTCGATCTCCGCGGCGACCGTGGCGAGTTCTTCGGCCGTGGTTTCGCCGTTGAGGCTGAAGCGAACGGCGGTCTGGGCGATGGCTTCATCAACGCCCATGGCGAGCAGCACGTGAGAAGCGTCATCACTCCCCACAGCGCAGGCAGAGCCCGCCGAGCAGATGATGCCGGCACGGCCGAGTTCAAGCAGGAGTGATTCGCCGCTGGTACCGGGGAAACAGAATGACGCGTTGTTGGGAAGGCGAACGGATGCAGTAGCGGTCGTCTCGCCGAGCTCCGGCCCCGTAAGGATCACCCCCGGCACTCGAGCCTGCACGTCGGCCACGAAGTCAGTGCGCAAGGCAGCGATGCGTTCTGCCCGTTCGACACGGTCGCTCTCGGCGAGCGCCAGAGCGTGTGCAAAACCGACAGCCCCGGCAACATTCTCCGTACCGGAGCGCTTGCCGCGTTCTTGACCTCCCCCGTGCAGCACAGGTTCGAGGCTTCGGCGTCCTTTGACGATGAGTACTCCGATGCCTTTCGGGGCTCCGAGCTTGTGTCCAGACAGGCTAAGGGCATCGACGCCCAACACTGCAGGGTCGAGGGGAAGCCAGCCGGCTGCTTGTACGGCATCCGTATGCAGGGGTATTCCGTGAACGCGGCAGAGTTCAGCGATTGCCGCAATGGGCTGCACGACGCCCACCTCGTTGTTGGCGTACATGATCGTGCAGAGGGTGGTGTCGGGGCGAAGAGCCTGACGCACCTCGTCAAGGTCGACTAGGCCGTGGCTATCGACCGGCAGTACCGTCACTTCGAAGCCGTGGATGCGCTTCAGGTAGTCAACGGTCTCCAAGACGGCCTCGTGCTCAACCGCACTCGTGACGATGTGGCGGCCGCGAGGGTCAGCGAGTGCGAGCCCTTTGATCGCGAGGTTGTCTGATTCTGTGCCACCCGACGTGAAGATAACATCGGATGCCCGACACCCGATCGACGCGGCAACGCTCGTGCGCGCACCATCCAGGGCACGCTTGGCGGACTCCCCCAGCTCATGATGGCTAGAAGGGTTGCCGAAGTCTCCCGTCAGCAGCGGCCACATCGCTTCGAGCACCTCTCGGCGCACCGGCGTGGTTGCTGCTGAATCGAGAAAGATCATCGCGCTGCTGCGCTCACCGCAATATCGAGACCGAGGTCAAGCGAACGCACACTGTGGGTGAGTGCCCCTACGGAGATGACATCGACTCCGGTGGCCGCAATAGCGGCAACCGTGTCGAGGTTCACTCCTCCACTGGCTTCGACGATTGCCCGGCCAGCAACCAGCGCAACACCGGCACGCAGGTCATCGAGCGAAAAGTTATCGAGCATGATCGTGTCTACGCCCGCGGCCACTACAGTCTCAACCTGGTCGAGGCGATCGACCTCCACCTCAAGATGGGTGGTGTGGCCAATACGTTCGCGGGCACGACGAATCGCTTCACCGAGATCGATACCGGACGCCGCGAGCACGGCGAGGTGGTTGTCTTTCGCCATCACGGCATCCGAGAGACTAAAGCGGTGGTTATAGCCACCGCCGCTGCGCACAGAGTGACGCTCAAGCGCACGTAGCCCCGGAGTCGTCTTGCGAGTGTCAACGATGCGGGCGTGCGTGCCCGCCACCTCGGCGACGTAGGCCGCCGTCTGGGTAGCGATGCCTGACATCCGCTGGCTGAGGTTGAGAGCGATGCGCTCCGCCCGCAGCACGCCACGGGCATTGCCGGAGACGGTAGCCAGTTGCTGGCCAGCGGTGAAGGTGTCACCGTCACGGGTGTGGAGCGTGACCTCGGCCTGAGCATCCACCAACTGGAACGTGCGGGCAAAGACATCAAGCCCACTCGCGACCCCCGGCTCGCGTGCGTTGAGAACAGCGGTCGCCGCAGCGTCGTCGGGCACAAAGGCGTCGCTCGTCACGTCACCCCACGGTGCATCTTCGGCAAGCGCCATCAGGATGACATTGTCAACGAGTTGCTGATTCATCGCTTGACCGTCTCTGCTTGATCTTCGGCGGGGATGAAATCCCCGGCCACGTTCACGGCGGCCCACCTGGTGGAGAAGGCAAGCTCTTCGCGTGTTTCGGGGAAGTCGGTGCGTTCGTGGGCACCGCGAGACTCTTCGCGGCGCAGGGCCGCAACAACCACGAGACGGGCAAGGTCGAGAAGATTGGCGTTCTCGGCGCCCTCGACAGTGTTCGACTCGGAGTGCCAGCTGGCCAGAATTGCGGCGGCTTCGCCGAGGCGCGTCGCGTCACGCTCAAGACCGACATGGCTCCACATGAGTTCGCGCAGTTGATCGCGAGTGAAGGCGTCTTTACCCGTGATCTCGAACTGCGGCTCGAGCGCGTCAACCTCGATGGCCCGCTGGGGCTCGTTGAGAGCATCAGCAGCGCGCCAGGCGAAGACGAGCGACTCGAGCAGGGAGTTGGAGGCCAGGCGGTTAGCACCATGCACACCGGTGCAGGATGCTTCTCCCACAGCATAGAGACCACGCACGCTCGTGCGGCCATCGATGTCGGTGCGGATGCCGCCCATCCAATAGTGGGCCGCCGGCGTCACTGGAATCGGCTCAGTGCCCCAGTCGAAGCCGTGCTCTTCGCACACCTCGGTGATACCGGGGAATCGCTTCGCGAGAAACTCGGAACCGAGGCCCGTGGCATCGAGCATGATGGGCCGGCCGCCCTGCTTTTCCATGGCGCGAGCGATACCGCGGGCAACGACATCGCGCGGGGCGAGCTCGCCATCGGGATGCACGTCGAACATGAAGCGCTTGCCGTGCTCATCGAGCAGCGTGGCGCCTTCACCGCGAACAGCTTCTGACACCAGCGGGTTGCCGGGCACCGCGAGCGACGTGGGGTGGAACTGGAAAAATTCGACATCGGCAAGGGCGGCACCGGCACGGTAGGCCGCAGCCACCCCATCCCCCGTCGTGACAAAGGGGTTGGTGGTGTGCTTGTAGAGCTGACCGGCACCACCGCTCGCGAGAATGACGATGTCGCCGTCGATCACGCGCGAGTTGCCGTCGGGAGCAATCACATCGATCCCGGTGACGCGAGGCGTACCGTCGTCATCCGTCTCCGTCACCAAATCGCGCATGAAGGTATACGCGTAGGTCTCTACCGCCAACGCCTTGACTGCCCGCAGGAGCGCCACTTCGATCGCGAGCCCCGTAGCGTCTCCACCGGCATGGATGACGCGCCGCGACGAGTGCGCCGCTTCGTGTCCCCGAGCGAGCTCACCATTGGCGACCCGATCGAACTCGACCCCGAGAGAGATGAGTTCTTGTACTCGCAACGGACCTTCGCTGCAGAGCACCTCTACGGCATCCCGTTCGCACAGGCCAGCACCGGCAATCATCGTGTCGGAAACATGGCTCGCGACCGAGTCATCGGGGAACAGCACGGCAGCCACGCCACCCTGAGCGTACTTCGTATTGCTCTCCGCCATCTCCGCCTTCGTCACGAGAACCACATCGTGGTGCGCGCTCGCGCGGTAGGCGGTGATAAGACCGGCAATTCCCGTGCCGACAACAATGACCCGTGCCATGATTACGCTTCTTTCGTCGCTACCGGAGGCTTCGCGGCGAGCATGCGCTCGAGAGCGATCCTCGCGGGTTCTGCCACATCGTCGGAGACAGTGATCTGGTTGAGCACCTCGCCGCGGACGAGCGCTTCGAGCACCCACGCCAAATAGCCGGGGTGGATGCGGTACATCGTCGAACAGGGGCACACCACGGGGTCGAGACAGAAGATCGTGTGCTGCGGATATTCGGCAGCGAGACGGTTGACCATGTTGATCTCGGTGCCGATCGCGAACGTCGTCGGCTCGGTCGCGGCGGCAACAGCCTTCTGAATGTAGTCGGTCGAGCCCGCCTCATCCGCGGCATCCACGACGGGCATTGGGCACTCGGGGTGCACGATCACGCGAACACCGGGGTGCTCAGCGCGAGCCTTCTCGATTTGGCCGACGTTGAAGCGCTTGTGCACGCTGCAGAAGCCGTGCCACAGTACAACCTTTGCCTCGTTGAGGGTCTCAGCGTCGTTGCCGCCGAGGGGCTTGTTCGGGTTCCACATCGGCATGAGATCGGTCGAAATGCCCATTTTCTTTGCCGTGTTGCGGCCAAGGTGCTGGTCGGGAAAGAACAGCACGCGCTGGCCGCGCTCATAGGCCCACTCCAGCACTGTCGTCGCGTTCGAGCTCGTGCAGACGATGCCGCCGTTGCGACCGCAGAAGCCCTTGAGCGCTGCCGAAGAGTTCATGTAGGTCACGGGGATGATCGGCACGCGGCCATCAGCATCCGGCTCGGTTCCGTAGATCTCGGTGAGCTGTTCCCAGCACTCTTCTACCGAGTCGATGTCGGCCATGTCGGCCATCGAGCAGCCAGCGGCAAGGTTTGGCAGGATCACGGCTTGATCGGAGCGAGCCAGGATGTCAGCGGTCTCGGCCATGAAGTGCACGCCGCAGAAGATAATCGCTTCGGCATTCGGCACCGTCTGGGCGGCGTTGGCGAGTTGGAAAGAATCGCCCAGGAAGTCAGCGTGCTCCACAACCTCATCGCGCTGATAGAAGTGGCCCAAGATAACCGCACGGTCGCCGAGGGTCGCTTTAGCGGCAACAATGCGAGCGTGGAGGTCTTCGTTGGAGGCCTTCTGGTACTCAACAGGAAGCTGACCCTGACGCGGCGCGCCCGTCGGGATGACGTCGCCCATCGAAGCCCCTGGCCCATAGCTCGGAACGCCCAGATCGAAGGTCCACGGACCATCGGCTAGCTCAGGCGCACAGGTTTCCCCGTCGCCCGTTGTGGTGATGCGCTGAATAGTCGAATCAATGGATGACACGAGTGCTCCCTGTCTTTAGGCGGCCGAGCGGGCCATTGTCGACGAGCTCAACGCCCTCGTCATAGCGGTACAACCTCGGAGGCCGGTGACGCCCTCCCGAGACCACGTGATCAGTGGGAACCAGTGAACCTGAGTTCTCAATCTGTCGACGGAAATTGGCGGGATCGAGCTGCTTCTGCAACACAGCCTCGTGCACAATGCGCAGCTCGCTCAGGGTAAAAGTCTCGCCCAGGAATGCCCGGGCGATGCGCGAGTACTCCATCTTGGTGCGCAGTCGCCAGAGCGCGTAGTCGACGATGACATTGTGGTCAAAGGCCAACTCGGGCAGGTCATCTGCCGGGAACCAGCGCACATTCTCACCCTCAGTGGCTCGATCTGCCTCTTCTTGACGCACGAGAGCCCAATAGACAATCGACACCGCGCGAGGACCAATTGAACGCTCAACTTCACCAAAGGCGTAGAGCTGTTCAAGGTAGGCCGGTTCGAGCGCGGTCGTCTCAAGCAGATTGCGGGCTGCCGCGTCTTCGAGGCTCTCGTGGTTGTCAACCCAGCCACCGGGCAACGCCCACTGACCGTCATACGGTTCGCGGGTGCGACGCACGAGCGGAATCCAGAGCGCGCTCTCCCCCGACTCCGGAAGCGGGCGCAGGGCAAAAATCACGGTGGATACCGCGAGCGAAATTGCTTGCCCACTCTGTTGCATCGCCACTCCCTTCGGTAAGAGTCATGCTGACCTGAACACAGAATACACCTTAAAGTCATCCCGACCAAAAGAGGTACTACCCTCAGTTTTGGGTGCGATCAGCCTCGAACGACGAGAGAAAGCGTGCGGTCTATTGAGAGTCGTCCGTTGGAGCATCGACGGCGCCACCGAACCGGCGCGAGCGGCCGGCGTAAATCTCGATCGCCCGCCACAGGTCTTCGCGGGTGAAATCAGGCCACAGCGTGTCCAAAAACACCATCTCTGCATAGGCACTCTGCCAGGGCATGAAGTTACTCATCCGCTGTTCCCCCGAGGACCGCACAAACAGGTCAACATCGGGCAATTGTGGTTGGTAGAGCCGCTTCTGGATGAGCTTCTCTGAGACCGCAGACGGCTTCAGTTTTCCTGCCGCCACATCATCCGCAATCGAGCGCACGGCATCCGCAATCTCATTGCGTCCGCCATAGTTGACGCACATCGTGAGCGTGAGCGTGCTGTTCTTCTCGGTGAGTTTCTCGGCGAACTGCAACTCTTTGATGACCGACGTCCAGAGTCGAGGCCGACGGCCGGCCCAGCGAACGCGCACGCCCCACTCATTGAGCTGATCGCGGCGACGGTGCAGCACGTCGCGGTTGAAGCCCATGAGAAAACGAACCTCTTCGGGCGAACGACTCCAGTTCTCCGTCGAGAAGGCATACACGCTGACATGCTTCACCCCGATCTGGATGGCGCCAGCCACCACATCGAGCAGGCTCGCCTCGCCCGCTTTGTGGCCCTCCACGCGCGTCAAACCTCGAGCGTTCGCCCAACGACCGTTGCCGTCCATGACGATGGCAATGTGCTCGGGAACAGAACCCTTCGGCATCGCCGGAGGCTGGATGCCCGTCCAGTCCAGCGGACGAAACTCGACGGCATCTTTGTGAGTTTTTGCTACGCGGCTCATGCGCTCCGATCCACATGCTGAATGGAACGAAGACTGCGTTCCAAATGAAACTGGGTATAGGCGGCAACGACGCCACTGGCCTGGGAACGAGACCGTTCCTCGGATGCTTCTGCGACATCCCACTGGCCTGCCAACAAAGCGCCGAGCAATTCAAGCGTATCCGGGCTGAGTCGAGGTGAACCGGGCGGGGCAACCTCATCGGCAACCACACCACCCATTTGCGCCACGAAAACCGAATGCGGGC
Organism: Salinibacterium sp. SWN167; assembly: GCF_015864665.1. GTDB lineage: Bacteria > Actinomycetota > Actinomycetes > Actinomycetales > Microbacteriaceae > Rhodoglobus. Next base: position 1,562,476 of record NZ_JADYWU010000001.1, on the reverse strand, counting down.
CCGGCGCTCCGGTCACCGCACAATCAACAAAACTGGGCGCCCAACCTGCGATTGACAGGCTGCGCAAGAGGTAGGAGTCGAGCGTCAGACTTGGGTTGTGCTCGCGCCGCGACAGAGACCGCAACGCGCCCACCAGCAACAGATATTGCTGAAGGGAACCATCATCATCCGTGACCTTGTCTGCAGTCTCGACCATCACACTCGCCGCGGTATAGCTCGCATAGTCGGCCGTAATCTCTGAGCCATACGACCCCAGAGACTCGGCCTGCTGGATGATGTCGAGGCTGCGCCCGATGTAGCACTGGATGTCCGCGACCATAAACGGTTCCAGTCGCGCCCCAAACTTGGAGGCCGTTCGACGCACCCCTTTCGCTACCGCACGAATTTTGCCATGCTCACGCGAGAGCATCGTCACGATGCGGTCGGCTTCACCCAGCTTATGGGTGCGCAGCACAACGGCTTCATCACGATAGGTAGGCACCCGACAAGTATCCTCCGCTTGTCGCAAGTTTGCTGAGCGACGGCCCGCACGCGGCCTGTTTCGCTGAGCGACTCCGCCGTCGCGTCTCACCTTCGGAAACTCATTCGGAAACTCAGGAGAATCGCGTGCGTCGGACGAAAAACGACCCGTTTACCCGCCCCGAAGGTGACGGCGGGGCTAATTCTCCTGAGTTTCCAGAAGGTAGCACGGGGATTGCGCCCGCGGAGTCCCGCTCGGCGCAACATAACGCAGCGCACATCGCCCCACGACGGGTCACACAGTGCGCGCGCTCAGAAGTGCACACCGTAGCCCCCCGGAAATTCAGGAGGTCTTTGCGCTGCGCAGATCTCCGAGGCCGATTCTCGTGCAGGCTAAACGCCCACTGGCGCAGATCTCCTGAGTTTCCAACACACGCGGCACGCGGGTACGGGTACGGCGCTGGCAGCGCATCGAAAAAGGCTCAACACGGCGCGGGAAAGCACGAACCGCGGCTGCGATCGCAGGCTTGCCCAGAGCACAACAGCGCCGCCCGCCCGGGTCGTGGTACGAATGGTGCGTGAACGAGACTTTTGAGATTCCACTGTGGGCTGGCCTCCTCGCGGTCGGCGTTGGCGCGATGCAGGGCGCGATGTTTGCAGCCCAGTTTCGTGACCGCCGCTTGGATCTCCTCGGCGTTGCAATCATCGGTATTTCTACGGGGTTTGGCGGCGGCATGGTGCGTGACATCGTGCTGTCCGAAGTCCCCGCCGTTCTCACGACAAACTGGTATCTCTTGGTCGCGACCGGTGCCGCGCTCTTCGGCATGCTTCTCGAACGCCTCATCGCGCGAATGGGCCCTCTTATTACTCTGCTCGACGCTCTCACCATTGGGCTGTTCGGTGCCATCGGCACCACGAAAGCTCTCGCCATGGGTCTGCCCGACGTGCCTGCCATCTTCGTTGGAGTTATCTCGGCCGTCGGCGGCTCGATCCTGCGCGACATGCTGCTCTCGATGCCCATTTCCCTCATGCACGTGGGGTCGCTCTATGCCGTTGCCGCAGTGTCGGGCACGACAAGTCTTGTGATCATGCGCAACTATGACGTGCCCGTGCTCTTGGCGGCGTCAATCTGCGTGGGCATCACCGTGGGCGTCCGGATTCTCGCAGTGCTCTTCAACTGGACGCTGCCCGAACAGCGCACTATCAGCGGGATGCCCAAATTCCGTCGCCCGTCACGCTAACGAGCGCCACCGGGCGCCTCCCCCCGCGGTGACAGCCCCCACTCAGCAACTCTGCCTCGCAGCAGCCCGGCAGCCCCGCCGCCCTTAACGCACGAACGCCCCACAGCACAGAGCTGCAGGGCGTTCGTAAAGCTCAGACTTAGCCTGCGACGAGTTCTGACTCGGGAGCATCCTGAGTGGCACGCACCCAACGGTTGACCGCAGACACAATTGCTTTAAGAGACGCCCGCGAAATGTCGCCATCGATGCCGACACCCCAGAGGCGCTGGCCGTTGATGTCAAGCTCAACGTAGGCAGCAGCCTGCGCGTTACTTCCGGCGCTCATGGTGTGCTCAACGTAATCGTAGAGTTTGACCGCGATGCCTTGGCCCTGGGCGGAAAGCATGCCCAAGAAGGCATCGATCGGGCCGTTACCGCTGTGACTGGCGTCGGTCTCGGTGTCATCGACGCGCAGGCGAGCTTCAAGGCTCACCTCGCCATCGTTGGCGCTCGTTGTGCGGGTCGCCAGCAATTCGTAGCGCCCCCACTTCTGGTCTGCGTGATCTGCGGATGCCGGCAGGTATTCGTCTTGGAACGAGGTCCAGATCTGCTCGCTTGAGACCTCACCACCCTCGGAATCCGTCTTCGACTGCACGACACCGCTGAACTCAATCTGCAGCTTGCGCGGCAGATCTAGGTTGTGATCGGCCTTGAGCAGGTAGGCAACGCCACCCTTGCCCGATTGTGAGTTCACGCGAACAACGGCTTCGTAACCGCGCCCGACATCCTTAGGGTCGATCGGCAGGTACGGAACAGCCCAGACCAAATCGTTGACGTGCTTGCCTTCACGTTCGGCCTGCGCCGCCATCGACTCAAAGCCCTTCTTGATGGCGTCTTGATGCGATCCGCTGAAGGCCGTGTAGACGAGGTCGCCGGCCCAGGGGCTGCGTTCGTGCACCTTCAACTGGTTGCAGTGTTCTGCAGTCCGGCGAATCTCGTCAAGGTCACTGAAGTCGATCTGAGGGTCGATTCCCTGAGTGAAGAGGTTGAGGCCCAGAGCGACGAGGTCGACGTTTCCGGTGCGCTCACCGTTGCCGAACAGGCATCCCTCGATGCGGTCGGCACCGGCCATGTAGCCAAGCTCCGCCGCAGCGATTCCGGTTCCGCGGTCGTTGTGCGGGTGTAGCGAAATGATGACGTTCTCGCGGTGGTTCACGTGGCGCGACATCCATTCGATGGAGTCGGCATAAACGTTGGGGGTAGCCATTTCGACCGTGGCCGGCAGATTCAGGATTACCTTGCGCTCGGGCGTGGGCTGGAAGACTTCGAGGATCTGGTTGCAGATATCGACCGCAAACTCGAGCTCGGTACCGGTGTAGCTTTCGGGCGAGTATTCGTAGTAAACCTCGGTGCCGGGGACCATTGCTTCTGACGCCTTGCAGATGCGAGCACCGTTGAGCGCGATGTCGACAATGCCCTGCTTGTCTTTGCGGAACACGACATCGCGCTGCAGCACGCTCGTGGAGTTGTAGAGATGAACGATCGCCTGCTTGGCGCCCTTAATCGATTCGTAGGTGCGCACGATGAGCTCTTCGCGCGCCTGCGTCAGCACCTGAATGGTGACGTCATCTGGAATCGCGTTCGTCTCGATGAGCGAGCGAACAAAGTCGAAGTCAGTCTGGCTAGCCGAAGGGAAGCCGACTTCGATCTCCTTGTAGCCCATCTTCACGAGCAGATCGAACATGATCCGCTTGCGCTCGGGGCTCATCGGGTCGATCAGAGCTTGGTTACCGTCGCGCAGATCAACGGCACACCAGCGGGGTGCCTGAGTGATGTGCTTGGACGGCCACGTGCGGTCCGGCAGATCAACGGGGATGATCTCGTGATACGGACGGTACTTGTGGATCGGCATCGATGATGCGGACTGATTGTTCTTCATGGTGTGCTCCTGCTGTTCTCAAAGCCTTGTGGGCCACTCGTTACGGATCTGGTCAGCCAATGACAAACACCGCGACGAGGGAGGCCTTATTAGGACTCGTCGCGGCAGCTAAGGAGGAGCAGACCGAACAACACATTTTCAGACTAGCACTGCCCACGCCGCTACGAGTGATTGGTTACAGAACCGCGACTTAGAAGCCGAGGCGCCCTAGCTGCTTCGAGTCACGCTGCCACTCTTTGGCAACCTTGACTCGCAGCGAGAGGAAGATCTGCTTGCCGACGAGCTTCTCGATCTCCGCACGAGCGCGTGCCCCAACATCCTGAAGGCGCTCGCCACCCTTGCCGATAATGATGCCCTTTTGACTATCGCGCTCGACGAAAATGTTGGCGAAGACTTCGAGAAGGTCTTTGTCGTCGCGCTCGATCATGTCGTCAATAGTGACGGCAATCGAGTGCGGCAGTTCATCCATAACGCCCTCAAGCGCGGCTTCGCGGATGAGCTCCGCGACTCGGGATTCCGTCGACTCGTCGGTGACAGCATCATCCGGGTAGAGAGCGTTGGAGACCGGCATGAGCTTCACGAGCTCGGTCGAGAGAATGTCGAGCTGGATGCTGTCGAACGACGAGATTGGAATGATCTCGTCCCAGTCGCGCAGTTCCGCCACGGCCTTCAGCTGCTCGGCGACACCGGGACGCGATGACGCATCGATCTTGGTGACGATCGCGACCTTCTTGGCGCGAGGGAAGGAATCCAACTGCTCGTTGATGTAGCGGTCGCCCGGACCGATCTTTTCGTTGGCCGGAATGCACAGGCCAATAACGTCAACTTCGCCGAGAGTGTCTTGCACGATTGAGTTGAGTCGCTCGCCGAGCAGCGTGCGCGGACGGTGCATACCGGGGGTGTCCACGATGATGAGCTGGCCGTCTTCACGATGCACGATCCCGCGGATGGCGCGGCGGGTGGTCTGCGGCTTCGATGACGTAATTGCCACCTTCTCCCCCACGAGCGCGTTCGTCAGTGTGGATTTTCCCACGTTGGGTCGACCTACAAAGGTCACGAATCCTGCTCTGAATTCACTGGCGTCGGTCACTGTGATTCACCGTTCTCTCGTTCATTCGAGCGTGGGTCTTGCTGATTATCAAGCCAAGGGTCTCGCGATACCAGCACTGTGCTGATGCGTTTGCGACGCCCCTCGGTACGTTCTGCGGTGAGCACGAGCCCGGAGTAGTGCGCAACAGCACCGCTCTCCGGCAGTCGCCCCAGCGTTTTCATGATGAGTCCACCAACCGAGTCAACTTCGTCATCGTCGAGTTCGAGGCCGAACAGGTCACCCAGCTCGTCGATCGGTAGTCGCGCGCTCACGCGGAACGTTCCGTCAGCCAACTCTTCGAACTCGGCAACTTCACGGTCGTACTCGTCAGAGATGTCACCAACAAGTTCTTCGATGAGGTCTTCCAACGAGACTAACCCCGCGATTCCACCATACTCATCGACGACCATGGCCAAGTGGTTCGATTCGAGCTGCATCTGCCGCAACAAGCTATCAGCACGCTGCGACTCTGGCACGAAGAGGGCTGGTCGTGCGAGCTCTTGAGTCGTCATCTTGTCGGCTTCTGCCGGCTGTTCGTAGACCACTCGGGCAACGTCGCGCAGGTACAGCACGCCCATCACTTGGTCGATGTCTTCGCCAATGACTGGCACGCGAGATACACCACGACTCAAGAAGAGACCCATGGCGGCGCTGGCCGTGACCTCCGCCTCAACGGTGACCATGTCGGTGCGTGGAATCATTACCTCACGCACCACAGTGCTGTTGAACTCAAAGATTGAGTGGATAAGGTCACGATCGTCTTGATCAAGAACTTCGTGTTCAGCGGCTTCATCCACCATGCTGAGCAGTTGTTCTTCGCTCGAGAATGTTGCCGTACGCGGCCGACCAGGAGTCACTCGGTTACCGAGCGCCACCAGCGCATCCGCAATCGGACCAAGAATCACGCGGATGCTGCGCACCAGCGTCGCTGAGACCTGCATCACCTTGCGAGAGTGCGCGCGTCCAACACTGCGGGGGCTGGAACCGACGAGCACGAACGATGCCCCGGTCATAATGAGCGCGCTCAGCAGCAGCACGAGCCACCACTGCTCGAAGGCAGAGGCAAACACGAGAGTCACCAATACTGCTGCAGTGGTTTCCACCACAATGCGCATGAAGTTGAGCGCGTTGATGTGCGCGCCGGTGTCGAGCGAAATCGCCGTGATTGACTTTTTGGCACGACTGCGAGCCGCAAGTTCGACGAGGTCGGTGCGGCTCATGACACCGAGTGCCGCGTCTGCGGCCGCGAGCAAACCACCGAGCGACACCAGCAGGACCGCGGCGGTGATGAATATGCCGATCACCATGACCGGCTACTTATTTCGGTCGGCCAGGGCAAAGCCCGCCAGGATTTCGCGCTGAAGGCCAAACATTTCTTTTTCTTCTTCTGGCTCGGCGTGATCGAAGCCGAGCAAGTGAAGCAGACCGTGAGCCGTCAGCAGAAGCATTTCGTCCAGCGGCGAATGGCCGGCAGTTTCGGCTTGGGAGAGCGCAACTTGCGGGCACACGACGATATCGCCGAGTAATCCAGCAGGCGTCTGTCGGTCTTCCGTGCCGGGGCGCAGTTCGTCCATGGGGAAGCTCAAGACGTCGGTGGGGCCCGGCTCGTCCATCCACTGCACGTGAAGCTGTTCCATGGCGGCCTCGTCGACGAAGACTATGCCGAGCTCGGCATCCGGGTGCACGTGAAGCTGGTCGAGGGCAAAAGTGCAGAGGCGCTGGAAGGCGTGCTCGTCGACGTCGACGCCCGACTCGTTGTTGATTTCAATCGACACGCTAGCGTCCCTCGTGGTTGCGGCTGCGTTTCGGCGACCGATTTTTGCGGTTGTATTCGTCACGCTGCTTTTCAGCGTCATAGGTTGTATAGGCATCCACAATTTGACCGACGAGGCTGTGACGAACAACATCGGCACTCGTCAGCTCAGCGAAGTGAATATCGTCGATGTCTCGAAGCACGTTCGAGACGAGTTTAAGCCCACTTGCGCCCTCGGGCAGGTCGACCTGAGTGATGTCGCCAGTGATCACCATCTGGGAATCGAAGCCGAGGCGCGTGAGGAACATCTTCATTTGTTCTGGCGTGGTGTTCTGAGCTTCATCAAGAACGACAAACGAGTTGTTAAGGGTACGACCGCGCATATAAGCGAGCGGGGCAACCTCAACGGTGCCGGCCGCCAGCAACTTAGGCACAAGTTCCGGATCCATCATGTCGTTGAGCGCGTCGTAGAGCGGACGCAGATACGGGTCGATCTTGTCGGTCAAAGAACCGGGCAAGAATCCCAAACGCTCCCCCGCCTCAATGGCAGGTCGGCTCAGGATGATGCGGTCAACTTCTTTGCGCTGCAACGCCTGCACGGCCTTGGCCATCGCCAAGTACGTTTTACCGGTGCCGGCGGGGCCAATTCCAAACACGATCGTATTGTTGTCCATCGCGTCGACATACTGCGACTGACCGAGTGTTTTCGGTCGAATCGCTTTGCCGCGTGCCGTGAGAATTGTTTGCCCGAGGAGCGTTTTCGGGCTGCCCTGGTTCTTTCGCAAGATGCGCGCCGAGGAGTCAACCTCGATCTCGCCCAAGTCGTGTCCACCGCGCACCATCGTGACCAATTCATCGACGAGTTCTTGAGCAGATTCTACCGATGCCGGTGGACCACTCAGAGTGATTTCGTTGCCGCGGACATGCATTTCAACGTCGGAGAATTTGCTCTCCACCACACGCAGCAGGCGGTCTTGGGGACCAAGCAGTCGCACCATGGCGACACCATCTACTTCGATCGAAACGCTGACGCGCTCTGTGGAACGTTCGGACTCAGAGTCACTAGTGACCAAGGGTGCCTTCCTCGAGGTTTCCACCGAGCACATGAGCGTGCACATGGAAAACAGTTTGACCAGCGTTTTCGCCGGTATTGAAAATCAGTCTGTACTGTCCGCCTGCGTAATCGTCGGCAAGCTTCTGCGCCACCGCGACGATGTCGGCCAAGAGTGCAGGGTTGCCAGCAGCAAGTTCTGTCACATTGGCGAACTCTTCAGTCTTCGGCACAATGAGCAGGTGCACGGGCGCCTTCGGGGCGATGTCGCGAAATGCGATCACCGAATCTGACTCGAAGACAATATCGGCGGGAATTTCGCGAGCAATGATCTTCGTGAAGATCGAGGGGGAATCAGACATGTCTCTAGCCTAAACCTCTAGCTCCAACGGCCAAGCTTGACGTTCAAAGCCGCCAACGCTGCAGGGCCCGCTGTTGAGGTACGCAACACTTCACTGCCCAGCCGAATCGTGGATGCACCGGCCGCTGTCAGGAGCGCTAGCTCGTGATCCGCGACACCGCCCTCCGGCCCCACGACCAAAACGATGTCACGGTCGTCAACCTCAAGGTCGGCGAGCGTCTCCGTGGCTGTGGGCTCGAGCACGAGCATCCGCGTCGTTGACGCAAATGCCGCCAATTGCTTTGTCGTCACAAGATCGAGCACGTCAGGAAGCCACGTGCGCAACGACTGCTTACTCGCTTCGCGCACAATTGCTGCCCAGCGGTCGCGCCCCTTGGCAACTTTGGGGCCCTGCCACCGCGAAATACTGCGTGCGGCCGACCACGGAATCACGCCATCGACGCCGAGCTCAGTGGCCACTTGCACCGCGAGCTCATCACGGTCGGCCTTAGCAAGAGCCTGGGCGAGGAATACCGCGGGGGTACGCCGGGGCGACTGCTGCACTTCGGCAACCTCAATCGTGAGTTGCGTGTGTTCTGCCGTGACAACCGGCCCCGAGACCACAAGACCCGCACCGTTGCTGATGGCAATGACTTCGCCAACTTTCAACCGTGAAACGGTAACTGCATGGCGCGCTTCGGCGTTGCCGAGCGAAACGGCATCGCCGACACTCGCGTCACCGAGCTCCTCATCGATATAGAGGTGAGCCACGGCGGCCTAGAGGAACCGGTCGCGGAGCTTTGCAAACAAGCCCTGCTGGAACTCAGCAAAGTGCGGTTGCTTGCTCTTGCGTACGGCAGCCAGCTGCTTGAACAAGGTCTGCTCGGCGCCGCTGAGCTTAGTCGGAGTGACCACCTGGATGCCCAGTCGCAAGTCACCACGGCCACCACCGCGAAGGGCCGTGATTCCACGATCCCTGACGGTAAGAACTTCGCCGCTCTGCGTTCCCGGCTTGATCTGCACCTCAACCTCACCGTCAAGTCCGTCAAGCATGACTGTGGTGCCCATGATCGCATCGATCATCTGCACCTCAACGGTCGCGAGCAAGTCGTCGTCAGAGCGGCTGAAAACATCGTGATGGCGAACCTTGATCTCCAAGAACAAGTCACCGTGCGGTCCGCCAGCGGGGCCAACTTCGCCTTGACCAGGCATCTGCAAACGCAGACCCGTCTCAACTCCGGCGGGAATATCGACTGAGATCGTGCGCTGAGCCCGAACGCGGCCCTGGCCTGCACACGTCGCGCACGGGTTCACAATGATGTTTCCGTAGCCGCGGCACGTGCCACACGGGCTTGACGTCATGACGTTGCCGAGAAGGCTGCGCACCTGACGCTGGATCTGGCCGCTGCCCTGACAAATATCACAACGAATTGGCGAGGTTCCGGGTGCCGTGCAGCTGCCCTCACACGTTTCGCAGAGCTCAGCAGTGTTGACCTCGATGTCGCGCGTGACGCCGAACATCGTGTCTTTCAGGCTCACCTCAACGCGGAGTAGCGCATCCTGGCCACGCTCACGACGCGAACGAGGACCAGCGGTCTGGCCGCCACCCCCGCCACCAAAGAATGTTTCGAAAATGTCGCCGAATCCGAAGTTGGCTCCGCCGAATCCTCCGCCGCTGCCACCCATGTCGTACTGCTGGCGCTGCTGCGGATCGCTCAACACGTCATACGCGTGAGTTACCGACTTGAAGCGTTCCGACGCATCCGCGCTCGGATTCACGTCGGGGTGCAGCTCGCGAGCGAGCCGGCGGTATGCCTTCTTGATTTCTTCCGGTGTCGCTTCGCGCGCAACGCCGAGGGCTTCATAGTGATCTGCCAAAGTTCCGATTGCTCCTTACGAGCTCAGTTGTCTTCCAAAAGTCGTGACAGGTACCGCGCTACCGCGCGAACCGCTGCCATGTTGTTCGAATAGTCCATGCGTGTTGGGCCAAGCACTCCCAGCCGCGAAAGTCCGCCGCCGGAGGAGGAATACCCTCCTGTGACGACCGATGTCTCTTCTAATCCAAATTCTGCGTTCTCTCGCCCGATGCGAGTAGAAACTGATCCATTTGCTACTTCCATCTCCCCAAAGAGGCGCAACAACGTTACTTGCTCTTCTATTGCCTCAAGTACAGGAAAAATGCTGCCGGTAAAGTCTTGCTCGGTTCGTGCAAGATTTGCTGTGCCAGCCAAAACGAGCTTGTCGGCACGGTTAGCCAACACCTGTTCCACCAAACTCGAGGTCACTAAAGCGACAAAAGGCCGACGTTCAACAGGAAAAACCTCAACGAAACTGGCAAGTCGCTCAGCAGCCTCGGGCAATGACTGCCCGTTGAGAGCCGAGTTGAGTTTCGCCCGCAACTCGCCCAAGAACACATCATCAAGCGCCTCTGGAAGATCAATAAGTCGCTGCTCTACCCGACCAGCGTCGGTGATAAACACCGTCATGATCCGCGTCGCCGTGAGCGGAACTAGCTCCACATGGCGCACCCTGGCCGTTGCCAGCGATGGGTACTGCACGAGTGCGACACTGTTGGTGAGCTGCGACAGCAGGCGAACTGACCGCGCGAGCACGTCATCCAGATCGTCGGCTTGGCCGAGGAACGACTCGATTGCTTGACGCTGCGCACTCGTAAGAGGTCGCAAGTCAGCCAGTTGGTCGACAAACATGCGGTAGCCCTTATCGGTGGGCACACGCCCCGACGAGGTATGCGGCGCCGTAATGAGTTCTTCGTCTTCGAGCAAAACCATGTCGTTGCGAATCGTCGCTGCGGACACTCCAAAAGAATGCCGTTCAACGATCGATTTAGAACCGACAGGCTCGCGCGTAGCAACGTAGTCCTGCACGATGACTCGAAGTACGTCAAGTCCGCGGGCGGAAACCATGCCACCACCCACCTTTCCTGATTGGCACTCAATCCGTTCGACTGCCAATCTTACTCGACACACCGCGACACACCCGTTGCACCGCGCGAGTCATACCGCTAGCGTGTCTTTGTACTTGAGCGCTACCTTTTTGTGGAAATGCTCAGGTGTGACACCGAGCACTTTGATGAAACCCGGGAAGTTCCCTCGTTCACCTGAAAGGCACGAACACATGACTGACGCAAATCCGCAGCCCGCAGCACCCCAGCCGGCCGCACAACTGACCGCTACCGAGGACAACCAGTGGGCATCATTCGCTCACTTGGGCGGAATCATCGGCTTCCTTCCCTCGCTAATCATCTGGTTGGTCTTCAAGGACCGCGGTGCTTTCACTAACACCGAAGCCAAAGAAGCACTGAACTTCCAGATCACGATGGCGATCGCCTACATCATCTCGAACATCCTCACGGTTGTATTTATCGGTGCAATCTTGATCCCGATCGTCTTCATCGTGTCGGTAGTCTTCTCGATCATCGGCTTCACCAAGGCGAAGGACGGCACGAACTACCGTTACCCCTTTGCACTGCGCCTCATCAAGTAGGGTCTTCTTCGCAGTAATGGCCCACATCGGCTAGTCCGAACGGGTTTCGCCCCGAGAGCTTCGGCTCTCGGGGCTTTCTTTTGCCCAACGGGGGCTTGCGGACTAGATTCAGGGTTTAATGGGGTCATGTCTGATTCCACACCACCAACCAACTCGCCGTACGCGCCGATCCAACCAATGAGTCCGAGCGACGAGAAGCTCTGGTCGACGCTGATTCACGTCGGCGGAATCTTCTTCAGCTTCATTCCCGCTCTTATCGGGTACCTCGTGCTCAAGGACCGCGGACCGTTCGTGCGGGCCCACACTCGCACCGCACTTAACTTCCAGATCACGATGGCGATTGCTTACGCGATCGGTGTCGTCCTCACCACGATCTTTATCGGCCTCTTCTTGATCATCGGTGTCGGCATCGTGATCATCATCTTCAGCATCATCGCCGCCGTCGCCGCCAACAAGGGCGAGGCCTACAAGTACCCGCTGACCATCGAGTTCATCAAGTAACTCGACGGTACCGCCCTCACACGGTTTCGCTCTAGACAGGGGCGTCTGCTAGCAAACGTCGCACTACGGCATCCGCTAGCAGGCGCCCCTTGAGCGTGAGATTGATGGTTCCGCCGATCGCGGCCCGGGCATCCACGAGTTCATCAGCGATGAGGCCGGCAACCGCCGTACGGCCGTCTGCATCGAGCGTCGCCGTGGTCAAACCGTTGCGAACGCGCGCCCGCAACAGCACGTGCTCAAGATATTTGCTCGAGTCAGCGAGTGTTTCGCGCCCCGCGCCAGGTGAATGGCCCGCCGCGATACGATCCGCATACGCCGCCGGATGCTTCACATTCCACCAGCGCACACCACCAACGTGGCTGTGGGCTCCGGGGCCAACACCCCACCAGTCATTGCCCAACCAGTAACCGAGGTTGTGACGGCTTGCGTGACTGATCTCGGGATTCTCGTCGCGCTTGGCCCAGTTGCTGACCTCGTACCAGTCATAACCTGCCGCAGCGAGCTTCGCGTCAGCCAACTCGTACATGTCGGCCTGCAGGTCATCGTTGACCGGGGCAACATCCCCACGCTTGATCTGCGCAGCCAGCTTCGTACCGGTCTCGATAATGAGCGCGTAGGCAGAAATATGGTCGGGATTCTGAGCGATCGCATAGTCAAGCGAGCGCTCCCAATCGGCCAGCGACTCCCCCGGAGTTCCATAAATGAGGTCGAGGCTGACATCCAAACCAACATCGCGCGCCCACTCGACAACGAACGGCACGCGCTCGGGATCGTGGGTGCGTTCTAGCGTGGCCAACACATGGGGCACCGCGGACTGCATGCCGAACGACACTCGAGTAAAGCCAGCCTCTTTGAGCGCGAGAAGGTAATCGCGGTCGACAGAGTCGGGATTTGCCTCTGTCGTGACTTCAACATCCGGCATAAAGCCCCACGTATCGCGTGCGGCGGCGAGCATGCGAGTCAGATCAGACACGGGCAGCAGGGTTGGGGTACCGCCGCCGAAGAAGACTGTGGAAGCCTTGCGCGGTGCAACGCCCGCTTGGGTGAGAACCGCGGATGCCTGCTCAATTTCAGCGATCGCTTCGGTCGCGTAGTCAGAGCGCTTTGCCCCGCGCAATTCTTCGCCCGTGTAGGTATTGAAGTCGCAGTACCCGCAACGAACCCGGCAGAACGGCACGTGAATGTACACGCTCCAATCCCGGTTCGCAGAGTCAACCGCGACACTCGCGGGCAGCGCTCCGTCGAGAGGAGCAGGATCAGCAATCGGCAACGCACCTGGCACGAACTAATCCCCTTAACAAACGGTGAAGAAAGCGTGCCAGCACTATGACCAGCGGGCACACGTCAATTGTCTCACCTCGGACATGGGAGCATGGATGCGTGACTATGCACATCCTGTGGGACATCGACGGAACGCTCATCCACAATTCGACAGACGGCGCTGCGGTGTACCTCGACGCATTCACCCGCGTCACTGGTGGCCCACCACAGAAGCTCATCACGAATCCCCACGGCAAAACCGAAGGACAGATCCTTACCGACCTGCTCGTGCTCAACGGGCATCCTGCCGCTCTGCTCGAGGATGTCCTCGCCGAGCTCGACATCCGCACTCAAGCGCTGCACGACAACGGCTATGTGCGCTCCGCGGTTGCCGGAGGGCAACACGCCCTTGTCGCCGCCACCGACCGCCGCTGGACAAACGCGCTGCTCACCGGCAACGGACTTCAGCATTCTCGCGTCAAGCTCGTCGCGGCGGGCTACGCAGCCGAAGATTTCAACTGGAAGAACTCGTTCTTCGGTGATCGGTCACCCGACCGCCACCACCTCACGTCCCTTGTGGCGACTGTGCTCGGAGACCAGCCCAGCGTGATCGTCGGCGACACCCCGAATGATGGCCTCGCCGCCGATTCGGCGAAGATCCCGTTTATTGCGGTAGCGACCGGCGCCTACAGCGTCGCTGACCTGCGCGAAACCAGTGCGCTCGTTGTGGTCGAGAACCTTGAGAGCGGCCTCGACGATGTGCTCGAGGCAATCGACCGGCTAGCGACGCGCGGCTAACAGCGCGAGGCAGCGTTGCGCGCTAATCGTGCGCATAGGCAACGAGAACTACTCTGCAGGCTCGATGGGAGCAGCGCCACCGTGCTCACCCGGCAGGCTCGCGGGAATTGCTCCAGCGAGAGCGCGCAAGTAGCGGCTCACCACGAGGTACTGGAAGATTCGCAAAGCAGGTGAGAGCAACATCCACTTGAAGGATGCCGGCCGCGAGAACGAACGCACCGTCATCCACACCGAGTTGTCGTCACGACGCTCGATCATGAACGACTCTTCGCCGCGCAGAGGATGCCCCTCGAGCGTTCCGTAAGCGAAGCCGGCAACCGTGGTGTCATCAACGACATACACAACGCGCACTGGTTCGTGCGCCGTGTAGCGGCCGCGGCCCACCGAGAGCACAATCGTGTCGCCGGGGCGCACGAAAGGATGATCAGCGCTATCGGCAGAAAGGTCCTGCAGTTCGCCATGCGGATCACGGGGCAACAAAGTGACACCGAAACCGCTGCGACGCTTCACACCCCAGGTAAGAATTTGCTCGCGAGCAAAAGCCCAACGCTGCTCACCATGCCCAATGCGGGCACTTCGCTGCACGCGGCGGAAACCCGCGGGAGGAAGCACCGTGAAAGTGCTGCCGCGCGTAGCACCGACCGCCCCGTACGTGACGGGAGCATTGGGATAGGTGCGGGCATCCATAGGGCTACTTCTTCTCTTTCCCGGCTTCAACTTCACCGGAAAGTGCGGCAATGAAGGCAGACTGAGGAACTTCAACGCGACCGACCATCTTCATACGCTTCTTGCCCTCCTTCTGCTTCTCAAGGAGTTTACGCTTGCGGCTGATGTCACCGCCGTAGCACTTAGCAAGAACATCTTTACGCATGGCACGGATCGACTCGCGAGCAATAATGCGCGCACCAATCGCGGCCTGAATGGGCACCTCAAACTGCTGGCGCGGAATCAGGTTCTTCAAGCGCTCCGTCATGAGCACGCCATAGGCGTAGGCCTTGTCGCGGTGCACGATTGCGCTGAACGCGTCAACGGCTTCGCCCTGAAGAAGAATGTCGACCTTCACCAGGTCAGCTTCTTGGTCACCACTGGGCTCGTAGTCGAGGCTTGCGTAGCCCTGAGTGCGGCTCTTGAGGTGGTCGAAAAAGTCGAACACGATCTCGCCAAGCGGCATTGTGTAGTGCAGCTCAACGCGGTCGGTTCCGACGTATTCCATACCCTGCATGGTGCCACGACGCGACTGGCAGAGCTCCATCACGGTTCCGACGAAGTCTTTCGGCGTCAGAATGGATGCCTTCACCATCGGCTCAGAAACACTGGCGATCTTGCCGCCAGGGAACTCGCTCGGGTTCGTGACCGTCGTGAACTTCTTGTCGTCGCCCATCACTTCGTAGATAACCGACGGAGCCGTCGCGATCATATCGAGATTGAACTCGCGCTCGAGACGCTCGCGCACAATCTCCAAGTGCAGCAGGCCGAGAAACCCACAACGGAAACCAAAGCCCAACGCCACCGACGTTTCGGGTTCGTAAACCAGCGCAGCATCCGAGAGCTTCAGCTTGTCGAGAGCTTCACGCAGCACCGGATAATCGGAACCATCGATCGGGTAGAGACCAGAGAACACCATCGGCTTCGGTTCTGAATACCCCTGAAGCGGCACACTCGATGGCTTCGCGAAGTTGGTGACCGTGTCGCCAACCTTGCTGAGGCGTACATCTTTCACGCCAGTGATGAGGTAACCCACCTCTCCAACACCAAGGCCCTTAGTGGGCGTTGGCTCGGGCGCACTCACGCCAATTTCGAGCAACTCGTGAGCCGACTTAGTCGACATCATCATGACCTTCTCGCGCGGCGAGAGCTTGCCATCGATCATGCGGACGTACGTGATTACACCGCGGTAGGCGTCGTAGACGGAGTCGAAAATCATGGCGCGGGCCGGAGCATCCGCGTCTCCCACCGGTGCGGGGATGAGTCGTGTTGCCTCATCGAGCAGCTCGGGCACGCCGACGCCGGTCTTGCCGGAGACGCGAAGTACAGAGGCCGGATCGCAACCAATGAGGCCAGCGATTTCTTCGGCATACTTGTCGGGATCGGCAGCGGGCAGGTCGATCTTGTTCAGCACGGGAATGATCGTGAGATCGTTCTCCATCGCTAAATACAGGTTGGCGAGCGTCTGGGCCTCAATGCCCTGCGCTGCGTCTACCAAAAGAATTGCGCCCTCGCACGCCGCCAAGGAACGTGACACCTCATAGGTGAAGTCAACGTGGCCGGGTGTGTCGATCATGTTGAGCGCGTAGGACTGCTCCTTACCGTTCTCATCAGTGAGCGCCCAGGGCATGCGCACCGCTTGGCTCTTGATCGTGATGCCTCGTTCACGCTCGATATCCATACGGTCGAGGTACTGCGCTCGCATATCGCGGTCGCTAACGACCCCTGTGACCGACAGCATGCGGTCAGCGAGGGTGGACTTGCCATGATCGATATGCGCAATGATGCAAAAGTTGCGGATAAACGCAGGATCGGTCGAAGCAGGCTCAAGTGTGTAAGAGGCGCGAGGAGACATCCGCCCAATTCTCCCATGAAGCCGACGATCCTGCGCGCACCCACCGTTGCGACAGGCCAAAGCCCGCACCGTTACCGGTGCGGGCTGGACTCCAAGACGCCTAAAAAGCAGCGCCCAGAAGGATAAAGGGCAAAGAAAACAGGGCGCCAGCAACAACGATGAAAACCCAACCGAACGTTGCGACGCATGCTAAGACGATGCCCCAGATAGCGAAACCGCGGCCTGCTGGTTCATCGCGCAGTCCAAATACGCCAAGAATGACGGCCGCCAAGGGCACAACAACGGTCTGGGCAAAAATCAACGAAGCGATACCCAAGCTGAGAGCGAGAATGCTCATTGTGGGAGCACTCGACTTCGCAGGAGCAGCGGATGTTGCGGCGTGGGGTTCCGCCGGACCCGGCTGGGAGTCCCGAGTGTCGCCATCACGCTCGGATTCGGATTCGGGGAGAACGATAGTGGACGAAGAATCGGTTGAAGAAGTCATGACTCCACGGTAGAAAAACTGCAGCGGTGCGGGTAGCGGGGTAACCCCCGAAATGCTGGGTGGGGCGACCAGATGTTCTGCGGCAACCCACCTGCACCACTTAGGCGTGGCATAAAACGGGAAGCGCTCAAGGTCAGTACTCTGGGAGAAGCCAACGGGGACATCGCGCAGCGGCGTCCCGCAATTGCCGAAGCTTTACCGAGAAGTCCGAACTAACCCCGTTTGTTCGGCGCTGGGGTCGTGCAATCGTTCCGCAATTGGCATAGCTTCACTGGAACCGCGCAAACAAGTTTGCACGGCGCTGGGGTCGTGCAATCGTTCCGCAATTGCCATAGCTCCACCGCGCTGGTAATGTTGCCTGTTGGCTTATGCATAAGGTTCTTCGTCGAACAGTATGCGCATCGCGGCCGGGAATCAGAACGTCGATTCTCTTCCACGGCCGCCCACCATCTCTGATCCACAAACAAGAAAGCACATACACGTGGCAAATATTAAGTCGCAGATCAAGCGCATCGGTACCAACAAAAAGGCACAAGACCGCAACCGCCAGGTCAAGAGCCAGATCAAGACCGCTATCCGCGCAACGCGCGCAGCGATCAAGGCTGGCGACAAAGACGCCGCTCTCGCGAACCTGAAGGTCGCTTCCAAGTCACTCGACAAGGCAGCTGGCAAGGGCGTAGTTCACAAGAACCAGGCAGCCAACCGCAAGTCGGCAATGGCCAAGCAGGTCGCAGCGCTCTAAATACCTCGCTCGATTTAACGTCGAACACACAAAAGCCCCTCACCGTTCGCGGTGAGGGGCTTTTGTCGTAGAGCGTTCAGTAGCCACGCCACGATAATTCTGTGCGCGTTGGCGGCTGGACAGCGGCCGCATCTGTGGCAGCTACGAGCTAGCTGTTGCCGCGGGCAGCGACCACAGAGATCATGCGTTCTAGGGCAAAGACAGGGTCGCGCCCCATACCTTTTACCTGAGCATCGGTGTCAGCGATTGCTTCGATGGCGGTGCCGAGCCCCGCGTCGCTCCAGCCCCGCAGATCTTTCATCGCCCGATCGGCCTGCCACGGCGCCATGCCGAACATCTTTGCTGCTTGCCCAGACGACATCGAGCCGCCCGAAAGCTTTGCCATAGTGCGCAATTTCGAGGCGAACGCCGCCACAATTGGCACCGGGTCGGCGCCCGAAGCGAGCGCATGGCGCAAAAGCACAAGAGCCTCACCAGATCGACCGGCGATCGCGGAATCCGCTACCTTGAACGCACTCGTTTCGACTCGACCCGAGTAGTAGCGGGCGACAGTAGCTTCGTTGATCTCATCAGCATCATCGGCGAGTAGCTGCTGGCAGGCTGCCGCAAGTTCAGCCAAGTCAGCAGAAAAGGCAGAGACGAGCGTTCGCAGCGCCCCTGGGGTGACCCGCCGACGCTGCGCCGCGAACTCTGCGGAGGCAAAGTCGTACTTTTCGGCATCCTTCTTCATCTCGAGGCACGTGATTTCGATTCCACCGCCCTTGCCAGCCCGGATGGCGTCGAGCAGTTTCTTGCCGCGCACTCCCCCGGCATGCCGAAGGATGAGATACGTGTCGTCTGCGGGGGCTTCGAGGTAGGACAGCGTTTCAGTGATGAACGCGTCAGTGCACTTTTCTACATTCGTGACGCGGATCATCCGCGGTTCGCTGAAGAGTGACGGGCTCGCAAGGCTAATGAGTTCGCCCGGCCCGTAGTGATCTGCTTCTAGGTCGTTGACTTCGAGGCTGGGGTCTTCGACCTTGAGGGTGTCGCGCAACATGCGGATGGCGCGATCGGCGAGAAATCCCTCCGTGCCGCTGACAAGAACGATGGGCGCTGGACGCACCTTGTTCCAGGCCAACTGTGGGATCGCGACTTTGGACTTCGCCGGCGATCGGGCGGGGGTTCTGGCGGCCACGAGACTCCTCAATTCGAACTGCGATCCCAGCCTAATGCCGAGCGCCCACATCCTTCTCCGACCACACGGAGACTGTGCCAGCCCTGTTCGTGGGCGAGACCAGCACGAGGCCATCACGGTCGCTACGCGCTATCGCTGTACCCGCGTCTTCGAGCATGGCAAGAGCGGAATCGGTCGGATGCCCGTAACCGTTGTCTGCGCCAACACCGATGAGTCCGAGAGTGGCCTGCAGTTCGGCATAGAGGGCTGGATATTGGTCACCGGAACCGTGATGGCTCACTTTGACGACATCCACTTGCCTCACGGTGTGCCCTGCGGTGAGCCGCGCTTGGGCGCTCTCTCCTAGGTCGCCCAAGAAGACTGAGCTAAGGCAGTGCTGCTGGCAGTCGGAGCGCGGCAGAAACTCGACGACAACGCTCGCGTCGTTTCCGGGATCGATGCCCGAAAGTTGGGCGGGCGGCCAGAGTATGCGCCACTGCAGTTCGCCGAGCTGGCCACGATCCCCTGCGCTGACGGGAACGACGTGCGCACCGCCGGCGGTGAGCCCCTCAAGCAGACGCGTGTCGCTGGGCGAGCCAGCTGGCCCGGCGAGCACTGCATCCGCGCGGCCAATGACAGCGCCGGTTCCCCCGACGTGATCGTGGTCGAAGTGCGTCAACACGAGCAGGTCGATGCGGCTTATCGAGAGACGATCGAGGCAGGCCTCAAGGAGCTCCGGGTCTGCACCAGTGTCGACAAGAGCAATCTCGTCTCCGCTGCGCATAACAACCGCATCCCCCTGACCCACATCGCACTGCGCAAATTGCCACTCCTTCGGCCAGGTCAATGCTGCGCTCACCGCAGAGCCTGCCACGACCGCAAATGCGAGCGCGGAGGCGATTGCGAGAGACCTGAGCGCAGCGGTACGCCAGAGCCCGCTGGCCACGAGAGCGGTGAGGAGCAGAACCGTGAGCACGCTGAGCGTCAGCACCCCGATCCACCCTTCCCACCACGGGATGCGCGCCCACGGCGCCTCGGCAAAGAAAACCGCCACGGCTGCCACCCATGCAGACGGAAGCCACGCCACCCACATCAGCCCTAGTCCAAGCACAGGAAACACAGAGAGCGCAACGCAGGCCGCGAGGCCAACGACCGTCGCAATCGGTGCCGCTGGTGCCGCCAGTACGTTAGCGATCACGCCATACGTCGGCAGCGAGGGCTGCAGTAGGAGCAGCACAGGCTGGCAGGCCAGCTGAGCGGCCAGGGGCACGGCGATCACGAGTGACAGCCACCGCGGCATCCAGTGCCCGAGAAACTGCGCGAGCGGCTCGGCAAAGAGAAGGAGGCCTGCCGTGGCGAACACCGAGAGCACGAATGCGAAGTTACGCGATAGCCAAGGGTCAAAAACGAGAAGTGCGATAGTCGCGAGTGACAGCACCGCCATTCCTCGGATCGGCCGCCCGTTCCCCAGAGCGACCAGAACAAAGGTCGCCATGAGAGCTGCCCGAAGCACGCTGGGGTCGGGGGTAACAACGACAACAAACGCAAACAGCACGAGGATGGACAGGCCGATTCTTACCGACCGGCTAACTCCAGCCCTGCCGCCAAGAGCCATAATCAGCCCGACAACGATCGCGCAGTTTGCCCCGGAGACCGCCGTGAGGTGGCTCAGTGAGCTCGTCTTCATCGCGGCATCCAAGTCGTCACTCACCGCGCTCGTGTCGCCGATCGCGAGCCCGCCCAGAAGCTCGCCACCACCCGGCAACTGTGCCGTCGCCGTTGCAAACGTGCGTCTCAGCTGATTAGCCCAGTCGAATTGCCAGTCGGGATCGGCCTGCCACTCCGGCGCTGCAGTCGCGAAGAGCAACACAGCACGGCCGTCACCGGGCTCGGTACTCGCTAACGTACCGGTCACCGTAAAAGTGACGCCGATCCCCCACGGTTCGTCGTCGGTGATAGCCAAGTCGAGAGAACCTGACTCCTCGCTGAGTTCGTCGTCAACACCACCAAACCCGCCGCGCTCGGTAAAGATGAGGGCGGGCGAATTGAGTTGCAGTTTCTCGCCGTCAACGTCGAGCAGAGTGATGGTGGCGGAGAAAAAGTCGGCGCCATCTCGAACTGCGGAGGTCGTCGTCGCAGTGGCGGTAACCGTTGTGTGCGCGGCAGCGAGTTCGCCTAGTACCGCAGGCTGACGTTCACTAGCGTGGAGTGCGACGGAGGTCGAACACAGCGCGGCCAGAGCGCAACCCAGCGCGACACTCGCGAGAAGGCGTCGCTCCCGAAGAAGCGCACCCGCAATGAGTACACCTGTAAGAAACCACAGGCTAATAGACACCGCCGGCGCCCACGTTGGCACGCCGATGACGAGAACCGCGACAAGCCAGGCACTTGCAACGGGCAGACTCAGCCGCAGGTCAAGACTCATATCGTGACCAATTCGCGAAGTCCGTCGAACGTGGCATCTCCAATTCCTGCGACGTTGCGCAGGTCATCGATGCTCGCGAAGCGCCCATTTGCCTCACGCCAAGCCAGAATACGAGCGGCCATCGCCGGCCCGATACGGGGCAGGGTGTCGAGGGCTGCGGCATCCGCGGTGTTCAGATTCACTCGACCATCGGATGCCGTAGCCGCAGCAGCCTCGTCGCCATCGGCAGGTACTGCGAACTGCTCTCCATCACTCAGCACGCGCGCGAGGTTGAGCTGATCAGGGTTAGCCCCCTCGGTGAAGCCTCCAGCGGCAGCGATCGCGTCGATTACGCGTGATCCTTCGGCCAATTCGAAGAGCCCCGGGCGCTCCACCGCCCCCGTAACGTGCACGAACAGAGCCGGCGACTCCACCACGAACGCGTCGTCGCCTGAGCCCACTTCGCCACGCGCAATCTCTACCGCAGTAGGGCTGCCCGTGAGTGCGGTCGCGAGAATCGCACAGCCGAGCGCGACAAGCACCACCACGATTACAGCGCCAACGCGCACCCGCAGCCGAGCCTTACGGGCCTGCTCAAACTCTTCCACCCCCACAAACTAAGCGCGCCCCGATTGCTCGGAGCGCGCTTAGTCGAACGTGTGGAGTGTCTTAGCCTTCGGCGGGCTGTTGACGAGTCGCGAGCTAAGTCGTTCCCGAGATCTGAAGCGGACGGTACGGATGCACCACTCGCGCCAGCAGAACCAGAAAATAGATAAAGCGCGCTGAGACAACGGTCAACCACACCGCCTCTGCTGTTGCTTCTCCCCAAAAGGAGATAAGAAATAATGCTGGCAAGGTCAATCCCACGCTGATCACCGCCAGAGAGCCCAATCCGAACCCTGGCGAGTCCAACACTTTCTGCGCCCCGAGGGCGAAACCAGTTATCGGTTCAAGCAACAGCTGGAATGCCATGGCCGCGATAACCACTGTGGGGATTGCGCCAAGATACGGGGTAAATGCGCCTAAGCCGACTAAGACAACTGAACACACCAGCAGGCATACGCTCGTCACCGCAATCAGCCGCCACAACAAGCGATTCTTTTCAGCATTACTCTTCGATCTTTGCCTGATGAGTCGGCCGCCAACGAGCCCATACTGTTTGAGCGGAATCACGATCATTCGAAGGATCGCGACGACAGCAAGCACGATGGCACCGTCTGCAGCGGAGTTGCGCGCGGCAATAGTTGCGGCGACGGAAAAAACGGTCATAAGAATGACGCCATCCAACGCCCCACGAACCCGTCCTGGAAGTGCTCTCAACGCCGAGCGAATGAACGCACCATCTAGCACCCAGCCGAATGTCAACTGACGGAGCGTGAACGAATAGATAGGAGTAACCCTCCGTGTTCGATAAAGGACGTTCGCAACGCTGACCGCCGACGATGTCATTCCGAGCCCGACAACGAATACCTGCGGCGACACATTAGTGAAAGCGAGTCCGGCTGCTGCGAAAACCAGCACTCCTGCCGCCGCAAGAGTCAGCACCAAATTCTCGCCATCGCGATTCTGCGCTTGGAAAATTCCGCTCAGGGTTGCACTAAAAGGGAGCAAAATGAGCGAGGTGAGCGAGGCAAACCAGTAATTGCGGAAAAGCTCGCCGCTGTCTGCGAGCGAAAGCGACACGACGACTCCCACAACAACAGCTCCCAGAAGCGTTAACCCAGCAGCGACCGCAGCCAGTCTGAATTCGACGGAAACCTCGCGCAGATACGATTCGCGATCATCAAGCGATCGCCCAGTGAATGCGAAGACTGCGTGAATAGCGAAGCCGGCAGAAGACACAAGTCCTACGCCGACGAAGGTAGCGGAGAGCCCGACTGCAGTTTGCACCTCAGTGCCGTACGCGGCGAAGAGAATCGCGAGGATGATCGCCGGCTGAGCGCTGGGAATGAAGGCGCCAAGGGCTGCTAGTGTTCCACGCTTCAAAAACTCAACAACCAAGCGTGCCCCGCGCTCTTTCAGCACCGATCACGTGAACTCTGTTTTCCTCTGTTTGCACCTCGGCGTTGCTAACGCAAAGGGATACCTGAGTCATAGTTGAATTTTAGACCAGCGGCACCGCACGGCGCAAAGATGTGCTTCCGCAGGATCTGCTCAAACTCTTCCACCCCCAAAAACTAAACGCGCCCCGATTTCTCGGGACGCGCTTAGCGGTAAGTGTGGAGCTTTTTAGCCTTCGGTCGGCTGTTGACGAGTCGCGATGTTCACGATCTTGGGAGCACGCACGATGACCTTAACGATCTCGCGGTCGCCGACGATGCGCTTGACCGCTTCGGACGCCATGGCGAGGGCTTCGAGATCGGCACCATCGATCTTGGGCGAGACTTCGAGGCGGTCACGCACCTTGCCATCCACCTGAACCACGGCCGTGACCGAGTCCTCAACGAGGAGAGACGGGTCGGCCTTGCGCCAGCCGGCGAGTGCAACGGTGGGCTCGTAGCCGAGCTTCTCCCACATCTCTTCTGCCGTGTGGGGCGCGAACAGGCTGAGCGCGATGGTGATGACTTCGGCAGCCTCGCGCACTGCAGCGTCGCCGCCGCCGGCACCGGTGTCGATCGTCTTGCGCGTCACGTTGACGAGGTCCATGATGCGAGCGACGAGCACGTTGAACTTCAGCGACTCGGCGAGACCAGGGCCATCGGCGAGGAAGCGGTGGGTGGCGCGACGCAGCGTGGTGTCGCCGGTCTTCCACTCGATCTCGGGAGCACTCGTGACATCCCGCACGACACGGAACGCGCGAGCCAGGAACTTGTGTGATGCCGCAGGCGACACGTCTTCCCAGTTGATGTTCTCCTCAGGCGGGCCAGCGAAGGCCAACGTCAGTCGCAGAGCGTCGGCACCGTGCTCGGCGATTTCGCCAGAGAACGTGACAGCCTTGCGGCTGCGCTTCGACATCTTCTTGCCCTCAGAGAGCACCATGCCCTGGTTCAGCAACGCGCTGAAGGGCTCGGTGAAGCTGACGTAGCCGAGGTCGAAGAGCACCTTGGTGATGAAGCGCGAATACAGCAAGTGCAAGATCGCGTGCTCAACGCCACCGACATACTGGTCAACCGGAGCCCACTTTTCTGCTTCTGCCGGGTCGAAGGCCTGCTCAGAGTCATTCGGCGACAAGAACCGCAAAAAGTACCACGAGCTGTCCACAAACGTGTCCATCGTGTCAGCGTCGCGAAGGGCAGGGCTGCCATCGCGCGGGTCTTCAACGTTGATCCAGTCTTCGGCTGCGGCGAGAGGCGACTTGCCCTTCGGCTTCAGGTCGAGACCCTCCGTCGACGGCAGTTCAACAGGCAGCTGGTCGAAGGGAACCGGAATCAGCTCGCCATCCGAACCGTGGATGATCGGGATGGGGGTTCCCCAGAAGCGCTGACGGCTGATCAGCCAGTCGCGCAGACGGTACGTCTTTGCAGCACGACCGGTGCCAGCAGCCTCAAGCTGCTCCACGATCTTCTTGATCGCATTGTTCTTGCTCAGACCATCGAGAGGGCCCGAGTTGATCATGCGGCCATCGCCCTGCAGCGACTTACCCGTCTCGCGCGGGTTCAGCGGCGGCAGGTCATCGGGGAGGATAGCCATGCCGTTTTCATCGAGCTCGAGAACGGGAATCAGGCCAGTGATCGGCGCATTTGTGTCGAGTACGACACGCACCGGCAGGTCGAACTTGATCGCAAACTCAAGGTCGCGCTGGTCGTGGGCAGGCACAGCCATGACCGCGCCATGACCGTAATCAGCCAGAACATAGTCGGCAGCCCAGATCGGGATGCGCTCGCCCGTGACCGGGTTGATGGCAAAGCGATCGAGAGGAATACCAGTCTTCTCCCGACCGGCATCCTTGCGCTCGATCTCAGTCTGCTTCTGGGTCTGCTCAAGGTAGCTCGCAAACGACGCCTTCACATCGTCACTGGCGTTCTCCACAAGTTCAGCAGCCAAGTCACCGTCAGGGGCGACGACCAAGAAGGTCACACCGTAGAGGGTGTCGGGGCGCGTGGTGAAGACCGTAACCTTACCGTCACGACCTTCGATCTCGAAGTCGACATCCGCACCGACCGAGCGGCCTATCCAGTTGCGCTGCATCGTAAGAACCTTCGACGGCCAGGCGCCCTCAAGCTGGTTGAGGTCGTCGAGCAGACGGTCGGCGTAGTCGGTGATCTTCAAGTACCACTGCGTGAGCTTCTTCTTGACAACGACGGCGCCGGAACGCTCGGACGTGCCATCAGCCAGAACCTGCTCGTTCGCGAGAACAGTCTGATCTACCGGGTCCCAGTTGACCCAGGAATCCTTGCGGTACGCGAGACCTTTTTCGTACATCTTGAGGAACAGCCACTGGTTCCACTTGTAGTACTCGGGGTCGCTCGTGTGCAGAACGCGATCCCAGTCAAAGGAAACGCCATAGAGCTTCATGCTCTTCTTCTGCTGATCGATGTTGTCGTACGTCCAGCCACGAGGGTCGATACCGCGCTCGATGGCGGCGTTCTCGGCGGGGAGACCGAAGGAGTCCCAGCCGATGGGGTGCAGAACGTTGAAACCACGCTGACGCCAGTAGCGTGCCGCGATGTCACCAAAGGCATACGCCTCGGCATGACCCATGTGCAGATCGCCCGAGGGGTACGGGAACATGTCAAGAATGTACTTGCGCGGACGCTTGTCTTCCGGGTCGCTCGTCGCGAACGGCTTAAGCTCTTCCCACTTGGCTTGCCACTTGGCGTGGATGGCGGCTACATCGTAGTCCGAGGCACCATCGCGGTCATCGTGTGCACCAGCAAAGTTGGGCTGCTCAGTCACGTAAACACTCTCAATTCGTTACAGGGAAGATCTAAGATTACCCAACTCACGGCCGCGCTCGAGGGGGCCAAAAAGTGTCGGGCAATTCCATTGTCTATGAGTTGACGTCTCTCACAGTACACAGCCCCACGGTAGACCGGTGGTTCGCTGTGGTTGAGAGCGGATGCGCGGCCGCTCAGTCGGCCGGAACACCGAGCACTCGTAGCAGTGCAGCCGCCTTCAACTTGACCTCGGCCAGCTCCTCCGCTGGCACCGAGAGAGCCGTGATGCCACCGCCGGCGCCGATCGTGGAACCTCGGGCATCCATCACGATGGAGCGGATGACCATAGCAAGGTCAACGGAACCGTCAAGCCCCACGTACCCAAAGACGCCCGAGTAGATGCCGCGCGGGGCACGCTCAAGAGAATCGAGAATGAGCGTCGCCGAATGTTTGGGCGCTCCCGTCATCGATCCAGCCGGAAACGACGCCCTGATGGCATCGACAGCGCTCACATCAGGCCGCAATTGACCCCGGATGGTGCTCACCAGCTGGTGCACGGTCGCATAACTTTCTACGTCGAACAGCTTCGGCACCGTCACCGAGCCGACCTCACAGACGCGACCAAGGTCGTTGCGCATGAGATCAACAATCATGAGGTTTTCGGCGCGTTCTTTGTCGCTCGCGAGTAGCTCGGCGGCGAGCCGGTCGTCGTCACTCTGGTCGGAGCCGCGGCCGCGCGTGCCCTTAATTGGCTTAGTCTCGATTAGCCCGCTCGGGTCGATAGAGAGAAACTGCTCGGGAGTCGAACTCAGCAGCGCGGTCTCCCCCACCCGCATAAATCCGCCATGGTGGCTCGGGTTCGCGGCGCGGAGCGCCAGATAAGTGCCCGCAGGATCAGCGACCTCATCGACGTGCACACTCGTCGTGAGACACAACTGGTAGGCATCGCCCTCAGTTATTGCGCTCTGGCAGGCTGCGATCATGGCGAGATAGTCAGCATCGGAATCGCGCCAGATGGCGCTCGGCGGCGGTGTCGCGGAGCGTGGTGAGTGTGCCTGCGGTGCGGTTGCAGGCACTACCGGCACCGCGGGATGGTCTGCTTCACCCGCCGCGGCAACAAGCGCCGCCATGTCGTCGCGCCACTGCGCGAGCTCCGATGTCCAGCTCTCGCCGAGAGCGAACAGGCTGAGCGACTGAGACGTGTGGTCGAACACCAGAGCGCGGTCTACCCACAGCCAGGCGGCATCCGGGGTCTCGGCTGGTTGAGTGATGGGAACGCCGAGCGACTCGCCCCGCAGTTCGTAGCCGAGCCAGCCAACCCAGCCGAGACAGAAACCCTCTGGTGCGGAAGACACATCGACGTCGGGCACGGCGAACTCGCGCTGCATCCAGTCGAAAACGGGTTCCGTGAGGTCAGTGCTGAGCACGGCGCGCTGCGAGAGCGCAAGGTAGCTGCGACCGGTCGTCGCGCTCACTCCGCTGTCGAGCCAGATTGCGCCTGCCGCACTATCGGCACTCTTCAGGAGTTCGCTAAACACCGCCGCGGGGTCGACCCAGCGCGGCAGGTCAGCAATGAGAACGCGAGAGCGCATAACCTAAGCCTATGAGTGCGGACGCAATTTACCGGTGGCAGAACGACCAACTCCTCGAAATTTCCCCCGACGACGTGCCCGAAACCCCCATGACAGTCGCCGATTCGTGGCTCGTCGACTCCGGCAAAGTGCTCGCCCTCAATCTTCACCAGCAACGATTCTTGGATGCCGTGCCCGCTGCCCAGCAAGAAACTGCTGCAAAATTCTTCACGGCTGCGATCGCGGCTCTCCCCCGCGCTGGCGCCTGGTTTCCGCGCGTCGAGCTTCGCGGAGCCGAGCTCTTTCTGCGCTTGCGCGCCAACCCCGAATTGCGCCGCTCAGCGAAGGCGATCAGTTTCACGGGGGAGGATCCTCGGAGCCAGCCCAGCGTCAAAGGGCCGGACATTCCCGCCCTCGGAGCCTTGCAGGTTGGCGCTCGCGCTCACGGCGCCGACGAAGCGATCATTCTCACCGACGAAGGCTTCGTTATCGAGGGTGCGTACAGTGCGATTTTGTGGTGGCGCGGCGAAATTCTCTGCGGTCCCCCGGCGGAGTTCCTCCGCGTAGACAGCGTGACCGCCCGCAGCGTGCTCACGCTGGCGCGGGCGCTCGGGCTCGACACCCACGAAGAAGCCGTGACTCCGGCCGAACTCGCCGAAACCGAGGTGTGGGTAGTGAATGCTCTGCACGGCATCCGTATCGTCTCCGAGTGGGTTGAAGGGCCAGCTGTTGCGGAGAAGCC
The DNA here is from genome assembly GCF_015864665.1 of Salinibacterium sp. SWN167. Classification (GTDB taxonomy): domain Bacteria; phylum Actinomycetota; class Actinomycetes; order Actinomycetales; family Microbacteriaceae; genus Rhodoglobus. The sequence continues at coordinate 1,534,085 of NZ_JADYWU010000001.1, read as the reverse complement.
TGGCCGTCTCGCGCAGTGGCGCACCCGGCTCGTAGCCCTCGCTCGCACCATATAGCCAGTCTGCTTTCGGCTTGGCTCGCTAGGCTGATTCTGTGGATCCTGCTTACCTTGCCCTCAACACCGCAGTCGTCGCTGCCGGCGTTGATATCGGCCAATGGGTCAACGATGCGCTGAGCTACATTCTTGACACCGTGCAGTCGGTTGATCCGGTGCTGCGCACCATCCTTGCGGGCGTCGCGATCATGCTCGAGACCTCGATCTTGGTCGGGCTGCTCGTGCCCGGCGATACCGTGGTCTTAGTCGCCAGCTCAGCAGTGGGCAGCGTTCTTGAGGGTGCCATCCTCATCGCGGTCGTAATCGTTGGTGCCCTCATCGGTGAGAGCGTCGGGTTCGCGCTTGGGCGCTTCTTCGGCCCAAAGATCAGGCACTCGAAGCTCGGCAAGCGCATTGGCGAGCAGCACTGGGTTCAGGCCGAACGTTATCTTGGGCGCCGCGGCGGTATCGCGGTATTCATCTCCCGCTTTCTGCCCGTGCTGCACTCGTTGATTCCGGTAACGGTCGGCATGAGCACCATGCGTTACCGCACGTTCATGGCGTGGACCGTTCCTGCCACCAGCATCTGGTCAATCGGCTACGTCTCCGTCGGCGCGCTCACTGCTGGCAGCTTTCGGGAGCTCCTCGATCAGTTGCATTACGCGGGGTATATTTTCGTCGCCGTTGTGGCGGCGCTTGCCATCATCACGTTTGTCGCCAAAAAACTATTGCACCGCTCTCAGCAACGCCATATGGAACATCACGACAGCGAATAATCGTTAACGGCAGAGGGACGGATGCTCGTGCATCCGCCCCTCAGTGCTGAACTAGTCAGCAGTGCTGAACTAGTCAGCTAGGTGTTGTTGCTTGGCCAGTGCTAGCTGAGACCGTTTTCGCTCAACCACGCGCTGGCGATGTCGTCAGACGACATCTTGTCAACGGTGCTCTGAACGTTGAGGGCTACGAGGCCTTCGGGCGTGAGCTTGGCGCTCACAGCGTTGAGCACGTCAGCAACAGAGTCAGCGATATCTGCATTTACCAGCGGAACAACGTTGGATGCCAAGAAAAGCCCCTCAGGGTCAGTCAGGCTCACGAGGTTCTCGGTTTGGATGCGCGGGTCGGCGCTGTAGACGTTTGCGATGTTGATGGTGCCCGCAACGAGAGCATCAACCGTCGTGTCGCCGGTGGCGGTGAAGCTCACGGTTGCACCGTACGTGTCTTGAAGACCGGCAGGTCCGTAGGGGCGCTCTTCGAGTTCAGCGTTGCCGCCGAGCTTGAGGTCGCTCACGCCAGCCAAGTCCGCGAGCGTGACGAGCGAGTTCGCTGCGGCGAAGTCAGCCGTCACGTTGTAGGAGTCTTGGTCGGTAGCAGATGCTTGGTCGAGAACGGTGAGACTCTCAGGAAGTGCGTCAGCGAGCTCTGCATAGACCTCGTCTGAAGCGGTAGCCGTTGTGTCGGCGCTGTAGAACTGGAGAAGGTTTCCCGTGTACTCGGGCATGATGTCGACTTCGCCGCTTTCAAGAGCGGGAAGGTAGGCGTCGCGCTGGCCGATCTGGAACTGACGATCAACGTCGAAGCCGGCGTTTTCGAGTGCCTGCGAATAGATTTCCGCAATGATTTCGTTGGAGTAATAAGCCTGCGATCCTACGACGATGGTGTCGCTACTGGCGTTGTCATCACTCGATCCAGTGTCCAGGGGATCACTAGTTGCACACCCTGACAGGGCAATTGCAACCCCGACCGCGGCGGCGCCAAGCGCGAGCCGGCCTTTGTTCTTAGCTGTGAACATTTCTATCCTCTTCTTTCTTGGGCAACTTTTGCTGCCACCGGACGTCGTCGAGGTGACGACGTTCGGACATCTTTAGCACGCCCAGCCGAAACTCCGCGGGGAACCGCGAATTGTTGAAGCAGAGCGAATATTCCATCGAGAGCGAGCGCGAGCGCCGCAATCAGCAGGGCACTGCCGAGCATCTCGTCATAGCGCTGGAGGGGAAGGCCGCGGAAGATATAAATTCCGAGACCGCCAAGGCCGACGTAGGCCGCCAGAGTCGCAGTGGCAACGACTTGCAGCGTTGCCGCCCGCAGCCCGCCGATCAGCAGCGGAAGCCCCAGGGGAACCTCCACTTTCCAGAGGATTTGCCACTCGGTCATGCCGATAGCGCGGGCCGAATCTATGACTCGGCGGTCGACAGCCTCGATGCCCGCATAGGCACCAGCCAGAATCGACGGGATGGCGAGCAACACGAATGCAGTGACGGCCGCAATTTGCAGTTGAGTCTGGGCCACGCCGAAGAGCAGAACCAGCAGCAGGATGAGACCGAAGGACGGCAGGGCGCGAGCCGCACCAGAGAGCCCGACAGCGAATTCGCGTCCCTTCCCCGTGTGACCGATGTAGAACCCCAACGGCACTGCGATCAAGGCGGCGATCACTACCGAGAGGAAGGTATAGAACAAGTGCTCTTCGACGCGAACGGGAATGGGGTTGCTGCCGCCAAGACGTTCCGGTGAGAAGAGCCACTGAATTGCTTCTACTAGAAGGTTCATACGAGTTCACCTTCCTTCACTGGTTCAGGCACAGGCTTCTTTTTCTTCGCCACTGTTGCCCACGGCATGAGAAAGCGCCCGAGGAGCACGAGGGCTCGGTCGATAAGCAGAGCAACCACCACAGTCATGACAACGCCGGAGAAAATCTCCTCGATGATGCGACGCTGAAAACCGTTGGTGAAGAGATAACCGAGGCTCTCGACTCCGATCAGAATTCCGACCGTCACAAGGCTGACGGTGGAGACCGCTGCCACGCGCAATCCGGCAAGCACGACGGGCCCGGCGAGCGGAAAGTCGACCGTCCAGAATCTACGCCAGCCGCCAAAACCGACGGCGGTGGCAGATTGACGAATTGCGGGATCGACGGAGGCGAGAGCATCCGCTACTGACCGCGCCATGATGGCCACCGCATAGAGCGTGAGCGCAATCATGATGTTGTACTCGCTCAAGAAAGGAATCCCCAACAACGGTGGCAAGATCACAAAGAGCGCGAGCGAGGGAATCGTGTAGAGCAGCCCGGCAAGGGTCAGCAAGATGCCCCGCGTGAGCTTGAAGCGATATGCGAGCCACCCGAGGGGGATCGAAATGAGGAACCCAAGAACGATCGGCGGAATGCTCAACCGAATGTGTTCGAGCGTGAGGCCCCAGATCAGATCAAGATTATTGATGATCCAGGTCACGCTAGGTCTGACCCTCCTACAAGAACACCGGCGCCGCGGCCTTCACTGTCGACGAGAATTGTTCCGTTAGCGGTCTTTTTGAGCGTGAGCGCTCGCTTGCCACGGTCAGTCCCGATGAAATTGGCGACGAATTCGCTGGCCGGTGCTGCCATGATCTCGGTCGGGCTGCCGACCTGCGCGATCTTGGCGCCCTTTTCAAGAATGACGACCTGATCGCCAAGCAAGAATGCTTCGTCAATGTCGTGGGTCACGAACACGATCGTCTTGTCGAGCTCATGCTGCAACCGAATGGTTTCTTGCTGCAACTCAGCACGCACGATCGGGTCAACCGCACCGAAGGGCTCATCCATCAGCAGGATATTGGGGTTGGCCGCAAGACCGCGCGCCACACCGACGCGTTGTTGCTGCCCGCCCGAAAGCTGGCTGGGGTAACGGTCCGCCAAAGAGCGGCTCAGGCCGACGGTGTCGAGGAGCTCGAGCGCCTGCTCTCGTGCCTTCTTCTTGGGCACTCCGTTGAGCATCGGCACCGTGGTGACGTTGTCGATCACCTTGAAGTGCGGCAAGAGCCCGGAGTTCTGCATGACGTAGCCAATGCTGCGCCGGAGAGCGACCGGTTCTTTGCTCATGATGCTGACGCCATCGATTTCGATGTCGCCATCCGTGGGATCAACCATGCGGTTGATCATTCTCAACAGCGTTGTTTTACCACTGCCCGATGACCCGACGAAGACCGTAATCTTTCGCGACGGAATCACGAGATTAAAGTCCTCGACGGCCACGGTCCCATCAGGGAAACGCTTGGTTACTGCTCGAAATTCAATCATAATTTCGGCTCATTCCTCGCGCCTCTACGCGGATCGACACTTGCCAGCACTATTAGCTAAACAGTATTCGAAGCCGCTGTCATTCCCGATTGGGCATAACTAAGGCAAATTCGCATAAAGCGAACGCAACTACCAGCCGATGTTCTCCGCAATGAAGCCGCGAACATACGACGTGCTCACCGTGATGAACTCATCATCGCCCTGCGGGTTCATCAAGAATGCGCGCGCTACGAGGGCATCGCTCATCTCGAGAGCCGCTTCAAGCGTGAAGCGCGTTGCCGCGGAGTTCTCGACGCCAAAACGAGCAGACAATGCTTCAACGATGCGCTCAGCAACCAGCGACTTGTGCGTGCGGCCGTTCGGCAGCGGGCGCAGGTCGAGCTGGTCTCCTACGCGCAATCCGCGGAAACCTGGTTCGGTGCGGTACGTGTAAATAACGGATTCGAACGCCGTGCCCAGCGCTGCACGCCAATCAGCGTGGGCTGGGTCGTTGATCGCATCCGTAATACGAGTCATCACGCGCTCAAAGTTGCGTGATCCCAAAGCCTGCAGCAATACGATGCGGTCGGGGAAGTAGCGGTAAACAGTGCCGATCGACGCTCCCGCGCGCTCGGCAACCATAGCGGTGGTGAGTCGCTCAATGCCGACCTCGTCGACGATGGATGCTGCTGCATCAAGTAGTGCGGTTAGTCGAGCTGTGCTGCGTGCTTGCACTGGCTCGTTGCGTAGCGAGACTGCTGGTTCAGTCACGATCTCAATGGTGGTTGTTTGTGCGGACACAATGGCCCCCTTCTCGGTGTCTGATCAATCCTAACCTTTAGAACGATTGTTCTACGTGGGGTAGAAGCTCACTTTTTCTGGCAAAGAGCCGTAAAATTCATATATGTGCGGTCGATTTGCGATGGACGACACGGTGAACCAGATGATCACCGAATTTGTTTCGTCGACCGGTAGACCACCTGAAGAATGGCAGGCTGACTGGCTGGCCACCCCGATTGTGCGACCGACCGATCAGGTCCCCATCCTCCTCAAGACGGCGAGCGACCGTGACGACCCGGAGTCAGAAGTGATTGCCCGTGCAGCGCTCGCGCAGTGGTGGCTCACTCCCCCGTTCTCCCCCGTGTTGCGCGGAAAGTATCCGACCTTCAACGCTCGCAGCGAAACAGTGTCCGAGAAACCCACTTTTCGCTCAGCGGTGATCAGCCAGCGCGCCGTGCTGCCGGCGATCGGATACTTCGAAACGCAGAAGAGCGGGGCGAAGCCCGTTCCCTATTACATTGCACCCCGCGAAGGACTCCTGTTTTTCGCGGGCCTTTACTCATGGTGGAAAGATCCCACTGCTGACCCGAGCGACCCCGCGCGCTGGCACCTGACGACCACCATGTTGACCCAGGCTGCAACCGGCGCGTTAGCCGACATCCATGATCGGATGCCGGTCATCGTTGCCAAGGACGCCATCGACGAATGGATCGACCCCCACACCCGCGGCGACCGGTTATTGGTCGACGCGGTGGTTACCGCATCCGCAACGTTGAGTGAACAATTGCAGGCTGAGCCGCAGCATTAGGCACAGCGCGAGAACTCGGGTGCACTCCGGATCCTCACGAGTGACCCTAGGCTGGACTAATGGCTCGTACCAGCACGTCCAGCACTCGCTCGAACAAGGCGGGCGAGATTCTCCATCGAGCCGCCCGCATCGAGGATGCGTTTCACCGGTGGCGTGAACGTCGTGGCCGCAAGCGCGGGCTAACCACCACGATCATCCCGTACAGCAGCTATGGTGCTCCCGGTTGGGCTCGGGTGCTCTGCCGCGTTGTATTGACTCGGGGCACGGAGACGTCCAAGAAGCGTGCCGAGAAGGTGCGCGGCTGGCGCAGTTTCTTCAGCATCCCTGTTGATGACGAAGTAGTTACGGTGACCATCGGCGGCACCAAGATAGAGGTCACGCCCAGTCGCGGCGGCGTCATCGATGTGCAGATAGACGCAACACTCAGCCCTGGCTGGCAGACGGCCACTCTCGATTCGTCCGGAGCGGAACAAGCAACCGCCCACATTTTTATAGTCGACCCGAAGTCGACATTCGGCGTGATCTCCGACGTTGATGACACCGTCATGGTGACTGCGCTCCCCCGACCGCTCCTTGCTGCATGGAACACTTTCGTGCTCGATGAACATGCCCGGCGTCCCGTTGCCGGGATGGCTGTGCTCTATGACCGGATTGCTCGGGCGAATCCGATTGCTCCCGTGATCTATCTGTCGACGGGCGCATGGAACGTAGCTCCAACACTGACCCGTTTCTTGCGTCGTAATCTTTACCCGCGGGGAGCAATGCTGCTCACCGACTGGGGCCCTACCCACGATCGATGGTTCCGCAGCGGCGCTGAGCACAAACGTGCCGAGCTGCGACGGCTCGCCGCTGAGTTTCCGAACGTGAAGTGGCTCCTTGTAGGCGACGACGGCCAACATGACGAAGAGATCTATGGCGAATTCGCTCGCAGTCATCCCGACAACGTTTCCGCCGTCGCAATCCGCCAGCTCTCGGCCGGTGAAGCAGTTCTCGCCGGTGGACGTAGCCGGTCAGCCGAAGACGAAGAAACCTCCTCGATCCCGTGGCGTTTTGCGCCAGACGGTGCACGCCTCGCTATTGAGCTACGCGAACTTGGTCTCATCAACGATTAGCGTCAGATTCTTTGTTAATTTTGACGCACGATGCGTGGATCTGCAGGAACAGGGCGCCCTACGCTGCAATGATTGACTAATGGCGTTACCAATCGAAGACTATGCCCTCATCGGCGACTGTCAGACTGCTGCCCTTATCGGAAAAGATGGCAGCATTGACTGGCTGTGCTTTCCGCGATTCGACTCTGCGTCGATGTTTGGCGCCCTGCTCGGCAACGAAGACCATGGCCGTTGGCTCGTCGCTCCCCGAGCGAGTGTGGATGCCCCCGCCACCGTCACAACGACGCGCAAGTACCAAGACAACACCTTCATCCTCGTCACCAACTGGGTGACAGAAGACGGCGAAGTTGAGGTCACCGACTTCATGCCCCACGGCAACCGCCGGGCCGATGTGATTCGCCGTGTGCGGGGAATCAGCGGCAGTGTAGAAATGTACGCCGAACTCTTGATTCGTTTTGGCTATGCCACCGCTTTGCCGTGGTTGCACCAGGCACCCGAATCTGGCGGGCACGCCATCATCGGCGTTGCCGGCCCCGATGCCATTGTCGCTCGCGGCGTTGAGATGCACTCCGCAGACCACACTCACCGCGGTGAATTCACCGTGAGTGCTGGCGAAATTCGCGACCTGACGATGACGTGGTACCCCGCGCACCGCAATCCACCGGCAGACGTCGACGTGGATTCCGTGCTTGAGACCACACGCCAGTGGTGGATCAACTGGTCTGCCCACTGCGAACCAACTGAGCAGTATCGCGAGATCGTCAAACGATCGCTTCTCGTTCTGCGGGTCCTCACGCACGAAGACACCGGAGGGATCGTTGCTGCGGCCACGACCAGCCTTCCCGAATGGTTCGGGGGCACTCGCAACTGGGATTACCGCTACGTCTGGCTGCGCGACGCGGCGCTCACCCTGCACGTGTTGCTTGACCACGGCTATGTTTCCGAAGCCGAGGCCTGGCGCCGGTGGTTGCTCCGCGCCATCGCCGGTGACCCCGCCGACGTTCAAATCATGTACGGCCTCTCTGGCGAGCGCTGGTTGGAGGAGCGCGAGCTCACTTCCCTGCCCGGCTACGAGGGTGCTTCCCCCGTGCGCGTCGGCAACGGCGCCTTCGACCAGTTTCAAGGCGATGTCTTTGGTGAAGTCATGGTGGCCCTCCAAGCCGCTCGACGCTCTGGCGTTCACGAGAATGACTTCTCTTGGCCCCTGCAGCGCGCGCTCATGTCGCACGTCGAAGACAACTGGCAACGCCCCGATAACGGCATCTGGGAGATCCGTGGGCCAGAACGTCACTTCACGCACTCTCGCGTGATGCTGTGGGCGGCGATGGACTGTGCGATTACCGCTGTCGAAGAGTTTGGACTCGATGGTCCCATCGAGACGTGGAAAGAGATCCGCGAAGAGATTTACCAAGAAATCGAGCGCGAAGGGTGGGATGCCGAGCGCGGCACCTACACGCAGTATTACGGTGGCACCGGCGTCGACGCTTCACTTCTGCAACTCCCTCAGGTCGGCTACCTTGCCGCCGATGACCCCCGCATGCTGGGAACAGTCGCGGCGATTGAAGACGAACTACTCTCCGACGGACTCGTGTTGCGATACCTCACCGAAAGCGGTGTCGACGGGTTGCCTGATGGCGAGAATCCGTTCCTCACGTGTTCCTTCTGGTTGGTTGAGCAGTACGCTGCGTCCGGCCGAATGGATGACGCAACCACCCTCATGGATCGTCTCGTCGGCTTCGCAAACGATGTCGGTCTCATTAGCGAGGAATACGACACCGTGAACAATCGCCAGGCGGGAAACACCCCTCAAGCACTCAGCCACCTGGCACTCGTGCGCGCCGCCGATGCGATTTCGGAAGCAAAGACACCGCGGTGAAGTTCGTAACGACGCTTGTTATTGCGCGTCGTTCTCCGCTGCTGCAAGTACTCAAAACATCTGTTGCCGCCGTAATCGCGTGGCTCGTCGCGGGTTTCGTCGTGCAACAACCGCTGCCCATTTTTGCGGCGATCGCAGCACTCCTCGTGGTGCAGCCGAGCGTTACGCAGTCGATCGAAAAGGGCCTCGAGCGCAGTATTGGTGTTGTCGCGGGCGTAGTGATCGCTCTCGGGGCCGGGCAACTCTTCGGAGACTCAACCTGGGTCATTCTGATGGTGATCGTGCTCGCGGTCGTCGTCGCTTGGGCGTTGAAACTCAGCGCGGGGTCTGCCAACCAGATTCCCATCAGCGCCATGCTCGTGATCGCGCTCGGCGGCCAGAATGCTGAATATGCCGTTGACCGCATCATCGAGACGATCATCGGTGCCATGATCGGCCTCATCGTGAACCTCGCGATCGTTGCCCCGGTGATCGTGAGCCCCGCCCACACCGCGGTGTCGTTGCTGACCAAGCACACCGCTGCGGCCCTCGAATCCTTAGCCTCCGCCCTTCGCGTGCCCAAAACGGATGCCGAACTCGAGGTGTTGTTGGCAGATTCGCGCCACCTCAAAGAGCTTCGCGACGCAGCCTCCGCGGCACTTCGCAAGGGAACAGACAGCCTGACGTTGAACCCCCGCCGCAGCAAACACCACCGCATGCTGCGCCGCGACCGCGACCTCTTTGCAATGCTCACTGTGATCGTCACTCGAACGCTCGGGATGGCGCGTGCCATTCACGACCGTTACGATTCCGACCTCGCAACCGACCCCGTTGCGCTGTCGATTGCGGGCGAACTCGAACGCGCCGCCCACGACTTGCGGCTGCGCGGCCGCTCACCGAGCGAACGGGAGACCGCGCCGCCGACGCGGGAACTTCTCACGCTCACCGCTCCACTCACGGTGTTGACGCCGCATCCGCAGCATTGGATCTTGATCGGTTCGCTGCTGGAGGATGTGCGTCGCGTTCACGAAGAAATTGTCGGCGACAAGCCAACCGGCTAGCAGCTGAGCAGGCGAGCGTCGCTCGTTAGCCTGCGATCGTGACGCAGTCGGCTAGACAGTGCACGAAGCGACCGGTCTCGCCGGAGAGGCCGCGGCGCATTTCAAGCAGCTTCAGCGCAGCCTCGTCGATGACGGCTTCATCGAGTTCGCCCTCGTCAATAGCGTGCGACACGGCGGTCACGATACCGGAGGCGTCAACAGCTCCGACGTAGAGCAGCATCGTGTTGCCCGCCTCGATCGCGCGCACCGCGTTGGTGACCTGATTCGAATATTCTGCTACTCCTGAACGCTCAAGCATGCCCATGTCGTCGGTGATCGATACCCCGTCAAATCCGAGATCGTCGCGCAAGATTTCGTGCCAGCGAGCCGAGAACGTCGCCGGTTCCTGGTCGACCGCGGTGAATTCAAGATGCCCGAACATGACCAAGGGGGCGCCAGCAGCAATACCCTCCTCGAACGGCACCGCGTGAGTGGATTTCCAGTCGTCATACGACAGTGCCGTTGTCGGGATGCTCGTGTGCGAATCCCCTTCGGCTGCACCATGCCCCGGAAAGTGTTTGAGCGTAGAAAGGATGGGCGATTCACCCTCAACGGCCTCAGCAACGCGCGCGCCCGCCTCCGCTCCAGTACTGCCAAATGAACGTTCGTAGATGAAACTCGACTGATCGCTGGGAACGTCGGCGACGATTCCGAAATTGACCGATACCCCCACCGATTCGAGCAGGGCACCACGTTGGGCGAAGGCGTCGAAGGTAGCTTGCGGGTCACGATCGCGCAGCTCGAGAGCAGATGCCGCGTCATCCGTCGGAACGCGACGCACGATTCCGCCCTCCTGGTCGGTGGCCACCAAAACAGGCAAGCCCGACTCGTCACTGAGAGCAGCGGTATCTGCGGTGAGTTGGCTGAGCGTGCTCGGGATGTTATCGCCCATGAGAATAAAGCCGCCGACATCCGCAAAATCAGAGCTGATGCGATCGGCCGGAGAAACCCCGGGGATGTGGACCATGAGCATGCTCAACACTTTTTGTCGCAGTGACATCGTGGACAGTCGATCACTCGCATACTGCGCGACTGGATCGACCTGCACGGGCGTTACGCGTGGCGCAAAAGTGGGTGCTGGCACCACAGCAGACGGTGACGTCGCCGTACAGCCCACGAGAGTGAACGAAACAGCCAGTGCGACCGCAAACGCGGGGACTCGGCGCGCACTCGTCATGCTGCGATGGTACCCGGGATCAGAAAATCGGGGTTAAGAAAGCCACGTGAGGGAGGCAAAGTCTTCGGCAGTCAGACCAAACTCTTCTGTGGCGTGCGCGACCGTCGTGCGCACGTCAGGAACTTCAACGTCTTTGCGCGTAATGATGTCGATTCCCGAAGGCGTGAGCCGGGAACGCGAGAACCGCAAGACAACCGTGTCGAAGGCATCATCAGCCCCCACAACCTGCCAGCGGCTCGTCAGCACTTTGAGCCAGCCCTGACCGCGCCACACAAACTCGTCTCCCTGGAGGCGGTCTGTGCCCACGATGGTCTTGGTTTCGCCCGCGCGAGTGGTGTAGCTCACCGTGTCGGCAAGCGTGAGCTCATCGCCCTCTGCAGGCTCATAAGTGAACTCAGGATTGTGACGGGTGCCATCGAGCCACATCGGAAAATTGGTCGCGGCAATCGCCCACGTACCTGGCAGCTTGGCGGCAAGCACCGAAGCATCAAAAACATCACTCACAGAATCAACATAGGTCACAATGTCTGTGAGTAAGCATCACGACTCTGCCAAACGCTACTCTTGCCTCATGTTGCGTGCCCTTGCCCGGTCCACCCACCCGGGACCAACCGTTGCGGTGACGCTCATCGCGTGCGCGTTAGCGTGGGGTGCCGGCCTTGACGGATGGCGCGTGGCTGTAATGACCGTCACGATCTTGTCTAACCAACTCTCCGTTGGCCTCTCGAACGACTGGCTTGATGCGGCACGGGATCGCCGGACGGGACGCACCGATAAGCCGATCGCGAGCGGCGAAGTATCGTCACAACTCGTGGCGACCATCGCGATCATCGCGGCCGCAACATCCGTCGGGCTGTCGTTGACGCTTGGCCCCCTTGCGGCTCTGGCTCATGGGGTGTTTCTCGCGAGCGGCTGGCTTTACAACCTCGGGCTCAAATCAACCATCGCCTCCGTCGTGCCGTACATCATCGGTTTCGGCGCACTGCCCGCCATCGTGACTCTCTCTGGCCAGCCGCCACAACTCGCCGCAGCGTGGGTAATTGTCGCCGGTGCCCTTCTCGGTGTTGCCGCTCACTTCAGCAATGTGCTGCCCGATCTTGACGACGACCGAGAGACCGGGGTGCGAGGGTTGCCACACTACCTTGGCTCTGCTGCATCCGGAGTCGTTATTGCCGTCAGCCTTGTCGCAGCGTCTCTCGCTATCGTGTTCGGTCCTGGCACCCCGCCCACGGCGGTCGGCCTCCTGGGCGCCGCCGTGATACTCGCGATTGCGATGGTGAGCCTGACGCTTATCATCCGCAACGTTATGAAGCGGATGCTGTTTCGGCTCAGCATCGTCGCCGCGCTGATCAGCGTGGTGCTTTTGCTGCTCTCAGCGCCGCAACTCCGCTAACACGCGCCTCGCGCTCCGCTCGGGTGGGCGAAGCCAGCTCAGGCCAGCGGCGGAGAAGCATCCGGAATGGGAGTCTCCGTCGGAGCAGGATTGCGGATGCCTAGGAACGACACCAGCGCCCCGGCGAACAGCAGCGATGCCATCACGATGACAACCCGGTGAAAGTTTTCGGGGGCAAGCGGCCCCACGACGATCACACCGACGAGGGCGACGGTGATGAGCCCGGCGATGCGGGACACGGCATTGTTGACGGCAGAACCGATGCCCGCCTGTTCCGCGGAGATCGCCCCCAAGATGGCTGACGTGAGTGGAGCAACGGTCATCGACATGCCCACGGCGAAGAGAAGCACGCCCGGCAAGACCTCGGTGAAGTAATTGACCGTCTCTCCCATACCCAGGAACGTGATGTAGCCGCTGGCGCCCAAGAGCGGCCCGAGCGTCATGAACCAGCGAGGCCCATACTGGCCACTCAACCGACCAAAGTACGAGGACAGCAGGATGATGCCGATCGACGACGGCAGAAACGCGAGCGCGGCAAAGGTCGCCGAATAGTTGGCCACCTCTTGCAGGTAGATCACGACGATGAAACCGCCAAGAGCGAGGCCGCCATAAATGAACATCGTGGCGATATTCCCCCAGCTGAAGTTGCGGTGGCGAAAGAGCTCGAGCGGCAACATGGGATGCGGAGCTTTGCCCTGCCACAACAGAAAAGCAACGAGGCTCAGGATGCCGACCGTGAACGGCACAAAGACCACAGGGCTGTCCCAGCCGAAATTTCCTTGCTCGATGAGGGCGAAGACGGGCCCGCCGAGACCCACGATTCCCAAAGCAGCACCGAGAAAGTCAATGCGGGTGTTCACTTTACGTTCGTCTTTGTGGCCGAGTAGCACGATCATCCACAGCGTCACAGCAATCGGAATCACATTGATGGCGAAGACGAGGCGCCAGCTCAGAAGGTCAACAAAGAGCCCACCAAGAACGGGGCCAACAAGAAATGCGGCACTCGTCCACGCGGTCCATTGGCCAATTGCGGCGGCTTGGGCTGCACCCCGGAATGACGACATGATGAGTGCCAACGAGCTCGGAACCAGCAGAGCTCCCGCGATTCCCTGAACCCCGCGGAACGCAATCAAAAATTCAGCGGTGGGCGCCACGGCGATCAACAGCGATGCGGCCCCGAAGCCAATGAGCCCGACGCGCAGAATCACAATGCGACCGAACACATCAGAGAGCGAACCAGCCAACAAAATCAGGGAACCGAGCGTAATGAGATACGCATCGACAACCCACTGCTGCGTGCTCAGCCCACCGCCCAACTCAGCACTGATCGCCGGAAGGGCAACGTTAATGACAGAGCCGTCGAGAAACGCTACAAAGGACGCGAGAATCGCGACAACGAGAACGAAACGCTGATTGCGGAGCATAGAAGAATTCAACACCGAACTGGGCGCGATTATGCCGAGCCACCGCTAATCAAGACGGGTGAATCCCGTCACGCGAACCACAGCAATACCCTCAACGGCAGATTCGGCGAGGTCAACCGTCGCAGTAATCGCCCAGTCGTGGTTGCCCGCGGGGTCTTCAATGATCTGACGCACATGCCATTGGCCTGGCTCCTCGGTGATGGCGATCATGGCGGGGCCGCGCGCGTCACCCGCCACAGAGATGGTGTCGTGCTCGTCGAAGTAGCGGTCGAGCGCCTCGCCCCATGCCTCCTCATCGAAGCCGGCTGCGGCATCCAACTCACCGAGTGCGACCGCATCGTCGCGGGCGGCGAGCTGCACTCGGCGGAACATTTCGTTACGCACAAGCACGCGGAAGGCCCGTCCATTGGTGACAACGGATGCCGGAGTTGGCGGCAGCACTGGCTCGCCGCTGGTAGCGGAGTCGACGCCGTTCGTCATGGCCTCCCACTCGTCGATGAGGCTCGAGTCGACCTGGCGCACCAGTTCGCCGAGCCACTCGATGAGGTCGAGAAGTTCGTCGGTTTTGGCATCATCCGGAATCGTTTGACGGGTCGCTCGGTAGGCATCGGAGAGATACCGCAGCACGAGACCTTCGCTGCGCGCAAGACCGTAGAAACCGACGAAGTCAGCGAAGGTCATGGCCCGCTCGTAGAGGTCGCGCACGACAGTTTTGGGGCTGAGTTCGAAATCGCCGATCCAGGGCTGGCTTGCGCTGTACATCTCAAAGGCGGCCGTAAGCAGTTCTTCAAGCGGCTTGGGCCAGGTGACCTCTTCGAGCAGTTCCATGCGCTGGTCGTACTCGATGCCTTCGGCCTTCATTGCTGCGACAGCCTCGCCGCGCGCCATGAACTGTTGCTGCGACAGAATCGGCCGCGGGTTATCGAGCGTCGCTTCAAGCACCGAGATCATGTCCAGCGCATACGTGGGTGATTCCTTGTCGAGCAGGTCGAAGGAGGCTACAGCAAACGGCGAGAGCGGCTGGTTGAGAGCGAAGTTCGCCTGCAGGTCAACGGTCAGTCGAATCTCAATGCGTTCGTCGAAGCTCTCGACCTCTTCGCCATCCACAATCATGGTGTCGGAGACGCGGTGTTCTTCGACAATCTCAGCGGTGCGCAGGGTGCGGTAGATCGCCAGCGCTTGCTTCGCCAGTTCACGTTGCTTGGTTCGGGGTTCGTGGTTGTCTTCTACAAGAGTGCGCACGTTGGTGAAGACGTCTCCCCCGCGGGCGATCACGTTGAGGATCATGGCGTGGTTCATGCGCATGTTGCTCGTGAGCTGTTCTGGCTCGGCGGCGATCATGCGGTTGAAACTCGCTTCGCTCCAGGTCACAAACCCGTCGGGAGCTTTCTTGCGCACGAGCTTGCGCAGCTTCTTGGGGTCGTCTCCCGCTTTGGCCACCATCTTGGCGTTGTCAGATTCGTGTTCGGGGGCTTGAGCAACCACCGTACCGGCGGTGTCAAAACCGGCACGACCCGCTCGGCCCGCGATCTGGTGGAATTCGCGAGCGGTGAGCTGGCGCATCCGCGTTCCGTCGTACTTCGTGAGCTGGGTGAGCAGAACGGTGCGGATGGGCACGTTAATGCCGACGCCCAAAGTGTCGGTTCCGCAAATGACGCGTAGCAGCCCGCGCTGGGCCAGTTGTTCGACGAGACGACGGTACTTAGGCAGCATGCCGGCGTGGTGCACGCCGATGCCTGAGCGGATGAGGCGTGACAGCGTCTTGCCGAACACTGTCGTGAAACGGAAGTCACCGATGGCATCAGCGATCTCGTCGCGTTGCTCGCGCGTCACTACCTTGAGGCTCGTCATCGCTTGGGCACGCTCCAACGCTGCGGCCTGCGAGAAATGGACAATGTAAATCGGGGTCTGGCCCGTCGAGAGAAGATCTTCGACCGTCTCGTGAATCGGCGTGAGCGCCCACGAGTAGTGCAGGGGAACAGGACGTTCCACACCGGTGATGAGGCTCGTCTCGCGGCCCGTGCGACGGCTGAGATCATCCGCCAACGGCTGCATGTCGCCGAGCGTGGCCGACATCAACACGAACTGCACGTTCGGCAGAATGAGCAGCGGCACCTGCCACGCCCAGCCGCGATCGGGGTCGGCGTAGAAGTGGAACTCGTCCATCACTACCTGGTCGACCCGGGCATCCGCCCCTTCACGAAGAGCAAGGTTGGCAAGAATCTCTGCCGTGCAGCAAATGATGGGCGCATCGGCGTTGACGGACGAGTCTCCCGTGACCATCCCGACGTTTTCGGCCCCGAATACCTCGACGAGGGCAAAAAACTTCTCGCTCACCAGCGCCTTGATCGGGGCTGTATAGAACGTGCGTTGGCCCTGGGCCAGCGCGATGGCGTGAGCGGC
Source organism: Salinibacterium sp. SWN167 (assembly GCF_015864665.1). GTDB lineage: Bacteria > Actinomycetota > Actinomycetes > Actinomycetales > Microbacteriaceae > Rhodoglobus. The sequence goes on along the minus strand of NZ_JADYWU010000001.1, from coordinate 1,517,973 downwards.
AATAGCCACGAGGGACTTGCCGGTGCCCGTGGGGGTCGAGAGGATCACGTTCGCGCCCGAGACGAGCTCGATGACAGCTTCATCCTGCGCAGGATAGAGAGTCAATCCGCGATCGGATGCCCACCCGACGAAAGCGTCATAGGTTGCGTCTGCGTCAAAGGGCGTCGGAAGCGCATCCAGAAGTGAGGCCATTGTTCCACCGTAGCCGGGTCAGCACCCCTCTGAGCACGCTAGCTGAGCGCGAGCATCACCGAAGCGACGAGGGCGAGCAGCATTCCGAGAAGCTGAATACGGCTGACCTTCTCGTGCAGTGTAAAGCGAGCGAGCACAATTGTGGCGAGCGGATACAAGCTCACGAGCACCGAAACAACCGCCAAGCTTCCCGCCTGGAGAGCGAAAAGAATGAACGCATTGGATGCCCCAACGAGCACACCACCGGCGGCGGCAAGAATGCGTGCCCGGCTCACACTCACGACGGGTCCGCCCTCGGGCTGGTGATCGAACTGGGCGAAGAAGTCGTGCAGCGGAGCACTCAGCCGGGTGAAAGCAAGCAGCAGGAGCATGACGGCAAGCCCAACCACAATCTCGACGACCGCGGTAGCGAGCCCCGCGGATTCCGGGGCATGGTCGAGAGCAATGAGGGCACCACCGAGGCTGACACCGGACACAATGCTGACCACGACGGTGCGGGGGCGAACCCGCGCAGCAGAATCTGATCGAGTGACCGACACCAACAGAGCGCTGACGAGCGCGAGCACAATGGCGATCCACGCTTGCGCTGGGAGTTGCTCGCCCGCAATAACCGCAAACGCGACCGGAACCACCGCGCCCACGACCGCAATCAAAGGCGCGACCAAGCTCATCGGGCCATCCGCAAGGGCAGCGTAGAAGGTGAGCAACCCCACGATGGCGGCCACGCCGGAGACGCCGCCCCAGAGCAGGGCACCCGGTTCGAAACGCACGGGAACAAAGAGCATCGCAATCAGGAGAGACACGGTCGCGAAGACGTGGATGATCGTGGTCGCGGGTACGACCTGCAAGCGTCGAGTGCTCAAGCCTCCGAAGAAGTCTGAGACACCGTAAAACACGGAGCCGGCGAGGGCGAGCACGACGCTGAGGATCATTCCGCCAGCATACGGCTCGTACGCTCCCGTACGAGCCAAACGGGGCTTCCGGCGCGGGTAGAATCGGGTGTGCTTAATTCCAGCAATCTCCCTGAACATGACCCCGCCGTTGTGGATCCCGGTGAGCTTGAAACCACTCTCAAAGTGCTCAGCCAGATGGCAGGCATGGACGAGGAGCACCCCGACTTTGTGACAGTGCGCCGCGCTACCGCCGCCATGTTCAAGGCCGTCAAGAAAGAGCGCCGCCTCGAGAAACGCGCCGCCATCGCCGACGCCGACCGCGAAGTGATTGCGGCAACTGCCACAGGCGCTGCCGACCGCATCGACGACGAGACTCGCGGCATCCCGATTTCGACGAACACTGAAGCTCCGACGGCGGGCGAACTGATCAAGGCGCGCCCCTGCTACATCTGCAAGCAGCCCTATACGACCGTTGATTCGTTCTATCACCAGCTCTGCCCGAGCTGCGCGGCGTTCAATCACGCCAAGCGTGACGCCCGCACTGACCTCACTGGAAAGCGTGCGTTGCTCACGGGTGGTCGCGCCAAGATCGGCATGTACATCGCGTTGCGTTTGCTGCGGGATGGCGCGCACACCACCATCACGACCCGCTTTCCGCGGGATGCCGTTCGTCGCTTTTCGAGCCTGCCCGACTCGGCAGACTGGCTGCACCGCCTTCGCGTGGTCGGAATCGACCTCCGCGACCCCGCCCAGGTGATCGGGCTGGCCGAGTCCGTTGCGGCGCAGGGGCCGCTCGACATCCTCATCAACAATGCGACTCAGACGGTGCGCCGCTCCCCCGGTGCTTACCAGCCTCTCGTGGATGGTGAGCTTGCTCCGCTGCCCGATGGCCCGTTGCCCGAGCTCACGACCTTTGGCCACACCAACGACCCGCACCCGCAGGCCCTCGCGCAGTCGGTATCGGCGCATCCGATCTTGGCCGCCGCTGCCACGCGCGCCGAAGAACTGACCGAACAGGCCATGACAGCCGGCTCGAGTTCGCTCGAACGTCTCGCTGCGGGCACGGCGATTGATGCTGGCGGGCTCGTTCCCGATCTCGACTCAATCAACTCGTGGACCCAGCATGTCGATCAGGTTGATCCGCTCGAGATGTTGGAAGTTCAGCTCGCTAACACGACTGCTCCCTTTGTGCTGATCTCGATGCTGCGTCCTTCGATGGCCGCCTCGACTGCGCGACGCAAATACATTGTCAACGTGTCGGCAATGGAAGGCGTTTTCGGTCGCGGTTACAAGGGACCCGGGCATCCGCACACCAACATGGCCAAGGCTGCCGTGAACATGCTGACGCGCACCAGCTCTCGCGAAATGTTCGAGACCGACGGCATTCTCATGACGAGCGTTGACACCGGCTGGATTACGGATGAGCGCCCCCACCCCACCAAGGTGCGACTCGCAGAAGAGGGCTTTCATGCGCCGCTCGACCTCGTCGACGGTGCGGCTCGGGTCTATGACCCCATCGTGCGCGGCGAGGACGGCGAAGACCTGTTCGGCATCTTCTTGAAGGACTACGACAAGAGCTCATGGTGACCCCGATGGCTACCCCGGCAGAGTTTCTGAAGGCAACCGCGAGTGGAACCCGTGTGGTGGTGCGCCATCTCATCGAGGACGGACGGGCCACCGACGCCCTCGGCTACTTTCACCTGGCCGACGATACGCACTGTGTTGTTGCCACCAAGCGCGGATTAGAGACCATCGAGCTCGCGAAAGTTATCGCGGCCAAAGAAGTGCCGCCACCGCCAGCGCCACGCCCGCGGGCCGGGTCGCCCGAATAGTAGGGGATGCGCCCGAACAGGCGTAGGCTGCTCGCTGGACTATTGGCCACAATCGAATGGGTAAGTTGGAACCGTGGGCGTAAGAATCGAACGAATTGACCTTCCCGGGTTTGGCGTACGCAACGACGTCATCACGAACTCAGGATGCCGCGTCAGCGTGGTGTCGCTGCGCTCGGGTGAACGCGACCTCGCCTTCTTCAATGCGGATGACCCCGACTCCAACGCGGCGTCAATCTCGCTGAGCGATGATGAAGCCTCGGCCATCGCAGAAGTTCTCGGCTCGTCGCTTACGCTCAGCCGCCTGTCTGCGCTCGGAGAAAAAGCTGAAGGGCTCTTCACCGAGGAGATCTCGCTGCCCAATGGATCCGGCTTTGTCGGTCACCCCATGGGCGACATGAAAGCCCGCACCCGCACGAGTGCTTCTATCGTTGCCATCGTGCGTGGCAACGACGTCGTCGCCTCGCCCGGCCCCGAGGTAGTTTTCGAGTCGGGTGACGTCATTGTTGCTGTCGGCACGCGCCAGGGTCTTGACGCGCTCGGCAAGCTCATCAATAACGGCCCCAGCTAAGAGCCGCGTATGCATGAGACGACGCAGCTACTCATTGAGGTTGGCGCTCTCCTGCTCGTGCTCAGTGTGCTCGGCAGAGTTGCCGCACGCTTCGGGTTCTCAGCGATCCCTCTTTACTTGCTCGCCGGTCTCGCTGTCGGCGAGGGTGGGCTTCTGCCCCTTCAGGCCAGCGAAGAATTCTTCGAGGTCGGTTCGCAAATCGGCGTGATCTTGCTGCTCGCTATGCTGGGGCTCGAGTACTCCGCTGACGAGCTCATGGCGAACCTCAAGACTTCACGGATGTCAGGGATTCTGGATGGCGTGTTCAATGCGCTTCCCGGCGCACTGTTTGCCATTCTGCTCGGGTGGGAACCCGCCGCAGTGGTGGCTCTCGCTGGAGTGACGTGGGTGTCGTCATCCGGCGTTATCGCCAAGGTCATTCGCGACCTCGGGCGACTCGGTAACCGCGAGACGCCAGTGATTTTGTCGATCCTGGTGATGGAAGACCTCGCCATGGCGTTCTATCTGCCGGTGCTGTCAGCCCTCGTGATCGGTGCCGGGCTGCTGCAGGGTTCTATTACCGTCGCGATTGCTGTTGCGGTTGTCGTCACCATTCTCTACGTGGCGCTGCGCCATGGTCGTGTCTTGTCGCGCCTGCTCCCCCAGAAGAACGCTGAAGCCTTGCTGCTCGGAGTAGTCGGGCTCACGATGCTCGTCGCGGGCCTTGCAGAGGCTGTGAATGTCTCAGCGGCCGTAGGAGCGTTCCTCGTCGGCATCGCCATTTCGGGGCCCGTAGCGCATCAGTCGGCCCAACTCATCACTCCCCTGCGCGACCTCTTCGCTGCCGTCTTCTTCGTCTTCTTCGGCATCTCGACCTCGCCCGCCGACATCATTCCGGTGCTGCTGCCCGCCTTCGCCCTCGCTGTGCTCACCATCGGCACCAAAACGTACTCCGGATACCGCGCCGCAAAACACGCTGGTATCGCGGCCCCTGGTCGTTGGCGCACGGGCTTGGCCCTCACGCCCCGAGGCGAGTTCTCCATCGTCATTGCTGGCCTCGCCGTCGGTGCCGGCATCGAGCCGATGCTCGCGCCACTGGCAACCGCCTACGTGCTCATGACGATCATCGCCGGCCCGCTGCTGGCTCGTGTGCCCGACACCGCGTGGTTCAAGGCGCGCGTGCGCAAGCCCGCGTCGGCGCCGCCGACGACGCCGATCGCTACGCGCTAGCGGCCCGGCAGCTCAGCCACGGATCGAAGAGCAGGGGCGACACCGTGAGGCCGCTCGAACGTTAGTCGTCGCTCTTGTTCAGGTCGGAAAACTTCTCGGCCATCGTCGGGTTACCGCGCGTCAGCTTCTTGATCGTCACGTCTTGAGCCTTGTCGTTGGCGAGGCGCAGGTTGCGGTTGGTGCCGAGCAGCGCATCCTTGGTTTTCTGCAGGTGGTCGATCGACTTGTCGATCTCGTCGATCGCCGTCTGGAATTTGCGAGACGCCAAGTCAAAGTTGCGCGCGAAACCTGACTTGAACGAGTCGAGTTCCTCTTCAAAGTTCGTCACATCGATGCTCTGCGCCTTCACGAGCGCGAGCTCGTTCTTGTAGGTGAGCGAGTTGAGCGCCGCGTTGCGGAGCACCGTAATGATGGGGATGAAGAACTGGGGGCGCACGACGTACATTTTCGGATACCGGTGGGAGACATCCACGATCCCGGAGTTGTACAGCTCGCTGTCTGGTTCGAGCAACGATACCAACACCGCGTATTCGCAGCCCTTTTCGTTCCGGTCTTTGTCGAGCTCTTTCAAGAAGTCTTCGTTGCGCTTCTTGGTGGCTGTCGTGTCAGCTTCGTTCTTCATTTCGAACATGATCGAGACGATCTCGGTGCCCGACTCATCCGCTTCTTTGAAGATGTAGTCGCCCTTGCTGCCGCTGCGAGCGTCGTTGTCTTTCTCGAAGTAAGCGCGCGGAAACGCGGTGGCGCGAATCTGATTGAACGTGGTTTCGCAATGAATTTCGAGCGTCTCGCCGATCATCTTCGTCGAGAGCCGCGCCTTCATGTCACGTAGTCGCTCAATCGCGTCATCGCGATCTTTGAGCTGCGTCTCGTACTTGTCTTTCATCGAGGTCTCGGCGAGCTTCTTCTCCAGCTCTACGCGCTCAAGAGTGCCCTTGAGACCATCGCGCTCCTTCTCCACGGCCCCCACCGCTGCGGAGAGCGCCAGCTGCTGCTCTGAGCCTGCGGCCTGCAACTTCGACTTCAGCGCTTGGATCTCGGCTTCTTTCTCTGCGGTGGCTGCTTGCAACTCGCTCACACGCTTCGCTTCAGCCAGCTCGGCGGCAGACTCCCTCTCACGCTTGGCTTTCTCGAGTTCGTTAGCCAGGGCATCACGCTCGGTTTGCACAGCACTCAGAGCCTCCGACACTGCCAGCTTCTGGGCAACAGCACCGGACTCCAGCTGCGCCTTCAGCTCCTGAATGGCGGCATCCTTCTTCGATGCTTCGGCCTGCAGCTCCCGCGCGATCTTCGCCTCGGCAAGCGCTATCTCGGCCTTCTTGGTGGCCTCGGCCGACTCAAGCCGCTCGTGAAGCTCACTCTCGAACTCACGGTCACGAATCTGCTTCACGATGTCGGCATAGCCCGCCTCATCGATCGTGAACGCTTTGCCACAGTGAGGGCAGGTAACTTCGTGCATCGGCGCGTCTTCCATTCAGCTCTACTGGGAGATGGATGCACGCCGGCTGCAGTTACTTCGCGCGGCGCACTCCAGATCGTTCTCGCTCAGGCTAATGGCTGCTCCGCGCCCGCGGGGGTTGCCGCACGGCGTTGGTGCACGGCGACCCCGGCCGGAGGAAATAAACGCTCCGAGGAACGGACACGAAAAAGCCCCGCAATCTTCACGATTGCGGGGCTAGATGGTGGATCCAAGGGGATTCGAACCCCTGACCCCCTGCATGCCATGCAGGTGCGCTACCGGGCTGCGCCATGGACCCATCTGTTTTGTTTCCTTTCGAAAACGCAACTTGTCAAGATTACTACACGCTTGGCGCATCCAGAACCATCTGAGCGATTCCCAGCCAATTGTCTCCGAAAATTATGGGGAAAGAGTAAGGGGCGGCCGACATCCCAATGGATGACGACCGCCCTTTCACAGCGACGTGCAGTTCACGCGGAGCGCGACAGCTTCGCGACTAGGAAACGGGGATAACGAGTCCGTTGTAGAAGTCGTTGATGTAAGCCTTCGTCTCGTCCGAGGTCAACAGCTCGTAGAGCTTGAGCACGCGAGGGTCGCTCTTCAGCTCATCGCGCGTGGCGAGGATGTTGTAGTACGAGCTCGAGGTGCCCTCGGTAACCAACTGCAGGTCACCCGAGAGGCCAGCAGCACCGGCGTAGTTGAAGTTCACGATCGCCGCATCCTGGTCATCGAGAGCGGACGGCAGGCTTGCTGCGTCAATCTCGATGAAGTTGTAGTCGTTGGGGTTGGCGGTGATGTCCGACACAGTCGACGGGGCGTCCGTGGTTTCGATGAGTCCGGCATCCGCCAGCAGCAGAAGTGCACGGCCCTCGTTGCTCGCGTCGTTAGGTAGCGCGATCTTGGCGCCATTAGGCAGGTCAGCGAGCTCGTCAACGGTCTTCGAGTACAGCGCCAGCGGCGGGAGGTAAACCTGGCCGACAACAGCGAGGTTGTCACCCGTGTTCTCGTTGTAGAGGTCGAGGAACGGTGCGTGCTGGAACAGGTTGACGTCGAGGCTGCCCTCGCTCAGTGCGGGGTTCGGCGTGGTGTAGTCGGTGAACTCAACGATGTCGAGTTCGAGGCCAGCAGCCTCAGCCTGTCCGCTGTCGATAACGAACTGAACGATTTCGCCCGCAGGCGTTGCCGTGGCACCGACAGTCAACGAGCCGAGCGTGCCATCAGTCGGTGCAGCTTCCTCAGCGGGAGCCGAGCATCCAGCCAAGGTAAGAGCGAGCACGCCAGCGGCGGCAACAGTCGAGAGCGAGAAGAACTTAGAGCGTGACATAACGAATCCTTTGGTGAAGGGCGAAACAGATGGGATAAAAGAGAACTACGTGGGGGTAAGCCGCCGACCGCGTCAGCGGTGAGACATTCGGTTGGCCAGGCGCGCGCCGACCACTTGAACGATCTGCACAATCGCCACCAACACGATGACGACCGCCACGATGTGGATGACGCTGTAGCGCTGGTGACCGTAGCGAATAGCAACATCACCCAGGCCTCCACCACCAATCGCGCCCACAATGGCGGAGTAGTTCACAATCGACACCACTGTCGTCGTAAAGCCACGGATGAGGCCAGGAACAGCCTCGGGAATGATGACCTTCGACACGAGTTGCCAGCGAGTGGCACCAAGCGAATGACCGGCTTCAACAAGACCCTCGTTTACTTCGCGCAACGAGATCTCGACGATGCGGGCGTAGAACGGGATCGCCGCCACGGTCAGCGGAACAATCGCGGCCGTGACACCAAACGCCGAGCCAAGCAGCAGCCGGGTGAACGGGATAAGCGCAATCATCAAGATGATGAACGGAATCGAGCGACCAAGGTTCACCACGGTTTGCGTAACCGCATTGATGATGCGGCCGGCCACGATGCTTCCGAACGGGCGTTCAAGGATGCCACCGCGGTCGGTGACCACGAGCAGCGTTCCTAGCGCCAACCCGATCACGAGCGTGATGATCATCGTGACGCCCACTTGGTAGAGGGTCTCCCCCGTTGCTTTCAGGAGCGTTTCGAACAGCTGCGACCAGAAGCCGGGAGCAGTGGAATCAATCATCGTCCGCTCCTCACAATCTCAACAACGAGCCCTTGAGCCCGCAAGTCGTTGATCGCTGCCGCGTTAGCGTCAGCAGTTCCCGGCAATTCGAGTCGTGTGCGACCGGATTGCGCGCCGCCAATCGTCTCGATGGCGGCCCCAACAAGACCCACGTCGATCTGGTGAGTGCGGGCCAGCTGAGACACCACAGGGCGGCCAGAAGACAACCCGACGAACGTGACGTCAATGACGGTGGAGTTGCCTTCTGGCAACTCCCCCAGCGGGAACAGTCCGCGAGCTAGCTGCGAGCCCGGCTGTGAGAGCAAGTCGACCAAGCGGCCCTGCTCGAGAATGCGGCCACCACTCATGAGCGCTGCCGAATCGCAGATGCTCTTGACGACATCCATCTCGTGGGTAATCAACAGGATTGTGAGCCCAAGCTCTTTGTTAATGCTGCGCAAAAGCTGCAGAATCGACTCAGTTGTTTCAGGATCGAGCGCGCTCGTTGCTTCATCGCTGAGCAACACCCGGGGGCGGGATGCCAACGCCCGGGCAATACCGACGCGCTGCTTTTGACCGCCCGAGAGCTGAGCCGGGTACTGCTGAGCTTTGTGCTCAAGGCCAACAAGTTCGAGGATCTCATTCGTGCGTGCGGTGCGCTGACGACGCTCTACGCCCACAATTTCAAGAGCGAGCTCAACGTTTCCGCGAACGGTACGGCTATCGAGCAGGTTGAACTGCTGAAATACCATGCCAATCTCGCGGCGGGCCTGAAGCAGTTCGCGGTCGCTCAGGGCGGTGAGTTCGCGGTCAGCGACGGTAACCGTTCCCGAGTCGGGACGCTCAAGAAGATTAACCGTGCGGATGAGCGTGCTCTTGCCCGCACCACTCTGGCCGATAACCCCGAAGATCTCGCCACTGGCGACGGAGAGAGTCACGTCGTCCAGGGCGCGAACTGGATTCGCGGCATCACCAAAGGTCTTGGTGACGGAAGAAAGCGTAATCATGAAACCCCAGTGGGAGAAGGTGACTGGTGAAGGTCACCCCGGGGTCGAACTGCCCGGCTAAAACAAGCAAACCAGCACGGCGCAACCCACACAAATTGGGTTACGAAGTGTGAAGTTTGTTACTCCGAATCAGACTCAACGTCTGTTGCCACAGGCGCGATGGTGATCGGGATGACGGGGCAGTCGCTCCAGAGGCGCTCGAGCGAGTAGTAGAGGCGGTCTTCTTCGTGGAAGATGTGCGCTACGACGTGGCCGAAGTCGAGCAGGATCCAGCGACCCTCAGCACGACCTTCGCGACGCAATGGCTTAGCGCCAGCGGCGATCATCTTCTCTTCGATCTCGGAGGCGATCGACTGCACGTTACGTTCGTTGCGACCGGTCGCGAGGAAGAAGATATCGGCGTAAGGCATGGGACCGGTGACGTCGAGAGCAACCATGTCGGTCGCCTGCTTGGCGTCGGCGGCATTCGCGACGATGGAAAGTAGCTCGTTGGCACGAGGAGAAGCAGTCACAGGATCCTTAATCGGAAAAAAGCTGAAGGCAAAGAGTTAAACCTACAACATGTTGAAGGCGAAGGCTGCCACGAGCAACCCAGCCACGACAACAGCCATCGACGCTGCTGAGATGAGCAGTACCGTCAAAGCACGCGTGCCCTTGGGTTTCTGCGTCTGCGTAACGGACTGGTTGGAGAAGGTGCTGACGGCCTTAACCGCGCGCACGGGCGCCGAATCAGTCGACACCATGTCGCTGTCGTTGAGATCCAGGAGAGAGTCAATGTCGCCCTTGTCGAAGCGGTCAGAAACTCCGCTTGCCGAGAGAGTGCTCGGGAGGTCGATTGAACCGGTAAGCATCGCTTCGCCACTCGAGGTCAGCGGACCACGGATGTCGGTAGCAAACGGAATCGCTGGCAAGACAAGAGCGTTCGTTGCGCTGCTTCCGCTGCCAATGGTGCGCGTGACGATCGCGTTGTTCGCCTCTTCGTCAGACTTTGTCTGGCTAGACCAGTGCCCGATCGAGATACCGGATGCCGCAATAACTGGTGCCGCAGCGGGAGCCGGTGACGCACTCGGTGCAGCGGGAGCCTGTGCAGCGGGAGCCGGAGCAACGGGTGCATTCGCAGGCTTCACGGCGGGAGCGGCAGCGACTTCGCCATCAAGGCGTTTACGCGCGAGCTCATCAAACTCTGCTCGCGCATTACTCAATGTGGTCTGAGCCGGAGCGGTGGGCGTCGACGACGCTTGCGGCTTCGTAGCCGCTGGCGCCGGGTCGAACCCGAGAAGGCCTTCAACGGTGGGGCGCGTCGACTGTTCAGGCTTTGTAGGCGCGGCAGCCATATCAGACTTCGCACCTTGTTCGGGCTTGGCCGCTGGAATCACCTTGGTGACAGGGTCAGCCGTAGTGCGCGCGCTCGGCACGGCAGCAACGTTAGGTGCAGGAAGATCTGCGAGCGGTGACCGCGGAGCTGCCGGAGCGGGCGCACCCGTGACAGAACCGTCGGGGTTAGCCAGTAATGATTCAAAAGCGCTGAGGGCATCCGTGGGAGCGGCCGCAGTAGCCGCAGCTTCGGGAACGACAGCCAGAGGGTCGACTAGAGCTGGCGGCTCGATGTAGGCCTGGGCTGCTGGCGTGAACGACAGTTCTTCGGCCGTTCTCGCAGGCTTCACCTGAGCCGCAGCGGATGCCGCCGCAGCAAGGTCAGCCAAGCTCGGACGAGCGGCAGGCGTTGAAGCCGGTGCCTGTGCAGGTGCAGGCGCAGTGGATGCTGCAGGCTGAGCAGGAGCAACTGGCGCGGCCGCCGCCGGAGCGACCTGAGCAGGCGCTGGCTGAGCAGGCGCTGGCTGAGCAGGCGCTGGCTGAGCAGGTGCGGCCTGAACGGGAGCGGCCGGAGCGGGCGCTGCCGGAGCAGCAGTTGTTTGACTGGCTGCTTCTTCGCGAGCACGCAGTTCGCGCAGCTCACGGCGCGTCAACTGGCTCACGTCAGTACCCGCATCCGATGCCGGAACGGCGGAAGCAGCAGGAACGGCGGAAGCAGCAGGAACGACGGGTGCCGGCGGCGCAACAGCAGAATTGCTCTGACCATTGACGTTGGGTGGCGGCGCAGTGAGATAGGCAGCGGCAGCGGTGGGCTGCGAAGCGGCAGGCGGCGCGACAGGAGCCTGAGCCGGGGTTGCCGGAGGCGTGGCGGGCGCACTGCGAGGTGCTTGGTTAACGTCAGAAGTGTGCGTGTCGTCGCTTTGCGACGGGAAGGTGGTGAATCCTTCTACTGTGGGCTGCTCGTCGGACGAGTGTGTGCGCTCACTCTGACGCGCCGCGCGTCGCGACTGCGGCGGCGGATCGTGAAAAGTGGTCATGAAATACTCCGATATAGGTGGTGCTTGGCGATGTACTGAACGACACCATCCGGAACCAGATACCAGACCGGGTAACCCCGACTGACCCTGTTTCGGCAATCGGTAGATGAGATCGCAAGCGCCGGCACTTCCAACGAGCTTACGCCTTGCTCAGGCAATCCACTAATGGTTAAGGCGTGTCCTGGCCGTGAAACTGCTATGAAATGGGCGAGTGTCCAGACCTCGTCAACGTCCTTCCATTCCATGATTTGAGCCACGGCATCCGCGCCCGTAATGAAGAAAAGGTCGGCGTCAGGATAGGTCTTGCGCATGTCGCGCAGGGTGTCGATTGTGTACGTCGCCCCTTCACGCTCAAGGTCAGCTCTGCTGACATCGAACCCGGGGTTGGCCGCGGTCGCAATGACCGTCATGAGGTAGCGGTGCTCCCCCGACGTTGCGGTGTCTTTCATCCACGGCTTGCCGGTGGGAACAAACACGACCTGATCGAGGTCGAACTGAAGCTGAGCTTCACTGGCCGCAACAAGGTGGCCATTGTGGATGGGATCGAAGGTTCCACCCATGATGCCGATGCGGGCGCGGCGCGGCGCCGTCTCGGCGGTCACAAAAAAGCCTTAGTGGCCTGCGCCGTGAGCGTCGCCAGCCTTCGCCGGCTTAGCTACGTGACGGTTCGCCACATCACGGAAGCTCCACGTGACAAAACCGAGGGTGGTCAACACGACCGCCGCAATGAGCGGGAAAGCAAGCGCGGGCAACACGAGAGGCGCAAGCTCTTCACTCGACGCAAGAACGTTCAGAAAAATCGACATCAGATCTCCATTCACAAAACCGATAACAGTCTAGCCGCGGACTTGACCGCTGCCGCGCACAACCCACTTGGTACTCGTAAGTTCCGGCAACCCCATGGGGCCTCGAGCGTGCAGTTTTTGGGTCGAGATGCCCACTTCAGCACCAAAACCGAACTCAGCACCATCGGTGAAGCGAGTGGAGGCGTTGACCATGACCACCGCGGAATCCACTTCTGCGAGGAAGCGATCCGCATTCGCGAGATCGTTCGTGATGATCGATTCCGTGTGCTTCGTGGAGTATGTGTCGATGTGTTCGATCGCAGCGTCGAGGTCGGCAACGACCCGCACAGCGACATCCAAACTCAAGTGCTCAACAGACCAAGCGTCGGCGTCAGCGATCTGTGCTGCGGGAAAGAGCTGCCGCGTGCGCTCATCCGCATGAATTGTGACGCCTGCCTCGGCCAATCGCGCCAGCACCGCAGGAATCAGTCGTTCAGCGGCGGCCTCGTGCACAAGGAGCGTCTCAAGCGCATTGCAGACGCTCGGTCGCTGAACCTTCGAGTTGTACACGATTTCAACGGCGGTGGTTTCGTCGGCGGACTCATCCAAGAAGATATGAACGATTCCTGCGCCAGTTTCAATCACGGGAACAGTCGACTCGGTGACGACGGTCTGGATGAGCTGGGCACTGCCACGAGGAATGAGCACGTCAACAAAACCACGGGCTTGCATGAGCGCCTTCGCCCCCTCGCGGCCAAACTCGTCGACCGTTTGCACGGATGCCGGATCAATCCCGACGCTCGACAACGCTGACTGAATTACGTCAACGAGCACACGGTTGGAGTCTTCAGCTGCTGAGCCTCCACGAAGGAGCACCGCGTTGCCGCTCTTGAGCGCGAGGGCAGCGATATCAATCGTGACATTGGGCCGAGCTTCGTAGATCGCCCCGATGACGCCAAATGGAACTCGGGTCTGCGCCACAGAAAGGCCATTGGGCAATACAGAGCCGCGCACTACGGTACCGACAGGATCAGCAAGCTCAACAATTTCGAGCACCGCGGCGGAAAGCTGGGCGATTCGTTCCGGAGTAAGCCGGAGGCGGTCTTGCAGCCCGACCGTCATCCCGGTGCTGCGACCACGCTCGAGGTCACGGCCGTTCGCTTCCACGATGCGGTCGGCGTGAGCAACCACACCGGCTGCAATAGCTTCGAGCGCGGCATTCTTCTGCACCGTTGTCACAGTGGCAAGAGTGCGCGATGCTGCGCGTGCGGCGCGAAGTTTGTCGTCAATAGAAAGCGCGGTTGCGGCTGAATCACCCATGATCAGAGTGTAGCGGCGCTCGGCGATGCCAATCGAACGTTACAGAGCGGCGGGATCGGCCTCGAACCAGGTTCCGATGGACGCCCCCGCCAGAGCGGCAGCGACGCTGCCTGTCTCGGCGAGCAATACCGGGATGCCAGCGGCCGCAGCATGCTTGGCAGCAGCGACCTTCGTTCCCGCGCCTCCGGTTCCGACTCCGGCCTCACCGATGTCGCCAAACGTGACATCGGTGAGGTCATTTGCAAAGGAGACAACATCTATGCGCTCAGCCCCTGGCTCAGAAGGCGGCTTGGTATAGAGCGCGTCGATATCGGAAAGCAACACGAGCACGTCAGCACGCACCAAAACAGAGACGAGGGCCGCAAGGCGGTCGTTGTCACCGAAGCGGATCTCGTGGGTGGCGACAGTGTCGTTCTCGTTCACAATGGGCAAGATTTTCAGCCCCAGCAATCGTTCGAGCGCGCGCTGAGCATTGCTGTGGTGGGTGGGGTTTTCCATGTCCCCCGCCGTCAACAAGATTTGCGCAGCGACGACGCCGTAGCGGTCGAAGCTCTCTTGGTAACGGTAGATGAGAACGTTTTGGCCCACGGCAGCCGCGGCTTGCTGAGTCGCGAGGTCGGTGGGGCGAGCATCCAATTTCAAGAAAGGGATGCCGGTAGCGATCGCGCCGGACGAGACAAGAATGACTTCAGAACCAGTGGCATGAGCTGACACGAGAGCATCAACTAGAGCACCGATCTGGCCCACGTTGGCACCGCTCACCGACGAAGAGCCGACTTTGACAACGATGCGGCGCGCACGAGGAATCTCGGCGCGCACGGTGGGCTTGTTAGTCACGATCCTCCGGCTCATCGTCACGCTGAATAGCGAAACCTTCATCGTCTTGCCACACGCCAGCTTCGCGCTCACCCTCAAGCTCTGCACGGGCAGCGGCCTTGGCATCCATACGCTCAAGGTAGTTGCGGCGACGGCTGCGGTTGGTCTCGCGAGGGTTGTCGTCGAGTCGCGGGTCAGTACCACGCGGCGCAACAATCAATTCTGCGGCAGACGACAATGTCGGCTCCCAGTCGAAGACAACACCTCCGCCTGCACCGATGATGACGGTAGAACCGGGAACGGCGCCAGCCTTGAAGAGGTCGTCTTCGACGCCGAGGCGTGCGAGGCGGTCGGCGAGGTAGCCCACCGCTTCTTCGTTAGCGAAGTCGGTCTGAGCAACCCAACGCTCAGGCTTCTCGCCCACCACGCGGTAGATGTTGCCGTAGGTGCCACCCTCGACCTTGACCGCGAAGTCTTTCGCGTTCACGGCGCGGGGACGCAAGACAATGCGTTCCTTGACGGGCTCAGAAATGCGGGCTTCGCGGTCAGCGAGCACGAGTGCTGCCAGCGCGAAGGAAAGTTCACGGAGCCCGTGACGCGAGACTGCCGAAACTTCAAAGACGCGGTAGCCACGCCCCTCAAGCTCAGTCTTGACCATGTCAGCGAGCTCATTGCCCTCAGGAACATCGACCTTGTTGAGAGCGATGATTTGTTCGCGCTCAAGGAGAGGCTTCTGCCCCTCGGGAACGGGATACGCCGCAAGCTCTCCGAGAATGACATCGAGGTCAGTGATCGGGTCGCGGCCGGGCTCCAACGTTGCACAGTCAAGGACGTGCAGCAGAGCAGTACAGCGCTCAACGTGGCGCAGGAACTCAAGGCCGAGCCCCTTGCCCTCGCTGGCACCTTCGATGAGACCGGGAACGTCAGCGATCGTGTACCGAACCTCACCAGACTCCACCACACCGAGGTTGGGGTGCAGAGTCGTAAAGGGGTAGTCAGCAATCTTGGGCTTAGCGGCGCTCATAGCGGCGATCAAGCTCGATTTGCCCGCAGAGGGGTAGCCCACGAGGGCAATATCAGCGACGGTCTTGAGTTCGAGATAAATATCCCCCTCGGAACCGGGCGTGCCGAGAAGTGCAAAACCGGGAGCCTTGCGCTTAGTGGATGACAGTGCGGCGTTGCCGAGTCCGCCCTGACCACCGGGAGCAACGATCAGTCGCATTCCCGGGGCATCCATGTCGATGAGTACTTCGCCTGAAGCATCACGGACGACGGTGCCAACCGGAACAGGAAGCAGCAGCTCTGCACCAGCGGTGCCAGCCTTGTGGTCACCCTGACCGGGCTGACCGTGCTGAGACTTGCGGTGAGGTGAGCGGTGGTAGTTGAGAAGTGTCGTTACCTGCGGGTCACTGACGAGAACGATGTCTCCACCGTCACCGCCCTTGCCACCGTCGGGGCCGGCGAGAGGCTTGAACTTCTCGCGCTTGACCGAAACACAACCATTGCCACCATGGCCTGCTACGAGATGAAGGGTTACCTGGTCGACGAACGATGCCACAATGGTTCCTCCTGTTCTCGTGAGCTAATGACTGGCCTGTAGTGCCATCTTAAATGGCGAGAGCGAGCCGAAGCTCGCTCTTCGCTGTAACGCGTGCCTGCAAGCAGGCTGCGTGGAAATGCCGCGGAAAGTTACGCGGAAACGATGTTGACGACCTTGCGGCCGCCCTTTGCGCCGAACTGAACTGCGCCCGGTGCGAGAGCGAACAGAGTGTCGTCGCCGCCACGGCCGACGTTAACGCCGGGGTGGAAGTGAGTGCCACGCTGGCGAACGATGATTTCGCCGGCGAGAACCTCTTGGCCGCCGAAGCGCTTTACGCCGAGGCGCTGAGCGTTGGAATCGCGGCCGTTACGGGTGGAGCTTGCGCCCTTTTTATGTGCCATCTGTCTAGAAGTCCTTTACGTCCGTCAGCAGTTACTTGATGCTGGTGATCTTGATACGGGTCAGTTCTTGACGGTGACCCTGGCGAACCTTGTAGCCGGTCTTGTTCTTGAACTTCTGGATAACGATCTTGGGACCGCGCTCATCGTTCAATACCTCGGCAACGACCTTGATCTTCTCAAGCGCCTTGGCGTCGTGAGTGATCTTGTCGCCGTCAACGAACAGAACTGGAGCGAGCTCAACATTGCCGTTCTTGTCGGCTGCGATGCGGTCGAGAACGACAATCGTGCCGACCTCTACCTTCTCCTGCCGCCCACCGGCGCGCACAACTGCGTAAACCACTTTTGACCCTTACTTAACGATTGAATAGCTAGAACTACTGAAGCTTGTGGCGAATTCTGCGGGCTTTGCCCAGCACACGCCAAGGATCAACAATACTCGACGTGGGCACTCCCGGTCAAACGACACGCTGCAGTAGCTTTCGACTGAATCAATCATGATCTTGACCCGACGAAAACGAGAACGTGTACACCAACATTGGTCACGATCTCAACGATCGGAACCACAACTCGGGTGCAGCAGAGTCCATAGTACGTTGCGAACGGGCATTGGGTCAAAACCTCCCCCCAGCGATTCGTCGTCAATTAGGCTCGCAGCATGACCGTGTTGATCGACCAGCCAATTTGGCCAGCCCATGACACGGTGTGGGCGCATATCGTCAGCGATGTGTCTCTCGAGGAATTACACGAGTTTGCGAGCAGGGCAGGCATCCCCCGCCGCGGATTTGACCTCGACCACTACGACGTCCCCGCCCGCATGTGGACTGAACTTGTCAGCCTCGGAGCGGAACCCGTTGGCGTGCGCGAGTTCGTGCGCAGACTCGAAGCGAGCGGGCTGCGCGTCGCTCAACGCGACCGCCCAGCGAAGTAGCCAACGCACGCCTGAGGCGCGCGTTGGGCAATGTGCAGCCTGACTAACGAGCGGACGCCTGCAGGCCGCGTAGCGCCGCCAGAGCGGCATCCGTGGATTCGACAGAAACGAAGATGTGGTCATGGTGATGGCCAGCGATCACATTGCAGCTGATCTGAACATCACCGAGCGCCTGCGCGAACGCCGCCGTGAGGCCAACGGCCTCGAGGGCAGACGTGACAGTGAGAGTGATCCACGACGAGCGGAACTCGTGGGCGATGCCCTGGCGCACAGCATCCGACTCGGTCATCACCACGGAAAGTCCCTCAGGCTCCTGCATCAATGCCACGATCGACGACGCATCAACCTCCGCAAGCGAATCCACCGTCGCGAAGACGAAGACGCCCTCATTGAGATGGGGCTCCATCGAAGCAAGCAACTCGTTGAGGTCAGAAATCGCTGTCATACAGCGAATCTAGCGCCACACGAGGCCGAAGCCTTCAACACTGCGCGTCACCGCTCCGGTCGCAATCTCCACCAGATAGGTCGTAACACTCTGTGGCCGTGGATTCATCACATACTCATCAGAGTCAAAGTTCGACACGTTGGGCTGCACTTCCACCGCTACAAACTGATTGTTCGGCGATACGTGGAAATCCAGAATCGCGCCCTTGTCATCGACCGTTTGGTACAGGATGCGCGAAAGTTCGCCATCGTCGTAGGCGAGCACACTGCTAAATGAACCACCGTCGGGGCTGACCAACACCATCTTGGCGACAAGGTTTCCCGCCGCATCCGCATCCGTTTGACCCAAGAATGGCTGCTCGCCATCGATGGGCGAGGGATTCAGGCGCACCTCTTCGCCGTCAACCAACGCGACTGACGCGCTGCCCCGCGCGTCAACGACGACCACGGTCGAACCGTCGGCAGACACTCGGTCAAACTCAAAGTAGCCACCAAGAGGAACGACCAAACCGGATGTCGTATCAACCCGCACCAGAGTGCTCTCCGTCGTGAGCGCCACAATCGTGGTGGTGCCAGGCACGAACTGCCAGCCCACAACGCGCATGGGCTCACCGTCCAAGCCAGTGACGGCGACGACATCTCGCCCCCGATTAACGTCCAGCGTGTACAACGTGTGCGAAACCGAGGGGATAGGACCAGGGTCGAGACTCGAAATGGTGAATCCGAGGAGCGAACTAGAGCGAGCGGCATCCAGATCGGCGACCTCGCCAACTTCGGGAAGCAACACCTGTTCGGTAACGCCCGTGTCAGGGTTCACCAGCGTGAGCGTACCCGTGCGGTCAGCGGCTGCGGTACTCACCGCGAACACATCGCCCACTGGAACAAATTCTTCAATGCCTTCGCCCGAGTACACAACAGTGCGCTCTTGCGAGCTCATCCCGGTCTCAACAATCTCGTCGTTCGGCTCGCCGCGGTCGAGATAGTAGAGCGTCGGCTCAGCAGTGGTGAACGAATAAGTCAGAGTCGACTCAGAGCCACCAGATGGGCTCACGACGCCCTCAACCGACACCGTGTATTCGGTGTTGTAGTCCAGCGCCTCCGCAAATTGCACAGAAATCAGATCGCCATCGCTCGACACCGTGGCAGCAACCGCCGGATCCACCGAGACTGCGCCGGCATCCACCGCTGCGAGAGTCTGGTTCGCAAAAAGACGCAACGTTTGATCTGACGACGACACCACCGCATCCGCATCGACTTGCGCGCTCGACAATTTGGGCCCTTGCAGGTAACCCAGTGCCAAGAAAACGCCGCAGAGGACAAGCAGAATGCCTACCGTCCACGCGAACGTGCGTCGGAACGAGCGGATGCTGTGCTCCCCCTCCGGAGGACGCGGACTAATAGAGATAGGGCTCACTCGGCCGCTCCACTACCGTCATAGTCTCCGGAACAAGCACGAGCGGCAGATCGCTACGCGAACTCGGGTTAACCTCAAACGAACCGGTGATCTCCAGCCACGCATCAACCTCAAAGTCGTTCGCCCAATCCGGGGCGTAGACGGCGAGACCCGTGGGTTGCGCGTCAACCGCGCAGCACGTGACCGTGAAGCGCGACAGATAGAAAATATTGGCAGGATCGTCTTCGCTGGCCGTGATGAAGCCCACGACATCCGCCGTCTTATTGGAATAGAAGCTCGGGTCGCTGGTCTGACGCAACAGCGATGACCAATCGACGACCGTGAAACTTGCGATTAATTCGTCGTCGGCGTTCTCGACCTCATCGGCGTTCTGACTATCGCTGCCCACCGTTGAGCCCACAATATCGCGCTGACTTGCCGTGGCACTCGACAGCGTTGTGGGGGGCACGAGCACCAGAGAGAGTGCGACAGCACCAGAAAGAAGCAGAGCTACTCCCCCGACAACCCGTGACCACCCGCGCGGAGCCACCGCTTCTTCGGTGTTAGCCGGACGGATCGCAAGGCTCAGCACGCCCATCACTAGCGCGAGAGCCGCCATCACGACCGTGAACACCACATAGCGGGGGTGAATGTAAAGAACGAGCTGCTGAGTCGCCCCGAGCCATACCGTGGCGCTCACGGCCACGAGAATCAGGATGACGCCCCACCAGCGTTGCAGGTTAGACCACATAGTTGATCACCAATCCGATAAAGGCACTCATCAGGGCGACAACAAGCGATAGCTGCAGCAGCACCTTGGCGGTAAAGGTAGTGCGCATAATGGCCAGCATCTTGATGTCGATGATCGGTCCGAACACGAGGAACGTCACGATCGAACCCGGCATGAACGTGCTCGCAAAGGGCAAAATAAAGAACGCATCGACACTGGAACAAACCGAGATCACGAACGCCAGCAACATCATCGCGAGAATCGACCAGAGCGGATTGCTGCCCAGTGTGACCAGCACATCTCGCGGAACCGCCACTTGGATTGCACCAGCGATTAGTGAGCCGATAAACACAGCGGGCATGAGCACGCTGGATTCGCGCATGAAGATGTCGAGGCTCTTCTCGGTGCGCGACTGACGAGGCCCGTGAGACCCCACTGCACACTGCTGAGCGAAACGACCAGTGAGCATGGCATTCGGCTGCGGGTGCAAGCTGAAGAGCCAGCCCACGATGTTGGCAATTGCAAGTCCACCAAGAATTCGCCCGACCAGAATGCCGTCCTCAAAGCCGAAAGCCTGATGGGTCGTCACAATCGTGATCGGATTAATGATCGGTGCCGCCAAGAGGAACGTCATCGACTCGGGCACCGAGAAGCCCTTGAGAATAAGCCCGCGAGCCAAGGGCACGTTGCCGCATTCGCACACCGGCAACGCAATACCGAAGAGCGAGATCGCTGCGCGTCTCAGCACCGGGGTCTTCGGCAGGTAGCGCATCAACAGGTCTTCTGGAATCCACGCCTGCACCACGATTGATAGCAAAACACCGAGGACCACGAATGGCAGCGATTCAATGATCACGCTGGTCGCCAGCGTTAAGAGGTCAGCGGTGAGACCCGGAACGCCGACAGCACCTAGCTCGCCAGTGAACGCTCGCAGAGCGAAGATCGCCCCGACGCCGATCGTTCCAATCGCCAGCCACAACAGACGGTTACGTGACCGGCGAGGTCGATGATCGTGCTGATGATCATGATCATCGACGCTCGCAGGCAAAGTCGTGGTCACTAGTAAACCTTACAAAGTTGAAACTCGAAAAGTACCGAGTGCCACCGTGCTAGTTGTCGTCGGCGGGCGTTGCGTTGACGATCTTTCCCTGACTGCTGGCGCGACGTGAACCACGAGCCTTGCCATGACCAGGCTGCTTGGGCTCAGGAAGAGCCTCGAGAACCGAACCCAGAATCTGCTCCGCATCCTGCGTGCTGATCTTGGGGGCCGAGCTCTCGGCCTTGGTGATGGGAATGTCGAAAATGGCCACAGAAGCTTCAGCGGCCGGCTCGACAGCATCACTCGAGCGCTGAGCGGGCTGAGCTGACTTGTTTCCGCCCTTGCTGCGTCGTGACTTCTTGGGCTCGGGAGCCTCCGCCGTCTCGGTCGCTGCAGGAGCGGATGCCGCGGCATCCACTGCTGGCGCTTCACTAGCTGGGTTTTCGACGGCAGGAACCACGGTGCTCGCGGCAACACGAGCAAGCGCGTTGCGCACGTCTTCAGTGATCGCGTGAGTGCCATTGCTCGGAGCCGAAGCCGAAGCCGGAGCAGCATTCTTCGCGGAGTTGTTGGACTGCTGCGCTTGCGATCCACCACCGTTGCCGTTGTTGTTGCCGTTTGAGTTGCCCGAGTTGTTGTTCGAACCACCGGAGTTGCTGTTGCCTCCCCGATTGCGGCCACGGCGTCCGCCGCCAGCCTGCTCGTTCTGTGTCGGCTGCGAGCGGTGCTTGGTGACGGGGTCGTGATGAACGACGACACCGCGGCCGGCACATACTTCACAGTTCTCACTAAACGTCTCAAGCAGGCCAAGACCAAGCTTCTTACGCGTCATCTGCACGAGACCGAGAGACGTCACCTCAGCAACCTGGTGCTTCGTGCGGTCACGGCTCAAGCACTCCACGAGACGACGCAGCACGAGGTCACGGTTGGACTCAAGCACCATGTCGATGAAGTCGACGACGATGATTCCACCGATGTCACGCAAGCGCAGTTGGCGAACGATTTCTTCCGCTGCTTCAACGTTGTTCTTGGTGACGGTCTCTTCGAGGTTTCCGCCAGAACCGACAAACTTGCCGGTGTTGACGTCGACGACAGTCATCGCTTCGGTGCGGTCGATCACAAGCGAACCGCCCGAGGGCAGCCATACCTTGCGGTCGAGAGCCTTTTCGATCTGCTCAGAAATGCGGTACTCCTCGAAGGAGTCAACGGTTCCCTCGTGAGACTGCAGACGATCGAGCAGGTCAGGTGCGACCGAACGCACGTATCCCTCGATGGTCTTGCGGGCGTCGTCACCCTCGATGACAAGCTTGTGGAAGTCTTCGTTGAAGACATCGCGAATGATCTTGATCAAAAGATCAGGTTCCGAGTGCAGCAATGCTGGGCCCTGGTTTTGAGCGTTATCAACCTGCGCGCTGATGTCAGCCCACTGGTTAGTCAGACGGTTCACGTCGAGCGTGAGCTGCTCTTCAGTCGCGCCCTCGGCTGCGGTGCGCACGATGACACCGACGTTCTCCGGAAGAACACCCTTGAGGATCTTCTTGAGACGCGAACGTTCCGTGTCGGGCAGCTTGCGGCTAATGCCGCTCATCGAACCGTTAGGAACATAAACGAGGTAACGACCGGGCAAGGACACCTGACTCGTGAGTCGGGCACCCTTGTGGCCTACCGGATCCTTCGTGACCTGAACAAGCACACGGTCGCCTGGCTTGAGTGCGAGCTCAATGCGACGAGCCTGCGGCTTGCCATCGGCAGAGTTCTCAGCAGCGGCATCCCAGTCGACTTCACCGGAATAAAGCACGGCGTTGCGGCCGCGCCCGATGTCAACGAATGCTGCTTCCATGCTGGGCAAAACGTTTTGAACGCGACCAAGGTAAACGTTGCCGATGAGGCTCGCGTCTTGAGCCTTCGCTACATAGTGCTCAACCAAAACGCCGTCTTCGAGAACACCAATCTGGATGCGATCAAACTTCGAGCGGACCACCATGACGCGGTCAACACTTTCGCGGCGCGCGAGGAACTCGCTCTCCGTTACTACGGGACGACGACGACCAGCGTCACGGCCATCACGGCGGCGCTGCTTCTTCGCTTCAAGGCGAGTAGAGCCCTTGACCCGAGTGGGTTCATTGCTGGGCTCTGCCTGCTTGCGCGGCTGGCGAACCCGAACAACCGTGTTCGGTGATTCGTCGCCGGGGCGAGCGTCCTCACCGGAACGACGGCGTGAACGACGGCGAACGTTGCCCGCTTCGTCTTGGCCATCATTATCGTTTTTGCGACCGTCACTGTTGCGGTTGTCTCGACCATCGCGGTTGTCACCGTTGCGGTTATCGCCGTTGCGGTTATCCGAACCAGCGCCGTTGTCGTTGCGCGAACGCGACGAACGAGCCGGAAGTTCGGGCAGGTCGGGAAGATCAGGTGCCTGAAAAAGCAGCGACGTCGTCGACGGCGGGGTCAGCGGAGCGGCTTTCGCTGTGGCGGCCTTCTCGGTCGTCTTCTTGGCGGCAGGGCTCTTGCGTGAGCGCGAACGAGTGGATGCCGTTGAAGTCGACGTGGTGTCGGATTGTGCGTCTGCCTGTGCGGCATCCGGTGCGGTCGCAGCGGAGCTCGCGGCCTTGGACTCGGTCACTGCCGTGGCTTTCATGCCGGTAACGGCATCCGGAACTTCGAGCCCGAGGTGTTCGCTAGCGGTCTTGGCAGCAGGACGCTGAGCAGCCTTCGCTGCGCGGGGTGCGCTCTCTGCAACCGGAGCCTCAACGGCGGGTTGCTCGACCTGCGGCTTCTGTGCCACTGGCTTCTCTACCGCTGCCTTTGAAGAAGGAAGAATGCGACCGAAAAGGCCTTTCTTCTTCGGAACATCTTTCGAATTGTTGCTTTCATTCACCATTGCTGGTGTACTCCTTGCCCTGTGTAGGCGACCGCGCCACCTACCGGGTACTCTCTCGTGCGCTATTCCCCCACCAAACCTATGGTTCAGGAACCGCTACTAATTCTTCAGGTCCTGCAACGGGCCCGTGGCTCGCGTTGCAGTTGTGCTCTCTCACAGCACTTCGAAACTGGCTATTCGACTCACGCAACTAGCGTTGCGCAACTGGTCCGGTCGCTATGCCCGGGAAGACTTCTTGGTGTTGTTCCGAGCGCGGCTCGGAATAACTACGGTTCATTATCGCACGCATTCTCAGAAAGTGAGCTGGGCGCGCGTGCGATAATCCCTCCATGACTGCTTCCGGGGTTCGCAACAGGCCCATCGCCCTCGCTATTTTTCTGATCTTTGCTGGGGTAGTGGGACTCTGGGCCTCATTCCAGCTCACACTAGAGAAACTCCACGTACTCCAAAACCCGGATGCCACGTTGAGCTGCGACTTCAGCATCGTCGTGCAATGCGCGGCCAATCTCGAATCAGCGCAGGGCGCGTTGTTTGGCTTCCCTAACCCCATCATTGGTCTGGTGGCGTTCATGGCGCCGGTCGTTGTCGGAGCCGCAATACTCGCCGGAGCGCGCTTCAATAGTTGGTTCTGGGTCACCTTCAACCTTGGCGTAGCTGGCGCTTTCACGTTCATTCTGTGGCTCGCCTATCAGAGCATTTTCAACATCGGCACGCTGTGCCCGTGGTGCATGGTTGTGTGGTCCGTTACGATCCCCATGTTCTGGGCCGTCACGCTTCGCAACCTCAAAGTCGGCGCGATCCCAGCTCCCCGTGCGCTTCGCAAAGCTGCCGGCGCCGCCTACAGCTGGGTGCCGGTGATTACGATCGTCGGGTACATCATCATCGCCATCGTCGCTCAGTATCGACTCGACGTTCTGGCTTACCTCTAAACATATTCCCCACCGGGAACACGACAATGGCGAGAGCCTGACGATGGTCAGGCTCTCGCCATGGTGTCGTGACCTGAGACGCACTGCGGGTGAGGCTACGCAGCCGATCAGTCACCTACCCGTGAGGGTAAAAAGGGTGCGATTTAGGAGAACCACAGAGCGAGCTCACGCGCTGCAGACTCGGGCGAATCGCTGCCGTGCACAAGGTTCTGCTGAACAGCGAGGCCCCAATCACGACCGAGATCTCCGCGGATCGTTCCGGGAGCTGCCGTCGTGGGGTCAGTGGTGCCGGCGAGCGAACGGAAGCCCTCGATTGCACGGTTGCCCGTGATGCGAAGCGCGACCGTCGGGCCGGACTGCATGAAGTCGAGCAGCGGCTCGTAGAACGGCTTGCCTTCGTGCTCGGCGTAGTGCTGCGACAGAAGGTCGACATCCGCCTGCACAAGACGCACGTCTACCAGCTGGTAGCCCTTCGCTTCGATGCGGCGAAGGATTTCGCCCGTCAGATTGCGAGCAACGCCGTCAGGCTTGATCAGTACAAGGGTCTCTTCGATGTTCATTGTGTCTCCTCAGAGGTGGTGGTCATGGACTGGGTGTTAAGTATTTCGGCTTTGGCGCGGTCGAGTTGCTGGCCCTTGATGAAGCAATAGATCCAAATGCCAGCGAAACCTGCCCCCACGAAAAACATCGGCGTGAGGATGAAACCAAGAGCAACGAGACCGACCTGCAGCGCCCAACCAACCCAGAGGGCACCCGGGCGGTGCAGCATCCGGGCAAGAGCGACGAACACGAGGATCAGAACCGCTCCCCCGATAAACGCCGGTGCCGGAGCGAGAGCTTTGAGCCCGAACGCCGTGAGCGCGACGAAGAAGATCAGGGTGGCATCGAGTACCAACACGATGCTCAGCAGCAGTTCGGTGACGGAGCGCTTTCGGCGAACCGCGGGCGCGGAAGTCACGGTTTCCACCCTTCTGCCTCAGCGAGAGCGAGTGCCTCGCCAACAAGAGTGATGGAGCCCGTTACGACGACAGCACGGCGTTCGTTCTCTGCGGCCCAGCTGCGCGCCAACTCCATCGCTTCGGCAAAGGAATCAAAATCGGTGGTCTCATCAGTAAACGCGCGAACCGTCTCAACGAGTTCCTCCGGAGGAACGGCACGGTCAGATTGTGATGCCGTCACGTAGAAGCGATTAGCAACGGGGGCGAGGGCCTCCACAATGCCAGCAGCGTCCTTGTCGTCAACGACCGCGATCACAAAAGCGATGTCTTCGAAGGTGAAGTATTCCTTGAGTGCGGCGGCGAGAGCCGCTGCCCCATGAGGGTTGTGGGCGGCATCCACAATCACGGTGGGTTCTGCACCAATAACCTGCAGTCGCCCCGGCGACGCGACGGTAGCGAGCCCTTCAGCGAGCACATCGTGAACGAGCGCCTGGCTGCCAGCGCCCAAGAACGACTCGACGGCAGCGATAGCGAGCGCGGCGTTGTGCCCCTGGAACTCCCCAAACAGCGGCATAAACAGGTCAGAGTAGGTACCGGCGAGGCCGCGCACCGAAATAAGTTGGCCGCCCACGGCAACATTGCTGCTGAGGAGCTCGAACGCATCGCCCTCAACACCAATTGTTGACTCGGTGAGGTCTGCTGCGCGCTCCAACTCGATCTGAGCATCCGACGACTGAATAGCCGACACGATCGCTGCAGCCGGCTTGATGATGCCCGCCTTGGTGCGCGCAATCTGCGCGATTGTCGTACCCAAACGATGCGTGTGATCGAGCGCAATCGGCGTGAACACGGCAACTTGACCGTCAGCGACGTTCGTGGAATCCCACTCGCCGCCCATGCCGACCTCAAGGATGGCGACGTCGATAGGGGCATCCGCAAAGCTCGCGAATGCCAGCACCGTCAGCGCCTCAAAGTAGGTGAGCGCTTCTTCGCCCTTGGCCATCAGCTCGGCATCGACCATGAGCAGGAACGGACGGATGTCAGCCCAGTTCTCGGCCAGTGCCCGGTTCGAAATCGCCCGGCCGTCAATCACGATGCGCTCGTTGACGCGCACCAGATGCGGACTCGTCATGAGCCCCGTGCGCAGCCCATAGGCGCGAAGAATGCTTTCGATGATGCGACTTGTGGAGGTCTTGCCGTTGGTGCCGGTGACGTGAATAACGGGGTAAGTGCGCTGCGGGTCGCCGATCAACTCGACGGCGCGACGAGTTGCTTCGAGCCTCGGTTGAGGCGCCTGCTCCCCCACTCGCGCGAGCAGCTCTTCGAACACATTGTTGGCATCCGAGAGGTATTCAGTGTCTTCGAGTTCAAAGTCTGAATCCTCGTCGATATTCGTGCCCTCAAAACCATCCGCAAAGGGGCTGAGGTCGGCGAGGGGATGCTCCGGGCCAAGCTCGGCGCGTTCTTCGTCGGTCAGCGACGCCTCAATGGGGTCACCGTTTTCGTCGAATTGGCCGTCATTGCCGAGTTCATCATCGCGGTCAGACATTGGTCGTTCCCATCTTGGTGATGTCGATCACCAGCGCGCCGTTATTGGCGTATTTTCCTGCCGCGAGTTGCGTGCGGTGCACCTCTAGTGTGCCCTCTTCGAGATCATTCGCGAAGGCCTGAACGGTGGATTGCGCTGCAAGCGTTTCTGCAGCGATCATCGCGTTGTGGAAGGTGATCGCTTCCTCGTCGGCGGGGTCTAGCGCACCAATCGTCAGAGAGATGCGGTCGCTCACGTCGAAGCCTGCCGCCTTGCGGGCATCCTGAATCGCACGGATGACATCGCGAGCAAGGCCCTCCGCCGAGAGTTCTGGAGTGAGCTGGGTGTCGATGATCACAAAGCCACCCTCGGAGAGGAACGCGATTGCGCTGGCCTCGTCGGCGGCTTCCATCTGGAGCTCGTACTCGCCGGCTTCCAGCGGCATGCCGTCGACCGAAACGCCGTCGGCCGTGGTTTCCCAGTTGCCGGCCTTGGCCTCCTTGATGACCTGCTGCACTTGCTTGCCGACGCGGGGGCCGAGCGCACGAGCGTTGACGGTCAACTTCTTGGTGATGCCGAAACTCTCCAACGAACCTTCTTCGAGAGCGTCAAATTTCACAGCCTTGACGTTGAGCTCATCGCGAAGGATGTCACTGAACGGTGCGAGAGCCGCGGGGGTCTCGCTCACGACTGTCAGCGAAGCCAAGGGCAGTCGCACGCGCAGGCTCCGCGCCTTGCGAAGAGCAAGTCCGCTCGAGGCGATCTCACGCACGCGGTCCATAGAAGCAACCAGATCGTGGTCAGCAGGGAAAGCTGCGGCGTCAGGCCAGTCCGTGAGGTGCACGCTGCGGCCATTGGTGAGGCCGCGCCACATCTCTTCCGAGATGAGCGGGAGCAACGGTGCGGCAACTCGCGCCACGGTCTCCAAGACCGTGTAGAGAGTGTCGAAGGCATCCTTGTCATCACCGCTCCAGAAGCGGTCACGGCTGCGACGCACGTACCAGTTGGTGAGCACGTCAGCGAAGTCGCGAAGCTTGGCCGCTGCCATCGGACTGTCGAGCGCGTCGAGTTCCGCCGTGACATCCTCGATCAGCTCTCGCGTCTTAGCGAGCAAGTAGCGGTCGAGAACGTTCGTAGAATCGGTGCGCCAACTCGCCTCATAGTTATCGGCAGCGTTGGCGTAAAGAGTGAAGAAGTAGTACGTGCTCCACAGCGGCAGCAGCATCTGGCGAACACCATCACGGATGCCCTCTTCGGTAACCATGAGGTTTCCGCCGCGTATCACCGAGCTGGACATCAGGAACCAGCGCATAGCGTCAGCACCGTCACGCTCGAACACCTCGGAGACATCCGGGTAGTTACGCAGGCTCTTCGACATCTTTTGGCCGTCATTGCCGAGCACGATGCCGTGGCTGATGACGTTAGAGAAGGCCGGGCGGTCGAACAACGCCGTCGAGAGCGTGTGGAGGGTGTAGAACCATCCGCGAGTCTGACCGATGTACTCCACGATGAAGTCGGCAGGGCTGTGGGTGTCGAACCACTCCTGGTTCTCGAACGGGTAGTGAACCTGAGCGAAGGGCATCGAACCCGAATCGAACCACACGTCGAGCACGTCTTCGATGCGGCGCATCGTCGACTGACCACTCGGGTCGTCGGGGTTCGGTCGCGTCAACTCGTCGATAAACGGGCGGTGCAGGTCGGGTTCGCCCTCGTGGTTGAGAGGCAAGCGGCCGAAGTCGGCTTGGATCTCAGCCAGCGAACCGTAGACATCCACGCGCGGGAAGTCAGGGTTGTCGCTCTTCCAGATCGGTATCGGTGAACCCCAATAGCGGTTACGGCTGATCGACCAGTCGCGGGCATTGCTCACCCACTTGCCGAACTGGCCCTCCTTGACGTTCTCGGGAACCCAGTTGATCTCCTGGTTGAGTTCACCCATGCGGTCGCGGAACTCAGGAACCTTCACGAACCAGCTCGACACCGCCTTGTAGATCAGCGGGTTGCGGCAGCGCCAGCAGTGCGGGTAGGAGTGCTCGTAGCTGGCGACCTTGAGCAGGCGACCCTCTTCGCGCAACAACTTCGTGAGCGGCTTGTTGGCATCGAACACCTGCAT
The DNA here is from genome assembly GCF_015864665.1 of Salinibacterium sp. SWN167. Lineage (GTDB taxonomy): Bacteria > Actinomycetota > Actinomycetes > Actinomycetales > Microbacteriaceae > Rhodoglobus. The sequence continues at coordinate 1,488,603 of NZ_JADYWU010000001.1, read as the reverse complement.
GCCTTCAACGGGCGGCACCGACGGCAAGAACTTGCCACCATCGTCAACCGAGATGACAACGGGGATGCCAGCAGCGGCACACACATTTTGGTCATCTTCACCGTAGGCGGGCGCCTGGTGCACGATGCCGGTACCTTCGCCGGTGGCAACGTAGTCGGCAACTAAGAACTGCCACGCGTTTTCGGTGCCATAGGTTTCGGCATCCGCATAAAAATCCCAGAGGCGGTCATAGCGAACGCCCGCGAGTTCGGCACCCTTGATGGTGCGCGTGACTGCAGCAAGAGCTTCCTCAGAAGTCTCGTAGCCGAGTTCTTTCGCGTAGGCCGCGATGGTGTCGCCCGCAAGCATGAACTGGGCAGAACCCTGCTCCGAACCGTCGCCAGCACCGAGCGGGCCAGCAGGCAGCACCGCGTAGTCGATGTCAGGACCGACAGCGAGAGCAAGGTTGGTGGGGAGCGTCCACGGGGTGGTCGTCCAGGCAAGAGCCTTCACGCCGGTGAGACCCAACGCCTCTGCCTTCACACCATCGAGAGGGAACGTGACCGTGACGGTCTGGTCTTGACGCATCTTGTAGACATCGTCATCCATGCGCAGTTCGTGGTTAGAAAGCGGGGTTTCGTCATTCCAGCAGTACGGCAGCACTCGAAAACCTTCGTAGGCGAGGTTCTTCGTGTGCAACTGCTTAAACGCCCAGATGACGCTTTCCATGAAGTTGACGTCAAGGGTTTTGTAGTCGTTCTCGAAGTCGACCCAGCGCGCCATGCGGGTTACATACTCTTGCCATTCTCCCGTGTACTTGAGCACCGATTCGCGAGCGGCGGCATTGAATTTGTCGATGCCCATCTCTTCGATCTGGCTTTTCTCGGTGATGCCGAGCTGGCGCATCGCTTCGAGCTCAGCGGGGAGTCCGTGGGTGTCCCAGCCGAAGCGGCGGTGCACTTGCTTGCCGCGCATGGTCTGGAAGCGCGGAAAGAGGTCTTTGGCGTAGCCGGTCAGCAGGTGACCGTAGTGCGGGAGGCCATTGGCGAAAGGCGGACCGTCGTAGAAGACCCATTCATCGGCGCCTTCACGCTGATCAATGGATGCCTGAAAAGTGCCGTCTGCCTTCCAGTACGAGAGCACTTGCTCTTCGATCGCCGGAAACTTCGGGGACGGCGCGACGGAATCATCTGAGCTGTGGCGGGGATACGACATGAGGCTCCAGTGGTACGTAGGTGCGAATAATCTGCACGAGGACGACCTTTCAGCCGCGGTACCACCCCGCTTATGCACCCAGAGGCACACCACTCATATCGCTGTAACGGGCTTACCCGTTCGGTTCTACCGCCGCCCGCTCCCCTGCCGAAGCTGAAGTTGAGATGGTTTCTTCCGAACGCTCCCCGGTGATAGCCGGTTCATAGCGTGTGGCAGCAATGATACGCGAGTTAGCTGACCGCTGAGCGCTATTTCTGAGCGCTATTTCTTGGCGACCGTAGCGAGCGTTTCGGCACCGAGCTGGGCATCGTGCATCGTGACGATGAACTTTTTGCCGTTCATCCGCGTCACTTCAATGGCGTCGCCCTTGGAGAGCACGATACCGCTGCGGCCATCGGGCGCCCAACGCCAGCCGTAGCCACCGAATTCACCCATGGGGTTCACGTCGACGACGGCGACGGACTCGATCTGGTCGGGCGCAATGGTGATGCGAGGAAAACCGATAGCGGAGCGAACTTTGAGTCCGCGCTGATCGATCGTCACACGCCAGGAAAGCGTGCTGACGGCCAGCGCAATCACAAAGAGGCCGATGACGGCGGGTAAGAGAAGTTGCTCGGGATTGCTGACGGCCTGCACTGCGAGCGCGATTGCTAATGCTGCGAGGGCAGCACCGACGATGATCACGACGCCGGGACCAACCCGCGTTGTAGTCGAGAAGTGCACGCGCTGCGTAGCAGCCCCCGCGATGGGCTTCGCGGTAACAGGGGTCGACGTGATGTACTCCGCGGCAGGAAGCATGAGCCACGCAAACAGAGCCATGACGAGCGCGATGGGGAATGCGGCAATGGCAATTCCCCCGATCGCAGGAGCATTCTCAGCGTTCTCAAGTCCTCGCTGAACAGCAAGTGAGCCCGCCGCTGTGACGCTGAGCGTGATCGACAGGAACATGGATGCGGCCACCATGATCTTGTGCCCCCAGAGCATTCCGCCGTTGGGGCCACCCTTCCAGCTGGCAAAGGCGGCAAGCGCCGCGAAGACCAGCGTCATCAGTAGCGGCAACACAATCACGCTGCCCACAGTGGAGTATCCGTCTGGACCCGTGGTTCCCCAGTGCGAGGCAACCGGGCTCGGAAGCTCGGGAATCCACAACGCCATGATGAACGCAGCGGCCAACGCAATCACAAGGGGAATCACCACGCCGATCACAATGATCAGCCGGCGGTTTCGCGTGAGTTGGGGTGAAACGTTCTCGGCGGGAAGGGTCATTGGTATTCCTCTCGGATGAGGGCGGTAAGAGTAGCGAGTGAAACGTTGTGGGTGCGCGCTTCAGCAACAATCGCGGTGATGCCATCGGCAAGCGAATCGTAGCTGTGGTCAGTGGTGGCAACGATGGCCCCACGGCCGCGGCGGAGTTCGATGAATCCCTCATCGCGCAATTCTTGATAGGCATGCAAGACCGTGTGCATATTAACGCCGAGAGAACTGGCCAATTCTCGCGCACTGGGGAGTCTATCCCCGGCCGTGACAGTTCTGTCGATGACGGATTGGCGGATGCTCGCCGCGAGCTGCTCAAAGAGCGGCGTCTCTGACGCGGGATCCACTCGAACTAGCATGACGGCATTCTAATTGTTCTAGTTGGACTAGCACAAGCGCGCTTTAGATGGATCAAGATGGGACTTAGAAACGACGACGTGCCGGCATCTCCTGCACATGTTTCAATTCGGCCGCGGATGACGGCGCCGAGCTCAGGTGGCGCGCGAGTTGGGCAGTCCACGGGCTAGCCGTCGCGCCGTGCGCAAAGACGCTGACGAGGATTGTCCAGACCGCTACGGAGAACACGGTGTCGGCAACGGAGCCACTGAGCTCATCGAATACCAACAGCGCGAACAGAATAGAGGCAAGCCCACGCGGTCCAAACCATCCGATGAAGAGCCGGGTTTCAAAGCGGGTGCCCGACCACGCCATCGAGATGAGCACGGGAACCATCCGCACCACCGTCAATGACAACACGACGTACAGCGCGATTTGCCACGTGAGGGATGTCAGAATGGGAGCCGCGAGCACCGCACCGAATACCAAGAACGTGATCGAGCTCAGGAGCTCGCCCTCGTCTTCGGTGAAATCCTGAACGTCTTTGCAATGGTCACGCGCGATCGCGCTGAAGGCGAGGCCAGCCACGAACGCGGCTATGAACCCGTTCCCTCCGACAACACCGGCGCTCGCATAAGCCGCCACGGCGATGGCAATGGTCGCGAGTTGGCGATAGATGCCGTCCACCTGCCCGGCGCTCGACGCGCGGCTCAGCAGCCACCCGCCAATAGCCCCGACGCCACCACCCACGAGGATCCCGAAACCGATCTGCTGCGCGGCAAAAACGCCCCAGCTTTCGCTCGAGGCCACCCCGGTCTCTGCCGCCGCAACGGCGAGAAAAACGGTGACAACCGGAACCATGATTCCGTCGTTCAGTCCGCTCTCGACGTTGAGGGCTTGCCGAATCCGAACCGGCAACCGTTTATCGCTGACGACCGCCTGACCGAGCGCGGCATCCGTCGGGGCAAGAATCGCAGCGATGAGCGCTGCTTCGATAAAAGTGAGCTGGTCGAAGAGTGCCGCTGCCGCTACTGCACCGAGCACAATCGTGAGCGGAAGCCCTATGCCCAGCAAGCGCAGCGGAAGCAAGACTTGCTTGCGCAACGCCCGAAGATCGATGCGCACCGCATCCGTGAAGAGAACCAGCACCAGCGTGGCCTCAACCAAGATCGACACAACGTCGCTCTTGAGATCAAGGTGAAACCATTGCGCGCCCGCCGTGCCGAGCAAGATACCCACGGCAGTGAAGACCATCGGTGCGGTAACGGGAGACAAAGCCAGCCGTCGCGAGACCATTGCGAAGGCGAACACCACAACGGCAATGATCACGAGCTCTGTCATGGTTCCTCCAGTGCGGGGCTAGGCGCAGAATCCCCCGCAGCCGAAGCGACAACACGGTGCGGCACCGAGGTGGCTCAAGGCTACGGGAATGTTGCGCGAACGCACGCGGTTGCACCGGTGGACCGACACCCGTTGCCCCTTCGATACTCAGAAACGACGCATGAGCCGCCACACCCCTCGCCTGCGCCCCGCGAGCCCCGGCACCGGCACCGCCAACGACGCCCCCGCCGTGCGCGAGCGCCGCCGACTGCTCTTGCGCGATCTCAGCAGCCCGCGCCTCGTGATCTCGAACATCAGCCCGAACTGGTTCGCCTCTGTCATGGGCACCGGAATCGTCGCGAATGCTGCTGCAACGCTTCCCTTGATCGCCCCACAACTCCACGTGTTTGCGAGCACCGTCTGGGTGATCGCGACCGTCTTGCTCGTGGGGCTCATCGCTGCGAGCGCAGCGCACTGGATCGCCCACCGCGAGGTCGCACTTTCGCACCACCGGCATCCGGCAATGGTTCATTTCTATGGGGCTCCGCCGCTGGCAATTCTGACGATCGGGGCTGGTGCATTGCTGTTCGGCCCCGACATCATGGGGGCGGATGCTGCGCTCACCGTCTCGCTTGTGCTCTGGTCGATCGGCACCGTGCTTGGCCTCGCGACCGCCGTGATTGTGCCGTTCTTGACCTTCACGTCGTCAGCCATCACGGATCAATCGCCGTTCGGAGGCTGGATCATGCCGGTGGTCCCGCCCCTGGTCTCGGCAGCAGCCGGAGCACCGCTGATCCCGTTCTTACCTGAGGGCGAAGCTCGATTGACGATGCTGATCGCCTGCTACGCGATGTTCGGGCTCAGTATGATCGCTACCGCGGTGATCCTTCCGCTGATCTGGGGCCGGCTAGCACGACACAACATTGGCAACTCAGCAGCCGTTCCCACTCTGTGGATTGTGCTCGGCCCCCTCGGCCAGTCAATTACCGCTGTAGTCGTGCTGGGAGCAGCTGCTCCGTTCGCCGTGGCGACTGAACTCGCCGAAGCGCTCCGCGTCTTCGGGTTCATCTACGGCATCCCCACGCTCGGTTTTGCACTTCTCTGGACGGCGCTAGCAATCGCGATGACCGTGCACACTGCCCGCCGCGGTATGCCGTTCAGCCTCACGTGGTGGTCGTTCACCTTCCCGGTGGGCAACATGGTGGTGGCGCTGAGCGTGCTCGCCGCGGCTACCGGTTCCGCGGTGCTCGAGATGATGGCGCTCGTGAGCTTCGTAGCTCTTGTGGGAGCCTGGGTGCTCGTGGCACTGCGCACGTTTGCGGGGAGCGTCATCCAGGGCACATTGTTCTTGGCTCCGCCGGTAGTGGGCGATGCGACAGCCATTGCAGCGCCTGCCACTCCGGCGGCGTGAGAATCGCGATTGTTACGCATCCCACAAATCTGAGCAGGTTTGTTAGCACGAGGCGCACACAGCTCGCCGCGAACTATGACTAGGGTTATTCAGGCACCCGCCTATTCAGGTAGGGCTCTTCACAGTTCGCAGACAAAGGAAAGGAGCGTCGCGTGTCGACTCTCACTTTGACCCTCGGCCGGCCCACGCTCGCCGACACCGTCTTTTCTCGTAGCCTCGCCACTGACATCACGCTCGTTGCCGCCGGCGCCGCTCTTACTGCTGTGATGGCCCAGGTTGTTGTGCCGCTGTACCCCGTACCGATCACGGGCCAGACGCTTGCTGTGCTGCTTGTTGGTGCGTCGCTCGGCGCGACGCGTGGCGCGATCTCGATGGCGCTGTACGCACTGCTCGGCCTGGTTGGGCTCCCCGTCTTCAGCGAAGCATCCTCTGGGCTCAACGTTCTCGCGGGCACCACCGGTGGCTACATCGTCGGTTTCATCTTCGCCGCTGCCTTCACCGGCTGGCTCGCTCAGCGCGACTGGGACAAGAAGTTCCTCGGCGCTGCGCTATCGTTCGTCGGGGGCACCGTCGTCACCTTCGCGTTCGGCCTCACGTGGCTAGCCCTCGTGACCGGCGGCACGCTCGAGCAGGTTCTCGCGTGGGGCCTCTACCCCTTCATCATCGGTGGACTCATCAAGGCCGGCATCGCCGCAGCCGTGATCCCCACCACGTGGAAGATCGCCACCAAGTTCTCGCGCAAGCAGAACTAAGGCACACCCCTTCAGGGTCGTTTAGCTTCACCAACCGGGTCGGTTGTGCTCAGGCACACCGGCCCGGTTTTTTGCCCAGTTGGACTTAATGTACTCAGTTCAACAATAATTGAGAGGCTCGCATCCGAGCAGCATTCCTCCCTCACAAAAGGATCCCCGTGAACGCGCCCCGCATCCTGCTCGTCCCCCTCTCGATTGCGGCCAGTGCCGCACTTCTTGCCGGCTGCACAGCGGCCAGCGAACCGACTGCTGAGCCCGTTGATGGCGGTACGCTCGTTTACGCGACCGGCGATGCCGAGCCCGGCTGCCTCGACCCGCACGTCGGCGGCAACTACCCGCAGGGACTCATCAGCACTCAGTACCTTGAATCGCTCGTCTCGAAGAACAGCGACGGCGAGATCATTCCGTGGCTCGCGACCGATTGGATCGAGAGCGACGACGGGCTCACGTGGGACTTCACGCTGCGAGACGATGTGAACTTCACGGACGGCACCCCCTTCGACGCAGAGGCCGTCAAAGCGAACATCGAGCACTTGAAAGACCCCGACACCGCTTCCTCAACGGGCTACCTCGCCGTGGGCAAGATTGACGGCATCAAAGCCCTCGCCGCCGATCAGGTGCGCTTCACCCTGTCAGCACCGGATAGCGCGCTACTCGAATCGTTCTCGCAGCCGTGGGTGAGCATCCAATCCCCCACCGCGCTCGAACGCGACCAAGCCACCAACTGCGAAAGCCCGGTCGGCACCGGTCCCTTCATCGTGACCGATTGGGTCAAGCAGCAGTCGGTCACCCTCGAACGCAACGAGGATTACAACTCGGCTCCCGCTGACGCCGAGCACACCGGTGCGGCCCGTCTCGACGCCATTGAATGGCGTTTCATTCCGGATGCCGCCACGCGCTATGCCGCCCTCCAGTCGGGCGACGTTGACGTGATCGACAACGCGCAGCCCAACAACATCTCGTCTGCCGCCGATGTGGCGACCATCGAAGAGCTCGATGCACCGCGCCCCGGCGCCGCCAACCGCATCGAACTGAACTCGGGCAAGGCACCGTTCGACGACATCCGGGTGCGCGAAGCCTTCATCCGGTCCGTGGATGTGAACCCCGGCATCGAGAGCCTGTTCTTCGGAACGGCCGAGCGTTCGTACTCCGTGCTCTCGAGTGTCGAGCCTGCGGGCATCTCGACGCCCGATGTGTTCACTACGGACCCGGACGCGGCGAAGACGCTGCTCGACGAGGCAGGCTGGGACACGATCGACTCCGACGGTTACCGCACGAAAGACGGCGAGCGCCTGAGCCTGACGTTCCCGATCAGCACGAACCAGTCGATCCCGGCAGAGCAGTCCCTGTTTGAGCAGATTCAGGCCTCAGCGAAGGACGTCGGTTTTGAGGTCATCCTGCAGCCGACAGATTTGTCGTCCTGGTACGGCGCTCTGTTCACGAACGAGTACAACCTCGTGAGCGCTCCGTACACGAAGGTCGGCGCTGACGTGCTGCGCATCCTGTACCACTCAGACTCGATCATCCCGGCGCCGAGCGGGTACTACGCGAACCTCGCCCAGCTGAGCGACCCCGCTCTCGATGAGATTCTGACAACCGCTAGCGAAGTCTCGGACGCCGGCGAGCGCCAAGAACTATACGCCGAGGCTCAGTCGATCATTGTTGGCGGCTTCTACGTTCTGCCCCTGTACGACCAGCAGAACCACTACCTCTACAGCACGAGTGTCAAGGGCTTCCGAGCTCTGCCGCCGGTCGCCGCCCCGACGTTCTACGATGCGTGGTTGAGCAACTAAAGGAACGCCCTCTGTGACGGTTTCGACTGACGCTCCTGCAGCAGCGAGTGTCTCCACCCCAGCGACGCGATTGCGGTCGCTGGGGTGGATCGCGCGCCGGGTGGGCGGCGGCGTGTTTGTTTTATGGGCGGTCGCGACGGTCATTTTCTTTGCGCTGCGGTTGATTCCGGGCGATCCGGTGGATGCAATTCTGGGCGGCCCTGGTTCTCAAGCGTCCGCCGAAGCGGTGGCTCAGATTCGCGCCGACTATGGCCTCGACCAGCCGCTGATCGTTCAGTATTTTCTGGCGATGGGCAAGCTCGCCGTTGCTGACTTCGGCACGTCTTACGCGCTCAAGGTCGCGGTGGCTCCCTATGTGCTGACGCAACTCTGGTCGACGCTCGTGCTCACGATCGTTTCTCTCGTGGTGGCCTGGCTTGGTGCCCTTACCCTCACGCTGGCTACGAGCGGTCGCGGTCGCGTTGCACGCGCGTTGGGCTCCGGGCTCGAACTGCTGGCCGCTGCCGTTCCGCATTTCTGGTTGGCATCGCTGCTCATCATTTTGCTGAGCAATACGTTGCACTGGCTTCCGCCGATTAGCGTGCCCGGTCCGCTCGGGCTCGTGCTGCCCGTGCTCACCCTTGCTCTGCCTCTCACAGGCTTCCTCGGCCAAGTGATGCGCGAGTCTCTCGCGAACGCCTACGAGCAGCCCTTCGTGCTGTCAGCGCGCGCTCGCGGCGAGAGCGAGTGGGGCGTGCGACTCCGGCACGTTCTGCGGCACGCAGCCCTTCCCGGCATCTCGCTCTCCGGCTGGGCCTTCGGCTCGCTCCTGAGCGGCGCCGTGGTCGTCGAAACGATCTTTGCCCGTCCCGGCCTCGGCCGAACACTCCTCAACGCTGTCACCATTCGCGACATCCCCGTCGTCACCGCCGTCGCCCTCCTCTCCGCGCTGACCTTCATCCTGGTGACAATCGCGACGGATGCCGTTGACCGCATCGTCGATCCGCGCGTGACGGAGGTGGCAGCACGATGACCGAAATCTTGGCTGGCCGTCTCTCGCAGCCTTCGGGACGCGCTCTCGGCATCCGGGGTCGCCGCGGATTACTGCGCAACACGGGCGTCATCATCGCGCTGGCCGTACTTGCGCTTATTCTGACCGCTGCTCTCGCGCCGCAGCTCATCACGACCGCTGACCCGGATGCCGTGGCCCCTGCCGAGGCCTTCCAATCACCATCGGCTGCCCACTTCTTCGGCACCGACGAGTCCGGTCGCGATGTGTACACCCGTGTCGTTTTCGGAGCCGGAAACTCCCTGCTCATCGGAATTGCCGCCACCGTCGTCGGGCTCGGCCTCGCGCTCATCCTGGGGCTGCTCGGCGGCCTCGGCAGCAGGCTTGGCGACTTCGTGAGCACGCGCATTGTTGAGGTGATGTTCGCTCTTCCCGGCCTGCTGCTCGCGCTCGTGTTCATCGCGATTGCCGGCCCCGGCGTTGTCACCTCAACGGTGGCGGTTGGGCTCTCGACCGCGCCCGGCTACGCCCGCATTATCCGCAGCCAACTTCGGAGCGTGCGCAGCGCCAGCTACGTGGAGGCCGCGACAGTTCTGGGCCACTCACGAGCCCGCATCGTGTGGCAACACATTCTGCCCGGGGCGCTCTCCCCTATTTTCGTGCTCGGCACCCTCGGCGTTGGTCAAGCCATCGTGTGGGCGTCATCGCTCGGTTTCCTCGGGCTCGGAGTCGCCCCGCCCGCCGCCGAATGGGGCGCGATGCTCTCGAGTGGCCGCACCTACATCGATGTCGCCTGGTGGCTCACGGTCTTCCCCGGTCTCGCCATCGTCGCGACCGCCGCATCGTTCACCGTGCTCGGCCGCGCCCTCAACGCCCGCACCCGCCAGGAGGCCCGCGGATGACCGCCACCCCGCTCCTGCGTGTGAGCAACCTCAGCGTGCACTTCGACCGCACCGCCCGCCCGGCCGTTGATAGCGTGAGCTTCGAGGTAGCCGCCGGCGAATGCCTCGCCATCGTCGGAGAGTCGGGCTCGGGCAAGAGCGTTACGGCTCGTTCCCTGCTCGGGCTTGCGCCCGCCGGAGCCCACGTGAGCTTCAGCGAGTTGAGTCTGGCGGGAGAAAGCCTTCCGGCACCCGGTGCTCGACGGTGGCGAACGATTCGCGGAGCATCCATTGGGCTGGTGCTGCAGGATGCGCTCGTGTCGCTCGACCCTCTGCGCCCGGTCGGCCGTGAAATCGATGATGTGCTGCGGCTGCACACCACCCTCAGCCAGCGTGAGCGTCAGGCGCGGGTGCTCGAACTGCTGGATGCCGTGGGCATTCCCGATCCTGCGCTGCGAGCCCGCCAGCGCTCCGGCGAGCTCTCGGGCGGACTGCGCCAGCGCGCGCTCATCGCCGCCGGAATTGCCGCTGGCCCTGCCCTCATCATCGCCGACGAGCCCACGACCGCTCTCGATGTCACGGTGCAGGCGCGCGTGCTCGAGCTGCTGTCATCGCTGCGCAATAGCGGCACCGCCATGATCCTCATCACCCACGACCTCGCTGTTGTCTCGCGCATTGCCGACCGCGTGGCCGTGATGAGCGCCGGCCGCATCGTCGAGACCGGCGCAACGAAGGCGTTGCTGCGAGCGCCCACAACGGCGGCAACCCAGCAGCTGTTGGCGGCGATTCCGGTTGACGTGCCGCGGGGAACGCTGCTGGCGTTGCCGTCGGATGCCGAGGCCGTCACACTCCCCGACACTTCCGCGAGCGCCGGGGCTGCTACCACGGCGGCTGCTGCCACGGCTACCGCTGCTGGTTCACCGCTACCCGCGCTCGAACTGCGCGGGGTATCTCGCCACTATCCCACCCCGCACGGGGCGGCAATTCAGGCGCTCGACAACGTTTCTCTCACGCTCACTTCCGGCACCACTCTGGGCCTTGTCGGTCAGTCTGGCTCCGGCAAAACCACCATCGCGCGCATCGCCCTTGGACTGGAGACGGCCGACAGCGGCGAAGTGCTGCTCGCGGGCCACGAGTGGGGGTCGCTGAGTTCCCGCGAGCGCCGCCCGCTGCGTCCAACGCTGGGTGCCATCTATCAGGATGCCTTGAGCTCGTTCGATCCTCGCTTGAGCGTCGAGCACATTCTCACCGATGCGTTGAGCGCTGGAGCATCCGCAAACCACCAATCGCTGACGACTCCAGACGAATTGCTCGATGCTGTCGGGCTGCCTCGCGCGGTGAAGAACCGTCGCCCGCTGCTCTTGTCGGGTGGCCAGCGCCAGCGGGTAGCAATTGCTCGCGCGCTCGCGCCGGGGCCGCAGACGATCCTCTGCGACGAGCCAGTGTCGTCACTGGATGTTTCCACTCAGGCCCGCGTGCTGAATCTGCTCGACGAGCTGCAGCGCCACCTGCACCTTAGCTACCTCTTCATCTCTCACGATCTCGGCGTGATTCGCCACATGAGTGACCGCGTCGCCGTCATCAACGAGGGCCGCATTGTGGAGACGGGCCCGACGGATGAAATCTTTTTCGCACCACAGCATCCGTATACCCGGTCGTTGATTGCGGCCCTCCCGCGAGTGAGAGGATGATGCGGTGACGCCTCCCCGCACTCCCACCCGTGGCCGCCCGCCCGCCGCATCCCGCGAACTCCTGCAAGAGGCTGCCTTCGAGTTGTTTCTCGAGAACGGCTACACCGGCACCACCGTCGATCAGATTGCTACCCGCGCCGGGGTGAGCCGCAACACGTTCTTCAACTATTTCGACGCTAAAGGCGAAGTATTTTGGGTTGAGCTGGATGCCGCGACCGAGCGACTGAGGGCGGCGCTGGCTGATCAGCCGACCGACGCCGGCGACGCGTCATCCGCCCCGCTCGCTATCCGTCAGGCGATGTTGCGTTCGCTGGCCGAGCTGGAATCGCGCCACGTGCCTTTTGTGCTCACCCAGTACGACCTGATCGGTAGCGCGACGGAACTGCAGGCGTCTGCAATGAGCCGCTTTGCGACTCAGGCTCGCCTACTGAGTGGCTTCCTCGAGCGCCACGGGGTGGGTGCGGCGACCGCGCGCACGCAGGCCTACGCTCTCATCGCGTGTGTCGTCTCGGCTGCCCAAGAGTGGGCCAACGCTGGCCCGCAGCGCGGACGACTCGCCCCCTTCGTGGACCGCGCGTTCGACACCGCGCTCGTGCCTTTCTCACCACACGATCGCTGAGCTGCGCGATTGCTGAGATCCTCTCGACAGGAGCGAGGCGTGGGGTTAGGCTTCAGCCACGCTGGACTGCTTGCATGATCCCCCATCCTGGAGCTAAGCCATGAGTGACGATCAACCCACCAAACGTTTCGATGCTCAAAATGGTGACGCGCCCACGGTGCGGTTTGAGCCGGCGGGAGCAGCCCCACCTCCTAGTGGCGGGGAGCCACCGATCGATCCTCCGACATCTCCGCAGCCCAAGTCTCGCAAGCTCCTCATTATCCTGTCGATCATTGGTGGGGTGCTGCTGATCGCGGTCGTCATCATGCTGACGTTGCTGTTCTCTCGCGGGTCTGGTGGCGACATCACGCCGGTGCCAACGGAAAGCCCTTCGGCCACACCGAGCGAGACTCCCACGCCCAGCGCTTCTGCCGTGGAGGAAGCCGAGCCGAGTGCTGAGCCGACGACTGCTCCGCCGCCCGCAACCGCGAGTCCGTCCTTCGCCACCTTCAGCGCGCCTACCAGTGCAAACTGCACCGACGCGAACCCAACAAGTCAGCTCACTTTCGCGTGGAGTAGCGCCAACGCGACCATGGCGTGGTTTGGGGTGCGCACCACCAACGCGAAGGAGGAGCCGTATGAAGAAGTTCCCACCACCGCGACGTATACCTTTGATTACCAGTGCAGCAACGAGACCGAGATTTATACGGTGACGCTAGAGGATGGTGCGGGAAACCTCACCCACAAAACAGTCACGGTGACAAAGAACTAGACGTCCTCGCGCGGCGCGACCTCATGCGACGCTGTCCGTTACGATTGGTACTACACCTCACACTCAGGCACCTCTTCTTTGACTCGGTGCCGCACATATCGAACCGGAGTAATTATGTCGTCGAGCGTTCCCGAAAAACCTGCCCTAGAAGGCCTCGAAGACAAGTGGGCTCCCGTGTGGGAGAACGAGGGCACCTACCGGTTCGATCGCCAGAAGGCGCTTGCTGAGGGGTCTGACTGCGTATTCTCGGTCGACACTCCCCCGCCAACGGCATCCGGCAGCCTGCACATTGGCCACGTCTTCAGCTACACCCACATGGATCTGGTTACTCGCTTCCAGCGCATGCGCGGCAAAGAGATCTTCTATCCGATGGGGTGGGATGACAATGGTCTGCCCACCGAGCGTCGGGTTCAGAACTACTACGGTGTGCGCTGCGACCCCACGCTCCCCTATGACGAAGGCTTCGAGCCTCCTCAGCAAGGCGGCGAAGGCAAGTCGACGAAGGCTGCCGCGCAGTTGCCGATTTCTCGTCGCAACTTCGTTCAACTGTGCGAGACGCTGACCGCCGAAGACGAAAAGCAGTTCGAAGACCTCTGGCGCCAGCTTGGTCTGAGCGTTGACTGGAACCTCACCTACCGCACCATTGGTGATGACGCTCAGCGTGCCGCTCAGCGTGCATTCTTGCGCAACCTTGACCGCGGCGAGGCCTACCAGGCGTTCGCTCCGACGCTGTGGGATGTCACGTTCCGCACCGCTGTTGCTCAGGCTGAGCTCGAAGACAAAGAGCAGCCTGCCGCCTACCACCGTCTTGCTTTCCACCAGGCGGATGGCGACGACATCCACATCGAGACGACCCGCCCCGAGCTTCTGCCGGCCTGTGTCGCTCTCGTGGCTCACCCCGATGACGAGCGCTACAAGCACCTCTTCGGCACGATGGTCACGACGCCAATCTTCGGTGTTGAGGTTCCGATTCTGGCCCACCACCTTGCTCAGCAAGACAAGGGTTCGGGCATCGCGATGATTTGTACGTTCGGTGACGTCACCGACGTTGTGTGGTGGCGTGAACTCGATCTTCCGAACCGCACCATCATCGGTGCCGACGGTCGCATCATTGCCGACGCTCCCGATGTCATTGTGGGCGACGCCGCTCAGGCTGCCTACGCCGAGCTCGCGGGCAAGACGGTCTTCAGCGCGAAGGCTGCCATGGTTGCTCTGCTCAAGGAGTCGGGCGAAATGATCGGCGATGCCAAGCCGATTCAGCACCAGGTGAAGTTCTTCGAAAAGGGCGACAAGCCTCTCGAGATTATTTCGACGCGCCAGTGGTACATCACCAATGGTGCGCGCGACGAGAAGCTGCGTAACCGCCTACTTGAGGCGGGCGAGCAGATCAATTTCGTCCCCGACCACATGCGGGTTCGCTACGACAACTGGGTTGGCGGCCTCACGGGCGACTGGCTCATTTCGCGCCAGCGCTTCTTCGGTGTGCCGATCCCCGTCTGGTACGAGCTCGACGCTGATGGTGAAAAGGGTGCCCCGATCGTTCCCAGCGAGGCTTCGCTGCCGATCGACCCGTCCTCCGACACCGCTCCCGGCTACACGGAAGACCAGCGTGGTGTTCCCGGTGGCTTCGAGGGCGAACTCGACATCATGGATACGTGGGCAACGTCATCCCTGACCCCGCAGATTGCTGGTGGTTGGGAGACCGACCCCGAGCTCTTCAACCTCGTATTCCCCTACTCGCTGCGCAGCCAAGGCCAAGACATCATTCGCACGTGGTTGTTCTCGACCGCGCTGCGTTCTGAACTCGAGCACGGCACTGTGCCGTGGCGCAACGCCGGCATCTCTGGCTTCATCGTTGACCCCGACCGCAAGAAGATGTCGAAGTCCAAGGGCAACGTTGTGACGCCCAAGGGCATGCTCGATGACCACGGTTCGGATGCGGTGCGCTACTGGGCAGCATCCAGTCGCCTCGGTACTGACGCGGCCTTTGACCCGCAGAACCCGAAGCAGATCAAGATCGGTCGCCGACTCGCGATCAAGGTCTTGAACGCGTCGAAGTTCGTTTACTCGTTCCCGGCGCCTGCAGCATCGGCGACCGCGTCGGATGCAGTTGTTACCGAGGCTCTGGATCTCGAAATGCTCGCCGAACTCGCGTCGGTCGTTGACCAGGCCACCACTGCTCTGGATAATTTCGATCACGCCAAAGCACTTGAAGTCACGGAGAAGTTCTTCTGGACCTTCTGCGATGACTACCTCGAGCTCGTGAAAGAACGCGCTTATGGGGCGGGAACTCCCGAAGCTCAGGCCAGCGCTAACCGTGCCCTGCACACCGCGATCGATGTTTTCTTGCGCTTGTTCGCGCCGTACCTTCCGTTCGCTACGGAAGAGGTCTGGCGCTGGACGCACGACACCTCAGTGCATTCCGCTTCGTGGCCTACCGCCGACGAACTCGGTGTTACGGCAGAGCCGAGCGGACTGTTCCACGCGGTTAGCCAAGCGCTCATCAGCATCCGACGCGCTAAAACAGACGCGAAGGCTTCGCAGAAGACCGAAGTGACCTCGGCTACCCTCGCGGGACCAGCCCTGATCGCTGCGGCCATCGACGATTTGAAGGCTGTGGGTCGCATCCATGACCTCACGATTGTTGAAGCGGAAGAGATTGAGGTTCGCGACATCGTTTTGGTTGAAGCGACACCCGAAGCTTCGGTCTAAAGGTCTACCGAGGGTTCGGCGTTGAGTTCGGCGTCGAACCCCAAAACCGCGTATTGTTGAGTAAATGACGAACTCAGAGAAGCCTTCGTACACCGTTCGCGATATTCAAGAAACCGATTTCGAAGTGTGGAAAGACCACTTCGTCAACTACGGAGTGTTCTACGAAACCGAGTTCACCGATGCCATCGTTCAGGGCGTCTGGGAATGGCTCATGGATGACTCAGCACAGCTCAATGCGGTCGTCGCTGTAGCTCCTGAGGGCGCTCCCGATCCCGGAATTGTGTGTGCCTTTGGTCTCTACCGTCGTCTGCCCGACACCTTCACTGCTTCGTGGGGCTGGTTTATGGATGACCTTTACGTCGACCCTGAGCACCGTGGTGCCGGAGTTGCCGGAACGATCATTGACGACATCGCTGCGCGTGCCGCAGAAGATGGTGGCGGAAAGCTCCGCTGGATCACCAACAAGGAGAACGACAGCGCCAAGCGCCTCTACGACAAGGTCGCGGACCGCACGTCGTGGATCTTGTACGAAAAGAGCGTGTAGTGCAGCTCGGCACACGATGGTCGGTCGGCGATGCTGTGCCCGATCGTCTTTCCGCAGAAATGCGCGAAGCGATCGCCGGCGTTGAAGCGGATGTCGCCCACCTCGATACGAGCGCGTGGCGATGGACCCTCACGTGGCTCGAATCGCGTCCCGTCGCCGAACTCGACGACGGCACCATCGTGCGCCAGAGTGCGAACGGCAGCGTTTCCGTAGAAGAAGCTGCCTCCTAGCCTCGACTGCTGTTGTGGACAGTTGAGCGCTCACTTCGCGCTGAATGCTTAGCGTCGTTGTATGCGGCTACCGAACCTCGTCCGACTCTCGATAGGCACGCTCCTCCTCGCAACGTTGAGCGGATGCGTGCCTTCTGAGTCCCCCACCCCAGCCGAGCCGACCACCACCTTTGTTGCGCCCTATGCGACCGACGAAGAAGCGCTGGCTGCGGCTGAAGAGGCCTATGCGGAATATACGCGGGTGACGCTCGAAACATATCGAGAAGGCGTAACTGACCCGACTGCTTTGTCCAGCGTTGCTAGCGGAGAGCACTTGGTTGAATTGCTTGAGGAGTTTGAGGAGCGGGTGGCCGATGGTCGCTACCTAGTGGGCGACGAATCCTTTAATCAAGTCGTTCTCCAGCGCTATTCGCGCGATTCTTCTCCAAATGAGGTGATCGCGGTGTACCTCTGCGACGACTTATCAAAGTTGTCGATTTACCGTGAAGGCGAAAAAATTGGGCCGAAAGCCCCGGTGTCGGCGATGACAATGCAAGTCGTCTTCGACCTCAGCCCCGACTCGAACACGCTACTCGTCTCGGCTCGCGACATATGGAGCACCGACGCATGTTGAACCCGCGCAGGGCGCTATTGCTAGTAATTGGCGGCACCTTGCTCGGCGGTTGCTTGCTGATAGGCAGCGTAGCGAGTTCGCTGCCCGCTATGGCTTGTAGTTTCGAGGCGAATGTCGCCGGCCAATGTGCCACGGCGGAGTCCGACACAGGCGCTGTAGAGATTGAAGGCTCCGCTGTTCTGCCAGGTTCTGGCGGCGGAAACCACGACTCCGACTACGACGCTGACGGCGTCGCCTACATTCCCGTCGACGATGAGCTCGACAGCGTCGAGGAAGCGTGGTGCGACCTCCAGCGCATCGAATGCGTGCCGTGGACTCCGCCGGCCGAGGACGCCGACGGCGAGACCGGCCCCATCACGATCTCGGACATCGCCAGCTTTCGCCCACAAGCCCCCGCCGCAGGGATGCAACCCAACCAGTGGATGATCGTCGGCCTCGACACCAACTTCTACGCCACGACATCCGCCCATGTTGTCGACGGCACCCTTTTCGGTGGCACCGCGCAAGTCAGATTCACCCCCATCGCCTACAACTGGGACTACGGCGACGGCAGCACCGCCACCACGAGCAACCCCGGCAAAACCTGGGACAAATACCGGATCACCGAGTTCGATCCCACGCCCGCCAGCCACGTCTACGAAGAACCCGGCAACTACACGATCACCCTCGCCGTCACCTACGCCGCCGAATACCGTGTCGCCGGCAGCAGCTGGCAGAACGTCGTCGGCACCCTCACCATCATCGCGCCGCCCCTCACAGCGACCGCCGGGCACGCCACCACAGTGCTCGTCGACCAAGACTGCATCGCCAACCCCACCGGCATCGGCTGCTAGAGGCGCCCGATGCTGGCGCTAAACGCGCGCCAGGATCTCCCCGTGCGGCATCGCCATCCATCCCTCAGCCGAATCAGCCCACTCGCGCCACGCAGCGCTAATCTCCTGCAACACATCCGGAGTCGCCAACGACTTGCTCAGAGCATCCTCGGCAAAAGCCGATTGGAGCACCCGCGCCTCCCACATGCTTCCCCACCACTCCCGGTCGACGTCGTCGGAAAAGTTCCAGATCGATGCCGACGTGGTGACGTCAGCCAACCCGGCCTGCATCGCCCACGACTTCAGCCGCCGGCCCGCATTAGGTTCTCCCCCATTGCTGCGGTGCACCGCGTCGTAGAGGTCGGCCCAGACCTTCAGCCCCGGCAGCTCGGGGAAGCAAATGGTGCCCGCATAATCGACGTCTCGCACCGCAATGAGTCCGCCCGGTTTAGCGACGCGCTTCATTTCCACGAGAGCCGCGACCGGATCACCCAAATGCTGCAGAGTCTGATGCGAATGCACGAGATCAAAAGTGTTGTCCTCGAACGGCAACGCATAGGCGTCGCCCACGATGAAACTCAAGTTGGCGGCGGTGAAAGCCGAGGCTTTTTCTATCGCTGCGGGAGCGGCATCCAGCCCGACAACGCGGCCGGGGGCCAATCGGTCGGCAAACTCCGCTGTGATCGTGCCCGGCCCGCAGCCGATATCGAGCAACGAACGCCCTGCCTCAAGGTGCGGCTCGAAGTACGCCGCGGAGTTGGCGATCGTGCGCCAGGTGTGCGACTTCAACACACTTTCATGATGGCCGTGGGTATAACGCTCGCTAGTCATACTGACGAGAATAGAGTGGATGCATGACCAATCCTTTCTTTGAGCCCAGCACGCTGCCCTTCGGCATGCCCCCCTTTGCCGATATCGAAGATGAGCACTTCGCACCGGCCTTCGACAAAGGCATGGCAGAGCAGCTCGCAGAGATTGAAGCGATCACCTCGCAGGCAGACGCGCCCACGTTCGAGAACACGATGATCCCGCTCGAAAAGAGCGGCCAGCTGCTCAACCGGGTTGCCACCGTGTTCTTCAACAAGACGTCAGCCGATGGCGATGCAGCCTCAGATGCACTCGAAGAAGTCATCGCTCCCCAACTTGCCGCGCACAATGACGCCATCAGCCTCAACAGCGCGCTCTACGAACGCATTCGCAGCATCCGTGAAGGCCTCGACGACACCGAGTTGGATGCCGAAGCCCGCTACCTTGTTGAGCGCTATTTCACCGAGTTCACCCTCGCCGGCGCCGGCCTCTCCGAAGACGCCAAAGCGACCCTGCGCGACTACAACTCGCGCCTCTCCACTCTCACCACGAAGTTCGAGAAGAACCTGCTTGCCGACACCAACGATCTTGCGATTGTTGTAGACAGCATCCAGGAGCTTGATGGTCTCGAGCCGTCAGAGATTTCTGCGGCTGCCGGTGCAGCCAACGATCGTGGACTCACGGGCAAATACCTCATCACCTTGATTCTGCCCACGAACCAGCCCCACCTTTCGGTGCTGAAGAATGCTGATGTTCGCGGCCGGGTGATGGCGTCGTCACGTTCGCGTGGCATCCGCGGTGGCAAGTTCGATAACCGCGAACTCGTATTGGAGATTGCGAAGGTGCGTTCGCAGCGCGCCGCCCTTCTCGGCTACGAAAGTCATGCCGCCTGGGTTACCGCCGACGAGACAGCCCAAAACCCGCAGCGAGTCGCTGACATGCTCGGCAAGCTCGCTCCTGCCGCGGCACGCAACGCTCGCGAAGAGCACGCTGCGTTAGAAAAGCTCGCGGGCACCGAAGTGACCGCCGCTGACTGGGCGTTCTATGCCGAGAAGGTGCGCGCCGAGCAGTACAACGTCGACACCACCCAGATGCGCCCCTATTTTGAGGCCGAGCGCGTGCTGCGCGACGGAGTGTTCTTTGCGGCGACCCAGCTCTACGGCGTCACCTTTACTGAACGTCGCGACCTGCCGGCATACCACCCCGACGTTCGTGTCTTCGAGGTCACAAACGAGGATGGCAGCGAGGTCGGCCTCTACACTCTCGACCTCTACACGCGCGACTCGAAGCGCGGCGGAGCGTGGATGAATTCGCTCATCTCGCAGTCGGACCTGCTCGGGCATCCAGTGATCGTCACCAATAACCTCAACGTGCCGAAGCCCGCCGCGGGTGAGACCACGCTCCTCACCTACGACGAGGTCAACACGCTGTTCCACGAGTTTGGACACGCACTGCACGGCCTGTTCGCTCGCGTGACGTACCCGAAGTTTGCGGGAACCAACACCTACCGCGACTTTGTTGAGTTCCCCAGCCAAGTCAACGAGATGTGGATGCTCTGGCCCGAGGTTCTCGATAACTACGCCAAGCACTACGAGACCGGTGACCCCATGCCCCGCGAGATTGTGGAACGCATCCAGGCCAGCGCCGCGTTCAACGAGGGGTTCCTCACGAGCGAATACCTCGCTGCCGCCCTCATCGACCAGGCTTGGCACCGCATCACCGCCGATGACGACGTGACGGATGTCGCGGCGTTCGAAGCGCAAGCGTTGGCCGAGGTCGGGCTCAACAACCCCGCGGTGCCGCCCCGGTACTCGAGCACCTACTTTCAGCACATCTTCGCGAACTCGGCCTATGACGCCGGCTACTACTCCTACATTTGGAGTGAAGTGTTGGATGCCGACACGGTCGAGTGGTTCACCGAAAACGGTGGACTCACCCGGGCGAACGGCGACCGCTTCCGTACACGGCTCCTCGGCGTTGGCGGGTCGAAGAACCCGCTCGAAGCGTTCCGTGACTTCCGCGGCCGTGATGCCGAGTTGCAGCCCCTACTGAACCGTCGCGGACTGAACTAGCCCGCAGCACCGCCACTGCGCTCGGCGCCCCAACTGGGCGCCCAGTCACGCCAGAAACGCGGCAGTCTTTTCGGAGACTGCCGCGTTTTTTGCGCCACAACCGCGCGAACTCAAGGGACGCATTGTCCGAAACTCCTACCAAAACTGCACCTGAGGACGATTTATTGTGCTCGCTTCACAAAAAATCGTGAAAACCTTTCGCTAACCCCCAGTGGTCGTGCACAATAGTGCGGGTCGCGCTTGTCGCGCCCCCCTCAGTCTTAGACGTCACCTAGCACGGTGTCCTGAGGGCGATCTCTTCGCAGCTTCCCCCGAATTCGGCTGCGATGCACTTGCCCGGTGCGATCGCCCTCAGGAACACCACTTCCTGTCTAGCTCTTAAAGACAGGCGCCAGACGATCCCAGGCCTCAGCCCGCACATACACGGGCACCTCATCCCACGGCACTGCGCGAGTATCGACGCCGCCGCCCGCGACCCGTTCGCCAGTGAACGCGTAAACCCAGCCGCCACGAGGAAGAGTCGCCGTGTGTTCGGTGGCGCCCTCGTCGATCACGGGCGATACGAGAATGTCGCGCCCGAGCATCCACTGCAACGGTTGCCCCCAGAGGCGTTCATCGTCGGGCCAGTCGAAGAACAGCGGCCGCATGACGTTCGTGCCAGCAGAAACCGCCCACTCGCTCTCGGCGGTGAGGTACGGCACGAGACGCTCGCGCAATTCGACGATGCTGCGGCTCATCTCGAGCACGCGCGCGTCCCCCGATTGCTCGGCGATGTTCCAGGGCGTTCGATCACGACTCGGTGATCGATGGTGATTGAACTCCGAGTGGTACTGCATGATCGGCACGAAGGCCGCGGCAGCGAGTGAACGAACGTAGAGCTCTGCCGTGGGCACGTCGCCACTGAAACCAGCGAGATCCCAGCCCCAATAAAGGATGCCGCACGCGCTCGCGTTGAGCCCGGCGAACAGCGACCAGCGGAAGGCATCCCACGTGGAATTCTCGTCTCCGGCCCAGAAAGCTCCATGGGCTTGCGATCCCGTATACCCGGCGCGCGAGAACGTCACCGGCGCTTTGCCAGCGCTCCTGAGGAGATCGCCGTAGGCGCGGGCGTAGTGCACCGGGAAGGTGTTGTTCTTCTCGTCGCCGCGGCGGCCATCCTGATAGTGCAGTTCAGAGCCCCACGCGTGCTCACCACCATCAGTCTTGAAGCCGTCGACGCCCATGTCCTCTACGAGGTAGCGACGCTTCTCCGTCCACCACTGCGCAGAACGTTCGTCGGTGAGATCTGGCATCAGCGAGAGCGGGAACCACCAGCCACGATTGCGGTACGGCTTGAGCGCACCGCGCGGCGTCTCATCCTGAATGAGCACGTTGTCTCGCTGCGCGCCCTCGGCATCGAACCGCGCTTGCCCCACCGGATGCGGGCGCATCTTGATGAGCGGGATCTGCCACAGCAGCACGCGCACATCGCGATCATGCAGCTCGTCGATCATGCCTTTCGGGTCGGGCCACGCACCCTCCGCGGGAAAACTGAAATCGTTGAGCCGCAGCGGCCCACCGCTGTCGTTCGGCGCGTAGTGCGCGTCCCGCCACACCGTGAACGTGCTTTCGTCGCTCCATGCCTCGATAACGACAGACCCGACCGGGATGCCGTGCTCCCGATGGGCATCCATTTGACGCATGACCTCGGCTTGAGTGTTCCATTCGTTACCGCTCGCCCACAAACGGTGAACCCAACTCGGCAACACTTCGGGGCGCCCGACCTCACCGAGAAACTGATCGAGAACTTCCGCCGGCGTTCCCGCATAGCCACCAACCGACAGCACTTCGGATGCGTCACTGGGCGAATCGACCTCTGATTCGATCCGCAGCAGGCCGGCATTGCTCTCGGCTACGTCAAACCACACACGTCTGCTGGTGCGCACATGAAAGCCCCACCCGCGGGCGCCGATGACGTGAGCGAATGGCATCGGCAGGTACGTCTTGCGTTCCGCACCCTGAGACTTGTACTGCTCGAAAACAACCGAATCAAGGCTCGCACCGCGCTGGTCGAGGGCATCAAACCGTTCGCCGAAGCCGGAGACGTGCTCGCGCTCGTCGAGCCGCAGTGCGAACCGAACCCGGTGGATGCGTTCGCCGTCGTCGAGAACAGTGGTGCTGCCGGCGACAAGGCCAACCGTCTCGTCAGCGGCAACGATCGAATCGGGCGCAGCGCGCCATCCGGCCACTCGCACGTCGAACCAGCGGGTGAACTGCGAGCGCGGTGCTGCCGTGGGGCCACCGACGAACCGATAGCGATACCGGGCCGTTGCTCGGAGCTGGGAAACATCAACAGCGAAACCGGTGCTCGTTCGTGCCAGTTTCGCTTGCGCCGAGGCGAGGTGGCCGCCGTCGACGGCCTGACCCCGCGAGCGCTGTTGCACTCGCTCGAGGGCGAAGTCGGTGACCGACTGTCCGTCATCCCATTCGAGAGTGACAACGTCGACATCCGCTGTGGCACGAACGCCAAGCCGGAGGGCCTCGCCCGCAATCGGAACGGCGGGGTGACGTTGTTCGGTGTCGACAGAGTACGGATGTCCCGAACCCAGTGGTCTATGCCTCAGCACTAGTCGGTCTCGCTTTCGTTTCTGAAATGATTTTCGGTGGTCGCGACTGACGCCGGCCACTCTGCTGGTGGCGAGTACATGCCAATCTCGACGGCGAGGCGCACATACATTGCGTGACTCCAAAGCAGCGGTGTAGCCACACTCCCCCAGCGTTCCTGCCATTCGGCAACACGGCTGGGATCAAGCAGGTCATCGTCGACTTGTTCTGGCAGGAATCCCTCCGCAGTCACCGTGCTGGCCGCCCACTCCAGTTGGTTGCGTGCGCGTGCAGTGTCTCCGCCGGCCGCATAGGCCAATCCGAGCATGCAACTCAGTAGCGGCCATTGGCCACCGCCATAGAACGTGTCGCCGAGGTAGCGATGCACACCACCGTCGACCGTGAGTTCGTGGTCGATGCGCGCGGTAGAAGCAGCGGCGAGAGCGCTCGCGCCATCCACAACGGCCAGCGGGGAGATGAGCGCGGCAAGGGAACCGTCGACGGCAACTGACCCTAACCATTTGACTAGGTGGCCGTCGCGAACACCATCCAATTCGATGATCTCTCTGGCAGCGGTCGTGGCGACCGTCGCTCGGGTGGCAATATCAGCGGGGAGCACATCCGCGGATACCGCAGCACTCAGCCCCGCAATGACGCAGCCGAGCGTTGACACGTGACGTTCGGTCTCGAACTCTTCCCACCAGTCAAAGCAGGGGCGCTCCCACGTCGCGAGCAGATAGCGGACGGAAAGCTCGATGCCTTCACGCCACCGCTCAAGACCGAGCCCGTGTCGCCGGGAGTGCGCGACTGCCGCCCACATCCACGTGCCGTAGCCGTCGGTTTGAAAGTCCCACCAGTCGTCGTCGCCCTCGGCGCCATCGAAGGTAAAACGGGTAGCAAGCATCTGGGAATTATCGAGCGGAGTGCCTGCCGCTTCGGCTCGCTCGATGGTCTCGATCTGGGCCCGGCGAGCGATAAGGATGCTCGCACACCAGTCGAAGAAGCGTGAGGCAGATTCAATGGCGTTGGCGCTCGACATGCCATCAGCGATGAAGGCACCGTCACGAAACCAGGAGTAGCCGGTGTATGCCGAAAAGGTAGGGCTGGCGGGGTACGCCCCGCTGGGGTGCTGCAACGTGGAGATCAGCTCGACGCTGTGCGCTGCGAGCGACGCGAGTGACTCGTCGTCCAGGCGTGAAGTCATGAAGTGCCCTCCTGGGCCGGCTGGGAGTGAGACCCATCTCGCGTCAACGGGATGGGCCTCACTCGGGAGACGTACTATCCGATTACGGCGTTGATGCGTTCTTCAGCACTGGCCAGAGCGTCGGCGACTGACTTGCGTCCTGCCTGTGCTTCGATCAGTTCCTCGGTGACGATGTCTTGCATCTCCTGCTGGCCGTTCTCGACCAGTGGGGTAAGCGCAATCGTGTCGAGCGAGTCAAAGACGGCCTGGCGGTTAGCCGGAGTGTCCTTGGTCAGGTAGACGGCGAGTTGATCTTCGTCGCTCGTGGGAGGAAGTTCCCAACCGCTATCGAGACGAACATCGATCATTGTCTGCGACGACGTCAAGAATTCGGCAAACGCGGTTGCTTCGGCAATGTGGTCGGATGCTGCTGACACACCGACCGCGTTAGAGAACACTGCGCTGGCCTGTTGGGTATTTCCAGGCTCAACGGCGATGTCCCACGCGAATGGTGCGTCGGCAAGTGCACCGAAGACCCAAACGCCGGAGTGCATCATGCCGAGCTTGCCCTCGAGGAACAGGTTAGTGTCGAAGTCTGCTGTGCCCTGACCCTCTTCAATCGTGGGCATTACAGTGCCGCTCTTGTCTGTGAGCCACTCGGCTGCCTCGATGCCTGCCGCGGTATTGAACGCGACGGAGGTTCCGTCGTCACTCAAGAACGATGCACCGTTCTGGTCGAGCACCTTGTAGAACTCGTAGAACGACACCGGCTGGTGGTCACCCCAGGTTCCGCTAGCGGAATCGGTGAGAGCTTCCGCTGCCGCTTGCTCGTCAGCCCAGGTCCAGCTACTCGTTGGGTAGTCGAGTCCGGCCGCATCGAAGAGGTCAGCGTTGTAATACAGCACAACATCGGAGAATGAACTGGGCAGCCCGTAACTGGTGCCGTCAACGGCATACGCGTCGATGAGCGACTCACGGTAGGACTCGGGGTTAGTCACTTCGAGAGGCGCGAGTGAACCGCTCGAAGCCAACTGCGGAAAGAAGTCGTAGTTGGTGTCGACGACATCCGCCACTGTCCCGGCCGCGAGGTCGGTTTGGAGGGTTGTGAAGTAGTCGCCGTAGGGAAGCGTCGTGATGTCAACAGTGACGTTGGGGTTCTCTGCCTCGAACGCGTCAACGATCGTCTGAAGGTTGTCTTCGTTGCCGCCCGAAGAGGTGAAATTCGAGTAGGTGATCGTGACCGGGCCGTCTTCGGCGGCAGGTTCGCTGGCGCAGGCACTCAACAGCAGTGCTGAGACGCCGACGATTCCTCCCGCAGCAAGTAGTGAACGTTTCATGCTAGATATCTCCTTTGATGTCAGGTTATGAATGGATCTCTGGTGCCTCGGGGCCTTATTTGATCCCTGAGCTTGCGACGCCCTGAATGATGTACTTTTGGGCGAAAATGTAGAGCGCGAGCATCGGCAAGATGCTCACGATCGAGCCGGCCATCACGACGTCCCACGCGGTCGTGTACTGACCTTGAAGCCCCGCTAGAGCGATCGGCAGTGTCTGCAACTCGGGTGAGCGCAGCACGACGAGTGGCCACAAAAACGCGTTCCAACTGCTCATGAAGGCGAATACGGTCAGCGTTGCGAGTGCGGGGCGGATGTTCGGGATGATGATTTGGGTAAACACTCGGAAGTGACCAGCACCATCAAGCTTCGCCGCCTCATCAAGCTCTCGGGGAACCTGATTCACGGCCTGGCGAAGCAAGAAGATTCCAAAGGCGCTCGCAAACGTCGGGAGCAGCGCACCGAGGTAGGTGTCGAGCAACCCGAATGCCTTGAGCTCAGCAAAGAGCGGCACGATGAGCACCTGGAGCGGAATCATCATGGTGGCGAGGTAGACCGCGAAGACAACGCCGCGACCGCGGAACGGCAGTCGACTGAAGGCGTAGGCAGCGGTGGCACTCGTGAAAAGTTGCGCCAGCGTAGTCACGAGGGCGAGCCCAATACTGTTCGCGACGACCCGACCGAATGGTCGCTCCGTAAACAGTGTTTGGTATGCCTCGAATGATGGGTTTTCGGGCCACAGCTGTGGAGCGATGGAAAACCCAGCGCCCGGAGTGATCGAGGTGATGAACGTCCACAAGAAGGGGAAGAACATCGCAATCGCGCCGGCGATGACAACGACATGCAAGACGATCGACCGGGGGCGAGTGCGCGGCGACTTAGCCATAGTGAACCCACCTCTTTTGTCCAATAATTTGAATGACGGTAACCGCGAGAATCACGATGAAGAGCAACCAGGAGAGGGCGGATGCTTCGCCCGCAGCGCCGTAGCGGAATGTGAGGTCGTAAATCTGCTGCACGACCACCTGCGTTGATCCGCCCGGTCCGCCGCCCGTCATTGCATAGACCTGGTCGAAGACTTGGAACCCATTGATCAGCGAGATCACGATGACAAAGAACGTGCTTGGGCTCAGCATCGGGAGCGTGACATTGAAGAAGCGCTTCCACGCCCCAGCGCCATCGACTTTGGCGGCGTCATACAGATCGGGGTTGATCGTCTGCAGCCCAGCGAGCAGGATGACCATCACGAAGCCGAGGTCTTTCCAGGAGCTCGCAAGGATGATCGAGACCATTGCCCAGTCGGGGTCGGTCCACCAACCGGGGCCATCGATGCCGAACCAGCCAAGCGCGAGGTTGACGACACCGTTGTTGGGGT
The DNA here is from genome assembly GCF_015864665.1 of Salinibacterium sp. SWN167. Taxonomy (GTDB): domain Bacteria; phylum Actinomycetota; class Actinomycetes; order Actinomycetales; family Microbacteriaceae; genus Rhodoglobus. Next base: position 1,461,348 of record NZ_JADYWU010000001.1, on the reverse strand, counting down.
TAAGCAGCCAACGCCAGACAATGGCCACGGCGATCCAACTCGTGACGACAGGCAGAAAGTAGATGCCCCGCCAGAACGAACGCCCTTTGAGCGCTTGGTTGAGCGCGAGCGCTAACGCGAGTCCCCCGATGTAGACGAGCGGCAGGTACCCGGCGATGTAGCCGATGGTGTGCAGGAAGACTTGCCCGGTGCGTTCGTCGGCGAGAAGGGAACGGTAGTTTTCCCATCCGATGAATTCCATCGGAGTGATCAGGTTCCACTCGGTGAAGCTAATCCACGCGGCCGCGACCATGGGTCCAAGCACGAAGAGGGTCAGCGGGATTGCGCTCGGCAGCAGGAATGCGAGCACGGTAAGCACATAGCCTGCGCTAGCGCGTTTCTTCTTTCGGCTGAGGGGCGCGTATCGCGGTGGTGGCGCCGCTGGCGCTCTGAGAACGGTCGGGAGAACCATCAGGAGCGCTCCTGCGGGGAGGCCTGCTGCACGAGACGCTGACGGACGAGGTCACCCTGTTCTCCCGCAATCCCCTCAGCGTCGAACGGAGTCGCAAGTACGAGAGTGGCAGCGCCCTGAGCCCAACTGGCGTCTTGCCAGGTCTCGACAGCAACCGGGATGCCCCGTCGCGCGGGAATGAGCGCAGCGCGGAAAGCCGGTTCGAAACCATAAGACCAGTGTCCCCAGTCGGCTGTGCCCTCCCCCAGTAGGATCACGACCTCAGGATCGAGCACGTGCACAAGCCCCGCAATTGCTCGGCCCAGCAGGTGGCCAGCCTCGCCAAAGACGGCGATGGCAGCCGGATTTCCACGATCTGCTGCGTCACGGAGTGCCGCAACTCCTGCACCGGGAGCGATGACGTTGCGATCGCGAGCCGTCGCCACGAGCGCGCTCTCCGACGCGAATGTCTCAAGGCATCCGATGTTTCCGCATGTGCAGCGGGGACCATCCTCACGCACCGGAATGTGGCCGATTTCGCCAGCACCACCTCCGAAGCCGCGAACGATGAGACCGTCAATCACGATTGCGGCTCCGATACCGGTTCCAATCGTCACGGCGAGAAAGTTGCGATGACGACGGCCGAGACCGTAGAGACGCTCCGCCATCGCGAGAGCGTTCACGTTGTTTTCCACGAGAACGGGGAGTCCCAGTTCGCGACGCAGAGTTGCGCCGATCGGCACGTTGTTCCACTTCAGCTGCGTGGAACTCACCACCCCCGCGGCTTGAGAATCGACGGAGCCGGGAACGCCCACTCCGATGCCGAGGAGCGGCGCGGATGAGCCGCCAGCGATGAAGGATCGAAGCAACCCAGCGAGTGACATCAGCATGGTGGTCGCCGCGGCATCAAAGGGCTCGCTAGCCGTTCGCAGCACGGTGCCATCGATTCCGACCTCAACGAATGCCACGTGATCGGAGGCCACCTTCACGCCAACCGCGCGCCCAGCGCTCGAGACGAGGCCGAGCATCCGTGCCGGTCGTCCGCCCTGCGATGCCTGGTGTTCGAGTTCTCGCAAAAGTCCGTCATGAAGCAGGTCTTTAGTGAGTTGCGTCATGAGCGCCGGTGAGAGGCTCAGCGTGCGAGCGAGCTCAGCACGGGATGCCGGACCGTGTGCACCCAGGTGAGCAAGGATTGCTGACCGGTTTACATCGGTACGTGCCATCGGACGAATCGCCATTGGTTCCCCTTAGTTCAGGACTAAACAAACCATAGAATTAAGTGCGTCTCTCTGTCAATGGCCACGAGACCACCGGCACAGGCAACCCAGTGTTTCGGCGCGACAGAAGGCACACTTCGGGCGTGTTCGCGGTCGCGTGCGTGCCCGAAAACGAAAAAGCGCAGACGACCCAGTGGGTCGCCTGCGCTTTTATGCGGTGCGGTTAGGCCGACTTCTCGGCACGCACGGGTTCACGAGGAATGATCGTGGGTGCTGCGTTCTCCAGCACGGCCGCCTTCGTCACAATGACGCGGCCAACAGTTTCGTCGGATGGAACATCGAACATGATTGGACCGAGCACTTCTTCGAGAATCGCGCGAAGGCCACGAGCACCTGTCTGACGCAGCACGGCAAGATCAGCGATTGACTCGAGTGCATCGCGTTCAAACTCAAGCTCAACGCCGTCGATTTCGAACATGCGCTGGTACTGGCGTACGAGCGCATTCTTTGGCGTTGTCAGAATGTCCATAAGAGCCACCTGGTCGAGCTGTGTAACCGTGGTTACAACAGGCAGACGACCAATGAACTCAGGGATGAGACCAAACTTGTGGAGATCTTCTGGCAGAACTTCGCCGAAGAGGTTCACATCGTCGCCCTTGCTGTGCAGCGGAGCACCGAAGCCGATGCCCTTTTTGCCCGCACGGTTCGAGATGATCTCTTCGAGACCAGAGAATGCACCGGCAACGATGAAGAGCACGTTGGTGGTATCCACCTGAATGAACTCTTGGTGCGGGTGCTTGCGACCGCCCTGCGGCGGAACAGAAGCGACAGTGCCTTCAAGAATCTTGAGGAGCGCTTGCTGCACACCCTCGCCTGACACGTCGCGGGTGATGGAGGGGTTCTCTGCCTTGCGAGCGATCTTGTCGATCTCATCGATGTAGATGATGCCCGTCTCAGCACGCTTGACGTCATAGTCAGCAGCCTGCAGAAGCTTGAGGAGAATGTTTTCGACATCCTCGCCGACGTAGCCAGCCTCGGTGAGCGCAGTGGCATCCGCAACGGCAAAGGGCACATTGAGGCGCTTAGCGAGAGTTTGTGCGAGATACGTCTTTCCGCAACCGGTAGGACCGATCAGCAGGATGTTCGACTTAGCGATCTCGACATCATCAATCACGGCATCTGCCGAAGTGATGGTATTGCGGGCACGAACACGCTTGTAGTGGTTATAGACGGCTACCGAAAGCGAGCGCTTAGCTGCTTCTTGGCCGATGACGTATTCCTCTAAGAAGTCGTAGATTTCACGCGGCTTAGGCAGGTCAAATTCGCTCGACGTTTCTTCGCCAGCTTCAGCAAGACGCTCTTCAATGATCTCGTTGCACAGATCTACGCACTCGTCGCAGATATAGACGCCCGGACCGGCGATCAATTGCTGTACCTGCTTTTGGCTTTTGCCGCAGAAGGAACACTTGAGCAGGTCCGCGCTTTCCCCAATTCGGGCCATGCCGGTTCCTCTCCTTGAGTAAATACCTTGATAACGAGCCTAACCCGATATTCGTTCAGTCTCCGTCACAATTACCGGCGGCGTTTCGGCGAGTCTCCCTCATCCCCTCAGCCCGTGCTCGCCCGATCTAGCAGCACCGCAATACGAACTAGGCTTGAGTAGCTAACGCCGCCGATCAGAAGGAGCCCGATGCATACCCGTGCCATGCGCGTGCTTCGTGGCAGTCTCGCGGCGCTGTTCGCAACGTTTGCGGCAGCTATTTCTCACCAAATCGCGGGCGGTGTCGCTCCGTCACTGTTCGGTATTGGCGTCTCGCTGGTGATCTCAGTCGCCATTTGCACCCTGTTGGCCGGACGCACCGTCTCAATGGTTCGCCTGAGCGCCGCCATTCTTGCCAGCCAGGGGATGTATCACACGCTCTTCAGCTCAATGCTGGCACCGGAAGGCATCGCGCCACACGACATGGCGGCCATGACATTCGACTTCAGCTCGGCGGCGCAAACCGCGGATTCTGCCATGTCACTCTCGCATCTCGCGGCCGCCGTGATCACTATCCTGATGTTCCGCTACGCCGAGGTTGCCTTCTGGGGGCTGTTCGAAACGGCCCGCGTCTTTGTGTCGCGGCTTCTCTCATCCGCGAGCATCGCCGGAACACGCATTCTCGAGTTCCGCGTTGTGCCTGTCGCAGCGCCGGCAACGCCGCTTGTTGCACGAGTTCTCTCCATCACGCGTTATCGGGGCCCACCAGCCACCATGCCTGCGGTTTAGCACTACGCCGCCCAGCATCCCCGATATTTGTCGCACTTTCGCGACCCCTTTTGAGAAAGAAACTAATGAAGAATTTCACTAAAGCTGCACTCGCGCTCTCGGCGGGAGCCGCCCTCGCCATTGCAGCACCACTCGCCGCCATGGCCCACGTCACGATCGATCCCGGTCAGGCAAACCCTGGCGACTACGCCCTCATCACGGTCAAGGTTCCCAACGAATCTGAAACCGAAAAGACGAACCGGGTTGAGCTGTTTTTGCCTACCGACACTCCCTTCACGAGCGTACGTTTCGTGCCGGTAGCCGGCTGGGATGCTCAACTCGTGCGCAGCGAACTGCCCGAGCCTGTCATGATCGGCGAAAGCGAGATCACGGAGGCGGTGACCTCGATCGTGTGGACCGCTCAGCCCGGCTCAGAGCTCGGTGATGGCGGACTCTTGCTGCTGCCCGTCTCCCTCGGCCCGGTTCCTGATGTCGGAAGTGTCGTACTCGCAGCAGACCAGAGCTACACCGATGGCAGCGTCGTGAGCTGGAACGGTGTCGAAGAGGATGCAGAGAAGCCGGCGCCGATCCTCTACGTCAACGACGAGGCGGTCGACCACCACGACGCTGCAGCTGACAGCGACACTGGTGACCACGACGCTGACGAAACCGAAGAGGAAATGCACTCCGCCGATTCCGCAAGCAGCGGCGACCCGGTTGCCCGCGGTCTCGGCATCGCCGGCCTCGTCGCTGGCCTCGCCGGTCTCGTAGCAGCCTTCGCCTTCCGCCGCCCCACCGCAAAGTAGTTCACCCTATGCGTCAAGCTATTCGCAGAGGCGCCGCGTTCGGCGCGGCCACGCTAGCAGCACTCACGCTGCTCGTGGCCGCGCCCGCGTACGCGCACAACTACCTCGTCGAAAGCACGCCGCTTGAGGGCGACACCCTCACCGTGCTCCCCGACGAGTTCTCGGTCACCACAAACGACACCCTGCTCGACCTTGCGGGTGACGGCGGCGGGTTCGCGATTCAGATCTTGGATTCGAGCGGCGGGTACTACGGTGACGGTTGCTTCACCATCCGCGATGCAACGCTGTCGACCGGCGCGACCCTGGGTGAAGCAGGCGACTACCGGATGCTCTGGCAACTGGTCTCCGCCGATGGCCACACCGTGTCAGACGAAATCGACTTCACGTGGAAACCGGATGCCGACCAGACGATCTCCGACCCACTGAGCGGGCCTCCAGTCTGTGGCGGCGGAACACTTGAGGAGTCCACTCCCCCGGCAGATGCAACCGACCCAGCGCAGGACGAAGCGGATAGTGACGCTGCTGCCGCAGACGCCGGCACGGTCGTGCTCGTGGGCGGAGCAATCGCCTTGGTCTTAGTTGCGGGAGTAGCGATCTTCTTGATTACTGCGAAGCGCAACAAGGACGAGAAGGACGAGTCTTAGCAGGCCGAGCCAGCCATTATCTGCAGCCGCAACTTTCACGAATGGTGAGGTCCAGCGGAAGAACACGATTGTGGGGCGCTTCTTGAGAACCCGGAGTTGCGTCAAGAAGAACATCCACCCCGAGCGAGGCCGCAGTGTGGAACGGTTGCTGGACGGTCGTGAGGCGGGGCAAGACGATGCTCGATTCCTTGAGCCCATCGAAAGAAATGAGCGCCAGGTCCTCGGGAATGCTGAGCCCCGCTTGCGTCGCCGCGGTCATGATTCCGAACGCTTGCTCATCACTATGGACGAAGATTGCCCGCGGGCGCGTGGGTCGCGCAAAAATATCCCGTGCGAGCGCGAAAGCGCTGTAGCGATCGAATTCGCTCTCGAATACCTCGTGGTCGTCGACCTTCATACCCTTTGCCTTGAGAGCATCGCCCCACCCGGCTAGTCGGTCGCTGACTCCATACAGGTGCGCCGGGCCAGAGAAACACGCAACGGATTCGTACCCGTGGTCGAGTAGGTGAGAGGTGGCGGCGAAACCTCCACCACGGTTGTCGACCAGTATCGCGGTCGCTCCAAGCTCGCTTGCCGGGCGGTCGAAAAACACGAGTGGTGTGTGGTTGCCCTCAAGCACACTAGACGTCTCTTCATGACTTGAACGACGCTCGTCCGTGCTTCCGACGAAGAGAATCCCGCGCACTTGGTGCTCCATGAACGACCGAAGGTGGCGTGCTTGCCTCTCATCGCTATTCATGGCGTTTCCGAGCAGCAGAGAATGGCCACGGGCAAGTGCGGAGTTCTCCACCTCGATGGCAAGCTCGCTGCAGTAGGGGTTGGTGATGTCCGAAGCGATCAGCCCCAATACCGTGCTGGAAGCTGAGGCCAAAGCACGAGCAGTGGCATTAGGGCGGTAACCGAGCCGAGCGACCGCATCGAGCACACGCTGTTTCGTCGGCGCCGCAACATTGCGGGGGCCGTTGTTCATGACGTAACTGACAACGGCAGTAGAGGTTCCCGCTTCGCGAGCAACATCGTCTCTGGTTACCACGGTGTATCCGATTCCCCGTTCAGCAGTGCTTTCCCCTGTGCCGTTCAAAGCACGTTGACGGCGCACACGCCGCATAAACGATCATGTCGCAATCCAGGGTGGATGGCTAAAGAAAAATCACTTTACCCGAAAAATATCTACGCGGGTAGGCAATAAACATGCGTGCAGAAAGAATTCACGCAAATTTACATGTTTCTCAGACGTTAAATCTGCGTAATCAGTGGTCCGTTTTCAAAATTAGTGCTTGACCCTGACAAAGCGGTCTGTTTGTATAGTCCACAATCTACCCGCGTAGATCGCTAAACAAACCTCACATCGCACGTTCATCCGGCGATTCGAAAGGAACCAAGGCTGTGGCTCTTTCCTCACTCCCCTCGCCTCACCACCACGCACCAACCTGTGCCCCCGTTGTCACGGCTGATGTGCCAGCGTGGGTAGCGAAGGCCCAGTCGCATTCTGATCACCTGCTCTCCTTAGCGGGGCCCGTTGCGCATCGCGCCGAGGTCGTCGGTGTCCTCGCCGACGACGAGGCTGACTGGACTTTCGGAAACTTCATGTTGACGTGGTTGGACTCGAGCCAAGAAGTTCGCCGCATTTGGCATCTTCCCAATGCAGCATTCTTTCTCCGACTCATCGAGATCGCTTACGCTCCCGTGCTCGACGCGAACCCGTCGTACCGCACATTGCTGACCGACACCAGCCGCATCCAAATGTCGATCACAAACGACATTCTTCAGATTCAGCTCGACGGGCTCGTGGACGACTACACAATGATCCGACACCACGCCCTCATGCTCTTCAGCTCTGCACTCTGGCTCGATGAGCCTCAACGGAGCCAATGGCTCGACCTGTACGACGATCTCGTGACGTACGTCGATTCCCGCCCAGAAGGACGACCCCACGTTGACTCACTCGCAGCGGTCGAGAGCGCAGCTTTCGCTGACTTCGTCACGTTGGCCCCTCAAACGCTCACCGCGGAAAGCGCCGACGCACTCCTGAACGACCACGAGGCGCTCGCCCATGTTCTCGACTACCAGCTTTACGCCGGGGTAGCCATCGGACTCCTGTGGCGGGAGTACCGAGCCCTCGATGAAGCAGAGCGAGACGAGTGGTACCGCACGCAACTTTCCGAACGTTACCTAGACACCGATTATCTGAAGACTGAATGGATGGCACAGTAATGTCCCACGATCACAGCGCCTTCGCGCCTGCCGAGCAGCTTGACCTCGTCATCGCGAACGCAAAGATTCGTTCCGACGACGACGCGCTTTACAACATCGGCATCAAGGGCGGCGTCATCGTCGCGATGTCGAGCAACCTGCAAGATCTGGGCTACGCGGCCGAAACCACAGATGCTGCGGGCCGCTGGGTGATTCCCGGCGCGATCGATTCCCACGCTCACATCAACCAGCGCGCCGACGAATACAACCACATTCCCGGCCTTGGTCCGGACGACAACTTCTCCGCTGAGTCGCGCGGCGCACTGGCCGGTGGCTGCACGACTGCGCTCAACTACGTACAGTTCGGCACCCCGTCGCTTCTTGACTCGTTCCACGATGGTCTTGCCGCAGCACGCGCTCAGTCTCAGATCAATGTGATGTTCCACGGCTGCCTCATGAATATGGGCCAGGTTTCGGAAATCGAACAGGCGACCAAGGAAGGCATGCGCACCTTCAAGATCTTCATGCCCTACCGGGGTGAAGAGGCCAAGAACCTCGGCGGAATCGGAAGCCTCAACCACGCGCAAATGCGGGAAGCCTTCGCCGCGATCGTCGCGAACGGCGCTCAAGCGTTGGTACACGCCGAGGACGGCGACATCGTCGACGCGGCGATGCAAACGGAGAGCACCGCGGGGCTCGACTCACTCGCAGGGTGGGAACGTTCGCGCCCCACCATCGCCGAAGGGGACGCCGCGTGGACTGCTCTCTACCTTGCCGAAGAAGCAGGCTGCCAAGTATCGATCGTGCACGTCTCCAGCTTGGAAGCCATCAAAGCTCGGAGGGCTCTGGGGTACCCGGGAGCGGCGCTCGAATCATGCGTCCACTACATGGTGCTCAGCACTGAGTCGGCAATTGGTCCGGAGGGCAAAGTTGCCCCGCCCATCCGCGACCGCAGTCTTTCCGACGCCATTACCGAGGCAGTTCTCGCGGGCGAGATCGATTTCTTCGGATCCGACCACAACGAATGGCCAAGCGCCGCAAAAACTGACTGGGAAACTTCCAAGCCTGGATTGCCCGGTATCGGCCTCATGCTCCCGCTGCTCTTGACGCACCTTGTCGTGGACAACGGCATGAGCATGGAAAGCCTCATCGAACTCACCTCGCGCAATGCCGCCGTGAGATTCGGTCTCGAAGGCAAAGGCAAGGTCGCAATCGGTATGGATGCCGACCTCGTCATCCTTGAGGAAGGTGAGCGAGTCGTACGGATCGAAGATCTTCACTCGCCCATCGATTACTCGCCCTACGCCGGCATGACATTGCGGATGTGGCCGAGCGTGACCGTATGCGGCGGCGTCGTCGTCTTCGCTGACGGCGAGTTCCCACGCGAGGACTTCCGTGGAGAAATGCTGAACGATCGCTTCCGGACAGACCCCGCACTCGCGGTCTGATCCTCATCATCACCAACCAAGAAGGAGCACATTACATGCCACGGTCAATCATCCTCGATGTCGACACAGGAACTGACGACGCGATTGCAATCATGATGGCAGCGCTATCGCCAGAGATCGACCTCGTTGCGTGCACCACCGTGTGGGGCAATCGTCCGGTCGAGAATACGACTGACAACACGCTTCGCGTGCTCGACTACATCAACCGCTCCGACATCCCTGTCTATCGGGGACTCGATGAGCCATTCGGCCCTATCGGCGTACCGCAGCCCAGCCCTTCGGACGATCACAGCGGCGGAAAGATGCACCCGAAGGAGCTCGACCTCCCGCCCGCCACCTCGGTTGCTCAAACGCAGGGCGCTGTCGAGTGGTTAGTCGAGACGCTGCGAGCTCGTACTGAACCCATCACGCTGGTGCCAGTCGGTCCACTGACAAACATCGCGGCTGCGATCACCCTCGACCCCTCGATCATCGAGAAGGTCGACGAGATCGTCATCATGGGTGGCGCGCACGCTTTCGGCAACGCAACGCCGTCGGCAGAATCGAACATCTGGCATGACCCCGTAGCTGCTGACGTCGTTTTCAAAGCCGGCTTCAAGCGAGTTGTTCTGGTTCCCCTCGACGCGACGCACGACGCACTCGTCACCGGAGCACAGGCATCCGAGCTTCACGCTCTCAGTACCCCCGCTGGTCTGGCGACCGCGATCTGTATCCAACAGCGCATCGTCGCCCACGATGAAAGCCAGCCACAGGCGATTCCCGACAGCGCCCCCATTCACGATGCCGTCTGCATCGCGTATCTGCTCGACCCCGCTGTCCTTCCTCTTAACCACCTTCACGTCGGCATCGAGACAACAGGAGTGCGCACCTTCGGCAGGACTGTTATCGACGTTCGTCACCGAGGCATAGAAGAACCGAACGCCTACGTCGCATTGACGGCGAACGCTGACGTCTTCTATCGACTGCTGAAGGAGTGTGTCTCTATCCAGCGATAACCACTGCTCTTCACGTTTCGAATATTTCGCTCCACCTAAGCAAGGGAAAACAATGAAACGCAACATCGCAACACTGAGCACGGCGGTCGGGACGGTAGCCATTATGGCTCTCGCCGGATGTTCTGCCGGCTCCACCCCCACCATCGCAGGCTGCGAGGACGGCGTAACGGAACTCTCCGTACTCCGCGCAGAAAACAACTCCCCCACTGACGAGCAATTGGATGCCTACACAGCCGCCAACAAATGCGTCATTTTCACCGTGGACGAAGTTCCGTTCGGCAACTTGGCAGCAAAGATCGCGGTACTCGCGCCGTCGTCGAACCCGCCAGACATTGTCGGATTCGACGCTCCAAGCACCGCGTCCTACGCATCGCAGGGCTTCTTGCTTCCCCTTGACGATTACCTGCCCGATGGCTGGTTTGACGACGTGACGTCAGCGACGTTGACAGAGAACTCGTGGGACGGCCAGGTTTACTCGCCCGGCAACGAGCAAGACACTCTCTCCTTGTACTTCAACAAGGAGCTGACTGATGCAGCCGGCATCACACCTCCCACCTCTCTTGACACCGCGTGGACATGGCCAGAGGCGCAAGCCGCAATGCTGACCTGCCAGGTATCGGCAACCGAGGCTGCTGGGTCGACCGTGTACGGTCTCGCACCGTCACGACTCGGAGACGGCACCCCGGGAACGTCGTACCGCGATCAGCTCTTCTTGCGCAGCATGGGAGACCCCACTGCTCCTGAGTCATCATCGGCGTACAAGACGTTCTATGCAATCTCTGACGACGGAACCACTGTCGATGGCTGGCTGAACACGCCTGAAGCTATCGAGGGTGCGACCTTCTACCAGAACTTGTTCGAAGGCCCGGATGCTGTGACGTCGAAGACTGGTCTTCCCAATGCGCTGATCGATGGCAAGGCGTGCTTCGACCTCGAAGTGAGCTCCAACGCTACGACTCTTACTAACGCGGGAGTGGACTTCGGTGTGAGCCCGACGCCGTATCTCGTTACCCCTGTTGTGCACACCGGCGCTGTGACATTCGGCGTCACCGCACGTTCGAACAACGCGGAGGCCGCGGCCACGGCCGTTGTCGCTATGGACACCGGTGACCAGTACCTCGACTGGGTTGAGAACAACCTCCGGATTCCAGTGTTGGTGTCGACGACCGAAGCACTGCCTTCGCTCAGCGAAGCACCGTTGAACATTCCCGTCGAAGAGATCCAGGAGTGGGGCGTACCGCGTCCTCCCGGACCGCACTTCGACGCGTATGACCTCTACGTGACTGCAGCGCTGAAGAACATCGCTTACGGAGCGGATCCGAAGACTGAGCTCGATCAGGCAGTCGCCAAGCTCGACCCGATCCTCTCGAAGTAGAACAGGAAACATCGTCATGCATTCTGGCCCGATCGATTCCACGCCGCTCGCGGTCAGAGACCTGGGCGGAAGCACTTCGCTTCCGCCCAGGCGCAGATCGAAGAGCGCGATGGGGAAGGGCGCACTACCTGCGCTTGCCTTCCTCACCCCGTTCCTTCTGCTTCTGCTGGTCTTTCAATACATTCCGCTGGCAGTCATGGCTCGCAGCAGCGTGCTCGACTACAGCCTTTTCAGCCCCGACAACGCAACCTTCGTCGGTGCGGACAACTTCATCCGGATCTTCACGGATGCAGAGACAATCCAGTCGCTGCTGATCACGTTCGCGTTCATTCTCGGTGTCCTTGTTCTTGTCGTCCCTGCGTCCTTCGCACTGGCGGTTTTTCTCAACGGCAAGCTGCCCGCTCGGGCTCTCGTACGCACCATGATCTTTCTTCCCGTTGTCACCTCGTCGGTTGTCGTCGCGACACTCTGGACGTTCCTGCTCAATGAGACGGGGTTGATCAACTCGGTGCTCGCGACAGTTGGAATTCCGTCCGCAGGTTTTCTCACCGACACCACCCAAGCACTCCCCGCCATCATCGTGATGACCGTCTGGCAACAAGTGGGCCTGGCAACCGTTCTCTTTCTCGGTGGACTGCAAGCAGTTCCCGCCGAGCTCAGCGAGGCAGCACATATGGATGGAGCCGGGCCCCTCCGTCGCACGCTCAGCATCACTCTTCCGCTGCTCTCCCGCACGACCCTGTTCATTGTCGTAGTGATGACTGTCTTCGCACTCCAAGCATTTGCGCCGGCGTACATCATGACGGGTGGCGCCCCTCAGGGCACGACGAACCTCATCATTTATCACATCTACAAGACGGCGTTCATTCTTCAGCAGCCGGGCTACGCCTCCGCAATGGCGCTCGTCGTGCTTGCTTTCGCCATCATCATCAGCTTGATCCAGATGCGGCTACTTCGCACTCGTTGGAACTATTAGGAGGACGCCATGACTACTCAACGCATAGCGGAACCACATCAGCTTCGCCGACTCCCCATGACTATCGCTCGCTTCGGCGTCTCGTTTGTAGTGATTGCCATCATCGTGGGCGCATTCCTCCTGCCCTACCTCTGGATGGTGTCGTCTGCATTCAAAAATCAGACCGCGATCTTCGATGATCTCAACCCGCTCTCGTGGAAGGTATTTCTTCCCGTCGGCGGAACGATCGACAACTTTGTGGCGCTTTTCGAAAAAGGAATCGGTCTCGCTCTCGTCAATTCGCTCATCGTCGCGTTCATCCAAGTGGGCGGCACCCTGGTGGTCTGCACCCTCGCTGCCTATGCGTTGACGAGAATTTCGTTCAAGGGCCGCGGCGTGGTCTTCGCGGTGATCCTCGCAACATTCATGCTTCCGGCAGAAGCGCTTGTCGTGCCGATGTATGGGGTAATTGCTGGCCTCAACCTGCAAGACACACTCCTCGCTGTCGCGCTTCCCTGGGTCTCGAGCGTTTTCGGGCTCTTCCTTCTGAAGCAAGCCTTCGAAGAGATCCCGATGGAGTTGGATGAGGCGGCACGACTCGATGGTGCAGGACACTTCCGGGTGTTCTGGTCGATCATCCTTCCCAACGTGCGCACATCGTTGGCAACTCTGTGCCTCGTGACCTTCTTGTTCTCGTGGAACGCATTCCTCTGGCCGTTGACGGTCGTGCAAAGTTCTCAGAATCAGGTCATTCAGGTCGCCATTGCCCAGTCGGTATCTGCGGGTGAGCTGCCCAACTGGGGCTTGACGTTCGCGGGCGCCGCTGTGGCCACAGTGCCACTGATCCTCCTCTTCCTCTTCGCTCAGCGCTTCTTCGTGCAGGGCCTCGCTTCTTCCGGACTCAAGTAAGGACATCGCATGAACTCCCCCCAACGTTCCACCTACGTCGCCAATTGCTCGCTGCTGTTCCAGGAGTTGCCCCTCCTCCAGCGGCCAGCCGCCGCCTATAACGCTGGTTTCGATTCGATCGAATATTGGTGGCCGTTCGATTCTGCTTCGCCCACTGATAGCGACGTCGACAAGTTTGTCGGGGCTATTGACGATTCCGGAGCGAAGCTTGTCGGACTCAACTACTTTGCTGGTGACCTTTTCGGGCCCGATTGCGGTGTCCTCTCTCTTCCCGACCGCCAAGCAGAATTTCGCGACAGCGTGGAAATCGCAACGGCCATCGGTTCGCGCCTCAACGTGGGAGCGTTCAACGCGCTCTATGGAAACCGAGTCGAGACCTCGACTCCGGAAGCACAGGATGAGCTCGCGATCCAGAGCCTCGGCTTTGCCGCCGACGCTGCCGCCACCATCGGGGCGACAGTGCTCATCGAAGCCGTGAGCGGCCCCAAGCCTTATCCGCTGCGTACCGCGGCGGACGCTATCGCGGTGGTAGATCGCGTCCGGGCATCCGGATACTCCAACGTTGCTTTCTTGCTCGATATTTTCCACTTAGCCGCGAACGGGGATGACGTTTCAGCCGCTATCAAGAGTCACGCCTCATCCGTTGCGCATGTACAAATCGCGGACTTCCCTGGCCGAGGAGAACCCGGCTCCGGAACGCTCGATCTAGACCGCTATCTCAGCGAATTGACCGAGCAGGGCTATACCGGGGCGGTCGCGCTCGAGTACAAGCCGTCCACTGGCGACACTCAAGCCAGCATCGCCAATCTCAATGATTTCCCATCGATCACAGTTTCAGTAACGAGAGGTTCTTCACTATGACAAAAATTGCATTCATCGGTCTCGGCATCATGGGCGCGCCTATGGCGGCCAACTTGGTTGCCGCTGGCCACGACGTCACAGGGTTTAACCGCAGCCGTGCCGCCGTCGACACGTTCATTGCGCAGGGCGGGTCAGGCGCACAGAGCGTCGAAGAAGCGATCGCCGGCGCCGAAATTGTGGTGACGATGCTGCCGGACTCCCCCGATGTCGAGTCTGTATTGAGCGGCGAAAGCGGCGTGTTCGCACGTGTGCCGCAGGGCACCCTCGTCATCGACTTTTCGACGATCCGACCGGATGTTGCTATCCGGTTGGCCGAAGAAGCAGCGAGCTCAGGGATTCATATGCTCGATGCGCCGGTCTCGGGTGGTGAGGCGGGAGCTGTGGAGGGTGCACTATCCGTCATGGTCGGAGGATCAGCCGAGGCTTTCGCTCAGGCTTCCACCGTCTTCGACGCTGTTGGATCAACGATCGTTCACGTGGGCCCGTCAGGTTCTGGTCAGACGGTAAAGGCTGCAAATCAGCTCATCGTGGCCGGCACGATGGAACTCGTCGCCGAAGCTCTCGTCTTCCTCGAAGCCCACGGAGTAGACATGGAGTCCGCAGTGAAGGTGCTTTCGGGAGGTCTTGCCGGCAGCACAGTTCTCTCGCGGAAAGCTCCGAACATGCTCTCCAGAAACTTCGCACCGGGCTTCCGTGTGACCTTGCACGACAAAGACTTGGGAATCGTTACGGCTGCGGCACGGGAGGCGGGGGTCGCTATTCCTCTCGGAGCCGTGGTGGCGCAGCTCATGGGTTCGCTCAAAGCCCGCGGCGACGGCGACCTCGATCATTCGGCATTGTTTACCCTCGTCAGTGAACTCTCCGGTCGCAGTGACGATCAGACCGAGGGATAAGTCGTGAGCCTGCCGTCACGGTCTGCCACGACCACACGCATGAACCGCCCCTGGGGCGTTCTCGGTGCCATCGTTGCGCTCCACGTCGTCGGGTTCGGCGCGCTCGTTCTCGCGAGCGCGCCGTCAGCAGCGGACTCCTCGGGCGCAGCGAGCGGGTTGGCCGTCGCTCTCGGAATCGGGCTCACCGCCTACGCGTTGGGAGTTCGTCACGCTTTTGATGCCGATCACATCGCCGCCATCGACAACACGACCCGACGACTCGCGACGTCGCCCCGCGAAGCGCGCGGCACCGTCGGTTTTTGGTTCGCGCTGGGGCATTCGACGATCGTCACGGTCCTGTGCGTGCTTCTTATGGCATTCGGGCAGGCACTGGAAACCGCCATGGCAGCTGACGGCTCAGCGGTTCAGTTCACCACGACTGTCTACGGCCCCACGATCTCAGGAGTCTTCCTGCTCGTCATCGCCGCTGCCAACATTATTGCGCTCACCCGTTCCCATAGTCACGGAGTTCGTGGCCCCGTCACTTGGCTACTCGGACGTTTCGATAAGGCTGTGGATCGATCAAGTCGAATGTACGTAGTCGGTCTGTTGTTCGGACTCGGCCTCGATACCGCCACAGAGATCTGGCTTCTCGTCCTGTTGGGCGCAGCCGCTCTCTCGTCTACTTCGCTGTGGGCTGTGCTCGCGCTTCCCATTCTGTTCGCAGCAGGAATGACCGCGATGGATACCCTTCAAGGCCTCATGGCGAGCCGCGTTTACCGACCAGGCTCGCGCTCCTCACGCGTCCAACGAGCCTTCAGCGTCGGAATGACTGTCGTCGCTGTCACCGTCGCGGTTGTTGTCGGTGTCGTGCAGCTCGCTTCGGCGGTTACTGCATCCGGAGGAACTGCGGGTGTACTGAATTGGATCTCGGGTGCCGAAGTGTCATCTCTTGGCTTCGTACTAGCGGGGCTCATCCTTGTTGGCTGGCTTGTTGTGCTGGCAATCGGACGATCACACAGCGATCGCACCTCTGCATTCGTTACTCCTCAGCCGATGATGAAAGAAGGCGTCTGATGCATCTCACACCTGCCGATACCGAAAAACTATTGCTCAGCGTTGCGGCGATGGTCGCTCGGGAGCGACTCGACCGCGGGGTCATCCTTAATTACCCGGAGAGCATTGCGTTGCTCAGTAGCTGGGTAATCGAACGCGCCCGCGACGGCGCGCTCGTCGCCGACCTCATGGACGAAGGCCGGGAGGTGCTCACGCGCGCCCAAGTGATGCCCGGTGTCGCCGACATGATCCGCGACGTTCAAGTCGAAGCAACTTTTCCCGACGGTCGCAAGCTCGTCACCTTGCATCACCCCATCCAGTAAGAGGGAGATAAATCATGGCTAGTGCAAGCTCCGAGGGGCCAGGCGCCTTTAGAGTCCGCCCAGGAAGCATCGAGCTGAACGCCGACCGCACGGACGCGGAACGTATTCGCGTTGTCTTTCTCAATTCTGGCGATCGCCCAATCCAGATCGGATCTCATCTCCATCTGCCGGATGCCAATGCTGCCCTCCACTTCGACCGCGACGCAGCCTACGGCTTTCGGCTCGATATCCCCTCGGGCACATCGCAACGATTCGAACCAGGCGCGTCCCGAGAGCTCGACGCGGTGGCAATTCAAGGAGCGAGGCGTATTCCCGGCCTCCAGATTTCGCATGCAGGCAAGGAGCAACTCGATGGTATCCATTGACCGACAGCGCTACGCAGCAATCTATGGTCCCACTGCGGGTGACCAGATACGCCTCGGCGACACCGACCTCTGGATCGAAATCGAGCGAGACCTGACCGTTGGCGGAGAAGAAGCGGTATTCGGCGGCGGCAAATCGATTCGTGAGTCGATGGCTCAAGGCATGCGCACTCGTGCAGAGGGTGCGCTAGACACCGTGATCACAAATGCCATCGTGCTCGACTGGTGGGGTATTCAGCGGGCGGATGTCGGCATCAGGAATGGACGGATCGTCGCGCTTGGTCGTGCAGGAAATCCTGACATCGCCGACGGTGTCCATCCCCTTCTCGTGATCGGTCCGTCGACCGACGTGATCTCGGGAGAAGGTCGCATCCTTACCGCCGGCGGTATTGATTCGCATGTTCACCTCATCTCCCCTTCTCAGATTCATGAAGCGCTCGCCACCGGAATCACCACTGTGGTCGGCGGTGGCACGGGCCCGTCCGAGGGATCAAAGGCAACCACTGTCACGCCGGGGGCGTGGCACCTCGAGACCATGCACCGTGCAATGGATCGATTGCCAGTCAACTTGCTCCTATTGGGCAAAGGCAACACCGTCTCAGCCGAGGCGCTCAAGGAACAGGCCCTTGCCGGGGCTGGTGGTTTCAAGATTCATGAGGATTGGGGCGCAACGCCTGCAGCGATCAATGCGGCTCTGGAGGCGGCCGATACCTTCGGTCTTCAGGTCGCGCTGCACTCCGATTCCCTCAACGAAGCGGGCTATGTTCAGTCCACGATCGATGCGATCGCCGGGCGTGGCATCCATGCTTTTCATGTTGAAGGTGCTGGCGGTGGTCACGCCCCGGACATTTTGTCGATCGCCTCTCTGCCCAATGTCATCCCCGGATCAACGAACCCGACGCTCCCCCACACCACGAATACTGTGGCGGAACACCTCGACATGCTGATGGTGTGCCATCACTTGAACGCGTCGGTTCCGGAGGATCTCGCTTTCGCGGAGTCCAGAATCCGTGCCACAACGATCGCGGCAGAAGACATCCTCCACGACATCGGAGCACTGTCGATCACGTCGTCTGACTCCCAAGCAATGGGGCGAATCGGTGAAGTTGTTTCCCGCACGTGGCAGGTTGCCCACGTCATGAAGGCACGGCGTGGGTCATTGGGCGCCGCGCACCCGGCCGACAACGAGCGCGCACGGCGCTACATCGCTAAATACACAATCAACCCCGCCATCGGTCACGGAATCGATAAAGAAGTAGGGAGCATTGAGCCGGGCAAGCTGGCCGACTTGGTGCTGTGGGATCCGCGATACTTCGGCATTAGGCCCGAAGTTGTCATCAAGGGAGGCGGCTTAGCGTGGGGCGCTCTCGGCGATCCCAACGCCTCTATCCCCACCCCGCAACCGGTGCTCATGCGACCGTCATTCGCGGATGCCATTGGAGACCGGCTCTCACTCTCGTTCCTCGCGCAGGCTGCGATTGATGACGGCTTTGAGGAACGAATGGGCCTCGGGCGCACCGTTGTCGCCGTGCAGTCCACTCGGGAAGTGACCAAGCATGATCTGAAGAACAATGACACGCTCCCGAAGATCGATATTCGTCCAGACACCTTCGCGATTTCTATCGATGACGAACTTGTCGTGCCTGCTCCCGTCGATACTCTGCCTCTCGCTCAGCTCTACACGATGTTCTAATGGTCGACTCGGGGACGCTTGCGATGCTCCTCGCTGATGCGCGCCTGCCCACCGGCGGGCACACTCACTCGGCGGGAATGGAGCCTGCTTTGCTTGGCGGGCTTCAGCGAGACGACATCCCCTCGTTCCTCGCCGGCAAAACACGGTCGACCACACTCGTCGAAGCCGGAACGGCGGTGGTGGCACGGCATCAGTTCATCAGCGAAGCCTCGCCGTCGGAGATCGACGCACTAATCGCAGCCTGGGCGGCGAGAACCCCGAGCCCGGCGTTGCGCGACGCGTCCAGACTCCTCGGACGCGGCTACACAAGGATTGGCCGCACCGTGTGGCCGCACAGCGCGTCGATTGCGTTCTGCGCTCAGCTGAAGCAACCGCCCCGGGCTGTGGTTCTCGGGGCGATCGCGGCAACTACCCAGATGAAGCCAGCCGACCTGGTTCGTCTTGTCGTCTACGAAGAGGTTCAGAATGCGGCATCCGCTGTGCTGAAGCTCGACCCGATCGACCCCGCCACAGTGGTCACATGGGTGCTCAATGCCTGCGAGGCAGCCGAACCGTTTATCGACCAGCTTTCGCTCATCACCACGCCTGAGGCGATCCCCGCCTTGGGCGCTCCGCAAGCCGAAGGGTGGGCCGAGGCCCACGCTGTTATGAAGAAGAGGTTGTTCCGTGCTTGAAAACAACGCCCCCTCCCGCGCTCTACGCCTGGGAATAGCCGGTCCCGTGGGAACCGGAAAGTCGTCGCTCATCGCACTTCTGTGTCGTTCTCTGGGTGAGGAACTGCGACTCGGTGTCATCACCAACGACATCTACACGGATGAGGATGCGCGCTTCCTACGGTCCGCTGGAGTGCTGGATCCCGAACGGATCCGCGCAGTGGAGACGGGCGCGTGCCCACACACAGCGATCCGTGATGACGTGACGGCGAACCTGCTGGCTGCCGAAGACCTTGAAGCCGACTTCGCTCCCCTCGACATCGTCATCATCGAGTCCGGCGGTGACAACTTAACCGCGACGTTCTCTCCTGCGCTCGTCGACGCGCAAATTTTCGTGCTTGATGTCGCCGGCGGCGGCGACGTCGCGCGCAAGGGTGGCCCGGGCATCTCCCGCGCCGATCTACTCGTGGTGAACAAGACAGACCTCGCCCCCTACGTCGGCGTTGATGTGGAGACGATGGTCTCAGACGCGACTCACGCGCGCGAAGGTCGGCCTGTTGTTGCCCTGTCGCGAACGGATGACAATTCGATTGCCCAGCTACGGCTATGGGTGCTCGAAATGCTCGCCGCCTATCGCTCCGGAACCCACAGCCCCCAAGACCCCGGTCCGATGGCGCCGCATAGTCACCTCGATGAGGGCGGCCAAGCTGTGGTTCACACCCACAGTCCCAGTTCAGAGCACGACCACGACCACGACCACGACCACCCAGTGAGAGCATAAGGCGCACGTATGCAGTCCAACGCCGCGTCGCGAGTCACGCGAGTCTCGGTAAACGCGAACGCGTCCGGGAACGCGCGCGTGGAGTTGAGGGCAGGAATACTCATACCGCGACTCATCTCATGCACGGACCAGTCGGCGGATGTCGCGCTCGTCGCCGGGGGCGCGCTGTTACTCGGCGGCGACTCGATCAACATCGAAATCACGGTCGGTGCCGGTTGCCGCCTCGCGCTCGAGGATATTGGCGGAATGGTTGCATACGACGGTGAGGGGCAGTCCGCCTCCATGAGAATTCAGATCCGACTGCAGGCTGGAGCGCAACTGTCGTGGGCTACGCTCCCGTTCGTCATCGCCGATGGCGCACACGTCGAGCGAGTTCTCGACGTCACTTTGGACGACGGCGCTGTCGCTCTGATCCGGGAAACGCTCGTCTTAGGGCGCGAAGGGGAAAGCGGCGGCCGGGTCGTCACCCGCACCTGTGTCTCATCCAAATCTGTCCCTGTGTTGGTCGAGCAGCAGGACTTTGACGGAGGCTCACCGATCTGGGGTCACCTTGGTACCGAACGGGTGATGGATACTGTTTTACTCGCGGGGGCTCGGGCACCTGCGTCGTCCGCCGACCGTGGTGCGGTCGTACTCAATTTCGAACAACCGGGTGGTCTGGCGCGATGGCTGGGGAGAGAGACCCACCTCTCGCCGCTCGACGCCGTATGGCAAGAATGGGCCTTGGCGTAACGAGTTGAGGCGGTCACCCCATCGGGGTGACCGCCTCAGTTACGTGAAAGCGAGTGCTAGCTCGTGATCGCCGGCAGCGTCTTGCGGCTCGTGAGCACTTGGTCGATGAGACCGTACTCCATTGCCTCAGCTGCGCTCAGGATCTTGTCGCGCTCGATGTCCTTGTTGATCTGCTCTGGGGTGCGGTTCGAGTGGTGCGACAGCGTCTCTTCGAGCCAGCCACGCATGCGAAGAATCTCGCGTGCCTGAATCTCGATGTCCGATGCCTGGCTCGAGCCTTCCGACCCACCGCTGGGCTGGTGGATGAGGATGCGAGCGTTGGGCAGAGCCAAACGCTTTCCCTTGGTTCCACCGGCGGTGATCACGGCAGCCGCTGATGCAGCCTGGCCGAGAACAACGGTCTGAATCTGCGGACGAATGTACTGCATCGTGTCGTAGATCGCCGTCATTGCGGTGAACGATCCACCGGGTGAGTTGATGTACATCACGATGTCGCGGTCAGGGTCCTGGCTCTCGAGAACGAGAAGCTGAGCCATCACGTCGTCAGCGGATGCGTCGTCGATCTGCACGCCCAAGAAGATGATGCGGTCTTCGAACAGCTTGGCGTAAGGGTCTTGGCGCTTGTAGCCATAGGCCGTGCGCTCTTCGAACGTCGGCAAGATGTAGCGAGCGTCAGCATCCGGACGACCAATGCCGGCGGGAGCCTGTGCTCCGAGGTTAAAGTTCTCCATAATTAGTCCTTCTTGCCGGTTGCGTTGTCTTCAGTTCCGCCGCCGCCAACTACGTCGGAGGCGAATTCGCGGAGGTGATCGACGAAGCCATATTCGAGGGCTTCTTTGGCCGTGAACCAGTTGTCACGGTCGTTGTCGATGAGAACCTGCTCGACGCTCTTGCCTGTCTGCTCGGCGGTGAGCTCGGCCATGCGCTTCTTCATATCGAGGATGACGCCAGCCTGAGTCTGGATGTCAGCAGACGTTCCACCGAATCCACCCGACGGCTGGTGCAGGAGCACGCGCGCGTTGGGGGTGATGTAGCGCTTGCCCTTGGTGCCCGAGGAGAGCAGGAACTGCCCCATCGAGGCGGCAAGGCCAATGCCGACGGTGACGATGTCGTTCGGCACGAACTTCATCGTGTCGTAGATCGCCATTCCCGCGGTGATGGATCCACCGGGTGAGTTGATGTAAAGGTAGATGTCGCGCTTGGGATCCTCTGCGGCGAGCAGCAAGATCTTTGCGCAGATCTCGTTCGCGTTTGCGTCGCGCACCTCTGAGCCGAGCCAGATGATGCGGTCCTTGAGGAGTTGGTCGAAGATGCTCGAGACCAATGCCGGTTGGGCCATTGTTGCGCTCCATTTCAGTTATCGCGTGATACGAATCTATCCGAGTACGCGCCGCTATTCTGGCGTGTTCGCCCTAGGCAAAGTACCGCGTCGCCAGAGGCTGCTTGTAGGCTCGCCAAATGGAGCAGACTTGGCGCGATCGAATCGCAGATATTTGGGCCCACGCCGCGACAATGGCCGAGGGAGATGTTGTCGCCGCAATTGATGAGCTCGTCGCTGAACGTGCCCCTGATGACGCCGAAGCGTTGTTCGAGGCAGCCGGCGCGCGCGACTATGCGGGCCGCGAGACTGAGGCTGAGCCGCTATACCGCAGTGCTCTTAACAATGGGTTGGATGCCGCCCTGCGGCCACGCGCGATCATCCAGTTGGCCAGCACGCTGCGCAATCTCAATCGCGTCGATGAGTCGATTGCTTTGCTCGAGCAGCAGTTGCACGAGCATCCCGACGATGAGTGGACAGGTCCAACCGCCGCATTTCTCGCCCTTGCCCTCACCACTCGCGGCGATCCCACCCTGGGGGCCTCGGTCGCGCTGATGGCGTTGGCGAACTATTTGCCGATTTATCAGCGTTCGGTGCGCGGCTACGCAGCGGAGCTTGTGGCCGAGTAGCGTCACCCACCGCTTGCCACTGCAGCACTATGGCGCCCCACTCCCCTCAGTCGCCTCGGTGTCGGCAGGCTCCCCCTGACCATTAGCATTGCCGAATGCAGCAAATGATTCTCGACGTTGACACCGGCATTGATGACGCGCTCGCGCTCCTGTTGGCGGTGCGGCATCCGGGAGTCAACCTGCGGGCTGTCACGTGCGTCGCTGGCAATGCGAGTCTCGAGCAGGTAGTGCGCAACACTCTGACAGTCTTGGATGCTGCCGGGGCGGGCGACATCCCGGTTGCCGCTGGCGCTCAGCGTCCGTTGCTCTCGGAGGCTCATTCGGCCGCTCACGTGCACGGAGCTGACGGTCTTGGTGACATCGGTCTGCCCGAGTCGTCGCGCACTGTGGTGCCACTGCACGCCGTCGAATTGCTGCGTCGAGAAATTCTGGCGAGCCCGACGCCGGTAACGCTCGTGCCGCTTGCCCCCATGACCAACATCGCACTTCTCGTGCGCCTGTACCCAGAAGTATTAGACAACGTGGAGCGAATCGTCTTCATGGGAGGTTCAGCCTCCGTCGGCAATGCCACTGCGGTTGCCGAGTTCAATACGTGGCACGATCCCGAGGCCGCCGAAATCGTGTTGACCTCTGGCGCCCCCATCACCATGTATGGCTTAGATGTGTTCTATGCCGTGACAATCCCGCCTGAGGACATCGTTCGGCTCGCCTCCAGTTCCGAACCCGGCACGCAGCTCGCTGGGCGCCTTCTGCAGCACATTGTCACGGTAAAAGGCAGCGAGGTGCGCGTCGCCGGTGATGGACACGGCGATATTGGCGATGCGGGCGCGGTGTGTGCTGCGATCGATCCGGATGGACTCAGCACCACAAACCTGCCGGTGCGAGTAAGCCTGGCTGATCCTCTCACTCGCGGGCAAACGGTCGTGGATCATCGCACGGCTGGCCACGAACAGGCCGGAGCAGGAGATCCCCTTTTCCGCCGAATTGATGTGGCACTTGGCATCGATAGTGCTCGTTACGCGAAGCTGTTCCTCGACACGATCACTCGGTAACTCGGTAACTCGGTAACTCGGTAACTCGGTAACTCGAGCGAAACAGCCCGTTAACGACCTCACGGCCAACTAGATAACTAGTCGGCCGTGAGGGTAAAGCGAAGTGGTTTAGGACTCGTCGCTGGCGTCGTCTTCTACAACGACTTCTTCAGCGGCTTCGGGGTTAGCGATCGCCGTGAATGCCGAAACGTCTACCGCCTTGCCCTTGGTGTCAACGACCTTGGCCTTGCTGAGCACGACTGCGAGAGCCTTGCTGCGAGCGACCTCAGCAACCATGGCCGGGATCTGGCCGTTCTTGTCCAGGATCTGGATGAACTCGCCGGGCTCCATGCCGTACTGCTGTGCGCCCTGCACGAGGTACGAGGTGAGCTCTTCTTGGCTGACCTTGATCTCTTCGGACTCAACAATGGAGTCGAGCAGAATCTGCGAACGGAAGGTCTTCTCGCTTGCGATAACGACCTCGGCGCGGTGCTCGTCGTCTTCGAGGCGGTTCTCGTTCTCGAGGTGACGGTGAACTTCGTCTTCGACGAGCTTCTCGGGAA
The DNA here is from genome assembly GCF_015864665.1 of Salinibacterium sp. SWN167. GTDB lineage: Bacteria > Actinomycetota > Actinomycetes > Actinomycetales > Microbacteriaceae > Rhodoglobus. The sequence continues at coordinate 1,437,254 of NZ_JADYWU010000001.1, read as the reverse complement.
CGGGAATCTCAACGCTCTTGAGCAGTTCGTCAACGATCTGGTCGCGAGCTTCTGCACCCTGGCCGAACGACTTGGAGCGCTTGATCTGCTCCTTGAGGTCTGCCTTGAGTTCCTTGATGGTGTCGAACTCGCTAGCCATCTGAGCGAAGTCGTCGTCTGCCTCAGGAAGCTCGCGCTCCTTGACAGTGAGGAGCGAAACGCTGATTACAGCGGTTTCACCCTCGTGGTCGCCACCGAGCAGTACGGACTCGAAGGTGGTCGATTCGCCGGCGCTGAGCGAGTCAAGTGCCTCGTCGATGCCTTCGATCAGTTCACCCGAGCCGAGCTCGTAGGAAATGCTGGTTGCGGAGTCAACCTCGGTCTCGCCGATCTTGGCGACGAGGTCGAGCTGAGCGAAGTCGCCCTTCGTGGCGGGGCGTTCGACGGTAACGAGCGTGCCGAAGCGGGCACGCAAGGTGTCGAGCTCGTCCTTGACATCGTCTGCCGAAACCTTGACTTCTTCAACCGTGAGGGTGAGCTCGTCGTAGGCGGGCATGTCGAACTCGGGGCGAACGTCTACCTCAATAGCGAGAACGAGGTCTCCGCTGAAGTCTTTGACCTCGGGCCACGTGACAATGTCTGCCTCGGGGCGACCGAGAACGCGAATTTCTTCTTCGGTGACTGCCTGGCGGTAGAAACCGTCAAGTCCGTCGCTGACCGCGTGGTTCAGGATCTCTTCGCGACCGACACGCTGGTCAACCAGCTGCGGCGGAACCTTTCCCTTGCGGAAGCCGGGGATGTTGATCTGCGAGGCGATGTGGCCATACGCGTGATCGATGCTCGGCTTGAGTTCTTCGGGGGTGACCGAGATGTTGAGCTTGACGCGGGTCGGGCTCAGTTTCTCAACGGTTGTCTTCACGTCGTGGATCTCCTGTAATTCGATGGTGTATTTCGTCGGGGCGACAGGATTCGAACCTGCGACCTCTCGGTCCCAAACCGAGCGCTCTACCAAGCTGAGCTACGCCCCGGGGCGCCGTGCTGTCTTACGGCCATGGCATCACGTAGAAATGCCGGTACAAATTTGACCTCGGCAAGTCTAGCCTGAGCGCGCACCGAATGTTGACGAGATACCAAGATCAATGTTTTTCGGGCCGCGCTTACAGCATTTACCGGGCCAGAACCCAGCAAATATGGGGCGGATTACGCGGGCAGCGATCTCGACTTCGTACTTTGCGAGGTTTCGGGTACAGTAATCCTCGGTACACAGCACGATCGGGTGCCAAGTGGGGATGTAGCTTAATGGTAAAGCCTCAGTCTTCCAAACTGATGACCGGAGTTCGATTCTCCGTATCCCCTCCACTACAGAACGAAGGCCACCTCGGTTGAGGTGGCCTTCGTTCGTTAACTGATCCACAGCATCAGGCCGCGCCATCCTTGACCGGATGCGTAGCGTGGTGGTCTTAGCTCGTCACACCGCAGAGCCACCGCACACGATTGCTCGTTCAACGATCGTGCGGGCGTGCGCAGCTTCAGGGATCGGCAGGAGTGGGTAATCGTGAATCATGCCCTCGCCAACGTGGAAGTCGAGGGCGATGCCTTCGTGCTGTGCGCGCTCACGCAGGCGCAACGCATCCGCGTGTACAAGGTCACGTGTGCCCGTGAAAAGGGTGATCGGCCCGAGGCCGGTGAGATCACCATGGATGGGGCTGACGCGCCAATCGCTCTCGTCGAGTTCGCCACGATATAGGGCGCCAGCCGCATGAGTGCCGGGAACCGCAAGCCAAGGGTCGCGCGGCGCAATCTCTGCGAGCATCGGATCCGTGCCGCTGATGTCGAGCCAGGGTGCGATGAGCACTATCGCGTGGAGCGGCGGAAGCTTGCGGTCTCGCAGCTCCATTGACACCGCCATCGTCATCCCTCCGCCCGAGGAATCACCCATGATGCTGACGTTCTCGGCACCGACGTCTTGGACAATCGACTGAACGATCGTTGCTGCGCGATCGACGATCACGGCAGCACGCCCTTCTGGCGCGAGCGGCATGATCGGTACCGCGAACGTTGTTCCGGTGGCACGCACGAGGCGGGCAATGAATTTCCAGTGCAACGGATTGATCTGAAATACATACGACCCACCGTGAAGGTAGACGACGTGGCCGGCATTCGTTGGCGTCTTCGGCGCGATCGTAAACACAGGCCAGCCGCCAACTTCGCGGGACGACACGTTCACGTGCCGAGAAATCGATGCGGGAGGCTCGAACGAAACTGGGTTCTTTCGAAGCTCATCGATCCGCGCAAGAGTGCGCTCTGGATCGCTGAACATGCGTTTTGACCCTCGCAGGGTTAACGCAAGTGGAGCGAGCCGACTAAGAAGGCTCGCCATGGTGAGCTAGCTATCGACGCGCTTCATGACGTGAATGGGGATGAAGACGCCCAGCGTGGTAACAAGCAGGCCGCCGATGAATACGACTGACTCAAGGCCCTCCACGTAGAAAGCTTCGCCCATCATGTAGATGCCGCCCACAAAGAGCACGAAGGAGATTACGAAACCGAAGATGTTCACGCCTCCATCTTACTCATGTGGGGCGGAACTCCGAAGTCGCCCGCGCCGCCGAAAGTGACCTCTTGTCATGGCTCGCGCGTGCCCCCTATACTGGGGATAGCCGTTACCCCCGAACTGATCCTCCGCGGCTGGATCGAACGCCACACCCGTATCGCCCCTCGTGGCAGGGCAACTTTGGACTCCCCCGATGTCTAACACTGCAACCCAACTTCCTCCCTTCGGCTGGTACCCGGACCCCGCAGGCAGCCACATGCTGCGCTGGTGGGATGGCAAGGCGTGGACTAACCGTCTCGAAAAGCCTCGTCCCGAGATCCAGGCTGCGAATGGTTACAACCACAATCAGTCCACACTTTCGCGCCTTATCGCTTCTTAAGCTTTAGTCAGCGATACTCTGGGGCTTCCTCCCGAAAGGAAGTCCCGAGTACATGGTTGATGCACCGCGTTCGTTCATAGAGCACGTCGGTCACGTTCTTTTTCCTCGTGGACCGCTCGACCTCACAGATACTTCGCGATGCCCGGCGTGCTTTGTCGCGCTCCCGCCTTCCGCAGTTTGCTCGCAATGTGGGCTTGATCTCAATCACCCGGATGCCGCCCTTCTCCGCGAAGAATCGCTCGACGTCGCAGCACTGCTCGAGTCCCGGCTCGAGCTCATCGGCAAGATTCGTTTCGAGACCGCAGCCGAACGCAAACGCGTTCGTGACGAAGCTCGGGATGCCGAATACGCTGCGCTCGAAGCTGCGACAGCACAACGCGCAGCCCGCGCGGCCGCCATGTTGCAATCCAACGATCACACCGTTGCGGACCAAGAAACGCCGGCTCCGATCGAGGCTCCGGCGCATCCGCAGTTCCCGCAGCCCACGCCCAGCGCTGCTCCCGCGCCGCAAGTATCCACGCCGGCCGCTTCGGCGACGCTGACTCCCGTTTCAGCTCCACACGATGCTGAAGCCACAGCTCCGACAACGATCGACGCCCCCGCTGCTCGCTCCCACGCGGGCATCCAAGTCATCCTGCTGATCGTGGGAGTGTCGCTGCTCTCAGTCGGCGCAATCTTCTTCCTTATCTACGCCTTCATTAGCTTTGGGCTCATTTGGCGGTCAGCGATCATCGCAACCATCACTATCGCCAGCATCGTCGGCGCAACCATGGTGAAGAAGCGTGGGCTCACTGCTACCGCTGAAGCGCTATCCGCGCTTGCCGTCGTGCTTGTCGGGCTCGATATCTACGCTGTGCGCGCTAATGAACTACTTGTCGTCGGCGACTCTGCCGGCCGCACGTACTGGGGCTCAGCGATGATCGCCGCTGCGCTGGGATTCATATGGTGGCATCGGGCAAGCACAATCAGGCTCGTCAATGTGGTGGCGTTCGTGGCTTTCCCGCCCGCAGCTGCCCTCGTCGTCGCCGGCGTGGCCGACGGACGCTTCCACGAGGCTAATGTGCTGCTCCCTATGGTGGCGTTCACCACCGCAACGCTGATCTACCTCGTGGCTGCGCACGGAGAATACTCGGGGCGAGTAGAGCGCACGACCATGATCGTTTTCGCCTACTTGGGGCTCTCGATCGGGTTCTTCAGCGCAATTATCTCTCTGTTCGTCTTGTCAGAATCCGCTGGCAATCGCTCGACGGGAATCTGGCTCCTCGTCTTAGGCACGGTAGCGGCAATCCACAGCGTCGCGGCTCATCGTGCGGCCTTCGATCCGATCATCCGCAACACCTTCGCAATGATCGCGGGTCTCACGATTGCGACAGCAGTGTCGACTCTCTTATCGAACGACTCCCCTATCGCGGTGTTCTCCATTGTCGCTGCACTCACCACCCTTGCGGTGCTGAGCGAGGCGAGCGGGCGACACTACGGCGCGACAAGCCGGAGTACCACCCTGTGGGCATCGCTCGGCGTGTGGACGATTACCGCGATTGCGCTGATCGCGCCCCTCAGCGAGTCGCTCTCTGTAGCGCTGCAGTATTTCTCTCAGACGTCACTGCGCCGCACTACCGCGGCGAGCGCTCCGTTCGCCATCAGTGACGACGGCTGGCCTCAGCTTGCCATCCTCAGCGTTCCAGCGATTATGGCGTTGGCGTGGTGGGCCACGCGCCAACTCCGCGGTCGGCTTTCTTTACTGCTCGCGAGCGCAGGTGCCGCGCTTGCCCTGGCAGCGCCGCTGGCCGGAACACTGCTGCTCGCTGTCGCGGTGTGGCTTGCGCTAGCTGTACTGGCTGTCGTGGCGATCGGTGTGAGCCAACGCCACCGCCCCGGACTGCGCCTCAGCACAGCCATTCTTGCGCTGGGCGGCTTCACACCCTTAGCGCTTGCCTTCGGTTCAGGATGGTCGAGCTACGGAACGTGGCTTCTCGCCAGCCTCGGCACAGCGGCCGTGCTCTTTGCTGCCCGCTACCTCGTGACCGTTGTTTCAGTTCGCACGACGATGCTGGCCTTAACGACGCTTGTGCTGTTGCTCGCGGCTGCGGGCGTGGGAGAACAGCTGCAGTTTGCGCTCACTCCCCTCGATCCCCATCCGCTCGAATCCTGGATGACCGTCTCCGTTCTTGCCGTCGTCATCAGCGCGCGATCGCTCTGGCCCCGCACCCGCGAAGTGACCGCCCTCGAACGACAGGTTCTGTGGTGGATAGGGTTTGTCGGCACCGCAGTTGCGGGCACCATTCTCTGGGTAGCAACAGGCAGCGGGGCCCCTTTCGCGAACGCACCACTCGCCCTGAGCCTCACCTCTATCAGCCTGCTCGTCTCTGTGCTGTTTGTCACTGTGCTTATCGTCACCATGCTGAATAACACCGCGCTGCTTGCCCGAGCATCAGCAAATACGGGTGCTACGAACGCTGCGAGCGGAACGAGTGCACTGACAGGGCGCTCTATCGAAAGTTTCGTTGCCGCTGCGGCGCTCGCGCCCGCGCTGGTGTGGGCACTCGATAGTGCGAGCCGTACGGCTGGTCTCGGCGCTATAGCGATCGAGTTAGCGCCGGCCACGGCATCCGTTCTCGTCGGAGCGCTCACGATGACCCTGCGTGTGCGGGGCCGCCACACATTCGTGCGACGTATCGCTGAACTCAGCGCGCTCACCGTTGCACTGTTCACCACAGCGAGTGCAATTCTTCAGCCCCACGAGACACACTGGCTGATCGCGCTTCTCGTGTCGATCACCCTTCTGCTGGCATCGATCTCCGCCGACGGAATCGTAGGCTCAGCTTCGCCACGGCGCTTTGTTATCTGGGGTGCGGTCGCGTTCTCCACGTGGGCCTTGTGGTTGCGCCTTGAGCAATATCGGGTCGAAGCTCTCGAGGCCTATGTGCTGCCGCTTGCCACGGTTGTGGTGGCAATCTCGATCTTTACGGCCAGAGCAGAACTACGCGAATCCCGCCTGCGTTCTGGCGCGTTCATCGCTCTCGCTGGACTCCTTATTGCCGTTGTGCCGCTCGCGCTGAACTCCGCAAGTGGCTCAGGCACCAGCACCCTCGTCATCTCCGCCCTGTGTGCGGCGCTCCTGATGGCCGCGTCGTTCATTGCGCCGCGCGAGTCGTTGCTCAGTTTCTGGGGAATCGCCGTTGTCGCCTCAGCCACGGGACTCATCACCGCAACAGCAGCGCGCGTTCTCTATTCCGTGACCGCCGCACCGAGTGCGCTGCCCGAAGCTGAAGTGTGGCTCATCGGCGCTGTAGCCCTCATGACGATCGCGAGTTTCGGGCTCGCCTCCGCTGGTTTCGCGCGTGTCTCGCACTCCACCCTGTGGCAGCGGTCGGGGCCCGTGCTGCTCGGCGCCGCCGTGACACTGCTGTATGTGGTTGAAGGCATCATCGTGATCGACCCGTCCACTTCGTCGACACCGCTCACTGACATCCGGGTGCTTGCCTTAGTTGCTCTCGGCGCAGTGCTTCTCGTGGTGGGCGCACGCTTCACGACTCCGCCTCTCACTCCCCACGTGACCTACCTTGCGTTCGCTCTCGCGTCGTTCATCACACTCGCTACCTACGCCTTGGGCGTTGTGCAGTACCTCGAGTTCTGGCTGATCGCCGCCATCCTTGGCTACGGGATGATCGCACGAGCACTGATTATTCGATCGCGTGAGGTCGCGATGCTCGAACCGCAAGCACTCTGGTGGACGGGCTTCGGCGCGACCGCATTCGCCGGAGCACACTTCTGGAACGCAAACGTCGTCGGCGGATCAGGAGTCACAGCTCCTTTCATGCTCGATGTAGCCGTCATCAACACCCTGGGTGCCGCGCTCCTCGTCGTGGCGTTGAGCTTCACCATTTTCGCGCGAGGCGCACACACGTTTGTGCCCGAGAACGTTGCCGCAGCGGCAGCTCTCGCCCCAGCGACCGCCTGGCTGTTCGATAGCACCGGTAGATTACTCGAGCTCTCGGTGGTCGTGATCGAACTAGCTCCAGCAACCGCAGCCGTGCTCGTGGCAGCATTCAGCATGATTCTGCGACTGCGGGATCACCGTAGTTCCGTTCGTCGAGCAAGCGAGATCAGTGCCCTTACGGTTGCCGCAATCGCGACGGTGAGTGCGGTGATCGAGCCACAGAGCACACCATGGCTGATCGTATTGTTTGTGTCGGTCGCACTGCTTCTCAGTTCCATTTCGACTGACGGAGTGTTCGGGTCGGTATCGCTTCGCCGCCACATGGTGTGGGCTGCGGTGGCGTTCGGCACGTGGGCACTGTGGCTTCGACTCGATCAGGCCCGCGTCGACGCTCTTGAAGCGTACGTTTTGCCTCTCAGCGCCGTCGTGATCGCCCTCTCGATACTGATTGCACGCGCAGAGCTGAGAGCGGCGCGGCTAGCTTCCGCACCGGCGATCGCTCTCGTCGGCCTCCTCATTGCAGCGCTTCCCCTCGCACTCAATGCTGCGGACGGCAACGGACTCCGCACTCTCATCATTGCCGGGCTCTGCGGAGCTCTCTTAGTCGCTGCCGCTTTCGTAGAACCACGCAGCGAGCTCATCGACTTCTGGGGCGTCGCAATCATTGCGTCCGCATCCGGGCTCATTCTCGCGACCGCGTCACGGGCGTTCATCCTGCTGTCTGAAAATAGAGGACTGTTGCCCGAACTCGACTCCGGTCTGCTGGTCGCAGTTGCGCTGCTGGCTCTCGCCAGCTTCGGTGCCGCTGCCAGTGGATTCTCTCGTGACGAAAACCGCCCGGGATGGGCAGCCATGAGCGAAGTGCTGCTCGGCAGTGCCCTCGTGTTGCTCTACGGAATAGAAATTCTGGCGTTGCTCGGCACAGACCAGCGAAACGCGTCGGTCGACGCCGTTCGCATCATTGGCCTGGTGGCACTCGGCAGCGTTCTTCTCGTGCTCGCGGCTCGTGCCTCTACACGACCGCTTACCCACCGCATGAGCTACCTCGCTTTCACTCTCGCCAGCATCCTTGGTGTGATCGGGTATTTCGGAACGCTCGTGGAGCCACTCGAGTGGGTGTCCGCGCTTCTCGGGGTGGCTCTGCTTGCCCACGGAGGGCTGCGGATGGTGAGCGACCCGGATGCGCGCAGCATGCAGTGGCTCAGCGGCGGCCTCGTTGTGCTGCTGGCCCCCAGTCTCATCGCGACGTTTGTTGACACCGATAGCGCGGGAACTCAGTGGCGCATTGTTGCTCTCGGTATCGTCGCCGTGACGATCATCGTGCTCGGAGCATGGCTGAAGCTCAAAGCGCCCCTCATCATTGCCACCGTTGTCGTTCTCATTCACGCGTCGCACACTTTTGCTCCCGCGCTCATCAGCTTCTACCAGCTGACCTCGTGGTGGCTGTGGGCTGTGGTCGGTGGCGCGATCGTGTTGTTCCTCGGCATTACGCTCGAGCGGCGCATCCGCGATCTCAAGACGCTCAACACCAAGTTCAGCGCCCTTCGCTAAGCAAGAAGAAGGCGACGCTAGCGCTGGAGCCAGGTGAGCACCGCGAGAACGCGGCGGTGGTCGCTGCCCGAATCTTCGAGATTCAGCTTCTGAAAAATTGCCGTCACGTTCTTTTCGACCGCGCCAACACCGATGACGAGCTGTTTGGCGATAGCCGTATTCGTGCGGCCCTCCGCCACCAGTGTCATGACCTCATGCTCCCGCGGCGTCAATGACATCAACGGATCCTGCCGACGGCCAACTAGCTGGGCCACAACTTCGGGATCAAGCACCGTGCTACCGGCAGAAATCCGCTCCACCGCATCCTGCAGCTCATCCAGCGACGCGACGCGGTCCTTCAAGAGGTAGCCAACCCCGCCGCGACCTGACGACAAGAGTTCTTGCGCGTACACAACCTCGACATACTGCGAGAGAAGGAGGATGCCGAGCTGGGGCCGCAATTCACGCAAGCGAATAGCAGCGCGCACTCCCTCATCCCGAAATGTGGGCGGCATGCGCACATCGAGCACCACAAGATCGGGAGCACAGTCATCGAGGTTCGCGAGCAGTTCATCCGCATCCCCGAACGCACCGACAACATCGAAGCCGGCTTCGACGAGCACACGCACGAGCCCTTCGCGCAGCAGTACCGAATCATCAGCAACAGCGACGCGCAAAGGGCTCATGCGCTTAAGACTAGAGGTCAACGGGCGCCCGATCTGCACTCAGCTTGGGCAAAGGCAGCCGCGCCGTTACCGTCGTTGGTCCGCCAGCGGGGCTCTCGATCTCGAGGCGTCCGCCGACACCGCGAACACGCTCTTCGATGCCAGCAAGACCGTGGTCGGCGAGCACCGCGGCGCCGCCCTGGCCATCATCCGTGACCTGAACGAGGAGCCAGGGACGGCCATCCGATTGCTCGGTGAGAAGCTGAACGGAGGCATGGCCAGCGTGAGCGTGCTTGGCGACGTTGGTGAGCAATTCAGCGACAACGAAGTACGACGCACGCTCGACTTCGCCTGGAAGAACGAGCGGGGTCGGAAGCTCGGAGGTGAGCGTCGTTGGCACAGCTGCGCGCGCCGCTACTGATTCAAGGGCTGCCACAAGGCCACGGTCGAGCAAAAGTGGCGGTGCGAACCCGCGAGACAGCGCCCGCAGTTCTTCGAGCGCTTCAGCCGACTGCGCTTGGGCTTCCGCGAGCAACTGGCGAGCCTTGTCTGGATTGGTATCGAGCTGGCGCTCGGCGGCCGCAAGATCCATTTGCAGTCGCACTAGACGCTGCTGCGGGCCATCGTGGATGTCGCGCTCGAGCCGACGAAGCGAGTGGCCTTCCGCCGAGAGAGCGGCGCCGCGCGACTCCTCAAGTGACTGCACTTCGCGGCGCAGGCCATCCGATTTGAATGCAGTGAGGGTGCCGCGAGCCAGCCACCACTGCGTCATGACAAGGCCGCGGGTTACGAAAGGGAGGGTTGCGATGAAGATCAGGCCAACAACGAAAGCAACAATGTTGTCGGCAATCTCGAGGTTCCAGCCGGTGGTGTTGACGCCAACGAGTCCGAAGAACCACTCTCCGAGTGACCAGTCGGGGTCGCCGGTTTGCACTTCGCCGTCGAGGAACCAGGAGAAGATTCCAGTGAGTCCGACGGTGAGCCATACGAAGGAGATCGTCCAGGTGATGATGGTGAGAATGAAGCCAAGAATTGTGGTGTGCAGCAGGTAGAGCCAGTAGTGCGCGTTGCCGAGGGTGGCGCTGAGCCAGCCGCCGAATCCGGTAGCGGCACGATCGTCTTGCCAGTCGGGACGCTCTAGCCGAGCACGACCAGTCCATTCCAAGAGGTTGACGTGAGCCAGCCCGAAGCCGCGGCCGACATACAACGCCAGAATCATGACGAAGAAGCCGATGAGGAAGACCGCGAGCGTGCCGATGCCGGTGGCGACGAGAGAGATTGTCACGCCGAATCCGGTCATCGCAATCGGGAAGCCGACGATCAGGTACAGCAGCTCTTTGGGCGTGGTGCGCCAGAGCTGCCAATAGGGATTGTGGGGCTTCGTCACTGTGTCTGTAGTCATTGGTCTCTCGCTTTAGTCTCGCGCATTGGCGGGGCGGATGTTCGTCTCCTACAGAATCGCGGAATCGAGACACACTCCCCAGCGTGGATGCACACAAACCGGCGGTGGGGATATCCCCCGTGAGCGTGCTCTGCGTTGCGGGCTGGCATCCATTAGGCGCTGCCAGAAACCCCGCTTTGCGGCGGGTTAGCGTTGCCTCAGCTTGCTTGTGAAATTTTTGAGGCTGCGTAGCGTTGTCTTTGTAGAACAACGAAGGAGCACACAATGACCGAAATTAAAGCAGTTCCGCAGACCTCAGCAGACCCTGATGTCACCTCGGGTGTTGCCCAGTTCTTGGCCCCCGTGGTCACCGATCTCACGGCGCTGTCGATTGACGGCAAGCAGGCACACTGGCACGTTCGCGGCGCGAACTTCCAAGCCATCCACGAACTTCTCGACGACATCGTCGACCATGCCCGCGACTGGGCTGACACAGCCGCAGAGCGCGTTGTTGCTCTCGGACTCCCGATCGACGCTCGCACGCAGACCGTTGGCGCCAACGCGACCACGCCCAGCATGACCGCTGGCTTCCAGCAAGCTGATGACGTTATCGCTGAAGTAATCGCTGCGATCGATGCCACTCTCGTGACCGTCCGCACCGCGGTTGATGAGCTCGGTGAGCTCGACAAGGTCAGCGAAGACGTCGCAATTGAGATCGCTCGTGGGTTGGAGAAGGACCGCTGGTTCCTCTTCGCTCACCTCGCCACCAAGTAACGTCTCTGGCGGTCGCTTTGCCTGCCACTAGTTGCGCCTACGATTCGTCGTAGCTACAACTGGTTGTGAGTGAAGCGCCCGGCCAGGATTGTCGCGTCAACCCGCATCGCCCGCAGTTCTTCACCGCTGCAGTCGAGCGGGTTTTTGCGTGTCACGACAATGTCGGCCACTTCGCCGACGGCGATGGTCGACTGGGCTGACGCCGTGAGGGCTTCGGCTACAGTGATGCGCTGTTCGGGATACCACGGCTCCCGCCCATCGCGACTGCGACTCACAGCCGACGCGATCGCTGCCCACGGGTCAAGCGGAGCAACCGGAGCATCCGATCCCATCAGCAGTTCGATGCCAGCGTCGAGCATGGAGCGCAGCGCGATCGTGCGGTGGTTGCGTCCGGGCCAGAGAGCGTCCGCTACATCACGGTCGTCCATGGCGTGTTCGGGTTGCACGCTCGCGGCAATGCCGAGAGCCGCGAAGCGAGGCAGGTCCGACTCAGAAAGCGACTGCGCGTGCTCGATGCGGCCACGGCATCCGACAATTTCAAAAGCATTGAGGGCAAGAGTGTTCGCGTCATCGCCGATAGCGTGCACGGCGGGCGAGAGGCCAGCGCCACTGGCAGTGCGGATCCACTCGACGAGTTCGTCAGCGGGGATGTTGAGCACTCCCCTGTTGTGTGGTTCGCCCGGGTAGTGCTCGACGCAGTACGCGGTGCGGGTGTTGAGCGACCCGTCGGTGATGATCTTGAATGGGCCCACTTCGAGCAGCGGTGCCAGCTGTTGACCGGTGGTGAGGCCTTCGAAGATGGCGCGTTCGAGAAAGCGCGGGTAGACGCCGACGCGCACCCGAAACAGGTCGAACCCTTCGAGCATACGGCGCTGCCAGTTCTCGAACTCCCACGTCATTTCGAGGTCGACAATGCCAACGACACCGCGGGATGCCGCTTCCGCAGCCCCGTCACGGATCCAGCCATCAAGAATGTCGGGTTCCACTCGGCTGAGCGCGCTTCCGACAGCGAAGGCTTCTTCTTCGCGCAGGAACCCGGTGGGGTGGTCGTAAAAACCGAAGCGTTCGAGGGCGAGGCTGTTGAGCCAGCAGGAGTGCAGGTCGCCGCTGACGAGCACGACGGCGATGTCGGAGACCGCGGAGTCAAGCAGTTCGCGGGTGGGTTGGTCGGGCCAGAGAGCATCGCGGAAACCTTGACCGACGATGATGCCGTCGGATTCGGGAAGAACTGAGGTCGCAAGAGTGACGGCGACTTCGGTTGCTGATGTCGTGTGGCTGAGGTCGAGACGCTGCGACTGCTGCGCCCACATACTGGAATGCACGTGCTGATCCCAGAGACCGGGCATGATCCAGCGGCCGTCGAGGTCGACGGTTTCGGTTTCGGGGTCGGCGTCGGGAGCGGAGTCGGCGTCCGCGCCGGGAGCGGTGTCAGCGGCCGCGGGCGCGCGGTGCGGCTCGATAGCGACGATGCGTCCCTCGGCGAGGGTGACATCGACCAGGGCAGAGGCATCGTCGCCGACGATGCGCGCGTTAGTCAGTTTCACTCGGCAGTGCCCTTGTCATTTCTGCGGCTAGTTCTGAGCTAGCGTACGCGTTGTTCGGGGGCGTGTAACGCACGTCAACCTTTTCGCGGGCGCGTGCCGAGCGGTGCTTGGCAGCTGGGGCACCAATACAGCTTGCGACCCGCAGCGATCTCCATGACGATGTTCGTGCCACACACGCGGCACGGCAGTCCTTCGCGGTGATACACCCAGTGGCGGTCATCCCGGCTGGCGAGCGCCGCCGTGTAGTCGTCGCCAGTGAGCCCATCCATCGTCATCATCTGGCCGGTACGCACACCGGTTTCGAGCAAGTGGGCCCAGTCGCGCCAGAGTTCTCGCAGCAACTCTTCAGGGATGAGCTTGCCCGGCGTATGCGGGTCGAGGCGAGCACGGAACAAAATCTCGGCGCGGTAGACGTTGCCGATGCCGCTGACGACCGACTGATCCATGAGCAGCACGCCTATCGGTGTCTGCTTCTTTCGAACGGTCGCCACAAAACGTTCTTCGCCTTCGCCATTGTCGTCGACGAGAGGGTCGGGCCCGAGCTTGTTGAGCGCGACCTGCACCTCGTCGGGATTCAGCACTTCGCACGCGGTGGGCCCGCGCAAGTCGGCGCAGGTATCGGTGGTGAGGAGCCGCACTCGCACGGCACCAATGGGCTCGGGCGGAAAGTCTGAGACGTCGTCGGAGGCTTTCTCTTGCTCCGACATGCGCAAGCGAGTGCGGCGCGGGGCACCAATGCTCGCGAGCGAGTCTTCGTGCTCGCCGACGACCGAGTTACCCGCGCCAGCGGCGGCACTGCTCAGCTCGCCCGAGCCGTCAGCATCTGCACCATCCACAAACGTGCCGTGCTGGTTGGTCTGCCCCATGCGACCGGCGGCCGATGCCGTCGTCGCGTCGGCGGTGAAGTTGCCCGCGAAGTCCCAGGCTCCGTAGAGCCCGAGGTGCACGCGCAACCAGCGGTCGTGCTCAAACTCGAGGAACATCTGCTTGCCCACGGCTTTGGCGCTGAGCATCCGAAGTCCATCGAGGCGTTCGGCTCCCGCGGCGAAGCGGCCTTGCGGAGACGACACTGCGACGGTTTTGCCGACGAAGTGCAACGCGAACTGGCGCGCGATGCGATGTACGGAATGCCCCTCAGGCATTAGAGCGCGAAGGGGTGCGCTGCGATGGCGCCGGTGGTTTCGTATTCGGCAAGCTGGGCGATGCGGCGAGAGTGACGCTCGTCGCCCGAGAAGGGCTCCGCAATGAAGAGGTCGATAAAGCGCGTGGCTTCGTCGACGGTGTGCTGGCGGGCACCAATAGAGATGACGTTGGCGTCGTTGTGTTGGCGGGCCAGAACGGCGGTCGAGTCGTTCCAGACGAGGGCGGCGCGGATGCCCACGACCTTGTTGGCGGCCATTTGCTCACCGTTGCCCGAGCCGCCGAACACAACACCGAGGGCGTCAACACCGGCAGCCTGGTCGGCGGCAACACCACGGGCTGCGGCGATGCAGAACCCGGGGTAATCGTCGAGAGCGTCGTAGGCAACGGGGCCGTGATCGATCACGTCGTGGCCAGCATCGATGAGGTGCTGCTGCAGGGTGGCACTGAACTCGAGGCCGGCGTGATCGGTGGCGATATGGATGCGCATTCCTCCAGTCTAGGGTCGCGAGCATCCGCTAGTGCCTACTTTGAGGGGTCGCGGCATAAGGTAGATAGGTGCGGTCACAAACCGCCCCAACACGAAGGAGTTGTACGTGCCCGGAGAGAACCTCACCCGAGTTGAAGCGCAAGAACGCAAAGCGATTGTCAACGTTGACAGCTATGAGATTGCGCTTGACCTCACTACGGGTCCTGAGACGTTTAAGAGCAGCACGACTGTTCGCTTTACTGCCACTGCTGGCGCATCCACTTTCATTGATTCGATCACCCGCACGGTTGATTCGGTCACGCTCAACGGCACCGCACTGGATGTTGCTGCCGTGAACGATGGTGTGCGCATCCAGCTCGACAACCTTGCTGAGAACAACGTTCTTGAAGTTGTAGCGGATGCCGAATACACCAACACCGGTGAGGGCCTGCACCGCTTCGTTGACCCCGTTGACGACGAGGTGTACCTCTACTCGCAGTTCGAGGTGCCCGATTCGCGTCGCGTCTTCGCTGTGTTCGAGCAGCCTGACCTCAAGGCCACGTTCCAGTTCACGGTGACGGCACCGGCACGCTGGGCTCTGATCAGCAACTCGCCAACGCCCACTCCGGTAGTGGATGGCGAGAACGCCACGTGGGAGTTCCCGCCCACTCAGATCATGTCGAGCTACATCACCGCGATCGTGGCGGGCCCGTATGCCGAGGTTCGCGACGAGCTCACCTCGAGCGATGGCCGTGTCATCCCCCTCGGAATCTTCACGCGTGCCTCGCTGAGCGAGTACCTCGATGCTGACTACATTTTCGAGAAGACCAAGCAGGGCTTCGAGTACTTCGAGAAGCACTTTCAGTACCCGTACCCCTTCGAGAAGTACGACCAGATGTTCGTACCCGAGTTCAACGCGGGTGCCATGGAGAACGCGGGCGCTGTCACGTTCACCGAGACGTATGTGTTCCGTTCGAAGGTGACCGACGCCATCAAGGAACGTCGCGTTGTCACGATTCTGCACGAGCTGGCTCACATGTGGTTCGGCGACCTCGTCACCATGAAGTGGTGGAACGACCTGTGGCTCAACGAGTCATTCGCCGAATGGGCATCGACTATCGCCACCGCTGAAGCTACCGAGTGGACCGAAGCGTGGACCACGTTCGCGGCCATGGAGAAGAGCTGGGCCTACAAGCAGGACCAGCTCCCCTCGACGCACCCCGTCTACGCCTCGATCAACGACCTCGATGATGTTCTCGTCAACTTCGACGGCATCACCTACGCCAAGGGTGGTTCGATTCTCAAGCAACTCGTTGCCTGGGTTGGCCTCGAAGCGTTCATGGCCGGCGTTGCGGCGTACTTCAAGAAGCACGCCTACGGCAACTCCGAGCTCAAGGATCTGCTGGTCGAGCTGGAGAAGACCAGTGGCCGCGAGCTCATGGAGTGGAGCAAGCTCTGGCTGGAGACCGCTGGCGTGAACACGCTGCGCCCGGATGTCGTGACTGCCGAAGACGGAACCGTCGAAAGCTTCGCGATCGTTCAGACCGCCACCGAGGACTACCCCACGATTCGCCCGCACCGTCTGGCTATCGGTTACTACTCGCTGGAGGACGGCAAGCTTGTTCGCCACCACCGCATCGAGATCGATGTTGTGGGCGAGCGCACCGAGGTTCCCGAGCTCGTCGGCACCACGCGCCCCGACCTCATCCTGATCAACGATGACGACCTCGCGTACGCGAAGATCCGTCTCGATGACTCGTCGCTTGCTGTCGCGATGAAGCATCTCTCTGACATCACTGACCCGCTGGCTCGCGCCATCGTGTGGGGTGCCGCGTGGGATGCTGCTCGTGATGCTGAGACTCCGGCCAGCGATTATGTCGCTCTGGTTCTCGGCAACATTGCGTCGGAGACCGAGTCGACCACCATCCGCACCACGCTCGCGCAGCTGGTTCTGGTGGCTAAGCAGTACGTTGCTCCGGAGCGTCGTGCGGCCACGATCGAGAAGATCGGCGACACCCTCTGGGGTCTCGCTCAGAGTGCTGAGGCTGGATCGGATGCTCAGTTCCAGTTCGTGAAGTACTTCGCGAATGTGGCATCGACCGAACAGCATGTCACGGTGCTGCACGCTCTGCTCAGCGGTTCGACCACGCTCGACGGTCTCGAAATTGACACTGACCTGAGCTGGGAGCTTCTGGAGGGCCTCGTGCTCAACGGTGCTGCCGGTGATGCTGAAGTGGATGAGGCTCTCGCCAAGGACAAGACGGCGAACGGCCAGCAGGCCGCGGCCCGCGCTCGCGCCACGATCACCACGGAGGCGGGCAAGCAGGCCGCCTTCGATTCCCTCGTGAAGAGCGACAAGGCTCCGAACGCGATCGTGCGCAACGTGACCATGGGCTACACCCACGTGAACGACCCCGCTGTGCTGGAAGCTTTTGTGGCTCCGTACTTTGAGGCGATCAACGATGTGTGGACGAACCGCAGCTACGCGATTGCCGAGACGGTTCTCCGTGGCCTCTACCCGGCACCGCTGGCTAGCCAGGAACTCGTGGATGCCACGAACGCCTGGCTCGAGGCGAACCCCGATGTGCCGGCGCTGCGCCGCATCATCGTGGAAAACCTTGCGGGTGTTGAGCGTGCACTGATCGTGCAGGCTCGCGACAACTCCTAACCCCTTTCAGCCGCCTCACGGCGGGCATGCTGGGGCCTAGCGGTGACTACACAGAAGTCACTCGCTAGGCTCCGAGCATGGAAGATTTCACGATCGGCGGCCTCTGGGCTGCGGTGCGAGCGTTTTACGAGAACTCGACGCTTCTTCAAGGTGCCGTGATCATTGCCGGCGCCTGGGTTCTTCGCTTCATTCTGTTGTTCGTCATCAAGCGCGTCGTTGACCGCGTGGTGAACGGCGTGAAGCACAAGGAGAACATCCACGACACTCAAGTTCTTCTGACCTCTCCGCTGGCAGCTGTGCGTGTTGTTCAGCGCACCCGCACTCTCGGCGGGGTTCTCTCTAGTCTGGTCACGGTCGCCATCGTGATCGTCGTGCTGCTGTTGCTATTCGATCTCTTCGCGCCGAATGCCACGGGCGCCTTCGCGCTCATCACCGCCGCCACCGGTGCTGGTCTTGGTTTCGGTGCCCAAAACGTGGTCAAAGACGTACTGAACGGTCTCTTTATGGTGGCCGAGGACCAGCTGGGCGTGGGCGACATTGTTGACCTCGGGCCGGCTGTTGGTGTTGTCGAGTCGGTCGACATCCGCACCACACAGGTTCGCGATGTCAACGGCACCCTGTGGTTTGTGCGCAACGGTGAGATCACCAGGGTGGGCAATATGTCGCAGGGCTGGGCACGCGTGATCATCGATCTTGCTGTGCCGTATGACTCTGATGTGGATGCCGTGCAGGAGCGCATCTTGAAGACCGCCGTTGACCTCTATAAGACTCCCAAATGGACGACTCGCATCTTGGAGCAGCCCGAGATTTGGGGCATTGAATCTATTTCCTCGGAGGCGGTGGTTGTTCGTCTGGTGGTGAAGACGGCATCCGCGACGAAGGATGATGTTGCTCGCGAGCTGCGGGCCCGTTTGAAGAAGGATTTGGACGAGATGGGTGTCAAACTTCCCGCATTGAACTCGATCGTGTTGAGTGGCTTTGAGGGTGCTGCGAGTGTGCGCGGTGCACGACCGCCCCGCACGCGCCCGGTGCCCGTGAACTTTGGCGAGGAGAAGCCCAAGAAATGACCGACCCTGAGAACGTGGCTGGCCCTGAGAGCGCGACCGGTGCTGGTGCCGAGAACGCTGCCGAGACAGCGAACACGGCTGATCCCACGAAGCGCCCGAAGATTCGCATCATCGCGAAGCCGGCGGTGACTCCGGATGCTCCGGCCGATTCGATGTGGGAACTCATCGGCGGTCGCGACACGTTCGAGAAGCTTGTGCGCGAGTTCTATGTTGGCGTAGCGACGGATGAGGTTTTGCTGCCGATGTACCCGGAGCAGCCCAACCTTGAGGGTGCCATCCAGCGCCTGACGGGTTTCTTGGAACAGTATTGGGGAGGTCCGAACACCTACAGCCAGGAACGCGGGCACCCCCGCCTACGCCAACGCCACATGCCTTTCAAGGTGAACCCGGATGCTCGCGACCGCTGGTTGCACCACATGCGCAACGCCCTCGACACTCTCGAGTTGCCGCCGCTCTACGACGCCGAAATCTGGGCGTACCTCGATCGTGCCGCGCACGCCATGGTTAATACGTTTGAGGATTAGTTGGCGAGTACGCTTCACACCCAGCCGGTGAACGACCTCTCACGCGGGATCAGTTCGAAGTAGCGGGTCCACCCGGCATCGCTCCAGCGGTAGTGACCACTTCGTACAGCGTCTATCCACCATGCGATAGGCGTGCAGAGCGAAACGAGCTGGGTGTCAGTATCAGCCGGATTGGTTCTCGTATCGAATGCGACCTTCCTGACCAACGGCAACGCCTCAGCGTCTGAGCACTGAATTGCAATGCCGTTATCCCAACGCCCGGTGAGCCTAAGCCAGTTGGGATCCCAATCCAGCTCGTTGCCTGCGATTTCATCAATGTCCAGATCTTGCAAGCGAACGACTCCCGCGATATCCCAGAAAGTGTGTCCACTCCAAAAAACCTGCGGTGCGGTGTCAGGCGAGCTGGGGTGTTCCCCGTTGTGCCACTCGAACCAGGTAAGTAGCTCTGGAGGGACAGCCCGAACCCGAGATTCAAACTGCCGTTCGACGTCGCCCGGATTTAACCCGGGGTTGAAAAGACTCGTTGGCGCACCTACTACGCGCAGTTCTCTCTCGAATTCTGCGAGCAATTCGGTGAGGAGTTCGGGCCCGGCACCTTCGACGCTCGGCCCATGCTCGGTGCTGACCGTTTTCGGCAGGGTTCTCATGCTGAGCACGATACCGTGGCGACAGCGCAACCTTAGGTCGAATTACCGCCGCTCTACGACGCCGAGATCTGGGCGTACCTCGACCGTGCCGCGCACGCCATGGTCAACACCTTTGAGGATTAGCCGTGCGGCTACCCGCCCCGTCTACTCTTCTTCGAAGAAATCGAATTCGTCTTCGCGCGCAAATCGTGCGTCGAGCGATGATGCGAGCGTCTGCAGTGCGGTCATGACTTCTTGCCACTGAGCTTTTGTGGGGTTGATCGAGTCGACGTGAACGGCCCGTAGTCTGCCGCCGTACGCAGCGGTAGCGATCACGGCAACCTCATGATCCGTACGCATGAACTCGGTCATCCCCTCAGCGAGGATGACCGCCGCGGTGACCGGTTCTCCCTCGCTAGAAACGAATCCCAAACGCGCCAGCGTCTGGGCGACCGTCTCGGCGTCGAGCGGACGAGCGTCTTCCAGATTCTCCACATCAGTATCGGGCGCCGCCAGAATGAGCTCATCGCCGACAGGCTCGTCGTCCTCAGGTTCAGAACTGTCCGACACCGAGTGTTCGGCAGCGGGCGCGAACAATAACGGTGGTCGACGCGGAGCGGGCTCGTCTGAACCTTCAAGGATTGAGTCTCCAGAGCGCTGCCTTGTGAGGGCATCCGCGACTGCGGTTTGTGGCAAGTTGAGCATCGACCGCAGGGTGCGATGAAGCAAGTTCTCAGGAGCCTCTGCTCCTCCCCTGCCGGACGTCAAGAGGTGCACGAGCCCCCAGCAGAACGAGTCCAGCGAGTAGGGAATCTGGGTTTCGCGATCGTTAATACTTTGCATCACAGTTCGTTGAAAGCTCATGCCCGGCTTCCAAGTATCCAAGGCCCAAACAACATCCCGCAGTTCGCGCTTAGCAACCTCAAATAGATAGTGCACGAGAAATTCAGACGCATAATCTTGCCTCGATGATCCGGGGATGATCTCTTCGACAGCCTCCCGCCGTGACCGTGCATCCGGTGGCACTCCAGGAAAGTCAGCGCGCGCAAATGAAATGAACCACCTCCACAGCGGAACAAGACTGTCGACTGAGCCATCGAACTGAACGAGGTCCTGGCCATCCCTCTGGAGCAACTGCGCGAGTTCGGTCAGCCGAATCGGGCCGTCCTCTTCGAGAACCGTCCGATACAGCTCCGCATCAGCGGCGCTCAATTCACTAAACCCCACGTTCACTCCCCCTTTACAAGCATCCGGAACTCGCCGCAGACATGGTGAAGAGTTGCCCTTCCCAGAGCAGTTCGTTCACGACGATCCCGAACCCACTCGCGGCCACAACAACCACCACGGCGAGCACGACGCCGCTAGTTCGTTTCGAGTAGTACATCGCGCCGATCACCAGCATGGGCACCAGCATCAGAACATGGATGATGACGAGCGGGATTCCGCCGAAGGCTAGTCCGAACCCGGCCATGGATGAATTCGCCGCGACCGACTTGCACTGCTCGGTCATCTCTTCAGAGAACGACAACCCGTACCAGAACCACGCGACACAGAGCACGATCGTTCCGACAGCGGCGATAAGCCAGAACGCGAGTTGCCCGGCACCTGAGCGCCAGCCGCCACTGGGTGCGAGCACGCTGGGTTTGGCAATGCCGGCCCCAGCGGTGTTCTTAGCGGGAGAACTCATGCGTTCTTCGAATCGAGGAGTGTCCGCGAGAACCTATTCCGCTCACTCACTTCCGTGCACATTCGCGCCGGACGACCCCGGTTGCCCGAGGTACTTTCGCAGCGCTTTGATCGACAGGATCAGAGCCCAGACAAGTAAGACAAAGAGGACGATCACCGCGGCGGCGAAGAGCAGATTGAGAAGCATTGCGAACGCGCCGATTGAACTCATCATGTGCCCAACCCTACGGAAAAAGTAAGAGAAACTCCACTACTCTCGGGCGGCGGCGGTTAACCAGTTTGGGGACTGTCGGCAGCCGCGAAAGCGAACAGCCCCGGTCCGCAACGGCGAAGATCTAAACTTCACACCATGTCAGTTAGCGATGAGCAAGGAAGCTATGCGCCAATCAATCAGGGCGTGTCACTCAACGAACAGCCGCAGCGCCTCCCCTTCGACCTCTCGACGCTGACGGTGACCGGTCTCGTCATTATCTGTGAACTCGATCATCCGGTTCTAGAAAGCACGCGGCCGCACATGAGCATGAAGATGACGCAGTATCTGCGGCTGTCGGATGAGTCGATGATCCGGCTCGATATGGATCGCGGCGTAACTGGCTTTCATCATGGGCGCCGCGGTGCGGTGTCGTGGAAACAGCCCGCAGCCGACGTGATCGCTGAGGTTCTCGCTCTAGTGCGCAACGACGACCGCGAGAATCCCGATTCCTTCCCGTGGGAAGCGTATGCCGAGGTCGCACAGCTCCGAGGCATCTCTGTCGACGCCGACGATCTGCGCGAACTTCCCCACACGGTACTGCTGTCGGATGAACTCACCGAGATTTACGAGTTCTGAGCGCTGTTTCTGCGGTGCGCACCATCACCTGACCGCTGGCGCGGGGATTACCGCTGGACGCCGTTCACAAAACGTCAACCTCTTTGTTCCAGATGACGCGGAGCACGCCGATCACGTCGGCCAAGTCGGAACCTACTGCTTCGGCTTCGACGGTGAGATCACGAATGCGACGAACTACGGATGCCGGCAGCACTGCTGCTGTTTCCGAGACTCGTGTGCCTGCCGCGGTGCGCGTGACGACAAGTTGGTCGCGCTCGAGAAATTTGTAGGCTTTTGCCGCAGTGCCGGGAGCAACCCCAAAATCATTCGCGGTTTGGCGCACGGTGGGCAGGCGTTCTCCGGAACCGAGCTGGCCTGAGGTGATTAGCCCGCGAAATTGCCGGTAGATTTCCTGCGCAGGGCTGCCCTCATCGGCGGGCACTGCGCCAGCCTGCTCGCCCATCACACCACCTCGGCAGTTACGGTGTTCTCGCTCGGTTGCCGACGCTGGTGAGCCGGAAGCAGCCGACGCGCAGCAATAAGGAGGAGCATAAACGCTGCGACTTCGAGCAGCGGCGCTAGCCACCCTGCCGCAGCAGCGAGGTTGGCGTAGTGCCACGTCATTTCATACGGTTCGCTGCGAGGGTCGCCATCGATCGTGAGCCCCCAGGGACCTCGGGCATTGTTGATCAGCCGGAATGCACCGCCTAACGCGAGCAGCATCGCCGCACTCGAGATACTGGTGATGCCAGCAGCGATTTCTCCACGGGCACGTCGCTCCGTGCCTGCGTTTTCTGGCACCCGAAACGGGCGTAGAGCATTCGCGCGAAGCGTCAACCACGCCATTATGGCTAGTACGCCAACGCAGATGATGACCGGGATGCCGTAGGCCCATCCATAGAACCAGAAGCGCAATGGATCGATCGTTGTATTCGCCGCGGCCAACTCGATGTAGATGTATCGTCCGCGATCGTCTGGCGACGATGCCGCCCCCGCTGCGAGGGTTGTTGCGACGAATGCCGCCACGAGCACGCCGGTGCCGGCGATTCCTGCCCGAGGGCCGAAGCTCAGCCACGTTCGGCGGGCCGTCGCGACGACCGGGCGAGCGGGAGCGACGGTTTTGCGCGAAGCGATCTGGAGCAGCAGCACCCCGAGGGTGAGGCCGGCGGCAATGAGCGGGGTGGCGTAGCGCCACCAGTCGACGGTGTTATAGAAGTTGAACACATAACCGCGCACCACGAATTCGACGAAATAAAGGACGATAACGGCGATCGCACCGATGCCGAGGGTGCGGCGCTCAAAGCCATATTCCGCCGGGCTGGTGAGGGCGTGATCTGTGCGAGAACCTAGTTGTCCTTTGCCTCGGCTGAAGCGACGAAACAGGCCGTACGCCACGAGCAGCAGCACTGTCAGGATGGGGGCAAGTAGTGGCATTGTCGACAGCATGCCTAAGTTTTCCATGATGTTGAATGAATCCAATCGGTCCCAAAACACGATGCCCTCTTTCCGTTGTCTTATCTTGTTCCATCAATCTAGTACAACTTGTAGCAAAACGGTAGCACAACTAAGTTTTGGGCTGACACTGCGGTTGAAGGGAAGCTAGGCGCCGAACCACCCCGTGCACAGCACGCACTGCGATCCTGCGGCGCCTGCCGTTCAAGCCCTCAACGCCGTCAGCGACAGGTCTGTTGTTCATCGGGAACTCGGTGGCACGGTTCCATAAAATTTGCGTCCGCCCCTGAGCCCGACGATGACGCACTGCCCGCGCCTCTGCGACAGCTCGATCATCCGGCTCGATGTTGATCGCTTCCGTGCTTCAGCTTCTCGCGCACTTCAGGGGTTACCGTGAGGGCATGGAGATCACGCTGCAATACTTCGAGGGCTGCCCCAACTGGAAGGTTGCCGATCAGCACATCACCGAACTCGTACAAGAGTTCCCGCAGATCACGGTGTCGCGACACCTGGTCGACACGGTCGAAGAAGCTGAGCGCGTGGGGTTCCGCGGGTCACCGAGCATCCTCTTCGATGGCGTGGATCCCTTTGCCCAGCCGGATGCCCCGGTCGGGCTCGCCTGCCGTCGCTACATAACCCCGGATGGCTTTGCCGGCGCGCCGACTGTTGACCAGCTGCGAGAGAAGTTGAACAGTCTGTAGCTCGCAGCGCTCCGTAAGATTTATGCCCGAGCTGTCAATCGGGCATACATGAACATGTCGCGCGGCTCTCCGTCTATTCGCTCCCAAGCCCGAAGCAGACCTTCCCGCTCATAGCCAGCGCTCTCTGCCGCTCGCCATGACCCCTCGTTCCACGGCTCAACGTATAGCTCGATCCGGTCGACATCGGCGTGGTTCACCGCCCACGCCGTGAGCACCCGGAGTGCTTCTGCGGCGTAACCCTTGCGCCGCTCGGAGGGCACCACCCAATACCCGATGCTGGCGCGCGCACCTGCTCCCGCTACGAAAAACATCCCGATGTGGCCAACGGCATGATCGGTGCCATCTGACGGGCCACGCTCGGTGAATAGAGGCACCCGCGTGTCGCCCATTCAATGGATAGCAGCTGAAGCACTCTTGAGGTGTTCTCTCATTTTCTGGACCCGTACCGAGATTGGCAGCCCCCATGGTCGACCGTTCCGCAGCAACCGAGGAATCCACTGACGTGCCCGTCCCTGCTCCAATGCGAGTCAGTCGAGTAGAAGTAGAGAATTTTCGGCTCCTAAGCAATGTCTCAGTCGCTCTCGATGACACCACCACCGTGCTCGTCGGCCGCAACAATACCGGCAAGACATCGCTGGCCGAAGTTCTCTCGCGATTCTTCAGCCCCAAAGACCTGAGGCTCTCGATCGCAGACTTTTCATCCGAGATTTACGACAGCTTCTTGGAAGCGTATGGGCACTTCATAGCCAAAGATGAAGCGGCAGCGAGGGACGCTCTGCCTTCGATCCGCTTGTCGATCACGGTCGCATATAGCCGCGAACAAAAAGAATTTGGGCCTCTCGCCGCCCTGATTGTGGATCTCGACCCTACTGTTTCGACTGCGATCGTCGAGTTTACTTACAAGCTAAAGGGAGGGTTACTTGCAGATTTCTTCGCCGACACCGCCCCTCTTGGAGACGGTAAGACGCCCACGATCACTGAATTACTCAGTGTGGTCGGTGCGCGGATACCAGGGATGTTCGAACGCTCGATCAGCGCCGTCGATCCAACAGACCCCACGAATACTCGCCCAGTTTCTCTAGACGCAGTCCGAAGTCTAATTAGTGTCGACTTACTGAATGCCCAACGTGGGTTAGACGATGAGAAGGAGCGCCCTACGGATTTGATCGGCTCATTGTTCGAGTCGCTTTTCACAGCAGCTTCCAAAGCAGACGCGTCAACGGAACGTCGTGATACCGCTGAAAACCTTCGAAGTGCAGTCTCCGAAATCGAGTCGAGACTTGGAGATGAGATCGAGACCATGGTCGCTGGTGTGATCCCGACCCTGCAAGAATTCGGGTACCCCGGCTTAGGCAGCCAAAACCTAGCAACCCAAACAAAGCTCGATATCGAGAAAATTCTCTCAAATTACACCAGCGTCCACTATGAAGGGGTCGCTGGCATCTCGCTACCGGAGTCGTATAGCGGACTCGGCTCGAGAAATCTTCTTCTGATCTTGCTTACCCTCCTCAGCTATTACCGCGCATTCACTTTGCGAGCCGGCGCGCCCGGCGTCCACCTGATCTTTGTCGAAGAACCCGAGGCTCATTTACACCCCCAAATGCAGGAAGTGTTCATTCACCAGCTTTCGGCGCTTAAGAAACTTTTCCCTGAGATCGACCGCATAGAAGAGCAATGGGCTGCACAGTTCGTGGTGTCCACTCATTCATCGCATGTTGCGAACAGAGCTCCTTTCTCGGCGATCCGGTACTTTCGCCTTGATAGTGGCGCTGAGGCATCGACGGCGCGACACACAGACGTACTTGACCTGAGCAAAGCAAAAGACATGGACGCCGAGTTCCTGCATCAGTACCTCACTCTCACGAGGTCAGATCTCTTTTTCGCGGACAAAGCAATATTGGTGGAAGGTACTAGCGAACGACTGATCGTGCCAAGGGCCGTCGAAAAGACCGAGCCAGCCGAGGGTGAAGCCAGCGCGTCTAGCCAGTACGTCACGATTCTAGAAGTTGGCGGAGCGTATGCTCACCTCTTCTTTCCACTGTTAGATTTCATCGGGCTGCCGAGCCTAGTAATCACTGACATTGACAGCGTCGGGCCCGCAGTCAAAGGCACGCGCTCGTCGTCTCCGGTACATGTTGGGGACCGCACGAGCAACGCAACTATCAAGAATTGGTTTGCGAACAAGGACGTGACGCCTTCGGAACTCATCGAACTCGCTAAGACTGATCAAATAGTAAGAGGCAACCGATATCTGGCTTATCAAGTTCCTGAGGAATCGGAAAGTGCATGCGGCCGCACGTTCGAAGATGCGTTCATCCTCGCGAATCAGACAATGTTCGAATTCGTTCCGAGTAGCGGGGACGTCGAAACGGAGAATAAGGCAGCTGACCTCGCGAAAGCTCAGAAGAAGAGCGAATTTGCACTCACCTACTCGATCTCGAAAACCGATTGGGATACCCCTCGTTACATAGCTCGCGGTCTCGAGTGGCTCCTTTCGAATCCCACGATCAAATCGGTAGGGGCGCCCGCCGCGGAGCCAAAGGCCGCGGTCAAGTGACAATCACGGAGCCATCACGCGAAGGCGAACCGCGAACTGCTGAGCAGGAGAGCGATACCGCTCTGAGCGCTGTATTCGAGGCACTAGATGATCGACAGAATTTTCTCCTCGAGGCGGGAGCCGGAGCAGGAAAGACCTACTCATTGATCGCCGCGCTAAGGCACATCCTTGAACAGCCCGAAAAATATCTGCCCCGAGGTGATCAGCAGGTTGCGTGCCTGACCTACACGAAAGTCGCCCGCGACGAGATTATCCGGCGTACTGATTCCAGCCCGCGCGTTTACGCGGACACGATCCACGGTTTCCTATGGGAGATGATCTCGCCGTACCAACGAGCTTTGACGCGGGAGGTGCTTGGACTTGAATCGTGGACGGGAACCTTGGACGGTGCGACTTCCCTCGATGGTCTATCCGTCGAATACGATCTCGGCATTCGAGGCCTCTCTGAAACCGCTATTCGTCTTCACCACGACGATGTACCGCAGTTGGCCATAGGACTTCTGAAGCTTCCGAAATTCCGCTCGCTCATTACGGACCGTTTCCCGATCATCTTCATCGACGAATATCAGGACACCCCAAAGGGCCTGGTCGAAGCCCTCCTCCCAGATAACGCTGCCGAAGTTGGCCCCTTACTCGGCTTCTTCGGCGACCACTGGCAACAAATTTATGAGAAATCATCTGGTTCAATCGTTCACCCAAGCGTTAGAGCAATTCCTAAGAATGCGAATTTCAGATCAGACACTTCGATTGTCAACTTCCTAAATAAGCTTCGCCCGGAGCTCCCCCAATCTCCCGCAGTCGGAGCCGGGGAAGGAACGGTAAAGGTTTACCACGCAAATGCGTGGCCAGGAGTCCGCCTGACTCACTCGTGGAAAGGAGACATCTCCCACGAGGCGGCGGGAGAAGCCCTACGGGTTGTAACCGAACATACGAAGCAGAACGTATGGCCTAACCCGACCAACGACACGAAGACGTTAATGCTGACTCATTCAGCTCTCGCTCTCGAACTAGGCTACGGCTCGCTCCTAAGCGTCTTTAAGTACAACGACGCGTTTGCTAAGAAGGAAGACGAAGTGATCGCTTTCTTGTTGGACGTTCTCGAGCCAGCAGCAGAGGCGTTTAGGACGAAACGCTACGGTGCTCTATTCGATGTCCTCGGACGTTCGAAGCCCCTGATCCGTTGTCACAACGACAAGGTTATGTGGGCCAAGTTCTTTGACGACCTTGAATCAAAGCGCACAGGGGCAACTGTTGGCGATGTGCTCGATCGTGTCTTCGGACAGAAACTTTTCTCCGTTCCGAGCCGAGTGGTGAAGAGGCAAAGCGACCTTGATGAGGCAACAAGACTTGTGAATTCTGGTGACACGAGCGCTATAGCTAGGCGCACTTCGGAATTCGAGAAACTTCGCCGCGTCGATTACACCGAAATTATCGCGCTGAGCAGATACGTGGCCGAAAAGACGGTGTTTTCGACCAAGCACAATGTGAAAGGCGCCGAATTCGACAATGTCGTTGTTGTTCTAGGGCGAGGCTGGACTGCCTACGATTACGCAAAGATGTTGTCCGTCCACCCACGTCGATCTCAACTGGATGAGAAGGAGACGTCTAGCTATAGAAAATCCCGCAACCTCTTCTACGTCGCAGCGTCGCGCGCTAAGCACAATCTGGTGCTGGTATTCACACAAGAGCTAGATTCCAGTGCTCTGATATGTCTTCGCGAGTGGGCGGGAGACGAAAACGTCATAGGAATTACCTTCGAGGACTCGAACTCACCGCATATCGAAGACTAAACCAGGTGATCCTGACCAGCTTTTCGACGATCAGGCGCAATGCGGGCTTCGGCCCATCAAACCCGTCTTTTAACTACCGACGGGGAACACCATAGTCAAACCACTTTCGGGCGAGAAAGGTCGGACTAACCCTCGCGCAACCCCGCCCGCGCGACCACGCGCTCCGCGTGCCGCAGGATGGGGCCGTCGACCATGCGACCCTCGAAGCTGAAGACTCCGGGCTGCGATTCCGCTGCGGCGAGCAGTGCCCGGGCTGAGGCGATTTGCTCGACCGTGGGCGCATAACTTTCGCGCACGATGGCGACCTGAGAGGGATGGATGCAGGCCGTTGCCGTGAACCCGAGTGCTGCGGCATCCCGAGCTTCAGCAGCCAAACCATCAGTGTCGGCAATGTCGAGATGCACCGCATCGATCACCGCCTTCGAATAGGCACCGGCCGCGAGCAGCACCGACGACCGCGCATGCAACGCGACACCACGGTAGGGGCCGGAATCTTCGCGCGACGACGAGCCGCCAAGCGATGCCACCAAATCTTCGGCACCCCACATGAGGGCAACCACGCACTCCAGCGCCGCCAAACTTGTGGCCGCCAGCACACCCCGCGCCGTCTCGCACAGGGCGATCACGTCAAGGTCAGTGAGCGCATCGAAGTCAGCAACCGACTCCGACTTCGAGAGCATCACCGTGCGGTACTCCGTCTGCTCCAACGCCTCGAGGTCACTATCGTGATCCTCGGTGCCCGCCGGATTCAGGCGCACGATCGTGCGGGCCGGATCCATCGGATTCGCGATCAGGGCAGCGCGGGCCGCGGCCTTATCAACGCTGGCAACAGCATCCTCAAGGTCGATGAGGATGGCATCCGCGCGCTCCAGCGCCTTGGCATAACGGTCGGGGCGATCGCCCGGAACAAACAGAATCGACGGCCCTAACGTGAAGCTCACGGTGCGCCCTCCTCAGTCCAGACCATCACCGAACGCGTCGCGACAGCCACCACAACACCATCCTGGTTCTTGGCCGTGTGCCGCAACGAAATGATTCCCTGGCCGGGCCGCGACTTCGAGAGTCGCTTTTCCAGCACCTCACTCTCGGAATACATCGTGTCACCGTGATACAGCGGATGCGGAAAGTTGACCTCTGTGAAGCCCAAGTTCGCCACAATCGTGCCCTGCGTCAGTTGAGCCACGGATGCTCCCACCATCGTCGAAAGCGTGAACATCGAGTTCACCAAGCGCTGCCCAAAAGGCTGCTGCTCCGACCACGCGGCATCCAAATGCAACGACTGCGTGTTCATCGTCATCGTCGTGAAGAGAACGTTGTCGGCCTCAGTGACGGTGCGGCCAGGCGCGTGCAGATAGACAGCGCCCTCCTCGAACTCGTCGAACCACAGGCCGCGTTGCTGAATACGTTTGCCGGTCATAGGGTCGCGAATCCCAGCTCACGAGCGATGACCATCATCTGCACCTCAGTGGTGCCCTCACCGAGTTCCAACACCTTGGAATCGCGGTAGTGGCGAGCGACAGGGTTCTCGTTCATGAAGCCATAGCCACCAAAGATTTGGGTGGCATCCCGAGCGTTATCCATGGCCGCCTCGCTGCTGATCATTTTCGCCAAGCTCGCCTCCATCTTGAAAGGAACTCCGGCAACCAGTTTGCGGGCTGCGTCGTACGTTGCCAAGCGTGCCGAGTGAACTCGGGCCTGCATCCGCGCAATCTTGAACGCAATGTGCTGGTTCGAGCCGATCGAACGGCCGAAGACGTGACGCTCGTTGGCGTAGCGGATCGACTCCTCGAGGCAACCCTGAGCCGCACCCGTGCAGAGTGCCGAGAACGCGACGCGACCCTCATCCAAAGCCTCAATGAAGTTCGCGAAACCACGGCCGCGCTCCCCCATCAGGTTCGCTTCGGGAACGCGCACGTTGTCGAACGACAGCGGATGCGTGTCAGACGTGTGCCAGCCGACCTTGTCGTAGGGCGGGTGCACTGTGAAGCCCGGCGTACCGTTCGGAACGAGGATGGCGCTCAACTCAGGCCGGCCATTCTCGCGACGCCCCGTGACCGCCGTGACCGTCACGACCTTCGTGATCTCACTGCCCGAGTTAGTGATGAACTGCTTCGTGCCGTTGATGACCCATTCGCCATCGACGAGCTCGGCAGTGGTCTTGGTTCCCGCAGCATCGGAGCCGGCATCCGCTTCGGTCAGCCCGAATCCGGCGAGAGCTTCACCGCGCGCGAGCATCGGAACCCACTGCTGCTTCTGCTCTTCGCTACCGTGCTTGAAGATCGGCATTGCGCCAAGGCCGATACCGGCCTCGAGCGTCACCGCGATCGACTGGTCAACGCGAGCAAGCTGCTCAATGGCGAGACACAGCGAAACGTAATCCTTGCCCTGCCCGCCGAACTCCGTGGGGAACGGCAAACCGAAGAGCCCCATCTCCCCCATCTGAGCGATGATGCCGTAGGGCAGTTCACGCTTCGTGTCGTACTCATACGCTGCCGGAGCAACAACCTTGTCCGCGAAATCGCGCACGTCAGCGCTCAACTTCAGCTGCTCATCGGTGAGGCCGAGGTGGGTGATTTCGCCGCGGGTAGCGTCGTGACTCATGAGGTTTCTCCTTCAGTGCTCGCTTGTGGCGATTCGATTCGGGCAACGATCTGATCGCGTGTGACCAGATCGCCAGGCTTCAAGCTGATGTCGACAACCCCATCGAGGGTCGCGACAACGGGGTGTTCCATCTTCATGGCTTCAATCGTGAGCACCGTCTGACCTGCAGTGACGGCGTCTCCGTGGGCGACGGCGACCGCGACGACGGTGCCGGGCATGGGCGAACGCAGTTCGGGATCGATAACGCCAGCGACTCTTGCGAGAGTGGCGCGGTGAGCCGCAAGCGACTCGGCGCGGGACTGCGCAGTGAGAGCCCAGGAAGTGCCCTCCTGCCCAATCCACACCGTGGCGTCGGCCGTTTCGATAGTGAGGCGGATGGTCTGCGTGCCCCACTCGATACCGGTGCTCGTCAGGCGAGCCGGGGTTGTCGTGCCGTCTATCGTGACTTCCGCTGCGCTGGGCGGGCCGGCCACCAAAACCTCGTGCACCTGCCCCGCACACGCGAGACGGTAGCGGGCCGGGCGATGCTGGCCCACGCGCCAACCGGAGGGGCGCTGCCAGGGTGAGCCCGGCATCCACCGCTCGGAATGGATGCTCAAAGCCGCCGCTGCGAGCACCGCCGGAGTTGGCGCGGCGAACTCGATCTCGGCGAGAGCCCGCTCGATGAGGCCCGTATCGAGGTCGCCCGCACGCACGTCATCGCGGTTGAGAAGAGCTCGCAAGAATTCGATGTTCGTCGTGACGCCCAGGATGACGGTGTCAGCGAGGGCACGGTCGAGTTTCGTGAGGGCTTCGTCGCGGGTCGCCGCGTGAGAGATGACCTTGGCGAGCATGGGGTCGTAGTTGGCGGAGACCGTGCCGCCTTCGACTAGCGAGCTGTCGACGCGCACATCGTTCGCTTCGTGGAGCGCGACGATCTGACCGGCGGAGGGCAGGAAGTCGTTCGCGGGATCTTCGGAGTAGATGCGAGCCTCGACCGAATGGCCGGTAAGCACCGGAGTCTCCACCGTGAGCTTCTCGCCGGCAGCAATTCGCACTTGCCACTCCACGAGGTCGATGCCGGTGACCATTTCGGTGACCGGGTGCTCCACTTGCAGGCGGGTATTCATCTCCATGAAAAAGAACTCGTCGGGGGCATTGTCGGAGACGAGGAACTCGACAGTTCCGGCACCGACGTAGTTCACGCTGCGGGCGACCTCGCAGGCTGCTTCACCAATGCGTTGACGAGTTGCCTCATCGAGCAGCGGCGATGGTGCTTCTTCGATGATCTTCTGGTGGCGACGCTGCAGCGAACATTCGCGCTCTCCCAGATGAATCGTCGTGCCGTGGCTATCGGCCAACACCTGCACCTCGATGTGGCGCGGCTTCTCCACGAGGCGCTCGAGAAAGAGAGTGTCATCGCCGAACGCGGCACTGGCCACACGACGAGCAGAGTCGAGCGCACCGGCAACGGCATCGGGTTCGCGCACGATCGTCATGCCCTTGCCACCACCACCGGCCGACGGCTTGATCAGCAAGGGGAACCCAACCTCGGCCGCAGCGGCCACCAGATCATCGTTGGTCATGCCCGGTTCAGCGATTCCGGGGATCACCGCGACACCGCGCTCGGTCACGTGCTTCTTCGACGCGATCTTGTCGCCCATGATCTCAAGCGCTTCGACGCCGGGGCCGATAAACGTGATTCCGCCGGCGGCACAGGCCTCGGCGAGGGACGCGTTTTCGGAGAGGAAGCCATAGCCCGGGTGGATCCCGTCAGCATTCATGCCCGAAACGGCATGAGCGGCAGCAACGATCGATTCGACCGAGAGGTAGCTGTCGATCAGTACCGCGGCATCCGCTACTCGGACGTGCTTCGCGTCCCGATCGTGCTCGGTGTAGACCGCGATCGAACGGATGCCCATCGAGTGCAGGGTGCGTGTGATGCGACAGGAAATTTCGCCACGATTGGCGACCAGAACAGCAGAAAACATCGCCATCACATCCGGAAGAGGCCGAAGGCCGGGTCGGGCAGCGGGGTGGCCGCGGCGATATCGAGGGCCATGCCGAGCACGTCTCTCGTGTCCTTGGGGTCAATGATTCCGTCATCCCAGAGGCGAGCTGTCGAATAGTAGGGGCTGCCCTGGCGTTCATACTGCTCGCGGATGGGCTTTTCGAACTCGACCTTGTCGTCGTCGGTGAAGGCGTCTTCGCCGAGTTGATCGCGGCGCACCGTGGAGAGCACGGCAGCAGCCTGCGGGCCACCCATAACCGAGATGCGGGCGTTGGGCCACATCCACAAGAAACGTGGCGAATACGAGCGGCCACACATCGAATAATTGCCGGCGCCGAACGAGCCGCCGATCACGACCGTGAACTTAGGAACGCGCGTTGTCGCCACCGCAGTGACCATCTTGGCGCCGTTCTTGGCGATGCCACCGGCCTCATATTCCTTGCCGACCATGAAGCCCGAAATGTTCTGCAGGAACAGCAGCGGGATGCCGCGCTGATCGCACAGTTCGATGAAGTGAGCGCCCTTGAGCGCCGATTCGCTGAACAGCACCCCGGCGTTGGCAACGATGCCGACCGGATGCCCGTGCAGCGTCGCGAAGCCGGTGATGAGCGTCGTGCCGTATTCCTTCTTGAACTCGTGGAACTCACTGCCATCGACGATCCGCGCGATTACTTCGCGCACTTCGTACGGGCTCTGCACGTCGGTGGGCACGACGCCGTAGAGCTCGTCGGGGTTCACTACGGGAGGCCGCGAGGCGACAACATCCCACGCGGGAGCCGCAGGCTTGGGGATTGTCTTGATGATGTCCCGCACAATTTCGAGCGCATGGCGGTCGTCGTCGGCCAGGTGGTCGGTGACGCCAGAGGTGCGCGCGTGCACGTCTCCCCCGCCGAGTTCTTCGGCCGTGACGATCTCGCCGATAGCAGCCTTGACGAGGGGCGGGCCGCCCAAGAATATCGTGCCCTGATTGCGCACGATGATCGTCTCGTCGCTCATTGCGGGAACGTAAGCGCCACCCGCGGTGCACGAGCCCATGACCGACGCGATCTGCGGGATGCCGGCCGCCGAGAGCCGAGCCTGGTTGTAGAAGATGCGCCCGAAGTGGTCGCGGTCGGGAAAGACTTCATCCTGCATCGGCAAGAACGCGCCGCCCGAGTCCACGAGGTAGACGCACGGCAGTTTGTTCTCGAACGCAATCTCTTGCGCCCGCAAGTGCTTTTTGACCGTGAGGGGAAAGTAGGTGCCGCCCTTGACCGTCGCGTCGTTCGAGATCACGAGCACGGGGCGAGAGTGGATGAGGCCAATACCGGCAATAACGCCAGCGCCGGGAGCCTGGTCGTCGTAGATTCCATTCGCGGCGAGCGGGGCGATCTCGATGAAAGGGCTGCCCTCGTCGAGCAGTTCGTCGACTCGGTCGCGAGGCAGCAGCTTGCCGCGGGAGACGTGGCGTTCGCGAGATTTCTCTGAGCCACCGAGGGCTGTCGTCGCGAGTCGTTCGCGCAATTGCTCGACAAGGCCGCGCATTGACTCTTCGTTGGCCACAAACGTCGGGTGGGACGGTTGAGCGGCCGAGGAAATCTTCTCCATCGAACACCTTCGTTCAGCGCAGCTTGTGGCCACTTGGGTTAGTCGCTACTAACTCAATTTAGGTTAGCGAGCATTAACCGAACTGTCTAGACTCAGAACATGAACGAGACGCCAACTCTGCGAAGCCAAGCGAAGGCCGACCGCCGCGAGGCGCTCCTCGACGCCGCCGCCAGCCTCTTCGCCGAGCGCGGCTTCACGCGCGTCTCGCTCGAAGAACTCGGAGCCGCCGCCGGCGTGAGCGGCCCCGCCGTCTACCGCCACTTCGACGGCAAACAAGACGTGCTCGCCGCGATACTCGTGGATGCCAGCTCCAGCCTGTGCGCCGGAGCCCAAACCGTGATCGAACACGCCCCCACAGCGCGAGCCGCGCTCGAAAACCTTGTTCAGTTTCACGTTGAATTTGCGCTCCGCAATGCCAACGTCATCCGCGTACAAGATCGCGACCTCGACAGCCTCACCGACGACGACCGCCACGAGGTGCGCGCCCTGCAGCGCAGCTACGTCGAGCAGTGGGTTGCCACGCTGGCTCGCCTTCATCCGGATGCCGCGACCACCGAGCTGCGCACCCGTGCCCACGCCACCTTCGGGCTCATCAACTCCACTCCCCACAGTGGGCGCGCGGGCGCGACTCGCGACGTGCTCGAGCGGATGGCGCTGGCCGCCCTCGACGCGTAGCCGCGCGCTCAACGCCTAATCACTCGCTCGCCGCCAGCCGCCGGCATCCCGCGGCCGAACTCAACGCCGCGCATAGCCGCCTCATTGGGTTACATCAGCACTTCCCCACGGGGCGTGCAGCGCCAGCACAGTGCCTTGATAGACCCGGCCCGCAGTGTTGTCTTCACACCCCGGAGATTCCGGAAATGACGAAAAGGATCAACCATGAAGAAGACACTGATTGCAGGAGCGGCCGGAGTAGTTTTGGCCTCCTGCGTCGGACTTGCAGTGGCCCTGCCCGCTCAGGCCGAGACGCTCACAACCGCCACCTCCAGCTCAAGCGCCTCTGAATCGGGCACTTCCGCCACCGACGACCGCACTCCCCGTGGTCACGGCCAGGGTGGTGCCCACATTGATGCTGCAACTCTCGCGACCGCACTCGGACTCACCGAAACCGAAGTCTCCGACGCGGTGACCGCCGTGCGCGACGCAACCGAACCATCCGAAACAAAGCTCGATAAAGACGCGACCGCCGATGAAAAGATGGCCGCCAAGGATGCCCGCCAGGCTGCGTTCGTGACGGCTCTCGCTGCCGAACTCAACGTTGACGAAGATGCGGTAACCACCGCACTTGCTGACATTCGAACCGACCTCGAAGCTGCCAGGGAGGCTGCGGGTGACGAACGTGTCGGCGCTGGCAAGGGCGAAGGCACGCCGGGCGCCCGCGCAGGCCACGGCGATCGCGGCGACGTCGCAGATCGACCCAACCGTGATGGTGACGCTGAGGCCGTCGAAGAAGCGCCTACCGACGACTAACCACCACCCAGCACCTCCCCCGAGGACGAAGGGCCTGCGACCGATCGGTCGCAGGCCCTTCCGTGTGCGCTCCAGGTCGCTGTGCGGCAGTGGGCGAGGCGGCCCGTGCGGCGCCCAGTGATGCATCCCGTGTGGCATCGAATCACTGAGACTGCGAAACTGTGGGCCACGCGCGTTGACCAACCGAAGGATGAAACGCATGGGCGACTCCCCTCCCGCTACTGACAGCAGCACGAGCAACGGCGACAGCACCTCCCACCCGCTTGTCGTGCGGGTCGGGCGCGAAGAGCTGGTGATTCGCCAACGCTACGAGGTCATCAGCATCGTCAACGACATCCTGATCGGGCTGCTCTTTCTCGTGGGCAGCATCTTCTTTTTCACGCCCGAACTCACCCACGCTGGCACGTGGCTCTTCGTTCTGGGCAGTGTTGAGATGCTTATTCGCCCGATCATTCGCTTCTCCCGGCGCGTGCATCTCAGCCGGTACTCGTCGCAGTCAGCGACAGACCCCGCCAGCAGCCGCGACTTTTAGCGGCCACTCACCCGGCGCGCGCTCACCGAAGACTCCCTCAAACGTCATGGCAACCTCACAGCGTCCCCATTTGAGAGTGATAGCTGCCGCGCGTATTTCTTGAGGTATGCGAAAGAAACCTCTTCGAAAACGGCACATCGTCATCGGCTCCGTGCTGGTGCTCGTGCTCGGTCTGGGCAGCACCGCTGCGTGGGCTCTCGATCGATTCGTCATTGAGCACGTCGAGATTTCGGATGTAGCCCAGTACGAAGCCGACAACAGCACCAGCACCACGAGTACCGAGCCGACTGCCGCAGCGACGACCGAGCCCGTTCTTACCGACACCAGCTATACCTCCGACGACGCCAACGTCACAATCTCCACGGTCGTCACCGGCAGCGGTGCTGAAACCGTCACCTACTACGTCGCGGACGTCGAACTGACGGATGCCACTGCCCTGCGGTCGGCGTTTGCCCAGAACAGCTTCGGCGAGAACATCATCGATCTCACCTCGTCAATCGCGGCCGAGCACAACGCGATCTTCGCCATCAACGGCGACTACTACGGCTTTCGAGACACCGGCATCGTCATCCGCAACGGCGTCACCTACCGCGACGAAC
The DNA here is from genome assembly GCF_015864665.1 of Salinibacterium sp. SWN167. GTDB lineage: Bacteria > Actinomycetota > Actinomycetes > Actinomycetales > Microbacteriaceae > Rhodoglobus. The sequence goes on along the minus strand of NZ_JADYWU010000001.1, from coordinate 1,400,241 downwards.
CTGCCCGCGATGGGCTCGCGTTCTATCTCGACGGCAGCGTCGAGGTCTATGACGAAACCACCACCTCTGCCGACGAGCTGATCGCCGACGGCGTCTGGAACACGCTCTCTTTCGGGCCTGCAATCGTCGAAGACGGCGACGTTGTTGCCGGTATTGAAAACGTCGAGATCGACACCAACTTTGGCAACCACTCCATTCAGGGCGAACAACCCCGTACCGCTGTCGGGGTGATCGACGACAACCATCTCGTCTTCGTCGTCGTCGACGGCCGCGACCCCGGCTACAGCTCTGGCGTGACTCTGCCCGACCTCGCGGTCATCATGCAAGATCTCGGCGCCACCACCGCCTACAACCTCGACGGTGGAGGCTCATCGACCATGTACTTCAACGGCACCGTCATCAACCAACCATCCAACGGCGGAGAACGCGAAACCTCAGACATCCTCTACGTGGGAGCCGCATCATGATCATCCTCATCCCCTCTTTCGAACCGGATGACCGCCTTGTGCAACTCGTGTGCGATCTGCGCGCGACGGCACCCCTGCTCCGCGTCGTCATCGTGGATGACGGCAGCGGCCCGGCCTATGCCGACCTGTTCGCTGCTGTGCAGCGCGTTGGCGCCGACGTGATCGGCTACAACGACAACCACGGCAAAGGTCACGCTCTCAAATTCGGCTTTCGCTCCATCCGCACAAATCACGCCGGTGAGGCCGTTGTCTGCGCTGACAGCGACGGACAACACACAGTGGGAGACATCCTGCGGGTGGTTGCCCAACTGCAGGCGTCCGACGGCGCCATGGTTCTCGGCGGTCGCGCCTTTGCGGGCGATGTTCCCACCCGCAGCCGTTTCGGCAACGCCGTCTCACGCGCAGCTTTCAAGTTCGCGACCGGTGTTGCCGTGCGCGATACTCAAACCGGGCTGCGCGGCTATCCCGCTTCGATGCTCGACTGGTTACTGAGCATCAAGGGCGAACGGTTTCAGTACGAGCTGAACGTGTTGCTCGGGTCGCGCTCGGCCGGCATCCGGATCGAAGAAATCGAGATTGAGACGGTCTACTTGCAGCACAATGCCTCCTCACACTTTCGCCCGATCGTCGATTCGGTGAAAGTGTTTGCGCCACTGCTGCGCTATATCTCCTCATCGCTGGCCGCATTCCTGATCGACGCGATCGGCCTCTTCATCCTCTTTGCCTTCACGCAGTCGCTGCTCGTGTCAGTCGTCGGCGCACGGCTCGTGAGCGCCTCCGTGAACTTCCTCATCAACCGCCACCTCGTGTTCAACGCCAACAATCGTGACCATGTGGCCCGGGACGCACTGCGCTACGTCATTCTCGCGCTCGCGCTCGTCGCCTCCAGTTACGTGTGGCTCTCGGTGCTCGTCGACTGGGGCGTTCCGCTCGTCATTGCCAAGGTCTTCTCCGACGTCACGCTGTACATCATCAGCTTCCAGGTGCAGCGACGCTTCGTTTTCAAGTCCGGGGCGACACCAGGATCACCGGTGCAGTCGGAGACTGACGCAGCGCTCGGTGCTGATCGACCAGCCCTGCGTACCGCGGCTAGGAGCCACGGTACTAGCGTGTAACTATGAGTGACGCTCCCAAGAAAACGGCACAAGTGCGCACCGTCGTGGTCGCCTTCGTTGCCAACCTTCTCGTAGCAATTGCAAAATCGATCGCAGCATTGATCACCGGTTCGGCTTCGATGCTCGCCGAATCCGCACACTCGTGGGCCGACGCCGGCAATGAGATCTTTCTCCTCATTGCCGAACGCCGCTCGGTACAACCTGCCGACGCGAGCCATCCACTGGGATTCGGGCGTGAGACCTACGTCTGGTCACTCTTCGCGGCCGTTGGTTTGTTCACCGCGGGCGCTGTGGTCTCGGTGCAGCACGGAATCTCCGAGCTCATCGACCCAGAACCCGCCAGTGACTTCGGAATCGCCTACCTCGTGCTCGCGATCGCTGCTGTGCTCGAAGGCGTGTCCTTCGTGCAGTCGATGGTTCAAGCCAAAAAGGGAGCTGCGCGCTTCGGCCGCCGCACCCTCGAATATGCGCTCAACAGTTCCAACACCACCCTTCGTGCGGTGCTGGCCGAAGATGCTGCCGCCCTGATCGGCCTCACCATCGCCTTCTTCGGCATCCTGCTGCACCAGCTCACGGGCAATTCAGTGTGGGATGCCGTTGGTTCGCTAGCGATCGGCCTCCTTCTCGGTGTGGTTGCGATCGTTCTCATCAACCGCAATCGTCGGTTCCTCGTCGGTCAGACGCCGGGTGATGCTGCTCGCGCTGTAGCGGGGCGGGCTCTCGCCGAGCATCCCGAAATCAGTCGCGTCACCTATCTGCACCTCGAATTCGTGGGCCCGTCACAACTGTTCGTCGTGGCCGCCATCGACCTGGAGGGCAACCACCGCGAAGAAGAAGTCGCACGTCAGCTGCGTGAGCTCGAACGCTCGATCGAGGGTAACGACCTGATCAAGAAGGCCGTGCTTACGCTCTCGGTCAGCGACGAGCCGTCGATCAGCTTCGACTAGCTACGAGCGCTACGACGAGGCGCGGTCTGAAGACAGACCGCCGAGGCGGCGCAGCACAGCGCTCAGGAGCGTTCCTGCAGCATCCGGAATCACATGGTGGTTGAGGTAAATGCCCTCAAGCCACGGCAACACTTCTTCGGCAGCAAGCCCGATGACGTTCCAGTCAATACCGGGCACCGCTTGAGAACGCGGCTCCCCCGTGCGCGGATCAGTCCACGCTTGAGCAATCGGCTGATCGGGTTCTGACTCACCGGCACCCCACAACAGCGCAATCGGATGATTCTCGCCCTCGATGTGGTCGTGACTCACCGTGCCCGCACCGAGCCAGGGCAGCGTGAGCAACTCACCCTCGACCTCGATCTCGAGCAGATCGAGCTGCACTGGCTCTTCGACCTCGCAAATGTAGAGATCCAGCCCCGCATCGTGCCAAGCCGCAGCCTGGGTGATGTCGTCGAGCAGCTTCGGCAGCAGAGCGTGATAGGCGCTGGCAAGCTGCGTTGCCCACTGCAGGAGCACGCGGGTGTCGTTAGCCGACCACGGGCTCGAGCCGCGATGGTCGCCGGCCGGAGTGTGGAAGTGGTGGTCGCTGCCCGCGCTCGTTGTCTCGAAATGCAGTTGCCCGTCGGGATATTCGACGTAGAGATCACTCAGCTGGGCTTCGTCGTCCCAGTCGCCAAAGAGCTCGGGAGCTTTCAGCGCCGGCGGGAGGTCGAGCGCCGGCGAGCGCTGCGTTCCGAGGTTGAGCACTGCCCGCAATCGCGTGTTGGGCATGCGCAGGCTGAGGTCGGTCATTCGGTGGTCGTTGCTTCCGCCGGAGCATCCGCGTCGCTGCTCGTGACGGGTTCGGGCTTAGCGGCGATTCCCATGAGAGAGATGATGACGATCATGATCGCGCCGCCCACAAGGGCAATGTCGGCGATGTTGCCGATGAAGTAGCCGTTGTAGTTAATGAAGTCGACGACGTGACCGCGCGCAAAACCGGGGTCACGGAACAGGCGATCACCAAGGTGAGTGATCGCACCACCGAGGAGCATGCCGAGCGCGATGGCCCAGGCGCGCGACTGAACCGTCCACGCGTACCACGTGATCGCGACTACGGCGAGCGCCGCAATGATCGTGAGCACCCAGGTGTATTCCTCGGCAAGCGAGAAGGCAGCGCCGGGGTTGTAGACGAGCTGGAACGACAGCAGATCACCAATGATCGGGATGTTGATGCCGCCACCGAGATTGGTTTCAGCCCACCACTTGCTCAGCTGGTCTGCCGCGATCACAAAAGCAGCGAGCGCGAAAACACCAACCAACAAACGACGCGGAGCGCGTGAAGAAGTGGTGGCCGCAGCAGGGTCGAGATTCTCGGTCATAAGACCATTCTTACCTGTTGCGGCCACCGCTGCTTTCACACCATCGTCAAAACGGTGCCGGGGTCGTTCAGAATCGAACCAACATCGGTCAAGAAACGCGCCCCTTGCTCACCGTCAACAAGGCGATGATCGAACGACAGGCTCAAGGTCATGACGTCGCGCAGGGCGATGTCGCCGTGGTGTTCCCACGGCATCCTGCGAACAGCACCCATCGCCAAAATCGCGGCTTCTCCCGGGTTCAGGATGGGGGTGCCCGCGTCTATGCCGAAGACGCCCACGTTGGTGATCGAAATAGTTCCCCCATTGAGCGATGCCGGAGTTGCTTTGCTCGCTCGTGCATTGCGCGCCAAGTCACCGATCGCGTCGGTGAGCTCGGCGAGGCTCATGGTGCCGGCATCCTTGAGGTTCGGCACCATCAGGCCCCGTGGCGTCGCAACCGCGATACCGAGGTTGATGTAGCCGAACTCGACGATTTCATTAGCTTCGGCATCCCACCGCGAATTCAGTGACGGATGACGCGCCACTCCGATGCACAGCGCCTTCGCGACAACGGAGAGAACGGATGCTGCGGTGCCTTTCGCCTTCAGCTTCGCTACTAGCTCCACCGTGCGCGTCACATCGATCGTCAAGAACTCGGTGACATGGGGGGCCGTGAACGCACTCGCCACCATCGCGGCCGCGGTTGCCTTACGCACCGACTTGATCGGCGTGCGGGTCTCGCGCGGACGTGTGCCCGCGAAGGCTCCCGCCGTCTGCGGTGCGGATGCTCCCGCCGCAGCGTCTTCGCCTGACTGCGTGTCGTCGGGCGACTGTTCTGCCGCGCTCAACACATCGTCGCGCGTGATGATGCCCTCGGGGCCTGTGCCGCTCAGTTGCGTCAGATCGACGCCGCGATCGGCCGCGAGCTTGCGCACCGGCGGAGTCGTCTTGGTGCGGGCGTCGGTGGGTGTGACGGCAGGCTCGGACGCGGGCTCTGGGGCGGCGGCGACCACTTCTGCGTCCGCCGCCGGAGTCGCTGCCAGAGCAGCCGACGGAGTCGTTGCTGCTGCTGAACGAGGCTTGCGCGTGGGGCGCTTGCCGCTCTCCACGGCAGGACCGTAGCCGACGAGCACCGCGTTGCGTTCGGGGGCAGCCTCAGCGACGGTCGTAGCGACACCGTCGCTATCCTTTGCTCCCCCAGCATTGGCGTTTGCGTCCCCGGCGTCAGTACCAGCATCAGCTGACGCGCTGCTGGCCTCCGGCCCACTCTCGGCGCCAGCGCCACCATCCAATTCGAACGTCACAATGCGGGTGCCGACCTGCACGGTGGAGCCAGGCTCAGCGTGCAGCGCCGAGATAATGCCCGCAACAGGAGACGGCAACGACACAATGGCCTTCGCCGTTTCGACCTCAGCAATGGGTTGGTTGAGCGTGACGAGATCGCCAACAGCAACATGCCATTCAACGATCTCAGACTCGGTCAGACCCTCACCCAAATCGGGCAGAGCAAACTCTTTGACAGCCATTACGCGCTCCAACCGGTGAGTGAATTCACGCGACCCAGCGCACGGTCAACACCGTCAAGGATGCGGTCAAGGTCAGGCAAGAAGTGGTCCTCCAACTTTGCGGCCGGGTACGGCACATCGAAGCCCGTGATGCGCACTGGCGCTGCCTCCAAGTAGTAAAAACAACGATCGGTGAGCGTCGCAGCGATCTCGGCACCGAGGCCGCCAGACTCCGAGGCTTCGTGGGTAATCACAAGCCGCCCCGTCTTCTGCACGCTCGCCGACACGGTGTCGAAGTCGACCGGCGAGAGCGAGCGAAGATCGATCACCTCGATAGAAATTCCGTCATCGGCGGCGGCGACTGCGGCATCCAGAGCCGTCGCGACGAGCGGGCCGTAGGTCACGAGCGTGACGTCGGTTCCCTCGGTCACCACCCGGGCTTTACCCATGGGCAGACCGGTGGCATCTTCGTCGACCTCGCCCTTGGTCCAGTAGCGCCGCTTGGGTTCGAAGAACAACACCGGGTCATCGCTCGCGATCGCTTCGCGCAGCATGCTGTGGGCATCTTGCGGGGTCGAGCACGTGACTACGCGCAGGCCGGCAGTATGGGCGAAGTACGCCTCGGGCGACTCCGAGTGGTGCTCCACCGCGCCGATACCTCCACCATAGGGAACCCGAATCGTCAGCGGCATCCGCACATTTCCGCCGGTGCGATAGTGCAGCTTGGCGACCTGGGCGACGATCTGGTCGAAGCCCGGGTAGATAAAGCCGTCGAACTGAATTTCGCAGACCGGGCGGTAGCCACGGAACGCGAGGCCCACTGCCATGCCGATGATGCCGGCCTCGGCGAGCGGGGTGTCGATCACGCGGTCCTTGCCGAAGTCGCGCTGCAGGCCATCGGTGACGCGGAAAACGCCACCGAGAGTTCCGATGTCTTCACCGAGCAAGACCACTTTGTCGTCGTCGCTGAGGGCGCGACGCAGCCCAGAGCCGAGAGCTTTCGCCAGAGTGAGTTCAGTCATTTGTCGAATCCCTCGAGGTAGGCCGTGTACTGGCTCCTTTGACGCGCGAGCCCCGAGTGCTCGGTCGCATAGACGTTGTCGAACACACTGAGCGGTTCGGGGTTCTTGAGCGCCAAGCATCCGGCGCGGAATTCTGCCGCCACCTCGTCTGCTCGCGCCTGAATGGATGCCGCCAGTTCGTCGGTCAGCACCCCTTCGCTGCGCAAAAACGCTTCCACGCGCGCAATAGGGTCTTTGGCTTCCCATTCTTTCGCGACCACCGGGTCGACATAGCGGCTCGGGTCGTCCGAGGTGGTGTGGGGCCCGCGACGATACGTGACGGCCTCGATGAAGGTCGGGCCGCCGCCGGTGCGCGCGCGGTCGAGGGCGCTTCGTGTTGCTGCCATGACGGCCAGCACGTCGTTGCCATCAACTCGGATGCTCGGAATCCCGAACCCCGGAGCACGATCGGCAATCGGCCGCTGAGCTTGAAGCCCCACGGGCTCAGAAATCGCCCACTGGTTGTTCTGGCAGAAGAAAATTACGGGAGCGTTGAAGGAGGCAGCAAAAACCATCGCCTCGTTGACATCCCCCTCGCTCGTGGCGCCGTCGCCAAAGTAGGCCACCGAGACGCTGTCGACGCCATCAAATGTGCACCCGACGGCATAGCCGGTGGCATGCAGCGTTTGGGCGCCGATGATGACGGCGGGCGTTGCCATGCCGATCTCGAAGGGGTCCCAGCCTGAAGCCGCTGTTCCGCGCCAGACCCGCACGAGGTCGGGCAGCTTCACACCGCGGCAGTAGGCCACGGCATTTTCGCGATAGCTGGAGAACACAAAGTCATCGGGGCGCAGCGTGCGAGCAGAGCCGACCTGCGCAGCTTCTTGCCCGAGGAGTGGTGGCCAGAGGCCGAGTTCGCCCTGACGTTGCAGAGCGGTTGCTTCCGTATCGATACGGCGCACGATGATGAGGTCTTCATAGAGACTCGCGAGCTGATCACCGGTGACGTCTGACACCCAAGGGTCGTAGAGTTCGTCGCTTAACCGTTTTCCGTCTGGGTCAAGAAGTTGCACAAACTCAGGAGTTTGCTTCTTCGCTCCAGACATCGGGGCTTTCACGGGCACGGTGGTACTCATCGTTTCTCCGATCCGCCTTTGCGCCTGCTGATGTGCTGCGCTCTAGCGATCCTCACAACCGCGATTGGTAAATCACAGGTTGACCCGAGCCTCGTCGCTGGGAGTTAATCAGACGGTACCCACCCCGTGGGCGGGGCACAAGGTTCCACGCCAAAGTTGCGTCAGATTGTGAGGATGACCGGCATACTGTCAGCGCAGGGGTCGCCAATGTCGGCGGCACCGAGTGTCGAAGGAGTCACGGATGCCGCAGTCACGCGAGTTGGATGCCATCGTTGTCGGAGCTGGCCTGTCTGGCCTCGTCGCTGCCGCCGAATTGATTGACGCCGGCAAGCGCGTTGCGATTGTTGAGCAGGAGCCCGAAGCGAGTCTCGGTGGCCAAGCGTGGTGGTCTTTCGGTGGCCTTTTCCTCATTGACTCCCCCGAACAGCGCCGCATCAGCATCAAAGATTCGCTTGAGTTGGCCCGCCAAGATTGGTTCGGCACCGCTGGTTTCGACCGCGCCGAAGATGAATGGCCGCGTCGGTGGGCGGAGGCCTATCTCCAGTTCGCTGCCGGGGAGAAGAGGGAATGGCTGCGCGAACGCGGTGTTGGTTTCTTCCCCGTCGTCGGCTGGGCCGAGCGTGGCGGCTATACCGCTCTGGGCCACGGCAACTCGGTGCCGCGGTTCCACATCACGTGGGGCACTGGCCCCGCCGTCATTGAGCCTTTCGTTGCGGCCCTCCGCCGCGGCATCGATGAGGGGCTCGCGACATTGCATGTGCGCCACCGCGTCGATGAGCTTGTCACGGAGAACGGCACGGTTGTCGGAGTGCGCGGGGTAACGCTAGCCCCGGATGACGCAGCCCGCGGTGCGGCCAGCAACCGCACCGTAGTCGGCGACTTCGAACTCCGTGCTCCCGCCACCATCGTGACCTCGGGCGGAATCGGGGGCAACCACGATCTCGTGCGCGCCCAGTGGCCCGCCAGAATGGGCGCAGCGCCCCAGAACCTTCTCAGCGGGGTTCCCGCTCACGTCGACGGCCGGATGCTCGGCATCGCCGAAAACGCCGGAGCTCGCCTCATCAACGGCGACCGCATGTGGCACTACGTCGAGGGCATCCAGAACTGGGATCCGGTGTGGCCGAAGCATGGCATCCGCATCTTGCCCGGCCCCTCGAGCGTGTGGCTCGATGCCACCGGTCACCGCTTGCCCGCTCCCCTGTTTCCCGGCTTCGACACCCTCGGAACGCTCGAGCACATCGTCTCCACCGGCTACGACCACTCCTGGTTCGTGCTCACACAGTCGATCATCGAGAAGGAGTTCGCCCTCTCGGGCAGCGAGCAGAACCCCGACCTCACGGGCAAAAGCATGCGCGAGTTGCTCAAGCAACGGCTCAGCACGGGCGCCACCGGTCCCGTCGAAGCGTTCAAGAAGCACGGCGCTGACTTCGTGGTGGCTGACACTCTCGACGAGCTACTCGACGGCATGCAGAACCTCACCCCCCGACATTGCGATCGACGCCGCTCACGTGCGCCGCGAGATCGAAGCTCGGGATCGCGAACTCACCAATAAATTCACCAAGGATTCCCAAATCACTGCGCTGCGCCAGGCGCGCCACTATCTCGGAGACAAGCTGATTCGCGTGGCGAAGCCCCACCGCATCCTCGATCCCAAAGCGGGACCGCTGATTGCGGTCAAGCTCAACATTCTGACGCGCAAAAGTTTGGGCGGCATCCAGACCGATCTCTCGGGGCGTGCGCTGGATGCCGAGGGGACGGTCGTTCCCGGTCTCTGGGCAGCCGGCGAAGCTAGCGGATTCGGAGGCGGCGGCATGCACGGCTACCGCGCCCTCGAAGGCACCTTCCTCGGTGGGTGCTTGTTCAGCGGGCGCTCCGCCGGGCGAAGCGTTGCGGGGCGGAGTGTCGCGAGCGAGTAAGTGTCAGATTTGTGCCGCACCGCCAGTAGAATCGCAGCGTGAACGACGCATCGACTCCCCTTCCTCCCGCCGGTTGGTACCGCGATCCCGCCGGAGGAGCAGCACCCCGCTGGTGGAGCGGAACGGCCTGGGCGGCCGCTAACACGGTTCCCGCCGATGCGACCCCGTTGCCGACTCCTGCTCCTGCCGCCGCAGCTCCGGCGACACCGCCAGCCGCGCCGACACCGCCAGTGGCACCGGCTGCGCCAGCGCCAGCAGCAGCGCCGGCAGCGGCCAATTCGGTGCCGCCGATCACCCCCGCTTCGCCCGCTGCAGTAACGGCACCGGCAGCAACACCGGTTGCCGCCCCGTCAGCAGTAAATCCTGCGGCCAACTACACCTACGCGGCCCCCAGCGACGTCAGCGATACCGGAACGAACACCTGGCAAATCTGGGTATTCGTACTCTTGCCGTTGATTTCGCTTCCCGGGCTTTTCGCCATCGACCTTGATGCGCTTGTGCCGCGCCCAACCGACACTCCGACCGACGCCCAACTACGTCTGCTCGTTGACCCCGGCTACCTGTGGATGATGCTTTCCGGTTGGCTGTTGTTCTTGGTCAACATTCCCTTGGCGATTTTTGACCGACGCGAACTTGATAATCGAGGCATTGACCGCCCCTTCCACTGGGCGTTCATCTTCCTCGGTTGGCTGATCTACGTCATCGGCCGTTGTGTTGTGGTCAAGAAGCGCACCGGTCAAGGACTAGCGCCGATGTGGGCAGCGCTCGGCGTCATGGCCATCATGTTTGCGACGACGGTCGTGTTCATGGGCATGTTGTTTAGCCGAGCAGTAGAAACCCTCTAGCGCGCCACTGACCAGGCGCGGCGCTTCACGAGAATGTGACCACGCTTGGTCGATAGTCGCGTCCACGCTCCAGATTCAAAGACGGATGCCGCCTCATCGTCGGCGAGAAAACCCAAGCTAACGGCGGCGAACCCTGCACCGGCCGGCACGTAGTCGGGTTCGTCCAGCGGACGCCCCCATACTTCGGTGCGCACTTTGTGCACGATCGCTTCGCCGGTTCCGGTGGGAATAGCTGCGGCGACTTCTTCGATTCCTGCCCGCGCTGCTTCTTCAAGCACAGCACTCGGAACAGAATCGATCGCGACCCATCCCCCGCGCGGTGGCGAAATCGCGGCCCACGTGACGGTGTTGACGCTCATCGGCAAGTTGACGGCAACCGGCTCAGAAAAGCTAGCGGCTGAAGCCTCGACGGCGCTCTCAATGCGGCCAAGCAGGGAGCGAACCGGAACGACGGCATCGAAGTCATCCGTTGATGACAAAGCGAAGGTGCGCAGTCCAAGCACGGTGGGGCTCTGGTCGAGGAGCCCGGCGGGGTGAAGAACAGACACATAGACGGCGAGAACGCCGGCGCCACCGATGAGTCGCACAGAGCCCTCATCGACTCGGGCAGCTCGGCCCAAGAAAACCTGTAGATCTCCCAGCGCGAGGGAATCCACCAAAGTAAACGATCCAGTCATAGGCCTCTAAACTACAGGCATGAGCGACCCTATGGCTGGGCTTCTAACTGCCCTCGATCTGACCGACACCGGCGCGCGAACAAGCGAAGACATTTTTACTGGTCCCAGCCAGTGGATGCCGCAGGGCCGCGTCTTCGGCGGGCAAGTGTTAGCGCAGGCTCTCGTTGCCGCGCAGCGCACTCTCGCCGAGGATCGCGTCGTGCATTCGATGCATGGATATTTCTTGCGCCCGGGCGACGTGAACCTTCCGATCACGTTCTCGGTCGACCGCATCCACGATGGTCGCTCGTTCTCGACGCGACGTACTCAGGCCTATCAAGATGGCGTGCCCATCTTGTCGGCAATCGCCTCATTCCAGGATGACGATGAAGGACTCGACCACCAGATTGATATGCCCGCCGACCTTCCTGACCCGGAGTCCCTGCCGACGACTGCTGAGTCACTGGCGAGCGTCGATCATCCGGTAGCCCGTTATTGGTCATCGCAACGCCCGTTCGACATGAGGTACGTAACCTCGCCCATCTTTATGAGCGTCGATGGCGGCAATGTGCCCCATCAAGCAGTGTGGCTCAAGTCGGTCGGCCCCATGCCCGACGATATGAACCTGCACCGGGCCGCACTGGCCTACGCTAGCGACTACTCGATTCTGGAATCGATCATGCGACGCCACGACCTCGCGTGGGTCACTCCCGGAATCAAGGTGGCGAGTCTCGACCACGCCATGTGGTGGCATCGAGAGGCCCGTGTCGATGAGTGGCTCCTCTATGTGCAAGAGTCCCCCAACGCGATCGGTGGCCGTGGCCTCTCGCTTGGCCGCATCTACGACCGCGCTGGCCGCTTGATCGCGAGCGTTGCGCAAGAGGGAATGGTGCGCCCTCCCCGCTGACAGGCCTCGATTCGTCAAATTGGACGGCTCTTTTAGTTCCGATAGGTAACGAACAAGTAACAAAGATGACCCCGCTCGATCCCTACTGTGCCGCGGATCGAGCCCGGTCGCCGTCACTGGATGTCCCCACTCTGGTGGACCTGAAACTGCGGAAAAACCCAAAAAACGTTACCGTTGATATCGGCCTTGCTGCCAGTGTGCCCCTTTTTGGGCCCTGTAGGCAAGGTGCTACGAAATCAGGCCGCGCGCGCCACCCCGTCACTGGGATGTCGTTCGTACGGTTGATTCGCAGTGGAGTTGCTCCGAAAGCGCTCCCCTATCGATTCCCATCAGAACTACTCCGGATTCGACAGAGCCCTGCGTTCAACCCGGACCGTAACCGAGAGAAGCGAAGCCCTAAAGGTGCCGAGTAATCAGGAGAACGTGACCGAGAAATTTGCTGTCAGCGCGAAGAACATCTATAAGGTGTTCGGCCGCCGCCCCCAGGAAGCCGTTGAGAGGCTCCAGCACGGCGCCTCCCGCGATGAGATCAAAGAGCTCGGAACTGCTGCTGTCATCGACGCAAGCTTCGATGTTCTCCCGGGCGAAATTTTCGTAGTGATGGGCCTTTCCGGATCAGGAAAGTCCACCCTCATCCGCATGCTTAATGGCCTCTGGGAAACCACTTCGGGCAGCGTCACCGTCGGTGGCGACCTGATCACGGGTATTTCTGGCCCCAAGCTTCGCGATGTTCGCCGCCGCCACATCTCAATGGTCTTTCAGCACTTCGCTCTGTTCCCGCACCGCACCGTTCTTGAGAACGCCGCCTACGCCCTTGAAGTTCAGGGAATGCCGAAGGCTGAGCGTCTCGCTCGCGCCCAGAAGACCATCGACCTCGTTGGTCTTAAGGGTTGGGGCTCCAAGATGCCCTCCGAGCTTTCCGGTGGAATGCAGCAGCGCGTCGGTCTCGCCCGCGCCCTCGCTGCCGACACCGACATCCTCCTCATGGACGAGGCGTTCAGCGCTCTCGACCCGCTGATTCGTCGTGAAATGCAGGAGCAACTGCTTGAGCTTCAGACCGAACTCGGCAAGACCATCATCTTCATCACTCACGACCTCAACGAGGCAATGTTCCTCGGAGATCGCATCGCAGTGATGCGCGATGGCCGCATCGTTCAGATCGGCACGCCAGAAGACATCCTCACCGACCCGGCCAACGACTACGTTGCTCAGTTTGTTCAGGATGTTGACCGCTCTCGCGTTCTCACCGCAGCCAGCGTGATGGAGCCTGTCCGGGCGACAGTCTTCGCTAGCGGCGGACCGCGTGCAGCGCTGAAGATCATGCGTGACCTTCAGACGTCGACCGCATTCGTCATCAGCCGCGACCGCACCCTTCAGGGTGTTGTTCGTGACGCCGATGCCATGAAGCTCGTCCGTAAGGGCATCAGCGACATGACCTCGATCCTGAGCGACGAATACAGCGCCGTGACCGAAGACACCTACCTGTCGGAGCTCTTCGTTCCCTCGGTGGAAAGCCCGCTACCGCTGGCCGTCATCGACGAGCGTGGTCGTTTGAAGGGTGTCGTTCCTCGCGTCACTCTGCTTGCCGCTCTCGGCAACGTCACCACAGACACCGGTGAACTTCAGGTCATCGAACCCCCGCTTACCGTCTCGACCTCGGTTATTACCGATGCCCTTGACGCCAGCGATACGAATTCCGACGCGAAGGAGGACGCACGATGAACGACTTCCTCAGAATTCCCCTCGGCCAATGGGTCGAAGACGGCATTGACTACATCACCGACACTTTTGGCGCGTTCTTCGACGTCATCAAGTTCATCATTGCGTCGATCTCCGACGGAATGAACTTCCTCTTCACCTCCCCACCCTTCTGGGTGATCCTGATCATCTTCGCCGTCATTGCTTTTGTGGCTCGCGGTTGGATGTTCTCGGTAGGAAGCATCCTTGGTTTTCTGCTCATTCTCACGCTTGACCAGTGGGAAAACGCGATGGACACCATGGCGCTCGTGCTCGTCGCGGCCTTCCTCGCCATCATTATCAGTGTTCCGTTAGGAATTCTGGCGGCTAAATACCGAACGGTCTCGACCATCGTGAAGCCGATCTTGGACTTCCTGCAGACGATGCCCGCCTTCGTTTATCTGATTCCTGCGCTCATCCTGTTCCGCATTGGTGATGTTCCCGGAATCGTGGCAACTGTGCTCTTCGCTCTTGCACCCGGTGTTCGCCTCACTGAACTCGGAATTCGCGGTGTGGATAGCGAAGTTGTTGAAGCCGGACAGGCTTTCGGCGCATCGCCCGGCCGCATCCTTCGTCAGATTCAGCTTCCGCTGGCTCTGCCGTCAATCATGGCCGGTATCAACCAGGTCATCATGCTCTCGCTCTCCATGGTCGTTATCGCGTCCATGGTTGGTGCCGGCGGCCTCGGCCAGCCCGTTATCCAGAGCTTGAGCCGAGCGGATGTCGCACTCGGCTTCGAGGCTGGACTGTCTGTAGTTATCTTGGCCATCTTCCTGGACCGCCTCACGGCATCCTTCGGATCGGGCAAGGGTTACTTCCAGTTCATTATCGAGTCCTTCAAGGTTCGCAGCCGTCGTGAAGAATCTGCAGAGGCTAACGCCACCGCAGACACCGCACCGGCAACGACCGAACCAGCCGAACACACTCCTCCCGTTCGCTAATTTTCGGGCGCCCACCCGCGCTCGTTTCCCGCATGCAGAGAACCCTGTGTGCATCGACGTCAACATCGTCGCGCTTTAGCGCCGACAGAAAAGGACGACACCATGAAGAAGCAGACACGCGCTGCAATTGCAATCGGAGCCGCTGCGCTCCTCGGTCTCTCAGCTTGCGCTGCAGGCGGAGACGACACGGCTAGCGGAGACGCTGCTGAGAGCAAGGATCTCAGCATTGCCGTATTCAACGGATGGCCCGAGGGCGAAGCAGTTTCGTACCTCTGGAAGGCAATCCTTGAGGAAAAGGGCTACAACGTAGAGCTCGAATACGCTGACGTAACCCCGATCTTCTCGGGACTCAGCACCGGTGACTACGACATCGCGCTTGACGGATGGCTCCCCATCACTCACGCCAGCCTGATGGAAGAATACGGCGACACGATCGAGGACCTCGGCGCTTGGAACAGCGAAGCGGGACTGACCGTCGCTGTAAACGCTGACGCACCGATCGACTCGCTCGACGAGCTTGCAGCTAACGCTGACGCTTTCGGCAACCGCATCGTGGGCATCGAGCCTGGTGCAGGACTCACTGAAGCAGTCCTGAACAACACCATGCCGACCTACGGCCTCGACGACATGGAACTTCTCACCTCGTCGACACCCGCCATGCTTGCTGAACTGCAGGCTGCACTCGATAACGGCGAGAACATTGCCGTTACTCTCTGGCGTCCGCACTGGGCCTACGATGCATTCGACATCAAGGACCTTGCTGACCCCGAGGGAACGCTCGGAGACGTTGAAGAAATTCACTCCTTCGCACGCGACACCCTGAGCGACGACATGCCTGAGGTCACTGAGTGGATCTCTAGCTTCAAGATGGACTCCGAGCTTCTTTACTCGCTCGAGAACGTCATGTACAACGAGTACGAAGGAACCGACTTCGAGCCCATCGTTGCTGACTGGATTGCAGCGAACCAGGACTACGTAGACGGCCTCACCAGCTAATACTGTTGTAGCTTTCAGCACTTCGGTGCTGTAACTCACGAAAAGGGGTCGCCTTCGGGCGGCCCCTTTTTGCGTGCGCACGGCAACCATCCAGTGTCACGCTAGGGTCGAATGGTGCCAGCAATTGATAATCCTGTCGTCGTCATCGCTCCCGATTCGTTCAAAGGCAGCCTGAGCGCTGCGGATGCCGCGGCGGCTCTCGAACGTGGAGTCCGCGAAATGCTTCCCGAGTCAGCCACCGTGCTCACATTCCCCATGGCTGACGGCGGAGAAGGTTCCCTCGACGCCGTACTGGCCGCCTGGCTCCAACCAGCGCTCACGATGACGACGACCGATGCCATCGGTCGCAAACGCGAAGCCAGCTACGGACTCGACAGCGAAGGTCGCCGGGCGATCATTGAAGCAGCACAGTCCAACGGGCTCCCCCACGTCAGCGATGTTCCGCTGCAAGCACTGCGCGCCGACAGCTACGGCGTCGGCGTCATCGCCGCACGCCTCATTGAAAATGGCGCGCGCGACGTGACGCTCTTTCTCGGCGGCTCAGCAACCACCGACGGCGGCACAGGCATCCTCCGCGCACTCGGTGCGCGATTCCTCGACGCCGAGGGCGACGAACTGGCACCCGGAGGGGGCGCGCTAGCCTCCCTCTCAACGATCGACCTCAGCGGTCTCATTGCCGGCGCACTGGAGACGCAGTGGCGCATCGCCGTCGATGTGACCAACCCACTGGTGGGAGAACAGGGCGCAGCCCACGTCTTCGGGCCTCAGAAGGGGGCTTCGGCATCCGATGTCGCTGTCTTGGATGCCGGGCTCACCCGCCTAGCCGAAGTGCTGGCAGAGACGCCGCTGGCTGTCGAGCGCGGCTTCTCTGCCGCCGGAATCTGCGCGTTGCCCGGCATCGGTGCCGGCGGCGGAATGGCCGCTCCCCTCGTGGCACTATTCGGTGCCGAGCTCGTTCCCGGCGCCCAGCTTGTGGCGGATGCCATTGGCCTGAGCAAGGTCGTCGCCAGCGCCGACATTATTCTCACCGGCGAGGGCCGCTTCGATTCGCAGTCGCTCGACGGCAAAGTTGTCGATTACCTGCGCGGCGCTAAAGGCCCGAGCGGGTGGCTTGCGGTTATTGCAGGCAGCGTGGGAATGAGCCCGAGTGAGGCGAAGGCTGCCGGCATCGACGTAGCCCTTCCGCTGGGCTCAGGCATCGAGAGCCGCAAAGAGCTCTTTCAACTGGCGGCTCCACTACTAGAGGCGCGGGGCGCTCACGCGATTGCCGAATGGTTCGAACCCACCGACCTTGACGCCGAATTCAGAGACGAAGAGGGCGACGACGACGCGAGGCTCGGCAACTAGCGTCTGGCAGCTAGTGCGTGGCAACTAGCGTCTGACAGCTAGCACCTGGGAATTAGCGCGTGCAACTAACGCCGCTTGGCGAATTGAAGCGGTTCTTCGGCGTAGTCGTTGAATACAGCCCGTTGCGCTTGGCTGATGCGCATGGGCCGTGAGGTTGCAGCATCAACAAGCACCAATGTCGTGGATGCTCGAACGAAAAGCAGCTGCGGTTCAGCGCCCTCCGGGCTGTAAATCTCGTAGCAAACTTCGAGGCTTGCTCCCCCGACGCGCCCGATCCACATCTGGATGTCGATGGGTTCGCGCATGTACGGGATCGGCAGCAGGTACTCGATTTCTTGCCGCGCAATGAGCGTCATGGTGTCGCCGCCGGGGCGACCATCGAGCACGGCGGTGAGGGGCGCATCCGCTCCCGCTACTGGCCAGAATGCGTGAATGCGCGCCTCTTCGAGCAGGCGAAACACTTCGGCGTTGTTGACGTGTTGGTACGCGTCTACATCTGACCAGCGCAGCGGGAGCGGAATGTGCAACCTCATGGCTAGTCGCGCGTGAGCTTGCGGTAAGCGCTGCGGTGAGGCTTGGCCGCGTCGGGTCCAAGGCGCTCGATCTTGTTTTCTTCGTAAGCGTCGAAGTTTCCCTCGAACCAGTGCCAGTAGCCCGGGTTCGCTTCCGTGCCTTCGTAGGCGAGGATGTGGGTCGCGATGCGGTCGAGGAACCACCTATCGTGAGTGATCACCACAGCACAGCCGGGGAATTCGAGCAATGCGTTCTCGAGGCTTCCGAGAGTTTCAACGTCGAGGTCGTTAGTCGGTTCGTCGAGCAGCAAGAGGTTTCCGCCCTGCTTGAGCGTGAGCGCGAGGTTCAAACGGTTGCGCTCACCACCGGAAAGAACGCCAGCCTTCTTCTGCTGGTCTGGTCCCTTGAAGCCGAACTGCGACACGTACCCGCGCGACGGAATTTCAGTCTTGCCGACCTGGATGTAGTCCTGGCCGTCGGAGACAACTTCCCACAGTGTTTTATTGGGGTCGATTCCGCCGCGGCTTTGGTCGACGTAGGAGATGTCGACGGTCTCGCCGACCTTGAGATCTCCTGAGTCGAGGGGCTCAAGACCAACGATGGTCTTGAAGAGAGTGGTCTTTCCGACACCGTTGGGGCCGATGACGCCGACGATTCCGTTTCGCGGAAGAGTGAAGCTCAGCCCGTCGATGAGAATGCGCTCGTCGAAGCCCTTCTTGAGGTTCTTGGCATCGATAACCTGTGAACCCAGACGCGGACCCATGGGGATAACGATCTCCTCGAAGTCCAACTTTCTGGTCTTCTCTGCCTCGTTCGCCATTTCTTCGTAGCGTGCGAGGCGGGCCTTCGACTTGGTCTGGCGGCCTTTGGAGTTTGAGCGCACCCATTCGAGTTCGCTCGAGAGTCGCTTGGCGAGCTTGGCATCTTTCTTGCCCTGCACTTGAAGACGCTCTTGCTTCTTCTCGAGGTAGGTCGAGTAGTTGCCCTCGTAGGGGTAGAGGTGGCCGCGGTCAACTTCAGCAATCCACTCGGCGACGTGGTCGAGGAAGTACCTATCGTGGGTTACGGCCAGTACGGCGCCCGGGTACTTGGAGAGGTGCTGCTCGAGCCAGAGAACACTTTCGGCGTCGAGGTGGTTAGTGGGCTCATCGAGAAGCAGCAGGTCGGGCTTCTGAAGGAGCAGCTTGGTGAGCGCAACGCGGCGCTTTTCTCCACCGGAAAGTTTGTTGACGGGCCAGTCTCCGGGAGGAGTGCGAAGAGCATCCATTGCCTGTTCGAGCTGGGAGTCGAGGTCCCACGCGTCGGCGGCGTCGATCTCCTCTTGAAGCGTGCCCATTTCGGCCAGAAGGGCGTCAAAGTCTGCGTCAGGTTCGGCCATCTCGAGGCCGATAGCCGCGTGACGGTCGA
The DNA here is from genome assembly GCF_015864665.1 of Salinibacterium sp. SWN167. Classification (GTDB taxonomy): domain Bacteria; phylum Actinomycetota; class Actinomycetes; order Actinomycetales; family Microbacteriaceae; genus Rhodoglobus. The sequence goes on along the minus strand of NZ_JADYWU010000001.1, from coordinate 1,381,465 downwards.
CTTTGGCCTTGATCGGCCCAACGCCTTCTTGCACGTTTTCGAGAACAGTCTTGCTCTCATCGAGCTCGGGTTCCTGCATGAGGATGCCGACGCTGTAGCCGGGGCTCAGCCGAGCTTCACCGTTGCTCGGGGTGTCGAGCCCGGCCATGATCTTGAGGATGGTGGACTTACCGGCACCGTTGGGGCCAACCACACCGATCTTTGCGCCGGGATAGAACGACATCGTGACGTCGTCAAGAATGAGTTTGTCGCCGACCGCTTTTCGCGCGCGCACCATGGAATAAATGAATTCGGCCATGTGACCATTCTACGGAGCGCCGGGCGTGAGTCGAACCCGATTGGCGACTACCAGTCGATTGCGCGGGTCTTTCCGACAAGACAGCCACCGGTGCCCAAAAGCGGTTCGATGGATGAGGCGTAATTATCGGGAGCAAACTGACCGAGTAGGCACTCCCCCTTGATGCGCACGGAGACCACGATGGAGTCGGCGGCAAGGCCAATTGCGGTGGTGTCGGCGGTGATTTCCATGTCTTGCTTCTCGAAGCCATTGTCGATGAGGTTGTCAACGATGGTGCGACCATCTCCGCGACCATTTGCTTCGAAGTATTCGGTGTTGATCTGGTCGAAGAATTGACGGTTAGCGACGGCATTCTCGCCGGGGCGCAACATGGGGGCAGTCTCGCTGGCTTCGGGAGCCGGCGTCGTTGATGCCGTGGGGGTTGCTGTCGGTTCTGGCGTTTCCGCTACGCAACCGCTGAGCGCGACTGCTGCCGCCAAGGTGAGGGCAAGAACTGCGCCGAGTCGGCGAGTGGGTCGTACGCGCATTGCATTCCCTTCATCGGCCACGAGACTTCAGGGCCGCATCAAGTCTAGATTGCTTGCGCGCACGATCCGCTCAGAAGGGCGTGACTGCGCTGCTTCCTGCCGCAATGAGCTCGCCTTCTTCAGCGGCGTCAGTTTCAGTTTCAGTTTCAGTTTCAGCGTCAGCTGCGGGGAACGTATCGTCGCTCTCGGCCTGGTGACTCGCTGAGCTCACGCTGGAGATGGTGCGGGAGAACTGGGCCGTTCCCCACATAAGGTCGTGACCGAGCGAGTCAGCTTCGATTTCGATATTGGTGCCGCTGCGGTCAGCGTTCTCCCATTCGCGAATCTTCAGCCGCCCGCTGAGCACGACACGGTCGCCCTTGCCGATCGACGCAGCACTGTTGATCGCTAGCTGGCGGAACGACGTGATCGTGTACCAGTTAGTTTCGCCATCAATCCACCGCTGATTGCTGCGGTCAAACCGACGCTGCGTAGACGCGAGCCGGAATGACGTAATGGGCAAACCTTCACTCGTGACGATGTGCCGTGGGGTCGTCGCGACGAGCCCCGAAACGGTAATGGTGTCTGACATATCTGCTCCTTGGTCTGGGCCACGAAGCGAACAACGCGGCCGATGTGGGAGACAGATGCGGGCCGACACTCGTGCCGGGAAGCCGACCCGGCATCCGTCTGACACCAGTGTTCGTCAGCACGCCACAGTGAGCGAGCTGCGTCTCAGCATCTGTGGATGCCGGACACACCGCGCCCGCAATCAGGAGAAGTGAGCGGTCAGCCTAGTGCTCGCGGAACTCAGGCCACGCCGTGCCGGGAAGCAGGTTTGCGTGCAGGGCAGCCTTCGCGGCATCCAGAGTCGGATAGACCGCTCGATAATCTTCGTCTTTCAATAACTTGAAGGTGAACCCGTCTGTTACCCGGTGCACCGAGCCAACTGCCCCTGCCTGAGTGAATGCCACCCAGGTTTGTCCGGTCAGAGTGTGGTTTGTCATTTCCGAACCTCCTTCGAATTAGTGAGAAAGCGACGCCACTGTCGCTTGTTAACGACCGTACGCCGCCTCGCGACGAAGATAAAGACCTTCGTGCGAGACGGCGCACAGATTGTGTTGCTGCCGAGGACTACTTGATGTAGCTCGAGAACGATGAACGAATTTTATTGACCTTGGGCAATGCAACCGCCATGCAATAACCCTGACCGGGGTTCTTTGCGAAGAAGTCCTGATGGTAGTCCTCGGCGTTGTAGTAGGTGTTGAGCGGCTCGATCGTGGTCACGATGCCACCATCCCAATATCCGGATGCGCGATCGCGAGCCGCTTCGAAGAGTGCCTTTTGCTCGTCATCCTCGTAAAACATCGCCGAACGGTACGACGAGCCGACGTCGTTGCCTTGACGATTGAGCTGACGCGGGTCGTGCAGCGTGAAGTACACGTCAAGAATTACTTCGTCGGGGATAACCTCAGGATCAAAGGTGACCGCAACCGCTTCAGCGTGGCCCGTGGTCTCAGTGCAGACCAGCTCATAGCTGGGGTTCGCGACGTGGCCGCCGGTGTAGCCGGAGACAACATCGGTCACGCCGTTGAGGGTGCGATAAACCGCGTCGAGGCACCAGAAACAGCCGCCTGCGAGATGAAATGTGTGCATAAGTTGAGCCTACTTTCTTGGGCTGGATGTCTCATACAACGCACACTGCACGTACTGTGTTCCCTCAATCACTGGGCATATGCTGAACGAATGCCTTACGACGCCTCCCCCGCCAGATATGACACCGCCGAATACCACCGCGTAGGCCATAGCGGCCTCAAGCTCCCCGCAATCTCACTGGGACTGTGGAACAACTTTGGTGACGATCGCCCTCGCGCAACACAGCGCGCCATTCTTCGCCGCGCTTTCGATCTCGGCATCACTCACTTCGATCTGGCCAATAACTACGGCCCCGAAATCGGCGCCGCCGAGCGCAACTTTGGCGAGATTTTCGCCGACGACTTTGCGCCCTACCGCGACGAAATGATCGTCTCGACGAAGGCCGGCTTCGACATGGGCCCGGGCCCGTACCAAGACTTCGGTTCGCGCAAGTACTTGATCTCCTCGCTCGACGCCAGCCTCGACCGCATGGGTCTCGACTACGTCGACATTTACTACCACCACCGCCCCGACCCCGAGACCCCCATCGAAGAAACCATGGGCGCCCTCGCGACTGCCGTGAACTCGGGCAAAGCGCTCTACGTCGGCGTCTCTAGCTACAGCCCCGAACAGACCCTCGCCGCCCAGGAAGCACTCGCCGAATACGGCATCCCTCTCACGATTCACCAGCCGCGCTACAACATGTTTGACCGCCATATCGAAGACGGGCTGTTCCCCGTGCTCGACCAGATCGGTGCTGGCAGCATCGTGTTCTCGCCGCTTGCTCAGGGCCTACTGACCGACCGCTACATGGATGGCACGATCCCCGAGGGATCCCGGGCTTCTGAGGGCCGCTGGCTTCAGCCCGGCCCCCTCAGCGACACGTACCTACAGCGCGTTCGCGCTCTCAATGAGATTGCCCAGAACCGCGGACAAAGCCTTGCTCAGCTCGCGCTGACGTGGGTGCTGCGGCATCCGCAGATCACGTCAGCTCTCGTCGGAGCCAGCAGCGTCTCGCAATTGGAGAACAACTTTGCCGCCCTCGAAGGCCCAGCATTGACGGATGCCGAACTGGCCGCCATCGAGCCTCTCGCAGTCGACGGTACAGCTTTGCGCTAACCCAACCTCGTCATTGAGGTGCTCCTGACGCACGAATGTCAGTGTTCGAACATATATTCGAACAACACACATTTGCGTTCGATATTTGTCAGGAGCACCCATGACCACCACTCTCGATTTCGCTGGCACCACGCGCTCGATTCGCTCAAGCGTTGTGACTGTTCAACTCAACGACGATCTCTGGCGCATTACGCGCCAGGATGGCGAAGTGTTGGGCTATGTGCACCGCTGGCAATCCGCCGCAGGTTTTCGCTTTCAAGCCAAGCGCATGCTGCAACGCCAACGTCGTTTCTTGCCTCTCGGAGATTTCTGGACCATCGACGATGCTCTCGATATCTTCCGGTTTTGATGTGACGCGCCTGTCGCTATCAGGTCACGCGCGCTAGCCGGGTTACAGTGCCAACATGATTCTTGAGTGGTGGAACGACATCGTCGACTGGTTCAACTCCGATGCGGGCTGGACGTTTATCACGAACGCTCTGGTGCCCTTCCTCGCGATTGTTGTCGGAGGCATCATTGTTGGTCTCATTGCGCGCTCATCGCTGCGTCGCCTCATCAGCCACCAAGACCGCCAAGCCAAGGCTGCCGCTGTCGCTGCCCTCATTTCATCTGGCCGTCGCGCTGCCGCCTGGAGCACTCTCTCCGCTGGCGAAAAAGAGCACGTCGACTACCAGGCAAGCGAAGCCGAAGTTCGAGTGCGCCTTCTCCCCCTCAAGGGCGCAAACATCGCCGCCGACTGGGCTTCTCACAAGCTCGCGGCTATGAAGAAGAACTCCGTCAATTACAGCTTCCAAGCCGAACAAGACCTCGCAGAGCTTCAAGACGGCCTCATCGACTGGCAAGCCCGTCCCGGCCGCGCCAAGAAGCTCTTCGCCCAAGACCTCGCCAGCTGGAAGTACGAGACCGGCGAAGCTGAAGACGAACTCGTCGTCAAGCAGCAAGAATGGGCGTCGCGTCAAGCCGCCGAAGGCAGCTCGACACCGTCTACGGCTTCGTCCACTCCGCCGTCTTCCGCTACCGCGTCAGGCTCGGAGCCGACCCCGACCGTCGTCATCACTCCCGACCGGGACTAACGAAGTGGACCGCCACACGCCTTAGGCGTCAGGTCCTTCAACCGCAACAACACGGGCAGACCACGGACAAAAAGTGTCTGAGGTCAGAATCTCATCTTCGACATACTGCGGAATACCATCGCATGCCTCGGTCGTGATGTTCGTGAACTCAAGCGTGGCAGGGTCGATGTGCCACGACCACGGTGTGTTTACCGACGACGCTTCCCGCACGACGACTCCCTGAGGCACCGCGGCCAGGTTCTCCCCCGCCAGCAGCGCTTGAGCGTGCTCAACGAGTTCCGGGGTTGCCAACTCGATCGTGAACTGACCACCGCTGGAAACCTCGAAAACAGCGACCGTCGGCTCGGGCCCTGCAATGCAGCCCGAAAGCGCCATCGAGGTCGCCCCCACCATCACAATCGCCGCGAGAACAGGCCGATATCTCACGCCGCAGCCTCAGTCATTCTCGGCGAGGGCGTCGTAGTCGAAACGGGCGACCTCATAGCTGCGCGTCAACAGCTCCTCAAGAACCGCAAGATCGACATCCGCCAACTTCTTGATATAAAGACAGCCCACCGCCAGTTCATGGGTGCCCAGTCGCTCCAGCAGCTCCGGGAACTCCCGAAAATTGCGAGCCGTGTACAGCGAGATTGTGGCCTTGCGCGGAGAGAAACCAATCGTGGCCGTATCGCCCTCACGACCGGTGGCATACCGATAGTGACTAGAGCCGAACCCAATGATGGAGATGCCCCACATCACTGCAGGCTGGCCAGAGGCACGCCCGAAGATGTCCAGAAGAGTCTGCGCCTCATCCCGCCGGCGTTCGGTCGGCACGGAGTCGATGAACTCGGCAACGGTGACCGTGGTGGGGGCCGTTTTGTTCGGTGTGTTCACGTCAGGACCGTCCCCTTCGATGCGGTGCCCTCGGCAGGATTCGAACCTGCGGCCAAGAGATTAGAAGGCTCCTGCTCTATCCCCTGAGCTACGAGGGCGGGGTATACGTGTTAAACGATAGCGCGTTAGTCGCACGATGACGTATCAGCCGCACGCTGGCCTATCAGCGCGACCATCGCCTAGCAGCCGCTATACGGCTTTCGCGAGCGCTACCAGCATCTGGTTCAGTGTTGGCGCACCCTGGGCGCGAAAAACTTCTTCACCCTGCGCAGACACAATCACGATGGTCGGAGTCGAGGTGATGCCAGCCTGCTCGGCACGCTCTGCCTCACGTGCGACATCCAATTCTGCATAGGTCACGGCTGGTACGAGGCGCGCCACCTCGTCGAGGGTTCGGCGCGCCGTCGCACACGGGTCACAGAATGCAGACGAAAAGAACAGCACCGTTGGCTGCTCAGAGGTGTTGCTGTTAGAGGTCGTTTCGTTCGTCAAGGTCTTCCAGAGGGTCGCTATCGGCCTGATCCCACGTGTACGTCACGTGGACTTTGTCGCCGACCTGCTTCGCTACCGGAGATTCGTACCGCAATTGCGTCTCGGAACCTACAGCGTCTGCAGCGATCAGGGTCACATAATCATCCCATCCCTCCTCGGTTGCAATACGCGTATCGTTCTGGCCGTTGTACGGGCCGCCGACAAAAAACACGATGTACTCGTCGCCGTGCGCGAGAGTGGGGGTTGATTCGCTCATGACCATAGGTTTACCAGACAAGAGTGGGCGAACGCTGGTGACATTTCGGGAGCGGTAGAATCAGCACATGGCATCACACGCTGATTATCTGGTTTGGATCGACTGCGAGATGACGGGATTGGATGTCGAAATCGACGAACTCGTCGAAGTTGCGGTGGTGATCACCGACTACGACCTCGTTCCCGTCGATGAGGGGATGACGATTGTCATCAAGCCCAGTGAGGCCGCTCTCGAAAATATGGGCGAGTTCGTCACCGCCATGCACACCTCGAGCGGACTCATCGAAGAGATGCCCAACGGTGTTTCTCTTGCGGATGCCGAGTTCGCCGTGAACGAATACATCGTGCGCTACGTGCCGAACGCCCGCACCGCCCCCATGGCCGGTAACACCATTGGCACCGACCGCACCTTCTTGGCCAAGTACATGCCACGTGTCGACACTCACCTGCATTACCGCAGCGTCGATGTGTCGTCGATCAAAGAGCTTTCGAAGCGTTGGTTCCCGCGCGTGTACTTCAATGCGCCGGATAAAAACGGCGGACACCGGGCTCTTGCCGACATTCTCGAATCGATTCGTGAACTCGATTACTACCGCAAAGCGGTCTTTGTGGGCGAGCCAGGACCGACGACAGAACAGGTTCAGTCAATTTCTGCGGACGTAGTGGCTGGATTCGCTCCGCGGTTGTAATACACTTATACAGTTGCTTATCGTCGCAGGGCGAAAATCAACCTTGGTGGGCGTAGCTCAGTTGGTAGAGCGCTGGCTTGTGGAGCCGGAAGTCGCGGGTTCGAGCCCCGTCGTTCACCCCAAGATAATGAGGCCCAACCCCTCGCGAGACATCATGTTTGTCTCGAGGGGTTGGGCCTCATTTTTGTTTTTGCCGGCGCCCTGCAGCGAGCGACCTACGAATCATCGACCGCCCGGTCGTGTGCCTTCTTGAGCACCGCCTTGCCCTGCCGTGGTTTCTTGCACTTCCCCGGATGAGTAGGCAAGTATCGTTTCCGTTTCGGATTCCAGCACTGCGCTGTCGACGAGATCAGCTGCCTCATCAGCAAGCGTTTCGGAGCGCGACTCCACGATGCTGGCAAATTGCCCGCTCTCGAAAATCTCCTCCTGCAACTCTTCGAGCGCATCCTCGTACATCGCAGCAAACTCCGGAGTTTCTGTGAACCGTGTTGTCAGAATGTTGTTGCCTTGCTGAGACTGTCCACCGCCGGCGGCATCCCCGCCGCCTTCGGCAGGCAAGCCTCCGGGAGCAGCACCCTCAGGGGCGCCGCTCGGACGCTCGCCCTCGGGGAGGTCGTCGCCGGGAAGCGCACCTTCGGGAAGCTCGCCTTCGGGAAGCTCGCCTTCGGGAAGCTCGCCGCCGGGACGCGCACCTTCTGGCGCTGCGTCGCCCGCCGCGCCTCCGCCGGCTTCGTTTACCGTGCCGAACGCCAAGTTATGGTCCCAGGCGAGGACTGACATGAGCCCAGAATCTGGGTCGTAATAGAGGTACGAGTTGTTACCAGGCCCATCAATGTCGTCAAAGTTATCAATAAGATCTTCAACCGCGAGGTATCGCGCGAAGGATTCCACGTCGAGAACCTCGGGAAGTTGAGCGACAAACTCTTCGTCTGTCGTGTTGTTTACGACATCGAGAAAGTCGACGAGGGGCTCGTAGTCATCATCTCCGGCCTCGCGATCAAACACGTCCGTGTAGAGCTCCGGGTCGTCACCTAACCAGGAGTAATCGCCTTCGCTCTCTGCCTTCCACAGGATGCCATCATCCGAGGGCAGCAATCCCGCCTCGTAGTTTCGTTCTATCCACGATTGGTTCGGCACCGCGACAGTGAGAAGCAACGTCTCTTCGCTGCCGTTCACGGAGAACCGTGTCGCAACTGATTCTTCGCTCGCCAACCCAGCAGCGCTCAACGTCTCAAGAGCAACAGCCTCGTTCAGTGAGGTCTCAGTGTTGTTCGAGCGCACCACAACATCGGTGACCCCCTCGATGCTTTGTCCGTCAACATACTTATCGAGACGAATTCTCCAGGGCAATTCTTCAATGGGAGTGTCCGCGGTTACTCCAAGCAAACTCGAGTTTCCTTTGAGCTTGATTCCCACCTGCTCGTAGGTCGTGCCGTCGATAACCACGGTCGCTTCCAGCCACTCCTTATCGCCGGAATCGAGATACGTCTCGACCATCGCTAGAACCTCGTCGCTATCGACGTCAATTTCGATCGAGTGGACAACAGCAGAGTCGAAAAACGAGTCCGCTTCAGTCGTGAGACTCACGTTCACAAAGTCGGTGGTCCCTGTACTGCCCGCGGTGTCCGTCGAACCCACGGAGCAGCTCGCGAGTGTGAGAGTGAGAGTGAGAACGACGGTAGTGCTGACTACGCCCCATAACTTTTTTCTTTGCATGAGTGCGACGCTAAAGAAAGTTTCTATCGGTTTGCTAAGACCACCACGGGAGTTCCTCGGGAACCCGCACTCTCATTCTTCCCAGCAGACACTGACAAGCTGGCTCTATGGAAAATCTCGACCAGAAACAGTTCGAAGCGCTTGTGGTCGAAGGGCTCGATGCGCTGGACGACGAAATTGTCGATGGTCTTGAGAATGTGGTGTTTGTCACCGAGGATCGCCCAGAAGACGGCTCCCTCAACGTTCTGGGCCTCTACAACGGGGTCGCGATCACCAGTCGCGGCCAATATGGCTATGGCGAGCTGCCCGATCGCATTGTTCTCTATCGCGAGCCACTACTAGCGATGTGCCCGACGCTCGACGATTTGAAGAGGCAGATCAACATCACGCTGATTCATGAAATCGGGCACTACTACGGCATCGATGACCAACATTTGCACGAACTCGGCTGGGCCTAACCGTCGTTGAGCCGACAAGGGTCGATGACCGCGTAGGATTTCGTGAGTGTCACGAACCTCAGGAGGATTGATGATTTCGAGCAAGCGCGCGAGTGCGTTGTTGATGGCCCCCGCAGTGCTGCTGGTGCTGTCTGGTTGCGCACTGATCGAACCCGCCGATACCAGCGAGCCGCCGACGGCCATGGAATTGTGCGCGATGGGTCACACGTGGACGCTCGACACCGTCGATCTCTCGGAGAAGTTGCTCGCAGAGCTCCCCTCCGAAGACGTTCCTGCCAAGGCGGTTGAGCCCAGCGGTGGCCAGACCCTCACGTGGGGCAGCGATGGCGCCGTCACGATTGATTCCGACCTCGTGTTCACGATCACGGCGGAGCCGAAAAAGGACCAGATCATGACGATCACGCAGTCCTACACCGGCACCGTAAAGGGCAAGGCTCTGATCAATGTGGATGTCGCAATCCCTCGCGATTGGGATGTGTCGGAATACACCGTTGACACCTCGGCCACGCTCGCCGATGAGCCTGTCGAAGAGCTGACGTACACGATTCCGCGCAGCGACTTCGATGACATGCTCGGTCTCGTGGTCACGTGTGAGGCTGACGTCATGACGGTCAACCCACGCGGAACCGATCTCGTTCAGGTCTGGAACAAAGCTAACTAGCGCTTGTCGAACCAGCGGGAGATATCGGCGCCGTCGAGTAGCTCATCCGCCAGTTCTTGAGGTTTTTCGCGCGCCATAAAACGAAGTTCTTGGCGGGCCCAGCGCTCCCAGTGCGGCGCGTAGGAGTCTCCGTCACGGTCCAGTGCCCGCTTCTTGCGTGAGGCGTCATCTAGCTCGACCCAAATGCCGTGGTCGACAAGAGGGGCGGATGCGCGACTCAGCGCTCCGATTCCTTCGAGGATGATGGGCCGATCACCGTCGAGTTCGCGCCAGGGCCCCGGCGAATCGGTGAGCCAGTTCCATTCTTGCCACCGCAGTTCGGTGAGGATGCGGGGAACGAGCGCGCTAGCGGCATCCAACCCATCCCAGCCGGGATAGAAATCATCGAGCTTCACCAGCTGCACCTCTGGCCAGGCTGCGGCCATGGCGCGGCCCAACTCTGTCTTGCCCGACCCTGAGCGGCCGTCGATGAGGCACCGCCAGCGCGGAGCAGGCAGAGGCGGAGGCTGCTGAGAGTTAGCCAACAATCAGATTCCAACTTCCGGTGAGCACAGCAACGACTGTAGCGGTGACGCCGATGAGAAGGCCCACAAGCAGCGTGAGCCACTCGGCCCGCCCCCACGGAGACTTACGGGCCCAGGTGCGGGGAGTATCGCCGCCAAACCCGCGGGCTTCCATCGCGATAGACAGCTTGCTGCCTCTACGGATCGAGAGCACGAGAAGCGCAAAACCTTGACCGGCAATGCGGCGCACACGGCCACGGTCTGCCACACCGCGAGCGCGACGCGCGAGTTCGAGCGAGCGCCAGTCCTCAAGAAAGAGGCCAACCATCCGCACGGCGGCGAGAGCGCCAATAACGAAGCGGTCGGGCAACCGGAGTCGCTGGGCAAGACCGTCTGCAAAGTCAGTGGGATCGATCGAGATGAACAGCACAACTGCGGGAAGGCCGATCGCGAGCACGCGCAAGAAGGTTGCTAGAGCGAGCTCGATCGAACCATCGCTGATTCTTATCAACAGGAACTCGAAGTACACGGTGCCGTCGTAGCGGCCGTAGAGCAGGATCGTGAGAGCGGTCAGCGGCGCGGCCAGCCACACCGGCAAGGTGCGCAGCCAGAAGCGTTTCGGCTCAATCCCGAAGAACGCGATGATGGCAAGCTCGAGCACCAGCGCGGTCGTCGCCGATACCCAATCGATCGTGGCGAGCAAGAACAGGCTCACGATGAGCCCCGCTCCAAGTTTGGCCACGGGATTCACCGACGCGATAGGGATCATTCGAGCACCACTGTTGAGTCGGCGAGTGCAGCGACGAAATCTAGATCGTGGCTCACAGCGATGACGCTGCTGCCGTCATCCACGAGCCGTGCCAGCAGAGCCAGCAGTTCGCTCCAGGTGCGCGAATCTTGCCCGAACGTGGGTTCGTCGAGCACGAGCACCTGCGGCCGCGTAGCAAGGGCTGTGGCGACGCTCAGACGACGCTTTTCGCCCCCCGAGAGCGTGAACGGATTGGCTTCGGCTAACCGGTCTAGGCGGAGTCTCGTGAGCAACTCCTCAACGCGAGCATCCACTTCAGAGTCCGGAAGTTTTAACGCCCGCGGTCCGACTTCGAGCTCAGCACGCACCGTGCTCGTCAGCAATTGATGTTCCGGGTCCTGAAAGACAGTTCCGATGCGGGTCAACAGCTTGCGGGACTTCCAGCGGATCGGATGCTCCCCCGCACCAGTGGCGAGCGCCGGGCTCGCCACAACGGCACCACCGACGGGTGGCAAGAGCCCACCCAGGGTGAGGGCGAGTGTGGACTTTCCAACCCCGTTAGGACCGGTGATGGCAAGAGCATGGCTGCTCAGAATCTCCAGGTCGAGAGGAGCGCCGAGCGCGTGATTGCTCCGGCCAACGGTCAGCTGGCGAGCACTGAGCAGAGTGTGTTGCGGGCCCCGCTCTGCCCTCACCGGGCGCGGCGGCGGATACTGCGGGATCCAGACGCCCCGAGCGGCGAGCTCCTTGCCCTGCCGTGCGAGAACGTCGGCGGGTGCGCCATCGGCGATGACTCCCCCGCCGGCGGCGAGTACCACGATGCGGTCAACAACGTCGCTCCACACGGAGACGCGATGTTCGACAACCACGATCGTGGCGCCGGTCGATTCTGCGACCCGGATGACGGCATCCCGAACCTCGGTCACCCCCTCAGGGTCAAGGTTCGCCGTCGGTTCGTCGAGCACAATCAGGCCGGGCCTCATAGCCAGCACTCCGGCGAGCGCGAGCCGTTGTTTCTGACCACCTGACAGAGCGCTGGTGTTGCGATCGAGGGACACGTCGAGACCGACCGCAGCGAGACTATCGCGCACGCGCAACCAGATCTCGTCGCGCGGTACACCCAAGTTTTCGCAACCGAAAGCAACATCATCTCCGACGCGCTCCAAGATCACTTGACTGTCGGGGTCTTGAATCACCAACCCCGTGCGGCCACGATGAGCGGCCGGATGTTCGCCATCGACGAGAAGCGAACCCTCTGTTTCGCCTTCGTCGTCGCCAACTACTCCGGCGAGGGCATGCAGAAACGTCGACTTTCCCGCCCCGGATTCGCCGAGGAGCAATACACGTTCGCCGGGGTCAATGCGCAGGTCGAGACCACGCACCGCCCAGGCGAGCCTGCTGGAATGGCGCCACCCCCATCCGTCGACAGTGACACCAGCAGGCGTGGTGGGGGTCAGACCCGCTTCGCAATCTCGCGGCCAGCGCCGAACCGGTTGAGCGCTCCCGTTGCGGCAATACCGCGCGTCGCGAGCCACGAGAGGAGGCCGGCAATGAGCATTCCGCCGACGATGGCGGCAATCGTGTAGATCACGATGAAGGGAAGCGCGGAGCCGGGGTACCAGAGCAGCAGGTCAGTGATGGCCATCGCGAGGCCGGCACCGGCGCCCGCAAGAATCGCACCGCTGGCACGCCAATTGGCGTAGAGGAAGGCCGCGAACACGATCTCGGCGCCAATGCCCTGAGTGAACCCGCTCACGAGGGTGAGTACACCCCACTGGTTACCGATGAGCGCTGAGACGGACGCCGCGACCATCTCACCATAAATGGCAGCGCCAGGCTTGCGGATGACGAGCGCCGTAAGCACACCGGCGAACAGCCAGAACCCGCCACCGACGGCTTGCAGGCCAGGCAGGAGCGCCGCGAACGGAGCCAAGGCTGGAGTGGAGGCCACGTTCCAGACGACGAAGATCAAACCGCTCGCGACGCCGATAACGCTCGCGACGACGATGTCGATCACCCGCCACTGAAAACGTGAACGTAGCGGTGCGGCCGTGGAAGAGGATGGTGCTGTTGTGGTCACTTTCGTGCCTTTCACTAGTGAATGGCACGGGTTTCAAGAGTGTCTGCTCCCTGCGCTGGCATGATCCAGATCAGGTTCGACGGTCGAAGCTTGGAGAAGCTCCCTCTCAGCCCGGCTCACCGGACTCCCGTGTTCGCCACCCAGTCTAATCATCAATAGGCTCGGGGTATGGACTTCCGCATTTTCACCGAACCTCAGAACGGCGCCAGCTACACCGATCAGCTCGTGCTGGCGCAAGCGGCAGAGAAGCTCGGTTTCGATGGCTACTTTCGCTCCGACCACTATGTGACGATGGATGACCGCAACGGCGGACTGCCCGGCCCCACCGATTCGTGGACGACGCTGGCCGGGCTTGCGCGCGAGACTTCGACCATTCGACTCGGGACCCTCGTCTCCTCGGCGACGTTTCGGCATCCGGGAGTTTTGGCCATTCAGGTAGCTCAAGTCGACGACATGTCGGGCGGCCGCGTGGAGCTCGGGCTCGGCACCGGCTGGTTCGAACGTGAACATGCTGCGTACGGCATCCCTTTTCCTGCGAAGCGGTTCGGGATGCTCGAGGAGCAGCTCGACGTGATCACCGGCATCTGGGCAACGGAGCTGGGAAAGACCTTCTCGTATGAGGGCAAGCACTACCAGCTGAGCCAGTCTCCCGCGCTGCCGAAGCCCGTGCAGAACCCGTTACCGATCATCATCGGCGGCAGCGGTCCAAGCCGTACGCCGGCGCTCACCGCTCAGTTCGCCGCCGAATACAACGCGGGCTTCGCAACCATCGCACCGCTGAAGGAGCGCATCAACCGCGTGCGTGCCGCGTGCGAGCACTTCGACCGCGACCCCGCCACACTCGTGCTTTCCATCGCCGGCACGACCGCTGTCGGCGCCACCGAATCTCAGATCGAAGCGCGTGCTACCGCAGCCAACTCAACTTCCGCCGACCTGCGTCTTGGCGGCTTCGCGGGAACTGCCAGCGAGGTCGTCGACAAGATTTCAGAGCTGCAGGCCCTCGGATTCACTCGCGTGTACTTCCAGATCATGAACTTCCACGATCTCGACCAGCTCGACTTCCTCGCTCGTGAGGTCGTGCCGCAACTCGACTAAGCGCGCTCGGCGCTAGGCATCCTGATCGACCGTGACAAAGTCGATGAGGTGCTCAACGCGCCCCAAGAGCGCTGGCTCAAGGTCACCGAAGTTGGTGACCTTCGACAGAATGAACTGCCACGCGCGGGCGATATCGGCTTGGTCTTCATGCGGCCAGCCGAATGCTTCACAGATGCCGTGCTTCCACTCGATCGTGCGCGGCACCGTAGGCCAGGCAGCAATTCCGAGGCTTTGCGGCTTCACGGCCTGCCAGACATCGACGAATGGATGACCAACCACAAGCGCATGCTTGCCGTACTTGCCGCGCCCCACGGCATCCGCAATTCGGCTCTCCTTCGAGCCGGGAACAAGGTGATCTACCAAGATTCCCAACTTGCGGTCAGAGGTGGGGGCAAAGTCTGCGACGATCTTCTCGAGATCGTCAATTCCGCCTAGAAACTCGACGACGACACCTTCGGCGCGTAGGTCATCACCCCACACTTTTTCGACGAGTTCCGCGTCATGGCGACCTTCAACATAGATGCGACTCGCGAGCGCTGTGCGGGCACGCTGCTCGGGGGCAGCAAACGACCCGGAGGCGGTTTTGCGGGCAGCAGCAGCTTTCGGCGCGGGCTTGACGAGCTCTACCGGCACACCGTCGATGAGATAACCGCTGCCGAGAGGGAACGCGCGAGCGGAGCCCCGGCGGTCTTCGAGTTCCATGAGCCCGTTGGCGAAACCTACCAGGGCACCAACGTAGCCGTCCGCGATGACTTCGACGACCATCCCGGATTCGATGGGCACTTTCGGGAGCACTGCTGGCCCGCGCTTGATAGAGAAATCAGCGAGAACGTCGTGGGAATAGCGGTCGTCAGTCACCGATCGAGGTTAAGCGGTGCCGCCGAGTTGCTAGCGGAGGCGCGACGAGAGCTCGCAAGGTTCGTCGACGGTTGAGCGAATGCGACTGCCGGACGTTGAGCATGCTCCCGCCAGAGCGCGACGCCCACGGCGGCCGAAACACCAATTCCGGAACCGATAGCCGAGAGCAGAATGTCAACGACATCGGCGTAGCCGACGGGCATCCACACCGTCTGGGCGGCTTCGAGCCATGCTGCGGCAACGATGCTGAAGGCGAGTGCTGCCCACCAGCGGCGGCGACCGAACATGCCAACCAAGAAAATGCCAACGGGGATAAACGCAACGGTGGTCCAGATCCAAAAGCGACCGTTGCTGCCCGGAGCGATCACGAAAGCGAGACTCGCCAAGGCGGCGAAGTAGAGCGCTGCGGCTAACGCAACGGCAAATCTCGATCGGAACATACCAGCCATTGTCACAAGCGCATCTTTGCGCAAGTTGTGAGAAGGGTGGAAGCGGGATGTGAACAGCGCCTTTTATGGCAACGATTCGATAACTGCGCTCCCCTAGTTGGCTGCCAGCCGCTCCACTTCACGTGCGATCGGCGGCAGCACACGACGCATGTAACGCCCCCACCACAGTCGAATAATCAACCACACGATCCAGCCGCGGGCCGGCTTAGCGAAGAAGGTATAACTCCAGCGGATGCGCGAACCGGTGGTGCGGTCGTCGAACCGCCACTCGGCTCGGGCACCAGAAACGAGCAGCCCAAAGAGTTTCTGAAATTCACTGAGCTCGTAAGCAAACAATTCGGGCGCAGCGGCGTCGGTGATCGTCTCGATCACGTGGCCGCCATCGGAGAGCACGAGGCGTCGGGTGTGACCGACGGCATCCCACGTTCCGGACTGCTCGAGCACCGTGACGACGGCGGGCAAGGGGCCGAAGCGAGGATAGAACTGTGCAGGGTCAAGCGGCCCCGAGAAATCGTAAGCCTGCTGAGCACTCGCTCGCGTGCGGGCGTGCGCGGTCGCCGTGACTCCCCGCTGGCCGGCGCGAGTCATTCGGATTCCCACGATTCGGGGCCGGGCGAGCCTGCCGGATACTCCTCAAGCGGAACCTGATTGTTGCGGAAAGCGTCGAGTACGGGAGCGACTATTCGCCAGCACTGCTCGGCAATATCACCGCGCACCGACAGCACGGGATCCCCATCAACGAGAGAGGCGATCACCTCGCCATAGGCGCTCATGGCCGGATCGCCAAGGGTTGTCGTCAGTTGAGTGCGGTCGAGCGAGAAGGGGTCGCCGGCACCATTCACGATGAGGTCGAGTTCGAGAGTCGCTGGCTTGATCGAAATAGTAAGTTTCGCCGGATCTTCGCTGCCCGTGAGGCCATAAGGAAGATGCGGCACCGGCGCAAACGTGATCACGATGTCTTGGCGAGCTTTGCCCAGAGCCTTGCCTGAACGCAACACAAACGGCACACCAGCCCAGCGCCAGTTATCGATCTCGAACGTCACTTCAGCCAAAGTCTCTGTGCTGAAATCAGGATTCACACCATCTTCGTCAACGTAGGCCGGAAGCTCGCGGTCGCCGATGGTGCCCGCCGTGTAGCGTGCACGCCGAGCGCACGTGCCGTCGAGCGTTTGCACCCGCGTTGCACGAAGCACCTGGGCCATCGACCCCCGCAAATCCTCTGAGCTCACACTCGCCGGGGGTTCCATTGCCGTCAGTGCCAAGACCAGCAGCAAATGGCTTTGGATCATGTCGACAACAGCGCCAGCGCGATCGTAATAACCGGCACGACCTTCGAGAGCGAGGGCCTCATCAAAAATGAGCTCAACCTTCGCCACGTTCGGAGCCCCCAACAGTGGCTCAAAAATGCGGTTCGCGAATCGCAATCCGATAAGGTTCAGCACCGTCGACTTGCCCAAGAAATGGTCAACACGAAAGACCTGTTCCTCGGGCACGATCGCCTGCAACACCCGGTTCAAATCGCGGGCGCTAGCCTCATCGCTTCCGAACGGCTTCTCGAGGGCAAGCACGATCCCGGCGGGCAAATCGAATGTCGCCAACACCGAAACAACCTGTTGGGCGATCGCGGGAGGCAACGCAAAATACAAGGCGACGCGGCCGGTAGCCGATTCGATCACCTGGCGCACTTGCTGCGCGTTGGTGACGTCGGCCTGCACGTAGTGCGCTGCACCAGCAACGGCATCAGACGTGGGCGAAGCGTGTGCAGCGAAGGAGGCCGAGACGCGCTTCTGCCAGGCTGCGTCATCCATTTCTTGACGATCCACGCCAATAACAGTGAGCTCTTCAGCTTCGTCACTGGCCAGATACGACGCGAGGCCAGGCAGTAGCAGGCGGGAGGTGAGGTCGCCGCCGGCACCCAAGATGATCAGTGTTTCAATCCGTGCCGTCATCATGCACTCTCTGCTCGATACTGCTGAAGGTCGTGCTACTTCGTTTCGCTACTGCCAGTATCACTATCGACGCTCGGCGGTTGCTGAGTCGGAACAGCAGTTGCGGATGCGGTGGCCGTGACGCCAGCGAATGTGGACGCTGATCCGCGACGCGACCATGTCATCCACCACCAGACGATTGCGCCGACGACGGCGGAGCCAAGGATGCCGACGACGGGGCCGAGAAGAACAGTGCCACCGACAGCAGAGTCTGTGACGTTCGCGGCGAACGTGAGGTAGGCCACAAAGAGCGGAACATCAAGCAGGGCGACAATGCCGAGGGATTGGAAGGTGACCTGCCACGGCTTGCGCACAGAACCACGCTTGAGCAAGAACACGCTCGCGAAAGCGGCGAGCGCCACTAGGAGCACCGCGACGATGCCGACGACGATGATCACGGTGCCGATCACGCTGCCTGCGCCGCTCACGAAATCGCGCACCGCCGGAACGTCGCCGAAGAGACCGCTGACGCCGGAGGCGGTGCCGCCTACGAGCAAGGTGAGCCCGCCACCGAGGGCGACGAAGCCCAACATGAGCCAGCCGATAGAGAAGAAGGCGTGCGATACCGCTCCCGCAACAAGAGAATGGCCCCGCTGTGCACTGGTTAGCTGCGCTTTTTGCATGGTTCGACGTTAGCGCAGCGGTACGACGAACGTGGAGAATCCGCGTAATCGACGACACAACGTGAGAATCAGTCTTGACACCAAAACGCGGGTGATTTGGGCGCTTTGCACGACAATCGGGGGTGAGAGTCGCTACGGTTTGGAATATGAAATCGTGGAGGGACGCGCTCAACGCCGAGCAGCAGGCTGACGTTGATCGAATTCTCGACTCTGCGCTCAATGTGGCACGAAGCCATTTGGGACATGCGAGTGAGTTCATGACGTTCGCGCTCATGACGGATGGCAGCGGCCGGGTGCTTGAAATGACCGCTGACGAAGCGCTGAAGAAGAAGCACTTGGATGCCGAAAAACTTATCGCGCAAACCGTGACTCAGTTGCGCCAAATGGCCGCAATTTCTCGCTGCAGTGCCATCGTCTCGAACACGAGAGTGGCGTCGCTCAAGTCCGACGCGATCGAAGTGCGAATCGAGCATAAAGCGGGCGCAGCACTCATGGTTTTGCTCCCGTATACGCGAGCCAGATTCACGGGTGCCCTAACTTTCGGCGATCTCAAGCTGTATTCGCACACCGCTGAAGTCTGGGTATAGCCAGAGAAATTTCGCCGAGCGCGGAAGTTTTGAGACGCTCCGTGCGTTACTAGGTGGCATGAACAAGCGAATTCTCGCGGTCATTGTTGCTCTTGCCGTCGTTGTTATTGCAGCAGTCTCGATCGTCGCAGCCCAGAACCCGAACAGCTCTGACGAGTCGACGGCCACCGACAGCACGTCTCAGAGCGCTGAGAGCTCGAGCGACTCCGGCGCCGAAGCCGAGGACGTTGTTGCTGTCGAGAACGACGGTGGCGGCTCCTACGTCGACTACAGCCCCTCGGCTGTTGCGGATGCCGATGGTCGCGTCATCCTGTTCTTCCACGCCACTTGGTGCCCCCAGTGCGTGTCGGCCGATGGTGACATCACGGCGTCGGGAGTTCCGTCGGGCATCACGATCGTGAAGGTCGACTACGACACCAATCAGGACCTGCGGGCCGAATACGGTGTTACTCAGCAGACGACGTTCGTTGAGGTCGATTCCAACGGCGAAAAGGTACAAGACAACTTTGTTGCGACCGTCGAACCCACGTTGAATGCGGTTCTCACCGCCCTCGGTTAAGCCCCGATGCTCAGCCTGATTCTGCTCTCGTTTGTGGCGGGAGTTCTGACGGTTGCTGCGCCCTGCGTGCTGCCGCTGTTGCCGGTCATCGTTGGCGGCTCGATCGCGCGCACCAGTAGTGACTCCACGGTGGCTGAACGCCAGTGGTTCCGCCCTGTGGTTATCGCGGTGAGCCTCGCAGGGTCAGTGATCATCTTCACCCTGCTGCTCAAAGCAACGACAGCCCTGCTGGGGATCCCGCAGCTGGTGTGGCAGATTATTGCCGGCGGCATCCTGATCATCTTCGGCCTCACGCTGGTATTCCCCGCGCTCTGGGAGCGCTTTATGCTCGCCACGGGCATCCAAAATCGGGCAAACGCCGTAATGAACCGCTCGTATTCACGTGGCGGCCTTGGCGGCGATGTAATGCTCGGTGCCGCGCTCGGCCCGACCTTCAGCAGTTGCTCCCCCACCTATGCACTCATCTTGGCCACCGTCTTGCCTGTCTCGTTTGCCGAGGGACTGCTCTACATCGTTGTGTACGCCATCGGTCTCGCCGTCGCGCTGCTCATGATCGCGTTTCTCGGTCAGGCATTCGCTCGCAAACTCGGCTGGCTCGCTAACCCCAACGGCGTCTTCAAGCGCGTGATCGGCATCATTCTGTTGGTCGTGGGTCTCGCCGTCATCCTCGGTCTCGATAAGCAGTTCCAGAGCTACGTGCTCGAGCAGGGCTGGTATGACCCGATTCAACGGTTCGAAGAGAGCATTACCGGCTAGTCGCTCTGAGAGTAGGCTTCGGTGACCGTTATCGACCGGAGGTTGTCATGGTTCCCGAAATTAACTACATCGCCGTCATCTTGGCGACGCTATCGAGCATGATCGTCGGCACCATCTGGTATTCCCCGCGCGTATTTGGCAACTACTGGATGAAGGCAGCCAACGTCACCCCTAGCGGCAACACTGCGGATGCCGTTCGCCCCATTGTGATCACCGTCATCGTGAGTTTCTTCACGGCCTGGATTCTTGCCGGCGCCGCCTTCATCGCCTCTGACTTTTATGGCGGAAGCTTCTTTCTCAACACGGTCTTGACAAGCATCGTGTTGTGGGGTGGCTTCACCGCGGCCCGCTTCATTACTCACGACCAATTCGATGGGCGCCCGAACGGCCTCACCGTGTTGAACGTGAGCCACGAGTTCGTGACGATTGTGGTGATGGCGATCATCATCGGGGTGTGGCCGGCGTAACTGCGCTCTGGACCGGCGGCAGTCCCAAAGCCCTGCAGCCGCCCCACGCGCGCTGCAGTCCGTTAAATGAGCTGGATCGACACCTGCACCGTGTCACCGAGCTCTAAACCCTCAGCGCGGCGCACAGCGGCCTTGACGGGGAGAAAGAAGCTGTCCTCCACGCTGCTGTTAGGAAAGATCGACGTCGTCCACGTGGTGGAGCCAATAGTGACTTCTACCGCGACGGCACCGAACCCCCGCGGCGGTGACGGGATCTCTTTAACGTCGGCTCCGACATCCGGTGGCACCTGCACAAAATAGACGCTCGGCTTCGACGACCACGGCGTGATCTCAGACGTGAACTCGAACTCGGGTTTCATACGTTGAGCGTAGTCCGGCACTGGCTGCGGCTGCGCTGGCCAAATACTGCGGTTAAAAAACTCGACCGGTAGCCTGGGCTACCGGTCGAGCATGTCAGAGGGCATCATCATGGGGTGCCCTTAGCCTTTGACCACCTGAGTGGTGATCGAGGTGGGGTTCGCGAACAGGTCGAGTACGGGGCAGTGGGCGTCGACGGCGTCGCGCAACTCGTCGTAGCGTTCCTGTGACTCTGGACCGGTGATGGTCGCGAAGAGGCGGATGGCGCCGAAGCCATTGCGCACGGTCTCGTCGATTCCGAAGAGGCCGCGAACGTCGAGGTCGCCCTCGGCTTTGACCGAGATGTCATCGACCTGAATGTCGAGCGCCTGGGCATAGAGACGGAAGACGACTACCTGACACGCGATCAGCGCGCCAAGAGCAATCTCGACGGGGCTCGCGGCAACGTCATCACCGGCGAGTCCCTCGGGCTCGTCGATGTGGAAAACGTGCTTTCCCGCCTTGAGTACGGTGCCGACAGAGCCAACGCCCTTACCGGTGACGGCGTACGTGAGTTCGGCCGCGGCGGGCTTGGCGGCAATTCGCGAGTTCCAGGCAGCGCCGGCAGCGGTGAGTCGGGCTGCACGGTCGGCAGCGAGATCAATGGTCGTGGTTTCGTTCGTGAGAAGTGTCATGCGGCGAAGGTAATCGCATTCCACCGCGGTCGCGAGAGCACGCCGTAACAGACCGAAATAGTGCTTAACAAAGAGATTTATTACGTGCGAACTCGCAGTGCGACCGGCACGGATGCGATTGCCACAACCGTCGCCAGACCGAGTGCTGCTACGAAACCGACCCCATCCGCGAGGCCGCCGACGGCAGCGAAAACAAGACCGCTGAAGGCGATCGCTATGGCGCCACCAGCGGCATCCGAAATCGAGAGCGCAGCACTATTGAAACCTTGGTCTCGAGCGCTGGAATGACTGAGCACGAGGGTCGAGAGCCGCGGAAAGGTGATGCCCATGCCGGCGCCAGCGACGAGCCAGCCGATCGCGGCGACCCACAACGAGAGCATGAAATACGCGGTGATCAGCTGAGTGGCGATTCCCACGCTGAGCAAGAGTGCGCCCGCAACCACCACGCGCCCGTGAGAAACAGATTCCGGAAGGCGGCCCTGCAGCGCTGAGCCCACCGCCCACGAGACGGCGCCGACCGTGAGGATGAGACCCGCAGCCCAGGCGGGCAGACCGTAACGTTCGTTCAGCAAGTACGGCAGATAGACCTCGGTCGAGAAGAAGGCGGCGGCAAAGAAACCGCGCAACACGATCGTGGCGGGCAGCCCGCGGCGAACGCTCAACGAACCGGTTGGCAGCAACGGCCGCAGCGCAATGATGACGACCACGAACGCTCCCCCGGCGAGAGGCCAGGCCAGCGCACCTTCTCGTTCACCACCGAGGCTGATGCCCATCACTGCCAGCGCGGCAATGATCGCCCAAACCACAGCGCGGCTGCCCGATGACTTCTCGGCAGGCACCACCGGCTGACTCACCAAGATGCGAATAGCAGGCAGGATCGCGAATGCCGCCGCCAGCACCAGAAACACGACGCCGAAGAAAACCCAGTGCCAGCTGATCTGTTCGGCAACGACGCCAGCAAGAGGCGGACCGATCAGCGAGGGCAATACCCACGCCGAGGCGAAGAGCCCAAAGATTTTCGGATGCAACGCCGCCGGATAGAGGCGCGCGACAACCACATACAGCGCGACAATGAGCCCTCCGGAACCAAGCCCCTGCAGAAAGCGGCCCGCGATGAAAATACCCATCGTGCCGGCGAAACCCGCCGCCAGAAGACCGAGCGTGAAGACTGCCATGGCCGCGATCAGCGGCTTGGCCGGCCCGGTGCGGTCTGACCACTGACCGGCAAGAACCATTCCGATCACGCTCGCCGCAAGAGTGCTCGAGAACGCGACCGAATAGAGCGCGTGACCGTCGAGATCACGACTAATCGTCGGCATGATCGTGGTGACTGCGAGCGTCTCAAAAGCGCCCAAAAAGATCAGAGCAAAGGCCCCGATCGTTGTCCACAGTAGGTGGGCCGAAAAAATGCTCGTCGGAATAGGGATGGGGCCGGTGGTTGCGCCCACGGGGATGTTGCTTGTCATGGTGTTGAGCTCTTCAGTAGTGCGAAGCTACTGCAGACGGAACGGATGGTTCCTCGTCGGTGCGGCGGGTGATCACGCGCTCACACTGGCGGCTGCGGTGCCATTCAAGTGTATGCCGCCCGCTCTCCAAAACAAACAAATTTGACTAAGTTTGGATGCTGGCGCGACTACGAAATCTCGACGACCGTGCCCTGCCCCAACTCGTCGGCATCGGCATCCGTGACCACAGCAAAAACGCCGGTCGGGATGCCGGGAAGGTTCGCAACACGATTGGCCACGCCGGTGAGCGTCGACTCGTCGGCACCAGTGATCACGATGACATAAGCGTCGTTGAACACGTCGCCCTCTTCGACAACAAAAATCTCGCCGCCCTCTTCGAGCTCGTTCGTGAACTCCACGAGCGATTCGATCCACGGGAACCGCGACTCGCCCTCGGCCGCATTGGCGTCGGGGGTAAGCGGTACGTGGATTTCGACAACGAGTTCAGCAGAATCAGACATGACCACAACGGTACTGCCTGCAGCCGACAAGTGCTGCTCGCCCTATTCGGCGGAAGCGCGCTCCAAGACAAGTTCACGCACGCGAGCGGCGTCAGCCTGACCCTTCATTGCCTTCATGACCGCACCAATAACCGCACCGGCAGCCTGAACCTTGCCATCGCGAATCTTCGCAAGAACGTCAGGCTGAGCAGCAAGTGCCTCATCGATCGCCGCAATGAGCGGGCCGTCATCCGACACCAGCTTGAGTCCACGACTCTCGACAACATCGGCGGGCGAACCCTCGCCAGCGACAACACCCTCGAGGACCTGGCGGGCCAGACTGTCGTTGAGAACACCGTCGTTCATGAGCGCAACGAGAGCCGCGACATCCGCGGGGCTAATCAACGAGCTGGCGTCAGCACCCTGGAGGTTGGCGAGGCGAGCGATCTCCCCCGTCCACCACTTGCGCGCTTGAGCTGGCGTCGTTCCGGCCTCAACCGTCGCTTCAATCTCGCTGAAGAGCCCAGCGTTGTTGACGTCACGGAATTCAAGGTCAGTGAAGCCCCACGCGGCCTTCAGGCGCTTGCGACGCTCGGCCGGAGGCTCGGGAAGCGCTGCACGCAGCTCTTCAATAAGCTCAAGCGAAGGTTCGACCGGAAGAAGGTCGGGCTCCGGGAAGTAGCGGTAGTCATCAGCGTCGCTCTTGGGGCGACCAGCACTGGTAACACCGGTGTCTTCGTGCCAGTGGCGGGTCTCCTGAGTGATCGTGCCACCCTTCTGAAGAATGGCCGCCTGACGTTGAATTTCGTAGCGAACCGCGCGCTCAACGCTGCGCATTGAGTTCACGTTCTTGGTCTCCGTGCGCGTGCCGAGCTTTCCAGAACCCCGCGGGCTCAACGAAATGTTCGCGTCACAGCGCAAGTTGCCGCGCTCCATGCGGGCTTCAGAAATACCGAGCGAACGAACGATGTCACGAATAGCCGAGACGTAAGCCTTGCCAACCTCGGGAGCATCCGCTTCGGCGCCCGTGATCATGTGCGTGACGATCTCGACGAGGGGAACGCCAGCACGGTTGTAATCGACGAGCGAATACTCGGCACCCTGGATACGACCGGTAGCGCCACCCACGTGCGTAAGCTTGCCCGCATCTTCTTCCATGTGCGCGCGCTCGATTGGAATCGTGATCGTGCGACCGCTCTCGAGCTCAATGTCGACAGAACCCTCGAATGCAATCGGCTCATCGAACTGGCTGATCTGGTAGTTCTTCGCTAGGTCGGGGTAGAAATAGTTCTTGCGGGCAAAGCGCGAACTCGGCGCAATCTGGCAGCCGAGCGCCAGACCGAGAGAGATCGAATACTTGATCGCCTCTTCGTTGACGACAGGCAAGCTGCCGGGCAAACCGAGATCTACCGGAGTGATCATGGTGTTCGGTTCGCCGTGCTCAGCACCGGATGCTGCCGGGTTCGGCGCATCCGAGAACATCTTGGTCTGGGTATTCAACTCGACGTGCACCTCGAAACCGAGCGTCGGCTCAAATAGTTCGAGTGCTTTGTCGTAGTCCATCAATTCAGCTTTAGCCACCAGATGATTGTACGTGGCGCAGCGGCACCGTATCGGTACCCGGTTCGAGCGGCGCGGATGCTGGGGCCAAAATTGGTTCATCATCGTCGCTCGGAATAGCTTCAGCCTCAATCGTGAAGTCGCTGAACTCTTCAGACTTCTCGGAGCGAACGAAGGCGATCCCGGCCAAAATCAGGGCTCCCCCGATGAATTGCATGATCGACAGGTTCTCGCCGATCAACAGCCAGGCGTAAATCGCCGCCGTGACGACCTCGAGCAATCCGACGAACGACGCGAGACGAGAACCGAGCATTTCGCTCGCCATGATGCTCGTCGAATACGCGATACCGGTCGCGACGATACCCACGATGAGCAGCGGAACCCACCACGGAGCCACGATGCCGAGCACCGTGACATCCACCATCGGCATATCGAACGGCACAATGCCCACGAGACCGACAAGACCGAGAATGAGCCCGCCGAGCAGCAGGCCAGCCGATGCCAGCGCGACGGCCGGAAGCCCTTCGCTCGTGCGCGCCGCAACCACGTAATACACAGCCGCACCGACAGCGGCACACGCTCCAAAGATAATTCCGAGCGGATCGAGGGCGCCGGACCCCTCGGGAGAGACGACCAGGATGAGTCCACCAAGGGCGACAACGGAGCCGATAAGAACAACGGCCTTGGGCGTGCGTCGTGACGTCACCCACGCGAACGCGACGAGCAACAGCGGCGCCATGTATTCCAAAAGGATCGCGATGCCGACCGGAATGCGTTCGATCGCCGCGAAGTACACCAACTGGGTTCCTGACACGCCAATGATCGCCATGAGAAGGATGCGACTGCGCGCGTACCAGAGTGCGAACCAGCGACCTTTGAGAGCGATAATCGCGAACGGCGCCAGCACCGCACCACCAATAAGCACTCGAAGTGTCACGGCAGCCGCTGGGCTCCAGCCGGCTTCGAGCACGGGCTTCACGAGTGCTCCGGAGAGCCCGAAACTAGCTGCGGCAACTAGCGCAATGAGCATGCCGAGGGTGGTGGATGAACGTTTCATGGGCGACTGCTTTGAACGAGATTGACGAGTATTTCTGCTGACGCTAGTCTCGAAACAAATAAGGAGTCAAATTGCAATTTGCCCCTGACACGGTGGAGAGTCTCGAGTTTGCCGTATTGCTCGGCAACAGTCACGAATTAGCGAGCAGATCCGGTGTTGATGAGCTCGTAACCACCGACCAAGTGCACTCCCTCGTGATGCAGTTCCGCTTCAGCGGTCGGATCGACCGCGACGACAACGAGGCCGCCGAAGTTCGGGCGGTTCGCGACCGCATCCGCGGCGTCTGGAAGCTCACGCGCGACGATGCCGCTACAGAAATCAATGCCATGCTCGCCGAAGCGAAAGCGCTCCCCTTCTTGGCACGACACGGCGACTTCGACTGGCATCTGCACGCCAATGACCCCGAAGCCCCACTTGCCGAGCGTATTCAAGCAGAAGTGGGCCTAGCCCTCGTCGACGTCGTGCGCTCCGACGCCATGTGGCGCTTGCGGCGCTGCCAAGCACCCGATTGCGAAGGCCTCATGGCCGACCTGTCACGCAACGGCTCACGCCGCTTCTGCAGCATCCGTTGCGGAAACCGGATGAATCAAATCGCCTACCGCGAACGGCAAGCAGAAGGCAACTAGCCGAGCGACGGAGCCTGACTCGGCAGGGTGTGGCCCCACTGCTGCTCCAGCAAGCGCTCGAGCGTCGCGCCAACCTCGTAGAGACGAGCATCGCCGCGAGCCGGAGCCATGATCTGGAAGCCAGTGGGAAGACCATCCTCGGGAGCGAGCCCCATCGGAAGACCCATACCGGGGATGCCCGCAAGGTTAGCCGGAATCGTCGTGACGTCGTTGAGGTACATCGCCATCGGGTCTTCGAGCTTCTCACCGAGCTTGAACGCGGTCGTCGGCGCCGAGGGCGAGACGAGAACGTCAGCCTTCTCGAACGCTGCAGCAAAGTCGCGCTGAATGAGCGTGCGCACCTTCTGCGCGCTGCCGTAGTAGGCGTCGTAATAGCCGGCACTGAGCGCATACGTGCCGAGGATGATGCGGCGCTTGACCTCATCACCGAAACCGGCTTCGCGGGTCGCTGCCATCACGTCTTCGACGGTTCCGCCGCCTTCGGGCGTGACGCGGAGGCCGAAGCGCACCGAGTCAAATTTGGCGAGGTTACTCGACGCCTCGGCGGGGAGGATGAGGTAGTACGCCTCGACGGCGTACTCAAAGTGCGGAGCATCCACTTCAACGATCTCGGCACCGAAATCGGTGAGCAGCTGCAGTGCTTCGTGGAAGCGTTGCGAGACACCGGCCTGGAAGCCGGGGCTGTCGAGCTGCTTGATGACACCAACGCGCAGGCCCTTGAGGCTTTCGGCGGCGGCACCGGCACGAGCGGCAGCAGCAAACGACGGCCACTGCTCGTTGAGCGACGTGGAGTCGCGCGGGTCCCAGCCACCAATGACATCGTGCAGCAACGCCGAGTCGAGAACGGTGCGCGAAACGGGGCCAACCTGGTCGAGCGACGACGCCAACGCGATCGCACCGTAGCGCGATACGCCACCGTAGGTGGGCTTGACACCAACAGAACCCGTGACGGATGCCGGCTGACGGATCGATCCACCGGTGTCAGAACCGAGGGCGAGCGGAGCTTCAAACGCGGACACTGCCGCGGCCGAGCCACCACCGGACCCACCGGGGATCCGGTCGAGATCCCACGGGTTATGAGTCGGACCATACGCCGAGTGCTCGGTTGACGACCCCATGGCGAACTCATCCATGTTGGTCTTGCCGAGCGGAATCAGGCCGGCCGCACGCAGCTTCGCCACGGGAGTGGCGTCGTAGGGCGGAACCCAGCCTTCAAGAATTTTGGACCCAGCGGTGGTGGGCATATCGATCGTGCAGAGCACATCTTTGACGGCAACGGGCACACCGGCGAGCTCGCCCAGCGACTCCCCTGCCGCACGACGCTCGTCGATGCGCTTGGCGTTGGCCAGAGCATCCGCTGATACGTGCAAGAACGCGTGAACCTTGTCATCGACGGCAGCAATACGGTCGAGGTGCGCTTGAGTTGCTTCAACGGACGAGACTTCGCCTGAGCTCAGCTTGGTAGCCAGCTCGGATGCCGACAGGCGGGTGAGGTCGTTCAGATCTGCCATTACTGCTCTTCTCCCAGAATCGCGCTAACCGCAAAACGTGAACCATCGTGCTCGGGTGCTCCTGCCAGCGCCTGCTCAGTAGTGAGCGTGACTCCGGGAACATCGGCGCGGAAAACATTGCTCAACGGAATCGGATGACTCGTTGCCGGAACATCATCGGTAGCGACTTCGCTGACCTTGGCCACAGAATTGACGATTGCGCCGAGCTCGCCAGTGAGCTTCTCGATTTCATCAGTGGTGAGGGCGATACGGGCGAGCGAGGCGAGGTGCGAAACGACCTCGCTGGTGATCGCACCAGGATTGGTGTCAGTCATGGAGCTCCGAAGATGGGAAACAGACAGGGAACCGTATAAGTGTATTCGGCTTAGCGAGCGGCGAGGAGCGACAGGGCGAGAGCATCGACACTCACGGCCGTATTACTCAGTACGACAACTGCCCGCGAGCGCTCTCGTTCGAACCCGACAAAGCTCGCGAAGCCGCCGGTCATACCGTTGTGCCACGTGATCCCGTCGGGGTTCGTGAGCCAGGCGTAGCCGATTCGTCCCTGCCGCGGCACGGCGATGCGTGGGGTTGTAGCGGCGACGCCAGGCGCACTGCTGTCGAGTTGCGCCTCGACGTATCGCATCATGTCGGGCAGGGTAGAGCGGATGTTGCCCGCCGGCCCATACGCATTCATCGTCCACGCGTCGCTGGCTCTGCCCCGTGCGTCGAAACCCGTTGGCGCTTCGATGGGAAGTTCGGCGGCGGTCGCGAACGAAGCCGTGTGCGCGAGCCTCAACGGAGCGGCTATGCGCTCGGCAACGAGCTCGGAATAGACCCGGCCGGCAGCTACGGCAAGAGCCTGACCCAGCAGAGCGAACCCCAGATTCGAATACGAAAAAACTCCCGGCTTTCCTAGCGGAGTGGCAGCTGTCTGGCTGACGAGCTCAGCAACGGATGCCGTATACGGGTCACGGCCAGCCTTCACCGCCCGGTTGCCCCGACGGAACTCGGCGAAGCTCACCGGCAGCCGCGGTAGCCCGCTGTGCTGAGTAGCGATGTTTTCTAAGGTGACAGCGGCTGCGGGGCATTCTCCCAGCTCCAGCAGTTCGCCCGCGGTCGTTTCGGTGGTTACTTCACCGTTCTCGAGCGCGAGTGCGAACAGCGACGCCGTGATGGTTTTAGTGACGGAGCCGATTTCGAAAGTGCGCTCGTCCTCCGCACCGAACTGAGCAGTGCGCCACTGCCCCGCATTCCACAACGCCACACTCATCACATTGTGACCTCGGGGGCGCACGCGGTGCTGAACGAGTTCGATCAGCTTACGGTCGCCAGCTATCGGCTCCGCCAGCCGGAGCTGGTGCTTGGGGCGTCGCGCCATCAACTCTGATTGTGTGTCGTTGAGCCGTAGGCCCGCTCGATAACCGGGATACCTTCAGGGATAACGAGGTCGCCGCGACCGATGCACATCAAAGCGAAGTTGCGCATTGCTTCGGTGCCAGGAGTGAAGTATTCGTTGTGACCAATAGAACCGGCGAGTTCTTGCTTCTGAATCACGTCGAAGCTGCCGCTCACTCCGAGCGACTGAGCGCCGAAGGATGCGGTGCCAGGATCTGCACCAAAGTAGGAGCTGTTGGGAATCGGATCCCACGCGGCCTCCCCCACAAACACGTTGCCGTTGCGCACATTCAAATCAGCGACCGACTCTGCGGGACTGCCGGGCGAACCCACCATCGCCAAAGCATCGATCTGGAAGTCGTACTCCGACAACGCCATCATTGCCGCCGTTGTTCCATAGGAATGGGCCACTACCGAAATATAGGGCTGATCGGCACCTCGCTGCGCCTGCAGACCGAGAATGGCATTTGCCAAGGTGTCACGGCCTTGCACGGCGTTATCGATCGCCCCCACGTTAGTGAGATTGGGGGTGTCGTAGCCGATCCACGCGACCGTCGCGACCGTCTCGTTGCTCGTGAAGACCGACTGAGAATCAAAGTATTCAAGCCACGCCTGTTGCTCGGTGTAGAGCGTGTTGGCGGCATCCGCCCAATACGACATCTGACCCTCGATGGTGAAGAACATGCCCGGCACCAAGAAACTCACGTAATCGGCATCGTTCAGATCGCCCAGCACGATGGCAGCGCGGCCCTGCCCGGTGACGTCCAAGGTGACCAGAGTGCGCTCAGGGCTCGCACTATCGAAAACGAGAGCCTCCGAAATGGAGGACAACATGCTGAGTTGCTGGCGTGCGCTCTGCTGCACCGCACGACCGGCATCCGAATCTACAACCGAAGAAAGTTCCGCGATCGTCTCATCAAGCACTGTGCGGTTGCTGACGTCGCGAATCGTGTAGGGCACGCCCTCAAGGTTGCCGAGCAGTTGCGGACTCGCCACTTCGAGCGCGGCGCGGCGATCGGTAGCCAAATCGCCCCACCACAATGCCACTTCTTGCGCGGGCGGTTGCGAAAGGAGAATTTGCTCGACGGCGCCCGGGCGAGCTGCGAGGTACTCCGAAATGCCGCCGGCGGGAATGCTCGCGAGCGCTGTCAGAGTGCGACCGCTGAAGGTGGAAGTGCCGACTGCAGAACCGCTCACCGCACCGGTGGTATCGACAACGGGGCCCACGAAGGGGGCTGGCGCATCGCTCGTGACGATCGAACTGAACTGCACTTCGGGCGCGCCAGAGGCCTCGGTGGCGGGTAAGCCGACGACCGAGGTAGCTAAAACGAGTGCAATTTCAATCAGCAACGACGGGTATTCCCCTCAGGAACATTGACCGTGCGCCATCCCCGCACACGAACACGTTCAGCTAATCCTAAGGCAGTATCGCCCTGTTCGGGGGTAAACCGAAGGCAATACGGTGGTTTTGCATAGTTTTAAATAGCTTCAGGGCCACCGTCGAGCAGACGCGCAAATTGTGCCGCGTCGAGTACAGGGATGCCCAATTGTTCCGCTTTGGTGAGTTTGGAACCGGCACCGGGCCCTGCGGCAACGTAGTCGGTCTTTTTGCTCACGCTGGAGGCTGCTTTAGCACCCGCCGCGATGATCGCCTCTTGTGCCCCTTCGCGAGTGAATCCCTCAAGGCTTCCGGTGGCGACAATCGTCAAACCAGCGAGAATTCCGTCGCTGGCTTGAGCCGCACCGGGGCCAGCGTGACCGGGAGTTGACCACTGCACGCCCGCCTCTGTCCAGCGCTGAACAATCTCCTGGTGCCAATCCACCTCGAACCAGTCAGCGACAGAGTCGGCGATGATTCCGCCAACGCCATCCACGGCAGCGAGCTCTTCTCGCGTCGCCTCCCGAATAGCAGCGAGCGAACCAAAATAGTCCGCAAGAGCGCGCGCAGCGACAGGCCCAACGTGGCGGATGCTCAAACTCACGAGAAGTCGCCAGAGGGGTTTGGTTTTCGCTTCCTGAAGGTTGGCGATGAGCTTAATGGCGTTGCTCGAGGGCACCCAGTCGGGGGTTCCCGCAAACTCGGTCGCGTCGGCATCGAACTCGGGGTCAGCATCTTTGCCCGTGAACTTGCGGGCCCGGCGGAACGGAGTGACGAGTCGCTCGGTGCCATCATCGTTAACGAGCACCTCCCCCGTCTCGGAGTCACGAACCGCAACGACAATCGGGAAAATATCTTTCACCGTGAGATCGAACAGCCCCGCCTCGTTGATCAACGGGGGCACCTCGGGTTCGCGAGGTTGAGTGAGAGCGCGGGCAATTACTTCGCCAAGCACCTCAATATCGAGACCGCCGCGGCTGCCGGCATGTTCGATACGACCGCGCACTTGAGCGGGGCAACTGCGGGCATTCGGACACCGCAGATCGATGTCGCCCTCTTTCATCGCCCGCAGCGGTGTTCCACATTCTGGGCAATTCGTGGGCATCACAAACGCGTACTCGCTGCCGTCGCGCAACTCTTCGACCGGGCCCAGAATTTCGGGAATCACATCGCCCGCCTTGCGCAGCACCACGGTGTCGCCGATGAGTACGCCTTTGCGCTTGACGACATCCTGATTGTGCAGAGTCGCCTGCCGCACAACTGACCCGGCGACTAGCGCTGGTTCCATGACCGCATAGGGGGTTGCTCGACCTGTGCGCCCGACCCCGACCACGATGTCGAGCAGTTTTGTGTTGACCTGCTCAGGCGGATATTTGTAGGCGATAGCCCATCGCGGAGCCCGAGAAGTGGCACCGAGCTCGTCGTGAAGCGCGAGCTCATCGACCTTGATCACAATGCCGTCGATCTCGTGCTCGACGCTGTCACGGTGTTCGCCGTAGTAGCGAATGAATTCTTCGACCTCGCCCGCTGTAGGCACCACCCGGAAGTACTTGCTCGTGGGCAGACCCCAGCTGGCCAGTGCGCCGTAGATCTCACTCTGAGTGCGAATGGGCTCGTGCCCCTCGCGCTCCCCATTCCACGCGCCGATGCCGTGCACGAGCATGCGCAGCGATGACAATCGCCGACGCATGTGGGCAAGTTTCTCTTCAGATTTGCCCTCAGACTTTTGGCGAAGCGACCCTGCCGCAGCGTTGCGTGGGTTCGCAAAAACCTTCTCGCCGATGCGGGCCTGTTCAGCGTTCAGTTCGCGGAACAGCTCAAGTGGGATGAACACCTCTCCACGCACTTCAACGATGGGCGGATGCCCGCTGCCGGCCAGCCGCTGCGGAATACCTTCCACACGCACGATATTTTCGGTCACGTCTTCGCCGACGCGCCCATCGCCGCGAGTGGCAGCGCTGACGAGCACACCATCGAGGTAGCGCAAGTTGATTGCAAGCCCGTCGATCTTGAGTTCGCACAGGAAATCGACGTGGCGCGCTGAATCTCGCTGCACCTTCGCCGCCCATTCAGCGAATTCTTCTAGGGAGAACACATTGTCGAGGCTGAGCATTCGTTCCGCGTGCTCGACGGGGTCAAAGAGCGTTGCCGCTTTGCCGCCAACGCGCTGCGTGGGGCTGTCTTGGCCCTGGAGCTCTGGATGCAGCGCCTCCAGCTGCTCTAAGCGCTGAAGCAGGCGGTCGTACTCGGCATCGTCAACCAACACTTCGTCGCGCACGTAGTACGCATCGCGCAGTTCAAGAATGCGCGTGGTGAGGCTTTCGGCCTCATCGCGTGCCTCGGCAAGCGACGGGTCGACGGTCTCGGCGACCTGACCGTCGGACGAGTGGGAGGAACGTGAGTTCTCGGTGCTAATAGCCACTCGTCAAGTGTAAACAGCGGCACTGACTTCTGAGTGTGCAAATGCGCCAACGAAGCGCACGCGTCGAGCGAGGTGTTTAGACCCCGACGGGAACCGCAGACACCGTGCGTGCAATCGTGCACTGGCCGAGCACTCGTGTGCCTACGTAAAGAACCGCAGTCTGGCCGGGTGAGACACCAATGAGCGGCTCGTGGGGCCGCACGATGAGCTCGGGGCCCTTCGCATCGCCGACGTTGTCGACACCCTCTGTTGCCGGAGCAATGCGAGCGGTAGCGGGCATCGGATCGGAGTGTGCGCGCACTTGAACGTGGCACTCAAAGCTTGCACCGGGCTCGCTGATGAAGCCAGAGGCGAGCGGATCGAGCCCCGCCCACGAAAACTTGGTGCCAGCGACTTCGGAGAGGGCAAGAGCTTCGCGGGGGCCGACAACGACCTCGTTGGTCTTGGGACGAATCTCCAACACGAAACGGGGCTTGCCGTCATCCGTGGGATAACCAACGTTGAGGCCCTTGCGCTGGCCAATCGTGAACGCGACAGCACCCTCGTGCTTGCCGAGAACCTCGCCATTGCGGTCAAGAATTTCGCCCTGCTCTGCACCAACTTTGTCGGCCAACCAGCCGCGAGTGTTGCCATCAGGGATAAAGCAAATGTCGTGAGAATCAGGCTTGTTCGCTACCGAGAAACCACGCTCTGCGGCCTCAGCACGAATCTCTGCCTTCGACGGCGTAGACCCAAGCGGGAACATACTGTGCGCAAGTTGCTCCGTCGTGAGCACGCCAAGAACATAGGACTGGTCTTTCGCCCAGGCCGCAGCACGGTGAAGCTCACGATTGCCATTCTCATCTTCAACGATGTTGGCGTAGTGACCTGTCGCAACCGCATCGAACCCGAGAGCAACCGCCTTCTCAAGGAGAGCCGCAAACTTGATGCGCTCATTGCAACGCATGCAGGGGTTCGGGGTGCGCCCAGCCGAATACTCGGCAATGAAATCATCCACGACATCGAGCTTGAAACGCTCGGAGAAGTCCCAGACGTAATACGGGATGCCAATCATATTGGCCGCCCGTTGGGCATCCATAGAATCTTCAATCGTGCAGCAACCGCGAGCACCAGTGCGCAGGGTTCCAGGCTGACGGCTCAGCGCCAAATGCACCCCAACAACCTCATGCCCCGCCTCGACTGCACGCGCGGCAGCAACCGCGGAGTCCACTCCGCCACTCATCGCCGCTAAAACCTTCATCACCCAAGTGTACGAGACGAGTTGCTGGGCAAGTTCTTACTGCGGGATGTCAGTGAGCGTCTTCTCGACGCCAGCGAGCCGAAGTTCAATGGCATCCAGTCGCTGAATGAGCATCTGGTTGGCTTCGAGCGTCTGCTCGGCAAGCGCCCGATAATCGCCGCCCGCTTGCGCATCCGCAACGTGCTTTGCCGTTTCGGCCTTCTTGTTGACGGCGTTTGTAATGACGCCGGCGATGATGCCCACTACGGCAACCGTGGCGAGCCAAAACCAGAGGGTATAGAAGATTTCCATTATTTTCCTTCGTGAGAGTTGCTGTTGTGGGATGGGTGAGCGTCGCCATCGGCGATTTCAGGAGCCGCAGTAGCTGCCGCCGACTTCGCGACCGCTCTCGCCAGGAGAGCGGGGGTCACCGTGACGCGAAAAGGAACTACCTCGAAGAGCTTCAGAGCTTTGCCGTCGTCGCTCAGTTCGTGATGCCCGGCAACAAAGCCCGCTTCTTCAAGCTTGGCGAGGTGCATGTAGAGCAACGGGCGGGACATTCCGACGCGACGAGCGAGCTCGCTCACGTGCTTCTGGCCGGTCGATAGTTCGGCCAAAATGCGCATGCGCTGCGGGTTAGCCACTGCAGCCAACCACGCTCCGAGCTCTTCTGAATTCACGAGAATCCTTTCACCTGTAATAAAAAACTTACACATAGGTGACGGCAGCGTCAAGCCCCGCGTTAACCGGCAACGCGGGAGAAGAAAAACGTCCTAGTGTCCCAGGACTGTCACGCGATCCGAATAGCCAGCGGCTCGAGCCTGCTCGACCGCACCCGGCAGCGCCGCCACAAACTGAGCAACCTCGTCGGCAGTCGTGGACTCTCCGAGCGAGATTCGCAACGCTCCGCGCGCAGTGGGCTCGTCGAGACCCATCGCGAGCAGCACATGGCTTGCTTCGGGCACCCCAGCCTGACAAGCAGAACCGGTTGAAACGCTGAAGCCCGCGACATCCAACAAGAACAACAGAGAGTCACCCTCACAACCGGGGAAGGTGAAATGCGCGTTGCCCGGGAGACGATCTTCGGCGTCACCCCGCAGGACAGCTTCGGGAACCGCCGCCTGCACTCCCGCGATCAACTCATCGCGCAGAACAGTGAGCCGTGCAGCCTCCTCCGCGAGCGCAACCGTGGCTTCGCGTGCTGCCGCCGCAAAAGCGACAGCACCGGGGGCATCCATCGTTCCCGAGCGCGCCCGCTGTTGGCTTCCCCCATGAATAAGCGGAGTCACGGATGCCGAACGTGCGATCACGAGGGCGCCCACTCCGACCGGTCCCCCAATTTTGTGAGCCGAAACGCTGAGCGCGGCCACCCCCGCGGCATGGAAGTCGATGGGCACATAGCCGAGAGCGGATACCGCGTCGACATGCACCGGAACGCCCTGAGCCTGCGCGAGCGCCGCGACTTCGGAAACGGGCTGGAGGGTGCCGACCTCATTGTTGGCCCACAGCATCGAGACGAGCGCAACATCGTCGGCGAGCGCCTCACGAACATAGTCCACGTCAATGCGACCGAGAGCGTCGACGGGAATCCAATCAAGCACTGCACCCTCGTGGGTGCGCATCCACTCGACCGCGTCAATAGTGGCGTGATGCTCAGCTTGCGCAACCACGATACGGCGGCGTTCCACTCCAGACGAATTGCGAGCCCAATACAGACCCTTGATGCCAAGATTGATCGCTTCGGTGCCGCCAGAAGTGAAAGTGATCTCGACCGAATCGGCGCCAACACTCGCTGCCACGGCTTCGCGCGCTTCCTCGAGCATTCGCTTGGCTGCTTGCCCCTGAGAGTGGATCGACGAGGGATTACCGACGACCGGCAACGCTTCTGCGAATGCCTGCACCACCGACGGGCGCATGGGCGTTGTTGCCGCATGGTCAAGATAGATCGTCACCGTAACTCCGCTACTCCCCCACAGAATCCAATCGGATGCCTGTGTGTCATTACTCTAGATCGCATGCACTGTTGCTTCGACCCCGTCTTCATTCGCACGAACGCCGGAGCGCGCTGATGGCGCTCGGAACTCCGGCGACAGTGGCGCTGGACGCGCTCGGTATCTCGTTCACCCCGCACCCCTACGCTCACGATGCGGGCACGAGTGAATACGGTCGTGAGGCGGCGACCGTTCTTGGGGTTGATCCCGAACAGGTTTTCAAGACATTGATGACGATGGTGGATGACGAGATGGTCGTTGCCGTGGTGCCTGTCTCCGGAAAACTAGATCTCAAAGCGTTGGCCTCCGCTGTTGGAGGCAAAAAAGCCAGCATGGCTGATCCCGCAGTCGCACAACGGCGCACCGGCTACGTGCTGGGAGGAATCAGTCCGCTCGGGCAGAGAACAGCTCATCGCACCGTAATCGACGAAACTGTCGAGCTCTTCGACACCGTCTTTGTCAGCGGCGGCACGCGCGGCTTCGACATCGAGCTGATGCCCCGTGATCTCATTCGCGCTGCCGAGGCAATTACTGCCCCGATTGCGCGTGACTAGTAGAGCAGCAGTGTCAATCGACGACGAGCATCGGCAACACGAGGATCTTCAGCACCGGCGATTTCGAAGTACTCAAGAAGTCGGGTGCGGATGGCGCTCTTGCCGTCAGCATCGGTCGACGGAAACAGTTCAAGCAAACGATCGAAGGCATCACCGAGGTGACCACCGGACACATCAAGATCGGCGACCGCTAACTGCGCGTCTACGCTGAGAGGTTCTTGGGCCGCTGCGCTGCGCACAGCATCGACTGTGTGACCTTCCAAGCGCGAAAGCAGCGACACCTGAGCGAGCCCGGCCACTGCCTGCTGGTCGCGCGGGTTTTGGGTGATGGCTGACTGGTACGCAGCAATAGCCGCGGGATAGTCGCCAGCCGAGATAGCGTCGAAAGCTTCTTGATGCAACGGCGGCAACGGCTCTTCCACGGGCTCTGTGTCGCCCTCGTCAGCGTCTTCCGGCGCCGGCAGCGTGCCCGTTACTTTGTTCTGTGCCGCCAATTGCAACACCTGCTCAAGCACCTCTTTGAGGTCGTTCTCGGGCATGATGCCGCTGAAGAGCTGCACGGGTCGCCCACCAATAACGGCGGCAACGGTCGGAACCTCTTGCACTTGGAACGCCTGCACCAGCTGCGGATTGCTCGTGGCATCCACCACAACCAGGGCAAAACGGCCTTTGTACTGCGCGATCGTTGGCTCAAGGGCTGGCTCGATGCCCTGCCCATAAAACTCGACGATAACGGGAACCGTGTTCGACAGCTCAAGCACCTGCGTGAACGACGCATCATTCGCACTGGTGGCAAAACCACTGGGCTTCGGTGCTTCTCCCGGAGGGGTCGCACCGGCACCGTCACCGGCCGCAGGGGCAGGCGTGTTGTGCTGGCGAACGAGGGATGAGAGATCTACTGCGCCACGAAGGCTAGCGGCATTCAGGGGGGCGTTAGTCATTTCAACTCCGATGCTGCGACGAGTCCTTGGGTGTAGCCAAGCAAGACGATTTTCTCATCGCTGCCTGCTGCTGGGACATAAAAGAGTAGCTGATCGCCGTAGGTCGATTTGATGCCCTCTTCAGTAATAGAGATTCCCGAAAGGGCCTTGGTCTGACCACTAAAGGTGACGGCAGAGCCTTCTTCCTTAGGAGCAGCGACCTTGGTCTCATAGAGATGCACGGCAACAATCGCACCCGCATCAATAGTCGCCATTGCGATCGGATCGGCCGAGCCAAGGTCGTGACCGTAGGTCAACGTGGCAGTGCTGGAGAGCGCAGCCTTTTCCTTCTTCTTCACGGCAAGACCGACGCTCACGCGAAGGCTGTCGCCCTCAGCCTCAAAGTCAAGATAGGAATCGCTCTCGACATCCTGTTCAAGAATTTCTGCGTAGTTGAGAGCAACCTCGGTTGGCGAGGAACGCAGAAGACCGCTGTCGGCAGGAAGACGTGATGTTCCCACGCTTGCTGCGGCAACATCCGGGAATACCACAGAAGGCTCTAGGTTCATCGCGTAGCTGACCTTGTAGTTATCGCGCGGGGTTGCCTGCTCAAGGAACAGCGCAATCGGAGCGACGGTCGAATCAGTCTCGTCGAGGATGATCGTGAACACCGTGCGCGGCCATGATTCCGTCTGTTGGGGCAACGTCAGCTGGACCGGGCCATCGGGAATATCCGCAGGGGCAGCGATTGAATCGTCTGCATCGCGCATCGTGTAGTTCGCAAGACGGTATTCGAGCGCAGCCTCCGCAAAGCGCGTTTTGATGAGATCGGTGTCGCGCTCCTCATCCGCTTCTTGAGAGACGGCGCTGATTTGCGCAACGATCTTCTCAATCTGACGCACGGCCACCGCGGGAGCTGCAGCAGCACCGGCCGCAGAGGTGGAGGTAGCAGTGGGGCTCGGCACACCGTCATCTGCAGCGGAATTGGGTGAAGTTGAGGTCGTGCATCCGCTCAGAACGAGCACGCTGACCAGCACGGTTGGGACGGCGAACCGAACGGTCGTACGCAAAGTGGTGCTTTCGCTCGCCTTGGAACCACGCTTAGCAGGCTT
This sequence comes from Salinibacterium sp. SWN167, assembly GCF_015864665.1. Classification (GTDB taxonomy): domain Bacteria; phylum Actinomycetota; class Actinomycetes; order Actinomycetales; family Microbacteriaceae; genus Rhodoglobus. Next base: position 1,342,274 of record NZ_JADYWU010000001.1, on the reverse strand, counting down.
GTAGCGAGCCTTCTTGGGAACCTTGGGCATCTTTTGCGGCTTGCGGCGAGGGCCACCAGCGCGTCGCATGTGATGAACAGCCCACATCAAGAAAATGAGCCCGAGCAACAGCACAGCAGCTCCGCCAAGGATGAGCGGACCGGCCCACGGCGTGGTGTTGTCGAGCGGCCACGAAATCGATACCGCGTTGGGAGCGGCTTCGATGCCGTCAGCGGCGACGATGAATGACACATCGCTCGGAATCTTCACCGTGAGGGCGAGTTCGTCCTCAGCTTCATAGCTTTCGAGCCACAGGTCGGAGTTGTAGGGGTCCGGAACCTCTTGTTCTGTGCCACTAATACTCTCAGTGGCGAGGTCGCCCGTTTCAGGATCGAGAGTGACCATGTTGTAACTGGCGTCACCGACCCACGCGAGCACATCTGTCGTGCGACCGTAGGCGGCCACGACACGGCGGTCGCCCTCGATTCGAATGGTTTGGTTGCCCGAGTACGCATTGAACGCTTCGCCGCTGATCACGGTGAGGGGCGCGGCGCCGCTCGTTTCTGCGGAAACCGAGACTTCGTCTGGGGTCGCAAGAATGGTCTGCTGTGCAATGCCGTAGCCGATGAGTCCGGCTGCGAGCATGAAGCTAACTATGGCGAGAACGAATCTCACTATCTCTCCTTTCGTGTTGCCCAGGATTACTCGCCGTGCGAGGGCCCTAGCCACACTGGCTGAACCTCGGTCGGACTAGAGGTAAGGGCCGCATCCACGCGGGTAGGCAACAACAAAGACGTTCAAGAATAGCCGATCGTGTTCTACCGACCTAGTTACTCTTCTGGGAAGTCTCTGGGAGATGAGTGAACGCCCCAGATTGGGGATGAGACCAAAATGACAGGAGGCCTCTTCATCCCACTAAACTCAGAGGGTTCATTCCGCTGACATCGAGGAGAAATCTTGGCCGCGAACGATACCGATTTCGGCACAGAGATGCGCGGTTACAAAAAAGACGACGTCGACAAACTGATCGGCGAACTTCGTCGTGAACTTGTAGCCGCCAAAGCAGACCGCACTGCCTCCACTAAAGAGGTCAAGCGACTCCTCGCCGTAAACGAAGATCTTCAGGCTGAACTCGACGAATCGGGAAGCCCCACCTACAGCGGACTCGGCTCCAAACTCGAAAGCATGCTGCGTGTTGCTGAAGAGCACTCCACCCAGCTCATCAGCCAAGCTGATATCGACGCCGAGAAAATGCGCAAGGCCGTGCAGTCTGAAACCGCCGCGCTGCGCGCCGACACTGCGAGCGAATCAGAACGCATCCTTGCTGAAACAAACAGTGAAGCCGCTGCGCTCGCCAAATCTTCCCGCAACGAAGCCGACACCCTGATCGCTCGCGCGAAAGACGAAGCATCTCAGCTCGTCGCCGATGCTTCCCGCGAAGCCGCCACCATCCGCGGTGCCGTCGCCACGGAAGCTGCGGATGCGCGCACCTCCGCCAAGCGTGAGTCTGCAGCACTGCGTGCCGAGACTGAACGCGCCATGACGGAGCTGCGTGCCAGCACCGCAAGCGAGGTTGCTGAAGCCCGCGAAGCTGCAGAGTCCTTGGCTCGCGATGCCGAGCTCGGCCGCGCGACGTTCGAGGCGGAGAACACGAAGCAGCGCGAGGATTTGCAGCGCGATATCGAACAGGCCCGCACCGACCTTGCTCGTGAGATTGAGACGGCACGCGCCGAGCTCGAAGCCGAGACAACGACCGCGCGCGAAACTCTCACCAATGAGACCAAGGCAGCCCACACCAAGCTCACCAACGAAACGAAGGCAGCCCACACCAAGCTGGCTAACGAAACGAAGGCAGCCCAAGCCAAGCACCAAGCAGAGCTCGACGCCGCCTACGCCACTCTCGAGGCCGAAGCCGAAGCCACTCGCACCGCGGCCGCCACAGAAGCAGCGAACACTCTCGCGGAACTTGAGAAGACCGTTCTCTCGACGCAGGCGTCCCTCGAGGCCGAACTCTCCGAAGCCCGCGAGCTGTGGGAGAACGACGAGCGCGAAGCCCGTCAGCTGCTTGAGAGCGACGTGACAACCACTCGCGCGGCACTCGACGATGAAGTGACCACAACGAAGGCTGCGCTTGAGCACGAAGTTACCAGCACCAAGGCAGCGCTCGAACAGGAAGTGACCAGCACCAAGACGGCACTCGAGCAAGAGGTGAAGGTTACCCAAGCTTCACTCGAACAAGAGGTTACGACCACTCGCGCGGGACTCGAAAAAGAGGTTGCAACCGCAAAGGCTGCCCTCGAAGACGAAGTCACCACGACCCGAGCTGAGCTCGAGGCTCACGTCAAGGCCACTCGAAACGAGCTCACCGCCGATGTCGCCGCCCAGAAAAAGGCGCTCAATAAAGAAGTCACTTCGACCAAGAAGGCGCTTGCCAAGGAAGTCTCGACAACCCGAGCTGCTTTGGAGAGCGATGTAGAGACCACGCAGGCCGGTCTCGAAGCAGAAATCACGGGTGCACGTGCCGCGTTCGAACAGGAGAGCACCACTGCTCGCGCCGAGTTCGAGGCCGAAATGAGCACCCGTCGCAACGAACTGGAAGCCGAAATCAACTCGGCAACGGCCGGCCTCGAAGAAGAAATGGCTCGCCGCCACGCAGAGTTGGATGCCGAAATCGATAGCAAGCGCACCGAACTCGAAAGCTACGTGTCAGAAACCCGTTCCACTCTCGCTCACGATGTCGAAAAGCAGACCACCGACCTCGACCGGGATGTTTCACGCCAACGCGCAGAGCTAGCCAACGAGGTTGAGTCAACGCGGGCCACCATCAAGCACCAGCTTGAGGAGACTCGCACCACGATCGAACGCGAGGCCGAACACGCTCGCATCTCACTTGAGCAAGAGATTGCGGCACGCCGCGATGACGCCGAGAAGGAATTCTTGGCGCAGCACAAAGAGGCAACAGCTCAAACACAGAACTACCTCGAGGAAGCCCAAGCCCAACTGGCCGAAGCCGTGCGTGAGGCCAACGCCAAACGTAACGAAGCAGAGGAACTCACCAAGAGCTCGCAAGCCGAAGCGAAGGCACTGCTCGCCGATGCCTCCGCCCGCGCCACTGACGAAGTCGCGGATGCCGAAGAGCGCGCCAAGGCGCTGCTCTCCGATGCCGAGAAGCGCTCTCACGATCTCATCAGCGAGGCCGAAGATCGCCTCGCCAAGATCAAGGCAGAACGCGAAACCGTTGCCGGATACTTCGAAAACCTTCGCGGAGTTCTGAACCAAGCCGAGGAAGTTAGCTAGCAACAGCCAGCACGGCACCTAGAATTACGCTCAGCCTGACACAGTTGCGTTAGGCCGAACGGAGCCATGCAATGAAGATCCTCAATCCATTCCGCCTCGGACTTCTCGGCGGTCTAGGGGTTCTTGTCGCGGTCGGAATCGGCCAGACAGTCATTTCGCTCGCGACGATCCTCACCTACGTGGGGGCTGCACTCTTTCTAGCGCTCGGCCTCGATCCGGTCGTCACGTGGCTCGAGACTAAGAAGTTTCCACGGTGGACCGCCATCCTTACGGTGCTGGTGGGTGTACTCGGCGTTTTCACGGGTCTCATTTTTGCGATCGTTCCCGTTATTGCCGAGCAGGTCAGAAATGCATCGGAGGCCATTCCGCGACTCGTCACAGCCTTCTTCGACGGAACCGTTCGAGAGAGCGTTGAGACAGCGTTCCCGTGGCTCAACGTGCAAGATCTGCTTGACGGCTTCAACGTCTGGATCGCAGACCTCGACTTCACCACGATCGGTGGCGGAGTATTTGCCGTCGGAATCGGTATCGCCACGGGGATTACCGGCGCCATCATCGTGCTTATTCTCACGATTTACTTCGTATCGTCGCTCAACAACATCAAGGGCGGCCTGTACCAACTCGTGCCCGCGACAAAGCGCGCGAAGTTCATCGACCTCGCTGAACAAGTCAGCGCTGCAGTTGGTCGCTACGTCATCGGCCAGGGCTCACTCGCACTCGTCAACGGCGTGCTCTCGTTCCTCGTCCTGACTCTGATTTTCCCGGCATTCGGGCTTCCCGTGAAGTACTCAGCGTTGCTGGCCTTCATCGCCTTCGTCGGGTCGCTCATCCCTCTGGTAGGAACGCTCAGCGGCTCCATCGTGATCACCTTGCTCGTGCTGCTGTTCAACGGCCCGCCCAGCGTGATCGCCGTCGGAATCTACTACCTGATCTACATGCAGGTTGAGGCCTATCTGCTCAACCCTCGCATCATGAACAAAGCCGTCAAGATTCCCGGTGCCCTCGTGGTGATTGCAGCTCTCGCCGGCGGAACACTGCTCGGTATCTTGGGGGCGCTTATCGCCATCCCCGTGGCCGCCGCAATTCTGCTGATTGTTCAGCAAGTTGTCGTGCCACGCCAAGCAGACCTCTAGCGACGAGGCGTCACAGCGCCGGTGTGGCCTCGGGCGGCCACGTGCGCGGCAAGGGAAGCGCCACAGGGTTGAGACGCGCCACAACCTCGCTGAGCACGCGATAGGTCTGTGTCTCCCCCACCCACAGGTGCTTGCCACCCTCGACGGCGACGAACTCCAGCTCCGGCACCGAGGCAAAACGCTGCGCGGCTTCTTCGGGCCGCAAGTAGTCATCGAGTTCGGGAATCACCGCGACCAAGCGACGCTCAGTTGCTGCCCACGCGGCTACATCATCCGCCGTCGCTCGATGCAGCGGCGGGGAAAGCAAAATGGCGCCCGTAATCGGATGCTGCAACCCATACTTGAGCGTGACTTCGGTGCCAAACGACCATCCGAGCAGCCACACGTTGGGAAGCCCACGCTCGCGCACGAAGTCCATAGCCGCGGCGAGGTCATGCGCTTCGAGTTCGCCCTCGCCGAATGATCCCTCCGAAGTTCCCCGTGGAGAGGTCACGCCGCGAAAGTTAAAGCGCAGCACTGCGATGTCGGCCAGCGCCGGCAATCGAGCGGCAGCCTTGCGGATGATGTGGGAATCCATGAACCCACCGGCCGTCGGCAAGGGGTGAAGCGTGACCAGGGTGGCAGCGATATGGCCCGACTCGGGCAAAGACAACTCCCCCACCAAAGTGAAACCGTCGTCAGTGTGCAACTCGATGTTCTCACGCACCGCCGGGAGCTCGGTGGCACCTCGAATGGGTTCGCTTGCGGGGGTGGTGTTCACGGAGGTTTGACTCACAATCTGATCTTCCAGCAGTGCTGATGCCAGTGGCGGCGCGCGGCGAGGTCGTCTGCCGATCCCATGATGCCGTCAGCGCGCCACGTGACGGTGTGCGCAGTGCCCGAAGTGATCGTTTGCGAGCATCCGGGGCAGGTGTAGTTCTTGAGGGCGTTAGCGGGCGATACAGGCTGAACGTTCCACTCGCCGTCACGCTTCACTTCGGTGCGGCGAGAGCCGAACAGTGCCTGCCTGAGGTCGCCATTGTCGTCATCGTCGGGGCGACGCCGCCCGCGGGGGCGATTAGAACGAGGCATAGCTCAAGCTTATGCGGAGATGCGAGGCGGTCTAGTACCAGCCATTGGACTCTGAATAAGCCCACGCGCCACACGGGGTTCCGTAACGGCCCTCGATGTAGCTCAAACCCCAGGAAATCTGAGTTGCCGGGTTTGTAGCCCAGTCGGCACCGGCAGTAGCCATCTTGCTACCGGGAAGCGCCTGCGGGATGCCATAGGCACCACTAGAGGCATTCTGCGCGTACACATTCCAGCCAGATTCACGGTTCCACAGGCTGACGAGGCAGCTGTACTCCCCCGAGCCCAAACCACGGGCTGTCAGCATGGACAAGGCAACAGCCTGCGCTGTGCCGGGGTCAGGCGTTCCCACTGCCGGTGCTGCGGGAGCGGCGACCACGACAGGCTCAACGACGAGCTCCTTGATCGTGAGTTTGTCGCGCTCGACTTCATTAACAAAACCCTCGGCAACCGTGATCGACTGCACTTCTGCGCGCTGCACGGTGCTCAGAGGAACCTGCGCCGCCGAGACAGTGCTGGCAGGAGTGGGCACGGCCATCATGAGCGTCGCGATGAAGCCCAAGCTCACGGTAGAAGCAAAGATAGGCAGGCTCCAAGAGACACGGGTGTGGCGCCCAGAAAGATCCGCGCCCTGACTCTTGGCCTGAGCGCGGAGGATTGCCGCATGAGATTTAATAAACAAAGTAAACCGATGCTAACGGACAGACCTGAAAAAACAGAGGGAATTATCGAACGGCAAGCATGACGTCGATAACAGAGTCGATCAAGTAGTCGACCTGTGCTTCGCGGTAGCCGCCCTTGGCGCTTCGGAATGCCGCCGTGCGCACGCGATCGATCGTGAGCGGGGCACCGTGCTGGAAGTAGTCCGCAAGCTCTTGGGCGAAGGCATCCACATCTTTGATCGAGTAGCCGATCGTGAACGAACTTGTGCGGGCAAACTTCTTGCCATCCCGTCGGGCAAGACGATTGAGAATCTCTTGGGCCTCAGAGCGAGCCTTGGCGTACCAGGCGGTCTCCCCCAGCTCTGCAATCGCACGGTCACGCTCGCGAGCGGCAAAAGCGTCTTCAAGGCGCTCCAACGCGGAGTCAACGTGTACCGGCGAATATCCACCCTTTTGCATCGCAAAAGCTAGCTTGCGGATGGTGCGAGACGACACGACAGACGAGTCACCGCGATCGGCGGTGTAGGCACGACGCGCCTCCTCGAGGAAGTCCTCGACCTGGTCGACGTTGTACCCGAGCTTTGACTTTCGGCTACGAGGAAATGTGGTGCTCACGGTTCTATTGTGCCTTACGAGAAGATAAGAAAGAGTGCATAGCCCGCCGCGGCGGACAAAAGCGACGAATCTACACGATCCAAGAAGCCGCCGTGGCCCGGAAGCCAGGTACTAATGTCTTTGATCCCGAGGTCACGCTTGATGAGTGACTCCGCCAGATCTCCCATGGTGGCGGTACCCAAGATAACGAGACCAAAGATGAGTCCAACCCACCAGGGCTGATCGATCATGAAGAGGGCAAGCAGAATGCCAGCGGTGATCGCCGAAAGCGCTGCTCCGGCAAACCCTTCCCAGGTTTTTCCGGGGCTGATGGTGGGAGCCATCTTATGTTTGCCAAACGAAAGCCCGCTCGCATACGCCCCGATGTCACTGACAACAACAACGATCAACATTGCAAGCGTCCACCACTGACCGCCGTCTTGAGCAGTTAGCAGCACCGTGAAGCTTGCCAAGAACGCGACGTACAACATCACGAAGACGCCGGCGCCAAGGTCGCGCATGATCGACCGCACCGAGCCACGGTGACTCGGCATCACGACTACTTCAACGAGTCGCCACAGCCACACGAACACAATGCCACCGAGCGTGACAAACCACTGGCCTTCAGCCTGCCAATAGAACGACGCGGGAACAACAGCAACCGCCGCGATGACGGCTGCCACTCGCGGAATCTTGAGGCCCGCAAAACGAAGCGCGCTGGCAAGCTCGAACGCCGTGAAGGCAACCAGCACGCCGGCAAAGAGCATGTACAGCTCTTTGACAAAGATCAGGCTGAACAACAATGCAAGACCAAGGCCCAGCCCCACAGTGAGAGCCATCGCCAAAGGACGCCCCGTGCGGGCGTTAATCTTGTCGTTTGTAGCTCTAACGTGAGCTTCGAATTCGGAGACCATTAGACCTCGAGCAGTTCAGCTTCTTTACGCTTGAGGGCGTCGTCGATTGTGTCGACGTGAGCCTTCGTGCTCGCTTCTAGTTCTTTCTCAGCGCGCGCGACCTCATCTTCGCCGACCTCAGTCAGTGCTTCAAGGTCGTCTTTCGCCTTACGGCGCACGTTGCGAAGCGAGACACGAGCCTGCTCAGCCTTGTCGCGCACAACCTTGACGAACTCCTTGCGGCGTTCTTCGGTAAGTTCCGGCAGCGTGGCACGGATGACATTGCCATCGTTGCCGACGCTGGCACCGAGGTGGTGAGCGCCTGCGATTGCCTTCTCAATGTCTTTGAGCGCGGACTTGTCGAACGGGGTGATCAAGAGAGTACGAGCCTCTTGGTTCACCATGGACGCAAGCTGCTGCAACGGTGTGGGGGTTCCGTAGTAGTCCACAAGGACCTTTTGGAACAACGCCGGGTTAGCGCGGCCGGTACGAACCGTGCCGAAGTCATCTTTGGCAGCTTCTACTGCCTTGTTCATCTTTTCGCTAGCCTCGGCTAGAACATCACTGATCACGGGGGCACTCCTCTGGGTCTCACCCGAGTTTAGCGTGCAGAGGCATGAACAACTGCGGTGCGGCACTCGGAAATCGTTTGGGTGGGGCGGGAATTGGTGCGCTGAACGCTATCCGTGCACGCGAGTGCCGATTTGCTCTCCCACGATAGCGCGCGTGAGGTTTCCTGCTGGCTCCATGCCGAACACGAGCATCGGCATCGCATTGTCCATGCACAGGCTAAACGCGGTCGAATCGACGACCTTGAGGCCCTGCACGAGCGCATCCTGAAAGCTGATTGATTCAAGCTTGCGTGCATCCGGATTGCTGCGGGGGTCAGCGTCGTACACGCCGTCAACGCCGTTCTTAGCAACGAGCACTTCTTCGGCGCCGATCTCGAGGGCACGCTGAGCTGCAACAGTGTCGGTGGAGAAGTACGGCAAGCCTGCACCGGCACCGAAGATAACAACTCGGCCCTTCTCGAGATGACGTTCAGCGCGCAACGGAATATAGGGTTCTGCGACCTGCGTCATAGCGATAGCGGACTGCACGCGCGTAGCCGTACCGGCCTGCTCGAGGAAGTCTTGAAGGGCAAGGGCATTCATGACGGTGCCCAACATGCCCATGTAGTCGGCGCGGCCACGATCCATTCCACGCTGGCTGAGCTCAGCACCGCGGAAGAAGTTGCCGCCACCAACGACGATAGCGATCTCCACGTCAGCCGCAGCAGCAGCAATTTCTTTAGCGAGGGCCGAGACAACATCGGGGTTAACGCCCAACTGCCCACCACCGAATGCTTCTCCCGACAGTTTTAGCAGCACTCGGCGTTTGCGTTGAATTGTCATCGTCTTCTTTCCCTAGCGGTTCTCTATTACAGGGTATTGCGTTGCGGAGAGTTCAGCACGGGCGCACAGCACATTCGCCGCAATGACCGTGCCGGGCCGCCTGATCCGCGGCGGCACACAACAAAGGCCCGAGGCAATAGAGCCTCGGGCCTTCATCGATATGCGTGTTAGGCGCCTACCTTGAAGCGTGCAAAACCAGTGATGGTGATGCCCGCGTCAGCGGCAACCTTGGCGACCGAAACCTTGTTGTCACGAGCGTAGTCCTGGTCAAGCAGGGCAACCTGCTTGAAGAACGCGCCGAGACGGCCTTCAACGATCTTGGGCAGAGCAGCGTCAGGCTTGCCCTCTCCGCGACTGATCTCTTCAACGATACGACGCTCATTCTCGACATCATCTGCCGGAACGTCTTCACGCGAAAGGTAGGTCGGAGCAGCGAACGAGATGTGCTGCGCGATTCCGCGAGCGGTCTCTGCATCGTCACCCGTGTATGCGACAACAACGCCGACCTGCGGAGGCAGGTCCTTGTTGGTGCGGTGCATGTAGACCTCGAACGAGTCACCCTCTACCTTGGTCAGGCGACGCAGTTCGAACTTCTCACCGAGAATCGCAGCCTCATCGTTGATGAGCTGTTCGACAGTCGACGACCCAGCGGGGGCCGCGAGGCCCTCTTCCACGGTCGACGCGCCGGACTCAGCAACTGCGGTAGCAACGGCCTCGCCGAGAGCAACGAACTTGTCACCCTTTGCAACGAAGTCGGTCTCGCAGGCGAGCTCGATGATGGTGGTTGCTCCGCCAGCGGTCTTCGCGGCGATGAGGCCTTCGCTGGTGGAACGGTCAGAACGCTTTGCGTTGCTCTTGGCACCGCGCAGACGCAGGAGCTCGGTGGCCTTTTCGAGGTCACCGCCCGCCTCAACGAGAGCGTTCTTGGTTTCAACCATGCCGGTGCCGAGGCGCTCGCGCAGGGTCTTGAGGTCTTCGAGGCTGAAGTCTGCCATTGTTCGAATCCTTACTTCTTGTCGTCAGCTGCGTCTGCAGCCTTCGCGGGGGTCTTCTTTGCTGCGGGCTTAGCGGCGGCCTTCTCAGCCTTTGCCTCTGCCTTGGCAGGCTCTTCAGCCTTAGCTTCTTCAGCCTTGGGCTCTTCAGCCTTAGCTTCTTCAGCCTTGGGCTCTTCAGCCTTGGGCTCTTCGGCCTTGGGCTCTTCGGTCTTAGCTGCAGCGGCATCCGCGTCAGCCTGGCCGAGAAGCTCAGCTTCCCAGGCAGCCATGGGCTCTACTTCTTTGCCCTCTTCTGGCTTCTGGTGACGCTGAATGAGGCCCTCAGCAGCAGCGTCAGCAACGATGCGCGTGAGGAGACCAACCGAGCGGATGGCGTCGTCGTTACCCGGGATCGGGTACGCAACGTCGTCGGGGTCGCAGTTGGTGTCGAGGATGGCGATGACGGGGATACCAAGCTTGTGAGCCTCGTCAATGGCGAGGTGCTCCTTCTTGGTGTCAACGATCCAGATGGCCGAAGGGGTCTTCGTGAGGTTACGGATACCGCCGAGGCTCTTCTGCAGTTTCACAAGCTCGCGCTTCTGAATGAGCAGTTCCTTCTTGGTGAAACCACGTGTGGTGTCATCGAAGTCGACCTCTTCGAGTTCCTTCATGCGCGCAAGACGCTTGGAAACCGTCTGGAAGTTGGTGAGGAGTCCACCGAGCCAGCGCTGGTTGACGTAGGGCTGGCCTACGCGCAGTGCCTGCTCAGCGATCGTTCCCTGTGCCTGCTTCTTGGTACCGACGAAGAGGATGGTTCCGCCGTGGGCGACCGTCTCCTTGACGTAGTCATAGACAGCGTCGATGTAACCAAGCGACTGCTGCAAGTCGATGATGTGGCTGCCCGAGCGCTCGGTCAGAATAAAGCGCTTCATTTTCGGGTTCCAACGACGAGTCTGGTGTCCGAAGTGTACGCCGCTGTCGAGCAGCTGGCGGATGGTTACGACGGCCATGGCCGTTCTCCTTTTCTGGCTCACTGGCGCGCGTGGCGGCAATGGCCTTCTCAGTTAATACTCGCGACCGGTTGGCGCGAATCCTAGTGCCCGGGCATACCTCCGCCCCCAGCGCAATGGTGCACGAGAGGGGACTGAGTGGAGGTAGCGGCCGTGTGCTGCGGTAGTTGTACTGCAACGGGGCACGCGTAGTCACCGCGAATACACGCGGTGCTGCCAAAATCATACCATCGCTCCCCCACAACAGCATCACAGGGAACAGTTTTCCCCTGATGTCTATTTCGGCCGCAATAAGGAAGGTCAGACGAGCACTCTGAATAGATGTTTCGAACCCCTGCATCCATGATTCTTGCGCTCCTCGTGGTGGCGGTCACCGGCGCGAGCGCACACGCGACCACGACCACCGAGTGGGACTGGCCAGTGGCGATACCGCATCCGATCATCCGCCCCTATATCGCGCCGGAGACGGCGTATTCGGCGGGACATCGTGGAATCGACATTGGCGCTGGCACCACGACTGAGGTGCGAGCTCCCTCCGCGGGTGTCGTGCACTTCGCCGGAGTCGTGGTGGACCGCCCGGTGTTGTCGCTGCGCCACCCTGGCGGACTCATCACAAGCTACGAGCCCGTCACCACCACGCTGGCCCGCGGTGACTCCGTGCAGCAGGGAGAGGTGATTGGCGAGCTGAAGCCCGGACACTGTTCGGTCGCGTGCATCCACTTTGGCGTGCGGCTCGATGGCGAGTACGTGTCGCCGCTCAATTACCTCGGAGCGATACCGCGGGCGATACTGCTGCCCACACGAAAGCCCTAGTCGAGCCCGAGCGCAGAGCGCCTGCGGGCTCGACTAGGGCGAGCATCCGAGTTGGGCGTCGACTAAGCGTCGATGCTGTGTTTCGGTGAGCGCTCATCCTCCGCGTGCTTCGGAGCGTGATCTTCGGCGTGAGCGGGAGCGTGCTCGCGCACGTGCTCGGCAGCGCCACGCTTCGGGGTGCGAACTTCTGCACCAACCGAAATCACGCGACCCGGCCACCAGAACTTCTCGCCAAGCATGAACGCGAGCGACGGCACGATCACGGTGCGAACCAGCAGCGTGTCGAGCAGCACACCGATGCAGACGATGATTCCGATCTGCGTGAGCGTGATGAGCGGCAAAACACCCAGTACCGCGAACACGGCGGCGAGCAAAATACCCGCACTAGTGATGACGCCGCCGGTCGAGGAGAGCGCGCGAATCATCCCCTGGCGTGTGCCGTGTTCGACCGCTTCTTCTCGAGCCCGGGTGACCAAGAAGATGTTGTAATCCACACCTAGCGCCACGAGGAAGAGGAAGCTAAACAGCACCACATTGGTGTCGATAGCCGGGAATCCGAAGACCGACTGGAATAGCAACCAACTGGCACCCAAACTCGCAAAGAACGAAGCAAGCACCGTGAGCAGCAACAGAATCGGAGCAACAAGCGAACGCAAGAGCAGCACCAACACGATGAAGACCAGGCCCAAGATAAGCGGGATCACCAGATCTTGGTCATGCTGTTGGGCGCGCTGCACGTCGAGAGCCTGCGCATCCAACCCGCCGACGAGCGCATCAGCACCGTCGATGCTGGACAGTTCAGCGCGGAGAGCCTCAATAGCGGCGAACGAGCCCTCAGTTTCGGCTGCGTCATCCAACACCACACTGATCTGCGTAATCGTCGACGTGCTTTCGCCGATGCTGACCGCGTCCACGCCCTCGACGCCCTCGGCCGCTTGGGCAGCCTCAGCGGCATAGTCAGAGTTCACAATGACGGATGCCGGAGAACCGCTGCCAGCAGGAAAGGCGTCAGCAATAAGTTCTTGGCCCTGAACCGCTTCGGGAACCTGCGTAAAGCTCTCGGTCTGGGAGAGACCAATCTTGATTTGCGGAACGCCCAAGGAGAGCGCGCCAAGCACGATCGCGCCCAGAATGGCAACGGCAACGGGCTTCTTGGAGACCAAAACGCCCAGCTTGTGCCAGACACCGCGTTCTGCGCTGCCTTCAGTGCCGAACTTGGGGATGTACGGCCAGAAGAGACCGCGACCGAACAAGACGAGAGCCGCCGGCAAGACGACGAGCGCGAAGATCATGGCGATAACGACACCCGTGGCACACGCGATGCCGAGCGCACGGTTGCCCTGCAGCTCAGCGAATACCAGCGTGAGGAGGGCGAGCACCACTGTGCTGCCGCTGGCGATGATCGCCGGGCCCGCTCCGCGCAGTGCTCGCGACATCGCCTCGCGACGATCTTCTTCCAAGCGTAATTCGTCACGGTAACGGGCGATGAGCAGCAGCGCGTAGTTGGTTCCGGCACCGAAGACCAGCACCGAGAGAATTCCCGTGACCGAGGCATCCAAGGGGATGCCAGCGAGCGCGGCGACACGAGCCGCGACGATTCCGGCAAGACCGTCGGCAGTACCGACGACAATGAGCGGGACAAGCCACAACCAGGGGCTGCGGTACGTCACGAGCAGGAGCACTGCGACAACAATCACGGTGGTGATGAGAAGGGTGAAGTCAGCACCTTCAAAGACGGCGGCGATGTCGACCGCAAATCCTTCGGGACCACTGAGCAATGCAGTGAGGCCACTCGGAAGGTCAGCGTTGACTTCCTCGCGAATCTCATCCGCGCGCTCGGCTTGTTCGCCAGCTTCGGAGAGGGAATCGAGCGGAACCGTGACGATCGCGGTCGTGCCGTCGTCGGAGAATGTTGGTGGTGGAACGAATCCCTCGGCCGAGAGGTCGCTCAGCGTGCCAGCCGCCTCGGTGATGGCAGCGGTGTCGCCGTCGGTGAGTGCATCACCGTCACGCGTGAAGACGAGAAGAGCAACCGTGGAGTCAGCCCCAGGGAGGTCTTCTGCTGCAGCGGCGGCCTGTGCCGATTCGGCTGACTCCGGAAGACCGACGCCGGGAAGGGCGCCCTCTTCGTTGCCCGAACCTGCAGCGAATATTGCGCCCGCCGCGAGAAAGGCGGCGACCAATACGATCCACGAAGTGCGCCGGGCGGTGATGAATGTCCTGAGGCGAGACATCGCTCTCCTTCTGAAGAAAAGTACTTCGATTAACTAGATATTAGACAAGTTAGAAACATAGCGGTAAAGTGAGCGGCATGCAACACACCGAATCCCCTCCGGAGCGTCCCGACGCGCGACGCCCCACCCAGCTGTTGCGCGACATCCTCGATATCAGTGAAGAGTTCGAGGAACACGTCGGCCGAACCCTCTCGGTCAACCCGACCGACCTCGAAGCGATGAACCACCTGATCATGAGCGGGCCGCTGCCACCGACTGAGCTGTCTCGTCGCCTCAATATCTCGACGCCAGCCGTGACCGCCTCTATCGACCGACTCATCAACGTCGGCCATGTGACGCGGGAACAACATCCCACCGACCGCAGAAGCGTCGTTGTTGTGCCCAACCCGAGTTCGGTCGCGACAGCAATGGCCACGCTAATGCCCATGATTATGGGCATTGACCGCGTGCTCGATAACTTCGACGACAACGAGAAAGACGTCATCGAGCGATACCTCGATCAGGTCGTCTCTATCTATCGCGCGCAGCTCCCGGAGCCCACTGACGTTCCCTCCCCCAAGCCAGCAGTCGCGCCACCCAAGATTGACCCGCCAGGCCCGCGCCGCACGTCGTGGAAACCAGAAACCCACGTGGGCGACAGCCCGCTCATGGGCTGAGAGATACCAGAAGCCTAGCCGCTGACCGTTGAGCCGAATGCTTAGGCGCGGGGATGCGCGGTGCGGTAGCTTTCGCGCAAACGCTCCGTCGAGACATGGGTGTACAGCTGGGTAGTGCCCAGACTGGCATGCCCCAAAAGCTCCTGCACCGCCCGTAGATCGGCGCCGCCATCCAAGAGGTGAGTTGCAGCGGTATGTCTCAACGTGTGCGGCCCGGATCCGCCCGAACCAGGAACGTCGGCGAGCAAATGGGCGATCACTTCGTACACCGTGCGCCCACTGACACGTTTGCCACGGGCACCCACAAATAGCGGTGCCGCTCCCCCGATTTCGGCGGTGAGCTGAGGTCGGCCACGCTCGAGATAATCGGCGATCGCGCGTTGAGCCGGAATTCCAAACGGAACCACCCGCTCCTTCGATCCTTTACCCATCACGCGCACCGTGAGCCGGGAATCATCCACGTCATTCGCACTGAGCCCCACAAGCTCACTCACCCGCAACGCCGAGGCATAGAGGAGCTCGACAATGGCCCTGTCCCGCAGCGCTACTGGATCCGCCGTGGACGCCCGCGACTCAACACTCTGCAACATCTCGGACATCTGATCGCGATTGAGAACCCGAGGCAAGTGCCGGTCGGCCTTCGGCGCTTTAAGACGAGCCGCGGCATCCAACTCGGTGTAATTATTCTGGGCCAACCACGCGCTGAACGCCCGCGAGGCTGCCGCCCGGCGCGCCAACGTAGCTTTTGCGAGCCCCTCTTGGGAGGACTGCCACAACCACTCGCGCAAGAGTTCGAGATCGAGATCAGCGGGCTCTGTCACCAACCGGTCTGCCGCGAAGGTGACGAGGTTAGTGAGATCAGAACGGTAGGAACGAATCGTGTGCACGCTGAAGCCACGGTCTGCCGAGAGGTACTCGACGAACGTATCCACAAGGCGGGGCAGGTTCACCCCTCTATCGTGCGGCATGCTGACGACAATGGGGCTCGACGCGATAGCGTTTCGGGATGACCATTCAGCCTTCACGCTCCTCTGCCAGCACGGCCCGCGGCACCGCACTCGTCACAGGAGCGACCTCCGGCCTCGGGGCGGAGTTCGCCCATCAACTCGCTTCTGGTGGGTACAACATTGTTCTGGTGGCGCGAGATCTAGCCAGGCTTGAGGCTGTCGCAGCCGACCTGCGCTCACGCTATGGCGTCACCGCCGAAGTGCTGAAGGCCGATCTCACCAATGTCGATGAGAGGGCGATTGTCGAGCAGCGTTTGCACTCGGCGGATGCCCCCATCAGCTATCTGGTGAACAACGCCGGCTACGGATTAGCGCAAGAGTTTGAATCGAACTCCATCGACGACGAAGAGCGGATGCTGGAGATCCTCGCCACCGTGCCCCTCCGCCTCAGCCACGCAGTGCTCGGCGGCATGCTCAGCCGAGGATCCGGCACCGTACTTACTGTCGCCAGCATCGCTGCGGGCGCCCCGCTCGGGCTCTATAGCGCGGCGAAGACGTGGCCACTGAGCTTCAGCCGGTGGGCGAACGCCCAGTACCGCCATCGCGGGCTGACATTCACCGCAGTGGCCCCGGGTTTTGTCCGCACCGAATTCCATGCTCGACTCGGCATTGAGCGCGCCGACATGGCCCCGAAGTGGATGTGGCTCGATGCGAGCTTCGTGGTTCGCTCCGCCCTGCGCTCAGCGGCACGCGGTCGCGCCGTCTCTGTGCCTAGCGTGCGCTACAAACTCATCTGGGCTCTGATGAAGGTCACGCAACCACTAATCATGGTCTTCGTCGCGCGCGCAAGTCGTGCCGCTAGCGCTAACGGATCCTGAAACCGCGCGCTTCGACTTCGTCTTTGAGGTGGTCGCGCATCGCAACCGACGGCCTCGTTACGCCCTCCGGCTTGCTGGTGCGGCGGGCTGTGTGCTCGGCCCAACCATATTCCGAGTCAGGAATCTGCACGCCTGCGCTGGTGACCTGACGGCCCGAGTAGAGACCGTTAGCAATCATGACGTCGTCGTAGTCGCTGACGTGCTTCTCGATGTCGTCACCTGAATACTGTTCCCGGTGCACAACGGCCTCGCTCGACAAACGCGGCTTTGTTCCCCGACGCACTCCCTCCCGCGGATGACCGAGAGTGAGACCAGCGACGGCAAAGACTCCCTGGGGCAGGCCCAACTCGTCGGCAATCGCCGAAGGCTGATTGCGCACCGAACCGATAGGAACAGCGCCAAGCCCGAGCGACTCGGCGGCGACTAGCGCGTTCTCAAGCGCGAGAGCGGCATCGACGGATGCCATGAGGAACATTTCGAGGTTGTCAGCATCGAATGTGTGCCCCTGTCGCTCGGCTAGGTAGTGAAAACGGGACACATCGGCGCAGAAGATCAGCATGACAGGGGCTTCAGCGACGTAGCGCTGGTCGCCAACTAGGTGAGCCAGGCGAGCACGGCGCTCTGCATCCTCAACGACGATGATGCTGAACGCCTGCAAGTTAGATGATGTCGGGGCGCTGCGGGCAGACACCAAGATTGCTTCCAGCGCTTTCGCCGCAATCGGCGTCGACTCAAAGCTGCGAATCGACTCGTGGCTCGTGAGCACCCGAATCGTGTCCGTGATGAACTCGGGGGAAATCTCCCGCTGCTCTTGTTCGATTCGAGATGTGGGTGCGGTGTTTGTTGAGCCCAAAGTCATAGTTCAATGATTTCACGGCGCACTGGATGCTTCGTGCACACGCGACGCGAGCGAGAAGCGTGCAGCAAACCCGAGCTAGTCGGAGGCCGCCACTTCTACCGCATTGAACGTAGAGTTTTTGGCTGAGAACGTCTCGAGGCGCTGCTCTGGCGTCATCGCTTCGACTTGCGCCCAGGCTTCAGCAGAGTGGCCCGTGATCTCCGTGGTGTCGCCGACCGGAATGATCGAGTGCACGGTCTGCTTCTCGTAAACGTGCACAACGTTGACCGACTGCCCGTAGTCGACTCCGGAAAGCAGTCGTTCATGGGCACTGAGGTCGAGGGTGTAACACGTCGCCGACGCGACGGAAACAGGGATGCCAGCGAAAGTCGAATGCGTCGAATAGTGCAAATGGCCGCCTAAAATCGCGCGAACGTCGCTGCCCTGCAGCACCTCCGCGAGCCGGTCTTGACCCTGCAGCTCAAGCATCCCCATCGCCTCCAACATCGGGGTAGGGATGGGCGGATGATGCACCGCCAAAAGCGTGCCATGCGGTGCCGGGGTGGCCAGTTCGTTGCGCAGCCAGTCCAGCTGTTCGTCGCCGATCTCGCCGTGGTGGTAGCCCGGCACCGTGGTGTCGAAAGAGATGATGCGCAATCCGTCAATCATGTAGACCCGGTCTTGTGGGGCATCCGATTTTTCGTCGAACAGCAGCGATGAGTACTGGGCGCGCTCGTCGTGATTACCCATCACCCAAATGATCTCGGCGTTCATGCGTTTCGCTGCCGGCTCGACGATTGCACGCAAACGCACGTAAGCGTCGGGCTCGCCCAGATCGGCGAGGTCTCCCGTGAACACGATGGCTTGAGGATTCGCGGTTGAGCGCTCAAGTTGAGCAAGTGCCTGCTCGAGGTGAGCGATCGTATTGACCGCGCCATACAGCGGTCGACCGCCGGCGAGCAGATGAGTGTCGCTGACATGCGCGATGACGTGGCTGGGGGCAGGATATTGGCCGAGTTGAATCACAAGCCAAGCCTAGGGCGCGCCCCTGTCATCCGCCGTGAATTCTTGGAAATTTGCGGGACGCGCTCCTGCAGGCCGAGCACTGAGCCTGACGAAGCTCCGACGGTGGGGATCTGATCTCGTCGCGCGCGATCCGCCCGGCCCCGGACTGAGGGTCACTCCGGCAGCGTTAACGAAAAATGCCCGCTCCCACAATTGTGGGAGCGGGCATTTCATGTTGTCGACCTAGCTAGCGTGGGCCGCTAGGCCACCGCTTTAGTCCTCCTTGTCGAAGACGGGCAACGTGACCGTTCCGGTGCGAACACCCTCGACTGCAGAGTCGAACTCGGTAACGATGTTGTCGCTGTGCTTGAAGGTGAGCAAGCTCACGACTACAGCGACGATCAGGTTGAGCGCGAAACCGGGCACGATTTCGTACATAACTCCCGAGAGCGCGTCGACGTTGCCCCAGATAACCACAGTGACGGCACCCGCGATCATGCCGGCGATCGCTCCCGGCGCCGTGAGTTTGCGCCAGAAGAGAGACAGAAGCACGATCGGGCCGAACGCTGCACCGAAACCGGCCCATGCATACGACACCAGTTCGAGTACCGATGATTCAGGGTTCAGAGCGAGCAGGATGGCGATGATCGAGACCACCAAGACACCCATGCGTCCAAGAACGACCTGAGCCTTGGGCGTCGCTTCCTTCTTGGCAACGATCTTGAAGAGGTCTTCGACGAGAGCCGAAGATGACACGATCAGCTGGGAAGAAATCGTACTCATCACAGCAGCAAGCACCGCGGCAAGAACGAAGCCAGCAATCAACGGGTGGAAGAAGACCTGAGACAACTCAAGGAACACCTTCTCCGGGTCGTCGAGCGTGAGATCCGGGTTCTGCTGGAAGTACGCGACACCGATGAGGGCGGATGCCATGGCACCAAGAACAGAAATAACCATCCAGCTGATTCCGATACGGCGACCGGCTACAGCGTCTCCCGGCGAGCGAAGCGCCATGAAGCGCACGAGAATGTGCGGCTGACCGAAATAACCGAGTCCCCAAGCGGCAGCAGAGATCGCAGCGATAGCAGAACCACCGAAGAGGTTGAGCATGTCGACTTCTTCGCTACTCACCGCACGGATCGATTCCATGGCGCCGTCAACGCCACCGACCTGCGAGATACCGATGATGGGAACAAAAATCAGGGCGAGGAAGATCATGATTCCCTGCACCACGTCGGTGTACGTCGCGCCGATAAAGCCTCCAAAGAGGGTGTACAGCACAGTGACACCACCCACGAGGAGCATGCCGATGAGGTATTCAGAGTTGAATGCGCTCTCGAAGAACTTTCCGCCAGCGACCATGCCGGAGGAAACGTAGAAAGTGAAGAAGACGAGGATGATGACACCGGCGGTCACGCGCAGAATGTGAGACTTATCGCGAAGGCGATTCTCGAAGAAGCTCGGCACCGTAATCGAGTTTTTGGAAACTTCGGTATATGCGCGCAAGCGCGGTGCGACAAACTTCCAGTTGAGCCAAGCGCCGATCGTGAGGCCGATGGCGATCCAGCCTTCGACGAGGCCGCCGACGTAGAACGCTCCCGGGAGTCCGAGGAGTAGCCAGCCGGACATGTCGGATGCGCCGGCGCTGAGGGCTGCGACGCCGGGGCTGAGCTTGCGGCCAGCGAGCATGTAGTCGTCAAGGTCAGTGGTTCGCTTGTACGCCCACCATCCAATGCCAAGCATCGCGGCCATATAAATGACCATCGCAATAATTTGGAAGGTTAGATCGTTCACAGTGTTGCCTTTCTCATGCATGTGCGTGGGTTAAGCCTGTCTACCCTCGCAGAGATAAGGATTAGTAACAATCCAAAATGTCACACATAAAGCGTAATGAAATCTAATGATTACTGATCAGAACGCAGCGATGCCGCACAATTCTCACGTGTGCACAGGAGTCTTGCGTGGCGTGCGCGACATTCACAGCTTTCGCCCCTTGTGCTGCTTCGCCGAATACCATTCTTATTCTTTTCGATCGGCAGCATGCTTGGGGTGGCTTGGGCGTGTGATGGGGGTGCTCGGGCCCCCGATACCCACTTCGCGGACAGCGCTTATTCGGCTTCCAACACTGCGTGCGTCCGCAACGCGATGTGCACATCCAGACTTCGAGACCCTTCACGCCATCCGGGGAGCAACTGATCGAGCCTCTCCAGCCTTTGGCGCACGGTGTTCTCGTGAATAGAAAGACTCGAAGCGACGCCGGATACGGAACCCTGACTGTCGAGATAGCGCAAGGCGGTTTCCAACAAGCGCTGGTCCCGGGACGTGCCACCCATTAGCGGCCCCAACTGAGCAGCGACGTAGAGTTCCGCAGAGTCTCCTGAGCCTTCGACTGCAAACGCGACCACACCAAGAGATGCTTTTGCCGCCAGTTCTCGTGGCCGATGCAAAGCGCGCATTGATCTGGCCAAGCGCGCGGCCTCGGCGTACGCGGTAGGAATCTCAGCTTCGGATACCGCCGCTGCGATTCCCCCGAAATAGATGAACGAACCGATGCATTCGGACAGGTGTTCCGCGATCGACGGAAAACTACGAACGATGACGATGATCGATCCCCGCCGCTCGGCCGCGATCGCATCCCTTCCCATACCTTTGCGCAGCGACGCCAGTGCCGCGCGACGCGCATTCGGGTCTTCGATCTCGACGACCGTGACCTCCACACTCCCTGTTCCCTGCAGCCCTAAACGCACAGAAGGCCCAGAACCGTCACGAGCTGGTTCGATCACACGTTCGACCACTTCGGATTCCCTGAAGTGCCGCGCATCCTCGATCGCTCGTTCGTACAACAGCGCGATCGAGATAAACGTTGCCATGGTCGGTGCGAGCGCCTGAACAAGCCGCGGATCAGCATCGGACACCTGGATTACGCCTCCCGCATCGAGAGGGATCGAATTAGCACTATCAGCCGGGCTGGAACCTTCGTCGCTGTCGCCAATCGTGACGCGCCCTCTCACCGCCGTTGACGCGATCTCGAGCAGCTCAACCGTGCCCTGGCCAGCAGCGAGCGCCGCCGAGAACTGATCGGATGCCCGAAGTTGGATGGCCTCGACTTCAGAGCTCGACATGAGATTGTCAATCTCGCGCTTCGATACTTCGGTCTGGGTTTTCAGCCGCCTCCGAAGGTTATAAACATCGACCGCGATCGAGCCGATCAGTGCGGCCTCGACAAGGGTCTCTTTTTGACGTTGCGTGAAGGCTCCAGCGGTACGATTCGCGACGGTGAGCGCACCAACCACATCGCCGCCGGCACGAAGCGGCGTACTCAAGATTGCCCGCACACCTTCGGACGTCACGGCCTCATCCACTGACTCGATGTGCAGCCTTGAAACATCGCGCAAATAATCGGCAGACTCGGTCATGAAGCCGGCCGCCGCCATCCCGAGCACTCCCGTGCCGATGGGCATACGGATCGCAGCGTATTCAGGCGTCAGGATGCCATCGGAGAACTGAATCTCAGTAGTGCGGGTCGCGCTCTCGTTCAAGCTGAGATACGCGAGTTCGCAGCCAACCGCAGAACGCACCCGTCGAACAAGTCCCGTGAGAATCAAGTCAGGGTCATGAAGCGCAGAAATGTCTTCCGCCACTTCTCGCAGTAAGGGAGCTTCCGAACCAATTTGTGGAGCCATTTACATATTATTTCATCAACTTGTGTTCTGAGTACATAGAAGGCCACAGGCGAGGGCAGCACAATTGCTACATGTTCAAGGGAGAACCCGGTAAATGAGAATCCTCGGTGCAGTGTTGAGAACATCCGATGCTCTTCGCCCCTACTCAACGTCGAGCCCTCTCACGATCGAGCAGCTCGAATTGGATCCGCCTGGCCCCCACGAAGTTCTGGTCCGGATAGAAGCGGCAGGGATCTGTCACTCTGACCTTTCCGTCGTCAACGGCTCCCGCCTTCGGCCATTGCCTATGCTGCTGGGGCACGAAGCCGCAGGGATCGTCGAAGAAATCGGTTCCGCTGTCGCCGGCCTCTCTATCGGGCAACGTGTTGTTGCCGCATTCCTCCCCCGCTGCGGCACGTGCGCGGCTTGTCAGACCGGCGGTCGCCTTCCCTGCACGCCTGGGTCACACGCGAACGGCGAAGGAACCCTTCTTGACGGAGGCAGGCGCTTGCACGCCGGCGATGAGTCCGTCGCTCATCACCTTGGCGTGTCAGCATTCGCCACTTATGCGGTCATGGATGCGCGATCACTCGTCGCTGTCGGAGCGGATGTGCCCCCGGATATTGCGGCCGTCTTGGGCTGCGCCGTGCTTACGGGAGGCGGCGCTGTGCTCAATGCTGGTCGGCCGACTGCCGGACAGACCGTCGCTGTCGTCGGGCTTGGCGGCGTCGGCATGGCTGCGCTGCTGGTTGCCGCATCCGTTCCTGAGGTGACAGTCGTTGGCATCGATGCGAATGTGGGCAAGCTCGGCTTGGGCCTGGAACTCGGTGCTTCCGCAACGTTCACCCCCGAACAAGCTGTCGATGCTGGTTTCACCGCAGACGTCGTCATTGAGTGCGCGGGCGTCGCGCGAGCGTTCGAAACCGCTGTCGCGCTCACCGCACCCGGTGGACGCACTGTGAGCGTCGGCCTGCCCGGGCCCGAAGCGGAAGTGCGCATCTCACCACTGCAACTCGTAGCGGAAGCTCGCGAGATCGTCGGCAGCTACCTCGGTTCAGCGGTGCCGTCACGCGACATTCCCTACTACGAAAATCTGTGGCGTCAGGGACTGCTTCCTATTGAGAACCTCATCACCGCTCGCATCGAATTGAAAGATATTAATGAAGGATTCGAGACTCTCGCGAACGGCGATGCTGTGCGGCAGATAATCGAGTTTCCCGAAGTGAGCGTGTGACCGTGAGCTTGCTCACGCGTTCGGTACAGACCGCCGACGATGTGAAACTTCACCTCGAAGGCACCGGGACACCGAGAATTCTCATTATCCACGGGCTCGGGTACGCGAGCTGGGAAGCCCAGCGATTGCGGGCCGCTTTGGGCCAGGACTTCGGGCTCTGGAGTCTCGATAATCGCGGCACGGGCGTCTCTGAGAACACTGAGGCGTCGACATCAATCGCGGACCTCGCAGCCGATGCTGCTCTGGCAGTGGAGTCTCTGGGCGGACCGCTCATCATCGTCGGCCATTCCATGGGGGGCTACATCGCCCAGACTCTTGCACGGTCTCGCCCGGATCTCGTCCGCGGTCTGGTTCTCGTCAGTACCAGTTGCGGGGGCCCTGGCGCTGATCCGGTTCCTGAATCGACGGTGGATGCGTGGGCTAGCGCCCGCGGACTCGCGCCCGCCGAGTACGCCAGGCGCACCATGCCGCTGTCGTTCAGCGAAGACTGGCCCGACCAGCATCCTGACGAGTTCGAGAGAATCCTGAGCGAGCGAGCCGTGCACCCAACCAGTGCGTCGGTGTGGCAGAGGCAGTTCAATGCTGCGCAACAGTTCATGGCGACCGGATCTCCGTGTGACTTCGTTTCTCCCACGGTGATTATTCACGGCGCTGCCGACCGCATTGTGCCGGTTGCCAACGGGCGACACTTGGCCCGTCAGCTGCCTCAAGCCGGGTATCACGAAATCTCGGAGGCGGGGCATTTGCTCCAGCTGGAGCAGCCACAGCTCATCGCCGATCTGATCACCGCTTTCATCACCAATCAGCTGCACTAAGAAAGGAAATAATCATGCCCTACATCGAGGTTGAGCCCGGAATCACCATGCATTACGAAGACCGTGGAACCGGTGAAGTAATCGTTTTCGTTCACGGCTGGGGAGGTAGTGGAGATGCGTGGGACCTGCAGGTCTTAGATCTCGCCCCGTCGTACCGTTGCATCACTGTGGATCTCCGCGGACACGGCAGCTCTGACAAACCGTGGGGAGACTACAACTACGATCTCTTCGTTCGTGATCTCAATGTCCTCGTTTCTGAACTAGGCCTCGAGCGCGTAACCCTCGTCGGATGGTCGATGGGCGGGCATATTGCGCTCAAATTTGCTCATGAGCATCCTGAAAAGCTTGCGCGTGTGGTTGTCACTGGAAGTGGCCCGCGATTCTCTGGCACGGAGGATGCCCCCTACGGCACGCCCGATGGCGAAGTTCAGGGGCTTGTGGATGCCATCAAGATCGCTCCCATCGAAACCATCGCTGGTCTTTACGGAAACAACTTCCACCGCACTGATCTCACGGCGACTCGGGATTGGTTCGTTCAGACAGGTTGGAAGGTTCCGGCATTCGTTGGCGTATCGAGCTTCCAGGCTCTGCTCGACAACGATCTGCGTGGAGTGCTCCCTTCGGTGCAGACTCCGGTGCACATTTTCTCGGGGCGGCACGACGCTATTTGGGACCCGCGGTGGAGCGAAGAAGCGCACCGCTTGATCCCCACCTCGACGTTGACGTATTTCGAAAACAGCGGACACGTGGCGTTCATCGAGAACCGGATCGAATGGAATGCAACGCTCGTCGACATCCTCGAGGGGCGTGCGCCCACCGAATCGACCGGGGCTGTAGCGCCGGCAGAGTAAGTCAGTTGGCTCGGTGCTGGGCTGCGCGGTTACCGCGTAACTCAGCGCCGCTAGCCGCGGCTCTTCGCTGCGCGTTTCCACCCGCGCTCCGTCTCGGTGACGCGACCGTCGAGTTCGAGCAGCCCGAGCTGGGCGCGGACCGTGGAGATCGCGAGGCCGCTGCGCGCGGCAATGTCATCGGTGGTGCGGGCGCTGCGAGCGCTGAGGGCGTCGAGAAGGCGAGTGGTCTCGGTGTTGGCTGGGCTGCCAGCATCCGGATGCTCACTCTGCGTTCTTGTAGTGCCCCCGGAGTCTGTCGCCTCGTCGACCGGCAGGAGCGCTTGCTCGAGGGGTGCGAGCTCAGCCATTTGGTCGGGGTTGGTGACGCACACGGCGTCGTAGTCACGGATGAGGCGGTGGCAGCCTGCTGAGGCAGCGCTCGTGACCGGCCCGGGCACTGCGCCGAGCGGGCGCCCAAGGGCAGCGGCATGACCTGCCGTGTTGAGCGACCCCGAACGCCAGCCCGCCTCAAGAACGACCGTCGCCATGCTCGCTGCAGCTATGAGCCTGTTGCGCTGCAAAAATCTCCACTTGGTGGGTGGTGAGCCGCACGGCAACTCCGAGATCACCACGCCGTTTTCGACGATGCGACCAAGCAGCGCGTCGTGGCCACTCGGGTAAAAACGGTCCACTCCCCCGGCGAGAAAGGCGACAGTGAGTCCTTGGCTGGCGAGAGCAGCGCGGTGGGCCATGCCGTCGATTCCGTAGGCGGCACCGGACACGATCGTGTAGCCACGATCGACGAGACCGGCGGAAGCTTCCATCGTGATGTGTTCGCCATAGCCGGTAGCCGCGCGCGCACCGACGAGGGCGATGCCGCGATCGATTCCGGCGAGAGCTTCGTCGGTTCCGCGAACCCACAGCGCCGAGGGCGCGTGCCAGTCAAGATCATTGAGCCGCGACGGCCACAGGGGGTCGCTGGGCGTGAGCAGTCGCGCGCCGAAACGGGCGGCTTGCCTCAGAGCGATGAGCGCGGTGTTGGACTTGAGCCGCGGCATCCAGCGATCGATTGCCTGGGCCATGTCGTCGTCAGCCACCGTGTCGCCCCCCGTTGACAGAGCAGCAGCGAAGCGTTCCGGGTCCCACCGTTCGACAACGCCGGCGAGCGCTCGTACAGCGCCGAGTTGCTGAATGGCGCGACCCGCAAGACGATCGCCGGGTTCCGCAAGGCCACTCCACGTTGCTCGCGCGAAACCTTCTTCGATCGCGTCACGATCGAGATCGACACCGCCGTCGACGCTGACCGCTTTCACGAGGGTCGCAACTTCTGATTCTTTGAGTCCAAACATGCTCACTGTGCCATGGCCTTTCTGAGGTAAAGCGCTTGCCCGACGTGGGTGTCGTCGGGTCGGGAAACGTCGGCGAGGTCAGCGAGTGACCAGGCGACGCGCAGAACACGGTCATAGCCACGCATAGTGATGCCTCCACGTTCAAGAGCACGGTCAAGCCCTGCTGTGACCTTGGGAGCCAGTCGCAATTCGCGACCGCGCAAATAGGAGCCCGGCACGTGCGAGTTGAGCCGCCACGGCGTGGTCTCGAGGCGAGCGGCTGCACGCTGGCGGGCCACTGTGACGCGGGCTCGAGCATCCGCCGTCGAGAGAGACGGCCGCTCTCCCGCTAGCCGCAGCTGAGCACTGGTGATTCGCTCAACCCGGAACTGAATGTCGATGCGATCGAGAAGCGGACCCGACAGGCGGGCAAGGTATCGGCGACGACTGTTCGGCGGGCACGTGCATTCGCTGTCGCGCGCACCCCACTGCCCGCAGGGGCAGGGGTTGGCCGCCATCACGAGCTGGAAGCGGCCGGGGAAGTGGGCAATGGCATTGGCCCGATGGATGCTGATGACCCCCGATTCGAGCGGTTGCCGAAGCGCGTCCAACGCTGCCGGGGCAAACTCGGGCGCTTCATCGAGAAAGAGCACTCCGTCGGAGGCTCGGGCGGCAGCCCCCGGACGAATCTGCGAGCTGCCGCCTCCCACGAGCGCCGCGGCCGTCGCCGTGTGATGGGGTGCTTCGAGGGGTGGTCGGGTGGTGAGGCTGCTCCCCACCGGCAACCCGGCTAACGAGCGAATGGAGGAGACTTCGAGAGCTGCTTGGGGGTCGAGGTCGGGCAAGAGCCCGGGCAGTCGCGCGGCAAGCATGGTTTTGCCAGCCCCGGGAGGGCCGAGCAGGAACACGTGGTGGCCACCGGCGGCGGCGACGAGCATTGCGTCGATCGCATCGCTACTGCCGATCATGTCGGCAAGGTCGCCACCGGTGTCCGGGGCCGCCTCGGGGGTGGGTCGTGTAATCACCTCAACGGGCTCAGGCTCGAATTCTCCGCCATGCCAAATGGCGGCATCCCGCAGTGACGGCATTGCGATCACTCGCATGTCTGGCACGAGCGACGCTTCATCGGCATTACCGCTCGGCACCATCACTGTGGTGAATCCGGCCCGCGATGCGGCGAGCACTGCGGGCAGCACACCGTTCACTGGACGCAAGCGCCCGTCAAGACCGAGCTCCCCAATATGAAGCACCCGGTCGATCGATTCTGCAGAGATAGTTCCGGAGGCGGCGAGCGCCGCGACGGCTATCCCCAGGTCGAAACCGGAGCCGTGTTTGGGCAACGCAGCCGGCGACAGGTTGACGGTGATTTTGCGGTTGGGCAGCCCGCAGCCGGAGTTCGTCGCTGCGGCCCGCACGCGGTCTTTCGCTTCGCCCAGCGCAGTATCGGGCAAGCCGATGAGCACGAATCCGGGAAGGTTGTTGGAGAGGTCTGCTTCTATCTCGACGATCGCACCCTCGAGGCCGAGTAGGGAGACGGCGTAGGTTCTGCCGATCACGAGATGCGCTTCAAGTGTTCGATCTCCACGACTCCGCGCGAGGGCAGAATCACCGCAACGGCATCGATGCGCACGGAAGTACCAGATCCCGGATGATCGTCACACCAAGCCGCAGCAAGTCGTCGCAGACGTGCGAGTTTCGTGGCAGTGATCGATTCGAACGGATGCCCGAACAGCACACTCGAACGAGTCTTGACCTCGACGAACACGAGCTCGTTGCGCTCGCGCGCCACAATGTCGAGTTCGCCCTGTGAGCACCGCCAATTGCGATCGAGGATCTCGAGCCCTGCACTGATGAGGTGGTCGGCGGCGAGGGTCTCGCCGTGCGCGCCTAGTTCGTCTTTTGCTGCCATGGCTCAAGAGTCGCGCCTGAGCATGCCCAAGAACGTGGCCCAGCACGAATGGGAGAAGACTTCCCCGCGTGACGAACTGGGGAGGACTAGTTACCTAATCGGCAGCACTCGCCGCTTCGAACACCGAGACGCTGAACCGAGCACCGTCGTCAACGGTAACCCTCAGCGTCAACGTCGACAGGTCACCCTCGAGAGACGAAGTGAGATAGGTCGATGCTGGTGTGCCCCGCTCACTGGCGCAGTTACTCGCCCACGTGCTATCCACGACCGTTTCACCAGAAACCAACGCCACTTCATACGGGGTGCTCCTGTCGCAGCCAATCGCGAGAAAGAGTTGGTCGACGGAGTCACCGAGAGGAGGCAGTGAGTATTCGTGTGAGCCGGAATCCACTTGCTCGAAGAGCACCGAGTACGGAGAGTCAGGGTTCAGAAAGTTAGAGTCAGCGCTGAGCAGTGGCATTTCCCACTTGCTCCCCTCTGTCACGACGCCAGACTCGCCCGACTGCCCCGATGATTCGGCTGCGTGGGGCTCAGCTGACACGCACCCGGCAAGGCCGAACACCACCGCGATACCGATAAGAGCGACTTCACAACTGCGCATAGTTGATTTCTAGCACGCCGCGACCCCACTGCCCAGAGAAGGTAATAAATTTTCATTAAAGCTTCATGGATGATGACACCGCACTCGGGGTATCGTGCCGGTATGACGAGCGATTCGGAGCGCAACGTATGGCTTGAGCGGTGGCAGGTCGACGATCTTCCCGTGCTCGAACGCAGCAACACTCCCGAGATGACCGTCTATCTCGGCGGGCCCGAAAGCGATCAACAGATCGTCACCAGACATGCCCAGTTTTTGCATCTGTGGGAGACGGGCGACGCGCGCATGTTCCGCATCCGGTCATCCTCGGCGCCAGAGCCGGTGGGTTCTGTGGGGTACTGGAAGAAGCGGTGGCGCGACCGCGATGTCTACGAAACCGGGTGGAGCGTGCACTCCGCCCATCAGGGCCACGGCATAGCGTCCACCGCCCTCTCCGAATGCCTGCAGCACGCGGCAGACCATGGCGAACGGGATCAGGTTTTTGCGTTTCCTCGCACCGACAACGCGGCATCCAATGCTCTGTGTGCCCGCACTGGTTTCACGCTCGTGGGCGAAGCTGACTTCGAGTATCCGAAGGGGCATCCCATTCGAGTCAATGAGTGGATGTTCGACCTCACAGCCCGGCGAGCAAACTCGCTGCCAGCACAACCATGATGACGGCGATCAGGATGTCGAGCACCCGCCATGCCACCGGCTTGGCGAAGAGCGGTCGTAGATACCGGCTGCCGTAGCCGATCGCCGTGAACCAGATCACGCTGCCGAGACACGCTCCGAGGGCAAACCACCACCGGTTGTCGCCATAGGTGCCGCCGATGGAGCCGAGCAGCAGCACGGTATCGATATACACGTGCGGGTTGAGCCAGGTGAGCGCGAGCGCTGTCGAGAGGGCTGCAGCGAGCGTCATCCCCGCCCCGGATGCTGTTGCGGTGAGTGCTTGCGGTCGGGCCGCCCGGCGAAGCGACAAGAACGCGTAGACGAGGAGGAAGAGCGCACCACCGACGCGGGCGATCACGAGCAGCCACCCCGCTTGCTCGATGAGGGCGCCGAGTCCCGCGACACCGGCGATGATCAGCACGATGTCAGAAAGCGTGCACACCAGCACCACTGCGGTGACGTGTTCGCGGCGCAATCCTTGCCGCAGAACGAAGGCGTTCTGCGCACCAATGGCGATGATCAGCGAGAGCCCAAAGCCGAATCCGGCAAGCACGATGGTGGCAATCAGGGGCATGAAATGACTCTAGAGGCACAATAGGAAGATGCCGGACACGTCTCTGCACCATCGCAGCGAAGTCGTTCACGCGCTCCGATCCGCCGTCGGTGGCGAAGTCGATGACTCCACGCGCCGCCGTGCCGAATACTCGAGCGATGCGTCGAACTATCGCGTCGTGCCGCAAGTGGTCGTGTTTCCGCGTGACACCGACGACGTGCTGGCGGCGCTCTCGGTCTCTCGCGACAGCGGCACTCCCCTTACCTCGCGCGGAGGCGGCACCTCAGTCGCGGGCAACGCCATCGGCACCGGCGTCGTGCTCGATTTCTCCCGCCATCTGAACCACGTTCTTGAAATCGACGCGGATGCTCGCACCGCCCGCGTGCAGCCCGGCACCGTCTTGGCGGCTCTCCAATCCGCCGCGCAGCCTCATGGTCTGCGCTTCGGCCCCGATCCCTCTACGTGGTCGCGCTGCACCGTCGGAGGCATGATTGGCAACAACGCCTGCGGAGCTCATTCCCTGCAGTTCGGCAAAACCGCCGACAACGTGAAGAGCCTTGACGTGGTCGATGGCCTCGGGCGGCGATTCACCGCCGCTAACGACCCGAGCATCGTTGACGGTCTCCCCGCCCTCGTCAGCGGCAACCTCGCGACGATCCGCACCGAGCTCGGGCGCTTCGGCCGTCAGGTGTCGGGCTACAGTCTCGAACACCTGCTGCCGGAGCACGGCAATAACCTCGCCCGCAGTCTCGTGGGCACCGAAGGCAGTCTCGTCACGGTGCTCGAGGCGACCGTTGCTCTGGTGGCCGAGCCCCAACATCCGCTGCTCGTCGCTCTCGGCTATCCCGACATGGCGACCGCCGCCGACGCCGTGCCCGCTCTGCTCGCCCACCATCCCAGCGCGATCGAGGGTCTCGATGCTCGCATTGTGGATGCCGTCAGCCGCACCCGCGGAGCCCGCGCCGTTGCCGCCCTGCCCGCAGGCGCCGGCTGGCTGCTCGTCGAGGTCACTGGTAACGACCCCGCAGAGACTCTCCAGCGCGCGAACCGTCTTGCCGCCGATGCTGGGGCAATCGAGTCCCGCGTCATCACCGATGCGGCGGCCACGAAGCAACTGTGGCGCATCCGTGAAGATGGTGCCGGGCTCGCCGGGCGCACGGCATCCGGAAAACAGGCGTGGCCCGGTTTTGAAGACGCCGCCGTGCCGCCCGAGCGCCTCGGCGCCTACCTGCGCGACTTCGATGCTCTGCTGGCCGACTACAACCTTGAGGGGATGCCGTACGGCCATTTCGGCGACGGTTGCGTTCATGTTCGTCTCGATATTCCCCTCGCGACGGATGGCGCCGTTCTGCGAGCCTTCGTGGATGACGCCGCCACCCTTGTCGCGTCCCATGGCGGCTCGCTGTCGGGCGAACACGGCGACGGCCGGGCGCGCAGCGAACTGCTGCCGCGCATGTATTCGCCGGCCGCGATTGACCTGTTCGGGCAGTTCAAGCGACTCTTCGATCCGAACAATCTGCTGAACCCGGGCATCGTCGTTGACCCGGCCCCGGTCGACGCTGCTCTGCGCCGGCCGGCCGCGCTCCCGCTGATCAAGGTCAACGGTTTTGCGTTCAGCGATAACGATGGCGATCTCACCACGGCCAGCCACCGCTGCGTCGGAGTCGGCAAATGTCGCGCCGACAACTCAGCCAGCCACGGCGTCATGTGCCCCTCGTTCTTGGCGACCGGCGACGAGAAAGATTCCACTCGCGGTCGCGCCCGCGTGCTGCAAGAAATGGCCAACGGCACCCTCGTGACGGGCGGCGTGAACTCGCCAGAAGTGCACGACGCCCTCGACCTCTGCCTCTCCTGCAAAGCCTGCGCCAGCGACTGCCCCGCCGGCGTCGACATGGCCACGCTCAAAGCCGAAGTGTTGCACCGCCGCTACGAGGGCAAGCTCCGCCCGCGCAGCCATTATCTGCTCGGCCAACTACCGCGCTGGGCACGACTTGTGTCGCCCATCGCCCCGCTCGCCAATGCCCTGCTGCGCGTGCCGCCCCTGCGACGCATCGTCCTCTGGACTGGAGGAATGGATGCTCGGCGCACGCTCCCCGCCTTCGCCCGTCACCCCTTCCGTTCGAGCTCCGAGGCTCGCGCCCTGCGCGCGGCACCCCCGGCCGAGGCAGCCACCGCAGGACGGGACGCCACCGCCGTCTCCGTGACAGCACCCGCTGATCGCGACCGCGTCGCGGACTGCGACTCAACCCCGCGCCCCCAAGTCCTCCTCTGGGCCGATTCGTTCACCGACAACTTCGCGCCGGACATCGCCCGCGCCACGATTCGTGTGCTCGATGCGGCCGGCTACGAGATTCTGCTTCCCGAGCGCGATGTGTGTTGCGGCCTCACCTGGATCACGACCGGGCAGTTGGCGGGCGCGCGCCAAAAGCTCACCGCCTTGGTCAGCGATTTCTCCGGCTATGTCGACCGCGGCATCCCGATCGTCGGCATCGAGCCGTCGTGCACGGCGGTGCTGCGCTCAGACCTGACTGAGTTGCTGCCCGACGACCCTGCGGCCGCAGCCGTCGTTCGTTCGACGTTCACACTCTCTGAGCTGCTCACCGCGCCGGCGCCGCTAGGGCCGACCGACTGGCGACCGCCGGTCCTCACCGACCAGACCTTCGTCGTTCAACCGCACTGTCACCAGCACGCCGTGATGGGTTTCGACGCCGACCGCGCACTGCTCGCCGCCACGGGAGCCACCGTCACCGAGATCAGCGGATGCTGTGGGCTAGCCGGAAACTTCGGTATGGAGAAAGGCCACTACGACGTTTCTGTCGCGGTGGCCGAGAACGGCATCTTGCCAGCCTTGCGGGCTGCGGCATCCGACAGCACGCTCGTGGCGGACGGCTTCTCGTGTCGCACTCAAGCGTCACAACTCGCGAACACCGAGGGCAAGCATCTCGCGGAGGTACTTGCCGCCGCGCTGCCCGAGCTCTAAAAGTTCAGCGAACGCCAGCCACCCGACCGACGTGTCAGCGGGCCAACCAGCGACACGCGCTATTCGTCGAGCGCGAGTTCCTTCGGCAGTTCGAGATCCTTGGCGCTGAGTTCTTCGATGTTGACGTCTTTGAACGTGAGCACGCGAACGCTCTTCACGAAGCGGTCGGAACGGTACACATCCCACACCCACACATCGGTCATCGAAAGTTCAAAGTAGAAGTCGTGCTCCGTATCGCGGCGCACCAAATCGACCTCATTGGCGAGGTAAAACCGCCGTTCCGTTTCAATGACAAAACGGAACTGGCTCACTACATCGCGGTATTCGCGATACAGCGCAAGCTCGACCTCGCGGTCGTAGTCTTCAAACTCGTCTTCATCCATGCTGCCTTTATTGTAGGCCGCACTACCGCAACCATGTGTGCCGATGAAGCTCGGTCGCGCCCAAACTTCGCACTGCCTCGAAGTGCGCCGCCGAACCGTAGCCTTTGTTACTCGGCCAGCCATAGCCGGGGTACTCCCCGTCGGCCTCAATCATGAGTTTGTCGCGTTGCACTTTAGCCACCACGGATGCCGCAGCCACCGATACACAATCACGGTCGGCCTTGACGCGAGTGTGCACTCGCGGCGCAACAGTCAGGGCGCCGCTGAGCCAGTCGGTGCTGCCGTCCAACAGGACTATAGACGCCATGATGTCGAGCCCCGCTTCGTGGAGCTGGATAAGCGCGCGCTTGCCGGCGAGCCCGAGGGCAGCGGTGATGCCGATGGCATCGATCTCGGTGGCATCCGCATAGCCCACGGCGGAGAGCGGCGCCCACTCGAGCGTGAGTGGCTCGAGGAGTTCGCGACGTTTCTGGCTGAGCATCTTGGAATCACGCAATCCCACAGGCCAGACGCCGTGTGCGGGCGTCATGGCGGTCATACCGACGCCGACGGGGCCCGCAATCGCGCCGCGCCCTACCTCGTCGCAGCCAATAACCGCCAGCGCGCCCGCCCGAAAGAGTTCGAGCTCAACGTCGCTATTCGGGTCTGCTACCGCCATCGTCTACTCGGCGTTCTGCGTGACCCGCTGGAATGTCGTGGAGTAGTTATCGAGGACACTCCACCGTTCGGTCGGCCAGCTGATGAGCATGGCGCGTCCGACAACAGAATCGATCTTCACGAAACCGCCAGTGGGATCGTCTTTGTGAAAGGCGGAGTCAGCAGAGTTATAGCGATTGTCACCCATCACCCAAATGGAGTCATCGGGAACGGTGACAGAGAAATCTTCTTGAGTGGCCTTAGTAACCGCATCGGGAAGCTTGATGTACGGCTCTTCCAGCGGGATGCCGTTGACAACAATTTGCCCAAATTCGTTGCAGCATTCGACGGTGTCGCCCGGGAGCCCGATGACGCGCTTGATGAGGTGATTGCTGCTGTCGGGAGCGCTCAGGCCGACGAAGGCGAGAACGCCATCCACTGCGCCGACAAACCAGTTCTGCGGTTCGGTGGAGATAGCGGGGAGCCAGCCGCCGGGATCAGTGAAGACAACGACGTCTCCGTGCTCAATCGCGAAAAGGTCAGGCTCAAGCTGGTTGACCAAGATGCGGTCATCGATCTGGAGCGTATTTTCCATCGACGACGACGGAATGTAGAACGACCGCACCAAATACGTCTTGATCAGAAAGGAGATCAGAATTGCCGCAACAAAGATGATGACTAAGTCGCGAAGGAAAAGCTTCCACCCGCCGGTCTTCTTGGCTGCATGGCGAGTACCGCCACGGCTGCCCGGCAGCGTGTTTTCAACAGTTTCGTTTGTCATTTAACCCCAAAGCTCCCAGCAAGCATATGCCGCTGGGAGCCGTTGGTTTGTGAATTGCGAGTCGTGTTAGTTGTCGCGCTTCTCTTTGATCTTTGCCTTCTTGCCGCGAAGATCGCGCAAGTAGTACAGCTTGGCGCGACGGACGAGTCCGCGCGATACAACCTCAATGTGGTCGATGACAGGCGAGTGAACCGGGAAGGTACGCTCTACGCCGACCTGGAAGCTGATCTTGCGGACCGTGAAGGTCTCGCGAACGCCGTGGCCCGAACGACCGATAACTACGCCCTGGAACACCTGAATACGCGAGCGCGTACCTTCGATGATGTTTACGTGAACCTTGACGTTATCGCCGGCACGGAAATCAGGAATGTTGTCTTTGAGAGACGCCTTGTCGACGTCATCGAGAATATGCATTAGTGATCGCTCTCTGCGCCCGCCATGAGTCGAACGCACTTAGTTAGATAAGAAAGTTTGTGCTTCAAGCGGTTACGACGCCCTCATGGCAGAGTCGTGCGCGAGCACAATCGATAATTCTGCCACAGATTTAGTCGAAATTACCATTCTCATCCGGTTCGAGGATGATCACGCGTCCATTGTCGAGCTTCTCCCCCGGGTAGGTCGGCCGTTGAGCATCGCGCTCGAAGCCCTCAACAAGGCTCGTGAAGCGGTTGCGCGTCTCGGTAACCAGCTGCCAGAGGGCGATCCAGAACGCCGCAATCGCGACGATCACAATGAGGGCGGCCGGGAACGAGGCATCCACAAAGCCATAGATGATGATGGCCGCATGCCAGACCGTGAGCAGCCCGGCATCAATCCACGAGACGCTCTTCGAGTCGCGAACACTCTTGCGGGCGACCGTCAAACCGGCGATGGCGAGCAGCGCGAAAGCCAATATCGGGCACAGAATGAGGAACAGAACGAAGTCCCAGCCCACGCTCGACCCGTAGATTCCGCGCGCAATCAGCACCCACACGGGCAACACCAGTACCGCGATGAACTGCCAGTAATAAAACGCACGCCTGATCATCATGCTTCTCAGGGTATCTTCGATGTGATCAGGAATGCTGAGAAGCATCGAACCGAAAGACTTGGTGTCCCCCGTGCCCAACACCGCGATCGTTCGCACCGAACCAGTGCAGCAGCGAAGCGCAGAACGAATCAACGTCCTCCTCGATGCGGCCGCTGTACTGCTCGACGAAATAGGCATTGATGCCCTCACCACGAGTGAAGTCGCAAAGCGGTCACGCTCCTCGGTTGGCGTGATCTATCGCTACTTTCCCAACATCCAGTCGCTTCTTCGTGGCCTCGCGTCGCGAAACTTCGATAAGTATCGCGCCGGGCTTTCGGCAACCCTCGCGAAGCGTGCCACTACGGGCCTCGAAGCCCTCAACGCCGCCATCGATCTCTACGTTGAATTTTGCCGCACCGAACCAGGTTTTCGAGTGCTGTCGTTCGGCAACATCATCGACCGCCGTTTCAACGTTGATCGCAAGAGCAACAACACGGCGTTGGCAGAGATTTTGACCGATCTCCTTGTCACTACCTACAAGGTTCCCGCCTCGGATGCGCTCGCTTTCGATATCGAAGTGACGGTAGAAATCGCCGATTCGCTGTTAGAGCGTGCATTCTTGTATGACCCGCGCGGTGAAGAACCGTTTATCGACAAGCTCCGAGAGTTCATTGCGCAACTCCTGGCACCGCACACGAAAGAGGCAGCTACCGCATGATCGAGTTGAGAACCCCCGCCGAAATCAATGAGATGAAGGCCGCTGGCGAGTTTGTGGCCAGCGTGCTGACCGCTACACAGGCAGCAACCAAGGTGGGCACCAACCTGCTCGAGATCGATGCCCTCGCCCACAGCATGATCCGCGAACGCGGCGCCGAGAGCTGCTACATCGACTACCACCCCTCGTTCGGCGCTTCACCGTTCGGCAAGGTCATCTGCACGTCGGTCAACGATGCCGCTCTGCACGGACTTCCCCACGACTACACGCTGAAGGATGGCGACCTCGTGAGCCTCGACTTTGCGGTCGCAGTTGATGGCTGGGTCGCGGACTCAGCAATCACCTTCGCTGTGGGCACACCCCGCGACGAAGATCTCAAACTCATGGATGCCACGTCGCGCGCCCTAGACGCCGGAATCGCCGCCGCAGTCGTCGGCAACCGCATCGGTGCCATCTCGGCCGCTATCGGAGACGTCGCCTACGGTGCCGGCTACGAAGTGAACTTGGACTTTGGCGGGCACGGCGTTGGCCGCGAAATGCACGGCGACCCACACATCCCCAACGATGGAAAAGCCCGTCGTGGAATGCCGCTCAAGCCAGGTCTCGTCTTTGCCATCGAGCCGTGGCTCATGATCGGCACCGACGACATTTACACGGATGACGATGGCTGGACGCTGCGCAGTGCTGACGGCTCGCGCGCGGCTCACTTCGAGCACACCGTTGCCGTGACCGCAGACGGCCCGCTCGTCCTTACCGCTCGCAAGTAGGGGCAGTCCGCGCGTTCAACCTCACCGCGTCGAGACCGCACCCCAGCGTTCTCGCTAGCCGGCAGCCCTAGCTTTGGGTGCCGACGCGACGCTCGAGCTGAATCGGCGCAACCGTGCTGGTGTAGTCCCAGCTGCCCTCGCTGTTGGTTCCTGCCTTCGGAATAGCAAACAGCACGTCGTAAGTGGTCGGAGCCGAGCATCCGACCGCTGACGGGTTGGTTTCATGGCCGACGCGCAGGCTATCGGGCTGCGGGAGCACCCAGACGGCGATGAGTTCGCACGACGCCACCTCAGCAGTGATGACGATGTCTGCTCCGCCGAGCGTCGCCGCCAACTCGCCCCGAGCCTGCACGACTTCGGCGTCAGTGGCGTCGACAAGCACGTCAACGGCCGGCCACGCATCCACCGACACCGCCGACTGCGCGTAACCATCCGGGAGCGGGCTCGCGTTGAGATCGGCGATCGTGACCTCGTCGACGGTCATCCGTCGGGTGGTGAGTGTCGAGTCGCTCGATTCACCGGCGCCGCCTTCGGAGCTCGCCGTTGATGCTGGTGCTGGCGTCGCGGCATCCGCCGACGACGAGTCTGAAGAATCAACGTCAGTCGCGGTGCAGCCAGCCAGCAAAGCAACTGCGGCAATCGCTGCGAAAAAGGAGCCGGGCATCAGTCTGAGCGTCATGGCTCCATGCTTACACAGGGGGCTGAGACGCGACGAAAGTTGTACTACTCCGCGTCGGGCAAGAGATCGGGGCGAACGCGCTTGGTGCGCTCAACCTGCTGCGCATGACGCCAATCGGCAATTGCCTTGTGGTTGCCGCTGAGCAACACGGGAGGTACAGCACGCTCACGCCACGTCGATGGCTTGGTGTAGCTGGGGTATTCGAGGAGGCCCTGTTCGTGGCTCTCCTCCGTCAGACTTTCAGGGTTACCGATCACGCCTGGCACGAGACGGCCAATCGCCTCGATCATCGCCATCGTGGCAACTTCTCCGCCATTGAGCACGTAATCGCCGAGACTTATCTCACGAACCCGAACAGTGGATGCCGCGTAGTCGATCACTCGCTGATCGATGCCCTCATAGCGACCGCACGTGAAGACGAGATGCTTCTCGAGCGCCAACTCGCGGGCTGCAGCCTGCGTGAACGGAACGCCGGCAGGCGTGGGAACGATCACTACCGTTTCGGGCGTGAGAACGGCATCCAGCGCTTCTCCCCACGGCTCGGGGCGCATGACCATGCCAGCGCCACCACCGTACGGAGTGTCATCGACAGTGCGATGACGATCGTGGGTGTAGTCGCGCAGGTCGTGCACACCCAACTCGATGATTCCCCGCTCGCGAGCCTTGCCCAGGAGAGAAATATCGAGCACCCCGAAGAAATCGGGGAAGATCGTCACGATGTCGATGCGCACGCGGTGACCTTCGCTACTAGTCGCACTCGGGCGCGTCAGCCTCGTCAGAAGCTGCGCTCGGCGTCTCTTTTTCGACCGTTTCTGCGACCGCTTCTGTGGGCTCTTCGGATGCGTCTTCCGCAATCTCCTCGAAGAGTCCGGGAGGTGGAGTAACCACCATCTCGCCCGCGTCAATGTCGACGCTAGCCACGATGGACTTCACGAAGGGAACCAGAACGTCACCGTTGTCGGTAGTGACCGTCAGCAGGTCTTGCCCGGGGAAATGATCTACCTGAGCGAGAGTGCCGACCTTTTTACCGTCACGGATAACGGTGAGGCCGATCAGCTGGTGGTTGAACCACGCGTCTTCTTCTGGCGCTTCGTTGGGATCGTGATCGATCCACAGAATTGCCTTAACGAGCTTCTCAGCGGCACTGCGGTCAGGAACGCCCTTAAAGAACGCGACCGGTTGTGCGTTGAACCACTTGAGCTCAATGAGCTCCAGTGTCTTGCCATGCCAGGCCGAACTTGTCGGCACTTGCAGAGAAAACACGGCGCCCGGAACGAAACGACGTTCCGGGGCATCCGTGTACATCTCTACTTTGACGGCTCCCTTAAGCCCGTGAGCCTTCGTCAGACGCCCCACTCGCAGCTGTGTGCGACCTTCTCGGGGAATCTTTACTTCGCCCACTGCTTAGAAGTCAGTGTCGACGACGTCGACACGAACCTTGCGACCATCGGCAAGTGCCGTGATCAGCGTTCGCAGTGCTTTCGCGGTGCGACCAGAGCGACCGATTACGCGGCCAAGATCTTCTGGGTGCACGCGAACCTCGAGGAGTTCGCCGCGTTGCGTGTTCTTTGCAACGACCTGAACGTCTTCGGGGTGATCGACGATGCCTTTAACGAGGTGTTCGAGCGCGGGAGCGAGCAATTGCTAAGCCTTGTCTGCGTCAGCGGCAGGTGCTTCAGCAGGAGCCTCGTCAGCGACGGGAGCTTCGGCAGCAGGTGCCTCTTCAGCCTTAGGCTCAGCCTTCTCAGCCTTGGGCTTGAGAACAGGCTTCTTCTTCTCGTCAGCCTGGAACTCTGCCTTGGCTTCCTTGACCTTGACGGTGCTTACAGCGTTCTTGTCACCCTTGAACTGGCCCCAGTCGCCGGTCAGCTTGAGGATTGCCTCAACCTGCGGGCTAGGCTGCGCGCCAACGCTCAACCAGTACTGTGCACGCTCGGACTCGACCTCGATGAACGAGGGCTCCTCGGTGGGGTGGTACTTTCCGATTTCTTCGATGACACGACCATCGCGCTTCTTGCGCGCGTCGGCAACGACGATGCGGTAGTAGGGTGCACGGATCTTGCCCATGCGCTTCAAACGAATCTTTACAGCCACAATTCTCCTGATTTAAATGTTATTGGTGGCGAACCGCTAGCCGTGAGCGTGGGGGCACACTCGGCAGAAAAGCTCTAGTGGATTCCATCCGGGCCTGATTAGAGGGTCGGGCTACGGAGGACTCAACCGCCTATTCTGCCAGAGTTTTGATGGCTTGGGGAACCGATCGCCAATAAAGCCCCAAAGAGGTGCCTTTAGCCGTTCTGAGAGTCACGCCACGCAAGCCACTGCTTGGTGGTCGTGAGGTCGTAATCAGGTCCGGTAATACCGAGCGTGAAGAGGGTGATGCCCTGCTCGCGCATGCTGTCAGCATCTTCAACGCTCTTCTCGCGCAACTCATTCGAGAGCTCAATCTCGTTGATGTCGCGGCCGACGGTTTCGCAGTGGCCGGCAAGCACCTCGAGCTTGTGCACCAACTCCTCGCCCGTGGCGAAGCTGTGCCAGATGTCGGCGTGCTTGGCGACAAGCTTGAGAGTCTTCTTCACTCCCCCACCACCGATAAGAACAGGGATCTTGCGCGTGGGCGGCGGGTTGAGCTTCTGCCAGCGCGACTCGATGCGCGGCAGTGCTTCAGCAAGAGCATCCAACCGCGAGCCGGCCGTGCCGAACTCGTAGCCGTACTCCTGGTAGTCGCGCTCGAACCAGCCAGAGCCTGTACCGAAGATGAAGCGGCCACCACTGATGTGGTCGAGGGTGCGAGCCATGTCGGCCTGCAGATCGGGGTTGCGGTAGCTATTGCAGTTCACGAGCGTGCCGAATTCGACGCGGCTCGTCATCTCAGCCCACGATGCCAGCTCGGTCCACGCTTCAAAGTGCAGCCCGTCGGGCTCGCCGTAGAGCGGGAAGAAGTGATCCCAGTTGAAGAGAACGTCAACACCCAGCTGTTCAAGCTCTTTTACGCGGTCACGAATGACCGAATATTCGGCGTGCTGAGGTTGAAGCTGAACGGCAATACGAACGGGGCGGCTCTGTGTCATAGCTCCACAATATCCCCTCCCGCACACACCCAGAAGAGTGGTTCGCCACCGACGCCGGAGGCCTCAACAACTATCGCGGACTAGCGCCCGAGAAACTTCTGCAGGCTCTCCAGCTCTTCAGGTGAGGGCCCACCAGCGGCAGGCTTTGATCCACCAAGGCCGAACCCGGAACCGGACGGTGCTGACGGTTCGACAGCGCCCTGAGCGCGCGCCGCATCCTCAGCAGCACGCTTGGCGGGGTTGCCAGACTTGGAACCCTTTTTCTTCTGGTTCTTTCGCGCATTGGCTGACTTGCCGCCATGTCCGCCGGGGATTGGGCCCATGCCGGGAATCTGAGGCGTGCCACCCTTGGCGACAGTCTTCATCATCTTCGCGGCCTGCTCGAAGCGATTCACGAGCGCGTTCACCTCGGTGACAGTCGTTCCCGAACCACGCGCAATACGCACGCGACGCGAACCATTGAGGAGCTTCGGTGTGGTGCGCTCCTGCTTTGTCATCGACTGGATGATGGCCTCAGTGCGCGTGATCTCCGACTCATCGAAGTTGTCGAGCTGCTCGCGCATGCCCTTCGCACCGGGAAGCATGCCAAGCATGCTCTTGATCGAGCCCATGTTCTTGAGCTGCTGCATCTGCTGCAGAAAGTCATCAAGAGTGAATGTGTCTGTCGCAAACTTTTCGGCAACCTTGCGCGACTCTTCTTCGTCGAAGGTTTTCTGCGCCGTCTCGATGAGGGTGAGGATGTCACCCAGGTCAAGGATGCGGCTCGCCATGCGGTCGGGGTGGAACGGCTCGAAGTCGCCAAGACCTTCACCCGTCGACGCAAACATGATCGGACGACCGGTGATGGAGGCAACGGACAGCGCTGCACCACCGCGAGCGTCACCATCGAGCTTGGTGAGCACTACACCCGTGAAGTCCACGGCCTCTTGGAAGGCGCGAGCGGTCTTGACGGCGTCTTGACCGATCATCGCGTCAATAACGAAGAGCACTTCGTCAGGGTCGACAGCCTTGCGGATGTTCGCTGCCTGCTTCATCAGCTCGGCATCCACACCCAAACGACCAGCGGTGTCAATGATCACAACATCGTGCTGCTTGTCTTTGGCAAACTTCATCGCTTGCTTGGAGACCTTGACCGGGTCACCCTTGCCATTGCCCGGTTCGGGAGCGAAGACGGCGACGCCAGCCTGCTCGGCAACAACCTGCAACTGGGTGACAGCGTTCGGGCGCTGGAGGTCAGCGGCGACCAACAGCGGCGTGTGGCCGTCAGCTGCGAGCCACTTCGCGAGCTTTCCGGCGAGGGTCGTCTTACCGGCACCCTGCAGACCCGCGAGCATGATGACCGTCGGCGGGTTCTTCGCGAACTCGATGCGGCGAGCCTCGCCACCCAGAATCGTGACGAGCTCGTCGTTGACGATCTGTACCACCTGCTGGGCCGGATTCAACGCCGCAGAAACCTCGTGACCGAGCGCACGTTCGCGAACGCGACCCGTGAACTCCTTGACGACCTCGAGCGCGACGTCAGCATCGAGGAGGGCACGGCGAATCTCGCGAACGGTGCCATCGACATCCGCCTCGCTGAGCTTGCCCTTGCCGCGCAGGTTTTTGAAGGTATCCGCGAGGCGGTCGGTGAGATTTCCAAAAGTGGCCATGATGCCACCAGTTTAAGGTGTCTTTGGCCGTGCTGCGACCCCACAACGCCGACAGAGGCTCCGAGTAGGGTGAGAACGTGAGACACGGCATCGTCATACTCCCCCAACAGCCTTGGGCTGAAGCCAAGCATCGCTGGATTCAGGCAGAGGAACTCGGCTTCGATCATGCGTGGATTTACGACCACCTGTCGTGGCGGTCCCTCGCCGACGAGCGGTGGTACGCCACCATTCCCACGCTCACGGCCGCCGCGAGCGTCACGAGCCGCATCGGGCTCGGTACCTTTGTCGCCTCACCCAACTACCGGCATCCGGTTCCGTTCGCCAAAGAACTCGCAACGCTCGACGACGTGAGCGCTGGCCGCTTTCTGCTCGGCGTCGGCTCGGGTGGCACCGGCTTTGACGCGACCGTGCTCGGCCAAGACGAGCTCACTCCGCGCGAGCGTCATGCTCGCTTCGAAGAATTTGTGCGAGGGCTCGACGAGTTACTGCGCTTCGAGGATCCCGGCAGCGGCGGCATCAGCTTTAGCGGTGACTGGTTCACGGCCGTCAACGCTCGGATGGTCGGGGCCCCCGCCCAACGACCGCGCATGCCCTTCGTGGTCGCCGCCGAAGGCCCTCGCGGCCTCCGGCTCACCGCCGAACTCGCCGATGGCTGGCTCACCCTCGGTCGCACCGCCGACACCCTCGACGAGTGGTGGCAGATCGTCGCTGACACTGCCGCGCGCATGGAGGAGGCCCTCGAGAAGGTGGGCCGAGCATCCGGCAGCATTGATCGCTACCTCAACTTGGATGGCGCACCCCAGTTCAGTCTGGAGAGCGTCGACACGTGGGAAGACGCTGTCGGTCGCGCCGACGCGCTCGGCTTCACCGACGTGATCGGGCACTGGCCCCGCGCCGACGGCATCTACGCCGGCGACGAAAGTGTCATGGTCGAGATCGCTTCGCGCTTCTCGCGCTAACAGCTTCTCTCGCCGGTTGCTTCTCGCTGCGGCTTCTCTCGCGCTAACTTAGAGGCATGACTGCTCTTATCGTGACTCTCGCCGGACACACGCCCCAGGTTGCCGACAGCGCTTTCGTAGCGCCCAACGCCACTCTCATCGGGCGGGTCACGCTCGCCGAGGGCGTTGGCATCTTTTACGGTGCAGTACTGCGCGGCGACACCGACGCCATCACGATCGGCGAGGGGTCGAACCTGCAAGACAACGTCTCCGTGCACTGTGATGAGGGCATCCCGACGACCGTCGGTTCCGGAGTGAGCGTCGGTCACGGCGCTGTGCTGCACGGCTGCACCGTCGAAGACGACTGCCTCATCGGCATGAGCGCGACCGTGCTCAACGGTGCGGTGATCGGAACCGGATCGCTCGTTGCCGCTGGCGCCGTCGTTCTCGAAGGCACCATCATCCCGCCCGGCTCGCTCGTGGCCGGAGTGCCCGCCAAGGTTCGTCGCGAACTCAGCGACGAAGAGAAGGCGGGCGTTCGCGAGAATGCCGCTCACTACCTCGAGCTCTCTGCGGCGCACAAAGCGGCCAGCAACTAGCGCGAGGCGCCTACCCGTCGAGCCTGGGCGGCCGGCAACGAGCAACCAGCAACTAGCAGCTAGCCAACGAGGCCCTGCACGAATACGTGGGGCGTGAAACCGGTGAGGTCATTGATGCCCTCGCCCTGCCCAACGAGCTTGATCGGGATGCCCGTGCGCTCCTGAACGGCGAGCACGAAGCCACCCTTGGCTGAGCCGTCAAGTTTCGTAATGACGAGGCCGGTGACCCC
Organism: Salinibacterium sp. SWN167; assembly: GCF_015864665.1. Classification (GTDB taxonomy): domain Bacteria; phylum Actinomycetota; class Actinomycetes; order Actinomycetales; family Microbacteriaceae; genus Rhodoglobus. Next base: position 1,297,879 of record NZ_JADYWU010000001.1, on the reverse strand, counting down.
GGCGTGCTGAATAAACGCTTCTGCTTGAGCGACACCGTTTTGGCCGGTTGTCGCGTCAAGCACGAGCAACACTTCAGCGATCTCCGTCTGCTTTTCGACAACGCGACGGATCTTGCCAAGCTCATCCATCAGACCGCTCTTGGTTTGCAAACGACCAGCGGTGTCGATGATCGCGATGTCGATGCCCTCGCGCTGAGCGCGCTCGACCGTCTGGAAGGCGACGGATGCCGGATCTTGGCCCTGCTGCTGCGGGCGCACGATCGATGCTCCGCCACGCTCGGCCCACGTCGCCAGCTGCTCAACGGCAGCAGCACGGAACGTGTCAGCCGCGCCCACGACCACCGTGCGGCCATGGCCCACGAGGAACTTGGTGAACTTGCCAATCGTGGTGGTCTTTCCGACGCCATTGACGCCCACAACGAGCACGACCGCGGGGCGGGCGCTGAGAGTGAGAGTCGGGTCGAGGCGAGCGAGACGTTCCTCGAGGGTTTCGCGCAACATCCGCTTCAGGTCTGTAGGGTCGTCAGTTTTAAAACGCGCGACACTTGCCCGTAGCTCGTCGATGACCGACTCGGTGATGTCGGGGCCGAAGTCGGCCGAGATCATTGCGTCTTCGAGATCGCTCCACGTCTCGGCGTCGATCGTGTCGCGCGCGAACATAGATTTGAGTGCGCCCGAGAGCGACCAGGATGCTGCCATGACTACAGGTTAAGGCAGGTTCATGCTGCTTCCCTAACCGCGCTAGGGTTTTTGAATGCTCTCATTGATTCGCCATGGCCAAACCGACTGGAACGCTGCCGGACGCATGCAAGGTTCCAGCGACATTCCCCTCAACGACACCGGTCGCGAGCAGGCGCGAGAGGCCGTCGAGGTATTGCGGGGCTCCGAGTGGGACGTCATCGTCAGCTCTCCCCTGCAGCGTGCTCGCGAAACTGCCCAGATCATCGCCGACGGTTTGGGCCTCGAGCTCGGTCGCAGCTACGACCTGCTCATCGAGCGCAACTATGGTGAAGGTGAAGGCCTCACCAAAGCCGAAATCGATGAGCGCTGGCCCAACAGTCCTGTGTACCCCGGTCTGGAATCACTGCACAACGTGGTGGAGCGCGGCATCGCTGCCCTCAACGAGGTCACGCTCGACTACCCCGGTAAGAAAGTAATCATCGTCTGCCACGGCACGATCATTCGCTACACACTGTCTGAGCTGGCCGGGCGTGACTTCGATCAGATCGTCAACGGTTCCGTTTCCACCGTCGAAAAGCTGCACAGCGGCTGGTGCGTGCACACGGTGAACGGCGAGCCGCTCAAGCGCATCGACTAGGTCGCGGCTGTTCGGCCGCAGGCCAAGACCCGACGCCAGGAGTCGCGACCGCTAGTGCCGGCTGCTAACTCGCGTCGGCCGTCGCCGTCTCCTTGGCGACGCGCTGGCCGACCACGGCGCTAATACCGTCGGCACGCATGCTGACGCCGTAGAGAGCATCCGCAATTTCCATCGTGCGCTTTTGGTGCGTGATCACGATGAGCTGACTGGTTTGACGCAGGTCTTCGAAGATCGCGAGCAAGCGCCCGAGGTTGGCATCGTCGAGCGCCGCCTCGACCTCATCCATGATGTAGAAAGGGCTGGGGCGTGCCTTGAAGATCGCGATGAGCAGCGCGACAGCGGCCAGCGATCGCTCACCACCGCTCAGCAGCGACAGCCGTTCGATCTTCTTACCGGCAGGCTTGACCGTGACTTCGATACCAGTGGTGAGCAGGTCATCCGGGTTAGTCAGGAAAATGCTGCCGGTGCCGCCCGGGAACAGCACGGGGAAGACATCGTTGAACGCGTTTTTGGTGTCCTCGAAGGCACTAGCGAAGATCGTCTGCATCTTGCCATCGAGTTCTTCGATGATCGTCAGCAGGTCCTTGCGGGTGTTCGTGAGGTCGGTGAGCTGCTCGGTCAAGAACTTGTGGCGCTGCTCGAGCGCATCGAACTCTTCGAGAGCGAGCGGGTTGACCCGGCCAAGGCGCGCCAGTTTGCGTTCGGCCTTCTGCAGCCGAACCTCTTGCTCGGCACGCACGAACGGTCGGCCGGATGCCACGGGCTCAGCGTTGTCGTCTGACTCAGGTGCTGCGGGGCTCGAGTCGGCTTCGGTGGCGGCCGTGTTCTCTCCGGCCTGCGCCACTGCGGCGTCCTCCGACGCGTCGTCGTTCACGCGGTCGTCGGGAACGGGCACCGCGGGCCCATATTCCGCCACGAGTACATCTTCGACGAGTCCGAGTTCTTCGCCCGAGCGTTCGAGGAGACTGGAGAGATGCAGCTTCTTTTCGTAAATCTGCATTTCGAGACCGTGGACGCTTTCGCTGACCACCGAGAGGCGTTCACGCAGTGCCGATTCTTCGCGGCGCAGGGTGGAGAGTTCTTCGTTCTGGGCTGAGCGCGCCGCTTCCTTCGAGGCGAGAACAACGCGCGCCTCAGAGAGCGAACGATCAACCGAGTCGAGCACCGCGGGAAGCATCTCTACGACCTTGGTCGCCGAGGCGATCTGACGTTGACGAATAACGGCCAGTCGCGCCTGCTCTTGGGCTGCTTCGCGCTCGCGCACCAGCTGGGCTGCCAGCTGTTCGGCGCGGGCACGCTCGGCGCGCACTCGCTCGCGGATGGTCTCCATTTGGATACGCAGCTCAACTTCATGGGCCCGCGCGGCATCCACTTCGGCCAGCATCGGTTCGCGTTCGGAGACGTCGAGCATGGGGCGCGGAGCCGCCTGGTACTTGTCGGCGGCAGTCTGGGCGCGCGTCACTTCGGTGGTGGCGTCGGCCACGGCTTCTTCGGCAACATCGACGGCGCGGGCCAGACGGTCGCACTCGGCTTGCGCCGCTTCGGCTTGGATGCGGTGGCGACCGAGCAACTCGGATTGCGCGGCAAGCTGGGCGTCGTATTCGCGCAGAGTCACGAGGGCTTGTTCAGCATCCGTCTTCGCGGAGGTCAACTCGCGGCGCTTCTCGTCGAGTTCGAAGCTCGTGCGCTCGATCTGCGTGGTGACGACGCCGAGTTTGTCAGCGGCGGCATCCCGCTCTGCAACGAGCTCGAGGCGCGAACGCTTGGCGCCCGAACCGCCGCGCAGCACGAACTGTGTGAGCACGTCGCCGTCGCGCGTCACGAACGTGAGATCGACCGCGTTCGCGAGTGAGCCGTAAGCGGCGCGCGCAGCCTCGAGGTCGTCGGCGATGAGCACATGGGTGAGGAGACCGTGCACTCCGTCGGGGGCCGTGACGACGTCGGTGGCGGGAACCGTTCCGGGCGCCGTTCCGAGCGAGACCGACTGCTTGGCGGCGTTCGCGACAACCACTTCGACGCGACCGAAATCGCGCGAAGCAGACTCGGCCAGCGCATCAATGGCCGAATCGCGGTCATCGGCAAGCACGGCATCCGCAAGGGTGCCGAGAGCGGCTGCGATGGCCGCTTCGTAGCCGGGCGTGATCTTTACATGCTCGGCAACGAGACCGCGGATGCCCGAAAGCTTGGCCGCGACGAGAGCGCTGGAGCCGTCCTTCTGGTCGACCGCGAGGGATAGCGCCGAGTTGCGGGCGGCCAAAGCATCGCGCTCGCGCTCGGAGGTGTGAAGGGCTTCGCGCAGGGCTTCGATCTCCGCCTGAACGCTCGAAACCGTGGCTTCGGCGGCCTCATAGGCGGTGTCGAGCGAGCCGTCGCTTTCGACAGTCGAATTGCTGGCCTGGGTCTCGAGCGCTTCGAATTCAACCTGGGCTGCTTCGCGACGCGACTGGGCTTCGGCGAGCGCCTGCTGCTGACGAACAAGTTCGCCCTGGGCTGCGGTCAGAGTGGAGGTGGCGACTTCAACGCGAGCGGTGAGCCCAGCGCTCTCCAACTCGTGACGGGAAACGAGCGCGCTCTGCGCGGCAATTTCTTCGTCGAGCGAGTCGAGCGCGGCCTTCGCTGTCGCGGTTGCGGCAGCGGCTGCGGCGACGGCCTTCTCCGCATCCTCAACACCGGTCGCAAGTTCATCAGCGCCGGCCTTAACTTCGTCGACAAGAGTTTGGCTGACGCTATTGCTGGAGACGGGCGCATCGCTCTGCTGGCCGAGCAACGACAGTCGCTGGTTCGCGAGCGTGTAGAGACTGCGCAGACGTTCTTGCACCGACTCGAGGCCGAAAGCTACGCGGCGGGCTTCGTCTACTTCGCCACCGACTTGGGCTTGTTCGAGGCGGGCTTCGCGCAACTTGTTCTGGTCGAGCTGCTCTTGTAGCACGATGCGCTGCGTCTTGCGTTCGCTCTCGCTGCGGCTGAAGTCGTTGATGCTCGAGCGCAGTTCAACAACCTCGTCGGCAAGGAGGCGGGCGCGGGCATCCCGCACGATCGAGGCAATCGAGGCCGCTTCTTTCGCGATCTCAGCCTGCTGGCCGAGAGGCTTGAGCTGACGACGGATCTCCCCCGCCAAGTCTGAAAGGCGCGTGAGGTTCGCTTGCATCGCGTCGAGCTTGCGCAGCGTCTTCTCTTTGCGTCGACGGTGCTTGAGGATGCCGGCCGCTTCTTCGATGAAGCCGCGACGGTCTTCGGGGCTGGCATGCAGCACCGCATCCAGCTGACCCTGGCCAACGATGACGTGCATTTCGCGGCCCAGACCGGAGTCGCTCAGGAGTTCTTGAACGTCGAGCAGGCGGCACGAAGTGCCGTTGATCGCGTACTCGCTGCCGCCATTGCGGAACAGGGTGCGGCTGATAGTGACTTCGCTGTATTCAATCGGCAGCGCGCCATCCGCGTTATCGATCGTGAGAATAACCTCGGCACGACCCAGCGGCCCCTTAGTGGCGGTTCCGGCAAAGATGACGTCTTCCATCTTGCCGCCGCGCAAGGTTTTGGCACCCTGCTCCCCCATGACCCACGCGAGAGCATCCACCACATTCGACTTGCCCGAACCGTTGGGGCCGACGACACACGTCACGCCCTGTTCGAACGCAAAAGTGGTCGGTTGAGCGAACGACTTGAACCCTTTGAGGGTCAAACTCTTGAGGTACACGTCACCGCCCGGTCGTTGCTGGTCTCAGCGTTGGTCAAATCTCTGACCAAGTTGCTGGTCAGAACCTTGCTATACGGTACCGGATGCGCGGGGTTGCACCGTTCTGCCGCGCAGGTGTCGCGCTGCGCCCGGCCGTCGATGTCACTAGGCGCACACTGGCCACGCCTCTAGCGCGCTACGAACTCGCGGCGTATTCTGGTCGGCTACCTCCGTAGCGCTTACCCCCGCAGATTGGTGCGCTCATGTCAGAGATTGAGATTACGACCCTCGAGATTCCCCTCGCCCTCTCCCTCGATGGGTCGGATGACTTCACCGCGGCAACCGCGTTGCGCAATGAGACCGACGAGATATTGCAGCGTTACCCCGAGCTGGCGCACGACCCGCATGTCTCCCTCGCAGCCTGGCAGCCCAGCGCCTTCGAAGACCGGCGGATGCTCGTCGCCCGCGATCGCGGACGCATCGTGGGCCGCGGCGACTACAGCACCAACGTCGGCGAGGAGGCAGACACAGCGTGGATCGAAGCGTACGTGCATCCGGACTATCGGCGCCGCGGTATTGGGGCCCGCCTTCTCGCCGAGCTTGAAACGATTGCGGCGGATGCGGGCAAGCGCAAAGTTCACGTCTACGTCTCAAGCGTGCCCACTGATGGCGCGCTACTGGACTCCCCCACCGGCTTTGGCGCCGTTCCTCGCGACGGTGACGGCACCCAGTTTCTGCAGTCGCAGCAGTACAGCTTCGAGCAGGTTGAGCGCGTGAGCCGGCTCCCCCTCCCCGTCCCTGGGCTGCACTCCCTCGTCGACGACGCCATCACGCGGTGTAGCCGCGACTATGCCGTGCACGAGTGGGTGGGGCTGTGCCCAGAACCGTGGCGCGACGACCTCGCGCTCCTCTACACACGCATGAGTACCGACGAACCCAGCGCGGGGCTTGAGCCTCCCGAAGATATCTGGACCGCAGAACGAGTGGTCGACCACGACGAGCGTGAGCTCGCGAGCGGGGTGACGGGCGTCTATGCCGCGATCGAACACGTCGCGTCGGGAGAGCTAGTGGCGTACACCGCGCTCACCGCGCCCGAGCAGACCGAGCGCGCGGTACTCCAAGACGCCACGATTGTACTCAGCGAGCACCGCGGTCACCGCCTTGGCACCCTTCTGAAGGTTCTGAACTTGGCGCACCTCGAACGGGTCGCTCCCGGGCATCCCTCGGTCATCACCTACAACGCCGAAGAGAACCGTCACATGCTGTCGGTCAACGAAGCCGTCGGCTTCGTGCCGATTGGGTACGAAGGCGCGTGGAAGAAAGAGTTGCGCTAGCGCGGTGCAGCGCCAACGGCCTTCAGGCTTAGGGCGCGGCGACCGCAGTGATGTCGATGTACACCTCGTCACGCATCATGCAGGATGCCATGCTCCCGAGCTTTGGAGGGTGGAGTCTCAGCGACGCCATCTTGCTCGACGGTCAAGCGACCGCCGACAATCTGCCGGCGCGCGTTGCCCGCATCCAGTATTCGTGGCGCACGCCGAACATCGAGATGGCGGAGCACGTGCTCGCTGTGCTCGACCGTAACGCTGAGCACGCTGGCGCTATGGCGCACTGCGACGTGGAGACGACCTGGGTGGCTCGTAGCCGCCCCGGTCGCACCAACCATGCGATGTCGACCGTTCTCTACAACAACCTCGAAGCGGTGGGCGCCCCCCGCTACGGCGCTGACGCGATCGCTGTGGCACAAGAGATTCAGCGCAACCTTGGACTCGACGCCATGGAGAAGCCGTTCCTTGACGAGTGCGAACAGCTCATCACCCCGCAGGATGCCGAGAAGGCACTGCGGGAACACCTCGCTCCGTGGCAGCAGAACTGGACGAGCGACGACTACGTCGAGATGACGCACTACGCGCCGACCGTGCGCTTCTACGTCTCACGCCCCGCTCTCAAGCCTGCCCCCGGCAAGGGCGCCTACCCTGGCTGGGTCATGAACGCTCTCGGCGGCATCCCCGAGACAATCGACCCCACCATCGAGACCGCGGGCAAGACCGTCGCCGGAACGTTCATCGATCTGCTGGTTGACCCGGCGCTTCTCGCCGAAGCGAAGAGCGAGTTCGACCAGCGCGTCGCTGACGAACCGATGCCCGCCCTGCTTCCGGTGGACTTCCAGCCGCCGATCGATCTCCCCTGGCCCGACTACCGCCAGAACGGCGACGCGCGCACCTGGGGCTAAAACGCGCTCGCTAGATTGCCGGCATTGGCGATCTAGCGAGCTGCACCACGATTATGGTGTCGTGCTTGTTTGCTGCCGCACTGAAGACTCTCGAAAAGCGACTTGGTTTGGAATGGTGATGTGCTAGCCGATCCTCCGCAAGACGGCGTCGCCGACAATTTTTCCCTCGGGAGACAGGTCAAACCAGACAATCTCGCCTGGCATTACGAATGGATCGGGTTTGGCACTCCACTCCTGAGTGATGCGTCCAATTGACTCGATAGGCGAGCACGTCCAAGGCCTGTGGCTTTGTCCAACGATATCTCCCGGAACTATCAATCCTGCAAGAATCAAGCGCGCGATGAGGCCTAGGGCAAGATCGCGACGATCTTCAGCTAGATGAACGCCCGAGCGCCCCACGAAACTGATTACCTCAGCGGCGTGCACCCAGTCGTCGATGCCTCGCACCAGGAACTCTTCCTCCAACTACCATTTATTTTCGCCACCACGGTTTCTTTCTCGGGACAGTTGCATCGTTAGCGGCGACTGCCAGACGCGACAAGTACTCCCACAATTCGACGTAAGCCTCGCGCATTTGAGGCCCGAACCGCGTTGCAAGCGGAGATTCGTACCCGAGATACTCTATGAAAGACACGTTGATCAAGTTTTTCACCCAGATATTCGATGTCGCGTAACGGCTCTCAAAAAAACTCAGGAGTTTGTCGATCTCTTTGTCGTCCAACGAAATTTCGGCTCGAGCCGCAGCCCACCGCGCTACGTCGCCCATGAAAAGATGAGTAAGCAACTCACCGAAATCCTGAAGGTGCTGATCTAAGACCGCTTGCAGGGCTGGAACATCGTGAACGAGCTCGTGGATAAAGGGTGCGATCTCAGCAGTAGCGCACTTCATCGAATCGTCTGACAACATCATTTCCCCACTAGGACATCGAGAAGCTCGTTTCGCAGCATCGTAGCGACCCTGTAGTCAGAACTGCTCAGATTACCTCCCGCAATAAGGTTATTGAGCCCGTTGAGACTAACCTGTCCCTTGTAATTATGAAATCGCCCTTGAGTGGCGAGCCCCGTCAGCGCCTCGCTACGAATCGCATCTGCCGTCGTCCCATTCCCCACGCTTAGCGGATTTCGTTTCGCTGAATAGAGGTTTTCAACGATGTTGTCAAGCTTCGAATTGACCACCACGGGCCGAGTGGAAAGTCTTTCGTACCGCACCGCTGTGTTTCCTATCGAAAGGATATTGTCCACTCTGCCGATTCTTGCTGCTGCGGTCGCGACACCCGCGCCCAACGCGACATCGGTCGCGAGCGAACCTGCCAAGCTTCCACCGAAGTACCAACTGCCTTTATCGACCACGCAATTCAGCCCAACGGATTCCCTGAACAGGTCGGTGAACCCAAGGCTTGCACCATCCCCGAATCCCACTATTGCGCTCGTGGCGCCTGCCAGACTGCCTCGCATCATGCTCACCGCGAGAGGATCAACGACATCCGACACAAAGTCCCACAGACCGGTGGGATCAATTCTCAACAGCGGATTATTCGAGACATACGCGTACGGGTCACCTGTGAAGTACAGAGCGGGGTCGACTGTAAGGAACTGGCCCGTCCTCGGGTCATAGTCCCTCGCGCGCATGTAGATCAGACCAGTGTCGACATCGGTCAAATTACCGGAAAACCCGAATGCTGAGTCCCTAGTTCCAGTATGCGTTCGTTTACCGAACGGGTCATAAGCATTAGTCGAGGTGACCACGCCCGAGCCACTAGATGTCATCCGGGTCGAACCGATAAGGTCCGCATGCAAATAGTCAATATCGCCAGCACTATCAATCTGCGCGAGCGGAGTGTGCGATGGCCCGTACAGATAGCTAGTCGAGCCTGCTTCGACCAAGAGCGGCAGACTGCCGCTGACATCCCACAGGTATCGTGTAGTCGCCGCACCCTTCGTACGCGACTGTCGGAGATTGTCCCCATCGGCCGTGTAAGTGACCGCCGTTGCCGAGCCCGGCAACGTCACAGAATCGAGCGCATCGGCCGCGTTGTATGCGTAGCCCGTCGTCTGCGCAGGCGTGCTGCCTGAAGCTGCAACAATGGCGGATGTTCGAGCTCCGTTTGCGTCATATGCGAACGCGGTGCTCGCACCGCTGACCGGCTTCTGAGCGATAACTTGCTGAGCGGCGTTATAGGTGAACTTGGTACCGTCGGCGACCTTGGTGAGGTTCTTTCCTGGAGTGGCAGTGTAAGTGAGTTTCGCTGCGGTGCCGGACTTGGAGGAAGCGAGCTGAGAGATCGGATCGTAGGTGAATACCCGAGTTAGCGACGCTTTAATCGCATCGGCGCTGACATCCGAGGTGATTTGCCCAGCAGCATCGTAGTTGTAGGTATAAGTCCCCAACGTCTTTAACGGGGTTGCAGTCTTAATCGTTTTGGTCTGGCCCGCAGGGTCGTATATTCGTGATTCGGTGACAGCATTGGGAAGAGCCTGACTGGTGAGTTGTGAATCAGCCGACCAACCGAACGTAGTTGTTCTGTTCTCCCAGTCAGTCATCGAGGACATTTGTCCACCGGCGTCCCACGTGTAGTCGACAGTCTTCACCCCTGGATAGGTGAGGGCGCTCAGTTGATCTGCGTCGTCGTAGGCATAGCTGAGCGATCTACCTGCTGCGGTGTATTCGGTGAGGTTTCCCGACGAGTCGTAAACGTAGGTGGAAGTTCCTGACTCATCGACCATGCTTGTTCGGCGCCCAAGCTCGTCGTAGGCAACAACAACATCAGTTGATCCAGTCTCGCTGAACTGTGTTCGCGTACGCTGCCCGGCGTCATCGTAGGTGTAGGTAATGGAAGACGAATCAGGCGAAGTCACACGCGACGGGCGATTGGCGGCGTCATATTCGTAGCCAGTGACTAGCCCGCCAGGCTCTGTGCGACTAACCATGAGATTCGCGGAGTCATAGGCGTAGGAAGTCTGTTCCCCATCAGCATTGATGAGCAAGATTCGATTCCCGGCAGAATCGTAGGTGTACGTTTCGGAGGCGTTATTGGGGTACTCAATCGCAGCGAGTTCGCCGTCAGGCGTGTAGCGCATGGCCGTGTAACGACCGAGCGGATCAGTTACAGACTCAAGTGTTCCGTCGGCGTTCCATATTTGCAACGTTGTTTTGCTGTTGGCGTCAGTTTGCGTGGCAATATTGCCGTTCGGGTCGAACGTGCGGGATGTTATCGCGCCGCTAGGCGACGTAGTGGACACCTGTTGACCAGCTGCATCGTATGCGTTGATTGCAGTGCGCCCCAGGGGGTCGGTTGTGGAGACCAACTCTCCTCTGAGGTTGTAGCCAAAACTAGTCGTTCGACTAAGTGAGTCCACAACAGACGCAACCTGTCCACGAGGGGTGTACAGGAGGGTGGTGGTCTTTCCCCGCGCATTGGTTACTGCGACTGCCTCATCAGCAAGGTTGTAAATCGTCCCCGTCACCTGCTGCTTTGCATCGAGCGTTGAAACTAAATTGCCACGCTGATCATAGGTGAATGCGGTAGTTCGATTGATGGGGTCTGTGATGGATAAAACTCGGTCCATCGCATCGCGTGTATACGTGACGGACTCGTCGAGCCCGTTTGCCGTCGACACCACTCGCCCGGCGAGATCATATGCGGTCGCCTCAGTATGCGAGTTGGCATCTGTCGCGGAAACGACGCGACCTGCATCGTCGTAGAGGTACGTCGAAACATTTCCATTCGCGTCTGTCCAAGACGCGATCGAACCATCAGAATTGCGCGTCCAACTTTGGGTTCTTCCGCTCGGGCTAGAAGCGCTTACAACTCCACCGTTTGCGTCATACGACCAACTGGCCTCCCTCCCCAGCTGATCTCGCTGACTTATCAACTCGCTATTGAAGCTAAACCATCTCGTAACCACGGCTCCGCGAGGATCCTTAATGGACGTCTGATTCCCGCGCTCGTCGTACGTGTACGACGAGACTCGTCCCAGTGCATCGGACTGCCGGATCAGGCGGTTTTCATTGTTGTATGACATCCGGGTGGTAGCGCTTTCAGGCGTCCCCGCGGCCAGTGTCTGCGCGACGAGGAGGCCCTCCGAGTACTCATCGACGGTCAGGGATCCGTCAGGATGTTGAACCGTTGTTGTCGGAGGCGTGTATTCGAATGTGGTGACTCTGCCGACAGGGTCACTCTGTGACACAACGCGTGAATTGGTATCGTAGGTGTTCGTTGTAGTGGCACCCCCGGGCTTGATGACTTGAGTCAAGCGATGCGCGCCGTCATATACGTAGTGGGTCTCGCTGCCGTCCATACTCGTGACTGATACGAGGTTTCCCGCGATGTCGTACCCGTATTGAACTTGCCTGCCCGCATGGTCGGTCAGACTGGCCACGCGCGAGCCAGACCATCCGATGTCAATCCGGCGATCTCCTGAGCCGACCAGAGATGTCAGAACGCCATTCTGATCATGCTCAAAGCTAACGGTGTTGCCTCGCCTGTCGCTGACATTCACGAGTAGACCGTCAGGGCCAAAGTTGATAATTTCGTTCTGATTGCGTGTATAGACCCAATCGCCAAAGCTATAGAGCAACGAAGCGTTGATCCGAGCAGGAGCAACGTAAGAATTGGTGCTATCGAGAGCAAACTTGACGATCGAACCGTTCTCCTGAATAACATCCACCGCAACAGGCCGGCCGTTCGACGCCTTTTCAGAACTTGCAACCAGATGCGCTGAGAAGCTTGCATTCCAACCGAACCCGAACGGGCTTGAAACAGCTGCTAACGTCGATGAGTAATTGCGACCCACGACGACCCCCGGCCCTATGCCGCTTATCGCAAGGTCGGTCAAGGTCTCGTAATACTCACCATTGGACGTATTCACGGGGTCAGCTTGTCCGCACGCCTGGCTTCAAGAACTCTGAGCTGGATTGTTCCCCCCAACTTTTTCGCCTGCCCATTGAGGTTCCCGCGGAGGTCCGGGTATCGCGAGTTTCGCAGAGATCCCGTTGATCGTCTGCCCTTGGAATGTCAACGAGACGGGAGTTGACGCCCGAATCGAATCGGCCTCTTCCCACCACTGGGTTTGGAAGGGAGTCGACGGAGCTACTACGCCGTTGTATCCGCGATATGAGTACGTGCCTCCGCGTGTCTCATAAGTTGTAAAGGCGACGAAATAAGGGCCAGTCACAAGTTCACGTGCGGCCCAAGTTCCATCTGCGGAGATGCGAGCGCTTGCGACTAAGCTACTTTCGCTGTCACGATTGCCCGATTGGTACAGCACGGCGTATCCGGCGAGGGGCGTTCCCGCGGTGTCTGTCATTCGACCAGTTATTGCGCCAGATGGACTCACGTCTTCGTCGTCCAGTACGAGGTTCTGGCCTTCCGCCAGGGCGAATCTCGTGCCAGTAAGCGGAGCGGCGCCCCCACCAAGAAACTGGGTCCGCGCGTACGTTTCGCCGACATTGCTCGAGTCGTAACCAAAGTGGAAGGCCAATGTGTACGTGCCGGGTGAGATTCCAGTAATTGCGTAATTACCGCTCACGTCCAGCGAAACTGTTCGGTACACCGGCACTACGTCTTCGACTCCGACCACTTGATACAGCGATACGGTGTTTGGTTTCCCCGGGTACACGTTCGGGGCCCCATCGATAAGTACATGCCCGGAGATGGTGCCTGTAGCAATTGCGTGTGCGGGCACAGTAAGCCCAAAGGCAAGTTGACCAATGACAAGTAAGAACGCCGTGGCGAGAACTATCGGACGCATCAGCGTATTCGCTCAACCCTCTGTCTGTGGGAATACGAACACCCGACATGAGAAAAATACAAGAATAGTTTCTTCTGCAACATAGCTGTGGATCGATTATTCTGCCCCACTACAGGGGTCAACGCCGCCGGAATCTTCAGCAGTCAGTCATAACTGACAGTGATATCTGCCACTAATCAAGCGCGATAGATCGCGAACAACCTTCAACGAATACGCTGGCAGAACTTACAGAAGTGCGAGCCGCGGTTCATAAAGTTCTCGCGCACGACTTCACGACCGCAGCGCGGACACGCCCGCCCCTGCTGGCCGTAGACGTTGAGCGAGTGCGCGAAGTAGCCCGACAACCACACTTTCTAACGTTGATGTCCGATAGCATCCGACTATGACCGTTGCAGCTGTATACCTCCGCGTCTCGAAGTCCGACGACACCGACGATGAGTCGCTCACTCTGGAAACCCAGCGACGGCGCATCTCCGCCCTGTGCGAGGCACGCGGATGGGATTACGGCCCCGAGTACATCGACGAGGGCGTCTCGGCGACGAAGGCCCGCGACATCAAGACCGAGTGGGCTCGAATGCTCTCGCATGTCGACACCGGTCGATTCGATGTGATCGTCGCCCGCGACCTCGACCGACTGCTCCGCACGCTGCAAGACCTCGTGAAATTGATCGACCTCGGCGCGAAGGTCGCCACTGTGGACGGCGAGATCGATCTCACTACCGCCGACGGTGAGTTCCGCGCGACGATGCTGGCGGCTGTGGCCCGGTTCGAGATCCGCCGAAAGTCGGAGCGCGCCATCGGCGCGAACGAAACTCGGCGGCGCAAGGGCGTTCCGATTATGAGGGGTCGCATACTTGGCTACGACGAGGACGGCGTCACTCAGATCAACGACGAGGCCGACGCGGTAAAGAAGGCGTTCGAGGACTTCCTTGCCGGAGTCAAGATCACGCACATAGCGCGAGAGCTGACCCGGCTGGGCTTCACGACTACGAGGAGCAGGGAGTGGTCGAACGAGAACATCCGCTCGCTGCTCAGCAACGCGCGATACAAGGGCGTGCTCACGAAGTGGGAGCCAGACCCTGAGAAGCGAAAGCTGTCGAAGATGTCACCTCAGGAGTACCCCGGAGCGTTCGAGGCCATCGTGTCGCCCGACGTGTTCGATGCAGTGCAGACCAAGCTCCATGCTCCAGACCGGCGGCGCGCATGGGGCACCGAGCCCCGTTACCTACTCACCGGGCTTGCACTGTGCGGGCGTTGCGACGACGGAGAGACGAAGGTCTACACGAGCTACTACCAGCGAGCCCCCGGCGCTCTCAAGAGCGGTGAGTGGCGCGAGTACGAGCCCAAACGTCTGTACGCGTGCATCGCGCACAAGCACCTGTCACGAAACGCTGGGCCCGTCGACGACTTCGTCGAGGGTGCCCTGCTCGCACGGCTCATGGGGGACGATGCCCGCGACCTCTTTGCGCGCCCAGAAGATCGCGGCGTCGACCGTGCTGAACTCCGGATCGAGCGGGTCGCCGTACTAGATCGGCTCGACGGCCTGGCCTCGCTGTTCGCCGACGGAGTGCTCGACGGCGACGGTGTACGCGAGCAATCCGCACGCCTCCGTGGCCGCTTGAACGAGATCGACGGGCTGCTCACTCCCCCACCCTCGAACCCTGGGCTGCAAGTGGTTGATGCCACTGACGTGGCAGCCGCCTGGCGAGGTCTTGACATCCCCCGCCGGCGGCTGATCTTAGCCGAGGTGATGACCGTGACATTGCTGCCTTCAAGACGCGGAGCGAAGGGGTTCGACCCGGAGCTCGTCAGGATTGAATTGAAAGGCGACCGGACATCGGCGGAGAAAATCGGCTAAGCTGACGTTATAACAGAATAAAATCGACGGGGAGCCGTCCAGCCAGGAGATCGCAACCTGGTTCCTTCTCCCCAGTTCAGGATCGGCACGGCGAGTCGATCAGGGCACCGGGTCTACGCTCCTCGGTTTCTTAGAAATCATCCACGCGTCCGAGAAATCTGTCCCTCGGGCGACTGGCGTCAGGACAGCAGGTAACTGCTGTTTGGACCCCGTCATGGTGATTTCTGCCCCTACTTCTGAATACTCTGTCCCCCTCTCCGCCGCCGTAGACGTCAGCGGCTACTCCGAGCGTCATTTGCGCCGTCTCGTCGATTCTGGCCACTTGTCCGCGGCAAAGTTACGCGGTCGCCTGCTGTTCACTGCTGCGGGCCTTGAGGGCCTGACCACGCCGCAGCGCGCCGAGCACGAGGCCGACCGGATAATCGCCGATCTGATCGCCACTGCGCCGCGCTTCAGTGAGGCCCAGCGCTCGCGGATCGCCGCTGTGTTCACTTCTACTGCCCCCTCACCGGCGCTACCGGGCGTGACCGCCGCGATGGCGGTTGCTGCCGGTGAGGGGGTAGGAGCGTGAACGCGATCAGCCCCCAGCCACGGGCACCCCGTCGGGTGCTCGGGCCACCCCAGCCCGCAGTGCGCGAAGCGCGCGAGGACTCGGGCCAGCGAGAACCGGAGACAAAGCGCGTCAGCGCTTTGTCCGACGGTTACCCTGCTGGCCAGACCGACAACACCCCGAGGGAGTCGCAGCGCAGTGGCTCTGTGGCTCGGGGCGTTGTAGGTCACGGCGGAGCGGTGCCGGGTAGTGCCCCGGTATCCGTGCAGCCGCGCGACGAAACTTTTGCCGTAGTTCCGGCAAAAGTAATGGAGCCGACCGGTGGCCATGTCCGCCGCGTCAGCTCTCGTGCGCGGCGCGATGTGTCGCTTGATGTCCGGCTCACGAACACAGAGCGCGAAGCGATCCGCGCCCGTGCTCGGGTGCTCGGGGTGAAGCCGTCGGCGTGGGCGCGGGCGGTGATGAGCGACGCGCTCGATGTTCGCGGAACCCACGAAACCGCGATGCAACAGACCGCGCACGAGAAACCCGACCTAGAGCTCGCCCGGGCGGTCGAGCAGTTGCGCCGCGTCGGCGTGAATCTCAACCAGGCGCTTCGCAAGGGGCAGACGGTAGATGGCGATTCGCTACGCGCGGTGATCGCCGCAGTGGGTGAAGTCCGCGCTGCCCTCGGAGATCGGACATCCGCATGAGCACGATCAATGTTCAACCCTCAAAGGATGCCGCTGCCTCGGTTGCATACGTCCTGTATGGCAACGACAAGAAGATCCGAGAGCGGCTGCGTTCTCGAGGTCAGACCCGCGCCGCTGCCCTCATGGTTTCGATGGCGAACGGCAGCACTTCTCCCGCCGATTTCGTCGCTCGCGCCCAACGCCTCGCGAAGAACACAGGTCGCAGCAACGAACTATATTCGTATGTTCTCGCTTTTCACCCCGACGAGTTCGATGTGACCTCGCGGGCGAACATGGAGCGCATCCGCGACATAGCCTCTGCACTCGTCGAACGGATGCACAGCGCTGATCATCTCGTGGTCGTGCACTCTGACGCGGCAGGAGGGCATGGTCACGCTCACATCCTTGTGCTGAACCATGACAACCTCACGGGCAAGAGCTTGCAACGGTTCACGTCTTGGCGGCACGGCCTGCACCAGCTCAATGATGATTTGATGCGTGATGAAGGCTTGCGAGTGCTGCCCGATCCTGCGCAGCCAAAACCGGGCTGGGAGCAGCGGCGTGAGGCGTTCGCACCGCGGGGGTTCGAGCAAACCCTCGGCGATACCGTGTTCGACGCGCTGCAGGATCCTCGTGCTATCGATCAGCCTTCGTTCGAAACGGTGCTCGGCGAGCAGGGCGTTACCCTCGCGGTAACGCACCGAGACGGGTGGTCCTTCAAAATGCGCCGCACCGATAACGGCAGAATCGGGCGCAAGAAGGCCTCTGCTTTGACTCCCGACTTCACGGCCGAGCCGGTGAACGAATTATTTCGGCAGCGAGTCGCGGGTATCGCGCCCGCTCCGCGGCCGATGGCCGGGCTCGAACTTGAGCCCGACGAGTTCGAGCAGATTGCGCTGCGTCTCAAGCACCGTATGACCTCAAAAACTCCCCAAACTCCCGCGCGCGAACGGTTCATGCGCGGGAATCAGCGTCAACCTCAGCGAGAGCGCGAGTACGGCGACTGACCCAACTATGAGTCAAGAAAGGACTCTCATTATGAATACAACCAAAACGATCCACGACCTCACCGTTGCTTACATTGAGCAGAGCCTCGGCGAAGTCAAGTTGCTTCACGACGCCACGCTGATCGACCCCACGCTCGCGAAGTTCAACATCCAGCGCAGCCACGCTTTCATGTCCGGTTTTGCCCTGAAGCCTCGGAAGTTTCGGCTCCGCGCTGGCCTTAAGCGTCGTGCCAGCTATGCCCTGCTAGACGTTGACGGTTCGTCGCTGGGTTCGCCGATCCACGAGGATGATCTCGGCGCGCAGTTCACTGAGGCGGTAATCGAGCGCGTGATCGCAGCGAATTTGGCTGTGATGCTCGCCGACCATGCCGATCTCGTTGCCCTGCACAAGGCCGGTGACGGCGGGCGCGAGCCTTCGTACCGCTACAACCCTGCCAGCGGGCTCGCCGAGCGCAGCGTCTCAATCGGTGACCTAGAACGCCAGAAGAACGAGGCCCACGAGCGCATCGAGGAGCTGCATGAGCAGAACGCGTTCGAGCAGAACCGTCTCCGCGAGCTCCTCACTCGCAAGACGGAGGCTGAGAGCGCCCGCGATAAAGCCAAACTCGACGCACGGCAATTGCTCCACCTTGCGAAGAAGGCGCAGCGGGTCATCGATCAGGCAGCGCGCATTCAGGAGCGCGAGGCGCTGAAACAGGACTCACCTTCCTCATCGCCGGATAAGGTCCCGACGAAGGAAGCGAGCGCCCGCGCACTCGAATAGCGTGCGGCACAAGGCAGTGCCCCGCGAGGCTATCATCGCGGGGCACACCTGAAAAGGCGCCCGCATTTACCTTGCCCAGCAAACTATTTGCTCATTTTTCACACTGATAAGTTCACTTTGATCCGATTTCGGGCTCGCTGGGCACACGCGAGACTAGCTGCGCCCGCTGACTTGCGCCTGCGTCAAAATATCGCAGGGCAGGTCACGACAGAGCCCGGAGCGCCGCTCGGCGGACGCTGAATAGGAGTGACGGGTTAACGTTCCGGGCCTAAGCCGCGCCACGGACTGCTTGACTGCGAACCACTTTCCTCGCACTAACGAGTTGGTCTCTGGCGTCCCGCACGCGCGCGAGTACCCGATCGAGCCATTCAAGTTCGACCGTCAGCCGACGGACAATCTCAAACTGCTCTTCCGGCTGCGGCAACACAATCGCAAGCGACCTTATGTCGTCCAGTCCAAGCCCGGACTTCGTAGCTCCGCGTTGTTTAGCTCGAATGTTCTCCGCGCCGACTGGCGATCTGAGATACCAGGCCAAGAACTCTGGCACCACATGGCCGGCTGGTCGGGCTAGAGCTAAGTGCTGATTAATATACGCGTCTTCGATGAAATTACGAACGAGTGCGACGTGCCCGACGTCAGCCGTGATTGTTATGAGCAGATCCCCGTCGGACACCTGGCTTCTCCGGCCTTCGACCTCATCCGGCAATGCAACCCTCTGGAGATCAGAGAGATCGAAGTCAATCGAATCGCGCGTCAGGTTGCCCATCCGCAGAAACACCGTTCCCTCATCCTTGTAGTACTTTGACCAGCCACGAGAGCCACTTGTGACGAAGTCGAAAAGCTCTCCGCTTCTCTGTTCTGGCCAGGTGGTGTTATTTCGTACTCGCCACGACTTAGTGAGGGCCCCGGTCACTGCAGATTGAAGGATTGCGGCGCGCTGTCCGGGCGCTTGGTCGAGGAGCTGGTCGAGGCGCTCGAGAACGTCGTCTAGCCTTCGGATAGTCTGCTGAACTTTCTTGACAATGGCTTGCTGCTCATCAAGCGGCGGCAGGGGAAACGCTAGAGTCTCGATAAAACCACGCGGAACACGCTGCTGCCCAACTGCACCAGACATAACAGCTTTAGCCTCAGCACGAAAACTCTCTTGGCGCAAGAAAGTGTGCAAGAAGTTCTCATCGAGTAGGGGGCTAGGTCGCAGAACTAGGAATTCTGTAGAGCCGTATGCAAGCCCGGCGGCATCCGATTCGACTACTGCGACCTTTCCGTTCTCCATGCATGGAGTGATTTTGGCGAAGAGCACGTCCCCGGCACGGAACGCTGTGTAGCCTGCTTTTACCGCTCCGAGAGCTCGAGTTTCAGGCGCGATGACAGTCCCAGTGGTCTCGGAAATGGCAGACATAGGGATAAATGTCACGTCGCGGTCGTCGGTGATTCCTTCGACATCTGGTTTCGGCGGGTTCACCAGACAGATAGCACTGAGCCGGACCCAGGTCCAGTGGTTCGGAATATCGTACGGCTGCTCGCCTTCGGGAACCAGCAATTCGTCGGGGATGTCCTCGATGTCAGTGATGAGGGGTGTCGCGCGTTTGCGTGCCATCTCTAGCGGACCTCGTCTGGGACGACTTCGGAACCTAGTTCAGCTGAGAGGGAGCGTAGCAAGTCGACTGCTTCTTCAAGCAAGTCAGCCGCGTCGGCTGCCAATCTAGCTGGGTCTAGGTTGACGAGGTCTTGCCCATCGTCAGTGCTACGAATGAGGCCTCGGTCGAGCGAATTATTTTTGTCTGCGATCTCTTCGCGCGTGAGATAGCTCCATCGCTCATCCTCGATCGCAACTCGATCCGGTGCCGTGTACGCGTCCTCGAACTCAGCAAAGTGACGGGTGGTGAGGGGCGTACGCTTGCCGAACGACGGCATGCCACTGCGCAGGTCGTAGAACCAGACTCCGCCGGTGTTGCTTTTGTCAGTCGCGCCGCGCTCGAAGAAGAGCACGTTGGTTTTGACACCTTGCGCGTAGAAGATGCCGGTAGGCAGGCGAAGGATGGTGTGAAGGTCGCACTTATCCATGAGGTCTTCACGAATGCGTTTGCCATCTCCGTCGGCGAAGAGCACGTTGTCTGGCAGCACGACGGCGGCGCGTCCCCCGGGTTTAAGGCTGCGGTAGATGTGCTGCAGAAAATTCAGCTGTTTGTTTGAGGAGGGGAATGTGAGATCGTCGCGGCTGGCGCGTTCGCCACCCTTTTTCGTACCGAACGGCGGGTTCGTTAGCACGAGGTCATACCCGCGCAGGTTCTTGCCGAGTGGCGAGAGAGTGTCACCGAGCGTGATCGGGGCCTCGATGCCGTGCAACATTGCGTTCATGAGCGCGAGTCGATGGGTGTCGTGAACCAACTCGACTCCGGTGAACGCCTGTTTGACTTGGAATTTTGCTTGGTCTTGATCGAGGGTGAACAAGTCGTCCGTTGCTTCAAGCACATGTTTGTTCGCGGCGATCATGAAGCCAAAGGTGCCGCAAGCGGGGTCGTTGCATCGCTCGCCCGGCTGGGGGTCCATGACTCTGACCATCACATCGATCAGTACACGAGGGGTAAAGTACTGCCCAGCCCCAGACTTCTTCTCGTTCGCGTTCTTTTCAAGAAGCCCCTCGTAGAGGTTTCCGAGCCCTTCTTCTCGAGCTGAGAACCAGTCGAGGGCATCGATTGAAGAAATGATCTTCTTGAGGTTGGCTGGCTCATCGATATTGGTCGACGCACCAGCGTAGATCTCTTGGACGCGTCCGGCGGCTGCCTCCCCGAGGTGTTGCAACAGGTCTCGGTAGTATCGCTTCAGCTCGATGCCGGATTTGGTGCGCAGCACGTCCCACCGGTACTCCCGTGGGATCTGACCTTCAGTGCCAGTCTCCTTGGCCATCTTGAGGAAGAGAATATATGTCAGTTCGGTCACGTACTGGTGGTAGGTGATGCCGTCATCACGCAGAACGTCGGAAAGTCTCCACAGTTTTGCGACGATGTCTTGGTTGTTCATTAAGCTGCTTCCTCGTACATGTAGGTGTTGATGTCATTGATGACTGAGCTGAGGCGACCTCGAAATGCCTTATCGATTTGCGCGAACCCACCCTTGTTTCGGAAGCGGACGTCTTCGTCAAACGTATCTTGACTTATCAACTCTTCGTTGGCGAGGAAGTCCTGAATTCGTCTGAGCCAATTCTGTTCCATCCTGTTGAACTCGTACTTGCTTTCGATCTTTTGCACCGCTAGCTCTACTCGTTCTTCATGGCTGAGCAAGGGCGAACCGATGGTGTACCTGCGGATCAGGGAGATGATGTCAGCAGTGATATCGGTATTGGTCATCTCAGAGACAGCGCTTGAAAGTCTCTGCTGGGTAAACCCTGCGCGATCCAAGACCAGTTTAAGCGACTTGAGCTGTTCCCGCGTGAGGTCCGAAGGTTTGGTACAGATAATGGTGAGCGCTGCGATCTCATCTCGGTTGGTTTTCAGGTAGGTCGTGAACTCGTCGAGGTAGTCCTCAGGGCGTTTCGTGTCGCCATAATCTCTCGTGTGAGTTAATAATTCGTCTGACTTGTCGGAGATGACGAGCGATCTGGGGCCATCAAACGTGTTGTCGTCAAGGTAGGCAAATAGATGGACGTGATCTTTGACCCATTCGGCGGCGTCTTCGGAGCTGAGGTTCTTCAAAGTTTCCGCGACTCCCTTGAGACCCTTCCCGCCAGCAAGGTCGTTCGCATGTTCGGCGGCTTGGCCTTTCACTCGGTGAGCACGGCGTTGCAGCTTCGCTATGATCTGCGTGATCACTCCTGCCAACGAGTCACCTTCGCTATCAGGGACTTCCTCGGTGAAGTTGATGCCTTCGAGGAGATCCGCGAAAGAGGTGTTTGGGTTCGCAGCGAGCGGTTTCATCGTGCTGACGAGGTCAAGTGCCTCATACACGCCGACCGGGTCATAAATGTCGAATTTCTCTTTACCAATCTCAGGGCAAAGCCTGGTCGCACGTCCGAGCATCTGCTCGAACAAAATGCGAGAGCGAACCCGGCGCAAGAATACGAGTGAAGTCAGCTCGGGTATATCAATTCCCGTAGTCAGCAGATCGACGGTGACCACGATTGACGGGAAACGTTCGTTTTTGAACCGCTTGATCGCTTCTTTGATCTTTTTCTTGTTGCCGCCAGCCACGCTACCGGTGATCTTCATAATCGCATCGGTATCTACTCCGGACTCTGCGTAGATTCCTTTGAGCAGATTCACGATCATGTCAGCGTGAGCGTCATCGACCGCATAGATCAAGGTTTTGCCGTACTCCTCCGGCGAAGTTGGGTCAATGCCTTGGGCGATTTCGGCGAGTACCGCACGATTGAAGTCTTCGGTGATCACCTTTCGGTTGAACTGATCGACCTCGAAGGTGACTTCATCTTCAAGCTCGGCGCTGTTAGCAATTTCTCCCGTTTCGGGATCATAGATCGGTATGGTTTCGCCCTTGGCGAATTTGATGCCGTCACTGGACAGTCTCGTCGTGAGACGGTGCGGTGCGTCATGGTCCACGAGCCATCCATCGATCACGGCCTCACGGTAGGTGTAGGTGTAAACCGGCTGCCCGAATATCTGTGTCGTGTGAAGTGCAGGCGTCGCCGTTATCGCTATCTTCGCGGCATCGAAATAGTCGATCGCGCTTCGATAGGCTGATTGATAGTCGAATTGGTCGCGGTACTGTACTTCGTCGTCGGTCATCTCTTTGTCGAGTAAGTAGCCTCGGTGGGCTTCGTCGATGATGATGAGATCGAAGTCTGACACGGCGGGTTTCGTGTCGCCTTCGGGACGGAAAAGGCGTTTGACCATTCCCTGCACGGTCGAGACCTGCACGCGAAGGTCCGGATCAATCTCTGTGTCTTCGAGGCCTTGGATCGTGTATAGCTCGTTCAGAGTCATCAGTTCTTCGAGTTTGACATCTTTAAACGTGTCTTCCGCCTGATCCCCCAGGCTGGTGCGGTCCACCAGAAACAGGACTCTGCGGAACCTATCGGTTTTTAGAAATCGGTAGATCATGCCAAGCACAGTGCGCGTTTTGCCTGTGCCGGTTGCCATCGCGAGCAGAGCGTGTGTTTTGCCGCCAGTGACCGCATCCTCGGCGGCGTGGATTGCGTCGATCTGGTAGCTACGAAGATTCAGGCCGTTTGGATTGGTAAGCAGATCATCGCTGAGACTCGCAAGTGCGTTGTCCGCCTTGTCGGGGTCGGATTCGAAAAGTTCAATCAAACCCCCGGGGCTGTGCCAACCTTGCAGAGCTCGCGGGATGTTGTCAGCACTCCGCACGTCTCTGAACCACACACCCGACTTCGTTTTGTACTGGTCAAGGTAGGGGCGGCCGTTGGTAGCGAATATAAATGGCGCCCGATATACGCCCCAGGTGCCCAGCGTCAGATCGTGATGATCGGATCTAATCGTCTGGGCATAATCCTTGGCCTGGTAGTCCAAGACTGAAGGCACGTCTTTGTGCGATGCTTTCGCTTCAACTACTGCAACGAGTTTCTTGCCGACGAAGAGGGCGTAATCGGCGAAACCGCGCGTACCCCCGTTAGGCAGCGCCGAGTTGGTTGGCCATTCAGCAATGGCCAAGTTCCTTGAGGCTTCAGGCCGTGCGCCTTTGGAGTAGCGCAGCACCTGACTGTCAGCCTCCCAACCCACTTGCCGCAGTTGCTCATCGATAAGCAGTCGAGTTTCAGCTTCGGTGTGGGGGCGCTGGTTCGCGGCCTTGTCAGCGCGGTCCCGGCGCACTGACTTCGTCACAGCTGGAGCCGTCTCAGCTTTCTTTTCATCAGCTTCAATCAGCGTCAGCTGATCTTGCTCCAGCGATTGCGTATTCTCCGCGACGGTATCGGATGTCTGAAGAACGAAGGTAGGTATGGTGAGATCTACCGGGCCATACGTTGTCGCGAACCAGCCAGTGACTGAGTGAATTGGCGAAAGGAACTGGGTCGCTGTTTCTTCGTCGCCCCACCCATCGTGCGCAGCTCGGTTTCGAGCTTTTCTAAGCAGGTGCAAAATGTCCAAAACATCTTTGGGCAGCAAGCCCTCGCTCTGGAGCGAGTCGATCCGTGTGATCGCTCTGTCATCGTAAGGTTTCGTGACGCTGTCGAATTTGAACATCATAGACACGATGGACTCGCCGATCATCCCCTGTTTGAGGAGTGACGAGTTCGGATCTGACTGCCGGTAAGCCTCGGCTAGCCGCCCCAAATTCGCCAACGATGGGAAAGCGTCTTCCAAGTAGTCAAAGTTCGATCCCATGCCGCGCTCCTGCTTTCTTGTTCGACCCTAGTTCTTAGACTTCATGGAGCTGCTTACTCCACACTTAGCAGGTCCGCGCGAGCGCTCCGTACTTAATATCTTGCTGCGCCCGAGCTCGTTCTGCGAAAGCCGTCATACCCCCAGAGAATGACGCCTTCGCCGAGAGTACCGTGAAAGTGAAGGGATTCTCATCAGAGACGCTGGCATCTCGGGCAAAAGTGTGACGACCGATTCATGAACGCCTCGCGACAAATCGGTGTGCCGCACCGGTCACACGGTTCACCAGTTCGGCCGTATGAATGTAGATATCTGCTGAAGTAGCCGGACTCACCGTTCACGTTGAGGTACTGCGTATCGAAGCTGGTGCCGCCTTCGGCGAGGGCCTTGGAGAACACCGCCCGCACTTCAGCGAGCAACTGCACCGCTTTTGCGCGGCTGAGGGTTTCGGTGGGCTGGTTGTAGTGCACCCGCGCGGCCCAGAGCGCTTCGTCGGCGTAGATATTGCCGACCCCGCTGATCAGGGTCTGATCGAGCAGCGCCCGCTTCACGGTGGTGCGCTTGGCTTTGAGCGACCGTAAGAACTTGGCATCGTCGAAGAAGGGGTCGAGCGGGTCACGCGCGATGTGCGCCACTTGGCTCGGCACCGCGAATGCGGGCTGATCAACGGTGGGCAGCATGCTGTCGATCGCCATCGAGCCGAAGATACGTTGGTCGACGAAGTTGAGTCGCAGTGCGCCGTGGTCAGGATGTTCAAGTTCGATGCGGATGCGCGTGAGCCGGTCATCCGTGCTCCGATCGCGCAAAAGCACTTGCCCGCTCATCCCAAGATGCGTGACGAGCGCTTCACCGTGAGCCTCCGCGCTGTCAGCCGCGTCGCTGTCGGCGAGGGGAAGCCACATGAACTTGCCCCGGCGTTGAGGGGTGAGGAACGTGCGACCGGTCAGACGGTCGATAAAATCTTCACTCGGCCCCTCATGGCGACGCAGAGAGCGCTCGTCGAAGACGGTGACGGATGCCGCAGTCGCGCCGGTAACGGCCGGTTCGAGCCCCGCGCGCACAACTTCAACCTCGGGAAGTTCGGGCACGCCAGTTACTTCGCTGCGGCTTGGAGGCTAGTCCAGGCCTCGAGCGCTGCGGCCATTTCGGCCTGCTTCTTGCTGGAGCCGATACCTGTCGCGATAACTTCATCGTCGAGGCAGACACTCGCATGAAAACGCTTGGAGTGATCGGGGCCGCTATCTTGAATGCGATAGTCAGGAGCCCCACGCCCGATCTGGGCGGCGAGTTCTTGAAGGCTCGTCTTGGGATCCATCGCTGCGCCAAACCGCTCAGGGTCGGCAAGCAACGGGGCGACGAGGCGAAGGACGAGCGCGGTGGCTTCGTCCCCGCCGAGGTCGAGGTAGGCGGCACCGATGATTGCCTCAACGGTGTCCGCCAAAATGGACGGCTTTTCGCGGCCGCCCGTCTGCTCTTCTCCCTTGCCGAGGCGAATGAACGCGCCAAGGCCGATCAGGCGCGCAATTTCAGCAAGAGCTACAGAAGAAACGAGACTAGCCCGACGCTTGGCAAGGTCTCCCTCGTCAAGCTCCGGGTTATCGCGATACAGCTTGACCGTTACTGCTTGGCCAAGAATTGAGTCACCAAGAAATTCGAGTCGCTCGTTGTGCGCGATTCCGCCGTTTTCGTACGCGAAAGAGCGGTGTGTCAACGCAAGCGTGAGCAACTCGGGGTCAATAGCGACCCCGAGCACAGCGGAGAGCTCAACCGGTGAGGCAGAGCCCGTCATCGCCATTTCGACTCGAGAATGTGAAGACTAGTTAAACGTCAGCGACCTTGCGGCCCTTGTACTCCATGTACAGGGGCGTGCCAGCGGAGTCTTCGACTACCTTGGCGCGGTGCGGCAGGCTGTAAACAGTCTTGCCGTTTTCAACGGTCTTGACGAGGGTGGGAGGGGTTGCCTTCCACTGGGCGCGGCGCATGCGGGTGCTGGCCCGCGACATCTTGCGCTTCGGTACTGCCATGGCTAACTCTTTTCTTCTTGGGTCTCAGGTGAATCGTTCGCGTCGTGCGAGTTCTGGTCATGCGAGTTTTGCGTGAAATCTTGGAGGCCGGCCAACGCTGCCCAGCGAGCATCGATGGGCGCTTCGTGTTCGTGTCCTGGATTATCGAGCAACCGAACCCCACACTCGGGGCACAGGCCAAGACAATCCTTTTGACAGACCGGCTGGAACGGCAGTGACAACACTACCGAATCCCGCACTACAGGTTCTAGATCGATGTATTCGTCGATAACCGTGTAGTCGAAAGCTTCGTCCTCAGAATACGCGAAAAGTTCTTGAAACTCGACTCGGACAGGCAGGGTGACGTCAATGAGGCAGCGAACGCACTCCGCTTGGGCTTTGCCCGACACCACAGCATCCACAAGAATGCCGTCGTGGAGTGACTCAAAACGGCCCTTGACGGACAGTGTCGAACCCTTTTCTACCCCAATAACAGCGGTACCAAAGGTTTCGGGTACGACGACCTGAATGGAGTGCTCTCTCATCTCGCCGGGG
Organism: Salinibacterium sp. SWN167; assembly: GCF_015864665.1. Classification (GTDB taxonomy): domain Bacteria; phylum Actinomycetota; class Actinomycetes; order Actinomycetales; family Microbacteriaceae; genus Rhodoglobus. The sequence goes on along the minus strand of NZ_JADYWU010000001.1, from coordinate 1,271,201 downwards.
CGGTGAATGAGATCGCGCACCAACACGGCATACGGACTCTCGTTGATTCTAGACACGATCGTCGATTCTACCCCCGCAACGGCTCCCCTGTCGCCCCCGGTCAGCAATCGCTCAGTCAGCTAACCCACGGATGAGCACGCCAGACCGCGTGGGTCGGTGTAGGCATGAGGCTTTGTACCTCTCTAGACTGGTGCGACAGACCCGTGCGCTTGGTATGGCGTGGTTGGTTTGCCCAGGATTGGGCTGCCGGTCTTCTCGAAACACTTTTCGTTCTTTGTGGCGCATTCTCGCGCCCATTCACCCGTTTCTTGGAAGGCTCCATGTCTGCACTGTCTCGTTCCGTTTTGTCCCGTTCCGCGTTCTCCCGCACCGCGCTGCTGGCAGGCGTCTCTGTTCTTGCGTTGAGCGGATGCGCTGCTGCCGCTGACGAGACCGACGCCACGTCGCCCGATGCTGCGACGCAATCGGTTGAACTCAGCAACTGTGGCTTCGATGTCACCTTCGACTCGGCCCCCGAGCGCGTCATCACGATCAAGTCGTCAACAACCGAGATGCTTCTGGCGCTCGGCCTCGGCGATCGCATCATTGGAACCGCGTTTCAGGACGGCCCGGTGCCCGAACAGTGGGCATCCGATGCTGCGGGCCTGACCTCGATTGCTGAGCGCGTGCCGAGCGAAGAAGCCGTTCTCGATCTCGAGCCCGACCTTGTCTTTGCCGGGTGGGAATCAACGTTCAGCGCTGACGGCGCCGGCGAGCGCGCCGACCTCACTTCTCTCGGCATCAACACCTTCGTGGCTCCCTCCGCCTGCCAAAGCGCAGAACAGCCTGAACAGCTCAGCTTCGACAACGTCTTCAGCGACATCGAGACGGTTGCCTCGATCTTCCGCGTGGATGCCACCGAGATCGTCGATGAACAGCGAGCACAACTGGCCGCGATCGATGCCAATGGTGACTCCCGCACCGCTCTGTGGTTCTCTTCAGGGTCCGACACCCCGTATGTGGGCGCCGGCATCGGAGCACCGCAACTGTTGCTCGATACCGTCGGGCTGACCAACATCGCGGCCGACATCGACTCCACGTGGGCTCCCTTCAACTGGGAAGCCGTCGTTGACGCCGACCCCGACTTCATTGTGCTCGTGGATGCCGCCTGGAACACAGCCGAGGGCAAAATCGACATTCTCGAGACCAATCCCGCAACCGCTAACCTCAGTGCTGTGAAGGCTGGCCGTTACCTCGTGGTGCCGTTCGCGGCGAGCGAGGCCGGCGTGCGCAGTGTTGAAGCTGCCGAAAGCTTGTCGGCCCAGATTGCGGAGCTCGATGGCTAAAGTTTCTCCGCTCGCCTTCGGCACCGCGCTGGGGATCGCACTTCTCGTGTCGATCACCATCGCGGTGACGATTGGCCCTGCCGACATCCGCTTCGATGAGGTGTGGCGCTCGATTGGGAGCCACCTCGGCATCGGAGTGAGCCCGCTCACGGAATTGCGGGATGGCATTGTGTGGCAGTTGCGCTTGCCTCGAGTGCTCACCGCTGCGGCGGTGGGTGCAGGGCTCGCGCTGAGCGGTGCGGTGATGCAGGCGATTACGCGCAACCCGCTCGCCGACCCGTATTTGCTCGGGCTGTCATCGGGCGCGGCGTTGGGCGCTGTGTCTGTGATCGTGCTTGGCGCCGCCGTATTGCTGCCGTTGGCTGCCTTTGTGGGAGCGTTGCTCGCGTTGACCCTCACGTTGCTGTTGGCGGGATCCCTCGGCGCGATCACCCCGTCGCGCACGGTGCTCGCGGGAATCGCCGTCTCGGCGCTTGCCTCGGCAATCACAAGCTTTGTCATTTTCTGGAGCGTCGACGGCGACTCCTACCGGGAAGTGTTGTCGTGGCTGCTCGGCTCCCTCAGCGGAGCCCGCTGGCCCGCGGTCGGCATCACCATGGTTGCCATCATCGTGATCGGCATCCCCGTGATGCTCACGGGACGACTGCTCGATTCCTTTGCCTTCGGCGACGTGCAGGCAGCGTCGCTCGGGGTGAACGTCAGTGCCACCCGCTGGGGACTACTGGCGGCATCCGCCCTCGTCACCGGCGCCATGGTCTCGGTAAGTGGATCGATCGGCTTCGTCGGGCTCATCCTGCCGCATGCTGTTCGACTGCTCGTCGGGCCCGGGAACCGCGCCCTGCTCCCCCTGAGCGCCCTCCTCGGCGCCGTCTTTCTCGTTTGGGCCGACACCCTTGCGCGCACACTCTTTGACCCGCGCGAGATTCCCGTCGGTATCGTCACCGCCATGATCGGTGCCCCCATCTTCGCGTTCCTCCTCACCCGGCGAAAGAGCTCAACATGAGTGACGACACCGGCCTTGTCGCCGAACGAATCCGGGTCACTATCGACGGCACCCTGCTCATCGACAACGTCGACTGCACAGTAGCGCGAGGCTCCCTCAGCGCGCTCGTCGGCCCAAACGGTGCCGGAAAATCCACCCTGCTGCGAGCACTGACCGCCGTGCAGGCTCCGGCATCCGGAACCGTCACGTTCGGCAACGCCGACCTGCTCGGGATGCCGCGTCGCCAACGCGCGCGCCTCGCCGCGTTTGTGGAGCAAGACGCCACCACCGACTCCTCCCTCACCGTTGACATGGTCGTGAAGCTCGGGCGCCTGCCGCACCAATCGCTGTGGGAGGCCGACTCCCCCGAATCCGCTGCCGTAGTGACGGCAAGCCTCGAGACCGTGGAAATGACCGCGTTCCGCGAACGCGAATTCCAGAGCCTCTCTGGTGGCGAGAAGCAACGCGTCATGCTCGCCCGTGCCCTCGCCCAAGAACCGCAACTGCTCACCCTCGACGAACCGACCAACCACCTCGACATCGCGGCCCAACTCGCCGTGCTCGAACTGCTGTCGAGCCTGCGCACCACGGGCGTGACGGTGCTGGCCGCGCTGCACGACCTCTCCCTCGCGGCGAGCTACTGCGACCACATCATCGTGCTGTCCCAGGGCCGCGTCGTGGCAGCGGGCGCGACTGAAACGGTGCTGACCGAACAGCTGATCGCTGACGTGTATGGAGTGACCGCATCCATTCTGCGCAATCCGGTCACGGGCAAGCCTGTCATCGGGTTCAGCCCGGCGTAGCCCCAGCCCACCAGAGATCTAGACAACCCGAGATCTAGCCACGACGGTCTCGGGGGCTAAACGCCGTGCGCGGAGCCAGTGCAGCCCGAAGTCGCCCCCGCCAGCCAACGGATGCTCGCAGCGCGGCGAGCACATTCGTCACGGCTCCCACACGCACGGTTTCGGGTCGCGTGCTGAAAGCGCTCGCCTCAACCTGGCCAAGCAAGGAGCTGAGCGCGGATGTTCCGGAGTCACCGAGGTGCTCGGTGAGGTGCTCGAACTGTTGCCGCGGGGTTGCTGTCGCGCTCACCGGATAGCCGAGATCGATTGCGGTGTCGCGCACTTCACGCCAAGCCGCACCGGTCTCTCCTTGCCTCACGGCGGCCAATCGTAGAGCACGACGGGTGACCCGCACGAGGGCAGGGATGAGCAGAAGCACCGGCAAGGCGAGCACGAGCCACCACCACGGTGAGATCTCGACGCCGTTGGGCGTTGCCGCGGACGAGTCTTCATCGAGGGGCAGATCGGGGCGGGCACCAGGCGTCGCTGGAGAGGTCGAAGTTGGAGTTGCAACGGGCTCAGGTTGCGACTCATCGACATCCGGGGTGCTGGGGTCGTCTTCAACACTTTGGGCGAACCGTGGAGCGCTTCCCACCGAGACGGTCGGTTCGAAACGGATCCACCCGATGGTCGGAAAATAGAGCTCCGGCCATGCGTGCAAGTTATCGGTGGACACAAGGAAGCGTCGCTCGTCCGAGTCATCCGCAATTCGTTCACCGGGCGTGAACCCGACCACCACTCGCGACGGGATCTCAAGGCTTCGCGCCATCGCGGCCATCGCAGAAGCGAAGTGGACGCAGTAACCGCTCTTCGCCGCGAGAAACTCGCCAAGAACACCGGCGCCCGAACCGTCATATTCCTCGGCGACGGGTGCATCTTCTGAATAGGTGAAGTCACCGTCGGCAAAGAAGGATTGCAGCGCCAACGCCTGATCGAAGCGAGTCGTTTCGCCGCCCGCCACAGCGTGGGCTGTCTCGGTCACGATGCTCGGAAGGGTCTCCGGCAGCTCAAGATAACGCTCGAAACTATCGGGCAGCGTCGTCGGGGCGGCCTCCAGTTGCTCGACCGAGGGCGCGGGCGAAACGAACGCGACTTCGTAGTTTTGGCCACGAGAGTTCGAGTCGTCGGTCGATACCGTGAGCCCGTCTGGCTCCCACGACCAGTCGCCCTCAAGCCCGCTAATGTTGGCCGTCGCATAAGGCACGGGCAAGAGCTTTCCCCGGATGCGGTCAATCTCGACCTGCAGCACTTTCTCCTCCCGCGGCACTTCGTCGCTCAGACCGGGTGCGATCGGAAACTCGGTGACGCTGCCAGCGGCTGTTGGCTCGTTTTGCGATGGCTCCCAGGTGTCTTCGGAAAACACGTCAAGCGCGGCCACTCGAAGGTATTCCCCGCCGCTTTCAGAGGCATACGTCAATGCTCGCAACGGTACGCCTCGGCGGAGGTCAGTGCTGAGGTTGATGATCGGGTTCACCCCGGTGGAGATGAGACCCTGCCCGCTCCCCAATTGCTCCGCTGGTTCAACGCTCGGCAGCACCACCGGCACGATGAGAGACAGCACTAGGGCGGCCGAAATCAGCGGCCACGCCGAGCGAGTGCTCTTCTGCGGAGATGCCACCAAAAGCACCGCAACATAGGCAATCGCGGTTGCGGCGAAGACAAACGCATCGTGCAATTCGGTGCGCACAAAGCTCGGCACCAGAAGAAGAATAGTGAGCGGGATGGCGGTCAACGCTGGTTTCTGCAGCACGAACGCCGCGACGTCCATTGCCACGGCCACGGCCGCCGCACCGAGACAGATCAGGAAGACGATCCCCACAAACGCATCAGCCGGAAAACTCTGCACCGCGATGGAGGCTTGCCCCTGCGTCACCAGTTGACCAAACCGCGAGACCGTGTCTGCTGTCGGAATGATGCCAAGGATGGCCGTCTGAGGCGCGAACATCAGCACGAGCGAGACCAGCCCACCGGCGGCCGCGACCACCGAGCCAAGCCACGCTCGCGAGTTCACGCTGCGGAAGGCGGCGCCCGACGCCAGAACCGCAACCACCACGGCCATCAAGGGGAACCACCAGGCACCCTCGGTCAGCACTGCCCCGAGACTGCTCGCCGCGACGCCCGTCGCTAAGGCTAGAACGCCCGCAATCGACCACAGTCGCACTCGGCGATCGTGCCTCGCTACGCTCGCGACCCTCGCCGCCTCAGTCGTGCTCACGGAGCACCTTAGATTCCGAAACCAACAGGTTCCAGGCGTCGGCGACATCGTCGTAAGAACGAACAGAAATGACCTTCCACCCTGCGGTGCTCAACTGATCAGTAACCGGCGCACGTTTCTCGGTGCCCCCACGCTCACGGTCACCGAAACTGGACGAAGATTCCACTACGAACGCAACGGCAAGCCCGGCGCCAGTTGTCTGCGCTGCGAGAAAGTCAATGGTCTCAGCATCAGGATTCGCGACCAAGGCGATCGTGGGCACCGACGTAGCAGCGCGCGCTGCAGAATCTGTCCACCACGCGGCGGGAGAATCGATGGGCGCTATCGCCGCGAGCCGAGTCAGCAGCTCCTGCTCCGCCGCCGACCTGCGGTGCAAGACAGCCGCATCCGTCAGTTGGGACTGCCCCGTTTCAACAATGCTCACGAGAAAACCCTCGCGACGTAGCTGCACGGCAGCCGACGCGAGCATGCTCACTACCCACTCGAATCGAGGACTGTGCGCTGGTGCAACAGCGGAACCGGAAGGCGTGCGAATCGCGGCGGCGCGGCTGGCATCGGGGTAGCCGACCAGCCGAGTATCCACAATGATGCGGGCCTGCGGATAACTGTGCTGCTCTTCTTGACGCACCATGAGACTGCCGTGGCGAGCGGATGCTTTCCAGTGCACGCGACGCATGGCATCTCCCCGACGATACTCGCGCGTCATCGCGTCATCGTCGTCACCGGCGGCACGACGTTGTACGACCCGCGCTTCGCCATCTCCGGACTGCGCCAACAGCGCTGTCGGCGCGAACTGCACCACTTGCGGCGTCACGATGAGCGGTGTTGCAGCGCCCACGCTCCACGCACCCCACGCCAGTTGAAGAGGATCGGACGCTTCGACCACGAGCGGCCCGACATCGAAGACTCCGCGGGCGGTCGGGGTGAGGGTGTAACTCAATTGCGCAGCGCTGCGATCATTGCCCGCCCCCGTCTTCACCGACAACCGCGGAAGCCAACCGCTCTCGGTCACCCACGGGTGCCACGGAAGACCATCGCGCCACCGCATCGCGGCCGTCGCACGCCGCAATTGATTATCGACGCGCAGCGTCACAGCGGTCGTGCTTGCCGCTTCGACCACCGGGAACGAAAAACGACGAGTAACCGTCATCGCCGCCGCGTGCCTACGCACGAAAAACGCCGCCACCATCGGCAAAGCCAGAGCAAAAGATCCGACATATAACAAAACCGGCATACCGGCACCAAAGCCCACACCCAGTGCAACTCCGCCCGCCACCAAGAAGGTCGCGCCGCGATTTGTCAGTCGGGCACCACCCATCACAATACGAATAGATCGCAGCATCATATCGCGGGCCATGACAGCTGTCTCTAGGATGCGGCCGCGTGCACCGGCACCGGAATCTCGGCCACGATGCGCTCGATGACATCCGCGATTGAGTGCCCGGAGAGCAGCGCTGACGTATCACCGGTGTGACGAGCAGGAATCATCCGATGGGCCAGCACCGTCACAGCGAGCGCATCAATGTCATCCGGAAGAACAAAGTCGCGGCCGTCAATCGCGGCTCGCGCCTTCGCTGCGCGCACCAAATGCAGCGTCGCGCGGGGACTCGCACCCACCCGCACTTCACGGTCGCGGCGGGTGGCTTGAGCGATCGCCACCGCATATTCCTCCACGGCAGTGCTCACGAAGACGCGGCGTACGGTCGCGATGAGCTCGCGCAACTGCGACACCGAGACCACCGGGGTGAGAGCATCCAGCGGACTTGTCAGCTCCCGTGACCGCAGCATGGCCAGCTCGGCTGCGGCATCCGGATAGCCCATCGAAATTCGGGCCATGAACCGGTCACGCTGCGCTTCGGGCAAGGGATAGGTGCCCTCCATCTCGATGGGGTTCTGCGTCGCCACCACAATGAACGGGCTTTCAAGTTCGTAGGTCGTGCCATCGACGGTGACACTCGACTCGGCCATGCACTCGAGCAGCGCCGACTGCGTCTTGGGACTCGCACGATTGATTTCATCACCAATCACAATGTTGGCGAAAACAGGGCCCTTCTTGAATTCAAACTCGCGGGTGTTTTGGTTATAGACCGAGACACCAGTGATGTCTGCCGGCAGCAAGTCTGGGGTGAATTGCACGCGCGAAACGGTGCTGTCGACCGTTCGTGCCAGCGCTCGCGCCAGCATGGTCTTTCCGACACCAGGCACATCCTCGATGAGGAGATGACCCTCCGCCAAGAGCACAGTGAGTGCCAAGCGCACAGCCTCCGTCTTGCCATCGATCACGGTCGAAATACTGCGCACAATGGCGTCACAGTGATCGTGGAACACGTCGTCGGGTAGTGACCCGGAGGTAGGGGCATCCATGTCTCGAGTCTTACACCGGTCTTCCACTACGGCAATTGCTTACGCTTGCGCAGTTCGTCTTCAAGGGCACGGATCTTTTCTTGGCGCTGAAAGTATTCGATCTCCGCATCGAGCTTCGCTATCTCCGCTTCGGTCGTGCTCACCTCCTGTGATGGCAGGGGTGCGCGACGCTCGGGGGCGCCAAAGGGCAGAGAGCTCGGCGCGGTGGACTGGTGCTCGCGGCCGATAGCAAACCAGAGAATGCTGCCGATGAAAGGCATGAAGATCACGAGAAAGATCCAGGTGACCTTGCCGAGATGCTTGATGCGCGATTCATCGATCAGGATGATGTCGATCAGGACCGAGATGAGCAACGCGAAATACGCGAGCGAAATGAGACTCCCCATCCGCTCATCGTAGAGGTAATCTCACGTACAGTCGAGTATTAGTCCTCTTTAGATTCCGCTGAGGTGTGCGCCTCATCGAAGCCGGCCATCCAAGCTTCTTTTGTGCCCAGACTGAACATGTCCTCTGGGCCCGACCGAACGAGGGATCGCGCACCGGGAGCGTCAAGATCAGCGACGTGCTGGCCAAGCCCGCGAAGGACCGCAACGGGTAATCCCCCGGCCTTGCCTTTGACCAAATCTGTCGCGGCAGCAACTTCATCGGCGAGCGCCGTGACGCTCACCGCAAGCGGACGACCCGAAGCATCCGCGGTGCCACGCAAATCATCAAGAACGTGGATGCCCGCCGCACCAATTGCAATGTCGGCCTGCCCCTTGCGCCAGGGCCTGCCCACGGTGTCGGTGATAACGATGCCGACCGTCACCCCGAATCGCTCGCGGAGCCCGGCGCAGAGCTCATGAGCCGTCGCATCGGGATCGAGCGGGAGCAACAAAACGATGCCGTCGGGGGTATTGCTGGAGTCGACGCCCGCCGCCGCCATCACGAGACCGAGACGGTTCTCCACAATGCGAGTGACGCCGTTGGGGTGCTCGCGGGATGCCACGATCCGCACGGTTTCGTTGGTGATGGCTTGCTCGCGATCAGCGGCTTCCACCGAACGCCCCTCAGCCTTGCTGACGATCTTGGAGGTCACAGTGAGGATGTCGCCGTCGACAAGCCCGCCAGAGTTCACGTCGTCAGAGTCGGCAACGAGAGCCGCCGCAATCGCCTCAAGAAGGTTGTCGCCGGACTGAATTTCGGGGATGCCGGGCACAGCCCATGCGCTCATTCTCACGCGTCTAGTCTGCGGCATTTCGGGAGCGGTCACTACTTGCGCAGAGCCGGCAGCACGTCGCGCCCGAAGACGTCGAGGAACTCGCGCTGATTGCGTCCAACGTTGTGGAGGTAGATACGGTCGAATCCGAGATCGAGGTAGCTCTGGATGTAGGCACGGTGCACGTCCGGATCGGCGCTCACGGGCATCCGCCCCTCAAAGTCTTCTGGTCGGACCATGCGGGCGAGCTGTTCGAGCTCAAACGGTGAGCGGATGTCGTTCTTCGCAAACCGCAAACCGCCGTTCGGCCATTCGGTGAGCGCGTTGCGCATGGCCTGCTCATCTGTTTCGGCCCAGCTCAAGTGCAACCGCAGTACGCGGCTCTGAGTTTCGGGTTTGCGGCCTGCTTCGCGTGCTCCTTCAGCGAATCGCTTGAGCAGCATGTCGACTTTCTCGAGGGGTGCTGCTTCGGTGATGAGACCGTCGACGGTTTTGCCCGCACGCTTGGCGGCGACGGGGCCTGCTGTCGCAACGAGGATCTCGGGCGCGACTTCGGGCATTGTCCAGAGGCGTGTCGATTCGAGCCGATAGAACTGGCCTTCGTGGCGCACATCTTTGTTGCCGAGACCCGATGCAAACAGTTTCTTGATGATCTCGACCGCTTCAAACATGCGATTAATGCGTTCGGGGGCTTCTGGCCAGTACTGGCCGACGATGTGTTCGTTAATGGCTTCGCCGCTGCCGAGCCCGAGCCAGTGCCGGCCTGGGTTCATGGCGGCCAAAGTAGCGGAAGCTTGAGCGACCATTGCGGGGTGCCATCGGAATGTCGGCGCCGTGACGCCCGTGCCGAGATCGCCGGTCGTGGTCTCACCCAGAGCGCTCAGCACGTTCCACACGAACGACGCCTGTCCCTGCTGGGGAACCCACGGCTGGTAATGGTCGGCGGCCATTACGCCGCGAAATCCCTGCGCTTCGGCATGCTGCGCGAACGCCATCACATCGCGCGGATGAAACCGTTCGAGCATGGCGGCGTAGCCGATGTGGGGTGCAGCAACTGTCACGGGCATCCGTCTATTGTGGCGTGCATTGCGCTCGTCGTGCTGCACCAGGGTTACCGAGTATTGAATTGCCGTCGCGACGAGCGGATAATGGGCGACCTACTCACTGAGGAGTCGGCATGAATCTGGGCGCGTTTTCCACCAGCACCGCTAGTCCGCTCATGCACGTCATCCTCATTCCAGGGTTCTGGCTCGACGAAGCGTCGTGGGCCCCCATCACTCAGTCGCTGCGCGCTGCTGGCTACACTGTTCACCCGTTGACGCTTCCCGGTCTTCACCGCAACGACACCGACCGAGCAACCATCACTCTGGCCAACCACGTTGCCGCGGTGGTTGACGTCGTCGATAGCCTCACTCGCGACTATGACTGCGAGGATGACGCAGCGCACGACCAAACAGCGCCTCACATTGTGCTCGTGGCCCACAGCGGTGGCGGCCCCATCGCCCACGCTGTTGCGGATGCTCGCCCCACTTGCCTTGCGCGCATCGTTCACGTCGACACGGTGCCGCTCCCCCACGGGATGCCGATCAACGCCGACCTTCCGACAATCGATGGTGAGATTCCGCTGCCCGCCTGGGCGGTATTCGACGACGAAGACCTTGTTGATCTCACCGCTGAGCTGCGGGCCACATTTCGGGAGATGGCGATTCCGCAGCCCGCTCGCGTGGCAAGCGACCCGCAAAATCTGTCGACTCCGGCACGGTTTAGCGTTCCCGCCACAGTGATTTGTTGTGAGTTCACGAGCGAACAATTGCGGTCATGGATGCACGACTCTGAGCCATTCGCCTCAGAGCTTGCACGCCTCGACGACCTCGAGCTCGTTGACCTGCCCACCGGGCACTGGCCGCAGTTCACGAAGCCAGCTGAACTTGCCGAAGCAATCATCACGGCTGTGCATCGCAGCTAAATAGGGTCTTGTCCTCTACGAGCGCCCGTCCTACACTGAGCAAACGCCAACTATTGAAAGGAGCCTGACGTGTTTATGTTCATTACGACCAAGAACCCCACTACCGCCGGCTCCGTCGGCGCCCTCACCGCCTAACCGGTTAGCGTTCTCCGCTCACCGATTCTGACGGTGGCGGCGCTCACGGAGCACACGACCCAACTCGATCATCACGAGACCGCGTTCGACTGACGAGTCGGCACGCCCTCACCAGGGTTGCGCAGCACTCACAGTGATGATCACCCCTTCTCTGGCGACTCGCGATCGCTGAAGGATGCCGTTGGGTCGCCACCTGAAACAGCGCGCTCTGGCGCGCCATCCGCAACCTCTCTCTGTCACGAAAGTTTCCATCATGAACAAACTACTGGCGGCCTCGAAAGACCGCCACGCCCATCCGCCCGAACCTGACCCCGTCGAGAAGCCGCGCCCAGCGGCAGCACGTCGCGTGGGAGTCATCGACCGGCTTGCGCTGCATCTCGGCGTCGCACTCATCACGTGGAGCCGCCGGCCCCACCGTGCGCGACTGATCGCGTCGGCCGAGCTGCTGGCCGCACACCAGCTCCGTGATGAGCGCCTGGCTCACGCCAGAGCTCGCGCCGAGCAGAACTATCCGCGGTTCATCATCCGCTGAATTCGCCGCACTCGACCGCCGCTGGATCGCTCCGGCGGCGGTCGTTTCGTTCTCAGCGAATAGGAAGCGAAATTTCTTGGCACTCTCAGGTCGAGAATGCTAATTTTTTGATTGTTGAGTCACCGTGACTCAACTTTGAGAAAGGGGTTCCCCATGACACTGTCATTTGATCCTTTTGCCGAACTCGACCGGCTCACCGCAGCAGCCCAGTCCCGCGTCGGCGCCCAGCCGATGCCGGTCGATCTGTACCGCCAGGCCGACGAGTACGTCCTCACCGCCGACCTCCCGGGCATCGATCCGGGCTCCGTTGACGTCGACGTTGATGGCCAGTTGCTCACCATTCGCGCCGAACGCACCGCTGGCGAACGCGAGGGAGCCAAGTGGCTCTCTCAGGAACGTCGTTACGGTTCTTACTTGCGCCAGTTCAGCATTGGCGCCGGCATCGACCGCGACAACATCAGCGCCAGCTACGACAATGGCGTCTTGAGCGTCATTATTCCGGTCTCCGAGAAGGCAAAACCTCGAAAGATTGAGGTCAGCACCAACTCGGCGAACCAGGCTCGTTCAAGCGAAAAAGTCGCCGTCACGAGCTAGCCGACACCGGAACGTCGCCGCGTTCAACGGTGGCGCACAACAACGATGGGCGGATGCTTCACGCATCCGCCCATCGTTGGTTAAGCCTGTCGCACTAGGACCGTGCTCTCGCGCGACCCGCTGCGGTCAGAACGCGAGTTACAGCGCCCGCAATCGCGGTGCAATGTCGCGCTCGAAGAGCTCAAGGAAACGGCGCTGATCGTCGCCGGGCGCGTGGAAGACGAGGTGGTTGAGGCCCGCATCCACGTAGGGACGAATCTCTTCCACAATCTTGTCGGGATCATTGCCCACGATCCACCGCGAAGCGATTTGCTCGATCGGCAGAGCATCAGCAGCACGCTCCATCTCGATGGGGTCAGTGATGTCGTGCTTCTGATCCTTCGAGAGAGCAAGTGGCGCCCAGAAACGCGTGTTCTCGAGAGCAACGTCGGCATCGGTGTCGTAGGAGAGCTTGATTTCGATCATCCGGTCGATGTCTTCGAACTTGCGGTCCATCTTGGCCGCGCCCTCCTTCACACCGGGAATCAGCTTGTCGTTGTAGAGCTCCATGCCCTTACCCGAGGTGCAGATAAAACCGTCGCCGGCACGGCCCGCGTAGCGTGCAACCATCGGCCCACCGGCAGCGATATAGATCGGGATGGGCTGGTCAGGGCGGTCATAAATGCTCGCGTCGTGGGTGGAGTAGTACTCGCCATCGAAGGAGACGCGATCTTCGGTCCAGAGCGCTCGCATGAGACGGACTGATTCGCGCAAGCGAGCGAAACGCTCTTTGAACTCGGGCCACTCCTGCTCACCGGCACCACGGAATCCGGTGGCAATCTCATTGAGAGCCTCACCAGAACCAACACCCAACATGATGCGCCCCGGGTAGAGGCAACCCATCGTCGCGAACGCTTGAGCAAGCACAGCCGGGTTGTAACGGAACGTCGGCGTCATCACGCTCGTGCCGATCCGGATCGTGCTGGTGCGCTCCCCCACCGCGGCCATCCAGGTCAGCGAGAACGGAGCATGTCCGCCTTCGTGACGCCACGGCTGGAAGTGGTCGCTAACCGCAACACTCTCCATGCCGTGTGCTTCTGCGGCCACTGCGATCTCAACGAGTTCACGCGGGGCAAATTGTTCTGCTGACGCTTTGTATCCGAGGGTGAGTGTCATAAACCCATTGTGCCGGTGTTAGTCGCGCGGCGCTTGCAAAAACTCAGAAACCGAACGCGGAACATAGGGCGCGACGTCTCCGCCGAGCGCGGCAACCTGGCGCACGAGCGAACTAGACACGTGCGCATGAGCGGGGTTCGGCAGCATGAAAATCGTCTCTACCCCGGCGAGATCGCGGTTGACGATCGCCATAGGAGTTTCGTACGCGACATCCACTTGAGAACGGATGCCCTTGATGATGACACTCGCCCCGACATCGGTGCAATAGTCCACAAGAAGGCCCATACTCCAGCTAGTTACAAGGATGTTGCCCTCGAGGTGGGCGTCGGCAACGGCCTGCTCGATGAGCGAGACGCGTTGCGCAATCGGCAAAAGCGCGGTCTTGCCCGGGTTGTGCACGACCAGAACGTGCACTTCGTCAAAGGTTTTCGCTGCCCGCTCAATCACATCGAGGTGGCCAAGGGTGACAGGGTCAAACGACCCAGGAACAACAGCGATCCGACTCATGCTCCCACGATAGCCGCTCGGTGCTCATTGGCGCGTGGGAGTTCGCTGTGTGGGGAAATCTGGCGCAACACAGCAAAGTGCGCGGTGGGAGCGCTGCCTGCCGCGGGCCGGCGTTCGAGCGCGCAAGCTTGCGAGCGGAAGCGCTAGTTCTTGCCGAGGAACGCTTCGGCACTTTCGTCAAGACGACGCTTGAGTGCTTCGGCGAGCGCCGGATGCTCCGCCAAGGTCGGGTCTGCGACCAACAGCGCCTGAGCCGCCTCGCGCGCTTCGGTGATGAGTTGACCATCGTTGGCAACTCGCAGCAGCTTGAGGCTCGAACGCCCACCCGACTGCACGCCGCCAAGCACATCGCCTTCGCGGCGCAGTTCGAGGTCTTTGTTGGCGAGTTCGAAACCATCGAGAGTGGATGCCACAGCCTCGACGCGTTCGCGTGCCAACGACTCCACCTCGGCTGCCGTGACGAACAGGCACAGCCCCGGAACGCCACCTCGACCAACCCGGCCGCGCAACTGGTGCAACTGAGAGACCCCGAAACGATCAGCGTCGAGCACCACCATCACCGAGGCGTTGGGTACGTCGACACCAACCTCGATGACTGTTGTCGCCACGAGCACATCGATGTCGCCCGCGGCGAAGGCGCGCATGAGCTCGTCTTTCTCCTCGCTCGAGAGCTTGCCGTGGAGCGCCTCAATCCGTTTGCCCGCGAGAACCTCGTTGCTGCGGAGCGACGCCAGCACCTCGGTCACGTTGGCGATCGGGCGCGGTGGTCCGGCATCCGGGTCATCGGAGACAGCGGGCGTCGGCTCGCTGCCGGGCTCTTCAGTCTTGGCGTCGATGGCGGGGCACACGACGAAGCCCTGGCGACCGATGGCGAGTTCTTCTGCCAGCCGTTGCCAGACGCGCGACACCCAGCCCGGTTTCTCGGCGAGCGGCACGACGTGGCTGCTGATGGGCTGACGGCCAGCGGGCAACTCAGCGATCGACGAAATATCGAGGTCACCGAACACGGTCATCGCGACCGTACGCGGGATGGGCGTTGCCGTGAGCACGAGAACGTGGGGAGGCTTCGCGCCCTTGAGCCGTAGCGCTTCGCGCTGGTCGACGCCAAAACGGTGCTGCTCATCAACGACGACGAGACCGAGATCGACAAACGTGACCGCGTCGCCCAGGAGGGCGTGCGTGCCGATCACGATGCGAGACGCCCCCGACACGGTCGCCAGCAGCGCCTTCTTGCGCTCTGCTGTCGGCAGCTGGCCCGTGATGAGGGTCGGGCGCAGTTCGGCCGCGAGATCGGGGCCCAGCGTGCGGATGATCGAACGGAAATGTTGATGCGCCAAAACCTCAGTGGGAGCCAGCAACGCTGATTGCCCACCCGACTGCGCGACCGCGAGCATCGCCCGCAGCGCGACCAGAGTCTTACCGGAACCCACCTCACCCTGCACGAGTCGATTCATCGGAACCGGCTGCGCCATGTCGTGGAAGATTTCCTCCCCCACGGTGTGCTGATCACCCGTGAGAGTGAACGGCAACGCTGCGTCGAAGCCTTCGAGCAGTGGGCCGGCCGTGCGTGCGATGGCTTCAGATTCGCGCTGCTTCTGACGCTGTTGCAGAAGCGCCGACTGCAGAACGAATGCTTCCTGAAAACGCAGGGTGTCGCGAGCTGCCCGCCAGTCCGAGTCAACCTTCGGGCGGTGCACCTGCTCAAGCGCCTTCGCAAACGGAAGTAACTCGCGTTCGCGACGAACGGCATCCGGAACCGGGTCATCAAGCGGGCCAAGCGTATCGAGCACAACCTCGACGGCTTTCTGAATTTGCCAACTCGCGACCGTGGACGTCGCCGGATAAATGGGGATCGGCTGCTCGGCCCACGACTTGGCCTGCTCGGGCTTCTTGAGCTCAAGAGCATCCCGGTCGAAGAGTTCGTAGTCGGGGTGCGCGAGCTGACGTGTGCCGCGATATTGGCCGACCTTGCCCGCAAAGATTCCGCGCACCCCCGGCGTCAACTCATTGGCACGCCAAGCCTGATTGAAGAACGTGAGAGTCAGGATGCCCGTGCCGTCGCTGATCGACACCTCAAGAATCGAGCCGCGCTTGTTGCGCATCGGACGATTGCGCACTTCGCGCACTTCGGCCACGATCGTCACTGCCTCATCCAACGGCAATTGAGCCAGCGCAGTGAGTTCGCCCCGTCTCGCGTACCGCCGCGGATAGTGGGTCATCAGATCGCCGACCGTGAGCAGGCCAAGACCGCGCTGCATCGAAGTAGCGGTGCGCCCGCCCAAGACGGCGCTGAGCTTCTGGTCAAGGGGCGAGGTCACCCTAGAAGAGTACCGGGGACCACTGGCGTTCTTCAGACGGCTAGGCTCGGAATGCTATGACACGCATCATCGCCGGATACGCCGGCTCCCTCACCATTGCCGTCCCGAGCGCGGGCACACGGCCCACCAGCGACCGCCTGCGCGAAGCGATCTTCTCGGCGCTCGAAGCCCGCGACGCCATCGAGGGCGCCCGCGTGCTCGACCTCTACGCCGGCACCGGAGCGCTCGGGCTCGAATCCGCCTCGCGCGGCGCACCCCACGTCACCCTCGTCGAGAACAACGCTCGCGCCGCAGCCACCTGCCGCAAGAACGCGACCCTCATCGCGGCAAAGGCTCCGCGCGGCTCAAAGCCGATCATTCTGACCGCCGCTCGCGCCGTGCACACCTTCTTAGAGACATCCGGTGATCAGTGGGATCTCGTCTTCATCGACCCGCCCTACGAACTCGGCAACGGTGAACTGCTCGTGGCGCTCGAACTGCTCGCCAACCAGCTCAGCCCCGACGCGGTCGTGATCGTGGAACGCAGTTCTCGCGACCCCGAACCGGAATGGCCCGCTGGGCTCGAACTCGACCGTCGCAAAGACTACGGCGACACCACGCTCTACTGGGTTCAGCCGACGGAGGCATAGCCTGCCGGCACTTCGGCGATCAGCCGACGGCGCCGTCCCAGCCCGCATAGGGATCCCAGCCGCCACGTTCGGTGTACGCAACGCCATCAACAAGCACGCCCTCGCCCTCGACGACGCGACCGATAGCGCGGAAGCCCGCTGGCAGTGGAGTCGCTTCAGGAAACGTCGCGAGCAATGAGTGGTCTTCCCCACCGTCGAGCTGCGCCCGACCACCCACCGCTTCGGATGACAAATCAAGCCCAACGCCACTAGCGGTGGCAACGCGGCGAGCATCAATCGCGAGCCCGTCGCTCAGGTCGAGCATGGCCGTGGCTCCTCCGAGAGCGGCGGCTTTGCCGTCCGCGATCGGGGGTGTTGGCCTGAGTTGGGCGGCGATGGCATCGGGATGCGTTGTCGCGAGGGCTGCGGCGGCTGCGGCATCCGGTTCGCCATCAGCGACGCCCTCGCGGAACAACAACCGCAGGCCCTCCGCCGCGAGGCCGAGCGTGCCCGAGACCGCAATAATGTCCCCGATCTGGGCACCAGAACGCAGAACCGGGGCGCGCCCTTCGAGATCGCCAAAGGCCGTGATGACAATCGTGAGCACTGTGGACACCGAGAGGTCACCGCCGATTACTCCGCTTCCCGGAGCGAGCGTGTCGCAGCCCTCGCGGAGCCCGTCGGCGATTGCTTCAAGCGCCGAGACAGGGGTGTCGTTGGGGGCAGCAATCGCCACAACCAGGCCCGTGGGCACCGCGCCCATCGCCGCGATATCCGAGAGGTTTGTGGCAGCTGCTTTCCAGCCGAGATCGTACGGAGACGACCACGCGAGCCGAAAGTCAGGGCCATGGATCATCATGTCGGTCGTGATCACGACACGCTTGTCTGGCGTTGCCAACACGGCAGAGTCATCGCCCGGCCCGAGAAGCTCTGCCGCAGCAGAAGGCAGTCGCGGAAAGATGCGCTTCAGCGCGGCAAGCTCACCCACGCCGCCGAGAGTGTCAAGGGTCTCGCTCGCGCGGTCAATCATCATGAACTCACGGTAGCCTGAAGGCGATGAGAACGACGACCCGCACCCCCATAATCGCGATGCTCGCGATAGTTCCTCTGCTGGCAACGCTGGGCGGATGCGCGGCAATCGTTCCGCTCGAGCCGGCGGATGATGCGGCCAACCCTTCCTGCGCCGACGTCATCGTGCGCCTCCCCGACACTGTCGCGGGTCTCGACAAGCGCGAAACCAATGCTCAGGGCACGGGAGCGTGGGGCGAACCGGCCATGATCTTATTGCGCTGTGGCGTAGCAGTGCCCGATCCCACCGCCGAACTCGCCTGCGTTACTGCCCCGGAAGATGGCATCGACTGGCTGCGCGATGACAGCGACGCCCCCAACTACGTCTTTACCTCGTACGGCCGCGATCCCGCCGTACAGGTAATCGTCGATAGCGATGGTGACCCCGACGTCGATGGCGACGAGGTCTCGGGCTTTGATGCTCTCAGCCAGCTTGCTGGCGCCGTCAGTCAGGTGCCAGCCGACCGCTTCTGCGTCGGATTCTCCGACACCATTGCGCCGAGCGAGACCGCTGAACCCAGCGACGACGAATCCGAATAGCTCGCGTTAGCGAACGGTTTCCAACCCGATCTCGATGAGTTCGTTGATCAATTCGGGGTAGCTCATGCCGCTTGCAGCCCAGCACTTGGGGAACATCGAGATCGGTGTAAAGCCAGGCAACGTATTGATTTCGTTGACCACAAATTCGGTGCCGTCAAAGAAGAAGTCGACTCGGGCGAGCCCCGCTCCGCCGATGGATTCGAAGGCGCGCGCAGCGGTGCGCTGCATTTGCCACAGTTCGCCATCTCGCAGAGGTGCTGGGCAAATCAGTTCGGCGGCAGAGACGTCGAGATACTTGGCGTCGAAATCGTAGAAGTCGCGGCCGGTCACCACGATCTCACCGGCGACACTCACGCGAGTTTCGCCACCGTCGCGGCCCGAGAGCACGCCGCACTCAATCTCGCGGCCCGTCATCGCCTGTTCAACAAGCGCTGTCGAGTCTTCGGCAAAGGCGGTCGCAAAAGCAGCATCTAGCTCTTCGGCGCTCGAGACCTTGGTCACTCCGACCGAGGACCCTGCGCGTGCAGGCTTTACAAAGACAGGGAAACCGAGGCTGGATGCGCGCTGACGCCACACATCCGGAGTGCGTTGCCACTGCTGCGCCGACACCGTCACCCAGGGGGCCACTGCAACGCCAGCCGCCTCAAGGGCGAGCTTCGTGAAGTGCTTGTTCATGCCCATAGCGGACGCCAGCACGCCGTTGCCGACATACGGCAGACCGGTGAGCTCGATGAGTCCTTGCACTGTTCCGTCTTCACCGAATGGGCCGTGCAGGATGGGGAACACCACATCAACATCACCGAGGCTGCGCGTGGTGCCATCGGCATCCGTGATCGTCAGCTCGTTTGTGGCAGCTGATTCCGGCCAGTGCACTCGCGTGCCGTTGTCGACCACCTCGGGCATCGCGTCGGGGTTAAGCCGAAACATCTCTGCGTCGTCGGGTTGGAGAGTGAAGGCACCCTCGCGTGTGATGCCGACCGGGATGACCGTGTACTTGTCGCGGTCGATCGCCGAAAGAACGCCACCGGCGGTTGCGCAGCTAATGCTGTGTTCCGAAGAACGACCACCGAACAGCAAAACCACGGTTGTTGTGGGCTGGGCCGTCATCGTTTACTCCCCCTGAGGAAGGTCGTCTGTGGTCAAATGTGGGGCGATATCGCGCGGGGCGAGCGTGCCAGCCAAGACTTCAGCTACTTGGCTCGCGATGGGCATATCAACGCCTTTGGAAAGGGCAAGCTCAAGGATAGGTGCCACCGAGGAAAGGCCTTCAGCGGTCTGGTTCATCTGCTTGATGACTTCAGAGAAGCTGTAGCCCTGGCCGAGAAGTCGACCGGCAGTGTTGTTGCGCGAGAGCGATGACTCGCACGTTGCGATGAGGTCGCCCAGGCCTGCAAGCCCCGCGAGCGTTTCGGGTCGGGCGCCGAAGGCGACGGAGAAGTCTGTCATCTCAGCGAGGCCTCGAGTAATGATCGACGCCTTGGTGTTCTCGCCGTAGCCAACACCATCCACGATTCCGATCGCCACAGCGATGAGGTTCTTGAGCACTCCGCCAAATTCGGTACCGATGACATCGGTATTCACGAAGGAACGGAAGTAGCGGTTGCGGGCCGTGACCGCGACGGCGGTGGCGGTTTCGAGGCTTGCGCTGCTCATAACCGCTGCGGTCGGTTGCTCCTTGGCAATCTCCAGAGCCAGATTGGGGCCGGATGCCACGGCAACACGATTCGGATCGACGCCGAGTTCTTGCAGAATCACTTCGCTCATCCGCGCTCCGGTGCCCTTTTCGACACCCTTCATGAGCGAGACGATAATGGCGTTTTCGGGGATGAGTTCGCGCACGATGCGCAGATTCTCCCGCAGCGACTGCGCCGGAACCGAG
Organism: Salinibacterium sp. SWN167; assembly: GCF_015864665.1. GTDB lineage: Bacteria > Actinomycetota > Actinomycetes > Actinomycetales > Microbacteriaceae > Rhodoglobus. The sequence continues at coordinate 1,250,973 of NZ_JADYWU010000001.1, read as the reverse complement.
AGGTACACCTGCTCGGCGCCATCCAGAACTTCATGCAGCTTGTCGCTGGACCACAACGAGCGCGGGAGGTTGATGCCTGGAAGATAGTCGCTATTGCGCTTGGACTGCGTGATCTCGCGGGCCAACTCGGGGCGGCGAGCCCAGAGCGCAACATCGTTGCCGCCGTCGGCCAAAATCTTGGAGAAAGTGGTGCCCCAGGAGCCCGCACCAAGAACGGCGACGCGACGAGGGGTTTCTGGCGCTCCGGCGCTACCGCTCAGCACGTTACTTGCTCTCGAATCGGCCGGTCTCGCTCTGACCATGGTCTGCGGGGTTGTACCGCGCAGCGGGAGCAGTTTCTCCCCGAATTTCTTCGAGCAGCGACGTGATGGCAGTCATGAGTTTCTCCGTTACCTCAGCGAGCAATCGCGAATCCAGATTTCTGCCTTCGAACTCAGACAAATCTAGGGGTTCACCAAAACGAACGTGAACAGTCTTTCGGGGAAAAACACTAATACGTTTTGAATAGCGGGGCAGAATTTCTTGGGCGCCCCAACTCGCCGCCGGAATCAACGGGATGCCGGCCTCGAGCGCGGTGCGCACAGCACCGTGCTTTCCTCGCATGGGCCACATATCGGGCTCCCGCGTTAGCGAACCTTCCGGATACACCACCACAGCAAGCCCCTGATCAGCAATCTGACGGGCGGCCTTCAACGGGTCGCCACTCTCCCGGCCGCGCGGAACACGTTCGACCGGAACCTGGCCCGATTTCTTCAACAGCCATCCCGCTACGGGGACTTTGAACAGCGATGCTTTTGCCATGTAGCGCGGCATCCGCCCAATCTTCCACATGGCAACACCAATCACGACAGGATCGATGTTGCTGTAGTGATTGGGAGAGATCACAAACGCACCCTCGGCGGGCACATTGTGTGAGTCATGCAACTTAAATTTCGCCAAGACGGTCATCGTGGGAAGCAACAAGAATGCGAGCACACGGAACGCGGCAGTCTTCTCAGACTTAACGCGTCGGGGGCCATTAGAGCCAGATGACACCGGCGACTTATCCTTCGTAGACGAAGTCGGCACCGAGTGATTCAAGCTTGTCGATGAAGTGTTCGTAACCGCGCGCAATAATCCCGATGTTGCTGACAGTCGACTGACCATCAGCGGTCAACGCTGCAATGAGGTGACTGAAACCACCGCGAAGGTCAGGGATCTCAACATCCGCACCATGCAGTGGCGTCGGGCCAATAATGACGGCAGCTTGCTCCAGAGGGCGACGAGGAACGCGGCGACTGACCGACTCAATTCCTGCTTCGAAGACTTCGATATTTGCACCCATCTCAACGAGCGCTGAGGTGAAGCCCAAACGGTTCTCGTACACCGTCTCGTGAACCACGGAACGACCCTCGGCCTGAGTGAGCGCAACGATCAGGGGCTGCTGCCAATCCGTCATGAAACCCGGGTGCACATCGGTTTCAATGACAACGGGCTTGAGCGCACCACCGGGATGCCAGAAGCGGATGCCGTCTTCAGCAATATCGAACGCGCCGCCCACCTTGCGGAAGATGTTCAAGAACGTCATGAGTTCCTGCTGCAGCGCACCCTCAACGAAGATGTCTCCGCCGGTGGCGAGAGCTGCCGATGCCCAGCTTGCGGCCTCATTGCGGTCGAAGAGTGCGCGGTGGTTGTAGCCGGTGAGCTTCTCGACGCCCTCAATGAAGATGACGCGGTTGGGCTCGACATTGATGATCGCGCCCATCTTTTGCAAGATGGCGATGAGATCCATGATCTCGGGCTCGATAGCCGCGCCCTTGAGCTCGGTGACGCCCTTGGCGAGAACGGCGGTGAGCAACACTTGTTCGGTTGCTCCCACGCTCGGGTACGGCAGATCGATGTCAGCGCCGTGGAGGCCGTCAGGAGCGGTGAGACGGATGCCTTCATAGCTCTTGTCGACGACGGCACCAAAGGCACGCAGTGCATCCAGGTGGAAGTCGATAGGGCGGTCACCAATGCGGCATCCACCGAGGTCAGGAATCAACGCTTCGCCGAGGCGGTGCAGCAACGGTCCGCAGAAGAGGATCGGGATGCGGCTAGAGCCCGCGAGCGCATCAATTTTGGCGAAGTGTGCCTTGAGCACATTCTTGGGGTCGAGGGTCAGCTCGCCGTCGCCCGTCTCAGTGACAGTGACGCCATAGGCCTCAAGCATTCCGGTAACAACACCAACATCGCTAATGGCCGGAACGTCTTTGAGCACACTCGGGGTGTCAGCGAGAAGTGCTGCCACCATGGCTTTTGTCGCGAGGTTCTTCGCGCCGCGAACGTTGATGCGTCCACGAAGAGGCTTTCCACCATTAATGACGATTTGGTTGGAATGCAGTCCGGATCGCTTGGCTGCCGCTGTTGCGTCTTGAGCCAATGGATTCATCGTTACCTCTACTTCGCTGGCAAGGTTGTCGGGCGCCATGCTTCTCGGTGCCCTTCGAACTCCGTGATATCTGATTCGTTTCTCAGAGTGAGACCGATGTCATCGAGCCCTTCGAGCAAACGCCACCTAGTGTAATCATCAATCTCGAAAGAGAACTGTGCTGAACCGGCAGACACCGAACGGGTCTCAAGATCGACGGTGATTTCGAGTTCGGGGTCGGCTTCTACGAGCGCCCACAAGGTCTCGATATCTTCTTCGGCGAGCTGCGCGGCGAGAAGCCCCTGCTTGCCCGAGTTTCCGCGGAAAATGTCGCCAAAACGCGAGCTGAGAACGGCTTGGAAGCCGAAGTCACGAAGCGCCCACACGGCGTGCTCCCGACTAGAGCCGGTGCCGAAGTCTGAGCCTGCGATGAGAATCTTGCCGTGGCTATAAGGTTCACGGTTAAGGATGAAGTCAGGGTCTTGGCGCCAGCGGAAGAAGAGAGCGTCTTCGAAGCCGGTTTTCGTTACTCGCTTGAGAAACTCGGCGGGGATGATCTGGTCGGTATCGACGTTGCTGCGCTTGAGCGGAACAGCGTTGCCACGGATAGTCGTAATCTTGTCCATTAGCGCGACTCCTCTGCGGTGGTGCTGGCTGAAACGAGCTGCTCGGGCAGCGGGCTGTTCTCCAAATCCCAGGGGCTGGAAAGCGTTCCGCGGATGGCGGTTGCGGCGGCAACGAGGGGCGACACCAGATGGGTGCGCCCTCCCTTGCCTTGGCGACCTTCGAAGTTGCGATTACTAGTGGAAGCGCAACGCTCTCCCGGAGCCAGTTGGTCGGGATTCATGCCGAGACACATTGAGCATCCCGCAAAGCGCCATTCGGCGCCGAACTCTTCCACAATCTTGTCGATGCCTTCGGCTTCAGCCTCGATACGAACGCGGGCAGACCCGGGAACGACCATGACGCGCACGTGATCAGACTTCTTGCGCCCCTTGATGATCGACGCGAATGCTCGCAAATCTTCAATGCGGCTGTTGGTGCACGAGCCCATGAAGACGGCATCCACGGCAATATCTTTCATCGCCATGCCAGCGTCAAGCGCCATATATTCGAGGGCACGCTCGGCTGACGCACGCTCGTTGGGGTCGGCGATGTCAGCGGGCACGGGAACGTTCTCGCTGAGCGAGACGCCCTGGCCGGGGTTAGTTCCCCACGTGACGAATGGCTCGAGTGTGTTCGCATCGAGGAAGACTTCGGCATCGAAGACGGCATCATCGTCGGTGGCGAGGGTGTTCCAGTACTCAACGGCGGCATCCCAGTCGGCGCCTTCGGGAGCGTGCGCGCGACCCTTGAGGTAGTCGTAGGTGATCTGGTCAGGCGCGATCATGCCGGCGCGAGCGCCAGCCTCGATCGACATGTTGCAGATCGTCATGCGGCCCTCCATGGAGAGCGAGCGGATGGCGCTGCCGCGGAATTCGAGGACGTAACCTTGGCCTCCGCCGGTTCCAATCTGCGCGATGACGGCAAGAATGATGTCTTTCGCGGTGACGCCGGGGCGCAGCTCGCCCTCGACGGTGATCGCCATCGTCTTGAAGGCTTTCAGCGGAAGAGTTTGAGTGGCGAGCACGTGCTCGACTTCACTCGTGCCGATACCGAATGCCATGGCACCGAAGGCACCGTGGGTGCTCGTGTGCGAGTCGCCGCAGACCACGGTGATGCCGGGCATTGTCAGCCCGAGCTGCGGGCCGACAACGTGAACGATGCCCTGCTCGATGTCGCCGAGCGAGTGCAGGCGCACTCCAAACTCTTTGGCGTTATTGCGCAGCGTCTGAATCTGCGTGCGACTCGTGAGGTCAGCGATCGGCTTGTGGATCGCGAGCGTCGGGGTGTTGTGGTCTTCGGTCGCGATCGTGAGATCAGGGCGGCGAACGGGGCGGCCGGCCATCCGCAGTCCGTCGAATGCTTGGGGGCTTGTGACTTCGTGCACAAGGTGAAGATCAATGTAGATAAGGTCGGGCGTGCCATCGGCACCCTTAACGACCAGATGGTCATCCCACACTTTCTCTGCCAGGGTCTTGCCCATAGCGCACCTCTTTCGAATCAACGATCGCACCGCAATAAGCGCGGCTCAATCTCTCTAGTCTACGCCGCGCAGCCATGCCCTCAGGCTATTTAGCGGCTCAAGAAGGCTCCTGGCGCTGACCAATCATGAGCAGTATCTGGCCCAACCTCAGCTCAGTCCCGACCCGAACGGTCTGCGCGCGATTCGGCTCTACCAGTATTTCCGCTGATTCCGGATGCCGCAGATAGACGCCGTTGGTCGAGTGGAGGTCGTGGGCAAACAATCGCCCGTCCGCGGTAAGTTCCAACGCAGCGTGAGTCTTCGACACTGATTTTTCCGGGTCGACGACCGACAATCGGGCGGCATCGGGCCAATCCGTGTTCTCTGACGGGTCGCGGCCTATCAACAGAGTGCGCTCAACCACAACAGAATCCCCATGGGGCACCGAAAGATACCAGTGGGGGGCACTGCGAGGCTGCTGCGCAATCGTCGTCGCTTCTTCTATGGCATCGAACGGTACGGCGTCATCTGCTACTGAGTCGTCGGGGGTATCAGGAGCATTGACGACACGCGTGGGCTCCGTGGGCGGAGCGGCATCGACCAGCTCAACCGATGCGGGGAGCGCCGTGGAATCATCCGCGATGGGAGTGATGTGTGCGCCAGCGGGAAAGAACGCGGGCGCAGCATCTAAATGACTAGGTCGTGCGGCCTTCGTCACGGCCATCCGATAAGCGCCAGAGTCGACGATCCCTGGCGGCAGGTCGATGAGATCAGCAGCTTCGTGGGTTTCGGCGGCGGCTGGCTTCGCTAGTTCTACTGGAGGGACCATCCCCGGAGGTGGAACGATGAACTGGTTCTCGTCATCAACGCTCATAAGAAATTCCTCCTCAGCTATCTACTCGCAGCAATGCTAACGCAGGGTATCTCGTCCCGCGCGGAGTTCAGACGGGGCCCCGGCCCGAGAGAAAACGGCTATCGGGGCCGGGTCATCAACATTTCGAGCGCCCCGAGGTCAACACTGCGAGCACGATTCGCTTGATCGCTGGGTACCAATCCTCGCTGCTCCAGATCATCGATGGCGGCATCGAAATCGTGCCGGATTTGCGTCTGTTCGTTCTCAGAGAGTTCCTTTATCGCTTGCCGGCGCAGCTTCAGGAGCGCGACCTTATTATTCGGCAACGAAGCTTCGTCTGCCGACACCGAACCCAACTCCCTGCGGGCGCTGCGTCCGAGGTCTATCACCAGGTGCCAAATGAGGACCACGATTGCGAGCACGACGGAAGAAACGATTACCATCAACCAGAATTGCCAATTCTCAACGCGATCAGCATTGCCCTTGCTCGACACCGATATCGCGCTCAGAATACCGAACACCAGTGCGAGCCAGGCCTGCACCTGATAAAACCCGTTTCTACGGCGCCCAGTCGCGAGCCAGTGCCCCAAACTGACGAGAAGCAGCGCTATCTCAATAATAAAAAATATGCCGGTTATGGGTATGGCGCGTGCGGGATTCGGGTCAGGTGCTGCGGTCGCAAATCTGCCGCCACTCGAGATATTTGCGAATCCCCAAACTGGCGCAAAGTAGCTCGCGAGATAGACGATCGTAAGCGGAATTCCCCAGATAAGATTCCAGTTGTTTGTAAGGAATCCCCCGGATTTTTTAACGGGTTGCAACACCGACGGATGTCGGGCGAATGCGGCACGCTCTAGCCTGTCCCAACGCACTCTCGAACCTGGTTGCACCTTAGATGCCAACGCTCTCGCCGTCACAGGGTCACTCCCCCTATCGTCCATGATTCGCCAAGGGAAGGGATAAGGAAAACAGATCCCGGCCGGATTGTTATTCGGTTTTAGCTATGCGAGGACCCAAGATCGCGAGACCACCCAGTTCGACCTCTCCGGCGAGGCGGGATTCGTCAGCGGTGATGAGTCCTCGGTCCGCTAGATCGGCGAATGAATCAGCGAGGTCACGGCGAATTTGCGACCGTTGTGCTTCGGAGAGACGAGCAACACGCTTTCGGCGTCTCGCGAGCAGCACGCGGTCCTTGCGCTCCACAGCATTCTGTTCAGCTTCGTTGTCTTCGAGCTCCGCGGGGCCCGCCGGCTCGAGCGAGGCGACGTAGTGGAGGATTAGAAATAGAGCTCCGAAAACGACAGCAACAACGATCGGAAGGATCCACAATCCCCAATCTTCTACTTCGTTTTCCAAGCCCAGTCTCATCACTGCGAAGGCCGTGGTGAGGCCAGGTACCAGTGCTAGACCCGCTTGAATCTGATAGAAACCCATGCGCGGCCGCCCTGAGATGAGCCAGTGCCCCGTGCTGACGATCATCAAAACAGCTGCGATGCTATAAAAAATCCCAGCTTGGGGGATGGCAGTTTCTGGATCGGGGGCATCAGCGGCTCTCGCAATGATCCCGTCGTACACCGATGCAAGACCCCAAACCGGTGAAAAAAAACACGCTAAGTAAACCAGCGCCAACGCAATACCAATGACCAAAGCTATGACAAACGTAAATTTATTGTCACTACTTATGGCGCGACCAAAACGCCCGTCGAGCACCGAAAGGTGTTCATCGAACGCAGCTCGTTCCAGCTTGCCCCAACTTACCGTTGAGCCGTCCTGCAGCTGTGTGGCGAGCGTACGAGCATTCATTTAACGCCTCCCGCGTGCTGGGCACGCTTACGTAGTCAGGCAAACTCAGTGCGGTCGAGTTGCGTCGCTAGAACGGACTCTCTGGTAGATGCCGTCATCAGATTCTCATCCCCAAAAGAATAACGGTATTTGACGATGTCTCACGCCGCCTCGAACACTTATGTCCATGAATTTCGTCGAGTCATTCGTTTCACTAGCGTGGCACCCAGCCTCGCGTACGACAGGTCGGCGAATGAACGGGAGCTCGCAAACAACCCAGCCTAAGCATGCATGCCCCCCTGCGCCCTCCTGTCAAACAGGCTTTAGGCTTTCGCTCGACCAATCTTCGCCGCGCGGGGAAAGATCGGAGTCGCTTATCGTCGCAAAATTCCAATTTGTCTCGATATCGTCAACAACTCGAATGTTTCGAACTATCTCACGAAGTGGATCCAAGAGAATGCCAATGAGGCTGGGTAGTGTCGCGTCGACTCCTATGGCGACGAAACCGTAGTCGTTTTGGAACAAATAGTTAACCCCACCCGCGCGTATCGTCGACGTTTCTCCCACCGTCGTCAGATAGCGAGCTTCAATGCCGACCCCAAGAGCGTCCGTTTCAAACGCTACGGCGACCGGCTCAGTCACGTAAGGCATGTCCGCGAGAGGCTGTAGCATTCTCTCCTCGCCGGGCGCGAACGGCGAGGCAACGATGTGCACTATTGCATTCACGATCGAGGCGTCTGGCCAGTACTGAAGCGTGACTGAGTCGTCGTCAGAGACTCGACGGAGGCCGTGACGCAGCGCTTCACGTACGAAGTGTTCGCTCGAGGCGTCAAGCGCACCGCGCCAGGCCTTTTTCATCCCCTCGACGACGTCGTCCTCCCATGTGCTGGCTTCAGGCGCCCCCTCGTCAAATCGTGGCAGTTCCAACCAGCTCGCCGTATCAACATCCACTGAAATCTTCACGCAGCGCTCCATGAGAATGTCGAAAGGTGCGCGTCGAAGAGGGCACCAAGCGCGGAGACGAATTCTTCGTCACCGACTTCATCGGGGTTGTGGGTGATCACGAGAGTGAATTGAAGCGCCCGTTTTCGACCGGTGTCGGGAACTGGGGTGAGGTAAACGACCGTAGTCGTTGCCACTTGCGTGCCCTCCATCCTCTCAATCGAATCTCGCTCCCACCGGAGAAACCGCTTGTCATCGGCGAGCGCTGTCGCACCATCTCGACGAATAAGGCCCGCAATGGTGTTGTCAAGCGACTCACCATTCTGGCCACGTCTCACCGATGCGGTGAGGGTGGCGGGGAGTCGCGAACTGTCAGGAGCGCTGTCACCTGGGGCGAAAAAGGCGACGGTCTCAACACGACGCATTTCAGAGAAAAGTCGCTTCATGAGCGCCACTGTTTGCCCATAGAGGTCCGGGCGGTGAGCTTGCATCAGACGCCGCTTCGCCGAGGCAAGCATCTCGTCTCGGACAACATCGCTCGGCTCGTGTCGTTCCCAGCCAAGGGGAAGAAGCAGTGTGAAGCTCGGGAGTATTTCTCCTCGGAGCTCAGCCTTAAGATTCGCCATCATCGGGGACCTTCTCCATCCGCTATCGGGTCGACACTATCAGTCAGCAAAGTTCTCACCGGGTCGGAGTCCCCCACAATGGCTCGGCCAGAGACGGGGACTCGATACGAGGCGACAAGCCTAGAATTTGGTCAGCTCGACTCAGGTGTGTAACGAAAGCTCCGCTGAAAAGACTCAAGCCGTCCATACCATCGACGGCCGACCCGATGAAGTTGGGATTTTCAAGAGCATCGGAACTTATTCCCGCCATGAAGCGAGACATGACGTTGCCTAATCCGCTTCCGTTGTGTGTCGCCCAGTTAGCAAAGCTACCCCGAAGGCCGCCGAAAACTTGCTTAGCAACCCCGCCCTGTGCGAATCCGAAACCAGCGTTGAACCCTGAATTTATCGCCCGAAAGTCACCCACGATATTCGCACGTCCTCCAGAGGTAAGAAGGCCGCCCGCCATGTCGTCAACGAACCCCAGCTTATTTCCGCCAAATAGCTTTCCCAGGCTCCCGAAGGGTACGACCGAGACCCCGGCCAAGACCAGGTCGAGAACACTCGCATTTCCGCGAGAGAAAGCGTAAATCGTCAATAGAAGTGTCGCGATCGCGACGATGGCTGCTAGGGCCGCGATGAAGGGACCGCCGACGATAACACCCAGAACCGCGAGAGCAATGCCGACCCACTTGAGCACTTCGAGAGCGCCAGCAACGGCACCGTCGAGGTCGTCCCAATTGGAGTCTTGGATTCCGCCTTCGGTCGCATCACCAATAAGCTCTGCGGCTTGATTGAACGCAGTTTCCCACGTTTCGTAATAAGCATCGAAGGCCTGCGCTTCCGAGGCCCACTCGTCGTACGCGGAATTCGCTAGCGATCGCGCGGTATCAATTCCCTCTTGACGCGCTTGCTCCGTATCGGGGCTAGCTTCACCAGGCAGAACAAAAACCGTCGGCGTGTCCACGGGCATCTGCGCAAGACCCAATTCGTTAGACCGCGATCGATACGCGGCCCATTCGGTCTCGCAGTTTTCTACCGCGCGTTTGATGAGGGGTTGAACTTCCGCAACGACCGTTCCGTAATCTTTGAGTACCCAGCCTGTTGGGCGGTAGCGTTCACCGGCCAACTTCAATTCCTCATAGCAATCGCCAACAACTTCTTGGAGCTTGTCGAAGGCGAGACCCTGCTGACCGGCAGCGCCGTCTGCAATGTCTTTCAGAATCGCTGCCGATGAAATCATCTGGCCGCCGAGTGTCGTGATGTCCTTCGCGCGAGACACAATGGCTCCGGCGTCGCCGTCGAGCGTCGTGATCTCGCGTCCTTGAGGGGAAGCTTCCATGTCTTTTCTCTATCTCCCGAGCGAGTGGGTAATCCGGCCTATTCTGAAGCCGATTCCATCTCTTTGGACGTATCTTTATCCCACTCTTCAAAGCCCTCGAGAACGCCGACAACATGTTGCTCGACTTTTTCGATGTCTTCGAGAAGAGCCTTGCGACGGTCATCCCACCCGTCTTCAAACTCTTGTGCAGCCTCGCGCAGTTTGGTTCGGCCGAAGGGATTGCCGATCGCAGCCTCCAACCCGTTGGAGCGCTTAGACGCCTCTTTAAGCTCTTCAATAATGTTCTTCAGATGATCACCGACGGCTTTAAGCTCAGTGTATTTAATGAGAACTCCGTCGCCCACGGCGAACACCCTTCACTAGTGCAGAATCGCTGCTTGAGATCGTTGAGACAGAAGGCGGAGGGCCGGCGTGTGCTGGCCCTCCGCGTTAAGCGTGTCTTAGGCGCCCGCGAGCTTCTGGTCGAGCTCCTGGATCGCCTGCATCATGCCCTTGAGCGCGTCGCCCATGTCGCCGAGACCATCGGTCGCGTTCTTGAGCCCGGTTGTGAGCTCGTTGTAGCCGTCGCCGAACTTGCCCGAGGCGTGCTGCGTCTTGAAGTCGTTGCCGAGAAGCGTGTCAACCGAGTTCTTGAGAACATCAAGTTGACCCTGAATGTCTTCTCTCGCGTCCTTGAGCTTGCCGGCCATTGCTTCCATCTCGCCATATGATGCGCCGAAATCTGCCATTGGTATGAACCTTCCTCGTTGCCTGCATTGGCCCGTCTGGTGGACCACCTGAAGTATAAGTTAGCAATGCTCGAAACCTTAGTTCAATGGGCAGGACTACCCATGCCGATTCTCGAACCTCAAGTCAGCAGCATGGTGCGGCTAAATCAGCGGTGTCTGCACGGTGACAGTACGACCGTTCTGCACAAAAATGCCTCGCCCTGGTGGAAAGTCGCTGCGTTTCACCTTCGGGAACGGAGTCTTAAATACCGAGTCTCCGTCGTACGAGTCTGGTTTCATGACGATTCCCTTGCGTCCCGCCTTGAAATCGCCGATAAAGCCGAAACCGCTCGACAGCGATGAAATATCAGCATCGCCGATAAGAAAGTGATCGCTGCGATTTATCGCCTGGAAGAGCTCTTTCATCGCGCGTTCCGCATCCGTATCCGCGAACTGCGTAACACCCTCGACCACGATCATGATTCGACCAGGAATTGACTCATCAGGAACCAGATCAACAAGTTCCTTGGCGAGAGCACGGGCGTCCTCGACGTTGGTGGCGCTCCGCACCCACGGCACAAATTCCTTCAGCTGCGACCGGCGTCCGGCGAAGTGGAAGAGCTTCACGGATGGGTCGTAGCGGAGCATCGATGTGATCATCCACTTCATCCCGTTGGTCTTTCCGCTCTGGGGCGGACCAGAAATCGAGAACGTGCCGACCGGTTCGAAACCACGCGGCGCGAGAGTGTCTTCTGCGATCCCGAGCACTGGCTCGTCCGCAATTTCCGAAGGAAGTTCGAGCTGAGACAGCGCCGTCGGTAGGGCGCCGATCTCTGGCACCTCACGAGCTCCTCGCTGGCGAAGATGGGCGGCGAGCCGTTCGAGTGCTTTCGATTGCTCTGCGACGTTGGATGTACCGCCAAGAATAGCGATTTGGGTCTCGAACCCATCGACAATCGCTCGACCCACTGGTGAATGCTCATCGAGCACGTCCTTCGGCACCCCCACCGTTTGGTAGGCAGACTCATCCGCGAGACGAAGCACGATACGCTTCGTCACATTCGCGCTCACCGCAGAAGGCACGCTACCGGAGCGGTCAGCGGTCGCAATGACGTGAACGCCCAGTGGGCGCCCCTCCCCCAAGATTCGCATGAAGACGTTGTAGAACGGCAAGCGAGCTGTTGTGGCGTCCCAGTCCGCTTTGAACTGCCCGAACCCATCGATGAGGAGCAGGACGCGTGGCTCTCGCTCCCCGGTGATGTCGCGATATTCGCTCAAGGTGGCCGCATTAGCTTCGCTGAATTTCTTGCCGCGGCGGTCGAGTATTTCGCCGAGAGTGCGCAACAGCCGCTGAACTCGCTCAGCATCATCGCCAGTGATGATCGACCCGACGTGCGGTAGGGCATCGAGCGAGCGGAGCGACCCCGACCCGAAGTCAAGGCCGTAGACCTCGACGTCACCAAGTTCAGGTCGCATGCCAGATGCCGCAGCGATCGACCGCAATGTGGCCGACTTACCCGATCCGCTCGTTCCGTAGACCAGCATCGATCCATCTCGATCTGGGGAGAAGTAGACAGCGTCTTGCAACTGGCGTTCGGGCATATCGGCTTTACCGAGCACGATTTGTGAGTCGCTTTGCACCGGCAAATTGACGATGTCCACGGTTGTGGCGAGATCATCGAGCCACGGCCTCCGCGGAGAGGGAATGCGCGCAAGACCTGTGGCATTAATGAAATTGCTCACCATACGTTTTTGGTCATTGGGCCCCAGGTCCTCATCATGCGACTCAGACTCGGGCTCCGCGTCCGCCTCCCACAAGACAAGCGCTCCAAATCGTAATTCAGCGACACGCACTTCTGCCTTCGTTACGGCGCTTCCGGTCCAGCCGCCAGCATAAGCGGACTGGAACGAAACCAAGCGACCCGGCCCAGTCTTCGCGATTCCCCGGCCCGGGATCGAGGGATCGAACGTTCCCGCGATCGGATCGCCAACAACATCCTTCGAGTCAGACTCATCGGCCATTCGAAGCGCAACACGGAGGTTCGTGTTCGCTCGAAGGTTGTCTTTGATCACTCCTGCCGGACGTTGCGTGGCCATAATGAGGTGGATTCCAAGAGAGCGACCGCGCTGGGCAATATCGACTACCCCGTCTACGAACTCCGGTACTTCGCCAGCAAGAGCCGCAAACTCATCGATCACGAGAACAAGCGCCGGCGGTGTTTCTGGATCCCGACGCTTTTCCAATTCGAGAAGGTCTTTCGCCTTCTTTCGGTTAAATAAATGCTCACGGTGGTGAAGCTCAGCACGCAAGCTCGTCAGTGCCCGTCGAACCAAGTGCGGGCTCAAGTCAGTCACCAGACCGACGCAATGCGGCAGCGCTACACAATCTGCGAACGCTGAACCACCCTTGTAATCGACAAAGAGAAAAGTGACGCGATCCGGACTGTACTCCGCTGCCATACCGAGCACCCACGCCTGCAAAAACTCCGACTTACCCGAACCTGTTGTGCCGCCGACAAGCGCGTGAGGGCCTTGGGTGCGCAGATCGAGCGTCATCGCATCGGGACTTCCCTGACCGACGAACGCTTTGAGCGTCCCGGCACGCTTGAGCCTGCCGAGCTGCGCCCCACTCCTGTCGAGAACAGAATTGTTCTGACGCCAGCGCTCAAGAACCGAGCTCGGTGAATCTGCTGCCTCGGTTCCCACTAAGTTCAGCAAGTTGACGCTGCGAGGAATATCACTCGCATCCGTCTCGACTGAGCTCGAGTCGACAACGGGAGCAAGCCTTTTGGCGAAGACGTGAGCGTACGAACTCGACACTCCTTCGAGCTTTACTGACGCGAAGTCTTCGCCGGAGCGAACAAACCCCACCGTGGCATTGTCGAGACCGTGAGTTGCATCGATGAACGTGCGGCAAGCGGCAGGAAGCGACTCAACCGTTGGCGCAAGGAAGATGGTGTAAATGCCTGAATCAGCGCCGCGCTCGATAACCTGCGTCAGACGCGGTCGATCAACTGGGGCATCCGCAGAAACGAACAATACGAGTACGAGATCGCCGCCCAGCTCGCTGCGAGCACCCGCCCCTTCCCCCACGGTCGAGCCGAGAGACATTGAGCCCTCACCGCTCTTCAGCGGTCCCCGATGCGAAGCCTGCTGGGTGGTGCGCTGCAAGATTGCTTCCTCGAGCGCATTGAGCAGAGCAGTACCCGCCGACTGGCTATCGGCCAGCGCTATATCGGCGAATGGCGACTGTGCGCTGCTGGTGTGAGGCAGCCACTTCATCCATTCCAGCTCGGGGGTCCACGAAGGGTCGACGATGGCGGCTGTTATGAGCTCATTGGGTGCATGGAGACCGAAAAGCTGCACTGCCAAACCGCGCATGATGTCAGCCGCAGTTTCGCGCGAACCGGCGATTCCGATGGCGCCAGCACTCGGAAAAGTTTCCACCAACGGAACATCATCGATCCACTTATGTCGTTGTTGCAGCTTCTCAATTTGACGGGCATATTTCGGAATACCGCTGGAGTCTGTCGACTCCGCAATTGAGTTTCTACTGAGCGCGCGGCCAACGCCGAGTCTCAGCGTCAAGAAATTCCAATGCTCCGGGCGTCTCGTCCAGAGCAACGGACCAAGCTTCATCGCTTGTTCGTACACTTGAGCCACCGCCGGGGCTTCCGCACGCCGACGTTCCTGTTCAACCGAAGTTTGCTCCGCGAGTTCTTCTTCGAGGTCCTCTATTTGAACCTCGTACGTCTCGATTTCTTGCTTAAGCTTCTGTCCACCCTGCAGCTTCTGGTTGATCACGTTTCCGAGCATCATCATTGGCGACATGAAAATCATGAGCAGGGAGGCTGGCCGCTGTGTAATCGTGTACATCGCAATACCGAGCATGATCGGGGCGACCACCATCGGCCAGGGGAACATTTTTGGTTGAGACTCGGTCGGCACTTTGGGGTAGGGGTATACCGTCCCGGGATAGCGAATCTCGACTCGCGGTGATCTGTTGAACATCAGAGCGCCCCCGCGCTCCAGAACAGGGTCGACGGTGCTCTCTTGAGAAGCGACGGGGGTCAGCGTGACAGTTGTATCCCCCAACGTAATCATCTGCCCGGAGACCACTTTGAGTCGCGGAACCATCCCGCCGTCAACCATGACGCCATTGGCCGAGTTGAGGTCCACTAACTCAATTACCTGACCGACCTCGAGCCGCGCGTGACGTTTCGAGACCAACGGGTCTGACAGTTCGACGTCAGCGCCCACACCGCGCCCAATAATGCTGTGGCCGGCCGAGAGCGGAACTTCTCTACCCGCATCCGGCCCCGAGAACACACGAAGAATCGCAGCGACCTGCTGGATTCCGGAATCGCCATGTGCATTGCTGCGGTTCTCCGCCGCAGTGACGGAGGCGATAAAACCAGAACCGATCTCCGCTTCGCCGATTAGCGCATCTGGATGCAGCGCGACCAATTCGCCCGTCGTCGGTGGCGCGACAGAGAGAGTCATGACCGCGCTTGTAGCACGTGAATAGCTCGACGACATGGGATCGGTTTCCGCGATTGCACGAGCTACATCTTCGATGGTCGCCGTTGAATCGGCGGTCACGACAATATCGACCAACGAACCTGACTGTCGCCGGAGAGAGAGCTTAATTTTCACGCTTCACGCCCATTCATCTGTGATCCTCCGGTCACAGTAAAACTGCGACCACCAACTTCAACGACCGAATTCCAAGGGATATAGCGGCGCTCCCACGGCACCAACGAAAACGACTCGCCCTCGGGCGGTGAAACGGGCGTCCCGTTCGAAGAACCCCGATCTATTAGCCAAAACCCGACACTATCCACGCCCAACGCAAGGTGTGTCTTAGAAATGCGCATCGACTCATCGACAAGCGGAATGAGCGTCGAGAAACTCTCATCAGCTTTCCCCGACGGCGAGCGGCCAATGAGGCCATCGCCCGTGACCTCGATCACGGTGCCGTCGTCGAAGAGAAGCAGGACTTTCGCTTCAGTTCCCTGCGCGGGTTGATTCGGCGGTTCGACTAAAGCCCCCACTGGCGGGGGTTGCCACGGCTCAATCTGGTCGCTGCCGAAGGTGGGCGGCGAGACGACCCCTGACCGTGATCGGCTAGCGGGCACGAAGCTAGTCACCGCTCCTTCAGCCCCCGTAGCGAGCGAGGGCAACTCTTCTTGCGGGGAATGCGCCACAGCGCTGATCTTTCTCCGTGCATGCCGAAGCGCTTTCAGATCGAACGGATCCAGTCCGCGCCGCACGTCAATGAGCCAATTGTGACCGATCTTGTCGAGCCATCCCCGTCCACGATGTTCTCGATCCCAGAGCGGCGAGAGCAAAAATGGGATGCCGCCAAGTATCGGAACAATCGCCAGAGCCATCCAGAAAATCATTCCCCGCAGAAACATGCGCCAGAATCCTGGCTTCTCGAATGTCGATACTTTCACCGAGCGGATGCCAACGATGGCCTTGCCGACAGTGCGCCCACGAAGCCCGTGCACGATGATTTGGACGAAGACGAATAGCCACAGCAAGCCCTGACCAATTCCGTAGTAGACGAGTCCAGTGATGAACTCATCGTTACGGAGCAACGCCTCGGGGGACGTGAAAGATGTAGTGAGAAAAACACCCATCCAGAGAGGGAGCGTGCCCAAGCTAAGAGGAAGGGTGAGTAACAGGACTATTGCAGCATCGATAGTGAAGGCAAGTGAGCGCGAGCCCGCCGATGCCGCTACCAGACCCAACGATTGTGCGTAGCCGGGGTCGGGGCGGCCTGTGTCATCGAGGCCAAGAATCAGGTTCTCTTCGTCGTCCAGAGTGATACTCACAAGGCCTCCTGTGCACAGGGTAGTTTCATGAGTCTTCTCTCTTCGATGAGATTTTTGCGGCCCAGTCGCGGGCTGAGCGGATGCGGTAGCGGCTCACGAACTGACGTCGCTTCGTCAGGCCGGCGCGGCCCGCTTCGATCGCCGCCGCGGTAGCGCTCCACACCTCGTCACTGCGTTCTGGTGAGACCTCTTGCCCAGAAAACACTGCGTCGTCGGTCGTGACGGCAATCGTGCGCAGCGCGAGGGTTCCCTCGCCCACTTGCCCGTCGAGCTGGTCGGCGACCATCACGCGGGTGGCTCGTGAGGGAACGCTGTAGCCAAGCTCGGAGTACTGGTCGACAAGCTCTTCCCAGGCGCCGGCGACCTGATCGTGGGCCGCGGCGGCCGCGCGGCGGCGCCGAGCACGACGGGCCTTGTGGAGCCCGATGATCAGCAGCGGCACCAGCAGCAGGAGCGCGGGAATGAGAATGCTGAGGCCGAGCACGTAAACCCAACCCGGAATGGAGAATGCCAGCCCATCGTCTTCTTCGTCGCTCTCTTCGAGCTCGACCGGCGTGAGCAAATCTTCAGCATCAGCTTCGGCCCGCGGAGGTTGACGCACTTGCGGTTGCGGTTCACTCTGAGGCTTCGGCGTCTGGTCTTGAGGGATGTCCGTCTCATCCGGAGTCGGATCGAAAGCAACCCACCCCACATCATCGAATGCGACCTCAACCCAGGCCGTGACGTCATCACCCGTCACCTCGACAGCCTGGCCGTCGACAATCTCGGGCGCGAACCCCATAACGACGCGTGCGGGGTAGCCAAAACTGCGCGCCATCAGCGCGAACGCTGAAGCGTATTGCTCCTGGTCTCCGACCATCTGGTTGCTTTCAAGGAGGTCGGTGATGCGGTCAGCACCGTGCCCCGCTCGAGAGGCAACGGTGTCGGATGCTCGACCGTGGCTCAGGAAGCCCGTCGTCGTGAGCGCCAGCCGCATAGCTTCAAGTTGGGCCGCCGGCGTAGTGGCACTCGCGGCATACTCCTGAGCCTTGGCCGTGACGACGTCAGGGCTCGCCGTGACCGGAGGAAGTTCCACCGCGGCGACCGGAAGATCGGAAAGTTCCTCGACGGTGAGCACCTGCTGCACGGTCGCGTCAATGGTGTACGAATCGCCCTCTCGAAGGCCGGCGGTGAGCACCGCCGTGCCCGTCGCCGCGTTGTAGCGCAGGCTGTCCCTGGCATCGAGCGCGGCACCATCGGTGAAGACCAAATCGGTCGGGTATCCGATGCTCGGCATCCAGACATCCGCATACTCGCCCATCGTGAAAGTGACGTCGTTGCGGGTTTCAGGAGTAACGAAGGTCTGCTCGGGCAGAGCACGACCAACCAAGCTGAACGTGCCTGAGCCCTCAGCACTCGATTCGGCGCCGGTCACATTCCAGAGTTTGCCGGTGAACGAGTCGAGCGTTGCGAGGCGCACGGTGTCGCCCGCTTTCAGCCCCGAGACCGTGAAAAGCACGTCATCCGTGACCTGCTTCGTGTAGTGACGGAACCCTGCTAACGGACTCGGGTACTGCAGCGGATCGAACGGCGGCTCGATCTCATCCCGCAACACGAATCGTTGGTCTTGTGCGGGCGCGAACCACCAGCCCGCTCCCCCACCAAGAAGAACGGCTGCTGTCAGCACGACCGCCGTGCCCGCGATTTTGCGCGAGCGAATCCGCTGCGATCCGGCCTGAGCAACGTTGTCGCTCGAGCGGCGCCATCCCAACCATATGAGCGCCAGCACAGCGAAGCCGATGCCACGAACACCAGCCTGGTACGGGTCGTCGGTACCGATCAGGATGCTCGCGAGATAAATCACCAAAGGCCCCAGCAGCACGACGCCGTAGCGCCAGGCCGAGCGTGATGTGCTCGGTAACCAGCGTGCCGCCAGCGAGGTTGACACCAGCGCAACCACCCACGTTGCGAAGTACGGCACCACCGTGATGTGCTGCGGCGCTTCGATCGGAGTTTGCAGCGTGACGATATCTGCCCAGCCATAGACCGTGCCGATCGCAATCGTCGACAACGCCTGAAGACTCGGGAGCACAAAGAAGAGGGCCTGCTGGGGCACCGCAATGGCAGCGCCACACAGAAAGTACGCCACGACGGCAACCGTAACCGTGGTGACCACATTGAGTCGGAAAATACTTGCAACGATTGCGGTCGTCGCGCCAAGCACTAGCCCGCCGATCGCCGGCAACAGAAAGCTGTACCCGCCAAACGATGGCTCGAAACCTACGAGCCCAATAGCGGTGAGCGCCAGCACGATGCCACTATCAGCCCAGGTTCGTGCGCTCACCGGACGACGCCGTGGCTGTTGCTGTGGACGCTGCTGTTGTGTACTCAACCGCCCAACCCCCGAACGAGTCGCGACAGATCATTGAGATCGCCAATGGTGATGACCGTCAGACCGGCCACCGCTGAAATTTTCGGATCAGCGCCGTCGACAACATGGAATGCCACTTGGCTGGTGTCCTGACCAAACAGAGATTGAATGCTGCGGAAATCGGCGGTGCTCATCTGTGATCCCGCCACAATCATGACCACGCTCGGGGCTGGCAAACGTCGCGTCTGCCCACGAGCGAAGCTCCGCATGGTCTCGGAACGGTCCACATTCGGCTCAATACGACACGAGGCATCCAACATTGACGTTACGGTCTGGGTTTTCCACAACCCTGTCTCGCTGACCACATTCATTTGAGTGCCGTCGCGAATCACTTGAGCTGCAATGGATGCCGTCACCGAGACTGCCAGCTCGAACTCTGCCTCAGACGCATAGAGCTCGCTGCGAGACGAATGGATGATCGTGAGCTGTGAACGCCGAGTCTCCTGAAACTGACGCACCATCAGTTGCCCAATGCGCGCCGACGTACGCCAGTGAACATAGCGGCGGTCGTCGCCCGGAACATAGGGCCGAAGAGCATGAAAAGCGATGTCGTTATTGGTGATCTTGTTCGACACTTGACCTTCGAGGTCGCGCACCAGACCCGCCGCTGACGGAACAAGGCGGACCGTGCGCGGATGCACGAACAGGTCGACGGCATCCGCCCATTTGAGAGCCCGACGCAGCAGCCCCAGCTGATCGCCCCGCACGGACTCTGCCGGGCCGGCGACGATCACTGCTCGTTTAGCCGTGGGCACCGCGAATAATTCTTCGTGCTCGGCTTGCGGCTTCATCGCGGGAAGCTGAAACTCTGCGACACCTTTACCGACGGGAAGCTCCATGCGGGTGGGAGGCAGAGGTCGTGCACCAACATTAGTGACGACCATGCGCCCCAGCGCTCGATCGCCAACGACTACGCGGCGAGGGTTGAGTTCGACGACCACGCCGTACGATGCTCGCCCGAACAAGAACGCAACGCTCACGACCACTGCTGCGAACAACACAGCAGCGAGGAAGGTGAACTCTTGCCAGCCAAAACCGATACTGAGGAGCAAAGCAGCCGTCGCGAGAATCAGGACCAACCAACCGAGTGGCGTCACCACACCGAGCACGGGCGCGAGAGCCCGAACGACTGCCCGAATAACGGGCGAGAGCACCGCGGCGGCACCCCGCAACACTCGGCGAATCGACTCGCTCGCGCGCGTCACGAAGCCCGGCGTCGCGGCCGTGGCTCGGGCTGGTTCACGCTCCGTCGCCCGCGAGCCCGCTGCCCGGGCGCGCTCAGCGTCGGCACGGGCATCGGCACGGGCGTCGGAGCTCACAGCAGAGTCGGTAGTCACAGGAAGAGAGTGCCGTGCTTAGGAAGCGCGGTAGGCGGGCGGTTCGATGTCGACCAGAATGCGGTTGATCACGTCTTCGGCCAGCACCCCGGAGAACTCCGATTCTGGGTCGAGGATGACACGGTGAGCGAGAACAGGAACGGCAAGATCACGCACGTCATCCGGGGTTGCGTAGGTGCGGCCCTGGGTGATTGCCCAGGTCTTGATCGCGCGAGCGAGGGCCATTGCCCCACGCATGCTCACGCCGAGCACGACGTCACGGTCTGTGCGAGTGCCTTCGACGATGCTGTTCAGGTACTTCATCACTGACTCATCGACGAACACCTCCGCGGCCAGCGCTGCCATGGCGACGATCGATTCTGGCTTGATGATGGGTGACACCAGCGAAGCTCGAGCCCGAGTGCCGGAGTCCATGAGCAGCGACACCGCGGTGGCGCTGTCGGGGTAACCCAGCGTCGTTTTGATGAGGAAGCGGTCGAGCTGGGCTTCGGGAAGCTTGTACGTTCCGGCTTGCTCCACGGGGTTCTGGGTCGCGATGACGAGGAACGGCGCCCCCACGGGGTGCCCTTCACCATCGATCGTGACGACGCCCTCTTCCATCACTTCGAGCAGCGCGCTCTGAGTCTTGGGGCTCGCGCGGTTGATCTCATCCGCCAGAACAATCGAGGCGAATATCGGCCCGTGGTGAAACTCGAACTTGCCCTTCGACTGGTCGAAAATCTGCACACCCGTGACGTCCGAAGGCAGGAGGTCAGGAGTGAACTGGATGCGCGACGTGGTGCCGTCGAGCGTGTTCGCCAGTGCCTTTGCCAGAACAGTCTTGCCCGTTCCCGGGTAGTCCTCAAGCAGAACGTGGCCGTCAGAAATCAGCGCTGTCAGCACGAGACGAATCACGTGATCTTTGCCGACAATGGCCTTGTCGACGTTGCTAATCAGTTTCTGAAACGCGTTAGCGAACCAGGTCGCTTGCTCTTGTGTAACGGGCATTCTGAAGTGTCCTTTGTGCTTACTGGTGATTTCGGGCTGCGCTAGCAGGCGGGCAGATCTTGAATTGACACGTGGGGCCCATCGGAGCCGTCAAAGCGTTCCCACACCTTGTACAGACCATCGATGTTTCCGCGCAGGCCATTCCAAACCTTCCACGATGCGGTGATCTGGGTACCGCTTGCGCCAGATCGGGTGTAGGTGTTGCCGCTGTAGCTACCTTCTTCGTCGCGTGCCTCCATGGTGTGCGAGCCAGTACCCTGGCCGCTCCACTTGACCCCCAAGAGGTAGTCATCGGTTCGTGAAGTAGCCGGATACGGTGCCAGGCAGAGGTGCGACACAGCCGGCGGCGGCGGCGTCACGATCGGGCCAGCGTCTCCGGACCCGGCGGCGCCGGTTCCTGCGTTGTTGTAAGCCTCGACGGTGAGCGTGTACTTCGTGGCTGCTGGCAGCCCCGAAGTCGTCGCGCTCGTGGAGGCAGTGACGCCGGTCGTTCCGTTGCTGAGCGTCCAGCGGTAACGGAGATTGTCCGTCACTGCTGCACCACCGGTGCTCGCACTCCAACTCCACGCGATCGTGCCGGCAGTAGTGCTCTTCGTCACGTTGCCCGTGATGCCTGCCACCCGGGCCGGCACGGTCTGATTCTGAATTTGAGCGCCATTCGAGGTGCCGTCGGGTCCGCGCTTGCCGCCAGAGTTCTGGGCGTACACCGTAAAGGTGTAGTTTCCCGCGCCCAGATTGGCGGTTGTTGTTGCGGACGTTCCCGCCGTGTTTCCTGACTGGCCATTGCTTGCTGACCAGTAATACGTCGTGGTACCTCCGGTGCCACCGACGGCAGGCCAGGTCGCGGATACTTGACCATTCGGCGCCCAGCTACTCGCCACCGTCGCTGTTACCGTTGGAGCGGCAGGGGTGCCGTACGGAGTAATCTGATCACTCGTCGACGACCACTCGCCTGCACCGTGCTCGTTGATCGCCCGCACACCAAAGGTGTAGGGCGTTCCGTTCTGGAGGCCAGTGATCGTGCAGGGCGCTCCAGCGGTGCAGTCTGTCGGCACAGGAGAAACAGCCGGTGTGGTGCGCACTTCATAGCTTGTAATGGGCTTGCCGTTCGTGGCCGGTGCGACGAACCTCCAGGTTGCGGACTTGTCGCCGCCGATGGCGGAGCCGGCATCCTGCGTTGGCTTCTGCACCCGGTCGGGAATGTCGCTGACCACCAGAGTGATGGTTCCGTTGACCTGTCGATCCGCATCTTCCGTCGCATCTGCGATCGTGTACACGACTTCAATGACGCCACTCTTCAGAGCTGCATCGGGGCGAATAGTCACCGTAGTGCCCGTGAAGGTCACATCGGCCGGTTCGCCCGTGTTCTGCACCTTAGCGTCGACAATCTCCAACGCTTCACCCGTGGTCTGATACGGGTTCGAGTCGTTCGTCAGCGGGTTGACGGTGACCGCTCCATCGCCTCGTTGTGTTTCAACAGCATCCGACACTGCTACGGCCAAAGGACGGGTCGATCCGACGACGGTCACATTGATCGTGCCGGGAACCTCGAATTTATCCCACCGGAGGGTGACGCCTAGCGTGATCGTTGTGCCCTTGGGAGTGTTGCGTGGCACATTCAAGCTCAGCTGAGAACCGCTGAGGTTTGCCTCAAGGCCATCGCTGGCGCCGGTGATGTTCGAGTAGCTGACCTGGCCAAGAATGGTCGGGTTTGGATGCGCGGTTGAACTCCGCAGGTCGATAACCGTCGTCTCCCCCACTTCAACTTGGGTGTTGGGAGTCGTGAACTCTGGCGGCGTGTCCTTGAAGTCAGGGTCGCCGACAACGATGTTCATCCGCAGTCCGGCCGAGTTGCCGGCGGGATCATTCTTAGAGGCACCATCAGTGACAGTGAAGCTGACGGATGCCGGCCCACGGTAGTCCAACGCTGGCGTGAACGTGATGGTGTCTTTGTCTACGAAGTTGGGCGAGCCATCACCCTGAACTGCGCTCACCGAAGTCGCTTCGGGAATCCACGCGTCACGCCCCGACGGCACGTCGAGAATGTCGGAGAGTTTCCACTCACGCGTCTCGTTCATCCCCACATATTGGGTGGGCAAGTCAGGATCAATTGCTGGCGGCTCGTCGAAGTCTTCGTCGACGGCAGCGGGCACAAGGATGAAGGCTCGGGCACTTAGCCCGTCGATCTCATTCGTGACGCTGTAGGTGATTGCCTGACGCGTCGCCCCGGGGGTGACTTCGATCTGGCCGTTAACCTCGTTGAGCACGCCCGACTTAGCGTTAGGCCCTTCGAGAGCAATCACAAGATCTTCGGTTCGGCCCGCAGGGTTGAACGCGTAGCCGTCGAACAAATCGACCGAGATCGACTTCTTGCCAGCAATGTCTTTCTTGAGCACGCTGAGGTCCTCAGCCGAGGGTGGCAAGATCGGGGCATCCGGCGTCACTTGAACGAGCACGTAGCTCACCGCTGATCCACCTCTGTTGTTCTCTAGGCGATAGCGCAATGAGAATGACTGTTCGGTGTCGGGGGCTTCGATCACCAAGAACTGGCCCCGAACTACCTCGGCAGACACTCCATCAGGCACGTCGATGAGCTCTGGCGAGACGGAGATGGGGGCGCCCTGAGGATCCGAGTCGTTTTCCATCAGGTCGAGCTGTGCCGTGCGGCCGGGGCGAATCGCGACGCTGTCGGGAACGGCGATGGGATCACGCAGCTCGTCAGGTTCTGGAATGACCGCAATTTTGACGTCACCGACTCCCGTCGCCCCGAATGCATCGACTACCTCGTAGCTGAACGAGTCAGTACCGGATGTTGCAGTCGAGGATTCGTAAATGAAGTAGTCAGTGCCGAACTCCGTCACCGCTCCCAGCGTGGGGTTTGTCGGGAATCGGAGCAACTGCGTTGAGTCACCATCGGGGTCGACGGTGCTCAGCGGAATCTCGACCTTGATCTCGCCCCCAGCAAGAACTCGCGCGATAAGAGCAATAGGGGTCGGGTCTTGGTTGGCGTCAACGTCGATCGGTGTCACCGTGAAGGTAGCGGTCGCCGCAGCAGTCTCACCGAAGGGGTCAATAACGCGGTAGTCGACGGTGTACGCACCGGGAGCTGTCGGTGCTTGGAACCGCAGCTTGTCGCGGCTGACAAAAGCAACGCCAGCCACAGGCTGAGTTACGAGTTCTGGGGCAAGAGACATTGGGCTGTCGTCGGGATGGAAGTCATTGTTGAGCACATCAAGAGTGATGATGTCTCCAGCACGGACCTTGGCGGAGTCATCCAGAGCGACGGGCGGCTGGTGCTTGGTCAACGCTGGCACCGGCACCACCGTGACGCCGGCCGTAGCGGTGTTCACGCCATCTGAAATTGTGTAGGTGAAATTGACTTGGCTCGTGAGCGCAGCTGGCGAGGTAACTCGGATGAGCGTGCTTTCTAGCAACTCAACAACGAGGCCTTTCGCGACGAGAGCGGGATCAACGTCGATCGATTGCACCGCGAGAATATTGCCGCTGGGGCTGACATCGTTGGACAGCGCCGACACTGTCGTTGGCTCATCCCCACGGAGATACGCCGTGTCCTTCACCGCGACGGGGGGAAGCTGCGCGGATGCGGGCTTGGGAAGGACGTCAACGCGCACAATCCCGACGCTCGTGTTCGCGCCGGCGCTCAAGGTGTAGGTCAAGTAAAAGACCCCGGCCGATGACGAGCTAAAGGTGATCTCGCCGCGATCGCTGTCGAAGGAAGCCACGGCGCCGTTGTCTGCCTCGTCCATCGCGATCAGAGTGAGCTGTGCTCCTGACGGCGAGAGATCGTTAAGCAGCGGTTCGATAACCACGGTCTCTGATTCGAACGCCGAAGCAAAGTCGGGAGTACCAACGGGATTGAGGGTTCCGGCGGGCTCCACGGTCACGACTAGTTCGCCTTGAGCTGGAGTATCGCTGCCGTCAGACACCAAGAAGGTCACGACCTTCTCGCCGAGTTCTGAGGTCTGGTGTGTGAACGTTACGAAGCCATCGGGCGTGAACCTCACGAGGTCACCGGACTTCGGAGAAGCCGCGATCAAGTAGAGATCGTCACCGTCGGGGTCTTTCCAATCCGCGAGCACGTTATAGCTCACGGTCTGGTTCGCTTCAACGCTGATACCGGTTTCGCGAACACTGACGGGGAGTTCGTTGCGCCCCTCGGGAACAACTGTCGCCGAGACCCGGGCCTGGTCAGTTCCCCCGCGACCATCGTCGATCGTGTAGTTGAAAGCGATGCCACCAACGAAGTCGGGAACCGGCGTGAATTGGAGCGCACGGCCACCGTCGATCAGGTCGAGTCGTCCCGTCGACTCTGCGATTCGGTCATAGTCCGAGATTACAAGCACATCGCCATCAGCGTCAGTGTCGTTGTCGAGCACGCTGAATACGGTGGTGCGGCCCGGGCGAACGCCGAAATCATCATCGGCCGCTACCGGATCTCGGTTGGAGTCGGTTCGCTCAGCAAGAGT
This sequence comes from Salinibacterium sp. SWN167, assembly GCF_015864665.1. Classification (GTDB taxonomy): domain Bacteria; phylum Actinomycetota; class Actinomycetes; order Actinomycetales; family Microbacteriaceae; genus Rhodoglobus. The sequence goes on along the minus strand of NZ_JADYWU010000001.1, from coordinate 1,225,227 downwards.
GTCTTCGAATGACTGAATCGATGACTTCTCGTCGCCCTCTTCTTCTGACTCCTGGTCTTCTGGAGGAGTCACGTCCTCCCAGTTTTCGACGAGACGCATGTTCTCGTCGATGAGCCAAACATTGCCGTTTGAAAGGTTGTTGAGTGCTATCACTGAGCGATTCACCCGGAATTCTAGTTCGCTTCCTTGCGTCGGCTCGGCAATATCGTACGTCTGTGCGTCGCCGCCGGTGCAGGCCAGGACGTACCGTTGCGCAGAAGCCCACGCCCCATGCGCGCACCCATCAAGCGCGACGGGAGCAGAGACACCATCCGCCTGCGCCGGGGTTGCCATGTCGGCGGGAATGTCGCTGAGAGCACCGTTGCCGAGCTCGAGCCTTTGGAGCGAGTCGCCGGTTGCAACCAGCGCAAATTCCGATTCGGTGCTCGATTGCTGAAGACGGATGCCCTGCTTCTCAAGCGGATAGCTGCGCCCCGATTCCAGAATCAGTTCGTTCGTTGACTGATCGAACACGACCGCGGAATCGCCAGCCGCCGCTATCTGAAACTCCCCCACCGCTGGGAATTCTGACTTCACGGGTTCGTCGGCAATCGTCTCGACGCGATAGATCGCCTTCTTCTCTGGCGAGACAGCAATGACGACGCCTTCGGCCGTGACCGTCGCGCGGCCGCCATCGCCAAGCTCGATCAGAGCGGGGTCTGAAACATAGTTGAACTGCAGGTCGCCGACGGCGGGCACAATCCACAGCTCACCCTTGGGCGAAACGATAGCCAAGTTCGAGCCGCCGAAAGAGATGTCGGCGTCGCTGGGGACGTCAATGGCCGAGGTTACTTCTGTCGTTGCGGGATCAACCGATTCAATGCGGTTGGCGACGGGGTCACTCATGAAGAGAGCGTCGCCATCCTGGAGCACATCGAATTGTGCGCTCGAGGCGATAACTGACCCGTTGAGTTCGTCGATCTGGCGATTAAGCCGACCGCCGAGCAGTTGTTCGCCGTTGGTCACCCAGACATCGCTGGCGGTGAGGTCGACATCGGAAACGGGAAACCCTGGGTGCAATGCAGCGAATGTCAGAGGCACACCGACAACGAGCGAGACTACGACCGCTGAGGCGATTGTCTTACGCTGGCGCGTAGTACCGATAGACAGCTTCACGTTGCACTACTCCCGAACTCGGCACAGCTTGCGTGCACACGATCACGCTGACATTTCTTCGATCACTTCTGGCAATTACCGTAGCATTTTTCAACTTCTCTCAGTAGGGCAGTGTATGGGTAGTTCTCCCCTGCCGCGGCCCCAATCATGGGGTGCGGCCTTCCTCGTCATTGCGATCAAGCAAATAGAGGTCGTCTTTATCGACAAGTCTGGTCGCAACGGCAAACTCCACGAGTCGCAACCTTCGGTTGGTGGCGAGATTGTCCTTGCCCCCTCTCAAACCCGCGACACCGCGCTTGTCGAGCTTCTCGCATACGTTATCGAGCTTGCGATTGAACGTGGTGATCGACCAGCCGAGTCTCGCCGCGACAACGGCAGAGGTCGGAATATCCCCTCGGCCTGCCGTCGACTGACGCAGTACTCCCTCTGCAAGAGCCACGATGAGCAACCGCTGAGACGACGTCAGGGGAATCGGACCGATCGTCGTCGAGCCACCCGTTCCCGCTAACGCCGTCGACGTGTTGTAGTAGTCATCACCCGCGTGAATAGTGAATTCGTACGTCGTAGACCCCGCGCTGAACAGCACCTGCATTTGGGGGAAAACGATCGGCAGCCGTGCTCCGGGCGCTAGCCATGCCTGCACTTGACCGGTGGCATCAGTCACGGTCGCTGTCAGCAGGTTGCCCACGTTTGCTAGCCACCACATCCCAAAATCTTCATATATCCGAAGAAAACGACGGTGCAGGTAGGGGTTGTCGTCGATGACCAGGTCGGATTCCCGACCGACATGAAAATCGTTGGGGTGAGCAATGTCGTACCACTCGCCGCAGAACTCAACTCGAAGCGGATTCATTCGGGAAAACACGCCTCCAACGGATTAGCAGATTCGGTGCCGGCGCGCACGATCCTCACGTCGATACAAAGTGTGACTCCCGGAGCGTAACCGTCGACGGTGATGACGCCGTCTTCCGATTGTCGAACCGGCTCACTGTCGCGCCCCACCCGCTGCCAGATGATGCGATCGTCGTCGTCGCCCGAGGGGTTATCGACGGTAAAAATTACGGAACCGGCAGTTTCGGATGCGGACACGAGCACCGGCGTTGGCACGCTCTCCACAATTGCGGAGGTGGGAGCCGTGGTGGGAGCCGCAACCGAGGGAACCTCTGTGGAAACCGGATTCGTGATGAAGACCGCTACGCCGACGGCAATCGCGACGGCGGCTGCGACTCCTCCGATGATCCACGGCAGTGGCTTTCGGGGAGACGATGTTCGCGTCTTCAGCTCGCTTTCGCGCGTCGTCGCCATCTCAAAAGGTTCTGTGGTCGAGTCAGCGGCCTCGTTCGCGGGCGGTCTGCGGCGGACCACGGTCTCGCCCAACTCCATTCCCCCTGGCTGGGCGATCCGCTGGGGAGCACCGCGGAGCTGAGTCTCGTCTGCGCTGGCGACAGTGCCCGCAATGGGAGCGTCTGCGACGCGATCAGCCGCGGGAGCGGCAGCCGAAGGCTGCGCTTCGATCGTTGCAACCCCTCGCGCACGCGTGGCGTCGTCGTCATCCTCGGCTCCGGCCGGAGCGACCTGATCGACGACAAGGTTCGGCACGTCGACGGTCGTCGGGGCGTAACCCAATTCCAGTTCAACGCGCTGCAATGCTCGTGCCAGATCAAGTGCGCTCGCGAACCGATCGTCGCGACGAGATGCCATACCCTTGCGCAACACGGCGAGAAAGCTGGCCGACACATCCTCCCGCGTGAGCGGAGTGATGAGTCCACGTTCGATGCGGCCGATGAGGTCAAGAGCACCATTAGATCGACCACGCACCTCGAACGGCGTATGCCCGGCGAGGAGAGTGTAGAGCGTGGCCGCTAACGAAAACACGTCGGCACGAACATCCGGATTCGGATCGTCGTCGAACATCTCGGGCGGCGACCACGGTATCGACATACCGATCGACGCCCCGGTCGTTGAGCCGCTCTCTTCGATGAGTGGCGAGCGCGAACTCGTGTGCAGCGGAATCTCGTCATCGAGCGCCGAAGAGATACCGAAGTCGGTGAGAGCCGGCCAACCGTAATCGTTAGTGAGCACGTTGGCGGGCTTGATATCGCGGTGCAGAATGCCAGCGCCGTGCGCAGTGGCGACCGCGCCGCTCACTCGGATGCCCACCCGCAAAACATCGGTCACCGCGAGCGGAGCGCTCTTGTATCGCTCAGCGAGACTCGGGCCCGAGCAGTATTCCATGACGAAATAGGGTCGATCGTCAGAGGCAACATCCGCATGAAAAATGGAAACGATATACGGATGCGCCGAGAGCTGCGCCATCAGGTTGGCTTCAGCCACGAACGATGCGCGAGTAGCCGGCGCTAAGTCTTCGGTGAGGAGGACTTTCACTGCGACCCGACGCTTAGGAAGGTGCTGGTCATAGAGAAAGACGTCGCTGAAGCCGCCCGAACCTAACAGCTTCACAAACGTGTAGCCCGGGAGTTCGGGCGGCGTTGAGGGAGCCCGACGCATTACGCCCCCTCACTCACGGTGAGAGTGACGTCGCCACCGAGATCGATCACGGTGCCTATAATCACCGCTGTCGGCTCCCCGGCACGCAGCCGTTGAGAGGCTCGACCCGGCAATGTCACATGAGTGCCGTTTCGAGAATGCAAGTCGGTAACGACCACCGTTCCGCCCTCGACAACGATCTGAACGTGATTGCGAGAGATGTCTTTATCGCCGGGGATCGTGACGAGTCGAGGTAGCGCTCCGCTCGACACCTTGGCCACGGTTGGTGCGCGTCCAACCAAAATCGGCTGAGAAAGCACCTCGCGGGCACCAGTCGAGAGGTCGAGATAGAGCGTGGGCTGATTGGGCGGTGAATCGCTCACCGTCGAGGGTTTCGGTTGCGAGGCTCGCAGACTCGCAAGATCCGCCGTCATGATCGTCAAACCATCGTGGTCGCCCTCTGCCGCCGGTTGCTCTGCACCCAGGAACTCTGAGCCAGCTTCTGGGGCCGGCGGCGGCGCGACATCCGCGTTTTCGGCGCTCACGTCATTTTCGTTGCCGCTGGCGGCTTCCGAGACGTTGCGCATGACGGTTTCTCCGAAGAGAAAGTCGTATCCCTGAGCGTCGTCGACGGCGGTATCGCCCTTGCGGGCGGCGGATGCTGCGCTCACTCCCGGCGGAATGTCGGAGAACTGATCTGGTCGGTCGACCATCGTCGCCTCCGACACTGCGGCGGCTGGCGGCAATGCGTCTGCCAACTCGGGGGCGCTGGGAGTCAGCCTTGGAGACTCCAGCGAAGCGGGAGTCGCTGTGCTGCGGCTGCTGCTGCGTGACGAGTGGACGCTCATCGTCTTTACAACGCCCGCGAATATCGGGAGGAATACCTCATGGCGCGTCTCATCGCTCCGTCCAGCGGCGCGGCCGTCGATCGCGATCACGCAGTCGCGAACGTCATCAAAATGGTGTTCTGCCCATGTGCTCACACGTGTTCCGCTTACGGTGTGCGAACCGGTGGCGGTGCTGAAAACCACGCTCGCTGCTCCGCGCACGATAGCGCGGGCACCCGCCGAAGTGGTGTCATCCGCCGTCCACTCGACGAGGGCAAATGACGGCGTAGCCGAGAGACCGCGGGCGCTCAGCACCTCGACGGCCGCTTGCGCTCCTGCAATCCGGTTAGTCCAGAGCCGCTCGATAAGCGCCGAGTCCGATGAGTCGACAAGAATGATGAGTTGCTCGCCAACGACCGCTGACCATGCGGCATCAGCGGCTGGTTCACAGAGATACTTCGTTACCACTGCGTTCTACTTCCTGGGTCGGGTTTGTTCGAGGTGCTGCGGAATGACGCGGTCGACAGTGTCTTCATCGGTTGCGTCATTGTCGGCGGCACGCGCAGCGTCGACTACGACAACCGTGACGTTGTCTGAGCCGCCGGCCGCGATGGCGGCCGCAACGAGTCGATCGGCGATCGATTCGTCGTCACTGAGAGCGGCACGGTCAGCAAGAATGCCTGCAATAAGGTCGTCGTCGAGTTCTTTCGTGAGGCCGTCGGAGCACACAACAAAAGTCTGCTGCGTCGCAACTGGCAATAACCAAAAATCCGGATCGACGTGAGAGTGGATGCCCAGGGCTCGCGTGATCACGTTGCGATCGGGGTGAACGGATGCTTCGATCGAGGTGATGTGCCCGAGGTCGATGAGTTCTTGCACGGCAGAGTGGTCGACGGAGAGCTGCTGCAGGCTTCGCCCATCCCAACCATAAATTCTGGAGTCCCCCACATTGAACGCCATCCAACGAGTTTCTTCGTCGGCCCCCACAGAGACCAGAGCGATGCCCGACAGGGTTGTTCCCGATACTCCGTCTTCTTCTCCACGAAGCGCGATGACGGCGAGGTTGGCCTCTGAGATGGCATGAACGATGTGTTCGGGCGTGAGGATGTCGTGCTGCGCCACTGCACGAGCGACGCTCTGAACAACGCACTGACTCGCGCGATCGCCGAATGAATGCCCGCCCATTCCGTCGGCAACGAGGTAGACGCGAGGCAACACGAGCATGCTGTCTTCGTTCAAAGTGCGCACTGATCCGCGGTCTGAATTGGCATACGCCGTCACGCTCAGAGGCCCGTTAGGCAGCACAACCGTGTACTGATTCGAAACCATCGCTGTGCCCCCAAGTATTTGTCAGATATCAACGTAGCAATGAATGGGCGACACCGCGCATACCCAGTGGCATGCTATCCACAACGCACGTCGCTCGCGCTGGAGAAGTTCATGATTACGCGGACCCAACGCCGTGAGAAGCACGCATATCCACTCTCGGAAATGCCAAGTCCCGCAACGAGATTGTTCCCGTGCCGACCGGCGAGCGCGCCGGTCGTGTTATGAGCGTTGCCGTTCATGCGACCGTCCTCAGACAAGGCTTGGGCGGTGCACGGAAGTCGGTCATCCAGATCCCTAGCGGTATGGCGTTGACGCCCGAACACAACTCGATGCGAGGCTCGACCTCGACGATGCGATCTCGGCGTTATCGACACACATGCTGCTCAATCTATTCAGTCTGAACCGAGCGGCAAATGCATTCTGCGAACTAACGCTCGATTAGCGGTAGTCGGTGTCGAGCACGATTGCCGTAGCAGGGTCGGCCTCGACGTAGTGCACCTCTGCTGTGGAATTTGCGGCGAGCGCAGCTTCTTTGTCGAAGGACCCTTCGTCGTAGCTGTGGTCGCCGAGAGCGATGTATGTCTTGCCGTCAACCTCGTAGCTGAACTCAAGGCGCACGAGTTGAACCGTGTGACGGCCGGAGCGGCTCGACTCGTCAACAGTATTACCGGTCGGCACGGCCTGCGTGACGAGACCGTTTTCGATGATCTCTGCCCGCCCATCATGCTTTTGCGTCGTCAGCACGCCAATGATCGCGATGATCGCGAGCGGGATAACGAAGAACTTGACGAGGTTCCAGACGGGCCTGCGTTTGTTCGCCTGAGGCGTTGGCTTGTTCGGCGGAGCCGTTGGCTTGTTCGGCGGAGCCGTTGGCTTGTTCGGCGGAGCCGTTGGCTTGTTCGGCGGAGCCGTTGGTTTGTTCGGCTCAGGCGCTGGCGAAGTGTCGCTCATGAACTGGTCTCTCTGTCGCTGCTTGGCGCACAATGTGGGCCAGTGACGACCGGGCCCGATCGCTCAAGCATGTGCCAAATCAAAAGGTAGCAACGAATAGGCGACACCGCGGAAACCCGGCGGTATGCTGACCAGAGCGCACCACCCTCGCGCTACCACCACTTGCCATTTTGTTGTTTTGCCCACAAGGCCCACACGCAGGAGAAGTTCATGATTTCGCACGCATCAACGACGCTAGAAGCCCCCGTATCCGCTCTCGAAAATGCGGATTTCACGCACGAGAACGTTCTGATTTCAACAGGCAAACGCTCGGGGCTTGTCATTACCGTTGCCGTTCATTCCACCGTTCTCGGCCAAGCCCTCGGTGGTGCCCGAATGTGGAACTATCCGCACTGGACCGACGCGGTCGCTGACTCCCTGCGCCTCTCCGCCGCAATGACGCTCAAGAACTCTGCCGCTGGCCTCAACCGTGGTGGCGGCAAGTCGGTCATCCACATTCCAATGGGTGTCACCCTCACGGCGGACCAGAAGCGCGATGCGATGCTCGATCTCGGTGACGCCATCGAGAGTCTCAACGGCGCCTACATGACGGCGGAAGATGTCGGCACAAGTGCCGAATTGATGTCAATTGTTGCTGAGCGCACCGAGCACGTCTGCGGCCTTCCCGCTGATCAGGGCGGCGCTGGCGAGCCGGCGGATGCGACTGCTGCAGGCGTGCACGCGAGCATCCTCGCCACCTGCGAAGCACTGTTCGGTACGCGCGATCTTGCCGGTCGCCACCTCGTTATTTCTGGGCTCGGCCAGGTCGGCGGCCGCTTGGCACGTTCCCTCACCGCAGCCGGCGCCGTGCTCACCGTCACCGATGTCAATCTCGACCGCAAGCTGCTCGCGGCAGAACTCGACGCCAACTGGGTTGACGCCGACGAAGCGCACAGCGTGGTTGCCGACCTCTACATCCCGTGTGGCATGGGCGGCGCGCTCAGCCCCCGCGTCATCCGCGAACTCAACGTCAGCGGTGTTGTCGGAGCCGCGAATAACCAGCTTGCCCAGCACGACGGCGCCGAAGCCCTTGCTGAACGCGGCATCCTCTGGGCACCTGACTTCGTCGTGAACGGTGGCGGTGTGATCTACCTCGATATGGCTTCGGAGCCGGATGCGGATGCCGACGCCATTGCGAAGCGCGTCGAGGCCATCGGTGACACCGTGACCACGATCTTCCGCGATGCTGCGGCCCAGGGCATCACCACCTTGGACGCCGCAGAACGCCTCGCGCAGTCGCGCCTTATTACTGCGGGATAACTCACCGCTCCGCAAACGAAACGCGCGGTGGTGCACCGGCGAGCTCATGCTCGAGGTGCCCCACCGCGCGTTCGCGTATGCAGGAAATACCGCTTAGTCGACCGAGAGTTCGGCGAGCTCACGCTTCTTGTCGCGGCGCATCTTGGCGAGACTCGCCACGACGGCAACGGCCATTGCGGCAAGGATCACGATGAGCGAGGTCCAGGTGCCGATCTCGGGTGCCCACAGCATCGGCTCTCCGCCGTTGATAAACGGCAGCTCATTGACGTGCATGGCGTGGAAGAACAACTTGACACCGATAAAGGCCAGCACGAAGGCGATGCCATAGTGCAGGTACTCGAGCTTGTCGATGAGATCGCCAAGAAGGAAGTACAACTGGCGAAGGCCCATCAGAGCAAAGATATTGGCCGCGAACACGATGAAGGGGTCGGTCGTGATTCCGAAGATGGCCGGAATCGAGTCGATCGCGAACACGAGGTCCGTAATTCCCAGCGCAATAAAGACCACGAGAATCGGCGTGAAGACCTTTTTGCCGTCGACCACGGTGCGCACTTTGCCACCGTCGAAGTTCGGGGAAATATTGATGTGTCTGCGCAAGTAGCGGATGATGCCGCTCTCGGTCTGTTCCATGTCGTCGTGGTCTTCGAACACTTGACGGATGGCTGTGTAGAGCAAAAACGCACCAAAAATGTAGAAGATAAAGCTGAAGTTCTCGATCAATTGCGCACCGAGCAGAATGAAGATTCCACGCAACACGAGAGCGATCAGGATGCCGACCATCAGCACCTCTTGTTGGTACTTTCGCGGCACCGAGAAACGGCCCATGATGATCACGAAGACAAAGAGGTTGTCGATCGAGAGACTGTATTCCGTGACCCAACCGGCAATGAATTGGCCGGCCTGTTCAACATCGCCGAGCAGGAACATCATGAGGGCGAAAACGAGGGCAAGGCTCACGTAGAAGCCAACCCACAATGCTGATTCCTTGGTGCTCGGAATGTGCGGGCGTTTGTAAGCCATGATGAGATCGGCCGTCAAAATGATCAGCAGCACTGACATCGACGTCACTTCAAACCAAATAGGCAGAGTAGTCAAAAGAATCCGTTCAAGGGTTTCGAGGCGTAGCAAGACTCGAAAGTCTCTCCCGCATCCGCCAGAGACGTGGATGCCGTTGCCCCGGAACCGCTACTGAGCGGTTCGTATTGACGAGTACAACGAGGTGGGATACTCCCCTTCGCATGGCCCATGATAGCCGACGCGCGCTCGCTCAATACGGGAAAGTTCACAGTTTCGCCCGTGGACATATGGTCAGCGGTCACTGTATGGTCAGTGGATGCTGACCATTGCTTCTCGTGTCGATGTCATGAACCGCCTAGGCCGAGCCATGACTGACCCCACTCGTGCCCGCATTCTGCTCTCATTGCTCGAGAAGCCCGGATATCCCGTGCAACTGGCGCACGACCTTGAGCTCACGCGCAGCAACGTCTCCAACCATCTCACCTGTCTGCGCGGCTGCGGGCTCGTCGTCGCAACACCCGAAGGTCGCTCGACCCGCTATGACGTTTCGGACCCCCACCTTGCCCACGCCCTCAACGACCTCCTCAACGTCGTGCTCGCCGTCGACGACGGCACACCGTGCGCCGGCGACAACTGCAACGATCCGTTCTGCTGCACCCCCAACACGACCGCCGAGGTGACCGCATGAGCGAAGAGTGCTGTGGCGTGGATGCTCCGCTCAAGTCACGCGGCACCGAGTCCGTAACCCTGCTCGGCACCGCTACCGCCGGCACCACGCCTGACGCAGCTCCAGCGTCACGTCGAGTGGACGCTGCCGTCGCGCCGTGGTGGAAAGACCGAGCCCTCGCGCTGCCTGCAGCCTCGGGAGCGCTTCTCGCGGCATCCGTCATTGTGGGTTGGTCCGGAGTCACTGACGGGGTCACCTTCACCCTGCAGTTTCTGAGCCTCCTCGCGGGCGCAACAACGTTTGTGCCCGGTGCAGTGCGTCGCCTGCTCCGCGGCTCCCTCGGGGTAGGGCTGCTGATGACAATTGCCGGCATCGGTGCTGTACTCCTTGGTCATGTTGGCGAGGCTACCGCCCTCGCCTTCCTTTTCTCCATCGCCGAAGCTCTTGAAGATCGTGCAATGGATCGCGCACGCCAAGGATTGCGCGCTCTTCTCGCGCTTATTCCCGACGCGGTAGTGGTCGAGCGCGAAGGGGCCCAGCTGAGCGTACCGACTCGCGACATCGTGATCGGTGACGTTCTTGTCGTGCGCGCCGGTGAGCGCGTCGCCTCGGATGGCATCGTGGTGAGCGGCCGAGGCAGCATCGATACCTCCGCCGTGACGGGCGAATCGCTCCCCGCCGCGGTAGACACCGGCGACGCTGTGCTCGCCGGTTCGATCAACGGTGAAGGTTCTTTGCGCATCCGCACCACTGCGGCTGGCACCGACAACTCCCTGACAACCATCGTGCGCCTTGTCGAAGAAGCGAATGGGCGCAAGGGCGCTCGTGCTCGACTGGCCGACAGAATCGCTCGTCCTCTCGTGCCGATCGTTTTGGGAGTCGCCGCCGCCATTGTTGGTTTCGGCTTCCTCGTCGGCGACCCCGAGCTCTGGACTGAACGAGCGCTCGTCGTGCTTGTGGCCGCATCGCCGTGCGCCCTCGCGATCGCCGTTCCTGTAACGGTCATCTCGGCGATCGGCTCCGCGAGCAAGCTCGGAATCATCGTGAAATCGGGCGCCGCCTTCGAACGCATGGGCAGCATCCGCACCGTTGCTTTCGACAAAACCGGCACGCTCACGCGAAACCAGCCAACCGTTATTGCCGTCGAAACCGTCGATGGGGTGACGCGTGACGAGGTGCTGAGCATCGCCGCTGCGCTCGAAACCCACAGCACCCACCCGCTCGCTCACGCGGTCCTGGTTGCATGTCCCGACCACCCCGAAGCACTAGAGGTACGAGAGGATGCCGGCCGCGGAATATCCGGCACCGTGAACGGCGTTTCCGTGCGTGCCGGCAGCACCCGCTGGATGGACGCCGGCGAGCTTTCGCCAGCCGCCCTTCGCCTCGCCGACGACGGCATGACCGTGATGGCCATCGAACGCTCCGGCATCGTGATCGGGCTACTCGGCATCCGCGACGAACTGCGGCCCGACGCTGCGGAGGCTGTCTCGCAATTGGCGAGCGCGGGCATCCGCACCCTCATGCTCACCGGCGACAATTCCAGAACGGCAACGACGATTGCAGCCGAAGCTGGGATCAGCGATGTGCGCGCCGAACTCCTTCCCGCCGACAAGGCCGACGCGATCGCCGCACTCTCCCAGGAGTCCCCCACGGCAATGATCGGTGACGGTATCAACGACGCACCAGCACTGGCCACCGCCGACGTGGGCATTGCGATGGGTGCGACAGGCTCGGCAGCGGCGGTCGAGTCTGCGGATGTCGCCTTCACCGGCAGCGACCTGAGACTCATTCCGGTGGCGCTGCTTCATGCTCGGCGCGGGCGTCGCATCATGACGGGAAACATCGTGCTGTCGCTTGCGATCATCGTGGGTCTTTTCCCGCTGGCGCTCACGGGCGTTCTCGGCCTGGCCGGTGTGGTGCTCGTGCACGAGCTCGCCGAGCTGGTGGTCATCCTAAACGGCCTCCGCGCGGCTCGACTTTCGCATAGCCTTGATTCGCGCTCAGCAATGGGCGCTGGCCGTCAATCCCAGCCTGTTCGGAGTCTCGTGTGAAGAAAGCCCTCCTGCCCACCTTTGCTGCACTGGGCATCCTCGCTCTCGTCGCCGCCTTCGTCTTTGTGTACGTGACGGCGAAGAACGCCGATACCGACACAGCAAGCACCAGCTCGGACTCCTCCGAACTCGCCTCCGCTGTAGCGAGCGATTCAAATTACATCGACGATGTCGGCTCCGATGCGGTCACCATTGTCGAATTCCTCGACTTCGAATGTGGTGCCTGCGGTCAGTTCTACCCCTATGTTGAGGCCCTGCGCGAAGTGTACGACGGAGATATCAACTACGTCGTTCGCTACTTTCCGCTGCCGAGCCACCTCAACTCGATGGATGCCGCCATCGCGGCCGAGGCTGCTGCCCAGCAGGGCGAGTTCGAGGCCATGTACCACCGCCTCTTCGAAACTCAGGGCGACTGGGCCGGCGGCACTCCCCCACAGACGGATGCCTTTCGTGCGCTCGCCGTTGAACTCGGGCTCGATATGGATGCCTACGATGCCGCAGTAGCCGACCCTGCGACTCAGGCTCGTGTCGAGGCCGACTTCGACGCCGGCGTTGAGCTGGGCGTCAACAGCACTCCCACCTTCTTCGTGAACGACGAATACATCGAGACGAGTCGTCTAGAAAATCTGCCGGAGGCTGTTGACGCCGCAGTCAAGGGCTAATTGCACTCAGCGCCCAACGCTGCTTAGGTGTACCAACTCGGTTCTGGTACTTCGTTCAGCAGCACATACTGACCGACTTCGCGCTTCTTGTACGGCGCCGGGTCGTGCAGGCTGTGGGTGCGCAGGTTGCGCCAGAAAATATCGAGGCCCACTGAGTTGGCGGATGCCCGAGCACCCGTCAGCTCGAACACCTTCGTTGCGACCTCCAAGCCGTCGTCGCTGATGCGCAGCTTCCCGGCTGCAATGCGCACGGCGATTTCGCCACGGCGGCGTTCGGTGAGCTCGGTGCGCGGCGCGTGAAGCACCGCACTGATTTCGGCGCCGACAGCATTGAGCAGGGCCTCATCCGCCCAGAGTTTCGATTGAAGCTCACCGTAGCCTTCGAGGATGTACCACTCCTCGCTCGCGTGCGCTTTGGTGTCACCGCCATAGGGCCAAGCGCGGCTCTTGGTGCGCGTGTACGACGAGGCGGCTTCAATCGCTCCTTGCGCAATGCCGAGATAGAAATTCGCAAAGACTAACTGGATCGCGGGCACGTTGAGAGTGCCGTAGGTGAGCGGCTGAAACTCTTTGTTCACGAAGCCCAGCGCTGACGACCATCCGGTGCGCACGCCATTGATCTGTACGGAGCCGGATTCGGTCAGTCGTTGGCCAAGATTGTCCCAGTCGCCGTTGAACACGATTGCTGGCTGGTCTGTCGGCACGATAGCAAAAACATGAGTGTCGGTTCCTTCGAGGATTCCCTCGAGCACGGTGAGATCCGAAACGACACCGCCCGTCGAGAACGACTTGTTGCCGGTGAAGACGATCCCGTCGCCCTCGTCCGTGACGAGCAAATCAGAATCGCGGGGATTCACCGCACCGCCAAAGAGGTAGTTGTTCTCGGTGTAGTGCTTCTCCACGGCGACGATCTGCTCGTCGGTGGCGACGAGGCGCGCCGCCCACGCCCAGAGGTAGTGGTAGCCGAGCAGTTGACCGATCGAGCCGTCACCCCGCGCAATCGTGCGGATGACCTTGTAGGTGGTCTCCCACTCCTGCCCACCGCCGCCATGCTCGGCCGGTCCGAGCAGCGTGACGAGCCCTGAGTTCTTGAGAAGCGCCACTTCGGCGTGCGGCGGCTGGTTGGCGACATCTCGCTCAACCGCATCTGCGGCCAGGATGTCAGACACTTCTTGAGCGCGCTGAAGCCAGCCCTCTGGTGTGGTGGGGCGGGCGCTAGCCGCCCAGCGATTCTCGATCGCAGTGGGCGTGGCAGTGAGATGCGGCATGGTCGCTTTCCTTCGTGAGTCAGGATTCCGGATGGGGTGTGAGCCCTATCTTGAGCCTCATCGCGGCACGCGTCGAGCATGTGTCTTCTCGCTACTTTCTGTTACGAATCGTGTACTAGATTCAGCACTGAGCACGCTGCCGAGAGCACGAGGAGACCCGATGGCCCACGAGCCGAATCCGCTCGCCAGCTATCTGCGAGCGCGAAGGGATTCGCTGCAGCCCACCGACGTTGGACTGCCCGCCGCGGCGGGTCGGCGAGTGTCGGGTCTTCGTCGGGAAGAGGTCGCCGAACTCGCGGGCATCAGCGCCGATTACTACGTGCGCATCGAGCAGGGCCGCGATCAGCACCCCTCCGACCAAGTGCTCAGTGCGCTGGCGCGAGCGCTGCGCTTGGATGACGATGCGCGCGACTATTTCTTTCGACTAGCGCGCCCGGGGTCACAAACGATGCGTTCGCATCCGCTGTCGGAGTCGGTACTGGGATTGCTCGACTACTGGTCGCACACCCCCGCCTACCTCTTTGATCGCAACCATGATGTGCTCGCCTCCAATCAGTTGATGCGCGCCCTCAGTCCCGAAGTACAACCGGGGCACAATCAACTCATCGATGCTTTCGGCGGCTACGCCCGCGCGATCGAGGAGGAACAGCCTGCCGCGGTGCTGGAGGGCTGGGAGTCTATTCTCAACCAAATGCTCGCTGCACTTCGATTCTCAAGCGACCCCAATGATCCGCGGCTGCACGAGGTCGTCGGCTATTTGTCGACGACCTACCGAAGCTTTCGACCACTCTGGGCTCGGCACGAGGCGCGACCTCATACGGGAGGCACACTCCACGTGCTCCTTGATCCCATCGGCTGGGTCGAATTTCGGTGGCAAGCCCTCGAAGTCTCGAATGCTCCCGGCCAATATCTCGTGACCTACCTAGTCGAGCCAGACACTCACGCTGCTGCCGCGATCGCGTACCTCGTGTCGATTCGACGGCCGGGGGCATCCGCTTTCCGTTCCGACCAGTTATCACCTGATGCCTAATTGCTTCTCACGTGGAGCCTCGTCAGCCCTTACCGCAAGACGGAGGATCATGCGCAATGAGCGCTATCAGTGAATCGAGATGCGACTGCGCGGCATCATCGGTCGTGCAGAAAACGAGTAGATAGTCGTCGGTGTCTTCGGGGATTCTCACGAGGCTATAGCCCAGGCTGAGCGTGCCAACGCCGGTATCAGTAAAGCTGACGGTGCCCGTCACCTGCGCTCCGATCGACTCTTTCGCCCACACTTCGGAAAATGTGGGGCTCTTGGCCGAAAGCTCACCCACTATCTCCCGAAATTCGCTATCGCTCTCATGAAGCGCGAGCGAGTCGTTGAGCATCCCGGCGATCTGGGTTGCCGCCGCGGTGAAGGATGCCCCGCTGCGCTCGACAGTGGGCTCGAGAAAGGTGAAACGAGCGAGGTTCACGCCCCTCTCAAAACTGGCGGAGAGCGCTCGAGCGAGCGGGTTCGAGGCGAGCACCTCAAGATGCCGATCCAGCAGCACTGCTGGCACTTCGCGCCAGTTCCTGAGGTGCGCAGTCGCCAGAGCACGTTGGCGCTCAATGGCGAGATCGACATCTTCGTTCATGTGCTCACCGTAGGGCGCGACGGTCGCGGCAGCCTAGCCCCGGTGGGGCCACCCACCACGACGATTTAGCGCGTTGGTGAGTCTGGCTCGCTAAAACGTGTGGGGGTAACGCCTGGCCCAGTACCGCGAGCGGCGAGGTACGCGAGAGCGGAGGCGGCGGGCGATCCGGGGGTGGGAAACACCACCATCAGCTCGTAGCCAAAATGCACCGGCAGCGAGAAGAGTTGGATGTTGAGTTCCACTTCCCCGACCCCCGCAATCGGCACACGAAAGGTCCTGTCGCTGAACGGTCGAGCGTCATGGCGCGCCCAACAGCGAGCAAACTCGGGCTGTTCACGCAGCAGCTGAGCGACGATCTCTTGCCGACGCGGATCCGTCGGATCACTGTAGAAGCGAAGCGCCGCGACGTGATCAGAGACGAGACCGCTCCAATGAGGATGCCGCGTGCGAGCCCCAGGCAAGAAGGTATTGAGCATGAGGTTCATTCCGACCTGAAAACTCTCGGGAACAAGAGCTCGCGCCAGTGAATTGCTAGCGACAATGTCGCGGTTAGGGTCGAGAACGAGAGCGGGGCTATCTGGCCACTGTTCGAGTAGACGGCCGGTGATGGCATCCGGCAACGGCCCCGCTGCTTGCGGTCGAGGCGCTTGAGGCGTTGCCAATCGAACGAGGTAGCGGACAGCAAATTCGTCGAGTTTAAGCGCTCGCGCGAGAGCACTGATCACTTGCATCGACGGGCGATCATCTCGGCCCTGTTCGAGCCGAACGTAGTATTCGCGGCTGATGCCCGCGAGCGCGGCGACTTCGTCACGACGCAGCCCGGCGACACGGCGCTGAGGGTCAGCAGGCAACCCTACTTGCTCGGGCGTGAGCCCTCCGCGGCGAGCGCACAAGTACTCACCGAGCGCACCCTGTTGATCGGCCACGAGGGGTCCTTTCCCAATTCCCGCACTAGTAAATCTAGTCCGGCGCGGGCCTCTGCGGGTAGCTGACTAGGACTCGTGGGGGCACGCGCAACAGCGATTGGCTTTCTAGCCTGAGACAGAGTTCTCCCCACCACGCGAAAGGAACCCGCAATGCCCTACTTCACCACCTCCGATGGAACAGAGATTTACTACACCGATCAGGGTGCCGGTCAGCCGGTACTGCTGAGCCACGGCTGGCCTCTCTCCTCGGATGCTTGGCAAGTCGAAATCAAACTGCTCGCCGACAACGGCTACCGCGCTATCGCGCACGACCGCCGCGGACACGGTCGCTCCTCCAAGACGTACACCGGCAATGACATGGATACCTATGCCCGCGATCTCGCTGAGCTCGTCGAACATCTCGATCTCAGCAACCTTGTCGTCATCGGCCACTCAACAGGCGGCGGTGAAGTGGTCCGTTATGCCGCTCAGCACGCCAACGGCCGCGTCGCGAAGGTCATCACTGCCGGTGCTGTGCCGCCGCAGATGGTGATCAGTGACACCAACCCCGATGGCTTGCCCCTGGAAGCATTTGATGGCATCCGTGCGGGTGTATTGAAGGATGCGTCGCAGTTCTACATTGACTTGACCGAGGCATTCTTCGGCGCCAACCGCGAAGGCTCCGCCGTGTCAGAGGGTGCTAAGCGCGAGTTTTGGCGCCAAGGCATGAACGTCAATCTGGCCGCTGCCTACGACTGCGTGAAGGCATTCTCCGAAACCGACTTCACCGAAGACCTGAAGGCACTGGATGTTCCCATCCTGCTCGCGCACGGCGACGACGATCAGATTGTGCCCATCAACGATGCCGCCCACAAGGCCGTAGCGCTCGTGAAACACGGAACGCTCAAGGTGTATGCGGGAGCGCCCCACGGCATCTATGGCGACTACCAGGAGCAACTCGGCCGCGACATTCTCGAGTTCATCGCGGAGTAAGCACGTTCAACGTGATTGGCGTTCAGCGTGAGTGACGCTTAGCTCGCCAGCGTTGCCACGATTCACGCACCCGTCGACGGGTTCGCTTCCAGAATGCTCGGGAGCGAGCCCGAGAGGCCGCATGACGTTCGGCCTCCAGCTGTTTCTCTTGAAGAAAAAGTTTGGCTCCGGCCTCGTTGCGGGCGCGAACCCACTGGCCGTTTCCACCCATAAACATGTCCATCACATCCCGACTGCGCTGAAGTTACGCACCCCTCCACCGTAACGAGAATTCATCACGAAGCAAGGGTTGCGTCGGCCGGATGATTCGCCCAAGCCGGCTCAACACTGAACTCGGCACTACCGCGGGTACCGCGGGTACCGCGCAATGAAGGCGCAATTGACCCCCTGAATTGGGTGTCCCGTTAACGATAAAATCCCGGTCTTGTTCACACGAACGAGACCGGGATTTTGCTACTGTGACCCCAACGGGATTCGAACCCGTGTTACCGCCGTGAGAGGGCGGCGTACTAGGCCTCTATACGATGGGGCCTCACAACAACTAGAAAAGTATGCCACACCTTTGGCGCTACTTTTCCCACTTCTGCCAATTTATAATCACAGGATCATTTTTGACTGCCTTCACGCGCGCCACCACTGCCACTTTTATTGCTGTTGCGGCTGTCGCCGCCCTCACGGGGTGCTCACTCCTCTCCCCTGAAATTCCCCGCGATGACAGTGGCCAAGTGCTCGAGCCGACCATCATTGGCTCCACCGAATTACTCGTCAATGACTGCTTTACGTTCGTAGAGGGAAGCGACCTCAGCGAAGCAGAAGTGACCCCGTGCACCACAGATCACAGCCACATTGTGATCGGCAAGGGCGAACTCAAGAAGAGTGCCATCACTGACGCCGGCGGCTTGCAGAACGCTGTCT
Source organism: Salinibacterium sp. SWN167 (assembly GCF_015864665.1). Classification (GTDB taxonomy): domain Bacteria; phylum Actinomycetota; class Actinomycetes; order Actinomycetales; family Microbacteriaceae; genus Rhodoglobus. The sequence continues at coordinate 1,207,085 of NZ_JADYWU010000001.1, read as the reverse complement.
CCTCAGCCTGCTCTGACACGTTCAGCGCGTTCAAAGAGACAGTCGCGGATGGCACAGCGCGCCCCGACCAGGAATTCATCATCTCCGAGCGTTCCGCCGACGATGGCACGCTCATGACTGATTACGCGTGCATCGCCACCGACGCCGCATCCCCTACTGCCTAGCGAGACACCAGCAGGCGCTGGCTACGGCCGCTGATCCAGCACGTTCAGCACACCGGCAACCATCTTGATATCGATTGGCAGCGCCGCAAAGCGCTCCCCATCGGCGTACGCCATGATGTCCTCGGACTCGATACGAATTCGCTTAGCCCGATAGACCGTCACGCGCGGGTCACTGAGATGCTTGCCGCTGAAGACGCGCGGGAAGACGCGCAAGAAAGCCAACCGTGACAAGGCTTCGACGACGAGAACATCGGCGAGGCCGTCATCCAGAATCGCATCAGGCGTCACCTTCATGCCGCCACCGAGCGACACGTTATTGCCCACGCTGACAAGCGCCGCCGTGGTTTCAATCACCACATCGTCGAGGGTGAGCTTGTAATGGATAGGGCGCAAGCGCAACAGTTCGATGAGAAGCGCGACCGTGTAGCGGCTGGCACCGCGCGGCCACGACATGAGGTTCGCACGCTCGTTGACGATCGCATCAAAACCGGCGGAGAGCACACACGCAAACCAGCGGGTCGCGGCCGACCCCGTGGCGTCATCCACATAGGTAACGCTGCCGGCATCGATCGCGCGCGGCGGCCTCGCCAGGCCGCGCACAATACTCGCGACAGCGGCATCCACATCAGACAGTGGGATGCCGAGACCTCGAGCCATGTCATTGCCAGTGCCCGACGGAATGATACCCAACGGCACTTTGGTTTTTGCCACCAAATTGGTGCCCAAATTGACCATGCCGTCGCCGCCAACCACCAGCAGTGCGTCTGGCTTTTTAGCGACCGCTTTTCGCCCGCGCTTCAACAGCAAAGCGAAATTAGGTTGCTCAAGGGCAGTCACATCATGCCCGAGCGCACGCAACGCTTCAACAGCACGCGGGCCCACGTTCTTGCCGCGGCCAAACGATGCTGTGGGATTGATCGCGACAACTAGACGCAGGGGTTTGATCGACTCCACACTTCAGTATGTCGCACTGTCTCGCATCGAGCGCACCACAGGCTTAGGCTCAAAGCATGAAGGTCACCAAGTATGAGCATGCCTGCCTCGTTCTCGAACACCAGAATGAGCGCCTCGTCATCGATCCCGGCGGGTTCACCGAGCCACTTCCCGCGCTCGACAACGTGACCGCCATCGTGATCACCCACCAACACCCCGACCATTGGACCGACGAGCAACTCGAGCGCATTCGCGACAACAATCCCGACGCGCCCATCTTCGGTCCTGCCGGAGTCGCGGCCGCTGCCACGAACTGGAACATCACGACAGTCGTTGACGGCGCGATGATCACTGCAGGCGTCTGGACCCTCGAATTCTTCGGCGGCGAGCATGCCGTCATCCATCCCTCGATCCCGATGATCGACAACCTCGGAGTGCTCGTGAATGGCGAGTTTTGGTACGGCGGAGACTCCTTCACAGTGCCGCCGAAGCCTGTGGCGGCCGCCGCGATCCCCGCCGGCGCTCCGTGGCTGAAGATCAGTGAGGTCATGGATTACGTGACGGAGCTAGCCCCGAAGCGGGCAATTCAGACGCACGATGCCGTGCTCTCCGACAAGGGACTTGCCCTCTCGGCCGCCAGAATTACGGATGCCATGGCTGGCCATGGTGGCGAACTGACGATTCTGCAACCGGGCGAATCCATCACGCTCTAGCCGGCGCGGAGCTCTAAGCACTCTCCCAGCTTTTTGCAGTTGTGCATTTTTGCAGTCTCTGCAATTATTGCTGAGTGCCTGATACTCCTGCCCTCGGTCTCCGCGACCGCAAACGAATCGAAACGCGACTGCGCATCGAAACTGCCGCGGTTGAAATCGTCACGGCTGAAGGGCTTGATGGCGCCACGGTCGACATGATCAGCGACCGTGCAGACATCTCGCCGCGCACCTTCTTCAACTATTTCGAGAGCAAAGAGGATGCCATCCTCGGAACTCAGGACATGGGAGAAGTTCAGCGCGCGATTGATGCTGGAGTCGCCGGCGCAGAAACCGATGACTTGGTCGTTGCGATCGTCTCCACCATGTTTCACATCTTTGGCCCGATGGCCGCTCGTACCCAGCTCAAAACTCAGCGGATGGCTCTTGTTCAAGAACACCCGCGTTTGTTGAGCCGACAGATTCACCAATTCACGCAACTGAACAGCACGATGGCTGCTGCCGTCGTCCAATTCCTCAATAAGCGAGAAACTACGCTCCCCCGCGACCCCGAACACGTCGCCGAAATTGCCGTAGCCACTTGCGTCGCATCCGTTCGAATCGCAGTCAAGGAATGGATTGCTGCCGGCGCTACCGCCGACATCGACTCCATGTACCTTCGCGCGATCGGACTTACACGAGAAACACTGAACACACTTCAATGACAACCACCAACGAACCACCTGTCGCCGACGTCACTCCCGAATCCTTCAACGATCCCGCTACGAAGCGCAGCATCCTTTTGCTGTTCGTGGGTCTCATGGTGACGATGCTGCTCTCAGCTCTCGACCAAACCATCTTCAGCACCGCACTCCCCACCATTGTGGGAGAGCTCGATGGCGTGAACCACATGCTGTGGGTCACGACGGCCTACATTCTGGCTGCGACCATCATGATGCCCGTCTACGGAAAACTCGGTGACCTCATTGGTCGCAAGGGTCTGTTCATCGGAGCAATTTCTATCTTCATGATTGGCTCTGTTGTCGGCGGGCTCGCCCCCGACATGACCTGGCTGATCGTCGGCCGCGCCGTTCAGGGACTCGGCGGCGGTGGCCTCATGATTTTGTCGCAGGCGATCATTGCCGATGTGATTCCCGCGCGCGAGCGTGGCCGTTACATGGGCGCGATCGGTGGCGTATTTGCTCTCGCGAGCGTCGCCGGGCCACTACTCGGTGGCTGGTTCACTGAGTCGATCGGATGGCGTTGGGCGTTCTGGATGAACCTCCCGCTCGGTGCCCTAGCGATCCTCGCTGCTGTCACCCTGCTCAAGCTCCCGAAACACAACAAGCGCAAGCCGACCATCGATGTCGCCGGCATGGTGTTGCTCGCCATTGCTTCGGCAGCGGTTGTTCTCACGACAACCTGGGGTGGCACACAGTACGACTGGGATTCGCTGCTCATCATCTCGCTAATCATCATCGCCGTTGTCGCCGCCTTCTCCTTCGTGATGGTGGAACGCTCCGCCGCCGAGCCGATCATGCCCATGGGCATGTTCAAGGAACGCAACTTTGTTCTCACGACGGCATCCGGCCTGATTACCGGTATCGCCATGTTCGGTGCCCTCGCCTACATGCCGACGTACTTGCAGATGGTGACGGGTGTGAATGCGACCCAGGCCGGATTCTTGATGATTCCGATGATGGGTGCGCTTCTTCTGAGTTCGGTAACGGCGGGCCAACTGGTTAGTCGCACCGGCCGCTACAAGTGGCTACCGATCACGGGCGCCTTTGTTCTCGCTACCGGTTTGGCGTTGCTCTCCACTATGACGCCCGACCTCCCCCTCTGGATTCTCTGCTCGTACCTCGCCGTGATGGGCCTCGGTATCGGCATGAGCATGCAAATTCTGGTGCTTATCGTGCAGAACACGTTCCCCAACTCGCAGGTCGGCACCGCTACGGCATCCAACAACTACTTCCGCCAGATTGGTGCCTCAATTGGCACCGCAGTCGTCGGCAGCCTGTTCGTTGCTCGTCTCACCGATCTGCTGAGCACCCGCCTTCCGGCGACTGCCGCTGGCGCCACCGGCGACACCAACTCATTGACGCCAGCTGCTGTGCGCGATCTTCCGGATGCACTGCGCGAGATCATCGTCAGCTCCTACAACGATTCGCTGGCACCGGTGTTCCTCTACATGGTGCCGCTGGTTCTGCTCTCGGCCGTGCTGCTGATGTTCCTCAAAGAGGTTCCGTTGGCCACCAGCATCGACCGCGGAGAAGCCACGGAATCGCTCAACGTGCTCGGGGACGACGATGACAGCGACGATGCCGAAGCGAAGGCAACGAATGCCGCTTCGCACCAACTGACGACAGCGAGCGATCAGTCGGGGCCTATTTCGATCATCCGCAGTCAGCCGTAGTTGCGGTGGCGGCGACCGCACAGGTCGCCCCACTGCGTGGCTAGACCCGCAGCATCCTCGTCGCACAACGGACAGGGGTGTTGCGGGTCTTTTCGCTGTCTGCCCTAGTCGAGGCCGAGGTAGGCCTCGATGACCTTCTCGTCAGCGAGCAGTTCATGGGCGGGGCCAGAGTGCGACACTTCACCAGTCTCTAAGACGTAACCGTAGTCGGCGGCGGCGAGGGCACGGCGGGCGTTCTGTTCGACAAGAACGACCGTGGTGCCGGTCTGCCGGATCTCTTCGATCACCCTAAACACTTCGTCGACGATCTTCGGAGCCAGCCCCATCGACGGTTCGTCGAGCAGGAGAATCTTCGGCTCAGCGATCAGAGCGCGAGCAATAGCCAGCATCTGCTGCTCTCCACCCGATAGCGCGCCAGCATGCAGTTTGCGACGCTCAAACAACACGGGGAATCGTTCGTAGACTTCAGCCACTTTTGCGTGCATCGCACTGTTGCTGCGGTGCCAGCCACCCAGAGTGAGGTTCTCGGCAACCGTGAGGGTGCCCAAGATCTCGCGACCTTCCGGCACCTGCACGAGCCCCGCCTTCACTAGGCGGTGCGCCGGCCACTTGGTGACGTCTGTGCCCTCGAAAGTGATGACACCTTGGCGCGGGCGCAAGAGCCCCGATACGGCGTTGAGCACCGAAGTCTTGCCTGCACCGTTGGCGCCGACGAGCGTGACAAGCGAGCCGACCGGCACCTCGAAGGACACGTCGCGCACGGCCTCCACGCGCCCGTAGTTGACCTGCAGGCCCGTGACACTCAGAATCGGGTCGCTCATCGGTTCTCCTCCGGGGTAGTCGCGTCGTCGGCCGCAGCAGCACCGTCATGCTCGGGGTGCTCGGCTGCACGGTCATCGACAACGTGGGCGAGGGTTTCGGAGGCGAGCACGGATGCCGCCTCGACATCCTCATCGGAGCCCGCTGATCCGAGGTAGGCCTCGAGCACGCGCGGGTCCCGAGCGATCTCGCTCGGCTCTCCGAAGGCGATGATCTCACCAAAGTTCAGCACCATGATGCGGTCACACGTGGCCAGCATCATCCGCACATTATGTTCGATGACGAGCACTGCGATGCCGTCGGCCGCCAGCGAACGAATGAGCTCCGACAGGCTTGCTGCTTCGACATGGTTCATTCCCGCTGCGGGCTCGTCGAGCACGAGGAGAGAGGGATGAGAGGCGAGCGCGCGGGCGATCTCCAGTCGACGTTGGTCGCCGTAGGAGAGGTCACCGGCGGCGTTCGCGGCTTTCTCGCCGAGGCCCACGCGGACCAGCTGGGCGGAAGCCATCGCGACGGCTTCACGCTCGAGACGCCGAGCTGAGGGCAAGAAGAACAGCCGACGCAACAGTGTGTCCTGCGTGATGCGGTAGCCGCCGACGAGCACGTTTTCGAGCGCCGAGAGGCGGTTGAAGAGCTTGATCTGCTGGAAGGTGCGCGCCACTCCGGCTTGCGCCAGGCGGTGAGCTTTCGTGCTGGCGGTGAGAGGAACGCCGAGAACGTTGCCGGTTCCCGTCGTTGGCGGCGTTAGGCCGGTCACCATGTTCACGAGGGTGGTCTTTCCTGCGCCGTTGGGCCCGATCAGACCGAGCACCTCGCCGGCATTCACCGTGAGATCAACAGATTGCACGGCGTGCACGCCCCCGTACGACTTGCCGAGACCGCTCAGGCTGACGAGTTCGGAACCAACAGCGGGCAGGGCAGGCAGCGTGGGCTGGAATGACGGATCGACGTTCAGACGCTTGGCCGATTTTCGCACCGGGATAAGCCCCGAGAGGCCACCGGGAAGAAAGAGGATCACGACAAGAAGAAGCACACCCGAAATCGTGGGGCGAATCCACCCGGCATCAATTCCGATCGCGCGCTGCACTTCAGGAAGCAAACTGAGGAAAGCGGAACCAAGAACGGGGCCAATGAAGAGCGTGACACCGCCGACGACTGCCGTGACAAGCCCATCAACCGCAGCGGTAAACGAGAACTCGTTCGGATCCGCGAAACGGGAGAAGTGCGCGAGAAGCACGCCATAGAGGCCCGCAACTGCTCCGGCGATCACGAACGACGCCATCCGGTACCGAGGAACGTCGATGCCCATGGTGGTCGCGGCCAGTTCATCTTCGCGAATTGCGGCGAACGCTCGCCCAAGGCGGGAACCAGACAGGCGCCAGAACCAGTACGCCACGACGATCAACGCGATCCAGGCGACGCCAGGGCCAACGAGCTTGGCGAAGCTCAACCCTTGCGCACCGTTCGTCCACGTCTGGTTGATCAGAAAGATCCGCACCATTTCGCCGAAGGCGAGAGTGGCGATCGCCAGAAACACGCCACGAAGGCGAATGACGGGCAGACCCAAGATAAACGCGGCGAAGGCACCCACAAACATGCCGAACACGATGCCAATGACGAGCGGCGGGATGAAGCCAAATAGTGGCTCGGAGGGTACGACAAGCGCCGAGGTGAAGGCCGCCAACGAGGCGAGCCCTACCTGCGCCAAGCTCAACTGGCCGGCGATGAGCACGGCGTAGAAGCTATAGGCGAGAATCGCCGTGAGGGCGATCAGGGTGATGAGTGACGAATATTCCGCGATCACGATTAGACCTCCCGCGTCTTGCGAGCACCGAAAAGGCCCTGCGGTCGAAGTATGAGGATGAGGAACAACAGCCCGAACGCCACCATGTCTCGCCACGAGCTGCCGATGTAGTTGACGGCGAGCACCTCGGCGAGACCGAGGATCAGACCGCCAACGAGTGCTCCCGGCAGGGATCCCATTCCGCCGACGATGATCACTGCGAGGGCCTTGAGTTCAACGGCATGGCCGACACCGAGGGATGCAGCGTTCACGTTCAGGGTGAACAGCACGCCGGCAACCGCGCCGAGCGCAGACGAGAGAGCGAAGGTTGTGCTGCTAATGCGGCCCACGTTAAGGCCGAGCACAGCGGCGGCGTGCGGGTTCTCGGCGATCGTGCGCATTCCTCGACCCAGCTTGGATTTGGCCACGAGCCAGGTGAGAACGACCATGAGCGAGACGCTGATGATGAGGATGACGACTTGAAGCAGGGATACTGTCGCGCCGAAGATTTCCACGCGCGTAGTGGGAAAGGCATCCGCAGGAAAACGACGGGTATCGGCCCCGTACAGCGCCTGCAATAGAGAGAGGATGATCGCGCCGAACGCGATCGAAGAGATGAGCCCCGCGAAGTGCGCATCGTGGCGACCGGCGAGCGGCCTGAAAGCGATGCGCTCGATAGCAATACCCAGGATCGCGCCAATCACCAGCACGATGGGGATGAGCAGCCAGATCGGAACTCCGAAGACGGTGACGATCTCGATACCGACCAAGGCGCCGGCGGTGAACACTGCCGCATGGGCGAGGTTCAGCCGGTCAAGAATGCCAAATACCAGAGTGAACCCGATCGCGAATAACGCGTAGATCGAGCCGAGAAATATCCCGTCCAGAAAGAGTTGCATTGGTGGAGTCCCTGCTCTGTGACTGCGTGCCGCCCGAAGGCGGCACGCAGTCTGCATGTAGTGGCGGTGCGGTGCGGTGACGCTAGTTCAGAATGACGAACTGGCCGTCCTGAACGATCTGCACGAGAGCGTCATGTTCAGCGTCGCGGTTCGCGTTCAGAGTCACATTACCGAGAACGGTAGGAACATCCGTGATTGTGCCAAGGCCAGCCTTGATACCGTCACGCTCGCCCGAGCATTCTGAGCGGACTGCCTGGTCAATGATCTGCATTCCGGCGTACGCCTGAGCGGCGAACTGGTCGGGAGCTGAGCTGTAGGCGGCGGTGTAGTCATCAATGAACTTCACGTTCTGCTCGTTGTCTGAAGCAGAATTCCACGCGGCTCCCACGATGACGCCTTCTGCAGCATCGCCAGCACCTTCGATGAGTGCGGGCGAGTTGAAGCCGTTTCCACCGATGATGGGGGTGTCGATGCCGATTTCACGGGCCTGAGTCACGAGCGGCACTGCAGCGTCGATGAGACCAGAAACGATGATCGCGTCGGCGTCAGACTGCTTCGCCTTGTTGAGCAGGGCGCGGAAGTCAGTGTCAGCCTTGGAGAAGGTGAGAGTTTCGGCGACCTCAACGTTTTGGTCCTCGAGAGCGGCAGCGAACGCTTGGTAGCCAGATTCGGTGAATGCATCATCATTGGCGTACATGACAACGACCTTCTGCACACCGAGACTGTCAACAGCAGCCTTGACGGTCTGCGGGATGACGGCATCTTCAGTGAGGGAGTCGCGGAAAATGTAGTCACCGATTTCGGTGATGCCCGCTGCAGTGTTGGACACACCGAGCACGGGAACGCCAGCATCCTGCGCGATCGGGTCTGTTTGCTTTGCCGTGTTCGACAGCGTCGGGCCGATGATGACACTAGCGCCAGCGCTAATGAAGCCATCGAAGACCTGGATGGCTTCCTTAGGGTCGGTCGCGTCGTCCTCGACAGTGAGGTCGTACGTGACGCCGCCAACCTCGTTGAGAGTCTTGACCGCAAGTTCGAGTGCATTCTTCTGCCCAGCACCGTACTGTGCAGCAGCACCGGTGAGGCTAAAGGAAGCACCAATGGGAATTGCAGAATCGATGACGCATTCTGCGCCAGTACCCGTTCCGGTCAATTCGCCGGTAGCGGTCGATCCCGACTCTCCGGCAGCGCTGCAGGCGGTAAGAGCAAGCAATAGGGTGGAACCGCAGACAGCGGCAGAAAACAGTTTACTTTTCATAAGTGGACCTCCTTGGCCAAGGTGCATGAGCCACCTAACACCTAGGCAAACTCACCCGTGTGAGTCTAGCTTTTCTCGCCCCCGCGCTGAGACATCGTCAGCCCTCACTGCTGTCAGCTTTTCGATAATTTTGGCTGAAAGGCTAACCCCATGACCGAATTGCTCATCGTGATCGTGATCGCACTCATCGTGATCGCCTCGGCGACGCTTCTCGGCCCCCGTTTCGGCGTTGCGTCGCCGCTCGTTTTGGTCGCGATTGGGGTCGCGGCGAGCTTGGTGCCTGCGTTTGACTCGGTGCAAATTGATCCGGAGCTAATTCTGCAGGGCATCCTTCCGCCGTTGCTCTATTCAGCTGCCGTCTCGCTGCCGACCATGAACTTCCGCCGCGAATTTGGCGCAATCGGCGGGCTTTCTGTGGTGCTTGTAGTCGGCACGGCCCTCATACTGGGCGTGTTCTTCATGCTCGTAATTCCCGGGCTCGGTTTCGCGTGGGGTGTCGCTTTGGGAGCCATCGTGAGTCCCACGGATGCTGTCGCGGCATCCATCATCAAGAAGACCCCGGTCTCGAAACGCGTAGTCGCGATGCTCGACGGCGAAAGCTTGCTCAACGATGCCACCGCACTCGCCCTGCTCCGCGCCGCTATCGTGGCGACCGCAGCGACGTTCTCCTTTTGGGGCGCCGTCGGATCGTTCTCCTACTCGGTTCTTATTGCTCTCGTTGTTGGTGGAGCGGTCGGCTGGCTTAATCTCGTGGTTCGCAAACGCATCACGGACCCGACTGTCAATACCGCAATCTCTTTCACGGTGCCTTTCATCGCGTCAGTGCCAGCGGAGCTGTTGGGTGCTTCAGGGTTGGTCGCGGCCGTTGTCGCCGGAATCGTGACGGGCATCTGGGCACCTCGGCTGTTTTCGCCCCAGAATCGGCTGTCCGATACTCAAAATTGGCGCATGATCGAACTTGTTCTCGAGGGTGCGATTTTCCTCATGATGGGACTCCAGATTTCGACGATTCTGACAGATGTCGAGAACGACGACGCGGGAATCAGAAACGCAGTACTCACTGCAGCTGGCGCTCTCGTCATCACGGTTCTAGTGCGCGCCGCCTATGTCGCTCCCCTGCTTGCCGTTTTGGGGCGGCGGTCTCGTCGGCATGCCTCCATGAAACCGCGGATGCAGGTGATGCAGGAACGGCTGAATGCCCCGAAGGAGATTCAGGATGCGGCCGAGCGCGGCAGCAAACATAATCCCGCGAGGTCGGAGCGCTATCTTCAACGCGTGACCGGGCTGGTCACTCGGTCGCTGGCCGATATCGAGTATTTTCGGCGTGAACCCTTGGGATGGCGCGAGGGCACCACCGTGGTGTGGGCTGGCATGCGTGGCGCGATCACGGTGGCTGCAGCCCAGACGCTCCCGGCTGATACTCCTCAGCGTTCGACTCTCATTTTGATTGCGTTTGCGGTGGCGGCGATGTCGCTGCTCGTCCAGGGAGGAACGATCGGCACCGTCGTACGACGGATCTCGCCGAAGGTCGATAAGGTCGCGGTCGCGGAGCGAGAACGGGAAGAACGAACCCGCCTCTTTGCCCTCCTGAAGGCAAGCGCGCGCACCGTCCCGGCGCGGTTGGATATTAACGGTGCGGTTGCGGATAGCGACGACGCCTTCGCACCGTTGGAAGCCGATTTCGACGATGAGAAACGCCACCGACTGGCGGTCATCGATGCTCAGCGAACAGCTCTGCTCGACGCGCGCGATAACGGCATTTTCGATGCCGACCTGCTGGAGAATGCCTTGGCGAATCTCGATGCTTCTCAGATCGCGCTCGAGATGCGCGGCAAGCCGGCCTGACAGGGGTACCGGCATCCACACGCAGCAGCGAGGGATGCCGAGAGTCCCCCGCGAGCGCTGGTGAATTTACGGCTAGCCTTGCAGGCCGAGATGGACGAAGATGGCGTCATGGAACCAACCACGGCACGCCCCGATCGCACGCTCATAGTGATCCTTTCCGTCATCGCCGCAATCGTGGTGATTGCGCTCGTGGTGGTGTTCACCCGCGGCGGCCCAACGGTGCTCGATCCTGCAACGCCCGAAGGCGTTGTGCAGTCCTATTCGCTCGCGATTGTCGATAGCGACTACGCGACGGCGCGCGACCTGTTGTCCGCCGAGCTGCGTGAGAATTGCGACTCCGCCGATCCGAGCACCTTTCAGGGCCTGAGGATGACCGTCATCTCGTCAACCATCAACGACGACACCGCCGTGGTGCGGGTGTCGATGGAACGCGGAAGCGGCGATTTCGGCGGCTCCGGCTATGTGTCAGAAGAAGTGTTCACCCTCGTTCTCGAAGACCGCTCATGGCGGATTGAGTCGGCCCCGTGGGACCTCACCCTCTGCTACAACCAAGGACTCGGCGAATGACCACCTCACGCACAACAACTCCCCCATCCTCAGCGGCAGTGACGCCAGCGGTCGGTGGCGTGCAAACTGTGCGCCGAGTGATCACCTACGGGTTGTTAGCGGCCACGGTCATTATTGCGGCGAGCGGACTTAGTGGCCTGCTCGACCGACTGTTCGGCGTTGGACGCGTCGAGGTGAGCTTCGATAACTACGGCTTGGCGACATCACTCGCCTCCGCCCTCGTCGCTGGACCTCTCGCGGCAGGACTCTGGTGGTTGACGTGGCGCGATTCGGCAATGGCTCGAGATCGCGCATCCATTCTCTGGCCGGTATATCTCGTCGTGATGTCAACGGTCGCGCTCTTGGTCGCCACGATTTCGCTGTTCTCCTGGGCATCCGATGCGATCGTCAACGGCTGGCGGCCCTCCGGCCTCGCGGTGGGAATTGTGTGGACTTTGGTGTGGGCCTGGCACTACTGGATGTGGCGGCATCCACTCAAAGCGCCTACCCGCCTCGCCGGTGCGGCGCCGGCAATCGCGTCGCTGCTGGGACTGCTCTATCTTGCTGGCGGACTGGCAGTAGCTCTCGCGCGCATCATTGACGGTGCGCTTGATGCCTTGGCGGGCGGCGTTATCGTGACTGCCCCGCTGTGGCAGCTCGTGCTGCAGGCGCTCGTCTGGGCGGCCGGCGGCGCACTGTTGTGGTGGTGGCATTGGTTCCGCGCCGGCGTGCAATCGCAATTGCACGGCTTCGCCAACGTCTTGCTGGTGTTCATTTCGGGCATCGCCTCGATTGCGGCCTACGTCGTGGGCACCGCCGTTGTCGTGTGGGTGATTCTGTCGCTGCTCGCGCGACTGCCGGAACCGCTCTCGGTAACGCTAGATCCGCTAGGAAGCGCGTTTTCGGCTGCCGCGGTGGGCGTGATTGTCTTCATTTATCACGCTCCCACTGTGTGGGCACGCTCCCGTGGCGTGCGCTCCGCGGTCAGCTTTGCTAGCGCTGGAGTTTCCCTCGCGGTAGCCGCGACGGGTGTGGGCGTGACAGTAAATGCGTTGCTCGCAACAACCAGCAACTCGCTTCTTGAGGGCAACATCCGCAGCCTGTTGTTGGGTGGGCTCAGCGCTCTGCTCGTGGGCGGCGTCTTCTGGTGGAGGGCTTGGCTTCCTCGGCAGGCCTCGAACCCTGAGCGCGTGGCGACCCCCGGTCGACGCATCTATCTCGTGATCATTTTTGGCCTCAGCGCACTCGTGGCACTCATCACGTTGCTTGTGATCGGCTTTCAGCTGTTCTCGTTCTTGCTCGATGGTGGCAGCGGTGAAAGCTTTGTTGAGCGTTCACGCCAGGCCCTCGGGTTGCTCACCGCCACCCTTCTGGTTGCGGCCTACCATTTCGCGATTTGGCAACGAGACCGCGCCTCCAGCGTCACTGAAGAAGTCGTTCGTCGCATCGGTCACGTCACGCTCGTGGCCTCCCACGACGACGCCGAGCTTGTGGATGCCGTGCGTGCCGCAACCGGAGCCCGCGTGACGGTTCTTCAGCGCGCAACGGCCTCGCCGCTTGAGCCCGGCATCGCCGAAATCGTTGCCGCCCTCGACGGAATCGAGGCCAGCAACGTTCTCGTGGTGGCGGGCGCTAAGGGCAAGATCGCGGTCATCCCCCTCAAGGGATAGCGCTCTCGTGAGCGGAAGCGGAATTGCTGGCTAGCGGAAGTTCAACCCACCGTTAATGTCGAGAACCTGCCCCGTCACGTACGACGACAGGTCAGAGGCCAGGAAGGCAGTGACGCCAGCGACGTCTTCCACGGTTCCCGCGCGCCCCAACGGCACCCCGGCGATGATTCCGGGCTGCGCACTGCTGGGCGTGAAGTTGTTGTGGAACGGGGTGTCACCGATGAACCCGGGCGCGAGAGCATTGACGGTGATGTTCGACGGAGCAAGCTCCTTGGCGAGACCTCGCGTGAAGCCGACGATCGCAGACTTCGCGGTCGCGTAGGCAACAGCACCGGCGCCGCCACCATTTTCGGAGGCAAGCGACGACATCATAATGACGCGGCCGGCACTCGACTGCGTCAGATATGGGATCGCAGCCCGAGAAACAAAGAACCCGCTCGTGGCGTTGACATCCATCACCTGGTGCCAGTGCTCATCACTCATCTCGGCGATCGTGTGACGCCCCACGAGGTTTCCCGCATTGTTGACGATGATGTCGAGACCGCCAAGCGATTCCGCAGCGGCATCCACGACGGCTGTTGCCTGGGCAGAGTCGGTGAGGTCACCTTGCACCGCGACCGAAGCGCGGCCGAGGGCGACGATCTGGGCCACGACGTCGGCAGCGGCATCCTTGCTATTCGCATAGTGCACGACAACGTCGGCGCCGGCTTGGGCGAGACCGAGCGCGATTGCCGCGCCAATTCCTTGTCCTGCGCCGGTGACTAGGGCTTTGCGTCCGGTGAGGTTGAGCTGCATGATGCCTCTTTCTGGTTGAGCGATGAAAAACAGGTACTAAAAATCGGGGATGGTCAGGCTTGGTATACCAACGAGTCGAGGCTACACGATCACCTTTTTGCTGGTCGCAGCACGGGCGGGAAGAACGAGCACACCATCAATACGGCGCGGGATTGAGGAGAACTCCTCCCGCAACTCTTCGGGGAGCACCGCTGCCGGCGCATCCTGAAAAGCGATCGGGCGGAGAAAACGACGGATAGCGCTGACACCGACCGAGCTGTGTTGGGAGTTTGTCGACGGCCAATTTCCACCGTGGTGTTGCGCCCACGACACTCGCACTCCGGTAGGAAAGCCGTTGAAAACGAGTCGACCGACTGTCGGCGCAATCCGCTCAGAAAGTTGGCGTACGGCATCCGGTTCATCATCGCCGTGATGAATTGTGGCGGTGAGCGAACCGGGCATGGCATCGACGGCATGGAAGATCTGCTCAAGCGAGTCGAAGCGAGCGACAACGAGCACGGGCCCGAAGGCTTCCTCGGCGGTTGCTTCAGTGAAGTCTGCAGCATCGATCTCCAGCAGCGTCGGCGCCGCCAGGATGCCCGCGCCAGCCAACGAGCCGACCGCGAGTACGTTCGCGCCACCATCATTCGTGATTCTTCCGAGGATGTCGGTCAGCGAATGCGAAATGCGTTCGTTGAGCAGCACCATTCCACCAGCCGCTGCGGTGCGCGCTCGCAGATCTTCGAGGATCGCGTCTCCGCTCGCCCCCCGCGGCACGAAGGCGACGCCCGGCTTGGTGCAGAACTGACCGGCCCCCAGGGTGAAGGATCCGAACAGCCCTTCGGCGATCTGCGTCGTGCGCTCGGCTGCTGCCGCCCGCGTCACGATAAGCGGGTTCAGGCTGCTGAGCTCTCCGTAGAACGGAATCGGGTTGGGGCGCGTGCTGATGATTGCCAGCAGCGCTTCTCCGGCTCCGAGCGATCCGGTGAATCCGACGGCAGCGATGTGCGGGTCGGCCACGAGAACACGCCCCGACTCGGTGCCATACACAATGCCAAGGATGCCCTCCGGAGCACCGTAGGCCGAAGCCGCGTCAGCGAGCGCGCTGAACGACAACTGCGAGGTGAGCGGATGCGAACTGTGCGCCTTGATGACGACGCTGTTGCCCGCCGCGAGCGCCGATGCGGTGTCACCGCCCACAACAGAGAACGCGAACGGAAAGTTGCTCGATCCGAAGACCGCTACTGGCCCAATGGGCAGCAGCATCCGGCGCAGCTCTGGCGCAGCCCCTAGCGGGGTTTCCCCGGCGTGGTCGATTGTGGCCTCAAGGTAGCTGCCTTCACGAAGAGCGTCAGCAAACAGTCGAAACTGAAATTGCGAGCGATTGAGTTCACCATTCAACCGCGCCTCGCCGAGACCGGTTTCGTCATTGGCTGTGGCGACGAGCGCTGGGCGGTGATGTTCTAAACCGTCGGCGAGTGCCTCCAACAGCCCGGCCCGCCAGTCACGAGTGCTCCCCCGCACCGTGTCAAACGCTAGCTGCGCGGATGCCGCCCGCGCGGCGGTCTCTGCCGGTGACGTCTGTTCAATGTCGGTTTCGTTCGTAATCCCGGTTGCGGGGTTGGTCGTTGTCAGCATGATTCTCCCAAGGATGAGGGGCGGTGGGGTGTGAGGTGCGCGGCCGTTCTGGTGTCGCATTTGCGAGGCAGAGCGTGTGGTCGTTTAGGCTGACCTCCATGACCCAGTCGCTCGACGCCACTTTTCCGTCCCCGCTGCCGCCGCAGGCGGACACTCCCACGCGCACGGATCAGATCATCGATGCACTGCGGTCGGCGATCGTTTCTGGAGCCTTGGAACCGGGTCAGGTTCTTGTCGAGCGAAAGATTGCCGAGCAGTTGGGGGTCTCGAAAACTCCCGTGCGTGAAGCGCTGATTGTGCTCGAGCGATCGGGACTGCTGGATGTTCAGGCCCGCCGCATTTCGGTTCGACGACTGGGGTTCACCGACATCCGCCACATTTATGAAGAGCGTGTCTTGCTCGAACCGTGGGCCATTATGGATGCCGCACGAAGCGGTCGTGAGTTCACTGTCGCTGGTCAGGCGCTGGCTGACGCTCGCATCTTCGCCGCCGCCAACGACAACGCGGCGACCGCGCTCGCGAACCGTCGCTTTCATCGCGGAATGTATGCCAATAGCGAGAACGAGTTCATCGTCAATTCGCTCGACCGTTTGCAGGATCTCACGGCGTTGGCCGTTGCTGGAGTGCTCTGGGAGAACTGGCCGCGACGCGAGATTGAAGCGAGCGAGCACGAAGCCATCTACGCTGCAGCGAGCAGCGGGGATGCCACGACGGCAGCGCGTCTGATGAAAGAACACATTGGTGCCTCCATCGAGCGTGTAACCAAGCGTGAGCTCGGGCTGTAGCGGACTCACGATCAGTTGGGCAGCAGTTCGCTGTAGCTCTTCAGCAGTTCTTCGTTGGGTGGATATGTTCCCCGCAGCGGGCTTCCCGCTTCAACTTTCGACAGGATGAATTCTTCGAGCTCTTCCTGTTCGAGAGCGTCATGCGCCACAGACTCGGCGAGGTGACGCGGGATGCAGACCACTCCATCGCGATCGCCCACCATGATGTCGCCCGGGTAAATAGCGACTTCAGCGCACGCGATCGGGATCTGAAAGTCCACAACGTGGTGCTGCGCCAGGTTGGTTGTCGGCGATGCTCCGGCAGAGAACGTCGGCAGGTCTAGTTCTTCGAAACCGACCATGTCGCGGAACGAGCCGTCGCTGACGATTCCGCTTGCTCCCCGCATCTTCAAGCGCGTCGCGAGAATGTGCCCAATGGATGCCGCCCGCTTCTTGCCGCGCGCGTCGATGACGAGCACTTGCCCGGGTTCGACCGACTCGACACCGATCCGTTGCGGATGGTCGTAGTCCTGAAAGATCGACGGCACATCGATGTCTTCTCTGGCGGGGATGCACCGCATCGTGAAGGCTTCTCCGAGCAGACGCTGGCGCTCGGGGTTCGAGAATTCGAGCCCCTCAAGGTAGGTGTTGCGCAGCCCACGAGACATCAGCTGAGTGGTGATCGTTGCGGTGCTCACTCGACTGAGCGCGAGGGTCGCTTCGGGGCTGAGCGGGGCGAGGTGCGCCGCCGCTTGCTCATCGATCTCACTGCGATTCGCTGAATTGGTGTGCATTCTCAAAACCCTCCATTAGGCCGACATCAGGGTTAACCATACTGGTATACCAAGATATCAAACCACCGCGAAGGTTAGCGCAGAGGGATCATCCCAAATCGGGAACAACAATCCCGGGCTCGCGTGCGCCGAGCCGCAGCCGCACTTCGCTCGCTGCTGCCACCAACGCGCGCAGCACATCCGTGGGCCACACATCGCTTGTTCGAGAAGCAGACATCGTGATCGAGATCGCGGTATTGATTCCGCCGGTAGCGCTCGTGAGCGGCACCGCAACGCTCCGGGAACCCGCAAGGTAAGTCTGGTTGTCCAGCGCGTACCCCCGCAGCTTCACTTCGGCAACCCGCTCCCGAAGCGCGGATGCTTCAACCGGAGCCTTATTCACCAAGAGCGGCGAGGGCGAGTCATCCAACCGGCGCTTGACATCGGCAGCATCGAGATTACTCAGCAGCGCGGTTCCGGGTGCCGTGGCGTGCGCCGGCAGCCGCATCCCCACCGAGGACCCAAACCGCATTCCTTCAACAGAATGCTGGCTGATTGCGAAGTAAGCATTCGCTGAACCATCGAGGCGAGCCAGCTGAACGGTCTCCCCCAGTTTGGTCGCCAGCTCATCAAGAACGGGCCTCGCCGCGTTAGCGATCTGGTTGTGCCCCGTGTACAACTGGCCCACGTGCCAGGCCCTCAAGCCGAGCGAATACTGTCGTGTCGACTGGTCGTGTTCGAGCCAGCCCGCCGAGTGCAGGGTATTGAGCAAGCCGTGCGCGCTCGATCGTGGCAGGCCGAGTGCCGTCACGATCTCGATAAAACTTACGTAGCCCTTGGCAGCGACAAGATCGACGATTGCTAGCGCGCGATCGGCCGACTTGACGGAGTGGGCGGGTGACGCCGTTGTCTGGTGTTGCATAACCCGGAGTTTACAGATGTGAACTCGCCGCGGCACTCTCGGAGCAGCTCAATTCCGGAAAGTTTTCGCCGCGCTAAAGACAGCGCCCGAACAATTGTGATATCTTCGGCGTTCACAAGCATGAACGTGAATTAACAACAATGATTGGTTGGATATCAATGTCGATGTCAAAAATCTCCTCTAGCGGGCTCTTGCACAAGCCGTCCCGTCGCGTGAGGATTTCTGGACTCGCGCTTGCAGTTTCTGCAGGCCTCGTACTCAGCGGTTGCGCGTCTGGATCCGATTCGTCTACGGACTCTGCCGCTGGCAGTTCAGGCGATTCCTGCGACTTCTCCTCGACCTACCCCAGCGGTGCGATCGAATTCATCGTTCCCTGGGCTGCCGGTGGAGGCACCGACAGCGTTTCTCGCTTCGTCGGCATCCAGTTGGCTGACCGACTCGGTACCCAGGTCAACGTCGTCAACCGTGACGGTGGCGGCGGCGTTATCGGCCACACTGCCATAGCCAACGGCAAAGCTGACGGCTCTGTTATCGGTATGACCACGGTAGAAATCACCATGATGCACTGGCAGGGTCTCACCGATCTCTCCTACGAAGACATCACTCCCATCGCCCAGGTCAACTCTGATCCTTCGGGAATCACGGTCGCTGCGGATGCACCGTGGGACACGATCGAAGATCTCTTGGATGACGCCCGCGCTAACCCCGGCGACATCGTCGGTTCGGGCACAGCAATTGGTGGAATTTGGGACCTGGCTCGCGCCGGAATGTTGCTTGAGGCCGGCATGGATGTCAATGACATCCGTTGGGTACCGAGCGCTGGTTCTGCTCCCGCCCTTCAAGAGCTCGCTGCTGGCGGTATTGATGTCACTTTCGCCAGCCTCGCTGAGAACGCCACCATGATCGGTGCCGGCGAAGCTCGCCCGCTCGCCATCATGGGTGAAGAGCGCGACCCGAACTACCCCGACGTTCCGACCCTGAAGGAGGTCGGAATCGACTTCTCCATGGGTTCCTGGCGCGGCGTTTCTGGCCCCGCTGGAATGGACGAAGACATCGTTGCTGAACTCGAATGCCAAGTTGCCGACATCGTGGCGAGCGACGAGTACGTCGAATTCATGACGACTGCCGGATTCGGCGTTGACGGCAAGGACACAGCCGCGTTTACTGAGTTTATCGTCAACGAAGACAAGGCCAAGGGAACCATCATGGAAGCAGCAGGACTGACCGGATGACTTTCGACACCGCTCCGGAGGTAGAGGAGTCGGTGGACAAGTCCGAAAACAACTACGATCTCGCCAGTGGCGTGGTCGTAGTTGTTTTCGGCTCGGCCATCCTTCTCGCCGTTCGCGATTACCCCACACTGCCGAGCGGAGAGCTCGGCCCCTCGCTCTTCCCCGGCATCATTGGCGGGCTCATGATCCTCATGGGGCTGCTGCTTCTGGGGCGATGGTTCACAGCCCGCAAGACGGTTCGACCAGCGAAAGAAAAGGGCGAAGCTGTCGTCTGGAGCAGGTGGATCAATGCCGGGCTCATCATCGGTGCGGTCATCTTCTATCTCCTCGCCGTCGACTTCCTCGGTTTTCTCACGACTGTCAGTGTGATGACGGTCGGCCTGATTTTCCGACTCGGCACGAAGTGGTGGGTCGCCATCACAGCCGGCGTGCTCACCACGCTCGTGGTCTGGCTGATCTTCAATAAGGTACTTCTCGTGCCGCTTCCTCTTGGATTCTGGGGTTAGAACATGATCGACAATCTCTCCCAAGCGCTCAGCATGGTGGCGAGCTGGGAACTGCTCCTCGTCGTGCTCGCCGCAGGCGTCTACGGCATCTTCATTGGTTCCATTCCTGGCCTCACCGCCACGCTGGCCGCCGCGCTTCTCGTTCCCTTCGCGTTCTTCCTCGACCCGCTTCCCGCCATTGCGTCGATCATCACGATGTCGGTGATGGCGATCTTCGCGGGTGATATCCCGTCGGCCTTGGTGCGGATGCCGGGCACACCGGCCAGCGCCGCCTACGTCGAAGATTCCTACCGCTTGACCCAGAACGGCCGGGGCGCCCTCGCGCTCGGAGTCGGCCTGCTGGCGTCGGCGACCGGTGGAATCTTCGGTGGGTTGGTGCTGATTTTCGCTGCACCACAACTAGCCAAGGTGGCGCTGCTCTTCACGTCATACGAGTACTTCTGGGTCGCAATTCTGGGCCTGACGGCCGCGGTCATTATTTCTCGCGGTTCTCAAGTCAAGGGCACCATCGCGCTGCTCATCGGGCTCTTCGTGTCGACCATTGGTCTTGATATCTCGGTGGGTTTTCCCCGCTTCACGTTCGGCAGCAGCGACTTGCTGGGTGGCATCAACTTCATCCCGGCAATGATCGGTCTGTTCGGCTTGTCGCAGGTGCTGCGCAACGTCATCAGCCCTCCCCCAGCAGCGCTACCGATTCGGATCGAGTCGAAGGGCTTGCTGCGCAACGCCGCAAGCACTCTCTGGAACTACAAGAAGACAGCAGTCGGTGGCAACGTCATCGGCAGCGCGATCGGCACGTTGCCGGGCGCCGGCGGAGACATCGCTGCGTGGGTTGCCTACGCGGTCACCAAGAACGGCTCTAAGGAGGGCAAGAACTTCGGCAGCGGTAAGGGGCACATCCAACCCATTGTTGGTGCGAGTTCTGCCAACAACGCCGGAGTCGGCTCGGCCTATATTCCGACACTCGTATTCGGCATCCCCGGAGACACGATCACCGCCATTCTGCTCGGTGTGCTGCTCGTCAAGGGCGTACAGCCGGGGCCGTCGCTGTTCGATAGCCAAGCGCCCTTGTTGTACTCGATTTTCATCGTATTCATTGCGGCGAATATCTTGATGATCCCGCTCGGCTACCTCGCCATCCGTGGCAGCGGAATGCTGCTGCGGGTGCCGAACTCGGTGCTCATGCCCATCATCGTGGCGTTCTGTGTTGTGGGTTCGTTCTCAATCAACAACGGTCTACTCGAAGTGGGCATCATGCTGATCTTCGGCATCCTCGGCTATCTGCTGGAGCAAGCGAAGTTCCCGCTCGCCCCGGTCGTGCTCGGGTTGGTTCTGGGACCGATTGTGGAAAAGAACTTCATGCAGAGCGTCATCAAGACAGAGTGGGACCTTACGCAGTTCTTAACCCGCCCGATGAGCGCCGCGCTGATGATTCTCACGATCATCGTGTTGCTCTACCCCGTACTGCAGAAGCTCATCGGCAAACTGCTGCGCTACCGCAAGCCCCTCTAGACCCGAGTAGTCGGCGACGCTAGACCCGAACAGTCGCCGACACACTCGCGAGCGAAAAGAAGCCGCCCACCCTCCAGCTGGTTACTGGGAGTGGGCGGCTTTTCGTTGCGCTCTGGAGGTCACGCGCGAAACGGATGGCACCGTTAGCGGTCGCCAGCCGCGATGACCTCGGCTTCTTCGGTGACGCTGATCTCTGCGCCATCCGCTTTCCGTAGGCGTTTGCGGCCCAGGACCACGATGAGAGTGGCTACGAGCACGGAGCCCGCTGCCGCGTAGAACGGGGTTGCCGGTGAGATGGCGGCGGCGAGAATGGTGGCAGCAGGTGGGGCGATGGCTCCCCCAAGGAAGCGCACGCCCGAGTAAGCGGATGACGCTACCGAGCGTGGCAGGTCGGTGGCTTCCATAACGCATTCGGTGAGCACGGTGTTGAGTACTCCGAGCAGCATGCCGCCGACGACTACGCACACGATGAGGCCGGGGCCCGAGCCGATGAAGAGTGCCGCGGCTACGAGGTCGAGCGCGAGCAGGGGCAGCACGAGTCGCAGCACGAGGGTGCGCGGCAGGCGGTGCGTGAGCAGCGGCGCGACCCACACCGAGGTGACGGCGAGCGAGAGCCCCCAGCCGAAGAAGATAAAGCCGAGAGTCATGGCGCTGCCAAAGCCGAGCGGAACCAGGGCGAACGGCGTGTAGGCGAGCAGCACGAAGAAAGCGATGTTGTAGAACAGTGCTGCGGCAGCGAGAACTCCGAGGGCAGGGTTGGCCAGAGCGCGGAAGGGTGCTGAGAGCGGCGTTGGGGTGGGGCGCACAGCATCCGTTTTCATCACGGTCACGATGCCGATGAAGCCGATGGCCATGAGGGTTGCGGTGCCGAAGAACGGGCCGCGCCAGCTGATGCCGCCGAGCAGGCCGCCGAGGAGTGGTCCGATCGCGATGCCGAGGCCGAGGGCTGCTTCGTAGAGGATGATCGCCGAGCTCGTGCCTCCGGATGCCGCACCCACGATGGTGGCGAGAGCCGTCGAAATGAAGAGGGCATTACCGAGCCCCCAGCCGGCGCGGAAGCCGATCACCCATTCGACGTTGCCCGACAAGCCTGCGGCGAAGGCGAACAGCACGACGAGGGCGAGGCCGATGAGGAGGGTACGTTTGGCGCCAATGCGGCTCGAGATCCAGCTCGTGAAGAACATGGCGAGACCCGTGATGAGCAGGTAGCTCGTGAAGAGCATCTCGGTTTCGGTTGCTGTGGCCTGAAGGTCTTGGGCGATGGCGGGCAGGATCGGGTCAACGAGCCCGATGCCCATGAAGGCGATCACGGAGGCGAAGGCTACGGCCCAAACTGCGCGCGGTTGGTGCAGGATGCTGCTGGTGGTGCTCGCGTTGGGGTTGTGCGCGGAGCTAGTCGACGATGCGATCGTGCGGGTCATGATTGTCCTTCTAGTGATGCGGTGACGGGGGCGCCCGGCGCGAGGTCTGCTGCGGCATCCGCACGCTGGCCGATGATTTCGACGGCCCGGCGCAGCACGGCCACGTCGTCGGTGTCGAGGTCGGCGAAGAGCGGGAGCATGGCTCCGGCGAGTTCGTCGCGCCAGGCGATGAGGGCATCGGCACCGGCGGTGGTGACGGCGATTTGGGAGGCGCGGGCGTCATCCGGATCGGGGAGGCGATTGACCCAGCCGCGTTCGGTGAGGTTGCTGACGAGCTTCGTGGCGGTCGGTTGTGCGACGCGGCTGAGTTCGGCAAGTTCGCCGAGGCGCATGGGCCCGCCGGAGTTGAGCACGCTGAGGGTGCGCCAGACTGCGGGTGATTCAGAGCTGCCGGTGGCGCGCGCGGCCAACCGGGTAAGGCGCTGGTTGACCGAGACGAGGTCACCCAGCAGGGAGAGAAGTGAGGATGGCATTCCTCCACTATACATAGCCGGGCTATGCAAATGATCCGCCGCGATTGTGCGGTAAGCCGACGCCGTCCCCGCACCGCCTACTCAGTGCACTCCAGCAGCGCGTAATTCCACCCCTCACGCTCGGCGGTGGCTTTGATATCACCCGCGTAGGCGTCGAGCGGGACTATGCCGAGTGCCCCGGCGTCGATTTCAGCGCACTGCGCCACGATCACCCAACGCCCCGCAGGCTCACCACCGTTATAGCTGGGCTCGACATCGAGAAGCGGTATCGACAGGTCGTAGATGGAGAGGTCCCCCGGGAGCAATGGCGTGGCTTCAAGGAGCGTCATCCCGATGACAGTGCCGTACTGCGGGGGCACCTCAGCACAGGAGTTCAGGCTGATGGCTAGAGAAATACTGGCGACCCCGAAGCCTACTTTCCGCACTCCCCTGCGGTGCGCCTGTCTTCTAGACAACAACAGGGACGCCGATCGGCGTTGAGACCGGTGGACGAAGGCGGGACGTACTGCTCACTTCAACTCCCTTGTTGGTGCTGAATCACTGCGCTGATCGTACTCGGCCCCACGCCGATGCGCGATAGTTTTTTCCCAGAACTCGGCGGCCTTCGAGATCTGTTGAATCGGCACCAGCGATGCGAACCGCGTCCGCCAGACTTGCGTTGGTGAACGTATGCTCAACTTATGACCCAGTTGATCGTGCTCGATACCGTATTCGATGCCCCGATCGCTGAGGTGTGCGCACTATCGCTGAGCGTGAACCTGCACCTTGATTCGATGACGCACCACCGCGAAAAGGTCATCGCCGGCCGCACCACTGGCCACTTCGTCGAGGGTGACGTCGTCACCTGGTCGGCTCGACACTTCGGCCTGCCGCTACGCCTGACTGTGCGAATTTTTGATGTGGATGCTCCGCACCGGTTTGCGGATGAACAAGTTCGCGGCCCTTTCGCCGCCTACCACCACGAGCATCTCTTCGAAGAGATCGACGGCCGCACCCACATGCAGGATCGACTCACCTTCGCGGCTCCCTTCGGGCCGCTCGCGCGCCTCGTGGAGAAGCTGTTCCTGCGTCGCTACATGCAGACGCTGCTCGAGGAGCGCAACGCTGCGCTGATCAGCTCCCTGCGCCCAGAGCAGCGGTAACGTGCATCACATGCCCCACAACGACCATTCACCCGTGGCTGCCTACCGCGAAATACTCAAAACTCGGGGCATTCCCTTTGAAGAAGCAGTTGAACCCCCGATTTACACAAGGGCACAGATCAGAGAACGCCTACTCGCAGCGACGGGGAGCGCGCCGGCGGCGCTGGTCGATTGGTTTTCGTGGCACAACGGAGTGAAGGATGTCGGAAGGATTCGTTCCGGCTTCTTCCTTGACTACGACCCGATCCCCTTCGATGAAGCGATCACAACCTTCTCCTATCGACTACTGCCCGGCATCGAAGGGTCACGCGGGGAACACAACCCTCACTTCCCGATCCTCAGTCGCGCAGGCGCCGGTGACCTGATGATGGTCGATCTCATCGAAGGGGATGCTCTTCTCTATTACTTCTGGGGCTTAGAGAAGATCGCCATCGCCGATTCGCTCGCAGCTCTACTCCGCAAGTGGGGCGGGTTCGTCGCACAACACGTGTCGTGGGATAGCGAAACGCAGTTCGTCGAGATCGAGCCACCATGGGGCGATCTCGGCCACGACTTCCGCAGCACGATGGGCCTGAACTAGCGCTCAACGTGCGCGAGCTAGCGGCAAGTCTTGGGTGGCTAAGAGCGAAACAGGCCCCGCACGGCACCGGCAAAGAAAAAGCCCGGCGTGAGCCGGGCTGGGCGGGAGTTGCTCCCTAGTTGTTTTGCTGGGGTACCTGGACTCGAACCAAGAACAAAAGAATCAGAATCTTCCGTGTTGCCAATTACACCATACCCCACAGCGTTCAGCCGCAGCCGAACCGATTTACTACTTTAGCGCATCTTGAGAGGGTTGTGGTTCACCCCTTGACTCCATATAGGACTAGTCCTATATTCGACGTATGTCATTACTACATGCCGTGCTCGGTTTCGTCGCGACTCAGCCCATGACTGGCTACGAACTCGGCAAAGCGTTCTCGACAACGGCCGCACACTTCTGGCCCGCCGATCAATCGCAGCTATACCGCACCCTCCACCGGGCCGAGGCCGACGGACTGGTTGAAAGCACCACCGTCGAGCAGGCGTCTCGCCCCGACCGCCGCCTCTACTCGATCCTCGAACCGGGGCGGGCGGCATTGAAGACCTGGCTGGCCTCACCGCTCGAGCCAGACACCTCCCGCGAACCTTTTCTCCTGCGGCTATTCTTCGCCGCCTCGCTCGGCGCTGCGGGCGTGATCGAGCTGCTCGATCAACGTCGCTCCTCTGCTGTCGAACTGCTCACTACGCTCGACGCACTCGCCGCGAGCGCACCCCCAAAGTTTTCGAAACCTGCTCTCGCCATCCGCCTGCAATACGCCACGCTCGAATCGGGCCGCGCCCACGCGCGCGCCGAGATCACCTGGCTCGATGAGCTTCGTTCCCAACTCGCCGACCCCAAGGAGTCCACCCGATGAAGCAGAACACCGCACCAATGCCCTGCACCGCGCGCATCGGTGCCACCATCGCCGCCGTGCTCTTCACGCTCGTCGCGCTCTTCCAACTCGCCGTCGTGCTCGGAGCACCCCTCGGCGAATACACGCAAGGCGGAGCGAACAAAGGCACGCTCCCCGCTCAGAGTCGCATCTTTGCCGGCGTCTCTACCGCCCTCGTTCTCGTGATGGCAGCAGCGATCCTCGCCCGCACCGAACGCGGCCCTCTCAGGCTCGCCCCACGCCGACTCATTACGGTGCTCGCGTGGTTCACCACCGCCTATGCGGGCGTGGGCGTCATTCTGAACCTCATCACCCCCAGCGCCGTCGAACGAGCAGTCTGGGCCCCCATCACCGCGGTGCTGTTCGCCGCGTGCCTCGTCACCATGCTGAAGACGCGGGGCCGGGCAGCGGAGTAATTCTTAGAGCAGGTCGCGGTTGATGACCGCGGCAACCTCAGCGCCATCACCGGCGGCAACGATGAGCTGCTGGGGGCCGGGCGGGGTGGCATCACCGATCGCATAGGCTCCCGCCGTGGTGGTGCGGCCGGCAGCGTCCACGACGATCAGGCCCTCCGCGTCGAGGGTGAGCTGCAAGCCTGCTGCATAGTCGAGGGCGGTTTCATAGTCGGGGCGTACAAACGCGGCCTCGCGCGCAATGGTTTCGCCATCGGCAAGCACAACGCCGGTGAGGCCATCACGGTCGCCCGCTACATCCGCCACTTCACGACGATCCACTCGGATGCCGCGCTCCGCCAGCATCGCCTCGTCGGCGTCACTCACGTGGCCAACGCCCTGGGTGAAGACAATCAGGTCGCGGCTCCACTGCGAAAGCAACAGCGCTCGCTCGGCTAGGTCATCCGTGTGCCCAATGAGCGCAATGGGCTTATCCGCATACTCGTAACCGTCACACTCCATGCACGAGTGGATGCTCGTGCCATAGAACGCGCGCAGCAGCGGCAACTTTGGCAGCACTTCACGCAACCCCGTCGCGATCAGCACAGTGCGGGTCGTAACCGCTCCCCCGCGATGCGTGACGGTGAAGCCGGCGCCGACGGCACCGAGCGGCTCGATGCCTTCAACAATGGTTCGTTCGAACGAGACGTTCGGATACTGCTCCAGCTCCTCCCGTCCCATCTTGCGAAGCTCGAGAGGAGAAATACCATCGCGACTCAAAAAGCCGTGAGAGTGGAACGTCGCCGAGTTGCGGGGGCGATTGCTGTCGAGCACAAGAGTGCGTCGACGAGCCCGCGCCAAGTTCAGGGCAGCGCTGAGTCCAGCCGGTCCGCCGCCGACAATGACAACATCCCAGTCGAACTGCTCACTCATAGCTGGGCGCGCAACGCCTTCAGGCGAACCAGTGACGATTCCTTGCCCAACAGTTCCATCGACTCGAAGAGCGGCGGGCTGATGCGGCGACCAGCGATCGCGCTACGCAAGGGTCCGAAAGCCAGTCGCGGCTTCATCTCTTTCACTTCGATGAGCTCGGCGCGCAACGCTGCCTCAATAGCATCGTGCGTCCACGAATCGAGCTCGGTCAGCACAGCAATCGCAGCATCCAGAACCTCGGGGCCCTCAGCCTTCGGCATCGCATCCGCGTCAACCGTGAGGTCAGCATCCGCCGTGAACAAGAACTGCAAGAGCGCGGGAGCATCGCCCAGCAACTGCATGCGCTCCTGCACGAGAGGCGCGGCAGCGGCGAGCGTCGCCAGCTCAGCCTCGGTCGGCTCAGCCGAAATGACGTCAGCAGCAACGAGGTACGGCACGAGACGGCCAGCGAATTCCTCCGCCGACAGCAGACGGATGTGGTCGCCATTCAACGACTCCGCCTTCTTCACATCGAAGCGGGCCGGGTTCGGGTTCACGTTCTCCACGTCGAAGGCCCCAATGAGCTCCTCGATCGAGAACACGTCGCGGTCGGGTGCGAGCGACCAGCCCAACAGCGAGAGGTAGTTGATGAGCCCCTCGGGAATGAACCCGCGGTCGCGGTGCAAGAACAGGTTCGACTCGGGGTCGCGCTTCGAGAGCTTCTTGTTGCCCTCACCCATCACGTAAGGAAGGTGACCGAAGCGCGGGATGGCATCTGTGAGGCCGATCTCAATGAGCGCCGTGTAGAGGGCGATCTGGCGCGGAGTGCTCGAGAGCAGGTCTTCACCGCGCAGCACGTGCGTGATGCCCATGAGCGCGTCATCCACCGGGTTCACAAATGTGTAGAGCGGAGCACCGTTCGGGCGCACCACCACGAAGTCAGAGAACGAACCGGCGGGGAACGTGATGTCGCCCCGAACCAGGTCGTCGAAGCTCAAGTCGGAGTCCGGAACGCGCAAACGCAAAGCCGGCTTGCGGCCCTCTTCTTTGAATGCCGCGATCTGCTCAGCGGTGAGGTCGCGCTCGAAGTTGTCGTAGCCCTGCTTGGGGTCGCGACCGTTGGCCACGTTGCGGGCCTCGATCTCTTCACCCGTCGCAAAAGACTCGTAGAGGTGACCGGAAGCCTTCAGCTTCTCGATGACCTCAAGGTAAATGTCGGTGCGCTGCGACTGGCGGTAGGGTCCATTCGGCCCACCGGTCTCCACGCCCTCGTCCCAGTCCAACCCCAACCAGCGCATGGCGTCGAGAAGCTGCAGGTAGCTCTCTTCGCTGTCGCGAGCGGCATCCGTATCTTCAATACGGAACACCATCTTGCCGCCGGTGTGACGCGCATAAGCCCAGTTGAACAGGGCAGTGCGGATCAGCCCAACGTGGGGCGTTCCGGTAGGAGACGGACAAAACCGAACGCGAACGTCGGAAGCGGTTGCAGTAGAAAATGGCGCAGACATTGCCACTATTCTAAGCCGCAGAACCGCCCATTGCGGGCGATTCTGCGACGACGCCTACTTGGCGATAGAACGAACCGGGTTGCTCAGCGTGCCGATGCCCTCGATCGTGATCTCGACGGTGTCGCCGTGCACGAGCGGGCCAACACCGGCAGGCGTGCCCGTGAGAAGAATGTCACCGGGCAACAGCGTGAATGCGGCCGAAGCATAGACGACCTGCGCAGCAACAGAATGAATCATCTGGTCGACGGTGCCGTCTTGCTTGAGGTCGCCATTGACGGTGGTGCGGATGCTCTGCGAGCCCACCACGAACTCAGTCTCGATTACCGGTCCGAGCGGGCAGAACGTGTCGAAGCCCTTGGCACGTGACCACTGGCCATCAGACTTCTGCAGGTCGCGAGCCGTGACGTCGTTGGCGATCGTGTAGCCAAAGATCACACTGTCGACATCGGCTTCAGCAACGTTCTTGGCAATGCTGCCAATGATGACGGCAAGCTCTCCCTCAAACGCGACCTCTTCCGACTGCGGAGGCAACATGATCGCATCGCCGGGGCCCACGACAGACGTGTTCGGCTTGATGAACATCATGGGAGCATCCGGAACCTCGTTGCCGAGCTCCTTGGCGTGCTCGGCATAGTTGCGACCGAACGCCACGACCTTCGAACGAGGGATGACCGGCGCCAGCAACTTGATGTCCGCGAGCGGCAAACGCTCATCGGTGGTCTCGAAACCGTTGAACATCGGGTCACCCGTCAGTACAACAATTTCGTCGCCATCGATGATCCCGTAGCGGGCTCCCGTGCCAGAACTGAACCGAGCTACCTTCATGCGTCGAGCCTCGTCATCCAGCCGTGCTTATCTTCGCGACGGCCATATTGGATGTCGGTGAGCTCTTCGCGCAGCGACATCGTCAGTTCGCCGGCGGGAGCATCCGCCGACCCAATTTCAAAACCTTCGCCCTTGAGCAGAGCAATAGGCGTGATCACTGCGGCAGTGCCACACGCGAACACTTCGGTGATGTCGCCCGAGGCCACACCCTCACGCCACTCTTCGAGAGTGACGCGACGACGTTCAACCTTGTGACCGCGATCTTCAGCAAGCTGAAGCACCGAGTCGCGCGTGATGCCTTCCAAAATCGACTCCGACTGCGGGGTGACGAGGGTTCCGTCTTTCTTGACGAGAACCACGTTCATGCCACCGAGCTCTTCGATGTACTTGCCCTCTTCGGCATCCAAAAACAGCACTTGAGCACAGCCCTGAGCGGATGCCTCCTGCTGGGCCACGAGAGACGACGCGTAGTTGCCGCCCGTCTTGGCCGCCCCTGTTCCGCCCTTGCCTGCACGAGTGAAGTTCGTGGAGACCCAGATCGATACCGGGGCAACGCCGCCAGCAAAGTAAGCGCCGGCGGGGCTCGCGATCACGTAGTAATTGACCTTCTTCGCAGCGCGCACACCGAGGAACGCCTCTTTAGCGAACATAAAGGGACGCAGGTAGAGGCTGGTCTCGGGCGCGCTCGGCACCCAGTCGCCATCGACCGCGATGAGCTGCTTGAGCGAGTTCACGAATTCGTTTACCGGCAGCTCGGGCAGCGCCATGCGGGCTGCGGAACGCTGCAGACGAGCACCGTTCGCTTCGGGGCGGAAGCACCAGATCGAGCCGTCTTCATGACGGAAAGCCTTGAGACCCTCGAAGACTTCTTGGGCGTAGTGGAGCACCGCAGCGGCAGGGTCGAGCGCGATCGGCCCATACGGCTGCACACGGGGACGGTGCCAACCGCCCTGCTCCGACCAACAAATGTCGACCATGTGGTCGGTAAAGTTCACCCCAAAGCCGGGGTTCGCCAGAATTGCTTCACGCTCTTCAACCGAGCGAGGTTCCTGGTTCTTCTTCACGAGGAACGAGAGGGGGCGATCAGCCAGCAGATTCTTCATCAAATGTCCTTAATGACGTACAGCCATAATGGCGGTGGGTTAATTCTGCGCTACAGCGTCGGCAATTGCACTGCCGATTTCAGACGTGGACCGTGCGGTGTCGCCACGGGCGCCGAGATCGGCTTCAACGGCCGTAGTGACGCGGGCCGCGGCATCCGATTCGCCGAACTGTGAGAGCAGCAATGCAATCGACAGGATCGCCGCCGTGGGATCAGCGAGTTGTTTGCCCGCAATGTCGGGCGCTGAGCCATGAACCGGCTCGAACATGGAGGGGAATTCCCCGCTCGGGTTCAAGTTGCCGGAGGCGGCCAAACCAATGCCGCCGCTGATGGCTGCTGCGAGGTCTGTGAGGATGTCGCCGAAAAGGTTGTCGGTGACGATAACGTCAAATCTACTCGGATTTGTGACCATGTAAATTGTCGCCGCGTCGACATGCATGTAATCGACGTCAACCTCGGGGAACTCGGCCGCGACGCGGTCGACCGTCGTCTGCCACAAACCGCCCGCGTGAACGAGAACGTTGGTCTTGTGCACGAGGGTGACCTTCTTGCGGGCGCGCTCCATCGCGTGAGCAAAAGCGAAGCGAACCACGCGCTCGACGCCGAACGCCGTGTTGATTGACACCTCGGTGGCAATCTCGTGAGGAGTTCCGGTGCGGATTCGCCCGCCGTTGCCCACGTAGGGACCTTCGGTGCCCTCGCGCACGACAACAAAGTCAACCTCGCCGGGGTTCGCGAGCGGTGACGTCACGCCGGGGAAAATTTTAGTGGGGCGCAGGTTCACGTGGTGATCAAGCGCGAACCGCAGCTTCAGCAGAAGGCCGCGCTCGATGATGCCGCCCGTGAGGCGAGGATCGCGCGGGTCTCCCCCGACAGCGCCCAGAAGGATCGCGTCGCGCTTCGCAAGCTCAGCAATGTCGGAGTCTTCGAGAATCGTGCCCGACTCGAGGTAGTGAGCGGCGCCGAATGGGAACTCGGTGGGGGCGACATCAACCCCGGTTGCTTTCAGAACCTTGAGGGCCTCGGCCACAACTTCGGGCCCAATTCCATCACCGGGAATGACTGCAAGCTTGATCTGAGAAGACATGTAAATACAGTACCGCTGCGGGGCTACTCCCGGCGTCGGGGTCGCCGCTTTCAGAACCCGGATGCTTGGCCCTTATGGCTTTTCTGAACGTTGCCTGATTGCACGCTGAATTAGAGGCGCTAAAGTTGGGCGCATGAGTATTGGAACCGGAATTGTCCTTGTCGTGATCGGCGCGATTCTTACCTTCGCGCTCGATTTTCAAGTCGAAGGAGTCAATATCCCTCTGATCGGCTACATCCTGATGGGCGCCGGAGTGGTCACGTTTATCATCGGCCTCGTACTGACGCTGCGAAACCGCACCTCGGTCACCACCGTCCACAATGGCTCTGATGGGGCGAACGGCACCGTCACTGAGCGCCGCACCAGCACAACCCCCGACGAAACCATCTAACAACCACCACGTTCAACGCACGAAAGGCGCGTCCCAATTGCTCGGGGCGCGCCTTTCGTGTCTTCACACCACAAGGGCGCAAACGAAGTGACTAAGCGTCGACGATGTCGATGGCGTGCACGTAGCGAGCGTCAATGCGCTCGGCAACCGTGGCGAGAACATCGGCGGATGCCTGCGAGTCGACAGTAAGCACTGACAGCGCGTTGCCGCCTTCGCTTTCGCGCGCAATCTGCATGCCCGCGATGTTGATGTTGGCTTCGCCGAATTCCTTACCGAAGACGGCAACGATTCCGGTGCGGTCTTCGTACATCATGACGATGAGGTGATCCGCGAGCGGAACCTCGATGTCGTAGCCGTTGATCTCGACGATTTTCTCGAGCTGCTTGTTTCCGACCAGGGTTCCCGAAACGGAAACCTGCGAGCCGTCAGCAAGCGAACCACGAATGGTCAGCAGGTTGCGGTATTCGGAGCTCACGACATCCGTAATCAAACGAACCGTGAGGCCACGCTGCTCGGCAAGAACCGGAGCGTTGACGTAGCTGACCGTCTCGGAGACAACGTTCGTGAAGATGCCCTTGAGAGCAGCAAGCTTGAGTACGTTGACATCGAACTCGACGATCTCGCCGCGAACCTCAATATCGACGCTCGTGAGCGGGCTGTCTGAAAGACCAGAGAAGACCTGGCCAAGCTTTTCCATGAGCGGGATGCCGGGGCGCACGCTCTGGTCGATGATGCCACCTGCAACGTTCACGGCGTCGGGCACGAGCTCGCCACCGAGGGCGAGTCGAACCGACTTGGCTACCGAAACGCCAGCCTTCTCTTGCGCTTCAGCGGTCGAAGCACCGAGGTGAGGCGTGACGATGGTGTTCTCGAGATCGAGAAGCGGTGACCCCGTGGGCGGCTCGCTCACGAACACGTCGAGGCCAGCGCCGGCAATGCGACGCGACTTGAGGGCCGTGTAGAGAGCGTCTTCGTCGATGAGGCCACCACGGGCAACGTTGACGATGTAAGCGCTCGACTTCATGCGAGCAAACTGCTCAGTCGAAATCATGCCCGTGGTTTCGGGAGTCTTCGGCATGTGGATCGTGATGAAGTCCGAACGTTCGAGCAGTTCGTCGAGCGAGACGAGCGTGACGCCCATCTGCTGCGCGCGAGCGGCCGTGACGTAGGGGTCGTAGGCGATGATGCTCGTGCCGAAGGCCTGCATCCGCTCAGTAATGAGACCACCGATACGGCCGAGGCCGATGATGCCGATCGTCTTCTCAAAGAGTTCGGTCCCGGAGTACTGCGAGCGCTTCCACTGCCCCTGCGCGAGAGCGCTAGACGCAGCAGGAATGTGACGCGCGAGGCTCAAGATGTGCCCTACGGTCAGCTCGGCAGCCGAAATGATGTTGGAGGTAGGCGCGTTCACAACCATGACACCGGCAGCGGTAGCCGCCTTGATGTCCACGTTGTCGAGGCCAACACCGGCGCGAGCAATGACCTTCAGGCCAGGCGCGGCCGCGAGAGCATCGGCATCCATTTGGGTCGCAGAGCGGATGAGAACGGCCTGCGCGTCCGAGAGCGCAGACTTCAACGCGTCACGGTCAGTACCGTCCACATTTCGAATCTCAAAGTCGGGCCCGAGAGCGTCGACTGTTGCGGGGGAAAGTTCTTCGGCGATCACGACGATCGGCTTAGCCACAGATCTGATCCTTCAATTCGCGGGGACTTCGCACTAACACAACGAAGGCTGCTGGAGTAGACAACTACTGCAACTTTAGCGGCGACGGGAAGCCCTCGTTGCCATGTGACAACTCAGTGCGACGATAGAGCCATCATGGATGCCGTCGAGATCGCCCAGTGGGCGTTGCGAATTGTCCTCGCGCTGGCTTTTATCGCGATGGGCGTTAGCCACTTTGTTGCCGCCCCGGCGCGCACGATGCGGGCCATGATCCCACCAGCGCTGCGCCAGAAGTGGATGCCCTCCCCCAGCGCCCTCGTGACCATCACCGGACTCTGTGAGATCGCTGGCGGTCTGGGACTCTTGTGGGAACCGGTGAGACTTATCACCGGAATCGCACTTGTACTGTTTTTGATTGCAGTGTTTCCGGCCAATGCATACGCGGCTAAAAACCCTGATCGCTTTGGTAAAGCAGCCCTGCCATTCTGGCCACGATTCGCCGGTCAACTGGTGCTGATTGTGTTAGTCGTGCTAGCCGCGCTGTAAAAGTTTTGGGCCTGCCCCAACGAAACCGCACAGCGCTTCGTCTACCTAGGTAGGAGGAAATAATGCCCACGAACTCAGTTCTCGCGAAGTTCACCCCGCTGCTGGCTGCTGGCCTGCTCGCTCTCACCGCGTGCGCCGGCCCCGCGACGCCGGTCGGCTCTGACGAACCCCCGATCGACAGCGGCCCAGGCCTCGGCGACGAGCAGACCCCCGGTGACTCCATGCCCGTTGATGGCATCGGCGGCACCTGGATCTATGCCGAAGGCACCGATAGCGCTGGCGATCTCGCCACGACGGCCGAGGTCACCATCGTGATCACCGATGACGAGATTATGGGTGCTGGAGCCTGCAACAGCTACAGCGCAACCCTCACGGGCGAACCTCAAAGTTTCGCGGTGAGCGACATGGTGTCGACCGCGCGGGCGTGTGACGAGACTGCGCTCATGGAATTCGACGAACGCTACTTTGCCGCCCTAGCCGTGACGACGACAGCCATCCCCACCGGCGGCAGCCTGGTACTGCAGGGAGACGGCGTGAATCTCACCTTCCTGCCGTCGAGTTCCCTGCCGCTGGGGTAATCGCCGAGCCGAGAACGGCGTCGAGCGAGGCAGCAAGCAGCTCGGTAATCTCTTCATCGCTGGCCCGCGCCAGCGCCGGCAGCTTCACGACGTAACGCGCCATCATGAGACCAACGACCTGGCTTCCCACTAGCGCTGCCCTCAGGTCGGGCTGGTCAATTTCAAGTTCGCGCGCGACCGGAACCAATAGCCTGTTCGTCAGCAGGGCCCGGATTCGTTCCGCAGCAAGGGGTTGGCTTGTTGCTGCCCGGATGACACCCAACATCGTCATTCGAGACAGCGCGTTTCCCTGCATCCCGATCACAATGCGCGCCAGCCGATGCCCCAACGTTTCCTCACCCGGCACGCGCAGTTCTGCAATCACCTCTCCCGGCGTCAAGGGAAGCTCCACCACAGCCGCAAACAGAGCTTCTTTCCCGCCGAAATAGTGATGGATGAGCTTCGGGTCGACCCCCGCCTCTCGCGCCACCCCACGCACGCTGACCCGTTCATACCCGAGGTCCGCGAACTGCTGACGCGCCACCACTTCGATCTCTTCGCGCGCACCGCTGCCTGCCGCACTCGCGGAGGGCCGACGCCCCGCCCGTTTGGGGGAATCTTCAGTTGCCATGCGCGTCACCCTGTCGTCTCATAGTTCGTGGTTTTGCGGAATCGTCGCCGCATCCGTATTATTTCATCACATGGGGAATTAATTCACCAGAGGGAAATACTATGACCAACACCCCTGCACCATCCGTCGCTCACTCGGCACACGGTGCTCACGCAGAACTCAGTCCACTACGCCGGCGGCTAATCCTCATCACGATGGCGCTCGCGCTCATGACGGTCATGTCGGCTGTCAGCGGGCTCAACGTGGCCCTGCCGAGCCTCGCCCGCGAGATTGGCGCCACTCAGACCGAACTGACCTGGATCGTCGATTCCTACACCGTCGCCTTCGCCGGCTTGCTGCTCGCCGCGGGCGCCATCGGTGATCGGTTCGGCCGCAAGGGCATCCTCATTATCGGTCTCGCCATCTTCGGCGCTGCAGCGGCAGGCGCGGCCTTCACCACCGATGCGAACTCCCTCATCGTCCTGCGTGCCGTGATGGGTATCGGTGCTGCAGGAATCATGCCAACAACGCTCTCGGTCATCACGACCAGCTTCCCCGACGCCGAGCGCCCCAAAGCGGTCGGCGTGTGGGTGGGAGTCGCCGGCAGCGGTGCCGTGCTCGGACTCTTCGGCACCGGACTCCTTCTCGAATTCTTCGAATGGCACTCGTTCTTCTGGCTCAACGTCGTGCTCGCCATCCTCGGAATCATCGGCGCCATTCTCGTCGTGCCCCCGAGCAAAGAGGCCGTTACTGGTCGCTTCGATGTGCTCGGCGCAGCACTGTCGCTGATCGCCGTCAGCACCCTCGTCTACGGAATCATCGAAATAGCCGACACCTCAGGTGAAGAAGCACTTCCTTTCGTGATCCTCGGCAGCGGCCTCATCGCACTCGTGGCTTTTGTGCTGTGGGAACGCCACCACCCCGATCCGCTCCTCGACCCGCGACTCTTTGCCATTCGTGGGTTCTCGGCGGGAAGCCTCACCATCTTCATCCAGTTCTTCGCGGCGTTTGGGTTCTTCTTCACCATGCTGCAATACCTGCAATTCGTCGTCGGGCTCAGCGCGTTACAGGCCGCAGCGTGCATGCTCCCGATGCCTCTGGGGATGGTGCCGCTGGCTCGACTCGCGCCTGCCATTGCCGAGCGCGTCGGCTATCGCAAAGTCGTTCCGGCAGGGCTCATACTCATGGCGGTTGGCTTCGTCATCATGTCGTTGCTCACTGTCGACTTCAACTACCTGCACTTCGTTTCGGGACTCGTCGTGTTTGCCGCCGGCATGGGACTCGCCGGAACCCCTTCCACAACCGCCATCACCCAATCGCTCCCCCGCGAGAAGCAGGGGGTCGCTTCTGCGGTCAATGACGTTGCGCGGGAATTCGGAAGCGCACTCGGCATTGCGGTACTCGGTGGAGTCTTGGCCTCGGTCTATCGCACCACCGTCAGCGACGCCACGACCCAACTGCCCGCCGACATCGCCGACAAAGTGCAAGAGTCGATCGCCTTTACACAGTCGTCCATGATTTCCACGCTAGGACCAGCAGCGGATGCCCTCACCATCGCAGCCCGTGCCGCCTTCGTCGATGCCACCGCCGCATCTCTGCTCATTGCGGCCGCCGCCCTCGTGGTGACGGCGGTTGCGACCGCAGTCATTGGGCCTCGACATGTGAGAGCGTCAGCGGTCTCCACGCCCGAATGAGGGAAACCGGGCTCAGTGCACGCTCCCAGAACCCCCAGTTCACGGGCAGAGCGGTGTGCCAGACCGTTTTTCGGGGCCACTCTCAGGACCGCAGTGTAACAATCAGATCATGGATCAGCGGTTCAGCCGCCAACTCGCGCTAACCCACTTTGGCGAGACGGCGCAAAATAATTTGGCGCGCGCTCGCGTGCTTGTGATTGGCGCGGGTGGCGTCGGCAGCACGGTTATTCCGTCGCTCGCTGCGGCCGGCGTCGGAACCGTTGGTGTGATTGATGACGACCGTGTTGAGCTCAGCAATTTGCACCGCCAACACATCCACCGGCTCTTGGATGTCGGCTACAAAAAAGTTGTCTCTGCTGTTGAGCGGGTGGCTGAGCTCAGCCCCGCGACAACCGTTATTGCGATCGACGCCAAGCTCACTCCGCACAACGCTCTGGAGCTGTTCGCCGAGTACGACCTCGTAGTCGATGGCAGCGACAACTTTGCCACTCACTATTTAGCGGCCGATGCCGCGGAGATCACGGGGATTCCACTCATCTGGGGCATCGCCTGCGAATTCGGCTCCCAGGCGGGAGTCTCGTGGCCCGCCCGCGGCGCCGGCTTCCGCGACCTTTACCCTCTGCCGCCCGAGGCAGCGACCGTGGATACGAACGTGACGCATGGAATTTTCCCCGGCGCCGTGAGCGTCGTGGCCTCCATCGTCACAAGCGAGGCGATCAAGATCACAGCTCAGATCGGCACCACGCTGCTGAACCGAGCCACCAACTACGACGCGCTCGCTGGTGAATTCTCTGAGGAACGGTTCGAGCGCGCAGCCGCTGCCCCCGCGATTACCGAGCTCGCAGACTATCGCCACTTGCTCGCCTACTCGCCTCTTGATGAGTGGCCCACGAGCTAGCTTCGGCAGAGCTACCGGTCTGACGCAGCGATGCGGTCACGAATCGACCAGCGCGCCCACTTCGCGCGGCTGATCGCAATGAGCCCCACCGCGATCGCAATAATGAACACCGCAATGCCGAGTACGTAGACGAGCACGCCGCCCCAGCCGTCAGGCCCATTGGGCTCCAAGAAGGGGTACGGAAACCAGCCGTCGAGCAGCCCACGCACGATCGTGAAGGCCAGCCACGCAACCGGGTAGATGACCACAATGCGCACGTCGCGCATCCGCAACACCGGTCGTGACGGCGAGAACAGCCAGTCGAGCAAAACGAACAGCGGCACCCACACGTGAATGACCTCGTTGGGCCACTGGATACCCACGTAGCCCTCGTCGGGTAGCCCGCGCAGCAGCACGTTGTAGACCACGGCGGTCACGACCGCATAGGAGACAACGGATGCCCGAAGCACCCCCAGCAGCGTCGGCTCAACCTGGCGGCGCACAGCCACCAGCCCGCTCAGCGCAAGAATAACGATGTTGATCAGGCTCGACTGGATCGTGAAGTAGCTGAAGTATTCCACCGCGACGAAGTCATTGTGAATCGACTCGTCAATCACCTGCGTGGCGATACTCGCCAGCACGAGCGCTGAGGCGATGAGCCGGAGTGCACCGACGAGCCGCAGCACTTTCGGCGGTCCGCCAACGAAAGCGAAATCTCGGGGTCGGGGGAACTTGCGCTGCACATTCGTCGTCACTCCGACAGACTAGTCTGCAGACGCCAGTTCGACAGAGGAGCTCAGCATGCCATTCACCGATTGTCACGGGAATGAATTGCTCAGCCTGCCTCTGGTCTACCGACTGGATCGCGACTTTCAGGTTGCCGAGCCGTTCTGCTGGCGCGACCCTCGCCCCGGTGGCGGAGTCTTCGAAGTGCCGGCGCATGACCCTTCGCTGCCGCCGACCGAAGGCAACAGCACCGACTTCGCCTCTGTGCCGCCCTTTCTTTGGGGGCTGATCGCAAGCTATGGCAAGCAAACGCTTGCCGCGATTCTGCACGATCACCTCACCCACCAAACCCGGCTGGCGCCCGCTGAAGACAGGCTTGCCCTGCGCCGTGTTGCCGACGAAACCTTCCGCGTCGCACTCGTCGATAGCGGAGTGCACCAGTTGCGCGCCCGCGTCATGTGGGCTGCCGTGGGCATCGAACGCTACGCCCACCACGGCGGTGCACTGGGGTGGCTCATCATCGCGCAACTCGCACTGGGCATTCTGGCACTCATCGCGGCCGTCGTACTTGGCGTTCTCGTTCAACCGCTCTGGTTGTTGCTCGCGGCAGCCCCCGCTGCGCTAGCGCTGGTCTGGGGCAAGAACGCGGATCTCGTTCTTGCGTCGACCTATTTAGGTGCGTTATATGCGCCCCTTGTTGCGGCCGCGTTTATTGGTTCGCGCTTGGAACAGCTTCTCGCGACCGTCATCTGGGTCGGAACGGGCACCGCCGGCCCTGCGCCCAAGGCAGAGCCGACCCTGCGCTGGCCCGACCACGGCACGACGCTCCCACCCGCCTAATCGCGCTGCTGATGCCGGCGACACCTCCGCGATCAGTACTTCGCAGCGTTAACGCACGACGGCCGCCCCGCAGAAGCGGAACGGCCGTCGTAGTGACAAGCGAAAGTTAGCGTGCTGCTGAACCGTCGGTGTAGTCGGAGTCTTGCTGCTTCCAAGCGAAGAGAGCACGAAGCTCCTTGCCGGTCGCTTCGATGGGGTGGTTCTGACCCTTTTCACGCAGGGCGAGGAATTCAACTCCGCCTGCATCCTGGTCCTTGATGAAGCGGTCGGCGAAGGCACCCGACTGGATGTCTGCGAGAACAGCCTTCATGTTCTCCTTGACCGACTCGTCGATGACGCGGGGGCCCGAAACGTAGTCGCCGTACTCAGCGGTGTCAGAAACGCTCCAACGCTGCTTGGCGATGCCGCCCTCCCACATGAGGTCAACGATGAGCTTGAGCTCGTGGAGTACCTCGAAGTAAGCGATCTGCGGCTGGTAGCCAGCCTCGATGAGGGTTTCGAAGCCGTACTGAACGAGCTGCGAGGTTCCACCACAAAGAACAGCCTGCTCACCGAACAGGTCGGTCTCGGTCTCTTCGGTGAAGGTGGTCTTGATGCCGCCGGCGCGAAGTCCACCGATTGCCTTGGAGTACGACCACGCCATGTCCCAAGCGTGACCGGTGGCGTCGTTTTCGACAGCAACGATGACGGGAACGCCGCGGCCAGCTTCGTACTCGCGGCGAACGGTGTGACCCGGTCCCTTGGGAGCAACGAGGATGACGTCAACGTCTGCAGGAGCGTCGATGTAACCGAAGCGGATGTTGAAGCCGTGTCCGAAGACGAGGGTGTCGCCGGCAACAAGGTTGTCCTTGATGTCCGCGGCGTAGAGACCACGCTGGTGCTGGTCGGGAGCGAGGATGACGACGACGTCAGCCCACTTGGCTGCCTCAGCGCTTGAGAGCACCTCGAAGCCAGCGTCGGTTGCCTTCTGGATGCTCTTCGAGCCCTCCTTGAGGCCAACCTTGACCTCAACACCGGAGTCGCGCAGGTTCAGTGCGTGAGCGTGACCCTGCGAGCCATAACCAATGACGGCAACCTTTTTGCTCTGGATGAGCGCGAGGTCAGCGTCTTTGTCGTAAAAGATTTCGGTCACAGTAGTGATTCTCCTTTGTTGTTGTTCTGTTAGTTCTTGAAAACTCGGTCGGTGATGCTCTTTGAACCGCGGCCCATGGCCAGCAATCCACTCTGAGCAATTTCTTTGATCCCGTAGGGTTCGAGCACTCGGAGGAATGCTTGAATCTTGCCCGAGTCCCCTGTGGTTTCGATGATGAGCGCATCAGATGCGACATCGACCACACGGGCACGGAACAGGTTTACCGCTTCGAGAATTTGTGAGCGCGTCGTGTTGTCCACGCGCACCTTGATGAGCAAGTGCTCGCGGGTAACCGACTGGTCAGGGTCGAGTTCCACGATCTTGATCACGTTGATGAGCTTGTTGAGCTGTTTCGTGACTTGCTCGAGGGGAAGATCGTCGACATCCACCACAACGGTGATGCGCGAGAGACCTTCGATTTCGCTCGAGCCAACAGCCAGCGACTGGATGTTGAACCCGCGACGGGCAAAAAGCCCAGCGACGCGAGTGAGCAGACCTGGTTTGTCTTCTACCAGCAGGGAAAGTACGTGACCCATCGCTCTACTCCTCTTCCCACTCGGGGGCATGATCGCGCGCATACTGCACGCTTGAGTTTCCAACGCCCTGCGGCACCATCGGCCACACCATCGCGTCACGGCTGACGACGAAGTCGATCACCACGGGGCGATCATTCGTGTCGAGCGCGAGCTGGATGGCGGCGTCGATTTCTTCCTTCTTCGTGACGCGAATAGCCAGGCACCCGTAGGCATCCGCCAGCTTCACGAAGTCCGGAATCATCACCGTGTCATGACCGGTGTTGAGGTCAGTGAACGAGTGGCGTCCGTCATAGAACAGCGTCTGCCACTGACGAACCATGCCCAGGCTGGAATTGTTGATGATCGCGACCTTGATCGGAATCTTGTTGATCGTGCAGGTGGCGAGCTCCTGGTTGGTCATCTGGAAGCATCCATCGCCATCAATGGCCCACACGGGACGATCGGGGTTCGCTACCTTCGCGCCCATTGCCGCAGGCACGCCGTAACCCATGGTTCCAGCACCACCAGAGTTGAGCCAGGAGTTGGGGCGTTCGTGCTTGATGAACTGTGCAGACCACATCTGGTGCTGACCAACGCCAGCCGCAAAAATGCCCTCGGGCCCGGTGATTTCACCGATGCGCTGGATCACATATTGCGGCGACAGGAGCCCGTCATCAGGTTCGGTGAACCCGAGCGGGAACTGGTTGCGGAGCGAGTTGAGGCGCTCCCACCACGCGGTGTAGTCAGGCTTCGTCGTCACGCTCGCGTCAGCGAATGCTGCCGTGAGGTCAACGATGACGTCTTTTGCATCGCCAACGATAGGAACCTCGGCCGCGCGAATCTTGCCGATCTCAGCCGGGTCGATATCAACGTGAACAACCTTCGCGAGAGGCGCGAACTCA
Source organism: Salinibacterium sp. SWN167 (assembly GCF_015864665.1). Classification (GTDB taxonomy): domain Bacteria; phylum Actinomycetota; class Actinomycetes; order Actinomycetales; family Microbacteriaceae; genus Rhodoglobus. The sequence goes on along the minus strand of NZ_JADYWU010000001.1, from coordinate 1,165,176 downwards.
CTCGGCTTGCCCGTGACGCGGTCGTCGAAACGCGCGCCAAGCGAGATGAGGAGATCGGACTCTTGGATCGCGAGAACAGCAGGAACAGAGCCGTGCATTCCCGGCATCCCGAGGTTCAATTCGTTGGAGTCGGGGAAAGCACCGCGCGCCATCAGCGTGGTCACGATGGGGGCACCCACGAGGGTTGCCAGCTCGAGCAGCTCAGCTGAGGCCCCCGAGCGAACAACGCCGCCGCCGACATAGAAGACGGGGCGTTCAGCTTCAGCCAGCATTTGCGCTGCAGCCTGAACCTGCTTGCCGTGCGCTTTCATGACCGGACGGTAACCGGGCAGGTCAACCTTGGGCGGCCAAATGAAGGGGGCGGATGCCTGCTGGCAGTCTTTCGTGACGTCAACGAGCACTGGACCAGGGCGGCCCGTTGTCGCAATGTGGTACGCCGCTGCGATCGTTGCGGGAATGTCTTCCGGCTTCGTGACGAGGAACGAATGCTTCGTGATCGGCATCGTGATTCCCGAGATGTCGACCTCTTGGAACGCGTCGGTTCCCATCGAGCTCGAAAACACCTGACCGGTGATCGCAAGCATCGGCACGGAGTCCATGTGGGCATCCGCGATTGCTGTCACGAGGTTCGTGGCCCCCGGACCCGACGTCGCAATGCAGACACCGAGCTTTCCGGATGACGAGGCGTACCCCTCAGCAGCGTGACCAGCACCCTGCTCGTGGCGAACCAAAATGTGACGGATAGCAGTGGATGCCATGAGTTCGTCGTAGAAGGGCATGATGGCGCCGCCGGGCAAGCCGAAAACGTCTTTCACGCCCAGCTTTTCCAGACTGCGCAGAATGGCACCTGAACCGGTCAAGATGTCCGGTGTCGTGCTCTTCGGCCGCGGTGCGGGTTCAGAGGACATGTGTAAATCCTTTTAGTTGAATGGTGAGCTGGCGCTAACTGGTGACCGCACCGCGAGCGGCGGACTGCACAAGCTTCGAATACTTGGCAAGAACGCCTCGCGTGTAACGCGGAGGGAGAGGGGCCCAGCCTTTTCGGCGGGCTTCGAGCTCAGCGGAGTCGACAAGTAAGTCGAGCGAGCGAGCTGCGATATTGACCCGTATCAGATCACCATCGCGCACGAAGGCAATAGGACCTGCGTCTACTGCTTCGGGAGCTATGTGGCCGATGCACAGCCCGGTTGTGCCGCCTGAGAATCGTCCGTCCGTCAAGAGTAGTACATCTTTACCGAGTCCAGCGCCCTTGATGGCCGCAGTGATCGCGAGCATCTCGCGCATACCCGGTCCACCCTTGGGGCCTTCATAGCGGATGACGACAACCGATCCAGCCTCAATCGTGCCCGCGGTGAGAGCATCCAGAGCTTCACGCTCGCGTTCGAAGACCCGTGCGGGGCCCTCAAACTCAGAGAGGTCGAAGCCGGCCGTCTTGACGACAGCACCTTCGGGAGCCAACGAACCCTTGAGAATCGTGAGGCCACCGGTGGGGTGAATGGGGTTATCGAAGGTGCGCAACACCTTGCCGTCGAGAGGATCAATATCCATCTCGGCGAGGTTTTCGGCAACGGTCTTGCCCGTCACGGTGAGCGCGTCACCGTGGATGAGGCCCTCCTCGAGGAGCGCCTTCATGAGAACGGGGAGTCCGCCATGACGGTCGACATCGTTCATGACGTACTGGCCGAACGGCTTGAGGTCAGCAAGGTGCGGAACCTTGTCACCGATGCGGTTGAAGTCATCGAGTGTGAGCTCAACTTCGGCCTCGCTGGCGATCGCCAGAATGTGCAGCACAACGTTGGTCGAGCCACCGAGAGCCATGGCTACGGTGATCGCGTTTTCGAACGCCTTCTTCGTCATGATGTCGCGCGAGGTGATGCCCTTGCGCAGCAAGTTGACGACGGCTTCGCCCGAACGGTGCGCGAAGTAGTCGCGACGACGGTCGGCGGATGCGGGGCTTGCTGAGCCGGGAAGACTCATTCCCAGCGCTTCCGCGACGCTCGCCATCGTGTTGGCGGTGTACATGCCGCCACAGGCGCCTTCGCCGGGAGCGAAAGCACACTCGATGCGCTTGGCATCGGCTTCGCTCATCCGGCCAGCCTTGACAGCGCCAACAGCTTCGAAGGAGTCAATGATCGTGATGTCTTTTTCGGTACCGTCGCTGAGTTTGACCCAGCCAGGAGCAATCGAACCCGCATAGAGGAAGACCGAAGCGAGGTTGAGTCGTGCCGCCGCCATGAGCATTCCGGGCAACGACTTGTCGCAACCCGCGAGCGTGACCGAACCATCCAGGCGCTCGGCCTCCATGACAACCTCAACGGAGTCGGCAATGACTTCGCGGCTCACGAGCGAAAAGTGCATGCCTTCGTGACCCATCGAGATGCCGTCAGAGACGCTGATGGTGCCAAACTGCAGCGGGTATCCCCCACCAGCGTGAACGCCTTCCTTGGCGCCCTGAGCAAGTCGATCAAGCGAGAGGTTGCACGGCGTGATCTCGTTCCACGAGCTTGCAATACCAATTTGGGGCTTATCCCAGTCGGCATCACCCATGCCGACAGCGCGAAGCATTCCGCGCGATGTAGTGGCTTCAATCCCGTCGGTGACTGTGCGGGAACGTGGCTTGATATCGATCGAATCACTCTCAGACATGCTTCGAGTTTAGGGCGTACCGCTACATCAGTTTGCGCGCGCCGATACCACGGCTTGACGCTTGTCGGCTAAGACAGCCAAAAGTTGTGCGATTTCTGCTGTTCCAGCCACCCGAAGACGGGCGACGGATGGCGCATCACCGACGCGCACTCCGAGATCATCTGGCCCGAGAACGACCAGCGCATCCTCGTCAGTCGTGTCATCGCCGGCAAAGAAGACGGCATCCGCCCCCACGTAGTCCCGCAGGCGCGTGATGGCGTCGCCCTTGTTGGCATCGTGGATAGCAAACTCGATGATGTTCTTGCCGAAACGAGTGGTGAGGCCCGGGATCTCCGCTTCAACCCGCGCGACCGACTCAGTTGTGAGCCGTTCCGCGTCTTCTCCCGACGTCATACGAACGTGCAGAGCACGCCCGGCTGGTTTGATTTCCACCCACGCACCCTCAGCGCTATCAGCCAACTCGTGCGTGAGCGCATCGAGGCGCTCTAGAGCTGCCGTGTTCTCTGCGCTCATCGGCAAGTGTGAATCGCCCTCGTCGAGGCGGTACTCCAACCCGTGCGAGCCACCGAACAGCACGCGGTCGCCGAGGTGCGCGACGTGCTCGAGGCTATCGAGCGCGCGACCAGACACGAGAGCCAAACGGGTGTCGGCGAGGTCGAGCATCCGCACCAACTGCTCTTGGGCGGCAGGGATGGCTCGGGAATCCAGCGGGTCATCGACTTCTGGCGCCAAAGTACCGTCAAAGTCGAGAGCAATCAGGAGCGTTCGAGCCGAAACGAGTTGGTCAATGGCCGCCTCTATTTCGGAGGCAGTCGAGTAGTTCACGGGCGTCTCACTCGCTTTCGTTCGATGGTCCACTCGACCTCTTCGGCCATTTCGAGTGGGGCAATGCGGCGGTGACGATCAGAGCGCGTCGCCGCCAAGTTCTTCAAGAACGCATTCGACCAGCGCTCCACATCGTGTTCAAGCACACGCTTGCGCATGGAACGCATCCGCAGTGCCCGATCAGCCTTGGGCATGTTGATGGCCTTCATCATCGCGTCTTTCAAACCGTCGATGTCATGCGGATTAACAAGTAGTGCCTTGCGAAGCTCTTCTGAGGCCCCCGCAAATTCGCTCAGGATGAGCACACCATCGTTATCGAATCTGGCCGCCACATACTCCTTGGCTACCAAGTTCATGCCGTCACGAAGCGCCGTCACGAGCAGCACGTCTGCGGCGAGGTACAGCGCAACCATCTCTTCGCGAGGGAACCCCTGATGCAAATAGTTGATGGGCGAATGACTCAGCGTGCTGAATTCACCGTTGATGCGACCAACCGTCAGCTCAATCTCGTCGCGCAGGTGCATGTAGGCCTCAACGCGTTCGCGGCTCGGGCTCGCGACTTGAATGAGCGCAACATCGCCGACCTCGATCAAGCCATCTCGCAACAGTTCGCCATAGGCCTTCAGGCGATGACGGATGCCCTTGGTGTAATCAAGGCGGTCAACACCGAACATGACAGTCTTCGGGTTACCGAGCCCCTTGCGGATGTCGCGAGCACGTTGCTGAATCGCGGGGTCGCGCGCCATTTTCTCAAAGCTGCGCGAATCGATGGAAATGGGGAACGCTTTCGCAACGACACGACGAGTCGGTTGACCCTCAATCGTGACCTCAATCGCGGGATTTTTGGTCGGGTGATTAGTGAGACGGCGAACGGCCGATGAAAAGTTTGAGGCGTCAGACGAGCGTTGGAAGCCGACGACATCGGCCCCGAGCATGCCCTCGATGATCTGGGTACGCCACGGAAGCTGCGCGAAAATCCCGTAGGGCGGGAACGGGATGTGATTGAAGAAACCGATCGTCAAATCGGGACGCATCTCACGCAACATGCGCGGCACGAGCTGAAGTTGGTAGTCCTGAACCCACACGACAGCACCTTCGGCGCTATTGGCGGCTGCAGCATCCGCGAACCGCTTATTGACGGTGACGTAGTCGTCCCACCACTCGCGGTGATAGGCCGGCGGCGCAATCACGTCGTGGTAGAGCGGCCAGAGAGTGTCGTTGCTAAAGCCCTCGTAATACTCCTCAATATCTTGGGAGCTCAGCGGCACAGGAATGATCTGGATGCCGTCTTGATGGAACGGTTCGATCTCAAGGTCGGGGCGACCGGCCCACCCCACCCAGGCGCCGTCGGCCTTCTGCATGATCGGCTCGAGGGCCGTAACGAGACCACCTGGAGAACGTTTCCAGCTCAGTGACCCATCCTCTTCGACAGTGCAATCCACTGGAAGTCGGTTCGAAACGACAACGAAGTCGTACTCGGACGGGGAAGAATCATTCTTTGCTTCCATCATGTAGTTACGTTACCAGCGAGGCTTGGAGAGTGGCTGGAGATGATGTTTCCGAACCAATTCTTTCTCGTGACAAAACTGAGACATGTTCCGCCGCGGCCCGGGTGCTGGCCCCCGCTAGGCTCCTTCTTGCCCGCGGCTCCGCGGGTGCGTGCGTCCGCACCAGGAGGTGCGCGAATAACCCGAATCGAAAGAGGCCCCTCGTGACCTTCCTGTCTTCCGCTCGCGCAACTCCCACCACCCTGTTGGTCAGCTCAGCCGCCCTGTTCGCTTTGGCCCTCAGCGGGTGCACTGCCGCAGAGCCCACCGCGGAGGTCACCGACGACGCGACCGTCAGCGCAGCGATTGACCTCGACGCGGTCGACGACGACACCCTGTTTGTTCTTGGAACCTACGACGTTGACGGTGACGAAATTCTGGGTGACGTTCCCGCCGATCAGGCCGCTGTCTGGGATCGTTTCAACGAACTCTTCCCCGCCGAACTCCACCCCGAGATCACCATGTTCGTGGCGATCGATGTCGATCAGTCTGGCGGTACCGATGGCGCGATGCAGCCCAACGGTGTTCGGGAGGGCGAAACGTATCTCGCACTCGACACCACCGGAGGAGTCGATGCCGATGTGCTCGACCGCACCATGATCCACGAGTTCGCCCACCTGATCACGCTGCGCGAAGACCAGATTCCCAAGGACGACTCCACGGTCGACTCGTGCCCCGTTTACTCCGAAATTGACGGATGCCCGTTCGACGACTCCTACCTCTTCGCCTACTACACCGAATTCTGGCCCGACTTCAGCCTCGACGACCTCGAAGCTGAAACCGAAGAAGACAAAGAAGAGCGCTACACGCCAGAAGAATTCGTGACCGACTACGCCGCCACCATCCCGAGCGAAGATGCCGCCGAAGTTTTCGCCGAGTGGGTACTCGCTGATGATCTTCCCGCTGGCGACAGCATCGTTGAGCAGAAGCTTCGCTTCTTCGAGGACTACCCCGAGCTCGTTGAGCTTCGCGACACCATTCGTGAGGGTCTCTTCAGCTAGTCACAACTCGAATGCAGCGTGTGCGCTCTCGCTAGAGAGCTCGAGAATCGGCCGCCGACAGGATCGCTCCTGTGGCGGTCGATTTTCGTATCCGCTTCACTGAGAGCACCGACAGCGCGACGCTCACGACGCCCAGAGCCAGTAGCGCGAACGCAGCCGTTATCGCCGACTGCGCGCTTCCGCCGGAAAGAATCGAATACATCCCCTCAACCGCATACGTCAGCGGCAGGAACGGGCTCACCGCCTGGAATGGCGCAGCAAGCGCCTCAATCGGATACACCCCGCCGGTCGAAACCAACTGGATCGCCAACAAGAACAGCGAAATCACGAGCCCACCCTTGCCCAGAGCCGCGATCAAGAAATAGTGAAAAGCAGCAAACGAGAGCGCCATCAGAAGCGCGAAGCCAGCCGTTGCCGGGGCAAGAGCCCAATCAACTCCCACCACCACATGAAGCAGCAGAACCAACAGCACCGCCTGAACGACAGTAATGATGGAGGCGCGAATTAGCGTTGCTGCCACAATCCGCCCGTCACGCGCCGTGGAGGACAGCGAGCGATACGACGGCAGGCTCAGCACCAAGAACACCGCAAGCGCTCCCAACCACAACCCCAAGGGGATGAAGAAGGTCGCAATCGCTTGCGCCGGTTCGGTTACTTCGTTGTCGGTGGTGACGGACAGCGTGATCGGCTCGGAGACAATATCCGCGTTCGACGTGGTGTCGGTCGTGTCTTCGGCGGTCGGAACAAGAGCTGCCCCCTCGCTCAACCCGGTCGCCAGTTCTCCGGCACCCGAAGCAAGCCCATCGGCGCCCTCGGCGAGCGCGCCAGATCCGGCCGAGAGTGCGGAGGCTCCCGACGCGCTCTGGGAGATTCCGTACTGGATGCCGCCAACGGCATCCGAGGTCTGCGTCGAGAGAGTGCCGCCGCTTGCCGCCGCGGTGTTGAGCCCGTCGACGACGGCCTGGAGTGTTCCCTTGAGCTGCGGATCGGTGAGTTGCGCTTGAATGGCCGGATTGATCGCCGCCAGAGTCGAGGCGAGCTGCGAGACGCTTGAGGTGTACTGGCTCACTCCGGTACTGAGCGACGAGAGGTTGCCCGCCCCATAGTTGAGATCAGCGAGACCCGCAGAGAGTGAATCGACACCCGTGGTGTACGTGTCGAGGCCGCTGGAGAAGTCTTTCGCACCATCCGACAGTTCCGTTGCCCCGTCGGCAGCATCGGCGAGCGCTCCCCCGAGCTCACCAACGCTCGCGTAGATGCCATCGATGTATTGCGAGGTGATTGCCCGGCCGAAGGTATCGGTCATGGACTGGCCAACGACCTGTGCCACCGACCCGGTGAGGTAGCTGTGCGAGTCATCGGTGTGGATCGAGATTTGCGCCTGCTTTGGCTCCTCGGTCGACAGCGACAAAATCGATTCCGAGAACTCGGCGGGCACCGTGAGGATCGCGTAAACGTCGCCCCGGTCGAGGGCTTCTTTAGCGTCCTCAGAGTTCGTAATAGTCCAGTCGAAACCATCGGCACCGGTGAGTTCTGTCACCAATTGCCGTCCGGCGAAAACAATCTGTTCGTTGCCATCGGTCGTAGTCGTTGTTTGCAACTCGTCGTTGTTGACAAGAGCGACCGGGATGTTGTCGATCGCGTTGTCTCCGTCGCCTGCTGCGGCCACGAATAGCCCCGTGAAGGCCAACGGCAGCAGGGCTACCGCGGTGAAGCCAATGATGGTGAGCCACCGCCTGCGGGGCGTTGTGGGAGTCTGTGAGGTGCTCATCGAAGGAGTCCTTCCGGTGCGAGCAAGTAGAGGTCGACGACGATCACGTTGCGGCCTCCACGGTCAATTGAGCTGGCGAGGGTAACCGGTCTGCCGGTTCCGAAGATGAGGGTGGTGGTCTCGTCAGCAAGGCGCGTCACCGCGGTCAAGAACGCCGCTTCATCCTCTGCTTCCGCGAACTGATCGAAGCGATCGAAGAACACAATCTCCGTGCCTTCGGAGAGCCCCACGGCTGCAAGTGCCACTGATCGTTCGAGTTGCGGGAGGGCGTTGACGTTGGTGGCCGTTGTGACGCGCACCGTGCGACGAGCGGTGACGTCGCCAAGAACATCATCAACGCGCGCGATCCAGTCGCGCACTTTCGCTGCGGTCTGTGGCGTTTGCTGCCAACGCTGCGTCATTTCGATTCGTTCGCGCAGCATCGCGCCGAGGGTGGCCTCGTCTTCGCTGTAGGGCGTTCCTGCAACCTCGGCGAGCGCGACTCGCTTATTCACGTGGTCGGCGTGCGAGGGCAGCGGGTAGCCAGCGACCTGCACCATGCCGGAGAGCGGCGGCAGGATGCCCGAGAGCGTTGCCCCCATGATGCGCCGGTCGTGACGGTCGCCTGAGGCGATGACGAGAGAACCGCGCGGCACGGCTAGCGAAATGGGGCCGAGACGCTGGTGGTCGTCACCCGCGACGAGGTATTCGGCGCTCATGGCGAGTTCGGTTTGGGTAGATGCCCACTCCAGTTCGCGACGGTGTTCGCGCAGTTGTTCGCCTTCAATATCGACGTCAGGAAGGAGCTTGCTCAGCCACCCCGGCAACCACCAGGCCGCGTTCCCGAATAAGGCCATGAGCGCAGGCACGAGAGTCATGCGTACAAGGAAGGCGTCGAACGCGATACCCACGGCAAGCCCGAGCGCGATGGGCTTGATGGTCCCGCTGCCTTCCGGCACGAAGGCAAAAAATACAAAGAACATGATGAGCGCAGCCGCCGTGACGACGCGGGCGCTGCTCGCGAAGCCATGACGCACCGATCCCATCGCATCACGGGTTTTCACGTACTCCTCGCGCATTCCGGACACGAGGAAGACTTCGTAGTCCATCGCGAGCCCGAACAGAACCGCCATGAGCAGGATCGGCATGAAGCTCAGGATGGGGCCGGGGTTTTCGACGCCAATCACGTCGGCGAACCATCCCCATTGGAAGACGGCGACGACGACGCCAAACGAGGCGACGACGGAGAGCAGGAACCCGGCAGCTGCCTTGAGCGGAACCAGCACCGAGCGGAACACCATCATGAGCAACACCACCGAAAGACCGACCACGATCAGCCCAAACGGAACGAGCGCATTACTCAGGCGGTTGGAGATGTCGATGCCAATTGCTGTCGTTCCCGTGACAGAGCTTCGGATGTCATACGTGCGTTCCAGCTCGGGAGCAAGATCCCGAATGGTCTGCACGAGCGCTTTGGTTTCTGCGGAATCCGGCGAACTCGTGGGAGTCACCTGGATGATCGCGGTGTCGAGCCCCTCATCGGGGAAGCCCTGCGAAACGAAATCGACGTCGTCAAGTTTCGCGAGGTCGGCCGCGATCGATTCGAGGTCATCCTGAATGTCGATGGTTTGAGTGATGTCAAGGGCAACAACCAGCGGTCCGTTGTAGCCCGGCCCGAAGCCGTCCGTCACGAGATCAAAAGCTTCACGCTGAGTGGAACCGGCTGGCTCAGAACCGCCATCGGGCAAACTCAGCTGCAGACTGGCGGCCGGAATCGCGAGGGTGCCGAGAATAGCAACGACGGCAATCGCGGCCAACCACGGGTATTTCGTGACGCCGCGCACCCAGCGGGCGCCCATGCTCTTGCTTTCGTCGGCGGATGCCGTGAATCGACGCTGCGCTCGCGATCCGTCTTTGGGGATCATTCGCGCCCCCGCAAAACCCAGCAGCGCAGGCAGCAGGGTTGTGGCCACTCCCATGGCGATGAACACCGCAACGGCAGCACCAATGCCCATGACGCTCAAGAAGGGGATGCCGACCACGAGAAGACCAAGCAACGCAATAATCACGGTGACGCCCGCGAACACGACCGCACTCCCGGCGGTGCCGACAGCCATCGCTGCCGACTCCTCGGGCTCCTCGCCGTGCGCAAGTTGGGCTCGGTGGCGCGAGACGATGAACAGGGCATAGTCGATCCCGACGGCAAGCCCGATCATGAGCGCCAAGAGAGGCGCAGAGCTCGACACCGTGGTGAACGCGGAGAGTGTCGTGATGAGGCCCATCACAATGCCAACACCGATGAGGGCGCTGAGCAGCGGCATCCCCGCCGCAAGCAGCGAACCAAAGGTGATGACGAGCACGAGCGCTGCGAAGACAACACCGACCACTTCGGTCACGGTGATGCCGAAGGACGTGTCCTGAAACACGAGCCCGCCATATTCAACGCGCAGTCCGGCGTCCTCTCCGATGCCAGCCGTGTCGACTAGCGCCTCAACGGTTGCCTCTGTGACGTCTGTAACCGGTCCGTCAAATTGCACCCGGATGATGGCCATGCTGTGGTCGTCCGAGATCGCTTTTCCGGCGTACTCATCGAAGGGGCTTACCGCCGAGTCAACGCCATCGATGCGATCGATTGCTGCCGCGATGCGTTCAATGACGTCTTCTGAGGTCTCGATGCGTGATCCGTCTTCAGCGACAATCACAGCCGTGGCGGATGCGCCGGCCACGGAGGGAAAGACAGCTTCCAGTCGGTCGAGCGCCACTTGCGATTCGGTTCCCGGAATCTCGAACGACTCTTCGGTTTGCCCGCCCAACGCGATTCCGCCGCCGAGGGTGCCGACCACAAGCAGGAACCACACCACGAGCACGCGCCACGGATGCCGATACGAGAATCGACCAAGTCGGTAGAGAAGAGTGGCCACGGGTGCTCCGGATCTGGTGGACTGTGCTGGTGCGGTGAATACGACGAGGCGTGAGGCTCGACGCGAAGTCAGTGAGTTGGTGCGAACGAGTTAGTTGCTGCGAACAGGGGCGAGTAGTTCGCTCATGATCGCGATGAGGGCTTGACGAGTGTCGTCGTCAGATTCGAGGGGCAGCGAGAGATTCGCTGAGGTGCAGAGCAGGTAGGCAGAGCCGCCAAGCGCGATCCCGAAGCGCATGGCGTCGTGCGGGTTTGATGTGGTGGCGGCAAAGACTTGCGCGAGTCGGCGCACAATATCGTTCGCCCGGTCGAGCACGGGCACGCCAACAAGAGAGGGTCCCTGGTTGATGAACATGTGAACTTCTTGGCGACAGTCGAAGAGAAAGTCGACGAACCGGGCGAGGAAAGCTTCTCGTTTTTCTGGTTCCATCCCGCTCATCTCGAGGGTGGTGACGAGAGCATCAAGGCGCTCGATGGCCGGGGTTACGGCCGCTTCGAGGAGCGCTTCCTTGGAAGTGAAATGGTAGAGAACGCTCGATTTGGAGAGCCCCGCGAGTTCAGCGATACGATGGATCGACGTGCCGGTATAGCCGGCGATAGAGAACTCGGCGAGCGCGATACGCTGAAGTTGTTCTTGACTGGACACCCGATGAGCCTAACTGACCGATCGGTCAGGAGTCACATCCGGAGCGATTTGTCAGCGAAAATCCAGCACACCGCCGAACTTGTGTGCCGCCACTAACGCCGAGTAGCCGCCATCAGATTCACGCGCTAGCGTGGGATAACACCAACCCTCGGAGGAAAACATGCGCAAGTACCTGTTCAACGGCAGTCTCCTCAGTGCAGTCGCCGGCGGCTGGAGCATCTTTCAAACCACCAAGCAGGGTCCGCGCGACTGGCGCCTCATTCTCATGTGGATCAGCTGGGGAATCACTATCGCCATCGCTATCGGAACGATCGCCAAAGAAGCCAGCGACTCCTACGAGCTCGAAGACTAACGCCGCGATCAGGGCGCGTCACGGCTCCGCTAAGCCTGTGAGCGCTTGTCGCGATGCCGGGCTGCCGCCTCGACAACGCCACGGAACAAGCGGGCATCTTCTTTGGCATCCTCTTCTGGATGCCACTGCACAGCGACACAAAAGTCAACGCTCGGCAATTCGACCGCCTGAATTACGCCGTCGTCACCTCGCCCCGTCACGATGAGCCCGTCGGCAAGGGTGTCGATCGCTTGATGGTGGTACGACTTCACGGCCACCGTGTCATCGCCCCCCAAGAGCGCCGACAGCGTCGTGTCAGGCTCAATGGCAACGTCATTGACCAAGAAAACGCCTCCCCCAGCGCTGTAACGAGCGGAGCCGATCACATCGGGCAAATGCTGGATGATCGTGCCGCCTAAGGCGACGTTCAGGATTTGGGCACCACGGCAAATGCCGAGCAATGGCACGTTGTGTTCGATAGCGGCACGCACGAGCGCGTCTTCGAAAGCGTCGCGGTCTTTGCGGGGCACATCAGTCGTCGGATGCGCCTCCTGACCGTAGCGCGCCGGGTCTACGTCTTTGCCGCCCGTGAGAATCAGGCCATCGAGCCCCTGCACGATTGAGGCAGCGATGCCGTCGTCCACAGGCTGCGGAGGCAGCAAGACTGCGATGCCACCAGCATCCGTCACCGCTTCAAAATAGATTTTCGGCAGGAAGGACGCGGGAAGATCCCAGACGCCGGTCTGAGCCTGCTCAAGGTACGACGTGAGACCAATAATCGGTCGCGAACTGGTGCCCATCGGGCTCCTCCCCATCGAAGAAATAGAACGTTTGCCCCCAAAGGATATAGGGCGAGCGCCGTGAATTACTGTTCCCTGAGTACTGTTCTCAGGTTCATCCCGTATTTTTATGGACTTACTCGCCTGTCTAACCGCATCGAAGCGGTTTCGGCGAGTGTGCTGCAGTTCGCACCAATCAGGCTTGCATTTGGCTCTAACCCACGTCTCACCAACGAGAGCGGCAAGCTTCGACACGATTGTGCCTTCCCCCCGACGCAGCCCACCTTTCAGACCCCAACCAAGGAACGCTGTTGAAACGAACAATTACCATGCTCGCCGTAGGGGCGATACTCGTCGGCGGCACCGTTCCGGCAGCTCTCTTTCCCACCCAGGATGACGATGTGTTCGTTGCGGATCCCGCGACCCTCGCCGCTCTCCCTGCGTCCTCCGCCAGCGAATCACCCCTCGACAATGTGCAAACGTTCGCTTCTCCTGCGACCGGTCTTCCCACTCCTGTTGTTCGCGACAGCTACGACGTCGAACAAGTTCAGCAGCAAGTCGTTGTCACAGCCGCTGGCCTTTCCGGCACCCTCGAACTGTTCCCCGCCAACGGCGAAATCAACGACGGTTTCGGATACCGCGGCGAGGGAGAATTTCACGGCGGCATCGATATCATGGCTGCCGAAGGATCCGACATCATTGCGGCATCCCCCGGCACAGTCGAGAGCGTCACCTACGGAGGCGGCTGGGGCCGTCACGTCATCATCGATCACGGCAACGGAATCAAAACTCTCTACGCTCACATGATCGAAGGCTCAGAAGCAGTCGTCGCTGGCCAGTGGGTAGCCGCGGGAGCTCTCCTCGGATCGGTTGGCAACACCGGCTACTCAACGTTCCCGCACCTTCACTTCGAGGTCTACGTGTTTGACACTCGTGTCGACCCCTCACCGTGGCTGCCCTAACCCCGACGCACATTCGCGCCGGGGCAGGACTGCACTGATTACGTGAGTTCAGCATCCATTCGGCGACGCACGACGATGGCAGCGCCACCGAGCACGATCATGCTCAGCGGCAATAGCCACCAAGCACCCGCACTACCGCTACTGCCTGTGTAGGCAAGAGTGGGCAGTTGAGCGGTCACGACTTCTGGAGAGACGCAATCGTCGCTGCTCGGCACCTCGAATGCGAAAGCAGGCGGGTCACTCCAGTCGAATTCGAGACCGTTGGGCTCCACCACTTGGGCAGTCACCACCACCGAACCGGATGCTGCTACCGGGTACGTTCCGGCCACGATGCCGGCAGTACCATTCACCGTGAAAGTCACCAGTGCGGGGTCATAGCCTGCAGCCACACCGAGCGTGTAGCTCCCTGCCGCATCGCAGCTCGCTTGCGAGAACGTCACCGCCGGCATCACGAGACCCAAGGTCACGAGATCACACTCGGGACTGGATGGATCGAGCTGTGGATCGAGCACTCCGCTAAAGGTCATCATGGTTGAAGCACCGGCTGCCAGGATTGCGGGGCCAGCGGCGGGGAACTCGGCGCCTTCGGTTGCAGTTGCCGTGACGCTATAGTCAGCCGGACCCTCGGGGTCGATAATCTCACCCCAAGTAGCGTTCACCACGGGGCCCAGAATCAGTCGCTGTGGTGCATCGCACGTTGCTTCTTCGAAGCTCACCGCAGCGGTTGCCACCATCGCACCACCCACTTCGGGGCAGCTATAACGCTCATCTGCCGTCAACTCACGAGTCTCTTCAACTCTGCTCTCGTTGACCTTGATCGTGCCATAGAAGAATGAGCGCACGGTCGTGATCGTCGCGTAGCCGTCAGCGCTCACGCTGGGGCATATGACCTCGGTCGAACGTTCGACCACCATTGATGCACACAACGAACTGTCGTCACTGGCCACAATGAACGAAGGTGCCTCTGGGTCGAAGTCGCCAGAATCGTTCACGTTCGGCCCGAGATCACTCTCCTCAACGAGTACGGGTTGCGGGCCTTCCTGCAACACCCAACCACTGGGATGGCTATCGCTCGCCACGAACTGGCAGACGTAGACCTCAACGGGCGGAGGGTCGCAGGCACGTAATTCCTCAGCGGTGAGGGGCCGAGTGCTCTGTGTCTGGGTGAAATCCACCTGAGTGCTGCCGTAGAAGAATTTTGTCGAAGTAGTGACATTCACGATTCCGCCGTACTGGTAAGTAGGGCACGTGACCTCTTCGTCGACGATTACTTCCGTGTGAGAGCAGAGGCTCGCATCGTTGCTAGCAACAACGAATGAGGGTTGGCGATCATTGAAACTACCCGTGTCATTGACGTCATCGCCGAGCGCATTGATGCTCACATGAATGGGCTGTTTGCCTGATTTGAGTTGGTAGCCCGCCGGCGAGTTATCGCTCGACACGAACTTGCACACCCAGACCTTCACGTTTTTCTGCGGGCGGGATTGCTGCTCGGGCTGCATTGAGGGAGCAGCTGCTACCACTGGCTCTGCAGCGGGAGGGATATCGACGGCTGCCGCCGATGGTTCGGGCGCTGGAGATTCTGGTAAAGCGTCACCAACGGGCTCAGCCGGGGATGCCGGCAGTGACGGTGGCTCGGGAGAGGCAGCAGGCGCCGGCGCTTCGGGCGCCTCCACCGGGGTATCGGTGATGGGTTCGGTCACCGTCGGGTCGTGGGCGGGTACTTCATCGTCAGCAAATGCGGGTGCGGATACGCCGAGAAGTGCACCGGTCATGAGGGTGATGCTGGCAACTGTCGCCAGCAGTTTCTTAATGAACATGTGTGGCAGCTTTCTGCAGGGGGAATGCGTTTCGACGCATCCGCACGCAACTGCAGAATCGTGGCCGCCATTGGCTCACGACAGGGAGTGCGAGCGCATTCACGGGGGTGAACTGCGCCGCTGGGGAGTGATTCGGGGTACCACCTTCTTCGTCACCATCGGGGGTGACCGGAGCGGGCCGGTCTGGTGTGCCCAATAAAGTAGCACGACCCCCATTCGGTGGACAGTAGACATGGTTGTTGGCCAAAATTGTGCGAGACCACTCCCTCGTGAGATCTAGTGCCTTCACAGCCGCGCGAAGCCCACTCGCTAGGCTGAGGTGACCGAGCGGAGCCTCTATGACCACCTCACGCACGATTGCGATCACCGGCGCGAACTCCGGAATCGGGCTCCGCGCCACAGCCCAACTCGCCGCGGCAGGGCATACCGTGCTTGCGCTCTGTCGCGATCAGGAACGTTCCAGTGCTGCGATCTCGGCGGCCACCGACAACGCCACGAATGTACGAGTCATTCAGACAGACCTCTCCAGTCCCGCATCGATCCGCAGCGCCGTCGCCGAAGTAAAAGCGCACGGCACTCTCGATTCCCTCATCAACAATGCGGCGATCTTCGACCTGAGTCAGAAAACCGCCGCCTTCACCGCTGAAGGCAACGAACTATTTTGGGCAACAAACCATCTCGGGCCGTTCGAACTCACGGCACGGCTGAGCTCACTTCTCGCTGCGGCAGCTCAGCCCCGAATTGTGTTCATCGCGAGCAAAGGTCTCATCACGATGCCGTGGCTCCAGATTCGCTGTGACCAGCCCAATTCGGCAACTGGCTACAGCCCGACAAAGGCCTATTACCACTCCAAACTCGCGCAGGTAATGACGGCGGTAAGCCTCGCCGAACGCGTGCCGTCGAATGTCGGAGTCAGCTGCATCCGCGTTCCTGCGGTGAAGTTGGATAGCGCACGGCTTGCTGCGCAACCAGCGCTGATGCGCGCGCTCTACGCTCCCAAGAATGCCGCCGCGGCCACCCCCGAATCACTCGCCGCTACCTACGTGCGGGCAGCCACAAGTGCTGAAGCGCGGGATGCCGTCTATATCGACGAAAACGACCGCGCCGTTGCCGCCCCGCGAACGGCCCGCGACAGCGCCGCACGTGACCGCCTATGGGCTCTGAGCGAGCACGCCACCGGCGATGTCGAGTGGGCCTGGTAGGCAGCACCCGTGTGACGGCTGCCCGCGCGTACACCGCGTGTGCGGTGAACGGCGACTTAAACGAAAAACCCCATGATCGTAAGGATCACGGGGCTTCTCTTGCTGTGCACCCCCCCGGACTTGAACCGGGAACCCACTGATTAAGAGTCAGTTGCTCTGCCAATTGAGCTAGAGGTGCGTGGCTTGGTTTTCCCTCTCAGGGCAACCGAGGAACAACGTTACCATGAGTTAAAGCGACTAAGGAGCACAATGACCACTGAATCTTCTCGACTTGCCGCCGGCACCCCCGCACCGAGCTTCACACTGCCCGATCAGGACGGAAATTCGGTGTCGTTGAGCGACTTTTCTGGCAAGAAAGTGATTCTTTATTTTTATCCAGCAGCCATGACTCCCGGATGCACGAAGCAGGCCTGTGACTTCCGCGATCAACTCGGCTCGCTGCAGTCAGAGGGCTATGTCGTGCTGGGCGTTTCTCGCGATACTCCCGAGAAGCTCACGAAGTTTCGCGAGCAGGAAGCACTAACTTTCCCCCTCCTCAGCGACCCCGACCACGCGGTGCACGAAGCGTATGGAGCCTGGGGCGAAAAGAACCTGTACGGCAAGCAGGTTGTTGGCGTCATCCGATCCACTTTTGTGATCGATGAGCAGGGAGTCATCACGCTCCCCCTCTACGCCGTGAAGGCGACCGGGCACGTAGCGTCGTTGCGCAAAAAGCTCGGACTCGACTAACCCTCGTCGCGGGTGGTTGCCGCAAGAACCGGCTTCGTGAAGAGCAGCACTAAGACCACGATTGCCGGGGTGAGCAGCAACCATCCCACGTCTTGCCGAGCAAATACCCCTTGGAAACTGCCGATCGCCACTGAGATCTGCAGCACCTGCCAGACGACGGCGGCGCCGCGAATCCACGGTTGTTGCCGCAGGGCATTGATACCAATTACGGCTACCCACACTGCCGCGATCGCAGTCAGCACAGTGAGAGCGATTGCACTCGGATACGACTGCGGAGTTTCAGCCCCCAGTTCGAAGACCAAATACCCCAGAGCAGTAAAGAGCAGGGCACTTTCGAGGAAGATCACTATCGCCAGCGCAATCAAATACGGATGATGACGCGACGTTTTCTCTTCTCGGACAAGTTCGTCTACCATTCGCTCCCCGTTAAATCGCTGAAAGACCATTGCTTTGCCTTTGACGATATGCGATTCTAGTTGAGGTTGATTTCTGGCTCCCAGTGTTGCGAGCGAGACCCACACAATTTCTCAAGCTCGACGCCGATCAGGGCGTAATTTTTTTGTGCGCTCGAGCATCGCAACACACTGTAAGGAGCAACAAATGGACTGGCGCGATAACGCTGCATGCCTCACCGCTGACCCGGAGCTATTCTTCCCGGTCGGAAACACCGGTCCGGCCGTTGACCAGATTGAAAAAGCAAAAGCCGTCTGCGGTCGCTGCTCGGTAACTGAAATGTGCCTCCAGTACGCACTTGAGACCAACCAAGACTCAGGCGTCTGGGGCGGACTCAGCGAAGACGAGCGTCGCGCTCTCAAGCGTCGCGCCGCACGCGCACGCCGCGCTTCCTAAGCACCTCTCGCCTCGGGCCGTGAGGCCTACCGACGCGACTAACTCTGCAGATCAAATTCTGCGCTATTTGTCGCGCCCCGGTGAGACAGCCACCACTCTTGAGTGAGCACCGTCCAAATCGACGTCTCTCTGCCCTACTTGACGCGAGTCAGCCAGGTTAGCGGGATGTCGATGGTCACTTCGGTGCCGCTGCCGACGATCGTGTGCCAGTCGATGGTTCCGCTGAGCTCTCCCTGAATGAGAGTGCGCACGATCTGGGTGCCAAGGCCTTCGCCGACGCGTCCTTCGGCTAGCCCTACACCGTTGTCGCGCACCTGCACCGTAAGTTTGTCTGCCGTGCGTCGCGCATCAATCTCGACGGTTCCGTCGGCCCGTCCGGCAAGGCCGTGCTCAACAGCGTTGGTGACGAGCTCGGTGAGCGCCAGCGCTAGCGGCGTTGCGTACTCGCTCGGCAGGGCGCCGAAGCTGCCCACGGATGTCGGGTGCACCGTCGTGTTGTGGCTCGATGCCACTTCGGCGATGAGCTTCAAGACGCGGTGGAACACCACGTCGAAGTCAACGTTTTGGTTGAGCCCCTCCGACAAGGTGTCGTGCACAACAGCGATCGCGGCGACGCGACGCATGGCTTGGCCGAGCGCTTCTCGCGCGACTTCGCTGTGGGTTCGGCGTGCCTGAATCCTCAGCAGCGATGCGACGGTCTGCAGGTTGTTCTTCACCCGGTGGTGAATTTCACGGATCGTCGCGTCTTTGGTGATGAGTTCACGTTCTTGGTGGCGAACCTCTGTCACGTCGCGGCACAGCACGATGGCGCCAACGCGTTCTCCGCGGTCGCGAATCGGAATGGTGCGCAACGACACAGTCACACCGCGCGCTTCGATGTCGGTGCGCCACGGAGCACGACCGGTGACGACCAGGGGAAGCGACTCATCCACTTCTGGCTGGCCGGCGATCAGAGTGGTGGTGACTTCAGCGAGTGATTCCGCTTCAAGTTCTCCCGAGAAACCGATGCGGTTGAATGCAGACAGCGCGTTGGGACTTGCGAAGGTCACAAGACCATCAACATCCAGACGGATCAGACCATCGGATGCTCGCGGTGCACCTCGACGCGGTGCCGCTGGTGCTCCCATGTCGGGAAAGTCGCCGGCCGCGATCATGGCGAAAAGGTCATTCGCGCAGCCATTGAAGGTGAGTTCTTGACGTGACGGGGTGCGGGCATCGCCCAGATTCGTGTGCCGGGTAATTACGGCAATCGGCGTTGCTGTTGTCTCGTTGCCCGTGGCCGTGAGCCGACGCATCACGGGCACAGCGCGCACGCGGGTCGGAGTTTCTTCGTACCACGCGGGGGCAGCTGTATCGACGATGCGAGCAGTCTCGAAGGCCTCGGTGACCTGTGCGTGCCACTCCGGTTTGATCTTCTGTCCAACGAAGTCGCGGTAGAACAATGTCGCCGAGCTGCTGGGGCGAGCGTGAGCGACGGCGACGAATTGACCATCATCGCTGGGAACCCACAGCACGATATCCGCGAACGCTAGATCGGCGAGAAGCTGCCAGTCGCCGACAAGCATGTGCAGCCATTCGATATCCGCTTCGCTCGAATGGCCCTGCTCTTGGACTAGATCACTGAGAGTCGACACCTCTACAGGTTACCCGCGTGCCAGCATCCTCCTGAACATTGACCGCTGAGCAGCTGGCTCAATCTCGTCGGGCACGAGTCTCGACGTCACGAGATCGCGGATCGCAGCGCGCGCTGGCGATCGCGGTGCAGCATCCACAAGGGTCTTGCCGCTGAGCACGGCGCCATCGAATCCTGAGAGGTCGTGAGGCACCAGAATCGGATGCTCAATACCGCCGAATCGCGAAAGTGTTTGGGTGATTTGGCCGTGCGGGTTCATGCCGCTGGCACTCACTCGGATCTTGTTCATGACAACGCTCACGCTGCGGGTCGTCACTGTCTCGAGCAGATCGACATGGGCGCGCAAGAACCGCGACAATCCAACCGGATCTGCAGAGCCAACCGCAATGACATGATCCGCGGCTCGTACCGCCGTGACCGCGGCCGCGTTGCGCCGTGGGGCGAAAAGGTCACTCGTGATCTCTTCGTCGTTTTCTAAGCTCGAACTCGTGTCGAGCACGGTGTAGTCAACCCACTGACGACACTGAGCGATAGTCGTACCTACGCGCTCCGTGGAGAGCTCGGGCCAGCGACTAGGGCGCCCGATGCCCGTAAGCACCCAAAAGCCACCCAGAGGCGACTCATAGCGCTGCCCGATGCGCCCCAGTTCTTCGGTAGTAAGCGTTTCAGTGCCCGCCAAGCGGCACGCCGCCGCAAATCCGGGAGCCTCATCGAGCATGCCAAGCGCAGGTGCCACCGAAGCCCCATGAGTGTCCACATCGGCGAGCGCCACACTGTAGCCGAGCGCAGCAAGTTCGGCGGCAACGGAAATGGCAATGGATGTTCGGCCAGGGGCACCGCCCGGACCCCACACCGCGACGACTTGCCCGAGCGCACTGCGCTCAGGAGCCTGAGTTTCTGAGCTCCACTGGGATCGCGAAAGAAGAGCATCGAGGCCCGCCCACCCCTCGGCCGCATCCACAATGTCGTACAGCCCTAAATCGCTCGCGTAGCGCTGTTCACGCTCGCTACTGGCGATCGCGACGAGCCGCACGCCAGCCTGATCGCAAGAAGCAATGAGCCGATCCGTGAGATATCGAGCCTCCGCCGCGACAAGCGCAATATCGGCCTGAGCTCCGGCCACTCGCGATGCGAGCTCCGGGGCGCTCACCGCCCGCAACGCAATCTCGTGGCCGTGATGGCCAGCATCAAAAGCGAATTGATCTTCAAGATTCACAGGCATGGCGAGAGCAAACGCTGTCATCTCAGCCCTCCGCAGGAAGATTCGCCGGGATGACCGACAGCACATCGCCGTTAGCCATCGCCTCGAGTAAACGAGCAACACGCGAGCGCGGCACCAGCAACTCAATCGCACTACCCTGCGCCGAGGACACAAGCGAATCATCCTCGACCAAACGGACCACGACTGCCCCCGAGATGATCACTCCTGGCGCGCCATAGCCGCCGTCCTCTGCCTCAGCGCTTGCCCAGACATCCACCGACGCTCCCGTCTTCACGGTCGCAGCCAGCCCGCCCTGAGGAGACACCACGACAGAGGTCAATGAGAGGCCATCATGGCTCCCCAGAGAGGATGACGGAACCAATTCCCCTGCCTCAATGGGCCTGGTCGCAATAAACCCTTCCGCTGGCAACTCCCCCCGAGCGATGTACTGGTCCGTCGCCTCGTTGAGCTTGACGCTGCGGATCACCAGATCGGAGCTCATGACTCGATCACCCGGCGTCAGCGACGATGCTGCGGCATACACCTCGGTGGAATCGTCTGACGCCGCAACAATCGCAACGACGCCCACCACCGAGGCCACAACGAGCACAACACCGATAGCTAATCGCGGGTCGAGAGCGAACGCTCGCGCACGCGCTTGGGACTGAGTTCTGCCGGAGCGGCGGCTCATAGCGCACACTCCCCACGTCGGGTGTTGATCATGGCACCATGGTTCGTTACGGCCCTGAAGTGGCGCGATAGTTATCCACACCAACCCTATTCACAGCTTTATGCCCGCATAATCGATGCATGAACGCGATCAACCCAGCAGAGGGCCTCGGGAGATTTCTCACGCTGGCTGACACTGCCGAAGTGCTCAGCGTGTCTCCGCACGAAGTTCTTGAACTCGTGCGTTCCGGCGAACTGCCCGCAATCAAAGTGGGCAGCAAAGGTCAATGGCGCATCGAGAACTCAGTTCTCGAGTCATACATCGAAGCTCTCTATGAAGAAACTCGTCGTATGAGTCTCTGGAACCAGTCAGACATCGCCACGGTCACCGAGGTCAACTTCGGTGAGCAGCGCGCGCGCTAATAATCTCGGCGCTGATCGCCGTGACAGACCACACGCTACGGTCGAACGAGCACCACGCTCGTAAACGGCACCAAGCGGTACTCCGAGACTGCAGCCTCCCGGCGCACTGCTCCACGCTCGTGCACCGCGACATCCACGTGGTCACGGCCGACGCGGTCAATCGTGCCGTGCACCTCACCCGCGACCAACACCATCGATACAGCGCGGCGCCGCCGACACAAATCGCGAAGCACGTAGCTGAGGCTCAACCGCTGCGAGAGACTCGGATGCCCGTTGGAAGGCGTAGTCGCGAGGCTTGGCGTGATGTGAGCCGCCCCCATCGAGATGCCCGCCAGCGCCGCGAACGGAACGATGCACTGGCCTGGGCGGCCGCTTTCGTCAACGAGGTCAGCTGACATCCAATCGCGGCCGATGATAACGGGGCGCACCACGACGCGGGTGCCCGTGATCAACAGCACCGAAAGGGTTAGCGGCGACTCTGCACTGCTGCGAGAGTGGAGCGCCATAATGCGGTCGCGGATGCTGAGCCGCCCCAGTCGCAGCCGTTCCTCTTCCGCGTCAATCTCGAGATCATCGGCGGTTAATTCGCGCTCGAGCTGGCTCTCGAGGTCGTCAAAGAGGTTGTCCCAGCGCATGGGTTGACGGTACTCACGGTGGCCTCGGGCTCCGAAATGTTATCCACAATTGAAAATTGGTCATAGACAACTGGTCTACTTCCTGATTAAGTGTGGTCTACCCCCTTATGGGGGTAAACATCGCCGTCTTGACCTTTTACCCGGGAGATCATGAGTACCGAGCCACTTCCCGCCTCCTTACCGAGTGTGGAAATACCCCCACAGGCGCGCCAGCGCACTGGAACCCTTCCGTCGAAGGTCATCCGGCCCCGCTTCGTTCCCGACGAATTTTTTGGGCACCAGCCGACCCCAAGCGCCGAGCTACCTGACCCCGCTCCCCTCGTTGAGAACCTCACTCGTTGTGTGATCGAGGTTCTCGCCGGCGCGCGCGACCTGGAGCAAATCGCTCGCTGGGTCACTGATGACGTTTACCGTCACCTCCTCAAGCGCACCGTGCTTTCGGCTCGCGCCCGCCGCGCCAAAGGCCAGCCCGTTACTCGGCCCAGCTTCAGCATCGGCTCAATTCGACTCTGCGAACCTCGCGATGGCGCGATCGAAGCTGTGGTCATCGTCCGTGGTCGTGCCCGCACCCGCGCTGTCGCGGTGCGCCTTGAAGGCCTCGACAAGCGTTGGCGAGCGACCGCTATCAACGTGCTGTAGTTTCACACCCCTACAGCGCACACAAACGAACGCCCCACTCAACATGAGTGGGGCGTTCGTTTGTTAAGAGCCGGCATTCAATTGCCCGCCTGAGTTCGTGCTACTTCTTGCGCTTCTCCTGCGCACGACGCTGCGAGCGGTTCAACGGCGCTTCGGGAGCTGCGCCCTCGGATCGCTGACCGAACGCGCCACGATCGTTGCCCTGGGGCTGAGCCTCCTGCTGAGGAGCAACCTTCGGCTGACGCTGCTGCGCCTGAGCCGTCGCCGCACGCTCAACCTGGCCGCGATCGTTGCGAACCTCAACCTCACCCGACGCATCAGCGCTTGGCGCCGAATAGCTGAGTTGAGTTGCCGGTGCTGCCGGTGCATCCAACCCGCGCGCCTGAACAGTCGTTGCTTCTCCGCCGCCATTGACTTCGACATCAAGGTTGAAGAGGAAGCCAACCGTTTCTTCGCGGATCTGGCCCATCATGCTTTGGAAGAGAGCGAATCCTTCACGCTGGTACTCGACGAGCGGATCACGCTGGGCCATAGCCCGCAGACCAATACCGTCTTTCAGGTAATCCATCTCGTAGAGGTGGTCGCGCCAGCGGCGATCGATAACACTCAGCACAACACGACGCTCGAGCTCACGCATGGCGGTCTCGCCCAGTTGCTGTTCGCGGCGCTCGTAAGCGATCACCGCATCCGAGTGAACTTCCTTGGACACGAACGCGCTCGTCAGCTTGCCGCGCGCACTGCCCTCGGTGAGCACCTCGTCGACAGTGATACCGACGGGGTACATCGTCTTGAGCTCGGCCCACAGTCCCTCGAAGTCCCACTCCTCGGAGTGACCCTCAGCGGTGTGAACGTCAACAACCTCGGTTACGACGTCTTTCAAGAAACGCTGAACGCGATCCTTCAGGTCGTCTCCCTCAAGGATGTGGCGGCGGTCACTGTAAATTGCTTCACGCTGACGGTTGAGAACATCGTCGTACTTGAGAACGTTCTTGCGAATCTCAGCGTTACGGGATTCAACCTGCGACTGCGCACTGCGAATGGCGCGGCTGACGACCTTGGACTCGATAGCGAGATCATCGGGAACCGACGAACGCCCCATGAGCGCCTCAGCGGCACCGCTGTTGAACAAACGCATGAGGTCGTCTTGCAGCGACAAGTAGAAGCGGCTCTCGCCCGGGTCACCCTGACGTCCGGAACGACCACGGAGCTGGTTGTCGATACGACGAGATTCGTGGCGCTCGGTTCCCAGCACGTAAAGCCCACCGACATCGATGACCTTCTTGGCTTCCTTCTCCACTCCAGCCTTCACTTCAGCGAAGACGTCGTCCCATGCAGCTTCGTACTCGTCCGGAGTTTCCGACGGGTTAAGACCGCGAGCATTCATCTCGGCAACGGCCAAGAACTCAGCGTTTCCTCCGAGCATGACGTCGGTTCCTCGACCAGCCATGTTGGTAGCAACGGTGACAGAACCGAGGCGACCCGCCTGAGCAACAATTGCTGCTTCACGAGCGTGGTTCTTGGCGTTCAGCACTTCGTGCTTGACGCCCTTCTTCGCAAGCATGCGCGAGAGCAGTTCGCTCTTTTCAACGCTCGTTGTACCCACGAGAACCGGCTGGCCGAGTTCGTGGCGCTTAGCGATGTCAGCAACTACCTGCTCAAACTTTGACTGCTCGTTCTTGTAGATCAGGTCGGACTGGTCGATGCGCTGCATCGGTCGGTTGGTGGGGATAGCCACCACGCCAAGCTTGTACGTCGACATGAACTCGGCTGCCTCAGTCTCGGCAGTACCGGTCATTCCCGACAGCTTGTTGTAGAGACGGAAGTAATTCTGCAGAGTGACGGTCGCGAGAGTCTGGTTCTCGGCTTTAACCGCGACACCCTCCTTGGCCTCAATCGCCTGGTGAATACCTTCGTTGTAGCGACGACCCTGAAGAATACGGCCGGTGTGCTCATCAACAATCAGCACTTCGCCGTTCATCACGACGTAGTCCTTGTCTTTCTTGAACAGCGCACGAGCCTTGATCGAGTTGTTCAGGAACGAAATCAGCGGGGTGTTAGCCGATTCGTACAGGTTGTCGATGCCGAGGTAGTCCTCAACCTTTTCGATACCGGGCTCAAGCACACCAACGGTGCGCTTCTTCTCGTCGACCTCGAAGTCGACCTCAGGAACGAGTTTCTTCGAGAGGTTCGCAAACTCGGTGAACCACCGGTTTGCCTCCCCCGACGACGGACCCGAGATGATGAGCGGGGTACGCGCCTCGTCGATGAGAATCGAGTCGACCTCGTCAACGACAGCGAAATAGTGTCCGCGCTGAACCATGTCGCTCGCCTGCCAGGCCATGTTGTCGCGCAGGTAGTCGAAGCCAAACTCGTTGTTGGTTCCATACGTGATGTCAGCCGCGTACTGTTCGCGACGCTCAGGAGGCGCTTGACCGGAGACGATACATCCGGTTGTCATACCCAGGGCGCGGAAAACGCGACCCATAAGTTCAGATTGGTAGCTGGCCAAGTAGTCGTTGACCGTGATGACGTGCACCCCCTGCGCCGCGATGGCGTTGAGGTAGGCAGCGAGCGTAGCCACGAGGGTCTTGCCCTCACCGGTCTTCATCTCAGCGATGTTGCCCAAGTGCAGTGCTGCACCGCCCATGAGCTGAACGTCGAAGTGACGCATGCCCAGGGTGCGCTTTGCCGCCTCACGGACCGCAGCGAAAGCCTCGGGAAGCAGGTCGTCGAGCGACTCTCCACCGGCATAGCGTTCACGCAGTTCAACAGTCTCGTTCTTCAACTCGTCATCAGTGAGGGTGTTGAAGTCATCCTCGAGATGGTTAACGGCCGCCGCGTAGCCTTTCAAGCGTCGAAGAAGTCGACCCTCACCTACGCGAAGAGCGCGTTCTAAAACATTCGCCACCGAATACTCCCATTCTTGTCGGACGGGTCCGACGCTGGCACTGCTCGACGAAGCGCAGTCTTTTAGACGCTTACGTCACGGTAACGCGGTGCGTGCAATCAGCGCACAGCCGCGTTACCGGTTCGTAATCGTATCAACTCCAAGCCAAAAACTTGGTGTACTTAGCCGTTAGCGACCTTGCGCTTGCGCGAGCGGCCGCTTGGGACAACGTCATCTGCCTCTTCTTCGAGAGCAATAACGCCGTAATCCCAGCCCTTGCGGCGGTAGACCACACTCGGACGATCGGTCTGGCTATCGACGAACAGGAAGAAGTCGTGGCCGACCAATTCCATGTGATCGAGAGCTTCCTCAACCGTCATGTGGCTGGACGGGAACACCTTGCGGCGAATGACTACTGGCGAGTAGTCCTCGTCCCCTGGTTCCGCCTCTTCCCCCTGAATAGGAATTGCGCCGGTCGCGACCTTTTCGATCACGTCGGGACTTGCGGGGGTGATATCAACAACCGCAAAACCGCCAGCACTCGCTTCACGAAGAGAAGTGGGGCGGTGGTTTCCGCGGTGAACTTTTTTGCGATCCTTCGACTGGCGGATTCGCTCGACGAGCTTGGCCATAGCCAAATCGAAAGCAACATACTTGTCTGAACCAGCAGCTTCCGCTCGCACAAGCGGACCTGGTCCAATCAACGTCAACTCAACGCGGTCGTCTCCACTGGAACCTTTAGTTTCGTGGTGTCGGGTTACCTTGATCTCGAAGGCGATTGCCTTCTCGGCCAAGTGAGAAACCTTCTCAGACTTTTCGATCGCGTACTCACGGAAACGATCCGTGACTCCTACATTTCGTCCGTTGACGGTGATTTCCACGGCGACCTCCTAGCCATAATGCGCGGCTGCCCCGTGAGGCAGCTTCTATTTCGCGCCCTTTTCCATACCGTAGCCCTCACCGCTGGCAATGTCACGAACCGTCAGCGTTCTTGGAGTGAACCCGATGGTTGCGGCCGCGATGACCGTTCCGCCCGCAGCAGAAATTGCCCGCGCTGCTTCATCGAGTGTCGCTCCTGTGGTGAGCACGTCATCCACAATGATTACGCGGGTACCGGCAAGTGAACGCACCGCGATGAACGCGCCCTTGACGTTCGCTGCACGCTCCTCAGCGCTCAACAATTTCTGGCTGCGAGTTTTCTGAGCGACGCGAAGCGCCCGGGCGTGGCGGATCCCGGCAGCTTTCAGTACGAGCTGGACAGGGTGATAGCCGCGCGTACGGAAGGCCTTCGTGCTGCTGGGGACCGCAACGATCTCGATCGGACCTGATACTCCCCCGACGGTCGCCGACTCGCTGAGCGCACGCCTAAGCGCCGCGAGGAGGGCACCGGAGAGCGGCCGGGCGATGTCGGTGCGGTGATGGTTCTTGAAGGCGAGCAG
The DNA here is from genome assembly GCF_015864665.1 of Salinibacterium sp. SWN167. Lineage (GTDB taxonomy): Bacteria > Actinomycetota > Actinomycetes > Actinomycetales > Microbacteriaceae > Rhodoglobus. The sequence continues at coordinate 1,137,643 of NZ_JADYWU010000001.1, read as the reverse complement.
AACCCGGCGAACCCGATCCTCGTACCTCAGCGCGGCGTACACGCGCAGGTGCTGTGGCGTCGAGTGGATGCTCGTGTGCGCAACAAGGCTGCGCGCACATTCGCCACAGAGCGCTCGGTCATGCCGCTGGCATCCGGCACATTCCACAGGAAGGATGAGCGCGAGAGCATCCCGCAGGGCGTCGCGCACGAGCGCACCCCAACCAGTGTTCTCGCGACCATCGTGCGGCTGTTCAGGAGGCTGCTCGTAAGGCGTCATAAAGAGAGCGTGCCGGGAGGCATCGCCCCGGTACCACGCTCCCGGATGATCCGTGGAGAGCTGCTATTGCTGCGACGCCATGAAGGAGGCGTCGAGCCCCGCGAGCACCCAGGCTTGGCTGCCCTGGGGGCGCCACACTTCTCCATCGGCAAGCACGCGGAGTCCATCGCTGTTTGTTCCTGTGCTGACAAGCTGCGTTGCCCCGTCGACGTCGCCAAGCTCACTAGACGGACCGCCAATCTCGTAGGCCGTCACCTCGGTTGAGTCAGCGCTGCCGGAGAGCGTCGCGACCGTGCTCGAGCCGACCCAGGCGGCGTCAATGGCATCACCCGCCCGAACCGGCAACGAGACCGGGTCCACGAGTTGCACCGGAACATTGCCCTGCTGACGGACGATCCCGTACACCAGCAGTTGAGGCCCAGTCGGCGTCGAGAGATACACGAGCAAACGCGCACCGTCGCGTGAGACATCCAGCGACACAATCGTTGAATCTGCCGGCAGCGTCGTTTGCAACGGATGCTCTGTGCCGTCGACCTCGAATGTTGACAGCGACGTCGCTCGCGCTTCTTGCGCCGACCAGACGAACCGGAACGGGTCGAGCGAAGGCGCAACAAGGCCAGAGCGCTCATCGATCAACCGTGGAGCGACACCGACCGTCGCAAAGTAGGCGCCGCCATCGGAAGCCCGGTAAGCGACAGACAGCCTGTCGGCCGAGAGCGCCGCGCTTGTTGCACCGGCCTCGACAACAACCGAGCTCAGTTCGTTGAGTTCGCTGAGTCCGTCGCTCGTGCTGAATCCAAATTCGCTGCCGGTTCCGACAACGAGCGGCCCAGCCGACCCCGGCTCAATGACCGCAACGCTCTGCCCCGAACTGCTGCTCTGAAAATCTCGCCCATCCACTGTTAATACGACAATGGGCGTATGCAGGGTGGCAGAAAGCTGTTGTTGCATCCGTTCGCGAGCAACAGTGTCTGCGGCGAGCGCCTCCGAACTCAGGTCAACGACAGCTCGCCCCGAGGTAAGGCTGCTGGTGGCACCCAGTGTGGTGGATGCCGGGAAAGCGGTGAGCAGCACCCCCTGTTGCACCCATGCGGAGTCCGCAGCCAACAGCGCCTGAATGGCACGGGATTGGGTGGACTCCCGCACAGCGAACCAACGAACATCCGGAATCAGATAGGCGAAGCTGGGGTCGAAGTAGTACAGGACCTGTTCTTCGAAACTCACCTCGAAGCCGCGATCGGAGAGCACGATGCCGGGTGGCGCTACAGAAATACGCCACTCGCCAGCCACCTGCTCGAGCTCGAAAGCGAGCGTTTGCGATACCGGTGTACTCAGCTCGGAGTACACCCCACGCTCATCGATCACCGCTTGCGCCGAGAAGGAGTAGGTGAGCGTAGTCTCGTCACCCGCCTCAGCAATGGTCGGCAACTTGTCGCGCTCAAGAACCGTTGCGCTTGCTGCGGGATTCCAGGTTTCGCTCATCGAACTCGTGAGGAACTCGCGGGCAACCGAATAGTCGCTCGATGGTGATCGCACTGCGTTCATGAAGTCGGTGAGGATTTGCTCTTGAGTCGACCCCGCAACCGGGCCTGAGGCCACAATTTCGTACTGGGTGTCGTCTTGTTCATCGATGAGCGGCCCCGATTGAACGTCGCTCGAGAGCGGAACACCCACACAACCGGTGAGCGCTACCGAGACGGCAGCCAGAAGGGCGAGATAAGTCAGAGAGAACTTAGTCATTCGGGCCCTCCAGACTCGGTACGTCATCATTCGGCGGTAATTCGAGCGGCGAGGAACGCAACTCAGCGCCGCGGGCGCGCGGGATGGTGAGGCGGAAGCACGAGCCGTTGTCTCCATCCGACCACACTTCAAGCCAACCGCCGTGGAGTGCAGCGTCTTCAAGGGCAATTGCAAGGCCAAGCCCGGTGCCTCCGGTGGTGCGCTGGCGTGAAGGGTCTGCACGCCAAAAACGGTCAAACACTCGTTCGAGAGCAACTTGGCTCATTCCGACGCCATAGTCGCGCACGGCAATAGCGACCGCGTCTTGATCGCTATCAACCCACACCACAATCGGCAGTCCGTCGCCGTGGTCGATGGCGTTGCTGAGCAAATTCTGAAGGATGCGGCGGATGCGACGCGGGTCGACATCCGCTTCAAAGTAGCCACCGGGTGCCACAAGTCGCAGTTCGGATCCCTTGCTTGCCGCAAGTGACGTGAGGCTCGCGATGGCGTCTTCGACAAGGCGCACGAGGTTTGTTGGCTCGGTTTCGATATCGACGGCACCTGCGTCGTAGCGACTCATTTCGAGCAGGTCAGCGAGCAACAGCTCGAATCGTTCCACTTGAGTGTGGAGGAGCTCAGCAGTGCGGGCCGTTGCGGGCGGGAATGACTCACGTTGATCGTAGAGAACATCGCCGGCGAGCCGGATAGTCGTGAGTGGCGTACGCAGTTCGTGCGAGACATCCGACACGAAGCGTTGTTGCACTTGCGAGAGCGCAGCCAGCCGCGTGATCTGTTGCTGCATGCTCGTGGCCATTCCGTTGAATGAGCGCGCCAACGTCGCAATGACGTCGTTGCCCTGAACCGGTATGCGCACTTCAAGCTCTCCAGCGGCAAGGCGTTGGCTCGTTTCAGCAGCCAATTTTACGGGGCCAACGACGAGCCGCACCACGACGAAGGTGACGATGCCGATGAGCGCAAGCAGGGCAAAGCCGCCAAGACCGAGCGTCTGCTGCACAACCACAAGAGTGTCTTGAGTGTCTTGGATGTCGTACACAAGATAGAGCTCATATTGCGTGCCCCGGATATCGAGGGTTGACCCCACGACAAGGCCCGGATGCACAGCCCCGTCTTCGGGCTGCTCGAGCGCCACAGACTGCCAGTAGGTTCGCTGTTCGGTGGACTCCGCCACGACGTCGCGCAGCTCTTGTGAGATGAGCGACTCTGACTCCAATCCCTGAGTCTGTACGTCAGCCGGAACCCGCGGACCATCCTGATCCGGCGTGCGCAAGATCGCGTAGCTCGTGCCACCCGTGCTCGAGGCGACGCTCTCAATCACGCCAGCAAGCTCCCGCATCATGTCGTCGAGGTCTTCAAGACCAAGATCTTCATCAGCGGCATCAAACACTTGCTGGCCGGCAAGCGTTGCGTTCGCCGAAGTTCGCGTGAGCTGGTCTCGACTGGCATCAAAAAGGTTCGCCCCGACGCTTAGCGACATATAGCCCGCGATCACGGCGACAACAACCGACGACAGCAACACCGTGATTGCCACGGTGCGCACTTGAAGCGACGAGCGCCACAGAGCAGCAATACGCTGCATCCAGCCGCGCCAGTCGAATTCGAGCATGAAAGTTAGGCGCTGGCGCCGGCGCGGTAGCCAACCCCGCGAACCGTCATGACGATCTTCGGGTTATCGGGGTCTTCTTCAACCTTGGCGCGCAACCGCTGCACGTGAACATTCACGAGGCGAGTGTCTGCCTTGTAGTGGTAGCCCCACACTTGCTCCAGCAGCATCTCGCGCGTGAAGACCTGCTCGGGCTTCATCGCAAGCGCCAACAGGAGCTCAAATTCGAGTGGCGTCAGGTTGATTTTGGTGGCGCCGCGGCGAACCTCGTGGCCCGTCACATCCAGCTCAAGATCGCCGACGGTCAGAGTGCCGGTTGCGGCGTCACTTGCCGGACGCAAGCGAGTGCGCACACGCGCCACGAGCTCCTTGGGATTGAAGGGCTTGACCACGTAGTCGTCAGCCCCGCTCTCGAGACCCTTCACGACATCAGCCGTGTCGCTCTTGGCCGTGAGCATGATGATGGGCACGCCAGACTCTTCCCGGATGCGGGCACAAATCTCAATGCCATCCACGCCGGGCAGCATGAGATCAAGCAACACCAAATCGGGCGCCGCCGACTTGAAGGCGTCGTACGCTAGGGCGCCGTCTTGACAAAAAAATGGTTCATAACCTTCAGTGCGTAGAACGATTCCGATCATTTCTGCCAGGGCAGTGTCGTCATCGACTACAAGAATTCGCGGGTTCACGTGTCCTCGATACTTTCTAGCTCTCGGGCTAACAGAGTGAGAAGCTTTCGCATAAGAGTAGTCGAGTGTGAAAACATGAGTGAGATTGAATAGATGCAGTTCAACATTCGAGGGTGAGACGTGAGCGATAACAGTCCGTGGCAATCGCCAGATAGCAGTAACCCTGTCGACGGTTCCCAGCCGCTTGCACCCCCTGCTCCGTCCGCGGCGTACGCGCCCGGAGCGACAGGCGAAGCCCCTTACGGCGCGCCGGGAGCGCCCCAGTACGGCACCCCAGCACCCTCGTGGACCCCACCACCCAAGCCCGGGCTCATCCCCTTAGCCCCCATGGGACTCGGCGCCATCCTTTCTGCATCGCTGATGGTGCTGCGCCGCAATCCCCGCCCCACGTTTGGATTCGCCCTGCTGATCATGAGCGTCGTCATGGTCGCTTCGCTCGTACTCGTGGGCATCGTGACCTTTGCCGGCGTCGAACGCACGCTCAGCGCGAGCGATGCGGATGCCGCTGCCATCGAAGCTGGCGCCACGGCGGGAACAATTTTGTCGGCACTATTCGCCGTCGTGCTCTCCTTGATCGGTGGCGCACTCCTTCAAGGAATTGTCTCGCTCGAGGTGGCACGCGGTGCTGTCGGCGAACGACTACGCCTGCGCGGGCTGTGGGCGGCAGCGAAAGGCCGCATCTGGGCTCTCGTTGGCTGGTCGGCTCTCGTTGCTGCCGCCGCCATTATCGGAATCGCTCTCATCGGTGGCATTGCTGTGCTGTTGTTCACGTGGGGTGACACGGCTGGAATCGTCATTGGAGTGCTCGTGATGCTGTTCGGCATCGCCGCGAGCGTCTTCCTCGCTGCCTGGCTCGGTACCTTTTTCGCTTTCGTGCCGAGTGCGCTCATGATCGAGCGTTTGCCGCTCGGCCAAGCGATTCGTCGCTCATGGTCGCTCGTCAAGGGAAGCTTCTGGCGCACCTTCGGTATTTTGCTGCTCATCATGGTCATCGTGAACACTGTGTCGAGCGTGGTTACCGCCCCGCTGAGCTTCATCGGCGGTCTCGGCGTTGGCCTCCTCAATCCAACCGGCGACGAAGATGCCGCCATTGTCGCTTTCATCGCGCTCTACATCGTGACGATCGTCGTTTCAATTGTGATCAGCGCCGTCACGATCGTCATCCAATCGGCAGCCCCCGCCTTGTTGTACATCGACATGCGGATGCGAAAAGAAGGTTTCGATCTGGAACTCACTCGCTTCGTCGAGGCTCGTAACGCTGGCGACTTCTCGGTCCCCGATCCGTACCTCACCCTCGACAGCTCGCCTCGACGCACACCTGAAGCTTCTCCTTACACGGCTTCATGACGCTAACGACGCTCACGGTCACCGTGCCCGCCCTGCTGTCATCCAGCTGGGCGCGCGCGGTTTCTGGCGAGGTTCCGGTCGATCCCGACTCGGAGCAGGCCACGAATTGGCTCATCGAAGAGCTGTCAAAAACTCCCTATCAAGCAGCGCGGCCCACTCTCTTCGATCAGGTATCGAAGGCATTCAGCGACTGGCTCGCGAGCCTCACCATTGGCGAAGGAACGGGCATCCCGACCATCGTGTTGATCGTGCTGCTGGCACTTGTCGCGATCGCCATCATTGCTGCGATCGTGGTCTACGGACTCCCCCGCCTCAACCGCAAGAGCCGCCACGAAGAGGGCATCTTCGGCGAGGCCGACTACCGCACAGCAGCCCAATTGCGGGTATCAGCAGAGCAGGCTGCTGCGCGCGAAGACTTTGCTGAAGCGATCGCCGACATGTTCCGTTCGATCGCCCGCGGGCTCTCCGAACGCACTCTCGTGAGCATGACGCCTGGCACCACCGGTCACGGCTTCGCAAGCCGGGCTAGCCGCGCGCTGCCCGAGCTCGCCCGCGAGCTTGGCCACAGTGCCGACGTTTTCGACCTCGTGCGCTACATGCGTAAACCAGCAACACGAGAACAGTACGAGGAACTGCGCACGCTGGAAGCACGCGTGCGCGCGGCCAAACCTGATCTTGCCGAGGCAACCCTGTGAGCGACACACAAGTAACCGCAACAGAAACGACGGTGCTCACCCCCCGCATCGGCACCACAGCCAAGCGCGCTCTCTACTGGGTTGCCGGCTCGATTCTCGTGGTTCTCGTGGCGATCGCGAGTCTCAATCTCGCCGGAACAGCAGTCGAAGGCCCACCGCTCGACCCCACCAGCGCCTATGAAGCAGGAACGCAGGCGCTCGCCGAAGTATTGCGCGATCAGGGCGTCGACGTCGTGGTTACGACGACGCTCGATGACACTCGCGCAGCGCTCGGCTCTTCCGACGACAGCACCCTGTTCTTCACCAACTTTGAGGCATACCTCAGCGAAGATCAGGTAGCCGAGGCAACCGAACTCGCGGTAACCGTCGTCTTCGCCGATCCCACCCTCACCGAGCTTCTGCGGGTGGCACCAGAAGTCGCCCACGCCGGCCAAAATGCGGATGCTGTTTCGGCATCCTGTTCAGCGCCACTCGTCGCACAGGCCCCCGATATCACCGCCGGCCCGAGCAATTACCGCGTGATCGAGCCGAGCGCCGAGATCACGGCCTGCTACGGAAACGACGACGATGGCTACGGGCTGATCGTGCTCGACCGTGGCGATACTGAACTTCGGATTCTTGGCGCCACTGATGCACTCAGCAATGGCGCCATCACGGCAGCCGACAACGCAGCCTTCGCTCTGCGACTCCTCGGCGAGCACGAAACGCTCGTCTGGTACACGCCAAGCTTCCTCGACCTCGCCAACTCCGGTGACGCCAAGACGCCCGCTGAACTCGCCCCCGGGTGGGTCTTGCCCGGTGTCTGGCTCACGATGCTGACACTCCTAGCTGGCGCACTCTGGCGTGGGCGCAGATTCGGCCCGCTCGTGATTGAAAAACTGCCAGTAACTGTGCGCTCAAGCGAGACGATGCAGGGGCGGGCGCGGCTCTATGAGCGCTCCACGGCGAGACTCCACACCCTCGATTCGCTGCGCATCGGAACAATTCGCCGTCTCGCCGTACTGTGCGGCATGCCGACTACGGCATCCGTCAACGATGTCATCAACCGAGTATCACCTCTTGTTGGTCAGCCGATTGAGCCGTTGAGACAGTTGCTCATCGATCGCGAGCCCGCCTCCGACTACGAACTCATCGCCCTTTCCGATGAATTGCTTGCTCTCGAAGATCGAGTTCACGCTGTCATCCGCCCCGCCTAACAACCTCAGCCCCACCGAGCCAGAGATAGAGAAGAATCGAGATATGACTGACGAGCAACTGCGGCACGCATTCACTCAACTCCGCACCGAAGTAGGCAAGGCGGTCGTTGGTCAGGATGCGGCTGTTACCGGCCTCACCATTGCACTGCTCACGGGCGGCCACGTGCTGCTCGAGGGTGTTCCCGGCGTTGCCAAGACCCTCCTCGTGCGCACCCTCAGTCGTGCCCTGCAGCTTGACACCAAGCGCGTGCAGTTCACGCCTGACCTCATGCCAGGCGACGTCACCGGTTCGCTCGTCTACGACGCCAAGGCCGGCGAGTTCGAGTTTCGCGAAGGCCCCGTCTTCACGAACATTCTGCTCGCGGATGAGATCAACCGCACACCTCCGAAGACTCAGTCATCGTTGCTTGAAGCGATGGAAGAACGCCAAGTTTCGGTCGATGGCCAGTCACTCAAGCTGCCGGTTCCCTTCATGGTCGCGGCCACGATGAACCCCATCGAATACGAAGGCACCTACACGTTGCCCGAAGCGCAGCTCGACCGCTTCCTGCTGAAACTCGTGCTCGATCTGCCCGAACGTGACACTGAAATCGAAGTGCTCACGCGCCACGCTGCTGGCTTCAACCCGCGCGACCTCGCCGCCGCCGGTGTGACCCCCGTGCTCGATGCGACCATGCTCGCCGCCGCGCAGGATGCCGTAGCAAAAGTCGGTGCAAGCCCCGACGTGATTGCCTACGCCGTCGACCTCGCTCGCGCCACTCGTCAGAGCCCCTCCGTGAAGCTCGGGGTCAGCCCTCGTGGTGCGATCGCGCTCATCTCGGCAGCCAAGGCCTGGGCGTGGCTCACCGGTGCTGACGCGATCACGCCCGACCACATTCAGAGCATGGTGTTGCCGGTTCTGCGCCACCGCATCCAGCTCCGCCCGGAAGCCGAGCTTGAAGGCGTTTCATCTGACGTGATTTTGCGATCGATCGTGCAGCAAGTGCAGGTTCCGATCTAACGATGGCGCTTTCTGGATGGTTCGTCGCCCTACTGGCGCTCGGCATTGTGCCGATCGTCGTGACCGGCGAGCCCTTTGTGCTCACGCTGTGGCTGCTCTTCGTCATCGTCGTCGGAGCCATCGACCTGCTGCTGGCGGTGTCGGTGCGCTCGCTGCGTTTCGAACGCATCGCGCCCGACCGGGTGCGCCTCGGCGAAACCACGAGCTCAACCCTGCGCATCACAAATCCAACCCGCCGCCGACTGCGCGCGGTAGTGCGCGATGGCTGGCAGCCATCCGCTGGCGCACATACCAACCGGGTTCCGCTGACCGTGCCGTCGCGCGAACGTCGGGAACTCAATACCGTGCTCACACCAGTACGGCGAGGAACCCGCGAAGCCGCGCACGTTACGGTGCGGTCGTACGGCCCGCTGCGACTGATTGCGCGTCAAACCACGGTGAGCGTGCCGAGCTCTTTCACCGTGTTGCCCCCGTTTAACTCTCGCAAGCACTTGCCATCTCGGCTCGCTCGCCTGCGGGAGCTTGACGGCGCAACGAGCGTCATGATTCGTGGTCAAGGCACCGAATTTGACAGCCTGCGCGACTACGTGCGCGGCGATGACGTGCGCTCCATTGACTGGCGTGCCACCGCTCGTCGCTCTGAACTCGTGGTGCGCACGTGGCGTCCAGAACGTGATCGCCGCGTTGTCATCGTCGTCGACAGCGGTCGCACCTCAGCCGCACGAATCGAAGACGAGCCCCGCATCGATACCGCGTTCGAATCAGCGTTGCTGCTCGCCGCCCTCGCTTCAAGTGCCGGCGATCACGTCGACTTCATGATCTATGACCGCCGCGTTCGCGCACGGGTGCAGGGCGCCAGCGGCCCCGACCTGCTCTCAAAAATGGTCAACAGCATGGCGCCGGTGCAACCGGAACTCATCGAGATGGACTGGGAGTCCGTTCCCGGTCTCGTTCGCCAGGCGACCACCCAACGCGCGCTCGTCGTTCTCGCCACCACAGCCGAATCGCCAGGCGGAAGCCTCGGTCTGCTCGCCATGCTCCCCCAGCTCACCGCGAAACACACTGTTGTGGTGGCTTCCGTCACCGATCCCTCCATTGCGGATGCCACGCTCGACCGCTCCACGCGCGACTCCGTCTATCTCGCCGGGGCTGCCGAACGCGCTCTCCTCGATCAGTCGCGAGTTGCCGCCGCGATCAACCAGCTCGGAGCATCCGTCGTCTCGAGACGCCCCAGTGAACTGCCGCTGGCCCTTGCCGACCACTACATCGCGCTCAAGGCCGCCGGAAAGCTGTAGCAGCGACCTCTAGCCGCAGCGCGTCGCACCCGAGGCGTACGGCAAACTTGAAGTTGCTGCGTTCTGCTGGCCAGCGCCTAGTTGGCGACGATGTGGGTAGCCCCAGCGTCGAACTCGCTGAGGTCTCCCGTGTTGCCGGCGCGAGCGCTGCGCCCACCGAGGATCCACTGGTACGCCAAGAATCCGGCGAGCGCGACAGTACCGATGCCGATCTTGATCGGCCACGGCCAGTCTTGGCGAGTGACGTAGCCCTCGATCACTCCGGACACGAGCAGGGCAAGGATGAGCCCGACGACGATGGTGAAGAGCGAGCGGCCAGCGTGTGCGAGCGACTGAGCCCGCGTACGAGCCCCGGGGGCAACCCACGACCAGAAGATCATCATTCCGGTCGCTCCGGCCACGAAGATGGCGTAGAGCTCAAGCTGGCCGTGCGGGGCGATGTAGAGAAAGAACACGTCGAGGCGGTCGAACTCGTTCATGATCGCCGCGGTGAACCCCAGCTGTTGGGCCGTGTTGAACAGCAGGTAGGGCACGTAGAGGCCGATGATTCCGAACGCGACAGATTGTGCGGCAATCCACGCGTTGTTTGTCCAGACGAACCCGGTGAATGATCCGCCGGAGTATTCGGAGTAGTACCCCACGAAGTCATCTTGCGCGAGAGCTTCGCGCTCTGCGGGCGTTCCGAAGTTAGCAAGAACCTGCGGGTTCGAAATAGCCCACCACGCGAAGAGAAAACCAACAAAGAAGGTTGCGGCGGCGAGGATGAGCGACATCCAGCGCACCCGATAGAGCGCCGCCGGCAGCTGAACAACAAAGAACTGCGGGAGTTGGCTGAGCAAATTTGCCGAGGCCCCGGTGAAGCGCAAACGCGCCCGACTGAGGGTGAGCGAGAGACGATCCGCCTGCGCCGACTGACCCGCACTCGTCTTCATCGCCGACAATTGCGTGGCACCCGATTGATAAAGATCAATCAATTCGTCGACATCGGTGCCGGAAAGTCGTCGTTGCTTGCCCAAATCGGCAAGGCGATCCCATTCTTCGCGGTGCGCGGCTGAGTAAGAGTCGAGATCCATCTGCTTAAATGATGTCATGGCGAGCCCACAAACGACGAACACATTTGCGTATGGTGACGAACCCGATGAGCTCATCACGGGTGAAGCCGTTGCGTTGGAGCTGCATTCGACCAGTTTTGTCTTGCGAGCGGCCGGCACCATGATCGATTTTCTTGTCTACGCGGCCGCTCTCATCGGACTCCTGATCGGCGCATTCGCCTTCGCGACCGCTGCCGGTCTCGACCAGGCAATCGCCACGGCTCTTACCGTCAGCGCGACCGTGATCTGCCTCGTGGTCATCCCTACCGCCGTCGAAACGCTCAGCCGCGGCAAGTCCCTCGGCAAGCTTGCGATCGGAGCCCGCATCGTTCGCAACGATGGCGGCGCGATTGGCTTTCGCCATGCCTTCATCCGCGCCCTGATCGGTGTGCTCGAAATCTTCATGACCGCGGGTGGTTTAGCAGCAATCGTGGCGTTGCTCAACACTCGCGCACAGCGCCTCGGCGATCTCGTTGCGGGCACCTACGCCCAATACGAACGTGTGTCGAAGTTCTCGAACCCTGTGGTGCAGCTACCTGGCCAGTTGGCCGACTGGGCTCGCACCGCCGATGTCGCCAAGATGCCAGATGCTCTGGCCCGGCGCATCTCCCACTTTCTGGTTGCCGCCCCCGGCTATACGCCGATGACGCGCCACCAGCACGCTCTGAACCTTGCGCACGAGGCCTCCGCCTACGTTTCTCCGCTGCCCGCCGTGGAGCCAGAAGTGCTGCTCGGTGCCGTCAGTGCTCTGCGGCGAGAGCGCGAGACAGTCGCGCTTGCTAGCGAGAAGGCACGGCTTGCTGCCCTCTCCCCCGCGCTGACCGGTGTTCCCCGCGGCTTTCCAAGCGACCGCGGCTAAGCGCGAATCAACGCAAGCGCGCGATCGCGAACGGTCTCAAGCGTTGCCTGATCGCCGGCTTCGGCGTTGAGCCGCAGCAATGGCTCAGTGTTCGACGGACGCACGTTGAACCACCAGAAGGGTTCGCCCGGTGCCGTCGTGCCAGTGACGGTGAGGCCATCAAGCTCATCGAACTCGGCATCGCCCTCAAAGGCCGCGCGAATGCGAGCGGTAGCTGCCGGAACATCGTCCACCACCGAATTGATTTCACCGCTCGCCGCATAGGGCGAATAGCGATCGGAGAGCACCGAGAGGGGCTCCGGCTGCGAACCGAACTCGGCAAGCAAATGCATCGCGGCGAGCATCCCGTTATCGGCGCCCCAAAAATCGCGGAAGTAATAGTGCGCCGAGTGTTCGCCGCCAAAGATCGCGCCGGTTGCCGCCATCTGATCCTTGATGAGCGAATGGCCAACATGGGTGCGCACCGGGATCGCCCCCGCGGCTTCGATCGTCTCGGCCACAATTCGTGACGTGATCAGATTGTGGATGACACGGATGTCGCCCTCGGGCTGTAAAGCGCGCACCCGCTGAATCTCTCGCAGGGCCACAACCGCGGCAACAGCACTGGGACTCATGGGATTTCCGCGCTCGTCGACCACGAAGCAACGGTCGGCGTCGCCATCGAAGGCGAGCCCGACATCCGCACCGTGTTCGAGCACTGCTTTTTGCAGGTCAACGATGTTGGCGGGTTCTAGCGGGTTCGCTTCGTGATTGGGGAAGGTGCCGTCGAGTTCGAAATACATGGGGATGATCTCGATGGGAAGTGCCGGCAAACCGGCCGCCGTCGAGAGCACAGCCGGAACCGTCATGCCGCCCATGCCGTTGCCGGCATCTACAACGACACGAATGGGGCGGATGCCGCTGAGATCTACAAGTTTGCGCAAGTAGCTGGCGTAGTCGCCAAGCACATCGAGCTCTCGCTGGGCGCCAACCGCGGAAACCGCTTCGATTCCCGTAGCCAGATACTGCTGGGCGCGGTCACGAATCGACTTCAAGCCGGTTGCGAAACTGATTCCCTGGGCTCCCGCGCGACTGAACTTGATGCCGTTGTACGTCGCCGGATTGTGGCTAGCGGTAAACATGGCGGCCGGGGCATTGAGCGAACCGGACGCAAAATAGGTTTCGTCCGTCGAGCAGAGTCCGATGAGAACGACGTTGGCGCCACGAGCGCGAGCGCCCGCCGAGAACGCTGCAGCGAAACCCGGAGACGAGTCGCGCATGTCGTGGCCGACGATGATTTCGTGGCCCGCGGCATCCACTTCATCAGCGAATGCGGCGCCAAGAGCTTCGACAACATCGTCGGTGAGCTGAGAACCAACAAGGCCACGAACGTCGTACGCCTTGATAAATGGTGCGAGATCGATGGGGTTAGCTTTGCTCATGCCCCAAAACTACATGGCGAACGACCTGCCACCCCTGAGGCACGGATAGTCGATCAGCATGGCGGGCGCACAAATCGTAGGTGTGTGGTTCTGCGCTGTAGCTCAGCGGCCCCAAAACTGCCATCGAGTCGGCATAGACATAGGTGAGGGTGGCGACTGCTTCGGAGTTGCAGGCGACCTTGCTGCACGGGCGCTGATTCATTGTGAGCCCTAGCCTACGACTGTGCGCCCACAGTTGGGCAACTGGCGGTCGTACAATAAGGACGTGGCTAGATCATCGAAGCGAGCGTCTACGCGCTCTGTGCGGGGCAACTGGCGCGACCGTCACGGTCGCGGCATCCGTTCCGCCGTCACTGGTCCTCACCTTCCGCTGCTGAGTAGTCGCAACGGAAACTTCGAGCTCACGGTCGCGTCTGCTGCCCAGTATTTGAAAGAAATGTGGCCAGAGGAACTCGCCAGTGCTCGGTTCGAGCTCGGGCTTATGCCCGGCAGTAGCCCCGAGGGCAGCAAGATCGTGCGCTGGACCGCTCTACCGGATGAGAAACGCATCATTCTCTACCGTTTGCCCATCGAGCGCATGGCCAGGCTGCACCGCGATGACGAACTCCATAAGCGGATGCTTATCGAAAGTTGTGTTTTTCAGGCCGTTGCCGAGTACATCGGCAAAGAGCCCTGGGAGCTCGCCCCGGAGCGGTTCCGCAATTTCTAACGGCTAAGGAAAGACGGTCAGCGGCGACGAACCCGGCGTCTGCGGGTCAATCGAATACGCCGCAATGAAGCCGTTCTCCGCCTGCGTGACACTCGCATAGACCGGGCCACTCTGGGTGAGCGTAAACGTTCGTCCGCTCGATACCGGCACGCTGACGCTCGTGCCCGGCTCGATCGTGTACTCCTCGCTGAAGCCCGCGTCGGCGGTGAGAGCCACCTCAACTGCGGTCTCGCCAGCATTGGTCACGTTGACGGTGGCATCCAGCCCGGGAGCCACCGTGAATTGGGTGTCACCGCTGAGCGCCGGGCTCGAGGTGAACCAGGCAAAGTCTGTCGCCGAAACTTTGTCGCTCGCGCTGATTACGGCGGAGGTCGTGCGGGCAGCGGCAACGATGGGCTCGTCCGATTCGATCTGAACTGTGTAGGTGCCGGTGGCGAGTTCTTCAATCGGGATGTCGGTGACAACACCAGCGCTCAGGTCGAGGGTGAACTCAATGGGGTCACGCTCGGGATCCGTCGGTGTCAGTGTTGTGGTGATGCTCGCCGGTGTCTCACCGGGCACGAGCACCCGGATAGCCGCAATCACGTCATCCGTTTCGGTTGCGGTACCGCGCAAAGCCTGAATGGCCTTAAGGCTGGTCACAACCATGGCAGGAATCACTACCGAGCGAGAAGACGGTTGGCTTGCGCCCACGATCTCGACACCGCCAGCGTCGAGCCCGCGCACGATCGACTGCTGCAATTCTGCCGTGATCTGGCCACCAGTGCTCGTCACGTGCACGACGGGAGAAGAGATGCCCGGTGCAAACCCCGCAAGCGACAAGACTCGCTGTCCATTGGGCGGAACCACGATTCCGGTGGTTCCGGCCGCCGACACGATCCCACGCTCGTCGAAGATGTCGAGGGTGACTGTCGAGGCAACTTCGGTGGGATTGATCAGCGAAATCAACGTCGTGCGCCCGGTGGTTGTCGAACCGCCCACAAGCCAGCTATCGCCGCCGACAGCACGGCAGCCAGCAGCCGCGAAGCCCACATAGTCACCGATCTTCACGTATTGCGATTGCGCACCGCTCAGCCGCACGAGAGAGTCGGGAGATTGCGAGTCGGGAGCAGCACTCAACACCAACGGTTCAGCAACAGCTTCACCGGCTTCGGCATCCGAGGCGGTAATGCCCGACTGTTCAACGCTGCCCGTGCTCGACGAGAAACGAGTGAGGGCCTGCCCCAAGGTGAAGACAGTGGATGCCTCGGCACCCGAATCGTCAGAGAGCCGCAAGAGCGGCCCGGGGCACGTCAGCTGCTGCGCTGTGGGCACCGGAACAACGAGCTCGCTTGGCGGTGTCGCGGTGTACGACGGAAGATCAACAAAGCTCGACCCGAGCACCGCGGCGGCGGCGACTGCGATACCGAGTACTCCGACGATAACTCGCGCGCCGACGGCGGCAGCGGCTTTGGCTGACACCGGGCGTTTTGTGCTTGATTCCGGCTCGGGGGCGCCGGTGAGTTCGTGGTCATCATCGAACTCTTCGCCGGTGGGCTGATCGGGCAGCGCAGCGGCTTCGTCTGGGGTGAGTTCGTTGTCGATCATTGGTTCGCCTCAATCACGGTGACGGCGCTCTCGGCTTTGGCGGCTTTGAGACGACGGCGACGAGTCGTCGGAATCGCGAGCAGCAGAGTAAGACCGAAGACGACGACCTGGCCGGTGAGCACAATCTGCCCCCAATTGGTCTCGGTGTTACTCGCACCGACCGGAATCTCGGCTTCGCGAAGTTCGGGGTAATGCCAGAGGTAGCCCTGAGCGGTATCACCAATGGGGTTCAGGATGCTGTTGCCATCGAGGGCTTCGATGATGCGTTGACGCGTCTCGGCGGTGTCGGAATCGGTCGCCGGGGTAAGCACGATGAAGGCGATCTGCAGGTCGTTGAGCTCATCCGCGATCGCGTAGCCGCTGCGGGAGGCGATATTGCCGGCGAGCGTCGCGTTGACGAGTTCTGCGTCGGAGAGTTCTGTGCTCGTGGCAGCAAGCGTTGACTGCTCGTCAAGTCCGGAGCCACGACCACGGTGCAGGTCGACCGCAATGGTGGAATCGGAGGTCACGGTGATCTGCAGAGTGCCGAGTCCATCGCGTTGAGTGGACTCTGCCGCCACAAAGGCCGGCAGCAAACGTCCATTGCTTGTCGTAACGGGCACAGCACCGGAAGCCAGCGACCACAGCGGTGCCGCTGCGATACCGAGGATACCGATGAGGGCGACAACGGCGGGAAGCGCAGCATGACGACCAAGACTGTCAATCGCGACGATCACGGCGCCGCTGAGCCCGAGCCAGTAGAGGCTGAGACCGGCACCAGCCCAGACGGTTACTTCGGATTCACCCGAGGCGCTCACGGTCAAGTGAGTAGCCGCGACGGCGGTGGCGAAGCCTAAGAGGGCGAGCGCGAGGGAGGGAACAGCGCGGCGGGTGCCGGGCACGAAGAGGCTCATGAGGGCGAGCGCTGCGAACGGCGCGAGCAACAGCGCCACGAGCAGCGGACCATAGCGATCATTAAGGCCGAGGGTCGAGAGAAGTTCGCTCCACCCGTTGGTTCCCGGAACGACGCTACCGATCGCCAATTGCCAACCGCTTGATGCCTCGCGGGCTACCGGTAGGCCAGGGTCGGCAAAGATCGCCAGCAGAGCACCGCGACCCCACTGCTGAATGACGAGCGGCGCAAACAGTGCGGCCGCGGGAATCACAATCCAGATCAGGCGATGAGTCGACTTGGGACGCAACACGATCCATGCCACAAGCCCAATCAACAGAGCCGGAATCAAACTCGGCGCTGAGGCGGTGATCACGGCAAAGAGCAGCGCAGCCAGTGCAGCCATCGCCCAATTGTGGGCAGCACGCAACGCCGTGAGAATCAGCCAGGGCAGCAAGATATGAGCAAGAACCGCGCCCAGTTGTCCTTCCCCCAGCGCGATGAGGAAGCTCGGAGCAACCGTCCACGCAACGGCCGCGAGCGTTGGTGCCCACGTGCGTTCGGAGATGGCAGCCGCGCACAACCACGCCGCCAGCGCGGCAAGTGGCAACGCCAACAAATACAGCATCACGATGCTGAACGAAGGATTCCAGAAGGTCAGCGAGCCCAGTATCGCCAGAACGGCCGCGAATGGATCCGCCGCAACTACCTCCTGCGCGAGATCGTTCCAGCCGTAGCCGACATGAGCCCACAGCTCAGAAACGGTCGTCGAGAGCGGCAGAAGTCCACCGCCGGTGAGCGCAACAGCATCAACAAACCGGGAAAAACTGACCATGCCGAGGATGCCAGCCAAGAGCACTACCCAGGCGCCGCCGTTGCCAAAGAACTTGGGACGCTCGACCTCGAAGGCCGCATCGGGCGCAGCCCCCTGACGTTCATGCGCTCGCACTTCACGAAGCTCCGCCCACGACATCCGCAACGGGTCGACGGCGGCGAACCCCACCTGCTTATTGCGGCGGAGATTGCGGCGTGCCGCCACGACTCCCCCATCGAAGATCGCAGCAAAAGCGGCAGCGAATTCGCCCGCAATTGCCGTTGGACGTTTCGCGACGAGATGGCCGAGCGACCGCAGGATCGCGAGAGGCAACAGCGTGAGCCAGTGAAGCGGCACTGCGAGAGCGGGCGCATAGACGAGTCGGCGGTGCAGTTGGGCAAAGCGCTGCACCCGGTTGTGAGCCGCCGCCGAGATCGAGCGCTTGCCAAAGAGTTCCGGTCCGCCAGAGCTTGCGACCCGAGCATCCGCGACCGCAACGACGCGGTGGCCAGCCAAACGGGCACGAATACAGAAGTCGAGTGCCGCATCCACCGAGGTAAGTTTCGGGTCAAAGCCGCCGAGCGCCGTCCACACTTGGCGACGCACGAGCATGCCAGCGCCGGCCACGCCCATGGCGTCGGTCTGCACATCGTGCTGGGCTTGGTCGAGTTCGTCGTTGACGAGTCCGACCGATCGCCCGAGAGGTGTCAGTGTTTCACCAAAGTTGGAGATTACGGACGGATCGTCCCACCGCACCAATTTAGGACCGGCAACAGCCACTGACGGCGCAATTTCGACGGCGCCGAGCAGTGCACGCAAAGCATTCGGATCCGGAGCGCTGTCGTGCGCGAGCAGCCACAACCATTCGTTCTCGGTGGCCTGCGGCGCTGCGGTGTAAAGCGCAGCACCGATCGCGCCACCAAAAGTCTTGTGCGCGTGAGCGTCCGCGATTTGCGCCGGGGCCGAGTCTGCCATGAGAGCCAGTGACTCATCGCTCGACTCAGCATCAACCACGATGACCGAATCGGGTCGTCGAGATTGGGCCGCGATCGCGGCAAGTGTTCGTGGCAAGTACTTCGCACCGTTTCGGGCGACTAGTACTGCGGTGACTCTCGGCTGCATTTGTTTGAGACTATGCGCCGCTCGCGCAGTTTTACACTCGACGCGCTGCAGAGCCGCGAGTCTGAGAGCCGCCCCAATTCGGGGTTACGGCTCCACTCGGCTGACTAGCTCGCGCGCTTACGAAGCTTGCGACGCTCGCGCTCAGAGAGACCGCCCCAGATTCCGAAACGCTCATCGTTTTCGAGAGCGTATTCGAGGCATTGGCTGCGAACTTCACACGAGGAACAAATCTTCTTTGCGTCGCGAGTTGACCCGCCCTTTTCAGGGAAGAACGCTTCGGGGTCTGTTTGTGCGCAGAGTGAGTCGGTCTGCCAAGAGAGCGCATTGCCGTCTTCATCGGCGAGAGGTTGACGAACTCCGGGAACCCCTAGTCGTACAGGGTCGACAAACCAGTCGTCGGGAACTCCCGCGCGGTATCCGCTGTTGCCCATCTGGTCTTTCTCCCCTCCGCTTTTAATGCTTTGCATCAAATCGCGTTACATAATTACACCGGTGTAGTTCCCGAGAGTCAAGTCGCAGATCATAATTGCCTCGACTACGAGTTAAGGGTTATGGCGCGCCGTGACTTAAATTAACTCAGCAAAGCGAGATCGTGGTCGACCATCGCCGCCACAATTTCATCAAACCCAACCTGTGGAGTCCAACCTAGGATCCGCTGAGCCTTGCTCGCATCCCCCAGTTGTAGGGCAGCATCCCCCGTGCGCAGCAAAGAATCGGAGACTGTCAGGCGCTCAGACCAGTCGTCGACGCCCGCCCGCTCAAATGCAGCGGCCACGAAATCTCGCACGGAATGGGAAACTCCCGTCGCAATCACGAAATCATCGGCCTGCGGATGCTGCGCTGCTCTAACGAGCGCATCAGCGTAATCCGGCGCCCAGCCCCAATCGCGGCGGGCATCCAGATTTCCGAGTTCAAGGGTGTCTTGCAGCCCACGCGAAATTCGTGCAGCAGCCGCAGTGATCTTTCGCGTCACAAACGTTTCGGGTCGACGCGGCGACTCGTGGTTGTACAAAATCACAGAAGAGGCCGCAACGCCGGCAGTGCGGTACGCCCCGACGAGTCCGTGAGCATAGGCCTTAGCGGCGCCGTAGGGGCTTGTGGGGCGCACTGGAGTGCTCTCGTTCTGCGGAGAGACGCTTGGCGTGCCAAAGATCTCCGCGCTCGAGGCTTGAACGAAGCGGATGTCGGCGTCGCCGCGGTCGTGAATCTTCTTAACCGCTGCGAGCATTTCTGCCACGACCGCGCCGTTCAGTCGCGCAGTGAGGGTCGGATTCTGCCACGACTGGTACACGGAGCTCAGCGCTGCCAGGTTGTAGATCTCGTTCGGTTGCAGTTCTTCGATGAGCTCGCCGATCGCACTGTCTGCCGCCAGATCGAGCTCATGGGCGACAACTCCCGGCGTCACGAGTTCACCGGACTCACGGGTGACGCCGTGCACCTCGTAGCCCTGCGCGAGCAGAAGTTCGGCGAGATACGAGCCGTCTTGGCCGGTAACGCCGGTGATCAGTGCACGAGTCACGAGAGACCGGCGAGCGTTTTCTGTTCGGCAAGGTCAGCTTCGACCATCATCGCGACGAGCTCGGGGAATTTGACGCGCGGCTCCCAGCCGAGTTTTTCTTTCGCCTTCGCCGAGTTGCCCACCAGCAGGTCGACCTCGGCGGGCCGCATGAAGCGCTCGTCGAAGGTGACGTAGTTGGTCCAGTCGTCAATTCCTACCGCGGCGAAAGCGAAATCGAGAAGCACTCGGATGCTCTGCGTCTCTCCCGTCGAAATGACGTAGTCGTCTGCCTCATCCTGCTGCAGCATCAGCCACATTGCTTCCACGTAGTCGCCGGCGAAGCCCCAGTCACGCTGAGCATCAATGTTGCCGAGGGTGAGAGTGTCTTGGAGCCCTAGCGAGATTCGCGCAACGGCTCGGGTAACTTTGCGGGTCACAAACTCCGGGCCGCGGCGCGGGGATTCGTGGTTGAACAGCACGCCAGATGAAGCGTGCATGCCATAGGACTCGCGATAGTTGATGGTCATGTAGTGGCCGTAGACCTTGGCAACCCCATACGGCGAGCGCGGCCAGAGCAGGGTGTCTTCGTCTTGCGGAACAGTCTGAACCTTGCCAAACATCTCAGAGCTGGATGCCTGGTAGAACCGAACTTCTTGGCCGGTAGCGGCAGTGTGCAGTCGCACCGCTTCGAGCGCGTTGAGCACGCCCATTCCGGTAACTTCACTGGTGAGGTGCGCGTTCTCCCACGAGTATGCGACGAAAGAAATAGCGCCGAGGTTGTAGAACTCGTCGGGCTTTGCAACGCTCATGGCGCGCATGAGGCTCGACAGGTCGGTGAGGTCCCCCGTGAGAATTTCAACATCCGGAATCACTCGCTCAAGCAGTTCGCGTTTCGGGTTGTTCTGGCCCCGCATGAGGCCGAAAACTTTGTAGCCCTTCGAGAGCAATAGCTCAGCAAGGTACAACCCGTCTTGGCCGGTGATTCCGGTAATGAATGCGCGCTTCATAGTGATCTCTCTTGCTTGCGGTCAGCTCTGCCGAGGTTCCGAGCCAACACGTCGGCCGAAGTAACGCTACTGGAACTTCAACGGTCGTGCAGGGGCGGCAGGCGGCCGCTCGGCTTCGACCTCGGTGGGGACAGCATCCGACTTCGTCATCACCACGATGAGCGCGCCATCCTTCACGCGCAACCGCTAGACGAACAGCGCTTGAATGCGCACCGAGACAGTCTCACCAACGGCAAGCCCTCCACGCGCCTCCAGCGACAGCAACACTATTGCGTTGCCGCCACAAACAACTGACCGGCGCCCCGCACCGTGAGCACACTCTCATCGCCCGTCACGAAAACTGTTTCCCCGCGCGAGAGCGACGTTGAGTTCTCGCTACCGTCGACAACGAATTGCCCGGCCGTACACAACAGGATTGCCGCACTGTGCAGCTCGAGCGTCGCATCCTTGGCCACTTCAAGAAGCTGGAAGTCACGCACGGGCGGCCGGAACACTCGTGCTGTTGCCCCGACGGGCTCGGGGGCCAGATAGGGCACCGGGCTCGCCGAGAAGTCGAGAACGCTTAATAGTTCGGGAACATCAACGTGCTTCGGAGTGAGTCCACCGCGCAGCACGTTGTCAGACGACGCCATGAGCTCAATGCCCAGCCCCCGCAGATAGGCGTGGATGTTGCCCGCAGGCAAAAACAGCGCCTCGCCCTTGGCGAGCGTCACATGGTTCAACATCAACGAAATCAACACGCCGGGGTCGCCGGCGTAGTAGCCGGCAAGCGTGCGCACGAGGGCGAATTCGTTGCTCGCTTTGTCAGCTTCGGCGAGCGCGGTAACCCGCTCCACGAGCTCCGGCACTGGCTGCGCGGCGGAGATGAGCCACTCGAACATCGCCCGCAAGTCGGAATCAGCGCGAGCGAAAGCCAACCACTCGGTGAACAAGGCCAGGTGCGGGGCGCTGCTGGCGGCATCCAATTCAGCAAGGCGATCGATGGATGCTCGGGTGTCGGCCATCGAGCGAAAACCGCACAGCGCCTCAAATGTGTCACTCACGGCAACGATAAGTTCTGGCTTAGCGGACGCGTCTTTGTAGTTGCGGAATGGCGCCGTCAACGGAATGCCTGCCGCGTTCTCACGCGCGAAGCCCTCAGCAGCCTGCTCGGGAGTGGGATGAGCTTGCAAGGAGAGCGGTGCTCCCGCAGCGAGCACCTTGAGCAGGAAGGGAAGCCGCTCGACTCCCTCGCCCACGACGTGCACGGCGTCGCGCTGGATCCACTCGTGCAGATCGCTCGCGCCTCCCGCCTGCGCGGGGTCGAGGATAACGCTGGGGCTCCCCGGGTGCGCACCGAGCCAGAGCTCCGCCTCGGGCTTTCCCGTCGGCTCCGTGCCCAGAAGCGCAGAGATTTCGCCAGCGGAGCCCCACGCGTAATCGCGAGGCGTATTAGTGATGCCTACAAACATTCAGTCCACTCTTCTCGAAGCGTTAGCCCAAAGTACCAACCGTCTAGAAACGACGCGTACTCACGCTTTAGGATCGCAGTGATTTCGATAAGCAATGGAGCGAAGACTATGTCATTTGAGACCCTCAGCAGCGACTTCTACGGCTACGAGAATGCGCTGACCGATCAGGAAAAAGACACCATCCTGAAGCTGCGCGCATTTCTCGATAAAGAGGTGCGCCCGATCGCCAATGATCTGTGGGCCAAGGCCGAGTTCTTCGATCGTGACGTGATCTTCAAGGGCCTCGCCGACCTCGGGCTCTTCGGTCTCCCGTGGGCTGAAACCCAGCCCTTCCCCAACTCGGCGGTCTTCCGCGGCTGGGTCGCCCTCGAGCTTGCTCGGGTAGACGCCAGCGTCGCCACACTGGTCGGAATGCAGAACGGTCTTGTCATGGGAGCGATCGGTGTGGCTGGCTCGCAAGAACAGCGCGACGAATGGCTGCCCAAGTTTGCCTCGGGTGAACTGCTCGGCGCCTTCGGCCTCACTGAGCCGCTCTCCGGCTCCGATACGGCACAGGGACTCCAGACCGTCGCCAAGCGCGAGGGTGACAACTGGATCATCAACGGTGCAAAGCGGTGGATCGGCAGCGGCTCAATCAGCGACGTCACGATCATCTGGGCACGCGACGAAGCCGACAACCAGGTCAAGGGCTTCATCGTTCCGACGAGCACCCCCGGCTACTCAGCCACCCGCATCGAGAACAAGCAGGCGCTGCGCATCGTGCAGAACGCAGACATTGTTCTTGAGGATGTCATCGTTCCGGAGTCGAACCGCCTGCAGAACTCCACATCGTTCCGCGACACCGCAGCAGTGTTGCGCCTTACTCGCGCCGAAGTGGCGTGGGCTGCAGTCGGAAACTCCATCGGAGCGTACGAAGCCGCCGTCAAATACACCGGCGAGCGCGTGCAGTTCGGCAAGACCATCAGCAGCCACCAACTCGTTCAAGAACACCTCGCCAAGAGCCTCGGTAACATCACTGCCTCCATCGGAATGGTTACTCGAGTTTCCGAAATGCTCGATGAGGGCATCCAGAAGGATGAGCATGCAGCCCTTGCCAAGGAATACACAGCAAGTCGGATGCGTGAGACTGTCGCTTGGTGCCGCGAAGTCCTCGGCGGCAACGGAATCGTTCTCGACTACGGAGTAATGCGCCACTTCGCTGATGCTGAAGCGATCTACTCCTATGAAGGAACTCGCGAAATGAACACGCTCATCGTGGGTCGCGCCATCACAGGCAAGGCAGCATTCGTCTAATCTTGCGTCATGCGACTTTTAGCAAGCCCCCGGGCGCGGGCGTGGTTTCTTAGCGCGTCGCTACTAGTCATTTTAGGCGGCGACGCCTGGCGCTACTCCTTCGGCTGGGGTGTTTTTGTCACCCTAGCCGTGGTGCTTGGCGCAGTGTCGCTGTACATTCTCATTGCCAACCGTCAGCAGTGGAGCATCGGTGGTCTCCCGTATCCGCTCATCGCGTTCATGGCGCTGGCGACACTGTCAATTATCTGGTCATTTTATCCCGGCGCCACCGCGCTGGGATTGCTCAACACATGGCTGACAGTGATCGGCGCACTCGCCGTAGCAACCAGCTTCTCGTGGCAAGAAGTTCTCGATGCTACGGCACGAGCACTCCGCATTCTTCTCGGCTTATCGATCGCTTTTGAGCTAATCGTCGCGACCATCATTCGCCACCCCGTCGCTCCGCTCGCGCCGCAACCAGAGCTCACCGTGAACCCGGATGGCCCGCTGCCCATCATGTTGCTCTGGTCGCGTAACGTGCTCTTTGATGCCCTCGATGGCGGCCGGATCCAAGGCATCGTTGGCAACGCCAACCACATAGGCTTTCTCGCGCTTCTCGCATTAATTGTGTTCGCTATCCAATGGGCTCAAGGCACCACGAAACGTTTCACATCGATCACGTGGCTCGCGCTGGCTGGCCTAACGCTGTTCTTGGCGAGGTCGGCAACTGTCACGCTTGCCCTGGTCGCCGTGATCGTTACGGCAACCGCGATCCTTATTATCCGTACTCGCCGCACGTCTCGATCGAGTGCCGTGGCTCAGATCACCTTTGTCGCACTCAGCGCCGCTGCCATCGCAGCGGCGCTGATGTTCCGTGAATCCGTTTTTGCGTTACTCAGCAAGAGCGAAGATCTCACCGGACGAGCCGAAATTTGGCAGAGCGTCAGCGAGCTTGCGCAACAACGAACCGGCTTCGGCTGGGGGTGGGTCAGCGTCTGGATGCCCTGGGCAGAGCCGTTCGCCGGTCTCGCGCAGCGCAACGGCGTTGTGCAGGTGCAGGCACACGATGCCTGGCTTGATATTTGGCTCCAGCTCGGATTCGTGGGCGTCGCCTTCTTTGGCGCGCTAGTGCTGACGACGCTGATTCGCACGTGGTCACTCGCCACTGACCGGCCCCAGCGCGCTGCCGGTGAACGACTGGCCTTCACCGCCGGCTCGGTCTGGCCCGTGCTCGTCATGATCGCCCTGGCCGTGCAATCGATCCCCGAAAGCCGCTTGCTTGGGGAATACGGCTTGTACCTACTCGTCATTATTGCGGTGAAGGCGAAACGCCCCGACTGGGCGGGAGTTCGTCAATGATTTCCCGCTCCGCCCTGAACACCGCGACGAATGCCGGCGCGGTGATCCTGTCGTCGCCTCGAACGTCCGCAGCGCTCAGCACTGTCGTCATCGGCACCACGGTAGCGGCATTCTTTCTGCGAACCGTTTTAGGCACTCCTGGCTTTCTCGCCGCCTTGGTGCTCCTCGTCGTGCTTGTCTCGCTGTCGGCATGGGCGCAGTGGAAGGATATTGGCTGGCGTGCCCTGGTGCCGATTTCACTCATCCTTTTCACGGGCTGGGTCTGGCTCTCCGTGGCATGGTCGCAGTACCGTGCGGAGAGCGTAGCGAGTGCGCTCTACTTGCTGATGCTCACCATTATGGGTATCTATGTCGCCCTGGTGCGCGACACAATCCAAATCGTGCGGGCTTTTGGTGATGTGCTGAGGGCAGCTCTCGTGGTCTCTCTGGTTTTTGAGATTCTCACGGGCCTCATTTTCGATTCCTCGTTAGATGCGCTTCTGATCCAAGGAAACCTGGGCACAGCGGAACCAATCCAAGGTATTTTCGGCACTCGGAATAATCTCGGCATGATCGCCCTCATCGCGTTCATCACCTTCGCGATCGAATACTCAACACGATCCGTCGAACGCAATCTCGCGATCGGTTCACTCATTACAGCGGCGCTAGTTCTCTTGCTGTCGCAGTCTCCGCTCGCCCTCGGGGCTGGGCTAATCATTGCCGCTGCCACCGGCGCGCTTGTTGCTCTGCGCCGAGTTCCCTCCGGGCGCCGACGCTATTGGCAGATACTTCTGATGGCATTCACCGCGGCCACCCTGCTCCTGAGCTGGCTTTCTCGAACAACAATCGTGGCGTGGTTCGATGCGAGCGATGAACTCGCCTATCGAGTGGGCGTGTGGCGGCAGTTATGGACGCTAGAAGACAATTATCGGCTCGAAGGTTGGGGCTGGATCGGTCCGTGGGATGCCACCGTCGCACCGTATCTCGCGTTCAGATCCTTTGATTCCCGGGTACCCGACTCCGCACACAACGCGTACCTCGATGTATGGTTCCAACTCGGCGTCGTCGGGTTTCTCATTTTTGTCGGACTGCTCGGCTTAGCTTTCACGCGCTCATGGCTTTTAGCCTCCCGCCGGCGCAGCATCGTCTTTGCCTGGCCCGCTCTCGTGCTACTGGCACTAGCTATCGGTGCACTTGCAGAGAGCTCAATCTTGACCGACTTCGGCTGGCTCACTTTCGTCGTGTGCTGCGTCAAAGCGTCGCGAGAGCTCAGCTGGCGCCGTGCGCTCGACTCGAGTGTTTCGCCCGGAATTTAGGTTCTATCGCCGCGCAGACGCAGACTGACGAGCATCCCACGCTGAGTTCACGATGTCCTCGACACCGAAGCGGGCACTCCACCCTGTGAACGCTTTGATCGCATTGATATCACCGACGATCGCCGCAGGATCACCCGCACGACGAGGTTGCACATCAGCCAATAGGCGTGTTCCTGACACCTCGATAAGAGCGTCGACGATCTCACGAACGCTCGTGCCTATTCCGGTGCCGACATTCAAAATGATGTTTCCCGGGTCGCGCGGAAGGGCATCCAAGACAGCCAGGTGCGCTTCAGCAACGTCCACGACATGTACGTAATCACGCACGCACGTGCCGTCTGCAGTGTCATAGTCGTCACCAAAAATTACGGGCGGCTGATTGTCGGCGATCCGATCAAGACAGATAGGAATTAAGTTGAAGGCCACCGTGTCTGCGAGCTCGGCGCTGCCGGCTCCTGCGACATTGAAGTAGCGCAGGCTGGCGGCCCTCAATGGCCAAGCCTCGGCCGCGGCTGTAATGATCTGCTCACCGACCAGCTTGGTGGCACCATACGGACTAATGGGCTGCGCTAGGGCAGCCTCTGAAATCGCACCTGAGGCATTGCCATACACCGCAGCAGACGACGAGAACACGAGCTTGTTGACACCCGCATTTTCCATCGCCATGAGCAACTTGGCGACTGCGCCCACGTTGTCGGCGTAGTAGAGAGCAGGCTTTGCCACGGATTCCCCCACTTGCTTGTGGGCAGCAAAGTGGATGACTGCATCGATCGTGTTATCTCGGAGCACAGCCTCGATCTCACTCACAGGCGCTGCCGCCAAATCCATCCTGACGAACGGCACATCGCGGATTCGATCAGCTTGTCCCGACCCGAGGTTATCGAGAACAACAACCTCGTCTCCGCGATCAACGAGCAGGCGGACAGTGTGGGCACCGATATAGCCGGCTCCGCCGGTAACGAGAACGCGCATGAAACCAGTCTAGGAGTTAGCAGGTGGTGAGTTTTGCGACTTTACTAGTCAACGCACTGGTGCCTCCGAGAAGCACGACTTTGGTCGCCCCGAGATCCACGATGTCTTGAAGCATTGCCTTCGGGACACAGGTCGTTTGCACGATGTAAAGCGGCACTGACTGCGCACCGGCGACCGCTGCACCAGAGAGCGCGTCAGGAAAGTTGTACCCGGATGCCAGATAAACCGTATGGGCATCGTCGAACGCAGCGTTATTGATTGCAGCCGACACAACGAATCGGTCGCTTCCGCCGATTCTCTCGACGTTGGATGCGCCCAGTAACGACTTGAGGCTCGATTCGATACCGCTGCTGACCGCTGCTGTACCGCCAGCAATCTTCACGCTCGTGATTCCCAGCTTCGTCAGCAGCGATTTCGTTGCCGAATCTAGCTTGGATGAATTGCCGGGAACCAGAATCACGGGGCTACCGTCGGCCGCGGCCGCGGAGCTCGCAGAAAGGGCATCAGCGAAAGTCGTTCCAGTGGCGATATACGCCGACGTCGTCGTACCTGCGGGGAAGGCAGATTCTGCAATCAGCCGCGAGGATTCGTACCGATCATCACCGGAAATACGCGAGATCTTTGATGCATAACCAGCCAGACTGTTATAGACAGATTTCGAAACTGCTCCCGTGCCTCCGACAACAACTATCTCTGCTGGCTTCAGTCGTTTCAGTTCAGCACTGGTACTCGACGGAACACTGGACGATGCCACCAAAAGTAGGGGGCCATCGAATAGCGCCGCAGCAGCTGCCGCGCTCAAGGCATCGGGAAAGTCCGTTCCTGTTGCGACGTAGACGCGGTCGATACCGGAGTCGGGGTACGCCTTAGCGGAGAGTGCCGCTGAAACAACGAACCGGTCGTCTCCACTCACCCGAGAAACGGAAACATCAGGCGTGATGTCAGTGGGATTGCCGAACCACGAATAGTAGTAGTACCAGAAGTTGCGGTTTCCGTAGGAAGAACACTCATCGCCGACACCGCCAAGATTGGCTAACGCTGCGGCGTTGGGTACGTACGGCGTGTAGTTGTAGAGGGCCGCGGTGGCGTAGTTAGAAATCTTTACTGTCTTACTGCCGCAGGTGTTGTCACCCGGGTAGTAGGCGATGCTGAAGGTGCCAGGTTGCTTGGCGAAGTTAGCGGCCTTGTAGGCCTTGAATTGACGGGTTCCCGTGAACACCTGAAAGCCGAAGCCTTGCGCATCATCGGAGCAACCGGTGTCATCGGGGCAACCATAGCCAAGCGCATTGTTGATGTTCCACGAGGTGGGGTTGGGGTTAGTGATCAGCCCTTGCTCTTTTTGCAAAGTCACCAAAATGACTTTCGCGCTGATTCCGCATGCGACCTGTGCCCGATAAATGATCGTCGAGGCCAGCAGATTGCTGCCGCCCTTAATCTCGTTACAGATCAAGTTTCCGGTGGTCTGCGAGATTTCTTTCGCTCGCGTCTCGACGTCTTGGCGCAGGGTCTTGAGCGCACCAGAATTCGCGTTCAAGAATGCCTGAATTTCACTCTGAGTCATCGCGGAACCGTCGTAGAACTCATCGTCGCTAATGATGTTTCCCGGGTCGAACTCGCTGCCGCTGATGGCATAAGCAGCGGTCGCTGGAGCTGAAACGACAGCACCTGTCGCCAGCATGGCTACAGCCGCGGCGATAGCCGCGACTCGGTAAATTCCGGCTCTGGCCGTCAAAAAAGTGTGCATTCTGCAATCCCCCAAGCAAACACGCGTTGTTACAGGATATGTCTAATGGGAAGAATGTGAAGACCCACTTTGAGTGGCACGGCGCGTGGCGCCGCACTTCGCCCCACACATGCGCTAGCTAAGAAACGCCCGCCGATCGTGAAGTCAGTGCACGAATCCCGCCCCAGAGCAGCGTACTTGACGAACTTTTCACGATCAGCACAGATCTCAAGAAGCGTCGCTTCAAGCGTCTTTGAACGGCGAAGCTGGGACGTGAGAGGCGTACAAGCCTGGTCCGCACAGATCTGCTCCGTGCGAGAGCAAAGCGACGGCCACTCCAAGGGTGTGCAGTTCAGAAAGCTCGGTCACGACATCATTGCCGAAGTAGCCACCGAACAGTGGCGATTCAGCCTCGATAATTACGGACATACACGAGCGTCCCCTGCGCTCGAAGTACCCGCGGTGGCGATCGCCGAAGAGGTACTCCATTGAAAGAGCAAACGAATAGGATTGGCGTGTTCCCCACGACTAATTCTCTGGAGTGTGAATGCACCAAGTGAACCCCCTGCAGCACGACACCGCCGATGTCGCTGACAACGCTTCCATCGCCGCAACGGCGCGGGTTTGGCACTACGCACAAGTCCGAGAAAATGCATCGGTTGGCGAGAACTGCGTGATTGGCCGCGGAGCCTACGTGGGCAGCGGAGTCGAAGTCGGCGACAACTGCAAAATTCAGAATTACGCACTGGTCTATGAACCGGCCAAATTGGGTCGCGGCGTGTTCATCGGGCCGGCCGTTGTGCTTACCAACGACCATTTTCCTCGCGCAATCAACGCTGATGGTTCTGCCAAATCGGCTCATGATTGGAAACCGGTCGGCGTCGATATTCGCGAGGGGGCGTCAATTGGTGCCAACAGCACGTGCATCGCACCACTCGTGATCGGCCGTTGGGCGCTCGTCGGCGCAGGCTCAGTAGTCGTCAAAGATGTTCCAGAGTTTGCGTTGGTGGTCGGCAGTCCCGCTCGCCGCATCGGCTGGGTGGGTACGTCCGGGCATCCGCTCACTGAAATTTCACCAAGCCTGTGGGAGTGCCCGGTTACCGGCGCCCGCTATCAAGAAACCGCTACCGACCTTCTGATTGAGGTGCAAGATTCGTGATCCCCGCAGCTAGGCCCCAAATCGGCCAAGACGAACGCGATGCCGTTGACCGTGTGATGAGTTCTGGCATGCTCGCGCAGGGTCCGGAAGTCGCTGCCTTTGAGACTGAGTTTTCGGCGATCGTTGGCGGAGCGCAGTGCGTTGCAGTCAATTCGGGTACGTCTGCGTTGCACATGGCGTTTGTCGCGGCCGGAATCGGTGCTGGCGACGAAGTAATCGTCCCGTCGTTCAGCTTCGCGGCAACAGCCAACGCCGTTGCGCTCGCGGGTGCCACTCCCGTGTTCGTTGACATCGAGCGGGATTACTTCTCGATGGATCCTGCCGCGGTTGAAGCCGCCATTACGTCGCGAACGAAAGCGATTATGCCGGTGCATCTCTACGGGCATCCGGCACTCATGGTTGAACTGAGCGCAATCGCCGCCACACACGATCTCTTGGTCTTTGAAGACGCAGCCCAAGCGCACGCAGCGTCGGTCAACGGCATTCCGGTCGGTAAATGGGGAATTGCTGGCTCGTTCTCCTTCTACCCGACGAAGAATATGACCTCCGGCGAAGGTGGCATGATCACAACATCTTCCGATGAGCTCGCCCGGGTTGCACGATTGCTTCGCAATCAGGGAATGGAACGTCGTTACGAGAACGAAGTCGTGGGATTCAATACCCGCATGACAGACATTCACGCGTCGATTGGCCGCGTACAGCTGACCAAGCTGGCCGGCTGGACCGCACAACGTCAAGCCAACGCCGCGTTTTTCGACGAGCATCTCAGTGGCGTCATCACACCTCCGGTCGCCGCTGGCTCCGTACACGTTTATCACCAGTACACGATTCGGGTAGTCGATCAGGATCGCGACGCTTTCGCTGCGGCTCTTGCCGAACGCGGCGTTGGCACCGGGGTGTACTACCCCACCCCCATCCACCAGCTGCCCTCGTTCAAGCTCGATCTCGACCTTCCGGTGACGGCCGAAGTCGCCACTCAAGCTTTGTCATTGCCCGTGTACCCATCCCTTACCGAAGCGGAACGCGAAACGATCGTGAATGCCGTCAATGACGTAGCAAAGGCAGGCAGCTAATGACTCTTCGCGCAGGTGTACTCGGTCTCGGCGTCATGGGGCGCCACCACAGCCGAGTTCTCAACGAACTCGACGGCGTCGAATTCAAGGGTGTTTATGACCCTTCGGATGCCGTTCCCTCTCATATCGAAGGCAAGCCGGTAGTGCGAGACCTCGACACTTTCCTCGACATGGGCTTCGATTACTGCGTTGTCGCGGCGCCCACGATTTACCACTTGGAGATCGGCACGATGCTCGCAAGCCGCGGCATTCACGCGCTGATCGAGAAACCTGTTGCATCCACCTCGGAAGCAGCATTCGAATTGCGCGATCTCTTTGACGAGGCCGGCCTGGTCGGCGGTGTTGGCCACATTGAGCGCTACAACCCTGCACTCCAGTCGGCGCGCCAGCGAATCCAAGACGGATTGCTCGGTGAGATTTACCAGGTGACGACTCGTCGCCAAGGACCATTTCCCGGCCGCATTGCTGACGTGGGCGTCATCAAAGATCTCGCCACCCACGACATCGATCTGACCGCCTGGGTTACTCAGCAGGAATACGTCTCGATAAATGCACGCACCACGTTCCGCAGTGGTCGCGAGCACGAAGACATGGTTCTGGCCGTTGGCACGCTCAGCAAAGGCACCATTGTTAGCCACACGGTCAACTGGCTTACGCCCTTCAAAGAGCGCACGACAATAATCACGGGGGAACATGGCTCTCTCGTCGCCGATACGCTCACGGCCGATCTGACCTACTTCGAAAATGGCGTTCGCCATCACCAGTGGGATGACATTTCTCAGTTCCGCGGAGTGAGCGAAGGCGACGTTACTCGTTTTGCTCTCGATAAGAAGGAACCGCTTCGTGCTGAGCACGAAGCGTTCCGCGATGCAGTGCTGTCAGGCGACACGAGTGCGATTGTGACGCTGGCACAGGGTGCCGCAGTAGTCGCCACAGCTGAGAAGTTTGTTGCGGATGGCCTCGAGCATCGTCTCTCAACGATCTAGCTTCTCTCCCACCGGTTTGATGGCCGGTCGATGGCCCCGCGGAGTGCTGCGGGGCCTCTAGGCGGCGCTACTTGTCGCCGTCGGCCGCCGGAGGCTCGGGAACCTCTGACGAATTCTGCTGGTTATCGGCGCGCGCCAACGCGACCTGCCGAGCCATCGCTGTGAGGTCATTTTCGAGACGACGAAAACGGCGGTACGTCGTTGCCGCGACGCCCAAGAAAGCCAGCACGGTGATGTAGAGCAACAGGTCGGTTCCTCGACCGACGCCGAGCAGACGCGCGGCGAACGTCCACACTTGAGGAACGAAGATGGATGATCCTGCCGCCACGATGAACAGCAACATGAAGATCCGTTGGATCGCTTGATTGCGTGCTCCCCCGCCACGCAACATAACGATCGCGACGACGATAACGGCAATGATCGCAAGGATCTGGAAGATGATGGTCACGATGCCCTACTTGAAGATAATTTCGACGAGGATATTGATGGCGTTAAGCACCGACTGCCCCTTGCTTTTGGAGTACTCGGTGTAAACGATGTGCGTGGGGTGCTCGGCCCACGTCGCTTTGTGCAGACTGATTTGATCGACGAGTTCTGACGCGTGCGCCATGCGGTTCTGTCGCAGCTGAAGCTCGAAGATCATGTCGCGTGAGATGACCCTCAGTCCGTTGTGCGCGTCGGTGAGCGCCATTCCGGTCGTGATTCTGGTGTAGCCCGTAGCCAGACGAAGAACAAACCTTTTCAGGCCGCTCATGTCGGTGCGATTGTCGAGAAAACGCGACCCGATGACGATGTCGAGCTTCTCATCGCGCAGGCGTTGCACCATGTCAAGAGCATCCTGAACCTGATGCTGGCCATCGGCGTCGAAGGTAACGACTTCCGTCATCTCCGGAATCAAACGAACGAATTCAAAACCGGTCTGCAAACTCGCGCCCTGACCAAGATTGATCGGATGCTGCACCACGATGGCGCCAGCCGATCGAGCTTGCGCTGCGGAGTCGTCGGTAGAGCAGTCGTCAACACAGACCACATGAGGAAGCGATTTTCTCAGTTCCTTAATCACGGACGCAATGACGCTTGCTTCGTTATACATCGGAACAACAACCCACGTTTGCGCCATGCAGCTAGTTTCGCACATTCTGTGTCGCGCAAACTCGATTCACGGGGGCTTTGACCACTATGTTGGCGGAGCCGATACGCAGTATCGAGCCTTTGATCGTGCGCGCAACCGGAGCGTGTTTATCCTGACGGCGGTCGCTAAGCGCCGCCACCCTGGCGCCCGCGCACACGCTCGCCTCGCGTACGCCAAGGACCGCGAAGCTCTACCCTGCTAGTCCGCGAGCATGTCCTCCAACGCACCGCGTACGAATGCTGTCTGCACATCGAAGCTCAACGGCAGGGCCGCCGCTGCAGCCGCGTGCTTGTAGCGGTTCACTTGTTCCACAGTGAGCGATTCCATTGACGCTACGAGATCGTGCACATCGAAGGACTTACTCACGATGCCAAGACCATAATTCTCAAGCTCTCGAACCATCTCCTCACTTGGCCCGATCGCCATGCCGATGCGCGCCTGCACATAATCGAAAAACTTGTTCGGCAGCGTGAGCCGCGCATTCGTGTGGGTCGGTGGAATCCAAAAGATTCCGAGATCGTAGCCCGAGAGCGTGGCGGGGAGTTCGTCGGGGCGCACCGGATCGTGGAAGCGAATGCGATCCACCCCCTCGGCAATTGCTCGAAGTTCCGCGAGGTGCGCACCTCCGTCGGCGGCCGACACGAGGTACAGATCAAGACTGAAGCGCTCAGGGAGTTTACAAAACGCGAGGATCATTGTTTCGAGGCCGCGACCGCCGATCGCTGCCCCGCTGTGCACACACCGAATACGGTCGTCTCGGCTTGCCTGCACTGGCAGCTCCATATAGGGGCCCGCATTCGTCATGAGCTTGGCGTCCACTCCGAAACGTTCTCGATAGAGTTCGACGATTCCGTGAGAAACAGTGGTGACGAGCGTGGCCCGGTGCAGGTACGTCTGGCAGAGATGCACCATGAACGGCGCAACGAGCAGCCGCCACGAAGTGATGTGTGTGCGTTCCTCGGGCGCCCACTCGTGCAAATCTGCCCACACTGGCGCGGTGCCCGCGAGTCGGAATCCGAGATCGAGCACCCGAGCATCGTTCGCAACGACGAGGTCCCAGCCGCCTTCGGGAGCGTCGAGCAGAGCCGCGTGCGCGAGCGCCCATTGAGCGGCAGGCGACGAGCACTCGGCGGCCTTATGCGCGTGGACGGCGAGCTTCGCTACTCCCAGCAGGGTCTGAGGCAGAGTCGTAAGCCCGTCGGGCACTTGTACATGCCGCGTCGCGCCGACAGGGGTCTCCCCGAAACCGACGGTAGTCACCTCCCCAAGTTGCGAGAGCAGATGAATCTGCCGCAGCACTCGAGCATCCCGTTCGATAGGGCTGAACGAGATGCAAAGGATCTGTTTCGCGGAGCTCGTCACGGTGCGAGTTTAGCGCGAACAGGGAAGGCTCACCGGTTAGAATTGTCTGAATCGGTCCGCCGGCCGACATGATTTTGCATGAGGAGTACGGTTGCATCTAGTCGTCGTGTCGCGGATCTACCTCCCCGAGCCGTCGGCGGCGTCGTTCTTTCTCAGCGCTGTCGCCGGTGAATTGAGTTCACGCAATCATGAGGTCACCGTACTCACCGCCGCCCCGCCGCGCGGCTACGCGATGCCGGAGCGAGCCGAGCGCATTCGCACGTTCCCGGTGCTCCGTGATCGCACAGGTTATGTGCGCGGTTATCTGCAGTACATGAGCTTCGACATCCCGGTTTTCTTCCGACTGCTTTTCACTAAACGTCCATCCGCAGTGCTCGTCGAGCCACCTCCAACGACCGGAGTGATGGTGCGTCTGGCGTGCTGGCTGCGCCGCATCCCCTACGTGTACGACGCCGCTGATCTCTGGTCCTTCGCTGCTGGACACGCAACGAGCTCGTCTCTCGTACTTCGCACACTCGAAGAGCTCGAACGCCGGGCGCTCAGCGGCGCACAGCGCATCGTCACCGTCTCCGACGAGGTGAAGGAGCGCATCGTCGCTTGGGGAGTCACTACCCCCATAACGACAACGGGCCGCGGCGCAGATACCTCGCAGTTTCATTACTCCCCCGCACCCTCGAAGCCCCTATTCCTCTACGCGGGGAGTTACTCAGCCTGGCACGGGGCCATCGTGCTCGCCGACGCGTTCGCCGAGTTTCTCACTTCGCATCCCGGGTTCACGCTCCGTTTTGTGGGTCACGGCAGCGAGCTCGAATCGATCCGCGAGCGTGCCGATCAGCTTGGCATCGCCGACGCAGTTGAGTTCGCCGATCCCGTCCCGCCTTCTGAACTCAACGCGCAGCTCAGCGCAGCAACGGCATCGCTCGCGACGCTACTGCCAGGCGGCGGATACGAGTTCGCATTCGCGACGAAAACATACTCATCATTAGCGAGCGGATGTCCAGTGATCTTTGCGGGCCCAGGCCCGACCGCCGCGTTCTTGGCGCGGGTCAACACCGAGGTGCACGCGGGAGCGCCGGTTGCCTACGATCCCGCGGCCATCGCGGCGGCGATGCGTGAGATTGCGGATGCACCGGCACCTCCCGCATCTCGCGAACAACTTGCCGCCTGGGCCGACGAACACGTATCGATGCGGGCGGCCGCGGAACGCGCCGCGGACGCGATCCTCGACGTCGCGAATGGAGCAACCGCATGAGCACCGACCTCACACTATCCGCGGTCGTTCCGTGCTTCAACGGGGAGGACACCCTCCCCCGGCAACTACGCGCACTCACCTCACAGCCGCGCGAGTTCCTGCACGAGATTATCGTGTCAAATAACATGTCGACCGACCGAACCTCGGAGATTATCGCGGAGTTCGCCGCCACAGACGACCGGGTACGTGAAGTCTCGGCGGACCGCGCTCAGGGCGCGGTCTTTGCGCAAAACGACGGCGTGCGGGCGAGCACGGGCGACTTCATCATGTTGTGCGGTGCGGACGATGAGGTGCAGCCGGGGTGGGCCGAGGGCTTCTACCACTCTGGCAAGAAGGGTTCAAAGATCACTGGCTGCGTCATCGTGCACTGTAGGGAATCGGGGGCGATCATTCGCGAAATTTCCTCGCTCACCGACTCCACGTGGCCAGGAATGATCTCGCTCGGCGGCGGGCAGGCTGGCTTCGCGCGCGAAGCGTTCGATACTGTAGGCGGGTTTGACGAGGCGTTCTCCGGGGCGGCGGAGGACACCGACCTGTTCTGGCGAATGCAGCTGGCAGGATACTCGATCGATTTTACTGAAGCCGCACGCTTCAAGTACTTCGCGCGTACGACACCCGCCGATATTCGGCGACAGCAGACCTCATATGGCACGGGCAAAGCGCAGCTTTATGCCAAGCACCGCGGTGCCGGTATGCCGCGCCGGAGCTCCTATCTCGCGCCGATCATGCTCGGCGTAGCGTCGCTGCGCGCCCTTGCGTCACGGCCGGGCAGCGAGAAGCGCCTCACCGCCGCTTCGACCTTCGGCTACAACTGGGGCCACATCAGGGGATCGTTCCGCTACCGCTGTTGGTACCTCTGAGCCCTCGGGCCTGCCGGACCTGAGACGTCCGGTGCAGGCTCTACCCCAAGAGGCCCCGCACCGCGTCGAGCCATCCGGCCTGCTGAGCTTCCGAACTCAGCTCCTTGGCACCGGCGTGAGCGTTCGATTTCCAGCGAGCGACCTCACCCCGCTCGAGTTTGTCGAGCACCGCAACGATGTCTGCAACGTCGAAGCCTGCGGCTGCTACGCCGAGATCGTACTCCTGCAGCAGACGCTCCATATCGACGGTGGGCCCGATAACCATGCCCAGGCGCGCCTGCACGGAATCGAAAAACTTGTTCGGCAACGCGAGCCTGATGTTCGTGTTAGTCGGAGGCAGTATGTGCAGCCCCGCGTCATAGCGGTGCAATATATCGATGAGTTCATCGTGCGGCACCGGCGGGTGCAAGGTAACACGTTCGCCGAGTTGGGCAGCGCGGGCCTGCAGCTCGCGGCCGAACGGAGTCTCCTGCTGAGTGAGATACAGATCGAGCGTGACATTTGTGGACGACTGAGCGACGGCGTCCATCATCACCTCGGGCCGACGATTCCGCGCGGTAACGCCGGCGTGCACGAGACGAATCGGATCGCCGACCGGGGCTGGCGCGAGATCAGCACGGTACGGTGCAGCATTATGCACGACGCCAGAATCAATACCGAAGCGCTCGCGATAGCATTTCGCGATCGTCCCGGAGACTGTGGTGGCCGCTGCCGCACGCGTGGCCTGGTTTGAGAGCACCCACTCTTGGTAAGGCTGACGCACTTTCACCCACACCGGTATATCGTCGTGCAGCCCCGGATAGTACTCGTGCAAATCAAGCAGCACCTTGGAGGGACCGACCATCGAGTAAGCGACCGGCAAGGTCTCGAGTTCATTCGCGAGCACAGCATCAAAGCGACGCCCGCGGAGTTTCGCTATCGCGTTCTTGCACCGCTCGTCGCCCGCGAACGCCGCCGCATACATCCGCAACCGCACGAATACAGCTTCACGGTACTTCGAAAAGGTGGACACCGCAGGATCAAGCCTGATGTGCTCGATGTCCTCGCGGACAGCTTTACCGTACCCACAGGTGACGACGTCGTAGTGCTCGGCGAACATCAGCGCCTGTTTCTTCACACGAGCATCGTTTACGAACTCGGTGAACGAAAGGATGAGTAGCGTCGGCCGTGCGCTCATAGTAGTCCAGCTAGCTCTGCCTGCAGCCGGAATTCGGGAACCTGCGCGACGACCTCCTCGAACGTGCCACTGCCCAAGATTTCGCCCTGATCGAGGTAGCAAATGCGGTCGTATTCGCGGATTGTCGCGAGCCTGTGCGCAACAGTGATGAAGGTCACTTCGCCCTGCAGCTCGCGCATCGACTCAGTCACACGGTTCTCGGTCGCCGTGTCGAGAGCACTCGTCGCCTCATCCATCACGATAACCAATGGATCGGAGTACAGAGCTCGCGCGATGCCGAGCCGTTGCTGCTGGCCACCCGATATCGACGAGCCGCGTTCACCGATCCGCTCCTCGATTCCTGCACCGCGGCTGGCGAGCTCCTCGAGGTGCGCGCGTGCGAGCGCGGCGGTAACCCGGTCGGAATCGTAGTCGTCTTCCCACGTAAGGGCCACGTTCTGGGCGATCGACGCGTCGAAGAGCGCGACGCGCTGCGGGACGTACCCGACACGTTGCCGCCACTGTCGCATGACAGTGTTCAGTTGCTCGTCGTCAATCCACATCGATCCGCTTGTAGGAACGCTTAGCCCGAGCAGAATATCGATGAGGGTCGATTTGCCTGATCCTGAAGGGCCCACGATGGCGAGGCTCGAGCCGAATGGCACAGTGAACGAGACATTTTTGAGCACATCGGCATCGGCGCCCGGATATCTAAAACACACGTTCTCTAGCGCGAGTTTCTGCGGTGCCACCGAAAGCTTGGCGGTGTCGGCGCGCTGTTCCTGCGCCGTGCTGTCGCCGCGCAGATCCGTGAGCTCCCGGATCACATCACGTGCGTACACCTCATTCGCGGATGCGGCGGTGAAGCTCGCCTGCACCTGGTTCATGGCTGGGATCATACGGAAGCCAGTCGCGGCGAATAACGAGATCGCGACCACAGCCTGCGCCGTGCCGTTCGCCCCTCCTCCACCGACGAGGTAGGCACTGCCCCCCACGATGAGGAACCCGCCGATGAGCGCGGACTCGAACACATACTTCGGGACGATGCCGAGGAACGAAATGTTTGCCCGCGCGCGGGTCGCAACCTTGCGGTTCTTCGAGACGACCCTGCCGACCTCTTCGAGCTTGTCGCGGAGCACGACCTCTTTGAGCGCTTCGACCATCTCTGTCATGACAGTCGCAACCTTGTAGGCGTAACCGCGGTTGTCGCGCCCTGCCGCTTGAGATCGACGAGTCACAACGAGCAGCATGAATACCGCGATCAACGAGAGATATACGAAGGCGATGAGCGCAGTCAACGGCTGGGCGAAGACGAGAACGCCGAGC
Organism: Salinibacterium sp. SWN167; assembly: GCF_015864665.1. Classification (GTDB taxonomy): domain Bacteria; phylum Actinomycetota; class Actinomycetes; order Actinomycetales; family Microbacteriaceae; genus Rhodoglobus. The sequence goes on along the minus strand of NZ_JADYWU010000001.1, from coordinate 1,098,463 downwards.
ACCGCAACGAAGGTGAGTGCGTTGCCTGGTACCTGGGCAAGCGGCAAGATGAACCCGAGGTTGGTATTAGCCATCGAACTGTCGACGATGCGCGTCACCTCGGCGGTACTCAATTGCGAGCGCTTTAGCCAACTCGCGCGCGTGTATCCCTGAAATAGCTCGTCGCCGACCTGAAGTTCATACCGGGCGAAGCGGCGCGTCGCGTACCAGTGCAGCACGACCGCGAACACGCCCTTCAGAATGAAGAGTAGACAGATGACTGCGATGATCCACACGGTTGCAGAATCAGGCACCTCTCCGAGCACCGGAAGAACGACTGCGCCGCCGGTCACCAACGGAGTGACCACGAGCATGATGAGCGTGAGCGCGATGATGTCGAGGATTGCGAGCAGACTAGTCGCTATTGAGTACCAGACATAGTACGGTTTGGCACCCGCCGGCAGCACTGTGAACAGCTCATTGAGTGTGCGCCACAGATTCCTCATCGTGCTCCCCCCTCGACTCCATCGACCCACACCGCGAGCACACGGCCGCTCTTGTCCCCGTTGTGGATTCGAGTAACGAACCCCGGTCCGGCCGCCGCGCGCTCGAGCGCCTCGGCGGGCTCTGCGATTATACGGAGGATCGTCTCGCGCAGCGCTGCTGCTGAGGCCTCGATTATAGGAAGTTCTTCGCCGGTAAGCTCCGCGACTCGATCGCGGTGCGGCACGTGAGAGACAACGATGCGCCCGGCGGCCATCGCCTCGCAGGCCGCGACACCGTAGGGACCGCCACGGAACTGATCGAGAACGATGTCCGCCGATCGATAGAGTTCTGGCATCTCTGAGTGTGGAACCCCGCTCACACTCTGGTATCGGATGAGCCCCAGCTCGTGCAGCTCGCGCATACTCTCTTCGATGAGTTCAGTTCCTTTGATGAATGACTTAGAGGGCACGTGCACGACTTGAGGCACCCCGCCGTGACTGAGCGGGATCTGGCCCCCCGCCCACAGGGGCGGGTCGACAACCGTCGGCAACCACGTCGCGTGAGGAACATCGCTCAGTAAATCGACCGTCGAGACAAAGACTGGAGCCCCAGTCGCGGCAATCAGCTCTTGGCTACGACGGGTAACACCGCGCATCGTCTCCGCGAATTCTGGGCTAGATGCGAAGTAGGAGTCGGGTTCGACGGCCAGATGCCGATCGGGATCGCGGATGTCGGAGCCGTGGAAGATAAGACCCACTTGCACGCCACGAGCCGTGAGCGCCTGAGCTTGACCCGCCGCCGAGTTATAAAGGCGGCCCGCGACCCCGCGGTTCGATTCAATAAGCACAGCGCGATACTGCGTGAGCGCTTCGAACTGGGCGCGCTGCCACGAGCGCGAGAATGCCGCATAGCCAGCGTGGGCGGGGAGATCGACGGGGAACTTGAATGCGTCATCGGCAATGAGCTGCATGCTCGTCGCCCGCACGTCAGGTTTGGCCCGCTCAAACGAACGCGCCCACTGATACCCCTGTCCGGCACTGTTCGCGGGCCCGATGAGCACACGCTCTCCCTGATCACCAGTGGGGGCCGTGCCAGGCTTGCCGACGCCGCGCTGCGCGAGCTTCATCATTGTGAGGCCCTGGGCTGCTCGTGCCCGGAGGTTGCGGATCACATTCACCATAAAGTTCTTACGCACCAGCGGTCACATATTCGGCGCCAGCGTCCACGCTGCGCTCGAGGTTTCCCTCGCCGAGCGACGGGTGCGCGAGCGCAAACGGCACCTGCGACGCCACAACGGTCGACGACGGGACGACGACCTCAGTGCCGACGACTGGCTCGAAGGCTGGAATGAACTCGAGGGTCATGCGAGACCTTTCACGGAGTATGTTTGCTGAATTACGCTCGCCCCAAGAGTACCGCTTCGCACCTGCCGAACGCCCGACAGGCAGTGTTGTGCGCCGCTAACCAAACGCCAGCATCCACAGCCGTTGCGCTTTAGACTTGACTGCGCGTAAGCGTTGCGTCACACAACTCTAAGGACTCGGTTTCGTGAAAATTGCGGTAGTTGCTCTCGGCAAAATTGGCCTCCCTTTGGCCGTTCAATTCGCTTCAAAGGGCCACGAAGTCGTGGGAGTAGACATCAACGCGAGCTTTGTTGATCTCATCAACAAGGGCATCGAGCCGTTCCCCGGTGAAGCCCACCTGCAAGAGCGCCTGAGCGAACTTGTGCCCGCCGGCAAGCTGCGCGCAACCACCGACTACGCCGACGCGATCCCCGGCGCTGATGCAGTAGTGCTGGTCGTTCCACTCTTCGTCGACAATGACGCCAACCCCGACTTTGGATGGATGGATGTCGCGACCCGCTCGCTCGGCGAACACCTCACCCCCGGCACTCTCGTTTCCTACGAGACCACCCTGCCGGTGGGCACCACCCGCACACGCTGGAAGCCGCTGCTTGAAGAAGTTTCTGGCCTCACGGAGGGCACCGACTTCCACCTGGTGTTCTCGCCCGAGCGAGTGCTGACGGGTCGCGTGTTTGAAGACCTCCGCAAGTACCCGAAGCTCATAGGCGGGCTCTCTGACGAGGGCGCGGCTCGCGCCACCGACTTCTACAACGCTGTTCTCGACTTCGACGAGCGCCCCGACCTCAAGCGCCCCAACGGTGTCTGGGATCTCGGATCAGCCGAAGCATCCGAGCTCGCTAAGCTCGCTGAGACCACCTACCGCGATGTAAACATCGGCCTCGCCAATCAGTTCGCTCGGTTTGCGGACAAGACGGGTATCGATATCTATCAGGTCATCGAGGCCACAAATTCGCAACCGTTCAGCCACATCCACCAGCCCGGAATTGCGGTTGGCGGACACTGCATTCCGGTCTACCCACGCCTGTACCTCTGGAACGACCCTGACGCGACTGTTGTGCGCGCCGCTCGTGAGGCGAACGCGGGTATGCCCGAATATGCGGTCGGGATGCTCGAGGGCGCCCATGGAGACCTCACGGGCCAGCGCGTCGCGGTACTGGGTGCCGCGTACCGCGGCGGCGTAAAAGAGACGGCGTTCTCGGGCGTATTCCCGACTGTCGCCGCTCTCGAAGCCCGTGGAGCCGTCGTGAGCGTGCAAGACCCGCTCTACACCGACGACGAACTTGGTGCGCTCGGCTTTGCGCCGTTCCACTGGGGCGAGTCTGTCGACGCCGTCGTAGTGCAGGCCGACCATGCCGAGTACCGCACTCTGACCGAGGAACAGCTGCCGGGCATCCGCACCTTCATCGATGGTCGCCGCGTGAGTTCTGCCGGTCAGTGGCCGAATGCCACGTACCGGGTCATCGGTACGGCCTAGCGCGTAGCGCGGAGTGCGACTTTCAGCACTACGACAGCTTCGGCAACCGCTCCATCGAAGATCGACTCACCCTTTTTCACGACGATGCCACGGTCGCAGAGTTCGCGAACAGTCTTGGTGTCCTACCTGACGACGGCCAGAACGCAACAGCGCTCGTGCATGATCCCCTGTACGGCGATGACGAGCTCGCCGGCCTCGGCTTCACCCCGCACTACCTTGGTGAGGCGGTGGATACAGCGGTGGTGCAGCCTGAGCACGCCGAATACCGAGGACTCACGCCGGCAGACCTTCCCGGCATCAAGAACTCCGCCGACGGTCGCTGTGTCAATTCAGTCGAACAATGGCCAGGTGCCACTTACCGGGTTACTGGAAATTCATAAGCGCACGACGGCGCCAATGATCAATGTTTCGAGCGATTGGTCGTCGTCGGGACCGGATGAAATGCCGTGACTAATGCCGCTAGACCGAGAATGGCCCGCCGGGTTCTTTCAGCACCGACATCATTCTGCCGACGCCGCGCTCAAGATCGAAGGCCGGTTTCCACCCTAGCGCCTCTAACTTATCTGAGGCCAACGATGAGTTCTGCATCAGACTGGGGGCGCTCAACCCTGACTCTGCCGAGAGGTCGTAGCGAGCTTCTACCCCTCCCGCGTGCGCAATGGCCTCCGCGATGTCACTGATTGTGCAGATGGAGTGAGGGTTCGAGATGTTATAGGCGTTGGCCCGCTCTCCTTGAAGGAGAACAGTGAGAATCGCCGATGCGCAATCGAGCGAGTAACAGTACGAGCGCAGCTGGCTCCCTTTGCTTCTCAAAACCACATCGTTCCCGGCGACAGCATTCCGGGTGAATTCCGCCGAAGCGCGATTGTCCGAACTCCGAATCGACGGCCCGTAAATATGTCCGGGTCTCACGATCACGGAGTCAATGCCGTACTGCATCCCATAAGCGACACACAGCGACTCTCCCGCACGCTTCGATGACGGGTACCCCGCACGCTCGTTCAAGATGTCCAGGTAACCGAAGTCGTTCTCCGCATACGGGTGCGTGCCCTCACTCTTTCCGTAGACCTCGCTCGACGAGATATACAGGAGCTTTCGTGCCGAAGTGGCGCGAGCCAAGTCAAACATACTCGACAGCCCGAGAATGTTCGCAAGCATCGTATCTACAGGTCGCTCCATGTATAGGGCGGGATTCGCGTTGCTTGCGCCATGGATGATGTAGTCAACATCCGAATCAAGCGCGACTCCTTCGCTCGACGTCGCGTCATACGGCACGAAGACGATGCCGGAGTCGCCCGCCGAAAAACGTGCGAACCGCTCGACGGCAGCCTGCTCACTGCGGCCCGCGGCGAAGACAGTGATATTCGCGCCGTGCTCTCGGTTCATGAAGAGGAGAACGTCGACAATTGATGAGCAGATCATCCCCGTCGCTCCGGTCACGAGAATACGGGTTCCGTGGAGCTTCTTCGCATCGGGGATACACGCCAACGCCGTACGGAGGTCGTCCCAGTAGGAACTGCTATACGCCATCAGCTCACCCAGCACTCTTCCGGGCATCGAGAATCGACTCGAAGATGTAGAGATCGTCCATGGTGGTGATCTTCAGATTCTGTTCCGAACCGGCCGAGAGATAAACCGTCTCGCCGAGCTCTTGCATAAGCACGCATGATGCCGCTGTGTCTTCAACGCCCTGGAGTTTCGCCTGCTCGTGAGCCCACATGAGCTTGCCGAGCGTGTATGCATGCGGTGTCTGGGTTCGAAATAACTGCTCGCGGGGAATGGAAACCGTGGACGATGCTCCTTCGTCATGACTCCTGAACACAGCTTCGACACAAGGAATAGCAGCGACTGCACTGCCCTTGGCTTTGAACACGGCGACACTATCAGAGATGATCTCCGACGAGACGAGGCACCGGTTCCCGTCGTGGATCATGACGATATCGTCATCCGAAGCTCCGTCAGCCCTGATCTTCAGAAGACCGTTGTTGATCGATTCCTGACCGCTCGCGCCGCCCGGCACGATAGCCTGCAACTTCGTGATTCCGTGCTGTTTCGCATATGCCGAGACGACGTCAATCCATGACGGGAGCGTGACGACAACGATTGCATCAATGGAGGGGTGTTCTTGAAAGGCCTCCAGAGTGTAGACGATCAGCGGCTTATTCTTTACGTGCATGAACTGCTTCGGGATGTCCTGTTTCATCCGTGAACCGGTTCCCGCTGCCGTCAACAGTGCTGTAATCATCGCAAAACTCCTGGAGACATCGAACAGTGTTCAGTTGCGGACATTGAGGATCCTATCGAGGTAGTCAGTGACGCTCTCTTGTGCCTTATCTTTCATCGCAGAGAGAAGTTCAGGGTCGATTCCTTCGCTCTTTGCTTTCTCCATGCGATCGACAATAAGGTCCGGCCGGAAGTCCTTCTGCTGGATGGCGCGTTCGGGGTACCCGATGATCGTCATCAGCTTTTCAACCTTGTCGTTCCACGACAGGATCACCGATGGCACATCCATGGTGAACGCCGCGATGGATGAGTGCATCCGACAGGTAATGATGGCCTCATAGCCATTGATCGTTTCGCACAGAACAGTGTCGTCGACGGGCCTATCAACCAGATAGGAATCCGGCAGCTTTAGCCTCTTAAGGACTCGCTTACCCAATTTGACGTCGCCCGGCAGCCCGTTGGTGAAGAACTCGAAATCGTATCCGCGCTCGCGAAGAGTCGTCGCGATTCCAGCGAAAAGAGTCACCCACTGTTTCGCGTCAAAGCTGACCCCGTAGCCTTGCAGTGAGTTGCCCCGGATGAGACCGATACCGATCTTCTTTCGTTCCACGCCGGTGTCGATCGCGTAGGCTTCCTTCATCCAAAAAGCCGAGTCTGCGAGCAACTTGACCTTGTGCCCCGGGCCAGCGCACGCTTGGACTGCGTCCAGATTATCTCTGGCCGACACGTACGTGACGGCCGGAGACTGGAGCGCCCTTTTGAGGATCGTGCTTCCGAAGTCACGCTCATCGAACGCACCGGCTCTCCCAATGGCGTTATAAACCACTTCGAGATTGTGCCGCTCCGCGTATTCGCTGATGAGCAGCAATGACCAGTGGTACTCGTTATAGCTGTACTCAAGGAGACCGGCGCCATCGATGACGATGTAGTCGACCCCTTCGAGCTTCAGATCGAAGTAGCTTGCCAACCGCTTGCGGTAGTTGCGACCAAGCTTCCAAATCAGGTGCCGAGCCCTGCTGATGAGGTTCTGTACCGATTTGGACTTAGCTTCGCGGCCTTTTCGCTGCAAGTACAGGAACGCCTTCTCAGTGAGTTGCCCCTTCTCGCTGTACTGATGGTAGTTCCGAAGTCGCCGTTCGCGGGCATCGTCAATCTCGAAGATCGTGTCATTCCGGCCGAGAAGGTCGACTTCCACGTACTCGATTTCGATTCCCGGATCAGCCTTCTGAAGCCCGTCGGAGATCAAGTACTCCAAGCTGCGTGCGATGAACATCTCCCCGAGATTCTCACTCTTCACCAGCCCGCATATAGCGATTTTCACTGTCTTAGCCCTTTCGCTTCTCGGAATACGTCACTCCACATCATCAAGCATGTCTTCGTCGTCGGCGATCGGCCTTTCAGGATCCACGGCCTCCGGCTGCGCATAGGCGACCGACGGCTTTTCCCCTTCAGTATAGGACAAGAAAGTCGCGAAGTTGTGGCGTGGGATTCGCTGGTGCACAGGCAACCACTCCATGTAGTTCGCCCCATATAGCTGGCGAAGATACGTGTCGTATCCCGCCGGGCACGAAAGCATGTGCCCCTCGAACTCCATCTTGATTATGGGAGAATACTCGGACTTCAAGACGCGTTCTTCGGTCGTATGGACGTTCGTCATCATCACGCCGATGTAGTCAGAGTCTTCGACCCTCATCGAGGCCGCGTGGTCAATGACCTTATCGAAGAGCGACTGCACGCCGACGGTGCGGTAGAGACGAGCTGCCAAGTGGCTGCGGAGGAAGCGATATGGGTTTGGACCACGGTAACGCTTTATGTTTTGCGCGTGACTCACCCGATTCTTTCGGTGCCTGATCTCGGCGTAGTGTGCGTCATTCTTTGCTTCTGTGTCGGGCAGGCCCTCGATGGGAAAGATGTCCAAGAAGATGGGGTATACCTTGCTACCGATTCCACCTGCTTTTCGCTTCGCAATCAAGATCGACTCGGAATACAGCTTCCAGTGGTAGGCAAAGTAACCGCGCGATGAGTTCGGAGCCAGGAGCTCGAAGTCTCCGATACGGCCACCGGACAGCTTCATAAGCTTCTCGCAATCGGACCTCGGCATGTTGACGTCAACGTCGTCGTCCCACGGGATGAAGCCCTTATGTCGGACGGCTCCAAGCAAAGTGCCGCCGGAGAGGTAATACGTCAGGCCATGCTCTTCGCAGAATCTGTCGAACTCGACCAGAACTGCGAGCATGTGTTCTTTGTGCTCCGAATCGGACGCAAGATCCTTAAGGTCGCTGTAGTCGTACTCCCGCATTATCTGCCGGGCTCCTTCGGTTGGTTTTTTCACGGCACAAAGGCCACGTTTGTCACGGCACTAAGGCCACGTTTATAACGGGAGACAATTGCCGGGTTCCACAGCCGTTCCATCGGCTCATGCACCCAGCAGCGCATCCGCTGCATCCGCCAGATCGCGGCAACCTGTCTCGCAGTGCTCAACCATACCCCAGGCGGAGTCCGCTAAACTGTTAGTCGACAGTTTGTCGTCTCGACAACCAATGTGCCTGACGTGTTCATGAAGATCCCGAACCCGATCGCGATAACACGGCCGAGTCGGCGCTGGCGCCCGCGATAGATAGGCCCAGTCGATGCAGGCCATCATCGCGATGCGGGCAGCCTCTTCTGCAAGAGGGTTCTTGGCGATCACAAGGTGTGGCGACGACCAGATAAATCAGCCTTGCGCCCCTCTGTCGGAGTTACCCCGCACTCGGCATGATTCTTCTTAGGCTGAGGAACCCTGCCCACGTCAAGTTTCGCTGGGCGCGAGCGTTTGAGCACCTGCCACGTCACGCGATAGGGATCCCTTCTTCAGCGAGTTCCTTCAGGAGCGCGCAGCACTTTCGCCCGGCAAATTAGCTTGCAACAGATACGCCGCAACGATTCCTGCAACGTTATAGCGTGAAGACCAGAGTCTTTCGCTATCTGCTCGATCGCCACTCCCGGTTCATTGTGAGCGATGCGTACAAAAAATCCTCACAAAACTCGCTCGGGTAGGGCTTCGGAACTATGGCGTCCTTTCAGGCCGCTCTTCCGGGCCTGCCAGAACAGATACCGCCAAGCCGTGCAGCAGACCCTATTGCCGCAGAGATGCGGGCTGCACGCGAAGCGAATACGGGCATGCCCGCATTCCTGACTATGCGATCGACCTTCTCGAGGACGCCCATGATGATCTCTGTGGCGAGCCGGCGGTTGCCACAGAGATCCAGACAGACCATACCGGGCACAGAAAGCCGGACGAATTGGCTCGGCGGAGCGATGGCCGATCGCGACATACCGGGTGAGAGGCAAGGGCCAGTCGAAAGTTCAACTCACTCGACGTTGACCCGGCCACTCGGAATGGTGAGTCAGGCGGATTGTTCCGTCAACCTCGCCCTACTCGGTCCAATTCACTGGTTTGCGTGGCCGAGGTAGGCTTCGCAGACTTCCTTTGGGTCACCGTTCATCCGAAGATTACCCTTGTCAATCCAGAGAACGCGGGAGCAGGCTTCCAAAATCGTACTGATGGAATGACTCACCAGCATTACAGTTCCTGCCGCCTTCTGCATTTCTTTAATGCGCTGCTCACTCTTCTTTCGAAACTTCTTATCTCCGACAGAAAGCGCCTCGTCAATGAGGAGAATGGAGTGGTTCTTCGACGCCGCAATCGCGAACCGCAACCGCGCAGACATACCGGACGAGTAAGTACGCATCGGGTACTGGATGAATTCTTCCAAACCGGCGAATTCCACGATAGACCCGTATTTTTCCCGCATTTCTGCTTCTGAAAAACCGAGGGCGAGTCCGCCCAAACGGACGTTCTTATCGCCGGAAAGTTCGTTCAACAATGCGGCGTTCACCCCCAACAAAGCAGGCTGGTCTTCCGCATACACAACACCTGACGACGCCGGCGTTAGGCCCGCAACCGTCCGCAGCAAGGTGGACTTACCAGACCCGTTGTGCCCAATTACGCCGATGCTTTCGCCTTGAAACGCGGTGAAGGATACGCCCTTGAGTGCGTGCACTTCGCGTACGCCTCGAGTGCTTCGGGATGCCAGTGACTTGCCACCCTCCGAAGGCTTTCCTGAGGCGTACGTCCGATAACGCACATGCACATCGTCCACAATGATGGTCGGACGAGTACCCGAATCCAGCATGAGTTGTTCCTCGTCAGTCACGTCCATACCTTTCCTCGGCTCGCCAGAAGAAAATCACTCCGAAAACGAAGGTTCCGACTGCCCACAGCCCCGCCCAGAGCCACAGCGAAGGGTCGACGGGAAAGTCAGCAAGAAGGGCATTGCGCGAAAGACTGATGAACTCATACACCGGCGTCAGGTGAACAATCAGGAGCAGATCTGGCCTTTGAGCCAATATCAGATCGACTGAGTAAAAGATGCCGCTGGTGTAGAACATAATCCGCGACACGACAGGGATAACCTGCTTAATGTCCCGGAGGTGCACCGACATACGGGCCACGATCATGGCAACCCCGGCGTTGAAGAACGACATCATCAGCATTATCGGAACGATGAGCAGCCAGGACCATCTGACGGGCTCACCGAAAAGCACGAGCAGTACCCCGAGGACGCCCAAGATTGGCACCATTCGGTAGAGCTGCTCCAAGACCACCGCGATCGGCAAGAGAATGCGGGGGAAACTCAGGCTGCGCACGAGTCGGGTGTTGCTGATTATGGCCTTGGATCCTTGCCCGATTGAGTTGCCGAAGTACTCGAAAACGAACACTCCGACAAGCAAGAAGGCAATGAAGTTTTCCGGACGGCTGTCGTTATCCAGAATGAGACCGAAAACGAGTCCGTAAATCAGCGCATTAAGAAGGGGCTTAACGACGACCCATGCCATGCCGAGCCGGTTGCGTTCGTTCTCGGACTGGATGCGATATCTCGCCAAGGTGCGAGCAAAGTTGCGCCGTCTCCACGTGTCTGCGAGGTACTTTCCGAAACGAGGGCGAAGGCCCACTCGAATCAATCCATACCGTTCAGCGAGCGCAGAAGGACTATCCTCGATCACCTGACTCCTCCGATATACCCGCTCGCAGCGAAGACGGGCCCAAGCTGCTCCCCTACTATACAGTCTGAGTCACGCCAGTCTGCTTGCGCACTTACGCGAGCGATCCGGCGCCATATGCGTAAGGCATTCCGGAAGCGGGATATCGAGAAGCACTCCTCCTGTTCTAGCCGCAGTGTCGACTTTCGTTACGTCTCCGAAAAACTATTCGCGACTCTCAGAATTCCTTCAGTAGCGAAGGAGCGAGCTCATTTCCGAAAGGTTTGCTTCCAGACCTCCGGCGATGTGATGTCGCTCGCCTGCTGACGATACCGGTTTCGCAACTCGTCCCAGTTCTGTCCGATTTGGCGGTTGAGGCGAATGCTTTCGGCCATGAGTGAACGGAACCTAGTGCGATCGCGGCGATACCATGACGATCCCTGGGAGTCGGCGGTGTCCACCAGCACGCTGTCGAATCCGGGGAGCCGCCACCAGGTCGCGTCACGCTTGCTCAGTCTCTCCTTTGGCTGTTCGACCAAAGCTTGTGGGGTGCGGGCGAACCAGTGCCGAAGTGCCGCTCGGACGGTGAACAGCGCTAGGGCGGCACCACGCGGCCCCTTCCCATCCGTCGGTGGATACGACAGCCGTCCCTCGAGGCTCTTCGGTGCGGCCGCCGCATCGTAGACCGCCATCTCCGGATAGTCGGCTGCCCACGCACGAAGTTCGGCCAGCCGATTCGGCATCATCTCGTGGAGGTGTTCTGGTCCGGCAAGCACGTCGCGCATAGCCTGAAGGCGGAGCGCGACCGGGTAATACTGCAGCGAAAGCAAATGCTTGAGGTCTTGTTTGCGGTATTCGCTTAGAAGGGAGCCACCCCGCCGAAAACTTGAGTGCAGGAGGGCCGCGATGAGTCGGTTGCGGGCATGGAAATATGCCTGCCAATCGATGGTGTCGTCTTTGTCAACCCAAGAGACGTGCCAGAGTGCGACACCCGGCAGTGACACAGTCGGGTATCCGGCTTCTCCCGCTCGGAGTCCGTACTCAGCGTCGTCCCACTTGATAAACACCGGCAGCGCGAGGCCGATGTCGCGGATGACAGCGACAGGGATTAGGCACATCCACCAGCCGTTAAAGTCGCTGTCTTCTCGTCGATGCAGCCACGATGTCTCTCGCAGTGAGGATTCCGCAAAGTCGTGACGTTCGTGCGCACGGTCTGGGGGGCCCCACATGAACGGCCGCTCGTCCACGACTTCACTGTAGGCGTGCAAAACGGTTCGCTTGCCCAGGTCGAGCATGTGCCCGCCGACGATAGCGGGGCTCACGCAGTAGCGAGCGAACCACACTGCCCTCAGGACGCTTTCAGGCTCGATTTCCACGTCATCGTCAAGCAGCATGACGAAGTCGGAACTGTCACGTTTCAGGGTTTCGGCCATGCCGCGCGAAAACCCTCCTGAACCGCCCAGGTTCGATTGCTCGATCACCGCGAGCTGCTCACCCAGCGCAGCGGCGACAGCATCGTAACCCGCCTCTGCGGTGACCTTGCGGGTGCCCTGATCGATCATGAAAATTCGGTCGATCTCATGCAGGGCTTCGGGAGCGTCGGCGAGAGCGTTGAGAGTTGCCACACAGTAGTCGGGCTTGTTGAACGTGGTGATGCCGAGTGAAACTAGGCCAGTCGTCACCGGGTCTTCGGCGACGCCCCAACGACTTTCCGTGACTTCGATATCTCCTTCGGCTTTCACGTCAAACCAATACCAGCCACCATCGTCGAAACCTACGAGCGGAAGAGAGAAGGTTGATTCCGTCGCACCGGCGACCGCGGTTACCTGCATCGGGCGTTGCGTACCGTTCTCATCCGAACGCATTACTGTCACAACTCCACGCCCTTTGGTGCTGACCCGAAGTATTATTTCGCGGACGGACGTCCACCGCTGCCAATAGGACGCGGGAAAAGCGTTGAAGTAGGTGGCAAACGACACGGAGGTCCCCGCATCGAGCCGTATTGTCCGGCGGTCGAGTACGGCGACCTTTCCACTGTCTTCAACGTCGACGTAGAGCGGAGCCAACTCGTCGATATCTCCGGCCGGAAACACAACGCTCTGAACGGTTGCGGTTACTGGGGTGCTCAATCTCATCGTGTCCTAGTTGTAGTTCCCACTGAGGTTGTGAAGGCGGTCTGATCGTGTTTGGCCGCCGATACCGTTGTGGGGTCTGTGAAAATTGTAGTGGTGGAGCCCGGTGGGATATTCGGCGGCTCGGGCTGCCTCACTGCGATAGGTGGCGGCGTCGGCCCATTCGGTTGCGAGGGTTCGGCTGAACCGTTCGACTTCCCGTTGGTTTGTGGCCGGCATGACGCGCCCCTAACCACCGTGTCCGGTGTTGTTTCTAATTCCCGCCGTCCGCCCTAGGACCCGATGTCCGCCACCATCGGGGATCCGGCCTTGTCGCTTGATTCCAAAGTGCACCAGCTCATCGGGAGTGGCCTTCTCGCAGCGGACGGCTTTTCGCCGACGCATGGGAAGACCTGTGGCTTGGTCGAGATAGATCAGCTTTGGCATCGATAGCGCACCGGGGCCCTCTCGACCGTAGATCGGTTGATGCCAAGGTGATAGCCGATCCGGCGCGGACTCCAGCGACGAAGAAACCGCAGTGCGACGATGCGATGTTCAAGCCGAGCTGAACACCGAGTGGGAGACGTGCGCGGCCGCGAGGAACGATCAGTCATCTACTGATTCACCCCTAAGCGAGCCGCCCATTTCAGAGCGGTCGCGGATGAACACTGCAACCCTTCCGCTGCTCGCCGGACTGACCAGCCACGATCCACGATCAATGGGCAAGATGAATTCGCCCCTGCCGGGTGAAAGGAGCGTTAGCTTGAGTCACGAAGGCCTCCGATTGTCGATGTGAGCTCGGTAACCCCCAAATCGTGCCGGAGGACTTCACTAAATCGAACGATCACAGGAACTGCATCTAGTTTGCGTACCAGCGCCCAGTCGGTGCACAACGTCGCATCTTTCAACGCTATCCTTCCGGAAGGTGATCGCGCCTCTCCTCAACCGCAGCCCAACCCCGAAATGGGCGGCCTCGACCAAGGACCACTAAGGTGGGCCGGCGAGCATGAGCGTCGACAGCGGGTAGTAGATCAGCGGCTTGTCGTACCCGGGATCCGCTGTCATAAACGCGCAGCGTCCGCCTTCGAGGGTGACCCCCTTCACGCCGACTATCCTGGCAGACCCGCTTGCAGTTCCACCGGCACGTTCTGACAGCCGCTTCGTGAGGGTCGTTCGCAGACTTTTGCGTGGCATAATCGACCAGTGAACTCTGCCCCTACGCCGATGCCCCTGGCTCGCTCCCGATCAGAGTTGCGGCGAGACCGAGAACCGGGATCCGGCACGGAGAAGCTCCCGAAGGGTTCGGGCTTCCGGCCCGATATCCAGGGCCTCCGGGCAGTCGCAGTCGTCACGGTTCTGCTCTTCCACACGAATTGGTCCCTCTTCAGTGGCGGATTCATCGGCGTCGACATCTTCTTCGTGATCTCCGGGTTCCTAATCACGGGAATTCTACTGCGGGAAGCCCAAAGCACCGGGCGCATCGGGCTCGGCAACTTCTACGCGAAACGTGCGCGGCGCATCCTGCCCGCAGCGACAGTCGTCCTGCTCGTGACCCTCGTGCTCACGGTCGCATTCCTCCCACAGATCCGGTGGGAGTCGATCGGTGTCGAAACGATCGCCTCCGCTCTTTACCTGGTGAACTGGGTCTTTGCGGCCGGTACCGACTACCTGAACGCTGAGGTCGCCGCGAGCCCATTGCAGCACTTCTGGACGCTGGCGGTCGAAGAGCAGTTCTACATCGTCTGGCCGCTGATACTCGTCGCATTGCTGGCGCTCTTCGCGTTGATTCGGCGCAAGACACAAGAGGGGCGCGCGGATCATCGCGCGACAGCCGTGCGGGCAGCGCGCATCGGCGTGCTGATGGTTCTCGTGCCGTCGCTGCTCTGGTCGATCTATCACACGGCCGTGGATCCAGAGGCTGCCTACTTCGTCACGACGACGAGGTTGTGGGAGCTCGCGATCGGGTCGGCGCTCGCCGTCTTCGCGCCGCAGGTGGCGCGCATACCGAGCTGGCTGGGTTACGTGCTGGGCTGGTCTGGGCTTGTCGCGATTGCCGCCGCGACACTACTGTTCTCCGGTTCCACGCCTTTCCCCGGCTACGCAGCGCTTCTTCCGACTCTGGGAGCCGCTGCGATCATCGCCGGGGGCATGAACGGAAGAGCCGAGATCGGAGTCGGCCTGCTGCTCACTCTGAAGCCGATGCGCTGGATCGGCGACATCTCTTACTCGCTCTACCTGTGGCACTGGCCACTCATCGTCGTCGGCACTTATGTGCTGGGTGGCGAACTGCGCGTCCGATACGGGCTACTCATCGTGGCGTTCGCCGTGCTTCCGGCGTGGCTGAGCTACAAATTTATCGAGAAGCCTTTCCAAAACTGGCAATGGCTGAAGCAGTCCAAGCGTAGGTCGCTGCTGGCGGGAGCAAGCCTGATGGCCGCGACTGCCGTCTGCGCATCCCTCGTGTACGTCGTGCCTGGACGCATGAACCCGGAGTACAAGGCCGACACCGCGGCGAAGATTGGCGCGGAGGCGCTGACGGATGATTTCGCCAATGATGACCTCGCGAGCTTCACCGATGCGGGAAAACCGGTCGATGTTGTCGAGGGCGGATTCACACCCTCCGTCATCGACGCACGCGCGGACAATACTGTGGTCTACGCGCTCGACTGCCATCTGGGGAGTCCCGAAGCGACGCCGAAGATCGAAGGCTGCATTTTCGGTGATCCGGATGGCGCTGTGAGCGTAGTGCTGATAGGTGATTCGCACGCTGCCAACTGGTCATCGCCCTACATCACACTCGCGGAAGAAAACGGCTGGAAGCTGCGCATCACCAGCAAAGCATCGTGCGGGTTCTCAGGTTTGAGCCAGGCGGATGGCGATGGTGGCGAGTACACCACCTGCAACGAATGGAGCGCAACGAGCTTCGATCAGATCCTCGCGGAGGACCCTGACCTCGTCGTCACGGCGAACAGGTTTACGCGAGCAGCTTGGGGAGAGGGGCTCTCGACTGAGGAGGCCCGGTTGCTTTACGCCGATGGTCTCCACGACAATCTTCAGCGTCTGAACGACGAAGGTATCCCGACGCTGGTGATGGCCTCGACACCGGGAATGAGCAGCGACCCGCCCGAGTGCATGTCTGCGAACCCGGACAACCTGACCGCATGCGCGACGCCGCGGGAGGTCGCGTTCGGCACGGGCAGCGAGTACGTGGAGCGGACCGTCGAGGGTCTCTCGGATGCGGACGTCATCGATATGGGCAACTGGGTCTGCCCGGATCCCGAAGCGTGCGCTGTTGTCATAGGAAATGTCGTAGTCTGGCGAGACCACGTTCACTTCACGGAAACGTTTGCCCGAACCCTCGCCAAGCCGCTGGAAGCCAAGTTGCGTCAGTCGGACTTGGCGAGCGGCGTGCTGTGGTGAGTGGCCCGCTATACCGGGACCGGCACTCGCCGGAATGCGGATAGGACCGGGGAATGCCAGTTCCACGCGTTCTTTACGCCCAGCGCCCTGAGTACCGTCACTGCACATAAACCCACCGCGGTCACGTGATCTTCGAGCCGCCTGATGCCAACCTGAAGGGCCCTGTCCCCTCCGACAAGCGGCCTGGGCGCGAACAGAGAGGGCGTCAGGCTGACGGCTCGTATCGCTACTGCACAAGGCTTCATGGCATAGAGTCGATGTGAAACAGCGATCGCAGCCGTGGTCACGTGACGGGCATTCCCGCCAGCGCACGTTCGGTTACCGGCCGCTTTCGGCGAAACGACTGCCCGGTAATGGCTGGCGTTGCCGCAGACTGAATCGATCCGGATGCCCGGTTTGTCCAGAGGCTTCGCCCGGCTATGTGAAAATGATTTTTTACGTTTCGTCGCGCCACGGGTTCGAACGACAGCGACATATCAATACCTCGGAGGTACGACTATCAACACGATGCGTAAACGTGTAGGCGTGGTCGGGCTGTTCAGTAACGAGAACATCGGCGACTATCTCTTGGTTGAAAGCGCCAAGTTCTTGCTCAGAAAGCACTCCCCTGACATTTCTCTGCAGGATGTAGATGTCGATCCTCGAGATCCTCATATCTTTCAGGGGCGGCGCCGAATCAACCTGTACCTGCATGTACTCCTACTCCGGTCTAGGAAAATAGTCTTTTCCATCATCCGACTGCGAACGTTTCAGTACTTCTACGAGTACTTCATGTGGTGGCTGAAAGTGAACTGGTACTACAAGGAGGTCATGCAATCGCTCGATGGCCTCGTGATTGCGGGCGGCGGATTCATCAAGTTCAAAACTCAGGGATTGAATTACCTAGATGAACAGATCATCAAGATCGCGGAGAAACGCAACATCCCAGTGATGTTTAATGCCGTTGGTGTCGAGGGGTACGATCCTAACGATATTCGCAGTAGACAGCTCAAGCGAGCGCTCAACTCAGATGTCGTTCGGGTCATCACGACTCGAGATGACCTGACAACACTGCGCACTTCGTACATCACGAACAAGAGCATCATCAGCGACCTCGTCGGCGATCCGGTGTTCTGGCTTCAAGAGGCCTTCTCGATCGAAAAGCGGTCCGACGCGGTGAACGTGGGCATCAATTTGATCAATCCGGACAATTATAAGGAGTACGGCGGTGAAGCCGACTCCTTCAAAATCGCAAACTTTTATAAGAATCTCATCGAAGAACTGAACATTCAAGGAGTCGACTTCTACCTGTTCTCCAATGGAATGGAAGTGGATCAGCGCTTCGGTGAACAGCTGGTCGCTGACATGGGCCTGCCCCAGAACCGGTTGCTAAGGCGGCCAGAGAGTTCAGTCGAGTTCTTAGCCACGATGACTGATTTCAAGGTGATCCTCGCCGCGAGGATGCACGCGGGCATTGTTGCCTATGCACTAGACATTCCAAAAGTTGGGTTGATATGGAGCGAAAAAATCGACTTCCTGGCTCGCCTTCTTGGTGAACGGGATGCGTACTTCAACGAAGAAGAACTCGACTATAGGAAAATCGTGAAACTGCTGATCAAGAGCGAATCTTTGAAAATTGATACGACGACGAAGGATGCTCTCAAGCAGAAAACCTTTAGCTATATTGGCTCGTTCTTAGACGATCTCGACGGAACTGGCGGTGGAGGACGTTGAGCCGGCTGATCAGCGGTCAGTATGTTTCGACCCTCGTAAACCGTTTCTTCTGGGTCATCAAGTTGCCCCTTCAGGTCCTCTTACTGTCTATCCGAGTCCTTAATAAGGTCCTGGTCCACTTCGTATTTTCGAAAATCGATGTTGCGCTATCGCGAACGGCCAGGAAGCGGCTCGCGAAGAAGACCCCCGTAGATCCCAACATTATTCTCTTCATTACGTTTCAGGGCGAGTACACCTGTAACGCTAAATACATCAGCGAAGAAATGATCCGAAGGGGTTCTACATACAACATCGTCTGGGCAGTGAGCCCGTCCTCTCAAGGACCCCACCCGAGCGAGATGAGCTTCGTTCGCATCGGATCGGAGGACTTCTACAAGACCGCTGCACAAGCAAAGGTCATTGTCCAAAACGGCCATACTCTTCAATTACAAACTGTGGCGAAAAACACGGGCCAGTATTGGATCCAAACGTGGCACGGGTCACTGGGTCTAAAGCGGCTCGAAGGTGCGGGCAGCGATGATCGTTTCTTCAATGAGATGAGAACTCTCCAGTCCCGGCAAACCGACTTTCTTATCTCCAACAGCCAGTTCGAAGATGACGTATTTGATAGCACCTACTGGCCCGGTGTTCCCGTCTTGAAACTGGGACATGCGCGTAACGACATCCTTTTTGACCATTCGACCGAGACCGCTGGCCATCTTCGCCGCAAAGTGCTCACCCGCTTGAATGTCACCGATACAGGGCAAAATTTCCTGCTGTTCGCGCCGACGCACGACGAAAAGAGCTTCGGGCAATCTTTCAGTAATTTAGATTTTGAGAGGCTTCGTGAGGTCTTGGGGAGCAAGTTCGGTGGAACTTGGGAGTTCCTCATTCGGGCCCACAACAGCAACAAGAATTCGTCCAAACAGCGGTTCGCTGGTCTGCCCATCTACTGCCACAACGTCTCGTTCTACCCGGACATGCAAGAGCTCCTGATGGTTGCGAACGTTGGCGTGACAGACTATTCAAGCTGGGTCTGCGACTACATCTTAACGGGGAAGCCCAGCTTCTTGTATGGAGTAAAGACCGAGAATTTCGACGCGGTTCGCGGCTCTCATCACGACGTTGAGGACACGCCCTTCAGCATGGCGACTTCTAACGCCGAGTTAGTTCAGAACATATCCGCATTTGATCAGCACGAGTACGAGTCCAAGATCGAGCAGTTCCTCGAGCATTGCGGATCCGTCGATGACGGTCGGGCCGCCCCACGGATCGTGGACAAGCTTGAGGAACTCATGGAGCATTAGGCGCGTGACGTAGAATCATTAAAATGTCTGCACAAAACAACAATGATGTCGGTGGTTTGCTCACACCCACTGGCGAACATGTGACGATGACGGAGCGCCCCGTCATCGGGTGGGCTCCACACGTAGGGTTTGAGTCCGGACTTGACCGCACCATCAGCTGGCACGAAGAACGGGTGGCGTAGTGCTCCAACCAGCAAACTCGGGCCACGCGGTGCCTCTTTCGGAACCCACGCACTCTCTAGCCGTCACCGATATCGGGTGGATTCGGGTCCAAATGACCATACGGGTGCTGCTGACCCAATGTGACAACGTACCGATGCGGAACGCTGAACAAAACATCACCTTCCAACTCGTCGACGGCCTGCGCACGCTGCCAGCACCGGCGACGTCAGAGGGTGCCGGTGTGTATGCATTACATCTCAACGTCACAGCCTTTGCGGGGCGCAGCGCGATACCCGATGGCACCTGGCGAATTCAAGCGCTCCTTGACAACCAGAGCGGACCGGTAGCTTCCTACGACGGTGGGGCGCTGGAACGCCTCGACGATGCATCACGCGTGTTTTTGTTCAATACAAACCAGTCGGCTCTGACCGTCTCCTACGACATCGCAGAGAACGCTAATCAGCTGGACTTTCTTTTACGCAGTTTTCTGCTGTCGCGCAGTCCAGCAACATCGGCGCATCCGCTATCTCCCAAGCGGTTGTACGAAAAATGTTTCGGTATGGCAGCCAAGCAGCATTACGCCCGCTGGATCTTTGACGCTTTTACACGCTTAGTCGGGCCGACGCCCGGACGGATACTCTTCGCGTCAGACCGACGTGGGAATACCGAAGGCAATCTCCAACGAGTCCACGAGCGCATGGTTGAGCGCGGGCTCGACAAGAAGTTTGACCTCCGAACTTCGTTTCGTCTTCCCCACACCACGCGTTGGTCTACAACGATCCACATTCTCTACCTCATCGCCACCAGCGAGATCGTGCTCCTCGACGACTACTTCCCCATGCTCGAAGGCCTCAAGGTCGACCGCAGGAAACGGATAATCCAGCTCTGGCACGCTGGCAGCGGGTTCAAGTCAGTTGGATTCAGCAGGTTCGGAAGGCAGGACTCGCCCAATCTCTGGGATGCGCACCGCTATTACACCTATGCGATCGCCGGATCAGTGAACCTTGTTCCGGTCTACGCCGAGGTGTTCGGGATCGAAGAGAGCGCGGTGATTCCCACCGGATTGCCCCGCGTGGATTTGTTCCTCGACGAAGAACGTACCCGCACGTTTGTCAGTGGTTTCTACTCGGCGCACCCCGAGCTGCGCGACAAACGCATTATCCTCTTTGCACCCACTTACCGCGGGTCTGACATCAAGACCGCATTCTACGATTACCGCCTCATCGATTTCGATGCGCTATACGAAGCGTGCGGTCCCGATACTGTGGTTCTGTTCCGTATGCATCACTTTGTTAAGAATGAAGTACCGATTCCGGAGCAACACCAGGAACATTTCTTCGACTTCACACACTTTGAAGACGGGCTAAGGCTTCTGCACGTTACCGACCTCTTGATCACCGACTACTCCTCGATCATCTACGAATACTCGCTCCTTGACCGACCCATGCTGTTCTTCGCGCCCGATGAAGTTAACTACGCAGCGGTGAATGGGTTTCACCGCCCCTACGATGAGACCGCGCCAGGGCGTGTCTGTACGACGTTCGAGGACCTCATCGATGCGATCTCTTCCCGAGAGTACGAGCAGTCGAAAGTCTCACGCTTCCGCGCAGAGAACTTCGACAGAATCGATACTGGAGCAGCCGACCGAGTGATCGATTGGCTCATCCTCGGCGATCCGCGTAACGCCCTTCACGAGAACTCAGCACAGGATGATGAACTCGCCGGTTATACCCACGAATCTAAGACCGTAGATTTGCCACAGGAGGATGAAAGAACTTGAATGTTGCAGTAATTTTTGCGGGTGGCATAGGTTCGCGGATGGCCTCGAAAACTGCGCTACCGAAACAGTTTCTTGAGATTCACGGGACGCCGATAATCGTGCACACCATCCAGCATTTTCAGGAACACCCAGAGATCGATCGGATCGCCGTGTCGATAGTGCCAGAGGGGCGCGAACACTTCGCGCGCTTGGTATCACAGTACGAGCTAACAAAAGTGAACTGGATCGTCGACGGCGGCTCAACGGGACAGGAATCACGTCACAAGGCGCTTCGCGCCGTTGCCAACGACGCGACCGGCGACACGGTCGTCCTGCTACACGACGGTGTGCGACCACTCATAAACGCGGACCTCATCACGGACAACATCCGCACGGTTCGTTCCTTGGGCCCGGCGATCACAAGCACGAAGATCGTTGAAACGGTCGTCTCGTCAGAACACGAAACAATCGACGAAGTGCTGCCACGAGACTTTCTCTACCTCGCCCAAGCACCGCAAAGTCTCCGGCTTGAGACAGCAATCGATATCTACGACCGAGCGGTCAGTGAGGGTGAAAACGACTCAATTGACACAGCCAGCCTCCTTCGCCGCTACGCGCACACGCTATATCGAGTCGATGGCCCTCGCTCGAACATCAAGATCACGACCGCCGAAGACTACTACGTGTGCCGCACGTTCTTTGATCTCTTGGAACGCAACCAAGTCGGAGCATAGCCGCTTGACCTGTCCGCACCACCGACTACCCCGCCTGCATTACATCCGCTTCAGACTGTGATCAGGGAAGTTCATTAGCACTCGCTCGAGATCAGCGCTGCAGGTTCCGCTCCCGCAATCGGGCATCCAGTCGAAGCGACATCGACCACACCACCGACGGGCATCACGGTGGCAAAACAGAGCCCGGAAACCTCGCTTGTCTATGTCGCAGGCATCACACGCTCAAACAATTCGGCGGCTGGAAAGTACGCCAGAAATCGCCCGGAGTACTCGAATGGACGAGCCCCGCCGGACGAATCATCACCGGCTAACCAGGCACCCGACCCGCCTTCACTGAAAACTAGAGTCGGACTCCGCGGGCTAGAGTCGGCTCAGCGAGCGAGCGAGCGCGCGAGCTAAGCGAACGGGAACGGAAAGGGGTTCAACGAGCGAGCACCGGTTTCAGCTTGTTCTCGAACATGCTCAGCGCTGACGCAATCGCCATGTGCATGTCGAGGTACTGGTACGTGCCCAAGCGGCCGCCGAAGAAGACGCCAGCCTCGGCATCCGCATGCTTGCGGTATCCCAAGAGTCGATCGCGATCCTCTGCCGTGTTCACCGGGTAGTACGGCTCATCATCGCGCTCCGCGAAACGCGAGAACTCGCGCATGATGACAGTCTTCTCTGACTGGTAGTTGCGCTCGGGGTGAAAATGACGGAACTCGTGGATGCGCGTGAATGGCACATCGGCATCCGCATAGTTCATGACGGGCGTGCCCTGGAAGTCTCCGACCTCAAGCACCTCTTGCTCAAAGTCGAGCGTGCGCCACGACAACTCGCCCTCGGCAAAGTCGAAGTAACGATCGATCGGGCCCGTGTACACAATCGGCACCTGGCCGACCATCGACTTCTTGTTGATGGGCTGAGTCTCGTCGAAAAAATCGGTATCGAGACGAACCTCGATGTTGGGGTGATCCGCCATCCGTTCGATCCACGCCGTGTAACCGTCAACGGGCAGACCCTCGTAGGTGTCGCTGAAGTAGTGGTTGTCGTAGCTGTAACGAACAGGAAGTCGGCTAATTACTTCGGCGGGCAACTCGGTCGGAGCCGTCTGCCACTGCTTCGCGGTGTAGTCGCGAATAAATGCTTCGTAAAGCGGGCGACCGATGAGCGAGATCGCTTTCTCTTCCAAGTTCTGTGGCTCAGCATCGCCCAGCTCTGACGCTTGCTCTGCCACGAGCGCGCGAGCAGCATCCGGCCCGAAAGCGGCGCGGAAGAACTGATTGATCGTGCCCAAGTTGATGGGAAGGGGAAAGACCTCACCACCATGATTGGTATATACCCGGTGCTGGTAGTCGGTGAACTGCGTGAACTTCGTCACGTAATCCCACACGTGCTTGTTTGAAGTGTGGAACAGGTGTGCCCCGTAACGGTGCACCTCAATGCCTGTCTCCGGCTCGACCTCGCTGTAGGCATTGCCACCAATGTGGGAGCGGCGATCAATGACCAAAACCTTGAGGCCCAGCTCATTCGCGGCGCGCTCCGCGATCGTGAGGCCAAAAAAGCCAGAACCAACAACGAGCAAATCAGGAGTCACAGTACAACCTTTATGAGTGGAAGCCGCGGGCAATAAACCGACGGTAAGCGATACGACGAATCGCGACGGGCACCAGACGGTAACCCCCGCGCACAATCACATTACGAACATTTTGCAACGGGGTGGTGAAGCCCAGCCTTCTAAATTCCCTTTGCAAACGCAACTCCGCCGATAGCTGGCCTAGCCCGCCACG
Organism: Salinibacterium sp. SWN167; assembly: GCF_015864665.1. Classification (GTDB taxonomy): domain Bacteria; phylum Actinomycetota; class Actinomycetes; order Actinomycetales; family Microbacteriaceae; genus Rhodoglobus. The sequence continues at coordinate 1,074,961 of NZ_JADYWU010000001.1, read as the reverse complement.
CCGTGTGTACGCGCCAGCGCTTACGCGGTACATCACGAGAGCCTCTTGCAAATTTTCTACTCTGGCGCCGGAATCGATCATGCGCGCGAACAACCAGTAGTCCTCCATGAGGCCCACATCGATATAGCCACCCGCCGCTTTCACCGCAGAACGGCGATACATGACGGTCGGATGATTGAACGGATCATGAAAACGCGAATAGCGCTCAATCGCCTCTTGACCCTGCGGAGGAATCCGCTTGCCAATAACCGACCCATCATCTTCAGCGAACTCGAACATCGCTGTGCCCACTAGGTCGAGCCCACTCGCGATTGCTGCCCGCTGCTTTTCAAAGCGGGTCGGCAACGACACATCGTCGGCATCCATTCGGGCCACGACGTCGAAATTGCACTGAGCCAAGCCTGCCTCAAGGGCGCGCGCCAAACCACGGTTGTGTTTCAACACCAAGAGCGTGGTCGGGACCGTCGATGCTGCAATCAACTGCTGCATCATCGCAGAGAGTTCAGCAGACACCGGGCCATCCTGAACTATCACCACCTCAGTGGGAGGCAGCGTCTGGTCATCGACACAACTGCGGAACGCGCGCTCCAAAAAACTTGGCTTATCACCCGAATACACAGGTAAGAGCAAAGAGAAGTTGTGCTCGGCGGCGGTCACGCGCGATCCCTCGCTGCTTCAACCTGCGCAACGGCATCGGCAACCACGGTCAGGTCAGCGAAATAAGACTCATTCGACTTCGGACGAGTGCGCGATCCCTCGCTCAGCCCGCGACGCAGCCCGCTCCACAGCACGGGACGCTGCTGCGAGCGCCGAATCGTACGAATCCACCGTCGGATGCTCGACGCCCCGTACATCGCCTTCTCCCATGCCTTCAGTCCGCGGGAATGGCGCATGAGCCAGACCTTATTGCGCACCTCAAAGAAGAACCGCTCCCCCGGGTCGAGATCTGTGGAGCCAAGCAGCTTCGTCTTGTGCACCACAACGCTGGCAGGCACAAAGATTCCGAGGCTATCGCGCAACACTCGTGTAGAGAATTCGAAGTCATCATTCCAGATGAAGTAATCAGCTACCGGCAATCCCGCTTGTCGAACTGCTGACGCAGAAACGAACATTGAGACGAAAGATGAGCTGCGCACGGCTAGCGTGCCGGCCTGCACTGCTGCCGCACGTTCTGCCCGTGAGACGAACGGTTTTTCCCGCGGAGTGTTCATGGGATGGTCACGACCATCAGTCCAGATCACCCGAGAACCGGCGATCGATACGCCCGGCTGCGCTTCGACGGCCGACAATAATTCGGCTGCCGCTGACGCGGTGGGAATGGTGTCGTCATCCATCAGCCACAACCACGTCGGGTCGTGAACCTTGAGCGCGTGCGCCATACCGGCAGCAAAGCCGCCAGCGCCGCCAGTGTTGCGTTGCAATGTGACCAGATCGATGTCGGGAAAGTTGGCGCGAACCGCGTCGCCGGAGCCATCATCCGACGCATTATCGACAACAACGATGGCATCGAGGGCACGAGACTGTGTCGACAGGGCAGTGAGAGCTTCCATGAGAAGTTCGCGCCGGTTAAACGCCACTACCACCGCCACTACACGGGAAATCTGCGGCATTTTTTGTATCTCGATCTCACTGTCGCGAATGGAAGGGCAACACTCACTGTAGACGAGGTGCGCACGCTGCACACTTTACAGGCCGCCTCTGCATCCTGAAGATAGGATTGCCCAGTGAACAGCGACAAATCACCCATTGGAGGGCTCCAGTGAGCTGGTGGGACACCATCCCCGCTTTCTTCGTTGTAGTAGCGATCGGAATCGGCCCAGGGCTACTGCTGTCATCGGTGCTCGGGCTACGCGGAGTCGCGCTGCTGGGCTCCGCACCAGCGTTCTCCGTCACCACCGTGGCGCTTGCGTCAATCGCCGCGCCATTGATCGGTATCCCCTGGGGTCTCATACCGATCGGCGGGACCACTGCGGTACTCACTATCGTCGTCGTTTTATTCCGGATGCTGTGGCACCGACTGCGCCCCCGACCAGCGTTTCAGCATCCCCCCGTGCGACTGCTCACGTGGGCCGCACTCGGCACCGGAGTCGCCGCCCTCATCATTACTATTCGATTCATCGTTGCGTTCGGTGAGCCCGAAAACATCTCGCAGACCTACGACAACATTTTTCACCTCAACGCCCTGCGCTACGTGCTCGACACCGGAAACGCATCATCGCTCACTCTCGGCGGCCTGAATCTCGACAACCCGCAATCCGGCACCTTCTACCCGGCGGGCTGGCATGCCATCACCGCAGCCATCGCAAGCACCACTGGTGTCAGCATCCCTGTCGCGATCAACCTCGTCTCCATTCTTATCGGTGCCATCTATTGGCCGCTCGGCTGCGTCTTTCTTGCACGAACCATTCTTGGACCCCGTGCGATCGCCATCGTCGGTGCTGGAGTGCTGTCAGCCGCTTTCGGAGCATTCCCCTACAGGCTCATCGACTTCGGCGTTCTCTACCCCTACCTTCTCGGCATTAGCCTCCTGCCTGCAGCGCTCGCCTTCGCGGTAACCGCCGTCGGCATGAGCAACCACCCCGAGATGCGTAACTCGCGTGCGTGGTTTGCCCTACTCGGCGTCATTCCCGGAATCGCCCTCGCCCATCCCGGCGCCGCGATGGTATTCGTCGCCCTCAGCAGCGTGATCGTGGTGGTCGGCGCTCACCGCAGCTATAAGAGACTCAAGGCAGCCAACGCCGCACCGGCCAGGATGCGGGCGCTCATTGCCGCCACCATCGCCGTGCTGATCGCCTACATCGCCGCTTGGCTCATCGTTCGAGTCAGTGTTGTGTGGGAACCGACCGAGACCGCAGCTCAAGCTCTGGGCGAGGTGCTCACGAATGCCACCACCGGGCTTCCCATCGCCGTCGTTGCCACGGTCCTGGTCGTCATCGGTGCGCTACAACTCCGCCGCCGTCCCCACAACTATTGGCTCCTCTTCAATTTTGCACTCGTCGGAGTGCTCTATATCGCCGCAGCAGCAATGCCTCACTCGCTTCTGCAGTCACTACTTGTCGGCACGTGGTACGGCGACAGCTACCGCCTTGCTGCCGTGATGCCGGTCGTCGCGCTCCCGCTGGCCACACTCGGCCTTGTGGTGGTCTACGACACAATTCGTACACGCGCGCCGCAGCTCATCATCACCGCCACGACAAACAGGGAGGGCCGCCACCAGCGCGGGCTCGCCATCATTACCGTCGTGGTTGTGCTCCTCGCGACACAGGGCTACTCGCTGCACATCGCGACCGTTGAAGCCCGCAGCCAGTATGTCGTCGCCGAAGAACCTGCCAAAGAAGCTCCGCTATTGACAGAGGACGAACTAGACGTGCTGAACCACGTCGCTGATTACGTTCCCGAAGGAGCCATAGTCGCCGGAAACCCCTGGACAGGAGCCGGGCTTGTCTACGCCATCTCCGACCGCGAAGCTATGCTTCCGCACGTCAGCGGATTCGATACGGCAGAATCCCGCCTCATCGGCGAACACCTTCGCGATGCCGATCGTTACACTAGCGTGTGTGATGCTCTTGCGACCCTCGAAGTGGGGTATGCATTAGATTTCGGTACGCGCGAGATTCACGGAGACACACACGACTTTGGCGGACTCACTCGACTTGCGAGCTCCGACGCGGTAGAGCCGCTCTATACAAGCGGTGACGTGGGACTATACACAATTACCGCGTGCGAATAACAGACAAAGGAACCTTATGGCGATGACCACCCTGCGTGTAGTCCTCGATGACATAGCCGCGCCCGCATCGCGTAATCTGCGTCGCTACTCCGAAGAACTGATCAAGCAGCTCATTGTCAGCGCGCCCCCGAACTGTGAAGTCGCCGGCATCGTCTCTAACAACAGCACTAGCTCCGCAAAGATCGAGGAGACCTTCCCCGGCCTTGCGGAACTGACCACCCTGCGCTTGGGACACGACGCCCTCACGCGTGCGTGGCAGCATGGCGTGACAAGCATCCCCGCAACGCGCATGTCTGGCAAAGGCCTTATCCACTCTCCGAGCTTGTTCGCGCCCCTCTCCCGCCACGACCGGGTTAATGACGTTGGTACACAAACCGTAGTCACTGTCCACGATGTTCTCGCTTGGACCAGCCCTGAATCCATGAGCACGCGACAGGTGGCCTGGAACAAGGCCATGGCCAAACGAGCATTCAAATATGCGGATGCGATTGTGGTTACGAGCCATTCCGTTGCCGATGAGCTCAAAAACATCATGAACTTTGGCGAGCGAGTGCGCGTCATCCCAGGCGCAGCAACCGAACGGGTGAAACAACCTTTCAATGCGCCCGCTCGTGCACTCGCTCTGGAACTTCCCGAACGCTACATTTTGGCCACAGGAACACTCGCTCCTCACACCCGGCTGGATGCACTCATCCAAGCAATGGCACACCCTGATGCACCGGACATCCCCTTGCTCATCTCGGGACCGCCCGCCTGGGGCGAGAGAGACATTGCCAGCACTATCGCCGCCGCTGGCCTCAGCTCAGAACGCGTTCGATACCTTGGGGCGCTCGACGACAACGATCTTGCCGTTGCCCTCAACAGCGCCACCATCTTCGCCCACCCCGACAGTTCAGAAGGCTTCAGCCTTCCTGTTCTTGAAGCGTTCTCGCTCGGTACCCCCGTTGTGCATTCTGATGCCGCCGCTGTCGTCGAGCTCAGTGCAGACGCAGGAATTGCGGTTGCCCACGAAAGCGCAGACACCTACCCCGAACGGCTTGCCCAAGCTCTGGCCTCGGTTGCTAACGACAGCGAACTCGAACGCCAGCTCGGTTTTCGCGGCCTCGACCGCTCACACGTATTCACGTGGCGAGCCGCCGCCGATAAAGTGTGGCAACTGCATGCCGACCTGTAAGTCGGCACGCGCAGCCCTGCACTAGTAAGCGGCTACTCGGACTCGCTCTCGGCATCCGGAGTGCCAACGACCGATTCCGCGACGAGTTCACGGATGAGTTCGTAATCGGGGTTACCCACGTCAATCGTCGGCGGCGACAGCTCCAGCGTCGCAATCGGGAAATCTTGCGCGCCGCTGGCAAGTTCAGTAAACAGGCTGAGCATTACTGACGGGATATCTGTTGTCACTACCTGTTTGCCCGCATCCGCGACCGTACGGAACTTTGTCAAAATGTTTGCTGGTTCGAACTGCCGAAGGATAGCTTCCTGCACCTCACGTTGACGGAGCATCCGGTCATAGTCATTTGAACCGTGTCGTGCGCGGGCGTACCAAAGCGCTTCATACCCTCCAAGCACTCGTTCGCCAACCTCAACCCAGCCATCAACGTTAATGGGCTGACCATATTGATCTTCATCGCCGCCGATTGGTTGGCGTTCCGTCACATTGATCAGCACCCCGCCGAGCGCATCAATGAGATCATCAAAACCCTGCATATCGATCAGCACGTAGTACTGCAGGTCGAGCCCTGTGACTCCCTCAACAGCGTCGCGCATCGCCTCAACGCCGGCCGAACTATCATTCGCTTCAGCATCCGGGTACAACTCAGGATGCTCTTCACCGTAGGTGTAGAGGTAACTGATCAAGCATTCATCGCCGCAGTCATAGCCCGAGGGGAAATCCTGATACAACGGAGAACCCTCAACGAACGGGATGAACTCGAGGTTGCGAGGGATACCGATGAGGGTGGTTTCCCCCGTCTCTGCATCGACGCTGGCAATCGAAATGCTGTCTGGACGAAGCCCAACCCGGTCGGGCCCAGCATCCCCACCAAGAAGCAGGATGTTGTAACGGCCATCAGTCGGTGGTGCGTAATCCGCGCTCGTGAAAACCTCAGTGATAGTTGACCGCGCTGAGTCAACAATGTTGACCGCGGCCACCGCCACACCGGAATAGGCGACTAAAGCGATGAGTGAGAACGCCACCACAAAGGGGCGCGCACCGACGCTAGCTCTCTTTACTTGGGCAAGACGCAGCGAATCCACCGCGAGAACAATCCACAGAATCACGTAGGCAATCAGCACCACTTCGATGACCGCGAGAACAAAAACGTTGGTGACCGCAGCGAGGAAGAGTTCGCGAAACCAAAAAAACAAAACGAATGCAAGAATCGCCAGCACCCACAACAGCGCTGTAACAACAACCGCAAAACGACCAAGCTTGCGACTACCCGCCAGCATTTGGGCCGAACCGGGCACGAAAACGTTCAGCGCGACCAGCCACCATGCACGGCGGGTCATCGTTGGCGCGGAACCTAAATCGGGCGCCCGCAACGAGGATGTTGTGCTCACAGCAGCAGCTGTAAAGCAGCGTTCTTGTCGGCGACCATCGCCTCGAGACCGCGTGCATAGTCCTCGAGCTTCGTCGCTACAGCAGCATCAGTTGCGCCAATAATGCGCAGCGCGAGGAGGCCAGCGTTGGTAGCGCCGCCGATCGAGACCGTCGCGACGGGGATGCCAGCGGGCATCTGCACGATAGAGAGCAACGAATCAAGACCGTCGAGCTTCGCCAACGGAACAGGAACACCCACTACAGGCAACGTCGTCACCGAGGCCACCATGCCAGGAAGATGGGCAGCGCCACCGGCTCCCGCAATGATCACTCGCACGCCGCGCGACGCCGCCTGCCTGCCAAATTCGATCATTCGTTCAGGGGTGCGGTGGGCAGACACGACTTCGACCTCGTAAGAGACGTCGAACTCAGCCACGATATCGGCTGCACCCTTCATCACTGACCAATCGGAATCTGATCCCATGACAATCGAAACGAGCGGTGAAGACATAGGAGGATACTATCTTCCTGCTCCCGAGGAGTTGCCTTCAACACACGGCGCACTAATGGCGCACGGGAGAAATTACTCGAACTCTGCAGCGGCAGCCCGAGCAGCGCTGCGCACAGAATCAAGATCTGCGCCCGACGCCGTGACGTGCCCCACCTTGCGGCCAGGTCGCGACTGCTTCGAATAGTCGTGAATTTTGATCGCCGGCGAAGCCACGGTCGCCGCGGCAATCCGCTCATGCATTTCTTGCCCGACCGGACCACCCAAAATGTTCACCATTACCGACCACTTGTCGCGTGCCGCAGTGGCTCCGAGCGGAAGGTCAAGCACCGCACGAAGGTGCTGTTCGAACTGGCTTGTCTGGCATCCATCGATGCTCCAATGGCCTGTGTTGTGCGGACGCATCGCAAGCTCATTAATGAGGATTCGACCATCGCTGGTTTCGAACAGTTCGACGGCGAGCACTCCGGTGACGTCGAGACCTTCAGCGATAGTGCGGGCAATCGCCCCAGCCTGCTCCGCAAGCGCTGTGCTCAGGTCCGGAGCCGGCGCCACTACCTCGGCACACACGCTATTGCGCTGGATGCTCTCGACCACGGGCCACAAGGCAACGTCACCCGAAGGGTTGCGGGCAACGGACTGCGCCAATTCACGGCGGAAGTCGACGAGCTCCTCGATCAAGAGCTCACCATCAGTCAGCCACTGTGCGGCGTCCGCGCCTGCACGCACGATCAGAACACCCTTGCCGTCATAGCCGCCGCGAGGAGTCTTGAGAACACCCACCCCATTGTGCGCCGCAAGAAAGTCGTCGACGTCGCCCACACTGGCGACCCGCGCCCACGCCGGCATTGGCAAGCCCAATTCCGCGAGGCGTTCGCGCATCTGCAGTTTGTCTTGGGCAAAAAGCAACGCATGGGGGCCAGGATGCACGGCTATGCCGTCAGCAACCAGTGCCTTCAATACATCCTGAGGAACGTGCTCATGGTCGAATGTCACGACATCAACTTGTCGCGCGAAAGCCAGCACCTGCGCGATGGAACGGTAGTCGCCGACAGCCGTCGCGGCCAGATTGGCCGGAGATCCTTCGGCTTCAGCAAGCACTCGAATGTCGATGCCTAAATTGAGAGCAGGAGGAATCATCATGCGGGCCAATTGGCCTCCACCGATTACACCGACTTTTACTGACATGATCTCTCCAGAGTTAGCGCTGACTGATTTTCAGGATTGCGCAAGATTTCGCAGCTAGAATTTCACCGCTTCTTCTATCTTTGCTTATCGACCGGGCGGATTCGTGCGTTTACTCATTACCCAGTTGAGCCGCTTCGGGCTCGTTGGCAGCGTTGGACTCGTGATCGACGTCGTCATCTTCAACATTTTGCGCACCACAATCCTTGCGCCCGAAGTTCTGCATGAGGGACCAGTACTCGCCAAGGTCGCATCCACTGCGGTCGCCATCGTCGCCAACTGGCTCGGCAATCGCTACTGGACTTTTCGACGCACCAAGCTTCAACATCCTGTTCGCGAAGGCCTCAAATTCGGGCTAGTAAGCCTCGGCGGCATTCTGATTGGTCTGAGCTGCCTCGTCGTGTCGCATTACGTGCTCGGCTTCACTTCGCTGTTAGCCGACAATATCTCCAGCAACGTGATCGGGCTTGTTCTCGGCACCGTCTTCCGTTTTTGGGGATACCGCACGTGGGTCTTTGTGCAAGAGCCGCTCAACGACAAGCTGTCCACGGCAGCACCCGCTGCCACAACCACCGGTGTCGCGGCACCCGCCGCCACAACCGGTGCCGCGCTAGGGACGACCGAGCGCGCGATAGGTCCAGCCGGCCTCTCGCCACTGCACCGGGTCCAGGCAGTTTCGCCCGTCGAGGATCGCGCGCACCGAAACGATTGAGTCCAGCGTGCTCGGATCAATGGCACGGTACTCGCGCCATTCGGTGAGCACGAGGACGACATCGGCATCCTTCGCCGCTTCTTCGACCGTAGTGACGTAATCGAGTCCAGGACGTAGCCGCCGCGACGTCTCGATTGCCTGCGGGTCAGTCGCGCGAACGTGAGCCCCAAGCTCTGCAAGTCGCGCCGCCACGTCGAGCGCGGGAGAATCCCGAACGTCATCAGAGTCAGGTTTGAAAGCGAGACCCAACACAGCCACCCGCGCGCCCTCGATGGTCCCGCCAAGCACCTCACGGCACAGATCAACCATGCGTTCGCGTCGGCGAAGATTAATCGCGTCTACCTCGCCCAAGAAGCTCAGGGCATCGCCAGCACCGAGCTCTGAGGCACGAGCCATGAAAGCGCGGATGTCCTTGGGGAGACAGCCGCCGCCGAAACCGAGACCGGCGTTCAAGAAACGACGACCGATGCGCTGGTCGTAGCCGATGGCATCCGCGAGTTGCGTAACGTCGGCACCCGTGACTTCAGCCACTTCTGCCATGGCATTGATGAACGAAATTTTGGTGGCGAGAAACGCGTTCGCTGCGACCTTGACAAGTTCAGATGTCGCGTAGTCGGTGACAACCCGCGGGATGTTCTGGGCCAAGACGCTGGCGTAAACCTCGTCAAGAGCAGAGACAGAGTGCGTGTCTTCGGGGCGGACCCCATAAACGAGACGGTCAGGACTGATGGTGTCCTTCACCGCGTAGCCTTCGCGCAAGAACTCAGGGTTCCACGCCAGATGAGCGCCAACGGCCTCGATTCGAAGAGCAAGGCGCTCCGCTGTGCCCACAGGCACCGTGGACTTGCCAACAACGACGTCGCCCACGGAGAGATGCGGAATAATCGCGTCGAATGCAGCTTCGACAAAGCGTAAGTCGGCAGCGTTCGAGTCGGCTTGTTGCGGAGTACCGACCGCAATGAAATGCACCGTCGCCCCCTCGGCCAGACTCATGTCGGTAGTAAAGCTGAGCGTGCCCGCGGCGAGCGTTTCGGCGAGCAGTTCGGGCAACCCTGGTTCATAAAACGGCGCGTGCGCCGACGACAATAGCGCGACTTTCGCCGCATCAATGTCAATACCAACGACCTCATGGCCGAGCTTTGCGAGAGATGAGGCGTGGACGGCACCGAGGTACCCGCATCCGATAACTGAGATCTTCACGTTGCGCACCCTATCTGATGAGAGTTGACGCCGAGTAAATTGCCCAGGCGGATGCCGCGAGAGCGTCGTCTGCGAGGGTGCGTTTTAGCGTGTTCCCCACACGGCGGTCTCGTCTGACGCCTGCGATTCTTCGCGCTGCCGACGCAGCGAAACCACGTTTTGGTTGTTCTCCATGAGATCGTGCAGTGCTGCTTGAGTAAGGGCGACCGAGGGAATATCGCGCAGCACCACGGGGTGATCGTGGCCGGCGTTGATCAGCAGATCGCCGCTGCCGAACATCCGCTGAACCCAGGATTGACGCACGGTGACGTCGTAGCCGCGACTGTGCAGCAGCTCTTGGCGGATGCGCACGAAGACACCGCTGGAGAGCACCACGCGACGCGTCGTGATCGTGTAGTTGCGGGCAAGCCAGCCGAAGAAGGGCAAGAACCACGCGACAATGATGACGAGCAGCCCGGCGGTGAGAAGAGCAAGGTTCTGCCAATTCTCCGGGAAACTACCAAAGAAGTAGCCGAGCGCTCCCGCTGTCGCCACAAAGACGATTCCTGGGAGAGTCAGTGCGCGCGCGTGAGAGCGAACGCGGGCAACAATGGCCTCGCGCTGAACGCTCATCTCATTCGGCATAGATCATTCATACCGCAGGTGAGTGACGTCGCCTGCCGCGACGTGCTGCCGGAGCCCGTTCGCATCGTCGATAACCACGAGTTGGCCCCGGTCGTCGACGGTTTCGGCGGTTCCAAAGATTCGGGCGCCGCCGGGCAGCTCGACCCGCACGCGACGACCGATAGTCCCGCACTCAGCGCGCACCGCAGCCGCAATTCCGCTGGGCACTGCATCAAGTCCAGCAGCGCTGAACTGGGTCATAAGTTGCGTGAGCTCGGTGAGGTACCGGCTCAGCGCCTCATCAAGGCCGGGCTCGGCCCCTTCCAGAGCGAGAGAGGTGGAAACGGATGTCGGGAGCTCGTCGCGCTCGATCGTGAGGTTCAATCCCGCTCCCACGACCACTCCTGTGCCGCCCGCCACGAGTTCAGAAAGCAATCCCGACACCTTCAGGCCTTCGATCTGCACGTCATTGGGCCACTTGAGGGTGACCTCGCGGTCGGTGACGAGGCTGCGCACGGCGCGTGCCATCGCCAATCCGCCCATGAGCGGCATCCACGACAGAGCTTCAATGGGGGCACCCTCGGGTGCGACGAGCACGGAAACGGCGAATGTTTTACCGGGAGGCGCCACCCATTCCCGCCCCAAGCGTCCGCGACCCGCCGTCTGATTGGTGGTCACGAGCGCCGACAGATGTTCGGCATCCCCCCGAGCGGCGCGCGTGAGGAGCTCTTTGTTCGTCGAGCCGATTTCATCGACGTGCTCAAGCAGCGGCAGAACGGCGGTACTCAATGGCAAGTGCATCGCTTCAGCGTAGAGCGCTGCAGCACCCCAGAGATGCCGTCTCTAGTGTTTCCTCAATGAAACCGGCCTGAAACTTGTGGGTTCCGCCAACCCCACAAGCGGTGGATGGGTGGGTAAAGTGACACAGTGACCGAAGACAACTCGACTCCAGACATGTTCACGACCGCCGGCCGGATCGCCGATCTTAAGAACCGCTATCACGAGGCCGTGACGGCCAGTGGCGACGCGGCTATTGAAAAGCAGCACGCTAAGGGCAAGATGACCGCCCGCGAGCGCATCGAGCAGTTGCTTGATCACGGATCGTTCGTCGAGCTCGATGAGTTCGTTCGTCACCGCACCCACGCCTTCGGCATGGAAAAGAAGCGTCCCTATGGTGACGCTGTTGTGACGGGCGTTGGCACGATCCACGGTCGCCAGGTCGCGGTTTACGCTCAAGACTTCACCATCTTTGGTGGTTCGTTGGGCGAGGTCGCCGGCGAGAAGATCATCAAGGTCATGGACCACGCGATGAAGACGGGTGTTCCCATCATCGGCATGCTCGACTCCGGTGGAGCCCGCATTCAGGAGGGCGTTGTTGCTCTCGGCAAGTACGGCGAGATCTTCCGCCGCAACACCCAAGCTTCGGGTGTCATCCCTCAGATTTCGATCATCATGGGTCCGGCTGCCGGTGGCGCCGTGTACTCCCCCGCCCTCACCGATTTCGTGATTATGGTCGATAAGACCAGCCAGATGTTCGTGACCGGCCCCGATGTGATCAAGACTGTCACCGGCGAAGATGTGGGCATGGAAGAGCTCGGTGGCGCTCTCACCCACAACAAGGTGTCGGGTGTCGCTCACTACCTTGCTAGTGATGAAGCGGATGCTCTCGACTACGCCCGCACGCTCGTCGGCTTCCTGCCCGACAACAACATGTCGGATGCTCCCATCTATGAGAGCGAAGTTGAGCTCGAGATCACGGATGAGGATCGCAAACTCAACGCGATCATCCCCGACAGCCCCAACCAGCCCTATGACGTGAAGACGATCATTGAGCACATCGTCGACAACGGCGACTTCCTCGAGACTCAGCCTCTCTTCGCCCCCAACATCGTTGTCGGCTTCGGTCGCGTTGAGGGCCGCTCAGTGGGCATCGTCGCCAACCAACCGCAGGCGATGGCCGGAACGCTCAATATCGAGGCCGGCGAAAAAGCGTCACGCTTCGTGCGCTTCTGCGACGCGTTCAGCATCCCGATCCTCACTCTCGTTGATGTTCCCGGCTACCTGCCGGGCACCGACCAGGAGTGGACCGGTGTTATCCGTCGTGGCGCCAAGCTCCTCTACGCCTACGCCGAAGCAACAGTGCCTCTCGTCACCGTCATTACTCGCAAGGCGTACGGCGGGGCCTACATCGTCATGGGATCCAAGCAGTTGGGCGCAGACCTCAACTACGCGTGGCCGACTGCTGAGATCGCCGTCATGGGTGGCCAAGGCGCCGTCAACATCCTGTACCGCGGTGAGATCAAGGCCGCCGAGGCCGCTGGTGAGGATGTCGCAGCCGTGCGCACTCGCCTCGCCAACGAATACACCTACAACGTTGCCAGCCCGTTCCTCGCGGCAGAGCGCGGCGAGCTCGACGGCGTTATTGAGCCCGCTGCTACTCGTGTGCAGGTCGTGAAGGCGTTGCGGGCTCTGCGCACCAAGCGCGCGAGCATGCCGCCCAAGAAGCACGGAAACATTCCGCTGTGAACGGCAAGCACAGGCAGGAGGAGCCTGCAGACATCCGCATCGTTTCCGCCAATGTCTCTGCTGACGAGGTCGCGGCGGTTACGGCGGTCGTGCGGGCTGCCCTGCTGGAATCAGCAGAACTTGCGGGAGCCGACGAAACCGCCCCGATCACGGCGTGGGCCCGCAGTCAACGACCGATTCGGCAACCGCTCTCTCGCGGTCCTGGGGCTTGGAATGCGAGCGCCCGCCGCTAGCAACGGTGCTTTTGCGCCGTGTTTCGACGAAAACATGTGGTTTCGTAGTCGTACCCCGTTCGCGGGGTGCGGAATTCGTCGAAAACTGTATATTCGGGCTACTTTGTCACCTGAATTCACAAATTGTCCCCCGAGAGTCCCCCTAAAAACCGACTTTGTTAGTTGTTTGCATGATGCAGAATATTAACTGCTAGGTGGATCTCCATAGGAGTTACACCGCCAAAGGTTGGCCGACTAGGGTAAGCGGGCCAATTCTTTGGGGGCGGATCAGGACGATATTCGGGTTATCGTCCTGATCCGGGTTCTAGCGAAGGACCGGAGAAGTGCTTCTTATAGCCACTCCGGTCCTTCCGCCTTTAACCGGCTAATGAGCTGCGTTCGGTGTGAGGCCCGTCCGTGCAGGTTCAGATAGCGTTCGCCTGTCGGATCGAACAGCGAATCACCCAGCGCCCTTCAGAGCGCACCGCGAAGCCATCAGCGGGGCTCTCGCGCCTCAGGCGCCCCTGGGCGCACCCGAGCAACGCACAAAGTCCGCGCGCCCTGCAGGGCGCAAGCAGGGCGGTTAAACGCTGACGATGTCGACGCGAGGAATCTCGAGCCAGATGTCGACGACATCCTCTTCGAGAGAGTCTTGGCCGAGAGCGCTGGATTCGCCATCGCCGGCGCTGTGTAGCCCGACGACCGTGATCGCGACATCCGACCCTTCAGGAACAGTGCGAGCAATCACTTTGTCGGCGCTGGTTGATTGGATCGCCTGAGCGAGACGGTTGAGCACCCGATCGAGATCTTCGTCAGAGAGGTCGTCAATTCCGCCCTCGTCGAGAAGAGTGACAGTCGCACCGCGACGGCGAGCGATCATGACCTGATCGCGCACGGCATCGTTGAGGAGCTTGCGCCCGCGAATCTCGTCGCGGATAGCTCCTTCAAGGTTCAGGCACTCGCGGCGTTCGGCATCCGATAAATCGCCGTCGGTCTCTTGGATGCGTTCGAGCATCTCAAGCGCCATCATTCCCGTCTGCTCAAGCCGAAACTGTCGCTCATGAACGTGAGCGTCTTGCGCGGCTTGCCAATCGGTCGCTTCCTGCTCAGCAAGAACAAACCGCTGAGCATCCTTGGATGCCTTTGCCAGCCCGCTAGAGAGAACGTGAGAGACGGCCACCCATGATGCACTCCCGACGATGCCCAAACTAAAGAGGCCTGCTGGCCCTACGGGACCGAGGCTGAAGGTATGCGCGACAAGGAATCCGATACCCAACCAGGCGAAGGTGTGGCGCCCACGGGTCGAGGTAATTGTGAGCAGAGTTCCGCTGGCGGCCACGTACCACGTTGCATAGCCCGTGCCGCCCTCACGAGTGAAGTCGAGCTCATTTGCGACGAGCAGTGAGATCGCAACGACCGTGGCGAAGTTGAAGGTCGCCATCCAGATCGGCATTCGCACGGGGCCCCACGGCACCAGACTGACAACCGTTGCGATGCCGTAAAGAACCATCGCAACATAGATCGGACCGGGGCGGTCAGGGATATCAATCGTGTAGTTCGCCAAGACAATGTGGTACGCCGAGAAGAGCGCAGCCATGCCGACGATCAGGTAACGAGGAACTCCAATATTCACAGCTCATCCCCCTCAACGTCGTTCGTGATAGTGCGCACACTTTCAGTGTTTATCTCGTCGCTGCGATTGCCGTGCGGCCACTGGATACAGATTTGAGTTCCCGCACCAGGCACTGAGGCGATTGCGGTTCGACCGCCAGCGTTGGCGACTCGCTCCACAATCGACACTCGCACGCCCAAGCGTTCTTGCGGCACGGAGTCCAAATCGAATCCCGCTCCGGTATCGGTGACAAGAATTTCGATGCCGTTGCCTTCGAGACCGCGAACCTCGACGCTGCGTTGAGTATCTGAAGCACCCGCGTGCTGAATGCTGTTCATCATCGCCTGCACGGCAGCCGAGTGCACCGCTTCTGCCGCGACCACAGGAAGCGAGCGTGCTCCGACGCTGCGCACAGCACACGTGAAGTTCGAGGCGAGCAACTCTGCAGAAGTAATAACCCGCTGTGCAAGATCGGTGGCTTGCACAGTAGAGATGTCGTCAGGCGACGTTGCGGCAGCTTCACGCAAGTGGCCGATAGCGTTGCCCGCCATGACCGCGGCCAGCCTTTCGGCTTCCGGTGTGTAGGCGCGAGCGGCGGAAATCAGGGTCGTGAGCACGCTGTCGTGCACGATCGAGTCAACCTGCACGCGTTCAACTTCAGTCGCGTGCTGGCGAACCGCGTTCCCGTACCGGAGCAGTGCGGTTGCTTGAGCGCTGTCAACGTTGGATGCTGCCTGCCGAAGCATCGTGACGATGATCATGATCGCGCTGCCGAGAATGAGGGCATAGAACGTTTCGAGCACAGCAAGCTGCCACGGGGCACCACCGCCCACCGGGAGGATGCGCACGATGAGGTACACCAGCGGCGCCGCAAAAAGGTAGATGGTTGCGAGCACCCTGTTGAACGCAATCGCGGCCATCGCTGTCGCTACCGTGATGAGGTAGTTCAGCCAGTGAATTCCACTATAAACTTCGACGCCAGGGATGACCGTGAACGGCCAGCTCAGCAGCGCAAGAAAGTAAACAACCGCGAAGGTGCCGTGCATGAATCGCACTGCTTTGTTAGCGAACGAAGCGACGACAACCACGATAAGCATTCCGAACAGTGCCGGAACGAAGAGCAGTAGCCACCATGGCTGCGCTTCGCCCGCTTGGCCCAAGAGCCACGGGAGCGTTTGGGCGCCAAAGACCAGACCGATGACCGCTACGGAGCGCGAAATAACCCGCTCAACCTGTTTGCGGCTGATCGGGTTTCGCGGCTGCTTTACCGTCGGCGCCGGTCGCGCCCCAGCCAGGCTAGTGGCCATCGCCGCCTTCAGAGTCGAGTCCCGGCAGGATGCCGTCTTCGACTGCGCGGCGCAAGAGGTCGACCTTGGTGGGCGCTGGGCGTCCGACCTCGACATACTTCACACGAATACGGTCAAGGTATTCGCGTGCGGTTGAGTAGCCGATTCCCAGCTGTTGAGCGGCAAGCTTGAGCGGGAGGCCCGAAGCGTAGAGGTGCAAGATTTCGCGTTCACGGCGACCAAGCTGTGCCTTGGAGAAGTCACGGTCGGCATCGATAGCGGTGGCCCACTCAAGGTTGTTGAGCACCTCGCCGCGGGCGACGGTAGCCGCTGCTGCGAGCACGGTCTTGGTGGCTGACGATTTAGGGATCACTCCGGCAGCACCGGCGGCAAGTGCCTCTCGCACGCTGGCGACGCGGTCCGCGATGCTGTGCACCAGCACAGCAGAGCCAGTGGCCTGCACGTTCTTCACGTTGTCGGTGACGGTCGAGCCATCACCGAGCGACAGGTCGAGCACAACGACATCAACTTCACGGCCGTTGAGGCCCTCTACAAGTTCTTTCACGGTTGCTGCGGCGAGAACGAAGTCGTATCCCTCGTCAATAAAGGCAGCCTTTAGTCCCAATCGGACTGATTCGTGGTCATCGACAACAGCGACGGTGATTTTGCGCTGGGCACTCTCACTGGGCGTTTCTGTCCCGGATGATTCTGTCTGGGCCATGTGGCGTCCTCCTGAGTTTCTGTCCCCCATAGTAGTGCGAGAGAGCGCGAACATGCGGCTTTGTCACCCCAACACACTGAGCTATTTACGTGTGAACGTTCCCACAGCCTCGACATGGTGAGTGTGCGGGAAGAGATCGAATGCTCGAACTCCTGAGAGCTCGTAGCCGCGCTCGGAGAAGAAGGCAACATCCCGCGCAAAAGCAACGGGGTCGCATGCCACATAAACGATCTGCGCGGGGCGCGCCTTGGCAACGAGGTCGACGACTTCCCGGCCTGCGCCAGAACGAGGCGGGTCAAGAATGATCGTTGAACGCTCTAGACGGTCGCGCTCAACGGCGGTTGCTTCCTTCAGGTGCTGGCGCAGCCAACGGTCAACGCGGCCTGTTTCGGCATGAGCGCCCAACCACTCCGAGAGGTTATTGGCGGCGTGGTCGGTGGCCGACGACTCCGCTTCCACCGTGGTGATCTTGGTTGCTGGACCAAACTTGTCCCCCACTGCCGCCGCGAAGAGTCCCACTCCTCCATACAAATCGAGGTTGGATGCCGCGGGGTCAAACAGTGCGGGATCAATCGCGTCTTGCACGGCAGACGTCAGCATCGCGGCAGCGCCATGGTGCACTTGCCAGAACCCGGAATCGAGCAGCGTGAATTCGCGCTCCCCTACCGTCTCGGTAATGACTTGCGGCTTCTGCTTGCCCATAATCAGGCGAACGCCGCCCGAGCTGGGGTTCAGGATGTCCACGCGCTCAAACCCGTCGAAGTTTTCGCCGAGCGGTGCTCCAGCAGAAAGTTCGGGCGTTGCCAACGGTAGGTCAGCGACAGAAATAACGCGGTGGGAACGAGCCGCAAACGGGCCAACATTGCCGTGTTCGTCAACGTGCAGGCTCACCCGGGTGCGCCATCCGAGTCCCTTGCGTTCATCGTCACCCGGCACTGCTTCGACGAGAGGAGCGAGCGAGACTTTTGCCATGCGCTCGAGCGATTCGTTGAGGATCTGTGCCTTAAGCACACGCTGATGACCGAGTTCGATGTGGCCGAACTCGGCGCCACCGGCACGATTATCGGGGTCGCGGTCAACACTCGCGGCTGACCACACATGCTCTTGGCGGTGCTCACTCGGCGTGATCACCTTCACCGTTTCGGCGCGCCAGAACGACTTTTTGTTGTCGTCGGCAATGCGCGCTTGCACGCGTTCACCCGGGATCGCGTCGGAGACGAAAACGACACGACCATCATGCCGCGCCACACTGACACCCCCGTGCGCAATGTTGGTAACGTCTACTTCGATCATTCGGCCAAGCAATTCACCCATCCCATGAGCATAGGAGCCTTTGTGCGCCTTTATCTTGCTTCGACTTCTCCCGCGCGTCTGGCAACGCTGCGTGCGGCCGGCGTCGACCCCGTACTTTTGGCCTCTGGCGTCGATGAAGACGCGGTGGCTGCCGCCGCTCCTGGTCCCCTCGATGGCCCCGCACTTGTTGAGTTGTTGGCGCGCGCTAAGGCCGAAGCCGTTGTCGGCGCCTTGGTTAACGGTGCCCCCATCGACGGCTTCATTCTCGGCGGTGATTCTGCTTTCGAATTGGATGGCGAATTATTTGGAAAGCCGCACGAACCCGAGATTGCGCGGCAGCGCTGGCTCGCCCAGCGGGGGCGCACTGGAGTGTTGCACTCCGGCCACTGGCTCATTGACCACCGCGGCGGCGAGGTGCGAGGAGCCACGGGTGCCGTGTCGAGCGCCAGCGTGAGTTTCGCGTCCAACATCACCGATTCTGAAATCGATGCGTATGTCGCCACGGGCGAGCCGTTGAAAGTCGCGGGCTCGTTCACGATTGACAGTCTCGGCGCGGCCTTTATCGAGAGCATCGAAGGCGATCCGCACGCCGTCGTGGGGCTTTCGGTGTCGTTGGTGCGTCAACTCATGCGGGAATTCGACGCCGAGTGGACTGAGCTCTGGAACATCGATCGGCCGTGACTGTAGGCATTCACAGTGCTTGCCCTCTTTTTTTGTGCGCTTCCGCCCAAGGCTTCGGCCGACATCCCCATAAGCTAGGTCACTATGGCTCGTATTACGAAGGTACTCATCGCCAACCGCGGAGAGATCGCCGTTCGCGTTATCCGCGCGGCTAAAGACAGTGGCATCGGTTCTGTGGCGGTCTACGCCGACCAAGATCGGGATGCCCGGCACGTGAAGCTCGCGGACGAGGCTTACGCCCTCGACGGCTCGACGAGTGCTGAAACGTACCTCGTTATCGACAAGATCCTGTCGATCGCGCGCCGTTCTGGCGCTGACGCCATTCACCCTGGTTATGGCTTTTTGGCCGAGAACGCCGAGTTTGCTCGCGCTGTCATCGACGCTGGCATCATCTGGATCGGCCCGTCCCCCGAAGCCATCGAGAAGCTGGGCGACAAGGTTTCTGCCCGCCACATCGCTGAGAAGGTGGGCGCACCACTCGCCCCGGGAACCCTCAACCCCGTCTCGGGCGCAGACGAGGTTCTTGACTTCGTTGACATCCACGGTCTTCCCGTTGCCATCAAGGCTGCATTCGGCGGCGGCGGTCGCGGCCTCAAGGTCGCTCGCACTCGCGAAGAAATTCCCGAGCTGTTCGACTCCGCTACTCGCGAGGCTGTTGCCGCGTTCGGTCGCGGCGAGTGCTTCGTAGAGAAGTACCTCGACCAGCCCCGCCACGTCGAGACCCAGTGCCTGGCGGATGCCCACGGCAACGTTGTCGTGATCTCCACCCGCGACTGCTCGCTGCAGCGTCGCCACCAGAAGCTTGTGGAAGAAGCACCGGCTCCGTTCCTCTCTGATGAGCAGAACAAGGCTCTGTACGAGTCCTCCAAGGCCATCCTGCGCGAAGTGGGCTACCTCGGTGCTGGCACCTGTGAGTTCTTGGTTGCCAAGGACGGCACGATCTCATTCCTCGAAGTGAACACGCGCCTTCAGGTCGAACACCCCGTGTCTGAAGAAGTCACCGGCATCGACCTCGTGCGCGAACAGTTCCGCATCGCTGAGGGTGGAGTTCTCGATTACGACGACCCCATCCCGCGCGGTCACTCCTTCGAGTTCCGCATCAACGGTGAAGACGCGGGCCTGAACTTCATGCCCTCCCCCGGCCCCGTTCACGTTCTGCGTGTGCCTGGCGGCCCCGGCATCCGTGTCGACAGCGGTGTCACGACCGGTGACGAGATCAGTGGAGCGTTCGACTCTTTGCTCGCCAAGCTCATCGTTACTGGCTCCAGCCGCGAGGATGCCCTCGAGCGTTCGCGTCGCGCCCTTGACGAGTTCGAAGTTGCTGGTCTTCCCACGGTGCTTCCGTTCCACCGCAAGATCGTTCGCGATCCGGCGTTCACAAGCGAACCGTTCAGCATCTACACACGCTGGATCGAAACCGACTTCGACAACGACATTGAGCCATGGACCGGATCGCTCGCTGACGAGACGCCCGTCGTCGCCCGCCACAACGTGGTCGTTGAGGTCAACGGCAAACGCGTCGAAGTGAATCTGCCCTCGAAGCTAGTGCCGAGCACCTCAACCGGCGCAACGCTCTCGGCCGCTCCGAAACGTCGCGCAGCATCCAGCGTCAATACGATCACCGGCGACTCGGTCAAGGCACCGATGCAGGCGACGATCGTCAAGGTTGCGGTTGCCGAAGGAGACAAGGTCGTCAAGGGCGACCTCATCCTCGTGCTTGAGGCCATGAAGATGGAGCAGCCGCTCGTCGCTCACAAAGATGGCGTTATCGCGACGATGAACGCCGCTGTTGGCCTCACGGTGTCCTCGGGTCATCTGCTCCTGAACATCGCCGACTAGACCACGGCAGGCCCCCAACGTAAAGAAGGCCGCACCGCCCGTCATGACGACAGGCTGTGCGGCCTTTACAGTTGGTGGACCCTAGGAGATTTGAACTCCTGACCTCCTCGATGCGAACGAGGCGCGCTACCAACTGCGCCAAGGGCCCGTACTGCAGAACCAACGATATCACTCAGGAAACATCATGCGGCACCTGACTTCACGCGCTGCGGCGCACCGCGAGGACTACGGCATCAGTCCAAGCTTGCGCGCGGTCGAAACTGCCGTAAATCGTGACGACGCATCGAGCTTTTTCATGGCGCTACCGAGGTATCCCTTCACTGTTTGTTCGGTGAGCGAGAGAAGAGCCGCCGTTCGAGCGTTGCTGTAGCCAAGCGCCACGCACGAAAGCACATCCGTCTCTCGGGGCGAAAGTCGTACCGTCGATCGGGCAAGTGCGTCATCGCCACCGCCGCACACCGCTTGCGAAAGTCCGCGCCCGATCTCGTGCAGCTTCTGCCTCACATCGCGGTCCGAGACCGTCGCCGCAAGCTGGCGCAGCTGCGCAAACTGCTCCCTCAGGTGCTCCTCCGCGACCGGAGACAATCCCCCACCCTGATTCGACCGCAATGCCACCATTCGACGGGTGACCTCATCCCGAATGGCGAGCTCGTTTCCGAGTGCGGTAGCGATCGCCACCGCCGGTCGAGCCGCAGCCGTATCTGGCTCGACGAGAGAGTGTGATCCGGCATAAATCAACCCGCGCAGTGTTCCTCCGGCAATGATTGGAATCGCCAAAAGCGAGACAACTCCTTCGCCCAACACAGCGCCGTCATAGTCGTGTGTGATGTCAGCCGAATGCTCGTAATCACGCGTAAACCGCGGGCTGCGTTGCGCCATAGCCAACCCACCAAGCCCACGCTCTCGCCGCACCTTGAGCCCATCGAGGTTGCCAGTGCGAGCACCGCTGAAGGCACTTACGGTGAGCTCTATGCCCGAGGTGAGACCGCCAAACGACAGGCTGAAACCAGTGCTCGCGGCGATCTCGCGAGTGGCCTGCTGGATCAATTCGAAGTCACTTGGTTCAGACATCTGCGTCATTGCGGATTCCCAACTTTCGGGGGTATTACGTTCGGTACGCCCCTCCGTAATCTGAGGCTAGCACGGGATTCTTCAGCCCCCACTGAGAATCCACATCAAGCATTTCAAAGGAGAAATTGATGTCAGATGCCCCTTCGCTAGAGCGAGTCTCTGCTCAGAACACGGCCGCCCGCTTGCGCCAGCAAAGTGGTTCTTTCGCCGAAATTCAGGACCAGGCTACCCACGATCCCCACGGTTTCTGGCTTGAGCAAGCAGCGCGCGTTGATTGGATCACCCCACCGACGCTGTCCTCCCCCTCGCCGGCCCACGAGCCCGGAACAGCGCAAGGTTGCTGGTTCACCGACGGAACACTCAACATGAGTGTCAACGCCCTTGACCGGCACGTCGCCGCCGGCCGAGGAAACAACCCCGCCCTCATCACTGACTCCGCGATGACGGGTGAGCAGAAAACTCTTACCTATGCCGAGCTCCTCGAACGCGTTCGCAAATTTGCCGGCGCACTTCACGAACTCGGAGTCGGTGTTGGCGATCGCGTCTTGATATACCTTCCGATGATTTCCGAGGCCGTAGTGGCGATGCTCGCGTGTGCCCGCATCGGCGCCATCCACTCCGTCGTCTTCGGAGGTTTCGCCGCCAATGAACTGGCCGTACGAATCAACGACGCCACGCCATCCGTGATCGTAACGGCGACCGGTGGCCTCGAGCCGTCACGCCAAGTGGAATACCTGCCGATCGTGCATCAGGCCATTGCCTTGAGCACGGGGAGCGTGCGCTACGTCGTGGTCAAAGACCGTCCGCAGATCACTGGCGATATCGCCGAGTACGCCACCGGCGCCACGAGCGGTGGCTCGCTAGACGTCGCTTGGCTCGATTGGGATGACCTCGAAGCGGCCGCGCTCCCTGCCGACGCTGTGGAGATGCACGCCCACGACCCGCTGTACATTCTCTACACCTCGGGCACCACCGGCAGCCCCAAGGGTGTCGTGCGGGACACCGGCGGTTACGCCGTCGCCCTGCAGTGGGCTATGACTCATATCTACGACGTGGGAAACGACAGCACGATCTTCACCGCGTCGGATGTCGGCTGGGTCGTCGGCCATTCCTTCATCGTCTATGGTCCGCTGCTGGCTGGCGCGGCCACCGTGCTGTACGAAGGAAAACCCATTGGCACCCCCGACGCCGGAACGTTCTGGCGCATCATCCAGGACTACGCGGTTGATGTGCTGTACACAGCGCCGACGGCGCTGCGCGCGATCCGCCGAGAAGACCCCGCGCTCGCTGAACTGGGCAAATACGACACGTCCAGCCTGCAAGCGGTGTATTTGGCTGGCGAGCGCCTCGATACCGAGACCTGGCACTGGGCCAACGACGGCATCCGCGTTCCCATCATTGACCACTGGTGGCAGACCGAGACCGGGTGGCCAATCTGTGCCAATCCGCGCGGTGTGCAGCAACTGCCTTCCAAGGCTGGCTCAACGGGCGTTCCGATGCCGGGCTTCCTCCCCCGCATCCTCGATGCGGACGGCAACGATGTGACGAAGCCGGGCACCGAGGGAAACATCGCCATCCAGTTGCCGCTCCCTCCCGGCGCCCTCATCGGACTCTGGGGAAGCCCGGAGCGGTTCGCTAGTTCCTACCTCGAAGAGTTTCCCGGGTACTACGCCACCGGTGACGCCGGCTATTTCGATGACGAGGGCTACCTCTTCGTCATGGGCCGCACCGATGACGTGATCAACGTGGCCGGGCACCGCCTCTCGACAGGGTCGCTCGAAGAAGTGATTTCTCAGCATCCCGATGTGGCCGAATGCGCTGTTCTCGGGCTGCACGATGAGCTCAAAGGCCAGCGCGCTGCCGGGTTCATCACGGTGAAGCACGGCCGCAATCGCCTTGAGCACGATCTCGCCATCGAACTTGTGGCGCTCGTGCGCGAGGTGATTGGCCCGGTCGCTGCTTTCCGGGACGTGATGGTGGTCGAGCGGCTGCCCAAGACACGGTCGGGCAAGATCCTTCGCAAAACCATTCGCCAGATCTTCGACGGCGAAGAGGTGCGCATCCCTCCCACGATCGAAGATGTCACGGTGCTCGATGCGCTCTACACCGCGGCCGGACGCACTCGCTCGCAATAGTTCCCCCCTTCATCCATTCCCCACCATCCATCCCCCTCTCAATTGTTTGTGGCAAGGAGGCCCCAAATGTCTGATGAAATTTCCCCCACCAAGAACGAAGTGTTCCCGCCAGGCGACCCCACCGATGTGCCGAGTGTGCGTGCCGGGCTCATCTATCAAGATGAAGAGAAGGAGCCGGCCTTTATTGAACTCAAACGGCGACACCGCTCGTTTGTGTTTCCCCTCACGGTGTTCTTCTTGGTCTGGTATTTCGCCTACGTGATTTTGGCGGCCTACGCCCATGACTTCATGGCGACGCCCGTCTTCGGCGTCATCAATGTCGGACTCTTGTTGGGCTTTGGCCAGTTCATCAGCACGTTCGTGATCACCATGATGTACGTGTCATTCGCTAACCGGCGGCTGGATCCACTCGCCGCCCAAATCAGAGCAGATCTCGCCGCGAAGGAGTCAGCACTATGATCGCCAACACCCTGACCATGGCCGCCGCTGCTGCGGTTGATGCTGAGTCTCAGAGCAATCCGGTTCTCAATATCTCGATCTTCATCGGCTTCGTCGGAATCACCCTCTTTATTGTGATTCGCGCCAGTCGCAACAACGCGACGGCGGCCGACTACTACGCGGGCGGCCGTTCGTTCACCGGTCCGCAAAACGGGTTCGCGATCACCGGAGATTATCTCTCCGCAGCATCCTTCTTGGGCATTGTTGGCGCCATTGCGATCAATGGCTATGACGGGTTCTTGTACTCCATCGGCTTCTTGGTGGCCTGGTTGGTCGCCCTGCTGTTGGTGGCTGAGCTCATGCGCAACACCGGCAAATTCACGATGGCGGATGTTCTTTCCTTCCGCCTGAAGCAGCGTCCGGTGAGAATGGCAGCCGCACTAACAACGCTCGCGGTCTGTTTCTTCTACTTGCTCGCTCAAATGGCCGGAGCTGGTGGTCTCGTCTCGCTTCTCCTCGGCATCGACGACAAGGTCGGCCAGTCCATCGTGGTCGCCATCGTCGGCGGTCTCATGATCCTGTACGTGCTGATCGGCGGCATGAAGGGCACCACGTGGGTGCAAATCGTGAAAGCGTTCCTCCTCGTGGGCGCCGCAATCGCGATGGCCATCTGGGTGCTTGTCATCAATGGCTTCGACCTGTCGCGCGTGCTGCAGAGCGCAGTCGACAACTCCGTGGCTACGCCCGCTGACGCTATTTTGGCGCCGGGACTCAAGTACGGCGCAAATCCGCTCGACTTCATCTCGCTGTCGCTCGCCCTCGTGCTGGGCACGGCAGGCCTGCCTCACGTGCTCATGCGCTTCTACACGGTGCCAACCGCCAAAGAGGCACGGCGCTCAGTCGTGTGGGCGATTTGGCTCATCGGCGGCTTCTACATCCTCACCCTCGTGTTGGGTTACGGTGCAGCTGCCTTGGTAGGTTCTGCAACGATTCTGGATGCTCCCGGCGGAGTAAACTCCGCAGCTCCGCTGCTCGCGCTCGAACTCGGCGGGCCATTGCTGCTGGGGTTTGTCTCCGCGATCGCGTTCGCTACGATCCTTGCGGTCGTGGCAGGGCTAACGATCACGGCAGCGGCATCTTTCGCTCACGACATCTACTCCAACGTGATCAAGAAGGGCAAGGGAGACCCGGATGCCGAGGTCAAGATCGCGCGTCGCACTGTCGTCGTGATCGGTGTTCTCGCCGTCGCGGGAGGTATTGGCGTTCAAGGTCAGAACATCGCCTTCCTCGTGGCGCTCGCCTTCGCCGTTGCCGCGAGCGCGAACCTGCCGACGATCCTCTACTCCCTGTACTGGAAGCGGTTCAATACGCGCGGTGCCGTCTGGAGCATGGTTGGCGGTCTGTCAGCAGCAGTTCTGCTGATCGTGTTCTCTCCCGTCATGAGCGGAACCCCCACGTCGATGCTGGGTGAAGGCGTGAACTTCGCGATCTTCCCCCTGCAGAATCCGGGCATCGTTTCGATCCCGCTCGGGTTCGTTCTCGGCTGGTTGGGAACCGTGACGTCGTCTCGCACAGAAGACCCGGCGCTTGCTGCCGAGATGGATGTGCGTTCGCTCAGTGGCCACGGCGCTGAAGCGGCGACAACTCACTAGAACGAAGATGGGGCGTGCGGTGCGAAGATTCTTCGCACTGCACGCCCCATTGTTCTGCCCGGTAGTGGGGCAGCAAGTGTTAGCTAGCGCGACGACGAGCAAGCGCGGCGTCGAGGTCGAGCGAGTTGCCCGATTCTTCGACGATCCCCATGCCAGCAAACCTGTTGGGCACGGATGCCGCGGCCGGAGATTCGGCAGGCGCAGTCGCTGCACGCTGAGCATCCCGCGCAAGTTCCGCTTCGCGAGTAGCTGACGCCATCGCGGCGGTGTTTGCGCGCAAAGCCTGTTCGGCGGATTCCGCCGCAGCCCGCAGCTCGCTGTCGATCTGCCCGGCGTGGCGGGCTGCCGCGACGGCGGCTTCTGGCGCGTTGCTGCGGGTGAGGTACATGGGCTTCGGCACGGGAACGGGAGTCCAGCTGACCTTCGACGTGACGTCTTCGATGGGGGCTTCCGAGGAGAGCACAACCCGGCGACGAGGTGCAGCAGTGCGAGCCCGCGGGGCGCTGCTGTCGCGTCGACTGCGTGAACGTTCTGCTAGCCGCGACAGCATGGCACTCGCGCTCATGCCGGCCATGGTGGCGGCAGCGAGAACGAGCCACGTGCCGGAGATGATGGCGGCTCCGGCCGTAAAGATCATGACGACCTGCACAGCAATTACTGCAATGCTGGCCAGGAGCACGGCTGCGGTGAAGGCGCGCGTGCGACGCAAGCGTCGGGCGGAGAGCGCGAGCACTTCTTCGCGTGTGGGTGGGGTGACGGCGCGACCGACGGCGACCGGCCCTTGGTTCACACTTGCCTTGGCCAGCTCTGCCGCGTGCCGCGCAACAGCTTCCGCGCGCACCTCGTCAGGAATCTCTGAGGTCTGCGCCAAGACGCGGATCGTCTGCTGAAGTCGAACGGCGTTTCGTTCGGTAGCCAAGTACTCGCGATTCTTGAACCAGTTCGGAACCAGGTACACGAGCCACAGCGCCGCGGCGAGCGCGATCATGACGCCGCCGCCGATGCTGGTGAGTTCCATGGGTATACGCTACGAGCATCCGTGCACGACAGGCAGTCGGCACGCGGTAGTGACGTGACAAGTTGCTGAGAGTCCCCCGGCAACAACGCCAAGATATGCGTGACCACACGCGTGACCACACGATCGCTGGCAGCGTGTTCGGCACCGGCTCAGTGCTTCACAACCGTCGGCTTAGCGCTGCGGAAGACTCAGCGCTGCGGAAGACTCAGAGGGTGCGCGGCCCGCACACGGTCGTCAGCCGGAATGTGAGCATCCTGCTCGGGAGCGTTACCTGATTTCCAGCGCCGCAAGACACCCTGAGGGAGCTCTTCCACTGTGAGAGCAAAACAGAAGTGGTCGCGCCAGTCACCATCGATGTGGATGAAACGGCGGCGCAGTTGTTCGTAGCGGAACCCCAGCTTCTCGACCACACGAAGGCTCGGCTCGTTCTCGGGCCGAATGCAGATCTCCATGCGGTGGAGACCAAGTTGAAAGAAGCAGTAGTCGGTGGCGAGCGCGACCGCGGTTGGCGTGAGCCCTTTGCCCGCGAATCGCTCAGAGACCCAATAGCCGAGGGATGCCGAGGCGAGCGACCCATAGGTAATGGACGACACGTTCAGCTGACCCGCAACTTCACCCTCGTACTCGATCACGAACGGCAAGCCGGTGCCCACGCGAGACAGCTGCAGCAGACCCCGGATGCTCGACTTCACGTCGAACGACGACGGACCAACCGGGCTGGTGGCTTCCCACTTGCGAAGCCACCCCCGGTTGTCACGGAGTTCTTTTTCTAACGCACGAGCGTCTCGCACCCGAATGGGCCGAATACTGATGTTTCCGTCGCCAAGCGTCGGAATGCCAAACGCCATCCGCTAGTCCAGTGTTGAGCTGAACTGCTTAAGCCACGGGCGCAATTCAGGGCCCAGGTCATCGCGCTCAACAGCAAGCTGCACGATGGCCTTGATGTAGTCGAGACGGTCACCGGTGTCGTAACGGCGACCGCGGAATACGACGCCATAAACGCCGCCCGCAATATCGTTCTCTGCCATCTCCTGAAGGGCATCCGTCAACTGGATTTCGCCGCCCTTGCCGGGGTCAGTGCGCTCGAGAACTTCGAAGATTTCTGGCCTCAAGACATAGCGGCCGATGATGGCGAGGTTGGAGAGCGCGGTGCCCTGAGCCGGCTTCTCGACGAGGCCCGTGATGTGCACAACATCGGGGTCGTCGGTGGGCTCTACCGTTGCGATGCCATACATGTGGCTCTGGGCCGGGTCGACCTCCATGAGGGCGATGATGGTGGCGTTGCGCCCCTCTTGCTCTTCTAACATGCGGGAGAGCAGAACGTCGCGGTCATCGATGAGGTCGTCACCGAGCAGCACGGCGAACGGTTCATGACCCACATGCATTTTGGCGCGGAGAACCGCGTGGCCAAGACCGCGCGGGTCACCTTGACGCACGTAGTGCATATCAGCGAGGTCGTTAGAGAACTCAACTTTCGAAAGACGGTCGGTATCGCCCTTTTGCTCCAGAGTGGCCTCGAGCTCCGTCATGCGGTCGAAATGGTTTTCGAGGGCGTTCTTATTGCGCCCCGTGATCATCAACACATCGGTAAGGCCAGCGGCAACCGCTTCCTCTACGACATATTGGATAGCCGGTTTATCTACAACCGGCAACATCTCCTTCGGCATAGCTTTCGTTGCCGGGAGAAATCGTGTGCCCAGACCTGCAGCAGGAATAACCGCTTTAGTAATCTTCGTAGCCATAGGTACAGCGTAGTCGGCCAGTCTCGTAGAATGCTTAGTATGACCGACGACGTCAGTCACGATAAACGTGCACTCCGGGCCGAATTACGCGAACGCCGACGCATCTGCACCGCCAAAGAGCGGGAAGAATTTAACACTGGTGTAACAGAGCACCTCATCGAGCTCGCTCAGAGACTCGGATCTACCTCGATCGCCGCCTACCTTTCCACCACCGACGAACCCGAAACCCGCGGATTTTTGCACTGGGCCTGCGAGCACGACATCACCGTGCTGCTTCCCATCTCGCGCGCCGATGGCCTCCTCGACTGGGCCCCCTACGACGGCGAAGATGAAGACCAGGACCTCATCGGGATGCCAGCGCCTACGAGCGACGTGCTCGGCCCGATCGCCATCAACGACGTCGACCTCATCATCGTGCCTGCGGCATCCGTGGATCGTTCCGGCATGCGCATGGGGTGGGGTCGCGGCTATTTCGACAAGACCCTCGGCTCCATGGAGACCAAGCCGCCCGTCTATGCGGTGATCTTCGACAACGAATATGTGGATGAAGTGCCCACAGAAATTCATGACCAACCAGTAAACGGCATAGTTACCCCCACGGGAATTGTGACCATCACCGAGCACAACTAAGGATCTCGTGCCTACCTACTCCTACCGCTGCACCGAATGTGACAACGCGTTCGATATCCAGCAATCGTTCACCGATGACTCGCTCACGGTGTGCCCCGCCTGCCAAGGCAAACTTCGCAAGATCTTCTCCGCCGTCGGAGTCACGTTCAACGGCTCTGGTTTCTACCGCAACGACTCACGCTCGACCACGAGTTCGACTGACTCCAGCTCGGGCTCGAACTCGTCAAGTACTTCGAATTCGTCGTCTGACTCAAAGAAATCTGACTCCGCGAAGTCGGATTCGAAGCCGTCGACAAGCGCCTCATCTCCGCCAGCCTCTTCACCATCGGCCACAAAAGCGTCATAGTTATTACTTCCCCCACACAGAGGAGTAATCATGTTAAGCGGATTCAAAGAATTCATTTTGCGTGGCAACGTCATCGACTTGGCCGTTGCAGTCGTCATTGGCGCTGCATTCACGGCAGTCGTCAACACGATTGTTGAAGCGGTATTCAATCCGCTCATCGGTGCCTTGTTTAATGCAGAGTCGCTGGCGACAGCGCTCCCGGTCGCAATTGGCACCAGCGGGGCAACGATCTACTTCGGCGCGGTCATCGCGGCGATCATCCAGTTCGTGCTCGTCGCAGCCGTCGTGTACTTCGCCATCGTTGCACCGATGAACTACGCCAACAAGCTTGCCGCTGCACGCAAGCCGGCCGTCGTGGAGCCTGAGGCTGGCCCCACCGAAGCAGAACTGCTTCTGCAGATTCGCGACCTGCTCGCCAAGCAAAGCAGCTAGCACTTCGCAGCTCGCAGCTCGCAGCTCGCAGCTACCCTCCGTAGCTCACGAACTACCGGCGAGCGGCCAAGGCACTTACCCCCAATGCGGAGGTTTGTCGCCCTTGAGCCGCTCGTCATTTTCGTTAACCTGATGCCGCTCCGGTTCTGCAGGCGGATGCGGATCTGACCCCGCCGGCGGAGCCGTCGTCACGCGGCGACGCTTCGTGGGCTTCACGCTCGACTCACCGGCATGCTCTGTTCCCGCCGCGCTGCACAGCTCGCCCTCGGACGCTCCATCGCTCGCCCGTGCGCCCGAATGCTCGGGGCGGATGCCGTCTGCCATTACTGCTGCGGACGGGTGGCGGGGATGATCGTGATGGGCTCGGTCGTGGGAGCAGGCTCTGCTCCGAGCATCCTGGCGACCTTGTCGGCAACCTGATCGGGGTCACTGAAGAGTTCGAAAGCGTGTACCCGCAGGTAGTGCCAGCCGAGGCGACGCAGCAGTTCAGGGCGCAATCGAAGCGACTCGCGCAGGCTTGATTCGTGAACCATAGCGTCGGTCTCGATCGTGCCACAGCGACCACCGCGCGAGGCAACAAGGCCAAGCTTGCCGCGGTGCCCGAGCGAGACGCGCAGTCCGCGGGCTTCGAGGCGGCGAGCGAGATCAACGAGCATGGGGTCGCTGTCATCGGGCACAGGAACTTCGGCGAAGCGGGCATCCACTTCGTCGAGCACTTCAGCCAGCGCAACAGCGCCGTGCTTCATGCGCCCGTCGTCGAGGTCTTCTGAGCGGAACGATGTGACGATTTCGAGCGAACGACGTGCTCGCGTCATCGCGACAGCAAGCAGGCGCTCTCCCCCGGGCTCACCCAGTGATCCGAAATCGGAGAGCACGCGACCGTGCGGTGTGCGGCCATATCCGATGGAGAAAATAACGCGGTCGCGGCTTTGGGCCACAGCTTGATCAATCGTGGTGACCGTAAACGGTTCGGCACGATCGCCGATGATGACATCGAGTAGTTCCGGACGACGACGGCTGACGGCATCCAACACCGCCTGCATGACGCGAACGGAATGCACGGGGCTTGCCGTGATGACCATGAGCGACTCTTGCGGACGCTTGGTGGCGTGGTCGAGCACGAGTTCGACAACGCGAGAGACTTCGGCATCAGGGCTTTCGACAGCACCAGAGTCAGGGTCGGGCATTCCGATTCCGTCAGCGACGTAACTGACAGCGAGGCTGCCGTGACCGAGGAAACTTCCAGCCCAGGGCAGCGACTCAATCTGACCGTCGTAGAAACGACGATTAACGAGCTCGGCAAGCTCTTCACCACCGGGACGGTAGCTGCGCGTGAGCGTGAGGGTCGGCAACAAGCCGCTGAGCTTCGCGAAAGCGGAGTCATCAACGAGTGCTTCGCGCGTGTCATCGTCAACGAGTGGGGCAGCATCGCCGGTCACATCGCGCACCGCCGTTTCGAACGGTGTCGGCGACTGGATAACAGGGTCGCCAATGACAACGACTTGCTTCGAGCGGCGGATTGCTCCCGCCGCTTCGGCCACCGTGACAGCACCGGCGTCAACCAGCACGACAGTGTCGAACGGCATGGTGTCGACAACAGAGTCAATTTCGTAGGGAGAGGCAAGCCAGACGGGCGCGATCGTGCGCGACAAGTGCGGGGCCGAGGTCTGCACGTCGAATGACGTGAGCCGCTCTTTGGCGAGGGCACGCTTGAGCGCACTCGCCTCATCTGGCCAGTCAACGAGACCGATTTTCCAGTTTTCGGCGATCTGCCACGAGAGCTGCTTGGCATTGGCGGATGCGTGCGCTTCATCGACGAGGCGGAAGTCTGCCTCGAGCCGATCGACAACGCTCGTATTGGCGTTCAGCAGCGCACGGTCGACTTCGAGCATGGAATCGAGGGCCGACTTCCACCACGACAGTTCGAGTTCAGCCGCCACTTGATCTTCGGGAACATGACGCTGAGCCAGGTCTTCGATCAGCGGGTTCAACTTCAGGTCGCGCAAGCTGCCCATGAGGGCGGTGCGTTCCTGCAGGTTGTTGAGCACATCAGATTCAGCCGCGAGCGACTCAACCTTCTCAATCAAGAACGGGATCGGGAGGCTCGAGAGGTTCATGTGCGAGTCAGCGATGCCGAGCGGGATGTCGAGAGCAGCGAGGTCATCTGAGACCTGCTGATACGACCGCTGCACTTCACCAATACCCACGGGAACGGCAGGACTCGCACCTTCGGCCACGAAACGGTGCCACAGCACCCGCTGCTTTTGGATGCGCTTGAGGGCACCATGCATGTCGGTTACGCGAACACCGGGGCGCACGTATTCGAGCGCGAGTTTCTTGAGACGGCGGCGGTTCGTGCTCGTCATATCGGGGAAATCGCGACGCGGAGCAGTAGCGGCAATCAACTCGGTAATTGCACGGTCGAACACGGTCGGCACGAAACGGTCGAGCGTTTCTCGAAGATCAACGAGCAGGCGCAAGTAGACGCCGAGTTCATCGATGCTCTGGAACGGACGCATGCGCGTGTTCGAGACAAGACGGTTGGCAACATCCAGCAGCGACGACAACTGCTCGTTCGCCCGCTGAGCGATGCCGTGAGCCTTGAGAGCTTCCGCACCATTGGCGAACTGAGCGCCATACCAGGGCGAATCTCCGGGGCCATATTTGAACTCGCCGAGCTTGGCGGCCGCGATGATCACGCCAGTGGCAGCGCTGCGATCCTTGGCAAGCTTTTCCACTGCTTCGCGCGACAAGCGCGCGGTCGTGGATGGCGGTGTCGGCAGCAGCGCCAAGCGGCTTAGTTCCGAAACGCAATCGAGCACCGAGACACCGAGCACACCGTCGGACACCGACATCGACTCGCGGTAGTCGAGCATAATCTTGCGCAAACGCAGCAGGGCGTCATCCACGTCTTCGATCTGTGGACGGCTGGCCTTCTCGCTGCGAGAAATGGAACGGATGATGTCGCGGCGAAGCGTGCGCGGTGCGACCGCGAGACCCGGCAGGCCGATGTCGGCGAAGCGGTCAGCGATCGATTGCAGCGATGCACGACGCGGGCTGACAACGAGAACACGCTTGTTCTGAGCAACAAGGGCACCCACGGCGTTCACGATGGTTTGGGTGCCACCGGTGCCGGGCAGGGTGCGAACGACGAGAGAGTTGCCTGCCTCGATTTGGGCAATCACATTCTCTTGTTCGGCATCCGCATCCAGCAGTAGGTTGTCGGTCTGCGGCGAGCGCTCATCAGCGGAGAGAGCGGGAACCGGCGCATAACCTTCCTTGATGGTCCACGCGGCAGCGGTGTTGCCGGCGAGCGCGTCAAGGATGGGGTGCTTGAGATCTACAGCGTCATCGGCCAAACCGTGCGCGACGTCCGCAAAGGACGACACCACGAGGCGTGGGCTGACCGAGAAAGCGTCGAGGTGCGAGGTAAGACCACGCAACCGGTCAATAACCGGGTTCGGCTTGAAGGTGCCGTCGGCATCGGCGAGCGCGACAAACGATTCAGCATCGAGCCGCAAATGGAACTGTTCGTCAAGAGCGCGAGCAAGCGCAGGGTTCAAGAAGGCGCTGCCCCGAAGCTTGAGCTCGAAGTCGCGGCCATGACGGCGAATCGCGAGCGGGCGCAGCAAGACGGGGCCGCAGAATTCGACGTCATCGTGGGTCCAGCGAGCGATACCGATTCCCAGGTGCACCGAGTCAATGCCGCGGGCAGTTGCCAGCTCGAGGCCCTTGGCGGCAACAGCCCCAGCGGCTGTCTTCGCCGAGCGCAGGGCGACATCATCGCGGATGAGGCTCGACAACAGAGTGCGCTTACCGGTGATGAACTGGGCAAGACCACCGGGATGCGTCGTCGAAAGATCGACTCGCGTGCGAGGCGAATCAACGAAGTGGATGAGCGGCGAACGCCCACCCAGTTCTGACAATTGTGAACGCCACAGCGTCCACGTGGGCTCTGCAACGTTTCCGGCCATAATGTTCGGCTCACCAAAACTCAGCGTGTGAGGCGCTGTTACTTGAACGTGGGCGTGAGCGTGCTCGTTTTCGCCGTCGTCAACGTCATGGTCGCCCGAATCTGGGTCGACCGTGAAATCATCGGAAACTCTATCTGCACGCCACACACCGCCACCTTAAGCGAGTTACCTCCAGAAAGCGTGCAACAACCACGAGTTTCGCCAGACTCACCCGGTAGCCCCACCCCCAGTTCTCGCGACAAACCGCCCTAGAATACGGTGCATGGTGCCTCATGCCCTGCCCCTCCTCGTCGCCACCGACACCGCCGAACTCGTGCGCGGCACCACGATCGCCGTCGCCACTGTCGTCGTGCTCGTGCTGGCGATCGGGGTTATCGCTTTCATCGTCTTGTTTCGTCGCGGAGGCGACCGCGGCATCCGGGGAACGTCGTCGCAGTCGGCCTTGGAATCTCGCGCGGCCAGCCTGTTGGTGACGCTGGATGATCGGGTGCGCGAGGCCGACTACGAACTCGGTTTTGCGGTGGCCCAGTTCGGCGCCGCAACCTCCCGCGACTTTGCGAGTGCTCTTGCCGAAGCGCGCGGCCAGCTCACGGAAGCCTTTCGACTCGGCCAGCAGCGTGACGACGTCTCCGCGACGGCCGACCATGTGCGCCGCCGCATCACCTTGCAGATGACAGCCCTGTGCGAACAGGCACTCGCGAAGCTCGATCGCTTCGATACCGCCTTCACTGAGCGGCGTCGGGGCGAGGTAGGCGCAGCGGAGACAGAACAGCAATTGCGAGCCCGATTGACGGCTGTGCGGTTGCGGCAGACCACGGCGCAGGACACAGTCGCGGAGCTCGCAACCACCTACGTTGAGTCAGCGGTGAAAGCTGCACGTCACCACCTCGATACAGCGAGCACCACCCTCGATGAGAGCGAGACAGCACTGGATGCCGCAGCTCCCGGCATCAGCCCCACCGGAGTCAACGCGGTCACCGACACCCTCCACACCGCAGCCACTGCTCTGCATCGCGCTGATCGCGCCGTGTCTGCTGCCGAGAGCGCCCTCAACGAACTACCCCAAGCCGACGCTGCGGTGACTCGGATGCGCTCGGACAGCGCGAGCGACCTGCTCGAAGCGCGGGTGGCACGAGAGACTGCTCCCGATCCCGAGAGTGGAGCGCGCATTGTGACTGCAATCGCCGCCAACGAAAGGGCGCTCGAGCAGACGGCGCCGGCATCCGGAGTTCTTCATGATCCGTTTGAGCAGTTGGCCCTGCTCGGGGATGCTGCTGCTGAGTTAGATACGGCTCTTGCGACGGCGCGTAACCAGCAACAGCGG
The DNA here is from genome assembly GCF_015864665.1 of Salinibacterium sp. SWN167. Taxonomy (GTDB): domain Bacteria; phylum Actinomycetota; class Actinomycetes; order Actinomycetales; family Microbacteriaceae; genus Rhodoglobus. The sequence goes on along the minus strand of NZ_JADYWU010000001.1, from coordinate 1,039,549 downwards.
TTTGAACACGCACGCGCGGCCTACCAAGGGACCCTGGTGGCAGCGCGGAGTCAGATCTCCGTCGTGCACGAGCTTGTGGGACGCAGTGGCGCAAGTGCGCGCGCCCGCACTCGACTAGCAGAGGCGGAGCGCCAGCTAATGATCGCTGAAGCTGAGACTGATCCGGTTGAAGCATTGGATGCTATTCGCCGGTCGGTTACTCATGCTCGCGATGCTGACGCTCTCGCCCGCTACTAGGTACAGAATTCAATCGACCGCGCGCCGACGAGTTCTGGTCTAGCTACAATCTGGTTTAGCTACAGAAGTAGTGGCTAATCAAGCGTTGTCGACAATGGCGAAGTTCACTGCGCCGTTCTCGCCCACGCTGGCATCGAGCGTCTTGTCGCTCAATGCGACCGAGGCGTTCTCTTCAAGAAAAACGCGGGCGCCGTCAGCTTCGACGACAGAGTCGCCAGCCTCGGGTGCCGCAACGACGGCAACGGTGAGGTTAGGGGCACCAGGTTCCCCATTAATGCGGAGGCCCGAGGCTTCCGTATTGGGGTCCTGCTCGACGATCGTCTTGACGACCGTGGTGGCTGTTTCGGTGAGGGTGAGCATATGTTCGTCCTTCCAGGTTCAGCGAGATGAAACCCCCACGCTTCCTTAGTGAGTGGCCGTCAGCAAGCCTGAGGCGTGATTCTGAGACAACTCCCATGGTCAGTGGAGCGCATGGTCAGGCCCGCGGCCTTTCCGTGCACTCCCTCAGGCGCACACCCGGTAGAATTGCGAGCGGAGTGCCGGGAAGTCTGGTCGGCGATTGTGTCGGCGACCCCGCTGACGAACCTCAACGTCTGGAATTTTGTGACCACATCCGTCAAGAAACTGAGCCCCCGCAAGCGAGTACGCCGGTGGGTCACCATGGAAACCACCAGTGGAATCCTGCTGATGGTTGCCGCTGCGATCGCGCTCATCTGGGCGAACTCGCCGTGGCGTGAAGGCTACGCAGCCCTTGCCGAAACCACGGTCGGCCCCGAGTCGCTGCACCTTAACCTCACCCTCGCCACCTGGGCTGCTGACGGCCTGCTCGCGATCTTCTTCTTCGTGGTTGGCGTCGAACTTAAGCAAGAGCTTGTAGCTGGCAGCCTGCGCAAACCTCGCGAAGCCGCTGTTCCGGTCTTCGCTGCGATCGGCGGAATGCTCTTTCCCGCGCTTCTCTTCACGCTGATCATCCTTGTCTCGGGTGACTCCACCGCACTCGGCGGCTGGGCAATCCCCACCGCCACCGACATCGCGTTCGCTCTCGCCGTGCTCGCCATCTTCGGCCGCGGCCTCCCGCGCGCGCTACGCACCTTCCTGCTCACGATGGCTGTCGTGGATGATCTGCTCGCGATCATCATCATTGCCCTCTTCTACACCGAAAGCATCGACCTGCTTTCGCTGCTGTTCTCACTCATCGCGATTGTGCTCTTTGCTGTTGTCGTTCGATCGCGCAAACCTCGCTGGTGGCTGCTGCTCCCCTTGGCGCTTGTGGCGTGGGCGTTCATGCACGACTCCGGAGTTCACGCGACTATCGCCGGCGTTGTTCTCGGCTTCACCGTTCCCGCCAAGCTCGTGCACGGAGAGAAAGACACCCGAACGCACGCGTTCGACGATGCGGTGCGCCCCACCTCATCCGGCATCGCGTTGCCGATCTTCGCCTTCTTTGCCGCTGGAGTCTCCCTCGGTGGAGATGGCGAAACCGCCAGCGAGGTGATTGTGCAGCCCGTTGTTGCTGCCATCATCGTTGGACTGGTGGTCGGAAAGATTATTGGTGTGCTCGGCACCACCGCTCTCATCACCAAGGTGACAAAGTTCCGTCTCGCCGACTCGATCGGGTTGCGAGACCTCTTACCCATCGGATTCCTCACGGGAATCGGCTTCACAGTCTCTCTGCTCATCGCAGAGCTCTCGTTCCCCGACAGCGAGCACACCACCGGAGCAAAGCTTGCGATCCTTATCGGAACAGGCCTGGCCGCGATATTCGCCGCGATCAGCCTCCGCTGGGACTCCCGTCTCGCCCGCAGACGCGACATGAACGACGACGGCATTCCCGACCGCAACAAGGCTCTCATCGAAGACGAAGACTAAGCAGCGCGCCTCACGCACGCTGTCGAAAGGATCACTGTGTCCGACCCATTGAGCACCCACACCGACTACGGCCAGCTGCCGCTCAATGATTCGGATGTGCTCGCCGACCCCATAGAACAATTCCGGCTCTGGCTAGCAAACGCCAGCGACGCGAACGTCTACGAGCCCAACGCCATGGTGCTATCGACCGTGGATGCCGACGGCTCCCCCAGCAGCCGCACCGTGCTGCTGCGCGCCATCGACGACACGGGATTCGAGTTCTTTACGAACTACAGCTCCATCAAGGGCCGCGCACTGCTCGCGAACCCGGCAGCAGCGCTTGTTTTCCCCTGGTATTCGATCCACCGGCAAGTGCTCGTGCAAGGAATAGCTCGGCCCATCGCCACAGCCCTTTCAGACGCCTACTTCGCCACACGACCGCGAGGCAGCCAGATCGCGGCGCACGCCAGCGAACAATCGCAACCCATCGCATCCCGTGCACTGCTCGAAGAACGTGTGATCGAACTTGAAGCCGAGTTCGAGGGCCGCGATGTGCCCCGCCCTGATGACTGGGGCGGTTTCATGGTGCACGCCACCACGATCGAGTTCTGGCAGGGTCGCAGTTCACGCCTCCACGACCGCGTGCGCTTCACGCGCGCCGCCTCTGGCAACTGGGAGCGGATGCGGTTGCAGCCCTAATAACGAGCCTCGACGACGCGCACGCCTACCTCCGTGTACGCGCACGTGCGCGCACGACGAAACCCCGCTTCCCCTGGCACACACCAGAGGGCGCGGGGTTCGTTCGTTAGCGCCAGATTGTTCGTTAGCACCACATCGTTTGTTAACGCCAAAAGAGGGACACAGTTGCGATAACAACTGTGCCCCTCCCGAGGTTGTGGGCTCTACTTAGCCGATACAGTTTCCTGCGTCGACAGTGCATAACCCGACTCGCCGTGGACGGCGAGGTCGATACCAGCAATTTCTTCTTCCGAAGTAACGCGGAATCCGATGGTCTTCTGAATCGCGGTTCCGATCAACCAGGACATTACGAAGGAGAAGATTGCTACGGCGAGCACGCTGATCGTCTGAACGGCGAGCTGTCCCGCATCTCCACCAGTGAAGAGTCCGGTGTCGGTGGCGAAGAAGCCAAGATAGATGGTTCCGATGATGCCGGCGACGAGGTGGAGTCCCACTACGTCGAGCGAGTCATCGAAGCCGAGGTTGTACTTGAGCTCAATTGCGAGAGCACAGACGGCACCGGCGACAACACCGAGAACCAAAGCCCAACCGGGCGTCAGGTTTGCACAAGCGGGGGTGATGGCAACGAGACCAGCAACAACACCTGAAACGGCGCCGACTGCGGTGGCCTTACCCGTACGGAGCTTCTCAACAACGATCCAACCGAGGATTGCTGCGGCAGGAGCGGCGAGCGTGTTGAACACGATCAGGCCGGCCTCGTCGGGGTCGCTAGACGCACCGGCGTTGAATCCGAACCAACCGAACCAGAGCAGTGCTGCACCGATAAGGACGAGAGGAACGTTGTGAGGCTGCGTGATGTTCTTGTTGAAGCCAACACGCTTGCCGAGTACCAGGGCGAGTCCGAGAGCGGCTGCACCAGCGTTGATGTGAACGGCGGTACCACCGGCGTAGTCGATAACGGCAGGAAGGCCACCGAGGCTATCTCCGAGGTTCTGGATCCAGCCACCGCCCCATACCCATGCAGCGACAGGGAAGTAAACGAGCGTTGCCCACACACCGGTGTAGATCATCCAGGGTCCGAAGCGAGCACGGTCTGCGATGGCACCAGAGATAAGTGCGGTGGTGATGATGGCGAAGGTTCCACCGAATGCCACAACGAGGAGGTCAGAGCCGGCGACGCCTTCTTGACCGAAGTTGCTGAACGGGTTACCCGCGAATGACCAGATCGAACCATCGATCGAGCTCATGTTTGCGCCGATGAGGATCCAGAGAACGGCAACAAGGCCGAGCGATCCGAAGCTCATCATCATCATGCTGACTACTGACTTCTCTTTTACGAGTCCACCGTAAAAGAATGCCAAACCGGGGGTCATGAGCAGCACTAATGCAGTGCTAATGAGTACCCATACGACTGTATCCATCTCAACCTCTTTCGCTTTGTGCGCCCTGTGCACACGGATGCTTTTGCGGATTGTCAGTGAGTGTCGGGTTATTCCACTCCCACTGACCCGCACGACAAAGCATCCCGTCTCAGCGTTTCGGTAGCCCCTCAGTTATGTTTCGTAGACGTTAAACGTGGCCTGTGAGTGTTACGGCTAAGTTTCCACAAGCCGGGGAATGCCTCAAATTCTGGCCCGGACTGTTTCCCCGCGTGCAATTGCGGATGCTCTGTGAGATCGTTCGCAATCAAACCGTCGGGCGAAGTGTCATTCGGCAGCTCGTGCATCCGGAGAACATAGAGTTGGCACATGGACGACACCTCCCCCGCTTCAGCACCCGACAAGTCGGCTCCGGCAAAGACGTCCCTCGTACGTGCGCGCATCCGTCAACTGACCACCCCGTGGTGGCGACTCGTGTGGCTCATCGGCGGCCTGGTCTGGGCTGTTGTTTTCAACGTGATTTACGTCACCAGCGGTGGCACTCAGGAATGGTTGGGGGTCGCCTCGGTCGTTCCCATCGCCCTATTGCTGGTCGACTTGCTGCGCGTCGAACGCCTCGAACGCGCTGCTGAACAGAAGCGTCAGGCCGCGCTCAAGAAGCTGGGCTAAGCGCCCACCTCCGAACTCCTCGCTAGTCGCGCCACAGATCCGCTAGCGGGCGCCCGGGGCGAGCAGGCCGCTCTCGTACGCCAGAATCACTAGCTGCGCACGATCGTGGGCATTGAGCTTGGTCATGATGCGATTTACATGGGTCTTGGCAGTGTGAGGGGAGATAAAGAGCTCGCCGGCAATTTCTTGGTTCGAGTGACCACGAGCGACAAGAAGAAGCACTTCACGCTCGCGTTCAGTCAGCTGCAACAGCTCGGGAGGGATAGTCACCGCTGCCCCCGCCACCGCTGTGGGCGGCAACACATATTTCTGGATAAGGCTGCGAGTCGCCGCCGGAGAGAGCAAGGACTCCCCGTCGTGAATTGCCCGCACGGCACGAATGATCTCCTCGGGCTCCGAGCCCTTACCAATGAATCCGCTTGCTCCCGCGCGAAGCGCGGCAACGAGGTTCTCGTCCTCTTCGAACGTCGTGAGAATGAGCACTTTCGTCGAGGCCAGAGCCGGATGGGAACAGATCGCCGCTGTGGCCGCGATGCCATCAAGTTCGGGCATCCGAATATCCATGACGACCACGTCGGGGTTCAGCGCGAGCGACTGTTCGATCGCAGACCGACCGTTCACTGCATCGCCAATCACAGTGACATCCTCCGCGCCACCGAGAATATCGGAGACCGCTTGGCGAATAAGCACTTGGTCATCAACCACAAGAACGGTGGTCATCGGGACTCCCCTTGGACTATGGGCAACACTGCAGCGACACGATAGCTGCCACCAACAAATCCGGTTTCCACGGTTCCGCGCACCGAAGCGACCCGTTCGCGAAGACCGACAAGTCCGAGACCAGTTCCGGTAGTGACACCGCCCCGAACGGCACCGCCGACCGTCGCTGCGGCCACGTCACTCTCGCTGAGATCGGCGACCCGACTCGGATTCGTGACGACAACGCGCACGTCGGCATCACCCACTTCGACCAGCACGTGTGCACGACCTTCCGCTCCATACTTGTGAGCATTGGTGAGAGCTTCTTGAATGACACGGTACGCGACGAGTGCCGTAGCGCCCGAGACGGCGGTTGGCTCGCCTTCGATTCGCACGTGCACGTCGAGTCCGCTGGCCTCGAACGTTTCGACGAGCTCGTCGAGCCCGTCGAGACCCGGCTGTGGGAGCGACGCGTCGCTAGGGTCATCCGAATCGGAACGAAGCATGTCGAGCAGATTGCCGATCTCGCCGAGCACGACACGGGCGGCACTGCGAATAGTGCCGAGCGACTCCTTCGCTTTCTCCGGGCGAGACTCAAGGGATGCTGACGCGACTCCGGCATTCAAGCTGATCACCGCAATCTGATGGGCGACCACATCGTGAAGGTCCCGGGCGATGCGGAGCCGTTCTTCTGTGACGCGACGCTTGGCTTCGGCCTCTTTGGTCTCTTCGGCGCGCACCGCACGATCCGTAATGGAGGCGATGAACTCACGCCGAGATCGAGCGCCGTCGCCCGCCGCGGCCGCGAAAGCAATGGTGAAGAGAAACTGCACGACCCGCGGATCGAAGACATCGCCCAGTGCAGCCAAGAGACTGAGAAAACCCATGGCAAGCATCGCAGCGACGCCGGCGATCACGGTGGTGCGTCTGGTGGTCTGGTTTGCAAGAGCGAACATGGCAACTGCGATGGCGAGCACGAGGCCTGGAGCGAGAGTGCCGGCGAGCGCGCCGACTCCGTAGAAAACGATGAACCCGGCGAGCACGGGTATCGGCCACCGGTGGCGAAAGGGCAAGATCGCTGCAGGCAGCAGGGTAACGACAAGCGTGAACAGGTTCGTCGAGCGAAACCCTGTTTCGGAGAACGGCATGAACGCCGCCGCGATGATGAGGACCGCGAGAATGCTGTTGATGACCCACGCCGGGAGGCGCGGCCGAGCCTGCGTGGACGCAGGGCGTGGTTCGGTTACGGAAGTCATCCCCCTATTGTCGCGGTTCTGCCCGACAGCAACATCCTCCTCGCGCAGCAGTCACGCGTACTGCGATTGGGGTAGTCAGGTGTCTACCGCAGGCTGATTCGCTGGAGAGCGCGGACGAGGATGCTTGTGGTTATGAAAACGCCCATCATCCGAGTCAAGGATGTCCACAAGTCCTACGGCCGCGGCCCCAACCGTTTCGATGCCCTCAAGGGCGTCTCCTTCGATATCAACGAAGGCGAAAGCATTGCCATCATCGGCAAGAGTGGTTCTGGCAAGTCGACCCTCATGCACGTCCTCGCGCTGCTCGATGCTCCGACATCCGGAAGCATTGAGCTTGAAGGCGTCGAGACGAGCACCCTCCACGGCAAGAGCCTCAACCAGGCACGCAATAAGACGTTCGGGTTCGTGTTCCAGCAGTTCTTCCTCACCGCCAACTCCTCGGTGCTCGAGAATGTGATGCTGCCGATGAAGATTTCTGGCGTGAAGCGCAGCGAACGCAAGCAGCGCGCCCTCGCCGCCCTTGAACAATTGGAAATGGCCGACAAAGCCGGCAACAAGGCAGTGAACCTGTCGGGTGGGCAAAAGCAGCGCTCAGTCATTGCGCGCGCTCTCGTCAACAACCCGCGCATCATCTTCGCTGATGAGCCCACGGGAAACCTCGACACCGCCACGGGCGCTGTTGTCGAAGATATCCTCTTCAACTTGAACCGCGAACACGGCATCACTCTCATCGTCGTCACCCACGATGAAGACTTGGCTGCTCGCTGTGACCGCCGCCTCTACATTCGCGATGGCCTGCTCGTCACCGACACCACGGAGGTGGCCGCATGAAAACTCTCGACCTCTTCACCACGGCGGTAGCAAATACCTTCCGCGCTAAAACCCGCACGATCCTGACCATCTTGGCGATCTTCGTGGGAGCGTTCACGCTCACCATCACCAACGGTTTGGGCACCGGCATCAACCAATACATCGATGACACCGTGACCTCGATCGGCGCCGAAGATGTCATGACTGTCTCCGTGACGCCGGATGCCGACAGCGGCTTCGGCGCTTCCTCAGGCCCCACCGAATATGACCCTGATGCGGTCTCCAGCGGCGGATTCGGCCCTAACGAGGGAGGAACCGTTGTTGCGCTTACCCCCGACGACCTCGACACGATCGCCGAAGTCGACGGCGTACTGAGCGTCGAAGCGACCAAGTCGATCACGCCCGACTGGATCCAGTACGGCGACGGCACCCAGTACGTCACCTCCGTCGGTGGACTCGTTACCGGCCAGAGCGTGCAGCTTGCTGCCGGTGCAGAACCGGATGCTGCCTCCGACGCGTTCGAGCTCGACCTCCCTATCTCCTTCGTCGAGCCTTTGGGGTTCGCGGATGCTGATGCGGCCGTCGGCGAAACCCTCACGATCGCCATCACCGATGCCGAGCGCACCCAGCACCTGGTGGATGCCACCATCGTGGGCGTCGCTGAAGAAAGCGTCGCCGCTCCGGGCGCTGGCGGTCTCGTCGTGAACGCTGCCCTCACCGACAGCCTCTACGACACCCAAAACATCGGCCTACCGGATGACCAGCTGGAGCGCTACGCCGAGGCGAGCATCCGCTTCGATCCCGCCGCCACCGATGCTGACGTGACCGCGTTGAAGGACAACCTTGCGGATGCCGGTTACACCGGTACGACAGTTGCCGACCAACTCGGCACGGTGAAGACGGTCATTGACGCCATCGTTCTCGTCTTGAACGCCTTCGCGATCATCGCTCTGCTCGCCGCCAGCTTCGGAATCGTGAACACCCTGTTCATGTCGGTGCAGGAGCGCACCCGCGAAATCGGTCTCATGAAGGCGATGGGTATGGGCAGCGGAAAGATCTTCGGACTCTTCAGCCTCGAAGCCGTCTTCATCGGGTTCCTCGGTAGCGCCATCGGCGCCGGAATCGGGATGCTCGCCGGAACCGCCATCAGCTCGGTCCTCTCCGGTGCGGTGCTCGCGGACCTCCCCGGACTGACCTTGATCGCCTTCGACCCGCTCTCGATCACCGTCATCATCCTCGTCGTCATGGCTATCGCGTTCTTGGCAGGCACCCTGCCCGCCGCTCGCGCCGCCAAGGCCGACCCGGTGGAGTCGCTGCGGTACGAATAGCACTAAGAATGCTTCAGGCGTAGCGAGAGAACAGCATCCGTTCTCTCGCTACGCCTTTGTGTAGAACTCACACCCTCGACCGCCGCACCAACGTTCGGCGCACAAACTTTTCGACCTCGATGAAGATCAGCACGGTCGACGCGGCGGCTGCACACCCCATCCACTCCCCGACCGTGAGCGGCACGAGTTGCAGCACGCCGGCGCTCACCGGCCACGTCATCACAAGCCACTGCAGCCCAAGCGAGCCGAGGGCGGTCGCAACAAGGAACGGGTTGCTGAACGGACTGATGGTGAAGAGCGAACGCCGCTCGGTACGCGCACTACCTGCTTGGAAGAAGCTCATCAGAACAAAGACCGTCATCGTGATCGTGCGCACGCGATCCAGTTCATAGCCTGCGGCGAGCGCCAGTTGGAACGTGATGATCAGCACGGTCGCCATCCAGCTCGACGACATCACGGTGCGCATCCACAACTCCCGCGACAGGATCCCCTCGCGCGCTGCCCGCGGCCTCCGCCGTAGCTCGTCCCCCTCGGCGGGTTCAAACGCGAGCGCAACATCTTGCAGACCACTCGTGACAACGTTGATCCACAGCACCTGCACCGGGATAAGCAGCAGTGGCTGATCGAAAAAGAAGCTGATAGCGACGGCCAGCATGATTCCGAAGCCAGTCGACAGCAGAAAGAACGTTGATTTGCGGATGGCCGAGAACACGATGCGGCCCTGTCGAACCGCCTCGACAACGGTGGCAAAACGGTCATCAGTGAGCACGACATCCGCAGCTTCTCGCGCAACGTCAGTGCCCGCCTTGCCCATCGCGACACCGATAGCGGCCGCTTTCAGCGCGGGTGCGTCGTTCACGCCGTCCCCCGTTACTGCAACCGTTTCCCCAATGGCTTGTAACGCCTGAACAACGCGAAGCTTGTCTGACGGTGAAACACGCGCGATAACGCCAGCGTGAGCCACCCGGTCAGCTAGCGCAGCATCGTCTAAGTCGTCGAGTTGAGCCCCCGTGATTACATCGTCACAGTCGGCGATTCCGAGTCGTCGTGCGATCGTAGTTGCCGTCAACGGGTGGTCACCCGTCACCATGATGACGCGGATCCCCGCCCCAACACAGAGGGCGATCGACTCGAGCGCCTCCGCTCGCGGAGGGTCGGTGAGAGCAACAAGGCCGAGCAGTTGCAGCTTGCTGGGGTGCGGAAGTTCCGGACCCGTGAGCTCGTTGTGCGGCACACTTCGACAGGCGATTGCCAACACGCGGTAACCATCGCTGGCCAGTTGAGCCTGGGCGTCGTACACCCCCTGGCGTGCGGTCGCATCGAGGAGGCCTCCCCCGGCCTCCTCGCTACACATCGAGAGCACGAGCTCCGGCGCGCCCTTGACGTAAAGCATGAGTGCCGCGTCCGTCTCCCGCTGGTCGTTGCGACGCAGCGACTGTGAATAACGGTTCTGTGGTTCGTACGGCAGCCGTGCTACCTGATCGGGCTCGTCATCGTCACTCGTGACACCAAGCGAGCGAGCGAGCACTGCAAGCGCGACATCAACGGCATCACCGATGAAACCGCCTTCGTCGTCATCGCGCGAGTGTGCCTCGTTCACGAGGGCACCCGCCATGATGAGGTCGTGCAGCACCCCACTCGGCTCGTAACGCATGCCCTCAACCTCAATGACGCCGCGGTCTGGCACCCACACCCGCTCGACGGCGAGGCGGTTTTGCGTGAGCGTGCCCGTCTTGTCACTCGCAATCACCGTCGTCGAGCCGAGTGTTTCGGCGGCCGGCAGCGTGCGGACGATCGCGCCCTGGGTTGCCATCCGGCGCACGCCGAGTGCCAGCGCGACCGTCATCACGACGGGTAAGGCCTCAGGGATGGTTGCTACCGCCATGGCGATCGCCGACAGCAATACTGATTCGAGTTCTTCGCCGAGCAACAGACCAGTGGCGATGACCGCGACGGCAACGACTGCCACAAAAATTCCAATGCGGCGTTCGAGACTGTTGATACTCCGCTGGAGTGGCGTTCTCTCCGGGCGGGTTTGGATCAGTTCGTTTATCCGCCCCAGTTCCGTGTCGCGTCCCGTCGCGACGACCACACCACGAGCACGGCCAGACGTGACGAACGTACCGCTGTAAAGCATCCCGCGGCGGTCGGCCGTCGCCGCATGCACGGGAACCGCTTCAGGAGTTTTGTGAACCTGCTCCGACTCGCCCGTGAGCATCGATTCATCAACTTGAAGCGCGTGAGCATCAACAATTCTGACGTCGGCGGTTACCTGCTCACCGCTCTCCAGCGTGACAACATCACCCGGAACCAGCTCCACCGCTCGAAGACGGATGACGTGGCCGTCCCGCAGAGCGCGTGCCCGGGGAACAGCGAGCGAGGCGAGGGCTCGCATTTCTCGCTCGGCCCGGGTCTCTTCCCAAAAACCAATCGAGGCATTCAGCACGAGCACAATGAGAATGGCGGTCGAGTCGACCCAATCTTGCTGCAGCAGCGTAATCGTCGCGGCCACCAACAGGATCGCGATTAGCGGCGAACGAAACTGTCGCAATGCCACCACGATGGCGGGCGTTGGCTTGCGCACTTCCAACCGATTCGGCCCATACTCGGCTTGCCGTTCGGTGGCCTCGGCGGCGCTCAGTCCCTGCGCGCTCGTCTTCAGACGAACAAACGCCTCAGCAGAATCGAGCGCGTGCCACGGTTCCTCCGACACGCCTGTTGTCATAGCCCCACGCTACAACGGTGGCGTTGGTACGACTAGAGGTGTGCGTGCGAACGTGACACTGCGCTGATGGGCACCGCCCCAAAGACCCTTCCGTCCGCGACGTGCTGTTCGCGCTCTATCCAGACGATGCCATCCGCGCATGCATCGAGGCGCTCGGGTTCGAGATAGTTGGTCCGAACGTGGGGTTCCGTCGCAGCGTGTTCCCGCCTGGCCTCTTCTGCTCTCCAAGCGGTGAGCCCGAAGAACTGGTCACATCTTTGGCAACCGTCACGGGATGGACTCTCGTTTTGTGGCTATTGCCGCCGCTTTCATCGTCTCCACGTGGGTTGCGAGAAGGGCTGAGACCCGAGCATCCGTGATCGGCTAGTCGCCTGTAGACAACCTCAGGCAACCCTCGCGCCCTGATCCCCGAGCGGCGTTGGCACTGATCGAGTGTGCCCCTGGAGGGATTCGAACCCCCAACCTGCTCCTTAGGACGGAGTTGCTCTTCCGTTGAGCTACAGAGGCTGGCGTTTCGAGTGTAGCCGAGACCCGCGCTGAGTTCCCTCCGCACGAGGCGCTGGCACTAGGAACCCGGCGCTGCCACACCATCGATCGCGGCTGGGAGCGGATACTGCAGCGGCTGGAGGTCGGGCGCTAGCCAGTGCGTGCGACCCTCAGCGATGCGCTCAGGAGAGTAGAAACGTTTGATGTCCACGTCATCTACCAGCACAATGAGGCCGAACCAGGCGCGAGTGAGCGTGACATGAAAAGCATCCGGCTTGCCCGCCCGGCCATGCTCGTGATGCCGACCACGAGACGTTCGAAGCCGTCGACAGCGCCATACATACGCGCCAGCAATCACGCCACGCGAACGTGACGTTCGTGCGAAAACGCAGCAGGCGCGATGGTGTTGTTTTCGAACGTTGCCATGAGTTCGTCGTCAGTCATGATCGATTACTCCACGGAGTCGTTCTTGCTGGTTTCAGCCTCACCAGCACACAGTCAAGCCAAACAGCTACTGGCCTGGCGGGTAAAGGAACGACTCAACCTCGCTGGCCGGGATCGTGCGCTGGCCATAAGAGAGGGCCACGTAGTTGTATTCCTCAAGCAAAACTGAGCCATCGGCATTGACCTGCTTCACGTAGGCGACGTGGTTGTCCCAGCCGAACCACGCGACAGAACCGGCAACGGGAGTCGCACTCACGGTCCAACCGTGGGCCTGCCATGCAGACTCCCACTGGTAGGCATCGCCACCGTTTGGCGTGAGGTCAGCCCACGCCCAACGGAAGGGTGCAGCGAACGAGCCGACATCGCGGTTCAAACGCCATGCCACAAAGTCAGTGCACTGGCGGTAGTAATAGTTCAATGGCGAAAGAGTGGAACCCGCCGTTGGCCACGGGTAGTCGTCACCCAGTGCTTGAGCGCCCGATGCAGCGTAGAGCGCGTTTGCAGACGCAATCGCGTCCTGCTGCTGAATCACTACCAAGTCTTCGGGCGACGTCGCTTCAAACTGATCGCGCGTGAGCTCGGGCAATTCCAGCTCGGCGCTGACGGTAACTGACTGCACGTTTGCCTGCGCTACATCTGCCACGGCAGAGACGGACGCAAGCGTGCCGTCTTCTGAAATCAGACCGCCTTGGCCATAGGCCGGCAACCCGGCGACAGCGAAAAGGCCACCAATGACAGCCATCGACGCTACTGCGCGAAGTGGGCTCTTGCGGACGCGCTTGGCCTTGACCTTGGCAACCTTCGCCGTACGAGGCGGTTCGGCATCCATGGGAACAGCACGATTGATTGGCGCGGCGGAAGCAGCCGTGTAAAGAACCGGCGCTTCCTCAAGAGCCACGGCAGCCGGAGCCACCGGAATATGCGGCGCAACTGCAGCAACTACCGGCGTGCCTGCAAGGGCAGCGTCGCGTGCGGCACGCGCCTCACGACGCGAAAGAAAGACAGGGGCCTCGCTCGAGGGTTCCGCAGAGGGCACGCCGGAAACATCCGGGCCATCAGTCGAGATACGGGACAATCGGAAACCTTCACGTGGAGCGCATTCAAGGAAAACTAGGGAAATCCTTGAACACAAGAATAATCACAACAGCATAACAGTTATGCGGCCGGTGCCAAATATTCTTCCCAATCTGGGAGTGCCCTTTCAATCCCCCGCACAAGCCATGCGCTCGTGTGCGGCGGGCGTGGCTTGATGAGCAGTCGCCAATTCATCTCCGCGGGAGTGCGATCACTCTTCTTGTTGTTGCACCGCAAGCAGCACGCCACCAGGTTCTCCCACGAATCTTCACCACCGCGCGAGCGAGGCATGATGTGGTCGATAGTGTTTGCTGAAGCCCCGCAATAGCCACAACGGTGACCGTCACGTCGCAGCACTCCACGGCGAGAAACCGGCAACCTGCGCGTCGATGGAATACGCACATAATTTCGCAGGATGATGACCGACGGTCGCTCCCACGATTCACTCGCGCTCCATACCGGATTATCCGGGTCGGCAGCGACAACCGTCGCTTTCTGATTCATCACGAGCACGACGGCTCGTTTGAAGGACACGACCGCGAGCGGCTCATAGCCAGCGTTCAGTACCAAAGTGCGCATTGTCATCCTCTCGAAAGAGCCTGCACGGCTTGCAGGCAATCGACTTCCCTGAAATTCAGCGAAAAGGAGGCAGAAACACAAAAAGGCACCGTCGAAAGACGATGCCTAGTGATTCAGCGCGCAAAAACTGCTGCGCACAGTACTGCTGTGTCGTATGCAAAAGTGGGCACGCGCATCCACGGTTTGGATGCTGCACCTACTCAACATACGATTCTCCGGTTCATTCGTGAACTCCAAGGGCTATAGGCTAACCCAGTTTTTCGGGCTCCTTGCACGCGGGCGCGCCGAATTGATTGACGAGACGGTTACGCCTCGGTGAACGCCAGATTCGAAAAGTGAATCAGAACGCTACGCCCTCGGCTTCTCCACAAAGATATGCACGGCGACCTCGTTGGGCAGCTCGAGACCTTCGCCGAAACCCTCCACCGTGACCGCAACATACGAGTCTGCAGCGGCGAACGTGGCAGTCTTGCCAGGCATAACGCCAGCGCTAAACAGCTGCTGCAACAGTTCAGGTTCGAATTGCACGGGTTCACCCAGTCGACGGATGAGCCCGGTCACGGGGGTCGTTGTTTCTGCGACGAGGTCAACAATGTTCACCATCCCGTCGCTGAAGGATGCCGCGGCAACTCCACCCAACTCTTCCAAGCCAGGAATCGGGTTGCCATAGGGCGACTCAGTGGGGTGATCAAGGATCTCGATGAGCTTGCGCTCAACTTGCTCGCTCATCACGTGCTCCCACCGGCATGCTTCGTCGTGAACGAGCGCCCAATCGAGACCAATGACATCGGCGAGGAGTCGCTCAGCGAGGCGGTGCTTGCGCATCACATGCGTGGCGCGGCGCCGACCCTCCACAGTAAATTCGAGGTGGCGGTCGCCTTCGACGACGACAAGGCCGTCACGTTCCATGCGGCCGATGGTTTGCGAAACGGTCGGGCCAGAGTGGCCGAGCCGCTCAGAGATGCGGGCCCGCAACGGGACAATGTTCTCTTCTTCGAGATCAAGAATCGTGCGCAGGTACATCTCGGTGGTGTCAACGAGATCGGTCATGAAACCAGACTAGCCCGAACTGGCCAATAGAATTGGACGCATGCCGAGCCTGACGATCCCTACTGACCTCCTTCCCTCCGACGGACGATTCGGAGCTGGCCCTTCCAAAGTGCGCGCCGAACAGATCGAACATCTCGTTTCTGGCGCGCGAAACATTCTCGGCACTTCTCACCGCCAAGCCCCGGTTCGCGACCTCGTTGGCCGTGTACGTGCGGGCCTTGGAGAGCTTTTCCAGATTCCTGAGGGCTACGAAGTAGTACTCGGCAATGGAGGCTCCACCGCATTCTGGGATGCCGCAGCCTTCGCCCTCATCGAACGTCGCAGCGCTCACCTCTCCTTCGGAGAGTTCGGTTCCAAGTTCGCTAAAGCAGCCGCAGCACCTCATCTTGAATCGCCTCATGTCGTCACCGCCCCCGGCGGGTCGCTGGCTGAACTCGACGATATCGATGGCGCTGACGTCTTCGCTTACCCGCAAAACGAAACCTCCACCGGTGTAATGGCGCCGGTGCGTCGCTTCGATGACGAGAACGTGCTCACCGTCGTGGATGCCACCAGCGCAGCAGGCGGCGTGCAGTTCGACGCCAACCAGGCTGACGTCTACTACTTTGCACCGCAGAAGAACTTTGCATCCGATGGCGGCCTGTGGATCGCTCTCTTTTCCCCCGCAGCAATCGAGCGCGTCGAGCGCATCGCAGCATCGGGCCGCTACATCCCCGAGTTCTTGTCGCTCAAGAACGCGATCGACAACTCGCGCCTCAACCAAACGCTCAACACTCCCGCACTCAGCACCCTGCTGCTGCTCGAGAACCAGATCGACTGGATCAATGGCAACGGTGGGCTTGCGTGGGCGGATGCTCGCACCCGCGAATCCTCGTCGGTGCTCTACGACTGGGCTGCCGCCAGCGATGTCGCTACCCCGTTCGTCACCAACCCGGAGCACCGCTCGCAAGTCATCGCCACCATCGACTTCGATGACGCGATTGATGCCGCCGCGATCTCGAAGACGCTCCGTGCCAACGGAATCGTCGACACCGATCCGTACCGCAAACTGGGCCGCAACCAACTGCGCGTTGCCACCTTCGTTGCAATCGAGCCGGATGACATCCGCAAATTGGTGTCATCGATCGAGTACGTGATCACCAACAGCCACTAATCTGAAACCGTGCGTATCTGGCTGAAAGACTCGGAACGCCGGCCCGATCCTGAGCCGGTGCAGACCGACGACCGCAAAGCCATGCTCGTGGGCATGGTGTTGTGGATCATCGGTCTCGCACTGCTGCTGCTTTTTATCGAGCCGCTCAACGCATCCGGAAACCTGTGGTGGCTTTGGACGGCCGTTGCGGGGCTCGTGCTTGGCCTTATCGGCCTGATCTACACGCACGTACGGCGCGGAAAGCGCACTCGCTAGTCTTCTTCGTCCGAATCGTCGTCATCATCGTCATCATCGTCATCATCGTCATCTGAATCGTCGAGATCATCGTCGTCATCGAGTTCAGCGTCGTCTGAATCGTCGTCGTCGTCGTCGTCCTCGTCCTCGTCGTCATCATCGTCCGAGTCGTCGAGGTCATCGATGCTTACGCCCTCGTGGTCGCCGCCACGAAACGCGCCAGTGTCGAAATCATCATCGACATCGTCGTCGTCGTCGTCGTCATCGTCATCCGATGCGTCGATATCGACACCGTCGAGGTCTCCTCCGTGCAATACGGACGAGCCGAATTCGTCGTCGCCCTCATCGTCATCGTCGTCGAGATCGTCGTCGTCGGAGGCTTCTTCTGCAGCGGCCTTTTCGGCATCCGCAGCTTCAGATGCAGCCTGCGCGGCCTTGTACTCGGCGAGACGTTCCGACCACGGCACCCAGTCAGGCGAGAGCAGTGCGCCCTCGGCCGGCATAAGTTCTGCTTCGAGAACCGTGGGTTCTTCGCCTTCAACGTGTGCGACGCTGACGGTCCAATTCCAGCCCGGATAGCCCGGCAGAGCCGAAGAGAAGAGAACCGAAACGGTGCCTTCGCTTTCGATCTGCTCACCGACGAGCGCACCAATCGACGCATCAGTGGTGATCTCGAGGAGTGCCCCTCGAGCAAGCTTTTCGTACTGGCTATTAGGCATCTAGTTCGTCCGCAACTTTACGTAGCATGGAGGCGATCTTGGCGCCGTGGGCTTTATCGGGGTAACGACCGCGCTTGAGACCAGAACCAATGCCGTCCATGAGCTTGACGAGATCTTCAATGATCACGGCCATGTCATCGGCAGGCTTGCGGTTAATCTTGGCCATGCTTGCAGGAGCATCCATGACGCGCACGGAGAGTGCCTGAGCGCCCTTCTTGCCGTCAGCGATGCCGAACTCGAGGCGTGTACCCGCTTTGATCCCAGTCGTGCCCGCTGGCAGCGCTGAGGCGTGCAAGAAGACCTCTTGGCCTTCATCACTCATGATGAAGCCAAAACCCTTCTCGTCGTCGTAAAACTTAACCTTGCCGGTAGGCATGGGCATGCTCCTTTGTATTCGTGACTCAAGCTTAGAACGTAAACGGGCGCGTATCCTTGTCAACGTGACAAATCACTCAACTGAACGTGACCTCCGCATCGAGCGTGTGCTCGCCTACCTGGTCGCCATCTCGATCGCACTCGCTGTGCTTAGCTTTGTCGCCGTAGTCGTTGCTACCGCAGTGGGCCAAACCGTATTCGATTACGGTGTGTGGCCCGCAGTGATCACTATGCCCTACTTTGCTTTGCCTTTGGGCGTCGTTTTCATCATCACCCTTGTCGTGTTGAATGGTCGCCGCCGCCAACGTGAATATAGGAATGGCCACAATTAGCGATGCGGCTCTTTTGCTCGCCGCTCAACTGCGGGCACTAGACGACGATCAACTTCTTGAGTTGTTGCGCTCACGCATTGTGCGCGGCAACTCCGTCAGCGACTTCTTTGATTTGGCGGATGCTCTGCAACAGTCCACTTCTGTTGAACGCGTGTTGCGAGATCTCGACCGCCCCACGCTCGCCACTCTTGCTGTGGTCGCTGACACTGCTTCTCTCACCGCGCAGGAAGTCGCCTCTGCCGTCGGGCCCTTCGGTGACGACGAGGTTGCCGTTCAGCGGCGGCTCGATCGACTCGTGAGTCTGGCGCTGCTCATCCACCGCGGCGGTCGCTACAGCGCCCCAGACGGCGTCACAGACCAGTTGGCCGGCTGGCCGTTCGATGGTTTGCCATCTACCGGCGAATTGCTCGACGCACCAGCGCCATCCACTCTCACGTCGGTCGAACCCTCGGAACGCGACAGCATCGATAGCATCGCCGCCGAGAACGCGTTCGCCACCACCAACGAGGTCACCGAACTCATCAACCAGCTGCGCTCCAGCCCCGTGCGCGATCTGGCTCGCGGTGGAGTCTCGCTCCCCGACTCAAAGCGGCTGGCGGCAGCCATGTCTGTGCCGCTCGACAAAATTGCCGGCCTGGTCGACATCGCCGAACGTGCCGGGCTCATTGCCACAACGAACGCCCAATGGATGCCAACCGCCGACGCCACCGAATGGATGTCGCGTGGTGCGGCCGAACGCTGGGTGCAGCTGGCTGAGGCGTGGCATCAGGGAATTCCTGATGACATCCGCACCATTTTGGCCGACCGCACGCAGAGCTTTTGGGGCAACGGCGTCGAAGACTACATGCGCTGGTTGTACCCCGCGGGGATCGATTCGGTGCTCGAAAAGGTGCGCCGGTATGCCCGGGATGCCAGCTTGCTTGGCGTCACCGCTAATCGTCTGCCGAGTAGCGCTGGCGTTGCACTGCTCACCAGCACCACGACGGAAGCAACAGCCGCCATGGCTGCGGTTTTTCCGAACGAAGTGCATCAGGTGTATGTGCAGCCCGACCTCAGCGTGATTTCGCCCGGCCCGTTGGCGCCGCAATTGGATGCCCGGTTGCGCGTGATCGCTGACGTTGAGACTCGCGCCCTGGCATCCACGTATCGGATCTCTCGATCGAGCCTGCACCACGCCATGACGCTCGGCGAGACCCTCGACGGCATTCGCAGCTTCCTGACCGAAATTTCCTTGACGGGCGTGCCGCAACCGGTCGAATACTTGTTGGCTGAGGCTGCGGCTCGTCATGGGCTCGTGCGGGTTGGCCAGGTTGGCGTGGCCGGTAGCTATGTGATTTCTCCCGACCCCGTTCTCTTGCAGTCGATCGCGGTTGACCCCAACTTTGGAGCATTCGGTTTACGCCTCGAAGGCGACCGTTTGGTCTCGCGTTTCGGCGTTGAGCAGCTCTTTTGGGCGCTCAGCGATGCCCGTTACCCGGTTGCCGCCGAGAACTCGGAGGGCACAATCTTGTCGCTGCGACGCGACCAAATCAGTGCTTCACCCGTCGAAGAACCTCACGACGATGGCCCCGAGAAACTGCTGGCGAAACTTCGCAGCGGTCAGGGCGGCGCTACCGGCGACGAAGATCAGGCGTGGTTGTCGCGACAGATTGAGGTCGCGATTCGCAACAAGCTGTTGCTCTTTGTCACGGTGAAAATGCCGGATGGGCATCTCGTGCAGTACACACTCGAACCTTCGAGCGTCGCCGCTGGGCGCATGCGCGGCCTCGACCGTGCGGCAGATATTGAGCGAACGTTGCCGCTGAAGAGCATCGTCGGGGTGGAAGCCACCAACGAACGCTAAGCATCCGGGCGTAGTCTAGGTCGGATGAACACAGCACCCGACGGACCTCTGATCGTGCAGTCTGACCGCACGGTTCTGCTTGAGGTCGCACACCCTTTGGCCGAAGACGCGCGCCATGATTTGGCCGTGTTTGCGGAGCTGGAGCGGGCTCCTGAGCACATTCACACCTACCGCATCACGCGCTTGGGGCTGTGGAATGCGCGCGCCGCTGGCCATGATGCTGCAGCGATGCTGGAGACACTGGAAAAGTATTCGAAGTTTCCCATCCCTCAAAGCGTCAGCGTCGATATCGCGGAGACAGTTGGCCGCTACGGCCGTCTTGTTATTGATCGCGATGATGACGGCGCCCTCACTCTCACCGCCACCGATCCCGCGGTGTTGCGCGAAATTACGCGCGCCAAGAAGGTCGCGAGCCTGCTGTTCGAGCGTCGCGGCGACCACACTTTTGTGGTTCAGCCGTGGGCCAGAGGGCAACTCAAGCAAGAGCTGCTCAAGCTCGGTTGGCCGGCAGAAGACAACGCCGGCTACACGCCAGGCACACCTCACGAGATTGCTCTGGATGCCTCGGGCTGGGGTTTGCGCGAGTACCAGCAGCACGCCATCGACAACTTCTTCGACCACGGTTCAGGCGTCGTCGTGCTGCCCTGTGGCGCCGGCAAGACCCTCGTGGGACTCGGCGCGATGGCGCAAAGCAACACCACAACCCTCATTTTGGTCACCAACACGGTTTCTGCCCGTCAGTGGCGAGCCGAAATCTTGAAACGAACCACCCTCACGGAAGAAGAAGTGGGTGAGTATTCGGGCCAGGTGAAAGAGATTTTGCCTGTCACGATCGCGACGTACCAAATCCTGACGGCGAAGCGTAAGGGCGAGTATGCCCATCTTGCATTGCTGGATGCTCTCGACTGGGGCCTTGTCATTTATGACGAAGTGCACTTGTTGCCTGCGCCCGTGTTCAAGCTCACCGCTGATCTGCAAGCGCGCCGTCGCCTCGGCCTCACCGCGACGCTTGTTCGCGAAGATGGGCGCGAGGGCGATGTGTTCTCCCTCATCGGCCCCAAGCGTTTCGATGCCCCGTGGAAAGAGATTGAGGCGCAGGGCTTCATCTCCCCCGCCAGTTGCTTCGAAGTGCGCGTTGACCTCCCCGAGAGCGAGCGGCTTGAGTATGCGGCATCCGCTGACGACGAACGTTACAGACTGGCCGCAACAGCACCCGCTAAAACTGACGTGGTGCGCGCGCTCGTGAAAAAGCACGCCGGCGAGCGCATTCTCGTTATCGGGCAATACCTCGACCAGATCGATGATCTGTCTGATCAGCTGAATGCTCCCAAGCTGACGGGTGCCACCTCTGTTCCGGAACGCGAGCGTCTGTATCAAGAGTTCCGCGACGGCATCACGAAGGTGCTCATCGTGTCGAAGGTTGCCAACTTCTCAGTCGACCTGCCCGAGGCAACCGTCGCCATCCAAGTCAGTGGCTCGTTTGGCTCACGCCAAGAAGAAGCTCAGCGACTTGGCCGTCTGCTGCGCCCCAAGGGGAGCGGGCTGCCCGCCAACTTCTACACGCTCGTGGCACGCGACACCGTCGACCAAGACTTCGCACAAAACCGCCAACGGTTCTTGGCCGAACAGGGCTACAGCTACACGATTTTGGATGCCGCAGACCTTACCGCTTAGGGCAGCTCTGGTTGCTCGCCGCCCATCATTACACCGCAGCGCCAGCACGGCGCCGGGAGCTCACCCTCAACGAGAGCACCGCATTGCTCGCAGACGCGCGGCAGCCAGCACGCGGCATCCCCCGCGACGGTGTCGGCTGAGTCATCCATCTCTCCAGTGTGCTCCCGGGTAACCCTGAAGTCGAGATGAACGGATGCGGCACCGCGCTCACCACCGAGAGCCACAACAGCGTCAACCGCACCGGCTACGGTGGAACCCGGCCACGGAACCCTAGGGAGTCCTTTCGATGCCACAGTCGCCATCGTCCACGTCATCGCAGTCGAGCCCATCGTGGCTGAGCTATCGGGAGTCGATCGGTGATCGGTCAGGCCTGTACCGTGCGCTGCTCGAGCATTGGACACCGACATCCGCCCTCAACGTGGGCAGCTATCTCGATCTCTCCCCGTCTACGAGCATTCCTGCCGTCACCTATGTCGACACCGACCGCCGGGCCGCCGCGTTCTTCGCCGACGCCGAGCGGGTCCGGAGCGAATTGGAAGGCGCCACGTTGCCGGGAGCCGCAGCTGAGATCACTTTCCTCAAGGCCGATTTTCTGAAGCCGCTTGCGCTGCCCGACGCATCCTTCGACCTGATCATCGCCCTGTTCACCGGCCCCGCGTGGGATTCCTGCGCGCGGTATCTAGCGCCGCGCGGACTCTTCCTTGCCAACAGCAGCCACGGGGATGCGAGCCTTGCTGCGCTCGATCCACGGCTGACTCTGGTGGGCGCGGTCCACCACCGCGACGGGCGCTACAGAATCGACAGTAGCGATCTCGATCGCTATCTGATTCCCAAGAAACCAGAGCAGGCCACCGCCGAGCTCATTCGTGCCAGCGGCCGAGGCATCGCGTACACCAGGCCTGCGTTCGCGTACCTCTTTCAGCTGACGGGGTAGGCGCGTTGTCTCAGACCGGTTCGCCCTCGAGGCGAGCACGACGCGTGATCATGAAGTCTTTCACCAGGCCGACTATCGAAAGGAGAACAAGAAAGGCGAAGCTCAAGGCCATCAGCCAGAGAGCACCGAATCCGACGCTCAGTGGCCACATTGGGGTGACCCCATTGACGCTCCACCACGTAATATCGTGCGACCGTGCGAGGCTCGAGAGAATCGTGATGGCGGCGAGCACGAGGGCTCCAACGCCAAACGCGATGAGTGTTCCTACGATCAATCTCTTCATCAGTTGATTCCCCTTCGCCTGATCCCGATACGGCCACCCTATGCTTAAAATTAACAAATACTCAATGAACTAATTGGTGAACAACTTGCCGACACGCCCTGACCTATCAGGTCACGTTCAGGAAACACGCAGATACTGGGCGCATGGCTGACGGACCGAAAATTCTCATTGTTGACGACGAACCAAACATTCGCGATCTGCTCACGACGAGCTTGCGCTTCGCGGGATTTGCGGTGCGCGCGGTAGGAAGCGGCGCCCAGACCATCTCGGCTGTTCTTGAAGAAGAACCCGACCTAATCATCCTCGACGTGATGTTGCCCGACATGAACGGTTTCGGAGTGACCAAGCGCCTCCGCGCATCCGGCTACACCTCCCCCATCTTGTTCCTCACGGCAAAAGATGACACTGAGGACAAGATCACCGGCCTCACCGTCGGTGGTGACGACTACGTCACGAAGCCCTTTAGCCTCGATGAGATTGTGGCCCGAATTAAGGCGATTCTTCGCCGCACGATGCAGGATGACGAAGAGACGATCATCCGCGCCGGCGACCTCACGATGGACCAGGACACCCACGAGGTATCTATCGGCAGCGAGCAGATCGAACTCAGCCCGACCGAGTTCAAGCTGCTGCGTTACCTCATGCTCAACCCCAACCGCGTGCTCTCGAAGGCTCAAATCCTCGATCACGTCTGGGAATACGACTTCAACGGCGACGCCGGCATCGTGGAGAGCTACATTTCCTACCTGCGCCGCAAGCTCGATCAGCACACCGAAGAGCCGATCATTCAGACCAAGCGTGGATTCGGCTACATGCTGAAGGCAGCAAAGCCGTAACCACCCGCGATGGCCAGCCAGACATGTAATTTCTCATGTTTGGCTGGCCATACTCGTTCCCGATTCCCAGCCACGCAAGGTACCGTTCACTATCATGCAGGAGAACATCCCAGACGCTTGGAGCCGCATTTCTTTGCGCACCAAGGTCACCGGAGTCACCGTGCTTCTGCTCACCATGGGCCTCCTCGTTGCGGGTGTCGGCACCGCCGCAGTATTGCGCGACTACTTGATCGAGCAAACTGACGACAAGATCACCGTGGCCGCCGACGGGCTCGATGGCCGCATCCAATACACGGGAACAACTAGCGACCCCCAGTGCAGTGTTTCTCTCCTGCCCAATGACCTCTATTTCGCGGTCCTCAACTACGACGGCAGTATGCGCTGCAATAGCCGAGAAGAGGATGCCTCGCGGCCTGTTCTCGACGGCCTCACCATCGCCGTTGCCAATTCTCAGACCGAGCCGTTCACTCTCCCGAGCACCGCTATTGGAGGGCAATGGCGGGTCATCGCCTACCCAGCGATCAGCACCATTGGCCCTGACTTCGTGACGGTCGTTATCGCTCGCGACCTGAGTGATTCCAACGCCATCGTTGCTCGTTACGCCGCCATCTTCTTGTTCTTTGGTCTCACTGTTGTCATTGTCGGTGGAGCGCTCACCCGCCTTTTGGTCACCTCGACGTTTGCGCCGCTCCGTGAAGTGGAAGCCACTGCAGCCCGCTTTGCCGACGGAGACTTCGACCAGCGGCTGTCTGTTGCTACCCCCAACACGGAAGTGGGGCGCCTCAATCGTTCCCTCAACTCCATGCTTGGTCGAATTGATCGCGCCTTCGCCGACCGTGCGCGCACGATCGATCAGATGCGCCGCTTCGTCGGTGACGCTAGCCACGAACTTCGCACCCCGCTCGTCACCGTGCGCGGTTATGCCGAGCTTTATCGCATGGGCGCCATTACCAAACCGGATGACGTTGCTCAGGCCATGGAGCGCATCGAAAAGGAAGCTATCCGTATGGGTGGTCTCGTTGAAGACCTGCTCGAGTTGGCGCGCATTGATGGCAGCAAGCCGGTGCAGTTCACCGAAGTCGATCTTTTGCCGTTGGCCAATGATGCAGCGATGGATGCCCGTGCCTCTACCGGCCGCGTCGTCACCGTGATCAACACCAACCCCCGCATCGAATCCGACGCCGTCGTCACGACTGAGACTTCAGCTGATGCCGACACAGATACCAAGGCGATCACTCTTCCCGAGAGCTCCCACCCCGATCCGAGCACGCCCTCGCGCGGTGTTGCTGCGCTCGCCACCGGCCCCATTGCCGCTGCCGGTGCCCGGCTTTCACGACTGGCATCCCGCAAGAAGTCGGCCGCCGTTGCCAAAGCAACCGCTCGCCTTACTCAGGCCATTGCGCCCGTGCCGAAAGACCTCAACGCCGTCGTCATGGCCGAAGAGAACAAGATTCGCCAGGTGCTCACCAACCTCGTCACGAACGCGCTGCGCTTCACGACTGATACTCCCGTCGAGATTGGCGTTGGCGTCGACCATGAGCGTCAATTGGCTGTACTCTCGGTCATCGACCACGGCGAGGGCATTCCCGAACAGATTCGCGCCAAGGTCTTCGAACGCTTCTGGCGTGCTGACAGCTCACGCAACCGCGACACCGGTGGCAGCGGTCTGGGGCTAGCAATCGTTGCGGCCATCGTCGCAGCCCACCACGGCACCGTGCAGGCGCTCGAGACGCCAGGAGGCGGCGCAACCTTCCGCGTTGAGCTTCCTCTCCTCCCCAGCACTCCCAGCCCCTCAGAGGACACCGAAGAGGAATAGTCGCCGCAGCGACCGGATGTCAGAATCTACCGTCGAGGTATGACTCGATACCAAGTAGATAGCGAAGCCGTTCTCAGCGCCACCGGAGCGGTACAGAATTCCATCAGCCGCATCCAAGCCGAAGTTGCTGGCCTCCACGGTCAGCTCACGAACCTGCAGGGTTCGTGGACAGGGCAGGCGGCGACAGCCTTCTCCGCTGTCGTCACCGACTGGAAGGCCACTCAGCAGCGAGTAGAAGAGAACCTCGCTGCCATCAACACCGCGCTCAGCCAAGCGGGGCAGCAGTATGCGGAGATTGAAGCAGCAAATGCTCGCCTCTTCTCCCGCTAGCAGCACGCCTTCGCACGCTGACAGCACGCTCCGGCACGCTCCGGGCAGACCTCGGCACACTGCGGGCGTTAGAGACTCCCCCACCCGCAGAAACTCGCGTTAACGACAGAATGGGCGCCTCCCGAAGGAGACGCCCATTCTGTGTAGTGCAGTGAAGCGGTGTAGAGCGGTGGGACTTAGAAGTCCATGCCACCCGACGGGTCACCCATGGGTGCCGGGTTCTTCTCAGGCTTGTCAGCAACGACGGCTTCGGTCGTCAAGAACAGACCGGCGATCGACGATGCGTTGAGCAGAGCCGAGCGAGTCACCTTTACCGGGTCATTGATTCCTGCAGCGAGCATGTCGACGTATTCGCCGGTAGCTGCGTTGAGGCCATGACCAATCGGGAGGTGACGAACCTTGTCAGCAACGACACCAGGCTCCATGCCTGCGTTGAGTGCGATCTGCTTGAGCGGTGCGTCGATAGCAACACGAACGATGTTCGCTCCGGTTGCTTCGTCGCCGACCAAGTCAGCCATTGCCTGGCTGTCGAAAGCGATCTTGCCAGCCTGAATCAGGGCCACGCCACCACCGGCGACGATTCCTTCTTCAACAGCTGCCTTGGCGTTGCGGACTGCGTCCTCGATGCGGTGCTTGCGCTCCTTGAGTTCAACCTCAGTTGCGGCACCAGCCTTGATGACTGCAACACCACCGGCGAGCTTGGCGAGACGCTCTTGGAGCTTCTCACGGTCGTAGTCGCTGTCAGTGTTGTCGATCTCGGCGCGGATCTGCTTGACGCGACCTGCGATCGCCTCTTCTTCACCAGCACCTTCGATGATCGTGGTCTCGTCCTTGGTGATAACGACCTTACGGGCGCGACCGAGGAGTTCGAGAGTTGCGTTCTCGAGCTTGAGTCCAACTTCTTCGGAGATGACCTGACCACCGGTGAGGATGGCGATGTCAGCGAGCTGAGCCTTGCGACGGTCTCCGAAGCCAGGAGCCTTGACAGCAACCGACTTGAAGATGCCACGGATCTTGTTCACAACGAGAGTTGCGAGGGCTTCTCCGTCAACGTCTTCAGCAATGATGAGCAGCTGCTTGCCACTCTGGATTACCTTGTCGACGATGGGGAGAAGATCCTTGATGTTCGAGATCTTGCCGTTGACGATAAGAACGTAGGGGTCTTCGAAGACCGCTTCTTGGCGCTCTTGGTCAGTGACGAAGTATGCCGACAGGAATCCCTTGTCGAAGCGCATACCCTCGGTGAGCTCAAGCTCGGTGCCGAACGTGTTCGACTCCTCAACGGTGACAACACCTTCCTTGCCGACCTTGTCGATCGCCTCAGCGATAAGTGCACCGATCTCGGGGTCTCCAGCAGAGATGGATGCAGTAGCTGCGATCTCTTCCTTGGTTTCGATCTCCTTGGCGCTCGCAATGAGTGCCTCGATGACCGAGTTGGTTGCCTTTTCGATACCGCGCTTGAGGCTGATGGGGTCTGCACCCGCAGCAACGTTGCGGAGGCCTTCGCGAACGAGAGCCTGAGCAAGAACAACAGAAGTGGTCGTACCGTCTCCGGCTACGTCATCCGTCTTCTTCGCTACCTCTTTGACGAGTTCGGCACCGATCTTTTCGAAAGGATCGTCGAGCTCGATTTCTTTGGCGATGGATACACCGTCGTTCGTGATGGTGGGAGCGCCCCACTTCTTCTCAAGAACAACGTTGCGGCCACGTGGGCCGAGCGTGACCTTTACGGCGTCAGCGAGAATGTTCAGGCCGCGCTCAAGGCCGCGACGGGCCTCTTCGTTGAAAGCAATGATCTTTGCCATGTGTGTTTCTCGTCCCTCCCGGACGTCGTACAAGCGAATAAGTTGGCACTCGAACTACGCGAGTGCCAAGGTCAAAATTAGCACTCGACAGGGGCGAGTGCAAGACGGCACTGCGCACTCGATGGGGGCGAGTGCAAGACAGCACTGCGCACTCGACAGGGGCGAGTGCAAGACGGCGCAGCGTGCGGGCTTCCCTTTATTCTGTGGGCTCTTCTGTTGCTTCCACGGCGGGGGCGAGGTAGTCGGTTCCGATGACGACGGTGAGTTCTACGCCGGGGAAAATGTCATCTTCCACTAGGCGGATTTCGCCGCGGCCGATGGCAGCGACGAGGCCCGAGGCTACGTCTTCGTCGTCGGGGTTGCTGTAGTACACGTAGGTGTCTTCGATGTCACGCGAGGAGGCGGGCGCCGCACTGCCGGTGGGCCAGCCTGCTGCAGTGAGTTCGTCGAAGACGGTGGTTTGGAGTCCGCTTTCGGGGGTGCCGTTAAGCACGTCGATGGTTAGTGCGCGTTCGGGGTCGATTGTGGCGGGGTCGGTGACGGGCGCGACGGTTTCCGCGGGTTCGGGGTTGACGGCGGGTTCTTCGGGGGCAGCGAAGAAGGGGATGCCGAGGTCGTCATCCAGGTACTGGCTCAGGGCGAAGAGGCCGCCAAAGACGAGCACGCCGGTGGCGAGTAGCGCCCAGGCGAAGCCGATCCAGCCGCGGCCGCGTCGTTTGGGGCCGCGGTGGGCTCCAATGCGGTCTACGTCCTCGGGTAGTTCGTCGAATCGGTCTTTCGGGTAGCTCGCCATTGCTTAGTCTGTCAATTCTTCGTCGTGGTGGGGGCTGCGCACTGATCGGGTGCGCATCCGGTTGTCTCTGCTGCGGCGCAGTCGCGAGACCAACATGGGGTCATAGCGCACGGCTGCCGGTGAGTCGATTACCGCATTGAGCATTTGATAATAGCGCGCACTTGAGACATGAAACTGGGAGCTGATGGCCTCTTCTTTGGCGCCGACGTGGCGGGTCCATTCGCGCTCGAAGTCGAGGATAGCGCTGTCACGTTCGGACAGGCCGGTAGCGGGGCACGACGCGGCTTCGTTTTCTGGCACGGCAATTCCCTCCACTGTGCTGGTAAGCCTAGGGTGTGCGGGCTGTGGCTCCCCCGAACGACTCGGCTTCGTGGACCAATTGGAGACAGTCGAGGTTAGGATTGCCTTAGTACCCGATATTTCTGATTGGTTGTCATGCGCACTCGACTGTTCACTGCTGCGGCGGTGTTGTCTGGCGTTGTGCTCGCAGCGAGCGGATGTTCGGCCGCCACCATTGCCGAAACGCCGGCTGTGACGGTTACAGCCGATTTGGTTTCTCCGCTGTCGGCGCTGACGGTGTTGGACGATGCGAAGGATTACAGCGGGCTGGTGCAGGCGGCTCTTCCCTCATCCGGAATTCTGGCTCCTGAGGAGGCACCAGTGCAGTCGTTGCCGGTGACGGTCGTTTCGCACGATTTGGCCGGGGATGTGCCCGTCACAGTGTCATCGACGGACCGGGTGATTTCGATGGACATTTCGGGGTCGATCGCGGCGACGGTTGCTGGTCTGGGAATGCTCGATTCGCTGGTGGCGCGCGATATTTCGACGACGTTTGATGAGGCAGCCGATTTGCCGGTGATCACCTCTAACGCTCACACCGTCAACAGTGAGGCCATTTTGGCGTTGCGCCCTGATCTGGTGTTGACGGATGGCTCTATTGGTCCGATCGATGTGGTGTTGCAGTTGCGCGATGCGGGCATTCCGGTGGTGTTTGTGGACACGGATCCTTCTATTGAGGGCATTGCCGAGTTGGCCCGTCAGACGGCGGCCGCGCTGGGGGTTGCCGCCGCCGGTGATGCCTTGGCTGCAGAGCTGAGCGCCACAATTGAGGCGAAGATCGCTGAGATCGCTGACATCGTGCCCTCGGGTGACCGACTGCGCATGATGTTTCTCTACCTGCGGGGCACCTCGGGTATTTATTACTTGTTCGGCCAAGAGTCGGGCTCTGATGTGCTGATCGATGCTCTTGGTGGTGTGGATGTCGCAGCCGAGATCGGGCTCGAAGGTATGCGCCCGATGACCGATGAGGCCATGGTCGCGGCGAATCCTGATCTCATCCTGGTGATGACTGGGGGTCTCGACAGTGTTGGCGGCGTGAGTGGATTGCTCGAAGCTCGCCCCGCGGTTGCCCTCACGGAGGCTGGCAAAAACCAGCGGTTTGTCGAGATGGATGACGGCGAAATTTTGAGTTTCGGCCCGCGCACGGTCACGGTGCTTGATGCCCTCGCTCGGGCAATTTACGCGCCTACGTCAGGGTCGTAGAGCGGGCAGCTACATTGCTTCGGCGCGATTGCGCCGGCGGCGACGTCCAAGAACCAGCACGATGGCAATCGCTACGAGAATGGCGATGATGGCCCCGATGATGATCAGAGCGCTCAGAAGTGCCTGATTGACATCCTGCGGTTGCGGCATGCAGTCAGGTGTCGCGCTAAAGGTGACGGTGATGGGGTCGAACTCTTCGCCGGCGGGATAGGTGCCGAAGGCGTCGGAACCCGCTTCGGTGAGAACGACGGGCGCACTCTCGAGCAGCGCGGTGCCAGCGGCTACCGTGATGCTTGACACGTCGATCGTGGCGAACTCAACATCGGTTTCGTCAACGGGAAGACCTTCTTGCGTCGTTCCGAAGACATCGAAGACGAGATTCGCTGTGGTGCTGCCGTCGAACACAATTTCTAGGCCGGCGAGGGTGGTGTCGAGGATGCCATCGTGG
This sequence comes from Salinibacterium sp. SWN167, assembly GCF_015864665.1. Taxonomy (GTDB): domain Bacteria; phylum Actinomycetota; class Actinomycetes; order Actinomycetales; family Microbacteriaceae; genus Rhodoglobus. The sequence continues at coordinate 1,009,149 of NZ_JADYWU010000001.1, read as the reverse complement.
CCGGTAAGGCGCAGGCTTCCGTCGAATGCGAGAGTGCCACTGCCCGCGTCGAGCTGGCCGGAGCCTGCCGTCCAACCGAAGTCGGGCGTTTCGTAGGTGGCGCCGTCGCTCACCGTCCACTCGCCGTTGGCGATGGTGCCGCTGATGTACGACCGCAGCGACTCTTTGAGGCCCCAGGTGATGGCGGCATCCGTTACGTCACACACAGTGCCGTCGGCGGCGATTATCGTCTCTGAAGTGTTGGTCGCGGCTGGCGAGTCGGTCGCGGCTGCCGTCTGGTCATCAGTGACAGACAGCGGCTGCCGTTGCTCTGCGGCTCCGCTCGTCATCGGCGTGAGCGCAATGAGAACCGCGGTGACAATGAGCGCGGCGGGGCCGAGCACGCAAACGTTGAGGCCGCGCATTAGCGCCCTGCGCGGTACATGGACTGATGCATGATGGTGGCTTCTTCATACAGTTCACCAAAGGATTCGAATCCGAATTTGGCGTAGAGCGGCACGATGTAGTCCTGCGCGTGCAACATCATCCCTTCGCCACCAAAATCTTCGACGATGCGCTTCATGATGATTCGGGCGAGGCCCTCGCCGCGGTGGTCGTCGCGCACGACAACGCGGCCGATGACGCGGTGACCGTCAAGGTATTCGGCGGTCTCGTTGAACAAAACGCGGATATACGCCACGACATCGTCACCGTCTGCGAGCCAGTAGTGACGGGTGGCATCCTCTTGATCACGGTCATCAAGTTCGGTTTCGTCGACTTTTTGCTCAACAAAAAATACGTCAGTGCGCAGTTTCATGATCGAGTAGAGCTCGGATGTTGTTAATTCGCCCCAAGACTTGGCGATCACGGAATCAATAGGCACATCCCCGAGTTTAATGTACTGAGCGGAGAAAGCTCACGAATAGAGGAGACCACATGACGTACAAGGTGACTAAGACTGACGAGCAATGGCGCGACGAGCTCGGAATCAAGTACTCAGTGCTGCGTGAAGCCGGCACCGACCGTCCGTGGTCTGGCGCCCTTCTCGATGAGAAGCGTGCTGGCACGTACCGCTGTGGCGCCTGCAGCGCTGAGCTCTTCACGAGCGACACCAAGTTCGATTCGGGTTCGGGATGGCCGAGCTTCTATGAAGCGATCAACCCGGATGCCGTTGAGCTTCGCGAAGATCGCTCACTGGGAATGGTGCGCACCGAGGTTGTCTGTGCAACCTGTGGCTCACACCTCGGGCATCTGTTCGATGATGCCCACCAGACTCCGACCGGTGACCGTTTCTGCTTGAACTCAAGCTCGCTGGAGTTTGACGAGCAGGACTAGTTCGACAGCAGCGTTTTAGGTGGTCGCTTGCCCGAGAGGGAGGCGATCACCACCGCGATGAGGGTGAGTGCCACGCCGATTATGGTGGTTGGTGCCACCCCATCGTTGTCTGTGGGCAAAAGAAGTTCGAGGGCGAGCGCTCCGAGCAGCTGCCCCGCGATCGAACCGAGTGCGAAGAACAGCACTCCGGTGATGGGCACGAGCACAGCGGCAACGATGATGAAGATCACGCCGATCGCTCCCCCGAGATACAGCGTCAGGTCGGTGGGGAAGTCGTGCTGCCAGCCGCCGATGAAGCCAAACACGATTGCCGCGATGGCCAGCACCGAGGTGCCCGCAATGAAGTTGACGTAGGTCGCGGTGAGCGGCGAACGCGTCACATGCCGCACGTGACCGTTGATGGCTTGCTGCCATCCGATCCCGAAGCCTGCAATGAGCGGCAAGAAGACCAGCAGGAATGGCCCATCGAGGCGCAGATCGGACAGCCCCGAGAAAATGACCGCGCCCACAGCGAGGGCGGATGCCGCCACCCGCAGCGGAGTAACGGGGCGCTTCTGCAGACTGCCGATTCCCACCCGGTCGATGACCGCGGAACTGATCGTTTGACTCGCCACCACGGCGACCGTGAACAGCGCTACGCCGAGGGCGGTTGCTGCGAGCCCCTGAGTGAGCACGAAAAACGCGCCAAAGGTTCCGCCGGTGAGATACCACCAGGGCAAGCGCTTGCTTCTGACTTCGGTGCCCAGAGTACGGAATCCAGCGCGTGCGCTCGGCACAAAAGGAACGATCAGAGTAAGAATAACGAGCCCTGATCCGAACGAAATGAGCGCCGCGAGAGTCGAATCGTGAAGTTCTACCGCAAGCTCCCCATTGATGCGACTTTGGCCTGCAACAAGGGCTCCAGCGACGATTGCAGCAATGATTCCAGCGAGCGCGCGCCGGCGACTGCGCGGGTTGGTTGGGAGCATAGGTGAAGTCATGTCTAAAATAGGGCGTTGGCCCAAGCCTCCTTAGCTCAGCTGGCTAGAGCACCGCTCTTGTAAAGCGGGGGTCGTCGGTTCGAATCCGACAGGAGGCCCAGCAAAGATGTCGAGGGCAGTCGGGGTTATTTTAACCCTAGCTGTCCTCGACATCGCTGTTTAACCAGCGGCCGTCGGCGGGAATGCCGCGCGTCGGCCACGTCGGATCGATCTTCCTCATGCTGAGGAATATCCACGCGGCTTATCGCTCCGCCGGTGCGAATAACGCCGATAGCGTGTCTTCGCTTATGTGTTTCATAGGAAGCTCTGGTTGGATAGGTGACATGGATGCTTACTTCAACTACGCCGGAGCCCGATCGCCCCATTCCCGGGCAGTGTCGAATCTCTCGATTCGCCGCTCCGGAGTTGTCGCGTGAGCGCCTCCGTGGGGTCTTCGGCTCCTGTGACTCCGTCACCGATGGAGGTGTCGGCTGAGCTTCGCCGTCGCGCAGTCGCCCACCCGGGCGGGTTTGCCGACCTCGCGACCGCTTCCCCTGTCGACCCGACGCCGCAAGTCTTTGTCGATGCGCTGGCTTCAGCGGGCGGCGCACCTGGCTATCCCTTGACCATTGGGGTCGTCGAGTTGCGTGACGCGATGGTGAACTGGTTCGATCGCATCCGCGGTGTCACTCTCAATCGAGAGGGTGTGCTGCCCACGATCGGCTCAAAAGAGCTGTTGGGTTTACTGCCATTCTTGCTCGGGCTTGGCGCGGACGACGTAGTGGTACGCCCCGCGCTTGCCTATCCCGCCTATGAAGCGGGGGCGCTCGCTGTCGGTGCCAGCGTCGTTGCTGAGGACGATCCGGCCAAGTGGCCTGAGGCGACCAAGCTCATTTGGCTGAACTCCCCTCGCAACCCGGACGGCCAGACCCTGACCGTTGAGGAGTTGCGTCGTGCTGTCGCCCGAGCTCGCGAGCTCGGTGCTGTGATCGTCGGGGACGAGTGCTACGCCGTGTTGAACGAGCGCAACGGGGAGCGGATCCCGTCCATCCTCGACCCGAGAGTGGTCGGCGACGACATGAGCCAGGTTCTCGCCTGCTATTCGGTAAGTAAGCAGTCGAACATGGCTGGATACCGGGGCGGCATGGTGGCCGGAGACGAAGAGCTGATCGGCAAAATTGCATCGAAACGCCGCAGCCTGGGCCTCATGGTTCCTGCGCCCGTGCAGCAGGTACTCAGCGCAGTCCTCTCTGATGACGAGCATGTTGTCGAGCAGCGCGATCTCTACACCGCACGACTTGAGCGACTCCGCACTGCCGTCGAGGCAGCCGGACTCGAGATTCATGGCTCGGAAAGCGGCCTATACCTCTGGGCCACGCGGGGCGAAAGCGGAATTGATACCGCGATGGCGCTTGCCGACATCGGCGTGCTTGTCTCGCCCGGCGAGTTCTACGGTCCGAGCGGCACGCAATTCGTGCGCTTTGCCGTGACGGTTCGAGATGAGTACCTCGACCGGGCGATCATCGCCCTTCAGTCGTGGTCCCGCTGACGAGACCACGCTCCGTGGCCCCGCTAGCGAGAAACCAGCTCGGGGCCTAGAAGGCGACCATCACCTTGAGGCTCTCGCGGGAGTCCATGGCGGCGTATCCCAGCGCAACGTCGTCGATACCCACGACGCGATCGAAGACACGACCCGGAACGATCGAGCCGTCGAGCACGTCTTGGAGCGCGGATTCGATGTAGGCGCGCACGGGGGCAGGTCCACCCGTGAGCGTAATGTTGCGGCTGAACAGAGAACCCCAGCCGATGGGAGCCTCGGAATACTGGGGAACGCCGACCCGTGAGATCGTGCCGCCCACGCGGACGGACCCCAGCGCCTGCTGGTATGCCGGGAAGTGGCCAACCGCCTCGATAACGACGTGACTACCCTCGCCGCGGGTGAGTTCGCGCACCCGGGCGACTCCTTCTTCTCCGCGCTCGGCCACAATCTCGTCAGCCCCGAACTCGACACCGAGATCAGTGCGCGACTGATGCCGCCCCATGAGGATGACTCGCTCGGCCCCGAGCTTCTTTGATGCCAGCACGGCCGACAGGCCGACCGCTCCGTCGCCAATCACCGTCACCGTCTGTCCCGCACCAACCCGCCCCATATGCGCGGCGTGGTAACCGGTGAGGTAGACATCGGACAGAGCGAGAAGCGACGGAATCAGTTCACTTTTCTCGTCGACGCCCGGCACTGCCACCAGACTGCCGTCTGCCTGCGGCACCCGCGCGTATTCCGCTTGGAAGCCGCCGACTTCGGGTTTGTTGTAAAAGCCGCCGTGGCGGCAGGAGGTCTGGAAACCTTCTTGGCAAAAGACGCAAGTGTTGTCTTGGTACGTGAACGTGGCGACGACGAGGTCTCCTCGTTTCACCGTGGAGACCTCAGAGCCGATTTCCTCAACGATGCCGACCATCTCGTGGCCCATCGGAGCACCAATCGGGCCTGGCTTACGCGTGTGATAGGGGTGCAGGTCTGAGCCGCAGACACAGGCACGAACAACCCGGATGACGGCGTCTGTCGGAAGCTGGATCACCGGGTCCGCTACCGTTTCCACTCGCACGTCGCCCGCGCCGTAGAGAAATGCTGCCTTCATAGAGTTACCTCGCAATATAAGCCTGTGGCTGAGGCCGCTCTCCACTGGGATTCGTGAACGCGCGACCAGCTGACGACACAACAGTACACGGCGCTATCGTCGATACCGGGGAGGGCATCCGCCTCGGCACCGGCTCGTGACACACGGTCTTTCGCCGACGAGCGCGAAGGCCCGAACCTAGCCGCTGATGCCTGCCAGCAACGCCTGCTTCTGCTCAACGTTCATCCCGTGCCTGACCGCGGCGATCTTATTGCCCGTGATGTAGACGGCGCTGGCACCGGTGAACTGCTCGGCGAATCCGGCGTCGTAGATGCGCTGGGATCCGACCGCGGGGTCCCCAAAGAAACGACTCAAGAACTTCGTGATGATCGCGGGCGCATCCCCGTTGCGCGTCATGTCAGTTCGTCGTGACCCGGGATCGACCGTCACGAAGGTCACTCCGGGCCAGGACTCAGTAATGTCGTTGAGCAGGAGCATCGCGGCCTGCTTGGACTGCATGTAGGTGAGCATCCCGGCCTGCGTCGTAGTGCCCACGAGAGGCGCAACGTTGAGCTTGTTGCGCTGCATGCCGCCCGTTCCCGTGTTGATCACCTTCGCGTCGCCCGACTTCAGCAATAACGGCTTGAGGGCTTCGGTGAGGATGACCGGCGCGAGAGTATTGATTTCGTAGTGCAGCTCGTTGCCCTGCCCGGAGGAGCGCCCCGATGCGGTCAGGATGCCCGCGTTGTTGAACAACCGGTCGAGCTGCGGCCACGCCGCAGTGATCTCTGCAGCCACCACTCGCACGTGGCTCTGATCGCTCAGGTCGGCGTAGAAGAACTGGATGCCGTCGACGAGCTCTGGTGCGAGTTCGGAGAATTGCGCGATCGTTTCTTGCTTGCGCGCCTCGGAGCGGATGATGAGCCCGACGGTGTGGCCGGCGGTGAGTGCGTTCTTGGTGACCCCGAGTCCGAGACCGGTGTGGCCTCCCGTAATCAAGACATACATGGGTGTCACTCCTTCTCGGCGGATTTCAGGACCTGGGCGAGCGACATCGGAGCACGCCCCGTGATCTTCTCGACAGCATCGCTCAATCCTGAGAGGGCCCCGGAGGCGATGGCGGTGTAGGTGGACACCCACGATTCAACTTCCCACTCGGGCGCGCCGAAGCTCGCGCGAGAGGCATACGCCTCCTCGATCGTCTCGTCGTGGTACGTAATGGTCTTACCGAGGTGGGCGCTCATAATGTCGGCAATCTCGGTCAGCGAAAGCGCAGCCGGACCGGTCATGTCGTAGTGCACGTTGACGTGATCGGCGGGGTTCTGCAGCACGGTGGCAATCACTCGGGCGATGTCTTCGCGGGCTACAGCGGAGATGCGTCCGTCGCCACCGGGGCCACGAATGACTCCGTCGTCGCCCACGAGGAACTTCATGAAGTCGAGGTAGAAGTTGTCGCGAATGAAGGTGTAGTTGAGACCAGCATCGATGATGTACTGCTCGGTGACACCGTGATCCCGGCCCAGCGTGAAGGTGGATTCGGGGCTCGGGTCAATGAACGACGTGTAGACGATGTGGCGAACGCCCGCATCGCGAACCGCGTCGATGAAGGTGCGGTGCTGATCGAGTCGCTCGTCACCTTCGGGCGCCGACACCATAAAGACGGTCTCGACTCCCTCAAGCGCGGCGATGGTCGCCTCCCGGTCGGTGTAGCTGAAGGGCGAGACTGCGGCGGCAGGCAACGACGGTGCCTTGGAGGGAGTGCGTACGAGAAGTCGCTGGGCGGTTCCGGCATCCGCAATGTTGCGGGCAACCATTGAACCCAGGTTTCCGGTGGAGCCAGTGACGGCGATGGTAGGCAGAGAAGTCATGAGGATGTCCTTTCGAGACGGTCAACGGGAGGGTGGGCCTGGTCATAGGTTTCACGCGCGGCGAGGACGCCATGCATGTGCCCCTTGACCCACTCTTCGAGAGCTTTCACGGGGGCTATCAGGGAGCGCCCCGCGTCAGTGAGTTCGTACTCAACGCGCGGTGGCATTTCGGGATACGCGGTGCGCGTGACGAGTCCGTCACGCTCGAGGCCCCGCAAGGTTTGCGCCAGCATCTTCTGCGAGATGCCGTCAACGCGCTCAGCGACCCTCGAATGACGCAGGGGCCCCTCAGCGAGCGCACCAACCACAAGGACAGTCCAGCGACCACCGACCTGGTCGAGCATCTTGCGCGAGGGGCACTGCTGATTGAAGGGGTCAAACTCTGGCTTGGCCATACTTTTCACCGCATCCACTTCTTTTACTCCACAACAGGGCTTAACTCTCTAAAAGAGAGTAACTCTCCGATGGAGAGAAAAGCAAGCAAAATTTTTCCCCACCGCCACCCGACACGGAAAAGATGCGGGGCAGCGATGGGGAATCTCTAACGGCTGCGAGGCTACGTCGGGTCGACCATCACCTTGAGAGCGGTACGCTCATCCATCGCGGTGTAGCCGTCGGGGGTCTGCTCGAGCTTCACTGTTTGATCGAAGACGAGGCCAGGGTTCACGGTCCCGTCGAGTACTCCGGGCAGCAGTTGTTCGATGTAGGCGCGCGCGGGGGCTACACCGCCGATGAGGCCGACGTTCTTGCCGAAGAGGCTCCCGCGTCCGACCGGGGCGTTCTCGTACTGGGGAACGCCGACACGACTGATGACTCCCCCGGCACGAACGACGCCGAGCGCCTGTTCGTAAGCAGGCATGAAACCAACGGCTTCGAGAACCGCGTGGCTTCCCGTACCGCCAGTAAGTTCGCGAACTTTTTCAATGCCTTCCTCGCCTCGCTCGGCGACGACATCCGTGGCTCCGAAGTGGATGCCGAGGTCGGTACGCGCCTTGTGACGGCCCATCAGAATGATGCGCTCGGCGCCCATCTGCTTGGCCGAGAGCACCGCGAGGAGGCCAACAGCGCCATCGCCGATGACGGTAACGGTCTGGCCAGGAGCGACACGAGCTTTGTAGGCGGCGTGCCACCCGGTGGCGTAGACGTCAGAGAGCGTGAGGAGGCCGGCGTACTGCGACTCGTCGACGGTGCCGGGAACCTTCACGAGGGTGCCGTCGGCGTAGGGCACGCGCACGGCTTCGGCCTGGCCACCCGTGATGCCGCCGTTTCCCCAGTAGCCGCCGTGGATGCACGAGGTCTGGAGGCCTTCGAGGCAGAACTCGCAGGTTCCGTCGGAGTAGGCGAAGGGAGCGATGACGAAGTCGCCGACCGTGAGCGTGGCAACGTCTTTGCCGAGCTCTTCGACCACGCCGATGAATTCGTGGCCGATGGGGCGAGCATCCGCATCCGCTGGCATCGAATGGAAAGGGTGCAAATCGCTGCCACACACGCACGCGCGGGTGATGCGAACGACCGCGTCAGTGCTCTCGATGAGCTGAGGGCCAGGGGCAGTGATGACGCGGACATCGCCGGCGCCGTAAATATAAGTAGCTCGCATGGGTCTATTCAACGCCTGATTCGCGCCCAGCAACGAATCAGCGTTTGTTCAGCGAGCCGGAGTACCACCGCGGTCGCTACGCGGCAAAGACACCCTGTAGACAGATATATCTAATTCGATATAATTGCGCTGGAGGTTCTTATGACCGCATCGACTCTGCTCCGCTCGTCCCGCCGTGCAAGCGGTGTCACGCAGGGCGCGCTCGCTGCACGCTCACACATCAGCCAGCCCAACGTTTCCTCAATCGAGAGCGGCAAGCGGATCCCCACTGTTGAAACCTTGGAACGTTTGCTCCGCCAGACGGGACACCGCCTCATTGCCGTCTCTGCTTCTGGCGTAGACGCAACTGAAACGGCCGAACGCATCGCCACAGCGACATCCCGCGACTCAGCACTTCGCGCATTCCTTGACTTCTCCGACAGTCTCGCGCGCGCAACCGACATCGACCGCATTCTTCTCACCGCAAGCGAGCCCCCCACCACCGCAGACCGCTTCTGGGATGCCGCACTAGCCGCGCTAGTCGATCACCGACTAAGCGTGGCCTCATCCCCCAAACCGGCGTGGATCAATTCACCATTACGCACCCTCGCATCCCCGCTGTCATCGCACTTGGGCGACTACGATCTCGCGCCGGATATCGCAAACGTTCCCGAAGAGTTTCTGCGGAGAAATGTGTTGCTTGAGCGCGCGACGCTGGAGAGTGTCTAAGGATGCAGCTAGAACGCGACGATCTCATCGAAGGTCTGCGCGACCTCGTTCGTGCGGTTCAGGAGCGGCAGCTATCGCACTTTTCCATTCGAATCGTTGGCGGAGCAGCGCTTAGACTCGCTCACTTCGACCGAGATACTACCGCCGACATCGACGCACGCATCCACCCCATAGAGCCGTTGTTGCCGATCGTCGCTGAGATCGCAACCGCACGAGGATGGCCGCACGACTGGCTCAACAACAGCGCTGCGATCTTCATCCCGAACCTTGGCCATGAAATCCACTGGGAACCGGTGTTCGACGACGACAGCATTTCGGTCGCCATCGCCCCGGTGGATGCACTCCTCGCAATGAAGCTCGCAGCGGCGCGGCCCGGCCGAGATCCCGACGATATCGCAAAGCTGCTCTCCCTCAACGGCATAGGGACCGTTGCGGCCGCTGAGGAGCTTTACGAGAACTTTTACCCCGGTGATGCGCTCCCCGACCGCACAATTGCGCTACTCGACCGGATTTTCAGTGTCGGTCTACCGCCCGCTCCTCCACGGCCGGAGAAGCCCCGCCTCAACTGAGCCCAAGATCACGACCGGTTCACATATGGTCACCCCTCTGAAAGGCAGTAATCACATCGCCAGTTTCGCCGACAAACCCATCCTCGACGTCACCATCGCCGAGTGGACCACCTACCTCGAGAACGAGCCCTCGCCCGACGGCGTGCGCCTCAAGCTCCGAAAAAAGCTGTCGAAGGCACCGGGCATCACCTGGAGCGAAGCGCTCGACGTTGCTCTGTGCTTCGGATGGATCGACGGCCAGATGGCACGCCTCGACGACGACTACACGCTGCAAGCGTTCACCCCGCGCCGCAAGAACAGCCCGTGGTCTCAAGTAAATCGCGACCATGTTGCTCGCCTCATCGAGGAGGGCCAGATGCGGCCCGGCGGCCTCGCCGAAGTTAAACGAGCTAAAGCCGACGGCCGTTGGGATGCGGCCTACAGCCAGAAGAATATGACGACTCCCCCAGACTTGCAGGCCGCCCTCGACGCAAACCCGGCCTCGGCAGAGTTTCACGCCAGCCTGACCAAGAGCGTGCGCTTTCAGATCTATGCGCGCCTCACCGGCATCAAGACTCCGGCGGTGCGCGCAGCCCGCATCCGGGACGTCGTGGAGAAGGGTGCGAACGGCGAACATCACTACGCGCAGCCGACGCCCGCGGCCAAACGGCCCTAGCTGCCCTCACTGCCGAGCAAGCGGAACTCCGCTGGAGCTAGCCGGGCAGTTGCGCAATACGCCGATCGAGGTGCTGCTGCTCGGCGGCATTCGTGGCCAGTTCGCGCGCTTTGGCGAAGGCTTTCGCCGCGGCATCCGCATCGCCCACACGCAACAACAACTCGGCGTGAGTGGCCCAATACAGGTGATAGTTCTCAAGGCCGGTGATCTCGGCGAGCAAGCGCAGACCCGCGTCAGGGCCGTCGGCCATCGACACCGCGACGGCACGATTGAGTGCCACTACGGGCGATCCGCTCGTCATCGCCAGCAGCACGGCGTAGGCGGATGCGATGGCCGGCCAGTCAGTGTCAGCGGCGGTGCGCGCGGTGGCATGGTGGCGCGCGATGACTGCTTGGGTTTGAAACGGCCCCGGCTGCAGGCCTGCGAGCGCACTACGCAGGAGCCCGTTCGCTTGCTCGATGAGCTCGCCATCCCAGCGAGTACGATCCTGGTGCTCGAGAAGAACAAGTTCGTCGCCGCGAAAGCGAGTGTCGTGGCGGGCTCGAGCGTAGAGCTCCAGTGCCAATAGGCCCTCCACTTCGGGATTGCCGGGGAGCAGTTCGCGCGCGATGATCGTGAGACGAATCGCCTCTTCCACGAGGTCGATGCGGGTGCCTGCCGCACTCCCCCGCGAGAGATAGCCCTCGTTGAAAATGAGGTACACCACGGTGAGCAGGGCATCGACTCTCGACGTGAGGTCTTCGGGGATGCCGAGCGGGATGCCCGCGTCGCGGATCTTGCGCTTCGCCCGCACGATCCGTTGCGCAAGGGTCTGCTCGGGCAGCAAGAATGCCGCGGCAATCTCCGCCGTCGTAAGGCCGCCGACAAGTCGGAGGGTCAGCGCCACTTGGGTGTCTCGACTCAGTGCCGGGTGACAACAGAGCAGCAGCAACCGCAGGTGTTCGTCGCCCGAATAGTGAGCGTCGTCAATCAATTCGGGCACCTCCTCGCCGTTACCATCGGGGCCATAGCCACCACTGTTGTGCTCGGCGACAGACAGAAGATCAGGGGCTGAGCGCGAGAGACGTCGCGCGGCGGCAGCGTCGCGCCGCACACGGTCGACCGCGCGATTACGCGCCACCGTGTAGAGCCAGGCTGCGGGCCTGTCAGGCACTACGGCCCAGTTCAGAGCCTCGACAAGCGCGTCCTGCACTGCCTCATCAGCAACATCGAGCCCGAAGCGGTGCGTGAGAAGAGCGAGCACGTGCCCACTCTCCTCACGCGCTAGGCGGGTGACCGCCTCTGAGTTATCAGGCACGCTACGAGGGCACCACCGGGCGAACCTCGAGCGAGCCAGCCGGAATCGGAACCTCGGCAGCAAGCGCAAGCGCCTCATTCAGATCTTTGGCTTCCACAATGTAGTAGCCGCCAAAGTGTTCTTTGGTTTCAGCGAAAGGACCGTCGATGATCGTGTCGCCGGCACCGTAAGCGCGACGAATCGTGGTCGCCGTCTCGACGCCCAGCAACTGATCTGCGGCGACATAGTGGCCGCCATCGATGAGCTTCTGGTTGTAGGCCATCCACGGCGCCATCATCTCGTCGAAGCCGGGCTCTCCCGGGTTCGGTCCGTCCATGGGCTCTGAGTGAATCAGGATCATGTACTGCATGGTTTTTCCCTAACCGATCTGTGACGTGTGGCCGAAGAGGCCAATAACAACGGACATGACGATGAGAACTGCGAGCTGATGACCCATATCGATCGCAAACAGCGTCGGGGACTTCTTCTCAAAAAGATACTCGACGGCGTTACGCGACGCGGTAAAACCGAGCCAACCAATGGATGCCACCGCCAGCGTCACGGTCAGAAACGAGCCACCAAGCTGGTCGTGCGCGATCGCTGCCGCAAGCGCCAGCACTGTTGCCGTTATAGCCGTGGCCACAAGCGCCAACAGATAAGCCCACCCGGGAGTCTTCGCCGCCAGCTCTATCCCGGCTCGCGCCGCCCACGGCTTACCGAGCAGCGCCGGTGAAAACCAGGCCCACCCGACGAGCATCCCCGCGACGGTGGCGATTGCGATCGCCAGCAGATTCAGCATCATCTTGTCCTTTCGGGGCCGGAATTTCCTGCCCTTCACTGACATGACGCAGGGCACGTGCCTAATCGACACGTGCCCTGAAAAAACTTTCAAAGAATTCTTTAGATACCGACCGGCTTCGGCTGGCTGGGGTGCGGCTCGTCTTTGAACGAGGCCTGCGCCTTCCACATTTTGACCTTCATATCTGCTTCGACCTCGGCGTATTCAGCCGTTCCGTAAACGTTGTTGAGCTCGTCGGGGTCGGTTTCGAGGTCGTACATTTCCCACTCGGAAGGGTAAGAGAATGGCCCGGTTCCTGGCACACCCAATCCGTCGTTGTAGAAGAAGATCAGCTTGTAGCGGTCGGTGCGGTAGCCGTAGTGGGCGGGCGCGCGATGGAAGACATCGTCGTTCTCCCAGTAGCGGTAGTACATGCCCTCGGCGGGTTCGACATCCGGAGTTTCAATGAGGTCGGGCCAGAGGCTACGACCCTGCATGCGCGGGTGGTGCTCTACGCCGGCGGCGTCGAGAATCGTCTGCGCAAGGTCAACATTGGTCACGATGCCCTCGTACGACTTGCCCGCCGCCAGCTGAGCTGGATAGCTGAGCACGAACGGCATCCGCAGCGATTCTTCGTACATGAAGCGCTTGTCGAACCAACCGTGGTCACCCAAGAAGAAGCCTTGATCCGAGCTGTACATGAGCAGGGTGTCGTCGAAGTCGCCGCGCGCTTTGAGCCAGTCGGTCACCCGCCCAACGTTGTCGTCGACCGAAGCGACGCACGCAAGGTAGTCCTCCATGAAGCGCTGGTACTTCCACAGGGCGAGCTCGTCGTAGCTGAGCCCCTCGGGTGGTGTCTGCTTGAGGTCGGCTTCATTGAGGTTCTCGGCAATGCGCATCGCGGCCCGACGAGCGGATGACGTGCGCGTTTCGTAGTCGTCGGTGAAGGTGGCAGGCACCGGGATCGGGTCGGAGTACATTCCGGCGTGCTTCTCGTCAGGCTCCCACGGGCGGTGCGGTGCCTTGTGGTAAATCAGAACGCACCAGGGGTCGTCGCCCTCGAGCTCGTCGACCCATTTGAGCGAGAGGTCGGTAATCACGTCGGTGGCGTAGCCGGGAACGGTGCGCAGCCCATCCGGGTTCAAGAATTTCGGGTCGAAGTATTCGCCCTGCTCAATGAGCACATCCCAGTAGTCGAAGTTCTGGGGGTCAGCTTCTCCGCCATCGCCCATATGCCACTTGCCGACTATGGCTGTGCGGTAGCCCGCGTCTTTCAGCTGAGAGACGAAGGTCGGCTGGCTCGCATCGATCGGAGTCACGAGCGTGCTGACACCGTTGATGTGGCTATATGTCCCCGTGAGAATGGATGCCCGGCTCGGCGAACACAGCGAGTTGGTTGCGAAACAGTTGTCGAGCTTCCATCCCAACTGCGCGATCTCGTCGATGCGGGGTGTCTGGTTCACGACCGACCCATACGCACCAATGGCGTGCGAAGCGTGATCATCGGTGAGGATCATCACGATGTTGGGGCGGCGCGTGGCTTTCTCAGTCATTAGTGTTCTTTCGTCGTTCAGCGTGCTGCGTTAGATCGCGGACATGTCGATCGGAACCCAAGTTCCGACCTCCATGGAGCGATAGGCGGCATCAATGATTGCGTTGTCGATGTAGCCATCAACAAAGGTTTGGCGCGGCTCGACGCCGGTGCGATAGCACTCCACAAAGTGGGTGAGTTCTGCGTGGTAGCCGTACACCCAGGGCTCGTCGGGCACGGGGGTGATCCAGCCGGTGGCTGCTCCGGCTTTTTCGACGACATAGTCGGCGGGGTTTCCCGCGAAGGCACGGATGCCCGTCTCGCCGGTTTCATCGGTGCCGATCCAGCCGGCGGTGCCGTGAATCTCGTTGCGCACATCCAGTCCGGCGATGTGGCCCCAGCTCACCTCGACCTGAGCCATACGGTCATCCTCAAAGCGAATGAGCGCCACAGCGGTGTCTTCGGTGTCGACGTCGTCGCGCGAGAGCCGTGCACCCCACGCAAAGACTTCCTTGGGAGCGGTGTCGTAGCCGATGAACCAGCGCCCGATGGCTACACAGTGGCAGCCGAGAGCGCGCAGTGGTCCGCCGCCCGATCGCGAAACATCGCGAGCGTGCTTGTGGGGATGCCCGTGAGATTCCCGCGCTCGAACCGAGGTCACTCGGCCAACGGCGCCAGCATCCACGAGTTCCTTCGCTTTCACGAGGCCCGGAGCGAACACTTCGGTTTCGGCGTAGGCATGCCAGACGCCGGCTTCGCGAACGAGGCGCAGGCATTCGGCGGCTTCTGCTGAATTACGGCCGAGCGGCTTGGTGCAAATGATGCCCTTGCCTGCCGCCGCCGCAGCGGCAACGACCGCAACGTGTTGGTCTTGAGGGAGCGCGACGATGACGACGTCGACATCGTCGCGCTCCACGAGTTCAGCGACAGTGGAGACAACAACCGGAATGCCAAAGCGTTCCGCGAATGCTGACCCCGACTCCGCCGAGCGTGCCGCAACAACTGTTACGTCATGCCCGCGGATGCTGCCGAGTGCTCGAAGGTAGAAGTCGGCTACGAAGCCGGCGCCCACGATCCCTAAGCGGACCGGAGCACCGGTCCCTAGCCGACCGGTCACTTGAGGTTGTCTTTGGCTGCGGCGAAGAGGTCGACGTTGATGAAGTCCTCTGGTGCTGCAGCTTCGTCCGCCGTCAGGCGACCGACGTCAAGGAACAGCTGCGTAAAGGAACCGAAACGCTCGTACGTTGATCCGTCGGCGTTGTCAGCCAAGATCTGGTCAGACGTCCACCATTCGAGGCCGTCGGCCTGGCTCTGAAGCTGTTCAGCGGGAGCACCCGAGAGAGCAGCAGACAGAGCGACAGTGTCTTCGGTGTCCGAAATGCGGTAGTCGTTCGCTTCGATGAATACCTCGAGGAAGCGGGTAAGCGCTTCACTCTTGTCGGCAATCGCATCGTTCGAGGCAACCCAGGCTCCGAGGAACTCGGTTTCGGGGAAGTCGACGTTGTTAGCAATGACCTGAGCGTCAGGAACCGACTCGAAGATCTGGTCGCTCAAGGGCGAGAAGATTGCTGCGACATCGATCTGGCCAGCAACGAATGCCGAAACGACGCTCGGCGGGTCCAGCGGGATGCGCTCGATGTCAGCTTCGGTGAGGCCAGCTTCTTCGAGGGCAAGCGCGAGAATCATTTCGCCCGATCCGCCATCCGGAACACCAATTTTGAGTCCCTTGAGGTCAGCCATCTCGGTTGCACCCGACTCGGGCGAAGCGATGAGGAAGTCACCAAAGGTGCTCTCGTTGGGCGTGATAACGGTGCCCTGGCCTGAGGCGGGCATCCACATGGCGCCGCCACCGATGTAACCAACGTCAAGCGATCCACTGGCCATGGCCTGAATCTGGGTTGGACCATTGGTGAAGGGAACGAGGTTGACGTCGAGTCCAGCCTTGGTCCAGAGGTCCTGGTCATTAGCGACGGCAATAATGCCGACACCGTTGATGCTGGTGTCGATGTAGCCGACGTTGATGGCGACGAGTTCTTCGCCGCTCTCGTTGCTACCGGCATCTGTCGTGCAACCGGTCAATGCGAGAGCAAATGTTGCGGCGACTGCTGCCGCGCCGAGCATTTTCTTCTTCATGGGGCGTCCTTGCCTGTGATTGGAGATGATTGGTGGAGTCATTCGTGGTGGTGCACTCCGCGCCAGACTCTGGCGCGGATCTCGGCAAACTCGGGAGAGAGCCGAATCTCCTCCCCGCGGGGATACGCGAGGGGAACGTCGATAATTTCGCTGATGCGACCGGGGCGGGGGCTCATAACAACCACGCGGCTGGCGAGGTACACGGCCTCGTCAACGTCGTGGGTGATGAACACGACGGTGCGCTTTTCTTTTTCCCAGGTCTCGAGCAGGTCGTCTTGCATCTGTACCCGGGTGAGGGCGTCGAGGGCACCAAATGGCTCATCCATGAGCAGTACTGATGGATGCACGGCATAGGCCCGTGCGATTGCCGCACGCTGCTTCATGCCGCCCGAAAGCTCCTTGGGCAGCGCGTTGGCAAAGTCTTGGAGACCGACGAGGCTCAAGTAGTGCATGGCGCGTTCGGCCCGCTCCTTCTTGGGTACCTTCTGCAGGCGAAGCCCGAACTCAACGTTTTCTTGAGCGGTAAGCCACGGGAACAGTGCGTACTGCTGGAAGATCACGCCGCGGTCGGGGCCGGGGCCCTTGACGGGTTCGTCGTTCACGAGCACTTGACCCGAGGTCGGCATGAGCAAGCCGCCGACGAGGTTGAGCATCGTGGACTTGCCGCAGCCACTTGGCCCGACGAGAGTGATGAACTCACCCTGCTCGACATCCAGGCTGACATTGTCGAGGCTGACTGTGCGGCCACGCTCCGTGTTGTAGATCTTGGTGACGTTTTTGATGGAGATGAGAGGCATTAGCGAGTCTCCTGCCAGCGAGTAAGTCGCCGTTCGGCGAGAAGAAGCAAACGGTCCATGATGAAGCCGAGCGCACCGATCATGATGATGCCGACGACGATGCGGTCGGTTTGCAAGAATTGGGCGGCTTGCTGCATCATCCGTCCAAGACCCGTCGGGGCTGCGATCAGCTCCGAGGCCACGAGGGTCGCCCACGAGGCACCGAGCGCGACGCGCATTCCGACGAAAATGAACGGGGTGGATGCCGGAATGACAACGCGGGTGAAGATCGTGAAGTCTTTGGCACCGAGCACTCTCGCCGCGTTGATGAGGGTGATGTCCACGTTACGCACGCCCTGGAAGGTCGCGAGCACGCAGGAGAGGAAGGCCGCGAGGAAGATCACGAAGATCTTGGCGGTCTCACCGATTCCGAGGATCACGATGACCAGCGGGATGAGCGCGAGCGGCGGGATGGTGCGGAAGAACTGAATCCACGGCTCGAGCAATCCACGCGCGAGCCAGTACCAGCCCATGAGGAAGCCGGCCGGAATGGCCAAAGCCACTCCGAGCAGGAAGCCAGTCGTAACTCGGCTGAGGCTCGTTACGGTGTGGCCCCAGAGGGTTCCATTGGCGATGAGTTCAGCAAAGCTGGCAACAACGTCAATCGGCGTCGGGATGAGTGCGTTGCGCGAGAGTACCGCGCTCAGCGTCCAAATCCCGATCCCGAGGAAGAACGTGATGACGTACAGCCCTTTGAGAGAACGCTCGCCCTTTTCGGTGTCCTCTGCGACGGCTGTCGGTGTTGCCATGGTCAGGGCCTCTGGTTCGGCCTTTCGAGCTGTCATGTCACGTTCCTGTTCGACGTCATTGTCCGGTCCTCTTGGTGTGATGGAGAAGTTGTGGTCTAGATGTAGAAATAGCGTTCAAGCGCGGCGGTTCCGCCTCCGAGCACTCCCGCGTACATGCCGAGCGACGATGGCTCGATACGAACGAGGGGGCGGATGAGCGGAAACACTTGCTGGCGGGTTTGTTCGGTAAGGCGCTCGAAGAAAGCCTCGGGCACCTCGGCGAGCGCGCCACCCAGCAGAATCACGTCGGGGTTGAGCAGGTTGACGATGGCCGATGTTGCGGTAGCCAACTGGGTGATGA
Organism: Salinibacterium sp. SWN167; assembly: GCF_015864665.1. Lineage (GTDB taxonomy): Bacteria > Actinomycetota > Actinomycetes > Actinomycetales > Microbacteriaceae > Rhodoglobus. The sequence continues at coordinate 991,221 of NZ_JADYWU010000001.1, read as the reverse complement.
TCGAGTCGATGGATGCTCGCGCGGTCTCGTTCGTGTCCGCTGCGGCGTACAGCGCGGTGAGTGCTCCCCCGCCGTTGCTCGAGAGCCCGGCTTCGGCGAGCTGGCGCTGCAAGGCACCTTCGCTCACGATGGTTTCGAGGCATCCGTTGCCGCCGCAGACGCAGTCGATGCCGTTGTCGATAACGTGCAGATGACCGAGTTCAATGGCCCCACGCACGCCGCCAGCGAAGGGCTGCCCCTCAACGACAAGGCCGGCGCCGAGGCCCGTACGCAAGTAGATGAATGCAACGCTGCCGAGGTCTTTGGCGACACCGAAGCGGGCTTCGGCGAGCGCCATTGAGCGAACGTTGTGCTCGACGGTGACGGGGAGTCCGGTGAGCGGTTCGAGGATGTCGGCGACGGGAACATCTCGCCAGTCGAGGTTGATGGGGAGCAGGATGCTTCGGCCCGCGACATCCACGGGACCAGGAACGGCCACGCCAACTCCGATGACCATCGACTGGTCATATTCCGATGCCGCTATAAGTTCACTAATCGCGGTCGCGGCCTCCACCATGACCTCCGTGGCTGGGGTCTCAATGTCATAGCTGAGCGAGCTGGATGCCACGGTGCCACCCAGCAGGTCGATAAGACCGAGCTGAACGAAGCCAACACCCACTTGAACGCCGACGACGACGAACGCGTCGCGGACGATCGAAATCTCGGTGGCAGGCCGACCGAGTTTGGTGGGTGAGATCGAGTTGCCCTCGACGATCACGCCTTCGTCAACGAGTTGGCTGACGGCACGGGTGATGGTGGTGGGGCTGAGGTGAGCGCGGCGGGCGAGTTCAATTCGGGGCAACGGACCGCTGTCACGCAGCATGGTCAAGACCTGCGCACGCACAGAGGTCGCTTCATCGAATCGGCTTACGGCTTCATTGCTCACTTAGAGAAAATAACTCTGTCGAGGGAAGAAAGTCAAGCCTTGAGGTAACGAAAGCGCATCACCCTCACGACCCTAGAGCCCTGTGTCTACCCTGTGCCGGTGCGCCAGAACCCCTGCAACTACGGGCCTTAACGCACAAACGGGGACCCGCGCCAGGCGCGGATCCCCGAAAGTTTTGCTACAAATTATGCACCGGGGGTGAGGACACCATCGATGAGGTAAACGGTTGCGTTTGCGGTGTGTACGCCACCACAGATGACGTTGGCGCCGTTGACGGTGATGTTGTCGCCGCTACCAGCAACGGTGATGGTCTCGCCGTTGACAGTGGTGAGCTCGCCAGCAATGTCATCCGGAAGGATCTGGCCGGGAACAACGTGGTACGTGAGGATGCTCGTGAGCAGGTCAGCGTTTTCGGTCTGCATGAGCGCCTCTACGGTCTCAGCAGGAAGTGCTGCGAAAGCGTCATCAACCGGAGCGAAGACGGTGAATTCTGAACCGTTGAGAGTGTCAACCAGGTCAACGTCTGCGTTCAGTCCACCCGAAACGGCTGCGGTGAGCGTGGTGAGCAGCGGGTTGTTCGATGCTGCTACTGCTACGGGGTCCTGCGCCATTCCGACGATCGAGCCGCTTCCGTCCGGAACGGTCTCGGCGTAGGCGGCACAGCCGGCGCCGACGAGGTCTGTCGTGTAGTCCATCTCCATCGATGACATGCTCTCCTCAGGAGCGGGTGCTGCAGTGTCTTCTGCTGCTCCAGTGGAACAACCGGCGAGACCGACCATTGCTACAGCAGCGAACGTGAGGGCGGCGAAGGTGTTGCGCTTAATGGATCGCATGTGAATCTCCTTGGTGAAAGTTGGTGGCCCCCGAATGGACCCGGTTTGCCGACTCGCTGCCGGCTTACACAGGACTATTCGGGGCACCCCCGAAAAGGGTTTGGAACTTTTTCAAAGTTTTTCCCAACCGCTTTCGCGCATAGGGAGGTAAGGATTGTTCGCACGTAAGCTCAGAACGACTCCAGCAATCCGAAAGCAGTGCGATATGACCCGACGTTCCGCCAAGAAGAGTCGGCGTAGAGCAACGCCCGCCTCTGTTCTGGTAACTCTCGGCGGAGTCCTCATGAGTTGGATGCTGGGGGCCGTCGCCGTGCGGCTCGGGCTCGACTGGTCAGATACCTTCCCCTACTCCCCTGCCTCGGAGTGGCGCTACCTCGGCGTTGCTGTCCTCGCGCTTGCTATTGCGATCGGCGGAAGCATTGCGACGTGGCGCTTCGCTCGCCGCTTTCGCTGGCATCCGCATGCCGATCCCGAGCAGCACCCCTAGAGGCGACGCAACCTCAGACCAACCAATTCGGGCAACGGTTCCGAACTGAGTGCAGCCGTCCGGGCTTCCGGGCGTCACACAGTTCTGTGGAGGAACCTCATGCTCAGTCTCGCCCTTATCGGCTTCCTAGGAGGCATCATCACGGGTATATCCCCGTGTATCTTGCCGGTCCTTCCGGTCATCTTCTTATCCGGTGGCGCCATGAGTGCCCGCGGCGAAGGGGAAACCAAGAAGCGTCGCTTTGCCCGCCGAACAATGCCCCTGGCATCCGACGCTGCGGCCATCAGCGACGCCGCTACAGCAACAGCCGAGAAGAATGCCGCCCCCAAGGTTTCGCCGTGGCGCCCCTACTTCGTGATCGCCGGCCTCGTTGTCGCGTTCAGCGTGTTCACGCTCATCGGTTCGCTCATCTTGGCACTGCTCAACCTCCCCCAGGACTTCCTGCGCTGGGCCGGCATTGTCGTTCTCGTTCTGATCGGCCTCGGCCTCATCATCCCCGCTTTCCAGCACCTTCTGGAGAAGCCCTTCTCGTGGATTCCGCAGAAGAACGTCGGAACAGACAAGGGCGGCTTCGTGCTCGGCCTGGCTCTCGGTGCCGTCTACGTGCCGTGTGCTGGACCAGTTCTGGCCGCCATCACGGTTGCCGGCTCGACCGGACGCATCGGGCCCGAGACCATCGTGCTTACGATCACCTTCGCGGTGGGTGCAGCCCTCCCGCTGCTCATCTTCGCTCTCGCCGGCCGTCGTGTTGCCGAGCGCGTCAAGACGTTCCGCAAGCACCAGCAGAAGATTCGCGTCACCGGCGGCGTACTCATGATCGCTCTCGCGATCGGTCTCGTTTTCAACCTTCCTCAGGCACTTCAGCGCCTCGTTCCCGACTACACGAGCGCTTTGCAAGACCAGTTCAGCAACTCTGAGCAGATTGCAGAACAGCTCAACCTCGGTGGTCTCGTCAACGAGCAGAACAAGGATCTCGACCAGTGCACCAACGGTGGCACCGAGCTTGAGAGTTGCGGTATCGCTCCTGACATTCAGGGCATTCAAGAGTGGTTCAACACCGAGAACAACGAAGAAATCACTCTGGATGAGCTGCGCGGCGAAGTCGTTTTGATCGACTTCTGGGCATACTCCTGCATCAACTGCCAGCGTGCGGTTCCGCACATCAACAGCTGGTACGACGCCTACAAGGATCTCGGCCTGAACGTCATTGGCGTCCACTCCCCCGAGTACGCGTTTGAGAAGGTTCCGGCCAACGTCAAGGCTGGCGCTGAGAACTACGCGATCGAATACCCGGTCGCTCTCGATAACAATCTCAGCACCTGGACCAACTACCGCAACCGTTTCTGGCCGGCGCACTACCTGATCGACGCTGAGGGCGTTGTTCGTCACATCAAGTTCGGTGAAGGTAGCTACCAGACCACCGAGAAGCTGATTCGTGAACTACTCGTGGATGCCAACCCCGACGTTCAGTTGCCGCCAGCAACCGAGGTCAGCGATGACACTCCCGAAGCGGGAACCACTACTCCCGAGACGTACCTCAGTCTGGGCAAGGTAGTGAACTACGGCGGCGACGAGAAATACTCGTCAGGCACGAACACCTACAGCTTCCCCTCGAAGCTCGCCGACAACAGCTTCGCCCTCAAGGGCGACTGGGAGCTCACGTTCCAGAACGCGACTCCCCGCAATGGCGAGGGCTCGATCAAGCTGAACTACACCGCGAGTGAAGTTCGTATGGTGCTCGGTGGCGAAGGCACGATCACGGTGAAGCGCGATGGCAAGACGGAGACCATCAACGTTTCCGGAACGCCGAACTCCTACTCGATCATCCCTAAGGGAGACACGATCGAGACCGGCACGCTGGAGGTGACGGTGAGCGAGGGCGTCGAGGCGTACTCGTACACGTTCGGCTAACCCGAACTCCTCTGCACAACGACACAGGCCCCCGATCCAGATGGATCGGGGGCCTGTGTCGTTGACTAGCGCGACCTACGGAGCAGGCGTGGGAGTCGGTGTCGGTGTTGAACTTTCGATGAAGTCATCACCAGCAGCCTGAGTAACGAAGGCCTGGAAGCTGACGAGGTCGTCCACTGCGCCCTCGTACTTGATTCCGTTGACGAGAACGGTCGGGGTTCCCGTGACCGCTCCGACGTCAGAGTTGGGGATGGGGTCCGAAAGAGCACGCGCTGTGGAGTTGCTTACCCAGGACTTGAAGCTCTCATCGTTGATGCACTCAGCGATGACCTCCGTGTTTTCTACCCCGGCGATGTCCAAGAGCTCAACGAGGTCGACATCGCTGAGCCCTGAGGTGTTTTCTTCAGGCTGGATTCCGTCTGAGAGAAGCAGCGAGTGGTACGCATAGAAGTCGTTCGGCGAGGTGTCTGCGACGCAGGCAACGGCGTTGACCGCACGCGAGGAATATTCCGAGCCGAGCGAGAGCCGGTCGAGGATGGTGATGGGGTGCACTTCGAGAGTTGCTGCACCGTTGGCGACGAGACTCTCAATATACGCACCGTTGGTCTGCTCAAAAGCACCACAAATGGGGCACAGGTAGTCAACATAGATCTGGATGTCAAGAACGCCTGACTCTTCATCGTGGACGCTCGGGATCGGATCAGCATCCGCTTCGAGCGCAGCCGTCGGCGTAGCGATGAAACCCTGACTGAGTTGAACACCATCGCTAGCGAAGTTCTGCGGGCCCGGGCCTGCAGGCTGGTTCGAATTCACGAGCACGAGAGCAATGACCGCGACGATGGCGACGAGCGCGAGGCCAACGCTGCCTTGAAGAATCCACTTGGTGCGGCGATCTTTCTTCTTCTGCTCGTCACGCTGAACGCGAGCTTTTTCACGCGCCGCTTCGCGACGCTCATTCTTGCTGAGTCGGCCATCGCCGGAGTTGCCGTTGCTCAATCGAACCTCATCTGCCGTGTAAATCGCTGTGGAAGGCGCCCAAAAATTACGACGCACCCGTCGATTTTAGAAGGAATCGCTGGGAATTGCCCAACCGAACCCTAAGTTGGCGACCATTTCGGGGTGGACCACTCTGTCATTCACCCCCCAAAAGAGTGCAATAATGACCCAACGCGGTTTCGACCGCTGTCCATCACTCGGATCGTCCGGCACGTACCTGCCGGTGAAGGAGAAATAAAAGAACAATGGCGTCTGTAACTTTTGACAATGCAACACGTCTCTACCCGGGATCAACGATCCCCGCTGTAGACAAGCTGAATCTTCACGTAGAAGACGGCGAATTCCTCGTACTTGTCGGCCCTTCGGGTTGCGGTAAGTCCACCAGCCTTCGCATGCTCGCCGGCCTTGAAGAGGTCAACGATGGCAGCATCCTCATTGGTGACCGCGACGTCACCGATGTTCCGCCGAAAGACCGCGACATCGCCATGGTCTTCCAGAACTACGCTCTCTACCCGCACATGACGGTTGCCGAGAACATGGGCTTCGCGCTCAAGATCGCCGGCGTCAACAAAGAAGAGCGTGCAGCTCGCGTACTCGAAGCAGCGAAGCTTCTTGACCTCGAGCCTTACTTGAGCCGCAAGCCCAAGGCACTCTCGGGTGGTCAGCGTCAGCGTGTTGCCATGGGTCGCGCTATCGTTCGCCAGCCCCAGGTCTTCCTCATGGATGAGCCGCTGTCGAACTTGGACGCCAAGCTTCGCGTTCAGACTCGTACGCAGATCGCTAGCCTGCAGCGTCGCCTTGGAGTCACCACTGTCTACGTGACTCACGACCAGACCGAAGCGCTCACCATGGGTGACCGCATCGCTGTGCTCAAGGATGGAATCCTGCAGCAGGTTGGAACTCCTCGCGACCTGTACGAAGCACCGCAGAACATCTTCGTTGCTGGCTTCATCGGCAGCCCCGCTATGAACCTCTTCAGCGTTGACATCGTCGACGGTGGCTTGCAGTTCGGCGACGCCGTTGTTGCGGTTGACGCTGAGACGCTCGGTGAAACCGACGCTAAGACGGTCACCATCGGCATCCGTCCCGAAGACGTCATCGTTTCGACGTCGGGCAACGGCCTTCCCGTTGATGTTGACCTGGTTGAAGAACTCGGTGCTGACGGTTACCTCTACGGTCACGCAGAGATCAAGGGCGAGCGTGTTGACATCGTTGCTCGCGTTGATGGCCGGTCGCACCCGAACGCTGGCGAGAAGGTCTTCTTGACCCCTGAGCCTCACCACGTGCACGTGTTCGACACCGAGTCGGGCCTGCGCCTCACCAAGAAGCCTGTAGTCGCAAGCTAACTTCCGCTTTACGATCGAGCCCGTCGACGTCGAACCCAGTTCGGATGTTTGGCGGGCTCGTTCTATTTTCAAGGACACGTGAATGACTGGTTCTGTCAACATCACCGCCGCCACCGTCGATCCGGCCCTGCTAGATCTGCCGTGGGAGTTGCCGCTCGAGCTGTGGCCCGATGATTCCATCGCGATCCTGCCGAAGGGTATTTCGCGACACCTCGTGCGCTTTGCCAATCTCAGCGGCTACGTCGTGGCGATCAAAGAGACCTCAAGCGAGCTCGCTAAGCGTGAGTACGAGATGCTGCGCACCCTGCAGAAGCTCGACGTTCCCTGTGTCGACCCGCTCGCGATCATCACGAACCGCACGGCGGCCGATGGCGAAGAACTGAAGTCGGTTCTTGTGACCCGACACTTGCGCTTCTCCCTCCCCTACCGCGCTGTGTATTCCCAAAGCTTGCGCCCCGAGACCGCTCGGCGACTCGTCGATGCTCTGGCGGTGTTGCTCGTTCGCCTGCACATCGTCGGCTTTTTCTGGGGCGATGTTTCGCTCTCCAACACTCTTTTTCGTCGTGACGCTGGCGCGTTCGCGGCCTACCTCGTGGATGCCGAAACCGGGCAGCTGTATGACCGGCTATCGAATGGTCAACGCGAGAACGACCTCGAAATCGGTCGCGTCAACATTGCGGGCGAACTGCTCGACCTGCAGGCCGGCGGACGACTCGAACAAGACATTGACCCCGTTGAGATCAGCAACGGCATCGTTGCCCAGTACCGCACGCTGTGGCAAGAGCTCACCGGTTCGGAGCGTTTCGACCAGTCCGAACGCTGGCGCATCAACCAGCGCGTTGAGCGCCTCAATGCTCTCGGCTTCGACATCGAAGAACTCGCCATCAAGACCGAAGATTCGGGCACCCGGGTGCGCATTCAGCCGAAGGTCGTGGATGCCGGACACCACTCACGTCGCCTGCTGCGGTTAACCGGTCTCGATGCTCAAGAAAACCAAGCTCGCCGCCTGCTCAACGACATGGACTCATACCGCGCCGCGTTCGACAAGCAAGACATGGACGAAGAGATGCTTGCCCACGAGTGGGCCGCGCGCGTCTTCGAACCCGTGATTCGCGCGATCCCGAAAGAGATGCGCGGCAAGCTCGAACCGGCTGAGGCTTTCCACCAGCTGCTCGATCACCGTCGCCAACTCGCGCAGGATTCCGGCCACGACATCCCGCTGGCAGAAGCTGTGGGCAGTTATGTCGAGAATGTGTTGCAGTTCCGTCGCGACGAAGCCACCATGATCAACCCGCCAACGGGCGCGTTCACGATGCCGATCACGATTCAGGGCGAATTAGCCGCCGCGGATGACGGTGGCGACGACGAAGAGGACTGGCGCCTCAAGGTCTAACCAGGCGTCGTTTCGCTACGACAAGAGTTGTTCGAGGCCCCGCCCGGTCACGTGTTCGAAGACCAGATTGGTTTCGGAATGCGCGACAGCCGGATGACTGGCCAAGTACGTGAGCACAAAGTCTCTCAGTTCTGCCGCGCTGTGAGCCGCGACGTGAAGCAAGTAGTCGTCGCCGCCGCCGGTGTGGAAGAAGGCCAGCACGCCAGGCCAGTTCGGGGCAGCACTGCGGAAAGCATCCACGTCTTCGCGCACGTGTTTGACGAGTTTGATGGAGATGAGGGCCTGCACGCTCATGCCGAGTTTGGCGACATCGATGTCAGCGTGGAAACCTCGAAGATAACCTTCGTCGTGCAGGCGACGAAGGCGCTGAGAGACAGTGGATTCGGCAACTCCGGCTGCGGCTGACAGGGCCGACCCCGACATCCGCGCGTTGCTGGCTAGGCTCGCCAAAATGGTTTGATCGATTGAGTCGATGGGCAGACTATTATTCTCTCGCACGGTGGCCTCCTGAGTCGCAGCTTATGCGAAAAACGTCACATTTCGTGAAGATTCTGCAGGAGAGTTGATTAGCGTCGAAGTTTCTGCTGTTATCAAGTCATGCTGCCTCACGACATCCATCTCGAAACCCTTGCTGTTCACGCGGGAATGGAGGGCGTGCAAGAATCTGGTCAGCACGTTCCCTCGATCGACCTCTCCACCACCAATCCGCTGCCGAGCGTCGAAGTGGGTGGCGACTCCTACGAGAACCTCGCCACGGGAAACCCCATCATCGATGGCCACTCCGCGGTCTACCAACGACTCTGGCAGCCAGGTGTCGCTCGATTCGAAGACAGCCTCGCCGCCCTCGAAGGAGCGGAAGCCGCCGTCGCGTATGCCAGCGGCATGGCAGCGCTCTCCGCGGTGCTGATTTCCATCGCTTCGGCCGGCCGCCCGCACGTCGTGGGCGTTCGCCCGCTTTACGGTGGAACCGACCACGTTCTCGACAACGGACTGCTCGGCACGACGGTGACCTGGGCGGATGCCGACTCGATCGTCAGCGCCATTCAGCCCAACACGGGCCTCATCATCATTGAGTCCCCCGCGAACCCCACCCTCGAACTCGTCGACATCAAGAAGGTCGTCGAGGCCGCCGGTGCCGTGCCCGTTCTCGTGGACAACACCTTCGCGACTCCCGTTCTTCAACGCCCCATCGAATTCGGCGCCGCGATGGTGCTGCACAGTGCCACCAAGTACTTGGGTGGCCACGGGGATGTCATGGGCGGGGTTATCGCCACGAGCGAAGAGCACGCCAAGGCCCTGCGCAACGTCCGCGCTCTCACTGGTGGCGTTCTGCACCCCTTTGCGGCCTACCTGCTTCACCGTGGACTTCGCACGCTTCCCCTGCGCGTACGCGCCCAGCAGGAGACCGCGGGCGAGCTTGCTCGTCGCCTCGACGGTCATCCCGCGCTCGCTCGCGTGCTCTACCCCGGTCTTCCCGGCCAGGACCCGGCTGGACTCATCGGAACCCAATCGGCCGGCGCCGGTTCGCTCATCGCTCTCGACCTTGCCGGCGGCTATGACGCCGCGGCGAAGTTCACCGAGTCGGTAAAGCTCATCACCCACGCGGTATCGCTCGGCGGCATCGACACCCTCGTGCAGCATCCGGCATCGCTCACGCACCGCCCGGTTGCTTCCGAAGCGAAGCCGGGAGCGGGAATTGTGCGTGTCTCGGTCGGGCTCGAGCACGTCGATGACCTCATGAACGACATCACGGCTGCGCTTGACGCGGTCAGCGCAAGCTAGCCGCACTTTCCTTAAACGCAGAGAGCCGCTGTCCCCTCGGGGGCAGCGGCTCTCTGCGTTGCAGCACAGGATCACTCCTGCGGCACGCTACTTCTTTTTGCGAGCTGCCGAGCGCAGCTTCGAGATCTCATAGAGCGTGACACTCGCGGCGATACCGGCGTTGAGCGACTCGGTCGAAGCACTGATCGGGATCGACACGATGGCGTCGCAGTTTTCAGTGACGAGACGCGACAAGCCCTTACCTTCGCTACCGACGACGATCAGAACGGGCTCTTTCGCCAGCGGCAAGGAGGGAAGCGACACGTCGCCATCCCCATCGAGTCCGAGCACGAAGACACCACGCTTCTTGTATTCCTTAATCATCTGCGTGAGGTTATTGGCCATAGCAACGGGTGTGCGTGCGGCAGCACCGGCCGAGGTTTTCCACGCGGATGCCGTCATGCCCACCGAGCGACGCTGCGGAACAATGACACCCTGGCCGCCAAACGCGGCAACCGAACGCACGATGGCGCCGAGGTTGCGCGGGTCAGTGATGCCGTCGAGAGCAACAAGCAGCGGAACCTGGCCGCGAGCTTCTACCTTGTCGAGCAATTCCATGGGGTGCGCGTACTCGTACGGCGGCACCTTGAGGGCAAAGCCCTGGTGCACAGAGTCGAAACCGGCAAGGCGGTCGAGTTCTGGACGCATCACTTCGAGCACGGCAATGCCGCGCGAGGTCGCGAGCTTGAGGATCTCCTTGACGCGGTCATCGTATTCGATGCGTGCAGCCATGTAGAGAGTGTGGGCGGGGATCTTGGCGCGAAGAGCCTCGAGCACCGAGTTACGGCCGGTGACCATCTCAGACTCGTCGGCAGACTTCGCTACCCGCGACCGACTGGGCTGGCTCGAACGCTGGCCGCCCTCGGAGGGCTTGCCACCGTTTCGGCGAGTTCCACCGGCTGCTTCATAGCGCTCGGCCGCAGCCTTGCGCTTGCCTGCGGGGTGGTACGGGCGGTCTTCTGCCTTGGGGGTGGGCTTGCGACCTTCGAGAGCCTGACGTCCCTGGCCTCCCGAGCCGACCTGGGGGCCCTTGCGGCCCTTGCGTACCGCTCCTGCGCGGGGTGTGTTACCTGGGTTTTTCACGAGTGTTGCTCCTGTCGGAAGCGCCGATCAGTCACGGCAAGCTCCAATGCGATCCGGTCGAGTCATCTTCTAGTGCGATGCCCGCCGCTGATAGTTCATCACGGATTCGGTCTGCGGCAGCAAAATCCTTAGCTGCGCGGGCCGTATTGCGATCCTCAATGAGCTGTTCAACCAGTACTGACAAAGCAGCAACGGCTGGCTCTGAACGCTCAGAACCCCATCGTGGATCAAGTGGGTTGATACCCAAAACCTGTGCCATAGCGATCACGTGTGATCGCGCGGTGGCAACCGCCGCAAGATCTCCGTCGTCGAGGGCAGCGTTGCCCGAACGAATCGTCTCGTGCACGACCGCGAGCGCCTGAGGCACTGCAAGGTCGTCATCCATGGCCTCGCCGAATGCCTCGGGCACCTCTGTGGTGTTCGCGACGTCGAAGCGAGTATCTCGCAGTCGACGCGAGGCACGCTCAATGAACACCTCAAGGCGTTCAAAGGCTGCTTCTGCTTCAGCAAGTGACGTGTCAGTGTAGTCGATTGTGGAGCGGTAATGGGCCGCTCCCAACAAATAGCGCACCACAATCGGGCGGGCGGCATCCAAAAGGTCGCGGGCGAACACCGAATTGCCGAGTGATTTCGACATTTTTTGGCCGTTGACGTTGACCATGCCGTTGTGCACCCAGTGACGAGCGAACTCATCACCAGCAGCGGTCGACTGGGCAAGTTCGTTCTCGTGATGAGGGAACCGCAAATCAAGGCCACCACCGTGGATGTCGAATGCCCCGCCCAAATATCGGCGAGACATGGCAGAGCACTCGATGTGCCAGCCTGGACGACCGTTGCCCCACGGCGACGACCACGATGCTGACTCGGGTTCAGTGGCCTTGCTCCCCTTCCAGAGGGCGAAGTCTCTCGGGTCGCGCTTGGAGCGCGGGTCGGCATCGGCTGCGGCAACCATGTCGTCGAGCTTCTGCCGGGTGAGTTCACCGTAGGAGGGCCACGACTGAGTGTCGAAGTAGACGTCGCCGGAGTCGTCGCTCGCGGCATAAGCATGGCCGCGCTCGATGAGCTTCGCGATCAGTTCGCGCATCTCACCGATGTTGCCGGTGGCGCGGGGCTCGTAGGTCGGCGGCAGAATGCCGAGCTCGTTGTAGCCCGCGGTGAACTCGAGTTCGACACGGTAGGCCAAGGCCCACCACTGTTCGGTCGAGCCTTCGGCTGCGGCATCCGCTGCTCGGGTCAAAATCTTGTCGTCAATGTCGGTGACGTTGCGCACGAGCGTGACGTCGAGCCCACGGTAGGTGAGCCAGCGGCGCCAGATGTCGTAGACGAGGGCCGAACGCAAGTGGCCGATGTGCGGAGACGACTGCACGGTAGGACCGCAGACGTAGATGCCCACCTTGCCCGGCTCACGGGGATCGAGGTCGAGGAGGCTGGCGCTACGGGTGTCGTACAGGCGAATAGTCACTAAGCAAGTTTAGCGACCGCCGCTGAGGATTACACGGTCGCACACAGAGGCACGGCGAAGGCGAGCTTCGCCGTGCCTCTCAGGCGCTACTTCGTGTAGGTGTAGAAACCTCGACCGGTTGCGATACCGAGGTAGCCCTTGTCGATGTATTCAGTCTTCAGCCACTCGGCGAACCGCTTCGCGTTGTCATCACCGTGGGACATGACGTTGTACGGCGTAGTGAGCCCGATGACGTCGAAGATCTGGAACGGCCCCATAGGAGCACCAGTAGCGATCCGCCACGTGTTGTCTACGTCGGCGGGTTCTGCATAACCATCGGCCGCGAGCTCTGCCGCAGCGTTGAGGAACGGAACGAGCAACGAGTTGAGAACGTAGCCGGCCTTCTCCTTGTGGATCGGAATCGGCACCATACCGATTGCAGAAGCGAACTCCACGACCGAATCGAAGACAGCGGGGTCGGTGTCTGCCGTACCCATGATCTCTGCAGTGTTGAACTTCCAGATTTGGTTGGCAAAGTGCAGTGCGAGGAACTTGTCTGGACGCCCGGTGGAGTCCTTGATGTCGCTGGGCAACAGAGTGGACGAGTTTGTCGCAAAAATCGTGTGGGCGGGAGCGAGCTTTCCGAGCTCCGCGTAGGTGGTCTTCTTGAGGTCAAGAATCTCGGGAATGGCCTCGATAACGAGGTCGGCGTCCTTAACTGCATCCGCAAGATCGGAGGAGAACCGCACGCGACCGAGGGCTTCTTGCGCCTTGCCGTCTGCCGCACCAGCAACGCTGTCGGCAACGTAGGTGCTCGCCAGCCCGTCGAACCGAGTGCGAGCCTTCTCTAGAACTTCATCGTTGATGTCGTATGCCACGACCTCGAAGCCACTGAATGCTGTTTGGTATGCAATCTGGGATCCGAGCACGCCAGTGCCCAGAACCGTTACACGCTGAATGTTTGTCATTGTGCTCTCTTCTCTTCGGTTTATAACCTGATCCGATGCTCTAAATTTACTCCTGATTGGCTGAGCCTTGGCTGTACCTCACGAGTGTGCAGCATGTGCTTCAGCGGGATATAAAGCGCTTGTTTTCTGGGGGCATGTGGGTCACGGACTGGCATCAATCAGGGGTTTTTAGCTAGCAGAACCCTGCAAATCACGCGCACGAGTGTGAAGACCGAAGTAGAATCAGTGCAAATCAGCAACGAAGCATGAGAGAGGAATGGACCGATACCCAGTCCACGCAATCAAGCCATGCTTGTGAAGGCCGCCACTCTCTACTACCTCGAGGGCAAATCACAAGCCGAAGTCGCCCAAGAGATTGGGGTCTCGCGATCGAACGTCTCTCGCGTGCTCGCTGATGCCCGCAAGAACGGCATCGTCGAGATCCGTATCAACGATCCTTTCGGCCGTGCTCAAGACCTCGAAGCTCAACTCGTCGCCCGCTACGGACTCCGCGAGTGCCGCGTCGCGCCCAGCACCGGCGCCGACAACCAACTCACTCGCGTTGGCGCGCTCGGCGCCCAATGGCTCATCGACAATCTGCCCCGCGACGGCGGCATCGCCCTTTCCTGGGGCTCAAGCGTGCAGGCCGTCGTTGATGAGATTCCGGATGACTCCTCCCACGAGAACATCGAAGTGCTTCCCCTCGTCGGCGGGCTTTCCATCGTGGACTCCGCTCGCGACGGCAACGTTCTCGTCCGCCTGCTCGCCACCAAACTGGGAGCGCAACACCGCCGCCTTTACGCGCCCGCGGTCGTCGAATCCCCCGCATCCCGAGAAGCATTCCTGCGCGAACCGTCCATCACCGGCGTATTGAGCGCATCGAAGCGGGCCAAGATCGCGATCGTTGGTGTCGGTAACGTCGGCGTTGGAGCTTCTGGCGCGATCATCGAGTCGATGAACTTGAGCAAGACTGAGCGCGCTGAGTTCGCAGCATCCGGAGCCGTTGGTGACTGCTGCACACGCTTCTTCGACAGTGACGGAAAAATCGTCGAGTCAGTAGTTAATGACCGCGTCATCGCGATCGATCTGGAAGAGCTCGGCAACATTCCGACCGTCGTGGGCGTTGCCGCCGGAGCACAGAAGCTCGAGGGCACCCACGCGGCGCTCACGGGCGGGCTCTTCGATGTGCTCGTCGTCGACTCGGACCTCGCGCTCGCACTCCTCAACCAGCGTTAACGAGCACCACCCCGCGGTAGTCACGCTTCAGGTCAGCAGCGAAGCAGCTCCCGGCGGCCCACTACTGAGCGGTTGAAGCCAGCAGGCCGGCGAAAGTTGCGGCGAGTTCTTCCGCAGTCGTGGCTGCGCTCAGCGTTTCGTGCCAGCCATCGAGTTGGAACACGGCGATGAGTTGCGACAGCATCTCCGTTTGTGCGTGCGGCTCGGTGACGAGAATAAGCACCGCGACCCGGGCTGCGACGGTGGAGTCAGCTCCGCCCATTTCGCCGAAGTCGACCGGTTCTGCAAGCATCGCAATTCCTAGGCCCGACTCGATGGCGTGTTCGACATCCGCATGAGGAATAGCAACAGGGATGACGGTCGGCAGCCCGGTGGGGTATGCCCGTTCGCGCTCAAGCAGTGCCAGCTCATAGGTGGGGTGTACTGCTCCGACGGCGAGCGCCTGGGCCGCGAAAGCCGTGAGAACTTCGGCACTCGAGCTGGCTTGGAGGCCCACAAAGCTGAGGTCGGCGCGCGGCATTACGGTCGCGGTTGCGCCCTCGTGGTTGGCATCTGCCGCGGCTGCGTTGGTCGTGTCGCTCATGAACCCTCATCCTTCATTGGCGGTGGTTAAGTTTCGTGTCTGTCGGGCACTTGGCGACTGTGTTAGTCAAAACAAGAACCACTTGTACACATTTGTACATCAAACGTGCATAATTGTGTCACACCAGTCATTCGCGAATACATTGGAGTATCGAAATTGGCCTCAAAACGCATCCTCGTCATCTGTGGCACCGGCGTCGCAACATCCACCGTGGTCGCAACAAAGATCAAGGACTTTTGTGCGTCTAAGGGCCTCGACGCCACAATCTCGCAAGGCAAAGTAACCGACACTCTGCGCGGCGACCTCGCTGCAGACTTCATCGTCGCCACTACCCAAGTGCCCGGCTCGGTCGGAATCCCCGTTATCGCCGGACTCCCGTTCCTTACCGGAATGGGCCTCGACAAGGTGTATGCCGAAATCGAGAAGCAGTTCGGCTAATTCACCCCGACGCCGTGCACCGCAGTTAACCATTGCGGTGCGTTACCGCGCGCTCTAGCGCACCCACACCACTCACTTCAGACAGAGAATTGGACGTTCAACGTTGAACATCATTGAAGATATTCTGACGAATATCACCAGCTATCTCACGGCTCTCGGAGCCTCCGTAACCCTGCCGATCCTCATCACGATCTTCGGCATGATCCTTGGCCAAAAGTTTAGCCAAGCCCTCCGCGCCGGTGTCCTCATCGGTATCGGCTTCATCGGCATCAACCTCGTGATCGGCCTCATGGCCGGCACGGTTGGTCCCGCCGCTCAGGCTCTCGCCGTGAACCTCGGCGTGAACCTCACCGTTCTTGACGTTGGTTGGCCCGCGAGCGCCGCCATCGCGTTCGGATCAACTATCGGGGCGGTGATTATTCCTGTCGGCATCCTCGTCAACATGTTGCTGCTGTGGTCGGGCCTTACCCGCACGTTCAACATCGACCTGTGGAACTTCTGGCACTTCGCCCTCGTGGGCGCTCTTGTCGGAGCCGTCACCGACAACTTCTGGATCGGTATTGCCGCTGCCGCCGTGCACATGGTGATCGTTCTGGCCCTGGCCGACCTCTCGGCACCGATGATCCAGAAGTACTTCAACTTCCCCGACATCTCGTTCCCCCACGGAACCAGCGCGCCGTACATCCTGTTTGCGATCCCCTTCAACTGGATCTTCGACCGCATCCCCGGCTTCCGCAATCTGAAGGCTGACCCGCAGACCATCGAGAAGCGCTTCGGTGTCTTCGGCGAATCGATGATCCTGGGTCTCGTGCTCGGAATCATCATCGGGCTCGCTGGCTTCGGCTTCGACGACCCACGTGAAGACTCGATTGCGATCCTCGTTCTCGCGATCAGCCTCGCCGCCGTTCTACTGCTGCTGCCGCGCATGGTGTCGATCCTGATGGAAGGCCTCATCCCGGTCTCCGACTCCGCTCGCGAGTTCGTTCAGAAGCGTTTCCCCGGCCGCAAGTTCTACATCGGTCTTGACACCGCTATCGCCGTGGGGCAACCCGCGGTGCTCGCGACGTCGCTCGTGTTGGTTCCCGTCACCGTGTTGATCGCTATTGCGCTCGCTCCGCTCGGCAACCAGGTACTGCCGCTCGTTGACCTTGCGACTCTGCCGTTCATCGTGGCCATGATGGTTCCGATCTTCCGTGGCAACATCGTGCGCTCCGTCATCGGTGGTGCAATCGTTATTGCGATCGGCCTGTTCATCGCCACCGCAACGGCACCGCAGTTCACGGCCATCGCCGAAGCTTCCGGCTTCAGCGACAACCAGGGATCACAGCTCATCTCGTCGCTCGTCGACGGAGCCAACCCTCTGACCGGCCTGTTCTTCGGAGTAGCAAACCTCGGCGGCTGGACCATTGCGGTCCTCGCCGTGCTCTCCCTCGGCTTCGCCTACTGGGTGAGCCGCCTCGAGAAGAAGCGCGACATCGTTCGTGCTCAGGTCGAAGCGGATGCCGCAGCAGCATCCGACGAAGAAGTAGCCAAGGCCTAACAGGCCTGGCTTCGCCGCCGAAAGCCCCGCTCCCCCAGGAAGGAGCGGGGCTTTTGTGCGTCCGCTGGACGGCGCTGGACGGCGCTGAAGGGCGCTGAAGGGCGCTGAAGGGCGCTGAAGGAGGATCGCCGAGCGGTGAACGGCGCTTAACGCACAGAAGGCCCGCACCATGCCGGTGCGGGCCTTCTGTGTTAGTTGCTATTCGACGGTGGAGAGCAGTTCTACGAGCTGGTCGAGAACGCTGTCAGCGCCCTCATCGTCGGAGGCAATCGTGACGGTTTCGCCCTGCGAGACACCGAGCGAGATAACGGCGAGGATGCTGGCCGCGTTGACGGCCTTCTCACCCTTAGCGACCGTGATCTTGAAACCGCTCTTGCTGACGGCCTGCGTAAACAGAGCAGCGGGGCGGGCGTGAAGTCCGGACGGTGAAACGATTGTGGCTGTGCGTTCTGACATGGTGTACCTGTTTCGAAACGTGGTGGACAGCGCCCGTACGGAGCGCTGGGGTGGAACCCGCGAGCGGGTTGCGGCTCTAGAGCAAACGCTCCGGGGTCGCGACGAGGTTGGTGATGGTCGCGAGCATTCGTGCGGCATCCGCACCGTCAGCTACACGATGATCGACGGTGAGGCCGATCGTGCAGCTCAGACGAACACCGAAGGATTCGTCGTCAAACACGCGCATGCGCGGCTTGACGGCTCCCGACGACAAAGCTGTCGACTGCGGTGGGGTCAGTAGTGCGTTGAACGATTCCACGCCGAATCCACCCAGATTCGAGAATACGCTTGTTCCGCCGCCGAGGCGTGCGGGCGGCAAGGTTCCCTTGCGCGTCTCGTCGACGACGGTCGCAATTTCGGCGACCAGGTCGGCCAGCGTTCCCTTGTGCGAGTTCGTCAGCACCGGCGCGATGAGCCCCGATGGTGAGTCAATCGCGAGCGCAATTCCGATGTGCTCGTTGGCAGCAACTCCCCCATCAGTCCAGGTGCCATTGAGCGCAGCGTTCTCGGCCAGAGCGATTGCTTGAGCCCGCACAAAGAGCGCGGTCCAGCTTGCGCCGCCGAGCGTGGTTTTGCGCACGGCAGCCAAAGCTGACAAATCGAGATCAACGTAGGCAGTGAACTGCGGAACGAGAGCGGATGCCGCCATCACCTTGGCAACTTGCTTGCGGGTGCGCAGGCGGCGAGCTTCTACCGGGTCAACCGCTGTAGCGGGCGCTGTGGCGGGCGCTGTGGCGGGCGCAGCGGCCACAGCCGGAGCCGGAGCCGGAGCTGCTGGTGCTGCGGCCGGAGCCGGAGCGGCGACGGGGGCTGCAGCGGCCGGAACGACCGCAGGAGCAACGGGAGCGGCTGACGCAACCGGTGCCGCAACGAGGGCTGCGGGTGCTGCGGTAGCCGCTTCGACATCCGCGACCCGCACGGTGTTGTCTGGGCCGGTCGGTGTCACGGTCGCAAGGTCGATGCCTGCGGCTTCTGCTGCACTGCGTGCGCCCGGAACGGCAGGAATCCAACCGGTGGCGATCGGCGCAGGCGCAGCAACGGGCGCAACCGCTTCGGCCGCAACCGCAGCCGGAGCTTCAACAACGGGCTCGTCGAAGAGGCCGCCGAGCAGGTCATCCGCTTCGGTTGTGATGAACGCGATCGTGTCGCCTACCGCGTAGACGTCATCGGGCTGCGCAATGATGCGAGCGAGCACACCATCGAATGGCGACTCCACTTCCATGTCGACTTTGTCGGTCGCGACCTCACAGATCGGCTCCCCGGAACGAACCGAGTCACCTTCCTGCTTGAGCCACGCGACCATCGTGCCCTCTTCCATGGTCATGGACATTTTGGGCATTGTCAGTGGCAGCTCAGCCATGTCACCACTTCCGAACGAGATCAGTGGCTGCCGCGACGATGTCTTCAACTTGAGGAACCGAAGCGCGTTCGAGCTTGGGTGCGTACGGGATGGGGATGTCGAGGCCAGCAAGACGCTTGATCGGCGCACGAAGGTAGCCGAAGGCATCCGACTCGGAGATGATCGCAGACACTTCGGACATGAAGCCGAGTGTACGCACAGCCTCTTGCACGAGCAGGACACGACCGGTGGCCTTGACGGTGCGCAGGATGGTGTCGCTGTCGAGAGGCTTGAGCGTGCGCGGGTCAACCACGGTTGCTTCGATACCGTCGGCGGCGAGAATCTCGGCAGCCTCGAGTGCGCGGCTCACCTCGACACCGGTGGCAATAATGGTGAGATCCTTGCCCTCGCGAGGAACAGCGGCGACACCGAGCGGCGTGCGGATGTCTCCCGTGCGCACCTCTCCCGAGGTCTTGTAGAGCAGCTTGTGCTCGATAACCATGACCGGGTTGGGGTCGTCGATCGCCGAGAGCAGCAGGCCCTTGGCGTCATCCGCCGTTGCCGGCATGACAACCTTGAGACCCGGGATGTGCACGAACCACGCTTCGAGGCTCTGCGAGTGCTGCGCGGCAGCACCCGTTCCCGAGCCGCCGGGAGCGCGAATAACCATCGGCACGCTCACGGCGCCACCGAGCATGAAGTGAATCTTCGCTGCCTGGTTGGCGATCTGGTCCATGGCCTGAGCCGTGAAGTCAGAGAACTGGATCTCCACGATCGGGCGCATTCCGGTCATGGCAGCACCGACACCGGCACCCATGATGCCGAGCTCACTGATGGTGGTGTCGCGGATGCGCTCGGGGCCGATCTCGTTGATCAGCTCGCCGGTGACTCCAAAGGCGCCACCGTAGGTTCCGACATCTTCACCCATGATGAAGACGGCGGGGTCCTTAGCCATGGCGATGCGCATTGCGTCGCGAATGGCCTCAGAGTAGGTCATTGTCACTGTCTCGGCCGGTGCGGGGGCCGCTGCGGGCTGGGCCGCGGTCGTCTCAATAGTCATCGTTGTTACCTTGCGTAGACGGCGGAAAGTAGATCGTCAGCGGTGGCGTCCGGCGCAGCGTTGGCGCGCTGAACGGCACTGCGCAGCTCGGTGCGCACGTTGTCGCGCACAGCGTCGATGTCAGCCTGCGTGAGGCCACCGGCGGCGAGAGCCAGAGCTTCGAAGTGAGGAATGGGGTCTTTACCGCGCCACTCATCGATCTCGTCGCGCGTGCGGTACAGGTTCTTGTCTGACTTCGAGTGTCCGCGCCAGCGGTACGTCTTTGCTTCGATGAAGGTCGGTCCGCCGCCAGCACGAGCGCGGTCAACCGCTTCCTTCGTGGCGTCATAGACAGCCTGAACATCGTTACCGTCAACGGTGACTCCGGGGATGCCGTAGCCCTTCGCGCGGTCAGAAAGCTGGTCGAGATTGAAGGCCTTCTCTGACGACATCGACATGCCATAGAGGTTGTTTTCGCAGAGGAACACAACGGGAAGCTGCCACATGGCCGCGAGCACAACACCCTCGTGCCAGGCGCCTTCACCCATCGCGCCGTCACCGTGGAAGCTCACAGCAACCTGCTTGGTGCCGCGCATCTTCGCCGACAGCGCTGCGCCGGTCGCGATAGGGATTCCACCGGCAACGATGCCGTTCGCACCGAGGTTTCCGGTTTCGGTATCCGCGATGTGCATGGAGCCACCGCGGCCGCGGCAGTAGCCGGTTTCTTTCGCAAGAAGTTCAGCCATCATGCGCTCCATATCGGCGCCCTTGGCGATGCAGTGACCGTGGCCACGGTGCGTCGAGGTGATGTAGTCGTCCTTATTGAGGGCGAGGCATGCTCCCGTTGGCACGGCCTCTTGACCGATCGACAGGTGCATGGTGCCGTGCATGAGTCCACGGCCGTAGAGATCTTCCACTGCTTCTTCAAAGCGGCGGATTTTCCACATGGTGGCAAGGCTGGCTGCCGCGAGTTCGCGGTCCGCAACGATCTGCGTGTTCATAGTGGTCACCTTTCTTAAACGGAGAGCAACGACGCGAGTGCAGGAACCTGCAGCTGGCCATCGGCGAGAAGGGCATCCTGCAGCTTGCGCAAGATCACAATCGTTTTGGTTTCGTCGAGCTGTACGTCGTCGTAGGTCACCGCAGTTCCCTTGGCAACGTCACGGATGAGCGTGCCCGCCGATGCCAGACCGATGGGCAGTTCGCGCCCGGCCTTGGCCTCGGCCGCCGGAACAGCGTCACCGTAGACGTGCTCGCCACCGATGCCATCGATTTTCTCGCCAACCTTGAGGTCGCGCTTGGCCATGGCAGAAACATCTGCGTTCCAGGCGATCGGAGCGAGCGACGGCTGGCGGTCGATCATGACCTCGCCAATCGACAGCACTGCCTCGACGCTGGCGAGGTGGTACGGACGGTAGAACGCAAAGTAGGGGCCTTCGCCGAGCTTGAGGTAGCTGAGCTCCTCGTGCACCACGGGGTCAGTTGCCTTCGCAACAACGAACACACCGGGAGCAACCGGGCCAGTGGCGTAGTCAACAACACCGCTGCGGTCAAGGATGCCGCCGTCTTCGATGGGCTTGAAGATGTCCTGCAGGGTCGGCACTGTTGCGGCCGGTCCGTGCATCGAACGCTTCGTGAGCTCAAGGTCTGCCGCGTTAGCGAGGGCAGCCATCTCGATCATCGTCTTAGTTCCGTCGACGAAGCTGCACAGCATCCGCGGGTTCATGCCCTTGGTCTTGGCTTCTTCTTCGAGACTGGAGGGGGTAGCCGACTCGTTGAGCGGGTTGTTCTTGCCCTTACCGGCGAGCACAACGTCAAGACCGATGTCTTCGACGTACTCGACGAGCTTCAGGCACTCAACGGGCTCATCGCCACGGCAGACGGTGTAGATGTTGCCGGTCTGCGCTGCGATGCGAGCCAGGAGGAGACCGACGGTGACGTCTGCCTCAACAGTCATGAGGGCGACATCCTTGCCGCCGAGCAGCGAAGCCAGAGCGACTTTGGCGGCGATCTCGGGAACGCCCGAGCACTCGATGACCATGTCGATAGGGAGCTTGGGCAATGCGAGAGCGTCGTTGACGACAACGTGGCCGCCCGCTTCGATTGTGGCGGCAAGCGTCTCGAGGTCCGCTGACTGGTCAACGTCGGTGATGCCGGCGTTGGCGAGAGCGCTTACGGCACGGTCGATCGCAATGTCGGCGACGGCGGTGATGTCGACGCCCTTTTGGCGTGCGATCTGGGCGATGAAGCCGGAGCCCATTTGGCCTGCTCCGACGAGTCCGATGCGGACGGGACGACCGACTTCACGCTGACGCGCAAGCAGTTTGTTTGTGTAACCCATGACTACCCCTTTGAAACCACGTTATATGCACTTATGTGCGTTAGTTAATCAAGTATGTGTATTTAGTATGCCCCGCCGGGAACGACGATGCAATGTCGGATGCCGAAACACCCGAACGAGTGATGTTGCTACTTGCGGGCTGCCGCTGCGACGTTGCGCTTATACGTAACCCAGTACTGCTTGGTCGCGTAGTCCACGGCTGCGGTCATCATCTTTTCCTTCGTGCGAAGCACGGCGGTATCGAGATCACCGATCAGCTCGGGGCGCGGCTTGAAGTGCGCCATGACGGTGCTGCCGACCATGGCCTCGGCGGCCACGATGCGAGATGTTGACGCGTCGACGACGAGGAGAACGATCGCTCCCCGGAGAAAGCTCTTGCCTCGCCCCGAGACGAGGAAGTGGTCTTTGACGCCGAGGAAGCTGGTTCCCAGGCGCTTGGTGGCACGAGAATACGTGCGCTGTTGAAGAAGGCTGAATACAACGCTCAGTACGAGCGCTGCCATCAGCAGTAATGCGAAGCCGGTGTCCATGTCAACTACCTTCGATGAGCTCAATGGTGACGCCCGCGTTGGGCAACGAGAGTGTGCCCTTCGCGTGAATGGCGCCGGGGAGAACTTTCTGGCTGTCTTCTGGGTCGCTGTAGATCACGAAATGACCAAGCGTGCGGAGGTTGTTGCCGGCAATCTCGCCGACCTCCGTAATGGTGACTTCAGAGTCCCCCACCCGCAGCACGTCTCCCGGCTGGGGGTCGCGCTGCGGGTGGTGGTGCGCGACAGTGTGAACCACGCTTACCTCAGCCAGTTCGGCGGGGCAGGGTTCTCCGAAGAAGATCACCACTCCCCCTTCAAACATTTCGGTGGCGTCCGTTCCGATGGACGTGACCTCGCTGCGGTAATAGGTAGTCATTGCTGTCTCGCTTTTCTCTGCTGTTACGTGTGGTGGTTGTGCTGGTTAGATCAGTGCGAAGCTTGCGCCCCACGCGATCAAGACTGCCAGCGGCGATGTGATCAGGCGAGAGAAGAGTACAGCGGGAACACCCACTGCGACCGTCTCCGGCTTGGCTTCTCCCAGGGCAAGACCCACGGGAACGAAGTCACAACCAACCTGACCGTTGATGGCGAACAGCGTCGGCAGTGCATACTGCACTGGCAGCGCGCCAGCGGCGATCTGTGTACCCATGAGTACACCGACGACCTGTGCGATAGCCGCACCCGGTCCGAGGATGGGCGACAGGAACGGTAGTCCCGTGATCACGCCAAGGAGGATGAGGCCGATCGGGTTCGAGGCCAACGGAGTTACTGCCTGCGCAATGAGGTCCGAGAGTCCCGAGTAGGTGACGAAACCAATCAAGAGGCTCACGTACGCCATGAACGGAAGGATCGTCTGCAGCACGAGCTGAACAGTCTGGCGACCAGACGACAGCAGCGTGTTGATGATGTTTCCGATGACCGAACCGAAGCGCGTTGCCACGTTCGAGAAGAAGCCGATGAAGCCCCCACCCGTTGTGGTCTGCGCCGTGAAGTGCGTCACGTTGCTCGTACCGAATGCTCCAGACGGTGCCGGGCTTCCGATTGCTGCTTCGGATGCTGCCGACGCTTCAGCAGCATGAGTCGCGAACGCGGCTGATCCTCCCGCAAGCTCAACGTCTTCGGTTCCCACTGCGGAGACGAAGACATCGTCGGTGATGTACTTAGCGAGGGGGCCCGATGGCTCTCCCGGGAAGACATCCACGGTCATCATGCGCTTCTTGGGGTAGACGCCAATTCGCGCGGTTCCACCACAGTTGATCACGACAGCGACAACGCGCTCTTCGGGAATGCTGTTGGTGAAGCCGTCGACAGCTTCTGCGCCGGTCAGTTCAGCGATACGCGCGGCGACCGGGTGGATTCCGCCACCGGTTACCGAGAGAACGACGTTCTTGGTCTCACTGGGCTCGAGCAGGAGGCCCTTGCCCCAGCCGCCGTTGCCGGGCTTGACGAATACTTTGTTGTAGGTGTTCTCAGTCATGATCACACCGTCCCTTCAGTGGCAACCGAGGATCCGGTCTTCTTGGTCGACTTTGCCTCGTTGAAGCGTTCACTGGCCAAAGCAAATTCGCGGTCGTACTCGTCAAAGACGGCCGTGAGACCCTGGCGACGGATGAGCAGGTTAGTGATCCACTCGGTGACGACTCCGCGAATGAAGATCACGACGATGCCGGTACCGAAGTACAGCAGCGCGAGCAGCGGGTACTTTTCGGGAGCGATGGAGAGAACTCCAGCCGAGACACCAGCCCAGACGAAGATCTCGCCAGCGTTAGCGTGCGGGAAGAAGGCGGTGACGGGGTGCACGAAAGACACTGCAGAGTCGTAGAACGCCGGCTTCTGTCGTTCGGGTAGATAGATGCCGAAGGAGTACGCCATCGGGTTGGTCAAGACGATGACCGCGATGATGGGCATGAGCGTGTAACGAGTAATGGCCCAGCGAGCTGACCACTGCACCGCACGAGTCATGCGCGCTTCGCCCACCCAGGTGGTGATCGCGTACATGAACGTGAGAAGCACGATCAGTGTCGGCAGGATGCCGGTGGCCAAACCAACAAGAGCTTCACCCGATGCATTGAACAGGCCGATGAAGTGCGTCGCACCCCAGGTGAGGGCCTGAATGAACGGGTTGTCACTGGCCGGCACTGGCGGCGAATCAGCCGCCCAAATTATCGTGTCCAGAACAGATTGCATCTCACACCTTTCTCCAGCCGCAACTTCGTTGTCGGCGCCTGTCAGGGCCGGTGGCGTAGACGTGAGGTGCGTGTCCCCATCGACCCTGGTACTGCATTTGCACATATGTGAGCATTGGACTCACAGTCGTGTAATAACAGGTATAGCAGTCCGACGAGCATTGAACCAAGGTGGAACCGAAAAAAATTAGTACTCAGGTTCGTTTTCAGGCGCGCTTCAGCGCCTCACACCGAGAGATATTTCGCACAAGGGTGCACCCACAGGGGCTGGCTCACAGAGGATCGCTCGACCACACGAGACAACGAGACAACGAGACAACGAGACAACCTCGTCATCGGCGACGCGGGAGGTTAGCCCTTGTTGTGTGCTGCTTCGGCCACCGTGCGCACGTGCACGAGCGCTGTAGCGATCGCCGCCATACCTTCGCCACGGCCCGTGAAGCCCAAAGCGTCGGAGGTCGTGCCCGCAATGCTCACCGAGGCACCAAGAATTCCGCTGAGGAACTCCTCTGCCTCGACGCGACGACGCGACACCATCGGATGATTTCCAATGAGCTGAACGGAAACGTTGCCCACTTCGAAGCCGGCATCCCGCAACAGGAACAGGGTTTCACGCAGGAACACGTCGCCATGAGCATCTTCAAATTTGGGATCGCTCGTGCCAAAGACACTGCCGAGGTCACCGAGCTTCGCGGCGGAGAGCATGGCATCGCAAATCGCGTGCGCAACGACATCGCCATCACTGTGCCCACGAAGACCGACCTCATCGGGCCAGTGGAGCCCCGCGAGCCATAGCGGCTTCGTTGAGTCGTAGGCGTGCACATCGGTGCCCGTGCCGACCCGGATGCCGGTAGCGGCAGATTCGGTAAACAATTGTTCGGCGCGACGAAGTTCCCACGCCGTGGTGATCTTGAACGCGAGCGGATCGCCAGCGATGATCGAGACGGGATAGCCGGCAGCGGCTACCAGCGCAGAGTCATCGGTGTGCTCTTCTCGCGCGGCAGCGTGAGCGGCGACGAGCTGGTCACGCGGAAAACCCTGCGGGGTCTGCACGGCCATGAGCACCGAACGATCCACGGTCTCAACAACTTGGCTGTTGTCATCCGTGCGCTTGATCGTGTCGGCAACGGGAAGGCCAGGCACAACACCGGCGCCGGAGCTGCGAACCTCAGCAGCAACCGAGTCAAAGACAACGCTCGGGGTCAGCGGACGCGCCGCATCATGCACGAGAACCACATCGACGCTGGGCTCGAGGTAGCCGAGCGCAGCGGCAACAGACTCTTGACGAGTTGCGCCACCGACGATGATGGTGGGTTCGTGATCGCGACCACCCGGTACCGATCGCGCAAGTTGCTTCGCGATCGGAGCGTAGGACTTGGGAACCGTGATGATGACCTGCGTCGGCTCGACCATGGCAAAAACGGATTCAAGAGCACGGCTCAGGGTCGGACGGCCAGCGAGGTGGACGAAAGCTTTTGGCTCGTTTCGACCGAGGCGGGTTCCATTTCCGGCGCCGAGCAGGATCACTGCAACGCGCGGAGCATTCTGTGGACTCATAGGGGGCGGGTATCTCCAAATCGATGGGCGAGGAAATACTCCTCCGCCAGAAAGACGTAGCGAACCAGCCTATCCATGCTCACCTGTGAATACAGTCAGCAATGCCAGAATTATGAGGCAAGAACCTCGTCGAGAACCAACGATGCTTTGTCTTCGTCAGTCTTCTCCGCAAGAGCGAGCTCTGAGATCAGAATTTGACGTGCCTTAGCAAGCATGCGCTTCTCTCCAGCAGAGAGTCCGCGGTCTTGATCGCGGCGCCAGAGGTCGCGAACAACCTCAGAAACCTTGATGACGTCGCCCGAAGCGAGCTTTTCAAGGTTGGCCTTATAACGGCGCGACCAGTTGGTGGGCTCTTCAGTAAACGGCGCACGAAGCACCTCGAATACCGCGTCAAGACCCTCGCGACCAATAACGTCGCGAACACCCACGAGATCAACATTCTCTGCGGGTACTTCGATGGTGAGATCACCCTGAGTTACATTGAGCTTGAGATAAACTTTCTCTTCACCCTTGATGGTGCGCTTCTTCACCTCGGTGATGGTTGCAGCACCGTGATGGGGATAAACGACTGTCTCGCCGACCTCAAACAACATGAATAGTGGTCCTCTCGAAGAAAACCCAGTTTATCACAGTAAACACATGGTAAGGGTTGCCTAAGTAAACCAGCCAGCCCCACTATCTATTAGTATGGGTACGTGACAGTACGCACTCGCGCAGCACGCGCTGCAGCCTCCGCCCTCATTGCCGGCGCTCTACTAGTGGGCACCGCCGGTTGTTCGTTCATCACGCCCACGGCGACGCTGAACCAGTACGACCCCAGCGACGGCATCGGCGCCGAGGTCGGCGACGTGAAGGTTCGCAACGTTCTTGCGATCAGCAACGACGATGACTCTGCCGTAAGCCTCATGATTACGGTCGTCAACACGACCTCCACGAGCGGCAGCCTGCGACTGCAGTACGAATCCGTTGATGGCGAGCGCATCGACATCTCGAAGCCGATCACGTCCAACACTGTCAAGACCTATGGCACCGAGGTAGACGGCGACACGATCGTCATCACCGATGCGGGCGTCAAGGCTGGCCAGCTGTTCCCCATCTACCTGCAGTTCGGCGACGAGAGCGGTCAAGAACTGCTCATTCCGGTGATCTCCGGCAGCGACCCGATCTACAGCGACCTCGCTCCCGCAAGCGCACTCGGCGAATAGCTCGCCATAGCGTCCGCTCGAACTGGGCTGGTGCACACCGGCTCAGCAAGCCAGGCATGCACCCCCGCTAAGCCTTAGTCTTCGAAGCGGTAGCCGAGACCGCGAACCGTCACCAGCATCGTCGGCTGCGACGGCGTCTTCTCGATCTTCGACCGGATGCGCTTGATGTGCACGTCGAGCGTCTTTGTGTCGCCGAAGTAGTCAGCGCCCCAGACTCGATCGATCAGCTGGCCACGCGTGAGTACGCGTCCACCATTGCGCAGCAACAGCTCAAGCAACTCAAATTCTTTGAGCGGCATGGTGACATCTGCACCGTCGACCGACACCGTGTGACGCTCGACATCCATGCGCACTCCCCCGGCTTCGAGAATCGAATCGGTCTCGTCAATATCTTCTGTGCGACGACGCATAACGGCACGGATGCGGGCCAAGAGTTCGCGAGTTGAGTACGGCTTCGTGACGTAGTCATCCGCTCCCAGCTCGAGGCCGACCACGATGTCCACTTCGCTGTCTTTGGCGGTGAGCATGATGATGGGCACGCTCGAGCGCGTGCGAATCTCGCGGCACACTTCGGTGCCAGCGAGGCCAGGGAGCATGAGGTCGAGCAGGATGACGTCGGCACCGTTACGGTCGAACTCAGCGAGTCCCGCGAGACCATCTTCAGCGATGGTCGTCTCGTAGCCTTCGCGCTCGAGCAGGAACGCGAGAGGCTCGCTCAACGACGCCTCATCTTCGACGATCAAAATGCGGGTCATTGTTTTTCTCCTGTTGCGTTGATTACGTCGGGATCGATCTCGGGCAGTCGAATCGTAAAGGTAGAGCCGTGGCCTAGCTGCGACCACACACGGATGTCGCCGCCATGGTTTTGCACGACGTGCTTGGCAATGCTGAGGCCAAGCCCACTGCCGCCCGTGTGGCGGCTGCGGGCGGGGTCACTGCGGTAAAAGCGTTCGAAGACGCGGTCGAGTTCATCTTCGGGAATTCCCACGCCCTGGTCGGTAACGGAGATTTCGACGGCCCCGTCGCGGTGGCGCACCCCGATGCCGACTCGAGTGTTCTCTGGCGAATACTGCACAGCGTTGGAAATGAGGTTGTCGAGAGCAAGCACGAGAAGTGTTTCGTCTCCGAAGGTCTCGAACCCGGTAAGCCCGCCGCTGGCGAGCGTGACCTTATTGAACTCAGCGACTGCCCGGTTTTGGTCGATCGCGATCGATACGACCGTGTCGATATCGACCGGAGCCGCTTCAGCAAGCCCGTCGGCCGACTGCAGTCGAGAGAGCTCGATGATCTCTTGCGTGATGCGAGCGAGGCGGTGGGATTCCTTGGTGAGGCGCTTGGCGAATCGCTTCACCTGATCCGGTTCATCTGAGGCGCTCACGAGCGCTTCGGCCAGCAGGCCCACAGCACCGATCGGCGTCTTAAGTTCGTGGCTGATGTTGGCGACGAAGTCACGACGCACCTCATCAAGACGGTACGACTCCGTGCGGTCTTCGGCCAACAACAAAACGTATCGCGTGCCGAGGCGAGCAACACGAACAAAAAGATAAATGTTTGCGTCGCCAAAAGGGCCGCGAGAGAGGTGAACTTCTTGCGCAATGGGCACGCCAGTGCGGCGCACCTGGTCGACGAACTCCACGAGTTCCGGATGCACGAGCGCGTGATTCCAGACGAGGCCGTAGGTCAACGCTGCGTTCGAGGCCTTCATGATGTTGTTCGAGGGATCGAGCACGATACCCGCGGATTCCAGCGCATCGATGACCTGATCTACGCCATCCGGCACGGCAGAAGAGACCACGTGGGCGGCTCGCTGACCGCGTTTAGCGGCTGCGTAGATGATGAAGGACATACCGCCGCCAAGAAATACCCCGAAAGCGAGGGCGGCCGGCACGAGCCACGCAGAGTCCATAGCCACTAGGTTAGTTACATCTGAGGCGTTCGCTTGCCGCGAGTTCGCGACGGGTGCTCACTTCAGATAAAGTTCAGGCCGCCAACACCTGCTGTTAACCTGACGCGGGCAGGGTGGCCTAAGCCGTGCGGGCTTCGTCATGCCCGTATCGAAGGGACGTAGATAGCGTGCGCGAAGTATTTCAACAAGAACTACGCGAGGTGCAAGATCGCCTCGTGGAAATTGCCAGCCTGGTGGCGGTGTCAATCGACAACGCCACAAAAGCATTTAATGAATCCGATGTATCACTAGCGGAAACAGTGATCGCAGACGATGACCAGATTGATGCGGCGGCAGCCGAACTCGACGAGCTTGCGATCAACATCCTCGCTCGTCAACAACCAGTCGCCCGCGACTTGAGGATTGTAGTGAGCGCCCTGCGCATCAGCGCTTCACTCGAGCGCATGGGTGACATGGCTGAGCACATCGCTCAGCTTGCGCGTTACCGCTTCCCCGACAAGGTTGTACCGAAGTCACTGCGAGGAACCTTCGCAGAGCTCGGTGCACTCGATGTTGCGGTCGCCAACAAGCTGGTAGAGCTGCTCAAGCATGAAGACGTGCGCGTTGCCGAAGAGATTCGCAACGACGACGACAAAATCGACGCGCTGCACTTGAGCGTGTTCGACAAGGTGCTCGGTGAAACCTGGAAGGGTGCTGCGGTCGATACCGTGGATGCCACTCTGGCGTCTCGCTACCACGAGCGCTTCGCAGACCACGCGGTCTCCATCGCCAAGAAGGTTCAGTATCTTGCTACCGGCGACTGGATTCCGGCAGACGACTAAACCCGTCTCATCCTGTGAGTGGTAGCTGCTCACCCGAGTCGCTACCACGCATGAAGCCCCGACGAGATTTCTCTCATCGGGGCTTCTTGCGTGTCAAGTATTGGCTACTTCTTGCCCTGCGAGGCAACAGCGGCGGCACCGGCTGCTGCGGCTTCTGGGTCGAGGTAATAGGCCGGCTTGATCGGCATGAAGTTGTCGTCGAGTTCGTACACCAACGGGATACCGGTCGGGATGTTGAGGCTCGCGATGTCGTCATCGGAGATGCCATCGAGGTGCTTCACGAGCGCGCGCAGCGAGTTGCCGTGGGCGGTCACGAGCACGGTCTTGCCGGCAGCGAGATCCTTGGTGATATCTGATTCCCAGTAGGGCAACATGCGGTCGATGACGAGCTTGAGGCTCTCGGTGCGAGGAATCTCGCCGTCGATGCCTACGTAGCGGCGGTCGTGAACTTGGCTGTACTCCGCGTCGTCGTCGAGCGGGGGCGGCGGCACGTCGAAGCTGCGACGCCACGTCATGAACTTCTCTTCGCCAAACTCTTCGAGAGTCTGAGCTTTGTCCTTGCCCTGCAACGCTCCGTAGTGACGTTCATTGAGTCGCCACGAGCGCTTGACCGGAAGCCAGTCGAGGTCGGCAACCTGCAACGCGATGTTGGCGGTGTGAATCGCACGCTTGAGCAGCGAGGTGTACTGAATGTCCGGCTGCTTCTCGAACGCGGCAATGAGTTCACCTGCGCGATTGGCTTCGGTGCGGCCTTGGTCGGTGAGCCCGACATCCACCCATCCGGTGAAGAGGTTCTTTTGGTTCCATTCGGAGTTGCCGTGGCGCAACAAAATCAGGGTGTGAGTCATACCTCAAGAGTACCGAGAATGACTGGATGCCGTTAGCCGCGAGTGACGGCTCCGAGCCGGGGCAGGCGCGGCACGTTCGCTTCGGCACCCGCGTCGGTGGGAACGATGACTTCTTGCGCGGCGGCAATCTCACCGATGTCGGAGGCAACAGCCAGAGTCTCGGCGCTGTCCACTCCCCGCTTGATCACGGCGAGGGCAATGGGGCCCAGCTCAAAGTGGCGAGCAGACGCAGTGACGCTTCCGACAGTTTTTTCGCCCAGTTTCACCTCGGCGCCAGCTTCGGGCAGTGCACCCTCCGAGCCATCGAGGTGCAGCATGACGAGGCGACGGGGCGGATGCCCGAGGTTGTGCACCTTGGCCACTGTTTCTTGCCCGCGGTAGCAGCCCTTGTTGAGGTGCACGGCGGAGCGCATCCAGTCGAGTTCGTGCGGAATGGTGCGGTCGTCGACTTCGGAGCTGAAGCGTGGACGCCAGGCTGCAATGCGGAGGGCATCGACGGCGAGGGACCCTGCGGCGTCGAACGCGCTGAGGTCGGCATCTGCCGCGACGAGTGATTCGCGGTAATTCCACGTGGCCGCCGGGTGAGCATCTGACTTTGAGTACTGGTGTCCGCCTCGAACAACACTTGCCCAGGGGTCGTTCCAGACCAGCGGGATGTCCTGCGAGACGGCAACGGGCAGCTCAAGCGAGTCGCCGAAGCTGCCGATTGTCGCAAAGTCGTCGCTGCGGTCAGCAATTTCTACCCGCAGCATGAAGCGCATGCGGTCGAGCCATGCGGCGAGAGCCTCTCGTTGCGAACCATCAACAAGCAACCAGAGAGTTTCGCCATCATCGACGAGGCGCATGGCGTGTTCGACGCGACCATTTGGGTTGAGCAATAGTGTTTCAGCGCTCTCCCCCGGCTGGAGGCCCGTGAGCGACTGCGTCGTGAGTGAGTCGAGCCAAGTCAGCCGGTCGGGGCCGGTGATCGTGATGACAGCGCGGTCAGCAAGCTCGACTACCGAGCGGCCCTCGACGAGAGCGCGTTGCTCTCCAAAAGGATTGCCGTAGTGCTCGGGAGGGCTGCCGACAGCGCCGGGCCGAGCAGCGAATGAACTATTCGACACGAGCGAGTCGCCCCGATGCGTGTGTGCGGAGGTCTTGGCCGAGAGCAGCGATATCCCACGCCCACAGCAAATGGCCCTCGACGAGCCCATACATGCGAGTAGCGGCGGTGTACTCCTTGGCACTCTCGGTGCGCATCACTGCGTCGGTAGCCAAATCGATGCGTGGCCCCGTGACCTCGCCGATGTAAAACTCATTGATGCCGCCCGGATGCACGATCGAGACTTCGATCTCAAAGCCTCCGTCGGCAGTGCGCAGCGTTTCGACCTCGTCGGCTGTGCCGTAGGGACGTTCTCCGATTGCCGGCAGCAGGCCGGGACCGGGGTCTCCCTCGCTGGCGGGACGGCGAAGACGCCAGTACCCAGTTTCGGTCACGTGCGGAGTCTTATTATCGTCAAGCAACCACGTGTAGGAGTTGTAGTTGAGGTGCGGGAGGCCGTCGTGCGTGAAGCTGATGCGCTGACCAAATTCGAGGCTGCGCGATTCTTCGCCGATCTTGTAGTCGACGATGCCAGTGCCCTCCCACAGTCCAACGAGCCACGAAAGTGGCGCGAGTTCAGCGGGGCCGGAGGTGTCTAGCTCAATCACGATGCGGCGCGGCTAGCGCTGGCCGCGAAAGAGGTTGTAGACAACGACAACCGACACGTAGCCGATTGACAGCGTCGCGAGACCGAGAAGGCCGACGAAGAAGAGCTCAAGTGCGAGAAGCATGTACTAATCCTATCCCTGTGCAGCCGTGCCGCACTAAATCACAGCGAAAATCGCCGTAGCGGCCGCGACGATGGCAAGCGCGCCAACCATGCTGGCGGTGGCTCTCGCCACGAAACCTTCTTTGCGGTGAATTATCAACTGAATAACGAAAGTAAGAATGACGCAGGCCGCCAATACGATCGCCAGCCACGTGACTCGCAGCTCCGGCGTCTCAAAGACCCCGACAATGACGGCACCGATAAGGCTTAACGCCCACACGGGCACGACGCTCCACTTTTGCCAAGTCATATCCCCATCGTAACGATGAATGTGCCGAAGTCGGGCCCCGTCAGCCGGGAGCGCGCACACACGGTAGAATTCCTTTCACGCAGTGGGGAGGCCATATGGCACACATCTTGATGCTTAGCTCTGCGCCCGACGTTGAACCGCTCCCAGCCCTGGAGTTGCTCAGCCATACGGTGGAGGTTGTCGTTGCCGCGCCCGCAACTCTTGTTGCCGCGCCGACCACAGACCTGATCATGGTCGACGCGACCATCAATCTTGCGGCCGCCAAAGGGCTGTGCAGCGTACTCAATTCCAGCGGAATCACGGTTCCGCTGTTCGTGGTCGTCACTGATGGCGGCCTTGCAGCAGTCAATCACCAGTGGCACATCGACGACTTCCTTGTGTCCGGCGCCGGACCAGCCGAAGTCGATGCCCGCATCCGTTTGGCATTGGCGCGCCGCGAGAGTGAGAGTTCCGCTTCGAAGATTCGAGCATCCGGAATCGTCATCGACGAAGCCAGCTACTCGGCAAAGGCGCGTGACCGCTCTCTTGACCTCACCTTCAAGGAGTTCGAGTTGCTGCGCTTCTTGGCCTCGCACCCCTCTCACGTCTTCACTCGCGAACAGCTTTTGAGCGAAGTGTGGGGTTACGACTACTTCGGTGGCACCCGCACCGTCGACGTGCACGTGCGTCGCTTGCGCGCCAAGCTCGGCGATCTCGAGTCGCTTATCGGAACCGTGCGCAACGTCGGCTACTGCTTCAATATTGCTGAAGAGACCGAGAAAGCACCTGTAGCAGATTCGAGCACCGGCTCCACCGCCGACCTCGCGCCGCAAAGTATCGCTGTCTAGCAAAGCGCCATCAACTGCCTCCCAGTGTGGGCGGAGTTAATCAGTTGTTCATCACTCAGTGGCAGGATGAGGGGATGGACAACGAGACCGCAATCGTCGACCCGAGCTCTGCAACGGACTCGCTTGACGAGTACGACAATGACGAGTCGTCGAGTGTTGACGATGGAACGCTGATTTTTGATCGCTACCTTGATCGGGAATTGAGCTGGCTCGCCTTCAACCAGCGCGTACTCGAACTAGCCGAAGACGAGTCCCTTCCGCTGCTGGAACGCGCCAACTTCTTGGCGATCTTTGCGAGCAACCTCGATGAGTTCTTCATGGTGCGCGTTGCGGGGCTCAAGCGCCGCATCGACACTGGGCTTGCTGTTCCGACCAACACTGGGCGGGCACCGGCAGAAGTGCTCGAAGAGCTGAGCGCTGCCGCTCACGCGCTGCAAGAACGTCACGCCGCCGAGTTCCTCAACAGCGTGAAGCCAGCACTGGATTCCGAGGGGATCCACATTGAGACCTGGGCCGACCTCGGCCCG
Organism: Salinibacterium sp. SWN167; assembly: GCF_015864665.1. GTDB lineage: Bacteria > Actinomycetota > Actinomycetes > Actinomycetales > Microbacteriaceae > Rhodoglobus. The sequence goes on along the minus strand of NZ_JADYWU010000001.1, from coordinate 956,517 downwards.
GAAGACCGCGAGCGCGTTCACGACATCTTCTCCAACCAGATTTTCCCGGTGCTGATGCCATTGGCGGTCGACCCCGCGCATCCATTCCCCTATATTTCTGGGCTTTCGCTCAATCTGTCGATTCGAGTGCGTAACCCCAAGACCCAAAAAGAAGAGTTCGCGCGCCTGAAGGTGCCAAGCGTTCTGCCTCGCTTCATCCAATTGCCGGATGACGGCAGCGACCAGCTGCGCTATATTCCGCTCGAAGATTTGATCTCCAACCACCTCGGCGCCCTGTTTCCCGGAATGGAGATCCTGGCGCACCACGAGTTCCGCGTTACCCGCAACGAAGACGTGAACGTTGACGAAGATGAGTCGGAGAACCTCATCAAGTCGCTCGAGAAACAGATCCTTAATCGTCGCTTTGGGCCGCCCATCCGCCTCGAGATCACCGATGATATGGATGACGTCACGCTCGGTCTTCTCGTGCGGGAACTCAAGATCACTGAACAAGAGGTGTACCGCCTGCCGGCACCGTTGAATCTCAGCGGACTTTTCCAGCTCGCCGGCATCGACCGCCCCCGATTGAAGTACCCACGCCACGTGCCGATCACGAGTCGCAGCCTCATGCCGACCGAAGGCAACGAACGCGCCGATATCTTCCGCGCGATCGCCCGCAAGGACATCCTGCTGCACCACCCCTACGAGTCGTTCTCCACGAGCGTTCAGGCCTTCCTTGAGCAGGCCGCCGCTGACCCGCACGTGCTCGCCATCAAGCAAACCCTGTACCGCACCAGCGGTGACAGCCCTATCGTCGAAGCGCTCATCGATGCTGCTGAAGCAGGAAAAGCAGTGCTGGCGCTCGTTGAGATCAAGGCTCGCTTTGATGAGACCGCGAACATCTCGTGGGCCCGCAAGCTCGAGAAGGCCGGCGTGCACGTCGTCTACGGTCTCGTCGGGCTCAAGACTCACTGCAAGCTTGCGCTCGTGGTGCGTCAAGAAGAGGGCAAGCTGCGTCACTACGCCCACATCGGCACGGGAAACTACAATCCCAAGACCAGCCGCCTGTATGAAGACCTCGGGCTGCTGACCGCCGATGACCAGGTCGGAAAAGACCTCACGAGACTATTCAACGAGCTCTCTGGCTATGCCATCGAGAAAAAGTTCAAGCGACTCCTAGTGGCTCCGCGCCATCTGCGTAAGGGCCTCATCAAGCAGATCGAGAACGAAGCCTCCAACGCTCGTGAAGGCCTGCCATCGGGCATCCGCATCAAATTGAACTCGATGGTGGATGAGGCGATCATCGATGCGCTCTACCGGGCGAGCAATGCTGGCGTGCCTATCGACATCGTTGTGCGAGGAATCTGCTCCCTGCGAGCCGGAGTTCCCGGTCTCAGCGAGAACATTCGCGTGCGCTCTGTTCTTGGCCGGTACCTCGAGCACTCGCGCGTATTTGCCTTCCACAACAGCGGAGACCCGCAGGTGTACATCGGCAGTTCTGACATGATGCATCGCAATCTCGACCGTCGCGTCGAAGCTCTTGTGCGCATTGTCGAACCCGAACACATCGAAGAACTCGAGTACATGTTCGACCTCGCGGTCGACGAAAACACCTCCTCCTGGTGGCTCGATGAGGAAGGAGATTGGGTGCGCCACGGTACTTCGGAGACCGGTGAACCTCTCAACGACATGCAGAATGTTCTTATGAAGCGAATAACGCAGCGCAAACGAGGCGGGTCTCGCCGGTGAGCGCCGCGAACACTCCGGTCCTTGCCGCAGGCATAGTCTGCTGGCGCGTCGTCGACGGTAAACCGCGAGTGTTGCTCGTGCACCGCACCGTTCACAAGGATGTCTCGCTGCCCAAGGGCAAGCTGGATCCGGGTGAGATGCTGCCGGAGACCGCTGTGCGCGAGATCCTCGAAGAGACCGGATTGAGCGTCGATCTCGGGGTACCGCTCGGTAGCGTGCACTACACGCTCGCCAACGGCCGAGACAAGTACGTGCACTACTGGTCAGCCGAAGTGAACGACCACACCCTCGAGGTCGCCAAGTTCACCCCCAACGGTGAAATCTCCGCGCTCGAATGGTTGCCGCTCGCCAAAGCCCGCAAGAAAGTCAGCTACACGCACGACATCGATATTCTTGACCGCTTCGCCGCCGTCTACGACGCCGGCAATGCTCGCACCTTTGCGATGATCGCCGTTCGTCACGGCAAAGCCGTTCCCGGCGAAACCTGGGACGGACCGGATGCCACTCGCCCGCTCATGCACCGCGGGACAGACCAAGCCGCCACCATCGCCGGCAGCATCGCGGCATTCGCGCCCGACCGCATCCTGAGCAGTACCGCAGCGCGCTGCCTCGCCACAATCACGCCGCTCGCGCAGCGCACCGAACTCGAGATCAAAGCGACCGACGATCTCAGCCAAGACTCCTACTCGAGCAACGGCAAAGCGATCACCGCGCTCGTCGCCAAGCGACTCAAGAAGCAGCAAACGGCGGTGCTGTGTAGCCACGGCCCCGTCTTGCCACAGATTGTGAGCGCCCTCGCGGAGGCCAGCCATGCCAAGCCCGACTCGCAGTTACGCGCAGCGGCCCTGCTCAATACCGGTGATTTTTCGGTGCTGCACTTTGCCCGAGACTCCAAGAAGCCTCGCCTCGTTGCGGTAGAAACACACGAGTCCTAAATCGAGCCTGCCCACTCAGTAGCCCATCAAGGTTGCGGTGCGGTGAATTCCATAGGAATTCGCGAGACAATGACGTGCACGTCATTTTCTCGAAGGGACCCCAGTGAAGTTCACCCGCCTCGGCACCGTCAGCATCATCGCGATGACCAGCGCACTCGCGCTCACCGGGTGTGTACCCACCGACCTTAGCGACGCGTCTGGCCCCTCCGGGACCATTATCGGCGCAGGGGCGTCGTCACAGCAGGCCGCGCAAGAGGCCTGGGTGCGGGGCTTCCAGCTCGCCAACGTGGCCGCTACGGTCGAATACGACCCCATCGGCTCCGGAGGAGGACGCGACACCTTCATCGGTGGTGGCGCGGTGTTCGCGGCATCCGACCGTGCATTCACCGTCGAGGAGATCGCCGAAGCCGACTTCGTTTCGTGCGTTCCTGACACCGGCATTCTCGAAATCCCGGCCTATATCTCTCCCATCGCGATCATCTTCAACCTCGACGGCATCGACTCGCTCAACCTCGACGCTGACACGATCGCCAGCATCTTTGCGGGCGAAATCGAGCAGTGGGATGACGCGGCCATCGCCGAGCAGAACCCCGGCGTCGAGCTGCCGAGCCTGAACATCACTGCCGTCCATCGTGCAGACGACTCGGGCACCACCGCCAACTTCACCGACTACCTCACTGGCGCAGCGCCCGACGTGTGGACGGTCGGTTCAATCGAAAAATGGCCGCTCGAGTTCGGCGGAGAAGCCGCACCTCAAACATCCGGCGTTGTGGATGCTGTCACCAACGGAACCGGCACGATCGGCTACGCCGATGCCTCGCGCGCCGGTGACCTCGGCACAGTGGCGGTGAAGGTCGGTGACGAGTATGTCTCCTACTCGCCGGAAGCCGCCGCGGCCATCGTGGATGTCTCGCCCTTCGGGGAAGGTCGCGGAGACACCGACTTCGCGGTTGAGATCGATCGAGCATCCACCGCAAGCGGCGTGTACCCGGTAGTGCTCATCAGCTACCTGATCGCCTGCAACGAATATGTTTCCACCGATCGCCTCGATGTGCTCACCGGCTACCTCGACTACGTCATCAGCCCCGAAGGTCAGCAGGCTGCTGCCGCGTCAGCAGGTTCGGCCCCCATCTCCGACTCGCTCTACGAAAAAGCGTCGGCAGCCGTCGCCGCCATTAAGTAGTTTCGGCACCCTCTGACACCTCATCCCCGAAAAACCGGGGCTCTCCCGTCTCCTGTTGATGGGTCGTTTACCTCCCGTTTACCTAACCGGGCAAAAGTGGCTACCTGCCGTGCCTAAGTTTTCTATTTGGGTCGCACCGACCTGAAACCTGTAATCAACATCCCGAAGGGAAAACTGTGAACTTCAAGCGTCTTGGCACCATCGGTGCCATTGCTATCGCAGGCACCATCCTCCTCTCCTCCTGCGCCACAGCAGCCGAAGACGGCAGCAGCGATGAGAACATGTCCGACCTCACCGGCACCCTCGTTGGCGCCGGCGCTTCGTCGCAGCAGTCAGCCCAGGAGGCCTGGGTTGCTGGATTCCAGACGGCGAACGAGAACGTCACTGTTGAGTACGACCCCATCGGTTCTGGTGGAGGACGCGATACGTTCATCGGTGGCGGAAGCCAATTCGCTGGATCCGACCGCGCATTCAAGAGCGAAGAGATTGACGAAGACAACTTCGCATCCTGCGTTCCCGGCACCGGCATCCTCGAGATCCCTGCCTACATCTCCCCCATCGCGATCATCTTCAACATCGACGGCATTGACTCGCTCAACCTCGACGCTGACACGATCGCCGGCATCTTCACGGGTGAAATCACCAACTGGAGTGACGATGCAATCGTCTCCCAGAACGATGGCGTAGACCTCCCCGACCTCGGCATCACCGCAGTTCACCGCGCTGATGACTCGGGAACGACCGCGAACTTCACCGACTACCTGTCGGCTGCAGCTTCCTCGGTATGGACCGTCGGATCGATCGAAACTTGGCCAACCGAGTTCGGTGGCGAGGGTGCTCCTCAGACCTCTGGTCTCGTTGACGCAGTAACCAACGGAACCGGAACCATCGGATACGCCGACGCATCGCGCGCCGGTGACCTCGGAGTCGTAGCCGTCAAGGTCGGCGACGAGTACGTGCCGTACTCGCCCGAAGCTGCAGCAGCCATTGTTGACGCATCGCCCTTCGCAGAAGGCCGAGGCGAGACCGACTTCGCTGTTGAGATCGACCGCGCAACCGAAGAATCGGGTGTCTACCCGGTCGTTCTGATCAGCTACCTCATTGGTTGCAACGAGTACGCGTCAAGCGACAACGTTGATCTGGTCAAGGCCTACATGTCCTACATCATCAGCGACGAAGGCCAGGCAACTGCCGCCGAGTCCGCTGGTTCAGCACCGATCTCCTCGACTCTGTTCGAGAAGGCTCAGGCTGCAGTAGACGCCATCAAGTAACACCTCGAGTCTGCTTCGACCCCGTTGCTACTAGCAGCGGGGTCGGGCAGACTTTGCACTGGGCCCGGCGCACCGCGCAGTCCCCGTGAGCACCACGCAGTACAGATCACGCACTAAGCCAAGCCAGGGATAAGGGATACTCGACACATGACCTCGACTGCGGCCCCCCGTATTCGCGCGAAACAGCGCCCCGGAGACCGCCTCTTCTCAGGTACGGCCCTCACCGCTGGCGCGCTCATCCTCGCGATTCTCGCAGCCGTCGCTGCCTTCCTCGTCATTCAGGGTGTTCCCGGAATCACCGCGGATCCAGAAAAGACGACGCTCCTTGAAGGAACGAACTTCTGGGCGTACGTTGGTCCGCTGGTCTTCGGAACGCTCTGGTCGGCCGGCCTCGCCCTCATCATGGCCGTGCCAATCGCCATCGGCATCGCGCTCTTCATCTCGCACTACGCGCCGCGCCCGCTGGCAGCAACCCTCGGCTACATCATCGACTTGCTTGCCGCAGTGCCCTCCGTAGTCTTCGGCCTCTGGGGCGGCAACGTTCTCGCCGTCGGAGTGCAGCCCGCCTACGCCTGGCTGGCCGACAATCTCGGCTGGATCCCCTTCTTCGCCGGCCCAGCCTCGGGCACCGGCCGCACCATCCTCACCGCTTCCATCGTGCTCGCCGTCATGATCCTGCCGATCATCACCGCCATCTGCCGCGAAGTCTTTCTCCAGACCCCGGTGCTGCACGAAGAAGCTGCACTCGCCCTCGGCGCAACGCGCTGGGAAATGATCAAAATCGCGGTGCTTCCCTTCGGTCGCGCCGGCATCGTCTCGGGAGCAATGCTCGGCCTCGGCCGCGCCCTCGGTGAAACCATGGCTGTTGCCATGGTGCTGTCGGCCTCCAACGTCATCACCTTCAACGTGATCAGCTCGACTAACCCGTCGACAATCGCCGCGAACATCGCGCTGAGCTTCCCCGAGGCCTACGGACTCAATGTGAACGTACTGATCGCAACAGGCCTGATCCTGTTCGCCATCACGCTGATCGTCAACACGATCGCGCGCTACATCGTCAACCGCCGCAAGGAATTCTCGGGAGCGAACTGATGACTACCACCACCCCCGCGCGCCCCATCGAGAACGCCTACGCCGCCGGGCAACTGCCCCGCTGGGCTCCCCTGCTTATCCTGATTAGCAGCCTCGCGACCTTCGTGATCATCTTCCTGTTCATTCAGGCAGGCCAGCCAGAAGGCGAGTTCAACGTCGTCGGCGCCGTATTTTTCGGCGTCGTGCTCTACGGCATCGTGCTCGTGACCGTCTCACGACTCGTTGAAGGCCACCGTCGCGCCACAGACCGACTCGTCACGACTCTGGTTACCCTCGCGTTCGTTATCGCTCTCCTGCCGCTCATCTCACTGCTCTACACCGTGGTGATCAACGGTGCAGCCCGCTTCGACCTCGACTTCTTCACCCTCTCGCTGCGCAACGTCGTCGGCGAAGGTGGCGGTGCAGCCCACGCCATCATCGGCACCCTGCAAATGACTCTCGCGGCAACCATCATTTCGGTTCCCATCGGCCTCATGACCTCGATCTACCTCGTCGAATACGGTCGCGGTCGTCTTGCCCAAGCGATCACCTTCTTCGTGGATGTCATGACCGGCATCCCCTCGATCGTCGCCGGTCTCTTCGCCTACTCCCTCATCGTGATTTTCTTCGGCCCCGGCGTTCGGGTCGGAATCGCCGGAGCTGTCGCCCTGTCGGTGCTCATGATTCCCGTGGTCGTGCGCTCGAGCGAAGAAATGCTGCGACTCGTGCCCAACGAACTGCGTGAGGCGGCGTTTGCACTCGGCGTGCCCAAGTGGCTGACCATTCTGAAAGTTGTGCTGCCGACATCCATCGCCGGAATCACGACCGGTGTGATGCTCTCCATCGCCCGCGTCATCGGTGAAACCGCCCCGCTGCTCGTTGCCGCTGGCTTCACCAACAACTTCAACTACTCGCTGTTCAGCGACCGGATGCAGAGCTTGCCCGTGTTCGTGTACAGCTCCTACATTTCTCAGGGCACCGACGCCCAGGCCTACATCGATCGGGCGTGGGCTGGAGCACTCACCCTCATCCTGATCGTGATGGCACTGAACCTCCTGGCACGCATCATCGCCAAGATCTTCGCCCCCAAGACCGGTCGATAACCGAAGGAACCCCTATTCGTGTCTAAGCGCATCGAAGTCAATGACCTCAACGTCTACTACAGCAAGTTTCGCGCTGTAGAAGGTGTATCGCTCACCATTGAGCCCCGTACCGTTACTGCCTTCATCGGCCCGTCTGGTTGCGGCAAATCAACGTTCCTGCGAACCCTGAACCGCATGCACGAGGTGATTCCCGGTGCGTACGTTGAGGGTGAAGTGCTCATTGACGGCAACAATCTCTACGCGCCCGGTGTTGACCCCGTCAGCGTTCGCCGCCAGGTGGGCATGGTCTTCCAGCGCCCCAACCCGTTCCCCACGATGTCGATTCGCGACAACGTGATCGCTGGTGTGAAGCTCAACAACTCGCGCATGAGCAAGAGCGACGCCGACGACCTCGTCGAACAATCCCTCATCGGCGCAAACCTGTGGCAAGAGGTAAAGGATCGTCTCGACAAGCCCGGCTCTGGCCTTTCTGGTGGACAGCAGCAGCGACTCTGCATCGCGCGCGCCATCGCTGTAAAGCCCGACGTCGTGTTGATGGATGAGCCGTGCTCGGCCCTCGACCCCATCTCGACTCTGGCCATTGAAGACCTCATCGAGGAACTCAAGCAGGACTACACGATCGTGATCGTGACCCACAACATGCAGCAGGCCGCCCGAGTCTCTGACCGCACCGCTTTCTTCAACATTGCCGGCACCGGCGCTCCTGGCAAGCTCATCGAATACGACGACACCACCACGATCTTCTCGAACCCTAGCGTGCAGGCAACCGAAGACTACGTCTCGGGCAAGTTCGGCTAACGAGCCGCCTGAGCACAACAGATCAGCCCCGCGCCAGCTGGCCGGGGGCTGTTCTGTTGTCTGCTCGCACTCTCTAGAAGAGGGTTTCTCCGATGTAGCCACCCTGCTGGCAGCCGGGCGGAATAGCGAAGACCGCCGACCCGACGGGTGTGGTCCACGTGTTGAGCAAGTCAAGCGTGTCGAGGGCTTTTTGCACGGGGACAAATTGCTTATCGACATCCGCTTGGAATGCCGCGAAGAGCAGCCCCGAGTTCGAAACGCTCTCGGCACCCGTCAGCACCGTGTCGTCGTAGTTGTAGCCACGACGGAACATCTTGTTAGCTGCCTCGTTCTCTTTCGCCCGACGAACATGGGCGAAGGCGGGAATGACGGGGAAGCCCAGTCTGTCTTTCGCCTCCAAGTCGGGTTCGTCGCCCTCAACGGTGCCGGTGAGGGGCGCACCGGTGTCGAGGGTGCGACCGATGGTCTCTTCACGACCGAGGCGATCGATTTTGTCCCAGCCATCAAGATCCATCACGATGCGACGCAACACAAAACTCGTGCCACCCTCCATCCACGACGGAACGTCTGTACTCCAGACTGCCTCGCTGAACTCGGTGGTGCCGGGCGAAGGGTTGCCAGTGCCATCGAGCTGACCGAAGAGGTTGCGCATAGTGGCGGCGGGATTCTCCGCTCCTGCAGCGCGACGGAAGCCGCTTTGCGACCACCGCGGCAGAGCGAAGCTCCGAGCATCCTTGAGCAGCATTCGCGCGGTGTGAGTGACCGTCAGCGGGTCGTTAGCGCCGATCTGGATCAGGAGATCCCCATCGCAATAGGCCGGATCGAGCTTGTCGATGCCGAACGCCGGAAGCGGGCCGAGCCACGCGGGCGCGGCTTTGCCTGCCAGCTCGACAACGCGCGGCCCGAAGCCGAAGGTGACCGTGAGCTGCGCCGGGATGACGGCGAGCTCAGGCTCGGAGTCCGCCAGAGCGGGCTGCCCCGCCGTGAGGCGAGCTGCGTCATCCGTCAAGACGCCCATAAGGCGACGCAACCCAGAAGCGTCGATATCGTCGCGCAGATCGAGCGCGATAAAGACGGCGTTGGACTGGGCTGGCGTTTCGATGCCAGCCTGGTGCACCCCATAGAACGGCACAGCACCTTCAAAGGCCTCCTGCGGGGTGAAACCCGCAGTCGTGTTATCGCCGGTGCTTGTGGGCGCGACCGAACCCGAAGTGTCGCCAACGATGCTCACTCCGGCTGCTGTTGCCGCGCCGACGCCCGCCGCGGCGGCACCTCCCCAGAGGAGGTGCCGCCGCGAGAGCCGACGCGAAGTGTCAGGCTCTACTGGTTCAGACAATTACTCGTCCATCTCCATGTCATCGTGGTCCATGTCCATCTCGTCGTCGCCCTCGTAGTTCTCGTTGGCGCCGGAGTAGTCCTTGGCCGGAGCCGTGAACTCGAGCGTGCTGCCATCATCAAGCGTGAGGGTGACAGTGACGTCATCTCCCGCAAGAATCGGCTCAGTAACGCCCATGATCATGATGTGGTTTCCGCCGGGCTCAAGCATGAGCATTCCGCCCGCCGGAATGGTGAAGCCACCCTCGATCGGCTGCATGACCATGTCGCCCGATTCGTTCTCCAGCGTCTCGTGGAGTTCCGTCATATCTGAGGCACTCGTGGTCGCCGACACGATCGTGATGTCGTGATCGGTGGGGTTCTCAACCATCCCAAACGCGGCCGTCATGCCGCTGTCGATTGCCTTGACCCACGTGTCGGACGTCGTGAGAGTGGTGGCGGTCGACTCCATGCTGTCGTCGCCATCGGTGGATGCTGCGGTCGAGCATCCGGCGAGAGCAAGCGCTCCTGCCGCGAGAACGGCGATGAGGCTAAAGGTGTTTTTGGTGCGGATCATTTCTGTATTACTTCTTTCGTCGAATCCAGAACCATCGCGCTGCGATGACTCCGGCAAAAAGGACGATGCCGCTACCGGCACCGATGAGGCTGGTAACAACGAGCGGACTCATGCCCGTTATCGAGTTGTCTGTTGCTGAGGCAGCGGTGTCGAGCTGCTCAGGGGTGTCTTCTTCAAGGCCGAAGGTTGCCCCCGGCGTCTCCTGACCAACCGCGAATTCGAAGCTTCCCGAAATCGGGTGGCCGTCGCTCGACACCACACGCCACCGCACCTGATAGCTGCCCTCAGGCATCTCAGGTAGCAGAGGCTGGATGGCGGTGCGATTTGTCACCTGCATGGGTCCACTGACCCAGTCGGTGCCGTCGGCATCCACCACCATGGCGAGCTGTGTGATGTCCATGAGCTCGCCCGTAAATTCGAGAGTGATCTCGCTCGGGGCAATCTCAAGCACTTCGTTCTCATTCGGCGTTTGCCCGATGATTTGATCGTGGGCAAAAGCCGTCTGAGGCATCGCGAATACGAGCAGAGCAGCAAGAGCCACTCCCCCGACTACGCGCGCACAAGTACGCACAAACGTCATCTGAGTTGTCAGCTTTCCGTTGTCATCGCGGAGGCACACACAGCCCATCAGGGGCATGCGCGCAACCGCACAGGGGCGGCACAAAGCCACCACACTGCAGAGAGGGTTAGAAGAAGACCGCGCTGACGGTCGGTGGCCCTCTGCGGCTCACAACAGAACGCAACGACTGCAGCGTTGCCATGATCTCGTCACGGCAGACGGCGCTAGCAACAACCGTGCGACGGATGACAACAGGAACAACCTGAGTCGAGAACAACTGACGAAGGTGGCGGCCAGCGCTCGCAGCAATCGAACTGAGTGCGGTGACGCCCTGGCGCAGCGCCGCAATCGTGATGATGCCGGCGACAATGTGGCCTGCGGTCATAGCCCCCGCACCGTGGACGCCGTGATTAATCGAACCCGCAACAACCGTGAACGCGAGGTCGTGGTGTCCGCTGGACTGCGCCACGACGTTGCCCGGATTGCCAATAACCGCGAAGACGGTGTGGAAGAACGTTTGAGCGATCGTAACCGCCACGGCGACGCGCGGGAGCGACATCCGCTTTCCGACGAGCGGAATGCTGATGAGCGCCGCGAACGTAAGGGCGAGCACGAGAGCAACCCAACTGGGCATGCTGCCGCCACCAAAAACGTGGGCGGCCGCGGCAACAAAAACCGAGAAGGCAGCGACGATCAGCGCCCGGAGAACTTGAGTTCCCCTGCCGATCATGATCGCTCCTCTGAGTGCGTGAATGTGCCGTGGAGGCGAGCGGACTGTTAGCCGCTCGTCACTAGTTTACGCGCTCTCGAAGACCACAATGGGATCGGTAGTTGGCGCATCCGAGCCACCCTTTGGTTCGATCGTCACACCGACAACATCGCCTGCACCCATATCGCCGTCCAAGACGCGCCACGTTGGACCGTCTTCAGCGGCATCCATGAGACCAGCCGGGCGTGCACCGGAGTCATCGATGTACCACAACTCGTAGACCTGATCAGCCGGCAACGCTTCAAGACCATCAACGATGACCGCGGATGCTGCGAGCTCACCCGACCACACGAAAGTAGCTGTAGCTCCTCCCGCAACAGTCGAAACCAGACGCTGCGAATCACTCGCTGCATTGATCGCCGCAAGCTTGTCGGCCTGCTGCGACGCAAAGCTGGACTGCTCAATGCTCGAGCGACCGATGGAATCGGCCACCACACCACCCGCGACAACGAGCGCCACTGCGGCAGCAACCGCGGCGAGCGCCGTTGCCGGACGCGTAAACCAGCGGGCCTGAGCCTTGGTCTGAGCGGGGGTCGCCGGGGCAGCAGCCGAGGTGCTTGACTGCTCAGCCGAGCCGTCAGCCGCGAGCGAAACCGAGGCCGCCAGGGGCGTGACGTTGGAGAGTGGCGCGGATGCGGCATCCTCACTGTCTGAAGCTTCGTCAGCCACCACAGCGGTGTCTGCCTCGCGCGGCAACTGCGGCGTCTGCGCAATCATCGCCATGAGGTTGGTTTTGAGGGCAGGAGGCGGAGTGACCGGGTCAACGGCCAGGCCGAGTGCTACTGCCGTGTCAGAGAGTTCAGTGGTTTCGGTGCGAGTTTCGCTGGACGAGGCCAGGTGCTTCTCGAATGCTTCGCGTTCTTCTGGGCTTAACGCGTTGAGGGCGTAGGCACCAGATTGGGCGGCGAGGTCGTCGTTGCGGTCGTTCATGATGCCACCCCCATTTCGTCGCGTAAGCGGATCATTCCATCACGTAGTCGGGTTTTGACAGTGCCGACAGGAACCTTGAGCATGGTCGCCACCTCACTGTGGCTATAGCCGCCGTAATACGCAAGGGAAACAGCTTGGCGCTGGAGTCCAGTCAGTCGGGACATGGCCTTCTCTACCCTTTCGTGTTCGAGTCGGACTTCTATGGTTTCTGAAACGTGATCGTAGTCCGGGTTGTGATCACGGATGCCGATACGCACGTCACGGTCGCGAGACGACTGCGATGCACGCACACGGTCAACGGTGCGGCGGTGAGCCATGGTGAGAATCCAGCTGACCGCGGCGCCCCGGTTCGAGTCGAAACGGGTTGCGGTCTGCCAGATCTCTAAGAAGATTTCTTGCGTCACTTCTTCAGACTGCGAATGGTCACGCAGGAGCCTCTTGACGAGTCCAAAGACTCGGGGGGCCATCTGGTCATAGAGCTCGCTAAAAGCGGCTTGATCACCAGCGGCGACACGCTCGAGTAGGTCTTGCGGGCTTGTGGCGGGCACACCGGGTTCTTCGGGCGTTACGCCGATATCAGCTTCACGAGACATAAGGGCAAGCATGACAGGTTCCTGTGCTCCTTCATCGCGGTTCGAGTGGTTCAGCAGCGAATCTTCAGTCAGTGGATGCGGGGCCAACGATGGTTTTCATCGGCTGCTTTCACTGGTGGGTAATTCGGCGCCCTCGCGCAAAGGGTTTGGTCGGTATTCAGAAACCGTGGTGCCCCCTAGCAGCACATCGCCGGGGCAGAAGAAAAGCCGAGCCACAGAGAACGCCTCACGACGCAGGGCCGCTCTAAGCGGCTAATTTTGGAGCCCGGGGTTACTGTGGCCCGGCGAAGAAAAGTGTAGCAAAGGGCTTCCTGTGCGCACGCTCCGAATGCGCACCCGTGAGCAGACGCCCTTTGTTTCCGGTTTGTGCGGATTTCGTGACAAATATATTGCAATGCCGATGTTTTCGACACTTTTTAATGATTTTCCTGCGCATATGTGCAAATATCAGTCAGCCCTACAACGCAGCGGGGCGTCCGGTGCACGTCACGAATGCTAGGAGAACTTGTCATGAAGTCCAAGCCTTTACCTGCGGATCCGATCATCCGCGAGCTGGTCCGTAAGGCCCAGAGCGCCACCATGAATCGACGTGCGTTGCTGACTGGCGCCGCTGCTGGCGCGACCGGGCTTGCACTTTCTGCCTGCTCGACCGGCCCTGCTGAATTGACCGCAGCCCCAGACACCAGCGCCACCGACAAGCTCGTCCGTTGGGACAACTGGGCGCTGTATGTCGACGTCGATGACGCAGGCAACTACCCCACCATCGACGCCTTCGAAGCTCAGACCGGCATCACGGTCGAATACACCGAAGCTGTTGACGACAACAACACCTACTACGCCAAGGTCAAAGACCAGCTCTCCCTCGGCAGAGATATTGGCGCCGACGTCGTTTGCCTCACGGACTGGATGGCCACTCGCCTCATTCGCTTTGGCTACGCGCAGAAGCTTGACCGCAGCAAGATGCCGAACGTCGAGAACCTGTTGCCGTCGCTGCAAAATGTCGACTTTGACCCGGGTCGCGAGTTGAGCATCCCGTGGCAGGGCGGCTTCGCAGGCATTTGCTGGAACAAGGAACTGCTGCCCGGTGGAATCGAATCCGTTCAGGACCTCTGGAAGGCCGACCTTAAGGGTCGCGTCGGAGTGCTCTCTGAAATGCGCGACACCATGGGCCTGATCATGCTCGCCCAGGGCGTCGATATCTCTGGAGACTGGGGCGACGACGAATTCAACGCAGCGATCGACGAGTTTTCGAAGCAAGTCGCCGATGGCCAGATTCGAAACATCAAGGGCAACTCGTACAAAGAGGACCTCGTCAACGGCGACACCGTTGCTGCGATTGTGTGGTCGGGCGACATCGTGCAGCTGAATGCCGAAAACGGCAACAAGTGGGAGTTCATCGTTCCCGACGATGGCGGAACCCTGTGGAACGACAACTTCATGGTGCCGATTGGCAGTGGCGCGAAGTCGAACGTGGAAGAAATGATCAACTACTACTACGACCCCGAGGTCGCTGCTGAGGTCGCCGCCTACGTGAACTACATCACTCCCGTGGTCGGCGCGAAAGAAGCGATGATGGCTATCGATCCTGAACTCGCCGAGAACAAGCTGATTTTCCCCGACGACGAGATGCTGTCGAAAGCGTTCGTGTTCCGTGAGCTCGACAGTTCTGAAGAGCAGAAGTACAACACCGCTTTCCAGAGCGTCGTGCTCGGGGCAGCTTAATGACGACAGACACCTTTGCGGAGAGTGGCGCAGACCTTGAGTTGGTGGGAATCCATAAACGTTTCCCCGGCTTCACCGCGATTGAAGAACTCAATCTCACCATCCCCGCAGGGTCATTCTTTGCACTGCTCGGACCGTCTGGCTGCGGCAAGACAACGACGCTGCGACTCGTCGCTGGCCTCGAGGCTCCCACCGCCGGACGGATCTTGGTCGGTGGCACCGATGTGACCAACCAGAAGTCGTTCCAGCGACCCGTCAACACGGTGTTTCAGAGCTACGCGCTATTCCCGCACATGACCGTGCTCGAGAATGTCGCTTTTGGGTTGCGCCGCCGCAAGATGGCCGACCCTCTGGGCAAAGCGCACGAAGTGCTGCGACTAGTGGAGCTCGATCACCTCGCTAGCCGGCGACCTCAGCAACTCTCCGGAGGGCAGCAGCAGCGCGTTGCGCTGGCACGTGCCATCGTCAATCGGCCAGCACTGCTTCTGCTCGATGAACCACTAGGAGCGCTCGACCTCAAGTTGCGTCGCCAAATGCAGCTTGAACTCAAAACCATCCAAGAGGATGTCGGCCTGACGTTCCTGCACGTAACCCACGATCAAGAAGAGGCCATGACTATGGCCGACACGATCGCCGTGATGAACAAGGGCCGCATAGAGCAGATGGGCGCCCCTCAAGAGCTCTATGAATTGCCCAGGACAGCATTTGTGGCGAACTTCCTCGGGCAGTCCAATCTGTTCACCGGCCCCGTTGTGAGCACGACAAGCGCGGGTGTGGCAGTGGATGTCGCGGGTCACAAGATTGTGGTCCCTGCCGCCCGAGCCCACCGCACAACCGGCGAAATCACGATCGGCGTGCGCCCCGAGAAGTTGACCTTGCACTCCGCAAAGCCCATCCATGACGCTGATGTCAACGTGATGGGCCCCGGTCGCGTCACGGATGTCTCGTTCAGCGGTGTGAGCACTCAGTATTTGGTTGAGGTCCCCGGCGCAGGCACGCTCATCGTGTTCGCGCAAAACATGACCTTCGGCTCTGACGTCAAGTTCGGAGATGAAGTGTGGGTCAGCTGGGGCGTTGGCCACGGTTTTGGCCTTGACG
Organism: Salinibacterium sp. SWN167; assembly: GCF_015864665.1. Taxonomy (GTDB): domain Bacteria; phylum Actinomycetota; class Actinomycetes; order Actinomycetales; family Microbacteriaceae; genus Rhodoglobus. The sequence continues at coordinate 940,866 of NZ_JADYWU010000001.1, read as the reverse complement.
ACGATCCTGCGGATGCTCCGCGGTTCGAGGCTGACTTCGACACTCGCTCGATTGCCGCGCAGCGCCACCTCGAGGGTGCGTAGCGATGGCTTTCGCGGCTTTCTCTACGACAGCTGCTCCGTCTTCTTCTGACAGCATCAAGAAGAAGAGCCCGGTGGCGCTCCTGTTACTCCTGCCCGGCATCCTGTACCTCGTTCTCTTCTTTCTCGCTCCTCTGGTGTCGCTGCTGCTGACGTCGTTCAAAGTGCCGGCAGAGTTCGGAGACATTGGAGAGTTCAGTTACGCATTCCGTTGGGAAAACTACACCGACGTCATCAGCGCGTACTGGCCCCACATTCTTCGTTCATTCGGCTACGCGATCACGGCGACATTCTTTGCCCTGATCATTAGCTACCCACTGGCGTATTTCATCGGGGTCAAAGCGCGTCGTTGGCCACTGCTGCAGAGCCTCGCCCTAGTGATGGTCGTCGCGCCATTCTTCATCAGCTTTCTGCTACGCACGCTGGCGTGGAAGCAGATCTTCTCGGATGAATCGTTCTTGGTGACCTCGCTCAAAGCAATGTCGCTGCTTGCCCCGGATGCCCACGTCACGGGAACCGCCTTCTCGGTGATCTTCGGCCTCACCTACAACTTCATCCCGTTCATGACGTTGCCGTTGTACACGACTCTGGAACGGCTCGACGTGCGCTACCTCGAAGCGGGCAGCGACCTTTATGCGAGCCCGTTCCATGTGTTCCGCAAGGTAACCATCCCGCTGTCCATGCCAGGCATTGTGGCAGGCACCCTGCTCACGTTCATTCCGGCCGCGGGTGACTACATCAATGCGAGCCGAGAGTTTCTCGGTGGCACGGGAACCCAAATGATGGGCAACGTGATCGAAGCGAACTTTCTGGTGCTGCAAAACTTTCCGGCGGGAGCAGCACTCTCCATCATTCTGATGTCAGCGATTCTCGTGATGGTGAGTTTCTATGTGAAGAAGTCTGGAACGGAGGACCTGCTGTGAAACACTCCATCAGCAAATGGGTATTGCCCGCCTACAGCGCCCTCGCGCTGCTCATTCTCATGATTCCGATCGGCTACACCTTCGTCTACAGCTTCAACGATTCGCTCAAGTCAAACATCACGTGGCGCGGCTTCACTCTCGACAAGTGGCTCAACGTCTGCAACGTGCAAAACGGCGCAGTGTGCGAGGCCTTCGGCAACAGCATCTTCATCGGTGTCGTAGCAACGGTGCTGGCGACCACCCTCGGGACCATGATCGCAATAGCGATGGTGCGCTATCGGTTCAAGTTCCGCTCGCAATTGAGCCTGTTCCTGTTCTTGCCGATGGCCACCCCGGAAGTTGTATTGGGTGCCGGACTTGCTGCCCAGTTCCTGTCGATCGGTGTTCCGAAGGACATGCTGACCATCATTTTGGCCCACACAATGTTCTGCATCAGCTTTGTTGTTGTCGCGGTGAAGGCTCGTGTTGCCAGCTTGGATCCCGCGCTCGAAGAGGCGGGGCGCGACCTCTACGGCTCAGCGCTGCAGGTGTTCCTGCGCATCACGTTCCCGCTGCTGCTTCCCGGCATCCTCGCCGCCGCCCTGTTGTCTTTCGCGCTGTCGTTCGACGACTTCATCATCACGAACTTCAACTCCGGCGCCGTATCTACCTTCCCCAAGTACATCTGGGTATCGGCGGCGCGAGGAATCCCTGCTGAGGCGAATGTTCTCGCTTCGGCAGTGTTCATCCTCGCGTTGATCGTCGTCGTCACCGTGCAGGTATCAGGCGCGGCCCGCGCAAAACGGCTCGAGAAGCTCCACCACGCCGGCGTGAACTAGTCGAGGGAGCCTGAGCGGAATAACTTCGCGCAGGCCGTGAATTCTTGCGCGGTGAGCGAGTAGCGAGCGGCTCGAGTGGTGAGCTCACTGGCACGTTCGGGATTCAAGAGTTCTTGATCATCCGCAACGCTCGTCGCTCCTGACGCCAAGATGCGACTGAAGGATGCTGCACGATCGAGGGCGACCCCAAAGTCGCCGTGGAAGAGCCCACGCAGAATCTGGTCTGCAAGCTCCTTGATCTCGTGAGGCCCAGTCGGATTCACGGCACCAGTAACGGCGGCATCGATAGTGGGAAGAGTCTCGATACCGCGCTGGAAGAGAAGGCTCGTGCCTACCGCATCCTGTTGGATGACGGCACGCAGCAAATAGATGCGCCAGAGTGCGCCAGGAAGGCTGCTGGCGCTCGATCGCGACCAGAGCTCGGCGAGCGCATCAATGCCGTGCTTGTCGGTGTACGCGACGATTCGGTCGACTACGGCAGGATCATCCGAATTGCGAGCACCATCGATGAGTGCGTGGGCCGTGTCATGGGCCGCGCGCATTATTTGGGCTGGATCTTGACCGCCTTCGAATGTGTCAAACTTATCTCCAGAGTATTGAGTGGGCTTATGGAAGTTATCTGCCATAAGTTCACGGTACGCTTAACGTGTAGGGCTTGTAGCTCAGTTGGTAGAGCATCGGACTTTTAATCCGCGGGTCCCGGGTTCGAGTCCCGGCGGGCCCACATTTTTCTCCGCCTTAGGGGTAGCTGATTGCGGTTGCTCTCCGGCTTGCGGTTGTTTTCCGCATTCAGGAGCGTGCCGCGATTAGGCTCCTCATCATGGAGTTATGGGACGCTGGCGGAACGAACTATCTCAGCATCGAGCCCATGGCTTACCAGTTTGAGGATGTGCGCGTTGATTCGTACGACGCCAACTGGCTGCTGATCGATGGGCGCGCCCGTTGCGGCTCCGAAGAGTGGAACTTTCTTGAGCCATGCTTGCTCGTGGATGAGGCCCGCAGCCTCGGCAGGTGGCTGACGCGTGCCGCCCGCGGGCTCGTTGAGCCGATGGAGCTGAGCGGGGCCGGCGCGCTGCAGCCCACCATTTCTCACGTCGAACCGAATCTCGGTTTTGGCCTCGTGAGCTTCGCTCCCGCCGCCGTTGTGCTCCGTGTGTTCCTCTGGCTTGAGTCACAGCCGCCGAGCGTGACGAGCGAGATGGAATTCTTCATGGACCTCACGATCGCGCCGAGTGACCTCAAGCAGGCGGTCGCGGCGTGGGAGACGGAACTCGCCGAGTTCCCCCTGCGCGGCTAGGACGCTCACCGCGAGTGCTGCCGAGGCACTGCTAACGTCGCGCTCAACGCGCCCCTATGTGGGGACAGCGCGGTAGCATCCAGCCCCGTAGCATTTCATTGTGAGGTTCACTCACCCCGTGTTCGCGTCCCGGTGAGGAACCACATGACATCCAGCGACCCCCGCACTCTGCTCGCAGATTCTTTGGCGGAATTGGATGTTGTGCTGCGTCACGACATTCTCGACTACGTCTTCGACGGCAGCAATCAGGATTATCCGTCGCGGCTCAGCAAGAACGACCGTGCCGCGTTTTGCAGCATCGACACCCTTACCCGCACGGACTTCTACCTTCAGCTGGAGTCCATTGAGCGAGCCGACGATGAGACTCTCGTGCGGTGGGGTCGTTTTCTCTCGGCGGCACGAGTCGAGCCCCTCAGCACTCCTGGCGCGATGCCCAACTCTGTGTGGGCGCTCGTCATGGATGCCTTGTCTGCTTTCAGCCGCAACGGACGGCGGAGGTTTGCCGACATTCCGTTCACGTCGATAACGACTGAAAGAATCGCCGCGCTCATGCGACTTGAGCAGGTGAACGAGAATGATCTCCCCCGAACGTTGATCGCCGAACTAATCGGCACTGCAGACGATTACGCTCGCTATCGAGCCACCGGACTTCGAGCGATTCCCGGCATGGCTGAGTTTCTCGTCACGAACGCCGACGCGCTTGAAGACTTGCTCCCCAAATTCACGTACGGAGCGCTCTTCGAGTTAGTCAGAATCGCCGCGAGCCATCCCCCGCTTGCAGAGATGCATGGGGAGCTCATCGCAGCCCTCGCCATTCACGGCGATAAGAAATTGCGGATGCCTGCACTGGCCGTTCTACGCGGAATCGCCCCTGCCCGCCAACTCGCCGTTCTCGAAACTCTTCTCGAAACGGGGTCTGCAGCCCATCGCGAAAGGGTCATCTACGCACTGGAGAACGTGCCAGATATCCCGGCTGCCATCGGTGTACTTGAGCGCGCGCTTGCACGAGGCACGAAGGGCACGGTAGAGATCGATCGGGCGATTCAACGCCTCGCTATTTACGAGCTGTATGGAGCCCCGGAGCACATTGCGGTACCCGCGATGGTGCCACTCGCCGAGAATGTGCTCGACGACGCCGCTGTCGAATCGATACGCACGGCTGTCACGGACTACCGCGCACGACAGAGCCGCCTGGTCGAATCGGCAAAGAAAGAACGAGAGGATTTTCTCAAGAAATACCCGGGCAACGCCACAGGCAACTTAGTTGAGTCCTATGAGCAGCACGTCGTTGAGGCAGACGCGACGCTGAAAGCGCTACCCCAAATCGTCAACTACCTCTCCTACGGAGGCGAGGCACTCGAGCGCACTCTGTTATACCCGCTGAATCACGTAAGCCATCGCCTCGTGGGCTTCGCCCCTGTCAACTGGGTACGGCAATCAGGAACCTCCTACTGGGGACGTGGAGCCAGCGATAGCGATCGGGAGATCGACGCTCGTTCGATCGCACACGCGCTCATCCAATCGGGGTCGACGGTCAGCAACGCCAACATCCATATCTTCGGTTCAGCGCTCACCGACTATTTCAGCGGACCATCGCTGTTGCCCGCCCAACTTGTGGGCTTCATGGCGGAGAACCCCCACCTATTTGATGTGGTTCTGGGTCTTGAATTCGGTGAGATCGAAGGCCACTGGTCCGGCAACGATTTGCGCGCCGATGTGCTTCCGATTCTGGAAGCATCTCCCCGTCTCGCTGCGCGCTACTTACCCCTTGTTACTGACCTCGCAATCGGCACTGCAAAGTCGAATCGCGCAGCGGCTCAGCGGGTGCTGGAGAAGCACGGCCTGGCGGAGCGCATCGCCGAGGAGTCTCTCCGCGTCGGCAACACCGAAATTCGCACCGCAGCAGTGGTCTGGGTGGGATCGCTCGGCGGCGACTGGGCGGTTGATGCACTCGCTCAGCAACTCGAACAAGAAACAGTCCCGACAGTTCGCGCAACGATCATCGCCGCGCTTGAGCGACTAGGGCGAAACATCGGTGTTTATCTGCAGCCATCTGCTCTTGCGTCCGAGGCAGCCAAGGGACTCGCTAAGGGCCTGCCCAAGGAGATGGAGTGGTTTCCCTTCGCCGACCTGCCGACGGCCGCCTACGCGGACGGCGTTGAGGTGCCCTCCGACGTTCTGCGCTGGTGGACCGTTCTCGGCTTCACGCTGAAAGACCCTGCCGGTGCGGGTCTGCTGCCGCTATACCTGCGTACGCTCACTGCGGCGAGCGCCAGTGCACTCGGCCGCTTCGTGCTGACGACGTGGATCGCACGCGACGCGACGAAAGACGACGCCGTCTCCATGGAGAAAGCGTTCACAGCTGCTATCCGCTATTCAGGCATCGTGAAGGCACTCGCTCTAGATGATCCGGAAATTACGCGCGAAACTCTGCTGTTCTTCGACATCGTGGATGCAGATTTGCCACCGGAGTTTTCTCTCGCGAACTCAAGAGAGTTGGACTATTTCGAACGGGAACGTTTGCGGGAATATGGCAAGGTGCCAACCGCGACAGCACACCGTGGCATCCTCTCCCTCTGCAGCCACGTTCCAGGCGCCGAGCTTGCCGAAATCGTGCGGCAGTACATGAGACGTAAGCATTTGAAGCGGGCGCAGATCGACGCACTCCTCGTGGTCTTGTCGCTCTCGGGCGATCCAGAACCGACACAGCTCCTCGTCGCGACGGCACGGCGGTATCGCACCGCCGGCATCCAAAAGCGGGCTGGCGAGCTTGTCGATGCGATCGCCGAGGCCCGCGGGTGGTCGACAGACGAACTTGCCGATCGGATGATCCCGACCGCCGGTCTCGACAGTTCACGCACGTTCGCGCTCGACTATGGGCCGCGCTCGTTTGTGGCGCGCTTCGGCACCTCTCTCAAACTCAGTCTCGAAACTGCTGAGGGCGAACTGATCAAGGCACTCCCCGCCCCGCGCAAGGCTGACGAATCTGCTGCGGCAGCGAAAACCCACTTGGCCACCAACAAGAAGGAGCTCACCGCGGTCGTCACAATCCAACGCCGACGGCTTTACGACGCGATGTGCGTACGACGGGAGTGGACTGGCGCTGAGTGGCGCGAACGGCTGCTCGAGCATCCGATCATGGGCGTTCTCGTTGCGGCGTTGGTCTGGCACATCGATGGCATCACAGTTCGCCCTGATCTCGACGGCACCCTACGAACCGTTGATGGCTCGCCTGTCGAAGTGACCCCGGATGCCCGCGTGAGCGTTGCGCACCCGACAACGCTCGACACCTCCGTGATTGAGGCCTGGCGCGCGAGTGCAGCCCCCTTGGGGCTCGGCTTTGACCAATTTGGCGCAACCCCGATTGCCACCACAGGAACGGAATCACGGCGCGACAACCTCGACGGGACGGAGAGTGAATCGTTCCGACTCCGCTCGCGAGCGAAAGCGAGGGAATGGAACCGTGGGGAGACGGGTGACGACGTGAGCTTCTTCGAATACGTGAAGCGGTTCGATACCGTCGGGTTGGAAGGCGTGCTGTCGTTTTCGGGAAGCAGCTTGCCGGAAACGAACATCCCTATCGAGCTCGGGGCGCTCACCATTCGCCGGATCACTCCGCGCGGCAGCGGTGGCGCAGCACAATTCTCGGAGCTGCCACCCGCACTGCTGGCCGAGCTCGTTGCGGACTACGAGTTTTTTGGCGCGGCCTAGGCGCGTCAGCATGCACAGAGCTAGCATTGCTCCCGGTCATCTAAAACGATTCACAATCGTGCCAAGCAAAGGAGCTAGCCATGACATTCACTCCCCTTCGTATCGCCGTCACCGGTGGAAACGGCAAGCTCGGGCGGGCGGCTGTCGCAGGCTTGCGTGCGGCTGGTCACACGGTGATTGTGCTCGATATGGCTGGCCCCGACCGCACCCAGTTCACCTACGTTGACCTCACCGACTATGGCCAGGTCGTCGATGCTCTCGCCGGCGTGAACGGCCGCCACGACGGCGTGGATGCTGTCGCTCACCTCGGTGCGATCCCTGCGCCAGGGCTCTGGTCCGATGTGGCCACTTTTCAGAACAACATGAATGCCACGTTCAATGTGTTTCAGGCGTGCAAGCGACTCGGCATCAAGACAATCGCGTATGCCTCGAGCGAGACGGTGCTCGGGCTGCCGTTCGAGACTCCCCCGCCCTACATTCCGCTCGATGAGGAATACGAGACGCGCCCCGAGTCGACCTACTCAATGGTGAAGCATCTTGAGGAAGAGATGGCGCAAAAGTTTGTGCGCTGGGATCCCACGCTGACCATCACCGCGCTGCGTTTCTCCAACGTGATGGACCCTGCCGACTACGCCGAATTCCCGAGCTTCGATGCGGATGCCCGACAGCGGTCGTGGAACCTCTGGGGTTACATCGATGCCCGCGACGGAGCCAACGCCATCCGTCTGGCACTGGAAACCTCCCGCCCCGGCTATGACGTTTTCAACATCTTCGCCGCCGACACCGTCATGTCACGCCCGAATGCAGAGCTCGTGGCTGAGGTGTTCCCCGGCGTAGAGGTTCGCGGCGAGCTTGGCGTCAATGCGTCGCTGACGTCGATTGCCAAGGCCGAGCGGTTGCTCGGCTGGGTGCCGCAGCACAGCTGGCGGGACTAGCGCTCAGCTGGCGAAAACCCGCTGGTGGGCGTGCTGCAATCCCCGTGGTTTTACAGTGCGCCGACGGCGGCGATCATCGCCGCCGATATCGCGGGCAGAAGATAGGTGATCGCGACAAAGCCGGCTGAGATCGCCGCAGCGATGGCCCACGTCATCCGCACGACATACGCCTGGTTGTTTTCGCGATCCAGCGCCGTGAACCGTGCACGGTAGGTGGGGTCGATGGTGAGATCCGCCGTTGAGTGCCAAGTTCGTACCTCAACTGCGGCCGCGAGGATTCGCGAAAGCGCGTCGGCGTCGAGTGCAGTCGTGCGGCGCTTCAGCCACCGAGGTAGAGCCCGCGCATCCATGACGCTTACATCTTTGGGGTGCTGCTTGAACGTGAAGGATGCTGGCTCGACAATGGCCAACACCGGATGCACATCAACAGCAATCCCGGCGGCCCGCGTCAGCAACTTCGCGGCCCGTTTGGCCTCATGACGAGAGTTGCGAAGGTGATCTGTCTTCTGCCCGGAGACCATGAGCATTGTGTCGCCGACCCATATTTTCTTGCCCCGATGACGCTTCGTGTTGATCGTGAAAACTCCGCCCGGGCCGATGGCCACGTGATCAATATCGCTCGCGCCCTTACCCACCGGGACCGCATGCAACACAGTCCACTCCGGCCCAAGTCGTGAAAGAAGCTCGCCGACTTTAAGCTCACCGATCGCCCCAGCGAACCAGCTCTGCGCATCCGCGTGAACGGGTCGGGCACCGAAAACCCGCCGAAGCGTGCTGCGCGGCTCCATCGTCGCCTGAACGCGGAACAGTTCTTCAATAACTGAATACGCTGCCGGTCGATCAATCAAGTCACCCACCGCGTCTAACGGCGAAACTACCGGCACAGTGTGAACGTCTTCAGTCATTCTTTCCCCCCAAAGCGCACTCCCCCGAGCGCACTAGTCGAGAGTATCTCGCCTGCCACGATCGACGCTTCCCCCAACAAGGGCTAAGAGAGCAGCAGCATCCGCCGTAGCCGCCTCGAAACGGCGTACCGCAACGCCCGCTGAGACCCCCAAACCGGGCCACAAACCGCGGCGCGACCCGCCTAAACCCTTGTACCGCGCTGCAACTTGCCGCAGTATGTTCACCTCGCATCCATGTTGAAGTGTTGGACTATTTCTATGACCGGCTACGCGTCGCAGTATCCACGGCCCGACCATTTCGTTTTGCATCTGAGTGACACTCACTTCTTGGCGAACGGGGGGAAGCTCTACGACTCCCTCGACAGCGAGGTCAAGCTCCGGCAATTGTTTGCCGAACTTGAGGAATCCAACTCCCGTCCCGAAGCAATTATCTTCACCGGCGACATCGCCGACAAGGGCGACCCGGTGGCCTACCGCGCTATTCGCGAAATCGTCGAACCTGCAGCAGAACGCCTCGGCGCTCGCGTGGTGTGGGTCATGGGCAACCACGACAACCGCTCTGCGTTCAACGCACACCTGCTCGATGAGGCCGCCTCCGAAGACCCCATCGACCGAGTCATCGACATCAACGGGCTTCGCATCATCTCGCTTGATTCCACCGTTCTCGACCACCACTACGGCCATGTCACGGATGCCCAGCTGCTGTGGTTGCAGAATGTGCTTGCCACCCCGGCACCCCACGGCACCATTCTCGCCATGCACCACCCGCCGGTACCCGCCGTGCTTGACCTTGCGGTGACCGTCGAATTACGTGGCCAGAAAGAGTTGGCGGCTGTCATTCGTGGCAGCGACATCCGCAGCATCATCGCCGGCCACCTGCACTATTCCACGGCGGCAACCTTCGCCGGCATCCCCGTGTCTGTTGCCTCGGCAACCTGCTACACGCAAGACCTCAACGTGGCCGTTGGCGGCAGTCGTGGCCGCGATGGCGCCCAGTCGTTCAACCTGGTGCACGTGTATGACGACACCGTCTTGCACTCGGTGGTACCGCTTGGCGACTACGGAAGTCTCGCCTATGTGACACCAGAAGAGACCGCTGCAATTCTGGTCAAGGAGGGCATCACCATCGCCCCCGCAGTGAACCCGCACGTCACGGCTAGCGTCACCACTGACAGCACCGCTGACGCCGCGCCCACTACCGTCGCCGATGACACTCAGAGTGACGTCGCCACAAACACAATCTCAGCAATCACCGTCGCGGCATAGGGCACCACGCGTCAACCGCTAGCGGCTAGCCGCTACTCGGGCTCTGGCAACTCCCACGGGGCCGCCACCGGGTAGTACTCATCAAGGAATGAGCCGACTGCCGCCGCACGGTCCTCAACCGAGATCTCCGGGAAGCTGCCATCGTTGAGGCAGAAGAAGTCGCTCGTGCGCTTGCGCAGCAGCGAGCGCATCTTGCGCAAACCCTCAAGCGACGTTGTGTCGACGTACTTGACCTTGGCATCCGACTGGATCATTGCCTTGCCGCTCAGCAGCGCGAAGTAGTGGTACAACGAGTTCGTGACAGACACATCCGTGGCCTGGCGGAAGGCGCTCGCGCTCGTGCGCTTGAAATCTTCCGGGAAAGTCTGCTCGAGTTCCTTCATCACCGAAATGCGCAGCGGGGTCGCCGCGTGCTCCAGGTGGCGAGTGATCGTCGCGCCGAACTTCTCCTGAAGTAGTCGACGATTCACGCGGGCCGCGTTTTCGAATCCAGAGCGCTCAATGCTGCTCTCGCCCAAACCGATGCGGGTGCGTGCCTCGATGAACTTCGAGATGCCGCCAGGGGTGAAGAACGCCGAGGGGCTTACCGAGCGACCGAAGAACATGTCGTCGTTGGAATACAAGAAGTGTTCGCTGAGGCCCGGGATGTTGTGCAGCTGGCTCTCGACCGCATGCGAGTTGTGCGTTGGCAGGTCGTCGTGGTTCGCGAAGAAGTCTTCGCTGCGCATCAACGTGACCCGCGGATGATCGGCCAACCAGGCCGGGCGCGGAGAATCAGTAGCAATGTAAATGTTGCGAATCCACGGCGCGAACAAGTGCACGGAACGAAGCGCGTACTTGAGCTCATCCAGTTGTCGGTAGCGCGCCTCAGAGTCGTCGCCCTCGCCCACGATGAAGTTCGCCATGCGGGCCGCGCGGGCCTTTTGCCACTCGACCGCGGCACCATCAACCCACGAGAACACAATATCGATGTCGAACTGGATGTCGCTAGCCAGTGGCTCGAACATGCCCTTGAGCGTCGGCCATGATTGCCCATAGAACTCAACGGTGTCGTCGATGGCTTCACTGCGCGGCACCCAGCGGCGCATGAGGGCGTTCGGGTTCGGCGCGACAACCTCGTTGCGCACGTGTTCCCACAACTCAAGGCGCACCCCGAACGGCGCATCGAAACGCAGACGGCCCGCGGGCTCGACTCGAGGCCGAAACAGCATCATCGCTTTCGCCTTGATCGAGGAGACCAGCACACCATCGGCCACCAGCACGGGGCTATCGCGCTCATCCGAAGCAACAGGCTTGCCGTTCTCCTTGATGCGCGCCGGCTTCACATAGAAGGGCTCGTTTTGGCAGGCCGTGACCAACGCGTTCTTCAACGCCTTGCGATCCTTCCAATCGACGGCAACAACCGGGGTCTCGCCGTCGCCGCGCACGAGCAGAAACGGAATCTCAGCATCATCAAGAATGCCGCGAATAAACAGCAGGTCATCTCGCACCGCTTCGCGCGGCGTCAGAGTGTCATTGCTGAGCGCGAGGAGTCCATCGTGCAGAACAACATCGTCGCGGTTCATTACCGCAGGAGAAGAAACATGGTCAATCATGGGGCCCCGTCGTTATAGCGTGAGTGAGCTGCCAAGCGACCGAAAATCGGCGTGCCTTTAGCTTCTCTGAGAGTAGCCTGACCCGCTGAGAATCGGTCGGATTGCGCCCGGCAACGCCGAACTAGATGCTGCCGACCCTACGCTCACCCCTCGCTTGATTAATGAGCGATGCTCGCTACAGTGGACTTATCCGCTTCCACGCGGTCGAACAGCCTATCGGGAGGCTTTCATGTCTGAAGTTGTCTTGTGGAACTTGATCGGAATTCTGGCGATCGTCGCCTATGTGGCTCTGATCGCCGTAGCGCTGCTGCAGATTTACCGCTCCACTATGCCCACGAATACCAAACTCCTGTGGCTCATCGTGATTCTGGTTGCACCATTCCTCGGACCACTAATCTGGTTTGCGATTGGTCGCAATAGCGCCCTGCTCTAGAGCACGACGCCGCTGAATCCTGCATTTCCGCCCACGAGGTCACGAGTCAGCACTACCTGAGCGAACTCGTCGTGCAGGTTGACCCCCGTGATGCGCGAGAGCTCGGCGGCGGTTACTTCTTCGCCAAAAGGGCCCTCGCGGTCGAACGTGTGGGTGGCATCCACCACGAACGTGACGTCATAGCCGAGGTTGCCGCCCACCCGCGCGGTTGTTTCGCAGCAGTGGTTGGTGGTGATTCCGCACACCACAATCGAATCGATGTCGGATGCTTTCAGCCAGTCATCGAGATTGGGGCTGCCATGAAAACTCGAGTTCACGCTCTTGGTCACCAGCAGATCGGGGGTGCCCGAGAGTAACTCTTTGAAGGCGTTGCCTGGCGAGCTTGGATGCAACGGCGACGTGTCGTCGTTGGAATCGTGCCGTACATAGACGATCGGCCAGCCTTCGCGGCGCCAGTGCCCGATCAGCACCCCGATATTGGATTCGCAGTCGGCATTATTGCGCGGCCCCCAGTAGGCGACATCGTCAAACCCTTGCTGTACATCGACAACGATGAGTGCTGCAGCCATTGCGACCTCCGGGTTTTAGCCGAGACTTACCCCGAATAGTAGCCCTAGAAGATACGTTGCGGTAGCGGCTCCGTAGCCAATCGCGAGTTGGCGCAGGGCCCGCTTGAGGGGCGAGGCTCCGGAAAGCAGGCCGACGATGGAGCCGGTGACGAGCAGCGCGATACCGACCAGCAGCGACGCGATCACGACGGCGGCGAACCCTTCTGCCCCGAACAAATACGGCAGTACTGGAATAACCGCGCCTGACGCAAAGAAGCAGAAGCTGGATGCCGCAGCTCCCAGCGCCGAACCGATCGGGTTGTGCTCTGCGGGCGTTGCCGCGGCATCCGTTTGGCGACCGGCGAGCACTTCGGCGGCGTGCAGCTCGGCCTCCTGGGCGGACATGCCGCGTGCCCGGTAGACGAGGGCGAGTTCGTTTTCGTCGACGTCGAGGTGGGTGACGGAGTCGGTGGCGACCGGTCCGTGCACTGCCGCTTGTTCGAGTTCGAGTTGGGAACGCACTGACACGTATTCACCGGCAGCCATCGAAAGGGCGCCAGCGAGCAGGCCGGCGACGCCAGAGAGCAGCACAACAGCGTTCGGCAGGCCGGCAGCGCTCATGCCGAGCACGAGGGCGAGGTTGGAGACGAGCCCATCGTTTGCTCCGAACACGGCGGCGCGGAACGTTCCCGAGAGGCGTTGGCGCCCGCGGGTAGCGAGAGCGCGAACCACTTCCTCATGCACGGCTTCGTCGGCGGCCATCGTGTCGGTCGCGTCGGCGTCATCCAGATACGGCGAACGTGATTCGGCACGCTGGGCAAGCGCGAGCACGAAGACGGAACCAAAGCGGCGGGCCAAGAAGCCGAGCATCCGGGTGCGTGGGTCAGTCGGGCGTGGCCGGCCGGCGTGCTCCCCCAGCAGGATCAGCCAGTGGTCTTCGTGGCGTTTTTCGGCAGCGGCGAGCGCAAGAAGAATCTCGCGCTCTTCGCCAGTGCGACGGGATGCCAGATCCCGATAAACGGCAGCTTCGGCGCGTTCGGCAGCAAGATAGCGTCGCCACCGTCGTACTTCGCGAGCGCTCGGTGCGGAGCTCGGTTCTGTCACGGTCATGCCCAGAACTCGACACCCCAGCTCGCCGCGAACTCAGCGCCGGGCTCCAGCCACAGCAGTCCGCGGCCAGTGTTAAACGCGTTGGGCGCGGCCGTCATGGGCTCGATGGCGACAACTTGGCCGACACCGGTGAGGGTCGGGAAGTTGCGGGGCGTGAACAGCTGTACGAAGTCGAACTTGTCATCAACGGTGACGCGAATTTCGCGACCGTCTGGCGCGGTGAGGCGTGCGGCAACACCGTCGACAACCTCAATACCGCCGAATGCCGTGTCGAGATCGAGCTCTCCGACGAGGCGACCACCGCTGAGATCGAACCCGGTGCCGGACACTGCGACCTCATTGGTCGGGATGTTGCGCTCATTCGACTCGAAGCGAGTGGCGGCGGTCATCGTGAGAGTCAGCTCCGCGATGGGAGTGTCACCGATCTTGAAGAAGGGGTGCGTTCCGAGCGCGTACGGGGCTGCGGCATCCGACAGGTTAGTGGCGGTGTGGCTGACGCGCAGACCACCCTCGACGAGTTCGTAGCGCACCGTGGTGTGCAGGTGAAACGGGTAGCCATGCTGCGGGAAAACTGTTGCCTCGAGTGTGACCGAGCTTTCGGTGCGCTCGATGAGGGAGTAGCCCGTGTTGCGAAGCAAACCGTGGATCGCGTTGTTGCGATCGCGTTCGGTGATATCGAGGTGTTGTGGTTCGCCTTCGAGCATCCACGTTCCGTCTTCGATGCGGTTGGGCCACGGCACCAACACGATGCCGTCGGCAAAGGGTGGCATCGCAGTCTCGGCGTAGGATTCCACGAGATCAACACCGCCAATGCTGAACTCCCGCAGTGACGCAGCAAGTTCCGTGATCGTCGCTCGCGCCTCGCCCTGCTCAGAGTCGCGAGAAATGATGTACTGGGTTCCGGTAGGCGTGCTCACCGCAACAGCTTATCGGCGCAGACGCAACAACGAAGGAAGCAGCCATGTCAGATATTCGCGATGACGTTCTTTATGACTTCGAGGCCGTGTTCGGGCGCCCCGCCGCTGGCGTCTGGTCTGCCCCCGGCCGCCTCACGCTGCTCGGCACTCCCGATAGCCCTGAGACGGATGCCGAACTCGCCATCGCGATCAACCGCCGCACCGTGCTCGCCGCCGGCCCCAGTCCTGACCGCACCGTGCGCATCGCGAGTGCCCTCGTTGACGAAATGGTCACGGTGGAACTCGACGAGCTAGCGACGACCGCGGTAGAAGGCTGGAGCCGCAGTGCGCTGGCTATTGTGCAGGAAGTGATGGCGTCATCCGCTGATTCGAGCGCCCTGAGTGGTGTCGATGTATTCATCGACACGACCATTCCCGTGGGTGCGGGCATGGGGTCGTCGTCGGCGCTGGAGGCCGCGCTTGCGCTCGCGCTCACCGATTTGTGGAGTCTGGGCGAACACATCGCTCACCTGCCCGAGCACCCCGACGTTGCCGCGAGCGTCTTTGCGCTCGACGACCACGCCCTCGTACGGCTCGAGGGTGAAACCCGCCCCGAGCCGCTCCCCCTCGATTGGAAAACCGCGGGCCTTGAACTGCTGGTGATCGACACCGATGCGCCGACCGCCGACGAACTCGACGCCGCAATCGCGGATGACGAAGTGCGTCGCACCCTGCACACCATTACCGAAAACCAGCGGGTCCGCGACGCGGCTCTCGCCATCCGCGACGAAACGCCGCGGCTCTTGGGCGCGCTACTCGACGCGTCGCAGGCGAGCCTGCGCGACGACTACGGAATCTCCACCACCGAAATTGACCTCGCCGTAGAAACCGCTCTGGCATCCGGAGCATTGGGTGCACGGATGCTCGGCCGCCCGTTTAGCGGAGTCGCCGTTGCCCTCGTCGACACCGACACCGCATCGCGGGTGCGCGTTGCTCTCGATGGTGCCTTCGCCGAGCATGCCCTGGGCCAGCCGACCGTCACCGAGGTGCTGCCCTCGCTCGGAGCACTACGCGACCGCTAGCGGGAACCGCAGAGCTACTCTTCGCTAAGCGCTCTGTGCCAGCGGCTATTCGCTAGGCCCTATTCGCTCACGATCTTGAGCACGAGCGCGACGGCGAAGCCGATCGCCACAATCGTGCCGGTCCAGACCCAGACCTGAGCCCACGGAAAGCGACGCTTGCGCGGAGTGCGCTTGGCGGCGCCACCCTCGGGCGGCGCCGACCTCTTCGCTGCCACCGTCAGAGCCGTTCGGCCGCGTCGACGACGTTCTTCACGAGCATCGCGCGAGTCATCGGGCCAACGCCACCGGGCATGGGCGAGAGGTAGCCAGCGACTTCCGCAACGCCAGGGTCAACATCTCCGACGAGGCGGCCTTTGCCGGTTTCTTCGTCGATCACGCGGGTGATTCCGACGTCGAGAACGGCTGCTCCGGGCTTGATCCACTCGGGGCGAATAAGGCCAGCAGAGCCGACGGCGGCAACCACGATGTCCGCCTGGCGAACGTGAGTCTCCAGCTGGGTCGTGCGGGAATGGGTGAGAGTGACGGTAGCATCCAGTCCCTTGCGGGTGAGGAGCAGGCCAATGGGGCGACCGACCGTGAGGCCACGGCCGACAACAACAACGTGCTTGCCCGCGATGGGCACGTTGTAGCGCTCCAGCATTTCGACGATTCCGGCCGGGGTGCAGGGCAGCGGCGAATCGAGCTTCGTGCCCACGCCAAGCACGAGACGACCCAGGTTGGTGGGGTGCAGGCCATCCGCGTCCTTGGCGGGGTCCATGAGTTCGAGCATCGCGTTCTCATCGAGACCGGCGGGCAGCGGCAACTGAATGATGTAGCCGGTGACGGCAGGGTTCTCGTTCAACGCCACAATGGCATCCCGAACTTCGTCAGCGGATGCCGTGGCCGGCAGATCGACGCGAATAGATTCGATGCCCACTTCGGCACAGTCGCGGTGCTTGCCTGCGACATAGGAACGGCTTCCGGGGTCGTCACCCACGAGAAGGGTGCCGAGGCCCGGAGTGATGCCGCGAGCCTTGAGCGCGTCAACGCGAATGCGCAGTTCATTCTTCACTGCGGTTGCTGTGGCAACACCATCAAGCTTTACTGCGGTCATCGTCTTCCGTTCGAATCGGGCCCATACGCTGATCGGCCACCTACAACTGCCGACTCCATTAAACGCTAAACGGGCGACCGTCGTGTTCACCGCTTTGGATCACCCCCGACGAAGCGTCAGGCGGAGTTGATTACGACGCGTTCGGCCAAATGTGCCGCCAGAGCCGGATCTAAGGTGGCGGCACCCGCAACCGCGGCATTAGCGGATGCTGCCCCCGACGCGATGGCAAGGGCGGCAGCCAGCGAGCCACCTCTAGAGAGAGTGGCGAGTATGCCGGCGAGGTAGCTGTCGCCGCTACCGACCGGGTAACGCCCGGCGGGGGCATCCAGTCGTGCACTCCACGTGCCCGTGCCATCGATTCCCACTGAGCCGGCCACGCCGTCGGTCACGATAACGGTGCCGCCCGTGATCGTGCGAAGTTGCGCGGCGAGACTGGCAGCGCTGGCGTCGGCGCCGAGCAGTTCGGCGGCTTCGTGCCGGTTGACTTTGACGAGCGCCGGCTTAAGCTCTGAGGCAAGAAGCCCCAGCACGGGGCCGTGCGTGTCGATCGCGATGGAATCGCCCTGGGCCGCCCGCGCTGCGAGAGCACCGATAAGCAGTTGTGTGTCAACCGCGGCGGGGATGCTGCCCGAGAGCGCCGTCCACCCTCCAGCCGGCTCGGCGGCGAGCGCGGCACACAGTTGTGACTGTTCGGTGGCGCTGAGGTCAGGCGCCGGTTCGTAAAACTCTGTGAGCCCCAATCCGTCGATGGCAGTCACGCAGCTGCGGGTCTGCTGCCTGACGGGAACGGTGGTCACGGCCACCCCCTCGGCGGCGGCAAGTTCAGAAACAAGCGCACCGATGTGACCGCCCGACGGCATCACTACGGATGCACTCACCCCCAGGCGGTGAGCAGCCCGCGCGAGGTTCAGACCTTTGCCCCCGGGGGAACGCAGCACGGTGTGAGGCCGGTGAATCTCTCCGACGGCCACCTCATTGACTAGGTACGTGACGTCGAGGGAAGGGCTCAGCAGTAGAACCGTGATCACGCTAGGTGCTCCCTCAGTTGCGCGAGCGTTGCCTGCGCGCCGGTGCCACCGGAGGCGCGCGTCGAGAGCGAGCCTGCCACCGCCGCCCAGCGAACGCGGGTTTGCTCGTCGGCTACGCCGTGGGCGACCGCAGCGAGGTAGCCAGCATCGAAACTGTCACCAGCGCCCGTGGTGTCCACAACATCGAGGCGGATGCCCGGAGCCCGCACCGTCGTGCCGTCCGGCGATCTCGACCATCCGCCCGCTGCGCCGTCCTTCACCACGACGCGACATTCGATCTCCCCCACCGCCGCAGTGATGGCATCGAGTTCAGCCCGATTGGGCAGCAACACATCGATCAACGGAAGCACTTCACCCAGACCTGCCCACTCGTCGGCCGGGTCCCAATTGGTGTCGAGGCTGGTGCGGATACCCTGCGCTTTGAGCTCCGCCAACAACGCCGGGAGCCCCGCGGTGAACTCCGGCATCAGGAAGGGCGAAGCAAAGTGCACCCAGTGGGCCTGAGAAGACTCCACAGCCGCGAGCACGTGAGCGCTCGTGAGCAGTGGCACCGTTCCCGGCAGAGTGAGAATTGCACGGTCATCCGCTGTCGAGAGAATTACCGAGATGCCGGTCGGAACCTGTGGATCGACGTGCACCGCGGAGACATCGACCCCCGCGGAAACCAACGAGTCGCGCATGATCCCGCCGAATTCATCGTCACCGATCACAGCGACAACAGACGTGGGAACCCCCAGCTGGGCGAGCCCAGACGCCATGATGCACGCACTGCCGCCGAGCACGAGGCTAGCGTGCTCCAGAAGCTGCTCGACCTGCCCGAATCGGGGAACAACATCGCCGCGCACGACAAGATCGATATTCGCGTCGCCG
The DNA here is from genome assembly GCF_015864665.1 of Salinibacterium sp. SWN167. Classification (GTDB taxonomy): domain Bacteria; phylum Actinomycetota; class Actinomycetes; order Actinomycetales; family Microbacteriaceae; genus Rhodoglobus. Next base: position 922,276 of record NZ_JADYWU010000001.1, on the reverse strand, counting down.
ACAACGAGCACCGGGTATTGAGCGCTCATCCGCGTAGTCCTGTCATGGTCATGGTTTGAATGAACTGTTTTTGAGCAAACAGGAAGAACAGGATGAGGGGCATCGTGGCGACCACATTTGCGGCCATGAGAAGACTCCACTGCGTGCGTCGCGTTCCCTGGAAATTGGCGATACCCAACTGCAGGGTAAACGCGTTGTCGTTGTTGATTGCGATGAGGGGCCAGACCAAGTCATTCCAGGATCCCAGCAGTGTGAAAATCGCCAGCGTCGCGAGCGCTGGCTTAGCCAGAGGAAGAATGATGCGAAAGAAAATCTGCCAGCGAGAGGCCCCATCAATTCGACCTGCTTCTTCAAGCTCACGAGGAAGCGACATGAAGAACTGGCGCATCAAGAACACCCCGAAGGCGGTCGCAAGCCAGGGCACGATTGCAGCGCCGAGCCCGTCGACGAGACCCAAGCGTGAGAACAGCACGTAGGTCGGAATCATGAGCAGTTGGGTAGGGATCATGATGGTACCCAGGATGGCGAAAATGCCGAAATTTCTGCCGCGAAAGGTCAGGCGCGCAAAGCCGTAGCCTGCCAGCGAACAGAACACGAGGTGGGAGGCGATCCCGGTCACCGACACGATCGTGCTGTTGAGCAGCCAAAGCGTGATGTCGGTGTTCTGAAAGAGCGCGATGAACCCGGTGAAATCGATTCGAGAGGGGACGAAGGGCGGCGGATAACTCACGAGCTCTTTGGCGGGAGAAACTGATGCCATAAACATCTGCACGAATGGCAAGAGAAAGAGCAGGGCAATAGGAGCGAGCACAAAGTGCCATCCGCTCATTCGGCGCCGACGTGGAGTTCGAGCGCGAGCAACCGGGGCGACCGTGGTCTGCACAGCTTCATCGACGGTGGGTCGCGAATCAAGGGCGGTCATCAGAATGCGTCCTGTCCTCGGCGACGCGAATACAACACGACACCGATGGTGATAACGAGAGTGAGAGCGAAGAGGGCGTACGCCACTGCTGAGCCGTAGCCGAATTCGAGCCGGCGGAATGCTTGCTCCCAGAGGTAATAAACGATCGTTTTGGTGGAGTCGAGCGGCCCGCCTCGCGTCGTCGTGTAGACGAGGTCAAAGAGCTGGATAGCTCCAATGGTTTGCCAGATGGTCACGAAAATGGTCACCGGGCGAAGCGAGGGCCACACGACATTCCAGAACGACTGCCACGGGGTCGCTCCGTCGAGCCGAGAGGCTTCGAGAAGCTCGGGCGACACGTCTTGCAACGCGGCGAGATAGATCACCGTGGTGAAGGCCGCTTGCCCCCACAACGACATCAGCGCAATCACGAACATGGCTTGCGTCTGGTCTTCGAGCCATCCCTGAGCGGGAAGTCCGAGAACACGCAACACATTGTTGACCAACCCGAACTGAGGGTTGAACAGGTAGGTCGAGAGAATTCCGGTCGCCGCTGCTGAGGCGACGAAGGGTACGAAGATAGCTGTGCGGTACAACCCGATGAAGCGGATCTTGCGGTTGAGCGCCACTGCGAGAAAGAGGCCCGCCAGCACCGACATTGGCACAAAGAGTGCCGTGTAGATACCGGTGTGCATTACCGCTGCAGCGAAATCCTCATCCGTAATGAGCGCGGAGTAGTTGTCGAGACCAACGAACTCAGGTTCGCTGAAGCCATTCCATTCCTGCAGCGAGAGAATAAACGACCAGACGGCGGGAAAGAATGATAGTCCCAGCACCAAAATTGATGCTGGTGCGACGAAAAGCCAACCGCTCAGGTCGTCACGAAAACGACGACGAGACCGCTGCGCGCGCTGCACACCTAGGGATCGGAGGGGCGGCTTCAGCAACGGTCTCGTTGTCATGATTTCCTTCTATTCCGACTGGCTACTGGAGTGAATCGTTGGCGTCGGCCGCTGCTTCTTCGAGAGCAGTCTTCGGCTCGCCCTTGCCCTGAAGGACTTCGGAAATGGCGTTGCCGATTGATTCCGACAGGCCTACGTAGCCCTCAACTGTGGGGCGGGCTTGGAGAGCGTTGTCGTTGTTCGCGGCCATAACGTCAAGCCCGGGGTATGCCTCGACCTGTTCGGCGAATGCCGCAGAGTCGACCTCCGAGGATCGGATAGGGAGGTTGCCCAGAGCGACATTCCACCGTTCGTCCTGTTCCGCTGATGTGAGCCAGTTCGTGAACTCGAAGGTCCAGTACTCACGATTCTTGTCATCGTGGTCAAACAAAGCCCAGATATCTGGGCCGGACACGGTCTGGTGATCGCCGTCTGTTCCCGGAAGCTGCACTACGCCGTAGTCGGTGCCTGCGACCGTGAGGTCGTACAACTGCCACGGACCAGAGGTCATCATTCCGATGCGGTCGCTCGCAAAGAGCTGCGCGAATTTAGTATCGGTTTGGTCAAGGTAGATGCTCTTGTCGTCGATCGCCATGTCGCGCAAGAGCGTGAGAGCACGAACTCCCGCGTCGGAATCGAAAGCGGCCAGACCGTCATCACCAAGGATCTCTCCACCCTCCTGCCACAGGTGTGGCCAGAACTGCCACGTGGTTTCTTCTGAACCAGACACCGAATAGGCGTAGCCGTAGGTGTCAGTCGCAGCATCCGTAAGCTTCGCAGCAGCATCGCGGAAGTCGTCCCACGACCAATCGTCCGTCGGGTAGGCGACGCCAGCGGCATCGAAGACGGTCTTGTTATAGATGAGAGAGAGGTTATCGACGATCGCCGGGAACCCGATCGTTTTGTCCCCAGTCGGTTGCGTCGTTTGACGCGCTGACTCGGAGAACTCCTCCCACTTGACAGCAGGATCCGCTACTTGTTCCGTAATGTCGAGCGTGCGGCCGGAGCTTTCGAGCTGACTCGCCCAGGCTCCGAAAGAATAGGAAATATCGGGGTAACTGTTCCCAGCGAAACCGGCGGAGAGCTTCTGCAGCAGCTCCTCAGTTGAGGACGAGCCCGGCGACACATCGATCGTCACGTTGGGGTGGTCCTCTTCAAATTCAGCGGCGAGGGCTTCCAAAGTCTTTTGCGCGTCATCCGTCTGCCCCGTCCACCACGTGAGCGTGACATCCGCTTCGGGGTCGAGGGTCGTAGCGCCTTGACTCGCGCTACACCCCGCAAGCACCAGAGCGGCAGTTGCAGTCACGGCAATACTTGCTAAGCGCCGCGATGCTGAAGAAGAGGGTTTTCTCATTGTTAACTCCTGGATCAATTGTGCGGGTGGGGCTGGGGGTCTGCGGTGGTGAGGCTATTTAGCTCAGAATGATCGAGCGGGTGAGGTGCCTCGGCTTATCGGGGTTGAGATCACGCGCTTCGGCCAGCTCTACGGCAAGGCGCTGCGCCTGCACGAGTTCGACGAGAGGGTCGTGAGAGCCGAGGAGAACAGTTGCCCCCGTCGCGCGGATCTGCTCAGCGAGCGCCTCGTCGGCTGCGCCAAACATCCAGACGAGCGAACCTGTGTGGGCGACGGCCAACGGACCGTGACGGTAGTCGAGAAGAGGGTACGACTCCGACCACGCCTGGGCGGCTTCGCGAATTTTGAGCGCTGCTTCTTGTGCAAGTCCGTAGCTCCAGTCGGTGCCGAGATAGACGAAGTGATCGAAGTCACCAGCGTTGACGGGCAGCGGTTCGGCGAGCGCTGCGTCAAGTTGGTCGCTCAACCCGTCGACGCTGAGACCGAACGCAGCACGCGCCAGAAACAAGAACGTAGTCGGGAATCGTGTCTGCACTACCGATTCTTCGTCCGCGTAGTCGAGCAAGAGAACGTCGTTGGCGAGCAGCGCTGCCGGTGAGTCGGCGACGCCCGTGATCACGACGGTGCGCACACCCTCGGGCACTGTGCCCAGAGCGTCGATGACTTCGCTGGTCGTTCCGGAGCGCGTGATGGCGATGACACGGTCGTAGTCCCGCCAGACCCGCAGTTCGGAGGCGTAGTTGGCGTCGGTTTCGCCGAGCGCCGCGCTCTCGCGCAGCCATGCGAATGATTCAGCGACGAAGGCTGAAGTGCCACAACCGATGACGAGCACTCGCTCTCCGGGCGCGGCCAATAATTCGCGGGCGATCTCGACCTGTTCGAGAGCCGTGCGCCACATCGACGGCTGGGTAGTGATTTCGGTCGCAGTGATCGACATTCGATTTCTCCGTTTACTTTTACTTGCTATGGGATTCCCCTAGGTCGCAAGGTGTGGTGCAATAGTGGCCTCAAAGTGATCGTTTGACAAGAAAACTGCCCAACATGATCACTTTCACTGATCGTTTTTCAGAGGAGTACCTATGTCTGCCCCAATTCGGGATGAACTTCGCCACCTTCCCCTAGCGGCGTGGCACCCTCAATCTCAGCTATCAGCCCCCGTCAGCGCGGTCGATCAGGCAGCCGTGCCCGCCATCGACGTGCACAACCATCTGGGCCGTTGGCTGAGTAATGGCGAGTGGATGATCCCGGATGTCGCCGCTCTGGTCTCTCTCATGGACAGCACCAATGTGCAGACCATCGTGAACCTCGACGGGCTCTGGGGCGATGAGATTAGCGCCAACGTGGAGCGGTATGACAACGCCTACCCGGGCCGCTTTCTCACCTTCTGCCAACTCGAATGGGCTCTGCTCGCAGAGCCCGACGGAGTCGATCAATTACGCGCTTCCCTCGACGACAGTGCGCGACGTGGCGCTCGTGGGCTCAAGATCTGGAAAGACCTGGGGCTCACCATTCGTGACGCCGATGGCTCCCTCATCCTGCCCGATGACCCCCGAGTGCTCGACGTTGTTGCGCACGCCGGCAACCTGGGCCTGCCGGTGCTCATTCACACCGCGGACCCCCGAGCCTTCTTCGACCCTCTCGACGCCCACAACGAGCGACTCGACGAATTGCTCGACGCCGAAGAGTGGTGGTTCGGAGATACCGCTGTGCACCCGACCTTCGATCGCTTGCTTGACGCCCATGCCGCGCTCGTGAGCGGCTGCCCCAGCACGACCTTCATCGGCGCTCACGCCGGCTGTGCCGCCGAAGATCTCGATCGTGTCGAACGCCTACTGGATGCGTGTTCGAACTACACGATCGATATTGGCGGACGCATGGCAGAACTCGGGAGACAGCCGCGGCGCTTCGCCGCATTGCTCGCCCGCCACCCCGATCGCGTCTTGTTCGGCACCGACATTTACCCGATCACAGTCGAGCAGTACCGGTTGCACTTCCGCTTTCTCGAGACGGCTGACGAGGCCTTCGAGTACGCGCCAGGCGATCCGGTGCCACCCCAGGGGCGATGGACAGTGTCGGCGCTCGCGCTCGACAGGGACATCCTTCAGGCGGTGTACCGCGACAACGCACGCCGCGTGCTCGGCCTCTGAGCTAGCCGGCGTAGCTCGGCCGGTAACGCCAGAGCGGGTGGCAGGGGCTCGCGCTCGGGCACGATCCCTGCCGCCCAGTCTCGTTTCGTGCTGGTCAGTTTCAGACGACAGAGCACAAGTGCGCAACGAGGTCAGTCACTTGAGTGCTGCCCAGCGCGGTAAATTTTCGGGGATCGACAGCATCCGGCATTCGAGCAAGCTCCGCGCGCAACGCGGCAGTAGCCGTGAGGTTGAGCACCGTGCCGATATTCACCTTGCGGATGCCCGCCTCGACTGCTCGCCGCAGCTCGTCATCCGCCACCCCCGATGACCCGTGAAGAACCAGAGGCACCGGAAGCAACTCGGCGATCGCGCGGATGAGGTCGATGTCGAGCGCTGCCGTGCGCTCCGTCATAGCGTGGGAGCTGCCCACCGCGACCGCGAGACCGTCGACGTTAGTCGCGGCAACGAACTTCCGCGCCTCGACGGCGTCAGTGCGCACGCCCGGCGCGTGGGCGCCATCCTTGCCGCCAATCTCACCGAGCTCCGCCTCGACCCACCAGCCCAAAGCATGGGCGTGATCCGCGACGGATGCCGTGAACGCGACGTTCGCTGAATACTCAAGTTTCGAGGCATCTACCATGAGAGAACGCACCCCCAAGCCAGAACCAACCTCGAGCGCATGTTCGATGAGTTCAGCGCTCTCGAAATGGTCGAGATGAATGCCGATCGGCACTAGCGACGCTTCGGCAATCTCGCGACAGGCGGCGAGCAACGGCTCCATCTGCCGGTGATAGTGCACCGCATTCTCGCTGATCTGGAGCAGTACGCCAATGCCTGCATTCTCAGCGCCCGCAACGATGGCCTCGGCCTGTTCGAGGGTAATGACGTTGAACGCCGGCACGGCGAGGTTACCCTCGACGGCCGACGCGACGAGTTCGCCGGCAGAAGACAGAGTCATGGCAAAATCAGCTCCGTCTGCCCGCCGAGTGACACCGGCAGAACGGCCGCGTGCGCTTCGGTCATCTCGTCACAGAGCGCCCAAATTTGCTCCGGGGTGAGCGTCGAAATCGCGTTCGGGTCGGCGAGCAGCGCTTGGCGAACACGATCGGAATTGCCCGTGAGAGCCGCTTCAATGGTGAGCTCGGCGACCGAGAGGTAGCTGCGGTTAAGCGCTGCCCCCTGGGTCGGAATCGCTCCGACAACGTGCGGTGTAATCCCTGAGCGATCAACCGTTGCCGGCACCTCGACGATCGCCCCCTCGGGGAGGTTGGAGATCAATCCGCGGTTGACCACATTGACATGCACGATTCGTTCGGTGCCGGTCAGGATCGAATGGATGATTTGGGGTGCGTATTCAGCGGCCCCCTCTTCGAGTTCCAGTTCTTCACCCGCGGCGAGCGCCTCTTGAGCTCGTGCAAAGTCAGCGACGTTCTCTTCGCTGATACCGAGGTACTCAAGCGGCTGGAGCCGGAACCGGGCAATTTGTTCATCGGAGCGCAAGAACCACGAGAGGTACTCGGAGGAGTGCTCGCTCGTTTCCGTGGGGTAATAACCGATGCGGCGGAACATCTCCACGCGCACTCGATTAAGCAATTCTGGGTCAGCCTCAATCGCGGCGCGCAGGCGCGGGTACAGGTCTTCACCATCGAGGGACCACTCGTAGAGCCACGCTTGGTGGTTTACCCCAGCAGCCCGGTAGTGAGTGTCGTCAAGTTTCACGCCGATGAGGTCGCACAGGTCGCTTACTGTCCAGTAGACGCTGTGGCAGATTCCGGCAACCTTGAGGTCGGGGGCAACGACACTCAGCCACCACACGTTCATCGCCATCGGGTTTGTGTAGTTCAGGAGCCACGCATCCGGGCAGAGTTCGAGCATGTCCGCAGCGATGGCGGAGAGCAGCGGGAAGGTACGCAGGGCGCGGAAGACACCGCCGACACCGGTGGTGTCACCGATCGTTTGACGAAGTCCGTGCTTGGCCGGAATTTCGAGATCGGTGCGGGTCGAGTCGATGCCACCGACCTGCACCATATTGATCACGAAGTCTGCCCCGGCGAGCGCCTCGCGCCGATCGAGGGTAGAAACCACGGTGACCGCACGGTCGAGTTGGGTCGAAAGTTTCGTCGCCGTTTCAGCCGCAACGCGCAGGCGCTCGGCGTCGATATCGTGCAGCACGAGCGTGAGCTGAGGAAGGTCGTCGAAGCGCAAGAGGTCCGCGATGAGCTGGCGGGAGAACACGACGCTTCCCGCACCGATAAAGACAATGTGGGTCATGGATCGATCTTTACGTACACTGAGTGAATCGCGCAAGATAATGAGCGCAATAGCCGCAAAACGATCATTTTGGGTGAGCGAATTTGACCAAAGGATGGATAATGGGTGGCATGGTCATCGACAACACGAAGCGTCACGCCGCCTCCACTAAACGCTCGACGCGCATGATCGCCATCCTCGATCTTCTCTCAGAGCGTGGGTCAGTATCGCTGAGTGAGTTCGCAGAGACACTCTCGATCTCACCGGCCACTGTGCGGCGCGACCTTGCAGAGCTCGAATACCAACAGCTTTTGGTGCGCACTCATGGCGGTGCCACCGTCATCGAGGCCCGGCACGAGCTGCCGGTCACTTTTCGTGATTCCCAATCGCAGGATGCCAAGAAAGCAATCGCCGCTCGCATGGCGACTTTGGTTCCCTCGGGGCGGCATGCGGTCGCGCTCAGCGGCGGTTCGACGACGGCCTACGTCGCACGAGCGCTCTCCACCCACCCCGAGCTCACGATCGTGACCAACTCGCTCACCATCGCCGGGCTCGTCACGTCGTATCCCCAGCTCAAAGTTGTGATGACCGGCGGGCTACTACGCCCCCAATCCCTCGAACTCGTCGGGGTTCTTGCCGAGAATACTTTCAATGCCATCAACGTCGGCACTGCCATCTTGGGCAGCGACGGCATCTCGGTAGAGGGCGGCGTTACCACTCACGACGAGACCGAAGCGCGCACGAATAACGCCATGGTGACTCATGCCCAGCGCACCGTGGTCGTGGCCGACGGATCGAAGATCGGTCGGCTGGCGCTCGCGCGCGTTACCGAGATCTCGAGCGTGCACACCCTCATTACGGATGCCACGGCCGACCCTGAGGAATTGGACCGCATGCGGGCCGCCGGTGTCGAAGTACACATCGTTTAACGCCAAAGACCCCGCCGCCGCAATGACAAGGTGACGAGGTCTTTGGCTTCAGGCTGTTTCAGCTCAGTTCTGGGTTATTTAGGCCCAGCTACCGGGGCTCTCGAGGCCTTCGTAGAGCGGGAAGGCATCGGCGAGCGCACGCGAACGTGCCTGCAGCGCGGCAAGGTCTGCCCCGGGCTTGAGAGTTTCGGCGATGATGTCGGCAACCTCCGTGAATTCGGCGTCACCGAATCCGCGGGTTGCTAATGCCGGCGTTCCGATGCGGAGACCCGAGGTCACCATCGGCGGGCGCGGGTCGGCAGGAACAGCGTTGCGGTTGACGGTGATGTCAACCGAGTGCAGCAGGTCTTCGGCTTCTTGACCATTGAGTTCTGACTTGCGCAGGTCGACGAGCACGAGGTGCACGTCGGTGCCTCCCGTGAGCACATCAATGCCGAGCTCAGTCATGTCGTCTTGAACGAGACGCTCAGCAAGAAGCTTGGCGCCACGAAGGGTGCGCTCCTGGCGATCCTTGAAATCATCGGATGCTGCCAGCATGAAGGCGGTCGCCTTGGCGGCGATCACATGCATGAGCGGTCCGCCCTGCTGGCCGGGGAACACGTTGGAGTTGATCTTCTTGGCGATATCAACGTTGTTCGTGAGGATGAAGCCCGAGCGCGGTCCACCAATGGTCTTGTGAACAGTCGAGGACACTACATCCGCAAAAGGAACGGGGTTCGGGTGCAGACCAGCGGCAACGAGTCCAGCGAAGTGCGCCATATCAACCCAGAGCACTGCTCCAACTTCATCGGCGATCGAACGGAACTCAGCAAAGTCGAGCTGACGCGAGTAAGCCGACCACCCAGCGATGATGACCTGCGGCTGAACCTCAATGGCCTTGGCACGAACATCCGCCATATCAAGAACGCCGGTCTCTTCGTTCACGCCGTAAGCGTGAGCTTCGTAAAGCTTGCCGGAGAAGTTCAAACGCATACCGTGCGTGAGGTGCCCACCGTGATCGAGCGAAAGGCCGAGGATGCGGTCGCCGGGCTTAGCGATAGCCGACAGAACGGCGGCGTTGGCCGACGCACCCGAGTGGGGCTGAACGTTAGCGAACGCGGAACCGAAGAGGCTCTTGGCGCGATCGATGGCGAGCTTCTCAGCAATATCCACAAATTCGCAGCCGCCGTAGTAGCGACGCCCCGGGTAACCCTCGGCGTACTTGTTGGTGAGAACCGAACCCTGTGCCTCAAGAACGGCGCGCGGAACGAAGTTCTCACTCGCGATCATCTCGAGAGTGTTGCGCTGACGGTCGAGCTCTTGAGCGAGCACCGCAGCGATCTCAGGGTCTACCTCAGAGAGAGGCGAGAGGAACGTTGACACAGATGATCTCCTTGCGACGGGGTGGATACTTCCAAGATACCGGGTGAACGCTCAACGCAAGCAGTCAGTGTGTGCCATCTTTCCGCGCGGTAGGAAAGAAGTCTGTCCTTCAAGTGGTCTAACTGAGCCTTGAGATACCCCCTATTTCTGTCAGACTTTGGACTACATCGCCGCCGCTCAGGAACCGCGCCAGAGCGCTCTCACTCCCCCGAATGGACCCCATGTTTACCCGCATCATCCACTCCGCAACGCTCGTGAGCGACGGTGTGCAGCGCGATAACGCGTGGGTAGGGTTCACGGGCGACAGCATTGGCGCAACGGGTACCGGTGACTCCTGGCGCGAGCAAGCGGATGCCGCCACCCTCGTCACCGACGCCAACGGCGATTTTCTTACTCCCGGCTTTATCGACATCCACTGTCACGGCGCCGACGGTGTCTCGTTCGATGACGGAATAGACGCCATCACGACGGCGCTTGCCGCCCACCGCAGCCACGGAACCACCCGCTCTGTTCTTTCGCTCATTAGCGATGGCCACGAACGTCTTGTCGAGCGGCTGGGCGAGGTTGCTGAGCTCACCCACCGGGATCCCCTCGTATTGGGCAGCCACCTCGAAGGTCCGTTTATCGATCAGGGGTTCCGTGGTGCACACAATCCGGCCGCGCTTCGCACTCCTACGGCGACCGAGATCGAGCAGCTGCTGACCGCCGCCGATGGAACGCTTCGCCAGATCACGTTGGCCCCAGAACTCCCCGGCGGCGCTGAGGCTGTCGCCCAATTCGTCGCCGCCGATGTACGCGTAGCGATTGGCCACACTGCCGCCACCTACGCCGAGACCCGATCCGCGTTTGAGGCTGGCGCGAGCATCTTGACCCACGCGTTCAATGCCATGCGTGAGATCCACCACCGAGCTCCCGGCCCGGTGGCTGCAGCCTTTCACTCTCCGGGCGTCACGCTCGAGGTCATCAACGACGGCGTGCACGTGCATCCTGATGTCGTAAAAATGTTGTTCGCTTCGGCCCCCGGCCGCATCGCGCTGGTTACTGATGCGATGGCGGCAACCTGCGCCGGCGACGGACATTATCTACTCGGCTCGCTCGATGTCACGGTGACCGACGGCGTTGCCCGCTTGAGCGATAACGGCGCTATTGCCGGTTCCACTCTCACCATGGATGCCGCGGTACGTCGCGCGGTGACCGATGTGAGCTTGAGCCTGCCGCAGGCTGTTGCCGCGGCCACCGCTATTCCTGCCCGGGCAATAGGGCGCGAAGGCGACCTCGGGTCGCTTGCTCCCGGATTTGCCGCCGACGCCGTGCTACTCGATGCCGACCTTAGGGTGCGGGCGGTGTGGGCTGCTGGTCGCGAATTGCCGCAGCCTTCGCGCCTCGCCGTCTGAGTAGCTCGCCACCGATGATCGCAAAGACCACCGCAACGCCCAGAATGCCGGCGTCAACGTAGGGCAACGAGATAACCCCGTGGTTGTCGAGCAGGATGCCGCCCACGAGCGCTCCACCGCCGATACCGATGTTGAACGAGGTCGTGAGGTAGGCCGAGCCGACATCGCGCATGCGCGGTGAGGCCAGCTGCAAGAGTCGTGTTTGCATCATGGCGGGAACACCGCCGAAGGCCGTTCCCCAGACAATGATGACGGTGAACATGATGGCGGGCTCGGCGGGGAATAGGCCGAGCAGCGCGGCGCAGATCGCGACGAGGGCAACCGTGACGGGGATGATGCTGCGCGGGAAGCGGTCGACCAAGAGACCGGCAAGCGCGAGACCGAGGGCGCCGGCGGCACCGAAGAGCAGGAGAACCCCAGCGACGGCGCCGGTGTCGATTCCGGCCGGGCCAATCAGGTACGGAACGATGTAGGTATAGAAGAGGTTGTGGCCGAGCATCACGAGCGCCACCAAGATGCAGACGTAGATGACGCCGGGAACCGACCGGTCTTTGCGTAGCGGGATCGAGATTTCGCCCGTGGCGAGGGGCTGCTGGTGATCGACGGGCGGCAAAATGCGCACGACCATAATCGTGAGCGCCGCGATGATGATCGCAATCACGACGAAGGCCAAGCGCCAGCCGAGGGCGTGACCGAGAGCGGTACCGACGGGCACTCCGAGCACGAAGGCGGCGGTCGCACCCGCGCTCGTGACGGCAACGGCGCGGCCAACCTGGTGCGGCGGAACGAGGTGCGCCGAGTAGGCGCCGACCACGGCCCAGAACAGTCCGTGCGACAGCCCACCGATAATGCGGGCGATCACGAGCACCGCATAGTTGGGTGCCACAGCGGCGAGCAAGTTACCAATCACAAAGACAATCAGCACGATGATGACGAGCTTCTTGCGGGGCTGGTTGCGCGTGAGAGCGGCGAGCGGAGCCGTGGAGATCACAACAGTCGCGGCGAAGATCGTGATGAGCAAGCCCACCTGCGACTCCGAGACAGAGAGCTCGGCGGCGATTTCGGGCAGCAATCCGGTGGGTAACCATTCGCTCGTGACCGAAGTGAAGATCAGTGCAGAGAGAGTGAAGAGGCCTGCCCACGGAAATGCCTGAGAGGAGGCGGGCGAAGAAGTGCGTGACGTGCTCATGTTTGACTAACTCTACCGCCAGCACCGGTACGCTAAATCAGTGACTACCTCAACGCATTGGATCGTAACCCTCACTTGTGATGACAAGCCCGGCATCGTTCACGCCATCAGTGGCGCCATTGTTGAGGCCGGCGGCAACATCACCGAATCGCAGCAGTTCTCCAGCGGAGACACCGGGCGCTTCTTTATGCGCTTGCAGGTGCAGTCGGATGCTCCGCGCGAGGTTTTCGAGAAAGCCCTCGCCCCCGTGACCGAGCGGTACGCGATGGAATGGCAACTCGACGTGGTGGGGCGCCCGCTGCGCACGCTCGTACTCGCATCCAAGGCCGGACACTGCGTCAACGACCTTCTCTACCGCCAGCGCGCTGGCCAGCTGCCGATCGACCTGCCGCTGATCATGAGTAACCACCCCGATTTGGGCTCGCTCGCCGAGTTCTATGAGGTGCCGTTCGAGTCGCACGCTGTCACGACGCCCGGCCAGAAGCTGGCCTTCGAAGAACGCATCCTCGAGGTTGTCGAAGAGCACGACATCGAACTTGTGGTGCTGGCCCGCTACATGCAGATCCTCTCCCCCGAACTGTGCGAGCAGTTGAGCGGCAAGATCATCAACATCCACCACTCTTTCTTGCCCGGCTTCAAGGGCGCGAACCCCTACAAGCAGGCGCACGCTCGCGGTGTGAAGCTCATCGGCGCCACCGCCCACTTCGTGACGAGCGACCTCGACGAGGGCCCGATCATCGAGCAAAACGTGGTGCGCGTCGACCACGCCAGCACGTCAAGCGAACTCAGATCGATCGGTCAAGACGAAGAAAGCCGCACGCTCACGCAAGCCGTGAAGTGGTTCGCCGAAGACCGTGTGCTGCTCGACGGGGCGCGCACGATCATCTTCCGCTAGTCCCCGTCGAGCAAGTCGCGCAGCTTCAGCGTCGTGCGCCAATTGCGCACCGTCATCCGCTTCGAGAGGCGATTAGCGCGCAGGCGGTCGATGCGCGATCTCGCCGAGTCGACGACGGTGCGTGAGAAGTAGAGCGCATCGGGGCCTACTGAGACAGAGTCAACCTGTTCGTTGAGTTCGGGCACGAGGGTGAGTGCTTCCGCTGCGGTGAGAGGGCGTTTGAGAAAGAGCACATCACTCAGCAGCTCCGCGGAACCGTGATCGCTCGGGGCCGCCGCAATGGTGGCCGCGAATTCGTCGTCGGAGCGCACGACAGCGAGGATGTCTGCGCCCAAGCGCTCGCGCAGCATCCGCTCAATTTCGACTTCAAGCTCGGCGCTGCCCGGCGCGTCTGAGGCGAACACGACGTTGCCGCTCTGAATGTAGGTGCGCACGTCCGCGAAGTCGGCATCGGTAAAGCACTCTTTAAGCGCCCCCATGCTGATCACATTCGAGCCGCCCACATTGATGCCGCGAAGCAGCGCCACATAGTTCGTCATGAGCTAACGATGGCACGGAGTACCGACACGAGGCGTCGCCGCTGGCGAAGTCGGGAGCTTTAGCGCAGCCTCTCCCAGTCGAGGCGGTTCTCCCAGGAGTAGCGGTAGTAGTCGGCAAACTTCAGTTCGGATGCCGCAGCCTCGTCCACAATCACCGTGACGGTGGAGTGCAACTGAATTGCCGATCCCGGCAGGCTCGCGGTCACCGGCCCCTCGACCGCCCCCGCGAGCGCCGTCGCCTTCGCTTCGCCAAACGCCAGCAGCACCAGATGCCCCGCACGCTGGATGGTGCCGAGCCCCTGCGTGATGCAGTGCCGCGGCACGTCGTCGGGCGAATCGAAGAAGCGCGCATTGTCGAGTCGCGTCTGCTGAGTGAGGGTCTTGACGCGGGTGAGTGAGGCGAACGAGGATCCGGGTTCGTTGAAGCCGATGTGGCCCGTCGAACCGATTCCGAGAATTTGCAGGTCGACGCCACCCACCGCGACGATCGCGCGCTCGTAGTCGTCACCCGCGGTCTCGATGGGGCCACTCTCGGCAGGCACCTGCACGAGCTCCGGTGTTAACCCGAGCGGTTCAACAACTTCGCGCGTGATCACCGAGCGGTAGCTCTCGGGATGCCCCGCAGGCAATCCGACATATTCATCGAGAGCAAAACCCCGCACAGCGGAAAGATCGAGGGCGCGAGCCGCGAGCGCAGCCCACGTTGTTAAGGGCGTCGACCCGGTCGCTAGGCCGAGGACAGCATCCGGGGTGCGGCGCACGAGTGCCTCGATGAGGTCTGCAGCGACTTCGCCCGCCGCGTGTTTGTCATCAACGATTACTACCTCAGCCATGCCATCGACCTTAGAGCTACCCGGTGCGATCGCGGGAGGATTGGCGAAGTGGTCTCTGCGAATGAGCGCAGCACTCGCGTCGTCACCTTCATCACCCGTCCAGATATTCGTCCGGTAGAATGTTCGAGACGAAGACACCGACCATCTCGCCACTCTGCTGCAACGCCACTCGCCCCGGCTGTACTGCAGCACTCGATCACCAGATCGAGCACTCTAAGGGAGAACTGCACTGAATCCGCACGGTTCCAGCCCCAGCTCGAAGCGGAGAGCCCCGTGATAGTGCTGCTCGGTGCGTTCGCGCTCGTTTCCCTGGTGATCCCTGCGCTCACCCGCCGAGTTGGTGTTCGTGTTTTCTTCATCACGGCCATCATTCCCGCAGCGGCATTTATCTACACTCTGCTGCAGACTCCCGCCGTTCTCGCGGATACTCCGCCAACGGAGACCATTCCATGGATCTCCCAACTGCACCTCGATCTCAGCTTTCGGGTCGACACCCTCTCGTGGCTGCTTGCCCTCGTCGTCACCGGCGTCGGCACGCTCGTGATGCTCTACTGCATCAAGTATTTCGCTGCTTCTGAAGAGGGGCTTGGTCGTTTCGCGGCCGTCTTCCTCGCCTTCACCGGCACCATGTACGGGCTCGTGATCGCCGACAACGTCTACTTGCTCTTCATCCTGTGGGAAGCCACGACGGTGTTCTCCTTCCTCCTTATTGGCCATAACACCGGTCGGCTCGCGAGCCGCATCGCTGCGATGCAGGCCCTCATCGTCACAACCGCCGGTGGGCTCGTGATGTTGGTCGGGCTCGTCATGCTGGCCGAACGCACCGGCACTGCCAGCCTGGCGCGGCTCGTCGACCTTGCCCCCGAGGGAACCGCGGTCACCATCGCGATCATGCTGATTCTCGTGGGCGCGCTCAGCAAGTCAGCAATCGTTCCGTTCCAGTTTTGGCTGCCCTCGGCGATGGCCGCGCCCACTCCGGTCAGCGCCTATCTGCACGCTGCCGCGATGGTGCAGGCAGGCATCTATCTCATCGCTCGCCTGGCACCCGGGTTCGCTGAAACCCCGGGGTGGCAGCCGCTGCTCCTCGGCTTGGGAGTCTTCACGATGTTGGTGGGCGGATGGCGCGCGCTCACCCAAGTCGACCTCAAACTTTTGCTTGCCTATGGCACCGTCAGTCAGCTCGGGTTCTTGCTGACGGTCGTGAGTTTTGGCTCTCGCACCGCGGCTCTCGCTGGAGTTGCGCTGCTTCTTGCTCACGCTCTCTTCAAGGCGGCGCTGTTCATGGTCGTCGGACTCATTGACCACCGTGTGGGAACACGCGACCTCACCAAGTTGAGCGGGCTTGGCCGCGAAGCCCCGTTCCTCGCCACGGTCGCGATCATCGCCGCAGTGTCAATGGCCGGTATCCCCTTCACCGCCGGGTTCGTCGCCAAGGAAGCTGTTCTTGCCAGCTTCCTCGAAAGCGCGAGCGCGGGATCGGCGCTGGGATGGATCGCGGTCATCGGAGTCGCCGTGGGATCTACCCTCACTGTGGCCTACAGCGCACGTTTCCTCTGGGGTGCCTTCGCTCGTAAAGACGGAGTCGAGACAGTGCGGCCGCTGCATGAGAATGTCTGGTTCCTGTCGTCGCCGGCAATTCTCGCGCTCACCGGTCTCGTTCTTGCCCCGCTCTTCGGCACCATCGGAACCGTGCTCGAAGGCTATTCGCAGCAGTTCGCCTCAGAAGGCTACGAGTATTCCCTCAAGCTCTGGCATGGCTTCGACGCCGCCTTCTTTGTCTCGGCCGCCACGTTGCTCGGCGGCCTCGCACTCTTCTGGGCACGCACCCAGGTCTTCAGTCTCCAGTCCCGAGTGCCCTCGCTAGTCGACTCGAACAAGCTGTACCGCTCCGGCCTGCGCACGCTCGACCGTATTGCCTTGCGAGTGACAGCCACTACGCAGCGAGGTTCGCTGCCGTTCTATCTCACCGTCATCCTGCTCGTGATGGTCGGCTCGGTAGGCAGCACGCTGGCGCTGAATCGCACGTGGCCCGATTCCATCCGACTCTTCGACAGCCCAGGGCAACTCGCCGTCGGCACCGTCATGATCGTTGCCGCCCTCGCCCTACTCGGCGCCCAGAAGCGGTTCCAAGCCGCTGTGCTCGTGGGAGTCGTGGGGTATGGCATGGCCGCGTTATTCGCATTCCACGGCGCTCCCGATATCGCTCTCACTCAAGTGTTGGTCGAGACCGTCACCCTGATTGCCTTCGTGCTGGTGCTGCGACGACTGCCTGCTCGCTTGGGCAAAGCGCACGGCAGTTCGCGACGCGTATTGCGTGCTGCCGTTGGCCTCTCCGTCGGCCTCCTTATGGGCATCGTCGCCATCGTCGCGCTTGGCGCCCGAAGTGCAGATCCCATCTCCGTGTCACTGCCTGAACTCGCGTACGAGATCGGTCACGGCCGCAACGTGGTTAACGTCGTGCTCGTCGACATCCGCGGTTGGGACACGCTCGGAGAACTCTCGGTGATCGTGGCTGCCGCGACCGGCGTCGCCAGTCTGGTGTTCTTGCGCAGCCGCACCGACAACCTGCCCCGTGTCTCCGAAACCCGTGCCCGCGGCACGATCCGCGCTCGACTCAAGCCATCACGCGAAATCGTGTCCTCCGAGTACCTGCCCGGTGTTCAAGACCCGTCGACTCGCACCGCGTGGCTACTCGCGGGCCGCAAGTTGGCTCCCGAAAACCGGTCGATTCTCCTCGAAGTTGTTATTCGCCTGCTCTTCCACCCCCTGATCGTGCTGTCGATCTACCTCTTGTTCGCTGGCCACAATTTGCCGGGAGGCGGGTTCGCCGCCGGTCTCGTGGCGGGACTCGCGCTCGCCGGTCGATACCTCGCCGGTGGACGCTACGAGCTCGGCGCAGCAGCGCCGTTCGATGCGGGGCGCATCCTGGGCGTCGGGCTCGTGCTCGCGGCGGGAACCGCCACCGTGCCACTCTTCCTCGGCGCGGATGCTCTTACCTCCACGTTCTTCGAAACCACGATTCCCGTGCTCGGCCACCTTGAGTTCTCTACCTCCACCATTTTCGACATCGGGGTCTACCTCGTCGTCATCGGAATGGTGCTGGATGTTCTGCGCAGCCTCGGCGCCGAGATCGATCGCCAGCGCGAAGAGTCCTCTGAATCTCTCGAGAGCGGAAGCACCATATGAACGCCTCTCTCACCCTCGTCGTCATCATGGTCGTGCTCTACTCGGTAGGTGTTTACCTGCTTCTCGAGCGCAGCATGACGCGCGTCTTGTTGGGCTTCCTGCTCGTGGGTAATGCCACCAACTTGCTGATCCTTATCGTCTCGGGGCCTTCCGGAGCTGCAGCGTTCTTCGGCGAAGAGGATGCCACAGCCGATCCGCTGCCGCAGGCGTTCATCCTGACCGCCATCGTGATTACCTTCGGAGTCTCCGCATTCCTGCTCGCTCTTATCTACCGGTCGTGGCGCCTAGCCAATGCTGATGTGGTCTACGACGATTCAGAAGACCTCGCAATGGGCAGCCGGAGAAGTTCGGTGACCACCGATCGTGCCGTTGACGGTGACGACACCGAGTTCGGCACTCGAGCCGCAGCGGCCATCTCCACCGCCCTCGACCTCGAAAAGCAGGAGGAACGCGAGGAGCAAGAGAGCCTGGCGGCCGAACGCAGACAGCGAGAAATCGACGAGAAGGAGGCAGGCGCATGAGCGCACTAACCACTCTTGTTGTTCTCCTGCCATTGCTCGGCGCAGCAGCAGCTCTCACCCAAGCCAACCGTCCCCGCGTCCAAACGCTCATTGCCGTGAGCGTGCTCAGCGCCGTTCTTCTGATCGGTGCCGCCTTGCTCGTGGCCGTCAACACCAATGGCGCGATTGCCGTTGAAGTCGGAGGCTGGCCTGCCCCCTACGGCATCGTGCTCGTGGTCGACCGGCTCTCTGCCCTCATGATCGTCGTCTCCGCCGCAGTGCTGCTGGCCGTTCTCGTGTTCTCGGTGGGCCAGGGCCTCGCCGATGGCGACCGCGAGACTCCCGTCTCGATCTACTATCCGACCTACCTCATTTTGGCGACCGGAGTCTTCAACGCCTTCGTCGCGGGTGACCTCTTCAACCTGTATGTCAGTTTCGAGATTCTTCTCGTCGCAAGCTACGTGCTGATCACTGTGGGAGGCACCAAGCCCCGCATCCGTGCCGGCACCGTTTACATCGTCGTGAGCCTGGTCTCCTCCGCCATCTTCCTCGCCGCCATCGCCATGATTTACGGTGCGACCGGCACGGTGAACATCGCGCAGCTCACCGTGAGACTTGCGGAATTGCCCGCCGACATCCAGTTGATTCTCCACGTCATGTTGCTGATTGGGTTCGGCATCAAGGCCGCAGTGTTCCCACTGTCGTTCTGGCTGCCCGACTCCTACCCGATGGCGCCAGCCCCCGTCACGGCAGTCTTCGCCGGCCTGCTCACCAAAGTCGGCGTGTACGCCATCATCCGCACCGAGATGATCATCTTCCCGGATGGCCAACTCAATACCGTGCTGCTCATTGTGGCGGCGCTCACGATGGTGATTGGAATCTTGGGAGCCGTCGCGCAGTCCGATATCAAGCGACTGTTGTCCTTTACGCTCATCAGCCACATCGGCTACATGCTGTTCGGTATCGGCATCGACACGGCGGCCGGCCTTGCAGCGGCCACGTTCTACATCGTTCACCACATCACCGTTCAAACCACTCTCTTCTTGGCCACCGGGCTGGTGGAACGTCAAGGTGGCACGACCGGCATCAACAAGCTGGGCGGGATGCTCAAGACCAGTCCGTTGATTGCGGTGCTGTTCTTCATCCCCCTGTTGAACCTCGGCGGCATCCCACCGTTCTCCGGTTTCCTCGGAAAGTTGGCACTGTTTGAGGCCGGAGCCAACAACGGGTCCGTGCTCGCGTGGGTACTGATCGGCTGCGGCGCGGCCGTGTCGCTGCTCACTCTCTATGCCCTCGCTCGTGCCTGGAGCATGATCTTCTGGCGCGACGCCGAAGAGGTGGCCGACTACGAAAACCCGTTGGCGATGCGGGCAGAAACCGGAAGCTCCCCCGTCGTTGAGTCAGTGCGCACCACGCCTCGAATCATGGTCGGCGCCACCGTCGCGATGGTGACGGTGAGCATCGCGCTCACCGTCTTCGCGACCCCGCTCTTCGACCTCAGCGCTAATGCCGGTGAGAACATCAATGGCCCCGCCTATTACGTCAATACTGTGTTCCCGGGAGGCCTCGAATGAGTCCTCAGGACGACCAGCCCGCCTCCGTAGCGGCGTCAACGAATCCGACCGCCTCTGAATCAGCGAGTGCACGCAAGGTCTCGCGCACCGAAGTTCGCGGCCGCGTCTGGAAGCAGCTGCCGCTGCTGCTCGGGCTCGTGGTGCTCTGGGGTGTGCTCTGGGGCCAGTTCTCGTGGCTGAACATCCTGACCGGATTTCTTGTGGCGATCGCCGTGACCCGAGTGCTCTATCTGCCCCCTGCCGACATTTCGGGCCGCCTGAACCTCTGGTACTCGCTCGTGTTTATCGCCCACTTCATCGCCGACGTCACGGTAGCCTCCTTCACCGTCGCCTTCCAAGCGCTGAACCCTCGACCGATCCCCACATCATCCGTCATTGCCGTTCAGCTGCGCACTCGCTCAGATTTCGTCATGACGCTCGACGCGATTGCGATGTCGCTGGTTCCCGGCTCAATCGTCGTCGAAGTGGATCGGGAACGCGCCATCCTCTACTTCCACACCTTTGACACCACCACGGCCGCCGCTGTCGAAGCGATGCGCGCCAAGGTGCTCGTCGTGGAGGCGCGCATCGTTCGTGCCATCGGGTCGAAAGATGATCTTGCCCGCATTCATGAGACGGAGGCCACACGATGAGCGATTGGGTGTTTCTTGCCGTCGGTGTGATGCTGCTCATCGCAGGCCTTCTGGCGCTCTACCGCATCATCCGCGGCCCCTCCATCCTTGACCGCATGATCGCCTCAGACATGCTGCTCACGACGATCATTTGCGCGCTGGGAGCGGAGATGGTCTACAACGGTCACACGCGAAGCCTGCCAGCGATGCTCGTGCTCGCGAGCACTGCATTCCTCGGTTCCGTTGTGGTGGCGCGCTATGTCTCGAGGAGAACCAACTCATGATTCTCGACTCAATCCTCGACATCCTTACCGGCGTATTTCTCCTGCTTGGCGGGTTCCTCTCCGTCGCCGCTGGTGTTGGCCTTCTCCGTTTTCCGGATGCGATTGCGCGCCTACACGCGACAACCAAACCCCAGATTCTGGGCTTGGCGTTCGTGCTGTTGGCCATCGCCCTGCAAGAACGTCAACTCTCCACAATTCTCCTGCTGATCTTCTTGCTCATTTTCCAAATGATCACCGCTCCGGTATCGGCCCACATGATTGCTCGCGCCGGCTATCGGGGAGGAATCATCGCGCCCCATTCGCTCCTTGTCGACGAACTGGAGCAGGCCATCGATGCCGCTCCAGAATTCGATGACACCGAACCCGGATCCGAATAAGGCGATTGACACCGTAAAATTCCAGCTTCCCGTCAGGATTGCTCGGGCATACTGAACACTCGCCTACCTCTGGGAGCCCCATGCGCAGCCTCACCGACAACAAGACCGCCGTTGCCCTCTTTGCCGGTGTCACCCTCGTGGGTGCACTCTCCGCTTGCTCAAGCACGGTAACGACTGCGGATGTCGGTTCGGCTGAAACCACTGTTCCCGATGCCACCGCGACCGGTGCCGAGTACACCGACGGAACCTACACGGAGTCGGGCAACTACACCTCCCCCGACGGCCAAGAACAAGTTGACGTGACGCTCACGCTCGAGAGTAATGTCATCACCGACGTCACCGTCGTCGGCAACGGAGACAACCCCAGCTCGAAGCAGTTCCAAGGCGAATTCATCAACGGAATCGCCGCCGAAGTTGTCGGCAAGAACATCGACGAACTTTCGGTGGACAAAGTAGCCGGCTCGTCGCTCACAAGCGGCGGCTTCAACAACGCCGTCGACGCCATCAAGGCGGATGCCCTCGCCGAGTAAAAGGTTCGATGCCATTGGTGCGCCCTGGCAGATTGACACCGCCGACCCCCTCGACCCTGAGGTGTTCGCCGCGATTCAGCGCCGCATCGAGCAATTCGACCGCACCTACTCGCGATTTCGTGACGACTCCCTCGTCAGCCGCATCGCCCGCACCCCCGGCAGCTATCCTTTTCCGCCGGATGCTCCCCCACTGTTCGAGCTTTACCGTCGCCTCTACGATGCGACCGCCGGCGCTATGAGCCCGCTCGTGGGCCGTGCTCTGGAAGAGCTCGGCTACGACCGCACCTACTCGTTGCAGCCCACCGCGACCCGAACGCGCGTGCCCGACTGGCACGAAGCGATCAGCTGGAACGGCAGCGAACTCACCACCCTCACCCCCGCCGTGCTCGACGTCGGCGCTGCAGGCAAGGGCTACCTCGTGGATCTCGTGGCCGAGGTACTCGCCGAGCACGGAGTCCGCTCCGCCACGGTGGATGCGAGCGGAGACCTGCTGCACCGCGGCGACGGTGAACTGCGGGTCGCGCTGGAGCACCCGCTCGACACCAGCAAAGCCATCGGAGTGGTGACCGTGAGCAATGAGGCGATTTGTGCGTCAGCTCCCAACCGACGCGCCTGGGCGGGGCTGCACCACATTTTGGATGCCCGCACGGGCCTCCCCACCGACCGCATCATCGCCACCTGGGCGATCGCCCCGACCGCGCTCGAAGCCGACGGGCTCGCCACCGCACTCTTTTTTGCCGACCCCGCATCGCTCGCGGAGGAGTTCGATTGTCAGTGGGTGCGGATGCTGTCTACCGGTCGAGTAGAGCACTCGCCGGGGTTCACAGGAGAGTTGTTCTTATGAAGCGCTGGCTTGATCGCACCCTCGGTGCCGTGCCGATGTACACCCTTGTGCTCGGGTCTCTCGCCGTTCTCGCGGTAGCGTCGATTGCACTCGCGTTCTTCGATCTCATCGCTGCTGATCCCTTTGCGTTGCTTGCCAGTCTGCCGATCGCCGTCGTGTTTAGCTCTGCGGCCAGCTGGCTCGGCGCGCGCATCGTGCGGCAGCGCGCGCACCTCGAATCGTCGCTCATCACCGGGTTGCTCGTCTTCTTCATCATGGCACCGAGCCTGCAACTCGACGGGCTGCTGTCGATCGCACTTGCCTCGACCGTTGCGGCGGCATCCAAATTTCTGATCGCATTCCGCGGGCGCCATATTTTCAATCCCGCAGCCCTCGGGGCCTACGTTTTCTACTGGGTTCCGATCGGATTCCCCACGTGGTGGATCGGCACCCCGTGGCTGCAGCCCCTCATCATCATCGCGGCGTTCCTTATTCTGTATCGCACTCAACGCCTCGATTTGGGGCTGACCTTTGTGGTGCTCGCGGCCAGCATCCGCATCGCCCTCACGCTTGCCAATGGTGGCGATATTGCCGAAGCGATCGCCGTCACGTTCACCTCCTCGCAACTGATCTTCTTCGTCGGCTTCATGCTCAGCGAACCGCTTACGCTACCGCCGCGACGCTGGCAACGCCTCAGCGTCGCCGCGCTCGTCGCCCTGCTCTTCGCCATCCCATTCTCGATTGGGACCCTCTACAGCGACCCGCTGCTGGCACTGCTCCTAGGCAATCTGGTCGCCTTCGCGTTCACTCAGCGCCGCACCATCCGGATGACGCTCACCGAAACCGAAGAGATAGCTCCCGGCACGTGGGAGCTCACTTTTGCCCCGCACCGCACTCTCGCGTTCCGGGCGGGTCAATACATTGAGCTCTCGTTGCCGCACCCTTCGCCCGACCTGCGGGGAGCACGTCGCTACTTCACGATCTCGTCTGCACCCTCGGCGGGGGCGACCCTGTCGATCACGTTCACGGCGCCCGAGAAGTCGAGCAGTTTCAAAGCAGCCCTCCTCGCACTGCCGCGCGGAGCCGACGTCAATGCCACCGGCATCTGGGGCGACTTCGTACTCCCTCGAAAGACCACCGAACCGTTGTTGCTCGTGGCCGGCGGTATCGGTGTCACGCCCTTCGCCAGCCAGGTCGCACACTCTCACCTGCACGATGACGAACGCGATATCGTGCTCATCTACGCGACCTCCAGCACCGAAACGTTGCCGTTCTCCGGACTCTTTGTGGAGGCCGGCGTGCGCGTCATTGTGTTCGGGCCGCAGCCGGTCGAGTCACTTCCCGAAGGCTGGGTGCTCGGCAGCGAGGGGCGGATGAACGGCGACGCCCTCTCCGCGCTCGTGCCCGACTTGGCCGACCGCCGCGCGTACCTCTCGGGCCCGCCCTCCCTCGTGAACGACCTCAAGGCGACACTGCGCGCTAACGGGGCCCGCCGCATCCACACCGACTACTTCTCGGGGTACTAGCTCGGCAGTTGCACGCCAGCCGCGTTCGAGCTCGACGAGACACGCACGCGACGCTTGAGACTCAGTGCCCGCAACGCATTGAGAATCGCGACGAGGTCAACAACTTCTTGAAGCCCGGCGCCGACGACTGCAGGCAGCGCTCCCGTCATCGCAAAGAGCATGAGCCCCACGCTGATGGCGATACCGATCCAAATGCTTTGCAAGGCGATTTGCACAGTGCGCTGACTGACTTGCACCGCCGACACGACGCGGTAGAGATCATCGACGAGAATCACCACGTCAGCCGATTCGCTCGCCGCCGTCGAGCCCTTGGCGCCCATCGCGATGCCGACATCGGCAGCTCCCAATACGGGCGCATCGTTCACGCCGTCGCCCACCATTACGACCGGGTGCGGAGCAGTGGCGTGCACGAGTCGCACCTTGTCTTCGGGCAGGCACTCCGCGTGAACCTCACTGATGTGGAGTTCGTCGGCCACCTTGCGCGCCGTCTGCTCCACATCCCCCGTGAGCATTAAAGTTTTCTGGATGCCCAGTTCGCGCAGTCCTGTCAGGGTGCGTGCCGCTTCGGGCCGCACCGCATCGCGCAGCACAATCGCACCAGCGTACTGATCATCGATGCCCACGTAGACAGCAGCTTCGCCGCTTGCGAGATCGATTCGAGTGAGTGTGGGAGCCTGCTCGGCCACGAATGCAGGCTTACCCACGGTGACGAGCTTGCCTCCTACGCGAGCCTGCACACCGTGGGTGGCGACTTCGCGGGCATCCGATACTTCGGGGAGCGCGAGAGAGCGTTGCTTCGCTGCCTCCACGAGGGATGCCGCAAGCACGTGGGAAGAATATTGTTCTGCTGCTGCCACGAGGGCCAGCAATTCGTCGGTGGTCACCGCGCCCTCAGGCCGCACGTCGACGACAACGGGACGACCGCTCGTGAGCGTGCCTGTCTTGTCGAACACGACCGTTTTCGCACGGGCCAGCACTTCGAGGGTGCCAGCGTTTTTCACCACGACGCCATAGGTAGACGCGCTCGACATCCCGGCCATGAACGCCACCGGGGCTGCGATTAACAGCGGACACGGTGTTGCCACCACAAGCACTTCGGCGAACCGCACAGGGTCACCCGAGATCCACCAGGCGATAGCAGCCAGGCCAATCGAGACGAGCGTGAACGGCACCGCGTAGCGATCAGCCAGACGCACGATGGGTGCTTTGCTCTCCGCCGCTTCGGTGACGAGCTCAACAATCCGTTGGTATTGGCTGTCGGATGCTCGCGCGCTCGCCTGCACCGTGACAGCTTCTGGCCCGTTCACCGAACCGCTCAACAGCAGGTCTCCGGTGACTTTCTCGACCGGCATGCTTTCGCCCGTGAGCGACGACTCATCGACTGCGGTCGTGGCAGACACCAGCACCGCATCCACCGGCACAATCTCCGAAGGGCGCACGACGAGGCGATCACCCACTGCAACCTCTGTGGCCGGCACATCAACAATGTCGCCGGCGGCCGTCAGCTGATGAGCTGTTTGAGGAACCCGATCTAGCAAGGCGTTC
Source organism: Salinibacterium sp. SWN167 (assembly GCF_015864665.1). Classification (GTDB taxonomy): domain Bacteria; phylum Actinomycetota; class Actinomycetes; order Actinomycetales; family Microbacteriaceae; genus Rhodoglobus. The sequence goes on along the minus strand of NZ_JADYWU010000001.1, from coordinate 896,604 downwards.
AGTTCGCGCTTGGCGCGACCGGCCGCAAAGTCTTCGAGCGCTTCACCACCGGTGAGCATCAGCACAATGACGATGCTCGCCCAGTATTCGCCAACAACTACCGTCGCCACGATCGCCGTCACCGCCAGCACGTCGAGCCCGAACTGGTGCTGCAGCAGTTTGCGCACCATCGACACGGCCTCACGCACGGCAACGCCGAGCGAATAGATCGACAGCAGCCAGGGAACGACTGCGGATGCCGGAGTCCAGTTCAGCGCGAGGCCCACCACGCCGACGACAACCGTCAGAGCGACGAGCGGATAGCGACGCACAGCCGAGCGCAACGTGACGGAAAGAAATGTAGCCATACCTTCGTTCTACTCTCGTTCGCGGTATCCGGCCAGCCAGCACAGGCTCCCCTTAGCCGCGCTCCTGAACGGGGTCGGTAGGCTCGACAGCATGACTCAACGGCGCTGGAAACAGATCATGGACATTCCCTTGACCGTTGCTGCCATCATTTTTCTTATCGCCTACGCGTGGGAGGTTATCGCCAATCTCTCCGGTACCGCCATGCTGGTGGCCGAGGTCATCATCGCTGTCACCTGGGTGGTGTTCGTGGCCGACTACCTCGTGAACCTCATTTTGGCTGAGCACCGCTGGTTTTGGTTCAGAAAGCACCTGTTCGACCTCATGGTCGTCGTGCTGCCCATGTTGCGCCCGCTGCGCCTCCTGCGTTTGGTCACTCTGCTGAGCGTGCTGCAACGACGGGCGGGAACCGCCGTGCGCGGTGGCGTGCTCACCTACGCGGTCGGGTCATCGCTCTTGCTCGTCTTTGTCGCCGGGCTCGCCATTTTGGATACCGAACGCAACGCCGACAGCACTCAGATCACCAGTCTCGGCGATGGTATTTGGTGGGCCTTCGTCACGATCACGACCGTCGGCTACGGCGACATCTATCCCGCTACGACGCTAGGTCGAGTGATCGCCGCTGGCGTGATGATGGCCGGAATCGCCCTCCTTGGTGTTGTTACGGCAACCCTGGCCTCGTGGATCGTGGAACGAGTTGCGGCTCAAGACGAGCTCTCGCATGTCGCGACGCGTCGCGAGGTCACGGATCTCACGAAGCAGGTGGCTGAACTCAAGCACGTGCTCCTCGAGCATGCGACGCAGATGGCCGCTACCTCGGGAAACCCGGCTCCCACCTTGCCGGGCTCCTCCGAGAAAAAACCGTCGCCCTAGAGTTACGAAACGAAATTCGCTCATCTATGATGTGGGCATGACCTTCACCGCCACAGCAGCACCCACGATGGAGCCTGCGAGCGCACCGCTCCTCGGTGCGTCGATGCGCGGTGCGATGCAGCGATTCTTCGATCGATCGTTCAGGATGCGCGGTCGCGCCAGTCGCAGCGAGTACTGGTGGTGGATGCTCGTGAATATCGCCGTAATTACCGCGCTGGAGGTCGTCGCGCCGCTACTGATCGCGGGCCGCCCCATGGTGACCGAACTCACCGTCGGCCCGTTCGGCTCGCTGGTCTATCCGACTCTCACCATTGCAAGCTGGAGCGGCGCCACCACGGCCACTTCTCCCGCCCTCGTGTTTCTCTCCTTCATTGCGGGAGGCTGGGTGTTGCTCACAGCAATTCCCGGCATCGCCATTGCCGTGCGGCGCCTCCACGATTCGAACCTTTCGGGAGGGTGGGCATTTCTCGCGCTCGTCCCGCCTGGCGCCCTCATTGTGCTCGTGCTCGCCCTCCGCGGCTCGCGCCCCGAGGGGTTGCGTTTCGACTAGCGCGGCAACCGAATCTCCACCGTGCCATCCACGACTCGGCTCTCGAAGCGCGGCTGTGGACTCGTCGCTGGCCCGTGGATGACTTCCCCCGTGTCGAGCGAAAACGCACTCTGGTGCCACGGGCATTCCACACACGCTCCGCCCGGGGTGGAGTCATCGCCGACGACGTACCCGTCATGGAGTTCGGCTCCGAGGTGGCTGCACGTGTTCGAGAGTACGGAGACGCGGTCTCCGCGACGGAAGACCACCACCTCGGTATCGGCGACAACGCGCTTGTCGAGTGAGCCATCCGCAAGCTCGGTGAGCGGAGCGAGCTGCTGCCACCCGCTGGGGAAGGACGCCTCCACGTCGGGAGCATGACTGACACCCGCTGCTTGCCGGTAGGTCAGGTGTCCACCTAGATAGCCGCCGCCCGACGCGATCGCGAGCCCGGCATAGCTCAGTACCTTGCCGCTCGTGTGCTTTCCGCGGGAGCGCTGCACGAAGGATGCCGCGAAGAATCCCGTCGCCACCATGTTGACCGCGGCATGCACGAAGCCGACGCGCTGCTGCTTTTCGTCGAGCTTCGACCAGTCCGCGAAGCCGGCGACCGCTGTTCCGCTCGCGCCAAGCACCCCGACTCCGACGAGTGCCCGTGACGCCTTCTCGGTACCGGGCAGGGCGTCCAGCACGCCCGCCGAGATCCACGCGCCCAGAGGAACGTGGACACCGAGCGGATGCACCGGGTGACCCAGCGGAACGCCATGCAGCAGGTCTCGCAACCACCGCGGGCGAAGAACTGCATCCACGACGGCCCGCGTCTTCTCAACAGCGGGATCGAGCGCGGCCGCTTCCTCTAGACGGTCAACATTTCGCAATACTGGCAGTCGTTTCATCAGAGCCTCGTCCCTCTCAGCGTGTGTTGTTGGAGAACTAGATCGTGACCGATTCGGACGACCCGGTGTGAGGCTCATCCCCGGTTACCTTCGCAGCGACAACGCTAACGAGAGTCGCAACTTTGCCGGGGCTCTCCCAGTACTGTGCCGAGTCGGCCTTGACGTGAATCAGCACCACCGAAGGATCTTCGGCCCCGTCTTCGAACCACACATCAGTGAACGAGTTCCAGAGTTCTTTCTTCTTCGCCACATCCCGAATAATTTCGGCAGAGCCCGACAGCGATAGCCACTCGGACGAACCCGCATAGGCCAGGTTGACCTGAGGATGCGCCAGCAACTGATTCACGGTGTCGGACTCGGCGGAGGCCAAGAACCAGCAATCGCCATCGAATTCTGCCTCCTGCACGGTCATGGGGTGGCTGTGCAGCGCGCCGTCTGCGGAGACGCTCGTGAGCATCGCGATCCGGGTCTTTTTCATGATCGACCGGATGGTGTCGAGCTGGCCTGTTGTTGCTTGGGTCTGAAATGACATGGTGTCTCCAATTCGTCGACGGTTCGCAGTTATGCTGCGCTCCGACGCTAGGGAGCAATCCTCAACGCTTGCCGAATGCTTGCCGAGTGTTGGGTGAGAACGCGCAGAATGTCGGCGACAACGACGAGAGCCGGGCACGCAAAAGGGCCCGGAAGCCGAAGCTTCCGGGCCCTTCTCACAACGTGCTGGCGATAAGCCAGTCGTCAGAAACGCGAAGTGCTACTTACGCAAGTCGTGTTGCGAGGTTCTTGTCGAGCGTGTCGAGGAACTCTTCAGTGGTTTCCCACTTCTGGTCCGGTCCGACGAGCAGTGCGAGGTCCTTGGTCATGTGACCGGCCTCAACGCTCTTGATGACGACGTCTTCCAGGGTCGACGCGAAGTCGACGAGTTCCTGGTTGTTGTCGAGCACACCACGGTGAGCCAGTCCACGGGTCCACGCGTAGATCGACGCGATCGGGTTCGTGGAGGTGGGCTTGCCCTGCTGGTGCTGGCGGTAGTGACGGGTCACGGTGCCGTGAGCTGCCTCGGCTTCAACGACCTTTCCGTCTGGCGTGGCCAGAACGGAGGTCATGAGGCCGAGCGAGCCGAAGCCCTGAGCTACGGTGTCGGACTGAACGTCGCCGTCGTAGTTCTTGCAGGCCCAGACGTAGCCGCCCTCCCACTTCATGGCCGATGCGACCATGTCGTCGATAAGACGGTGCTCGTAGGTGAGGCCGGCTGCTTCGAACTTGTCCTTGAACTCGTTCTGGAAGATCTCCTCGAAGATGTCCTTGAAGCGACCGTCGTAGGCCTTGAGGATCGTGTTCTTCGTCGAGAGGTACACGGGGTAGTTGCGCGTGAGGCCGTAGTTGAGGCTGGCACGAGCGAAGTCAATGATCGAGTCATCGAGGTTGTACTGAACCTGCGCGATTCCATCGCCCGGGGAGTCATAAACCTCAAACTTCATCGGCTCGGAACCATCTTCGGGAGCGAACTCAACGGTCAGCTTTCCCTTGCCCTTGAAGCGGAAGTCGGTGGCACGGTACTGGTCGCCGAAGGCGTGACGGCCGATGATGATCGGCTTGTTCCAGCCCGGCACGAGGCGCGGGATATTCGAGATGATGATGGGCTCGCGGAAGATAACGCCACCAAGGATGTTGCGGATGGTGCCGTTAGGGCTGCGCCACATCTTCTTGAGGCCGAATTCTTCAACACGGGCTTCGTCGGGGGTAATGGTTGCGCACTTGACGCCAACACCGTGCTTTTGGATGGCGTGAGCCGCATCAATGGTGATCTGGTCGTCGGTTGCGTCGCGGCTTTCAATGCCGAGGTCGTAGTACTCGAGGTTGACGTCAACGTAGGGGTGGATCAGGGTTTCCTTGATCCGGTGCCAAATAATGCGCGTCATTTCGTCGCCGTCGAGTTCGACGACGGTGCCTTCTACCTTGATCTTGGACAAGCTTTGCTCCTTAGTTAGTGGCCACGACCAGCTTACTCTTTTTCCTATGTATCTCGACATCGAGATACCTTGGCGCATCTGCCTACCGCGGGTTAGCCTGTATTCATGGGTGAGCTAAGACTTGAAGAATTATCGGCAAGCACCATCGTGGCTGCCAACAACCTGTCGCTGCGTCGCGGGCAGGAGCAGTTCGTTACGCCGCCCTCCTACGCGATCGCGGATGCCTTCATTGACCCGCTGACGTCGTGGCCGCGCGTTGTCGTTGACGGCGACAAGGTCGTCGGATTCGTCCGGGGCAATTTCGACCCCGATGCGTCTCAAGAAGAGTTTCGCAGCTGCATCTGGCGCGTGAGCGTCGCCGGCGACGAGCAGGGTCAAGGAATCGGTCGTTTCGCCGTGAAGGCAATCGCTGAAGAAGCACGCAGCCGTGGCTTCGATCGCATCACCGCCATTTGGGAAGAGGGCGACGACGGCCCTGAGCAGTTCTTCCTCAAGGTCGGTTTCAAGGTCGTCGGCGAAACTCAATACGGCGAGAAGCTCGGCGAATACACGCTCTAAGCGTGCCCGCTCCTAGCGACGATTTCGTGAGCCGCGTGCTCGAGGTCGTTGAATCGATCCCGCCCGGCCACGTGATGACCTACGGCGAGGTCGCTGCCACGATCGGCTCGCGAGCCGCGCGGGCCGTCGGCACCGTGATGGCCCGCTACGGTTCCGACGTGGCGTGGTGGCGCGTCATCCGTTCTGGCGGGCATCCACCCCTCGCTCACGAAGATCGGGCGCTCGTGCACTACGAGGCCGAATCAACGCCGCTGACATGGATGCCCGACGGCGGGTATCGCGTCAACCTACGGTTAGCGCGATACCGCCCCTAAACGAGCGAGTCCCGCCAGGCCGCGTGCAATTGCGCGAACTTGCCGGAGCCCGAAATGAGATCTTGCGGGGTGCCATCTTCGATGACGCGGCCGTGTTCCATGACGAGCACGCGGTCAGCGATTGCGACCGTCGATAGACGGTGCGCAATGATAATGGCGGTGCGGTCGGAGAGCAGCGTCTGAAGGCCAGCCTGAACAAGGCGTTCGCTCGGGATATCGAGCGACGCGGTTGCCTCATCCAGAATCAGCACGACAGGGTCGGCGATGAACGCGCGCGCAAACGACAACAGTTGTCGCTGCCCGGCACTCACTCGACCGCCACGCTTGTTTACGTCGGTGTCGTAACCGTTGGGCAGCGCTTCAATGAATTCGTGCGCGCCAACCGCCTTCGCAGCCTTCACGATCTCCTCGCGGGTCGCATCGGGCTTACCGAGCGCAATGTTGTCGGCAACGTTGCCCGAGAACAGGTACGCCTCTTGCGTGACCATAACGATGGCACGGCGCAGATCTTTCGGATGCAGCTTGCGCAGGTCGACACCGTCGAGCGACACGGTGCCCTGGCTGGGGTCGTAGAAGCGCGAAATGAGCTTCGCGAGGGTCGACTTTCCGGCACCCGTCGTTCCCACCATCGCGACTGTCTGACCGGCGGGCAGCTCAAGATCAAACTTCGGCAGGATCACCTTGTCGGCGTTGTAGGCAAATTCCACACCGTCGAACTTCACGGTTCCCTTGGCCTTGCGCAGGTCAATCGGAGTCGTGGGGTCAGCAACGGTCGGGCGCTCTTCGAGCACTCCCGAAATCTTCTCCAAAGCCGCGGCAGCGGACTGGTAGGAGTTGTAGAACATCGCCATCTCTTGCGCAGGCGCAAAGAACTGGCGGGCATACAGCAGCGCGCCGAGCAGGGCACCGATCGCGAGATCGCCGGTCGAGACACGCAGGCCGCCCACGAGCAGGATCATCGCAAGAGCAACGTTTCCGATGAGAACCAGACCCGGGTCAAAGATTCCGAACAATTGGATGACGCGGGCGTTGGCATCCCGATAATTCTCAACGAGCCCCCCGAATTGTTCGCGGTTGCGCTCTTCTTTGCGGAAGGCCTTCACCGCACGGATGCCGGTCATGGTCTCCACAAAGTGCACGATCAGCTTGGCCGAAGTCGTGCGCGTCTCACGAAAGTGCAATTGCGACCGCACCTGGAACCAACGCGTGAGGAAGCCCAACGGTATTAGCGCGAAGAACAGAATGACGCCGCTCACCCAGTCGAGCGAGAACATCGCGATAGCGATGAATCCCATGTAGAGCGCACCCTGCACGAGCTGGTTGATACCCGAGTCGAGTAGTTCGCGAATCGCATCGAGGTCACTCGTTTGACGCGCGATGATGCGCCCCGAGGTGTAGCTCTCGTGGAATTCAAGGCTCAGCCGTTGCGTGTGCAAGAAGACGCGTTTGCGCAAGTCGAACAGGATTGCTTGGCTCACGCGGGCGCTCAGCACGGTGTACCAGGCGATCATTGAGGCGCCAACGATGCCTGTGAACAGGTACGCGCTGACGGCAAGCACGAGCGGCAACGTTTCGCCGTCGATGAGGGCGGGCAACGCGTTGTCGATGCCGTACGCGATCAGCGCGGGGCCAGCCACTTGCGCGGCAGTGCTCACGACAACAACAGCCATCGTAAGGACAACACGAAGGCGCACGGGCGCGATCAACGATCCGAGCAGGCGCAGCGAGCGCTGCCGAATCTGACGGCTCTCGTCCTTGGTGTAGTCGTTGCGTTCTTCGCCGGAGGTTCCCATCACGCTCATGAACTGACCTCCTGCTCTTCCTCTTCAAGACTGGATATGACGTAACGGTAGTGACTGCTGGTCGCCAGCAGGTCGGAGTGCTTTCCGACCGCGGTGACCTTGCCATCTTCGAGAAGAGCAACGCGGTCAGCGAGCATCACGGTCGATGGGCGGTGAGCGACGATAAGCGCGGTCGTGGAGCTCAGCACCTTGCGCAGCGCGGCCTCGACAAGTGCTTCAGTGTCGACGTCGAGCGCCGACAACGGGTCATCGAGCACAAGCACCGCGGGCTTCGCGGCGACGGCGCGAGCGAGCGCGAGGCGCTGCCGTTGACCACCTGACAAGCTCAGGCCCTCTTCACCGACGAGCGTGTCGAGGCCCTTGGGCAGGTCGTACACGAAGTCGGCTTGCGCGATGCTCAACGCTTCGCGCAGTTCTTCTTCGGTGGAATCGGGGCGCCCCATGAGCACGTTCTCGCGCACGCTCGATGAGAACAGCGTGGCATCCTCGAACGCCATCGCCAGGTGACGCCGCAGCTCAATCAGGGTGAGGTTGCGGATATCGACGCCGTCGATGCTGATTGACCCTTCTGTCACGTCGTAGAGACGTGTTGTGAGGGCCGTGATCGTCGATTTGCCCGAGCCCGTCAGCCCCACGAGGGCCATGGTCTCGCCTGGCTCAATGCTCAAGTCGATGCCGTTGACGAGGTCGGGAACATTCGCGGGCGAATCGGGGTAGCGGTAGTGCACGTTCGTGAACTGAAGGTGACCCCGGCTATCCGTGATCGTTTCGGGGTGTTCGGGGTCGGTGATGGGATTTGCTGAGTCCATCACTTCAAAGAAACGGTCGGCGGCAGTGCGCGCGTCGAACGTCATCGACAGTAGGAAGCCGATCGATTCCACGGGGAACCTCAACACGGTGGCCGTGGCGAAGAACGCGACCAGGTCACCGGCAGAGATGTTGCCCTCAACAACGAGCCACACGCCGCCGAGAAGTCCGAGCGCAAACATGACGTCGGGCACGAGCAGCAGCCAGAGCCAGATGCCGGCGATAGCGCGGGCCTTCTCAATCTCGGTGCCACGCAAGCTTTCGGCCTGAGCCGAGAAGCCGATGAGCGCGTGCTTTCCTCGACCAAAGGCTTTCAGAACACGGATGCCGTGCACCGACTCTTCGACGGCCGTCGCGAGGTCACCGGTCTGGTCTTGGCTGCGGCGGGCCACGATCGAGTACTTCTTTTCGAAGACGTACCCGTAGATCCACAACGGGATCGAGGTGACGATAAAGATCACGCCGAGCACCCACGAGATGTTTACGAGGAACAGCAGCCCCACGATGATCGTGAGCACGTTGACCACGAGCAACACGAGTCCGAACGACAGCCACCGACGGATGAGGTTGAGGTCGCTGACGGCCCGCGACAGCAGCTGGCCGCTCGGCCACCGGTCGTGGAAGCTCACCGGCAGGTGCTGCAAGGTCATGTAGAGGGTGTTGCGCATGCGCGCCTCGACATGGGTTCCCGGCGTCAGCACAAAGTAGCGACGAAGCGCGATCATGATCGCCTCGACAATGCCGAGCCCGAGAACGATGAAGAAGGCGGGCCAAATCTGGCTTGAATCGCCCGACTGAAGCGGCCCATCCACGAGCGAGCGCAACACTTGCGGGATGAGCAGCGCAACAATTCCGGCGGCCAGCGCTGCTGCCATGCCGAGGTAGATGAACGGCATGGCCGATTTTGCGTAGGGGTAAAGCCGGCGGATAGCCGCAAAAGTGCCGACCGCTTTCACGCGTTCTGGCTGGTCAGACTGTGGTGACACCATGGATCCTTGACGAGAGGGATCCCTGCGTTCAGGGATCGCGATTACTGCGGGTCGCGTCGTGTGCGACCGTGAACCGCTGCTCCTCGTCGTGATTGGCGCGGGGCAGACAGCCTTTTAGAATATGCCCGCCCCGGCGCTTTCACAATCACTATCCACAAGTTTTTTGACAGAGTCTCAATTCAGCGGATGCGGACGGAGAGGCACGTGACGCAGCCCTCCATCTTCTCAAACTCTGAGACGTCAACAGTCACGACGCGGTACCCGAGATTCTCGATGAGTGCCGCGGTCTGGGGCGCCGACGACGACATGAGCACCGCGTCATCCGACAGCACCACAACAGCGGCACCTTCGGCCTCGGGCACGGCCAAGAAACGGTCATAGAGGTCGACATTGTCGACGAGATCGGGGTACCCAATGATCGTGCCGTCGGGAAGAGCCGTGACACCGCTCTTGAGGTGCAGCACCTTCTCGACCGGCACGGCAATGAGGGTGTAGCCCAGGGGCGTTACGATCGCGCGCAACTGACGGATACCTTCAGCATTAGTGCGACCACCGCGTCCCACATAAACCGTGGAGCCGACCTTGAGAACGTCACCACCGTCGAGAGTTCCCGGCTGAGTGATCTCGCGGAGTTCGAGACCCAGTCCAGCGACGCTCTCGCGAACAGCATCAATCTCAGCCTGACGGCTCTCAGCACCGGGGCTCGTGAGCACCGCAACCTCGCCGAACATCACCACGGTGTCTTCGATGAAAACAGAATCGGCGAGATCGTCGTCGGCGGGCACTTCGATTACTTCGAAGCCGTTGTCTTTGAGGGCGGCAACGTAGGCCTCCCACTGCGAATCGGCAAGGTCGGCATCCACGGGAACACGGTCGAGGTGAGTCAGTTCTCCCTCAGCCATGCGCGAGGAGGGGGCACGTACGAGAGCGGTCAGCGTGGAGGTCGACTGCGGGGCACGGGCGACCATGGCAAACCACACGCGGCGACCAACCGTCAGGGCGGTCACGATCGTGGCGACGACAAAGATGAGGTTCGTGCCGAGCAGGCTTGCCAAGATGAAGGCCATCGCTTCGGGATTCCATTCGGCTCCCGAGGCAATGATGCCGAGGGCGGTGCCGAAGAAGGCCGCGGCGATGCCGATCACGAGAGCCGACACTGCGGTCGTGTACCAGTAGCGGTGAATCTCGAGCGCCGCCGCGAGCGAGTAGAGCAAGAAGAGCACAAGTGCCATCGGCAAGAAGTACTCGGCGATCGTCGGCAGGTTCTCTGCCGCAGCACCGTTCGACGTAAAGAACGCCAGCCCGGTTGCGAGGTATACGGTGCCGGCAACGGCAATTCCGGAAATAAAAGCTGCGGCCATACGCCGTTGTGCACTGATCATGCGCCCCAACTTACCGGGAAGATTCTATGCATTTGCCTTACGCCGGCTCCCCGGAGAGAGCCGGCGTACACCAGGCGACATTTGTTAGTGGAAGAAGTGCCGCTCACCCGTGAAGTACATGGTCACGCCAGCGTCAACCGCTGCCGCAATCACTTCTTCGTCACGGATCGAACCGCCAGGCTGAACCACCGCACGCACACCCGCATCGAGCAGCAGCTGCAGGCCATCAGCGAAGGGGAAGAACGCATCGCTGGCCGCAACGGAACCTGCGGCACGGTCACCAGCCCGCGAGATCGCCAACTGGCACGAGTCAACACGGTTGACCTGCCCCATACCGACACCCACGGATGCTCCGCCGTTAGCCAGCAAAATAGCGTTCGACTTCACGGCGCGCACCGCTCGCCACGCGAACTCAAGGTCGGCGAGTGTCTCGGCATCGGCGGCGTCACCGGCAGCGAGCGTCCACGCGGAGGCCGGGGAGAAGTGCTTATCCAGTTCTTGCACGAGCATGCCGCCCGAGATCTGGCGCAGCTCACGGCTGTCACGCGCGTAGCCCTCCGGCAGCTGCAGCAAGCGCAGGTTCTTCTTAGCCTTCAAGATTTCGAGTGCTTCAGGCTCAAAGCCGGGAGCAACAACAACCTCGGTGAAGATCGGAGCGATTGACTCGGCAGCAGCCTTCGTGATGATTCCGTTGGCCGCGATCACTCCGCCGTAGGCCGAGATCGGGTCGCAGGCGTGCGCCAAAACGTGAGCCTCCGCGATGCTCGCCGCAGTGGCGATTCCGCACGGGTTAGCGTGCTTGATCACCGCAACAGCGGGAGTGTCGTGGTCGAAGGCGGCGCGCAGAGCGGCGTCGGCATCCACGTAGTTGTTGTACGACATCTCTTTGCCACCGAGCTGCGTGGCCTGCGCGATTCCGGGCTGAGCGGCCACACCGTAGAGGGCTGCCTGCTGGTGGGCGTTCTCGCCATAGCGAAGTACGGCGAGCTGGTCGGCGGCAACCTCGAGGTGCACCGGCAGTGTGGGGGCGGATGCCGCGGCATCCGTCTCACCGAGAAGCGCACCGGTCAGGAACCACTGCGACACAGCGGTGTCATAGGCTGCGGTCTGGGCGAAGGCCTTGGAGGCGAGCGCATAACGCTGAGCGAAGGTCGTGCCCTCCCCCGCTGCCGCGGCGATGATCTCGTCGTAGCTGTCTGGGCTCGTGACGATGGCAACGTTGGCGTGGTTCTTGGCGGAGGCGCGCACCATGGCGGGGCCCCCGATGTCGATCTGCTCGACGATATCGGCGGGAGCAGCGCCAGAGGCAACTGTTTCCACGAAGGGGTAGAGGTTCACGACAACGAGGTCGAAGGCCTTGATGCCGAGCTCGGCGAGCTGAGCTTCGTGCGACTCAAGGCGCAGGTCAGCGAGAATGCCGGCGTGCACGGACGGGTGCAGCGTCTTGACGCGACCATCGAGCGACTCGGGGAAACCCGTGACGGTCGATACCTCGGTGACGTCATAACCGGCTTCGGCGATCGTCTTCGCCGTGGAACCGGTCGAGACGAGCTCTACGCCCGCATCGGCAAGCGCACCCGCGAGGTCGAGGAGTCGCGACTTGTCGCTCACCGAAATAAGGGCGCGGCGGATGGGAACGACATCGCGTTCGCGGAAATCGGCTGGGTTGTGGCTAGGGCCGCTCATGGGATTCAGAGTTCCTTTAGGTTGATGCGATTGGTGGCAATGTCTTCGATCGTCTGCACGAGCAAGCGCCGTTCGATCGGCTTAATGCGGGCGTGCAGGTGTTCTTCGGTGTCTCCCGGCTCGATTGCAACGCGCTCTTGCACGATGATCGGACCACTATCGACACCGTTGTCGACCTTGATGACACTGGCACCCGTCTGGGTTGCCCCAGCAGCAAGCGCATCGCGAACCGCGTGGGCTCCCGGAAACTCCGGCAGGTAGGCCGGATGAGTGTTGATGATGTTGGGCGAAAGAGCCTCGACGACGCGCGGCGGCAGCAGCTTCATGAAGCCACTCAGCACGACGAGGTCAGCGTTCCAGAACTGGATCTGCTCCAGAAGTTCATCGCCCCACTCATCGCGGTTCTTGAAGTTCGACATCGCGACAGAGAAGGTGGGGATGCCGTAATGCTCGGCATGGTCGAGCCCGTCAGCAACGCGGTCAGCGCCAACGGCGACGACACGGGCAGGGAAGTCGGCACTCTCGGCCGCTTCGAGCAGGGCGGCGAGGTTAGACCCGCCCCCGGAAATCAAGACAACGAGTGTGAGCACGCACCCAGCCTAGCGCTCAGTGAAGCCGTCGTCAGTGCGCTCCGGGCGTGCGGACGCCAGAAGACCGAGCCCCGCTGCGACCGAAAACTCCACGAACGCCCACAGGGCAACAATCCACGGCTCCGGGCCAACATCAACGAGTCGTCCGGGACCGGCAGCTCCCGCGGATGCCCACGTCAACAACCCCATGATGGCTGCGGCCGTAAGCCCGATACCGACCGCGACGATGGCCAGTTCGCGGCGACGCAGTTCTCCGGCGATACGCGGGCCGAGCACGGCGGCGACGAGGAAGCCGACGACAACGGGGGCGAGGAGTCCGGCGAATCCGAATGCGAAATCTCCGCTCGGCAGGGCGCCAAAAACGGGGATGGCAGGAATGGGCCCGAGGGTGGTGGCCAGGGGCGACACAGCGGAACCTGTTCCGATCGCAAAGCCAGGACCCACGAGCCAGGCAGCCGCCCACAACACGATGTTCGGTAACAGCGCGAGTTGGCCGATCGTCACCGCGACGCCACCCAGCACCTCGGTGTGGAGTCCTTCATACAGCGTGATGATTTCGGCGAAGGACGTGACAATCGCCAGCGTCGTCACGAGAGACGCGACCGTGAGCAAACCGGCAGCCGCGATCGCCCCGCCCCGCAGCGCGGTGGCCACGATCGTGCGCACGTGAGCTGGCCATCCCGCAATCCAGCGGCGAATGCCTCCCGACACCGGGTTTGCTGCTGACACGATTTGGCTGCCAATCAGCAGCCCCACCGCGAACACAACAGTCGGTAAGAGAGTGCCCTGCCACAGCGATGGGCGCGCCACCGGATGCAGAGCCGACAAGGTGAGCACAAGCGAAGCGGCACCGAAGGTGGCAAGCGAGGCGAGCGTGCCGAGCAGCATGTGGGGCGTCTCGGCGACCCGACGACCAGCCCGAACACCGAGCAGAAGAGTCAGAAGAGCGAACCCGAGCAGCGCCATGGTGATCGTGACCGGTGTGCTCGCTGCGGGCAAACCGACGGCACTCGCGACGGTCGGATCAAGCACAACGGTGATATCGACGCCATGGCCGACAAGCCAAATATCAACGGCGGCACGCCAGAACACAGTCCAGTCGATGGCCAAGCCGTAGTGGATGCCCCACAGCAGCGTCAGCGGAACCAGCGGAATCGCGATCCCGATAGCGACAACGAGGAGCGCCTCGAAGGCGGCGAAGAGAAGAGTGAGCTGGCGATTCATGTCTCGGTGAGCGTACCCGCCCGCGCGCCAACAGCCGCGACGGCGGACCGAAAATAGATCGATCTGTCAGCGTTATGGATGCCGCCGCCGGGCGGACCGGTGGCGCTCAGGCTGGCGAAACTCAGGCGGGTGACGCCGCGAATTTGCTAGCTCGCGAGTTCTCCGAAGCCATCGCCCGTCATCGTGACAAGCGTGTCGACGGCCTGTTGTGCCGCGCCGCCGGTGGCCGTGAACTTGAGGACGTGGTCTTTGGCAGCGCCAAGCGACATGATTCCGATCAGGCTGTTGCCCGAAACCGGTCCCTTGCCGGCGGTCACGTCGGTGATCGTAAGCTTGGCGTCCACTCCCGCGAGCGCCTGCACAATGAGCGATGCAGGGCGCGCGTGCAAGCCATCAGGGTTCACAAGCGGAACTTCGACGGTGACTTCTGTGGGGTCCGCTGACGTGCCATCCGCGGCAGGAGCGGCAGGAGCGGCCGCAGCGGGTGCCTCAGCGGCAAGAGCAGCATCCGCGGCAGCAGCACCGCCCTGGTCAGCAAGCTGACTCTGCTTTGCGCCCATTGCTGCCCGCGCTTCGCGGTCGACCTCGTCGAGCGAGGCCCCTGCATTGGCGAGCACAATTGCCGCGATGAGTCCTTCTACGAAGGGCGCATCGGTGAGCCGCACCTCGTCCGTTGTTGTCATGAACTCGGTGGCCATGGTGCTGCTGAGCACCGCTGAGCCGAGATCCATGAAGACGAGAACGCCCTCACCGCTGGCGACCTCGTCGATTGCCGCAGCAACTTTCACGGCATCCGTACCGATGATGCCGTCGCCAGCCCCCGCAGCGATCGCGATCGGCGGCGGGGTCTCCCCCACCATTTCAAGCGCGAGATCCACAGCGGCCTGCGCGAGGGCAGGGCTGTGGCTTACGACCACAATGCCAATCACGATCAGCTCGAAACGGTGTCGTCGAGTGCCTGGAAGAGCAGTGTGCTCGAGGTGGCACCCGGGTCGATGTGGCCGGCGCTACGCTCACCGAGGTAGCTCGCCCGACCCTTGCGGGCAACGAGCGGTTCGGTCGCTAGGCGGCCCTTGTCAGCAGCAGCGAGAGCAACGGATGCCGCGGCAGCAACATCGGCACCGTCAGCGACAGCGGCATCCCACGCGTCGAGCGCCGGAGCGATTGCGTCAAACATGGTCTTGTCGCCCGCTTCAGCCTTGCCCCGTGCCACTACGCCCTCAAGACCGGCTCGCAGTGCTGCGCCGAGGGCGGCAGCGTCAAGCTCGGTCACGGGGCCAGCGTTCACGCCCATGCGCAGGAAGAGCGTGCCATAGAGGGGACCGCTCGCGCCGCCGACGGACGTCACCAAAGTCATACCTACAGACTTCAGCAGTGCGTCGGCGGCGGTCGCGGGTTCCGCACCAATCTTCTCGACCACTGCGTTCATACCGCGAACCATATTGGAGCCGTGGTCAGCGTCGCCGATGGCCGAATCGAGTTCGGTCAGGTAGCTCTGTTTCTCGGTCACGAGATCGCGGAACCGCGAAAGCCAGGCGATCAGTTGGTCGAGCGAGATGGTGCTTGTAGACATAGTTCTTAGACTCCCCAGCGGAGCCCGGCGGTGTTCACCGGGGCATCCCATAGTTTCAACATTTCATCGTCAGCCTTGAGGATCGTGACCGAGCATCCGGCCATATCAAGGCTCGTGATGTAGTCACCGACGAGGTTGCGCACAACCTCAACTCCGGCAGCCTTGAGCAGCTTTGCGACCTCGTTGTACATGATGTACAGCTCGATCTGCGGGGTGCCGCCCATACCGTTCATCATCACAATGGCTGGTGATCCTGTGAAGTCCATGTCGGCCAAGATCGGGTCGACCAGTTGCTTAGCGATGGATGCCGCATCCGCGAGCTTTTCGCGGTGACGACCGGGTTCTCCGTGGATGCCGACGCCGATTTCCATCATGTCGTCTGGCAGATCGAAGGTCGGCTTGCCTGCGGCCGGAACGGTACAGCTGGTGAGTGCCATACCCATGGAGCGGCCGGAGTCGTTGACACGGTGTGCCAGTGCGGTGACCGCGGCGAGGTCTTGCCCCTCTTCCGCTGCTGCGCCGACGATCTTTTCGAGCAATACGGTGAGGCCAACGCCGCGGCGTCCGGCTGTGAAGAGCGAGTCCTGAACGGCCACGTCGTCGTTGACGACGACCGAGGCAACCTTCACTCCGGTTTCCGCTTCGGCCATTTCGGCGGCCATCTCGAAGTTCATGACGTCGCCGGTGTAGTTCTTGACGATGTGCAGCACGCCAGCACCAGAGTCAGCAACCTTGGTCGCTTCCTGCATCTGGTCGGGGGTGGGCGAGGTGAAGACTTCGCCGGCACACGCTGCGTCGAGCATCCCGAAGCCAACGAAGCCGCCGTGAAGCGGTTCGTGGCCCGAGCCGCCACCAGAGATCAGCGCAACCTTGCCCGCGCGAGTGGGTTCTGCACGGTAGATCACGCGGTTGACGTGGTCGACCTTGAGCTCTGGATGCGCGGCGTCGATTCCGGCGAGCGCGTCGGCGAGTACCGATTCGGGGGTATTGATCAGTTTCTTCATTACTTGGCCTTCTCTTCTGTGAGTGCTTCAGTGAGGGTCTCGTTGTCGGCGTTGGTCTTGGAAATGAAACCGAAAGCAAGTGCGGCAAGCACACCAGCGAGCAGTTCAGCTACGAGGTAGACCCACAGCTGCTCCCACGCCACTTCGCCGCCCATGATCTGCTGAACGAGCATCGGACCAGTGGTACGAGCGGGGTTGATGGATGCACCAGTGATCGGGCCAACGGGAATGATGGCGGCGAAGACGACGAAACCAATGGCGAGTCCGGCAAAGCCGGGGGCTGCCTTGCGGTGGATAACTCCAAAGACGGTGAAGACGAGGAGGAACGTTCCGACGAACTCGGCGAAGAATGCCTGTCCGACGGGAATCGTGTCGGGGTTGTAGGCGGCGACACCAAGACCGGCATCCACAGCAGCCTGACCAAGAACGCCGACGATCGCAAAGGCACCGGCGGTTGCACCGAGGAGCTGAGCGATGAGGTAGCCGGGCACTTCGCGCCACGCGAACTTACCGGCGACAGCGAGGCCGAGGGTGACGGCGGGGTTGATGTGGTTTCCGGAGATGTAGCCGAAGACATAGACCGTGACGACCACGATCAGACCGAACGCGAAGGAGATGATTCCGAGACTCGCCATGGTGAATGGCTCATCACCATTCAAGATGAACGTCGCGGGCACTGAGCCAACGCCGACGAAAACGAGGAAGGCGGTTCCTAGAAACTCCGCAGCCAGCTTCTGCCACTGCTTGTTCTCATCCATGAGTTCTCCTTTGAACTTGTATTGCGCGTGCGACCGGGTGTCGCGAACGTTCGTCAATATCGGAACGTTATTCGATAATGTCGAATATGCTACGTTCAGTTACATCTTGTCAAGCCCCACCGGTTCGAAAGTAGACCGGTGGTGCAGAGATAATGAATACCGGCTAAATGACGGGGAACAGCGTTGATCCAATCCATTGATCGAGCAGCACAAGTGCTGTCGTCGCTCCAGGGCGCCCGGCATCTCGGCATCACGGAACTCGCCGGCCTTCTCTCGCTTCCGCCGTCCACCGTGCATGGCATCGTCAAGTCCCTTCAAGTGCACGGACTCGTCGCCAAAGAACCCAACGGCAACCGCTACATGCTCGGCCCGGCCCTACTAAAACTCTCCAATGTCTATCTCGACACCCTCGATGTTCGCGCTCGCGCCATGCGCTGGACGCAAGAACTTTCCCGACGCACCGGGCTCGCCGTTCGCCTCGGCTCCGAACTTTTCGACGAAGTCATCGTCATCCATCACAACAATCGGCCAGATGGCACCGAACAAATGCCAGAGACAGGCCTCTCCATTCCCGTGCACGCCTCCGCCATGGGCAAAATCCTGTTGACCTACAACGCGGATGCCGCCGACCAGCTTTTTGAGAAACCACTGCGCAGCCTCACCGGTGACACCATCACCGATCCCTCGAAGCTCATTCTGCAGTTTGCGCAGATTGCCGAGCGCGGCATCGCCACGGAGCAAGATGAAGCGGTTCTCGGCGAATCCTCGATTGCGGCCCCTATCGCCGACCGCAACGGCAACGTCATCGCCGCCGTGGCCGTCGTACTTCACTCCAGCGAATGGCCGCCCGAAGACAACGTATTGAATGTGTTGCGCGAAACTGCCCGCAATATCTCGCGCGAACTCGGCTACACCGCGTGGCCGCCGCCCGTTGTGCGGCGGCCCACCGACGACTAACACCCAGCGCGCCAACGCGCCTAACACTGCGAGCGCGGCAACACACAACAACGGCTGGCCGCCCGTGGGGAGGCGACCAGCCGTTGTTGAGTGTTAGCTACTGAGCAGGTGTCGCCTAGAAGACGATCCACACCCAGTCGTTGCGACTGCTTGAGCCAGTCACGTTGTCACCGGCCGGAGTGAACTCTGCCTTCACCTGGTGCAGGCCACGGTCGAGCTTCGGCAGCTTCACCGTCACCTTTCCGTTGTCGGCTTCGTCCAGCGTGATGGTGTCAACCTTCTTGCCGTCGACCGTCACCTTCACGGTTCCGGTCGCTGCGGCGTCCTCACCGGTAGCGACTCGGATGGTGGCGCTCACGGTATTCCACGAGAAGGCAACGTGCTTGCTCACTGACAGGCTCACGCTCGAGCTGTAGTTGATCATCACAGCCTCGGAGGTGGCGCTTGCGCTTGGCAGGTCCTTCTTGCTGGCGGTGACGACGACGGTGATCGCCTTGCCCTCGTCAGCGTTCGTGACCGTGTACTTGCGCTTGTCGGCGCCGGCGATGTTCTCGCCGTTTGCCTGCCACTGGTAGCTGAACTTCAGCCCGTCAACATCCCACTCACCGGGGTTAGCCGTGAGCTTCTTGCCGACAAGTGGCTTGCCCGAGATGGTCGGCAATACGGTGTTCACGGGCGTACCCGGCAGAACATCTTCTTGCGTCACAACCTCAATCGCGGTCGTTGCCCCAGTGTCGCCATAGCTGACGAGCCCCAGGTAGTTCGTGAAGGGAGCCAGGCCTTCCCACGATGCGGTGTAGCTCACTGCTTCACCCTGCACACCCGGGAGAACTTCGGGGTCCAATCCGAGGGGCTCTCCCGCGCCAGGCACGACGGCGAAGGTGCGCACGTCGAACGCGGTCGACGGGTTCGCGGCATACACCGACGCGATCACGAGGTAGTCACCCGGTGTCGGATCAGCAAGGTTGACGCGCTCATCGGCGGCTCCCGTGGCTGACTGCCACCCGGCGATCGGAGTGCCACTGCCATCGAGCAGGTACACGATCAGGTCGAGGTCGGCGGTGTCATCGATCGAGTCGAGATCGAAGCGCGCATACGTTGTGCCCTCGGGCACGGTTGCTGCGTACTCAAACTCGTCTCCGCTCACACCAGAACCCGAGTGCTCGGTTTCGGTGCCAGTGGGGTCTTCGTAGAAGACTCCAGCGGTGAGGCCGGTCGAGGTCAGCGGGATGTCGCCGGTTCCGCCGGGCGTGACCGTTACTTCAACGGCGCCGTAGGTTCCGGTTCCGCTTGCCGTATCCGGCGCGAGGATGGTGACGGGGCGCACGGCGATGGGGCTGTGCACGACGGTGTCGCCACTGGTCCACGTGAGAGCTCCGGTGGTGAACTGGTCGAGCGGAGCATCCGTTCGGCTAATCGTCACTTCGTAACTCTGTGTCTCGCCGGCAGCGCCAAAGGTCAGCGTTGAGGGCGAGACCGTGGCGTCGATTCCCGGAACCGAGATGGATGCCTCGAATGTGCCCGCCTGAGTGGAGGTCACGGTGCGAGTAATCGTCTCGGCTGCCGTCAGCGAACCGATACCGATGGATGCCAGGTTGAGATTGCTGGGATCGATTGCTTCGACCGCGGGGTCGAGCACGTCGTAACCAGCGCCCTCAATGTAGGACAGCCAATCGCCGATGCCGTTCAGGTAGAGCAGGCCAGGTTCAAAGAACTTGGTGGGGTCAACGTGACCGGAGCCCTGTGTGAAGGGATCGGTGACGGGGTTTCCGTCGCCATCCACGGTGTCGTACGCGGTTGTCATGAACGCCGACTTGATCTCAGCGGGAGTCGCGTTGGGGCGCTCCCCGAGGTAGAGCGCGGCGAGACCAGCAATGTGCGGCGATGACATCGAGGTGCCCGAGAGCAGCGCGAACGTGGGCTCGGCTCCTTCAGCATTGGCACTGGCGGCGAGGATTCCCACGCCGGGTGCCGAAATGTCGGGCTTGATGATGTCGCTGCCGTCAGCTTCAACGGGACCACGCGAGGAGAAGCCAGCGACCTGAGGTGTCGGCGGCTGGTACGCGGTTTCGTTGCCGGGCGTGAAGGTCGCGGTCGCACCTTCGGTCGCTGCATACGCAAGGACAGCATCGCGGTACTGAGCATCCAAGTGGATGGTCGGAATCACGTGGGTGTCGAGGTCGGTCGAACTCGGCGTCACGTTCACAAGAACCGCACCGATACCGCCAGCGCGCGCAACCTCGGCCGACTTGTCGACGCGAGCGATGACTCCGCGGTCACAGACCACGATCTTGCCGTCAACGAGAGCCGGGTCGAGAGTGTCAGCGAGGCACAGGTCGGGGTCAACTGCGCCCTCGAGGGCGACATCCGCCGCGTAGACGAGCTCACCCGTCAGCGGTTCTGCAGCAGGGTCGAGGTCGACTGTGATCGATGCACCGGCGAACTCTTGGCCGTCACCGAGAGTGACAGTCGCTTCGTAGTTCGGGATGGTGCTGGCGGCGACCGTGGTAATCCACGGTGCAGCGTTGTCGAGCGTTGACGCATCGGGGCCAGAGTTTCCGGCAGAGGCAGCGACGAAAACGCCGGCTGCAGCGGCACCGAGGAAGGCCTGGTCGGTCGGCGAAACGGTGCTGGAAGCAGCGCCTCCACCGATCGAGTAGTTGATCACGTCAACACCGTCAGCGACAGCCTGGTCGATCGCGGCGAGAAGGTCAGTGGATGCACAACCGTCGTCTGTCGTGTCGACAGGGTCCGGTCCGCTCCAGCACACCTTGTAGGCCGCGATCTTGGCAGCGGGAGCAACTCCGGAGAAGTACCCGAGAGCGTTGCCACCGACGTTGGCGTCGACTTCGAGGTTTCCGGCTGCCGTGCTCGCGGTGTGCGAGCCGTGACCGTCGCCGTCGCGCGGCGAGACGTACTCGCCAACGCTCGCGTCGCCGAGATTGCCGGCACCGAAGCCGTCAACGAAGTAGCGAGCGCTGATGACCTTGGTCGTGCAGTCCTCGGCGGTGAACTGGTCGCCCTCGGTGCAGACACCCGTGAAGGTTTGACCGTCTGACTTCTCGAAGACGATGGAGTCACCATCGCGGTAGGGTTCGGCACCCGGCGTGCTGCCGAGAGCGTCACCAGCGAAGGCCGGGTTCTCCGGAGCGAAGCCGGTGTCAAGGACACCGACAACGATTCCCTCGCCGGCAGTCTCTGCTCCGCCGGTTGCGGCCCAGAGTCCGTCGGCGCCTTCAAGGCCAAGGAATTCTGTTGACCGCTGCGCTGCGGTGATCTTCTTCAGCTCATCCGGAACGATCGAGGCAACGAGCTTGTTGGCCGAAAGCTCAACTGCTTGGGCCGCGGTCAAGTCGGCTGCGAAGCCGTTGGTCGCAAGCGTGTACGAATAATCGATGTCAGCTCCGACGGATGCCGCGACATCGTCTTGCTTCTCTTCCAAATACTCGGTGTAGTCCTGCACTACTTGGCGGCGAGTGTCGAGCTGCTCGCCATCGGGTGGGGTTGTTGCGTCAAAACCGCGTACACCACCGTCGTAGGTTGCAGCAGCCTGATCCACCATGGTGACGATGTAACGTCCCGGGGTGAATTCAGTTTGGCCGCCGCCACCAATGGATGCTGGTGCAGCTGTGGCGCCGAGTGCGGCGCCGGTAACCAGGGAAGTGGCGACAAGAGTTGTCGCCGCCACTACCGATATGACTCTTCGAATGCTCACGAATGTTCCTATTCTTCTGTGAATGGGACTTGCCTATGTGACGTACACACGCTGATCAGAGCGTGTTTGCAAAGCTGGTGGTCGGGCACGCACCACGAGCCACTATATGCACGTTCTACCCCTCTTCAGGGGGTCTTCATCGATCAGCGTTACCTTAACGTGACTTATTGTCCGCTCTTTGGGGGACTGCCTAGGTGGCATCTCGGCGTCGAGACTCGGCCCCTTCAGCAATGCACTATTAGTGCAGTATGCTGCACCTATGGATGAACCCACCGAGCTCCTTGCACGCACGATCGGCACCCGCGTCAAGAACGAGCGCCACGCGCGCACGCTGACACTCGACCAGCTCGCCGAGAAAGCGGGAGTAAGCCGCCGGATGCTGGTCAATGTTGAGCAGGGCGCAGCGAACCCCAGCGTCGGCACCCTGCTTCGCCTCAGCGAAGCCCTCGGCGTGAGCTTGCCCGCCCTCGTGGAGCCGCCCACAGCCCAGAAGGCGACGGTAACGCGCTCGTGTGCTGGCGCAACCCTCTGGACGGGAGAGAACGGCGGCCGCGGCATCCTGCTGGCCTCCAGCAACATCCCCGAAGCTCTGGAATTGTGGGAGTGGACCTTCATGCCCGGCGAATCGCAGTCGAGCGAACCGCACAGTGCGGGCACTCAAGAACTGCTGCACCTGCTCGAGGGCGAAATCACAATAACCGTGGCCGCCGAGACGTTTGTGCTCGGCCCGGGTGATTCGATGGCATTCGCCGGCGACCAAGAGCACGCCTACGAAAACACGAGCAGCAAGCCCGCCCGCTTCATTTTGTCCGTGCTCGAACCGGGTATCGGCGCGTCATCCCGAGCGGATCACTCCCATGCGTAGCGCGCGCGAGCCGCTCCCCGCGTGGTCGATGGCGGTGGCCGCCATGATGATGATCCAGTTGAGCTCAGCCTTTTCGGTGGGGCTCATCGAGCAAGTTGGCGCCAGCGGAACCGCGTGGTTGCGGCTGGCGCTCGGCGGCCTCATCTTCTTGATCGTTGCCCGGCCGCAGGTGCGTCGCATCCGCCGTCAGGATGTCGGGCCCCTTCTCGGGCTGGGTGTCGCCAGCGCGGTCATGTCTGTCTCTTTTTTGTCAGCGCTCGAACACATTCCGCTCGGCACGGCCGTGGCCATCGAGTTCTTGGGGCCGCTCGCGGTGGCCGCGATTCGAAGCGGCAGTTCCCGGATGCTCGCCTGGCCCGCCTTGGCGCTGGTCGGCGTTGTGCTGCTCACCGAACCGTGGGAGGGCGAAACGAATCTCATCGGCGTCGGTCTCGCGCTGCTCGCCGGAGTCGGCTGGGGAACCTACATTCTGCTCACCCAAAAGGTCGGCGATCGTTTCACAGGAATCAGCTCACTCGCGATGACGATCCCCATCGCCGCCTTCATCACCACCTTCGTGGGAGCGCCCCAGGTCATCCCCGACTTCGACTGGCGCGTGCTGCCCATCGCACTCGGCCTTGCCCTGCTCTCCCCCGTCGTGCCTTTCGTGCTTGAACTGCTCGCGCTACGCCGGATGACCCACACCGCGTTCGGAACGCTCATGTCCCTCGAACCAGCCTTCGGAGTACTCATCGGCCTGATCGTGCTGCACCAGATTCCATCCTTCGTGCAGTGGATCGGAATCGGCCTCGTTGTGCTCGCGGGAGCAGCGGCGCAACGCAGCGGCACTCGCGCGCCGGCCGATGCCGCCCCCGAGCTCGATCCCGCGCCGCACGCCTGATGCGAACCGTCGACTACTGAGTCAAAATCACTTAGGGTGAATATTGGTCATCCGCAAGCGTGACGCTAGTTGAACGCAGGCCGACTGATCCGCACGAAGAACCCAGCGGAGGAGCGCATGAGAGTCTATTTTTTGATTTCATCGTGGCTAGTGACAGCCTTGATCGCGGTGCTGGGCGTGTTTGCCGGGCAAACAATCTGGTTCTACGAAGAGCCATTGCTTGGTGCGATCGGTACCCCGTCGAGCTATTACGTAGCGGCGTACTCGGGCATCGCTGTCCTGACCTTGAGCTTCGCGCAGAGCGTCGTGCTGTCAGTCGGTTTCGCAATGAGAAAAGCCCCGTCGGCACCATCATCCGAAGTCCCTCAATAACGAAACAAGCGCCGCTCGTCACAAAGACGAGCGGCGCTTGGAGTAGCGAAAGCGTTAGCTACAGAGTTTCGAGAATTTCGCGCATGAGCTTGGCTGCTTCAGACGGCGTCTTGCCGACCTTCACACCTGCAGCTTCAAGTGCTTCCTTCTTGGCCTGAGCGGTTCCGGCTGAGCCAGAAACGATCGCACCGGCGTGACCCATGGTCTTACCCTCGGGAGCCGTGAAACCAGCAACGTAGCCCACAACGGGCTTCGTGACGTTGGCCTTGATGTAGTCGGCGGCACGCTCTTCAGCGTCTCCACCGATCTCACCGATCATGACGATTGCCTTGGTCTCGGGGTCCGCCTCGAACGCTGCGAGAGCGTCGATGTGCGTCGTGCCGATGATGGGGTCGCCACCGATGCCGATTGCGGTCGAGAATCCGAGGTCACGGAGTTCGTACATCATCTGGTACGTGAGCGTTCCCGACTTGGAAACGAGACCGATCGGGCCCTTGCCGGTGATGTTCGCGGGCGTGATACCGACGAGTGCTTCACCGGGCGTGATGATGCCGGGGCAGTTCGGACCAATGATGCGGGTCTTGTTGCCCTTCTCCTGGGCGTAAGCCCAGAACTCGGCAGAGTCGCCGACGGGAACACCCTCGGTGATGATGACGAGCAGCGGCATCTCAGCGTCGATGGCTTCGATAACGGCATCCTTGGTGAAGGCCGGAGGAACGAAAGCGATCGAAACATCCGCCCCCGTCTTTTCCATGGCTTCAGCAACAGTGCCGAATACGGGCAGCTCAACGTCGCCGTGGGTGACGGTGGTGCCAGCCTTGCGGGCGTTGACACCGCCAACGACCTGGGTGCCAGCAGCGAGCATGAGGGCGGTGTGCTTGGTGCCCTCACCGCCGGTGATGCCCTGAACGATGACTTTGGAGTCCTTGTTGAGGAAAATTGACATGCTCGGTTCCTTACTTCGCGGCGTTGGCGAGTTCGGCAGCCTTGTCGGCGCCCTCGTCCATAGAGGCGGCTAGCGTCACGAGGGGGTGGTTCGCTTCAGCAAGAATCGCGCGACCCTCCTCGACCTTGTTGCCGTCGAGACGAACAACGAGAGGCTTGTTGGCGGAGTCACCGAGCTCGGCGAGCGCACCCACGATTCCGTGAGCAACAGCGTCACACGCGGTGATTCCACCGAAGACGTTGACGAACACGCTCTTGACCTGAGGGTCGTTGAGAATGACGTCGAGGCCGGCGGCCATGACAGCAGCGGATGCTCCGCCACCGATGTCGAGGAAGTTGGCGGGCTTCACGTTGCCGTGGTTTTCGCCAGCGTAGGCAACAACATCCAGCGTCGACATGACGAGGCCGGCACCGTTACCGATGACACCCACTTCACCGTCGAGCTTGACGTAGTTGAGGCCGTTGGCCTTAGCCTTCGCCTCGAGGGGGTCAGCAGCGTCGGCATCTTCGAGCTCGGCGTGCGAGGGGTGACGGAAGTCTGCGTTCTCGTCGATCGAGACCTTGCCGTCGAGGGCAACAATGTCGCCGTCTTCGGTGATCACGAGAGGGTTGACCTCAACGAGAGTGGCGTCTTCGCCCTTGTACACGTCGTAGAGCTTGACGAAGACAGGGGCAACCTTTTCGACGAGCTCTGCGGAGAATCCGGCAGCGGTCGCGATTTCGGTGGCCTTGGCGAGGTCGATACCCGTGAGCGGGTTGACCTCGATCTTGGCGAGAGCTTCGGGGCGCTCAACAGCAAGCACCTCGATTTCCACCCCACCTTCAACGCTGCACAGCGAAAGGTAGGAGCGGTTTGCTCGGTCGAGCAGCACGGAGAAGTAGAACTCCTGCGCGATGCGAGCACCGGCAGCAATCATTACTCGCTTGACCGTGTGGCCGTTGATGTCGAGACCAAGAATCTGCTCGGCTGCGGCGTAGGCGTCGTCGGCGTTGTGAACAACCTTGACTCCACCTGCTTTGCCGCGACCGCCGGTCTTGACCTGAGCCTTGACAACGACAGTTCCACCGATTTTCTCGGCTGCTGCTTTGGCTTCTTCTGGGGTGTCGGCAATCAGGCCGGCAAGTACTGGTACGCCATACGACTCAAATACGTCCCTGGCTTGGTACTCATATAGATCCACGCTGCTCATTCCAATCCGCGCGTAATGGTGAGTGGGGAAGGCGGCGAATCGGTGCCAAATTGGTCGGCTCCATGAGTCGCGCGCCAATAGAAAACCTTACCGTGCCTAACGTTGTGCGTTTTCCGATAGCGGGCTGTACAGGGCGAAAGATCAGCAAATCTTGTGTTTGCACACTCCTAAACTGGCTTCATGCCCGCATCCGCCCCTCTCAGAATTGCGGATGTCTCTGCCGACGTCGCTCTGCTGGCTGGCGGCGGGGCGGCCATCCTGTTGCAAATCGCGCACCCCGCTGTGGGGCAGGCGGTCGCCGAGCACAGCGACTTTGCGCGGCGCCCCTTGGATCGCCTCAACGGGACCCTCACCTATCTCTACGTCACCGTGTATGGCACCCCGGCCGAGGCTGCCGAGGTCGCCCGGCGCGTGGGCGCGGCTCACCGCCCGGTGCGGGCAGACAGTTATGACGCCCGTGATCCGCAGCTGCAGTTGTGGGTCGCCGCTACTTTGTACGACACCGCGATGCGGGTGCGTGAGCTGGTCTTCGGGCCGCTGCGCGACGGAGATGCCGAGAGCTTGCTCGCTGACTACGCCGTGATCGCGACCGCGCTCGGCGTTCCGCACGCGCTGTGGCCCGCCGACCGCGCGGCTTTCGCCGCGTACTGGACCGAGAGCGTGGCTTCGTTGCGCGTCACGGACGCGAGCCTCGGAGTTGCCCAGCAGCTGCTACATCCGACCGGCGGACCCTGGTGGTTGCGCGCCTCGATGCCGCTCGTGCGGGTGCTGACCGCTGGGCTCCTGAGCGCTGAACTGCGCGAGGCGTATGCGCTCCCCCATCACCCGAGACGCTTCACCCGGATCATGCGGGTCACGCGGGCGGTGTACCCGCGCCTGCCGCGGTGGGTGCGCTTCGCGGTGCAGCGGAGGTATCTGGCGTCATTCCGGCGATCGCTCGCGAGCGGTGGCTGACCGGCGCCGCGTCACGATCACCCGCCACTCCCGCCCGCTACCATCAGCGTGTGGCCACTATTGACGACGAGCGCGACGAGACCGTACTGCCGGTCGACTTCGCGAGCGAGCACGGCCACGCGCTTCCCGTCGAGGTGCTCGACTACACGGCGCTCGTGGAGCGAATGGGCCCGAGCTATTTCGAACGAGCGCAGCGGCCCTCGTTTGACCTCATGATCGTCATCCGCGGCGGCAGCGGTTCCCACACCGTCGACTTTCAGACGGTCGCCCTGCATCCCGGTCGCGTGCTGTTCGTGCGGGCTGGCCAAGTTCAGCAGTGGCACATCCAGAACGATCTCAGCGCCAGTGTGGTCGTAGCATCGCCCGCTGCCTCACAAGCCGCGGCGTGGCTCCCCGGCGATCCCACTCACGCCGACCTCGGCGAGAACTCGCTCGTCACCGCCCTCGACCTTGTCGCCGCAATCGAGCGAGAACAGCAGCGATTCACAGCCGACGAGCACTCCGTCACCCTGCTCACCGCGTTGTTCGCCGCCCTCGTCGCGCTCTATCAACGAGCGAGCAGCGAGCCCGGCCGCGGCGCCCTCCCGCACGCCTACCTCGCCTTCCGCGCCGCCCTCGAACGTGACCTCACCCTCAGCCGCAACGTTCGCGACTACGTCACGGGCCTCGGGTATTCCGAGCGCACCGTGAGCCGCGCCTGCCAAACCGTCACGGGCCTCACCGCCAAAGCGCTGCTGGATGAGCGGCTCATGCTCGAGGCGAAACGATTGCTGGCGCACACCGACGGCACGGTGGCATCCATCTCCACGGCGCTCGGCTTCAGCGAACCCACCAACTTCACAAAGTTCTTTGAGCGCGTGATCGGCACGTCGCCCGCAGAGTTCCGGCGCGGCCTTGTCCACTTTGCACCATAAGCAGTCGTGGTCGCACCTGTGCTCGCGTCTCGCTGCACGGGAGGCTTGAAGCACGCAATAGCGCACCCTCACCTCGCCGCTAGGAGCACTCCATGGGACAACGACTCGACAACGTCACGGGCCTCTATCTTGAAGGTATCCGCGACGGCAACTACGTCGACGCGATCAACAACTATGCGGGCCAGCGCTACACGCAGCACTCCACGCCCGTGCGCGACGGCCGCGAAGGTTTCATCGAATTCTTCGAAGACTTCACGACCCGCAATCCCCTCCGCGACATCGAGATCGTTCGCGGCTTCGAAGATGGACACTTCGTCTTCATCCAGGCCCGCCAGAAGCTCAACAACGGCGAATTCACCTATGTGACCGCCGACATTTTCGACACCGACGACGATGCCAAGCTCATCGAGCACTGGGACATGATCGCCGAAGTCGAGCCCACGAGCGTGAGCGGGCGCACACCGTTTGATGGCCCGACCGAGGTCACGGATCTCGACAAGACCGAGGTCAACAAACGGCTCGTCTTCGAATACGTGACGAAGGTTCTCATCGAGGGCGACCGCACGCTCGCCGCGTCGTTTGTGCACCCCGATCTCGCCCAGCACGACTCACGCATTGGCGACGGCCGCGATGCTTACTTTGCGTTTGTCGACGCACACGCAGTTCGTTACCACCAGATTCACAATCTCATCGGGTCGGGAAACTTCGTTGCCGTTCTCGCGGCCGCCGACAAAGACGGAATTGCGCAAGCCCTCATCGACCTCTACCGCGTCGAGAACGGCCTCATCGTCGAGCACTGGGTGGTCTCCGAGGAGATCACCGACCCGAGCACCTGGGTGAACTCCGGCAAGTTCTAACGAGGCTGCTGCTGCGGCATCCGCCTCAGCTGAAGCGCCCTAAACGAGTTCGAACTCGATCGTTCCGGTCGCAATTTCGGCAGAAACGAGTCGAACCCGCACCGTGTCCCCGGCCGAAACAGTGCCGGAGATGCGGGCGGTGATCACCGGATCAGCGATCTGGATGACGCCACCATCGCCGCGCTCCGACACCACCGTGGCCTCGAACTCGTCGCCCACGCGCGGCCGCAACAGTGCCGCTTCGATCACGTCAACCGACGAGCGATCGAACTGCGACGCGAGCTGACTCGTGCGCCCCATGATCTTCGGCAATTGCGGGAGAGCTTCGCGAACCCACTTCGGAACATCCCGGCCAGCAACGATCGCTTCACACGCCACGAGCACGAAGCGGTCGACGAGGCGGCGCAGCGGTGCTGTCGCATGAGCGTAGGGCGCTGCAACGGCAGCCTGGATGGTGTCTTCGGGCAGCTCGCCGTCGAACGGCGTGTAGCCCGCTCCGCGGAAGAGTGAAGTGGCGGCGTGGGTCGCCGCGAGGGCGCGAGGGTCGGAGTGGTCGAGAGCACGCAGGTACTCGCCATAGTTCTGGTTCTCGGGCCACGGGCATCCGAGGCTCGCCACCTGACGGCGGAACTGTTGGAGCGTTTCGTCATCCGGCGCGGGCATCGTGCGCAGAATGCCGACTTTGCCTTCGAGCATGATGCGCGCAGCTTCCATGCCGGTCATGAGCGAGACGTGGGCGTTGTAGTCCTCGATCGGCAGCGACGCGCGACGCTCGATCACGTACTGGCCATCGACTACGGCGACTTCTTCGTCAGGCCGGTTCAGGCTCGCGCCCCCGCGCTGACGTTCGAGCTCGGTACGCAGGCGCCCAAACTCGGGCAGCAACGAGAGTGATTCGTCCGCGCGGTCATTGTCGAGCAACTCTTGCACTTCGACATAGTTGAACTGGCGACGGTTTCGCACTTGGGCGCGCACGAGAGTTGTCGTGATGACCTCGCCCGCGGCATCCAAGTCAAAGGTCCACACAAAAGCGGGTCGCGTCGCACCGGCGAGGAGCGAGGCGGCGTCTTCGCTGATGATGGTCGGATGCAGCGGCACCCGTTCGTCGGGACCGTACAAGGTTTGGCCACGCTTGCGGGCTTCAGCATCCACGGCTGAGCCGGGAAGCACGAAGGCGGGCACTTCTGCGATGGCGTACATCACGCGCAGTGTTTCGCCGGTGCGTTCGAGGTAGAGCGCCTGGTCGAGATCGGTTGCGCCCTCGGGGTCGATTGTCACGAAAGGGATGGCTGTGAGGTCGAGTTCCGGCGGCTCGAATGCTGCCACCGCGGCGTTGGCTGCTTCCTCGACTTCAGCGCTGAACTCGGTGGGAAGCTTTAGCTCGACCCGCACTGCTGCGAGCGCCTGAGCCAACTCGTCGTCGGTGTCAAGTGGCCGAACGCGCGGCACCACGAGCCGGGGTTCCCAGTGGCGCGGCGTGCCCGACTGCGGTGTTCCTTCGGAATCAAAGTTTCTCAATGGGAGCAATCTTGATCAGCAGGCGCTTGCGCCCGGAGGTGTCGAATTGAACGTCAGCGATGCTCTTAGGGCCAGCGCCCGTGACTTGGTTCACGGTTCCGTCACCAAAGTCAGTGTGGCGGATGCGGTCGCCCGCCGCCAGAGTGAGGTCACCGTTGTCGCGCACGGTTGCGGTGATGGGGCTGGCCCATTCCGTCTTGGCCCGCGGCGGTGCCGGAGGCAGACCACCGGATGCCGCTTGCCGCAGCGAGCCGGCCCACGAGCCGCCGCCACTGTTGCCGTCGCGGCGAGCGTTGAGCGCACGGGACTGGGTTCCGCCGCGCGAGTTCGCCATTCCGGGTGATTGCTTCCACTCGATGAGTTCGGTGGGAATCTCTTGCAAATAGCGGCTCGGCATCGCGACGTTGACTTCGCCGAACTGGGCGCGGGTCATGGCCAGCGAGAGAAAGAGTCTTTTGCGAGCGCGCGTGATGCCGACATAGAACAGTCGACGTTCTTCGGCGGGACCGCCCGGCTCGTTGGCCGACATGCGGTGCGGCAGCAGATCTTCTTCGACTCCGGTGAGGAACACCGAATCGTATTCGAGGCCCTTCGCGGTGTGCAGCGTCATGAGCGAGACGGTTCCGCTGGAGTCATCCAGATCATCGGCCGCCGCCACGAGAGACACCTCGGTGAGGAAGTCGAGCAGTGTGCCGTCGGGGTTGTTCTTGCCAAACTCCTTCGTCACCGCCACGAGCTCGTCCACGTTCTCGGCGCGAGCTTCATCTTGCGGGTCTTGCGAGGCGCGCAGCGCCGTCAGATACCCCGAGCGTTCCAGCAACTCAGTCAAAATGTCGGCGGGCTTGGATGTCTCCACCTTCGCCATCACTTCATCGAGCACCTCAGCCAGACCAACGATCGCTTTCGTGACCTTGGGGCCGAGGCCGAGTTCGGAGGCGTTGCGCATCGCATCGCGCAGGGTCATCCCCCGGTCATCCGCCCACGCCTGCAGCGCAGCTTCCGTCGCCGGACCAATGCCGCGTTTCGGAGTGTTCATGATGCGGCGCAGGGCCAACGGATCCGCCGGGTTAGCAACCGCGATCAGGTAGCCGAAGGCGTCCTTGATTTCTGCGCGCTCGTAGAACTTGGTGCCGCCGAGCACGCGGTACGGCAACGCTGCGCGAATGAAAATTTCTTCCAGCGCACGAGTCTGCGAGTTGGTGCGATAGAAAACCGCGACGTCTTTGTATGCGACGCCCTGATCGTGCAGCTTCTGAATCTCGTCGGCCACAAACTGCGCTTCGTCGTGGCCCGAGTAACCGGTGAAGCCCATGATCTTGTCGCCAGCCCCCACGGTCGTGAAGAGCTTCTTGTCTTTGCGGTCGAAGTTGTGGGAGATGACCGCGTTGGCCGCATCCAGAATCGTCTGGGTCGAGCGGTAGTTCTGCTCGAGCAGAATCACGGTCGAGTTCGGGAAGTCACGCTCGAACTCCACAATGTTGCGGATGTCGGCCCCGCGGAACGCATAAATCGACTGGTCGCTGTCACCGACCACGGTCAGCGACGCGGCATCCGCCTCGCTGCTGGAGCCGGCAATGAGCACGCCAGGCGAGGTCTCGAACTGCTCAGGAGCCGGCGGCCGCGTCAGCTCGCGGATGAGCGAATACTGCGCGTGGTTAGTGTCTTGGTACTCATCGACGAGGATGTGCTTGAAGCGACGCTGGTAGGTGGCTGCGATCTGCGGGAACGCCCGGAACAGGTACACGGTCTGCCCGATGAGGTCGTCGAAGTCGAAAGCGTTGGCGTCGCTGAGACCGCGAGTGTAGCGACGGAATACTTCGAGGAATTTCTTCTCTGTCGGGTCACTCATGTTGGCATCCCGTGCGAAACCGTCGACGTCGGTTAGCTCATTCTTGAGCTGCGAAATACGGTTCGCGGCCTTGCTGACCGTGAGGCCGAACATGTCGGCGTCGAGCTCTTTAAGAATCCGCTTGAGCAACGCCTTGCTGTCGGCGGAGTCATAGATCGTGAAGTTCTTGGAGAATCCGAAGGCTTCAGCTTCGCGGCGCAAAATGCGCACGCAGGCGGAGTGGAACGTGGAGATCCACATGCCCTCAGCAGTGTTGCCGACAATGGCACCCACGCGCTCCCGCATTTCGGCGGCAGCCTTGTTGGTGAAGGTGATGGCGAGAATCTGGCTCGGCCAGGCTTCTCCCGAACGCAACAGCCCGGCAATGCGACGCGTCAGAACGCTCGTCTTACCCGAGCCAGCGCCCGCCACAATCAGCAGCGAAGGCCCGCGGTATTCAACAGCCTCGCGTTGACGCGGATTTAGCCCGTCGAGCAGAGGGTCGCTAATGGAATCCCCGTCGTCAGAACGGCCAGGGTCGTGAGGGTCAAGAGCAGTCGTCATGGCCCCTTGACTCTACCCGCGCGCGCTGACGGCGAGGTCGGGTTGGTCCGCGAAGACGCCATCGAGACCGGAATCGATGAGCATCCGAAACTCCGCACGCCAATCTCCGTGCTGCTCGGGCTGCGTGCTCGAACGCAAGTTCTTCGGCAAGAAGCGGTTCTCAGCCCGCAGAGTCCAGCAGAAGACGAGCAGTCCGACCGCATGGGCGCGGTCGACGAGGTCGTTAGTGCCGGTGAGATTACCAGCGAGGTCTTTCACCATCAGCATCTTCTTATCGACACTGATTCCGTCGACTTCGCGTGCCAACTGTGCAAGGCCATCAGCGGTGAGATGGTCGGCGTAGCTCCGCGCTTTCGTACCAAAGCGGGCAATCAAATCTGACGGCGCCCCACTCGACTCGAGCAAGAACACGAGCTGGCCCGGAACCCCACACTCCCGGATGCGGTGCAGCACGCTCTGCTCGAATGATTCGATGATGAGATTGTCGGCCGTCGCCCACCCACTCACGTCGCGGGCGAAAAGCTCGTCAAGCGGCAGCCCGATCGACGCGAAGTAGCTCGCATGCTTGATCTCGGCGACGATCTTCAGCGGGCGACGCGCAGCCTCCGGATGCTGGTCCACGATCTCGAGCAGGTCGCTCAATCGCAGAATGGGCGAAACATCGTTGTGGGCGGTGCTCGCCTGCCGCACCTCGGGCAAGCGTTCACGAGCGTGCAGCGTGCTGAGTTCCTCCCACGTGAAGTCTTCGGTAAACCAGCCCGTCATCGCGGTGCCGTCGATCGTCTTTGACGTGCGCCGGTCAGCAAACTCGGGATGCTCCGCCACGTCCGTCGTGCCCGAAATCTCGTTCTCGTGACGCAACACCAGCACGCCATCGCGGGTCGCCACGATGTCGGGTTCGACAGCATCCGCCCCCAGGGTGAAAGCGAGTTCGTAGGCGGATCGAGTGTGTTCTGGGCGGTATCCGCTTGCCCCGCGGTGCCCGATCACAAGCGGGCGAATGGTGGTGCTCATTGGGTCAAGAATATGCGTTACGCGACCAACCACTAATATTTAGTTATGCCCGAATGTTCGTCATGCGCTGCAGCAGTGCAACCGGAGTGGAAATTCTGCATTTATTGCGGAGAACCCACGTCTGCTGATGCTGCCCGCCCGGCGCCGCTGGCAGCAAAACGAACGAGTCCTTTGGCTATTCTCGCGCTCATTTTGGCCGCGATTGGCGGGCCTCCCGCACTGATTTTTGGCCACTTGGCGCTTCGGCAGATCAAAGAGACGGGCGAACGCGGCAAAGCCATGGCAATCATTGCCACGGCGCTGGGTTATGTGTGGTTAGTCGTGTGGGCAATTCTGTTGTACTCGCTGCTCACCAATGGTCGCTAAGCCGCCAACACGCACGCGGTTCCGGGAGCCAACCCGGCGCCTTCCCCTGCGGTGGGGCAACTACGCCGACCGCTACTACACGGGGTTGGTGCTCATCATCGCGGGCGCCATGCACCTGCAGGGAGCCAACAACTACACGCTCATCATCTTGCTCATCGGCACCACATCGACGGTCGTCGGGTACTCGATCATGCCCGCCAAAGGGTGGCGACGGATGATCGTGGCCCTGCCAGCGGTCACCCAAATCTGGCTCATGCTCACGGGCCCGATGTCGATGTGGACCCTCGTGATCCCGCTGCTGTGCTGGCTCATCGTGCGACACCGACCGCTCATCTCGTATCTCGCGCTTGCCCTCCCGATTGCCAACGGCATCATCCTTCCGCAGTTCTATCAGGAATACTCGCAAATGCCTCAGGCACTCGCCATTTCTTTCGTCGTGCTCGTGGCGGCAGCATGGCTTGCTCGGCTGATCGCTGTCAGCGCAGCCGCCCGACGCTAAAACGCGGCATTTCTCAGCGAACTCCGGTAGTTTTGGGGGTGCGTCACAAACGTGTGACACCACACCAACCAGAGGAATCATGGCACTCAATAACCCCGCTTTCTCCCGCGATGCTGCATTCAGCTCGCGCGGCGGAATCGCCGTCGCGAACCAGGTCTCCAACCAGCAGCTCAACGACATGTACAACCAGGAGTCGGCTCCCGCCTCCGGTGATGTCATGACCGTTGAAGACACCATTGCCAAGACTGTAGGGGCCTTCGCGCTTCTTGTCGTCGGCGCTGGCCTCAGCTGGATGCTCGTTCCCGCATTTCCCCTTCTGTGGATCGGTGCAGGCCTCATCGGCTTCGTGCTGGCCCTCGTCAACATCTTCAAGAAGCAGCCATCCGGCGCTCTTGTTCTGACCTACGCGGCCTTCGAAGGTCTCTTCGTCGGCGGCATCTCGCGCGTATTCGAAAACGCCTATGGCGGAGTCGTCTCGCAGGCTGTTATCGCCACCGTCGTTGTCGTGGGCGTCACGCTCGCGCTCTTCGCGAGTGGCAAGATCCGCGCGTCGAAGAAGGCCACCAAGGTCTTCATGATCGCGATGATCGGTTACGTTGTCTTCTCGCTCGTGAACTTCGTCATGATGATCACCGGCGCTACCGACAACGCATTCGGTCTTCGCAGCGCGGAGATCTTCGGCATCCCCTTCGGCCTCATCTTGGGCGTGCTCGTCGTTATCATGGCCGCGTACTCCCTCGTGCTCGACTTTGACTTCATCCAGCGAGGTGCCAACAATCGCGCACCCCGCGCGTTCGGCTGGAAGGGTGCCTTCGGCATCATGGTCACCGTCATCTGGCTCTATCTCGAACTGCTGCGCATGTTCGCTCTCACCCGCGACTAGTAGCACCACTCAGCAACGACAAAGCCCCCGTCACTTCGGCAGTAGCCGAGTGACGGGGGCTTTGTCGTTAAAGCGCTATTCCCACTCGATAGTTCCCGGCGGCTTCGACGTGACGTCGAGCACAACGCGGTTGACCCCGTCCACCTCGTTGGTGATGCGGTTAGAAATCTTGGCGAGCACGTCGTACGGCAGGCGCGTCCAGTCGGCGGTCATCGCGTCTTCCGACGAGACGGGGCGCAACACGATCGGGTGACCGTAAGTGCGACCATCGCCCTGCACGCCGACCGAGCGCACGTCAGCAAGAAGCACGACGGGGCACTGCCAGATCGTGTCATCCAGACCAGCGGCGGTCAGCTCGGCGCGAGCAATCGCGTCAGCCTTGCGCAGCAACTCGAGACGATCGTGCGTGACCTCACCAATGATGCGGATGCCGAGGCCGGGGCCAGGGAACGGCTGGCGGCCCACAATGACCTCCGGCAAGCCCAGCTCGCGACCGATCGCGCGCACCTCATCTTTGAACAGGGTGCGCAGCGGTTCGACAAGCTCGAACTGCAAGTCTTCGGGGAGTCCGCCGACGTTGTGGTGGCTCTTGATATTGGCGGTGCCGGTTCCTCCGCCACTTTCGACGACATCCGGGTAGAGCGTTCCCTGCACGAGGAACTTGACGGTGTCTTCGCTGCCCTTCGTTTCAAGCACGAGGGCTTCTGCTGCGTTTTCAAAGCTGCGGATGAACTCGCGGCCGATGATCTTGCGTTTTGTTTCGGGGTCAGTGACTCCGGCGAGAGCATCCATGAACTGGTCAACGGCATCAACGGTGACGAGACGCACACCGGTCGAGGCAACGTAATCTTCTTCAACCTGGCGGCGCTCATCCTGACGCAGCAGACCGTGGTCAACAAAGATACAGACGAGTTGATCGCCGACAGCTTCGTGCACGATCGCGGCGGCAACAGCGGAATCGACGCCACCAGAGAGACCACAAATAACCTTGGCCGAGCCAACTTGCTCGCGAATGCGCGCAACCTGCTCAGCAATAACGTTGCCGCTGTTCCAGTCGGCGGGGATGCCCGCAGCATCGTGCAAGAAGTTCTCAAGCAAGTCTTGACC
Source organism: Salinibacterium sp. SWN167 (assembly GCF_015864665.1). Classification (GTDB taxonomy): domain Bacteria; phylum Actinomycetota; class Actinomycetes; order Actinomycetales; family Microbacteriaceae; genus Rhodoglobus. The sequence goes on along the minus strand of NZ_JADYWU010000001.1, from coordinate 859,876 downwards.
GTGAGTCGAGTGCTTGACCTCGGGGTGCCACTGCACTCCATACAGGCCGCGCTCAACGCTGGAGAATGCGGCGACCGGAGTCGCCTCGCTGCTCGCCAACACGGCAAAGCCTTCTGGCGCTTCGGTCACAGCATCGCCGTGGCTCATCCAGACGGTCTGCTCCGACGGCTGGTCGCCCAAGAGGTTTCCGCCACCGCCCTGAACAGTCATGTCGGTAGCGCCGTATTCGCGCAGCCCCGTCTTGGCAACGGTGCCGCCGAGCTGACGGGCCATCACCTGGAAGCCGTAGCAAATACCAAAAACGGGAACACCGAGCTTGAGGATGCCGGGGTCGAGGTCGGGCGAGCCAGGCTCGTAGACGCTCGACGGGCCACCACTCAGCACGATGCCAGCCGGGTTCTTAGCGGCGATCTCCGCTGCGGTGATGGTGTGAGGAACAATCTCGCTGTAAACGTTCGCCTCACGCACGCGACGTGCGATCAGTTGCGCGTATTGGGCGCCGAAGTCGACGACAAGAACGGGGCGTGCATTCGTGTCAGCGGATGTGGCCGTGGAGTCGGTCATGCAGTTGCCTTTGCGGAGTCAGTGCCGGCCGCTTTCGCAGCAGCAGCGGATTCAAGTTGTGCGATCTTCGCCTCAACGAGGCGCGGTACCTGACGTTCGAGGAAGAACGACAGAAAAGGGATGACACCGCCGAGGGCGATGTAGAGGAAGCGCAAGAACGAGTAGCGCGTGAGGCGCCACAGGATGAAGTCTGCGGCAACGTAAAAGACGTAGAGCCAGCCGTGGACGATGAGGATAATCGTCGACACGTTGATGCCCTGCACGAGAATCTTGGGCGTCAACGTGAGGAAGCCCGCGGGGCCGTTCAGCTCGATGTCGCCGCCCAGTCCGTAGCGGAAGATCATCATGAGGCACAGCACAAGCAGGAAGGTTCCGGTGACGATCGACGACACCTTGTAGAACGAAAGCGTGCGACGAATGCTGGGAATATCTGAAAGCCGGGGACCGAGAGCCATGGCTCTAGTCTACGGCCGCGTCGGAGCTGCGAGCTTCGCGCTCCTCTTCCCATACATCCCGCACGAGGCGGAACCAGAGGAAGACGGCGAATCCCGCGAACACAACCCATTCCACGGCGTAGAACACATTGAGCAGGTTGAGTGAAACCTCGGTCGATGGGGGCGGAGCGTCAATTGCGACCAAGCCAGCCGGGGATTCGAAACTGATGACGTAGCCGCCGTAAGTTCCCGCCGGAACTTCTGCCCACAGGTTCACGAGTTCGGAAACCGCGAGGGCGCTGCGCTCCCCCTCTTCGAAGTCCGACTGTTGCGGTGACTCGGTCGGCAGCAACCGTCCGGTCAGCGTCACCGGCCCCGTCATCGTATCCAAATCTGCGATAGCGGATGCCGCAGCATCCGCCGACTCGGCCCAGCCCAACGCGATGGCAATACTCGCACCACTCGGTTCGACTCCATGAGCGACGACCCAGTAGCCAATGCCTTCGCTGTCGTTGCTACGGTCGGAGAGGATGACGTAGTCGCCCGCAATCAGGTCTGCCGTAAGTGTGACCGTTTGACCGGTTGTGAGGTACGACAGCGGCTCTTGAGCAGTAGCGACCGAATCGAGTTCGACTGCTGTTTCGCTTTGCTGCTCGGTGATCTCGCCACCTTCGAGGCTGCGGCTGAGCTGCCACTGGCCAAGCGCCGCGAAACTGGCGGCAATGGCGAGGGCCAAGACGAGGGCGCCAATCCAGCGCGGGCGTCGTGCGATTTCCCACATCGTCGCCGGCTCAGTGTCGGGGACCGACTTGCTTAGGGGGGAATTGCTCGTACTCACTCGCTAACAATATCTGGTGATTCGAGGCGAACCCTGTCAGCCGACTCATCATCGGGCTGCTTCTGGCTGGCGAGCTCGGCTTCCACTCGCTGGAGGTAGCGCTCGATCTCCGTGTGAGTGCGAGCTTCGTCCCAGCCCAGCACGCCAGCCATGAGCTGTGCCGCCACCGGCGCCGCGGACACTCCGCGATCCCATGCCTCAATCGATATACGAGTGCGGCGAGCCAGCACGTCGTCCAGATGAAGGGCACCTTCAGCACTCGTGGCGTAGACGATCTCGGCCGCGATGTAGTCGTCGGCGCCCGGAAGAGCTTCGGCCAGGCTCGGCGTCGCGCGCACCAGCTCAAGCACCTCGGTGGCGAGCACCCCGTAGCGGTTCAGCAGATGTTCGACGCGCGACTTGTGCACGTCGTAGGTGCGCGCGAGAGCCGCTCGCTTGTTCCACGCGGCGCGGTAGCCTTCGGCTCCGAGGAGCGCGACGTCTTCAGTGATGCTCGGTGAGATCTTGCCGTCGAGAGCGTCGACCGCGGCATCCACGGCATCCTTCGCCATGATGCGGTAGGTGGTCCATTTGCCGCCGGCGACGACGACCAGACCGGGGACGCTGTGCGTGACGATGTGTTCCCGGCTGAGCTTCGAGGTGAGATCCGACTCCCCCGCGAGCAGTGGGCGCAGGCCAGCGTAGACGCCTTCGACATCGTCACGGGTCAGCGGAACAGCCAGCACTTTATTGACGTGGGCCAGCAAATAGTCGATATCGGCCGCCGTAGCAGCGGGGTGCGCCTTGTCGAGATCCCAGTCAGTGTCGGTGGTGCCGATGAGCCAATGACGACCCCACGGAATCACAAACAGCACGCTCTTCTCGGTGCGCAGCAGCAGCCCCAGCTTCGACTGAAAACGATCGCGCGGCACCACGAGGTGCACACCCTTGGAGGCTCTAACCTTGAACTGACCGCGCGTTCCCACCATCGCCTGAGTGTCGTCGGTCCACACTCCGGTGGCGTTAACGACTTGCTTGGCGCGAATTTCAAACTTTTCACCGGTCTCGAGATCGTGCGCCAGCACACCGACTACACGCTCGCCCACCTTCACGAAATCTTCGACCCGCACGCGGTTCGCAACGTGAGCGCCGTAGAAGCTGGCGGTGCGCGCGAGAGTCGACACGTAGCGGGCATCGTCAACTTGAGCGTCGTAGTAGGTGAGCCCACCGCGAAAGGCGTCGCCTCGCAAGCTCGGTGCCGCCCGCAGCATCTGCCCGCGCGTGAGGTGCCGGTGATGAGGCACTCCTGGCGGTCGACCGCCGGTATAACTGAGAAGGTCGTAGAGCAACATTCCCGCACCGATATATAGCCGTTCGATAACAGGCTTTGTCACGGGGTAGAGAAAGCGCACGGGCTTCACCAGATGAGGCGCAAGCCGCTGCAAGAGCAAGCCACGTTCCTTGAGCGCTTCGCGCACGAGTCGAAAATCGAGTTGTTCCAGATAGCGGATGCCGCCGTGTACGAGCTTCGATGACCGACTCGACGTGCCTGAGGCCCAGTCCCGCGCCTCGACCATGCCGACGTTCAGGCCGCGCGTCACGGCATCCAAGGCACTGCCGGTGCCGACAATGCCGCCACCGATCACGAGAATGTCGAGTTCAGTGTCGCGCAGTGCCGCAATGGCGGCGGTGCGTTGTTCGGCGCTCAGCGGCGCTGTCGGGGCAATCGATCGGGGCTTGACCATTGTTTTCCTCCAGCGCCAGATGACGTGAACGTGGGTTTAGCTACAGCGGATTGTACGGAGCAACAACAACATCGACCCGTTGGAATTCCTTGAGGTCGGAGTAGCCGGTGGTGGCCATCGAGCGACGCAGCGCACCGATGAGGTTCGACTGACCGTTCGGGTGTGACGAGGGGCCGTTGAGGATTTCTGCGAGAGGAGCAAGCTGCCCAACTTCGACACGGTTTCCGCGAGGAAGTTCAGAGTGGTGCGCTTCTTGACCCCAGTGGTAACCGCCACCAGGCGCTTCGGTGGCGCGAGCGAGAGCACTGCCGAGCATGACCGCATCCGCACCAACAGAAATTGCTTTGACGATGTCGCCACTGGTACCCAGACCACCATCGGCGATCACGTGCACATAGCGGCCGCCCGACTCGTCCATGTAGTCACGGCGAGCGCCGGCAACATCGGCAACAGCGGTTGCCATGGGAGCGTGGATGCCGAGGGCAGTGCGCGTGGTGCTGGAGGCTCCGCCGCCGAATCCCACGAGTACGCCAGCGGCGCCGGTGCGCATGAGGTGCAGAGCCGCGGTGTAGGTTGCGGCGCCTCCCACGATCACGGGAACGTCGAGTTCATAAATGAACTCCTTGAGGTTGAGCGGCTCAGTCGTCTTGGAGACGTGCTCGGCACTCACGGTTGTGCCGCGGATAACGAACAGGTCGACTCCGGCATCAACCACAGTTTGATACAGCTCTTGAGTGCGCTGCGGGCTCAGGGCGCCGGCAACGGGCACTCCGGCTTCCCGGATTTCCGCGAGACGCTGCGTGACGAGCTCGGGCTTGATCGGCTCGGCGTACAGCTGTTGCATGCGCGCGGTCGCCTGGTCGGCGGGCAGCGAACGAATTTCTTCGAGAACGGGTTCGGGGTTTTCGTAGCGAGTCCAGAGACCTTCGAGGTCGAGAACACCGAGGCCGCCGAGCTTTCCCATGGCGATCGCGGTCGCCGGCGACACCACGGAGTCCATGGGGGCTGCGATCACGGGGATGTCGAACGTGTAGGCGTCAATCGTCCAGCTCACCGACACATCACGAGGGTCACGCGTGCGGCGCGACGGCACGATAGCGATGTCATCAAAGGAGTAGACGCGGCGAGCGCGCTTGGCGCGGCCAATCTCGAAATCATTCACCCGTCAAGACTACCCGGCCAGCGATTGTGAGACACCGCTGCTGCGGGGAGCCGCCCATTTAGTGGAAGAGCGCGTGGGACACGCACGATTGACAACAATTGAACAAGCGTTTAGTTTGTTAAACATGCGTTCAAGATCGGATGATTCCACCACGAAGGCTCGCATCCGCGACGCCGCAATCCGGCTCATCGGACAGAACGGGTTTGCCGCGACGAGCGCCCGTGGTGTCGCGACCGAAGCCGGAGTGAGTGCTGGCCTTGTCATCCACCACTTTGGAAGCATGCGCAAGCTCAAGGTCGCGTGTGACGATTTCATCATCACCGAGGTCACCCACCGCAAAGTCGGGATGGGCGAAGGCGACGTGAGCGCGGCAGTGAGCGAGTGGTACGCCGATCTGCCCACCTTCGAGCCCTGGCTTATCTACCTGGGCCGCCTCTTCACCGACGACTCAGTTGCCGGGGCAGACCTGTTCGACCGCCTCGTCGCCATGTCCCACACCATGCTCGCTGACGGAGTGGCGAGCGGAGCCATCACGCCCAGCGCCGACGAGCACGCGCGCGCCGTGCTCCTCGTTACCCACAGCCTGTCGACCCTCACTCTGCAAAGCCACATCGCCCGCAGTCTCGGTAGCAGCCAACTCAGCCTCGACAGCCTCAGCCGCATGGGCAATGCCGCCCTCGAGCTCTATACCCACGGCATCTACACCCCCTCAACGATTCCCTCCCAGGAAGGACCAGGCTCCGGCCCCACCCATGACTTACGCCATTGAAACTCAGGCGCTGACCAAGCGTTACGGCAAAAACACTGCCCTCGACGGCTTGGATCTCGCCGTGGAAACCGGCAGCGTATTCGGCATGATCGGCCCTAACGGTGCCGGCAAGACGACCGCGATGCGGCTACTGCTCGACATCATTCGCCCCACCTCGGGCAGTGCCACCGTGCTCGGGCAGTCCCCCATCACCGGCGGTGCTGCACTGCGCCGTGACATCGGATTCCTGCCGGGCGAACTACTCCTCGAGGGCCGCGTCACTGGCCGCTCGCTGCTCAAGCACTACGCCGAAATCAGCGGCCCTGTAGCGCCCGGCCGCATCGATTCGCTCGCTGAGCGGTTGGGGCTCGACCTCACCCGCCACGTGCGTACCCTCTCCAAAGGCAACAAACAAAAACTCGGCCTCGTGCAGGCGTTCATGCATGAGCCGAAACTGCTGGTGCTCGACGAACCGACGAGTGGTCTCGATCCTCTTGTGCAGCAAGAGTTCCTCTCGATGGTGCGCGAAGCTCAACACAATGGTCAGACAGTGTTCCTCAGCTCTCACGTCTTGAGCGAGATCCAGAACGCTGCCGATCAGGTTGCGGTACTCCGCAACGGCACCGTGGTGAAAGTGGGCGACGTCGCCAGCCTGCGCGCGAGCGCCATCCGCCGCGTTGTCATTGACTTCACGGATGCCGCAGCCGACGACATCCGCACTGCCCTGCTTGCCCTGCCGCAACTGGCTAACCTCACCGTCGCTGATGGCGAGGTGATTCAGGTCACCGGCACGGTCGAGGGACACATCGACGCCCTCGTCAAGGCGATCGCCCCCTTCCACGTGGTAGATCTGCGGGTGGAAGAGCAAGATCTCGAATCGTCGGTTATCGACCTCTACTCGAATGAGGCAAACAAATGAGTCAGAGCATGACCGGGCGCTTTCTGCCCCTCACTCGGCGCAACCTTGCCGACTCATGGCGAGGCCTACTCGGCTGGACGGCCGGCGTCACGGGAGCGATTTTTCTCTATGTGCCGCTGTATTCCTCGTTCTCGGGAGACAACGCGGGCTTCGAAGACATCATTGCCTCGCTGCCGGATGGACTCGCGAGCACTCTTGGTTTCCAAGACCTCGCCAGCGGCGCCGGCTACGTGCAGGCGACGTACCTTGGCCTCATCGGGTTCGTGCTCTTCACGATTGCCGCCACCCTGTGGAGCTCGGCGGCGATCGCGGGCGATGAGGAGTCGGGTTCGCTCGAACTCACTCTCGCCCATGGGGTTTCCCGCGTGCAGATTATGGTCGAGCGTAGCCTCGGAGTAATCCTGCGCCTGCTGTGGTTGAGCATCGTTTCGGCGCTGCTGATTCTCGCGCTCAACGATTCCTCGGGGATCGACCTTGAGCCTGCCCATGTGATCGGCGGATGTGCGGCGCTGTTCGGTGTGGGAGTGCTCGCGGCCAGCTTTGGTCTCGCTGTCGGCGCCATCACCGGTCGTCGCAGTTTTGCCTCTGCTGCCGCCGCAGGAATCTCCCTGCTCGGGTACATCCTCAACTCGCTTGGCAACCAAAGCGCCGGTGTCGAATGGCTGCACAACCTCTCGCCCTACTACTGGGCGTTCGGCAACTCTCCGCTGAGCGAGGGAGCCGACTGGGGTGCCCTCGGGCTCATCTTCGGAATTTCTGCCGTCATGCTCGTTCTCGGTGGGTTCGTCTTCAACCGCCGCGACGTGTCCGCCTAGCCGGGCAGGTCTCGCCCTCCCCAACGCGAAAGGCCTGCTGGAAGCAATCGCTCCAGCAGGCCTTCAGTGTGTTTCGGTCGCGTAGTTTCTAGCGGCGGTAGTTCGGTGCCTCAACGACCATCTGGATGTCGTGGGGGTGCGATTCCTTCAAGCCTGCGGCGGTGATCCGCACAAACTTGCCCTTCTGCTGGAGCTCCTCAATGGTGCGAGCTCCCGTGTAAAACATCGACTGGCGCAGGCCACCGAGCAACTGGTACATCACCGTTGAGACGGGACCGCGATAGGGAACCTGGCCCTCGATACCCTCGGGGATCAGTTGGTCGTCCGACGGGACATCCGCCTGGAAGTAGCGGTCGCGCGAGTATGACGTCTTCTTGCCGCGCGTCTGCATCGCGCCGAGCGAACCCATGCCGCGGTAGCTCTTGAACTGTTTGCCGTTGAGGAAGATGAGGTCGCCGGGGCTTTCGTCGGTTCCGGCGAGCAGCGAACCAAGCATGACAGTCTCAGCACCAGCAACGAGCGCCTTGGCGATGTCGCCCGAGTACTGGAGTCCACCGTCAGCGATCACCGGAATGCCGGCCTCACGAGCGGCGAGTGACGCTTCGTAGACGGCGGTAACCTGGGGCACACCGACGCCAGCAACGACGCGGGTCGTACAAATGGAGCCGGGGCCAACGCCGACCTTGACCGCATCCACCCCTGCGTCAATGAGAGCTTGAGCTCCCGCGCGAGTAGCGACGTTGCCGCCGATGATGTCGATGGCGTCGAACGAGGAATCAGCCTTGAGGCGACGCACGATGTCGATGACGCCAGCGGATTCGCCGTTGGCGGTGTCGACAACGATGAGGTCGACGCCAGCATCGCGCAAACGCTCGGCGCGCTCCCATGCGTCGCCGAAGAAACCGATTGCCGCTCCTACGCGCAGTCGGCCTTCTTCGTCTTTGGTGGCGTTGGGGTACTGGTCGGTCTTTTCGAAGTCTTTGACCGTGATGAGTCCGCTGAGCTTGCCCGCGTCATCAACGAGGGGCAGCTTCTCGATTTTGTGCTTGTTCAAGATCGCGATGGCGCCGTCGCGGTCGATCCCGACCGGAGCTGTAACGAGCGGCAATGTTGTCATGACGTCGCGCACGAGCACGGAATCCATGTCCGCTGGCTCGATGAATCGCATGTCACGGTTCGTGATGATTCCGACGAGCGTTCCGTCTTCTTCAATAACGGGCAAACCCGACACACGGAACTGACCGCACAACGCGTCAACTTCCGCAACAGTGGCCTGTTGCGTAGTTGTTACCGGATTGGTAATCATTCCCGATTCGCTGCGCTTGACCTTGTCGACATAAGCCGCTTGATCGTCGATGGAAAGGTTGCGGTGAAGCACTCCCAGACCACCGTTGCGGGCCATGGCAATCGCCATTCGGGCCTCGGTGACCGTGTCCATGGCCGACGAGATAAGCGGCGAAGATACGCGGATTCTGCGGGTAAGACGTGAACTGGTGTCAGCATCGCTTGGAATTACGTCGGTGTGACCGGGCAAAAGCATTACGTCGTCATAGGTGAGGCCGACGAAGCCGAAGGGGTCTGGTTGTTCCATGTTAAATCTTCCTTACGGCAGGAGCGCGAAACCGGTGATCTTGTGTTAAATCTCCGGCCAATCAATATTAACGGGTTTCGTGCCAGAACATTCCCCCGCATAATGGCTTCACCGCTTTGTACCCGACAAGCATTTGTATGTCGGACCGCAATCGGCCGGTGCCGTCATTGCCGTCGGCACATCAGAACCCGCGGGATTCTTGAGTCCGGCTGGGTCCCTTCCTGGAGGTCCTGTGAACACAGCGGATTATCGCCGCACGCGACGGAAAAATAGACGAGGAGTGCTTGTAGCACTCATCGTCGCACTTTCTGCCGCCTTCTCTCTGATGGCCATGCCTGCAATGGCCGACGAGGTAAACGTCGACGAATACGACAACAGCATCATCGGTAACGTCAAGCTCGAAAGCGTGGCACTAGAGGGTGTACTTCTCACCATCTCTGGCGGCGGCTACGAGGTTGAAGTAGCCACGGATGCTGATGGTCGTTGGAAAGTCGGAGTTCCCGACGGTGACGAATTCACTGTCACCCTCAACGAAGAAACGCTGCCCGAGGGCATTGCGGTAATCGACGAGGTCGGCGACGACGACACCCCTAACGTTAAAGAGGCGATGATCGGCCCGAGTGGCTCGACCGTCATGAACTTCTTTATCGGCCGCGGTGAACGCAACGTCACGAGCTTCTTCGATCAATTCGTTGAACGAATCGTCAATGGCGTGAACTTCGGACTGATGCTCGGCCTCGCTGCCATCGGCATCTCGCTCGTTTACGGAACCACCGGGCTCTCCAACTTTGCGCACGCAGAAATGGTGACCTTCGGTGCGGTGATGGCGCTCATTGTGTCGGTCGACCTCGGTTGGCCTGTCTGGATTGCGATACCGCTCGCCGTACTCCTCAGTGCCGGCTTCGGGTGGTCACTCGATGCCGCGCTCTGGAAACCGCTGCGCAAGAAGGGCGTCGGTATCGTTCAGCTCATGATCGTGTCAATCGGTCTGTCGCTGGCACTTCGCTATACGTTCCAGTACTTCCGTGGAGGAGGAACCGAGCAACTACCCGGCTCCGACTCCCCCGATATCCCGCTCTTCGGATCGGTATCGCTCAGCCAAACCAACATGATCAGCATGGTCATCAGCATCGTCGTGATCGTGATCTTCGCGTGGTGGCTCGTCAAGACCAAGATCGGTAAGGCAACTCGCGCCGTCTCTGACAACCCGTCTCTGGCAGCGGCATCGGGAATCGACGTCGACCAAGTCGTCCGTGTGGTTTGGATCCTCGCTGCCGCCATGGCCGGTCTTGCCGGTGTTCTCTGGGCCTACTTCCGCCCGGGCATCCGTTGGGACATGGGAGCGCAGATCTTGCTGCTCGTGTTTGCCGCAGTCACCCTGGGTGGACTCGGAACAGCATTCGGTGCGCTCGTCGGCTCGATCATCGTCGGCGTTCTTGTTGAGACGTCTAGCCTCTTCATCCCATCAGACCTGAAGTACGTGGGTGCGCTCGGCGTGCTCATCATCGTCTTGTTGTTCAGACCACAAGGCATCTTGGGTCGCAAAGAGAGAATAGGTTAGGGGCCGCTCATGGATATTCTGCAAATTCTCTCCAACACCGGGTCATCACTGATTGCACCGGCAACGATCGGGTATGCCCTTGCGGCGCTCGGTCTCGCCATGCACTTCGGATTCACCGGTTTGCTCAACATGGGTATGGCCGCCTTCATGGCGATCGGCGCCTATGGCTACGCAATCTCGATCCTCACCTTCGGTTTTCCGTGGTGGGGCGGCATGCTCGTCGGTGTCGGTGGCTCGCTTGTCTTCGCCCTGATCCTCGGTATCCCTACCCTGCGACTGCGCGGTGACTATCTCGCCATCGTGACCATTGCGGCCGCCGAGGTTGTGCGTCTGCTGTTCCTGACCACGACATTCGACAAGTACACCGGTTCTGCCGATGGACTGAGCGGATACCACGAGAGCTTCCGTGCGTTCAACCCGATTCCCGATGGCACCTACGGCTTCGGCCCGTGGGAGTACAACGCCAACGGTTGGTGGGTTCGTATCTTCGGAATCACAATTCTGGCACTTGCTGCCTTCATCCTCTGGGCTGTCATGCGCAGCCCGTGGGGCCGAGTGATCAAGGGAATCCGTGAAGACGAGGATGCCGTGCGCGCCCTCGGCAAGAACGTGTTCTCCTACAAGTTGCAGTCGCTCATGCTCGGTGGTGTCTTCGGCGCCATGGGTGGAATCATTTACGCCCTCCCGGCCTCGGTGAACCCCGGTGTGTACGTCACGTCGCTCACGTTCTTCGTCTATACCGCGTTGCTGCTCGGTGGAGCTGCAACGATCTTCGGACCGATTATCGGTTCGGTGATCTTCTGGGGTGTGCAAACCCTCCTGAGCAACCTGCTTCCCGCCATGGTCAACGTCGGCCTCTTGCCGTTCATGACCACGACGCAGTCGCAGACGGTGCGTTTCATCCTTGTGGGTGTGGCACTGATGTTGCTCGTGATCTATCGACCGCAGGGCATCCTCGGCAACAAGAAGGAGCTGACCTTTGTCAAGTAATGACGCATCGGCTGCGCCGGTGCAGCGAGCAAAGACAACCGGACTCCACAAGGGCGACATCGTTCCTGGTGTTGCCAAGGTTGACCCGATCATCATCGCTGACGGAATTCGTCGAACATTCGGTGGCCTCACTGCGGTGAACGTCGACCACGTCGAGATCCCCCGCAATGCGATTACCGCATTGATTGGCCCGAACGGTGCCGGTAAGACGACGCTGTTCAACCTTCTGACCGGCTTCGACAAGCCTGATGAAGGCAAGTGGACTTTCGATGGGCACCCGCTCGCCGGAATGGGCGCGCACAAAGTGGCCGGCCTCGGCCAGGTGCGCACGTTCCAGCTGACGAAGGCCCTCGGGCTCTTGACGGTTCTTGAGAACATGAAACTCGGTGCCAAGGATCAGATCGGGGAGAACATTTTCCGCGCCATGATCCCCAGCCTCTGGCGCAAGCAAGAAGCCGAGATCGAAGAGCGCGCAATCGTTCTGCTCAAGAAGTTCAAGCTCGACACCAAGTCCTCTGACTTCGCCGCCAGCCTTTCCGGTGGACAGCGCAAGCTGCTCGAGATGGCTCGCGCCCTCATGAGCCAGCCGACGCTGGTGATGCTGGATGAGCCCATGGCCGGTGTCAACCCCGCGTTGACTCAGTCGCTGCTCGACCACATCCTCGACCTGAAGGAAGAGGGCATGACCGTGCTCTTCGTGGAGCACGACATGCACATGGTGCGTCACATCGCCGACTGGGTAATCGTGATGGCTGAAGGTCAGGTCGTTGCTGAAGGTCCCCCGGATGAGGTCATGAAGAACCAAGCCGTCATCGATGCATACCTCGGTTCGCATCAAGATGTCGACCTGGGAATCGTTACGGGCCGCATCGAAGGCGAACTCAACACTGAAGCGATCGAACTTGCCGCGGAGGTCAAACACCTCGACGAAAACATCGCTAACCGCAAGGAGACCGGCAAGTGAACGCAATCCCTACCGAGAATGCGGTTGTCCACGTCAAGGGCCTGACCGCAGGGTACCTGCCCGGCGTCGACATCCTCAACGACTGCAATTTGGTCGCTAACCCGGGTGAACTGATCGGAATTATTGGTCCGAATGGTGCCGGCAAGTCGACCCTACTGAAGGCCATTTTCGGTCAGGTGCAGGTGCGCGGCGGATCGATTAGCCTCAACGGCGATGACATCACCGGCCTCAAAGCCAACAAGCTTGTCGCCCGTGGAGTCGGTTTTGTTCCGCAAAACAACAACGTGTTCCCGAGCCTGACGATCGAAGAGAACCTTCAGATGGGGCTGTACCAAAACCCCAAGATCTACGATGAGCGTCTCGAATTTGTGACTGGCATTTTCGCCGAGTTGAAGTCGCGCCTCAAGCAGCGCGCGGGTTCACTCTCGGGTGGAGAACGCCAAATGGTCGCCATGTCTCGCGCACTCATGATGGATCCGCACGTTCTCCTTCTCGACGAGCCGTCTGCTGGACTCTCACCGGTGAAGCAGGATGAGGCGTTCATCCGCGTCTCGGAGATCAACAAGGCCGGCGTGACCACGATCATGGTGGAGCAGAATGCACGTCGTTGTCTGCAGATCTGTGACCGCGGTTACGTTCTCGACCAGGGTCACGATGCGTACGAAGGCACCGGACGTGAGCTCCTTAATGACCCCAAGGTCATCGGGCTCTACCTTGGAACCCTCGGCACCTAGCCAATACGCTTCTCACAAGGCCCCATCCGGATTCGTCCGGGTGGGGCCTTTTTGGTGCTCCGGGAGCGGCCGTGGGGCTCAATCGGGGCCACACAGCGGCGTCCTGCTCCCCCACCACAGCGCCCGCAGCGCTCAGAGACGTCCTGAGCGGTCGTTTCGTACCGAACCATCCACGAATGCGCCGGGACGAAGTAAGGCGCTTACAGGGCGACCTGATGCAGTTTCACGTTTGACTCGAGTGCAGTGATGGCCGTGAAACGCTTTCAGCACCGCCCCACGGCTCAACGACGCATCCGTGGGGCAACGCTGCACCCGACTTCGTGAACACGCTTCAGAAGGGCACACCCGGTCCACAGCGAAAACCCATTACGCGCCACCGCAGTCCCCCGCACGCAAAAAGGCCCCAACCCGTGAGGGTTGAGGCCTTCTCTTAGCGAAAGCTAAGTCTCAGTGAGGCTTAGTAAGCGCTGTAGGTGTTGTCTTCACCGTACTGGTAGATACCAACCTGAGCTTCGGTGGGGTCACCGAGCTCATCGAAGGTGATCGGACCAGAGATGCCGTCGTAGTCAGCTACGCCGCCACCGTTGATGATTTCTGCACAGTCAGCGAAAGTGGTGCACTTCTCGCCGTTGCCCGAACCACCCGATACTTCCTGAAGCTTCTCAGCGATTGCTGCGGAGTCGGTGGAACCGGCTGCGAGCGATGCGAGAGCAAGAAGGATTACCGAGTCGTAGGACTCTGCTGCATAGCTGAACTCTTCGAGCTCAGGCTGTCCGGATTCGACCCAGAAGTCGTTGACGGCCGACGTGAAGTCAGCAATCGTGTCGACGCTCAGGCCGGGAAGAGTTCCCTTGGCGCCCTCGAGGGTTCCAGCAGCAAACTCGTCACCGAAGTTGGCGAGGTTACCGTCTACGAAGTAGAGGTTCTCGGCCGGGAAGCTGCTGACGATGCTCGGAAGCATGGTCGAAACTTCTTCGAACGTGATCAGTGCGATGGCGTCAGGGTCAGAAGCAAGAACTTCAGAGATCTGAGCATCGAACGTGGTGTCACCGGTGTTGTAGGTGGGCTGTGAAACTACCTCGCCACCGGCGGCTTCGAATGCTTCCTGCGTGTAGCCGGCAAGACCGGTTCCGTAGGAGTCATTGAGAACGATCATGCCAAGGGTCTCGTGACCATCGGCAGCGATCAGGTTACCGAGAACCTCACCCTGAAGTACGTCGGAAGGAGCGGTACGGAAGTACAAGCCCTTGTCGTCGTACGTCGAGAATGCGGCCGAGGTGTTTGCCGGCGAGAACTGGATTACTCCAGCGCCAACAACCTGGTCAATGAACTGAAGTGAAACACCCGAGGATGCTGCACCAAGAATTGCGGAAACGTCTTCACCGAGCAGGCGAGGGATTTCAGTCTCGTATGCCTTGTTGTCGGTGTCACCGGAGTCGCCCTGAATAAGGTCGATCTGGATGCCAGCATCGGCTTCGTTGACCTGCGACGCTGCATACTCGGTTCCCGCGATCTCGGGCGGGCCGAGGAATGCGAGGTTACCGGTTACGGGCAGTGCCGTTCCAAGCTTGAGGGACAGTTCGCCACCCTCGGATCCAGTGGAGGTTTCTCCACCGTCAGTTGCACAGCCGGCCAAAACCAGTGCGCTTGCACCGACGATTGCGAGACCGCTCAACAGGGTCCGCTTGGACCGTGATGGGGAGGCCGTAGCCTTCGCGAATACGCTCATGTTGCTCCTTGCGTTTCGAATGTGTTCAGGAATCAAATGTGGCACTACCGTGTCACCACACTGTCAAGCTATGCCCACCCGGCACATCCGCACAATACGTCTGTACTACAGCCTTGTAACGCTCTTGGGAATCGTTACCATTCGTAGACTTTGGGAAACACGGGTGTTTCTTACTTAATCCGGGTGTACACGTTGTCGCTACCGTACTGGTAAATCCCAATGATGGCGCCCTGTGGATCACCATTGTCATTGAGGGTTATCGGGCCTGAAACACCGTCGTAATCTACGGTGCGACCATCGAGCACAATCTTCGCCGCATCCGCAAACGTTGTCGCGACTTCGCCGTCACCGCTGCCGCCGGAGACTTCTTGCAGTTTGCTCGAGATCGCTTCGCCCGAAATCTTTTGCGAGGCCAACGCGGCCAGGCTCGCAAGAATCACGGCGTCGTAACTCTCAGCGGCATAGCTAAAGTCTTTGAGGCTGGGGTTGATCTCCAACAGTCGATCCGTGAAGCCCGAAATCGTCGAGATATCAAGACCGGGATGCGTCACGATCGAGCCCGTGAGGCTGCCATCCGCAAATCCCGAGTCACGCTCGCCAAGCGACAATCCGGTGAAGAAGAGTTGGTCGCCTGAGTAACCGGCAGCGATGAACGCCTTAGCAATCTTCTCGGCCCGCTTCGAGCCCACGATCGCCACGGCATCCGGCTCTGCAGCGATTGCTCGCTCGATCTTCTCATCGAGATCAGTCGCGCTTTCATCGATCATCTCTTGAGAAAGCAATTCGCCTCCACCGCGCAAGAACGCTTCGCTGAGAGCACGCGGAAGAAGCGGTTCACACAGCGTGTCTTCGGAGAGGATCGCGATTGATCCCTCACCAATACGCTCTGCCATCTCATTGCCCAGTGCGGTGCCTTCGAGCGCACAAGACGGCGAGGTGCGCCAGTACAGGTTGTTGTCACCGTAGTTAGAGAAGTCAGGAGAATCGTTCGCAGGCGAGATCTCGACAACGCCCGCTTCGGTGATCGTGTCGATCACTTTCTTGGAAATACCGTTGGAGAGTCCGCCGATAATCACCGTTGCACGAGCAGCGAGCAACTCCGTGACGGCATCCTCGGCGGTCGTTCCCGTGGAGTCGCCGGAATCGGCCGACTCCACGTTCACCGTGAGCTTGGCATTGGCGTCATTCACATCTTGAGCAGCCAATGCGATCGCAGCAGACACTGCCGGACCGAACTTGTCGAGCGCTCCCGACTCGGGCACCAAGGCTCCGACGGTGAGAGTCAAATCTTTGGGGGTAAGGGTCTCCTCAACGGGCTCCTCAACCGAGCATGCGCTCAGCATGAGGGCCGCAACGAGCACGCCTGCAACTGCCGTGAACCCGCGTCGGGCTCGCAGCGACACGCGTGATCCATAGGGCATGGATGTCATCACAGTCGCTCCTATCTACCACCCACAACAGAGAGCGGCATTGTTACGGTACTGGCCAATGCTGAAAAGGAGAACTCAGCGCGGGCCATTTAGGGTCAGAATCTCGCCCCCAATCCGGGCGGCACTCGAACTAGCCGACGATTGAGCCACTCTTATAGACGAACTTATTTTCACCGTCGTAGGTGTAATAACCCCAGAATGCGGGCTCTACGTTGCCACCGGGAGTGAAGTTCACAGGGCCAGAAACACCGTCGTAGTCGATGTCGTTCGTGGTCTTGAGCACTTCGAGGCATTCCTCAAAACTCAGACACTTCACACCGCTTTTCGAGACATCGTAAAGCGAACCGGCGATGGCCTCACCTGCATCGTCCCCCGCCACGATTGCAGCGAGCGCCGCCAGCATCGTGGCGTCGTAGGCTTCTGCCCCGTAGCGGTAAGTCGTCAGCTTCGAGTTGGTGTCCTTAAGAGTGGCGATAAAAGTCTTTGACGGCTGCGCTCCCTCAATAACTCCCCGAATACCCTTGAGCGTGCCGTTTTTGAACGCTTGCGAATAGTCGCCCGTGTTCAGCGAGGTGAGCCAGAGCTCCGATCCCTTATATCCGGCCGCGACGATCTTCTCGATGGCGGCCTTCGTTGCCTTCTCAGCTTCATAGGTCGACCCGATCACCACGATGTCGGGTTCTGCCTTCTTCACGCTGGCGGTGATCGTGTCGAACTTCGTAGTTGAACTCGTGAAGACCTCATCCGCGACGAGTTCGGTGTCATACTCGGCGAGCGCTTCGACGAACGTGTCGTGCAGCGCTACGCCCTCCTCATCGTCGACATAGACAAAAGCGATTCTCTGCGTTGTGTCGCCACCAGCCAAAGTTTCAGCGAGCGCATAGCCCTGCTGGTCGTAGGCCGGGATGGTGCGGAAGAAGTAGCCGTCATCAAAAACGTCGTCGAGACTCGACAGCGTTGCGGCGGGCGAGATGAGCGGGATCTTCGCGTCTATGGCCAACGGGATTGCTCGCTGCGCCAGCACCGACGATGACGGGCCGATCACAACATCGACATCCTTAGAGACCAAGGTCTTGAAGTTCGACTCAAGCTTCGTGTTCTTAGCCTCGCCCGAATCGACCGCGACGATCTCGACCGGCTCACCGTTCACTCCGCCAGCAGCATTAATTTCCTTGACCGCGGCGGCTACACCAGCTTTCTGCGCTGCAGCCAGAAACGAAAACGTGCCACTCGTCGGAAAAATCGTGCCGATACGAAGAACACCATCACCGCTCGGCGTGGCTACGGAAGTGGGAACGACCGTGGGCGTCGACGCCACAATCGGAGCGGGGGTCGGTGTAGGAGTACTGCACGCAGCGAGAGCCACCGCGATCGTTACCGCCACAGCCACACGTCGAGTCGCTCGAATCCTCGTCATTGCCTAACCTCTCTCAGCGCGCTGACCTCGGGCGATCAGGCACCTTCAACGGAATACTACGGTGCGCCCGGTGCTTCAGCCGCCGAACCAAGCCGCGTGCGCGAAGAGTGGCGGAAGAGATCGTAGGTCAAAATAGCGAGCGCAATCCAGACGATCGCGAAGCCCAACCAGCGCTCCGGCGGCATCGCCTCGTGGAACACAAAGACACCAACAATGAGTTGAAGGATTGGTGCCAAGTACTGGGCCAAGCCCATATAGGTGAGCGGCAATCGCCGCGCTGCAGCAGCAAACAGAATCAACGGGATCGCGGTGATGGCACCCAAAAAGAGCGTCAAAGTGAGGTGTCCCGGTCCCGCCGTGCCCGCTGCGAGCTGCCCGTTGGCCGCAAGCACGAGCAGAACAACAATCGCAACCGGCGTCAAAAATGCTGTCTCGACGGCGAGGCCGCCCACGGCATCCGCCTTAGGCCCCACGCTTTTCTTCACGAGACCGTAAAGGCCAAAACTGAACGCGAGGCCCAACGCGATCCACGGAAAGCTGCCGTAGCCGATGGCCAAGACGAGAACGGCGAGCGCACTAATTGCCAGGGCGACCCATTGCAGCGGGCGAAGGCGCTCGCGCAGAACGAGCACCCCGAGGAGCACCGTGACGATCGGGTTCGTGAAATACCCGAGAGCAGCCTCAACGATGTGGCCGTTCAGGCTCGCGTAAACATAAATGAGCCAGTTGACGACAACAAAGGCGCCGCCCAAGCCCAACATCCAGAAGGTGCGACGATCGCGGACGATCGCCATGACCCGTGCGTATCCCCGCGTAACCACCAGAAGCGCCGCGCAAAACACCAGAGACAACACGATTCTCCACGCGACAATCTCGATCGCACCCGACTCTTTGAGCGAGAAAAACACGATCGGCATCGCGCCCCACAAAACGTAGGCAGACACAGCAAAGCCGAGGCCGCTGGGCGAGACGCGATCAGTCGCCGAAGAAGTGGAGGTCACTACTAAATCCTAGGGTCGGATGCTGCCCGCACATGCCACCGGGAACGGCGAAAGCCCAGAGCCGAGGCCCTGGGCTTTCGAGACGCCTCACCGCGAACGGGAGACGAGAAAGTTAGTATCGCGTGAGCGAGAGACTACTTAGCGAACGATGACAGCGAGAACGTCGCGAGCCGAAAGTACGAGAAGGTCTTCTCCGCCGTACTTCACCTCGGTTCCGCCGTACTTGGAGTAGATGACCTTGTCACCAACTGCGATGTCGAGCGGCACGCGGTTTCCGTTGTCGTCGATACGACCGGGACCTACAGCGACTACTTCACCCTCTTGGGGCTTCTCTTTCGCAGTGTCAGGAATGACGAGCCCAGACGCGGTGGTCTGTTCTGCATCGACCTGCTTGATAACAATGCGATCCTCGAGCGGCTTAATGGACACCGACACGTTTGACCTCTTTCTAAAAGTGCTTGGGCTGGCACACTCCGTACAGGAGTGCCAGATCAACTATACGGCTTGGTTGGCACTCGATCAACGTGAGTGCCAATACGGATGCGGATACGGTTAGAGAATGAATCAGAGCGAATTGCGCGAGCTACTTTCAGCCGAGGGCCTTCGCCTCTTGGACTCGCTGCCGACCTGGCACTCGAGTGACGAAATCGTGCGCACCGTCGCCGAGCTTCGCAAGGCCGGCCACACCCCCGGCTTGGTTGCTGCCGTGCTCAGCCAATCCAAACTTCGCGCGAAAGCCGCCAGCAAGTTTGGCCCGTTTGCCGACCGGATGCTCTTCACCGAGGCCGGCCTCGAACAAGCAACTCGCCTTTCCGTCGCTGCCCAGCACGCCGGCCGGTTCTCGAAGGCCGGAGTGAAGTGGGTAGCCGACCTCGGCTGTGGCATTGGAGCGGATGCTCTCGCCATCGCCGCCCTCGAGATCAACGTCACCGCCGTTGAGCGTGACGAAACCACCGCCGCTATTGCCAGCTTCAACCTCGCGCCGTGGAGCAATGCCCAAGTCGTTCACGGCGATGCCGAAACTACTGACCTCGCTGGCATTGACGGTATCTACCTCGACCCCGCCCGCCGCGACGCCCGGGTGCGTCTCACTAACCCCGCCGACTGGACGCCCTCCCTCGACTTTGCGTTCGGTCTCGCTGAGCGCTATCCAACGGGCATCAAACTCGGCCCCGGAATTGACCGCGACCTCATCCCTGACACCGCCGAAGCCCAGTGGATCTCTGTTGGACGCGAAGTTGTCGAGCTAGGACTGTGGTTCGGGGCTGTCGCCCGCCCCGGCATTCGGCGCGCAGCCCTCGTGATCGGAGACCATGGCACTGCTGAACTCACGGCAGCCGCCGACAGCGAAGACGAACCCGCTGGAGAACTCGGACAGTTTCTCTACGAACCCGATGGCGCCGTCATCCGTGCCCGCCTCATCGGGGATCTTGCACGACAACTGAACGGGCGAATGCTCGACACCTCCATCGCTTACTTCAGTGCGGATGCTGCTGTCGCGAGCCCGTTCGCAAGCTGCTTCGAGATCGTCGAGGACTTCACTCTCGACAAGCGTTCGCTCAAAAAAGAATTGGCGGCGCGAAAGATCGGCACGTTGGAAATCAAAAAGCGCGGGGTCGACATCGACCCCGCGACTTTTAGAACGTCACTCTCGCTCAAGGGCGAAAACAGCGCGACACTGATTCTGACGCGCGTTGCTGGCAAACGCCGCGCACTGCTTGCTCAACGAGTGACACCAACTGCGGCCTAATACTGAAATTCCCGCCTCACTAGTGAGGCGGGAAAATCGGCACGTGTTAAGACTTAGTAGCCGTAGCCATAGCCGTTTCCACCAACGAAGATGAACGGCAGCAAGAAGGCAATCGCAATAAAGATGCCGACGATCAGGCTGAGGCCGATTCCAACGTAACCCGTGATGAGACCGGTGAGCCAGAACGGGCGGGCATACTTCTGCTTCTTCTGGGCAAGGTGGCCGAGAACAACCGCGGCCAGCGCAGGCAAGAATCCCATGAAGATGAAGGAAAACAACAATCCAGCGATTCCGGTGACCATCGAGGCGATGGAAAGCCCCTGAGGGGGGCCAGCCGGAACGGGGGTGAACGAAGCCTGCCCAGGAGTAGTCGTGTCTGCATAGCCGGGAACCGGAGTTCCACTCGGAGCCGCGTAAGGGTCACCAGCCGTAGGCGCCGCAGAAGCGGCTGGTGCTGCGGGAGGAACAGCCGGAGCTACGGGAGCACTCGATGCAGCCGTTGATGCCCCGGCGGGCTTCGGCGCTGGCGGGACGGGCGGCACGCTCGCTGCTGCGCTGCCAGCCGTCACTGCCGCCGCGGATGTGGCAGTAGTGGTGGCAGGCGTTGCAGCAGATGGTGTGGCTGGTGTCGCTGAGTCATTTGCGTTGGCTGCCTTAACCGCTGCTGTCTGAGCAGCGGCAGCCTTGGTCGCCGCAGCCTTGGTGGTTGCAGCTTTAGCCGTTGTCGACTTTGCTGCGGTCGCCTTTGTCGCCGTTGCTTTCGCCGTTGCTGGCTTGGCAGTCGTGCTCTTAGCAGCGCTGACCTTCGGCGCCGCAGTGACCTTAGGCGCGGCGGTTACCTTGGCCGCGGAAGTCGATTTGGATGCAGCAGTGGACTTAGCAGCGGTCGCCTTAGAGGCAGGCGACTTCTTCGCTGCGGGCTTCTTGGCCGAGGGGGTGGCTTTCGCCAGGGTCTCGTCAGAAGTTGAGGACGCGCCGGGCGTTGAGATCGACGGAATTGAGTCGTCTGAGTTGTTGGTAGCCATGGGCACACTTTAGCAAGACTCTCCCCACAGAAAAGGGCCCGCACTCGCGTGCGGGCCCTTTTCGTGCGTTGCTGCTTAGTACGAAGTTCCTGCGGCGCCGAGGGCGATGACGAAGCCGATGGCGAGGAAGAGGAAGACAACGAAGCCGAGGTATCCGAGGATGAGGCCGATGATGGCGAGAACGTTACCCTGCTCACCGGTCTTCTTGATCTGGCTCAGGCTAATGTGCCCGAGGATGATGCCGACGAGGCTGAGACCGAAGACCGATGTCACGAGGGAGATGATCGAGAGAACATTCCACTTCGCGGGCGCTGCGCCTGCAGGTGCTGCAGCGTAGGGGGTGGGTTCTGACATGGCGAAATGCTCCTTAGTTCATGGGCCAATTGCGGCGCACCTATATTCTCAGCCTGAAAGAACCCTGTCAACGCGAGTAACCCAGATTTTACTTCGCCATCACGCCTGAATCTGCGTTACGGGGAGCGTGGAGTCAGCGCTGAAGCCCAAAGTTGAGGGCTCTTTGCCTGCCATAATTAATTGGGCGCCCAGTGCTGCAATCATCGCCCCATTATCGGTACACAGCGACAACGGAGGAATCCGCAGCTCGATCCCCGCCTCCGCACACCGCGCGGCGGCTAGCTCACGAACGCGGTAATTCGCCACGACACCACCCCCGAGTAACAGGCGCGGCACCTCGCGATCAACGCAGGCCGCGACAGCCTTGGTGAGGAGTACATCAACGACGGCCTCGCGGAAACTTGCTGCGACATCCGCAATCGAAAAGTCGGTGCCTGCGTCCTGCTCGCGCTCAACCCAACGAGCGACCGAGGTTTTGAGACCCGAGAACGAGAAGTCGTAACGGTGACGATCAACATCTTTGGTATGGGTGAGTCCGCGCGGAAAACGGATCGCCTTTGGATTGCCGCCGATAGCAACTCGATCGATCTGGGGTCCACCGGGATAGGGCAATCCGAGCAAGCGCGCGACCTTGTCGAATGCCTCGCCCGCAGCGTCATCAATCGTCTCGCCGAGGAGCTCAACATCAGAAACGAGATCCCGCACCAGCAGCAGAGAGGTGTGACCACCAGATACCAGCAGAGCAATCGTCGGAAGCTCAATCTCAGTTCCATCATCGCGCAAGACATCGGCGCCGACGTGACCAACCAAGTGATTCACCGCATACAAGGGCTTGCCCGTGGCTACCGAAAGCGCCTTGGCAGCCGCAACTCCAACCATGAGAGCGCCTGCAAGCCCCGGGCCGCTCGTGACCGCGATCGCGTCCAGCTCGGACAGTTCAACGCCGGCTTCGGCGAGCGCCTGCTCGAGCGCTGGTTGCATCGCCTCGAGGTGCGCGCGAGCCGCAACTTCGGGAACCACGCCCCCGTAGCGAGCGTGCTCATCCATCGACGACGAGATCACATTGGCCAACAATTGATTGCCGCGCACGATACCGATTCCGGTCTCGTCACAGCTCGTCTCGATGCCAAGCACGAGTGGATTTGTGGTGTTGGCGGGAAGCTGACCCGAGAGAGCAGAGCTTGCTACCGCTGAAGCTGGATTCGGAGCCGGATTCGACATCAGGCACCCACCGCGGGAGAAAGTTTGGGCTCAGGAATAGTGAGTCGCATCACGATGGCATCAACCCCATCCGGTTGGTAATAGTTCGGTCGCACCGCAATGCGCTCGAAGCCGAGCGAGTCATACAGTCGCTGCGCAGAGGGATTATCGTCGCGCACCTCAAGAAAGAGCTCGCTCGCCCCGCGATCGCGCGCTTCCACCATCAGCGCGTGCATCAGCGCACGACCGATTCCCTGACGCCGCGCATCCGGAGAAACAGCAATCGTCTGAATGTCAGCCTGTGGCGACCGGAACGGCGAACGCAATCCCGCATAGGCCGTGACCACCGCGGGCTCCCCCACGGGATGCGCGATCACGTAGTACCCGTGGTTGTCGCGAATCTCCGCACGCATCATGTCACTCGACCAGGCATCGTTCGCGAACTCGCTGGTCTCAATCGCCATGATGGCGTCGAGGTCGTTCTCGGTCGCGCGGCGCAATTGCCAGCTCATGCGGTTACTCGTTTCGGTCCGGCGGAGAGTGTGACGTCTGGCGAACGCAAGTAGAGCGCCTCTTCGCCGGCAAAAGGACGGTGGTGTTCGCGCAGCAGGAATGCGAGCCGTGCCAAGTTCGAGGCGTGCACGGGTTGCGAATCCCTCAGTTGAAAGTGTTCGAAACTCGGGACGCTAGCGGCGAGCTCGGCGGCGGGAGCGAGCGCCGGGCCAGCAACGCGCACGGGCAACCCCGCGGCATCCGATCCCTCGTACGTTGACCAGTACAGTTCCTTGCGACGGGCATCGGTGGCCACGACGATCGGTTCAGTTTCCCCAAGCGCTAGTGCGTCATGCGTCACGACAGGCAGCAACGGAAGGCCAGCGCCAAAGGCAAAAGCTCGAGCCGCCACAATACCAACGCGCAGGCCCGTAAAGGGCCCGGGGCCCATTCCCGCCACGACACCGGTCAGGTCGGTTACAGCGCACTCAGCGTCGGTCAGGCAGCCGCGGATGAAGTCGCCAATGACTTCGGCGTGCTTGCGAGTATCCAAAGAATTGTGTTCCGCTCTCACCACGCCCTGAGCGTCGACGATCGCAACGCTCGTGCCCGCCGAGGTATCAATCGCTAACAGCATTGAGCCACTCCATGTCTGCCCATCTCGGGCCACTTCCCGTGACGGTGACGGTGCGCGGCTCGATCGCCTCGTCAGCAAAATCGTCGGCGTGATCGCTGGAGGCGTCGACGCCGTCTGAATCGGGGTCCTCATCTGCCGCCCCGGCGCCCACCGGGCGCACGATGTCGACGGTGAGCCAGCTTTCGCTCACGCCATCGAGCAAGCCAGCGCCCCATTCGACGACCACAATGGATGACTCAAAGTCGATGTCGAGGTCGTCGAGCTCTACGGCACTACCAAGACGGTATGCGTCGACGTGCACGAGCGGTGGCGCCTCCGCCTGCGAAACTTCTGCTCCCGAATCGTCGAGTCTCGGATGCGTGCGCGCCAGCACAAAAGTGGGGCTCGTGACCGTGCCGCGGATGCCGAGAGTCTCCCCGATCGCGCGCGTCAGCGTGGTCTTTCCGGCACCGAGCTCGCCATTGAGCATCACCAGATCGCCCGCCACAAGTTGCGCGGCGATGACGGCACCCAGCTCGGCCATGCGGTCGGGAGAAGCGATTGTCAGTGTGGTCACGACTCATACCTGCGGGTTACACGGGAACCGATGCGGGTCACGATTTCGTAGTTGATAGTGTCAGCGGCTGCCGCCCAGTCATCCGCCGTCGGCACCGATTGTGCTGGGTCGCCGAAAAGGACTGCCCGATCGCCGACTGCGACGTTCGCGTTGCCCATGTCGACAACAATTTGATCCATCGCGACACGACCCGCAACTCGACCGACGACGCCATTGATGGAAACCGGTCCGCGATTGGAGGCATGACGGGGAACCCCATCGCCGTAGCCGAGCGGCACGAGCGCGAGCGTGGTGTCTTGCTCGCACCGGTAGGAGTAGCCATAGGAAACCCCAGAACCGGCAGTAACGCGCTTCACCGACACGACAGGAGCGCTGAGGGTCATGGCGGGTACGAGACCGAGTGCCGCAGCATCCACATCGGCGGCGGGTGACAGCCCATAACTGCTGATGCCGACACGAACGAGATCAAAACGAGCAGAAGGATGTTTGATCGCGCCCTCTGACGCTGCTAGGTGGCGCAGTTCGGGGCGGAGCCCTACAGACTCGGCCATGGCGACCGCGGCCGAGAACTGCTCAATCTGGTCAGCGTCGTGCTCGGCACCCGCGTTGGCGAGGTGACTCCACAGACCCCGCACGCGAACGCGACCCGCGAGCTCGTGAACAACCGCCGCTTCGAAGAACTGGTGCCACTCTTCGAGGAAGGCGCCATTGCGATGCAAGCCTGTATCGACTTTCAAATGCACGAACGCAGTATCGGATGTCGCGGCAACCTCATGCAGCTGCTCGGTGCTGCTCACGCCGAGGTCGATATTCGCGCGAACCGCTTCGCCAAACGCTGCCCCCGGCTGGTGTAACCACGCCAGCAGCGGAGCGTCGATTCCGGCGCCGCGCACGGCAAAGGCCTCGGTCAGATCAGCAACGCCGAGCCAGTCGGCGCCTCCCGCGAGAGCCGCGCGGGCACTCTCAATAGCACCGTGGCCGTAGCCATTGGCTTTGACGACAGCCATCACCTGCACCGGCGCAACGAGCGCCCGCAGGGTCGCAACGTTGTGGGTGATGGCCGCCGTGTTGATAGTGGCGAGTCGAAGATCAGCCATGGTGTGCCTCCGCGATGACATAGGCGATCGCGATTCCGGCGTCGTGACTCATCGACAGGTGCACCGAGGTGATTCCGCGACGTTCGGCAATGGCTTTGGTCGAATTGTGGAGCTCGAGCGAAGGATTGCCGAGCTGGTCAGAAACCACCCGCATGTCGTGCCAAGTGACTCCCGCCGAATCGCCGAGGGCTTTGATGAGTGCTTCTTTCGCCGCAAAACGCCCTGCTAGCGAGCGCAGGGGTCGCGGTTTACCGTCTTTGAGTTGTTCGCCCTCAGAGAACAGACGCGATGTGAGGGTCGGTGTGCGCTGCAACGCTCGCTCGAAGCGGGCGACATCAACGACATCCACACCGATCCCCACAATCACGGTGAAACCTATTCGACGGTGACAGACTTCGCGAGGTTGCGAGGCTGATCGACGTCGAGTCCCTTCGCAGCAGAAAGCTCCATGCCGAAGATGTGCAACGGAATGACAGCAAGCAGCGGCTCAAAGAACGAGCCAGCCAACGGAATCGGAATAACCTCATCGGCGAACGGCAGCACTGCGGCATCGCCCTTCTCGGCGATCGCAATAACCCGGGCGCCTCGAGCACGGATCTCCTGAATGTTGGAGACAACCTTCTTGTGCAAAGAGTTCGGGTCGCGGGGGCTCGGAACGATCACGAAGACAACCTGACCAGGCTCAATGAGCGCGATCGGGCCGTGCTTCAACTCGCCAGCAGCAAAACCCTCCGCGTGAATGTACGCGAGTTCCTTGAGCTTGAGCGCGCCTTCAAGGGCGATCGGGTAGCCAACGTGGCGACCGAGGAAGAGCACTGACTGGGTGTCTGTCATCCAGTGAGCCAGCTGCTTGATCGACTGCGACGTGACCAAAACCTCGGAGATCTTGTCGGGAATCGCCTGCAACTCGGCGACATTCTCGCGAATCTCCTCATCGCTGAGCGTGCCGCGCACGCCCGCAATGTGCAGACCAATCAAGTACAGCGCCGTGGCCTGCGCGACGAAAGCCTTCGTGGATGCCACAGCAACCTCAGGACCAGCGTGCGTGTACACAACAGCGTGCGATTCACGCGGAATCGTTGCGCCGTGCGTGTTGCACACCGAGACGACCTTCGCGCCGGACTCCATCGCGAACTTGACCGCCATGAGCGTGTCCATCGTTTCGCCGGACTGGCTGATCGAGATCACAAGCGTGCGGTCAGTCAAAATTGGGTTGCGGTAGCGGAACTCGTGAGCGAGTTCAACATCGACAGGAACGCGCGCCCACGCCTCGATGGCGTACTTGCCGAGCATTCCCGCGTACGCCGCGGTTCCACACGCAATGATGACGATGCGGTCGATGTTCGCAATCACGTCATCACCGAGAGGCTCGAATTCAGTGAGCTTGACCAGCCCATCCTGAACGCGACCAAGAATGGTGTTAGCTACGGCATCCGGCTCTTCGCTGATTTCCTTCGCCATGAAGCTCGACCAGCCACCCTTTTCGGATGCTGAGGCGTCCCACGCGATGTCAAATTCCTCGACCTCAACCGGGTTGCCGTCGAAGTCGATGACATCTACAGAGTCGGGACGGATCGTAACGATCTGGTCTTGGCCAATCGCAACCGCGCGACGCGTGAACTCTACGAAAGCCGCAACGTCAGAGCCCAAGAAGTTCTCGCCGTCGCCCAAACCGATGACGAGCGGAGAGTTGCGGCGAGCGCCGACAACAACACGTGGCTGGTCCTGGTGTACGGCGAGGAGAGTAAAAGCGCCCTCAAGACGCGAAACGACGCTCTGCATCGCAGCGGTGAGGTCACCCGTCTTGTCGTACTCGCGCCCGATCAGAAGGGCTGCAACCTCAGTGTCGGTCTCGCTAATGAACGTTTCGCCCTCGAGGAGCAACTCGTTCTTCAACTCAGAGAAGTTCTCGATAATGCCGTTGTGGATCAGCGCGAGCTTAGAGTCGCGGCTCAAGTGCGGGTGAGCATTCACGTCGGTGGGGCCACCGTGGGTTGCCCAGCGGGTGTGGCCGATTCCGGTGGCGCCATTGCCCAAAGGGTCGGCTTCAAGATCATCCAAGAGCATCTGCAGCTTGCCTGCACGCTTGCGCGTTCCGAGCACTCCAGCCTCGTCGATAATCGCGACACCGGCGGAGTCGTAACCCCGGTATTCAAGACGCTTGAGACCGCCGAGGAGAACCTCAAGGCTTTTTTCGTTACCAACGTAACCGACGATTCCACACATGGAGACGAGTTTAGTTCCCCAAGCTGGGTATCCGTGCGCAGATAGGATGTTAGGGATGCATGAAAATGGCTCCGGACACGGTCACATCTCTCCCTTTCTTGAAATTGATCGGAGCGATTGGGCTGAACTTGCCCCGAAAATGAAAGTTCCCCTGACCCAGGCGGAGCTCATTGAGCTGCGCGGACTCGGCGACGAACTCGACCTCACCGAAGTTGCTGAGGTGTATCTCCCCCTCAGCCGCCTCCTTAACCTGTACGCAGAGAATGCCCAACAGCTGCACTCTGCGACCACCCAGTTTTTGGGAGCATCCACCGGACGAACGCCGTTTGTCATTGGTGTCGCTGGGTCTGTCGCCGTGGGAAAGTCCACGATCGCCCGGCTGCTCCGCGAGCTGCTCTCCCGTTGGGAAGGCACCCCGCGCGTCGAACTTCTCACCACCGACGGCTTTCTGCACCCCAACGCTGAGCTTGAACGCCGCGGCATCCTTGAACGCAAGGGGTTCCCCGAAAGTTACGACCGTCGGGCGCTGCTCCGCTTCGTCAGCAAAATCAAAGCCGGCGAACCCGTTGTGCGCGCACCGTTCTACTCCCACCTGGCCTACGACATCATCCCGGATGCAGCAGTGACCGTGCGCAAACCCGACGTACTCATCGTCGAAGGCCTCAACGTGCTGCAACCACCAAGCCCCGGCAATAGCCTCGCCGTCAGCGACCTCTTCGACTTCACCATCTACGTGGATGCGCGTACGAGCGACATTGCGCACTGGTACGAGGAACGCTTCCTGCGGCTCCAGCGCGGCGCGTTCAGCAATCCGCGATCCTACTTTCACCGCTTTGCCGATCTCAGCGAGAGCGCAGCCCGGGCACGCGCTCAAGAAGTGTGGAAGCGCACCAACGAACCCAACCTCATCCAGAATGTTCGCCCCACCCGACCACGGGCGTCACTCATTCTGCGCAAGGATGCGAACCATGCGGTGTCGAAGGTGCTGCTGCGCAAGACGTAGAGCATTGAGGCCTCGCCGGGCACACGAGGAACTGTCGAGCGCAGCCGATGCGGCGAGAAAACTCGTTAGTTGCCGAGTTCAGAAAGCACAACAGCGGCAAGGCGATCTGCCATCTGCTGAGCGACCTCATGGTGCTCGGCTTCGACCATGACACGAATCATGGGTTCAGTGCCGGATGCCCGCAAGAGCACTCGGCCGGTGTCGCCCAGTTCAGCTTCCACAGCAGCAACCGCGTCAGCGATGGCCGTGTTGGAACCGAGTGCGTGGTGGTCAACCCCGCGAACGTTCACAAGAACCTGCGGGTAGACCGTCATGACAGCAGCGAGTTGCGCCAGTGTTTTGCCGGTGCGAGCCATCTCGGCCACGAGGTGAAGTCCGGTGAGGATGCCGTCGCCCGTGGTCGCAAACTTGGTCATGATGACATGGCCCGATTGTTCTCCGCCGAGGGACAAACCGTGCTCGCCGAGTGCTTCGAGCACGTAGCGGTCACCGACCTTGGTTTCGAGCATCTTGATATTGTGCTCGGCCATGGCACGACGAAGTCCGAGGTTACTCATCACGGTCGCGACGAGCGTGCGGTCGTTCAGCACCCCACGTTCAGCCATCGAGACAGCCAGGATTGCCATAATCTGGTCGCCATCGACGATGTTGCCCTCTTTGTCCACAGCGAGGCAACGGTCAGCGTCGCCGTCGTGGGCGATGCCGACATCGGCACCGTGCGCGAGGACTGCGGAGGCAAGGTTGTCGAGATGCGTCGATCCAACGCCCTCATTGATGTTGATGCCGTCGGGGTCTGCACCGATCACGGTGACCTTGGCGCCGGCATCCGTGAAAACCTGGGGCGAGACCCCAGCGGCTGCACCGTGAGCACAGTCAAGAACGACGTGGATGCCGTCGAGCTGGTTCGGCAGCGTCGACAAGAGGTGCACGACGTAGCGGTCTTCAGCATCGGCGAAACGACGGATGCGACCAACCTCAATACCGGTGGGAGCGAGGCTCGGTGCGGCGAGGGCTGCTTCGATGCGGTCTTCAACCTCATCGGGAAGTTTGGTGCCGCCCTGACCAAAGAACTTAATTCCGTTGTCCGGGGCGGGATTGTGCGACGCGGAGATCATTACTCCGAGGTCGGCTTTGAAATCGGCAACGAGAAACGCAGCTGCCGGGGTGGGAATTACCCCGGCGTCGAAAACATCGACGCCCGAGCTCGCGAGCCCCGCGGATACTGCGGCGGATATGAATTCGCCGGATACGCGGGGGTCGCGTGCAACAACTGCGACGGGACGGCGGCCAGAAGCGCGCCGGCCATCAGCAACTCGACCCTGACCCAGTACGACTGCTGCCGACTGAGCCAGGCCGAGTGCAAGCTCGACAGTAAGATCACTGTTCGCTAAACCGCGAACACCATCTGTACCAAAAAGACGTGCCATGCGTTGCCGCTAGCAGGGAAAGCGGGTTAGCGCTTCGAGAACTGCGGAGCCTTACGAGCCTTCTTGAGTCCAGCCTTCTTACGCTCCTTGACGCGAGCGTCACGGGTAAGGAAGCCAGCCTTCTTGAGGATTGCACGGTTGTTCTCTTCGTCAATCTGGTTGAGCGAACGAGAGATACCGAGACGCAGTGCGCCGGCCTGACCCGAGGGGCCACCACCGGTGATGCGTGCGATTACGTCGTAACCGCCGAGCAGATCAAGAACCTTGAACGGGTCGTTGATGAGCTGCTGGTGAAGCTTGTTGGGGAAGTACTCGGCGAGCTCACGGCCGTTGACCGTAATGGTGCCCGAACCGGGAACGAGACGCACGCGGGCGATTGCCTGCTTGCGACGTCCGACGGCTGCGCCGGGAACGGTGAGAACGGGGCGAGGCGCGGTGGGCGCCTCAACTGCTGCCGACTCGGTCGTGTACGACTCGGGTGCACCCTCGGTGATTGAATCTTCGATCTTAGCCACTGTAATAAGTCCTTTTATCTTTGCTTAGTAAAGCGCGGGCGCTACTGAGCGACCTGGGTGAGGGTGTACGGAGTCGGCTGCTGAGCAGCGTGAGGGTGCTCAGTACCCGCGTAAACCTTCAGCTTGGACAGCTGAGCGCGACCGAGTGAATTCTTGGGGAGCATTCCACGGACGGCCTTTTCAACGGCGCGAGTGGGGTGCTTCTCCAGCATCTCGGAGTACGTGGTGGCCGTGAGCCCACCCGGGTAACCGGAGTGGCGGTAAGCCTTCTTCTTCGCGAGCTTGGAGCCGGTGAGGGCAACCTTCTCAGCGTTGATGATGATGACGAAGTCACCCATGTCCATGTGAGGAGCAAAGGTGGCCTTGTGCTTTCCACGAAGCAAGATGGCTGCGTGGCTGGCAAGACGGCCGAGAACGATGTCGGCGGCGTCGATGATGACCCATTCCCGCTTGACGTCTTCGGGCTTGGGCGAATATGTACGCGTCACAATAGTGCTGCTTTCATTGATCGAGTGAGGTGTTCGTGAATCCCGCTCCGATGGTTGTTTCAGAAGAAACAATGCCGGTTGGAGGGCTCATGATCGGATGTCGCACCCTATAGTGCAGACACCAAGGGTCAACACTAGCGGAACTGCGGCCCGGCGGCAAACGCCTCAGCGACTATTTGGTGGTGCCCGTGAGAGCAGCACGGCGCTCACGGAAGTCGGGGCGGTCGAAATAGTGGGCAGTCACTTCCGCACTCAAACTCGCGATTCCGCCGGCTTGCAACGCACCGAGACGAACCCGGGCGCTCTTGACCGCCATCAGGGAAATCGCCTCAGCCCCCTCCGCCGAGTCAGCGATCGCGACGATGCCGTGGTTTCCCAGCAGAATCAACGACGGCACTTCACCATACTGTTCGACGTGCTCACCGAGTCGTGTCAAAAACAGCTGGCCAAGTTCGATACCGGGCTGAGCATACGGAATGTAGAGACTACGCCCCAGGACCATGAGCTCGTCTGAGTAAACGGCATCGACGAACGAGGTTTCAGCGTGCACGCTCGCGAGCAACGAAACGACCGCGGTCGGGTGGGTGTGAGCCACGTACCGCGCCGGTGCATACGCGCGCACCGCCACGTGAATGAGGGTCTCAATGGAGGCCCGCACCCGCTGACCGTCGATCTCACCGGCATCCAGTTCGGCCGTCAATCGGTCTTGGCTGGCATTCGGATCACGCAGCACCTCGAGGAGAGGTTCGATTTCGACGCTGACAAAGTTTGCTGCCGTTGCGTTCTGCATCGAGGAACCCGACGTCTTGACGATAATCGTGCCATCAGCGATCAATTCGCTCGTGTTGCCTTCAGCGAGAATCACGAGGTCGCGCTCGGGTAGGCCGAGGCGGGTGGTGAGTCCGAGGAGATCGGCGCTAACGAGGTCGGGAGCAATTCGTGCGGTCATCTTTTCAGTCCTTATGTTGGGCGAATTCAGGGGTGAGACGAATTCAGGGAGAGTTGCGGTGTCAGCGAGGCGTGTAGCTGACGGGATGATGTGTGCGTCGCACGAGATCGCGAAGCGAGTCGAGACTGCCCGAGATGTGCCCCATCGCGCGCGCTTGAACAAGGACACTTCCGAGCGCTGTCGCCTCGACTGGGCCCGCGAGAACCAGGATTCCCGCGCGGTCAGCGGTGCGCTGACACAGCAAACGGTTGAGGGATCCGCCGCCAACGATGTGGATCGTCTTTACCGGGACGTCGCCGAGCAATCCAGCGCTGAGCACGGCATCCGCGAAAGCTTGAGCGAGAGATTCAATAATGCAGCGTGCCATCTCGGCGCGATTGCCCGGTGCGCGGATGCCGCGCTCCGTGCACCACTCAGTGATTCGTCGAGGCATATTGCCTGGCGCCAAGAATCGAGGATCGTTGACGTCAACTACGGGCATCGCGTCGGAGACGGCGGCGGCTGCCTCAATAAGTTCGGGCAAACTGATCGCTTCGCCGTCGCGTTCCCACTGGCGCACTGCTTCACTCAAAATCCACAACCCCATGACATTGCGCATGAGAAGAATGCGTCCATCGACGCCGACCTCGTTGGTGAATCCACCGGTACGGGTCGCCTCAGTAACAACGGGGCTCTCCAACTCGACACCAGCCAGTCCCCACGTGCCGCACGAAATAAACGCTGCCGTCTCCGGTTGCATCGGAATCGCCGTCACCGCCGACGCCGTATCGTGCGAGCCAACGGCGACCACTTCGATGGGTGACTCTGCGCGCACTTGGGCGACGACATCCGCGTCCAGCTCGCCAACGCGAGTACCCGGGATCACGAGCTCGGGCAACAGTTCGCGCCGCACTCCGGCGACGTCGAGCAGGCTGTCGCTCCACTGCCGAGTGTGCACATCGAGCAGTCCGGTCGTTGAGGCCATCGTGGTCTCGGCGATGCTGATCCCACTCAGCCAGTAGGTAAAGAGGTCGGGCATGAGGAGAACGGTGTCAGCTAGCTCGAGCCGATTTTCTGCCGCGTCGGCTGAAAGCTGGTAGATCGTGTTGATCGGCATGAACTGGATGCCGGTTGCCGCATATTGCTTAGCCTGCGGGCTCAGCGATTGCACGCGCTCGACCGCGGCGTCGGTTCGTTCATCGCGATAGTGCCGTGGATTGCCGAGAAGCTGTCCGTCGCGCAGCAGCCCGTAATCGACTCCCCACGTGTCGGTCGCGACAGACGACACCGTGGGCACTTCGCGGATCGCCGAAGTGAGCCCGTCGAGCGCGCCCTGCCACAGGGAGAGAACGTCCCAATGCAGGCAGCCGCGCACGCTCACCGCACGGTTAGTGAATCGCGCGTGCGTTGCCGTGCGCAACTGGTCAGGGCCGACCTCGCCCAGAATTACACGGCCGCTAGTCGCGCCAAAGTCGAGCGCAACAACGTGGCCCACCATTTAGTCCTACTTGCCTGTGCTTAGTCAGTCTCGCGAGCGAGCCACGAGATCAACTGGTTCCACATGGGAGCAAAGCCGTCCCATTCCAAGAACTCGGTCGGCAGCCAGTGCGGGCCCATGTCGCTTGCAAAAGCGGCAACGCGGCCGGCACCTTCGGCATCCACGACAAGAAGAGGGAACGCCCCGACAGTCGCCAGGGTCTGGGCACCGTCGCGGGCAACCAAGCGATGATGACCGAGCACTGCGGGCCACGAGGTCGGCAGGCCGGCGGTGGCAGAATGGTTGTCGAGGGACACGGCTTCGACACCCTGCGGAGTCTCTTCGCGGTCGTCGCCAATCTCCATTTCGACCGGCAGAACGCTCGCCAAGGCAGTGTTGCGGTAGTTCGCTTTCGCTTCGATGCCTTGGAAGCTGAGGTAGCCGCCAACCATCAAGAGCGATCCTCCGTCGCGCACCCACTGCGCCAACACTTCGAGGCGATGCGGAATCCGCTCGCCCTTGGCAAAGACGCCGTTGGGCAGCAAGAGCGTATTAGCCCCGATGTCGCTGAGCACGACAACGTCGTACTGGCTGAGCTCCTCAGCGGTGGTCGGGAATCGTTCGGCCGCAACGTGGTTGGGCTGGAACTCAACGCTGTTACCCGCTGACTTCAGAGCAGCGATGAAATCATCTGCCCCCTCGGCATATGCGGAAGTGACAAAGGAGTCAAAACCCTTCGTGTGGATCGACGTCGTCGACCATGACTCTCCTGCGAGCAATACCTTCGCCATGTGTCTCCCTCTGGCTATCGATCAGTTAGTAAGCGAGGCCGCGAGGCTCTGGCCCCATGGCCACGTTGCGCTCGTCGACGATCTCAAAACCGTTGTCTTTGTAGGCCTGGTAGTCGAAGTTTTCACACTCTTCGTAGCCGATCATGTGGTAGTCGCCGAAGCCTTCCCAGTTCTCGTAGCCGTCACCAAAGCTGTTATCAAGGAACGCATCCGCCATGGCCATTCCGAGGCGCGGGCCAATGTAGAACGCGCCCATCGCCATGAGGTTGCAGTTGTTCGCCGTGGCCGCACGCAACGCCGATGGCGCACTTTCACAGACGGCGGCGTGCACGTGAGGCACCTTGCTCGCAGCAACGTGGATGCCCATTCCGGTGCCACAGAACGCAAGAGCCTTTTCAAACTCGCCCTCGGCAAGCTTGGCTCCGAGCATGAACCCAGCTCGCTGGTACATCGGAGCGTCGTCGAGAGTGGGGGTCAGGTCAGTAACAGTCCAGTCGCGCGCCTCAAGGTGCCGCTTGACGGCCTCTTTGAGAGGGAATCCAGCAAAGTCAGCGCCTACAACAACGTGGCGGTCTTTAGTCAGTTTCATGATTTGTTTCCTTTCACACCGAACAGACGAGAGAGCCTGTTCTTTTTAGTCCATTGATTCACCACGATGACGAGCAGCAGCACTCCGCCCCAGATCAGCGGGCGGTAGAAGTTGCTGATATTCGGGAAGGTGTTGAGCAGCGATGAGAGAACCTGCAGCACAACGACCGCAAGGATCACTCCCGACAATCGACCTGATCCACCGTTCGGGTTCACTCCGCCCAGCACCACGATGAGCACTGCGAGCAGCGTGTACGTGGAGCCATAGTCAGCCTTCGCCGAGTTGTAGTTGGCCAGCATCACGAGACCGGCGGCCGCGGCGTAAATGCCCGAGGTCATATAGGTGCGGATGATGAGGTTGTCGGTCTTGAGCCCACTGAACTGCGCCGCTGTTTCGTTCGAGCCGAGCATGTAGAGCTTGGTGCCGAATGCGGTCTTGTACATGATCAGAGCGATCACGACAGTGGCGAGGATGAAGATGATGAGCGGCATCGGAATGATTCCGAAGACGCGCTGCGCCATGATCTCGCCGTACTGGGCGGGAAGGCCACTGGCGGGCTTTCCTCCCGTGATGATGACCGCGATACCCGTAAAGAGCTCAAAGGTTCCGAGCGTCACCAGAATCGCGGGGATCTTCACTTTGGCTATCAAGAACCCGTTGAAGGCGCCGGCTATCGCTCCCACAATGAGCGAGAACGCGATCGCCGCGACAACAGCGAGGTAGCCCTGGGGACTGTCGGAGCCGGTGGGTGCAATCGACATCATGAGGGTCGCGCTGCCGATTGCTGTCATATTGGCGACGCCGACCACAGAGAGGTCGATACCTCCAATAATCATGGTGAGCATCACCCCGAGAGCCATGAGGCCAAACTCGGGGAACTGCACAGCCATTGACTGCCACGTGGCAATTCCAAAGAAGTTCTTAGTCTTGACGAGCATGAAGAACGTCAAGAGCAGAACGAGAATCACGGCGAGGCGCGTGACGTGGGGGTCGCGAGTGAGACGATCCCGAAGAGGCGTAAGAGTCGTTAGAGCAGACATGGCCGTCCCTATCCTTGAACCAGCGCGGGTGCGCGTTTGCGTGATCGGGTGAGTTGCACGGCCGAAATACCTGTTCCGACGAGGATCAGGGTGCCGAGCGCGAAGCCCTGCCAGAAGGTGGGGATGCCGACCAAGATCATGCTGTTTTGCACGATCACAATCAACAGCGTGCCCAGCATCGTTCCGGTCAGGGTTCCGGTTCCTCCCGTAATGGAGGCACCACCGAGCACGACCGCGGCGATAACCATGAGCTCCATACCGAGCAGGTTCGTCGGATGCATTTGGTCCATCATGCTCGTGCGCACCAGTCCAGCGAGGCTGGCAATGATTCCCACAATGACGAAGAGCCAGAACTTGATCTTGCGCACTTTGAAACCTGCGCGAGCAGCAGCACTTTCGTCGCCGCCAATCGCGTAGAGGCCGCGGCCGAAGGTGGTGTACCTCATCACGACGAAGGCAACAGCAACGACAGCAACCAAGATGAGGAATGCAACCGGCATGTTCGAGGTGAGCCCTGACTCAGGGTTCGTCGCCACGAACAGTGTCGAGCGGCCGAAGTCGCTCATCCCCTGCGGCAGGTTCGGAATCTGAACCGACTTGAACACGCCCTGCATGACTCCGGAGAAGACGCTGGCGGTTCCGAGGGTGATGATGAGCACAGGCACCACAAACCTCGAGGTGAACAGTCCGTTGAACGCCCCGAGGATTGCCCCGACCACAATGACCATCAGGAACGGCAACCAAACTCCCCCGGTGTAGCCCGCATCCACGAGCACGCGGGTGGTGGCGTAGACGGAAAGCGACGCCAGCGCCGGAAATGAGACATCGATTCCGCCAGCGACCAGCACCATGAAGGCGCCAACCGCAAAGATGCCGGGAACGACCATCGCATTGGCGAGGTCGACCAGGTTGTTCGCGGAGAAGAATTGCCCGCTGCGCAACTGGATGACAATGCTCACGGCAATGATCACGAGCAAAAGGTAGAACTCGTTTGATTTAGTGAGCTTTCGCACTAACTTGGCCATCTCAGCCCTTCCCGTCAATAGTGCTCGGGTCTTTCGACATGAGCTCGGCGAGCTCGGATTCGGTCGTCCTGCGCGGGTCAATTTCTGCCACGATTCGTCCTGCGTTCATCGCCATGACCCGGTTGCAGTTCTGGATGACCTCAGGGATGTCATCGGAGATGATGATGACGCCGAGGCCTTCGCTGGCAAGCGTGCGCAAAATGCGATGGATGTCGTGCTTCGATCCGATATCGACACCGACCGTTGGGCCGTTGAGAATCAAAATCTTTGGATGAGTGGCGAGCCACTTCGCGAGCACGATGCGCTGCTGGTTTCCTCCGGAAAGAGTGTTCACCGGGTTAGCAGGGTTGGGCGTTGCGATCTTGAGCTCGTCGACCCAGCGCTGACCTTCGGCATCCGCCTTGCGCTGATCGAGTGCCCCGAACTTCGAGACGAACGAATCGATCTCGGAGATCACGATGTTTGAGTTAATGGAACGCTCGAGGAAGAGACCTTCGGTGAGGCGGTCTTCGGGAACGTAGCCAATACCGTGAGCGATCGCGGCGCGCACGCTGCCGACCTCGACAACTTCACCGTTGATCAGGATCTTGCCCGAATCGGCAGGCTTCGAACCGAAGAGCGAGAGCGCGAGTTCCGTTCGTCCGGAGCCAAGCAGCCCGGTGATTCCCAGGATTTCGCCCTTACGCAGTGTGAGGTCAACATCCGCAAACGCTCCATCGACGCCGAGTCCCCGCGTTTCCAAGATGGGCTCTTCGGAGACGTGTTCAGGAACGAAGTGGTCGTCGTCGAACTCGCGGCCGGTCATGTGGTGCGAGAACGTCGCGTGATCCAGTTCCTCCGGCAAGCACGTGATAACCGACTTACCGTTGCGGATGATCGTGAAGCGTTCACTGATCTCGAACACTTCGTCCAGCTTGTGGCTTACGAACAGCGTCGCGATTCCACGGGCCTTGAGATCGAGGATGATGGCAAAGAGCGCGTCAACCTCGCGCTTCGTCAGAGCCGTGGTTGGTTCATCCATAATGATGAGTTTTGCGTCGCTCATGAGCGCGCGGGAGATAGCGACGAGTTGCTTCTGTGCCACAGAAAGCTGGCCGACCTTCTCGTCGAGGTCGATCGTAAAGTTAATTTTGGCGATCGCCTCTTCAGCGACGGCCCGCATCCGCTTCCAACTCACGAAAGTGCGGTGGGCTGCGAGCTCGGCGTTGAGCGCCAAGTTCTCCATCACCGTGAGGTTCGGAAAAACGGAGAAGTCTTGATAAATGACCTGAACGCCGTTCGAGATCGCCTCGATGGGCGACAGCTTCGAAAACGTCTTGCCGTTCAGTTCGATGGTTCCGGTATCGGGGGCGTGTACACCAGACATGACCTTGATCAGCGTGGACTTGCCACTGCCATTCTCTCCAGCGAGACAGTGAATCTCTCCGGGAGCGATCTCCAAGGTGATGCCATCAAGCGCTTGAACGCCAGCGAAAGCCTTACCGATATCGCGTACCGCGATGACGTTATCTACCATCGTCCGGTCCTTTCCGCGCGTGAATAAATCTGGGGGTGCGACCAGGGCAGAACGAATGTTCGCTCTGCCCTGGTCGCGTAAACGGAACTGTTTAGAAGCCGAAGCTGTCTACGTTGTCCTTGTCGATAACAACCCAGCCGTTACCTTCGAGAACCTTGTCGCTACCTTCAGCGAAGGTCATGTTTTCGTAACCGGTGACTCCGAGGTTCACGCCGTCAGCGATGTCTTCGCCGTCGAGGATCTGCTCGGCGAGCGATGCCAGAGCGTAACCAGCGTCTGCCGGGTCCCAGAGGGTCAGCGTCTTGACGAGGCCCTTTTCGAGGATCGACTTGTTAGCGGCCGGCATGCCAGTTCCGCTCACGAAGACCTTGCCGGTGAGGCCGAGTTCTTCGATCGCACGAGCGACACCAGGAGCGTCAAACGACGAGGTTCCGACGATGCCGGTTACTTCGGGGTACTTCTTGAGGAGTTCCTTGGCTGCTTGGTAGGCAACCTCTCCGTCGTCCTGCGACTCAACGCGCGGCTCGGCAGCAAGCAGCGTCATGTTCGGGTAAGCCTCCATTTGACGGGCAACAGCACCGTCAGCCCACTCGTTGTGCGACGCGTTGGTTACGTGGCCAACCATCGTGGCGTAGGTGCCCTCTTCGCCCATAGCCTCGGCGAGGTTGTCCATGATGAATGCGCCGTACTGGGTGTTGTTGAAGGCTTCGATGTCGTACATCGTGTTTTCCTGGCTGGCACCTTCGTGGGTGACAACAACGATGCCGGCGTCCATGGCCTGCTTCAAGACGGTCTCAAGTGCTCCGGGGTCAACCGGTACGACGCCGATGGCGTCTACACCCTGAGCGATGAGGTCTTGGATGACCTGAACCTGCAGTGTGGCGTCCGTTTCAGCGGGGCCCTTTTGGTAAACATCGTTGCCGGAATCAGCCGCGAACTTGTTGACGCCCTCTTCCATGCGAACGAACCACGGGTTAGTCGAGTCCTTGGGGACGATAACGATTGTGTAGGCGTCTTCCCCGGATGCGGTAGATGTGTCGGCGTCAGCGGAACATCCAGCGAGGCCGAGTCCTACGACGGCCACGAGACCGATCGCGAGGCCTGCAAAGCGACGTTGCTTCATGTGTTTCTCCTTTTGGTGTGAGTGCAGTGTTGCGCGGACGCAGCGCCTAGAGCCTCAGCACTTTCGCGTCATTGCGCCCGGTCGAGAATTTTGAACCGGTTCATTTTTTAAAGCGGTTCAAACGTACACTGGACAAATACCGATATGCAACCGCTAGGCGGAGATGATCACAACGATGCGATTACGAGAAGCTCGACTGCACCCATACCCGGTGCACCCCGGCAATGCCCTTAGAGTGAGAAACCTGCAGCACCCGAACCATGCACAAGAAGTGAGCTATCCATGAGTACCCCCGACACTGCGACATCGAAGTCGCCCGCCGGGATCCGCGATGTCGCCGCACTGGCCCAGGTGTCGACAGGCACCGTGTCGAATACGATCAATCGCCCCGACACTGTTCACCCGCGCACCCGCGCCGCCGTTGAGAAAGCGATTGCCGAACTTGGCTTCGTGCCCAACCAGCAAGCCCGCGTGCTCACGGGAGCCTCGAGCAACGTCATCGGGCTTGTTGTTCTGGATATCGAAAGCCCCTTCTATATGGAAGCCGCGCACGTCATCGAGCGCACCGTCCGCGAATCGGGCCACGTGGTGATGCTCTGTAACTCCGAAGGCGACACGACCCGCGAGTCTGGACTTCTCGCAATGTTGGCCGCCCAGCGAGTCCGCGGCGTACTACTGGCACCCGCGAGCCTCGACGAAGACTCCGACCCCTACAAAGACCTCCCGGGCGATCTGCCCGTTGTGTTGATCGACTACAACGGCGGTCCAGAACACTGCTCCATTTCCGTCGACAACGTCGCAGGAGGGCGCCTCGCAATCGAACACCTGCTGCAGCTAGGCCACACCCGCATCGCTGTCGTCGGAGGACCAACCGGGCTCCGTCAGTTCGCCGATCGCGCCCAAGGCGCACGCGAAGCGATCATTGCAGCCGGCATGGATCCAGAAGTGTCTTTGATCGAAGTCAGTACGTCAGGGATCGGCATCCAAGATGGTCGACGAGCCGCGGAACTGCTTCTCGAGGGAGACTCCCCCGACGCCGTATTTTGCGGAAACGACATGCTCGCCTTCGGCGTCTACCGCGGACTTATCGACGCGGGACTCAGCGTGCCAGAGGACGTTGCGCTCGTCGGGTACGACGACATTGACTTCGCTCGCGATTGGGTTGTGCCGCTCACGTCAGTGCGCCAGCCCATTGACGAGCTCGGCACGCGCGCCGCACGATTGCTCATTGAGCACTCAGCGCGAGAAGATTCCCACACCCACCGTCAAGAAGTGCTCCCGCCCGAGCTTGTCGTACGACGTTCCACCGACCTTCGGGCACCCGCGCAGCACTGACGCGGTCGGTAACAACGGCGGCAGCGCAGCGCGCCGCAGCGGTGACTAGTCGATCAACTCGCGACGTGATCGCGTGAGTTCTGCGCGCGCGTGCAGTTCTTCATCTGGCGGATACCCGACCTCAACAAGCGTGAGTCCTTTAGCCGGCATGACCTTGTATTCGCTGCCCTTCGAACGTTCATCACGGATGTCGGCGGGGCGCGAAGCATCGATCTTGCCCTGTCCCACAAAGACTCCGGCTCCCACGAGCGACCGCACCATGCTGTGGCAAAACGCATCGGCGCGCACTTCGGCGAGGATGATGCCCTCATCGGTGCGGGTAAAGCTGAATCGCTCAAGGCTGCGCACCGTCGTGGCACCTTCGCGGGGCTTGCAATAGGCAGCCCAATCATGGAGCCCGAGAAGCTCTTTCGCCGCCACGTTCATCGCGTCCACGTCGAGAGTGGCCGGGTACCAGAGTGTGTGATTGCGTTGACGCGGGTCACGCGGTGACTCGTTGTCGGCGATGCGGTACTCGTAGCGTCGCCAGAGGGGCGAGAACCGGGCATCGAACCCGTCCGCTGCGATCACTGACTGGGTCACGAAAATGTCGGACTCAAGGCCCGTGATGCCATTGATCCGTCGTGCCAGCGAGGCCGGTCCGTCATATCGCCGGCCGCCCATGTTGCCGCGACG
This sequence comes from Salinibacterium sp. SWN167, assembly GCF_015864665.1. GTDB lineage: Bacteria > Actinomycetota > Actinomycetes > Actinomycetales > Microbacteriaceae > Rhodoglobus. The sequence continues at coordinate 817,986 of NZ_JADYWU010000001.1, read as the reverse complement.
CGGGCGGTCGAGGCTGCGCAGCTGAGTCTCTGTGAGGTCAAGGTGAGCCACTTGGCCTGTCGCGTGAACGCCGGCATCCGTGCGTCCGGCAACGACCAGTTGCGGTGTAACCCCAAACCGCCGAAAGATGACGGCCAGGGCGTCTTCAATGGTGCCCTGCACGGTGCGCAGCACAGGCTGCTTGCCCCACCCAAAGAAGTTCGTACCGTCGTAGGCGATATCTAGCCGCAGGCGGGCAAAGGGCGCGGCATCCGACTCAAGCGCCGGGATGGCGGGTGCCGTTTCAGTCATAGTCCAACCCTATTTCACGAAGAAAACCCCGGCCCGCACGAAGCGGAGCCGGGGTTTTCTCGAACGAAGAAAGTTACTTCTCTTCTGCAGTCTCTGCAGCAGCGTCCTCGACGGCGACGTCTTCGGTTGCTACTTCTTCAACGGGAGCCTCCTGGGCGGCGGGCTCTTCTGCAGCAGCCTTGGGCTCAGCCTTAGCGGCAGCCTTCGGGGCCTTCTTCTTGGGCGTTACGGGCTCAAGAACGAGTTCCATCTGAACCATCGAAGCGTTGTCTCCCTTGCGGAAACCAAGCTTCGTGATGCGAGTGTAACCACCATCGCGGTTCTCAACCTGCGGTGCGATGACCGTGAAGAGTTCGTGGATGACAGTCTTGTCGCCAATGATTCCGAGCGCGCGGCGACGGTTGTGCAAGTCACCCTTCTTCGCGAACGTGATCAGGCGCTCAGCAACGGGACGCAGACGCTTCGCGCGCATTTCCGTTGTCTTGATGCTCTTGTGCGTGAACAGGGCTGCGGCCAAGTTGGCAAGCATGTGGCGCTCGTGCGCCGGTCCACCGCCGAGACGCGGGCCCTTAGTAGGTGTAGGCATTTTCTAATTCTCCAGTGTCAAAGTTTCGAGCCAGTGGCTCAAGCGTTGGTCTCGTCGTCGGCGTATCCGCCGTAGAAGTGTGCTCCGTCGAATCCGGGAACGCTGTCTTTCAACGACAGTCCCATCTCGACGAGCTTGTCGCGCACTTCATCAACCGACTTCTGACCGAAGTTACGGATGTTCATGAGCTGGGTCTCCGAAAGAGCAACCAGTTCACTTACGGTGTTGATGCCTTCGCGCTTGAGGCAGTTGTAGCTACGCACCGAAAGATCAAGATCTTCGATCGGCATGCTGAGTTCGGTCGAAAGCACGGCGTCAACCGGTGCAGGACCAATCTCAATACCCTCTGCGGCCGTGTTGAGCTCGCGAGCGAGTCCAAACAGTTCGGTCAGCGTGCGACCGGCCGAAGCCACTGCATCGCGAGGGGTGATTGCCGACTTGGTTTCAACATCTACAACCAGACGGTCAAAGTCAGTGCGCTCACCGGCACGAGTTGCCTCGACGCGGTAGGTGACCTTGAGAACGGGCGAGTAGATCGAGTCGACCGGAATTTGGCCGGCTTCGCTGAACTCGCTGCGGTTCTGAGTTGCGGTGACATAGCCACGGCCACGCTCGATCGTCAGCTCAAGTTCAAACTTGGCCTTGTCGTTGAGCGTTGCGATGACGAGTTCCGGGTTGTGAATCTCTACACCGGCAGGTGCTGAGATGTCCGCTGCGGTAACTTCACCAGCACCCTGCTTGCGCAGGTAAGCGGTGATCGGCTCGTCGTGCTCACTGGAGACTACGAGGTTCTTGATGTTGAGGATGACCTCAGTGACGTCTTCTTTGACACCGGCGACGGTGCTGAATTCGTGAAGAACTCCATCGATACGGATGCTGGTGACAGCTGCTCCGGGGATCGACGAAAGAAGGGTGCGACGGAGTGAGTTTCCGAGGGTATAACCGAAACCAGGTTCGAGCGGCTCGATAACGAACCGTGAACGGAATTCGGAAATGTTCTCCTCAGCAAGGGTGGGACGCTGTGCAATCAGCACTGGTAATTCCTTTCGGCGAAGTGTCCGCTATATGACACTTGTGGGCGACGGGTGGCTGGCCCGACGTTGTATTGAGTTGTGCGCTGGAACTGTGAGCGAGGGCCACATGGGCCCTCGCCACGACGCCAGCACTAACGAGTTGCCCCGCTAGTACGGCGTGAAACTAAACGCGACGACGCTTGGGCGGACGGCAACCATTGTGCGTCTGCGGTGTTACGTCGTTGATCGAACCCACTTCGAGGCCAGCGGCCTGCAGCGAGCGAATCGCAGTTTCGCGACCCGAACCCGGTCCCTTGACGAAAACGTCAACCTTCTTGACACCGTGCTCCTGAGCCTGGCGTGCAGCCGACTCAGCAGACATCTGTGCGGCATAAGGGGTCGACTTACGCGAACCCTTGAAGCCAACGACACCTGACGACGACCAGGCAAGAACTGCGCCGGTGGGGTCAGTGATGGTCACGATGGTGTTGTTGAACGTTGACTTGATGTGAGCCTGGCCCACAGCAATGTTCTTCTTTTCTTTACGACGCGGCTTACGAGCGGCCGATTTTGGTGCTGCCATTGTTTTCTCCTAAAACGTTGATGGCGACGACACTGGGGTTGAACCCAGGGTCTATCGGGCCTTCTTCTTGCCGGCTACGGTGCGCTTCGGGCCCTTACGGGTACGAGCGTTGGTCTTCGTGCGCTGACCGTGAACGGGCAGTCCCTTGCGGTGACGGATACCCTGGTAGCTTCCGATTTCAACCTTGCGGCGGATGTCTGCTGCAACCTCACGGCGGAGGTCACCTTCTACCTGAAAGTTTCCTTCGATGTAGTCGCGCAGCGCGATGAGCTGGTCATCGGTGAGATCCTGAACACGGATCTCTCCGCTGATCTGAGTGTCGGCGAGGGTTTTGAGTGCCCTCGTGCGGCCAACACCGTAAATGTAAGTCAGTGCGACCTCTACACGCTTGTCGCGTGGGATGTCGACGCCTGCTAGACGTGCCATAGTGGCTTCTCCTGTTTGATGAGTAGAGGTCTGTAACAGCACCTGTGCACCGGCCTCCAACCGATGGTGTCCCTGTTACTTGTTTTCACAAGTCTCAGATCTGGTGTTGCTAGTTCTCGTATTTAGTTATGTGCGCTGCGGTGTGTGGCGATTGCTCGCCCCACCCCGTGCAACTGTGCGATCTGCTCGCGGAACCTTAGCCCTGGCGTTGCTTGTGACGCGGGTTCGACTTGCAGATAACCATGACGCGACCGTTGCGGCGAATTACGCGGCAGTTGTCGCAGATGGGCTTAACGCTGGGGTTAACCTTCATTATTTTTCCTTGTGAATCGCTGTCGTCGTTCCACTAGCCCGCAAGGGCAGCGTGGACGTTACTTTCCAGCGCGGTCTACTTGTAGCGGTAGGTGATGCGGCCGCGAGTCAGGTCATACGGGCTCAGCTCTACAACTACACGGTCCTCCGGAAGGATTCGAATGTAGTTCTGTCGCATTTTGCCGGAGATGTGCGCGAGCACAACGTGGCCGTTCGTCAACTCAACACGAAACATCGCGTTGGGCAGAGCCTCGACTACTGCTCCTTCGATCTCAATGACACCGTCTTTTTTGGCCATAGCCTCTTCGTCGCTATAAGTGGGGTTCGCTGGTCTGCGTAGATTGTGGTGAGTGACTTTCGAGAAAGCCAAGGCGCGAAAAAAACGGCCTGAAACACCAAAGAGAAAGCCTACGCTAATCCCGGGCGTTTCACCAAGTTGGGGCTAAGATTGCGCGCTAACAGTTTCGACTGCAGCGGCATAGAGAGCATCGCCCTCGCGCAGTCCCATAACTTCGGTGACGAATTCGGGGGCGGTGAGCGACGACCGCAGCTCCATCATCCGCACACTTTCGGGGTCTTCAGCCACGGTGAACTGCATCGCGGCACCGACCGCACGCAGGATCGCGTGAGGAGTCGTTCCCGATGCTGCCAATTCGCTGGCAGGGCTGATAAAGCGTTCGTTGCGCGACAACTTGCGCAGCGGACTACGGCCAACGCGCTCCGGAGTGTCCGGCAGGTGAGGGTTGCTAAATCGACGAGTACACGTCGCGACATAGTCGGCGTGGTCAGCAGCATCAAAGCCGTGCTTGGCGACAAGCATGGCGCTGGTCTCCGCCAAGACGGCATCGACCTCCGCCGCAACCTCAGGGATCGCCATCGCGGCGGAAAGTGTCTCCGCCCCGCGAAGATAGCCGTGGTACGCCACGGTAGCGTGGCCAGTGTTGACGGTGAAGAGCTTGCGCTCGATGTAGGGCTCAAGATTGTCGACGAAATGCACGTCGGCAATGTCGGGAACGTTGTCCCCAAACGGTGCGCTCTCAATAGCCCACTCGAAAAAGTCTTCTACCGTGACGTCGAGTCCTGCAGCGGGATCCTGGGCTGGCACGATGCGGTCGACCGCAGTGTTAGCAAAAATAGCTTTCGCGGCGAGCGTTTCAGCATCGACAGCGACCGCAACTTCGGCGCGCAGATTGTTCGTGGCATAGAGCGCGTTCTCACACGCCAGCACCTGCAGAGGCGGCAGATCATCAGCGCGAGCCTTGATCGCCTGAGCGATCAAGGGAGCGACAAACTTGAGGATGTTGGGGCCGACAGCAGTCGTAACCATGTCGGCGGTGGCGATCTCTTCGATCACGCCAGCTTCATTGCTCGCACTGTTGAGTGCGCGGAAGTTGTCGACAGTCTCAGTGCGGGGTTCCGCGCCCACCTCGTGCACCTGGTAGCTGTCCGCTGCGGCGAGGCTGTCGATGAGCTCCGCTGCGACATCCGCAAATACGATCTCATAGCCAGCCTTGTGCAGGATCAGACCGACGAAGCCGCGCCCGATGTTGCCAGCTCCAAAATGTACGGCCTTCATGCGTTGTTCAATTCAGAGAGAAGACCGAGCAACTCGTCTTCGCTCGATGCGTCAATGAGCTTCTGCACTTCGTCATTGTCGCTAAAGATTGTGGCTACCGCAGCGAGGGTGTCCATGTGTCCGCCATCTTTGCCTGCAATGCCGACAACGAAGCGAACCTCGTTGCCATCCCAATCGATGGGATCCGCGTACCGCACGAACGAGAGCGCAGACGACAAGATCGTGTCCTTGCCCTCGTTCGTGCCGTGCGGAATGGCTAGGAAGTTACCCATGAACGTTGAAGTCAACTCTTCACGGGCCTTCATGAAACCAAGGTACTCGGGCGTTACCGCGCCAGCAGCAATCAGAATCTCCGCCGCCTCAGCGATGGCTTCTTCTTTGGTGCGAGCGGTGCCAGCCGCTTTGATCTGGTCTAGCTCGAGTACCTTGCTCATGATTTCTCCTGTTATTCGCTAACCATGTTTACGACTTCATCGTATTTCGGACTGTTCATGAAGTTATCAACTGAAACATGGATTGCGCCGGGAACTTTCTCCGTGGCACGGTCAGTCAGTTGATTCTGCGTGATGATGAGGTCTTCCGAACCATCGAGGTTCGCGATTGCCTTGTTCGTCACGTTGACGCCCTCGATGCCGGCCTTCGCAAACTTGTTGCGGAGAACGGTTGCTCCCATGGCACTCGATCCCATGCCTGCGTCACACGCAAACACAACGTTCTGGATCTTCGTGGCAGTTGCTGCACCAGCAGTTGCACCAGCAGTTGCAGCACCAGCTCCGAGCAGGTCGCTTACCGAGCTGCCCTTGCCCTTGTTGGCCTCGTTCTTAGCAACGGCTGCTGCGAGAGCATCGTCACCGTTGGCCATAGCTTCCAGGTCGCGCTTACGACCCGCACGAATGATGATCGAAGCGACCAGGAATGAGACAGCCGCGGAGAATACAACCGACAGCAATACGCCAACGATGCTTCCGGGAGGCGTCTGGGCGAGAACCGCAATGATCGAGCCCGGTGATGCCGGAGCGCGCAGACCCGACTGGAAGATGACGTTCGTGAGAACACCAGTTGCTCCACCAGCGATTGCTGCAACAACGAGCAGCGGCTTAGCCAAAACGTACGGGAAGTAAATCTCGTGGATACCACCGACGAAGTGAATCAGGATGGCACCAGGAGCGCTCGCACGCAGCAGACCAACACCGAATACCAAGAAGGCAAGCAGGATACCGAGGCCGGGGCCAGGGTTTGCTTCGATGAGGAACAAGATCGACTGTCCCTTTTCAAGAGACTCGGCCGTTCCCAGCGGCGTGAAGACACCGTGGTTGATGGCGTTGTTCAGGAAGAGGATCTTGCCGGGCTCAACGAAAACGCTTGCCAAAGGCAGCAGGCTGTTGTCAACAAGGAACGCGATAACCGCTTCGAGACCGTTGCTGATCGCCGTGACGAGCGGAGCGATCAGGAAGAATGACGCAATCGCGAGCAGCATGCCAACGATTCCACCAGCGAAGTTGTCGACGAGCATCTCGAAACCAGGACGAATCTTTCCCTCCCAGAGTGAGTCGATCTTCTTCATGACCCACGCAGCACCGGGACCAACGATCATGGCGCCCAGGAACATCGGGATACCGGCGCCAATGATGACACCCATCGTCGCGATGGTTCCAATAACTCCACCGCGGGTTCCGTAAACCATGCGGCCACCGGTGTTAGCGATGAGCAAGGGAAGTAGGTAAATGATCATCGGACCGACGAGGCCCGTGTTTGTTACCTCGGGGTCAAGGCTCCAGCCACCAAGCTGCTGAACCCAGACCGGGTCGATGCCGAGCAACGGCAACCAACCTGTTTGGATGAACAGTGCAGTGATAAAGCCCCAAGCGATGAATGCCGCAATGTTGGGCATCACCATTCCGCTAACGAAGGTTCCAAATTTCTGGACCCCTACGCGCGCACCGCCACTCTTGGCGGTCGTAGACGACGTTGTCATTGTTTTACTCCGATATCTGTGATGTGAGGATACTGCGAGGGAAGCGGCCGAACACGACTAGCTCTCGTCGTGATCGGTACTGAGAATTTCGGTCAGGGTGGCGATAACGGCATCGGCGCCCTCGCCTTCAGCGGCAATGGTGACCTCGTCGCCATGCGTGACGCCGAGCGAGATGACGCTCAGGATGCTTGAGGCATTTACCGACTTGTCGCCTTTGGCGATAGTGACGTCGAGTCCAGAGGCAGCTGCCGCCTGGGTGAAGAGTGATGCGGGACGAGCGTGAAGCCCGTGTGCCGAAGCCACCCGAATAGTTTGTTCAGCCATTGTTGCTGCTTTCTGTCGTTACTTGAGGGAAGGAATCAAGGAGGTCGAGGGCAATATTTGCGCCAGCTGCATCAAAGTTCAGGGCCGGAAGTTGGATCGCTTTCGCACCAATCGCGGCGGCGGCAATTGCTGCCTGGTCGAAGAAATCTGCAACGTGGGAGCTCACCAGCACGACATCCACAGAAGTGAGAGGCATACTCAGCGCTGCAACGCTCGCGGGGGTAAAGGTATGAGGCAGACCGCGAACAGTCGCCTGTCGACGAAGTGCGTGTGCCAAAAAGGTGCTCGAGGCACCTGCTCCGCACAAAACCAGCACTGTAGACACCTGATCGCCTCCTCGCGATAAACCTTCTTCACACCTTCGATATCTATAGTGGCTGGGAAGGTCCCCTGAGTTCCAGTAGAGAAGATTCCGCCCCCGCGGAAACATTCATAGGCAAGAATGGAGTTCTCATGCTTGCCAATCACGCACGACTCATCGACTACCTCGCTCAAGCCGAGGCGTGGGTGACCGCTGCCGAGCTTGCTGACAAACTTGGCGTCACTACGCGCAGCGTGCGCAGTTACGTCACTGCGGTGAAGTCCTCAGCGCTTCCTCTTGAGGTCATCGAGTCATCGACGGCCGGCTATCGCCTCAACCGCGAGAACTACGCAGAGTTCCTCAAGGGCGCATCAAATCGCGAGGCAGAACGCCCCCGCGATCGCCAGTACCATCTTGTTCGTCGCCTTGGCGATGCTCCTGACGGCACAGACATTCACGCCCTCGCCGATAGCTTTTTCGTCAGCGAGTCGACTATCGAAGCCGACCTGCGAAAGATCAAGGCAGCCGTAGAGGAATCAGGGTTAACGCTCACTCGGCGCGGGCCGCTCGTCATCTTGTCAGGAACGGAGCCCAACCTTCGTCGGCTGCTCAGCAAGATGTTCCGTCACGAAGAATCCCAGGGTTTTCTTGAACTCGAGAGTATTCAGCGTGAATTTGAGTCGTCCGATCTCCGCTCGTTTAAGACTTCACTGCTCGAGCTCCTCGACTCCCACGGGTATTTTGTCAACGAATATGGGATTAACCATGTCTTGCTCCACGTTGCAATTGCTGCAGACCGCACGCTCCCGCGCGATCAGGACACTGCGGATGACGCAAGCTCTCCCCCAGCTCTGAGCACCGCGCCAACCCTCTCCAAAGAATCGGCAGCCTTTTCCATCGACCTCGCGGCGCTCATCACGTCGCACTTCGGCGCGAATCTGCGAGAAGACGACCTTAATGAGATCGAGCTCCTGCTCACTACGCGCGTCATTACCCGCGTCGCAAGCCCCGATTCGCCTGCGGATGTCGATCTAGAGGAACTCACCTCTCGCGTTCGCCGCACCGTGAAGCACGTTGGCGAGGAATACCTCATTGACCTTGACGACGACGACTTCATCATGAGGCTGTCATTGCACGTGCGCAATCTCATCCTTCGCGCGCAAGACCTCTCCTACTCGCGCAACCCCATGACGCGGTCAATCAAGACCACTTATCCGATGATCTACGAACTCGCAGTGTTCATCGCGGCGGAAGTGCAACGCGATGAAGGCATCACGATTCACGACGACGAGATTTCCTACATTGCCCTTCACGTTGGCTCGCACCTCGAGCGTCAGGCGAAGCGCGAGGTGCGACTGACAGCCGCGCTCGTATGCCCCAACTACCATGACCTCCACGTCATCTTGCGAGAGCGAATCGAAGCCGTGCTCGGCGACGAGCTGCAACTTCGCATCGTGATCACTCGAACCGATGTCGACCTCGCTGAGCTCTCCACCGATCTCGTTTTGACCACCATCGATCTGCGGTCGTTCGCTGACAACGTTGTGCTGATTCAACCGTTCTTGACCGAAACCGATGTGGATGCGATCCGTCGCACGATCGGTCGCATCCGTCGGCTGCGTCGCCGGCGTGAACTCACCGATGAACTCCTGCGCTTCTTTGACCCCGCGCTGTTCTTGCGCAACTTTACCGCCCCGAGCGAGGAAGCGATGATCGCCGCCCTTGGACATCGGATGATCGAAGCCGGCGTTATTGACCACGGCTACATCACAGGCGCGATCGAACGCGAACGCATGTCATCCACGGCCTTCACCGACACCCTGGCTGTTCCCCATGCGATGACCATGAACGCTCACCGCACGGCAATCAGCATCGTCATCAATGAAACGCCGATGCCATGGGGTGAAAACAAGGTCAACGTGATCGCCTTGATCGCCTTCAGCGCTGCCGGTCGCACAACGTTCCAAACAGTGTTCGACCAATTCGTAACGGTCTTTTCTGACCGTGAGTATGTGCAGCAACTCGTCAAGAAAGCGGTCGACTTTCCCACATTTATCGATGAACTAGTTCGAGGCATCGAAAGCTAGCGATCAGGGGCAATAATTTCTGCGAGATCGTGCGCGGAGTGAACCCGATTGCGATGCGCCAGTCGCGAACCGTCTTTTTTTCGTCCGCCTGTGCAGGCGAATCAGTAGGCGGCGAGCTCCCAGTATTCGTATTCGTCACCCCACACCGTCTGTTCGACTGCCCAGCCCTCGAGATTTGTAAGAGCGAAGCAAACCGCCACGATCTCCTACTCCAGCCCAGTGCGCTGCCATTCGTTCATATAGGGCTTTTGATTTGTCTGGGCGTCGTAGCGCGCCGTGGAGAGATCGACGAATGTCACGCATCCCGCAACATCTTGACCGCAAAGGGCGTCTGCGTCGTCGAGAGTATAAAACGCGAAGCACATGCCGAGAGAGAGTTGGCAACGGATTCCATTGTCGTGCCGGCACTATTTGTCGCGGTGATTGTTGCCGCCACGGCGAACACCTCTGTTAGTTCGGCGCTTGTTGTTTCGAGGCAGAGGGAATCCTCACGCACCTCGCGCGCCTCCCGCCCGCGCTTTCAGGCCCAACTTTCAACGATGAGCTCGACTCGCGCCCCGATCACTCGATCCTTCTGTTCGATGTGTCCGTAGCCTGCTCAAGCCTGATGAAGCTCTGCGGCGATGACGAAAGCTAGGGCCAGAACGACGATCGCGATGATGAAATCGCGCCGCTCAGCCGGTTTCCCGACGCTGTGGATAGCGACCGCTATCCCCTAATCGTCAGGATGGATAACAACTCACGGCGCAGAACACGCTGCTAACGGCGCTAGCCACCAATCAGAGTTTTAGCGAGAACCCGCATCAGTGGCAGAAATACCGCGATCGAAAAGAGCTTCGGTGATTCGCGCAGTGACCGCGTCAATTTCGCCAAGAGCATCGATCGTGACAAGCACGCCGCGGTCCGCGTAGACCTTCACGAGCGGAGCAGTCTGTTCGCTGTAGACCTCAAGACGGTGACGAACTACCTCTTCGGTATCATCGCTGCGGCCCTGTTCGAGCGCGCGCTTACGAAGGCGGTCCACAACGACATCAGGATCCGCTTCGAGTTCGACGACAACATCAAGCGCAGCACCGTGGCTTGCCAGAAATTCGTCAAGCTCGCGGACCTGATCGGTCGTGCGAGGGTAGCCGTCGAGCAGGAAGCCCTGCTTGGCGTCTGGCTCTTCGAGACGATCACGAATCAATGCGTTCGTGAGCGAGTCAGGAACATTGTCGCCGGCATCCATAAATGCTTTGGCTTTGTTCCCGAGCTCCGTGCCGTTCTTCACATTGCTGCGAAAAATGTCACCAGTAGAAATTGCAGGAACGCCGTAGATCTCGGCAAGACGAGCGGCCTGGGTGCCTTTTCCAGCACCAGGGGGACCAATCAAGAGAAGTCGTGTCAACGCAACAAACCTTCGTAATGGCGCTGCTGCAGCTGCGAATCGATTTGCTTGACGGTCTCAAGACCGACGCCAACGATAATCAGGATGCTAGCTCCGCCGAATGGGAAATTCTGGTTGGCCCCGATGACTACGAATGCAATCAAAGGGATCATTGCCACGAGGCCTAGGTACAAAGAACCAGGCAAGGTGACGCGAGTCAAGACGTAATCGAGGTATTCGGCGGTCGGTCGACCGGCACGGATACCAGGAATGAAGCCACCGTACTTCTTCATGTTATCTGCGACTTCTTCAGGGTTGAAGGTAATCGCAACGTAGAAGTAGGTGAAGCCCACAATCAGCAGGAAGTAACCGATCATGTAGATCGGGCTATCGCCTGAAACCAGATTGTTCTGGACCCAGACAACCCATGCTGCAGAGGTTTCGCCAGCTTGTGGCTGGTTGAACTGTGCAATCAAGGCGGGGAGGTAGAGCAACGACGAAGCGAAGATCACGGGGATCACGCCGGCCATATTGACCTTGATCGGAATGTAGGTGTTGTTACCACCGTAGGTACGACGGCCCACCATGCGCTTGGCGTACTGCACAGGGATGCGCCGTTGCGACTGCTCGACAAATACAACGGCCGCCATGATTAGGATGCCCATGAGCAGCACAAGAACGAACGTCTCGATGCCGCTAGCCACGTAGATGCCCCAGAGTGCGCTCGGGAACGTTGCAGCGATCGAGGTGAAGATCAACAGCGACATACCGTTACCGATACCGCGCTCAGTGACGAGCTCTCCCATCCACATGATGAGGCCGGTTCCTGCGGTCATGGTGATGACCATGAGCAAGATCGCGTACCACGCATCGTTGGTGATGAGTTGGCTACATTCGGGAGCACCAGCCGACTGGAACAGTGCACCACTTCGCGCGACAGTGATCAATGTCGTGGACTGGAGAATCGCGAGAGCGATTGTGAGGTAACGCGTGTACTGAGTCAGCGTTGCCTGGCCAGACTGGCCCTCTTTGTGAAGAGTTTCAAAGTGTGGGATGACCACACGAAGTAGTTGCACAATGATCGAGGCCGTGATGTACGGCATGATTCCGAGTGCAAATACGGAAAGTTGAAGGAGTGCCCCACCGCTAAAGAGGTTGATGAGGTCGTACAGTCCGCCACTCGATGAGTTGTAGGCGAGACATGCCTGAACGTTGGCGAAGTCAACGAACGGCGCGGGGATGAAGGAGCCAAGTCTAAACAGCGCAATGATGCCTAGCGTGAACCCGATCTTCCTGCGAAGGTCAGGCGTCCGTATGATCCGCGCGACAGCTTTAAACACAAGGCCTCCGATTTATCTATGTACTACGGGCGAGTGGGGAACCCCCTGCGGGATTCCCCACTCAACCTGCCTGCGTTTGTCACCGGTGTGACTAACGCGACACTAACGTTTGTCGTAGTGACAGTTACTGAACCGAACCGCCGGCCGCAACGATCTTCTGCTCGGCAGAGCCGGAGACCTTGTCAACTACAACGTTCAGCTTAACCGCAATATCACCCTGACCAAGAACCTTGACCTTTTCGTTCTTGCGAACCGCGCCCTTCGACACGAGGTCAGCAACGGTTACGTCGCCTCCCTTGGGGTACAGTTCCGCGAGCTTTTCGAGGTTTACAACCTGGTACTCGACGCGGAATGGGTTCTTGAATCCGCGCAGCTTAGGTGCACGCATTACGAAGTTGATGTTTCCACCTTCGAAACCAACGCGCATGTTGTAACGCGCCTTGGTTCCCTTGGTTCCACGGCCCGCGGTCTTACCCTTGGAGCCTTCACCACGACCAACACGCATGCGGTCTTTCTTAGCACCGGCAGCGGGACGGAGGTGGTGCATCTTCAGAACCTGCGGGCGGCTTGCAACATCGTCGCTCGAGGACTTCGTGGTGGTCGATGCCTTAGCGGCGGTCGACTTCGCAGGAGCCTTCGTGGCGGATGCCTTCGCAGCAGGAGCCTTTTTGGCAGCAGGAGCTTTCGCAGCTGCAGCCTTTTTTGGGGTTTCTTTCTCGTCAGCCATTAGTCAATCTCCTCGACCTTGACAAGGTGAGCAACCGTGTTGACGTAACCACGGTTCTGCGAGTTGTCCTCGCGCACAACCACGGAACCGATGCGCTTGAGCCCAAGGCTGCGCAGCGTGTCGCGTTGGTTCTGCTTCTCACTAATTTTGGACTTGATCTGGGTTACCTTCAGGCGACCAGCCATCAGACACCTGCCTTAGCTTCAGCCTCGGCGCGCAGCAAGCGTGCCGGGATTACGTGTTCTGCATCGAGCCCACGACGAGCGGCAACCGAACGCGGCTCTTCGAGCTGCTTGAGTGCCTCAACCGTTGCGTGAACGATGTTGATCGTGTTCGAGGAACCGAGCGACTTGCTCAGTACATCGTGGATACCGGCGCACTCGAGTACGGCACGAACGGGTCCACCAGCGATAACACCGGTACCAGCGGATGCGGGACGCAGCAGGACTACACCTGCGGCTGCCTCGCCCTGGACCGAGTGAGGGATGGTAGCGCCGACGCGAGGAACGCGGAAGAAGTTCTTCTTCGCCTCTTCGACACCCTTGGAGATCGCGAGAGGAACTTCACGAGCCTTGCCGTATCCGACTCCGACCATTCCGTTGCCGTCACCGACGACGACGAGAGCGGTGAAGCTAAAGCGACGACCACCCTTGACGACCTTCGATACACGGTTGATGGTGACGACGCGCTCCAGGAACTGGTTCTTGTCGTTGTCGCGGCTGTTGTTGCCACCACGTCCACCACGGTCGGGTCCACGCTCGCGACCGCCACGACGAGCCTCGCGGGGCTCGCTCGTTACGTCGGTCGCGGGGGCGTCTACGACGACCTCGGGTACGGAGATGGCGGTAGTCGCCTCAGCGGCCACGGCCTGCTCCTTGTTAGTTGTCTTGTTGTCCACGTTGTCGCTCACAGGTTCAATCCACCCTCTCGCGCTCCGTCGGCGATTGCTGCAACGCGACCTGCGTAGCGGCTTCCACCACGATCAAATACGACGGCTTCAACACCGGCGTCCTTGGCACGCTCGGCCACCAACTCACCGATCTTGCGTGCCTTGGCGGTCTTGTCACCATCGAACGTACGCATGCTCGACTCCATAGTCGACGCCGAAGCGACGGTAACGCCCTTGGAGTCATCGACAACCTGGACGAATACGTGACGTGCTGAACGCGTAACCACGAGACGGGGGCGCACTTCGGTGCCCACGACCTTCTTGCGGAGACGTGCGTGACGACGGCCCTTAGCGGCCGACTTGCTCTTACCTCTGGTTCCGAGAGCCATGTCTACTTACCACTCTTTCCGGCCTTGCGACGAACAACTTCGCCGGCGTAGCGCACACCCTTGCCCTTGTAGGGCTCTGGCTTGCGCAATTTACGAATGTTGGCTGCTACTTCGCCAACCGCCTGCTTGTCGATGCCGCTGACAACTAGTTTGTTATTGCCCTCGACCGCGAAGCTGATGCCTGCGGGCGGGTCAACGGTGATCGAGTGCGAGTACCCGAGAGCGAACTCGATTGAGCTGCCCTTTGCGGTGACGCGGTAACCAGTACCAACGACCTCAAGGCCCTTGGTGTAACCGTCGGTAACACCGATGATCTGGTTAGCGATGAGCGTACGAGTCAAGCCGTGCAGTGAACGCGATTCGCGCTCGTCATCGGGACGGGTTACGAGAACCTGACCCTCTTCGAGTGCTACAGCGATAGGTGCCTTGACGGTGAGCGCGAGCTCACCCTTCGGGCCCTTTACAGTGACGTCCTGGCCGTTGATGGTGAGTGTGACACCAGCGGGGACATCAATAGGAAGTCTTCCGATACGTGACATTTTGGGTTACCACACGTAGGCGAGGACTTCCCCACCTACGCCCTTCTGAGTCGCCTCTTTGTCGGTCAAAAGACCTGAGGAGGTGGACAAAATAGCCACACCGAGTCCGCCAAGAACCTTGGGGATTTCGGTCGAGCGAGCGTATACACGAAGACCAGGCTTCGAGACGCGCTTGATTCCCTTGATGGAACGCTCGCGAGTGGGGCTGTACTTGAGTTCGATCGTGAGGGTCGAACCCACGCGAGCGTCCTCGGTGCTCCAGCTGAGGATGTATCCCTCGGCCTTGAGCATTTCAGCCAGGCGCGACTTCAGCTTGCTGTTAGGCATTGAAACGCTGTCGTGGTGCGCCGAATTGGCGTTGCGCAGTCTGGTCAGCATGTCAGCGACCGGATCTGTCATTGTCATTATGTGTTTCCTGTCTCAACTGGTTTCGGCATCCGTTACACGAAGGCCGACCTGGTCGATCGGTGTTACTTGGTTAGTTAGATGCGTTCTCAGCGGTGCGGAAGGGGAAGCCCAGAGCCTTAAGCAATGCGCGACCTTCTTCGTTGTTCTTACCGGTGGTGACGATAGTGATATCGAAACCACGAACGCGGTCAATCTTGTCCTGGTCGATCTCGTGGAACATGGACTGTTCCGTGAGGCCGAAGGTGTAGTTACCGTTGCCATCGAACTGCTTGTCCGACAGACCGCGGAAGTCACGGATACGCGGAAGCGCCAGCGTGATCAGACGGTCGAGGAACTCCCAAGCGCGGTCACCACGGAGGGTAACGTGTGCGCCAATGGGCTGTCCTTCACGAAGCTTGAACTGAGCAATCGACTTGCGAGCGCTAGTTACGTAAGGCTTCTGACCAGTGATCGCGGTGAGGTCCTTGACGGCCCCATCGATGATCTTTCCGTCGCGAGCAGCTTCACCGACACCAGTGTTGACGACGACCTTGACGATCCCCGGAACCTGGTGGACGTTGGAAAGTCCAAGGTCCTTCTTGAGCTGAGCCGCGAGTTCATCGCGGTACTTCTGCTTGAGGCGCGGCTGGATTTTGCCAGCAGCAGGTGCAGTCGTCGTCATTAGTCTGCGTCCTTCTCGGTTGCCTTCTCGGCATCCTTCTTCGAAGCCTTGGGCTCAGCCTTAGCTGCCTTGGACTTCTTGGTCTCTACGCGGCGCGACTTCTTGAAGAAGCGCTCGCGCGTGGTCTTGCCACGGTCATCGGTGCCGACAGTGAAGCCAACACGAGCCGGGAGCTTGGTCTCGGGGTCAACGAGGGCGACGTTCGACACGTGAATCGGTGCCTCCATCGTCTCGATGCCACCGGTCTTGGTTCCACGCTGAGTCTGGCCAACCTTGACGTGCTTGGTGACGAAGTTGACACCCTCCACGACAATGCGGTCTTTTCCAGCGATAACACTGATAACGCGACCCTGCTTGCCGCGGCTTCCGCCACGCTCTTCGGTCGGGCCGCTGATGACCTGTACGAGGTCACCCTTGCGAATCTTTGCCATATCTACAGCACCTCCGGTGCGAGCGAGATGATCTTCATGAACTTCTTGTCACGAAGTTCGCGGCCAACCGGCCCGAAGATGCGAGTACCACGGGGGTCTCCGCCATCGGACTTGAGGATTACAGCCGCGTTCTCATCGAACTTGATGTATGAGCCGTCTGGACGACGAGTCTGCTTGATGACGCGAACGATGACGGCCTTGACGACCTCACCCTTCTTGACGTTGCCGCCAGGAATTGCGTCTTTGACGGTTGCCACGATGACATCGCCGAGACCTGCGTAGCGACGGCCTGAGCCACCGAGAACGCGAATCGTGAGGAGCTCCTTGGCGCCGGTGTTATCGGCAACCTTTACTCGGGATTCCTGCTGAAGCATTACTTAGCCTTTTCGAGGATCTCGACCAGACGCCAGCGCTTCGTAGCGCTGAGCGGACGGGTCTCGCTGATAAGTACGGAGTCACCGACGCCGGCCGTGTTGGCCTCGTCGTGAACCTTCACCTTGGAGTTACGGCGAACAACCTTGCCGTACAACGGGTGCTTTACGCGGTCTTCAACGATGACAACGATGGTCTTATCCATCTTGTCGCTCGTAACCAGTCCGCGACGGGTCTTACGGTACCCACGAGCGACCTCGGCGGTCGTCTCCGCGGTCTTCTTGTCTTCAACCTTGGCCATGACTACGCCTCCTTCGTCTCGTCAGTGGAGTCTGCTGCGGTCTCAGCCGCTGCATCCGCCTTCTTGGTGCTGCGCTTCTTGGTCTCCTTGGCGGGAGCCTCGACAGCAGCGGGGGTTGCACGGATGCCCAGCTCGCGCTCACGGATAACCGTGTAGATGCGGGAGATGTCGCGCTTTACAGCGCGGATACGTCCGTGGCTTTCCAGTTGACCAGTTGCGGCCTGGAAACGAAGGTTGAAAAGTTCTTCCTTCGACTTCTTCAGCTCGTCAACGAGTCGTTCGTCTTCAAAAGTGTCTAGCTCGACAGGGGCTAGCTCCTTGGATCCGATCGCCATTATGCGTCGCCCTCCTCGCGCTTGATGATGCGTGCCTTGAGGGGCAGCTTGTGAATTGCACGAGTGAGTGCTTCGCGCGCAGTCGTCTCGTCCACGCCGCTGAGCTCGAAGAGCACGCGACCTGGCTTGACGTTGGCGACCCACCACTCGGGCGAGCCCTTACCGGAACCCATGCGGGTTTCAGCGGGCTTTTTGGTGAGCGGGCGGTCGGGGTAGATGTTGATCCACACCTTTCCACCACGCTTGATGTGACGCGTCATTGCGATACGAGCTGCCTCAATCTGGCGGTTCGTAACGTATGCGGGCGTCAGAGCCTGAATACCGTACTCGCCAAACGACACCGTGGTTCCACCAGTAGCGTGGCCGCTACGGGAGGGGTGGTGCTGCTTGCGGTACTTGACCTTACGCGGAATCAACATTGTTATGCCTCAACTCCTGCTGCAACCGGTGCGTCGGCCTTGGGGGCTTCTGCCTTGGGTGCTTCAGCTTTCGGTGCGGACGAAGGGCCACCGGTGCGACGACCGCCACGGTCGCCACCATCGCGACGCTCTGGACGCGACGACTTCTGGTTAGCCTGCTCGCGAGCGAGCTCCTTGTTGGTGATGTCGCCCTTGTAGACCCACACCTTGACACCGATACGACCGAACGTGGTCTTAGCCTCGTAGAAGCCGTAGTCGATGTTTGCGCGCAGCGTGTGCAGCGGAACGCGACCTTCGCGGTAGTACTCTGAGCGGCTCATTTCTGCGCCACCCAAACGACCCGATACCTGGATGCGAACACCCTTGACCGAACCAACGCGCTGGGCGCCCTGAAGACCCTTGCGCATTGCACGACGGAAGGCGACACGAGCAGCGAGCTGCTCCGCGATTCCCTGTGCAACGAGCTGAGCCTCAGCCTCGGGGTTCTTAACCTCGAGGATGTTGAGCTGGATCTGCTTACCGGAGAGCTTTTCGAGCTCGCCACGGATACGCTCTGCTTCGGCGCCGCGGCGACCGATCACGATGCCCGGACGGGCAGTGTGAATGTCTACGCGAACGCGGTCACGGGTGCGCTCGATTTCAATGCGAGCAACTCCTGCGCGGTCGAGGTTCGACTTGAGCAGGTTGCGGATCTTTACATCTTCCGCAACGTAGTCGCTGTAACGCTGACCCGGCTTGGTGCTGTCAGAGAACCAACGCGACACGTGGTCGGTGGTGATTCCCAGACGGAAACCGTAGGGGTTTACCTTCTGTCCCATTACTTCTTCCCTGCCTTGTCGGCCTCGGCTTCAACGACGTGGTCTGGCGTGGCCAGCACGACCGTGATGTGGCTTGTGCGCTTCAGGATCTGGAACGCGCGGCCCTGGGCACGCGGCTGGAAACGCTTGAGCGTTGCACCGTCGTCGACGTAAGCCTTCGAGATGATCAGATCCTGTTCGTCCAGGAACGTGTTCGAAGCATCTGCCTTGACTCGCGCATTCGCGATTGCAGATGCAACCAACTTGTAGACCGGCTCGCTCGCGCCCTGAGGTGCGAACTTCAAAATTGCCAGTGCTTCCTGTGCTTGCTTGCCGCGAATCATGTTGACAACGCGACGAGCCTTCATGGGGGTCACGCGGATGTGACGCACGCGTGCGATCGACTCCACCATTTCTCTACCTCCTTCACCACCGCGTTAGCGGCGGCGACCCTTCTTGTCGTCCTTCACGTGTCCACGGAAGGTACGGGTGGGCGAAAACTCGCCGAGCTTGTGCCCAACCATGGTTTCGGTGATGAACACCGGAATGTGCTTGCGACCATCGTGCACCGCGATCGTGTGACCCAGCATTGCTGGAACGATCATCGAGCGGCGCGACCAGGTCTTGATTACGTTCTTGCTCTTGGCTTCGTTCGCCTTGACAACCTTTTGTAGGAGGTGGTCGTCGACGAAGGGGCCCTTCTTCAGACTGCGTGGCATCTTCTGACTCTCCTACTACTTGCGCTTCTTGCCGACATTGCGGCGGCGAACGATGAGCTGGTCACTGGGCAGTTTGCGCTTACGTGTGCGCCCTTCTGCCTGGCCCCAAGGGGAAACGGGGTGACGTCCACCGGACGTCTTGCCCTCACCACCACCGTGGGGGTGGTCAACAGGGTTCATGGCAACACCACGGACGGTCGGGCGAACGCCCTTCCAGCGCATGCGGCCGGCCTTTCCCCAGTTGATGTTCGACTGCTCGGCATTGCCGACCTCGCCGATCGTTGCGCGGCAACGAACGTCAACGTTGCGGATTTCTCCGGAAGGCAAACGCAGCTGCGCGTAGGGGCCCTCTTTTGCAACGAGTCGAACTGATGCTCCAGCGGAGCGGGCCATCTTGGCGCCGCCACCGGGGCGAAGTTCAATCATGTGGATAACCGTACCGACGGGGATGTTCTTCATCGGGAGGTTGTTACCAGGCTTGATGTCTGCGCCGGGACCCGACTCAACAATGTCGCCCTGATTGAGCTTGTTCGGAGCAACGATGTAGCGCTTGGTGCCATCAACAAAGTGAAGCAGTGCGATACGTGCGGTGCGGTTGGGGTCGTACTCGATCTCGGCAACGCGGGCGTTTACGCCGTCTTTGTCGTTGCGCTTGAAGTCGATTACGCGGTACTGGCGCTTGTGGCCACCACCGATGTGACGAGTCGTGATGCGACCTGCGTTGTTGCGTCCACCAGTCTTCGGCAGAGGGCGCAGAAGCGACTTCTCCGGCGTTGAACGGGTGATCTCAGCAAAGTCTGCAACCGAGGATCCACGACGACCAGGCGTCGTGGGCTTGTACTTGCGAATAGCCATTAGTTTCTCCTTGGTCCCTAGCCGACAGCGGTGAAGATGTCGATGGAACCGGACTTGAGCGTGACGATGGCGCGCTTGGTGTCCTTGCGCTTGCCCATACCGAAACGGGTACGACGGGTCTTGCCCGTGCGGTTCAACGTGTTGACCGAGTCGACCTTGACGCTGAAGATCTTCTCAATAGCGAGCTTGATCTCGGTCTTGTTCGCACGGGGGTCTACCTCGAAGGTGTACTTGCCCATATCGATCAGGTTGTAGCTCTTCTCAGAGACCACGGGAGCGATGATGATGTCGCGCGGGTCCTTGTACGTGACGGTCATGCGCTGACCTCTTCCTTGTTCGAAGACTTGGTGTTGAACGCAACGAACGCGTCGAACGCGCCCTTGCTGAACACGATGTCGTCGCTGACGACGACGTCGTAGGCGTTGAGCTGGTCGTAAGCCAAGACGTGAACCGTGTCGAGGTTGCGAATGCTCTTGAGGCTGGTTGCATCTTCGCGCTGGAGAACAACGAGAACGTTCTTGCTCGGCGCGATGTTATTCAGCAGAGCCAAGACAGACTTCGTCGAAGGCTTGCCGTCTACAGCGAGAGCGTCGATGACGTGAATGCGCTCACCACGAGCCCGGTCAGACAACGTGCCGCGAAGTGCTGCAGCAATCATCTTCTTGGGGGTGCGCTGTGAGTAGTCACGCGGGTGCGGCCCGTGAACGATGCCACCACCCTTCATCTGAGGAGCACGGATCGAGCCCTGACGAGCGCGACCGGTTCCCTTCTGCTTGAACGGCTTGCGACCAGCACCCGAAACTTCACCGCGGCGCAGGGTGTTGTGCGTACCCTGACGTGCTGCTGCACGCTGTGCAACAACAACCTGGTGGATGAGCGGAACGTTGGTCTGCACGTCGAAGATCTCGGCGGGAAGTTCAACAGAGTCGACCTTCTTGCCCTTGGCGTCGATGACGTCGATGGAGGTAGCCATGTGTACTACGCCCCCTTCACTGCGTTGCGGACGAAGACGATACGGCCACGAGCACCGGGAACAGCGCCCTTGATGAGCACGAGTCCCTTCTCAAGGTCGATCGAGTGGACGGCGAGGTTCATGACCGTTACACGGTCACCACCCATACGACCGGCCATGCGCATGCCCTTGAAGACACGGCTGGGGGTCGACGAGGCACCAATGGAACCAGGCTTGCGGTGGTTACGGTGCGAACCGTGGCTTGCAGATACACCCTTGAAGTTGTGACGCTTCATAACACCGGCGAAACCCTTACCCTTGCTCGTGCCGACAACGTCGACCTTCGAGCCTGGAGTGAAGATGTCGACCGCGAGTTCTTGGCCAACGGTGTACTCCGCGGCGTCAGGGGTGCGAATCTCGGTGAGGTGACGGCGAGGCGTAACACCTGCCTTGTCGAAGTGACCGGTAAGCGGCTTGTTGACCTTACGAGGGTCGATCTGGCCGTACGCGATCTGGACTGCGCTGTATCCATCAACCTCGGGGCTACGCAGCTGCGTAACCACGTTCGGGGTGATTTCGACAACGGTCACGGGAACGAGCTTGTTGTTCTCGTCCCAAACCTGCGTCATGCCGAGCTTTGTGCCCAGCAGACCCTTAGTCGTCTTAGTTGTAGACATTATTTTCCTTATCGGCTCTGTCGCTCAATAACTGCGCGAGCTAAAGCTTGATCTCGATGTTGACGTCGGCCGGCAGGTCGAGACGCATAAGCGAATCCACAGCCTTGGGCGTCGGGTCGATGATGTCGATGAGCCGCTTGTGGGTGCGCTTCTCGAAGTGCTCGCGGCTGTCCTTGTACTTGTGGGGAGAACGGATAACTGCAATCACGTTCTTCTCGGTGGGCAGCGGCACGGGGCCTACTACCGTGGCACCCGCGCGGGTAACCGTGTCAACAATTTTGCGTGCCGACGAGTCGATGACCTCGTGGTCGTACGACTTAAGTCGAATGCGGATCTTTTGTCCCGCCATGACTGGCTCTCTTCCCTTAGTACTTTGGCTGCACTGCGTGCACCTGGGCTGTTCGACGCCGGATGTTGCCACCCGAAGACGCTCAGCACTTTTGCTTTCGCACCACTATTTATCTGTCAAGTTCTTGCTGTCACTGCTTGTGATACCAACTCGCGAAACCGCGAGGAGCACATGCCAGCGAACTGGCACAAGCGTCTCCCGCAGCACGAATTCTTTCGAATCGAATTGGGGAGTTGGTTAAGCTTGGTTCTGCTCCCCGCGGCCTAGCTACAACACGGTGTATAACTCACGCTCTGCGAGGGTCATACGATGTGGAACTATGCACTGCCTGGAAGTGATCCGCACGCACGTGGCGGCGAAATGTTGAACTAGAAGAGTTTGTCACATCCACGCATTTACTGCAACCCGGGCGTGTCGGATTTTTGCGGCGCCATTCGCCGTCGTCACGCTGGCGACGTGATGGCTCGATTTGAGCATCCGCTTGCGCCTGATAGCGGGACTTTTGGGGAGTCTCAGGCCAAGGGCCGCACCAGCTCGTGAACGCCATCCACAAAGACGCTGGAGACCAGAGGAACCCCGGGGCGATACGCCAGATGGCGGTAGTGCGGAGCATCGAGAAGCTGAGCATTCGCTCGCGCGCCGACCGTTAAACGACCCACGTCATCGCGGCGCAAGGAACGTGCCCCTCCGAGCGTCGCCGCCGTGACGGCTTCTAGCGACGTCATCCCCATTTCGCGCACCGCGAGGGCAATGCAGAACGGGAGGGATGACGTGAAACTCGAGCCGGGATTGCAATCGCTGGCGAGCGCAACCGTCACGCCAACGTCAAGGAGTCGCCGGGCATCCACGTACGGATGTCTGGTGGAGAACTCGACCCCGGGAAGCAGGCCAGCAACCGTACTGCTGCCCGCGAGCGCTTGAACATCGTCATCGCTGAGATAAGTGCAGTGATCGACACTCGCCGCGCCCAGCTCAACCGCGAGTTGCACAGCACCTGACTCCGCCAGTTGCGCACCGTGCAGACGAGCGCCCAAGCCACGAGCCTGCCCGGCCGTGATGATGGCGCGCGTCTCGTCCTCGGTGAAGGCACCGTTGTCGCAGAACACATCAATCCAGCGCGAATGGGGAGCGCACGCCTCCAGCATGTCGCCCATCACCAGGTGCACGTAGGCCGCACGGTCTGCCGCAAACTCATCGGGGACGACATGCGCACCCAAGAACGTAGTTTCTTCAGTGAGCGTGGCCGCGAGCCGCAACATCCGCGCCTCATCTGCAACGCTGAGACCGTACCCGCTCTTGATCTCGATCGTCGTCGTGCCCTGGCGGCGCATCTCCGCAACCAAAGCGGTCGCATTCGCGAGCAACTCAGCGTCAGTCGCCGCCCGCGAAAGTGCGACCGTGCGACGGATGCCGCCCGCCTCGTAGCGGCGGCCAGCCATGCGAGCCTCAAACTCATCCGAGCGGTCCCCCGCGAAAAGGATGTGGCTATGGCTGTCAACAAAACCAGGAAGGACACAGCGACCAGCGGCATCCACTCGCCCGTCAGCAGCAGGAGCATCGACCGACGCACCCCACCAGACCACGCGACCCTCGTCGAATACGAGGGCGGCATCGGCGATCTCTGCACGCTCGTCATCATGCGTGAGCAATAGGCCAATGTTCTCGATCGCCGTGCTTGTCATCGCAGCGACACTCCCGCGATTGCTTCGAGGACGCAGAGCGCCACCAAGCGCACCGTTCGTTCATCAGGAGCGTCAGCGGCGGCATCCACCTCGACGAGATCAATCGAGGAGACGGCTTGATGCGCGGCAGCGCGCCGTGCGGCCGTGCGCAACTCAATCGCCGAGATACCCCCCGGCACCGACGCGGGGCACCCGGGAGCAACCGAGCGATCACACACATCGACATCAAGATCGACGTGGATAGGCCCGCCCGCCGCGCCAGCAATCTCCAGCGCCTGCGCCATCACCTCATCCATCGAGCGCGAACGCAACTCGTCACGCGTGATCACCATGATGCCCGCGTCCCTAGCGCGCTCGGCATAGGCGTGAGAATTGGCCAGCGGCTCAATACCGATCTGCACCACACGACTGCCATCGAGGCCGGCCTCAAGAAGGCGACGCACGGGTGAACCGTTACTGGCGCCGTCTCGTAGGTCGTAGTGGGCGTCGAGCGTGATCAGCCCAGCGGACGTGATGTCTGCGCCCCACCGCCCCAACGCCGTCGGAACCGTAGCCGCATTGTCGCCGCCCAACGCGATAACGAGCTCAGCCCGCAGCTGCGCCACCGCATCAATCGCACCCTGCTCGTTCAGGTCGGGTTCGCGCACGGTGCCGGCGTCCACGATCCGAAGATCAGACAGCGCGGCATAACGACGAAGTGCCTCACGAACCGCAGCGGGAGTTGTGTGAGCCTGCGTCGGAGAGAGTGACGTGCGCGACGTCGGGATACCGATGAGTGCGACATCCGCCCACTCGTCGTCAACCGGCGAAGGCCAATCCCCCGCACGCGGCCACAGCGGATCAGCGTTGAGCATTGTGACCCTTCGTGAGCGGAGCCTCGTTCATGGGAATGCGAACGCCGAGGTTGTCGGCGACCGCGATGGCTTCATCGTAGCCAGCATCAACGTGACGGATGACGCCCATACCTGGGTCATTCGTGAGCACTCGCTCAAGCTTCTGGGCGGCAAGCTCGGTGCCATCAGCAATCGTGACCTGGCCCGCGTGGATCGACCGGCCGATGCCAACACCGCCACCGTGATGAATGGAGACCCACGTTGCTCCCGACGAGGTATTGACCAGCGCGTTGAGCAACGGCCAGTCAGCGATCGCGTCGGAGCCATCCTTCATCGCCTCGGTCTCGCGGTACGGCGACGCCACCGAACCGCTGTCGAGATGATCGCGCCCAATCGCGAGCGGGGCAGCCAGCTCACCCGAGGCGACCATCTCGTTGAAGAGCAAACCGGCCTTGTCACGTTCGCCATAACCCAACCAGCAGATGCGGGCGGGGAGCCCCTGGAAGTGCACGCGCTCCCCCGCAAGCTTGATCCAGCGAGCGAGCGATTCGTTCTCGGGGAACAACTCGAGAATCGCCTTGTCTGTCTTGTGGATGTCGCTGGCCTCGCCGCTGAGAGCGGCCCACCGGAACGGGCCCTTGCCCTCCGCAAATAGCGGACGGATGTAGGCCGGCACGAAGCCGGGGAATGCAAACGCATCGGCATAACCCGCCGCGAGCGCCTCGGTGCGCAAGTTGTTGCCATAGTCAAAGACCTCAGCTCCCTGACGCTGGAAGCCAACCATCGCCTCGACATGAATCGCCATCGATTCGCGGGCACGCTGGGCGAAATCGGGCTGGCTGCGGGCACTCTGCCAGTCGTGGAAGTCCACGCCGAGAGGAAGGTAAGCGAGAGGATCGTGAGCGCTGGTCTGGTCGGTGACGATATCGATCGGCGCCCCCATTGCGAGCAACTCGGGCACCGCAGCAGCCGCATTCGCCAGCACCCCAATCGAGAGCGGCTTCTTCGCATCGCGCGCGGCAACAGCGAGTTCGACCGCGTGCGCGAGCGACTTCGCCTCAACGTCGAGGTAGCCGTGATCGATGCGACGCGTGATGCGGCTCTGGTCAACATCAATACAGATCGCAACACCGTCGTTCATGGTTACGGCGAGCGGTTGGGCCCCGCCCATACCTCCGAGGCCAGCCGTAAGGGTGATGGTGCCCGCCAGAGTACCGCCGAATCTCTTAGCCGCGACTGCAGAGAAGGTCTCGTAGGTGCCTTGCAGAATGCCCTGCGTACCAATGTAGATCCACGATCCTGCCGTCATTTGGCCGTACATTGTGAGGCCAAGCTGCTCGAGCCGACGAAACTCATCCCAGTTCGCCCAGTCGCCAACCAAGTTGGAGTTCGCCAACAACACCCGGGGAGCCCACTCATGGGTCTGCATCACACCGACGGGCTTGCCCGACTGAACCAGCAGCGTCTCGTCACCCTTGAGGGTCGTGAGCGAACGAACAATCGCATGATAACTGGGCCAGTTACGCGCAGCCTTGCCCGTGCCGCCATAGACGACGAGATCTTCCGGGTGCTCAGCAACCTCAGGGTCGAGGTTGTTTTGGAGCATGCGCAAAGCACCCTCCTGCTGCCAGCCGAGAGTATTGAGCGTGGAACCGCGGTGTGCCTGAATCATGACGTCTCCTAGCTGAGTTCGGTAATGGTGCGTGCGGCGGACAAGAGTGCGCCCGACTGCACAAGCGCAACGCTCGCCGCAATGTCGGGGGCCAAATAACGGTCGGGCCCTGCGGCGGGAACGTGCTCGCGCAAGTTCGCGATCACCGCCGCTGACACCGGCGATGGTCGCTCGCCGCGCATCTCGATTCCCCGCGCCGACGTCAGCAACTCGATGGCGATCACGCGCGACAACCCATCGATACTGCGGCGAAGCTTCAAACCAGCGCTCCACCCCATCGAGACGTGGTCTTCCTGCATCGCGCTCGTCGGAATTGAATCGACGGATGCCGGCGCCGCCATCCTTTTCATCTCGCTGACGATTCCCGCCTGGGTGTACTGCGCGATCATGTGCCCAGAGTCCACCCCGGGATCGTCGGCCAGAAACGCGTTAAGGCCGCCGCTGCGATTGCTGTCGAGGAATCGGTCAGTGCGACGCTCGCTCATGCTCGCAACATCCGCGGCAACTATCGCCAAGAAGTCGAGAGCGTAGCCAACCGGGGCCCCATGGAAATTGCCGTTGGATTCCAGCCGGCCATCCACCGTCACCACCGGGTTGTCGATCGCGCTCATAAGCTCACGCTCGGCCACCCGACGCGTGTGATTAACCGTGTCGCGCGCCGCTCCGTGAACTTGGGGCGCGCACCGCAACGAGTAGGCATCCTGCACCCGCGTGAAGCCTCTCGTAGCGTGGGCCGCAATCGTGTCGGAGTCTCGAAGCACCGCGCGCATGTTGGCTGCCGACTGCGCCTGACCCGGATGAGGCCGGAGGGCATGCAGGTCCTCCGCGAAGACTCGGTCGGTTCCCGCCAAACCCTCCACGCTCATGGCAGCGGACAGGTCGGCGGTGGTGAGCAACGCCTCAAGATCAGTAATCGCCAACGACAGCATGCCGAGCATCCCATCGGTGCCGTTGATCAGCGCCAAGCCCTCTTTCTCGTGCAAAACAACTGGGGTAATTCCGGCGGCTTTCAGCGCAGCGGATGCCGGCAGCTGCTCGCCCGCAACGCGTACGTCGCCCTCGCCCATCACCGCAAGCGCGCAATGCGCGAGCGGAGCGAGGTCTCCGGAACAGCCGAGGCTGCCGTACTCACCAACGATGGGGGTGATCCCCGCGTTCAGCAGAGCCGCGTAGGTTTCCGCAACGACAGGCCGCACGCCGGTGCGCCCGGTGGCCATCGTCGAGAGTCGCAACAGCATCGTGGCCCGCACCACTTCGTCGGCAATTTCCGCACCGGAACTTGCCGCGTGACTGCGCACGAGTGACCGCTGCAGTTGCAGGCGCTGCTCGGGGGCGATGTGCTTTGTCGCCAGCGCGCCAAAACCGGTGGAGACACCGTAGTGCGGGCGCACGTCTTCGGCCAACGCTTCAATCACCGCACGCGACGCAACCATCGCGCTCGTTGCTTCGGGCGAGATCGTGACGGGTGCACCGTGGCGCGCGACCGCCACAACATCGGAGATGCTCGCGGCGCCGACGCCGATGGTCACTGTTTGGCCGGGGGCTGAGGTCATGATCCCAGTGAACGCGCATCGCCCCTCCGCCACGAGTGGATATCGCGATATGGTGTCTGAAATACCAGACAGGAGCCGCGTGTCCAACATTCCTGCCGCGCGCAACACCATGGCTGTGCTGCGCCACCTCGCGACCCGCAAAGGGCCTGTGCCCGCCTCTGCTTTGGCGCGCGAGCTAGCGCTCCCCCGGTCTTCCGTCTACCAGCTGCTTACCGTCATGATCGACGAAGGATTCGTGGTGCATTACCCCGAAGACCGCACCTATGGGTTGAGCTCCCTCGTCTCCGAGATCGGCACGTCTGCACTGCGTAGCGAACGGCTCTCCGCACTCGCTAGCCCGCTCATGCGGAGCCTCGCGGCCGAAGCCCCGATCCCGGTTGTCGCGCACCTTGCCGTGCTCAGCGGTGCGGATGTCAGTTACGCCGCTCGAGTGCAAGGAACCCGAGCGCCCACCACTGTTTCGGCTGTTGGCGTCAAACTTCCCGCGCATTTGACTGCGACTGGCCGAGCCATGCTGGCGCAACTGACTGCTCCGCAAGTGCGAGCGCTCTATCCCGCGCGCAGCAGCCTTACCCGGCGCCAGACCGCAGGGCCGAACACACTGGCAGAACTCGACCGGCTACTGGCTGCGACTCGTGAGCGCGGCTGGGCGAGCGAAGTGGGCGACATCACTGCGGAGTATGCCTCGGTTGGCGCTGCAGCGTTCGACCGCAATGGCTACCCTTCGGCAGCGATCGGGCTCACTTTCAGAACGGATGCCGTCGAAGACCAGTGGGACGCGCTCGGCCAGGCCACAATGGCCGCCGCTCGCGCCCTCACCTCGAGGCTCACCGGCCGCGCTGGTTAAACGACGAAGGGCCGAGCCTTTCGGCTCGACCCTCGTCGTAATTAGTTACTGAGCTTACGCCAGAACCTTGGTTACCTTACCGGCACCTACGGTGCGTCCACCCTCACGGATGGCGAAGCCGAGGCCCTCTTCCATGGCGATGGGCTGAATAAGCTCAACGGTCATGTCAGTGGTGTCGCCAGGCATAACCATCTCGGTGCCCTCAGGCAACGTGATGACGCCGGTGACGTCGGTGGTACGGAAGTAGAACTGCGGACGGTAGTTCGCGTAGAACGGGTTGTGACGCCCACCCTCATCCTTTGACAGGATGTATGCGGTTCCCTCGAAGTTCGTGTGAGGAGTAACGGAACCAGGCTTAACAACAACCTGTCCACGCTCAACATCTTCACGCTTGGTTCCACGAAGAAGCAGACCACAGTTCTCGCCAGCCCATGCTTCGTCGAGCTGCTTGTGGAACATCTCGATACCAGTGACCGTGGTCTTCTGGGTCGGACGGATTCCAACAATCTCAACGTCAGAGTTGATCGAAAGCGTTCCACGCTCGGCGCGGCCCGTAACAACGGTTCCACGACCAGTGATCGTGAAGACGTCTTCAACCGGCATCAAGAACGGCTTGTCCTTGTCGCGGATGGGGTCAGGAACGTTCTCGTCAACAGCATCCATGAGGTCGAGGATGGACTGGGTCCACTTCTCGTCGCCCTCAAGAGCCTTGAGACCTGAAACCTGAACAACAGGAACGTTGTCGCCGTCGAAGCCCTGGCTGGAGAGGAGTTCGCGAACCTCGAGCTCAACGAGCTCAAGAATCTCTTCGTCATCTACCATGTCGGACTTGTTCAGTGCAACGAGCAGGTAAGGAACACCAACCTGCTTCGCGAGCAGAACGTGCTCGCGAGTCTGAGCCATCGGTCCGTCGGTCGCTGCAACCACGAGGATTGCACCGTCCATCTGAGCTGCACCGGTGATCATGTTCTTGATGTAGTCAGCGTGGCCCGGAGCGTCTACGTGTGCGTAGTGGCGCTTGGGGGTCTCGTACTCAACGTGCGAGATGTTGATGGTGATACCGCGTTGACGTTCTTCCGGAGCCGAGTCAATCGACGAGAAGTCGCGCTGCACGTTCGTCGCCGAAGGGTACTTGTCAGCAAGTACCTTCGAGATCGCTGCCGTGAGCGTGGTCTTTCCGTGGTCAACGTGACCGATGGTTCCGATGTTTACGTGCGGCTTGGTCCGCTCGAACTTGGCCTTAGCCACTGTGGGTCCTCCTCAGGACTCGGTTGCTCTGCACCCGACGACTTTTCACTGCCGAATGTTTCGCAAGTTGGTGTGTATCTATGTTAGTTGCGCGCTGGTAGTGCGGCGATTACTCGCCCTTGTTCTTTGCAACAATCTCGTCAGCTACCGCGCGGGGAACCTCAGAGTAACTGTCGAACGTCATCGAGTACACCGCACGACCTGAAGTCTTGGACCTCAAGTCACCGACGTAGCCGAACATTTCCGACAGTGGTACGTGGGCGCGAACGACCTTTACGCCGGTCGCGTCCTCCATGGACTGGATCTGTCCGCGGCGACTGTTAAGGTCACCGATGACGTCTCCCATGTACTCCTCGGGAGTACGAACCTCGACCGCCATGAGCGGCTCGAGGAGAACTGGGTCAGCCTTGCGCGCTGCCTCTTTGAATGCCATGGTTCCCGCGATCTTGAACGCCATTTCTGACGAGTCAACATCGTGAGCAGCACCATCGAGGATGATTCCCTTGACGCCGACCATCGGGAATCCTGCGAGGATTCCGACGTTCATCGATGCCTGGAAACCCTGGTCGATTGAGCCAATGTATTCACGAGGAATACGGCCACCGGTGACCTTATTTACGAATTCGTAAATCTTGTCGCCTTCAACCTCCATCGGCTCGAGCGAGATCTGGACCTTAGCGAACTGTCCCGATCCACCCGTCTGCTTCTTGTGGGTGTAGTCGTGCTTGTCCACGATGCGGCGGATGGTCTCGCGGTACGCAACCTGCGGCTTACCAACGTTGGCTTCAACGTTGAATTCGCGCTTCATGCGGTCTACGAGGATGTCGAGGTGAAGTTCACCCATTCCCTTGATTACCGTCTGGCCAGTTTCCTGGTTCTGTTCGGTACGGAACGTGGGGTCTTCTTCAGCGAGCTTCTGAATAGCAATACCAAGCTTCTCTTGGTCAGCCTTCGTCTTCGGCTCGATCGCTACCTCGATCACGGGCTCAGGGAATGTCATCGACTCAAGAACGACCTGGTCGTTCGGGTCACACAGCGTGTCACCAGTCGTGGTGTCCTTGAGGCCAATGACGGCGTAGATGTGTCCAGCGGTAACGCTGTCGACAGGGATTTCCTTGTTAGCAGCCATCTGGAAGATCTTTCCGATGCGCTCCTTCTTGCCCTTGGTGGAGTTAGCAACAGCTCCACCAGAGTCAAGGTGTCCCGAGTACACGCGAATGTACGTGAGGCGACCGAAGAAGGGGTGCACAGCAACCTTGAAGGCCAGAGCCGAGAACGGCTCCGAAGCGTCAGGCTTGCGGATGATGATCTTGTCTTCATCGCGGGGGTCGCGTGCTTCCATGGGAGGCACGTCAACCGGCGAGGGAAGGTAGTCGATAACAGCGTCGAGCATCGGCTGAACGCCGCGGTTCTTGAAAGCAGAACCACAGAGAACCGGGTAGATCTCGCTGTTGACGGTGAGCTTACGGATCGCAGCCTTGATCTCAGCAACGCTGATCTCTTCGCCGGCGAAGTAACGCTCCATGATGGCGTCGTCGGTCTCAGCGACAACCTCGAGCAGAGCGGTGCGGTATTCCGCAGCTTTCTCCTTGAGGTCTTCGGGGATCTCTTCGATGGCGTACTTGGCGCCCATCTGAACGTCACCCTTGGAGTCGCCGCGCCACGTGAGTGCACGCATCTCAACGAGGTCAACAACACCCTCGAACTCAGACTCGAGTCCGATGGGGAGCTGGATAACGAGGGGACGAGCACCGAGGCGCTTCACGATGGTGTCTACCGTGTAGTAGAAGTCCGCGCCCATCTTGTCCATCTTGTTGACGAAGCAGATGCGAGGAACGTCGTACTTGTCGGCCTGGCGCCATACAGTCTCCGACTGCGGCTCAACACCCTCTTTACCGTCGAACACAGCGACTGCACCGTCGAGAACGCGGAGCGAACGCTCCACCTCAACCGTGAAGTCAACGTGGCCGGGGGTGTCGATGATGTTGATCTGGTTTTTGTCCCAGTAACAGGTCACAGCAGCGGACGTGATCGTGATGCCACGCTCTTGCTCCTGCTCCATCCAGTCAGTAGTCGACGCACCATCGTGAGTTTCACCAATTTTGTGGTTTACACCCGTGTAGAACAGGATGCGCTCAGTCGTAGTGGTCTTGCCGGCATCGATGTGAGCCATGATGCCAATGTTGCGGACCTTAGTCAGGTCGGTGAGCACGTCCTGTGCCACAGGTTCCTCCGAAGTATGTTGGTGAAGCGAGAATCTCAAGAGTGAAGCGAGCCAGACAGCGTCTGACCCGCCTCACTGCGAGGTGCTGACTACCAGCGGTAGTGAGCGAATGCCTTGTTCGACTCGGCCATCTTGTGGGTGTCTTCGCGGCGCTTTACAGCGGCGCCAAGGCCATTCGATGCGTCCAAGATCTCGTTGGTGAGACGCTCAGTCATCGTCTTTTCACGACGACCCTTTGCGTAGCTCGTGAGCCAACGCAATGCGAGCGTGTTAGCACGGTGCGACTTGACCTCAACAGGAACCTGGTAGGTCGATCCACCGACACGACGCGACTTGACCTCGAGGGTCGGGCGAACGTTATCGAGAGCCTTCTTGAGCGTGACAACGGCGTCTTGGCCGGTCTTCTCGGTTACGCCTTCGAGTGCGCCGTAAACGATGCGCTCAGCAAGGCCCTTCTTGCCATCAAGAAGAATCTTGTTGACAAGCTGGCTGACAATGGGTGCGCCGTAAACCGGGTCTGCGACTACGGGACGCTTTGGTGCTGGTCCTTTACGAGGCATTACTTCTTATCCTTCTTCGCGCCGTAGAGGCTACGAGCCTGCTTACGGTTCTTAACGGCCTGGGTGTCGAGCGCTCCGCGAACGATCTTGTAGCGAACACCGGGGAGGTCCTTTACACGACCACCGCGGATGAGCACCATCGAGTGCTCTTGAAGGTTGTGACCTTCACCGGGAATGTAGGCCGTGACCTCGGTACCGTTAGAAAGCTTGACACGAGCAACCTTGCGAAGAGCCGAGTTCGGCTTCTTCGGAGTTGTTGTGTAGACGCGCGTGCAAACGCCGCGCTGCTGCGGGTTGGACTTAAGGGCGGGCGTTTTGGTCTTGACGACCTTCGGCGAGCGTCCCTTACGCACCAACTGCTGAATGGTGGGCACTAAATTACTCCTTGATTTTGCTGCACGGTGACAGCGTCATGATGGTTAGCATTCGACGTTCTTTTCAGAACACCGAGTTCATCTGGACCCACGCCCCTACCGAACTGATCGGTTGGTTTGTGGGTATGCCGTGGGGGCCAACCGGAAGGTCGAACCCTGTGGTGTGGAGTGACTCGCGCCTAAACCCCGCGTGAGCGGTAATCCTCGAGAGGCATGGCTTAAGCGCACGACAAAGCGCACACCTCAGAAAGAATAGCCCCCGGGATAGGCCGGGGTCAAATGGTCACAGCCCACACGCAGGCTCCAGAACAGGGCACGCGTGCACGGCAGAGACTTTAGCGCTGAGCAGCAGTTTTCTCCGCGAGCTCAGCTTCCCACTTGGCACGCGCATCCACGTTGCGTTGCGTGACCTTGCGGCCTCGTCTCGCGACCAACGCACCCGTCCACAGCGAGACCTCACGGCCCAGCAAACCGGCTGCGATCACAAGCGGATCCGCCAGCGCTGCAAGGAACATTGCGTGAGCCTGCTCCGGAGTATTTTGAATGACACCGTTGATGAGCAAGAGGGCGCCGACTGTACCGAAGTACACGACGAGCCCCACGATGATGCTCGAAAAGACGTGTGCCGCCCAACCTGCGCGGTTCACAATGAGCGCGATCACGATGGCACCAAGTGCGAAGAAGGCGACAGGAACGTAGAACGAGGGCGCCTGCACGAAAGCGACCGCAACTCGGCCCGACTCGGCTGCACCAATGATGACGACAGCGATGGCGAAAACGATCGCGAAGGCGACAGTGGATGCCAGCGCAATGAAAATACCGAATCCACGGTTGCCCGCAACCTTCGGCGGCGTCGGCGCAGTCACATAAACGACCCGGGGCTCACCGGATGCAGCGGCTCCCGTCGTCTCGGCCACCACCGGCTCGGGCTCGGGCTCGGGCTCGGCGACGATCTCGGGCGCCACCACCAGAGCGGGCTCCGCAACAGGCTCCGCTTCAGCTTCGAGCGTGGCGTCGTCGTACACAGCAGACTCAGTGGGCGCAGTAGGCGCCTCGAAGGGATCGACAAGCGGCGTTGCAGCGTCAGAAGCAGCGGGGGTCTCGTCGACAACCACAGCATCCTCGATGTTGTCGTCGTTCTCCGGTGAAGAACCACGCTCTACAGATGGATCGGTCATGACTGATGCCTCCTCGTGCCAGCGACTGATTCGCTCAGTCTACCGAAGCAACCCTCAGAAACGAGAAGAACGCCACGACCCAAAGGTCGTGGCGTTCTTGCAAATCGTACCTAAACGCTATCCGACAGTCGAGTCATCACCGGTTGCGTCAGCGGTGACCGATGAAACTTCCGCACCAGGAAGCACATACACGTATCCGGTTGCCTTAAGCTCAAACTGGCCAGCCTCGTCGCCCTCATCGACAGTGACCTGCCCAACGGTAAAAGCACGAACGGCCTTCTGCACTCGTTCCAGGAACGAATGGACCGCGGCATACTCGCCTTCGATCTCAATGCTGACGGCAACAGCTACCAGCCCAGGCACGGAACCAACTGCTTGGGTGTTCTCGTCAGAGCCTGCCTCGACCTCCGCCGGAGAATCCGCGTCAGCGTCTTCTTCGCCTTCGACGGGCGCAGCGGGAGCTTCATCCGACTCTGGTGCCAACGCGGGCTCAGCGCTCACATACGAGACGCTGTTGAGCGTGACTCCCGCTTTTGCCGCGAGGTCAGCAAGCTGGGCCGCAAAGACCGACGTGTCGTGCGAAGCGGGGATAGCCAACTGAAGCTCTTCGAGCTCGGCGAACAATTCTTCCGAGTTTTCGTCGAGCGCCTTAAGCCGTTCAAGCTCGGTAGCTTTCACCTGGTTCTGCAATTCGACATCAGCAAGTTGCCCGTCAGAATCCACCGACGCGTTGTAGGCAGGGCCCACGCCGACGGCGTAACCACCGGCGAGAATGATGATCACGGCGATTGCGCCGATCAAGGTCCACAGGCGTGTCATGGTCATGATCCGCTCCCCTCTTCAGTCGATTCTTCGGTCGGTTCTTCAGTCGGCGCTGGCGTCGACGTTGGTTCCGGCGCAGGCTCTGGTGCGGGCTCGGCCTCAGCTTCTTCAGCTTCGGCAACGACCCCGTCAAACCGGTGAAGCAACGCTTCGTCGTTCACGAAGATGATGACCGCAGCGGTGTAGGAGCCATCCTCCTCCATCTCGACCGTCACAAGAGTCGCATCCGTGACGCCGTCGACGTTCTGCGCCGCACGAACCCACTTGTCAACGTCAGAAACAGACGGGAAGTTGACTTCCATTGCTAACTGGCCGATTCGCAGTGGGTCAAGCACCGATGTCGACTCGCCGTAGGCCTGCAGTGGGGTCGACGTCTCAAAGCTGTATGACACGACTGCAGATGCACTGGGGAGTAGCTTGTTGAGGCCAAGAACGATGCTATTCAGCGAGATTTCGGTAGAAAGGGCGAAGATCCGAGCGCTTTGCGTGGACTGCACCATCTGACTCGCGACGCGAACATCGTTGTATTCACCCTGCTGCGTGAGCAAGCTTTGGGTGAGCGAGCGCGCGTTCTCGAGCGCGAGGTAGCGCTGCAGGGCATACAGGTTCATACCCGCCGACGCGAGGACTACGACACCAATCGCAATGATTGCAACGAAAATTGCACGGCCACGAGCACGGGCCGCTGCCTTCTTCTGACCGACTTCTGGCGGCAGCAGATTGACGTAGGGCGGGTACGCGGTAGGAACCTTGAGCTCCTTACGAGCCTTAGGTGCTTTTTGCTTATTGTCGCTCATGCGGAAACCCCCGTAACCAATCCCAGTGCCACTGCCATATCGAACGGCGACCCGGTTCCCTTGAGACCACGAGAGACCGCGGTCATAGTGAACGGGTCAGGCAACGATGCCGGCGTCTTCGTGAACTCAGAAACTGTTTCTACGAGGCCCAACAACTGTGAACCGCCACCAGTCATGACGATGCGATCGATCGCACGGTTATTGCGTGCATTCTGGAAGTAAGCGATCGTGGCACGAATCGCCATGAGCGTTTCGTTAACCAGTTCGAACGAGACTTCAAGCGCGGGGCGCTGCTCAGCCGTCGCGCGTGCTGCGACAACGCCGACTGAACGCTTAATTGCTTCTGCATCTCGCGTTGAAATATCGAGGCGCTGTGAAATTCCCTTGGTGATGTCAGCGCCACCGTTGGGAAGGAAGCGGATGAAGTGAGGGACGTGACCCTCCAACGCGACCAACGTGGTCGTCGAAGCTCCGATGTCGACCAACAGTGTCGTCATCGTCGAAAGCTCCGGCGTGGAAAACAAACGCGTGAGCGCAAAGGGTGCGAGATCCACGTTGACGGGTGTCACACCGCCGGCGGATGCAGCATTGACGTTCACGAGAACGGGCGCCTTGATCGCCGCGACGAGCATTCCCTGCAGCATCGGACCGTTTTCGCCCTCTGACTCAGCAGCGGGATAAAAGTCGAGCAGGGCATCCGAAGCAGGAACGGGCAAGAGATCCTGCACCTGGAAGGGCAGCGACTCGCGCACTTGGTTCAGCGGAAGTCGTGGCACCGTTACATCGCGTGCGACAACCTTGGAGTTGCCGTAGCCGATTACGACATCGCGGGTGCGAAAGCCGTTTGCCGACCACAGCTTTTTAATGGATGCCGTGACGGTGGCAGAGTCAATGACCTCGCCCGCGCGCACAGCGCCCTCTGGCAGCGATACTTCACCGAAGCGAAGCACCGTTGGCTTCTGAAGGTGCGGGTTTTCGACTTCAACAGCACGAACTGCCGTTGAGCCGATATCCAGCCCTACTAATTTCTTTCCCATAGTTCCCCCCGGGCCACGGTCAGACGAGACCGGCGGCCACCATATATCCATTCCACAGTTGTGAACCGAAAGCAATGCCTACCCACGCGCCCGCGATCATCCACGGTCCAAATGGGATGGCTGTGCGACGGCCTGCTCGCCGAACAATGAGCAGTGCGATTGCAAAGATGCCCCCGAGCAAGAATGCCGCAAAGGCACCCACCGCTACGACCCCCCATCCGAGCCACCCCAGGTAGAGGCCAAGCACGGCAGCAAGTTTGACGTCGCCCATTCCCATGCCGCGAGGCTGAATGAGAGCGACGATCAAGTAAAAAGTAAAGAGCGCCGCACCACCGAGGAGAGCTCCTAGGAACGCTCCCCAATCGCCGGTGCCAGCACTCGCGACGGCCAGAAGTACGATGCCAACAATGATCGACGGCAGCACGATGCGGTTCGGCAACGTCTGCGTATCCAGGTCGATCAGGGTCAAGGCGATGGAGATCGCTGCCAAATAGAGGAATGCCGGCACAGCCCAGATGAGACTAGTCTCGGCGCCAATCACCGCCGCTACTGCGCCGAAAGCGAGTGCAGTCGCTGCTTCGACCAACGGGTAACGAACCGCGATCGGTTCGGAGCAGTCGCGGCAGCGCCCACGCAACATGAGCCAGCCCAGCACCGGGACGTTGTCGTACCAGCGGATGCGATGTTCACACTTGGGGCAGGCGCTCGGCGGCGACGTGAGGTTCTCGCCCCGCGGCAGCCGCCACACCACTACGTTCAAGAACGAGCCGACGGCAAGTCCCAAAATTACAGCGAAGATAACCAGCAGAGCAGTTGCTGTCATCGAGCAGCGCCTGATGCCTCGAAGGCCGGCTCCACTTCAATCCACACGTTCACACCATACGTGGTCGTGACGGGCGAAAGGAACTTCGGCGGGGCGGTGTACTTGAGGCGACCGTCGTAGACATAGTCCTTGACGTAGCCGCCACTACCACTGCGCACGATTCCACGGAATTTCTGCGCGATAGCGCCGTTGACAGTCAGTGTTCCCCGACCGCCTCCGATGCTGGGATTCTGCACGGCAAAGGTGTGGCCGACGGAGAGGATGGCAGCGTCGATGCGGCGGTTCGTGCCGCCAAGCAACGTGTGGTGGTAGTAACGGTTGTCACCCGTCGTCGGATTCCAGACCCATACTGCATCGTTTCCGACCAGGCCGAGGACGTCCTCTTGAGGATCGTTATATTTGATGTCGCCCGTGACGTACACATAGTGCTCGGCTGACAACGTGGTCTGTCCACTCAGCGTGCCCTTCACGAACAAGTCGCCGTTGCGGCAGTCGTAGCTTCCATTGGGAGCGACTTCGTAGCGGATCGGGTACCCGATTCCGTTACCGTTGCCGTTGCTGTCCTTGTATCCGCTTTCGCCAACGCAGGAGAGTCCACTCGGGCGGTTCCAGCTTGCCCAGTAGTTGGGGTCGCTAGAAACACTGGGTACGTTCTGCACGTAGATCACGTTGCTCGGCGGCAAGGTGAAGGTGGCTCCGGAGCTGCTGTTGAGCTGCGAGACGCTTCCGCACATTGCGGGGGTGCTGCCTCCGGTAGCCGGTGAACCCGTGATCTGGGTCTTCTTGGTCCACGGGGAGTGCACCGTGATGGTGCCGTTGGAGTTCAGCGTGATCTCGGTGGGACCGGTGTACAAGCAGCCGGGACGAGGAACGCCATCGGTAACCAGATCGGAACGTGTCTCGCGCAAGTGCTGTGAGTTCGTCGCCGGCATTCCGATTACCGGGCTGAAGCTCGGCGATCCGGGGATGTCGAAGTACTGGCCGCTGCAGTAGTTGCCATTTGAGTCACGAGAGTTGTACTTGTTTCCGCTCGAGGGACGGTAACTCGTCGTTACGGCACCGAGGAAGCTTGCGCTGCAAATACGGATGGTGTCGTTCGAGTGGACGGGGCCATCGATGGTGTCACCGCCGGAGAAGGCGATTTCACCGCAGTTCCCTGAAATGCTGCTTCGACCATCCCACCAGTACTTAACGCAACTGCTAGGGGCGCTACTAAACGAGGGGTCCATGATCTCGTAGTCAGTGAAGTACAGGAAGTCGATGAAGCCGGACTGACGAAGGTCTGCCACGATCGTGCGAGTCTCGCCACCAACTTTTCCTGTCGACCGCACGCGGATAGTTCCGCTGCTCTGGTACTTAGAGTTGTCGACTTCGTAGCGGAAATACGAATCATCGGCGCTACCGGGAACCTTGACCCACGTTTCGCCGGCAGTAACGTTGAACGCAGGGTTCGCGTTTGTTCCCGTGGGAAGGCGTACGTCACTCGTCGACGAAAAATCTGCGGCCGGATTGCCATACTGCACGTACGACGTGTCTTCGGAGAGTCGGCTCTGGTAATCCTCAACGCCGGCGTAGGCCGCTGCCAGCGATGCCGACCACTCTTGAGTCGCGGCTGCTTGGCGGAACCCACCGGTGGCGTACGCGACGGCGGTCGTGACAAGAAGCCCGAGAACGACGGTGATACCAATCACCATGGGCAGGGCTGCACCCTGTTCGCCACCGATACGAGCACGAAGAAAACGGATCATCGATCGATTCCAATCCTGGAGAACCCTAGGTTCGGGATACCTACGGTATTTTCGAGAGTCGCGGTTTTAGCATTACCGGTCGAATCGGTTTGCACGGTCATCGTCACTTTCACCGCGGCGATCTGACGACGGTCAGCTTCGGAGAGAGAGCCGCCAGAAGGAATCGTCAGCTCGACGTTGTCTTTCGTGAAGAAGCGGAAAACAGGGGTCGAGCCCGAAGCGATTTGACGCACCACAGTGCGCTCAGAGGCGGCAGTGCTGTAAAAGGAGAAGTAGCCGGAGGACAAGGGCCGCGCATCCCAGCGAGTTTCGACCAGAGTGCGGTCGCCAGTGATTTCAAACTGGACTCTGACGGGCTCTGGACTCAGTGCATCCGTGTCCAGATAGGCCTGCAAAACCACGTTCTCAGGACTAGCGAAGCTAAAAACTGGCTCGTTCAACGTTGCCGATGCCACCGGGTTCTCTGTTCCCGAGCGAATAACACGAGTGAGCTCGTTCATTGCGATCGTGGCGGCCGAAGTATTTGCGCTAGCGGAGCGCTCTTCGCTGAAGGTTCGCGTGAAGGTAATAAAGATCGTCATGACCATCGCGAGGAGCATTCCCATGAGCGCGATCGTGACGATGAGTTCGCTCAGCGTCACGCCAGCGTCGTCACGACGGAGTCGTGACACCCGCGAAAACAGTGCAGTCCGAAGTCTTTGCATTAGCTAGCCACCCGCGGGTCGACAGTCACTACGCCAGCAACAGTTTCTGTTCCGCCCACGATGGGAGCGAGGACGCTACCGAGCCCGAGCGGAAGCCAGATGCCTGCGATGCGCCGCTCGACTTCCCACGTTCCGTAGGGCAAAGCGATGTACTGAGTGCTGGCATCCAAGGTATTGAAGTTCAACGTGATGGACTCGGTGCAGCCCGGGTCACCGCTGCCGACTACCGGCGCTGTCGACTTCACGCGAATCTTAGAACCTGCGATACCGCTCACATCGACGAGGCCCATCGGCACGACCATGTCGACGCTGTCGCCAGGGTTAGCCGCAACGGCAGCCGGATCGGGAGAACGGTAGGTGACTCCCGCGACATCTTCCTCCGGCCACAAGGCAGGGTTCGGAGACGCACAATAGTCTGCGGTGCTCGCGGGGTCTTCCGGCTTGGGAATGTACTCACCAGCGATTCCGACATAACCGGACCGCCACGGGAAGAGATCTACATTGCGGGTGAGGCTCGTTGTACTGGCCGTGTCGGCGTAGACACCATAGGAGCTGAGGAACGTGGTATCCATATTCTTCGGGATTTCAACGTCCGAAGGTACCGGGTCTGAAACGTAGCTCAGGTCGAAGCGAGCGGCGTCGTCGTAGTTGAACGAGACTGAGCTCGCGGTTCCGGCAACGACCTGGGTGAGCTGCGACGGCGACGACGACTGCCCGTCGTCGGTGATGTATCCCGAGCGCGACACACTCACGTTGTAGTTGCCAGGAGCAACCTTCAAAATGAAGCTGCAGCCTTGAGCATCGGTCGCCGCGGGCGACGTCGAAAGACTTTGAGCGCCCTCTGCAGGAGACGCAGGGCTGGCATTCACGCTCACGCCCGACGATCCTTCGCCGGAGCCGCCGAGGACCGACACCAGAATGGTTCCCAGTGCCGGGTCATTGATGCGGTCATCCGGAGCAAGAAGCGTGTCGAAGCGAACAGGCTCTGTGCCTTCGCGCATGTTGGGCCAGCTGACCTCGACGTTGATGCGCTTGTACTGGAGCGTTCCACCGCCCGAACCGCAGGACGCTGCGGTATTGCTGGAAGGAACCCACGCGGTAGAGCGAGAGACCGTGAAGACGTCGCCGTTGAGCGTCTTGGTGTAGGTCTCATCAAAGAGTGTGAAGACATCGCCGGCGTCACGTGCCAGGTCGACCTCTTGAGCAGCCAAGTTGGTGGCAACAACGCGAGCGCGGTTGTCGCGGGTGATGGCCAGCACCGTGGTGAGGGTCTGCAATACGCCGAGCGATACGATCGCGAAGATCATCATCGCGACGAGAACCTCAAGAAGGCTCAATCCTGACTCGGAGCTACGAAGACGCTGTAGAACCTTATTCATGATGAGCCCTTTCGTGCGGGTGTTAAGGGTGTGCAAGTCAAGCTGGGAGATGGGTTCTCCCCGGTGAGAGCGATCACTCTCGGATGGACCGGAAACGGGGCGCCGCCGCTTGGCGACGCCCCGTCTCGGTGAGCCCTAGAGGACTAGGACTTTACGGTTACACCAGTGGAGCTGGTGTAGGTCCAGGTGGGGTCGGTGTATTCGGTGTGAGTAACGATGAACTCGTAGCTCGTCGCGTCAACCGTGCCGAGGGTCAACTCAACAGAAGGCGTCGGCTTGTAGCCGTTGTCGGTGAGTCCGGTGAGGTCCATGCCGGTGAAGGCACCGTTGTGGCTTACCGCGAAGGTCTCAGCTGCGATAACAGCGTTAGCGATGTCCGACTTGACCTGTGATTCCCAAGCGCCCTGGCGCTGGTTGAGGAAGAAGGGGATAGCGATCGCGGCAAGGATGCCGATGATCAGAACAACGACGAGGAGCTCAACGAGAGTGAAGCCCTTCTGGTCGTTGTCGAGGTCGTTGCGCTTGGTGCGCAGTGCTTCGTTCAAACGTGCGATCATTTTGGTTTTCCTGTCTGTGGTTCGGATCTTGGACAGGGGCCCCCAGAAAAAATTAGCTTCTCAGCCCCCCACAAAAAATAATGCCAACATGTGGGCAACCTGAGAATCCCACAAACGGGGGTGAACCGCTCGAATCACGCCCCCAGTCTGAGGGGTGACACGCGCGTCGGTGCCGGTTTTGCGCCCTATTCGTGGGTAATGACGGCCGGAATGTGCCGCCGCTCCCACCGACACCGCAGTAAACCGCAGCCGGCTATTTCATCGCCGCGGCGGCCTCCTGGTCGTTAAAGACCAAGCGGGGGCATCGCGACTCGGGTCGCGACGCCCCCGCTTGGGCCTGCTAGGTGCCTAACGGCTAGGGACTACTTGATCTGGTCGAAGATGGCGAAGATCGGCATATAAAGCGCGATAACCATGACACCGACGATTGCACCGATGACACCAATCATGAGGGGCTCAATAAGCGCCGTGAGCTGCTCAGTAGTCTTTTGAACCTCGTCGTCGTAGAAGTCAGCGATCTTTGACAGCATGACCTCCATTGATCCGGAGTCTTCACCAACCGCGACCATCTGAGTCACCATCGACGGGAACACCGTTTCTTTCGCCAACGGCACTGAAACCGACTGCCCCGAGCGGACAGCATCGGCAACGCGACGCAGAGACTCTTCGATGACATAGTTCCCCGACGTCTCGCCGACGATCGACAGCGCCTGAAGAATGGGAACACCGGCACCGAGCATCGTTCCAAAGTTGCGCGTAAAGCGCGATATCGACACCTTGCGGAACAGCGGGCCGAAGACGGGCATCCGGAGCTTCCACGGGTCGAGGAACTTCCGGACCCGCTCCGTGTGCTTGTTCTTGCCCCACCAGACGCTGAAGACGATGCCACCGATCACGAGGATCGGCGCGACAATGACCATCGCATCCGACATCCACACCAAGATCTGGGTCAGTAGCGGAAGCTCACCGCCCAGGTCGGCGAACATCTCCTCGAAGACCGGAACGATGAACAGCAGCATGCCGATAACCGCCGCGATAGCCATGATGAGCACAACAACCGGGTAGGTTAGCGCCGACTTAATGGTTCCACGGAGCTTCACCTCGCCCTCGAAGTTATTAGCGATCGACTCGAGGGCATTGTCGAGGAACCCGCCAGTTTCACCCGCGCGAACGAGGTGAATCATGATGGGCGGGAAAACAGTGCCGTGCTTGGCGAACGCGTCGGAGAGCGTGCCACCGGTTTCCACGTCCTGACGAATCTCGGCCAAAGCCTTCGCCAACGTGGGGTTCTCGGTTTGCTCCGACAGGATGACCAGGGCGCGGATCAAGGAAAGACCCGAGGAGATCATCGTCGACATCTGACGGCTCATCACCGCGAGGTCATCAAGCCCAACACCCTTTTGCAGGAAGGAGATATTTATCTCCTTGTTCAGACCTGTTCCGGAACCAGCCTCGGTTACTGAGATCGGGCTAATTTCCATCGCACGCAAACGGGTAAGAACAGCGTTCTCGCTCGAAGCGTCGATGCGGCCTTTGACGACCTTGCCCGAGTGATCACGGGCCTTGTACTCATAGGACTTCGTGCCTGACGTGGTGGCGGCCATTATCTCGGTACTCCCGTTGAGTTGTCGCTCATCAAGCGATGCATGCCCTCAGGGTCATGCGACTTCGCCAGCGCGGCTTCTTCGGTAATAGCACCCGATTTGGCGAGGCCAGCAAGGTGCTGGTCCATTGTGTGCATTCCTCCACCGCGACCTGCTTGCATCGCTGAAGGAATCTGGTAGATCTTGCCCTCACGAATGAGGTTTCCGATAGCGGGAGTCATCGTGAGCACCTCAGTGGCTGCTACTCGACCCTTGCCACTGGCTTTTCGCACGAGTGTCTGACAGACGATGCCCTGGAGCACGGCAGCGAGCTGAGTACGAACCTGGCCCTGCTGGTGCGGCGGGAAGACGTCGATGATGCGGTCAACGGTTTGAGCGGCATCCTGCGTGTGCAGGGTTGCGAACACAAGGTGACCGGTCTCCGCTGCGGTTAGCGCGATAGAGATCGTCTCGAGGTCTCGAAGCTCACCAATCAGGATGACATCGGGGTCTTGACGCAGAACGTGCTTCAGCGCCGCGGTAAACGAGTGAGTATCGCGGCCAACTTCTCGCTGGTTGACGAGTGACTTCTGGTTTCCGTGCAAGAACTCGATCGGGTCTTCGACCGTAACGATGTGGTCAGCACGCG
Source organism: Salinibacterium sp. SWN167 (assembly GCF_015864665.1). GTDB lineage: Bacteria > Actinomycetota > Actinomycetes > Actinomycetales > Microbacteriaceae > Rhodoglobus. The sequence goes on along the minus strand of NZ_JADYWU010000001.1, from coordinate 773,716 downwards.
TGCGGTTGACGAGGTCGATCAGTGCGGCGAGCGTTGTCGACTTTCCCGAACCGGTCGGCCCGGTTACAAGAACGAGCCCACGCGGAAGGCCAGCGAAGTTGCCGACCGACTCCTGAATTCCGAGGTCCTTGAGCTGCTTGATCTCGGTCGGGATGATTCGGAAAGCGGCACCAAGGTTTCCGCGATCCATGTAGAAATTCACGCGGAAACGCGCGGCCTCAGAGAGCTCGAACGCGAAGTCGAGCTCGAGTACCTCAAGGAATTGCTCTTCTTGGTTCTGGTCGAGGATGCTGAACAGAGCAGCGCGAGTGCGATCTTTATCCCACTCCCCCATGCCCTTGAGCGGCTGAAGTCCACCATCAACACGGATCATCGGAACAGCACCCGATGAGATGTGAAGGTCAGAGGCGCCGGTGTAAACAACTTCCTTGAGCGCCTCGAGCAGCTCAGGGCTTGATCCTTCACGCGCAGTAAGTTCCATGTCGGGGCGCAGCTCGCGGGCCTCTTCGACAATCTCAGGAACAGAAAGCAGCTGCGACTCGCGAGCGGGAGTGGGAGCGGGCTCGGCAGCGCCGAAACCACTCGTGAAGCTCAAAAGCCCCTCGTCCACTCCAGGCGGCGGGAAGTTCAGGGCTTCATCTGCCTCCGGCGCAACCTCGGGCAGGTCAAGCAGACCACCCTCAGCAGCAGCAGCGGACGGCGGCGGGAACGCCATCGTGGGCGGATCCAACGGAACCTCATTCAGGATTTCCGTGGGGCTTTCGCCGGCATCAGAACTAGCCTCGGTAAAGTACGGCACCTCGGCCGCCGTCGGCGACGGAATAGGCGGTGCTGGCGGTGCTGCAGCAACAGGCGGTGCCTCGTCGACAGGCGGAGCCGCCGGGGCCGGCATGGAAGCGCCAGCGGCCGACGTTGCTGCCGACGTCTGGGACATTGCGCCCGCTGCGGCTTGACGGAACAGCTCATCGAGCGAGTCGATCGAGGTGACCGGCTCAGTTGCCATGCGGCGTGCACGACGCCCGCCCTCGGCAGCAGCATCTGCTGCCGGTGTAGCGACCGGCTCGGCCGGAGCTTGCGCGGCAGGCTCCGCTGGTGCGGCTGGGGCCGGCGGCACCGGTGGCGCTGAAGCAGCAGTGTCGGTGCTCTTGATCGAGCCAGACGGCGGCGGAATCGTCGGAAGCGGCGAAGCCGGTACCGTTGCGGCCGATGCCGACGGCGCCGCGCCCGTCTGCGCCCACTCCGGGAACGCTGACGACGATGCTTGTGGATTGCTCGGGCCAGGAACGCTGGTTCCCGGCATGGGCGGTGGAGCATCCGCCGGGACGCTCTGCCCGGAAGGCGCGCTCTGTCCCTTCGGTGTGAACAAACTTTCGTCTACCGATTGCGACGGGATGTCGTAAATCCGCTTAGCCATAATTCCCCCAGATACTTCGTCTTATGCGACGACGCGCAAAATCTCTTCAATGGACGTCAGGCCCAGTTGAGCCTTCGCCCAGCCGTCCATGCGCAGAGTGCGCATCCCCTGATCGATCGCGACGCGGCTGATCTCCGCACTCGACGAACGAGCAACAGCAAGACGTTCAATCTCTTCGGACACTGCCATCACTTCGTGCAGTGCGATTCGACCGCGGTATCCCGTCTTGGAACACACGGTGCACCCAACAGGTGCGTACAGGGTCGGCATCGGACCTTCTGGGTTGAAGCCGACCTTCAAGTTAACGAGGTCCTGCGGGTTGTGAGCCGCAGGCTGCTTGCAGCGATCGCACAGGCGTCGTGCCAGTCGCTGGGCGACGACACAGTCGATAGCGGAGCCGACCAAGAACGGCTCGATGTCCATCTCAATCAGTCGGGTGATCGCGGCAGGTGCGCCGTTGGTGTGCAGGGTGCTCAACACGAGGTGGCCAGTGAGAGCGGCTTCGATCGCGATCTGCGCCGTCTCTTGGTCTCGAATTTCACCGATGAGAACAACATCCGGGTCAGAACGCAGAATCGAGCGCAGCGCACTCGCGAACGTGAGGCCGGCCTTCGGGTTAACCTGCACCTGGTTGATGCCCGCCATGCGGTACTCCACCGGGTCTTCAACCGTGATGACGTTGATCTCGGGACGAGCCACCGCGTTGAGCGTCGTGTACAACGTGGTCGACTTACCGGAACCCGTAGGCCCGGTAACGAGGATCATGCCGTACGGCTTCGTGTATGCCTCTTTGAAGATCTTGGCGTTGTGCTCCAGCAGATAAAGCTGGCTCAGGTCGAGCGTCGTGTTCGAGTTATCGAGAATACGCATAACGACTTTTTCGCCGTATACGGTCGGCAACGTTGCGACACGAAGGTCAATCTTCTTCTGACCGTGGATGACAGAAATACGGCCATCCTGAGGCTTACGTCGTTCAGCGATGTCCATCTCGGCCATGATCTTCAGGCGCGAGATCACACCGTTCTGGATCTGACGCGGTGCGCGCTGCATTTCGTGCAGAACACCGTCGATGCGGTAGCGCACTCCGAGGTCATGCTCACCGGGCTCGATGTGAATATCCGACGCCTTGTCTTGGATGCCCTGGCTAATCAGCAAGTTCACGAAGCGAACGATAGGTGCGTCGTCTTCGGTCGGCTCATTGTTATTCGAGGCAAGCGCGACATCCGTGGAGGTCGCTTCTTGCTCGAGTTCGCTGGAGAGGCTCGAGAGTTCGCCATCAGCACGGTGGAAACGGTCGAGGGCTGCTTGGAGATCGCTGCGCTCAGCAACGACGGTGCGCACTTGGCGACCGGTGGCTGCACGGATGTCATCGAGGGCGAAGATGTTGCCGGGGTCGACCATGGCGAGCACGAGGTATCCCTCGCTGAACGCGATCGGCAAAACCTCGTGGCGGCGGCAAATCGAGGCCGGTGCAAGCGCAACAGCCTGGTGGTCAACCGCGAAGTCAACGAGCTCAACGAACGGCACTCCAGCCTGCGCAGCACGCGCGGACGCGAGTTGTGCCGGCGAAATTGTTCCGCTGTCGAGTAGATTTCTGACGAGGGCTTCCTCATCAGAGTGCGAAGTTCCTACAGAATCAATGCTCTCAATCGGCATCATTCCGCGAAGAATCAATACTTCAGCAAGTGTTGTCACGCGTGCCTCCCCCCAAGGTCCTAGCGGAGTCCAACGCTAATCGACTCACATCTGCACCACTAGCCCCACTTGTGAGGGGTAGTCAGGACGTTTCAGGAAGCCCATTCGCCGCGAGTCGCAGCATTAAGTGCCAAATTGATGTTTTTTTCGACGTAAACGGCCAATCGCGGCAACGCGCATTCAGTCACGACATCGGCAATATCTTGCGCGTGACGATGAGCACACGCCTGCACAGTGGATCGCGCCGCTGCCACGCACGTCGGACACGGCTTGGTGGAACGCGCATCCGTGCCGGGGCAGTGTCGCTCTTCATGCAACGAGACAGCAAGTTGGAACGTCACAACTTCCAGTGTTTCCACGAACGAGTGGATGAGGTCGTGCGGCCAGTGACCGCGGCGATCAGCAGCGGCGAATTCAGATTCGCGGCACGTGACACAACCAGCTTCGGTTCCGGGAGCGGGGCTGCGCCATTCGGAGACCATGCGATACCAGCGGTGAAGAGAGCAGTCAATCAGATCATTAACGGCGTGACGATTCACAAGCCCTCTGCCCCCTAAGTAGTCGTACGAGTTGATCGTGTCACTGGGTGCCCACTTCTAACAGTCGTCATTATCAATGACACCCGTTTGGGGGACAGACAGAAAGTTCCGGTAGATTTGTCTGTGGTAACTGCAATCCTTTGCCAACAACACGCCTACCCCGATCCGAACGAGGCACCATTGACAACGCAGGACCAACCACCACGCTCCTACCGAGTGGCACACGTGGACGACCACGAAACTGTGCAGCTCGGCTTCGCGTCGTTGCTCGGCCACTGCCCTGACATCACCCTCCTTGCCTCAGCGTCGAGCGTAAGCGACCTCGAATCGGTGGTGCACCTCCTCGACCTCGTCGTTCTTGACGTGCGCCTCTCGGACGGCAGCACCGTCGAACAGAACGTCGCGTGGCTGCGCGAGCGCGGGCTCAACGTGTTGGTGTTCACCGCTGCAGACAATGCCTCCGAGGTGCGGGCCGCATCCCGGGCAGGCGTGCTTGGTATTGTGCGCAAATCGGAAGCACGCGACATCATCGTCGATGCTGTGCGCGAAGCAGCGTTGGGCAATCCTGTGGTCACGACCGACTGGGCTGCCGCGCTCGACTCCGACCCCGAGCTATCGGCAGCCGGCTTGAGCCCGAAGGAACAAGAGGTGCTCGCCCACTACGCCTCAGGCGATAAGTCTGTTGCGGTCGCCCACCGCGCTGGACTCTCCACCAGCACCGTTGCCGAGTATGTGCGCCGCATCCGCCACAAATATGCGATGGCCGGGCGCCCCGCCCACACCAAAGTCGACCTCTACAAGCGCGCGGTCGAAGACGGCATCCTTCCTCCTCCCAGTTCATGAAGAAGGGCCGCAGCGTGATCAGCCTCATGAGGACGCCGCCCGGTTCCGAAGGTGCAGAACTCGGGGTTGTCCGGAGTATGACAACCGTGCTGGCGGCGGCAACACTCTTCTTCTTGGCGCTCACCGCTAGTTCGTTCTTCGATCAGGCGCAGTATTCCTATCCCTATTGGCAACTCGTCGCCGGCATTGCCGTCTTTGGAACTCCCCTAGTGATGGTGGCCGTCGCGCCGTGGAGTTCCTTGCACCAGCTTCGCATTCTCCATGGGGCATATGCCGTCATCTTCGCGATCGCGGTGCTGAGTTGGGTGCCCGCTTTCATCAACGGCCCCATGCCCGGCGAGATGGCCCCCTGGACCGTCGGCCTGACTGCGCTCGGCACCGTACCCGCGGCGATAGCCTGGCGTCCGGTCGCAGCGTGGGCCTTTTTGCTCGGTAATTCCTTTGCGATCACGCCCATTCGTATCCTTGCTGATGGTGGCGCCGACGTCTCACTCGCCGTGCAATTCGCGTTCTTCACCATCACGGTGTGTGCCGCATTCACCGCGGTGGCTACCGTGGCGATGGGTGCTGGACGTGAAGTGGATGCCGCAACGGCCGCCGCTCGCACGTCAACCATGCGTGCCGCAGCCCTCACCGCGCGTGGAGAGGAGCAAGCTCACCTCGACGCGCTCGTGCATGACGAAGTGATCGCCACAATCTTTGCCGCGGCCGGCGCCGGTCGCAGCGATTCCTCCTCCACCCGACTTCAGGCGGCCCGCACCATCGCCCGCCTGAGAGAGCTCAAAGACGCGACCGCAAGTGTCCCCGAGCTCATCCACGTCGACTACCTAATCCAGGGCCTCACGACATCCATCAATGAGACGACGGATGCCGCCACCTTCACTGTCGAGGGCACCCGACGAAAACCGCTCCCGTCGTCGATCGCAAGTGCGCTCATCGAAGCCACCGTCGAAGCCTTGCGCAATAGCGTCGTCCATGCGGCGGCCACTGTCGAGCCCGTCAGCCGCGACGTGCTCTTGCGGCTCGCTACCGACCGGGTAGAAATATCGGTGACTGACGATGGGCAAGGATTCGATCCACAGAGTGTTCCCGCGAACCGGCTTGGCATTGTGGTCAGCATTCTCGGCCGGGTGCAGGCACTTTCCGGCGCCTACGCCACCGTGGTGTCAAAACCCGGCGAGGGAACGTGCGTGACTGTGGGGTGGACCGAATGAAACAAGATGCCACTCAATCTCGACGCCTTGAACTGCCCCAAATAACCGGTCGTGGTGCCCATCTATTGATCTGGATCTACTTCGTCACGATGTCGTCGCTCGCACTGCTCTCACTGGATGACGTGCGATCCCCTGTGCCGGTGTACATCTCCATTGGGTTGTTCGCCACCATCTGGTTCGTCCTCACGCGAGACACTCACCCACGGGTGAGCACCGGAGTGAGCGTGTACGTCATCGTCGCCAGCGTTGCCGCTTCCGCCCTCTCCTCCGACAACGCCATCACGGGAGGGTTCTCGCAGTGGTACGTCGGCGCCGGAGCCATCGCGATGTTCTACCTCAGCTTGCGCCGCCGTGACCTTCTCGCGTGGATCGGATTCGCCGCAATCGGCACGACCGTCATCCTGTGGGGCTTCACAACGGACGACCGGCTCCTCGAAGCAATTGTGCTCGTTGCGCGCCAAGCACCTTTCGTGCTGGTCGGCTCTCTCTTCTCTCTGGGCATGCGCCGCACCAGCCAGCGTTTGGACGGCATCCATGAGGCTGAGACGGCACGCGCCGCCGCAGAAGCTGCGGCGCTCGCTCGCACAGCGGAACGTTCCCGCCGGCTTGTTGCCCTCGACTCAGCCGTGGGGCCCCAGCTGCAACGCATAGCGGATGGAGTTGAGTTGACGACGGCGGAACGCGACGAACTGCTCATCGCTGAGGCGCGCTTACGAGATAGTTTGCGCGCCCGCCAGCTCGACCTGCCCGAGATTGTGGCCGCAGTGCAGCGCACCCGGCGACGAGGAATCTCGGTGGTACTGCTCGATGACCGCTACCCTCTGCCGCTGCCCTACGGCACTCTGCCGATCATCACAGAAGCCGCGGTGCGCATCCTTGACTCCGCCAACACCGGCGCAGTCACGATCCGTTTACTGCCCGCTGGCCGGCCACTGCTGGCCACGCTCGTGGCGGATGACGACGAGTACTCCCGCATCGAAATTCCGTCGCTCTAGCGGCCAACTTCAGTCGCACGACAAAGGGCCCCCGTCGCAATGACGAGGGCCCTTCGTGGTATCACCCGGAGGTGATGCCGAGACTACTTAGTTGTAGGTTCCCGGCGTGGAATCATTCGAGCTGAAGCTGTCGAAGTCGACGAAGCTCAAGTCGCTCTCGGTGAGGCTTGCGTCATCAGCGAAGATGCGGTTGGGGTAACGTTCGGCTTTCGCCTCTTCCGTTGCCTCGACCGATACATCGCGGTAGCGCGGCAATCCCGTACCAGCCGGGATGAGCTTACCGATGATGACGTTCTCCTTGAGTCCCATGAGCGGGTCAGACTTGCCTTCCATGGCCGCCTGCGTAAGAACGCGGGTGGTCTCCTGGAACGACGCAGCCGACAGCCACGACTCCGTTGCCAGCGAGGCCTTGGTGATACCCAAGATCTCCTGACGCGCGGATGCCGTTGCCTTGCCCTCGGTGAGAACACCGCGGTTGAGCTCGTTGTACTTCGAACGGTCGACCAGCTCACCCGGAAGGAGTCCGGTGTCACCGTGGTCAACAACAGTCACCTTGCGGAGCATCTGACGAACGATGACCTCAATGTGCTTATCGTGAATCGGAACACCCTGCGAGCGGTAAACGCCCTGGACACCATCGACGAGGTGCTGCTGTACGGCACGGACACCGCGAACACGAAGAACTTCCTTCGGGTCAACGTTTCCGACGTGCAGCTGCGTGCCGAGCTCAACGTGCTGGCCATCCTCGATGAGGAGGGTTGCGCGACGCAGAATCGGGTAAGCGATGGGCTCGTCACCATTGTCTGGCGTGAGGATCAGCTTGCGGCTGCGGTCGGTGTCTTCGATCGTGACGCGACCAGCGGCTTCTGCGATGGGGCTTGCACCCTTAGGGGTACGAGCTTCGAAGAGTTCCGTAACGCGGGGAAGACCCTGCGTAATGTCGTCTGCCGAAGCAACACCACCGGTGTGGAAGGTACGCATGGTCAGCTGAGTACCGGGCTCACCGATCGACTGTGCGGCGATAATTCCGACAGCCTCACCGATGTCAACGAGAAGTCCCGTTGCGAGCGAGCGGCCGTAGCAGACTGCACACACACCAACAGCGGACTCACACGTGAGTACCGAACGAACCTTGATGCTGTGAACACCAGCAGCCACGAGCTTCTCGAGCAGAACGTCTCCGACGTCTGCACCAGCAGCAGCAACTACATCGCCCTTGTCGTTGGTGGCTTCCGCAGCAAGGCTGCGAGCGTAGACCGAGTTCTCAACGTTGTCGTCGAGGATCCACTTGCCATCAGCGTTCTGCGCTGCGATCGGCATGTCGAGTCCCTTGCGGGTGCCACAGTCGTTTTCACGAATGATGACATCCTGCGACACGTCAACGAGTCGACGCGTGAGGTATCCCGAGTCTGCAGTACGCAGTGCGGTGTCAGCCAGTCCCTTACGAGCACCGTGAGTCGAGATGAAGTACTCGGCTACAGTCAGGCCCTCCTTGTAGGAGTGAACGATCGGGCGAGGAATGATCTCACCCTTCGGGTTCGATACCAGACCACGCATACCGGCGATCTGACGAACCTGCATCCAGTTACCACGAGCACCAGACGACACCATGCGGTTGATGTTGTTGTCGGTGCGGAAGTTGGACTGCATGGCAGTCGCTACTTCTGCGGTTGCCTTGTTCCAGATCTCGATGAGCTCCTGACGACGCTCGGCGTCGGTCGTGAGTCCCTTCTCGTACTGGCCCTGAACCTTGGCTGCGATCTTCTCGTAGCGGCCAATGATCTCCGGCTTGTTCGGCGGGGTCACGATGTCAGACAGCGCAACGGTTACACCGGAGCGAGTAGCCCAGTGGAATCCAGCGTCCTTGATCGCGTCAAGAGCTGATGCAACATCCACCTTCACGTACCGCTCAGCGAGGTCGTTGACGATAGCCGAAATCTGGCCCTTGTCAGCGAGTGCCTCAATGTACGGGTAGTCCTTCGGAAGCGCCTCGTTGAAGAGGGCACGACCGAGGGTCGTCTCCATGAGCTTGGACTGACCCTGAACGAAGCCCTCAGGGGCATCTTCTTCAGAGAGGTACACGTTGTCGAGACGCAGACGCACCTTGGCGTTGAGGTCGAGCGAGTGCTGATCGAACGCGAAGATCGCTTCAGCAACCGACGAGAACGCGCGGCCTTCGCCAGCAACGCCTTCCTTGAGCGTGGTCAGGTGGTGCAGACCAATGATCATGTCCTGGGTGGGCAGGGTCACTGGGCGACCGTCAGACGGCTTGAGGATGTTGTTGCTTGCGAGCATCAGGATGCGAGCTTCAGCTTGTGCTTCAACCGACAACGGAAGGTGAACAGCCATCTGGTCACCGTCGAAGTCAGCGTTGAACGCAGCACAGACGAGGGGGTGAAGCTGAATAGCCTTACCCTCAACGAGCTGAGGTTCGAATGCCTGGATGCCCAAACGGTGCAGTGTTGGTGCACGGTTCAGCAGCACGGGGCGCTCGCGGATGATCTCTTCGAGGACGTCCCAGACCTGCGGACGTGCACGCTCAACCATGCGCTTAGCGCTCTTGATGTTCTGAGCGTGGCTCAGGTCGATCAGGCGCTTGATAACGAACGGCTTGAACAGCTCGAGAGCCATCTGCTTCGGGAGACCACACTGGTGCAGTTTGAGCTGCGGTCCCACGATGATTACCGAACGACCGGAGTAGTCAACGCGCTTTCCGAGCAGGTTCTGGCGGAAACGACCCTGCTTACCCTTGAGCATGTCACTCAGGGACTTGAGGGCACGGTTACCAGTACCCGTGACGGGGCGACCACGACGACCGTTGTCGAACAGTGCGTCAACGGCTTCCTGAAGCATGCGCTTCTCGTTGTTGACGATGATCTCGGGAGCACCGAGGTCAAGGAGTCGACGCAGACGGTTGTTGCGGTTGATAACACGACGGTAGAGGTCGTTGAGGTCGGAGGTCGCAAAGCGGCCACCGTCCAGCTGAACCATCGGGCGAAGCTCCGGAGGAATAACCGGGACAACGTCGAGCACCATCGCGGCCGGCGAGTTGCCGGTCTGAAGGAACGAGTTGACTACGCGCAGGCGCTTGATGGCGCGGATCTTCTTCTGACCCTTGCCGTTAGCGATCTGGTCGTGCAGTTCAACGCTCTCGAGAGCAAGGTCGAAGGCCTGAAGGCGCTTCTTGATTGCCTCGGCACCCATGAATGCTTCGAAGTAGCTACCGAAACGGTCCTGCAGTTCCTGGAAGACAGAGTCTTCAGGCTTCAGGTCACCGATCTTGAGGGTGCGGAAGTCTTCCCACACGCGCTCAAGCTGAGCAATCTGCTCATCGATCGACTTGCGCAGCTGAGACATTTCTTTCTCAGCAGCATCCTTGACACGACGCTTCTGGTCGGCCTTCGCACCCTCTTCTTCAAGAGCGGCGAGGTCTTCCTCGAACTTGGTCAAGCGGTCAGCGATGCGGGAATCGCGCTGGCCCTCAAGCGTCTTGATTTCGAGACGGATCTCGTTCTCAAGCGCAGGCAGGTCAGCGTGACGGCCCTCTTCGTCAACCGAAATGATCATGTATGCAGCGAAGTAGATGACCTTTTCGAGGTCCTTCGGTGCCATGTCAAGCAGGTAACCGAGACGACTCGGAACACCCTTGAAGTACCAGATGTGGGTAACCGGAGCAGCAAGCTCGATGTGACCCATGCGCTCACGGCGCACAGCCGACTTGGTTACTTCAACACCACAGCGCTCACAAACGATGCCCTTAAAGCGGACACGCTTGTACTTGCCACAGGAGCACTCCCAGTCGCGCGAAGGTCCAAAGATCTGTTCGCCGAACAGACCATCTTTCTCCGGCTTGAGTGTGCGGTAGTTAATGGTCTCTGGCTTTTTTACTTCACCGTGCGACCAGCGACGAATGTCGTCGGCGGTAGCGAGACCGATTTTGATTTCATCAAACGCGTGAACGTCGAGCAATTTATCTTCTCTCTTCGAAAGTTCTGCAGTCGTGGTCGGTCGAGTTAAATCTCGTCAACAGACGAGGACTCGAACCGCGCGGAAATGTTGATGCCCAACTCTTCAGCGGCACGGAACGCTTCATCGTCCGTGTCGCGCAGGTTGACCGTTGAACCGTCGGCCGAAAGAACTTCGACGTTGAGGCACAGCGACTGCATTTCCTTGATAAGAACCTTGAAGCTCTCGGGGATACCGGGCTCCTGAATGTTCTCGCCCTTAACGATGGCTTCGTATACCTTGACGCGACCGAGGATGTCATCCGACTTGATCGTCAGAAGCTCCTGCAGAGCGTAGGCGGCACCATAGGCCTCGAGTGCCCACACTTCCATCTCACCGAAGCGCTGTCCACCGAACTGAGCCTTACCACCGAGTGGCTGCTGAGTAATCATGGAGTACGGACCGGTTGAACGAGCGTGGATCTTGTCGTCAACGAGGTGGTGCAGCTTGAGGATGTACATGTAACCGACCGAAACGGGAGCCGGGAACGGCTCACCCGAACGACCATCGAACAACGGGGTCTTACCCGTGTGGTCGATGAGACGAACGCCGTCACGAGTAGGAGTCGTGGAGTCAAGAAGACCCGCGATTTCCTCTTCGTAAGCACCGTCGAATACAGGGGTAGCAACCTTGGTTCCTGGTGCAGCGCTGAACGCTTCCTCAGGAAGGTTCTTCGCCCACTCCGGCTTGCCTTCAACTTCCCAACCCTGCTTCGCAACCCAACCGAGGTGAGTTTCGAGAACCTGACCGAAGTTCATTCGACCGGGGATACCGAGCGGGTTCAGGATGATGTCGACCGGGGTTCCATCGGCCAAGAACGGCATGTCTTCGACAGGCAGAATCTTGGAGATAACACCCTTGTTGCCGTGACGACCAGCGAGCTTGTCACCTTCGGTGATCTTGCGCTTCTGGGCGATGTACACAACAACACGCTGGTTGACACCCGAGCCGAGCTCGTCATCGTTGTCTGCAGAGAATTCCTTGACAGCAATGATTGTGCCCTGCTCACCGTGGGGAACCTTCAGCGAGGTGTCGCGAACTTCGCGGCTCTTCTCGTTGAAGATGGCACGGAGCAGACGCTCTTCAGCCGAAAGCTCAGTCTCACCCTTAGGCGTGACCTTGCCGACGAGGATGTCGCCGGGGCGAACCTCTGCACCGATACGGATGATTCCACGCTCGTCGAGGTCAGCCAAAAGTTCTGGGCTAACGTTCGGCAGATCGCGCGTGATCTCTTCCTTACCGAGCTTGGTGTCGCGAGCATCCACTTCGTATTCTTCGATGTGGATCGACGACAGTACGTCATCCTTAACCAGGTTCTGGCTCAGGATGATCGCGTCCTCGAAGTTGTGACCCTCCCACGGCATGAATGCCACGAGGAGGTTCTTTCCGAGTGCGAGCTCGCCGTTCTCGGTTGCAGGACCATCAGCGATGACCTGACCAACTTCGACGCGCTCTCCGGCGCTGACGATGACGCGGTGGTTGTAGCTCGTGCCCTGGTTAGAGCGGTCGAACTTGCGCAGGAAGTATTCCTGCGTTCCGCCCTCATCGAGCTGAACAACAACGACGTCTGCTGAAACCTCAGAGACAACACCAGCCTTGAGCGTGGTGACAACGTCACCAGAGTCAATTGCGGCGAAGGCTTCCATACCGGTTCCGACAAGCGGGCTCTCGCTGCGCAGCAGCGGGACAGCCTGACGCTGCATGTTGGCACCCATGAGTGCGCGGTTTGCATCGTCGTGCTCGAGGAACGGGATGATCGAGGTCGCTACCGACACCATCTGGCGCGGCGAGACATCCATGTAGGCAATGTCTTCAACGGGAACGAGGTCAACCTCGCCACCCTTCTTACGTGCAAGCACGCGAGGCTCAGCGAACTTCATGTCCTTCGTGAGCGGTGCGTTTGCCTGCGCGACGATGTAGTCGTCTTCGTCGCTTGCAGTCAGGTAGTCGATGGTCGTCGAAACAACGCCGTCAATGAGGCGACGGTACGGGGTCTCGATGAAACCGAATGCGTTAATACGTGCGAACGATGCGAGCGAACCAATCAGACCAATGTTGGGGCCTTCAGGAGTCTCAATCGGGCACATACGGCCGTAGTGAGAGGGGTGAACGTCTCGAACTTCAACACCAGCGCGCTCACGGCTCAAACCACCTGGGCCCAGCGCCGAAAGGCGACGCTTGTGGGTCAGTCCCGCGAGCGGGTTGTTCTGGTCCATGAACTGCGAGAGCTGCGACGTTCCGAAGAACTCCTTGATCGCGGCGACGACGGGGCGCACGTTGATCAGGGTCTGCGGGGTGATCGCTTCGATGTCCTGTGTGGTCATGCGCTCACGAACAACACGCTCCATACGGCTGAGGCCGGTACGAACCTGGTTCTGGATGAGCTCACCAACAGCACGGATACGACGGTTGCCGAAGTGGTCGATGTCGTCAATGTCGAGACGAACGGCAACCTTCTTGCCATCGCGGACGCCCTTAACACTGGCTACACCGCTGTCGCTTACCGAAACGTTGGGTGCCGAAGTGTCGTGAAGCGAAACCATGTACTTGATGGTCGCGATGATGTCTTCAACGGTGAGTACCGACTCTTTAATGTCAGTGTCGAGACCGAGCTTGCGGTTGATCTTGTAACGACCAACCTTCGCGAGGTCGTAGCGCTTCGAGTTGAAGTAGAAGTTGTCGAGAAGCGCGCGTGCGGCTTCTGCAGCAACCTGCTCGCCGGGGCGAAGCTTGCGGTAAATGTCCTTGAGCGCCTCTTCCTTGGTAAGGATGTTGTCCTTCTCCAAGGTGGCTTCGATCGACGGGAAGCCCTTGAACTCCTCGAGGATCTCTTCGCTGGACAGGCCGAGGGCCTTCAGGAAGACCGTGACCGACTGCTTGCGCTTGCGGTCGATGCGAACGCCGACCTGGTCGCGCTTGTCGATCTCGAACTCAAGCCAAGCACCACGGCTCGGGATGATGCGAGCCGAGTAGATGTCCTTGTCGGACAGCTTCTCGGGCTGGCGGTCGAAGTACACACCAGGCGAACGGACGAGCTGCGAAACAACTACGCGCTCGGTTCCGTTGATGATGAAAGTACCGCGAGCGGTCATGAGGGGGAAGTCGCCCATGAAAACAGTCTGAGTCTTGATTTCACCGGTGAGGTGATTCATGAACTCAGCGTTCACGTAGAGAGGCGCAGCGAAAGTCTTGCCGCGCTCCTTGCACTCGTCAATCGAGTACTTGGGTTCTTCAAGCTCAGGATCAGTGAACGACAGTTGCATCGTCTCGCCGAGGTCTTCAATCGGTGAAATCTCTTCAAAGATTTCATCGAGACCACTACGAGTCGGCAGATCGGTACGACCAGCGGCAACACCGTCAGTTACACGGTTCTTCCAGATGTCGTTTCCGACGAGCCAATCAAAGCTCTCGGTCTGCAAGGCGAGCAGATCGGGAACCGTTAGCGTGTCAGTGATTTTTGCGAAAGAAAGCCGCGAAGCTGAGCGGCCGTTTTTCGGGGACTTATTGGTGGACGCATCGCGCGCAGCAGCCAAGGAACAACCTCCGTGAACCCCGTCGGGTTCGTCTGTCAAGATAAATGACGGTCGGTAATGAAATGCTCACCAGAAACGCCCCGCCGCTATACTCGGGGCACCCAGCTGTCCGCAATATGACTGCTTAATTTGTCTGGGAGCGCAAGGACCTACTATAAGCCGCTATGCCGCGCCGTGTCCACCCAATTCTTGACCTAAACCGCAAATTCGACTAGGGGTTTGCTGTGAGTCCCGCCGCACGCTTCTTCGCCGCCATCGCTCCGAAGGCCTCCCAGATGAGCCGATGGGCGTTGTTTACGGTGATGTCGGCGTGGTCGTAGGCCGGCGCGACCTCCATGACATCGAAACCAACGACATCCGTTTCGAGCACAATCTGGCGGATAATGCGCAGCAAATCAATGGGCGCGAAGCCACCGGGCTCTGGCGTTCCTGTTGCCGGCGCGAAGCCGGGATCGAGCACATCGATATCAATCGAGATGTAGACCTTGGATGCTCGAGCCTTCGCCGCCGCGATAATCTCGGGAATCATCTCCTTGACGCCGCGCTCCCAAAACTCTTGCATCATGAAGTGTTTGAGACCGTTGTCGCGCATCCACTTCTGATCTTCTTCTCCCGGCCAGTAGCCGCGCAGGCCGACCTGCACGAAGTTGGGGCCAGGGATCGCGCCCGATTCAATGAGACGACGCATCGGGGTTCCGTGGCTGGCGAGGTTGCCCTCGAGAATGTTCGCGGTGTCGGCGTGGGCATCGAAATGAATCATGACCACATTGCCAAAACCGTGGTGCTCGGCAACCGCAGTGGCTGCCGGCCACGTGATGGAGTGATCTCCGCCGATGATGAACGGGATGATGCCACGACTGGCAACTTGAGAGACGCGATCGAAGATGGCCGCCTTCGATAGCTCCCACATTCCGTGACTCGTAATGGCATCCCCGTAATCGACAACGTCGAGGTGGTCGAAGATCTCGACACCAAGATCGAGGTGATAGGTGCCGGGGTCGTAGGCGCTGGCGCGCAAAGCACGAGGCCCGAAGCGGGCACCGGGGCGGTTGGTGGTGCTGTCATCCCAGGGGGCACCTACGACCGCGACATCCGGTTTCCAGGAATCGAGCTGCTCTGGCTCGCTCAGCATCGGTCGCATTCCGAACGTTGCCGGCCCCACGTAGGACTGCGCGTTCAATTGCGCCTTGAGGTGGGGAGGGAGTTCGCGGTTCACATCGGCCATGCTTCACCGTACCGCCCAGCGGTTCTGGCGCCCGCGAGCGCGGCTGCATGTCTGTACGGAGTGTGGCAAAGTCAATGCCATGGCCGAACATCCCAGCACCACCCTGAAATTGAGCGGCCACTTTGCCGAAATTGCCCCTGACCGTTGGCAGGATGGCGCCTTCACTTTGACCGTGGACGGCACCCCGCAGTCGCACGTCAACATGGACGACCCCAGCCAGCTGTTCTTCGAGTACGTGCAGCGCATGGGCCACGTCATCGACCAGCTCTCAGAACCCGGCGCCCCCATCACGGCCATTCACCTCGGTGGCGGCGCCCTCACCCTGCCCCGCTATGTCGAGGCCACACGTCCAGGCTCACGCCAACAGGTCGTGGAGTTGGAATCAGATCTCGTGGACTTTGTTCGCGCCGAACTTCCGTGGTCGAAGCGGGCATCCATTCGCGTTCGTCACGGCGATGCCCGGGAAGTGCTGGCGAAGTTTCCGGCAGGCATGCGCGGAGCCGTCGATCTTCTTGTCGTAGACGTCTTCAGCGGCGCCCGCACTCCGGCCCATGTAACGAGTGTTGAGTTCTACGAGGAAGCGATGACGCTGCTCGCTCCCGAGGGCGTTGTCGTCGTCAACGTTGCTGACGGCCCAGGGCTCGCTTTCGCACGCAGTCAGGCCGCAACGCTCAAGCACACGGTCGGCCATGTGGCCGCGCTCGCCGAGACTCAGATTCTCAAGGGGCGTCGTTTTGGCAACATCGTGCTTGTCGGCTCACCCTCAGCACTGCCCCTGCATTGGATGCCGCGGCTTCTTGCCGGTGGCCCGCACCCCTCAAAAGTGGTCGCCGGAGTGGAACTTTTGGACTTTATTGGCAGCTCTCCGGTGGTCACAGACGCCACTGCGGTGAAATCTCCACCCCCATCCAAAAATATTTTTCAGGTCAAACCGGGTAGAGGATAGACAGATCTGTCCCCTTGTACCCCGATTTTTCTGAGACTTTCGGGGTACAAGCGCTGTACCCTTTTCGCGGTTTTTGGGCGACAACCCCGTAAAAACGGGGTATTTCGTCCCCCAAACGAGTGTG
The DNA here is from genome assembly GCF_015864665.1 of Salinibacterium sp. SWN167. GTDB lineage: Bacteria > Actinomycetota > Actinomycetes > Actinomycetales > Microbacteriaceae > Rhodoglobus. The sequence continues at coordinate 757,183 of NZ_JADYWU010000001.1, read as the reverse complement.
TCTAGTCCCCCATGGTGCGGACATAGCCTGCCCCCCATTACTGGGGACTGTCCTCCTTAGGGAGGACAAGTAGATTCGTTTTTAGGAAGTTGAGAGCGAGGCCCGAACCTCGTTTCTTCTCACCTGAGATGCAGGAACCCGAAACCAGCAGACAGCTTCTTGAATCCCGACCAACCCGAACCACACTCATCCCGGCCTGCTCCGCTGCGCCGCGAAAGGAAATCATGAACAAGCTCGTCAAAGGCTCCATCGCAGGTGCAGCAGGAATCGCCCTTCTCCTCGGTGGAGCAGGAACCCTCGCTACGTGGAACTCCTCAGTAACCGTCGCTTCGCCCGGCAGCATCGCTGCTGGCACGCTCGACATCGCAGCCGGTAGCGGCTCGACCGACGGCTGGAAGCTCGGCACCGCAGCGACCGTCGCGTCGCCCGCCAGCTTCAAGATCGTTCCGGGTGACACCGTCACCTACACCAAGACCTTCAACGTGACCGCAACCGGCGACAACCTCGCCGCTACCGCTGCACTCGGCGCCACCGCGATCACCGCAGCAAGCTCATCCGCTGCAGACACCGCGCTCGCCGCAGCACTCACCGAGTCGGCTACCTTCACCGTCAACGGAGCAGCCACGTCGAGCGTCGTTGCAGCCGCTGGCACACAGCCCGTCGTTGTCTCTGTCACCATCACGTACCCGAAGAGCGCCACCGCCGGAGCCGAGAACAGCTCCAAGCTCGGCGCGGCATCGCTGAGCGGCTTCACCATCACACTCACGCAAAACTAGTTTTACCCGGTTGGGTGTGCGGCCTGGGGGGACGCACACCCGACAATCCTCTTCACATTTCACAGCAGTTTCTCTCATCGAAAGGCGGTGCACCATGGACTCTTCAACAGTTCGCGGCTCGCACCGCCTTGACGTGGTTAACGGTCGCCACCAGCGCCGTGCAGCATCGCCCCTCGCCATCTTCGGCGGAGGAACTCTTGGCGTCGTGAAAGCACTCGCCGTGCTCACCATCGCCGTGTCACTTGGCCTGGTCGGCACCGGCGGTACCTACGCCTACCTCAACTCTTCACTCACCGCGACGCCCGAGCCGACTCTGAGCGCCGGAACAGCCGCGCTCACGGTCGGCACGCAGTCGTTGAACTGGTCAACACTCGCACCGGGCAACTCAGTCACCGGCACCTTCACCATCACCAACACGGGTGACGTGCCCCTCGTGCTTTCAGCAGCGATCGCTGCTGCCGCAACGGGTTCCTCAACGACGAACCCCTTCACGATCTCCGTCGCCAACGGCGCATGCCCCACCTCCGGAACGCCTACGGGAACGCTGAGCAGCACGCTCGCCGCTGGCGCCTCCGCGAGCGCCTGTCTCGTTGTTGCCCTTCCCGACAACGCTCCTGCGAGTGCCCAGTCGACTAACGTTGCCATCACCGCAACGATTTCGGGGGTGCAGCCGTGATCCGATCAGGAGAAAGCGCCGCCACGGTGGGATACCGAGGCATGAAACGCTCCACCCGGATGTCGATCATCGCGGGTGTTGCCGTCTTTCTTACTCTGGTCTCTGGCATCAGCTTTGCCGCTTGGACTGCATCGTCCTCCACAACCGCGACCGCGACTACCGGATCCGTAGCAGTTACCACCGGAACCAGCGCTGGAGCGTCCACGTTTTCTTCCCTCGGGCCATCCACCTACACCGCGAGCAATCAAACGGTCACGAAATCGATCGTTGTTCAGAACACGGGTTCGGTGGCGACATCGTTGAAAGACCTCGTCATCGCTCGCAGCAGCACAAGCACGCTCACCGGATCACTCGTAAGCCTGAAGCTCTGGGTCGGCAGCAGCACCGCTTGCGCCACCAGCACCCCAATCGTGTCCACCACGCTCAGCTCCGGGACGGTGTCGCTCAGCGGGCTCCCTGTTTCGATCAATCCCTCTAGTTCCGCCATTCTTTGTGCTTCAACAACCTTTACCGGCAACATGACTGCTGACGCCGGAAAGTCGCTCACAGCGACGCTCACTGTTCGCACGAACGCTGGAACTTCGTGGATTGCAACTGACAGCCAGACCGAAGCGAAACGCACGATCACGCAGAGCGTGTTCGAGTCCACTGTCCCGAACGCACCGACCGCCATTTCGTGCGAAAACGTGGAGAACGACAAGGAGTACATCACCCTCTCGTGGACTACTCCGAGCGGCTTCACAGCACCCAACGGCGGCTACAACGTCTATCTCGACAATGTCTTGATTGGCAACACGACGAACACAAGCACGCTCATCTCCAACAGAGGAAACAATAGCGGCAACGCAATCGTGACTGACACCGGGAATGGCGCAAGCGGCGGGAATTCTGGAAACCTGACCGTGCGAGCGGTCGCTTCCAATGGATCCACCTCTGCCAGCTCAACTGCGATCTCGCTGCAACCACGCAATGGCAATAGTGGTATCGCATGCGGCTAGGACTTCGCCGGGCATCCGGCCTCGCAGTAATAGTGGCGCTGAGCGTCGTTCTCGGGGCAACTCCCGCGAGCGCCGCGACCGGTGTTGGCGTCGTTGAGCTGAGCGATGACGGCGTGAGCTTCGCCCGCACCTACCCTGGTGTGATCTTCGACAGCATCGCACTCTTGAGCCCCGGTGACAGCCAAAGTGACATCGTGTACGTGCGCAACACCGGCACCGCCGCGGGCTTCCTCCGCGTCACGATGCAAGATGTGTCCTACTCGGATGCCACCTTCGCGAACGCGCTCAGCGTGACAACAAGTACTCCCAGCAATGCGGGCTCAGCCCACGCCATCAGCGGAGCCTCGCCCTGCCTCGTGACCAACGAGGGCGTGACCATTGCCGCCGGACAGACCGTGCCCGTGACCGCAACTCTCGCCCTCGGCAACTTGACTGGCTCGCAGGGTCAAGGAGCGACGGCATCCGTATCGCTGCGGTTCACCCTCTCGGATACGACGCCGGGAACTTTGCCTGCAACGCAGTGCGAAAACTCAGGCTCGACGGTTCCGGTGGTTCCCGCCGTTCCCGGGCCAACGAACGGAACCGGTACAACAGCTACGGGAGCCGGAAGCTCATCAACGCTGCCTATCCCCACTCCGAGCCCCAGCCCTGCGATAGCCGACACTGCGGACGACACGGCGTCAGGCCTCACCCCCACTTTTCCCACCTCATTCAACCTTGACCCCAACTCGTGGCGGCTCTACCAGGAGTACCTTGTACTGATCCTGTTCTTGGCCGCGCTGATCGGCGCCGGCATTTCGTGGCTCGTCGGTCGTCGCTCGCGAAAGGAGACTGACGATGTCTAAGATTTCGACGCGCGCAGACGCTCGCAACAACGTCACAGACGATGAAAGATCGCACGGAGTTCTCTACTACCTCGGCATGGGTATTAGCGGAGGACTATTCGCCTTGGTGTTACTCGTCGGCGCCCTCGTCATCATCATCCCCAACCTCGCGGGCGCGCAGCCCCTCACCGTGCTGACAAGCTCGATGGAACCGAGCCTTCCCCCGGGAACGCTCATCGTCGTCAAGCCCATCGACACCAACGAGATCATCGTTGGGGATGTCATCACCTACCAAATCGAGTCAGGCAAGGCCGGTGTCATTACTCACCGCGTCACCGGAATCACCAACTCGAGCGACGGCACCCGCACCTTTACGCTCAAGGGCGACAACAATGACGTCGCCGACGAACTGCAAGTGCTGCCTGTTCAGGTGCAGGGCAAGCTCTGGTACAGCGTTCCGTGGATTGGCTACGTCAGCAATTTCGTGAACGGCAGCGCCACGACGTGGCTTGTTCCCGTCATCGCCATCGCGCTGTTCGTGTATGCCGGCTTCATGATCGCCAGCGGTGTCATCTCGAGCGCCCGCAAGCGCAAGCGACGCCGGGCGCGAGCTCAGCGCGAAGCCGATCGGGCGGCATCCATCGAAGCAGCAACTGACGCGGATGCGGTCGAGCCGGTCGATAACCGCGTGCGGTTGGGCTAGAACTTTTTCGATTAGCCTCAACAGGTGGCTGAACTTTCCCGAGTGCGCGTGTGGGCTGATGCGCTCATCCGATTGCACTTGGATGACAGCTGGCAGTTCACCTTTGACAACGCCAAAACACGCGCCGGGCTCTGCAACTTCACGTATAAGCGCATCTCGGTGTCGCGGTATTTGGCTGCGCGGTATGAGGATGACGAGATCCACCAAATCTTGCTGCATGAGATTGCGCACGCGATGGCTGGCCCCGGTGCCGGCCATGGGGCCCAGTGGAAGGTCATTGCGAAGGAGCTCGGCTATGAGGGAAAACGCCTGCACGGCGGAGCCATCGCCGATGAATTCGCGCCCTGGGTTGGTACTTGCCCGGCAGGCCACCAACACTTTCGCTACCGCAAACCGACCCGGCCGCTGGCGTGCGGACTGTGCTCCCGTCGCTTCAGCACGGCCAACCGCATCGACTGGGTGCACCGGGTTGTGTCGCGGCCTCGCGGGTAGCCGCGAGCGCACTCGGTCACGGGGTGTCGCGTAACCGGCGATAATGGTTAGGTGCAGCATCCCGAAACCACCACTCCTACTGGCACGCCCAGAACCATGCCCGCCAACACGCCCGCGAGCGACAACGCCGGCGGTGCGACTGGCCAATGGTTTAAGTCGCGCACGTCACGTCAGTGGTGGTTCGATTCTGGCGCCCGCGCGCTCGACTTCGCCTACACCGGTGCGATGGGCAACAATCCCGAGTGGGAGCGCCTGCACACCCCAGCCGATCTGGCGACGTGGCTTGAGGGTCGCTTTGAAGCCTGCGATGGCACCGTCACCGATCGTGACCTCACGGATGCGAAGGGTCTACGCGAAGCGATTGCGTCGATCGCCACCACGCTGAGCGTGAACGGTGACCCCGACCCGAAGCAGATCGACATCATCAACCTGTTCGCGGCGACCCCGGATGTTCCCCCGCGGCTAGCGGGAGGAAACCTGCAGGCAGGCCGCACGCGCGTTCGCACCGGCCAAGCCCTCGCGACGATGGCGCGTGAAGCCGTCTTCTTGTTTGGCGAAGAGCAGCACGAACGCATCCGGGAGTGCGCTGCCGACGATTGCGCTCTCGTCTTCTACGACGAATCCCGCTCCAATAACCGCCGCTGGTGCTCGATGCAGCGCTGCGGTAACCGCGCAAAAGTGCGCAGCCATCGTGCCCGCACTGCGGCACGCTAACTGCGCACTAGAGAAAGTTGTCGATTAGTCGACGAACTGAACCTCTTTCCAGAAGGTGACGTAGTTGGAGAAGTCTTTGCCGACGCGCTCTGCGGCTCCCGGGAGGATGTTCGGGTAGCTAAAAGCGCGGTCCTGGAACTTCTGGCCGTTGGCGCTGACGATGAAGTACTGGCAGTCACCCTTCCACGGGCAGTGGTACGGGGTGGGGCTCTTCTCGAGCAGTTCGTGGTTCACGCTGGCCGGCGGGAAATACCAGTTGCCCTCAATCTTGAGGAGATCTTCCTTGGGTGCTTCTGCGATGACGGTGTCGCCGATTACTGCCTTCATACTGTCCTCCGTTGAGTCGATGTCGTGAGTCAATGACAGGTAGCTCAGTCAGTGACTATTCGGTTCAACGCTCACAGCGCGAGGGTCATTCCCGAACGAGTTGCCGACTGTGCTGAACGATGGCAAAACTGGCTGCAGCGTTGCTGACAATGGCCTCATCGAGGGCGCCGCGTCCGGCATCCTGAATCAGCAGCTGGCCTGCCGTACTCGCCGACAGCAGGTGGTTGTGGGCAGGCTGCAAGCCGGTAAACGCAGCGACGGCGGATGCCGCTTCCGGCGAAATGTAGTCAATGCCGGCATCGGCGAGAGCATCTACGATCGCACCCGCCGCGAGGAGGTCGTCGACGGTGAACCCGCCGTGCGCGTTTCCGGCAGCGATAACGGCGACGGTGAAGCGGTCACCTTTGAGTTCTTGTTGCGCGATGACCCATCCGGCGACGGCCTTGGCTGCCCCGGTGCCGGCGCTGAGAATCGAGAATGTTCCGGGCAACTCGGGGGCGGGCGTTGAACCGTCGGCGAGAGCATCCGCCCACACGACAACGTCGGCACCGGTGCTCAGCTCGAGCGCTTGGGCGCCGCCGAAGCCAAAGCGAACTTGGTACTGGGGTTGGGTGCGGGGATCGTTCACTTCTTGAGGTTAAACGCGGCGGTCGTCTCGGTCACGTTGGGTTACAGAATGTGACATCAGACGCGGGCGGGCGGCTGCGGACTGCCGCATCGCTGCAATGACGAAATCACGCAGCTATTCAGCAGGGTTCGGAGCCCCACTCGGCACGACCGCAACCTTGCCGCTGCCATGGCTGGAGGCGATCTGGTCGATCGCGTCAACGACTCCGTCGAGCCCGACAACGCGTTCGATCGCGGGAACGAGCTCGCCGGATGCGAGCAACTCGGCCAGGTAGGTGAGGTCGTCGGGCGTGGGTGCAGCGGTGAACTGGTGGAAGGAGACATCCGTCCCTTTGAAGGCCCGCCCCATGCGCATCAGGTGGAAGACGGGGCCGACCCACCGGTTGGTCATGGGGCCGCTGACTCCCACGACGCGGGCGCCGGGAGCAAGGATGCTGCGCAGCTCGTCTGCGGTTCGGTTGCCCATGAGGTCGAAGACCACGTCGTACTGGCCGCCGGCCGCGATGTAGTCCTCGCTTTCGTAGTCGATGACGCGCGTAGCGCCCAAGGCCCGCGATTGCTCCACGTTGCGACCGCTGCAGACTGCAGTGATCTCCGTTGCGCCGAGAATGCGAGCGAGCTGCACGGCAAACGTGCCGACTCCACCCGCTGCACCATTGATGAGCACGCGGTCACCGGGCTGCACTGCGCCTTCGCGTCGCAAGCCCTGCAGCGCGGTCAGGCCAGCGACCGGCGTTGCTCCGGCCGCCACGAAGTCGACGCCCGCCGGCAGCACAACACAGTTCTTGGCGGTGACAGACGCGTACTCGGCGAATGCTCCGCCGGCTGCCTCGCCAAAGACAGCATCTCCGATCGCGAAGCCGGTAACGCCCTCGCCGACCGCAAGCACGCGCCCCGCGACATCCGCTCCCGGGCTGAGACGCTTGGGTTTACGCAGCCCCATGACCAATCGAACGAACAGCGGCGTGCCACTCAGGATGCGCCAGTCGAGAGCGTTCGCGGAAGAACCAAGCACCTGCACTAGTAGCTTTCCCGGCGTGACAGCGGGAGTCGGAATGGTCTCGATCGCCAGGACATCTGTGTCGCCATAGCGCCGAGCAGTCACGGCCGTCATCGTCTCGGGTATCGCCCCGGCGGTGCTCGGATTCGAACTCGTGTGGGGAGGAATGGGCATCGCGGCTCCTGCCGAATCGGTGCCCACAGTTTAGGACGAGCCTGCGCCACTTGGTTCTTTTCTGTTCCACTCTGGATTCCTGAATCGCACTGGTAGAAACTATGACTATGCGCGTTCTGCTGAAGCTCGTACTCGATTGTGACCCCGACGACGCGTGGCGTGCCATCCGCAGCCCGCACGTGTTTCAACAAGTGTCGGCCCCGCTGACGACCTTCAAATCCTTGGAGGTCGGCGGCTTTCCTGAGCTGTGGCAGCCCGGCGAGCATCCGGTCAATATGGCAGCGCTCGGCCTTGTAACGGTTGGTCAGCAAGTAATCGACATATCGTTCGAGGAGGCCCCTCATGGTGTTCGCCTCGTGCGCGACCGTGGCCGCGGCCTCAGCGGCCCCCTCGCTCTCGTCACCGAGTGGGAACACACGATGGCCGTCAGCCCCGCTCCCGGGGGAAAAACTCTGTATCGCGACCAGTTGATCTTTAGCGCTGGCATTCTCACTCCCCTGCTGTGGCCGCTCTATTGGGCCTTCTGGCAGTGGCGTGGTGCCGCACTGCAGCGACTTGCCCCAACGTGGAGTTGGGGCACAACAAGAAGAACTAATCTCAATCTTTAGGTTGACCGTTGTGGCTTCAGCCGTCGGCGTGAGCCGAATCGTGGGCGCGAAAGGAACACGCGGTGCCTCGACTGCGGCGAAGCAATACAACAGGGCGCGGCTACTCGCGCGTGCGATCGGGCCGGGGATTCAGCTACCGCGACCCTGCTGGCGAAACAGTAACCGAGGCCGATCTCAAGGCGCGTTTCGGCTCGCTGGGCATCCCACCGGCATGGACTGACGTGTGGATTTGTCCGTACGAAAACGGTCACGTGCTTGCGACCGGCTTCGACGAGGCAGGCCGTCGCCAATACATCTACCACCCGGCCTGGCGTGAGCGTCAAGATCGCGTGAAGTTCGACCGCGCGCTCGAACTCGCGGCAGTGCTCCCCGGCGCCCGCGGTGTCGTCACCCGTACTTTGCGCTCCAGCGACGACCCCCGCGAGCGCACTCGTGCCGCCGCGTTTCGGATGCTCGACACCGGCTCATTGCGCGTCGGCAGCGAACGCTATGCCGAAGAGCACGGCAGCCACGGCCTCTCCACTCTGCTGTGCGACCACGTCACCGTCATCGGCGACCGCGTGCAACTCTGTTTTCCCGGCAAGAGCGGCCAGCAGTGGGAAAGCGAAATAGTGGATGCCGATCTCGCCGAGTTCATCCGGCGACGCCTGCGCAGTGCTCCCGATGCATCGGTACTGTCGTGGCGGGAGGGCCGCGAGCGCCGGTCGCTGACCGCTGCGGACATCAACGACTACGTTCGCGAACGCACCGGTGGCGACTTCACCGCCAAGGACTTTCGCACGCTGCGCGGCACGATTGCGGCGGCATCAAGTCTGGCGGTGAGCGCAGCCGCATCCGACGTGGCAGTGAAGAAACTGAGCCAACGGGCACGCTCGCGCGTCATCCGAGAGGCGATGGAGGCCGCCGCGGAGGTGCTCGGCAATACGCCCGCCATCGCGAAGAAAAGCTACGTCGATCCCCGCATCGTTGACCTGTTCTCGGCGGGTGAGACCATCGATCCGCACCGTCTCGCCTCCGCGGAAAGTGAAGTGCGTCTGTTAATCTCCCGCGACTGAGTCAAACGCTGGCCTTGTGTGGCGAGTGGTTTGAGCGCATTCTGAACGGATGGCGCACTCACGGCAGGCCATCACCATCGACGGCCACTCCCTCACCCTGAGCAATCTCGACAAGGTGCTCTACCCAGAAACGGGAACCACCAAAGCCGACGTTCTTGAGTACTACGACGCCGTCGCCGACTTGGTCATCGCGCACTCCCACGACCGCCCTGCCACCCGAAAGCGCTGGGTTGACGGGGTAGGAACTGCTGAGAACCCGGGCGCTTTCTTCTTTCAGAAAAACCTCGAAAACTTCGCGCCTGACTGGATTGCTCGCCGCACAATGAAACACAAAGACCACTCCAACGTGTACCCGCTCGTCAACGACCGCGCGACTCTCGCCTGGTTCGCTCAGGTGGCTGCCCTCGAACTTCATGTTCCGCAGTGGCGATTCGGCAAGAACGGCCAGCCCAAGAATCCCGATCGGCTAGTGCTCGACCTTGACCCCGGCGAGGGCGTCGGGCTGCCCGAGTGCGCCGAAGTCGCGCGCTACGCTCGCGCGCTATTGGAAGACATGGATCTGAAACCGGTGCCGGTGACCAGCGGGAGCAAAGGCATCCACGTGTATGCAGGCCTCGATGGCCGCTCCAACTCTCAGAAGATGTCAGCGGTGGCGCACGAGCTTGCGCGAGCGTTAGAGGCCGATCATCCCGACCTCGTCGTCAGCGACATGAAGCGTTCGCTGCGCCCCGGCAAGGTGCTCGTCGACTGGAGCCAAAACAGTGCCGCCAAGACCACGGTGACGCCGTATTCGTTGCGCGGGCGCCTCCATCCCACCGTGGCAACGCCGCGCACCTGGCACGAACTTGCCGACCCCAACCTTGCTCAACTGGGGTACCGCGAAGTGATGGAACGGGTGACGCAGCTCGAGGATCCGCTCGCCGCACTGTCGGCTGCGCGAGATAACCTGAAGCCATGACCGCCCTTGAGGTAGCCGACTGGCGCCGCCGCAACTTTGCTCTCTACGCCGCTATCCGCGAGAACCCGGATGCCGCGAGCGCCCACGCCGCTTGGCGGGCGGGTCGAGATGAGATGTTTGCCACGCATCCAGCTTCGCCGCTCTTGCCGGAGGACGTGCGCGGCTTTAAGGGGCTGCCGTTCGAGGCCTACGATCCCGCTTGGCGTTTCGAGGCATCCATTGTTCCGGGCGACGGTCGCCGCATGAACGTCGAGACCGGAACGGATGGCGTGGTGCCGTTCGACCTGCTGGGCACGGTCGAGATTGATTCGGTTGGCTCGCTCGATGTGTGGCGCCTTGCTTCGTATGGCGGCGGCATCTTCATCCCCGTGAAGGATGCTCTTTCTCGCGTGAAGGGTGGAACCTACGGTGGTGGCCGCTACCTTCTCGACACCGTCAAGGGTGCCGATCTCGGACCGGGTAGTACCCCCGAGTCGCTCGTGCTCGACTTCAACTTTGCGTACAACCCGTCATGCGCCTATGACCCGGCGTGGGCGTGCCCGCTCGCGCAGGCCGGCAATACTCTGGCTGGGCAAGTGCCGGTAGGCGAGCGCTACTAGAGGCATAACTGCTACGCTGGGGTTACTTGCGAAACAATTGTGTTTCCCTGCGTCGTAGAACGCTTCCCTCTTCTCGCCCACGTCAATCAGAAACGTGCGGCTCGTAGAAAACTTTCTCCGGCGAACTGGAGTAATCCGCGCCGAACGAAAGTTCGAGATCTGACCTGTGTGCCGCACCCGTGCGAAACGCCTGATTGGGTCGGTGTAGATCAGCACTGCCACGTTCATTTTGAACTGTGCCCGTGTGCCTCCGGTGTAACGCCCATCTGTTACTTATGCCTGAAAGGCACCATTACTTTGACTGAACAAACTTTTAGCTCGCTTGGCGTACCCGCGCCTCTCGTTGCTGCTCTTGCAGCCGACGGCAAGACCACGCCGTTCCCCATCCAGCTCGACACCCTGCCTGACACGCTCAACGGTCGCGATGTTCTCGGCCGCGGAAAGACAGGCTCGGGCAAGACCCTCGCCTTCTCTCTTCCGATGGTTGCTCGCCTCGGTGGCACACTCTCCGGTGGCAAGCGTCGCCCGGGTCGCCCGCTGGGTCTCGTGCTCGCACCGACCCGCGAGCTCGCCACACAGATCTCTGCTGTGATCGAACCTCTCGCTGCCGCGTATGGCCTCAACACCACCACAATCTTCGGTGGCGTGAGTCAGAACCGCCAGGTTGCTGCCCTCAAGGCCGGCGTCGACATTATCGTTGCCTGCCCCGGTCGCCTCGAAGACCTCATGAAGCAGGGCTTCGTGAGCCTTGACGCAATCGAGATCACCGTGCTTGACGAGGCCGACCACATGGCCGACCTTGGATTCTTGCCCGTCGTGACCCGCATCCTCGACAAGACCCCCAGCAATGGACAGCGGATGCTGTTCAGCGCCACCCTCGACAACGGTGTAGACAAGCTGGTTCGCCGCTTCCTCCACAACGAGGTTCTGCACTCGGTCGACGAAGCAAACTCGCACGTCTCCGCCATGACCCACCACGTCTTCGAGACCGAGAGCGTCGAATCCAAGCGCGTTCTCATCGAGAAGCTTGCTTCGGGCACCGGCCGCCGCATCCTCTTCATGCGCACCAAGCACCACGCCAAGAAGCTGGCACGCCAGTTGACGGATGCCGGAATCCCCGCCGTCGACCTGCACGGAAACCTCTCGCAGGTTGCCCGTGACCGTAACCTCGCCGCGTTCTCCGCTGGCGACGTGAAGGTGCTTGTTGCTACTGACGTCGCAGCCCGCGGCGTGCACGTCGACAACATTGAGCTGGTCATCCACGTTGACCCGCCCGCCGAGCACAAGGCATACCTGCACCGCAGTGGCCGTACCGCTCGTGCCGGAGAAGAGGGCGACGTTGTCACGATCGTTCTTCCGACCCAGCGCAAAGACACTGCAGCACTGCTGCGTAAGGCCGCCATCACGGTGACCCCGCAGCACGTCAACGCCAAGTCAGAAGCCGTCGTGGCCCTGACCGGTGAAGTAGCCGAATACGTCAAGCCTGCGCCTCGCGCAGCAGCTCCCGCCCGTGGCCAGTCACAGGGTGGACGTTCGCAGGGTGCAAACGCCCAGCGCAAGCGTTCACGTCGCGACGGCGAAGGCGGATTCTACGAAGGCGAACGTGATGGTGCCCGTGAGGGTGGCCGTGGTGGCGCCGGTGGACGTGGCGGAGCCGGTGGACGTGGCGGCAACGGAGGTAACTCTCGTGGTGGCCGTAACGGTGCCGCTCGCGATGGCCAGGCACGTGATGGCGCTCGCGACGGCGCTCGTGGCGGCCAACAGCGTAACGATCGTCAAGGCTCCGGCCGTGGCGCCGTCGTTGCCGGTTCAGGCTCAAGCGAACAGCGCTCAACTCAGCAGCCGCGCCAGCAGCAAGCTGAAGCTCCCACGCGTCCGCGCGGCGGCAAGGGCCGCGCTCAGGCCGGAAGCGGACCCGTTCGCGTTGGCCAGGTAGTGCGACCCAACCGTCGTGCTTCGAGCAGCGGGCGCTAAGGCTCAGCGCAACACAGCTTTACCGTCTGAGGGCGGCGAATCTCACCCAGCAATGCTGGGTTGGGGTTCGTCGCCCTTCGGCGTTTAACTGGTGGTGGGGCTCGCGAGTTACGGCAGAACGCCGACGGAAGCGAGGGCGGCGCGCAAGAGTGCTCCGCGGCCGCCTTCCATGTCGGCGGTGACGTCGTCGGAGACCGCTGCGGCGGGGCTCAACCAGGTGAGCTCAAGCGCATCCTGACGCGGTTCGCACGTACCCGTGACAGGAACGACGTAGGCCATCGAAACGGCGTGCTGGCGGGGATCAGTGAACTGGCTATCGCCGGGCCACGGGAAGTACTCGGCGACCATGAACGGGGTCGGGCTTGCGGGCAAAAGTGGGAAGGCCATCGGGCCCAGATCCTTTTCCAGATGACGGAACAGGGCATCGCGCAACGTCTCGCCAAACATGACACGGCCAGAGACGAGGGTGCGAGTAATCTCACCATCGTTGCCGCGCACCAGAGTGCCGACCTCAGTGACGCGACCCAGCCCATCTACTCGCACAGGAACCGCCTCTACATAGAGCAGCGGCAGTCGCCTGCGGGTCTCCGCAAGCTCCTCATCTGAAAGCCAAGACGAGTTGGGATCTGGTGTGCCGACGGAGCTCATGCTCCATTGTCACCCATCGTGCGGGTTTGGCGTGCACGATGTCGGCGGTCGGATGCCGCGGCGGGCTTGCCCTGGCCGGTGACTAGTCGCCCACAATCCCGCTTTCTCTCGCGCAGTGCACAGCTCGCGCACTCCACGCTGGAGGCACCAGCCCCCCGAATTAGCGTTCATGTCTCAGGCACTCGCCTGTCTTGCGAAAGGGAACCCATGACCGATCAGACACCCCGCGACAGTCCACCTCAGCGTCCCCTTCCGGTGGACGGGTCGGCGCACGACCCGGCAAGTGCTGGAGACCCGACCCCACGACGCGGGTTACCGCGCTGGGCGTGGGCGCTCATCGCCGCCGGCGGACTCGTGTTCATTGGTATCGCCGCAGCGTTCGTCGTGACCGCAAGTCTCGTCTTCGGCACTCCACCAGCAGCGGATTGCGACAATGATCGCTGCAATTCTGAAGGCACAGCGATCACGAAGGGAAAGTCAACGCAATCGCCTGCGCCGCTGGCTGGTGGCGTTGAACACATCCCGCTGACGACATTGGCGGTGTTTGATGGGCAGCCGGTGTGGGCTTGGCAAATGACTCCTGACTGGAAGCACGTCACCTTCGACGACAATGGCGTCAATGTGTGGCAGCACGACGAAACCGGGTGTTCGCTCATCACGTCGCAAACTGTTGCTAGCCAGATGGCTGAGAGTCCCACTGACAGCATTCCCTCAGAAGAAATGGTCGATGGCGTCATTGAGGCTTACGCCGACAAAGGCCCCGAAGCCTCGGTTCTTGACGTGGGAACCATCGACGTCACTTTTTCTACAACACAAGGCGAAAGCGCAATCGAATTCGCCACAGGAACTCTGGCGCTCACCTTACCAACTGGCGAACATCAGGTTGCAGAAGTCATTGCCCGCTCGATGCCCGACTCCGGCACCTCGCTCGTCGCAACGATGACGTGTGATCCCGCAGTGCACGCTGCAGCAGCCGAGCCCTACGGTCAACTCCGGGCAATTTTGGCGGTGATCATTCACCCCTAAGCCTGCTGTGCGGAGCTTTCAAAGATTGATGCTTACCACCGTCGGCCCCTAGCTGCGCCGCGTAGGCTTTGCTCCATGCAGATCGATTCCTCCGCAGTTCTTTGGTCGGCCCCTGAACGCGAACGGGCCGGCCGCCCGCTCATCGTGCTGTTACACGGGTACGGCTCCCACGAGGGCGATCTGTTCTCGCTCGCTCCCGCCCTGCCACTCGGCCCCGTGATTGCCTCGCTGCGAGCGCCAATCCCCGAAAGCGGCGGGTTCTCGTGGTTCCCCATCGACCTCAGCGGTGGCGGGCTCCCCCAGGTTTCTGGCGTGGATGACGCCGCCAACGCCGTGCTCGAATGGCTCGATGCTCAGCAGTACACGAGTGTGAGCCTCCTCGGTTTCTCGCAAGGGGCCGCCATGGCCCTCCAACTCTTGCGGCTAGCCCCGGAACGCTTCACGAGTGCCGTCGCACTCTCCGGCTTCGTGGCCAGTGCCGAGCATCCCGGAGATGCGGCGCTCACGGCCATCCGCCCGCCCGTGTTTTGGGGTCGCGGCACGGATGATCCAGTGATTCCCGCGGCGGCAATTGAGCGCACCGAAGACTGGCTCGTCGATCACACGCGCGCCGAGACCCGCATCTATGAGGGGCTCGCGCACGCGATCTCGACCGATGAGCTCAACGACTTTGTGAGCTTTCTGCACACGCACTCATAGCGGTTCACGGTGCGGCCGCGAGTGAACGGCGGTTGCGGTGGTTCATCGTTGCCGCCGTTGGCAGTCGCGCTGCACGCCTGCGGCGAAATCCGTAGGGCTCTGTCAGGGGTTGCGGCGAAGATAGAGACATGAGCGATGTGCTCGGCAAATTTTCGCCCGCCACCCGAGAGTGGTTCGAGGGCGCGTTCGATGCTGCCACCCCGGCCCAGCTCGGGGCATGGGATGCAATCTCTACCGGGGCGCATGCACTTGTCGTTGCCCCCACGGGTTCGGGCAAGACGCTTGCCGCGTTCTTGTGGGCGATCGACCAGTTGGCCTCGAGTCCGCCACCGGCCAACCCCAAGCAGCGCACGCGAGTGCTCTACATTTCCCCGCTCAAGGCGCTCGGCGTCGACGTCGAGCGCAACCTTCGCGCTCCCCTCGTCGGCGTCACCCAAACCGCTCGCCGGCTCGGGCTTGGTGAGACCGACATCACCGTGGGCGTGCGATCTGGAGACACGACCCAGCAAGACCGGCGTCTGCTTGCCCGCCTGCCTCCCGACATCCTGATCACGACCCCTGAGTCGCTGTATCTGATGCTCACTTCGGCGGCCCGCGAGACCCTCAAGAACGTCGACACCGTCATCATCGACGAGGTGCACGCCGTCGCCGCCACCAAACGTGGCGCGCACTTGGCGTTATCGCTCGAACGGTTGGATGCTCTGCTCGCGAAACCCGTGCAGCGCATCGGTCTCTCCGCCACCGTGCGACCGATCGAAGAAGTTGCTCGGTTTTTGGGCGGCCGCTCCCCCGTGACGATCGTGCATCCACCGTCGACCAAGACGTTCGAGTTGAGCGTTGTCGTTCCCGTGCCCGACATGACGATTCCCGGCACCGTGGCATCGGCGCGCGGCAAAGCCAGCGGCGGCGACGGCAAAGACGACGAGGCGACGCCCGAGTCGGCCGCATCCCTGTGGCCGCACGTCGAAGAACGCATTGTGGATGCGATTCTCGATCACCGCTCCACCATCGTGTTTGCGAACTCCCGGCGCCTCGCCGAGCGGCTGACGGCACGTCTCAACGAGATCTACGACGAGCGGATGAACGACGGCAGCGTCGACGGCGACGAAGCCCGCGCCCGCAGCCAAGCCAGTGCGGATGCCACGGCCTACGCCGCCCCGCAACAACCGTGGAAGCCACCCTCCGAGATGATGGCGCAGAGCGGCTCCACGATGGGCGCCGCCCCGTTGCTCGCTCGCGCGCACCACGGCTCCGTGAGCAAAGACCAGCGCGCGATCATCGAAGACGACCTCAAGACCGGCGTGCTGCGCTGTGTTGTCGCAACCAGCTCGCTCGAACTCGGCATCGACATGGGCGCCGTCGACCTCGTCATTCAGGTCGAGTCGCCGCCGTCGGTCGCGAGCGGGCTTCAACGCATTGGGCGAGCCGGGCATCAGGTGGGAGAAATCTCCAAAGGCATGCTTTTCCCGAAGCACCGCACCGACCTCATCCACACCTCTGTTGCTGTTGAACGGATGCGCAGCGGGCAGATCGAAGCTCTCTCGGTGCCGACGAACCCGCTCGATGTGCTCGCGCAGCAGACCGTCGCCGCGGTTGCTCTCGACGAGATCGACATCGAGGACTGGTTCGACACCGTGCGCCGCAGCGCGCCGTTCTCGACCCTGCCTCGAAGCGCCTTCGATGCGACCCTCGACCTGCTGAGCGGTCTCTACCCGAGCGACGAATTCTCTGAGCTGCGGCCGCGCGTGGTGTGGGATCGGGTTGCCGGCACCATCAGCGGCCGCCCCGGCTCGCAACGCTTGGCCGTCACCTCGGGCGGCACCATCCCCGACCGCGGCCTCTTCGGCGTGTTCATGATCGGCGGCGAAGCAGGAGCTCCCGGCCGTCGAGTGGGCGAACTCGACGAAGAGATGGTTTACGAATCGCGTGTCGGCGACGTCTTCGCGCTCGGCACCACCAGCTGGCGCATCGAAGACATCACCCACGATCAAGTGCTCGTCTCCCCCGCCTTCGGGCAGCCCGGCCGCGTGCCGTTCTGGAAGGGCGATGGCCTCGGCCGCCCGGCAGAATTGGGCGAAGCGATCGGGGCGTTCACGAAAGAAATTGCTACGGCATCCGCTGACGATGCGCGCGCTCGGGCCGAATCGATCGGGCTCGACGAGCATGCCGTGAGCAACCTGCTCGCCCTCGTCACCGAGCAGAAGGCGGCGACGGGGCACGTTCCGAGCGACACGACTCTCGTCGTCGAGCGGTTCCGCGATGAGCTGGGCGACTGGCGCGTGATCCTGCATTCCCCGTACGGCATGCCCGTGCACGCGCCCTGGGCGTTGGCGATTACGGCGCGCATCCGCGAACAGCTGGGGGTGGATGGCGCAGCCATGGCCGGTGACGATGGCATCGTCGTGCGCATCCCCGACACCGATGCCGCCCCGCCCGGTGCCGACCTCTTTGTGTTCGACGCTGAAGAGCTCGAACAGATTGTCACGGAAGAAGTGGGTGGTTCAGCCCTCTTTGCCGCGCGCTTTCGGGAATGCGCCGCCCGAGCCCTGCTGCTGCCGCGCCGCGACCCCGGCAAGCGTTCGCCGCTGTGGCAACAACGCCAACGCGCTTCGCAGTTGCTGGATGTCGCGCGCAAGTACCCGAGCTTTCCGATCGTGCTCGAGACGGTGCGCGAAGTGCTGCAAGACGTGTACGACCTGCCGGCGCTCACGGCGCTGACGAAGCGCATCGCGAGCCGCGGCATCCGCGTCATGGAGACCGAAACGGACGTGCCGTCGCCGTTCGCGCGCAGCCTGCTCTTCGGCTACATGGCCGCTTTTGTCTACGAGGGCGATTCGCCGCTCGCGGAGCGTCGGGCTGCTGCGCTCTCGCTCGACCCGGCGCTGCTCGCCGAGCTGTTGGGGCGTGCCGAACTGCGCGAACTGCTCGACCCCGGCGTCATCGATCAGACCGAGAACGAACTGCAGCGGCTCGTGCCCGACCGTCATGCCCGGAATGCGGAAGGGCTCGTCGATCTGTTGCGCGTGCTCGGCCCGCAGTCCGTCGCCGAGATTGAGGCGCGCTCGCTCGTGACCGGCGCCGCTCTCACGACCGACCTGACCGGGCTCGCGAAAGCGAACCGCGTGCTCGAAGTGACCATCGCGGGCGAACGCCGCTGGGCGGTGATCGAAGATTCCGCTCGCCTGCGCGACGCCCTCGGGGTGCCGCTGCCGATCGGTGTTCCGGCCGCGTTCATCGAGCCCGTTGACGATCCCGTCGGCGACCTCGTGAGTCGTTACGCCCGCACCCACGGTCCCTTCACACTCGCGGATGCCGCCGCCCGCTTCGGCCTCGGAACCGCCGTCGTGCACGACACCCTGCGTCGCCTCGCGGCTGACCGCCGCGTCGTCGATGGCGAGTTCCGCCCCGGCGCGAGCGGCACCGAGTGGTGCTCCGTGGATGTGCTGCGTCGTCTGCGCAGCCGCTCCCTCGCGGCGCTCCGCCAAGAAGTTGAACCGGTGTCGCACGCGACGCTCGGTCGGTTCCTGCCCGCCTGGCAACACGTCTCCGCTGCCGGTGACTCGTTGCGCGGAATTGATGGCCTGGCCCAAGTGATCGACCAACTTGCTGGGTACTCAGCCCCGGCATCCGCGTGGGAGAACTTCATTTTGAGTGCGCGCGTGCGTGACTATTCGCCCGCGTGGCTCGATGAACTGACGACCTCGGGTGAGGTGGTCTGGGCCGGGCAGGGTGCGCTGGCCGGCAGCGATGGCTGGATTAGTTTGCACCCCGCGGCGACCGCAGCGCTGACGCTGCCCGAGCCGGATCGCGATGGGCTAAGCGAGTTACAGCAGAACATTCTCGAGGCGCTGGCCGGTGGTGGCGCGTTCTTCTTTAGGCAGCTCTCGAACCAGGTCGGCAGCACCGATGACAAGGTGCTGCTGAAGGAGCTGTGGGATTTGGTGTGGCGGTCGCTCATCACGAATGACAGCTTTGCGCCGCTGCGCGCGCATCTCGGAGGAACGGTGCGGGCCACTCGGGCACCGCGTCCGGCGCGAGCTCGCGCCTATCGCGGACGCGTCTCGACGGTGGCGCAGGCGGGGCCGCCGAGTGCGTCCGGGCGCTGGGCGCTCCTCGAAACCGCCGAAGGTGACACGACGGTGCGCGCCAAGTCGACCGCCGAGTTGATGCTCGAACGGCACGCGGTCGTTACTCGTGGCGCGGTTGTGAGCGAGGGCATCCGCGGTGGCTTCGCCTTGACGTACCGCGTGCTGAGCGGCTTCGAGGAAACCGGCCGCGCACGACGCGGTTACTTCATCGACGGTCTCGGTGCTGCCCAGTTTGCGACCGGTGCGACGGTTGACCGCCTGCGTGGTTTCACGCGGGATCCGGATGCTGCGCCCGAACTTCGCGCGATCACTCTCGCCGCGACTGACCCGGCGAACCCGTACGGGGCGGCGCTGGGGTGGCCCGGGATTGGTGGGGCGGATGCTGGTGAAGACTCTGGCGGTCTTGGCAGTTCTGGTGCAGGTGCTGGTGCTGGTGTTGGCTCGGCGACAGGTACTCCCGCAGGGGGTGACTCGGACGCCCCCTCGTCCCCAGACGAAGGCTGGGCGACAGCTGCAAAGTCTGCTGCGGATGCTCCCAAGAAGCACCGCCCGGGCCGCAAGGCCGGCGCCGTCGTGGTGATGGTTGATGGCCATTTGGCCCTGTACTTGGAGCGCGGCGGCAAGTCCCTCCTCGCCTTCGATCTCGAGCCCGCCGTCGTGGATGCCGCGACGCGTTCACTCACGAGCACCCTCCGCGGAACCCTGCCGAAGCTGCGCATCGAGAAGGTGAATGGCGACTTCGCCGTCGGCACTCCCGTGGGCAAAGCCCTCGTGGAGGCTGGTTTCGTGCCCACACCGCAGGGGTTGAGGCTCCGTGCCTGAGGGCGATTCCGTCTATAAGGCGGCCGCCAAACTGCGGGCGGCTCTCGACGGCCAGATTCTCACGCGCACCGACTTTCGCGTGCCTGCTTTTGCGACCCTCGACCTCAGCGGCCAGACCGTCACGAGTGTCGTGCCGCGCGGCAAGCACCTGCTGATTCGGGTTGCGCCGGATGCCGACGCCGCGGCTTCTGCAGCTTCAGGCGCAGGCACAGCCGCGGACGCAGCCGCAGCAGTCGGACCAAGCGGCGGCCTCACCATTCACAGCCACCTCAAGATGGAGGGCGTGTGGGAGATTTACGGCGCCGGGGAACGGTGGCGCAAGCCCTCCTACCTGGCTCGCGGGGTGCTGAGCACGGCAACGAAGACCGCGGTAGGTTTCGAACTGGGCCTGCTTGAGGTGGTGCCCACGGCATCCGAAGACAGCATTGTGGGGCACCTGGGCCCGGACCTGCTCGGCCCCGATTGGGATGCCGAAATCGCGTTGGCGAACCTGCTGTCAGACCCCGAGCGGCCGGTCGCTCTCGCGCTGCTCGATCAGCGGAACCTGGCCGGCCTCGGCAACGTATTCGCGAACGAGTTGAGCTTTCTGCGCGGTGTTCGCCCGCACACGCCCATCGGCGAGATCGCCGATCCGAGACGCCTCGTCGCGCTCGGCTACAAGGCGATCATGGTGAACAAGGACCGCCCGATCCGCAATCTCACGGGCCTGCCGCGCGGCAAACCCCGCTACTGGGTGCACGGACGGCGCGGCGAAGCGTGCCTGCGCTGCGGCACCCGCATCGAGTCGGATCAGCTCGGCACCGGCCCCACCGACACCCGCTTCATGTGGTGGTGCCCGAGCTGCCAGAAGTAGTGGTGCCGTCGCAGCATCGCCGCGGTTTCGTAGCGATGCCGTCGCGGGGGTGAATAAGGATCGCTCGCGTTAGATTCGCCGTCGGTTAGGCTGATGCGCGAGGCCGAGACGTGGCGCAGAAACCGTCGCCTGAAAGCGCCCCTCCACCATCCGGAGGTCTACTGAATGGACACCCTGTTGAGCACCGCTAGCCCCCACAAGTCGCGAACCGACAACAGCGATGTCATGACAAAAAATACTTATAAAGCCATTGTCAGGCTGTCGAAAGAGGTTCCCGCACGCCTCGCGAAGCAATACGCACCGCGACGCGGATTCGTGCTCGCCCTCACAGCAATCCCCGTGGCGATCCTCATTCCCACGGTGATCGCGTTGGCAACGGGCGTGCGGCAAATGATCGGGATATTCTTCGCCGCCTCCGGAATGTGGGTCGCGCTGAAACTATTCGACCTCGGATCGCACCGGTCACCGCTCAGAGGACGCACGCTCGTCACCGCGATCGCCATTGGCGGGGTCGCGGTCGTGCTCGGCTTCGGCGCCGCGGTGATAGCCCACTCCTACGCCTCCTTTTTGGCCGTCTCCGGAGATGGCGGATTTTTCGGCGACACCTTCGCCACCGTCCTCAGCCAACGAGTGAGCGAGGGCCGCGCCGAAATTCTGGTCGTGTGCGCCGTAGGAATCGTGCTCGCTATCGGGATAGTTCAGCTCAGATCCCAGATCGTGAACGCAACAGGCCGGGTGCGAGCTCTGACGGCGGAGCAGTTTTCCGAGTTCACCGCGCCAGGGGCCGCACCGAGTCCCGCCCCAAGTCCCGCCCCTGAGAAAAACGCGACAACGGCAACAAGCAGCCCCGCACTCGCCCCCACCCTCAACGAATCCTCGAGCGGCATCCTGCTCAACGGAAAACCGCTCGACGAAAAGAAGCCTAAGAAGTAGCCTCGGCATCGGGGACCGGCCCCACTGACACCCGCTACCGGTGGTGGCGCCAGAGCTGCCCAAAGTATCTGGCGACTGCGCGCGAACAGTAGTCTCGATGATGATCGCAGGGAACGCCCCTTGCCCGAACTCGCGCTGCAGCGATTGTCCAACAGCCGCAGCCGCGCACTGGCTCGCATGAACACCGATGGAGGCCCTGCTGTGACTGAGGTTCTTGACCCCGCCCCGCGTCCCTACAGTTTTGGGCGCGGTGTCGCGTTCGCGTTGCTCGCGATCCCGCTGGCGCTAGTGGTGACGACGGTGCTGGCATCGCTCGGCTTCGGATTCGCTTCAGCCTTCGCCGCGGTCGGGATGCTGGCCGTCTTCGCGCTCTTCACGTTCGGTTCGCGCCGCAAAGCTATCAGCGGCGCCGGCTTCGCCCTGAGCGCTCTGATTGGCACTATCGCGGTGATACTGGGGTTCATCAGCGGATACCTCGCAGCCGTCTACCGCTCCTTCGTCTCGGCCGGCGACAAGGGCGGCCTGTTCGGCAGCGTCTTCGCGCGCCGGGTCGAACTCCAGCTCAGCAATAGCATTCTCGAGGTGTTGATCCCGGCGCTCCTCGTGATCGTGTTCTCAATCATCCTGGTGGTGAGCGCGGGCCGCAGCGCCTTGGCCGCTCGTCACGACGCTGCCGAGGTTCACACCGCTGACACTGTGGGTGGGTCGGGTGCTCCGGATGCTCGCGCCGCCGCTCCGGCAAACGCTCCCGCCTCCGCCACTCCGCGCAGCAGCCCCGGTATTCTGCTGAATGGCGAGCCGCTGGCGATTCAGCCAGAGAAGACGAGCCTCTGGAATCGATCAACCGCTAAGAAGGATCAGTCGTGAAGAAACAGATCAACGTCGTCGGCGCGGTCATCGTGCGCGATGGTCTGATCCTCTGCGCCCAGCGCGGACCCGGTGGAGCCTTGCCCGGGATGTGGGAGTTCCCCGGCGGCAAGATCGAGGCCGGCGAGACTCCTCGCGATGCACTCGCGCGCGAGATCACCGAAGAGCTTGAGTGCGAGGTGTCCGTAGGCGAGCTGATCACCACCACGACTCACGAGTACGATTTCGGAGTCGTCGTGCTGACGACGTTCTACTGCGAGCTGCTCTCCGGTACGCCGGTGCTGACCGAACACGCGGAGGTTCGCTGGCTTGCGCCCGCCGAACTGAGTTCGCTTGAATGGGCCCCTGCCGACATCCCTGCGGTCGCGCTGATTGAGAAAGCGGCGAGCTCCTAAGCAGGGTGCAAGCAGCACCCTCTCCGGCTCCCTGAGATGTTGTCTAGATCAGTGGATAAAGGTGGAGAAACGAAAGTCCAACGCCTCGCGAGATGGATAGTTCTCCGCCGAAGCTGGCAGCGACAGCCCCACGTTGTGCATGTCTTGAATTGCGTGTTTCAACATGGTGCCTCCTGATTCGCGAAGTAGCTCGCCGCTCACATGTACGACATAATCTGGCGATATGCCCATCAGGTTTCGATCGAAGGCAGCATGATGAATCTTGCAGAGCGCGAGCCCGTTGTTAACTCGCGCGACTCCTCTTTCGTTACTATCGGGCACGATGTGGGCGGCATCCAAAAGCTCAGGGTGTGCAAGCCGACAAACCGCGCACGTGCGCTGGTAGGCGATCATCACTCTTGCCCGAAAAACCGGTTGGTGCACGCGACGTTTGACCACTTGTTCGACGTAGCGTTTCGCTATCTCGTCTTCGGGTGTCGCGAGGGATCCTGGCCACGCAGCCTCTCCAGCTGCAATCAGGAAATACCTTTCTGACCGGATCTCATCGATCACAAACGCGGGAATGCTGGGCACATACACATTCGGCTTCAGTTTTTCGAAAAGAATAATCGGCGTTCGAGTTTCCATGGCGACCCGCAGTTTGCGGTTGTCGCCGCCGACAGGATCTCCTGAACGCATTGAGTAACGCAGCAGACCGTCGTCACCTACGTTGTCGCTGTACGGGCTCTCAGCCGACGTCACTACCGAGAGAGTCGAATCGAACTCGATGGGATTTCTGATGCCTCGGCTGTAGTCGATCAAACCGAGGCGCTTTCCCTCTATTTCGAAGTTCACCAGCTCGTCGCGTGATGCGTAGCCGCCATTCCGGTCCATCATGATTTCGAGGTCGGCAAAGATTGCAAGCCGAAGGCGGGCCTGCTCATAGGAATTGAGTGCCATTCACCCAGTATGGCCGGGTGCCGAGAGATCCTCCCCATATGTGAGCGAACAATCGGCAGTCAATCTCTAATCGCGAGACTGCGGCCGCGAGCCCAAGTGGTGATCGCGCCATTCCGCACCGAAAAGTCAGCACCCCCTGACACACTAGCCACGTGACAGATACCCGCACTGAGGCCCTGACCGTTCTTCGCACGCTTGTCGGCAATGAGACTGCCGATTTTCATGAGGGGCAGTTTGAGGCGATCGAGACGCTCGTCGATGGGCGCCGCCGGGCGCTCGTGGTGCAGCGCACCGGGTGGGGAAAGTCCGCCGTCTACTTCGTTTCCACGCTGCTCATGCGCCGGCGAGGTGCGGGCCCTACCGTGCTTGTGTCGCCACTGCTGGCGCTGATGCGGGATCAGATTGCTGCGGCATCCCGCGCCGGAGTTCGGGCCGTCGCTATCAACTCCACCAACCCCCACGAATGGGCTGAGGTTCAGCAGCAGCTCGCCAACGATGAAGTCGACGTGCTGCTCGTCTCGCCCGAACGCCTCAACAACCCCAGCTTTCGCGACAACCAACTGCCCGCACTGATCAACCGCATCGGGATGCTCGTCGTCGACGAAGCGCACTGCATCAGCGACTGGGGCCACGACTTTCGCCCCGACTACCGCCGCCTGCGCGAACTCATCGCCACCATGCCCGCCGGCGTGCCCGTGCTCGCCACCACCGCCACCGCCAACTCCCGCGTCGTCGCCGACATCGCCGCGCAGCTCGAAGGTGGCGCAAGCGGCGGCAACGACGGCACCGCTGGCGTCGAGAACGCCGCAGGCACCACAGGCGTCACCGAGAGCACAGCCGCGGCAGGCACCGAAGTCGTCACCATCCGCGGACCCCTCGCGCGAGCATCCCTGCGCCTAGGCGTACTGAAATTGCCGGATGCCCGCGCCCGCCTCGGCTGGCTGCTGAGCCACCTCGCCGAACTGCCGGGCAGCGGAATCATCTACACGCTCACCGTGTCGGCCGCCGAAGACACCGCGCGACTGCTGCGCGACAGCGGCATGGATGTGCGCGCCTACACCGGCAAAACCGACCCCCAAGAACGCGAAGAGTCCGAGCAGGCGCTCAAGAACAACACCGTCAAAGCGCTCGTTGCCACCAGCGCCCTCGGTATGGGATTCGACAAGCCCGACCTCGGCTTCGTCATCCACTTGGGTGCTCCTTCTTCTCCCGTGGCCTACTACCAACAGGTCGGGCGTGCCGGGCGTGCCACCGACAACGCCGACGTGCTGCTGATGCCCGGGCCCGAAGACCGCGACATCTGGGAATACTTCGCCACCTCATCCATGCCCGATCAAGCCAACGCCGAACTCGTGATCTCCGAGCTCACCGCCGCCGCCGACTCTGGTGCCGGGCCCGTCTCCACCCCTGCGCTCGAAGCGCGCGTAAACCTGCGCCGCAGCCCCCTCGAACTGCTGCTCAAAGTGTTGGATGTCGACGGTGCCGTCGCCCGCGTGCAAGGCGGCTGGACCGCCACCGGCCAACCCTGGAGCTACGACGCCGAACGCTACGCCGGAGTCACCGCCGCCCGCCGCGCCGAACAACAGAACATGCTCGACTACGAACAACTCCCCGCCGGCACCGAAGGCTGCCGCATGGAATTTCTGCAACGCGCCCTCGACGACGACACCGCCACCCCCTGCGGCCGCTGCGACAACTGCGCCGGCATCTGGTACCCCACCGACATCACCACGGATGCCACCAGCCGTGCCACCGCCACCCTCGACAAAGTCGGCGTACCCATCGAGCCCCGCGCCCAATGGCCCACCGGAGCCGACAAGCTCGGGGTGCCCGTGCGCGGACGCATCAACCCCGACCAACGCTCCCTCGAAGGCCGCGCCCTCGCCCGCCTCACCGACCTCGGCTGGGGCGGCACCCTGCGCACCCTCTTCGCCCCCGGCACCCCCGACGCACCAGCGAGCCCCGCGCTCGTTGCCGCCTGCGTGCGCGTACTTGCCGACTGGGGGTGGGATGAGCGACCCGTCGCCGTGGTCTCGATGCCGTCACGCCGCCGACCAAAACTCGTGGCATCCGTCGCCGAAGCCCTCGCCAGCGCCGGCAAGCTCCCCTACCTCGGGTCGCTCTCGCTCACCGGTGACGGACCGCAGGGTGAGACCGGCGGCAACAGCGCCTACCGGCTGGCCAGCGTGTGGCAGCAGTTCGAGTGGGCTGGCGGCGAACTGCCACGCGGCCCCATCCTGCTCGTGGATGACCTCGTCGACTCGCGCTGGACCCTCACGATAGCGGCGAAAGCGCTCCGCGACGCCGGGGCGGATGCCGTGTTGCCGTTCGCGCTCGCCCTGCGTGGATAATCTGGAACGACTAACCCTCACGCGCCAGCAATCTCGCACTCTCCCTGCCGCTTCACCGGCAAGAAAGCTACTCTGGTAACTCGAACAACGTAGCCGTTGCGGTGCGATCGGAGGTCGCGATCATGTCAGGTCTCTCCACGAATCAGAGCCCCACCAAGTACGCGCGCTCGCTCGAACGCCACTCCGGCACCATGATCTCCGCCACGAACATCAACGGCGGCACTGTTCCCGGCGGCACCCTTCCCACCGACACCACGCCCTACAACTTCGCCCTCGGAGCATTCCTCTCCCTGTTCGCGATTCCCCTCGCCCTCGCCGCTGCGATCCTTGTTGGCCTGCTGGGCTTCGGAATCGGAGCCATCTTCGGAGCGGTCGGGATGCTCACCGCCTTTCAACTTTTTGCTGTGGGCTCGCGCCAGACCGTTACCCGCGGCCGAGATTTTCTGTTCGCCCTCATTGTTGGATCGATCGCCACCGCTCTCGGAGCCGTCGCCGGACTGCTCTCCGGGCTCTTCAACACCTACATCTCTAACGGCGGCACGACCGGCATCATCGAGGACATCCTCACCGGGCGCACCGAGTTTCCTTTCCCCACGCAGGCCGAACAAATCACCGTTCCGTTCATCGTCACCGCTGTTCTCGCCATCCTCGTGGTGGTCATGTACGCCGCCAAAGCAGCTGCGGCGCACCGCGATAACCTCATGGCGAAAGCCAACGCTGCTGCAACCACCGCGACCAACCGCTTCGAGACGTCGCGGCAAGCGTTGTCGTCATCCGCCACCAACTCGGCGAATGCAGCCAACAAGTTCGCCAATCACGTCATGACCATCAATGCCTCATCGCCCGGCATCATTCTTAACGGAAAACCACTCGGCGAACAAGAAACCCCGACGGGGTTCGCGTCGCGGTTGAGCGATCTCGCCCGAAAAGCAATCACGGCGTGGTCGGGCCTTCGAACCGGAAGATAGGTATCACCGTGAAATGCCTCCGCGACCGTTGCGTCGCCATCATCCGCGAGCCACGGGCTCCCTTTTAGAGAAATACTTAGCTATCCTGAGAGTTAGCAAGCTGGTGCCTGGCGAGAGAATCCCGCCGCACCGCGCGAGGTGATGACCATGTCAGAGATGTACCAAAACCCCGGCCCTGGCAACTATGCCCACGCTCAGGGCCGCGTATTTGAAGCCGAAGCTCAGATCAACGCCGCTCAGCACGGTCGCGGCAACATCATCCGCGAGCCTGACAAGCCCTACCGGTTTCGCCGCGGCGTCCTCATCGCCCTTCTCACCATCCCCATCGCCGCCATCCTCGCGGCCGTCTTCGGACTCAACTCTCCGACCGCGGGCGCCGCTACCTCACCGTTCGCCATCCTCATTGCGTTCGACCTCTTCGCCCGCGGATCAGGGCGATCGCCCGTCACCGGCCGAGGATTCGCTGCCGCAACCGGTATCGGCATCGTCACCATGATCATCGCCGCCGCCATCAGCTACCCGTACAGCCTGTTCCTGACCTACCTCTACGACGGCGGCACCGGCGGCATCCTTGGCTCAGGCTTCGCGCGCTTCTTCACCACCTGGATCGACGCCAATGTGACACTCATCCTCGTCACCATTGCCGTCGTGGCAGTAATCTCTGTGGTGATCGTGTGGAGAAAAGCACGAGCAGCCCGAGCCCACACCATCGCCGAACAGTAGTCGGAGGCCGCGACTGATCCGACTGCAGGATGCCCGCCTGCTCGATCGCACCCATCCGCGATGCCCGACGTCTCCGAATAACTCTGCACACAGGAGTTCCGGCACCGTGCCGGGCGAGTGCACGTAGGCAGGGCAGACATCATGGCGATCATCCGCTACACCGGTATCTACAACGCTGATGGCGGCGTGTGGGGCGAAACGCGCTACGTCATCGGCCACATGCTCGGCACCGCCGCGTGCTCGCTGTGCGACATCACGCACTCGCCGGTTCGCCGCAAACCGGAGTGGGATGCGATGGTCCGCCGCCTCGGAGTACCCCTCGAGGTGCGCCACCGCAACGAAATCACCGAAGCAGAAGTCGCCTTCGTCGCGACCGTCGAACTGCCGGTCGTGCTCGCTCATCACGACGATGGCCGCATCTCGACAGCACTGCGGAATCACGAGCTTGAGGCCGCCAGCGGATCAGTGAGCGCGTTCGAAACCGCACTCGCACAAGCGGCAGTGCTCGTCTAGAGCGCGGGCATCCGCT
Organism: Salinibacterium sp. SWN167; assembly: GCF_015864665.1. Lineage (GTDB taxonomy): Bacteria > Actinomycetota > Actinomycetes > Actinomycetales > Microbacteriaceae > Rhodoglobus. The sequence goes on along the minus strand of NZ_JADYWU010000001.1, from coordinate 728,837 downwards.
AGGCCCCGAGCAGTCAGTTCGGGCGCTCGCTCTCTTAAGCGACGCACGCGACCAGCGGCATCCGTCCCGCGAGCGCCGCTGAGAGACCGCTCACCCCGGTTGACTTTCCGCGCGCACAGGCGTGTAATGGTGATACCCCCAAGGGGTATCAATCCGAACGCACACGCGGAGGTCTTCATGCCTGGCTACGACGACAACAAAGAGCAGCTGCTCAAGCGTCTGCGTCGCGCGGAAGGTCAGGTTCGCGGCATCCACCGCATGATCGAAGAAGACACCTACTGCATCGACGTTCTCACTCAGGTATCGGCCGCGACGAAGGCTCTCGAGTCTGTCGCACTCGCCCTGCTCGACGATCACCTCAGTCACTGCGTTGCCGAAGCCGCGCGCGAGGGCGGGCCGGTCGCCGACGAGAAACTGCGCGAAGCGAGTGCCGCGATCGCACGCCTCGTTCGTTCCTAACAGCCGCTTTCCACTACAACTTCCGCCCGCGCCGAGCGCCCGCGGCAATCGAAGGAGAATCATGACCCACACCGCCGATTACCTGGTCGAAGGAATGACCTGCAGCCACTGCGTCAGCAGCGTCACCGAAGAACTCAGCGAAGTGGATGGCGTGACCGCCGTCACCGTCGACCTCGCCTCGGGCCTGCCCTCCACCGTTTCTGTCACGTCGGAATCACCCCTCGACGACGCCACCGTCAGCGCCGCAATCGAGGAGGCCGGCTACACGCTCGTCACGAGCCTCTGATGCCCGCGGACAACCAGTCGCCCGCGAACCACGCCGCCGCTGGTGACAGCCAGCCCGTGACGAACGACGGCGCCGCATCTGCCAGTGCCGCATCCGCCGGCACCGCAACGGGCAGCGCCGCATCCGCCAGCACCGTCAACCTGCTGGATGTCGAACTCGACATCACCGGAATGACCTGCGCCTCCTGCGCGGGCCGCATCGAGCGCAAGCTCAACAAGCTCCCCGGCGTCGAGGCGACCGTCAATTACGCCACCGAGAAGGCTCGCGTTCGCGCGCCCGAGGGCACCGATACCGAGCAGTTTCTCGAAACGGTGAAGGCTGCCGGGTATAGCGCCGTCATCCCGACGCCGGTGTACGAACGCGACGAAGCCGACGGCAGCGACACCAGCAGCAACAGCGACGACGACTGGGCTTCACAAGTACTGCGCCGCCTGCAGATCTCCACCGCGCTGGCCGTGCCGGTCGTGCTGATGTCGATGATCCCGGCGCTGCAGTTCACCTACTGGCAGTGGCTCGCGCTCACTCTCACGGCCCCGGTTGTGGTGTGGGGCGCGTGGCCGTTCCACCGCGCCGCCGCCACCAACGCGCGCCACGGTGCCGCGACGATGGACACGCTCATCAGCTTGGGCATCATTGCCGCCTTCGGCTGGTCGCTCTACGCCCTCTTCTTCGGTGGTGCTGGCGAGGCCGGCATGCACATGACGATGACGTTCTTCGGAACACCCCACGGTGGCTCAAGCGAGATCTATCTTGAAGTTGCCGCAGCCGTCACCGTCTTCATCCTGCTCGGCAAGTACATCGAGGCCCGCGCTAGCCGCGAGTCCGGTGCTGCTCTTCGCGCCCTGCTCGAACTTGGCGCGAAGGATGCCGCCGTTCTGCGCGGCGGCGTCGAACAGCGCGTTGCCGTCTCCTCGCTCGTCGTCGGCGACCACGTCGTGGTTCGCCCCGGCGAGAAAATCGCCAGCGACGGCCTCATCATCGAAGGCAACTCTGCCGTCGATGCGAGCATGCTCACCGGCGAATCGGTGCCCGTCGAAGTCGGCCCCGACGACCGCGTCACCGGTGCCACCCTCAACGTCGGCGGACGCCTCGTCATCGAAATCACCCGCGTCGGCCGCGACACCGAACTGGCCCGACTCGGTCGCATGGTCGAAGACGCGCAGACCGGCAAAGCCGACATCCAGCGTCTCGCCGATCGTGTTTCGGCGATCTTCGTTCCGGTCGTGCTCGGCCTCGCTGTCGTCGCTTTCGTCGGCTGGATGATCGCCGGCGGGCCCATCGAGCTCGCCTTCACGGCCGCCGTCACCACGCTCGTCATCGCGTGCCCCTGCGCCCTCGGACTCGCAACGCCCACCGCCCTACTCGTGGGCACCGGCCGTGGATCGCAGCTCGGCATCCTGATCAGCGGACCGCAGGTTCTTGAACAGACCCGCTCGGTCGACACCATCGTGCTCGACAAAACCGGCACCGTCACGACCGGCGAAATGCGCCTCAGCTCGATCGAGGTGCTCGACGGCGAGAACGAGCAGCTCGTGCTGGCTCGCGCCGCCGCCGTGGAGGCTGGCTCCGAGCATCCGGTCGGCCGTGCCGTTGTCGCTGCAGCCGAAGAACGCAACATCGAGCTTCCGGCCGTCACCGACTTCGCCGCCCACGCGGGCACCGGCGTTCAGGCCACCATCGACGGCACCGTGGTGTTCGTCGGCAAGCCGTCATGGCTCACCGCCGACCACCAGCAGACGGTGTCGGATGCCGCGATCGCCTTAGTCGAGAAAGCCGAAGCCGCCGGGTCAACCGCGATGGTCATCGCGTGGGCCGGTCAGGCGCGAGGCGTGCTGATTGTCGGCGACACCGTCAAGGCAAGCAGTGCGGACGCCATCGCCGAGTTCATCCGTCTCGGCCTGCGCCCTGTGTTGCTCACCGGCGATAACGCCGGCGCTGCGGCATCCGTCGCCGACGTGGTGGGAATCACTGATGTGCATGCCGGGATTACTCCGCAGGGAAAGCTCGACGTCATCCGCCAGCTGCAGGCCGAAGGCCGGGTTGTGGCGATGGTCGGTGACGGAGTGAACGACTCTGCTGCCCTCGCCGCCGCCGACCTCGGCATTGCCATGGGTGGCGGAACGGATGCCGCGATCGCTGCCAGCGACATCACCGTCGTCAGCGGCGACCTGCTGGTCGTCGCCGACGCGGTTCGCCTCGCCAAGCGCACCCTCGGGATCATCCGCGGAAACCTGTTCTGGGCTTTCGCCTACAACGTGGCGGCGCTACCGATCGCGATGCTCGGCCTGCTCAACCCGCTCATCGCGGGGGCGGCCATGGCGTTCTCGTCGGTCTTCGTGGTGACGAACAGTCTGCGGTTGCGCGGTTTCCGGGGCTCGGTCGGCTCTCGAAACCCCTAGTTACGAGCACTAAACCGAGCCACAATCGGGGAGCAAAGACGCCAAGACCTTTCTTCTCAGACGAATCTGCGGTGGGATTAGCGCATGCGTTCTCCCCGTTTCACCGCCGTGCTCGTTATTGGATTGCTAGCGGGATGCGCTCAGTCGCCCGTTGCTGAGCCAGAACCGTCAGCAGGAACGTCGGCGCCAAGCGTCGACGCCGCCGCCGTGACAGTCAACGCTGCCGAGGAAGCGACGACGATCGTTTCGGGGCTGGACGCTCCGTGGTCGATGGTGCGGCTGGCATCCGGTTCGACGCTGATTAGCGAACGCGACACCCAGCTCATCAAAGAATTGACCGCAGCCGGAGATCTTCGCGAAGTCGGGATCGTAGGCGAGGCTACCCCCGACGGCGAGGGCGGGCTGCTCGGTCTTGCCATGCTCGACGAGACCCAGCTGTACGCCTACCTCACCACCGCGGCGGACAATCGCATCGTGCGTTTCGAACTCGAAGGTGAGGCTGGCAGCTATGCCCTCGGCGCGAGCGTCGACATCATTACCGGCCTGGGCAAGTCGCGCATTCACAATGGCGGGCGCATCGCCTTCGGCCCCGATGGGATGCTCTACGCCACTGTCGGCGACGCGAGCGATCCCGAATCGGCCCAAGACCTCGACAGTCTCAACGGCAAAATTCTTCGGATGCAGCCTGACGGCTCCGTTCCCGACGACAACCCTTTCGACGGATCGCTGGTCTACTCCCTCGGTCACCGCAACCCGCAGGGCCTCGCGTGGGACGACGAAGGCCAGCTCTGGGCTTCAGAGTTTGGCCAAAACACGTGGGATGAGCTCAACATCATTCGCGCGGGCGCCAACTATGGCTGGCCGCTCGCAGAAGGGGAATCCACTGATTCGAGTTTCGAAGAACCCAGCTATCAGTGGGCGACCGACGACGCGAGCCCCAGCGGCCTCACCTTCATCGACGGCACCTTCTTCATGGCCGGTCTCGGCGGCGAACGCCTGTGGGAAATTCATCCCGGCGAAACGACCACCGCGGCGGCGACTTTCGAGAATGCTGCCGGCCGCATCCGTGATGTCATTCCCGGCCCCGATGGCACCCTCTGGATGCTTACCAACAACACCGACGGCCGGGGCGACCCCCGCGACGGTGACGACCGCATTCTGCAGGTCGAGCTCGTACCGCAGCCGTAGTTGAACCTGCCGGTACAGCCGAACTTCCGGGTGCAGTTGCAAACCCGCTTGATGGCTATTCGCTCTCGGCCGCGTTCTCGCGAATGGCGATGCCGGCAGCCTCATCCGCTGCCTGACGGCGAGCCAACACGAGATTGCGAAAGGTATCGCGCACGGGCAGTTGCACGGTGTTCTCTGCTGAGACGCCAGCCCTCAGCTGGCGGAGGCGGGTGAACTCGGCATCAACCTCGACGCCGGCCACGACCGCGAGGTTGCTGATATAGAGCCAAATCAGCAGCGCGAGCGCTCCCCCAAGCCAGCCATAGACGCGGTCGTAGTTCGCGATCGTGGAGACGTAAAAACCGAACCCCGCGGTCGCGAGGCCCCACGTCACTATCGCGAACACGGCGCCGGTGCTGACCCACCGCATCCGTTCGTGACGAATGTTGGGGGTGTAGTAGTACAGCACCGCAATGATGAGAGTGAGGATGCCACCGAGAACCGGCCAGCGACCGTACGACCAGATCGCGACCCAAGGTTCCCCAAAGCCGAACGCTTCACCGATGGCGGTGGCGACGTTGGTGGTGGTGAGCAGGAGCACAGCCACGGCCGCAAAGGCCGCAAGGAGGAAGGCCGAGAGCACAAGCATGAGGCCGCGGAACTTCACAAAGCGACGCCCCTCTTGGATCTCAAAAACGCTGTTCGCGGCCCGCCCGAACGCTGTGGCATAGCTCGACATCGACCACACGCTCAGGGCGATGCCGATGGCGAGAGCTAGGCCCGGGCTCCCCACCGAGAAGAGTTGAGTCAACGGTTCCTTGAGGGCCTCCACGGTGTCTTCTTGCAGCACTTCTCGCGCCAGATCGAGCACGGTCTCGGCCGCTTGGTCTTCACCCTGACCTAGCGCTAGTGCTGACACGACCGTAAGCGCGGCTGGGAAAATCGCGAGCGCAGCAAAGAATGCGAGAGTGGCTGCGGAATCGATTCCGCGATGCAGCATGAAGCCGTGATACGCGCGTAGGAAGGCGTAGCGCCACTCATGCCGACGCCCTGCGGCACTGTGATCAGTGGCACGGTGCTCAGCGGCCCTGGGCTTAGCAGCACTGTCGCCGCGCTCATCGGGGCTCGCGTCTGGCCCCGACTCGTTCACATTCATCCCGCCAGCTTAAACGAAACCTTCTCTCGCAGCCTGCCGCGGCTTATGATCGTGTCATTAGCCGCCGCGCGTTGCGACGACATGGGTTCGAGGAGGAACACCATGACCACGATCACGCCGTGCCTCTGGTTCAACGGCAATGCCGAAGAGGCTGTTCAGTTCTACACCGCAGCGTTTTCCGATAGTTCGATCGTCGGCACCACTCACTACCCCTCGGAGGGGTTGGCTGACTTTCAGCGCGACCTCGCCGGTGCGGTGCTGACGGTTACTTTCCGTCTCGCCGAGCAAGACTTTTTGGCGATCAACGCGGGCGAGCGATTTGCGTTCAACGAGTCCACGTCGTTCATGGTCAATTTCGATCCCTCTACTGATCCGGATGCTCGCCACAACCTTGATGCGTTGTGGAATGCACTTATCGACGGCGGCAGTGCGCTCATGCCGATCGCTAACTACGATTTCAGCCCGCGCTATGGATGGTTGCGGGACCGTTTTGGCGTGAACTGGCAGCTCATTTTGACCGATCCCGCTGGTGAACCGCGGCCCACCATCATGCCCGCGTTGTTGTTCGGCGATGGCGTGCAGAACCGCGCGCGGGAGGCCATCGAGTTCTATGCCTCGGTGTTTGATAATTCGCAGTTGGGTGCTGATGTTCGCTACGCCGAGCGGTCCGGGCCCGCGCATCCCGGTTCGGTAATGTTTGGAGATGTCAGGCTCCGAGACCTGTGGTTTGTGGCAATGGATGCCGCGACCCGCCAACACGTGACATTCACGGAGTCGGTGTCGTTTGTGATTCCGTGTGCGGATCAGACTGAGATTGATCGCTACTGGACGGCGCTCTCGGCGGTTCCCGAAGCGGAAGCCTGCGGGTGGTGCAAAGACAAATTCGGCGTGAGTTGGCAGATCACTCCTGCCAATATCGATGAACTCATGACACGGCCGAATGCCTTCGAGCACATGATGCAGCTGAAGAAGATCGAGATCGCCAAGCTTTAGCTAGACGCGTTCCACGGGTTGCCGCAGCAGTGTGCGGAGCTTGGATGCCTCGACTTTGCGAAAGTCATTGAAGTAGATCTCGTGGTGCTTGCCGGTCATCCGCAGCCCCTGCTCGGGAATGAACTCGCTGTGCATCCGCGCCAGAATCTCGGCCTCATCGTCATAACGCCCGAGGTGGAGGGTTTGCACGCACAGCCCCTCATCGAGGGTTTCGAGGCGCACCTTGTCGAGGCTGGCGGGCAGACTCTCGGGGGTCTTGCTCTTGGCGACCACCGAGGCCACCGCATCCTCAAACATGGTCGGAGTGATCCACTCGGGCGCGAGGATCATCGCGGTCCAGTCCCACTGTGACTTGTCGCGCGTGCTCGTAAAGGCGGCCATATCTTCGGCCCACCAGAGCGCTTCCAGCGGCGGCACAACGTAGTCGCGGTCGAGCGCTTTGCTCGCGAACTTCAGCGTGTACGCCACGGGATACAGCGCGGCAATCGCGGCCGTGTAGTCGCTGCCTTCGCCGGGCGCACCATGACCGTCGACCATCAGGTACTGCTGGGGTGGGACATCCAGAATTCTGAATTCGTTATGGCGCGCTTTATACGCGTCGAGCGTCTTCTTGAAGTCCGTTTTCATTGCCCCACCCCGTCGTGTGTGTTGGTGGCGTTAGCTCGCGCCGATGACCACGTTGGCGATGAGCATATCGAGCTTGCGCACGTCGATGGCCTTGCCGACCTTGATTTTGATGTGACCGGCGCGGGTCCACAGTTCGAGTTCGGCGTTGATGTCGAGCGTTCCGGCGTTCTCGGAGGACCACATGAGCACGTTCGAGTAGGGCAGCGAGTAGAGCTCCACCTTCTTGCCGGTGATGCCTTGAGCATCACGAACAATGAGGCGCTTGTTGGTGAACACAGCGCTGTCGCGGAACGTCTTGTACGCCGCGATCGGCTGTTCACCGGGGAGCAGCATGGGCATGACGTCTTCGGGAATCGAGGCTTCAGAAACGAACGTCCAGGCGGCGATTACGGCGGCTTCCATGGGGTACTCCTTCTATCGGGTGGTGAGCCGAGATCTCCGGCCCGCACACACCCTATCGGTAGGCAACGACGCTGCGATTAAGCCCGGTTTCGCAGCATCCGAAACGATAGAATCGTGGCCGTGCCACTTTCGGCGCGGTAAGGATCGCCTCGTGACATTGCCTGCTCAGTCTGACCGCCAGCCGCTCGTGGGGCCGGGCGCACCGCTCAGTTCCGAACGTCTGATCCGTTACTCGCGCCAGCTCGCTAATCCTGACTTTGGTGAGATCGCGCAACGTCGCCTCGCTCACGCACGAGTGCTGGTCGTGGGCGCAGGCGGCCTCGGCAGCGCCACCATCCCCGCCCTCGCTGCGATGGGTGTCGGCACCATCGGCGCGATCGATACGGATGCCGTTGAGCTCTCCAACCTGCACCGCCAGCTCGCCCATGGGGTTGCCGATATCGGGCGCAGCAAGCTCGAATCGATGGCGGACACGGTCGCCCAGATCGATCCCGAAATCTCGCTGATTCGCCACGACGTGTGGCTCGATTCCAGCAACGCCCTCGAACTCTTTGCGGGGTATGACCTCGTGCTCGACGGCAGCGACAACTTCGCCACTCGCTATCTCGTCAATGACGCAGCGGTGCTGACCGGCATCCCGGTCGTCTGGGGTGCGATCCTGCGCTACGGCGGTCAAGCCGGAATTTCGTGGTCAGGCCAGGGGCCCACCTACCGCGACCTCTTTCCCGTTCCGCCCGCACCCGGCACCGTTCCATCATGCGCCGAGGGCGGAGTGCTGCCGACCGTGTGCGCGATCGTCGGCGGCATCATGTGCTCCGAAACCGTGAAGCTCCTCACCGGAATCGGCGAACCACTCCTCGGCCGAGTCACCACCTACGACGCGCTCAGCGGGCGCTTTCGCGAGCTGGAATACGCCGTGAGCGACGAAGTAGATGCCGTTACCGAGCTCATTGACTACGACCTGTTCTGCGGGCTGACGCCTGCTGCCGTTGGTTCGAGCGGAGCCGGGGACACGAGCAAAACTGGCGGCTCCGCCGAATTCGGCGAGACGAGCGGAAGCGACGCTGCGGGCGGCGTGAGCGACGAGATCGATTCGCGCGAACTTGCGGCCCTGCTCTCCACGGAGGCTGCGCCGCAGCTGGTCGATATTCGCGAACCCTTCGAGTTTGCGATTGCCGCGATCGAGACAGCCGAGCTGATTCCGCTGGGTGGCCTTGAGGGCAGGCTTGCCGACATCCGCACCGATATTCCGGTCGTCGTATATTGTCATCACGGAATCCGCAGCGAACGCGCCCTGCGCCTGCTGCAGAGCGCCGGCTTCACCAACATCCGCCACCTGGTTGGCGGCATCGACGACTACTCGCAGGTCATTGATCCTGCGCTCGCGAGGTACTAAAAGTGAACGATCAGACGCCGGCCAGCTTCGCCATCATCTCGGATGCCGCCATTGATGAAGGCGCGATCCGTCGCGCGGTGGAGTCCCCCGCGTCGGGCGCGGTCGTCGTGTTCTCGGGCGTGGTGCGCAATCACGACGGCGGCAACGAAGTGTGGTCGCTGGAGTACCAGGCGCATCCCGAAGCGGAGGCGCTGCTTGCCCAGTGCTGCGCTGAAGTGGCAGCCGAAACGGGCCTCCCAATCGCAGCAGCGCACCGCGTTGGCCTGCTGCAGATTGGGGATATTGCCCTCTCGGCAGCCGTCTCCGCCGCGCACCGCCGCGAAGCGTTCGAGGCGTGCGAAGTGCTCGTGGAGCGCATCAAGCAGACCGTACCGATCTGGAAGCGCCAGCAGCTTGCGGGCGGCGCCACCGAATGGGTTGGGCTGTAGCAGCTTCGCGCTCTAGCCGCCGGCGAACGGCGGCAGCACGTCGACGCGAGCACCCACCGCGTGCGCGGGGTCGCGGCGAACAACGCCGTCGATCAGGAACGACCCCGACTCGACGACGCGCTGCATGAGGGTGCCATAGCGTTCAATGAGCACCGCCTTGAGCGTGCTCAGGGTGGCTCCGGCCGCGATCTCGAGGTGCTCCTCATCGCGCCCGGCAGCCTCGGCGGCAGCGGCGAAGTAACGGATTTGAATGCTCATGTCAGCCACCAATGTACGACATCTCAATTCTCTTGGCGCCGGGCTTGGTGCCGTCGGCTCCGGCCGGACGCGGGGTGTTGAGCGAGCGCAACTCGGAGTAGCGGTCGGTGCGCTTTCGCCACAGGCTCGCCATGGCATCCGACAGCTGGTCGTCGGTGCAGCCGTCGCGCATGAGCGCGCGCAGGTCGTGGCCCGAACTGGCGAAGAGGCACGTGTAGAGCTTGCCGTCGACCGAGATGCGGGCGCGCGAGCAGGTGTGGCAGAACGACTGCGTGACGCTCGAGATCACACCAATTTCGTTGCTGCCGTCGCGGTAACGCCAGCGCTGCGACGTTTCGCCGCTGTAGTTGGGGGCGATTTCGTCGAGGGGAAGCTCCGCGTTGATGCGCGCGACAACCTCGGCCGACGGCACAACTTCGCCTAGCTGCCAGCCGTTGGTGGTGCCGACATCCATGTACTCAATGAAGCGCAGGATGAACGGGGTGTCTTTGAAGTGGCGGGCCATCGCGACGATGTCCTTGTCGTTGTGGCCCTTCTTCACGACCATGTTGATCTTGATGGGGCCAAGCCCGGCAGCGTGGGCGGCGTCGAGGCCGTCCAATATCTTCTTGACGGGAAACTTCACGTCGTTCATGGCTTGAAAAGTCGCGTCATCGAGCGAATCGAGCGATACCGTCACGCGCTTGAGGCCGGCTTCCTTGAGCGCGACCGCAAGGTGCCCGAGTGCGGAGCCATTGGTGGTGACCGCGAGGTCGAGGGGCTTGCCGGCCGGGGTCGTGAGTTTCGACAGCATCCCGACCAGTTCAGGGAGGCCTTTGCGCAGGAGCGGTTCACCACCGGTGAGACGGATCTTCTCCACACCGTGAAGCGCGGCGATACTCGCGAGCCGAGTGATCTCTTCGAAGCTCAAAAGTTCGTCGCGCGGCATGAACGCGTAGTCGGCGCCGAAGACTTCCTTGGGCATGCAGTAGACGCACCGAAAATTGCAGCGGTCAGTGACCGAGAAACGGATGTCGTGCAGCGGTCTGCCGAGGGTATCCACTAATGCGTTCGCCACCGCGTCAGCATGCGTGTTCGCGAGGGCGCCCGCCGCGCTGTTCTCCCCAGGAGGCACTACCGCGGAAGAACTCATCCCGTCACACTATCCCGCTGCAGCCTGCGAAACCTCCGAGGTCGTCGCGTCAACAGCATCGCCCACATGGAGGCGGCCACCATCCAGCGGAGTGAGGCGGATGCCGAACCACGTTTTGTGGTCACGCTGGCGGTGCTGCGCCAGGGTTCGAATCGGCTCCTTGCCGCGCTCGAGCGTGCTGGGTTCGATCGTGGTCATGACGCAGCGGTCGCAAATCATGGTGACGCGAAAGCGCACGTCGCCAATCGTGACGTGCGTCCAGCTTTCTTCGACCCAGGGTTCGAGATCGTCGATTATCACGTTGGGGCGGAACCGGATCATGTCGAGCGGCTCGTCGTTCTCAGCGGTCCACTCGTCAAGCTGCCGCAGTGACGCTTCGCTCGCCAGCAGCAGCGGGCCGCCATCGGCGAGCGAGACAACCTCTCCGGGCTGACCTCCGTCTTCGGGGTCGATCGCGCGCACGGTCGGGTCGGACTGCCAGACGAGTCGTGCGTCGAGGCCGACGCGTTCGCTCAACCAACGGTTGACGTCACCGCGAGCGGCAAGCGCCGTGCCTTGCCCGCTGTGGCTTACCTCGATGGTGTCGCCGCCATCCGCCATGTCGACGGTCACCCTGGAGCCCTCGCGGTCGGAGAGTTGCACTGCCGTCTCGCTCAGGGCGTGCGCCGAGAGCCCGAGCAGATGATTGTGTTGGCGTGCGGTGAGGCTCTTGCCGTCACTATCGACGAGCGCCCAGCGGCGATCCTGGTCGAGGCCCCACGGGTTCACCGCGGCAGACTCGACGTCTTCGCCGGCAAACGACTTCACTGGATACACTCTGAGTTTCGTCACGCGCATGGGCGAATCCTAGCAACGTGCGCCCCGAGAACGACGGGATTGCCCAGAACGATCTCGGCGGTGAGGCGAACGCCGATTAGCGACGCGGACAGCGCCGATTAGCGGCGCAGATAGGCCGTGATCTGAGTTGGATCAACGGATGCCACGATGCGGTCCCCCGGCGCGATGTCGTGCGCGAGCAGGTCAGCCGCCGAGGCCTCGGCCGCGACGGTATCGCCCACGAGGGTGACGCGGATGCCCTTGAGGCCGGGCTCGAGCAGATCGACCGTGGCCTGCCATTCGTGCGGCAGAGGCGGGGCGGATGCGGCGGGCTCGACACGTGCGGAATCGGCGGCTCCCGGCGCTGCAGTCGCAGCGCCGTCGGCCCGAGCGGCACCCCGCGACTCCCGACGCAGCGTCACCGCAGACGGCGGGAACGCGACCGAAACTTCCGTACCGACAGCCGGCTCGATGCTGTCGACGGCGAGACCACGCCCATCCGCGAGCCTCGCGAGCTGGCTGGTTTCGACAACTCCGTGCAGCACGTTAAGGCCGACAAGCGCGGCAGCGAACTGGTTCACCGGTTCGCCCAGAACGCGGGCGACATCGCCGCTGTCGATGATGCGGCCGGCATCCATGATGGCGACGCGATCGGCCAGCACTAGGGCATCCACCACATCGTGGGTAACGACGATGGTGGCGGGTGCGGTCGGCGGTCGGCCATGGATTCCGGTGTGGACGGCGGAGACTCGGGCCGCCAGACACTCGCGCAGGAGGGTGCGCACGAGCGACGCATTCTGCACATCGAGGGCAGCCATCGGCTCGTCGAAGAGCAGTACGTCGGGTTCGGTGGCCAGCACACGGGCGATCGCCACACGCTGTTGCTGGCCGCCAGAAAGCTCGGCAGGTTTGCGAGCGGCGAACTCTGTCATCTCCACGGCATCCAGCCATTCGGAGGCTCGCTCGCGGGCCTCCGCCGCTCTCATTCCGAGAGAGCGCAGCCCGAAAGCCACATTCTCGAGGGCGCTGAGATGCGGGAACAGCAGCGGGTCTTGCCCGAGCAAACCAATGCGGCGACGATGGGCGGGCACCACGGTCATCCGTCCGCCGCCTGGCCGCCTGCCACCCGACTGCGGAACCTCGGTCAGCACTCGCCCGTCGACCGAAACCGCACCGCGCTCGGGGGCGAGCAGCCCGGCAATGACCGCGAGCAGCGTCGACTTTCCGGAGCCGTTCGGCCCCAGCAGGGCGAGTGTTTCGCCGGGCGCGACTGTGACGCTCGCGTCGAGGGTGAACGATCCGCGGCTCACCTGCATGGTGGCATCCAATGTCATGGCTCAGAGCTCCGGGGTCGTGCGCCAGCTGCGCAGCAGAAGGAGGATGACGATGCCGACAACCACGAGCAGCAGCGACAGAGCGATGGCGGAATCTTGGCTCACGCCGGCGCCGTTGAACGCGGTGTAGATCGCGAGGGGCATGGTTCGGGTCGTGCCTGCGGCGTTGCCGGCGAACAGGGCGGTGGCGCCGAATTCGCCGAGGGCGCGAGCGAAGCAGAGCACGGTTCCGGCAATGACGCCCGGCATGATGAGCGGCAGCGTGACGCGACGAAACACTGTCCAGCGCCCGGCGCCGAGAGTGGCCGCGACCAGCTCGTAGCGGGTGCCCGCGGTGCGCAGCGCGCCCTCGACGGAGATCACCAGGAACGGCAGCGCTACGAACGATTGCGCGATCACGACCGCTCCCGTCGTGAACGGAATGCTGATGCCGAACCACAGTTCGAGCACGCTGCCGACGAGCCCGTTGCGTCCGAGAAGGTACAGCAGCGCGATGCCGCCGACGAGGGGCGGCATCACGAGCGGGAGCGTGGTGAGCGCGCGCAGCAGGCCCGCCAGACGGTTACCCGAGCGCGCGATCACGAGCGCGAGCGGAATGCCGACGATGAGGCACAGCACCGTTGCGGCGAGCGCCGTCTGCAGCGATAGCCAGAGCGCCGACTGCGCCTCCTCGGAGACGATCGCGGCCGGAACGCTCGGCCAGTCGGCCCGGAGGAACAGCCCGACGAGGGGCAGGATCAGCAGGGCGAAGCCAAGGGCCGCGGGCAGGTAGAGCAGGCGCGGGATGCCGCTCATGGCGTTACGAATCCGTAGCTAGCGAGAATGCTCTGCCCCGGCGCCGAGAGCACGAACTCCACGAAGGCCGCCGCGATGGCCGGGTGCGCAGCCTCGTTCAGCACGGCGATCGGGTAGTTGTTGCGGGCCGCGTCGGCACCATCAACCGCGACGCCCTCGACCGCTCCCGCCGCATCCCGCATGTCGGTGACATAGACGAGCCCAGCATCCACTTCGCCCAGCTCAACCTTGGTGAGCACGGCTTTCACGTTCTGCTCTTCGGTCACCGGCGTGAGGTCGACCGCGGCGGCATCGAGCAGGATGCGGGCTGCAGCACCGCACGGAACCGCGGGAGCGCACACGGCAACCTGCACGCCGGGCTCCGCCAAATCGCTCAGGGTCGTGATGTCCAGAGGGTTGCCGGGCTGCACCGCAATCTGCAATTCGTTGGTGGCGAACGCAATAGGAGCACTCGCCAGCTCGGCGCTGACCTGCTGCATCGTGGCGTCATCCGCGGAGGCGAAGACATCGGCCGGCGCACCCTCGCTGATCTGGGTGGCGAGAGTAGAGGAGCCGTCGAAGGAGATCGGCGCGATGGTGACGCCGGGGTTCTCGGCGCTGAATGCCTCGGCCAGCTCGGTGAACGACGCGGTCAACGATGCCGCAGCATAAATCGTGAGCTCACCCTGAAGGGCACCGTCCGCTGACGTGGATGCCGGTGCCGGCTCAGTTGCCGAGCATCCAGAAAGCCCCACGATGCCCGCAATCGCGACGGCGGCGACCGTTGTCAGCAGGTGACCCCGCTGGCGCCCATCCCAGCCCTGCCACCGCTGCCGCACCGTACCCATCACTAGGAGTTGTCTTTCGGCGCCTCAACCACGACCATCGTCGCCTTCACGACGGCGACCGCGAGCGAACCAATTTCGAGCTTCAAGTCGCGCACCGCTTCGGTCGACATGAGCGACACGATGCGGTGCGGGCCGCACTGCAGCTCGACCTGCGACATGACGGTGTCGCTCAGGATGCCCGTGACGAGCCCGACCATGCGGTTGCGCGCGCTGCTTTCCGAGCCGGATCCCGCTGCCGCCTGTTGGGCTTGCTGCGCCCGCTCTTGAGCACGCTGCGCGAGGTCCGCGCCATCGATGACCTGGCGACCGGCATCGTCAAGCGACACCGGCAGGCCATCGTTCGCGATCCAGCGTCGCAGGGTGTCGTCACTGACTCCGAGGAGCCCTGCGGCCTCGCTAATCCGATATTGCGCCATAAAACACAGCATAACACCGCAACTGCGGAACTTTCAGGGCTTTTACCCCGCTTCTTCGATGCGCTGCCGTCGCTTTTCCACGGGTTGCCGGACGTTTGCCTGCTGCTTGCCGCCGCTTGCTCAGCCGAACAGTGCCGAAGCCTTCGTCATGGTCTGAAATACGCCGTAGAGCAACGGAATGCCGACGAGCGCCCAGACGATCGCGAGTTGTGCTTTCTTCATCTCAGGCCTCCGCGGAAATGGTGAGGCCTTTAGACCCCGCTGTGGATGGTTCATGGAAGGTGGAATGTACGGGCCGCACCATGAGGTTGGCGATGAAGCCCACGACAAGCAGTCCGACCATGGTCAGCAGAGCGGGCTGGTACGCCGCGGCGGTCAGCTCGCCAGGCGCACCCTGAGCGTCCAAGAAGGAGTTCACGATCAGTGGACCAGCAATGCCAGCCGCTGACCAGGCAGTCAGCAGTCGACCATGGATAGCGCCCACCTGGAACGTGCCGAAGAGGTCACGCAAGTAGGCCGGCGCCGTGGCGAAACCGCCGCCGTAGAACGAAATGATGACGAAAGCGAGTGCCACGTACAGTGCCGTCGTGTTGGAGCCAACGAGTGCCAGCAATACGTACAGAATCGCGCCCACTCCGAGGTAAATCATGTAAATGTTCTTGCGCCCGGTGACATCTGACGTGGACGACCACACGAACCGGCCGCCCATGTTGGCGATCGACAGCAGACCGACGAAGCCACCGGCTACCGCGGCCGTGACCAAGGACTGCCCGTCGGCTTGACGGAAGAAGTCCTGAATCATCGGCGCCGCTTGTTCAAGGATTCCGATGCCCGCCGTGACGTTACAGAAGAGCACGATCCACACGAGCCAGAACTGGCGGGTCTTGATCGCGTTGTTCGCTGAGACGTGGTTACTAGTGACGAGCGCCTTCGCCTTGACCTTCGACGGGTCGAAGCCGGCTGGCGTCCAGCCCTCGGCAGGCACCCGAATCGTGAACGCGCCGAACATCATGTACGCGAGATAAATGAGCCCGAGCGTGAGGAACAACTTGCCAACGGCGTCACCACTGGCAACCCAGCCCTCGGTTCCCGCGTTGGGATCGTAGAGCGCAAGCAATGCCGTAGAAACGGGGCTGGCGATGAGCGCGCCACCGCCGAATCCCATAATCGCCATGCCCGTGGCGAGGCCGGGACGGTCAGGGAACCACTTAATCAGGGTCGACACCGGCGAGATATAGCCGATCCCGAGTCCAATACCGCCGATGAAACCGTAGCCGACGTAGACCAACCACAGCTGGTTGGAGAAGACGCCAAGCGATCCGATCAAGAATCCGCCCGACCAGAACAGCGCGGCGACAAACATCGCCTTGCGCGGGCCACTGCGGTCTACCCACGTTCCCATGATCGCGGCCGACAATCCGAGCATGACGATGGCGATCGAGAAGATGACGCCGATCTGAGTGAGACTCGCGTCGAAGTGATCAACGAGTGCAGTCTTGTAAACGCTTGTGGCGTAGGCCTGACCGATACTCAGATGCACTGCCAGCGCGGCAGGCGGAACAAGCCAGCGATTGAAACCGGGAGGGGCGATGGTGTGTTCTCGGTCAAGCCAGCTCATGGATGGTCTCCTCGTCGCACTAAGCGTGTCAAACAGCAACGCTGCTGTCGGCAAATCGGCCGCGAACCACAGGCTAGCAATTAACTGATCAATCTTTAGGTATCAGACCAAGATTGTGCACAAATTCTCATTGATTGCAGGCAGTATGGGGACATGACACGTGGAGCCCCGGTTGACGACATCAATGAAGACGACCTGCTGGTCAAGAAACCGAAGAAGTCGGCGGCCGGCGTTGAAGCCGTGCTCGTGGCACTGGATCGGGGAATCGCGCAGGCCGGCGTGACCCGCACCGCGCGCTCCTTGCTGCGACTGAACCAACGCGATGGCACGGACTGCCCCGGGTGCGCGTGGCCGGAATCGCAAGGTCACCGCAAGGTTGCCGAGTTTTGCGAAAATGGCGCCAAGGCCGTCGCCGAAGAGAGCACGCTGCGCACCGTGACCCCGGAGTTTTGGGCAGAACACTCGATCGAAGAGCTGTCGGACAAGACCGAGTACTGGCTCGGCAACCAGGGCCGCATCACGCATCCGGTTGTCATCCGCCCCGGCGATACCCACTACTCGCAGATCTCCTGGAACGACGCCTTCGAACTCATCGGCGAGAAGATCCGCGCCACGACTCCCGAGCGCACCGTCTTTTACACCTCCGGCCGCACGGCCAATGAGTCGGCGTTTCTGTACCAACTCTTCGCGCGCTCGATCGGCACCAATAACCTGCCGGACTGCTCGAACATGTGCCACGAATCATCCGGTTCCGCCCTGAACCCCACGATTGGTATCGGTAAAGGCACAGTCTCGCTCGAAGACATCCATGAGGCTGAGCTCATCTTTGTGATTGGCCAGAACCCCGGCACGAACCACCCGCGGATGCTGTCGGCCCTGGCCGAATGCAAAGACAACGGTGGCAAGATCGTCGCCGTCAACCCGCTCCCCGAAGCCGGGCTCTTCAACTTCAAGGATCCGCAGACACCCAAGGGAGTCGTCGGTGGCGGCACCAACTTGGCCGACGAGTTTCTCCAGATCAAGGTCGGTGCCGACCTCGCGCTCTTCCAGGCCCTCGGTCACCTGCTTCTGGAGGAAGAGGAGCGGGTTCCCGGCTCCGTAGTTGACCACGAGTTCATCGCAGCGAACACCGACGGCATCGATGCCTACCGTGCCGCACGCAAGACCATCGACTGGGACGAGACCGAAGCAGCGACCGGCCTGTCTCGCCTCGAGATCGCCAAGGTTGCTCAGATGATGGTCGAGTCGAAGGCCACGATCATCTGCTGGGCGCTCGGCCTCACGCAACAGCCTCACTCCGTGAACACGCTCAAGGAGATCATCAACCTGCTCCTGCTGCAGGGGAACTTCGGCAAGCCCGGCGCCGGTGCGTGCCCCGTGCGCGGCCACTCGAATGTGCAGGGCGACCGCACGATGGGCGTGTGGGAGAAACCTCACGAGTGGATGTTGGATGCCCTCGACAAGGAATTCGGAATCGCTTCGCCCCGCGAGCACGGCTTCGACTCGGTCGACACCGTTGAGGCATTCGAGAACGACAACGTCGACGTGTTCGTCTCGATGGGCGGAAACTTTGCGCTCGCCGCCTCGGACACCGAAGCGCTCGGTAACGCGTTGCAGCGGGTGGGCCTGACCGTTCACGTCTCAACCAAGCCCAACCGCTCGCATGTCGTGCACGGCCTCACCTCGCTAATTTTGCCCACGCTAGGTCGCACCGACACCGACGACAAGCATCCGAGCGGCCGTCAGGTGCTGTCGGTCGAAGACTCCATGTCGGTAGTGCGCACCACTCAAGGCCGACTCAAGCCGGTGTCAGATCACCTGCTCGCGGAACCCGTGATCATCGCCCGCATGGCCATCGCCACCCTGGGCGAGGATCACCCGGTGGACTGGAAAGCGATGGCCGAGGACTACGACGTCGTCCGCGACCACATCTCCCGCGTGCTGCCGGGCTTCTCGGACTTCAACACACGCCTGAGGACCAAGAACGGATTCGTGCTGCCCAACCCGCCGCGCGACACCCGCAGCTTCGCCACCGACATCGGCCTGGCCCGCTTCACGGTGAGCCCGCTGGAGTACCTGACGCCGCCTCCCGGGCACCTGATCCTGCAGACTATGCGCAGCCACGACCAGTACAACACCACCTACTACGGGCTGGATGACCGCTACCGCGGCATCTCGGGCGGCCGCCGCGTCATCCTCATCAACAAGGACGATGCCGCCGACATGGGGTTCGCCGACCGCGACCTCGTGGATGTCATCAGCACGTTCCAAGGTCAGGAGCGCCGGGCAGACAAGTTCCGCCTCGTCTTCTACCCGACTCCGCGGGGATGCGCGGCAGCGTACTTTCCGGAAGCGAACAACCTCGTGCACCGCGAGCTCGTTGCGCGCGAATCGAATACGCCCGGGTACAAGGCAATGGCGGTGCGGTTTATCCCGGCGGTGGAGGACGAGACGTCGCCGCTGAGCTAGCGCGGGGCCGGCCGCCTAGTTCGCGTCGGCCGACTCATTCTGCACAATGCGTTCTTGCCCGGCATAGAGCACCATCGATTGTCCGCGGAGGAAGCCGACCAGCGTCATGCCAACCTCCTCGGCAAATTCTGCGGCCAGCGACGACGGTGCCGACACCGCAGCCAGAACCGGGATCCCCGCCATCATGGCCTTCTGCGCGAGTTCGAAGCTTGCCCGGCTCGACACCATGAGCACGGTGCCCGACAGCGGCAGCAGATTCTGTTTAACGGCCCAGCCGATGACCTTGTCGACAGCGTTGTGCCGACCCACATCCTCGCGCGCCACCAACATCTCGCCCGTCGCGCCATCGAAGAGCGCCGCGGCATGCAACCCGCCCGTCTTCTCGAACACGTCTTGTGCCTCGCGCAGCTTCTCGGGGAACGTCGTCAGCAGCTCGGCGTCGATTCGCGCGGCATCCTCCGCGACCGAGAACGCCGACTTGGTGCGCACGGCATCAATGCTCGCCTTGCCGCACAGTCCGCAGGAACTGGTCGTAAGGAACGACCGCTCCAAGCTCGGATCGGGTGCAGGCACGCCCGGCG
Source organism: Salinibacterium sp. SWN167 (assembly GCF_015864665.1). Classification (GTDB taxonomy): domain Bacteria; phylum Actinomycetota; class Actinomycetes; order Actinomycetales; family Microbacteriaceae; genus Rhodoglobus. The sequence goes on along the minus strand of NZ_JADYWU010000001.1, from coordinate 709,278 downwards.
CCAAGGTGACGTCAACGACGTTGTATGTGTTCATTCCGTCGACGGTGGCACCGGCGCAGTACCGAGCGGCAAAGAAGTGCTCGCCCGAGGTGATGATCCCCTCGGAGACAAGAAACCCCGCGACGAGGTCAAAGTCGTCACCGGGAGTGCGCATTGTCACGGCAAGCGAGCGCCCGTTGACGCGCATCTCGAGCGGCTCCTCCACTGCGAGCACATCCTCCCGGGATACCGGAGGGGAACCGATAGTGACTCGGGTGATCTTGCGTCGTGCCGTGATTCTGGTCACGCGGTCTGCCTCCTCCGGAGCGCCGCGGATTCTGCGCCGCCCCTCAATCGAGACTATCTCGGTGGTGGCGACCACGGCAGCAGCGACCACAACTCGCGCCGGATAGTGACGCTGATTCCACCGTCACTTAGAGTGGCTGCATGCTGATCGATGCAGCGGTGCTCGCCGGAGGTCGCTCGACCCGATTGGGATCTGTGGCGAAAGCAACGCTCCACGTCCGGGGCCGCAGCCTGCTCGAGCACGCACTCTCGGCGGCATCCAGTGTGGCGCGCACCTGCGTCGTTGTTGGTCCGGTCGAGCCTGGCCTCGTGAGCTCCGCGGTGTTTGTCACGCGCGAAGACCCGCCGTTTTCGGGGCCCGCTGCTGCGGTCGCCGCCGGCGTGCACCACCTCTCGACCAACGGCACGAGCGCGAGCGACGCCATCCTTGTGCTCGCCTGTGACATGCCGGGCATTGCTGCTCAGGTGCCAGCCCTCGTTGACGCACTCACCACCGCCCCCTCTGACGTGGATGGCGTGATTTCCGTCGATGCGACTGGCCACCGACAGCCGCTTGCCTGCCTGTATCGCCGCCGCGCTCTCATCAGCGCCCTCTCGCGGTTCGACGCCGACAGCCTCGACGGACTCTCGATGCGAAAACTGATCGAGCCGCTGAACCTCATGTCCCTGGTGGCTGTGCCCGGAGCCACCGATGATGTTGATACGTGGGAGGACGCAGCTCGCCTCGGCGCCACCGATCCGACCGCAGAAACGGAAGAAGCCGCACAATGAACTCCGAAGAACGCCAACGTCTCGACGACTGGGCTGCGCACCTCAGCAGCGAGCTGGGCATCGCCAGCGATGAGTTTCGTGCCGCGATGGATGTTGAGGGGATTCTGGATCTCGCCGGCGTCGCCGCGCACACGGTGATCCGGCCAGCGGCTCCCGTGACGACGTTTCTGGTCGGCTACGCGGCGGGGCTCGCTGCCGCTGCCGGAACCGACCCGTCCTCGGCCATGCGAAGCGCGGATGCGTTATCGAGAGCCGCGCTTGCCGCCGCGAGCAACGCTGGCCAGGCCGCTGCTGCTGCCGCTCCTCCTCCTGCTGTGTCGTCGTCGGACTTGGCACCGGAGTCTGCGGCACCATCAGGCTCGGCGCCGTCAGGTTCGGCAGAATGATGGCGGCCTCTCCTTCGTCGATCAGCATCGAGGAGCACCTCGCCCGCGTTCTGGCCAACGTCGCGCCATTGCCGATTGTCAGCGTCCCGATCGCGCAGGCGTTGGGCCTCACCCTCGCCGCCGACGTGCACGCCACGGTCGATGTTCCCAGTTTCGATAACTCCGCGATGGACGGTTATGCGCTCCGACGAGCGGATGCCATCTCCGCCACGACTGAGACACCGATAGCGCTCCGTGTGGTCGCTGACCTTCCTGCAGGATCCGCCGAGAATCCGTCATTGCAGCCCGGCGAGGCTGCCCGGATCATGACTGGTGCCGCAGTGCCCACTGACGCGGACTGCATCGTGCCCATCGAAGACACCGATGAGGGAACCGACACCGTTCTTATTTTTCGCGCCCCGAATCCCGCCGCCCACATCCGCCGCACGGGCACCGACGTTCGCACGGGCGATCCCTTGCTGACGGCTGGGCGCGTTCTCGGCGCCCGTGATCTGGCGGCCGCAGCGGCATCCGGAGTCAGCACCCTGACGGTTCACCCCGCACCGCGCGTCGGCGTGCTCTCGACCGGCACTGAACTGCGCAAGCCCGGAGAGCCGCTGGCGCGTGGCCAGATTCACGACTCGAACTCGCTGCTCCTGGCGGCGATGATTACCGAGTGTGGCGGTATCCCCGTTCAGCTCGGCTCGGTTGCCGACGACGATGATGCCCTGCGCGAGATGCTCGAGACCCATGCACCCGACGTCGATGCGTTCGTCACCTCGGGCGGCGTGAGCGTCGGCGCCTACGATGTTGTAAAAGCTGTGCTCGCCCCGCTCGGCGTCTGGTTCGGACCGGTGCGGATGCAGCCGGGCAAGCCCCAAGGGTTCGGCCGGTTCCCGGTCGGCAACGTCGCCGGCCCTCTGATCTTTGCCCTCCCCGGCAACCCCGTGAGCGTTTTCGTGTCATTCGAGACCTTCGTGCGCCCCGCGCTGCTCACGATGTCGGGCCGGTCAACGATTCACCGCCCTACCGTCACCGCCACCGTCACGACGGGCTGGCGCAGCCCCGCGGGGCGCGCCCAATATATGCCCGCCGTTGTCGAACAGGATGAGGCGGGTGCAGCATCCGTTCGTCCCGCGAGCGCGGGCGGTGCCGGTTCCTATCTCGTCGCGAGTCTGGCTGGCGCAAACGCCCTGGCCTTCGTGCCCGAAGATGTGACCGAGGTACGCGAAGGCGACCTGCTGGCTGTCACACTGGTGTCATGAGCGAACAGCCTTTCACGCACCTCAATTCCGCTGGCCAAGCCCGGATGGTGGATGTCACCGCCAAGACCCCGACCGTGCGCGAAGCGACGGCGGAGGGTTTCGTTCGCTGCTCCCCCGTGATCATCGACGCGCTGCGCGCGGGCAACGCTCCCAAGGGTGACATTCTCGCGGTCGCACGCATCGCCGGCATCCAAGCCGCCAAGCGCACCGCCGAACTGCTGCCGCTCGCTCACATCATCGGAGTGCACGGCGCGACCGTCGACCTTGAAGTGACGGATGACGGAGTCGCCGTCACCGCGACCGTGCGCACGGCAGACCGCACGGGCGTGGAGATGGAAGCCATGACCGCGGTGTCGGTGGCCGCGCTGGCGATCGTCGACATGGTCAAGGGCATGGACAAGACCGTGCAGATTGAGAACGTGCGGTTGCTCGCGAAGTCGGGCGGACGTTCTGGGGATTGGCGTCGCCCGGAGTAGGTCGCCCGAGCGCCCTCGCACCCGGCGTTCTGTATCCGGCTGCCGAATGAAACTCGTTAGCTAGTGATCTCCGCCATCGAGCTGCTCGAGGATGTGGCCGATCAGCGGCGCAACCACCGCGAGCCCCTCTTCAACGGCTTTGGTTGAACCGGGCAGGTTCACCACGAGAGCATCACCCGCGATGCCGACCAGGCCGCGGCTCAGCACCGCCATCTTCGTGTGGCGTGCACCTTCGCGCCGCAACTCTTCGGCGATGCCGGGAATCTCTCGCGTGAGCACGGGCCGGGTTCCTTCGGGCGTGAGATCCCGGGGTGCCACTCCGGTTCCACCACTCGTGATGACGATGCGGGCACCAGCGGCGAGCGCGGCCCGGATGCCGGCAGTGACTGATTCCGCGCCATCCGGAATCACCGTTAACGACACCGCATAGCCCTGCGCCGTGAGCAGCTCGACCGCGCGCGGCCCCGAGGTATCAGCTCGCTCGCCGCGAGCGCTGCGGTCAGAGACGGTGATGACGGCGGCGGGGACTGCCTCAACATCGCTGCCCTTGCCACTGTGAATGTGAACCATACCTGCAACGGTACGGCAGGCTGCGTGCCCGGCCCGCAACTAAGATTCAGAACATGCGCGAGCCACAGTTTTCGATCCGACGAACGGAGCCAGCAGACTGGCGTGAAGTTCGCGATCTTCGCTTGGAGATGCTCGCTAATACCCCGATTGGTTTTGCCGAGCACCTTGAGGATGCGCGGCGCGCCACGGAAGCAGAATGGCAGCGGCGCGCTGTTCGCGGGCAGAACTCGTTGGCCATTGCTGTCGCCGCCATCACCACAGACGGCAGGTGGATCGGCACGATGGGGTGCTATATCCCTGACGCAAAAACGGGCCCGCTCCTTGTGGGTGTCTACGTCACTCCCGATTTTCGTGGCCGGAAAGCTGGCGTGACGGATGCCCTACTTACGACCATCGAGCAGTGGGCTTTCCAGTACGGCAGCACCCTCACCCTCGGCGTGCACGAAGACAACGCTCGAGCGCGTGCCGCCTACGAAAACCGCGGCTTCACCCTAACGAGGCACACGGTTCCGTACATTCTCGATAGGTCCCGACGCGAACTCGAAATGATCAAGCAGCTTTAGGGCGCGACCCGCTTAGTCGACCAGCGGGGGTGTTCGTGGCGGCGCCACCCGACGCTGCGACACCGCTTCATACGCGACGCCGATACGCAGCAGGGCGAGGTCGGAGTACGCGGCACCGGCGAAGGTGATTCCCACGGGCATCCGGATGTCGTCCATGAGCCCCATGGGAACAGTGACGGTCGGAATGCCCAGGTGCCGAATCGCGAGGTTTCCGTTCGCGACCCAGACGCCGTTTCGCCATCCGGCCGCTGCCGTGGCGGGGTTCGTGCCCATATCGGCGGCTCCCACATCGGCGACCGCGGGGAAGGCTACGGCGTCGAGCTCGTTGGCGCGCATCCACTCTTCAAGATCGATGCGGCGGGTTTCTTCCAGACCGCGCACGCCCGCTTCAAGCTCGGGAATATCGGTGAATGCCGCATACGGGTGGTCGCGCACTTGCGTCGGGTACACCGCGATGTCGTCTTCGAAGCCGTCGTAGTGATCGTGCGGAGCGCCCGGTGTCGTCGGGAAAATCGTGCTGCCGTCGATGCCCACGATGGTGTCGAAGTTCGGGTCGCCGTTGGCCTGCAGAAAGTCTTCCCACGCCCACGCCGACAGATCGACGATTTCGCGCTTCAAGAATTCGGGGCTTACGAGGCCGCGAGTTGCGATCGTGGGGGCCCCGGCGCGGTCGGCCTCGTAGTTTGAGACGACTGGAAAGTCGACCTCGACCACGGTGGCGCCGGCGGCTTCGAGATCGCGACGCGCTTGGTCGAACAGGGTCAGGATGCTCGGGCGGGTGTCAATCGCGGTTCCTGTCGGACCACCGACTCCGCGCGTGCCCGAGCCCGCCTCGGTATCGCGCTTGATGTACATCCGGGGAACGCCGAAGCGCTTGCCCGCCAACGGCAGCTCCGCATCGTCAGCCAGCAGCGACAAATACGTCTCGGGTCGCCCACTCGACGCCGCCGGAATCTCGACCCACGGCTGCGAGCGCCAAAAGTCGCCCCGAGCATCCGCATCGTCGAACACGATCACGTCGAGCACGGCAAGTAAGTCGGCCATCGTGCGCGTGTGCGGTACGACGACATCCATGGTGGGCACGAGCGGCCAGTTGCCGCGCACCGAAATCACGCCGCGCGAAGGCGTGTAGGCGCAGAGAGCGTTGTTGGATGCCGGGGCGCGGCCGCTCGACCACGTCTCTTCACCGAGACCGAAGGCGGCAAAACTCGCGGCCGTTGCGGTGCCCGATCCGTTCGACGATCCCGAACCATAGGCGGCGGTGAGGTACTCGGCGTTGTACGGGCTCTCGGCACGACCGTAGACGCCGGGCTGCATTCCGCCGTTGGCCATCGGAGGCATGTTGGTGAGGCCGAGGCAGATTGCTCCGGCAGCGCGTAGGGCACCGATCGTGGCGGCATCCCGCATCGCCATCAGATCGGCGAAGGCGGGGCTGCCCGCCGCTGCCGTGAGCCCACGGTGCAGGTAGCTGTCTTTGGCCGTGTACGGGATGCCGTCGAGTGGCCCCCGCGCCTGACCAGCGGCCCGACGCGCATCCGATTCGCGCGCTTCGGCGAGCGCCTCGGAGTTGGGCACGACGACGGCGTTGAGCTTCGGCCCGCTGCGGTCGTAGCGATCGATCCTCTCAAGATACGCGGCGACGAGCGCCTCGCTCGTGAGCGTGCCAGCCGCGAGTGCTTCGTGCAGTTCGGCTATCGAGGCTTCAACGACATCGAAGGTTCTCATCAGTTTTCTCCCTGCGGCTCAGCGCTGAAATTTCGCGATACAGCTACAGAAGCTGCAGCGTCAGTGACAGCGGGCAGTTGCGGCTGCTGTTGGGTGATGCAGTGGATGCCACCGCCGCGGGCAAAGATCTCACGCGAGTCGACCATCTGCACCGTGCGGCCGGGATACGCGTCGGCCAGAATTTCGGCGGCTCGGGCATCCGCCATCTCATCGTCGAAGCCGCACCCAATCACTCCCCCGTTGACGACGAGGTGATTCACATAGCTGTAGTCGACGAAACCGTGGTCGTCCCGAAGGGTGGAGGGGGCGGGCAACTCGACGATCTCAAACGTGCGGCCGGCGACATCCCGCTGGCTCTCGAGGCTGGCCCGAATCTCAGCCATCACCTGGTGGTCCGGATGCTCGGGGTTGGGCTGAGCGTGCAGCAGCACCCGCCCCGGCGATGCGATTGTCGCGACGATATCGACGTGGCCGTTTGTGCCGAAGTCGTCATAGTCGCGGGTCAGGCCGCGCGGCAGCCAGACCGCGTGAGTGGCACCGATAGTGCGTAGCATTTCGCTTTCGACGCGGGCGCGATCGGCGAGCGGGTTGCGGCGCGGGTCGAGCTGCACCGTGTCTGTCAGTAAGACTGTTCCCTCGCCATCCACGTGTAGTCCGCCGCCCTCAGCCACGAGGAGAGAACTGACGATCTCGGCGCCGGCAGCATCAGCCACCACGCGCGCGATCTTCGCTGACTGTTCCCACTCAGCCCACGCGGGAGCACCCCAACCGTTGAAGATCCAATCGACGGCGCCGAGCAGGCCCGGGTCGTCATCATCAAGCACGAAAGTGGGCCCGATGTCGCGCATCCAGAACTCATCGAGCGGTGCTTCGAGAAGCTCAATATCGCTGGCGAGCATTCGTCGGGCACGGAATATTTCGGTCGGGTCAACGACCATCGAGACCGGCTCGAACTGGGCGACGACATTGGCGACGTCAGCCCAGGCCGCATAGCCGAGTTCGCGTTCGGCGTCGGTCGCGCCAAGCGTTTCACAGACGCGCGGGAACGCCATCCACGTGCGCTCATGTCTAGCGGTTTCAGATGGCATTCTCCAGCTCATTGCTAGCCTTTCGACGCTTCGATAATGGATGCCGCCAGCCGCTGCCCCACGCGAATGGCACCGTCAACGTGTTGGTAGCCTTCCGCCGCGAGGTCGCTGGAGCCGAACTGAATCGGGCCAACCGGCTCAAGCTGCAAAGCGCCGTAGCGGGTGAGCCCACCGAGGTCGAAGCTCGCGGCGTAGGCGCCGCGGGTCCACTCTTCGGCAGCCCAGTCGCTTTCGTAGTAAACGGCCGGGGTAAGTGCTTCGTCGCCGTAATAGGTCGCGAGCGATTCGAGGATGCGCTGCTTACGGTCGGCAGGATCGAGCGCGAACAGTTCGTCGGCACTCTCGCCCGATACGAAGCCCACGAGGGTGCCGCGCTCTTCGCCGTGGTTGGTGTTGTCGTAAGCCTCGTGCACGAGTTGGTAGGGGCTAAACGCCGTGCCCGAAAGGCCAGCGGCACGCCAGAACGGGGTCGCATAGGTCGCGTGCACCTTGATCACGAGCCCAAGCGACGAGTGCTGCTGCATCTGCTGACGCATGCGCGGCAGGGCAGGAACGTAGTCGATACGGTCATAGAGGTTCGGCGGCACGGCAACAATCACGTGCTCAGCACGCACCGCTAGCTCGTCGCTCGTGACGGTCGCGCCCGTGGCATCCCATTCGATCTGGCGAACGGGCTGCGACAGGCGAACGACGTCGCCACCCAGGGCGTCGGCCATGAGCAGCGGAACCTGCTGAAGCCCACCGACCACGCGCTTATCGAGGATGAAGTCGGCGTCAACGAGGTTACTGAAGCTGCCTGCGCTGGCTGCCATGAGCAGAGCCTGCAACAGCGAGAACGAGTGGGCGGGCTTGGTGAGCATTGCCTCGGCAACGTAGAGCGCAATGTTGTCGACAGCTTCCGCATCCGCGCTCTGGCTTTCGAGCCAGCTGCGGTACGAGATGCGGTCAAATTCTGCGGCCCGCGGATGCTCCCACGGAGCCTGAAGGTCGAGCTCAGCCACGAGGCCGTCAAGCAACGCGATCAGTCGAGTGATCTCGGCTTCGGTTGCTTCGCCGGCGGGGAAGATGTCCCCGGTGAAGCGACGCGCAACACCATCGCGAGAAACATAGACGCTGTCACCTTCGCGGTAGCGGGAGTAGGTTTCGAGGCCGAGTTCGGCGAGCATGTCGATGAGTGCGGTTTGGTCAGGCGAAACCCACTGGCCGCCGATCTCATACATCTGCCCATCGATGTCGTTCGTCCAGAGACGACCACCAATGCGGTCGCGAGCTTCGAGCACGATGACGCTCTTGCCCGCGCGAACGAGACCCCTCGCTGCGGTGAGGCCGGTGGCGCCGGCTCCGACGATGACGACGTCTCGCTGAATGGTGTTCATGATATTCATTATTGATCACCTACTCAATAAGAGTCAATAGCGGCTACACTTTTGCCATGGCAGCAGGCACTACTCGACGGCGGAACCCCGCCGAGCGCGCCCTCGAAGTGCGCGAAGCGGCGAAGACGCTCGCGCTGACTCGCGGGCTTGCCGCCATCTCGCTCCGCAACCTTGCCACCCACTGCGGAGTTACCGCCCCGCTCATCGCCCACTATGAGCCGAACATGGATGCCCTCGTCGCCTCCACCTTCGCAGCCATCGCGGAGCAAGAAATCGCTGAAGTCAGCCTTCACGCCCTGGCACCCGACGACACCCTCGACCAGCTTCGAGCCCTCATCAGCGCTCTCGCCGACCCCGCCCGCGACAACGTCGGCGAAGTGTGGTGTGACGCGTGGAGCCTCGGCCGCAAAAACGAGCCTCTCGCCGAAGCAGCCCGCCACTCAATGGATTCCTGGCACGCGCTCGCCATCGGGATCATCCGCACTGGTCAGAATGGCGGACGATTTGCCGCGATCGCGCCCGAGCGTGCAGCCCTGGTTCTCTTCGCCCTCGTGGATGCCACGGCCTCCTACCAGCTCGTCAACTTCCGCAGCCGCGAAACCCGCGACGCTCTCGTGCGGGAAACCCTCGAAGACATGCTCGACGTGTCGCTAAGGATCAACGAAGACGCTCGAAACCCCAGCAACAAACCGACCGTTTAGTATTCCGCGCGTCACACTCCGCACGCACAACAAAGCCCCGCATTCGTTGAGAATACGGGGCTTATGTTGGTCCTCACTACTTGCAGACCGTCAGCTTCGCGACTCCACTGCCGAGAGCTGCCGTTCCTCCAAGCAGAACTCGACTGGAGGTGTCAAAGTCATTCAAATTGCTCACAACGCCCTTCGGAACACAGTTCCCCGGCACCACATACAAGGGAGCCGATGTGCCGCCCGCGAGCGCGGCGCCAGCGAGTGCATCCGCGAACCCGGTGCCAACGGCGAAGAAGGCGCGTGGTGCGGTGTCGAAGCTTGCGTCGTTTATTGCCTCCGAAGTTCCATACCGGTCGGAGCCGGAGTAGCGAGTGACCTTCGTGACGCCAGGCTGCGCATCCAAAGCCCTGAACACTTTGCTGGAGATCACACCGGTGCCTCCCGCAATCACAATTTTCGAAACATCAAGTCGATCGATGAGTTTGGCCGTTGCCGAGTCGACACCACTACCCGTGCCGTTGATCAGGATGACCGGGCTACCGGAATTTCCCGCTGCAGCACTGGCGCTGAGCGCGTCTGGGTAGTTGGCACCCGTGGCGAAGAACGCCGTGTCTGCGCCATCAGGAAACGCTCGTTGGATCACGATGCGCGACGTCTGGTAACGGTTTGAGCCACCATCGCGTCGAATTTCGGGTGCCAGCGCTGCGAGCTGCTTGTAGATGGAACTCGACAGCACGCCGGTTCCGCCCACGACGACAATGAGATCCGGATCTAGCCGTTTGATCTCATTCTTCACCACCGTCGGCAACCCCGTGGGAGGTGTCAGCAGGAGCGGACCGCCCTGCTTAGCTGCGGCAGGCGCCGCGCTGAGAGCGTCAGGATAGTCCGCACCGGTTGCAACGTACACAACGCTGACTCCCGGGTCGAACTCCTGTGAGATCGCGACCGCCGTCGAATAGCGGTCAGAGCCCGAAAGGCGTTCAACCCCGCTCGGCAGCGTGATGTCTGGAACGCTTGCCCCGTACTTGGCGAAGTTTTGGACCGCCCACGTGGTTCCGCCGGAGGTCACAAAAGCGATTCCAATGTCGGTGTAGTCACCCATGATGTTGGCTCGATGTCCCGCAGAGTCCATCCACGCATCGTGCACGGCCGTCGCCGACGGCCAGCCGCGGGCAACATTCTCGCCCGCTCGAGTCCATCCACTAGGGATTTGGCTTGAGTACGAAGGGTTGTGAGTCATCGCGCCGTTGGCAGCCATTTGGTACGCCCACTTCGACGACACCGAGCTGAGCGAAGAATTGAGTTTCAGAGGCCCAAGCCCCTCAGCCGCTCTCGCCTCATTCACGAGGCTGAGAATCGTGCTCTCCCCTGCTGCCTCGGCTGGCGATGGCGTCGAAAGCGCTAGGCCAGAAGCCAACACCCCAATGATCGCAAGCATGCCAAACGCGCGGACGACTGTGCGCCGCGCTCGAAACCCCCCGGTTTTCCCCACGTCAGGAACGCTACGCGAGCCCCCAGCGCACGTATAGTCCCCACTTGCGGGGACTAAAGGGGGCCGTTATAGCTTCGGGCGCTCATCGAAACCTTCGCAAACGAAACGAGCTCTACGACCCCGAGAAGTCGGTCGTGCTCAAGATCTTCCGTCGCCGCGTCCCCATGACGGATGTTTTCTACGGTCAGAAGTTCGTCGTGCGCAAGGCGGGCGTGGTGCTTGCTACCCCGCTGCTGGCCGTGCTGGTTCTTGTCGAGATCACTGACATCGTGTTTGCCGTTGACTCGATCCCGGCCATCTTCGCCGTCACCGACGAAGCGTTCCTCGTGTTCACCGCTAACGCCTTCGCGATCCTAGGTCTGCGGGCAATGCACTTTCTGCTCGCTGACCTCATGCACCGCTTCAACTATCTGAAGATCGGTCTTGCTCTCCTGCTCGACGTTTACTACATCTCGACGACTCTGTCGCTCGGCGTGATCTTCGTCATCCTGGCCACGTCGATCGGTACGAGCCTGTGGGCCACGCGCGGCCAGCCCCGCCACGCGATCGAGTCCCCCGCGGGCGGCGGATTCCGGATGGCGACCGACGACGAACTCGCGGAGGTCGATAGTGTGGCCACGTGAACCCATTACTTCCGGCAACTTATGACCTCGTTTACTCCCTAATTCTTGGCGGCCTTTTTCTGCTGAACCTCTTCATCTCGTTCTTGGTCGCCGGCTCAGCTAAGCGCAAAGATCGCAGCTTCGGATCGTTTTTCTGGCTATCGTTCGCCATGGGGTTCCTTCTTCCGGCGTTGGTGGTTGCCGCACTGCCCTTCCGCGACGACGACCCCAACCGTCCGAGCAACAAGCCTCAGTTCTAGAGCTGCGCCACAGAACCAGCACGCACGCACGAAAAAGCCCCGCATTCACAAGGAATGCGGGGCTTTTTGCTGGCGGTACCGGTGGGATTTGAACTCTAATTCACTCCCAATGAATGCGCGGGCAGAGCCTAGATACCCCGGAAACATGAGGCTTTTGGTTGCTGTTGGTTCACATGGGTTTCGCTGGATTTTGCGAGAGTGTGGGCAAAATGTGGGCAAGCTGTGACCTAATCAAGGTGTTGCTGGTCGGATGCGGAGTAATGTTCAGCCATGACGACAGACCCCACGAAGTCGAACAACCCGCTGGCAGTCGGATCCCTTGCACTTGGGATTGTTGGCCTAGCGTTATCCGCTTTCGCAGCAGGAGCACTTACCGCGATCGTAGGGGCTGTAGCGGTTGTGCTGGGCTTAACGGGGCGAACACGCGCAGAGACCCTGGACTATCGCAGAGGGCACTCAATGTCAGTGTTCGGAATGGTGCTGGGGGCGCTGACGCTTCTTCCCTCTCTGATCGTCCTGTTTACTGCTTAACACCGGATGCACCGGACGTGAGCGACCTAGACACCCCCAACTGTCCGCGTTGCCTGATGCCCATGAAGCCCAGCGGGCAAGGCGTCGCGACAGCGCGGGAATGCAGCTCATGCGGACTGGTGAAGTTGTAGGCCTTTCCCTGTTGGCAGGCACTCCGCTCCGGTAGTCTGCGTCGCATGGCTGAAGTAATCATCGTAGGTGGGGAGCACTCAGGTGATCCGGCAATGCGGCCGCTCAAGTCATCACGTGCACGCCTGGTGCGCGAGCGAGGCAACAAGCACGATAAAAACGCTGTCGCTGTATATGTCGAATCGAAGAAAAGCTTTGGTCGCTCGCAGCTCGTCAAAGCCGGATACGTCTCATCTGCGAGAGCTGAACTTATCGCGCCACATCTCGAGACCGTCGGCGGTGAGCACGAGGTGACACTATCTCTGCGCGATCGTAGGGCATTCGTAGAGGTGCCCGATGAGTGGTTAGTGCGCCCATCTCGTAAACGCTAGGTGGTTTGCGCTCGATCCGTGCTCACTGCTGAAGCCCACACCCACGCCTTGTGTACGCTCCCTGTAGCTGTTTTCCAGCGGATAGCGACTGCACGTTCAGTCCACGCCACAACCTCCACAGGAAGGCGCAGAGGAACCCCGCCGTAACGCACCCACGCAACAGCCTGCACCGCTACAGGGGTGCGGGTTAGGGGCAACTTGTCTAGCTCGAGTTCGTCATCGGTCAGCGTGAACGGTTCCCCTTGCATGATCGTTTCCACGACCTGCTCACTCATACGCCGATTGACCTGCTCCGCATAACGCTTACTCGTACCCACACGCACCGCCCATAGAAGAAAGCGTCCGGCCACGCATCAATGATTGTATGAGGCACCCACCGACTGCGGGGTTTGGGTTAGTGTCAGCTATCGTGCTGGTGTATCGGAGACGCGATGCAATTGCGCAGCAAGTGTTGAAGCAGGACGAGTTGAGACACAGGAACATATGCGAGAGCCAAAACCTAAAAAGATAGCCAAGCAGTTTGAATTGCTGTTTGCGGAGCTCGCGCAACGCCGCGATTCTCAAACTCGTCGCTTGGGGATAGCTGGCACCATCGCTAGCATTCTGATTGCTACGGGCGCAATACTGGTTGGATTCTCCCTTGAAAGCGAGAGTTGGACTTTGTTGTCGCTTGCCGCGGCAGTCCCCGCTCTCGCCGCGGTCGGCTACGGCATCGCTGCGCTCTTCCCCAAGGTGGTTTCCGAACTCGATCCCGCTGTGTACCGCAACAAGCTATTGAGCTCCGATGAAGTGCAAGCCCAACTGTGGCTGAGCGATCGGTTGATTGAACTGGTAGAGAAGAGAGAATATCTCTTAGAGAGCCGTTTCGGCCTGGTGAAGTGGGGCATATTTTGGCTATTCCTCGCTATAGTCGGTCTCATAGTCACACGGGCTATGGCATAGGTGAGGAAGAAAAATGGCAAGAGGCGACAAAGACTCTAACGCTTGGCCACCGCCTCCAACGGAGGAGGACGATGCTTACTACAACGTCATCGAGCATGCGGACACCTCAATTGTTAATGAGCGCCCCAAACCTGCACCGAGGCCTAAGGGCTAGAACTAAGCTTCTTTCGGCAACGCAGCCCCTCCGCCGGTCTACACCTTTCGAACAGTCGTTGGCGGCCTTTTCGCGGTCGTGCGAGTTGGGAAGTTCTAGATGGAAGGCTTGATTCTCGGTGTAGTGGGGGCGATCGTTGTTGGAACCCCTAAGAGTCATGAGGCGCGGAGTGTGCCCTACCCAGATTTCCTCTCCCCCGCCCTCGATGTCGCCTGTGCGGGCAAATCACGGGATGTCCTCGTGTTCGGCAATGGGCTAGATCATGTGCGGCCACCGGACAGCAGGCGCGGTTGGTGGATCACAGCGCTGGCGAAGTGTCGTGAGCTTGACCACACCTTCCCCCAGCTAACCCGCCACGACCTCAGGCACACAGCAGCGTCGCTGGCAGTCAGTGCCGGCGCGAACGTGAAAGCTGTACAGAAGATGCTGGGTCACGCCTCCGCAGCAATGACCCTTGATACCTACGCTGACCTGTTCGACGATGACCTAGACGCGGTTGGTGAGGCTTTGAACACTGCACGCACGCTTTCAAGTGTGGGCAAAGCGTGGGCAAACAACGATTCCGGAAACAAGAAAACCCCCTGACTTCCCGGATTTACTGGGAAGTAGGGGGCTTTTCTTTGGCGGTACCGGTGGGATTTGAACCCACGGTGCGCTTTCACGCACACAACTTTTCGAGAGTTGCACCTTCGGCCGCTCGGACACGGTACCGGGAGAGAGTTTAGTACAGATATTGGTGACGTGCGTTCACGGGTTTCGGCGCATCCAGTCGAGGCAGTGCACGAGTAGGGCGCTTGCTACGCAGAACGCGCCAGCGGTGATGCAGATCGGTGATGCGACCTGAGCGAGGTTGAACAGCTCCCAGCTGCTTTCGTTGATGGTGCCGCGACCATAGAGCCCCTTGAACGCCCACCACAGCCCTCCGACGCCGCTTGCCATGAGACCACCGCCCACCGCCCAGAGAACGTAGATCCAGGGGTTGCGGGCGAGACTTGTTGGCGTGCGGGTCGCGACGGGGTCAACGGATGCGGCTGCGTCATCCAGATACTGTGACTGCGGCCCCATGGACGGCTGTTCGTTGTCGCTCAGCGGTGAGGTTCTGGGCGCTGACGGGGAACCGGTCGCGGCGAATCCCGCTAGCGGGGCGGTCTCTTCAGCGAAAGCGCGTGTCGCCGACGGCGCCACACGGTTAGTTACCGGTTGGCGGTAGCTGTCGACGTTGCGGGCGGCACGGGTGTTTTCTTCGCGCTCGCCGCCCTCCCCTGCTGCATAACCTCGTTGAAAAACGGGGTCAAATCGAGGGTCAATGTTTTTGTCTGTCGCCACGGTGCTCCCTTGTTCGTTCCTCATCGTAGGCGGGAAGCATCCATAAGTCGCGCATTCCTCAAAAACGATCGAGGGGTGCAACGCGCACTCGCCCGACACCCGTTTCGCGCTCAGCGGATCTCTAGTTACGCCGATAGATTGGGGGCTGCATACCCCCCTAGGTATGCTTGGTTGATGAGCACTTCCCCCACGCACCGCACACGCCGCATCCTCGTTATCGGCGGAGTCGCCGCCGGAATGTCCTTCGCCACCCGCATGCGCCGTCGCGATGAACACGCCGAGATCATCATCTTCGAACGCAGCGGTCACGTGTCGTTCGCCAACTGTGGCCTTGCCTACTATCTGGGCGGTGTCATCACCGACCGCGACGAGCTGCTGCTGCAGACCCCCGCAGGCCTCGGCAGCCGTTTCGGTCTCGACGTTCGCGTCAACCACAACGTCACCGCGATCGACCCGACCCAACGCAGCATCACCGTGCACAACCACGTCGACGACACCATCAGCACCGAAAGCTTCGACGAGCTCGTCATTGCCACGGGCGCGAGCGCAGTCATCCCTGCTATCGCCGGCAGCGAGCGGATGCTCGTGCTGCGCAACATCGAAGATGTCGACCTGCTCCAGTCCTCCCTCGACGCCCTCGACCCGGCGACCGCGAACGTCGTCGTTTTGGGTGCCGGCTACATCGGCATTGAAATGGCGGAGAACCTCGCCAAGCGTGGCCTCAGCGTCACGCTTGTGCAGCGTCCCGCCCATGTGCTCGGCACCTTTGATTCCGAAATGGTTACCCCGATCGAAGCCCACCTTCGCGAGAACGGTGTCGCCCTCCATCTCGGCACGGAAGCGATCGCGATGGATGACACCTCCGTCCAGCTCAGTGATGGCTCCAGCGTCGCCGCAGACCTCGTCGTCGCGGCTGTTGGGGTGCGACCCGACAACGGGCTCGCCGTGCACGCTGGCCTCGCTACGGGGCCAACCGGCGGCATCCGAGTCAGCGCTGGGTATCAGACCAGCGCACCCCACATCTATGCGATCGGCGATGTCGCCGAGAAGGTCGGGGCCATCACAGGCGAGCACGAACTCGTTTCGCTCGCCGGGCCAGCCAACCGTGACGGCCGCTACCTTGCCGACACGCTCGCCGGGGATGAGGTGCACTCGAAGCCCGCACTCGGCACCGCCATCGTCGGCGTTTTTGATATCACTGCCGCCAGCCTCGGTTCGACCGAGCGCGCGCTGCGTGCTGCCGGTCGCGACATTCGCGTGATTCACACCCACCCGGTTTCTCACGCGGGCTACTACCCCGGCGCCCAGTCGCTGTCGCTCAAGCTCATCGTCGACGCCGCCACCGATCTCATCCTCGGCGCCCAAGCTGTCGGACGCGAGGGTGTCGATAAGCGGATGGATGTGCTCGCCACCGCCACGAGCGTCGGCCTCACTGCGAGTGCTCTCGCCGACCTCGAACTCGCCTATGCGCCGCAGTATGGCTCAGCCAAAGACCCGATCAACCACCTCGGTTACGTCGCCAAAAACCTGCGGGACGACCTGAGCGCCTCCATTCAGTGGCACGAGATTGACGCCGAACTTGAGGCTGGCACCCTGCTAGTGGATGTTCGCACCCCCGCCGAGTTCGCGCTCGGTGCCATCCCGCACGCCGTCAACATCCCGCTCGACGATTTGCGCAGTCGCTTCGGTGAACTCGATGACCGCCGCGTGATCGTGCACTGCCAGGTCGGACAGCGCGGCCACACCGCCGTGCGCATCCTCACCCAGCACGGAATCGACGCCGTCAACCTCGATGGCGGCTACCGCACGTGGCTCGCCGCGACCGCCTAGGTCGCGGATTCCTGATCAACTCATCTCCCACTCACAAAGGAACCAACAATGAACACCATTACCACCCAGGCCCTGTCCGAACTTGCCAACCCCGTCGTCATTGACGTACGTGAACCCTTTGAATACGTTTCGGGGCATGCGCCGGCAGCCGCGAGTATTCCGCTCGGAGAACTCGTTGCTCGCGTCGAAGAACTCGACCGTGATGAGACCGTCTATGTCATCTGCGAAAGCGGTGGACGCAGCGCGCAGGCTGTCGAATGGCTCAACACTCAAGGCTTCGACGCCGTCAACGTCGAGGGCGGCACCTCCGTGTGGCGCAACGCTGGCCTGCCCGTCTCGAAAGACAACTAACGATGGCTGCCACTGAAGTCGCCGCCGTAGCGGATGCCGGGCACGACCCCGAAGCGATGCGCAAGGTCATGAACCGCCTCAAGCGCGCCGAAGGTCAGCTGCACGCCCTCATCCAGTCGATGGGAGCCGAGTCGAACTGCAAAGACGTTGTCACTCAACTCGCCGCCGTGAGCAAGGCACTCGATCGCGCCGGATTCATGATCATCGCCAATGCGTTGCAATCATGCTCAACGGACGATGCGGATGGCGAAGGCAGCCACGACGGAATGTCCCACGCTGACATCGAGAAGCTGTTCCTCACTCTCGCCTAGCAGTGTCGGTCGTGCCGCCTAGGGTTGAAACATGGCCCGAGCTGTAAGTAATTTTCGCTGCACTGAGTGCGGCTGGACGAGCATCAAATGGGTGGGCCGCTGCGGCGAATGCCAGCAGTGGGGCACCGTGACCGATGCTGGCGCAGCTACCGGCATCACCAAGCGCGTCACGACCGTCGCTGTCTCCGAGACTCGCGGCGCGCGCTCGATCACCGAGATCGGTGCCGAGTCCGTTGCACACTGGCCGAGCGGCATCGCCGAGTTCGACCGCGTGCTCGGCGGCGGCGTCGTGCCGGGCGCTGCCATTCTGTTGAGCGGCGAACCCGGCGTCGGCAAGTCAACGCTGCTACTTGAAGTGGCATCGCGGGCCGCGGCATCCGGTCAGCGTGTTCTGTATGTCACGGCCGAAGAGTCGGTAAGCCAAGTCCGCTTGCGCGCCGAACGCACCAACGCCCTGCACCCATCGCTATTCTTGGCCGCCGAAACCGATCTCGGCACGATCCTCGGTCAGATCGATCACGTCAAGCCCCAACTCGTGATCGTCGACTCCGTGCAAACTGTTGCCTCTGCCGCGACCGAGGGCATCGCGGGCGGGCCATCGCAAGTGCGCGAAGTCGCGTCCACGCTCATCAGGGTAAGCAAAGACCAGAACCTGCCCATCCTCCTTGTGGGTCACGTCACTAAAGACGGCACCATTGCGGGTCCACGCCTGCTCGAACACCTCGTGGATGTCGTGCTCCAGTTCGAAGGCGACCGCCAGACGGCGCTGCGCTTTGTCCGCGCCCACAAGAACCGTTTTGGCTCCACCGAAGAAGTCGGCTGCTTCGAGATGACCGGTGAAGGCATCGCCGAAGTCACCGACCCCAGCGGCCTCTTTCTCTCCCACGCCCGCCAACCCGTCAGCGGCACGTGCGTCACCATCGCTCTCGAGGGCAGACGTGCTCTCCCCGTGGAGGTGCAGGCCCTCATCGTCAAGTCCCAGGCCCCGCAACCGCGCCGCGTCGTCAACGGTGTCGATGCCTCCCGTGTCGCGATGCTGCTCGCGGTGCTTGAGCGGCGAGCGGGGATTCCGCTGTCGACATTCGATGTCTATGTGTCGACGGTGGGCGGCATCCGCGTCACCGAACCCGGGGCCGACCTCGCGATTGCCCTTGCTATCGCCAGTGCTTACAAAGACAAAGCGTTCTCCGCCACGATGGCCGTCGTCGGCGAGATCAGCCTGGCAGGCGAGATTCGGCCGGCATCATCGGCGAAGCAGCGTCTGGCCGAAGCTTCCCGGCTCGGTTTCGACACCGTGATCGATGCCGACGCAGCCCATGTTCGCGAAGCGCTCCGTCTGGCCTTTGCCGGCGCGACCGACGAGCGCGTGCAGATCCCCGAGTTCTAAGAAGACCATTCACGCCACTCCCCCAGCACGCAGCAACGGCGGCTCATCCGAGGATGAGCCGCCGTTGCGACGCTAGGTGCTGAACTGTTGGCTAGCCGAACAGGGTCCAGAGACCCCAGTCCTCTACGCGCCAGCTGATCCAGCCGTTCTCACGCTGCAAGCTGACCAGAATCGAGTCGCTCTCGCCGGTCGCGGGCTTCACTGCGCGACACGTGAAGGTGTCCCCCATGAGAACCGGCGGCGTTGCGGGGCACGAAAGTTCGATGTTTGCGCCGAGAGTCGCAGCTTGAGCCTGAATCGAATTTTCGATCTGGTTGCTGAACGTCTGCGGAATCAAGGAGATTAGGAGACCAGGAAGGATCAACATTCCGATAACCAGAGACACGATCGAGCCGGCCCACGTGGCGATCGGCGCGATGCCCTTGCCTGTCTCCTTCATGGTGCGCAGACCGCGAACCACCAAGTAAACCGGTGCGGTCAAGAATGCCCATGCAGCGTTTGCTGGCTCCTCGTGGCCCCACACCTGCAGAAGCAGGTTGTCGTAAGCGGCGAGGCCCAAAACGACCAAGTAAGGAGCGATCCAGACGACGAGCAGCAGCGGCAAGTTGGCGCCGAGGCCCGCGCCCGCAATCAGGAACATGCTGGTCAGAAGTTGAATAAGCGGAAGGATCGCGATGAGCCAGACAGCCGCGTTGTACGTGCGGTGTTGACGAATCTCGCGCTCAGGCGCTGCTTCTTCTTCGGCAAAAGCGCTGAGGGTGGATGCACCAGGCATCGTGTTCGCGTGGGCATTAGCCGACTTCGGCAGCAGCATCGGCTCATCGGCCTGCTGCGCGTCGTCTACGGGCGCTTCGAGTTCACGCAACGTCATCGCGAGAAGCGGCTGAGCACTCAGCTCATCGTGAACGGGTGCTGTCTCCGGCTCCGGCTCGCTACGAGTCTCGGTCGTGAGGTAGTCACTCGAGTCGTAGCGTTCGCGATCGCGCTGTTCGCGTCGCGACGGAAGCTCATCTACATCGTCGTCATAGTCATCGTCGGCGAACGCCAGCTTGGTAGCCGGCTGCACAACGATAGGGGCACGTGCATCTGAGGTGTGCTCAGTCCAGGCTTGGGCATCCCACCAGCGCAACTGGGGCAACCCCAGAGGGTCTGGGTACCATCCCGCTGGCACACCGAAACTGTTGTCTTCCACGTTGAACAGAGTAACCGTCACAGAGAGGGGATAGAAAGGCCTGTTTATAACATTGATGCTGGTGCGAGTCTGGATGTAACCCTAAAGAGTGCCGAAATTGGCCTTAAATGGTCTATTTTCGACCTTTTGTCCCCTGAACTGGGTCAGAAGCGTGATTCCTCCAGAACCGCAAATATCTGTGGAAAACACCTCGGCGAGCGGCTCAGTTAGGAAAGAGTGAGGGCATCCAGGATGTCATCGGGCGATGCTTGCATCGTGTGGGGGCCTGCAACGTCGAACCAGACCGACTCCAGAACGCCACGATTGGTCTCGAGGAACGCACGCAAGTCCTCCGCGCGATACGCGACAACCTGATGGTCAGTCTCCTCGGGCAGCATGGCAACGTAGGCGTCAACCGACGAGAACAGCAAGAGCATGTACTTATCTGCTTCGCCGCGGCGGAAGACGCGCACTTGCGCTTCGTTCTCGTTCGGGGCGGCGTCGTCGCCGTCGGTATCCGTCAGCAAAGGCACCATGACTCGGTCATTGCGCAGCGCCAGAGCCACCGCTACGGGGTCGCCAGCCTCAAGAGCTTGAGCGAGCAAAGGGGAACTGAATTCGGCACTCTGTGCCGAGGAGGATGAAGAATCCATGACCAATCCGGGTTAGTTCAAAATGAACTGTTTGGTGCTCTCTGACGTGATGTCGCCAACAGAGACCTCGAGGTGATAGCTGGCACCGTCCGCAGTGACAACGGGGCGGTCGGACTCACAAGTGTCTGTGGCCGATCGGGTGCGGTCCCACTCAATCGAGCTCGATTGCACGGAGACGCCAGGCTGCAACGTAATGGTGGCCGGCTCCCCTTCGGTCTGACAGTGCTGCGAGTTCCAAATTTCGTCGCTACCGCTCGTTATGACGAACTCTTGAATGTCACTCCCGGCTTCAATAACGCACGGTTCTGTCATGGTGCTCTTGATTGAGAATGACAGCTGCGGGTTCTGGTCCTCGCTGTAACTCGAATCATCAGTGATTGCTTCGAGCGTGAGCTTGGCCGGATCGCAGATGACCGAACCAGAGGCATCAGTGGCCGCGGGCGTGCTGGATTCCGCGGCCGAGGGATCCGTTTCCGATGCCGACGGCGAGGTGGTTGCGGTATCCGACGACGCCTTAGGGCCGAAGATGATCAGCAAGATGATGGCGATCACGGCAAGGAGCCCTAGCCCGACGATCAAGCGCCGGCGCCAGTAGACGCTGCTTGACTGCGGGCCGACAGGATTCTTGAACGTCGACATACCGCAAGGCTAAACGTCTGGGGCCGCTAAAGACGCTTCAGCATGCGCGTGTTGCCGAGGGTATTGGGTTTTACACGGGAAAGATCAAGGAATTCGGCAATACCTTCGTCGGGCGAGAGCGCCAACTGCGCAAACACCGTGGGATCGACGAGATCTTCCTCGACGGGCTCGAAGCCGTGCCGGGCAAAGAACGCGGTCTCAAACGTGAGACAAAACAGGCGTTCAAGGCCGAGCATCTTGGCGTCGTGCTCGATCTGGTCGAGCAACGCATGACCGACACCGGCGCCCAACCATTCGGAGGCGACAGCAAGCGTTCGCACCTCGGCCAAGTCGTGCCACATCACGTGCAGAGCACCGCATCCGATGACCTCGCCCTGCGGCGACACCGCAACGCGAAACTCTTGCACCGCTTCGTAGAACACCACGAGATCCTTGCCGAGCAGGATGCGCTGGTTAACGAGCGGCTCCACGAGCCTCTGGATGACCCGTACGTCGGATGTCGTAGCCGGGCGGATGGTGAATGTGGTCACGCGCTAACGCTACCGCTCAGGGCCGCGCACACCCCGCACTCGCGTGCGGGTTTCGCCGAACATCCGCTGGCCGTCTGCTGGAGGCTGTCTGCCACGTCATGCCTGCGCGTTAACGACGAAGTAGCTGAGCCGACACCGTGAGGTGCAGCCCAGCCACTTGTCGTCTGCGGTGAGGTTTAGGCCTCGACCTCAGCCGGCTCCTTTTCGGGGAGACCGGGCTGGCGGCTCGTGACGAACACGAACTTGTTGTCAACGAAGTCAACGTGCACGTGGTCGCCGGCGTTGAGCTCGCCGTGGAGGATCTTCTCGCTGAGCGCGTCTTCCACTTCGTGCTGCACTGCGCGGCGAAGCGGTCGGGCACCGAGGGCGGGGTCGAACCCGACTTCGATGAGGCGCTCCTTGGCGGGGGCAGTGATCTCGACGGTGAGGTCGCGATCCATCATGCGCTCAGAGAGACGCTTGATGAAGAGGTCAACGATCTGCAGCAATTCAGGCTTGTTGAGCTGCGGGAAGACGATGGTCTCGTCAACACGGTTGAGGAACTCAGGCTTGAAGTGCTTCTTGAGTTCTTCAACAACCTTGCCGCGCATGCGGTCGTAGCTCGTTGCCGAGTCACCTTCCACCTGGAAGCCCATGGGACCAGCGGTGATGTCCTTGGTACCCAAGTTGGTGGTCATGATGATGACGGTGTTCTTGAAGTCCACCACGCGACCCTGGCCGTCGGTCAAGCGACCCTCTTCGAGGATCTGCAGGAGCGAGTTGAAGATGTCGGGGTGAGCCTTCTCGATTTCGTCGAAGAGCACAACGCTGAACGGCTTGCGGCGCACCTTCTCGGTGAGCTGGCCGCCCTCTTCGAATCCTACGAATCCGGGAGGGGCACCGAACAGACGTGACACGGTGTGCTTTTCGCCGTATTCACTCATGTCGAGCGAAATGAGGGCGTTCTCGTCATCAAAGAGGAACTCTGCGAGCGCCTTGGCAAGCTCGGTCTTTCCTACACCGGTCGGGCCGGCGAAGATGAACGAACCACTGGGGCGGTTGGGGTCCTTGAGGCCAGCACGGGTGCGACGGATGGTCTTGGAGAGAACCGAGACGGCTTCCTCTTGACCGATAACGCGCATGTGGAGTGCCTTCTCCATGAAGATAAGGCGGCTGGACTCTTCTTCGGTGAGCTTGAAGACGGGGATGCCGGTTGCTGCTGCCAGAACTTCGGCAATCAGACCTTCATCCACGATTCCGCTCGCGCCGACGTCGCCCGACTTCCACTGCTTCTCGAGGCGCAGGCGCTCTCCGAGCAGCTTCTTCTCTTCGTCGCGCAGGCTTGCAGCCTTCTCGAAGTCTTGGTCTTCGATGGCGCCTTCCTTGCGCGAGCGGACGTCGGCGATCTTGTCGTCGAATTCGCGCAGCTCAGGAGGTGCCGACAGGATCGACAGACGCAGGCGTGCGCCGGCTTCGTCGAGCAGGTCGATGGCCTTGTCAGGCAGGAAACGATCGGCGACGTAACGGTCGGCGAGGTTCGCTGCGGCAACAATGGCTCCGTCGGTGATGGATACCTTGTGGAACGACTCGTACTTGTCGCGCAGTCCCTTGAGGATGTTGATGGTGTGCGGAAGGTTAGGTTCGTGCACCTGCACGGACTGGAAGCGGCGCTCAAGCGCGGCATCCTTCTCAAAGTGCTTGCGGTATTCGTCGAGGGTCGTTGCACCAATGGTCTGGAGCTCGCCACGAGCCAGAAGCGGCTTGAGGATGGATGCTGCGTCGATGGCACCTTCAGCAGCACCGGCACCCACGAGGCTGTGGATCTCGTCGATGAAGACGATGATGTCGCCGCGGGTGCGGATCTCCTTGGTGACCTTCTTGAGGCGCTCTTCGAAGTCACCGCGGTAACGGCTGCCAGCGATGAGGCTTCCGAGGTCGAGCGAGTAGAGCTGCTTGTCTTTCAGCGTCTCGGGAACGTCACCAGCAACGATCGCGTTGGCGAGGCCTTCAACAACAGCCGTCTTACCGACACCGGGTTCACCGATGAGCACGGGGTTGTTCTTGGTGCGGCGGGAGAGGATCTGCATAACGCGTTCCATCTCCTTCTCGCGACCGATGACGGGGTCGAGCTTGCCATCGCGAGCCGCCTGAGTGAGGTTGCGGCCGAACTGGTCAAGAACCTGCGATCCCTTGTCGGGCGCAGATTCGTTGCCACCAACGGCAACGGCTTCCTTGCCCTGGAAGCTACCGAGGAGCTGGATGACCTGCTGGCGAACCTTGTTGAGGTCAGCGCCAAGCTTCACGAGAACCTGAGCGGCAACGCCTTCACCCTCGCGGATGAGACCCAACAGGATGTGCTCGGTGCCGATGTAGTTGTGACCGAGCTGCAGCGCTTCGCGCAGGCTCAGTTCAAGTACCTTCTTGGCACGCGGCGTAAAGGGGATGTGGCCGGTCGGCTGCTGCTGACCCTGACCAATAATGTCTTGCACTTGCTCGCGCACGGAGTCGAGCGAAATACCCAAAGACTCAAGCGCCTTTGCGGCAACGCCTTCACCCTCGTGGATGAGGCCAAGCAAAATGTGCTCTGTGCCGATGTAGTTGTGGTTGAGCATCTTGGCCTCTTCTTGGGCCAAAACGACTACACGACGGGCGCGGTCGGTAAATCTCTCAAACATCTCTTCACTCCTTAGATACCGCTACAGATTCGGTACCGATGTAAAGAGACTAACCAGAGAAATCGCGAAATAGTCCGCTGTTCGCCCTAGGCGTGACTGTGCTGGGTTACTGCTGGGAGACACAAACGTCACGACCCGTCGCCAGACGCAGAACCGCCACCCCACGACTGCGGATACTCGGGGACACAGCGCCCCGGCGCTAGCCTTTCGAGCGAGGCGACACCATCTTCACGCAGCGTAGCGAAGAGCAGTTCGTCGTCGGCTGTCTGCTCGATCGTGCCCTCGCAGGGGGAAGTGTGAAAACGGAACTCGCGTTCGGGCGACACGTAGCCGAAGTCAAAGCCCGCGACCTGGGCAGCATCTGCGGCAGCGGCGACGATTGCCGGCCACTCGTCATCGCGGTACTCAGCGCTGTTGACTGCGACCTCTCGGCCGTGCAGTGCAGCTTCGTTGTCCGTCCACTGCACCAGCGCGCCAGCCGCGGCGAGAGCGGCCGGATAGTCGTAGTCGTAGTCGAGGCCGAGCCACGCATTCTCTTGCAACGGAAAAGAGCGGCCGAGAGCGGCAACGAGTTCGATGACATCCCTCGGCGGTAGGTGGCCAGAGGCATTGAGCCCTGGGAGCGCCCACGTCTCGTACTCGTTACCCTGCGCTGCAGCCACGCCGGTGCCACCGCTGCCCTGTGCCGAAGACACTGTCGCGAGCGCGTCATAATTGATCACCACCTGAGCGATAGCTTCTCGCGAGACCGCGCCGTTGCCTGGGCCTATGATTCGCGCGTACGAAACCTCGTCGTAGTCGTCGGTTAACAGCACCATCGTCAGCTCAGCGCCGAGCGCTTGCTCGAGCGCTCGCCAATAGTTGAAGTTGCTGATGACGAAGTCTGGGTGAAGTCCGAGGCCGGCCACCCGAAAACGACCGCTGGATTCTCCCGCCACCCGAATCGTGAACGCTACCGGGATGCCGTACAAGGGATAGCTGTCGGATACCCGGCGCAGCGTTTCGACGACGGCAACCGTTTGGGCCTCAGCGAACTCCTCACTCACCTCGACATCGATCATGACGGAGCTATCCCACAACGCACCCGAGATCGGGGCTTGCGAGACTTCCCCGATGCCCTCAATTTCCCTTAGTTGAGTGGCACTCTCGGCAAGGAACTCCTCGTACGACGCGACCAGCCCGGCACTGTCAAGATCGGTTGCGTCATCGTTCATGAACGAGCACCCCGCCAGCGCGGGAACAAGTAACGACAGCGCCGCCAGTGCGCTCACAATCCGCCGCTGAAAACTCAATGCTCATCCTCTTCTTTTGCCGTCGCGAAGCCACCCCGGACCGCTATCGGCGTCACTGCTCGGGGAAGCACACGCCGGGGCCAGCGCCGAGAGCAAGCTGTGCTCCGGAGGAGGAAACAGCCTGGAAGAAAATGTCGTCGTTGGCAGCAGCCTCCACTAATCCGCTACACGCGGAGGTATGGAAGCTGAAGCCGCGGTCGCCCGCGCGAAAGAGAAAGTTGACGTTCTCGAACTGCCCAGTGCGAGTCGCAGCTGCAAGTGCCTTCTGCCACGCCTCATCGGAATACTCGTTGCTCGAAACAGAAATCTCGGAGATCCCGTCAAGCACTCCGGGGGTTGCCCATGTGGCCGTGAACCCTTCCGGATAGTCCGCGTCGCCAAAGCTTGAGTCACCAACCTTCGAGTTATCCCGCAACGGGATCACTGCGCGAAGATCGGTAACGAGTTCCACAAACTCAAGCGGAGCGAGTTCCTCTGGCGAATAAATGCCGGCCACAAACCAGCTCGTGCGGTTCGGCTCAGATTCGCTCGCGAGCTGTTGTAGCGCTGCGTAATTTTCCACGACACGGTCTGCCGCCGCATCGAAATCTGATTCATCTGGAACGAAAACTGAGCGTGAATTCCCGCCGAAGCCGTCGACGGTCTGCACGTTTACGCTGAGCTCGGTCCCCGCTGCGGTGGACACCGCTCGCCAGAACTCAAAATTTGCCACAAAGGCTTCAGCAGACTCAGGAAGACCCTGTGTCTCTAGAGCTCCGGCCGGATTGTCGGCGAGCTCCAGTGTGAAGCGCGGCAAGAACGCGGCTTGCTCGACACCGGTATAGCCCCCGCGAAATTGTTCAGCAATTCGCTCCAGCTGGGCGCTGTGGACCTCCGGCGTCGCTATCACGCTGACGTCCCCCACATTCCTTGACGCGGAATCGCTCGTGTAGTCGTACGACGCCTCGTTCACACCCTCTAGTTCCGCCAGCTCTGAAACCATCCGAGACAGCGCAGCGTGAGCAATTACCCCCTCCCCTGCTGAGGTCACGGCCTGCTCGATCAGTGAGCAACCGCTCAAAACGAGGGAAAGAGCTACGGCGCCCGAGAGGAGTGCGGGCAGGCGTCGAGAACTTGTCATGATTTAAGAGTACTTTTCCGGTCGCGATTCGGCCCGCCCCCGAAAGGGCTGCGTCGCGCCCCATAGCCAAAGTTAATCATTCTGTAACGTTATGCAGGTGCTGTTTACCCATAAGGTGTCGTTATGAAGGACGCACCGCACGACACCGCCACCCTTGACGAACTGACGCGTGCGCTCGACCTCCACATGCTGCGCATCCTCGTTGCCATCCAAGAGACCGGTAGCGTTTCGGCAGCCGCTCGCCGACTTGGTTTCAGCCAGCCCGCCATCACCCAGCACCTCAAGCGCAGCGAAGCCCGGCTGAACATCGCCCTCGTCGCCCGCACGCCGCGTGGCATGGAACTCACCGAAGCCGGCGCCCTGCTTGCCCGCCACGCGCCCCGCATCGATGCCGCCGTTACCGCCGCCGCAAGCGACCTCACCGCGCACCTCGGTCTCGACCGGGGCGCCGTGCGGCTTGCCGCGTTCCCCGCCGCCGTCGCCAGCATCATCGCACCGCTACTCTCTCGCCTCGATCGCGAGTTTCCGGGCATCCACGTCGAATTCAGCGAAGCAGCACCGGATGCCGCCCTCAGCGCCGTCGCCGAAGGTCGCGCCGATATCGCCCTCGACTACCGCTACGCAAGCGACCACACCATCGCATCGAGCTCGCACACAAGCCCGGAGGGACTGCGCTCGCGCTTCCTGCTCTCCGAAAACGTGCTCGCAATCGTGCCTCAAGCCGCCGCCGATCAGCTCGGCGCGTCAGCGAGTGTCGCGGGGCTTCTTCCGTTCACGTGGATCGGCGGCCCGGCTACCTGCACCGAGCAGCTTGTTGCCGTCGCGACCCCCCTCGGCGAGAAGCCCACGCTGCGGCACGATGTGACGACCACCGGCGCAGCCCTTGCGCTCGTGGCATCCGGGATCGGCGTCACCTTTCTCTCCGAACTTGCTCTCGCCACCACCACCCTGCCCGATGGCGTCGTGGCCCTCGAGCTGCAGCCCAAACTTCGTCGACGCATCTATGCGACCACTCTCGACGACTCAGCCGACACTCCAAGCATCGCCGTAGCCCTCCGGCTATTGGCCATGCGAGAGGTGGCCCGGAAAACCAACAGTGACCGCGCGGCACTGTCACAGCACTCGCACCTCCAACGCGCGAAATTTGCATCCCCTCCCTTTACACCTCCTGTAACGCTCACCGAAAGGCACGAACTTCGCATGAGATCGACTAATTCCACCCTGGCAAAGGGGGCACGGGCCTCCACGGTCGCCGTCGCCGCCTCGGCCCTGCTGCTCGCGGGCTGTGCCACATCGAGCACTCCCACCGGCGACGGCAACATCGACACCATCACGGTGGCTCTGCCCGGCTCACTCTCGAGCCTCTATGTGGGTGCCGAAAGCGGCATCCTCAACTACTACATTGCCTCCATCACTCAAGAAGGTCTTGTCTCGATCGACGCCGACGGCGCCCTGCAGCCCGGCCTTGCCGAATCGTGGGACCAGCCGGATGACGTGACCTACGTCTACGAGCTGCGCGACGATGCGATGTTCCAAGACGGCACCCCGGTGACCGCAGACGACGTCGTGTTCAGCCTCGAGCAGGCGCGCGACGAGACCAGCTCGCCCGGCCTCTCGTACTACTTGGGTGGCGTGGAGAGCGTCGAGAAGACCGGCGACCTCGAAGTCACCGTGACCCTCTCTGCCCCTGATGCAGCATTCGCCGCCAACATGAGCACGGGTGGCGCGGCCTTCATCACTTCGCAAAAGTTCTGGGAAGAGAACAACGGCGAAGTCGGTACCAGCAGCGCCCTGCTTCTGGGCTCGGGCCCGTACAAGGTCACCGAGTTTGTTCCCGACTCGCACGTGAACTTCGAACGCGTTGACACCTGGTGGGGCGACCTTCCCGAGGTGAAGAACATCAACGTGAAGTTCATCCCGGATGAGGGCACCCGCCTTCTTGCTGCCCAGTCTGGCGACATCGATGTGGCGTTCAACGTGCCGCTCGCCCAGTCGACCCAGTGGGAAGACCTCGACAACATGCGTGTCGACTACGTCAACGACCTCTCGTACGTCGGCATGTACTTCAATACCGCCCTCGAGCCGTTCAACGACCCGAAGGTGCGCGAAGCCTTCGCCCACAGTGTTGACCGCACCACGATCGTCGACAAGCTGCTGCGCGGCCACGGCGAAGTAGCTACTGCCATCGCGACCCCCGAATCCCTCGGAAGTGTCTACAGTGCCGATGATGCCCGCGACCTGCTCGCGACCATCCCGCAGTACGACTTCGACCTTGATGCGGCTGCGGCAGCACTGGCAGCCTCCGATCACCCGGATGGCTTCGAGACCGACATTCTGTTCCCCTCCACGGGACCGCAGCTCGGCACCGCGGCTCAGTCGCTCGCCGAGAACCTCTCCAAGATCGGCATCACGCTGAACGTGCGCGAAGTTCCCGTCGAGGAATGGCTCGCGAGCCTCGAACAAGACAGCAGCTACGGCGTTGGCCTCATGTGGTACTTCTCCACCCTGGGCGACCCCGCTGAAGTCTCGACCTACATGCTCGGCGACTACAACATCTCGAACTACGAGAACCCCGAAGTTCTCTCGCTATTCGAGCGCATTGGCGCCGAGACTGACCCCTCTGCTCGCATCGACCTCCTCATCGAGGCCGAAACGCTGCAGGCAGAAGACATCATCAGCGTTCCGCTCTGGTGGGGACAATCCGCCACCGCGTTCTCGAACGACATTGACATGAGCAGCTACAGCTCATTCGCGTTCATCTCGTCCTGGCCGACCCTGCTCACTCCGGCTGGATAATTTGTGACAACCACCCCGATCGCACGCGCATCACAAGCACGGTCCTTGGGCCGCATGCTTGTGGTGCGCGTGCTCGGCACCATCGGAATCCTGCTGGTGCTGTCCATCATTGTGTTCTCGATGCTGCACCTCGCTCCCGGTGACATCGTCAAGAACCTGCTCGGCAACCGGGCATCATCGCCGGAAGCCATCGCCGCGATCCGTGCGCAATACAATCTCGATCAGCCGCTGTATATGCAGTACCTGATCTGGTTGGGCAACACCCTCACCGGTGATTTTGGGCAGTCCATTCGGCTGCAAGATTCGGTCTCGAATGTCATCGGCTCGCGCCTGGGCATCACTGCCGCCCTCAGCGGACTCGCGTTCCTCCTTGCCGTGATCGTCGCCGTTCCGCTCGGAGTGCAGAGCGCCGTTCGTTCGGGAAGCTGGATCGACCGCTTCGCTACCGGCTTCGGAATCGTCGGCCTCAGCGCCCCCACCTTTGCCGTAGGCCTCCTCCTTCTCTATACTTTCGCGTTCTATC
Organism: Salinibacterium sp. SWN167; assembly: GCF_015864665.1. Lineage (GTDB taxonomy): Bacteria > Actinomycetota > Actinomycetes > Actinomycetales > Microbacteriaceae > Rhodoglobus. The sequence continues at coordinate 679,038 of NZ_JADYWU010000001.1, read as the reverse complement.
TGCCGATCTTTCCGGTCTACGGATCGGGCGACGGTGGCCTCGACACCCTCTGGCACCTCATACTGCCCGCCATCACTCTGGCCTTGGGACTCGGCGCCATCATCCTCAAACTCACCCGCACCGCCATGCTGCGCGAACTCGAAAGCGACTACGTGACCTTTGGTCGCGCGCGGGGCCTGCCCGACCGCCAAGTGCATCTGATCGCCCTGCGCAACGCCGCCATCCCGATCGTCACCGGCGCAAGCCTCGTATTGACTTTCTTGGTCGGCGGCACCGTGCTCGCCGAAACGACGTTCGCGCTGCCCGGCCTCGGCACTCTGCTGCAAGGCTCCGTGCTGTTCAAGGACATCGCCGTCGTGCAAGCGCTCACCCTGCTGGTGGCCGTGACAATTGCGATCATCGCCCTGCTGGCCGACCTTGCCTACATCTTCCTCGACCCCCGCATCCGCGCCAAGGAGAGTGCTCAGTGAGCAGCACCGAAGCCATCGTTCTGGCTAAACTTCCGCGGTCGCGCCGCCGGCATCCGGTGGCCGTCTGGTTGTCGCTCGCCCTGCTCGGCGTCGTCGCCTTCCTAGTGCTCTTCGGCAACCTGATTGCCCCGGATGCCACAGCCCAGTCGATTCTCGATTCGTTGCTGCCCCCGGGCAGCCCTGGTCACCTTCTCGGCACCGACGAACTCGGTCGTGACGTGCTTGCTCTGACGATCGCGGGAGCGGCATCCGCCCTCGTTGGTCCGGTGTGTGTCGCCCTCGGGTCGATGCTGCTCGGCATTCTGCTCGGCACGGTTGCGGGCTACCTCCGTGGACCGATCGACTTCATCATTGGCCGCTGGACCGACCTGCTGTTCTCGCTGCCGCTCTTGCTGGCCGCCATCGTCGTCGCGGGCGTCTTCGGCGCTGGCTATTGGATGACCGTGCTGCTGCTGATCCTGCTGTTCTCGCCCTCGGACATCCGCATTGTGCGCGCCGGAGTTATGGAGCAGGCCGCGCGCCCCTTCGTGGAGGCAGCCCAAATGCTGTCGCTCTCCAAGACCCGCATCATGTTCACGCAGGTGCTGCCCAACGTGTGGTCGCTGATCATCACCAACTCGATGCTCAATGTGGCGTTCGCACTCGTAGCCTTCTCGTCGCTGTCGTTCTTGGGCGTCGGCGTTGCCCCCGGCACGGCCGATTGGGGGCGCCAGCTCACCGACGGTCGCGCCATCATGATCGACAACCCGGCAGCGGTTCTTGTGCCAGCCCTGCTCATCATCGGCGTCGCTTCGGCAGCAAACCTTGTGGGCGACTGGCTCGGCCAAAACTTGACCAGAACGGGACGCTCATGACCGAGACCAGCATGACAAACGTGCCCGCGTCGGGTGACGGCTTGGGCTCCGGCATCGACTCGACCGCTCAGGTGGCCGTTACCGGACTCACGATCGACGGGCCGGCTGGCGTTGTTGTCGCCCCCTTCGACTTCTCCATTGCGCCAGGTGAAACCCTCGCCCTCATCGGCGAATCGGGCTCCGGCAAGACGCTCTCAGCCAAAGCCATCGCCGGGCTGTTGCCTGCCGGCTTCACCGCGCGCGGCACCATCGAGCTTGCGAGTGCAACGATCGAACTGCCCGCTACGGATGCCGTGTGGCGTGCGACCCGAGGTCGCCGCATTTCACTGCTGCTGCAGGATCCGTTCACGAGCCTGAGCCCCGTGCACCGCTGCGGCACCCAAATCGGGATGACGATCGATGCCGCGAGCGCGACCCGCCTCAGCCGTGAGGAACGCACCGCCCGCATCACGCAGAGCCTGGCCGAAGTGAACCTGCCCGCGGATGTCGCGCGCGCCTACCCCCACGAACTCTCCGGGGGAATGCGTCAACGGGTGGCCATCGCGGCGGCCCTCGCCACCGACCCCGAACTGCTCATTGCCGACGAGCCAACCACCGCTCTCGACGCGAGCAACCAGGGCGAGATTCTCGACCTCCTTCGGGGCCTGCAAGAGAAGCGCGGCATGGCTGCCCTTCTCATCTCGCACGACCTCGGGATGGTGCGCGGACGTGCCGAGCACGTGCTCGTCATGCGCCACGGCGAGATCGTGGAGCGCGGTGTCACGAGCTCCGTGCTCAATGCGCCAAGCCACCCCTACACTCGGGCGCTGATCGAAGCCGACCCCTCACTCACCGATCGCTCGGCCGGGGTCGTGCGTATGGCATCCGGTGTCGGCATGACCGCTGCGGTAGCAGACGCCGACTCAGCAATCGGCGACCTCGTCACCGCCACCGACATCACCAAGAGCTTCGGCGATAAGACCGTTCTGCACGGTGTGAGCGTCACCGTGGGCCGCGGCGAGACCGTCGGCATCGTCGGCGAGAGCGGTTCGGGCAAGACCACAATCGCGCGGTGCATTGCCGGGCTCGAGCACGAGACCAGCGGAGTGATCGAGTTCGACGGTGTCGCCCTCGCCGCCGGCCGCGCTTCACGCACGCCGAAGCAGATGCAGATCGTGTTCCAGGATCCGTACTCCTCGCTCAACCCGATGATCAGTGTCGGACGGTCGCTGAAGTTGGCGTTGAGGGTGGCGGGTCGTCCGGCATCCGACCTCAATGGCCTGCTGCAGTTGGTTGAACTGCCCACCGACTTCGCGAGTAAGCGACCAGCAGAGCTGTCGGGCGGCCAACGCCAACGAGTCGCCATTGCCCGTGCTCTGGCTGTTCAGCCAGAGTTGCTGATCTGCGACGAATCAGTGTCGGCGCTCGATGTGTCGGTGCAGAAACAGATTCTCGATCTGCTGGCGAAGCTGCGCGTCGAACTCGGCCTTTCGATCCTGTTCATCTCGCACGACCTCGCCGTGGTGCGCCAGCTCGCCGACCGCGTGTACGTGCTGCGGTACGGCGAAGTCGTCGAGTCAGGTCAGTGCCACGACGTGCTCAACGCGCCGACTCATCCCTACACTCAGGCGCTCGTCGCAGCGTCCATTCACGAAGCACCCACTCACTGAGCTCGGCGCCACAAGCGCCCGACTCGCCCCGAAAGGACCCCGTGGACACCTCCACTCCTGCTGACTCCGCCGCCACACACACGACCGACGCCGCCGCCTCGAACACCACCACCGCTGCTGTTGATGCAACGATCGGCACTGCCGTTGTTCAGCTCGCGCCCGCCGAGCTTCCCACGCACCTCGCAGAGGCTCTCGGCACCGAGCGTGCCGCCGAATGGCAGCGCGATCGCGAGCCCTATAGCCCTCGGGTATGGATGCTCGCCTCCCCCACCGGCAGCGCAGCGGCCCTCACCTCGGGTCGCCCGAACACGCGCTACACGAAGCTCGTTGACCTCTGGGCCGACAGCGATGCTGCTGCCCAGAGCCTTCTCGGCGAACTGATCGCGGCTTCCGCGGAGCGTGGCGATGCCGCCCTCAAATGGCAGCTCCCTCTTGAGGCCGAGCTCCCCGCTTTCGCCGCCGACTTCGGTTTTACCGAACTCCGCACCCCGATCTCCTCGGCCGACGGCACGCAGGGCGTGCGCGGATTCGTGCTGTGGCACGGCGGTTGGCCGCACGAGCAGCTGCGCTACTACGGCCAGACCACGCTGTTCACGTGTGGCGCGGTTGCCGCCATGACAGCGCTCAGCCACCTCGGCCTTGAGCCCTTTGCCGACACCGAAGACGATGATGCCCGCGAACGCGAACTCGCGTTCTGGCGTTCGGCCACCAATTTCCCGGCGTGCGAACCCCTCGGTCTCGCCGTCGCCGTGCACGATGTGATCGCCCAGTCGGCTTCTGCCATCAGTCTCGAACTGCACCTCGACACGACCGCACCGACACTGCTCGAGACCTATGAGGGCGAAGAGCGCACGTTCCGGGAGCAGCTGCAGGAGCAGTCGCGGGCCGAAGCGGCGAGCCGCGGCATCCAGCAGCACACGGCTCCGTTGTCGATTCAGCAGATCAGCGAACGCGTTGCCGGTGGCGAACTCGCCATCCTGTTGATCGAAGAAGAACCCATGCACGATGCCTCGACCCCGCACTGGGTCGTCGCTCACTCGGTGAAGGGCGACACCATTCTGCTCAACGATCCGTGGATCACGGCCGAGCAGGGCGAGACCTGGGTCGACTCCCACGATCTGCCCGTCTCGATCGCGGTGCTCGACCAGATGGTCGCGTTCGGCGACCCCACTTATCGCGGGGTCATTTTTGTGGCACGCTAGCTCTCACTGAGGTCAGGAGCCGCCGTGAGTAACACCGAGAAGAACCCGGCCGAAGTGCTGTGTGAAAACGAGCTCGGCACTGGCGTGCAGTTGCTCTCGCCTCGCGAGGTTCCCCTTGGCGGCCCACGCGCGATGAACGTGAGGCGCACGCTGCCGCAGCGGTCCCGCTCGCTCATCGGCGGGTGGTGCTTCGTCGACCACTACGGCCCTGAGACGACGCGGATGCACGTGCCGCCGCATCCGCATACCGGCCTGCAAACCGTCAGCTGGCTTTTCGCGGGCGACATCGAGCACAGCGATAGCGTCGGCAGTCTCGCAACCGTGCGGCCCGGAGAGTTGAATCTCATGACGGCCGGGCGCGGCATTTCGCACTCCGAGGTCTCCCCCGCCGAGCCGACGCTGCTCCATGGTGCGCAGCTCTGGGTCGCCCTGCCGAACGCCCACCGCGACACCGCGCCCGCGTTCGAGAACTTCGTGCCGACGCCGTTTGAGCATCAGGGCGCGACCGTGAGCGTCTTCATCGGAGAACTCGCCGGCGTCTCATCTCCCGCCCGCGTCTTCTCCCCGCTTCTCGGCGCGCAGCTCGACGTACCCGCCGACACCAGCATCACCCTCACGCTCGACGCCACCTTCGAGCACGGCGTGCTCGTGGATGCCGGCGACGTGACCATCGCTGATGTCGAGACGCCCGAAGATCACCTCGCGTATCTCGCTCCCGGCCTCACCGAACTCTCGATCACGGCGGCGACGGATACTCGGCTCCTGCTACTCGGCGGCGAACCGCTCGGCGAGGCCATCATCATGTGGTGGAACTTCATCGGGCGCAGTCACGACGAGATCGTGATGTTCCGCGCGCAGTGGCAGGCCGACGTGATCGAGGCCGGCAATCCCTCTGGCCGCTTCGGAACCGTGGCCAGCTGTGATGGGCATCCGCTGCCCGCCCCGGAACTGCCCACGATCAGGCTGAGGCCGCGCCTCTAGACCGGCTAGAGTGCACCGCTCGCGTTTTCTCCGCCGACCGCAGTCACCCGCAATACGAGCGCCTCATCAGGATGCAGAATCGGCAGAGTGAGACCAACCGACCCGAGCGCTGCGCCCGACAGCGTGAGCTCGCCGTCGTGCCACCACGCTGGCGCAGTGCCCGGGTAGGTTGCCGCTTCCGCACCCACATCGACGGGGGTGATGCGGTACAGACGGTGCGGGTCAAGTCCGGGCAATCGCCGGGCGGTGGGTACAGAGTCGGTGGGGGTCACGAGGTTGGTCACCCAGAACACGGCATCAGCTGTTGAACCGGTAGCGTCATCCGCCACAATTCCGGTGACGATCGGGTCGGCGCTGAGTTCGCTGCGCACAACGCGCCCCGAATGGATGAGTCCGCGCAGTGAACGGTAGACGCCCGCCCACGTGCGCAGCGCATCTCGCTCTTCGCAAGTCGCGGCGGTGAGGTCCCACTCGATGCCCGAGTGGCCCATAAGCGCAGTCGCGAGCCGGAAGCTCAGAGACAGTGAACGCCCCGAGGTGTGCGCGGGCGACGAGCCAACATGCGATCCGAGGTATTCGAAGGGCACGAGCAGGTTGGTCCAGCGCATGATCGAGAAACGGTCGTGCGCATCATTGGTGTCGGAGGGCCACACTCGCTGCACGCGCTCGAGCACGCCAGCATCCACTCGCGCACCGCCCGAAGCGCAGGACTCAATTTCGACGTGCGGGTAACGCTCGCGCAGTTCGTCCATGAGGAGATACGTTGCGGCGACATGGCGGTGCACCGAGCCACCGAGCAGATCACGGTTCATATCCCACTTGAGGTAGCTGATCGCGTACTCGTCGAGCAGCGCCGCAATTGCATCGCGCACATGCTCACGCGCAGCAGGGTTATCGAGATCGAGCACGTGCTGGTTGCGCCACGACTTCGGCAGCGGCCGGTCGTCGTCGCGCAGAATCCATTCCGGATGCTCGCGCGCAAGATCGGAGTCGAGCGACACCATCTCGGGCTCGACCCACAACCCGAATTGCATACCGCTGGCTGTCACTCGGTCAACGAGTGGAGCGAGACCCTCGGGCCATGACGTGGCATCCACCGTCCAGTCGCCGAGCGCGCGCTTGTCGTCGGTGCGGCCGGTCATCCAGCCGTCGTCGAGAACGAAACGCTCAACGCCGACGTCGGCTGCGGCATCCGCAAGTGCTGCGAGCTGGTCAAAGTTGTGGTCGAAGTACACGGCCTCCCACGTGTTGAGGGTGAGCGGGCGCGGTGTCGAGGGATGCGCGGGGAGGCTGCGGAACCAGTGATGAAAACGGTTGCTCAGCCCGTCGAGGCCGGAATCCGACCACGCGGCGTAGGCCCACGGAGTTTCGTGGGTGTCGCCCGTCGCGAGGCGAACTTCGCCGGGAGCCAGCAGCTCGGCGATGCCCACTGTGGTGTAGCCGAGCGCAAGGCGATCAGTCCACACGCGGGTATCGCCGCTCGTTCCGGCGTGTACTGCCCAAACCTCACCGTGGCGGAAACCAAAGCCGGGTGTTCCCGACACGGTGAGGAAGGAATCGTTGTGACCGCGGCGACCGTGGCGCGACTCGCGCAGCCAGGTTCCGTAGTCGATGGCGGAGCGCTGGGGTTGGCGTTCTGCCGCCCAAATTCCACTGAAGTCGAGTCGCTCGCGCGCAACCGGTGGGAGCGGAAAAACAGTGGCCAACGATGAAAGCTCGAAAGCCTCGGCGGCGGTGTTGGTCAATCGTGACCGGCTGCGCAGCACTCCGGCGGCAGACAGTTCAAAGTCAATGGTGAGGCTGAGGGCCTCGTCGTCGACCAGCGTGACCGAGATACGGTCGGGGGTCGGATGCTCGATGCTCGCGGCCTGCAGAGACGGCCGACGCACACGCCCACCGCTTGCTCCGGCAGCCCGATCGTGGCGGCCCTCAAGACCGGGCAACCCGGTCCAGCCCTCGGCGAGCAAGGGAACGATGCTCAGCCGGAAAGGTTCGTCGATGGAACTCGGCCCCAGGGCACGCTCGCGCGAATCTGCGAGCGCCGCGAGCTGGTCGTGGTCAAGTTCTCCGAGGTCTGCACCCCAGTGCGTGATCGACGGCACGCCCGTGCCGCGAGCATCCAGCACGAAGCTGGTGCCCGCGGCACGGAGGTGAACGATGTCGTTCGTGTTATTCGTTGACAGCAATCGCGGCAGCCTTCATGGCGTCGATTGTCTTCTGCTGACCGATGGTCAACGCATCCGTGAGGGTGCCTGAGCCAGAGATGGCGCCAGAGAATCCGTCAGCAACATCCGTGTACACCTGCGTCATAGTCGGGCCCCACGTGAAGTCAGGGTTAACTTCTGCGCCGGCAGCGGCGAAGACGTCGTAGATGTTCTGTCCGCCGAAGAAGTCGAGACCTTCGGAGAAGGCCGGCAGGTCGCCACCGGTCTTCGTTGCGGGGTAGATGTTCGCCGTTGCGTTCATGCTGGCGAGTGCCTCAGGGTCGGTGTTCAACCAGAGAGCGAACTGTGCCGCCTCGTAGGGGTGTTCGCTTCCCTTGAGAACAGCAGTGCTCGATCCGCCCCAGTTGCCGGCTGCAGAGTCGCCTTCGTTCCACTGCGGCATCGGAGCTACAGCCCAGTTGCCTGCGGTGTCAGGTGCACCACTCGTGATGGAGTTTGCACCCCATACTGCAGAAACCCAGCTCCAGACGTCACCGGAGTTGTAGCCGTTGTTCCACTCGTCGGTCCAGGCCGGGAGGGTGGCAACGAGGTCATCGTCAAGCAGTCCCTGCCAGTAGTCAGCAACCTTGAGCGACTCGGGCGAGTCAAGGGTTACGTCCCAGGCTTCGCCGTCGTTTTCGAACCACTGGCCATCTGCCTGCCAGACGAGTCCGGCGAAGGCGTTGATGTCGCTCTGTGAGAAGTTGGTGATGTAGCCACCCTCTTCACGAATCTGCGCGGCAGCCTCTGCGTATTCGTCCCACGTGGTGGGGATGTCGATGCCAGCGGCTTCGAACAGGTCGGCACGGTAGAACAGAGCCTCGGGGCCGGTGTCCTGCGGAATTGCGTAGACCGAGTCTTCTTCACCGAAGGTGACCTGGCTCCAGGTCCAGTCGATGAACTCGTCCTGAGCGTCCATTACTCCCTCACACGAGGCGATGTTGACAACGCCGTCTTGTACGCGGAAGTTGGGCAGGGCGTCGTATTCAATCTGACCAAGGTCGGGCGCGTTGCCGGCTTCGATCTGGTTGAAGAAGTTGTTGTACGTTCCGCCAAGACCGTTGGGTCCCGTCTGAACCTCAACTTGGATGTCGGGGTTCTGCTCGTTCCAGATTGCTGCGGCATCTTCCATGCCGGGCAGCCATGTGGTGAAGCTGAGCGTTACGGGTCCGTCTGACGGGGTGCACGCGTCAGCGGCGTCAGTGCCACCGTCTGTGCCTGCACCGGTGGAGCATGCTGAGAGTGCGAGCGCGGAGACGAGCACCAATGCTCCTCCAGCGCGAGCTATGCGATTAGCCATGCGATTACCTTCCTAGTGATTGTGATTGTGATGCGGGGTTTCCCTCGGGGGTAGTCCGAGTGGTCGAGCGGGCGACTACTTGAGTGCGCCGGTTCCTAGTCCGCTGCGCCAGAAGCGCTGCAGGCTGAGGAAAGCAATGATGAGCGGGATGATCGACAGCAGTGCGCCGATGATCACGTATGCCCGAATTTCGGGGATCTGGTTCACTTGGCTATTCCAGATGTAAAGACCAAGCGTCACGGGGAACAGCTTCTCGTCGCGCAGCATGATGAGCGGTAGGAAGAAGTTGTTCCAGATCGTGACGAACTGGAAGAGGAAGATCGTGACCATTGCCGGCGTCATGAGTCGGGTGGCAACGGTAAAGAAGGTGCGTACTTCTCCGGAACCATCGATGCGCGCAGCTTCGACCAGTTCGTCTGGCACACTCGAGGTCGCATAAATACGAGCGAGGTAGACGCCGAACGGGCTCACGATACTCGGCAAGAACACCGACCAGAATGTGTTGGTGGCGCCCACCTGGCTGAAGACCAAGAACAACGGAAGCGCGAGCGCCGTTGCGGGAACCAGCACGCCACCCAGCACCACGTTGAAGAGCGTTTCGCGGCCGCGGAAGCTGTACTTCGCTAGCGCATAACCCATCATCGTGGCGAAGAGCGTCGCGACGGCGGCACCAGCTCCGGCGTAAAGGATGCTGTTGAGCATCCACTGGAAGAAGAGTCCATCGCGGTAGTTCGCCAGATTGACGATGTTCTCAACCAGGTTGAAGTCAGCGAACCACAGCGGCGCAGACGAGGTGAAGTCGCCACGGTCTTTCGTCGCTGCGACGAAAAGCCACCAGATCGGAATCAGGAAGTAGAACGTGCAGATTGCCATCACGAGCATGGCACCCGAACGCGAGAAGAGGCTTTCGCGAGGACCGTTGTGCTTCTTCACGGGAGCTTTGGTGGCACTCATCAGTCAGCCTTTCGCTGGGTGAACTTGAGCACGGTGAATGAGAGCGCGAAGGTGAAGAGCGCGAGAACCACCGAGAAGGCTGCGGCGAGGTTCACGTTCGGCACCGACGCTGTCGAGTAGATGAGCAAGTTAGGGGTGTAGGTGCTCGTCACAGCAGACGTGAAGCTCTTGAACACTTGTGGCTCGGCGAGCAGCTGCAGAGTTCCGATGATGGAGAAGATTGCGGTGAGGGTAATCGCCGGAGTGATCAACGGGATCTTGATCGACCACGCGATTCGAGCTTGCGACGCCCCATCGAGGCGGGCTGCTTCGTAAATCTCGCTCGGAATCGCCAGCAGCGCCGAGTAGATGATGATCATGTTGTAGCCGACGAAGACCCACGTGACAACGTTCGCGATCGACCAGAGCACAAGGTCGGCGCCCAAGAAGTTGATCTCTTTCGTGATCGCGGTGAACGGCGACAGGTTGGGCGAGTAAAGGAAGCCCCACATGACAGCGGCGATAACACCCGGCACGGCATACGGTGCGAAGAAGGCGAGACGGAAGAACCGCTTGCCCTTGACCAGCGGCGAGTCCAGCAGAAGCGCCAGCAGCAGCGCCAGCCCCAGCATGACCGGCACCTGAACGATGCCGAAGCCGAGAACCCGAAGAATGGAATCCCAGAACGAGGAGTCTTGGAAGACTCGTGCGTACTGCACGAAACCGCCGAACACCTCCGTTGGCTTACCGAAGGTGCCTTCACGCTCGACCGTCAGCAACGACTGATAGATCGCCACCAGAATCGGCAAAATGTAGAACAGGCTGAACAGTATGGAGAACGGCGCGATGAAGAACAGCACCGCTGCACGGTTATTCGTGGCCTTAGTCTTCACCCGGATCTTCTTCGTCACCGCCTTTTTTGGTGTGGCGGGCGTGGCAATGTCTGTAGTCATCGCGTTGCTCCTTCTTCGACAGTCAGGCGGATGACGCGAACGCCACCAGCGGGAACAGCCACCGAACCTGTGACTGCAGTTTCCGTCAACAATTCTGCGCCGTCGGCGGGGAAAGAAATCTCATGCGCGCTGTGGTTAATCACAAAACGGAAGCGGTCGGTGGCGTTTGATCGCGTCACCACTTCGACGCCGGCGGGGAGTTCGAGTTGTTCGACACCGGCCTCGTTGAGTGCGCGGCCCATCAGGTCGGCAAAGCTCGGGGCGTCGAGCGCGGTAGCCACGTACCACGCAGTTCCCGAACCGAAACGGTTGCGAGTGATGGCCGGGCCACCAGGAATGGGGCCGGACGCGAACTCGGCAACGACATCCGCTGTGGTGGGGCGGACGTGCTCGGCCCAGATGCTCGCGTTACCGCCGTCGTTCAGCATGAGGCGCGTTTCGGGCTTCACAGGCATGAACTGTTCGGTCCAGGCGCCAAGCACGTGGCTGAAGGCACCGGGAGGGGTATCGCCAGTGGCATCGAGGCGGATGCCGTCGGTTTCGTCCACGATGCCGGAGAAGAACGTAACAACGGCGTTGCCACCGCCCGCAACGTAATCGCTGATGACGGCCGCACTCGCGTCGTCGACGAGGTAGAGGCTAGGAACAATGACGAGCTTGTAGGCGTCGAGCGCAGCACCCGGGGCGACGATGTCGACCGTGACGCCGTTCGCGCTAGCAGCGTTGTACGCCGCGTGAACCTGCTCGAGGTAGCGCACGGCAGACGATGGCTGCGAGTCGCCCTCGGCCGCCCACCAGGATTCCCAGCTGAAGACGAGGGCAACGGACGCCTCGACCCGAGTGCCCGCGAGAGTCTCGAGGGAGTGGAGTTTCTCACCCAGGTCGAGGGTCTCGCGCCACACAGCAGTGTCAGTACCAGCGTGAGGGAGCAGAGCCGAATGAAATTTCTCGGCGCCTTGTCGTGACGCTCGCCACTGGAAAAAGCAGACGGTGTCTGCTCCCCGAGCAACGTGCGTCAACGTGTTGCGAAGCATTTCACCCGGCTGCTTCGCCAAGTTGTATGGCTGCCAGCTCACCGCGCTGCTGGCCTGCTCCATGAGCATCCACGGCTCGCCCTGGGCGAGCCCACGAGTGAGGTCGGCAGCAAACGAGAGTTCATTGTTCGGATGCGGCAGCCGGTGATCGAGGTAGTGATCGTTAGCGATGACATCCATTTCGCTCGCCCACTGCCAGTAGTTTTGGCTGCGGATGTGCGCGGTCACCATGAAGTTCGTGGTCACCGGGATGCTGCTCTGCGAGCGCAGCAGTGTCGCCTCGGCCTTGTAGTAGCCGAGGAGCTCGTCGGAGCTGAAGCGGTTGAAGTCGAGGCGTTGCGCAGGGTTCGCCGACGAGAGCGTGGCGCGGGGCGGCAACACTTCGTTCCAGTCGCTGTAGCGCTGGCTCCAGAAGGTCGTGCCCCAGGCGGCGTTGAGCCCATCGATGGTGTCGTAGCGCGACTGCAACCAGACGCGGAACGCGGCAGCAGAAGTGTCGCAGTAGCAGTGCGCGTTGTGGCATCCGAGTTCGTTCGAGACGTGCCACATCGCGAGCGCAGGGTGGTCGCTGTAGCGCTCGGCGACCTTCGCAACGAGACCGAGTGCCGCAGTACGGAACTCGGGAGAACTCGGGCACCACCCTTGGCGGCCGCCCTGCCAGCGACGGGTGCCATCGGCGGCGGTGGGCAGAATATCGGGGTGCGCCGTCGTAAGCCACGCGGGCGGCGATGAGGTGCCAGTGCCCAGGTTCACCCGGATGCCGGCAGAGTGCAGCAGATCCATGATCGCGTCGAGGCGAGTGAAGTTGTACTCTCCCGCTCGCGGCTCAATCTCGGCCCAGCCGAAGATGTTGATCGCGACGAGGGTGACCCCAGCCTGCTGCATGAGGGCGACGTCGTGCTGCCACACTTCTTCGGACCACTGCTCGGGGTTGTAGTCACAACCGAGCACGAGGGATTCGGGTGACCAGCTCGCGACGCGATCTGCGCGGGGTATGGTCACGCGTGCCTCCTTTGGCGATGGGTGCAGCTGCTGGGTCAGCAGTTCTACTCACAATTGTCCGAGTTCTGTGAACGTGCACAGAACCTCACCCACAAAAATTGGCGACAATCTCTGGGAGCGTTCACACACTAAGCGAGCCTTATTCGTTGTGTCAAGCGGTCGGCGTGTCTGTGAGCGTGAACAGTCCCGCGAAACGGGGCCAGTGCCGCACCCGTGAGAGCGCTAGCATGGGGTTATGGCAACACCTGGGGCACGACCACGCCGCGCGACAATCTTCGACGTCGCGGCCGAGGCCAACGTCTCCCGTGGCACCGTCTCCCGCATGCTCAACGGCGAACCTTACGTTTCTGACTCCGCGCGAGAGGCCATCGAGAAAGCCATCGCCAAGGTCGGCTACGTTCGCAATATGGCGGCCCGCAACCTTGCCACCCAGCGTTCCAAAGCAATTGCGCTCATCGTGCATGAGCCCCACTCCGTCTTTCTCGAAGATCCCAACATCGGCGCGATTCTTCTCGGCACCAACGATCGTCTCTCTGAAGACGACTACCAACTCGTTTGCCTCATCATCGGCTCCGACCGCGACAGCGCCCGCATTGCTGACTACCTGCGCGGTGGCTTCGTCGACGGCGCCGTCATCGTCTCCGCCCGCGAACACGACCCCATCGCCGACGCCATCGCCCACATCGGCCTCCCCGCCGTCTTCGTCGGCCACCCCATGAGCGCACCAGAAATGCCCTACGTCGGCATCGACAACCGCGGTGCCGCCCGCGACATCACTCGCGAACTGCTCTCCACCGGCCGCAAGAAAATCGGCATGATTGCCGCAGCCCTCGACCGCGACTCCGGTAGCGAACGACTAGCCGGCTTTCGGGATGCCCTGGGCGACCAGTTCGACGAGAATCTGGTTGTCGATTTTCCGCTCTACTCGCGCACCAGTGGCGTTGAGGGAATGAAAGCCCTCCTCGACCGCGCCGGCGATATCGACGGAGTTTTCGCGGCATCCGATGCTCTCGCTGCTGGCGCCATGGATGTGCTGCGCGAACGCGGGCGCTCAGTGCCAGGCGACATCGGCATTGTCGGCTTCGACGACAGCGACTGGGCGATGCGGTGCCAGCCCCAACTCACGACGGTGCGCCAGCCAGCCGACCTCCTGGGGCGCGAAGCGGCATCCATGGTGTTGGAGCTTGTGAACGGCATCACGCCCGAGTCTCCCGGTCGCATTCTGCCGACCGAAATCAAGCTGCGCGGCTCAGCCTAAAGCAGAGTTTCTTCTCGCGGACGCAGAACTTCTTCTCGCGGACTCAGGGGCCTCTTCCGTCCGACGCAGAGAACCCCTGCGGTCAGCCGCTGAGGTTTACGCCGAAGGGGTTGTCGTTGCCTGAGCGGCTACTTTGGCGCGCTCTTCGGCTTCGATCTTGGCGTAGCTGTCACGTTCGGTGCGGTCAGAACGAATAATGGCCGACATGACGATCCAGAAAATGGCGCCAATAGCAATCGTCGGGATGACGGAGAAGAGGGCGTTCGACCAATATTCTTGAGGCACCTCTCTAGCCTAACCGTTCACGAAGGTGACAATAGCGATGAGAACCACAAGTCCCACGAGAGTCACAGTCATGATGAGCCGTGAAGATTTACGATCCACTACTGAGCCTTTACGAGTACGCCGACGAGGCCGGTAAGCACCATGAAGAGCCCTGCGCCCGCCACGAGCACCCACAGCGCGATGCGCATCGGGGTGATCGTCGACTTCTTTGGCGCCTCAGAGGCGTCCGAAGTCTCGCCGGGAACAGGATCAGTCATTGCCGTACTTACTTAACCAACGGAAAAAGGATGGTTTCGCGGATGCCGAGACCAGTGATGGCCATCAGCAAACGGTCGACGCCAACACCGATTCCACCGCTCGGCGGCATGCCGTGCTCGAGGGCGCGGATGAAGTCTTCGTCGAGTCGCATCGCTTCGACGTCGCCTTGGCTAGCCAAGAGTGCTTGCTCAACGAAGCGTTCACGCTGGATAACCGGGTCGACGAGTTCGGAGTAGCCGGTGGCCAGTTCGAACCCACGAATGTAGAGGTCCCACTTCTCCACAACACCTTCGATGGTGCGGTGGTCGCGCACGAGCGGGCTCGTGTCGACGGGGAAATCCATGACGAACGTGGGGCGGTCGAGGCCCGGCTTCACGTAGTGCTCCCACAGCTCTTCAACGTACTTGCCGTGGGTGGGCTGCGTGACCTCGATGTCGACGGCATCCGCCAGCACCTTTAGCTCGGCGGCGGGCGTCTGTGGGGTAATGCTGAGCCCGGCTGTCTCGTTGAGAGAGTCGTACATGGAGATGCGCGCCCAATCGCCGCCGAGGTCGTACTCGGTGCCATCGGAAAGCGTAACGAGCGTGGAACCGGTGACGGCAACCGCCGAGTTCTGAACAAGCTCCTGCGTGAGGTCGGCCATTTGGTTGTAATCGCCGTAGGCCTGGTAGGCCTCGACCATGGCGAACTCGGGCGAGTGCGTGGAGTCCGCGCCCTCGTTGCGGAAGTTGCGGTTGATCTCAAACACGCGCTCAATGCCACCGACGACGGCACGCTTCAAGAACAGTTCCGGCGCGATACGCAGGTAGAGGTCGGTGTCGAACGCGTTCGAGTTCGTGATGAACGGACGAGCGGATGCCCCACCGTGCATCGTCTGCAGCATCGGCGTTTCGACTTCGAGGTAGTCGTGCGCGGCGAACGTTGCGCGCAGGCTCGAGTTGACCTTGGCGCGGGCACGCACCGTGAAGCGGGCCTGTTCGCGAACAATGAGGTCGAGGTAGCGGCTACGAACGCGCTGTTCGTCGCTCAAGTCTTTGTGGAGGTTCGGGAGGGGCAAGACGGCCTTGGCGGCGATCTTCCATTCCTTGACCATGACCGACAGCTCACCGCGACGGCTCGAGATGATCTCGCCGCTCACGAAGAGGTGGTCGCCGAGGTCAACAAGTTCTTTCCAGAGAGCGAGCGACTCGTCGCCCACTTCGCCGAGAGAAACCATGACCTGGATGCGCTGGCCGTCGCCCGACTGCAACGACGCAAAGCACAGCTTGCCGGTGTTGCGGAGGTGCACGATGCGACCAGCAAGGCCGACAACATCGCCCGTGGTGTCATCCGCTTCAAGCGACGGATACTTCTCGCGAACCGCCGGAATGCTCGTGGTGATGGCAACCCCAACCGGGTACGCCTCAGCGCCCGAATCGATGAGTCGCTGACGCTTCTCTAACCGAACAGCTTTCTGTTCAGAAACTTCGGCCTCGGTAGGGTCTGGAGTGTTAGCGGCGTCATTCACGCCCTCAATCGTAGCCGGGATAACGCCACGCTGTAGCGCCCCAAATTGCAGGCGAAAACTAGCCGACGTAAAGGGTCCAGTTGTCGATCAAGCGGGTGTCTCCCACCCGCGCTGCGATGAGTGCGCTGGCCGGACCACGGTAGCCATCGGGCACCGGCATGAAGGTCTCAGTGTCGACAATCGTGAAGTAGTCGAGTTCGACCCCGGACTCCCCCATGAGAGCTCCCTGCGCTGCGGCGATGACGGCATCGAGGCCGCTATCGGCGGCCGAGCTTGCAGCCTTCAACGCCGTCGACAGAATGACGGCTGCGTGGCGCTGGCTGGCATCCAAGAACTGGTTACGGCTCGACAGCGCGAGGCCATCTTCTTCGCGCACAGTTTCGATGATTTCCAACTGAACCGGGATGTTCAGGTCGGTGATCATACGGCGAACGAGAAAGAGCTGCTGGGCATCCTTCTGGCCGAAGGTCACGAACTGGGGAGTCGTAATCGCGAGCAGCTTGGCGACCACCGTGAGCACTCCATCGAAGTGGCCGGCGCGACTCTTGCCCTCAAACATCGCGCCGATCTGACCGGCAGAAATGGTCGTAGTGGGAGCAGACGGCCCCTTCGGGTACATCTCCTCCACGCTGGGGGCGAAGACATAGGGCACCCCCAGTTCGCCGAGCAGGTCGAGGTCTGCATCCATGGTGCGCGGATACTTGTCGAGATCTTCATCGGCACCGAACTGGGTGGGGTTCACAAAGATCGACACAATGCGCACGTCAGCGAGCTCTGCGGCACGCTCAACGTGAGCGAGATGACCCTGGTGGAGGGCACCCAACGTCGGCGTCAGAGCAATGCTGCGGCCGGCGGCACGCTCGTGCGCTACTACGTCGCGCATTCCGGCGACGGTCTCAATAACTTGCGGGCGGGGGTGTGAACTCACGAGGGGTCCTCCTGTGAATGGGGCCTCGGCTCGGGGTCGAGCAAGGAAACATCGATGCTAGTCGCAGTTGCGCGAGTGAGCGCACTCTCGACCGAGGAACGCAGCAGCGGCCCTAAGACGCGAGCGGGGTCATCCACCCCAACACTGCCGAGCAAATCTAAGGATTGGCCGACAATCGCTGCTGAGAAGCTGGTGGCGGTACTCACCGCTTCTGCCCACGAAGCTCGCTCGTTTTCAGCGATCACAATCGGCTCGGCACCCATCTCCACGACAAGCGCTTGCGCGATCGGCAACACCGGGGTTGGCGCGCTGACAGCGCAATACGCTTCGTGCAAGCGCGTGAGATCGAGACTCGTTCCCGTGAAAACCATGGCCGGATGCAGCGCCAGGGGAATCGCTCCCACTGCCAGCACCGACGCCAAGGCCTGATAGCCGAGCCCAGGCGCGGTGTGCAGCACAAGTTGCCCCGGCTGCCACACTCCAGCATCGGCGAGACCCTTCGCAAAGGACTCGATCTCGGCCTCAGGAATCGCCAGAATCACGAGCTCGCTGCGTTCCACAAGAGTGGGGATATCGAGCACCGGAACGTCGGGGAGGATCGCGCTAGCGCGCTCAAGGTTGCGCTCAGACGTCGCGGCGATGCCCACAATCGCGTGGCCAGCGCCCGCGAGCGCTGCGCCAAGAATGGGGCCGACTTTGCCCGCGCCAATGATGCCGATTCCGAGCCGGCCCGCCGCCTGCGCCATTACGCCTGTCCCTCAGGGGTTGTTGGTGCCGGGGACTCGGTGTTCGCACCGGTACTGCGCCAGCGATGACTCGTGTCTACTCCAGCGGCATGCACGGCTGCGTGCTCAACCTCATCGAAGAAGCGCACAACATCGTCGCGGTCGAGCGCACCGATGGTGGCCGAAATCGGCCCAGCGACCGTGTGAATCCGCAACTCGGCGAGCCCCATCCGGCGCAGCAGCGGACCCTCATTCATGCTGACGCTCTGCATGCGGGCTTGCGGCACAAGCACGAGGGAACGCCAGATGGCTCCCTTGCGCAGCGCTACGGCATCCGAAATCAGTACGAAACCGTTGCGGCGCCAAGAGAACCAGCGCAACCAGGCCGCCCGCTTGGGCGAGGTGACGTAGTCGTCGTCGTGGGCTCCAGCGGCGAGCCCGCACTCGAGCAGTTCACGCGACTTGGCGTCAGCGAGGCTCGGCAGAATGAGTTGCAGCACGCGGTGCACGTCGGCCATATCTCCGACCGGGAGCAGTGTGGTTTTCGCGGTTGCGCTGCTTGAGCTTGCCGCTTGCGAGGCGGTGTTGATCTTGATTTCCCACCAGCCGGCGGGGCGCCACATCAGTGGCTGCGAGACTTCAACGGCGTGAATGCGGCCGGGTGGCAGCGTCTCGTTGGTAGTCGAGAGGAGGCCGTACCCAACTCGGATGCCGTCTGCAGTCGACGCGATGGAATATCGCAACGACCGCGTGAGCCGCGATCCGAGGTAACCGGCGAGCCCCAGAAAACCGGGAAGAATAATGAAGATCCAGCCGACATCGCCCGTGGTGATAACAGTGGTGATGATGCCGATAGCCGCCAGAATCGCGAAGACTGTCGGTCCGCTCAGCAGAAGCGAACCGATGAGCCGCGGAATGCCGATGCGCACGATCGACTCGGGCGGTGCCGTGTTCGGGTCGAGCTCGGGGGCCAGAAGTTCGTTGACCCGGGATTCGACGAGGCCACCGACGCCGGGGAGTGCGGCTGGTCCTGCAATTGCGGCCGCTTCGGCCGCTCGCGTGCCCGAGGCAAGCTGCAGTATCGCGAGGCGTAAATCATCCGCGCCCTTGGACCCCAGATAGGCCAACTCAACGTTCGCGTCTTGACCGGCCACATTCACTTCAAGTTTGGCTGCGCCGAACAGGCGGGCCAAGAACGGCCGCGAAATATTGATGCCCTGGATGCGGTCGAGTCGACCGCGACGGTTGGTGCGGAAGAGGATGCCGCTGCGCACCTCCACAAGCTCATCGGTGATGCGGAAGGTGTGCATCCGCCACGACAGATAGAAGCCGCCAACGCTCAGAAGCAAGATGACGACTACGGCGAGGATGGCCAAGATGAGGAGGCTGGACTCGGCAAAACGTTCAAAGAACCGCAGCTCACGGCTGCCGCCACCAAAAATGACGTCGAGAAAGACATCGCGAGCGTTCACGACGATGACACCGATAATGGCCACGAAGGCGATGCCACCGCGCAAGAACGGAGTGGCCGGGTGCAGGCGATGCCATTCGCCATCGGCGAGGCGACGGGCGCTCTCGGGCACGTTCAGCTCAACGGGGCCGAGCGGTTCGCCTGGCTCCAGAGGGACGCCTGGCTCCAGAGGGACGCCGGGCTCGCCGGGGTCGAAGGGATCGCGCGGGTCGCTCACAGTCCGGCCCTGCGGCTTTCAGCCAGGGCGACGAGCCTGTCTCTCAACTCCTCAGCGTCCTGCTCGGGCAGGCCGGGGATGACAACCCCGGTGGATGCCGCTGCCGTCACGAACTTGAGTTCGCTGAGGCCAACGGCGCGATCGAGGGGTCCGCGGTTGATGTCGACGAGCTGCATGCGGCCGTAGGGCACAGCAACCACGCGGCGGAACATCAGTCCGCGCCGAAAGACTAGGTCATCTTCGCGCAGCATGTACCCGATTGCCCGCACGCGTCGCGGTGTGAGCGCGATGTTGATGATGAAGATGATGCCAAGCGAAACGGGAATCACGGCAAGCCACTGAATCCCGGTCAGGACGGTGGGGATCGAGGTGGCGACGGTCAGCACGATGCCCGTAATCAGCAACCCGACCGCTTCCACGATCGTGTACTTGCGGGAGACGCCGCGCCACTCGGCGCCGGGGAGATCGAGTCGCTCGGTCACGCTGCTCCTTGGGGGTCCATCGGGTTCCGCAATGACGGGTCGTCATCATCTGGCGGGATGGTGCACAAATATTCGGCAACCAATCCTGCGATCAGCAACACTATCGCGCCAGCCGAAACGACAAAGCTCGTGGCGATGGCGCCAGTTTCGGGAGAAACGGTGCGACTCAGCAGGTAGACCGCGATGCCGAGGGCGGTTCCCCCGAGCAGAGCCCCGGCGAAGCTCGATGCTTTCGCGAGCACGACAACACGCAGCGCGAAGAAGGGATTCACACGTTCTTTACGCAGTCCGCGTGATGAGCGGTAGATCGGTACTGCCAGCACGACCACGATCACGGCGATCAAGAACAGCGAGACCGCCAACGCGACCGAGGGGGTCACAATCGGATTTCCGGATGCGGTGAGCACGACTTCGAGCAACCAGCCGACGACGGCTCCCGCCGCGGCTATGGTCACCAAGTGCACGGCTGACGTGCGGGCTACCACAGGGGCGCTGCCTCAAACTCGGTGGCGTCGTTCTCGATGCCCGCGAGGGCGTCTGCCGCGCTTCCGATTCCGGCGAGCTGCGCGTGCGGGTCAAGCTGAAGCAGCGGCACAAGCACGAACGATCGTTCGGCGGCCCGCGGATGCGGAATCGTCAACAGTTCGTCATCCACCTGCAGGTGCGCGAAAGAAATGATGTCGATATCGAGGGTGCGGTCGCCCCAGCGTTCATCGCGCACACGGCCATGCGCGGCTTCGACGTGCTGCAGTTCGGCGAGGAGGGCGTGGGGCTCAAGCGAACTGCGCGCTAACACCACCGCATTGAGATACGCGGGCGCAGAGTGGTCGATGCCCGAGAGTTTCAGAGCCGGCGTCTGCACAATGCTGGAGGCGGCATCCACGGTCACACCGTCGATGCGGTTGATGGCGTGCACCGCATCGCGCAGAGTAGTTTCGCGGTCGCCCAGATTGCTGCCAATGGCAAGCATCACCGGCAACTCGACGTGGAGTCGTTGCTGGCGCATCATCGCAGTGGCTGCGGTTCTGCGCTGAAGCCGGCGGTCTGGGCGCGAGCTGCACGCTGGCGCGTTATCGTGACCGAGACATCAGTGAACGGCACCGTGATGGGCGCTTCTGGTTTGTGCAGCGTGATCTTGGTGCTCACTGCGGCCTCATGCGCGAGCACCACGGCGGCGATGCGTTCAGCAACCGTCTCGATGAGATCAACGGGATTGCTCTCGACGGCGGCGACGATCTCTTCGGCCAAGACACCGTAGTGAATCGTGCGGTCGAGGTCGTCGGTGCGCGCAGCAGCTGCGAAGTCGAGATACACGGTCGCGTCAATCACGAAGACTTGGCCGTCACGACGTTCGTGGTCGAAGACGCCATGGAAGGCCGTGGCGCGCAGGCCGGTGAGAGTGATTTCGTCCAGTGCGGGATTCATCGTTTCTTGCCCTTCTGCATCGCTCGATAGACGGAAAGAGCCACCTGCGTTGACGGGACATCGTGCACGCGCACGGCCCACATCCCCGCTTCGGCGGCAACGTTGCTGATTACCGCGGTAGCAAGATCGCGGTCGGCCGGTGGCGCATCGGCGGGGAGCATTTTGGCGAGAAAGCGCTTGCGTGATGCCCCAATGAGCACCGGATGCCCGAGTGATGCAATCTCGTCGATGCGCGCTAGCAGCGCCCAGTTGTGGCGCGCGTCTTTCGCAAAACCGAGACCCGGATCGAGCACGACCCGTGTGGGCTTCACTCCCCACACCATCATCTCGGCCAGTCGAGCCTTTAGCTCGCTGCGCACATCCGCGACGACATCGTCATAGTGCGCGAGTTGCCCCATCGTGGTGCTGTGCCCCCGCCAGTGCATCGCGATATAAAGCAGATCCGTTTCGGCAACCGTGCGGTACATTTCCGGGTCAGCAAGCCCACCGGAAACATCGTTGATAATGGATGCTCCCGCTGTCGCCGCGGCCAGTGCAGTCTCGGCATTCATGGTGTCAACGCTCACGGTCACGCCTTCAGCCGTGAGGGCCTTGATCACCGGGATTACGCGCTGCTGTTCCGCCGCGGCAGACACCCGCTCCGCACCAGGGCGAGTCGATTCGCCGCCGACATCGACGACATCCGCGCCCTGATTGCGCAGTTCGATGCCACGCGCGATTGCGGCGTCAACGTGTTCGAACTGGCCGCCGTCGCTAAAAGAATCAGGCGTGACATTCAGGATGCCCATAACTTGGGGAACCGCCACGCGAGGGTTTCTACGCATCGCCACCTCGGCCGATGAGCGCCATCACTTCTGCGCGCTCCACGGGATCGCTGAGCACACCGCGAGAGGCCAACGTGACCGTGGAGCTTGCCGTTTGGCGTGGTCCGCGAGCAGACACACAACCGTGAACAGCGTCGATCACGACCAGCACACCCCGCGGCGACAAGCCCTCGTTGATCGCGTCAGTGATCTCCTCGGTTAACCGCTCTTGCAGTTGGGCACGCGCGGCAATGGTCTCCACGACCCGAGCGATATTGCCCAACCCGATGATTCGTTCATCCGGAACGTAGGCGACATGCGCGACGCCCAGAAACGGCAACAAGTGGTGTTCGCACATTGACCGGAACTCGATGTCGCGCACGAGCACCAATTCGCCGGTCTGGTCTGCCTTGGCAGTGAACTCGATGCTGTCGGAGAGGTGCACAAGCGGGTCGATCGCGTTGCCCGCAAAGAACTCGGAGTACGCCTCGGCGACCCTTCGCGGGGTGGCGGTGAGGCCTGCCCGGGCAGGGTCTTCGCCGACTGCAGCCAAAATCTCGGCTACCGCAGCTTCAATGCGTGCGAGGTCGATCGACATGGTGTCCCTAGGCCGTTGCTACCCCGGGCGACTTACGTGGCCGTGGGGTGCGTGCCGGCTTCGAGGGGGTGCTTTCGTCGCTGTCGCTAGCGTCAGCCTTCGCCACCTTCTTCTTGGGGACCTTGATGGGAGGCAACTGCGACACCGGACGCGCGTCACTCGAGAGCCACTGGGGGCGCTCGGGAAGCTTGGCGATTCCCTTGAAGATCTTGTCCAGCTCGACGTGGTCGAGAGTCTCTTTCTCCATCAGCTCAAGCGCGATCTTGTCGAGCACCTTGCGGTTCTCGTTGAGCATCTGCCATGCCTCGTCGTGAGCTTTCTCGATCAGCAGGCGAACTTCTTCGTCAATGATCTTGGCGAGCTCGTCGGAGTATTCGCGGCTCGAACTCATGTCGCGACCCATGAAGGGTTCACTCGATGCACTGCCCAGCTTCACGGAACCGACTCGGGCACTCATGCCGTATTCGGTGACCATACGGCGAGCAATTGACGTGGCCTTCTCAATGTCGTTGGATGCACCGGTCGTCGGGTCGTGGAACACGATTTCTTCCGCAACCCGGCCACCCATCGCGTAGGCGAGCTGATCGAGCAACTCGTTACGCGAGACGGAGTACTTGTCTTCGAGCGGCATGACCATCGTGTAGCCGAGGGCACGGCCGCGAGGAAGAATGGTGATCTTCGTGACGGGGTCGGTGTTGCGCATCGAGGCGGCAGCAACCGCGTGACCACCCTCGTGGTACGCCGTGACGAGCTTCTCTTTGTCGTTCATGAGTCGCGAACGACGCTGAGGGCCAGCCATGACACGGTCAACTGCCTCGTCGAGGGCACGGTTGTCGATGAGCTGCGCGTTGGAGCGCGCAGTCAGCAAGGCTGCTTCGTTGAGCACGTTCGCGAGGTCAGCACCGGTGAAGCCTGGCGTCTTACGAGCGAGCACTTCGAGGTCAACGCCCTCGGCCATGGGCTTGCCCTTGGCGTGCACTTCGAGAATCTGTTTGCGGCCGATCTTGTCGGGAGCATCCACACCGATCTGGCGGTCGAAACGACCGGGGCGCAGAAGCGCGGGGTCGAGTACGTCCGGACGGTTCGTTGCAGCGATGAGGATCACGTTGGCGTTCACGTCGAAGCCATCCATCTCAACCAGCAACTGGTTGAGAGTCTGCTCGCGCTCATCGTTGCCGCCACCGATTCCGGCACCACGGTGACGACCGACAGCATCGATCTCGTCGATGAAGATGATTGCGGGAGCATTCTGTTTGGCCTGTTCGAAGAGGTCACGAACACGGCTTGCACCGACACCCACGAACATTTCAACGAAGTCAGAACCAGAGATTGTGTAGAACGGCACGCCAGCTTCCCCCGCGGTGGCCTTGGCCAGCAGGGTCTTACCGGTTCCGGGAGGGCCGTACAGCAGTACGCCCTTCGGAATGCGGGCGCCAACAGCCAAGAACTTGGCCGGTTCCTTCAGGAAGTCTTTGATTTCTTCGAGTTCTTCGATGGCCTCGTCAGCACCAGCGACATCCGCAAAAGTGGCCTGCGGGCTGTCTTTACCGACGAGCTTGGCCTTCGACTTGCCGAACTGCATGACCTTGCCGCCGCCACCCTGCATGCGGCTGAAGATGAAGAAGAAGATGATGCCGATGATGAGGAACGGCAGCATGATCGAGAGGAAGGAGACGAAGAAGTTCTCTTGAGGAACTTGGTCGTTGAACTCGGAGACGTCAGCACCGTTGATCGCCGAGACGATCTCGGTGCCCCGGGGCGCTACGTAGTAGAACTGCACCTTCGTGCCGTTGTCGCCGTCGGCTTTGGAAAGCTCGAGGTCGACGCGCTGCTCGCCGTCGATGATCGTGGCGGAGGACACCGTCGATCCCTGAAGAAGGTCGAGACCCTCTTGCGTGGTGATCTCTTTGTAGCCCTCGCCGAGGAGAAGGCTCGCGGCGATGGAGACGGCGGCGATACCGATGATGATGTACGGAATGGGGCCGCGGAAGATGCGCTTAAAATCCATGATGTTCCGGGTCGGGCGACCCAGTGCCTCTCTCTGAAGAAACGTGCTGCAAGGTTACCGTTATCGCGCTGCAAGACCACTGCATGTTTGCCCTCGGCGTAATGCGGTCCGCGCGAGGTCTCGGCGGTTAGTCGGTTTCGGTGGTGACTGCGAAGGTCTGCACGCGGGGTGGCAGTTCGGGGCTCATCAAGATGTGGCACTTGATGCGACCGCGTTCGCCATCGATCGTCCAGTTGGCCACGGCAGGGGTGTCGCTGAGGGTGCGGGGCAATTCAGTGAGCGGCGCACCGGTGAGCGGCCCCACCTCAGCAATCGCTTTCGCAATGCCAGCGATGCGCTCTTCCCACGGAACATCGAGCGCGAGGTTTACTGCCGCAAGCGCATTCGCGGTCGGGGTATCCCACTCGCGAATGAGCCCATCGAACACGTCGCGAGCGGCCAGAGTTTCGGGCCAGGCCGGAGCTGGCGTCGTCAGCTCGCCGTACGCATTCAACGCAGCCTGCAAAGCCTGAGTTGCCGGGATCGAGGATGCCGCAAACGTGCCATTCTCGAACGCCACGATGCCGAGCCCGGTTGGCGCATGCCAGCGCATATGGGCGCTCACGCCCGGGTAGCCGCCTGAGTGCGACACGATCTTCGTCGTGCCCTCATCGATGAACAGCCCGTAGCCGTACCCGTGCGCTGTCGGCTCCGAGAACTCGGCGGTTTTCGACAGGCCCGTCGGCACGGCACGCTGAATCTGCTGAAGTTCGCGGCGACTGGCCGCAGACAGCGGTCCGTCGGAGGCGTCTTCGGGATCGAGGGCACCGGCGAGCCACAGCGACCAGCGAACTAGGTCGGTCGCGCTGGAAAACAAACCACCCATGGAGGAGAAGACTCCGGGTCCGGTGAACGGCTGAACCTGCCACTGCCCATTCGCGAGCCGGTAACCGCGGGCGGTATCGGCATCCGGGTCTTCGGCAAAGGTCGTCGAGGTGAGACCGAGCGGCGCGAGAATTTCGGCCGCGATCGCCTCGATGTACGGGCGCCCCGTGATCTCGGCAATGACTTCACCGAGCAGGGCGTAGCCGAGGTTCGAGTACTCAAAGCGAGTGCCGGGCAAGCTGGAATAGCGGATGCCCGTCGCCATGAACTCGTCGAGTTCGGCCCGCGTCATTTCCTCCACGCGGTCGCCCCACGGGTTATCGGTCGGGAACCCCGCCGACATCGTCATGAGCTGACGGATGCTGGGCGTCACGGGAGCAGCCGCTGGCTCAAGCGGAGTGAACGTCGGAACAAAGTCAGTGATCGGCGCATCAAGGGTGAGCTGGCCGCGGTCGCGCAGCATCAGCAACATCGTGCAAGTGAAGCTCTTGGTGCACGACGCGATACGGAACACCGTGTCGCGGTCGGGAGCGTTGCCCTCGCCGAGAACCTTCTCGCCGTAGCCGCCCTCCAACCCGATGCCATCGGGTCCAAAGACCGCGAAGAATGATGCTGGAGCCTTCTGCTCGGCTACCCGATTCTCGAACAGCCCAACGATCTCGTCGGACGCCTGATCAATTGCTGCCTTCGCCCGCATTCAGCCGGCCCTACGCGTACACGTGGGGAGCGAGCACTGCGATTCCGCGAAGGTTGCGGTACTTCTCGGCAAAGTCGAGGCCGTACCCCACCACGAAGGCGTTCGGGATGTCGAAGCCTACGTACTTGACGTCAACTTCGACCTTGGCGGCATCCGGCTTACGCAGCAGGGTGCAGATCTCTACCGAGGCAGCGCCGCGGCTGCGGAGGTTGCCGAGCAACCACGAGAGCGTAAGGCCCGAGTCGATGATGTCTTCGACGATAAGAACCTTGCGGCCCTCGAGGTCGCTGTCGAGGTCTTTGAGGATGCGAACGACACCCGAGGACTGCGTGCCGGCGCCGTACGAGGAGACGGCCATCCAGTCCATCTCGATGGGCAGAGCCAATTCGCGAGCCAGGTCGGCCATCACCATGACGGCACCGCGAAGCACGCCAACCAGCAGCACCTTCTCGCCGGCGTAGTCGATCTCGATCTGACGCGCCATCACGGCGATCTTCTCGTGGATCTCTTCCTGGGTCAGAAGGACCTCGCTGAGGTCTCCTTCGACATCGCTAAACTGCATCGCGTTCCTCACTGTGGGCCGAAAAGTGGAGAAGGTTCTCTCGTCGTTCAACCCTAACGCCGGGAACGTCGATCGGTCCCTGCCCCTTCCAGTCGGTGACAAGGCGCGCGATCTCCAGAGTGTGGGTGCGGCTGAGCGACACATGAAAGTCGCTAGCCACCGCCAACCTAATCAAACGCTGGCGTAGCGCGGCAGGATTGGCCGCAAGCGCGCGCACCGGCAGCGAGATTCCGGCCTCCGAAATCTCGGCCAAATCTTCGGCCATTTCTTCGGCAAAATGGTCGAGTGCTTCGGCATCTTCGCGCGCTTGGTCGGCCGTGCGCACTAAGGCGTCGCGGATGCCGGGCCCCAGTTCACTTTCCAGCAGCGGCAAAACAGTCTGCCGAACCCGCACTCGCGTGTACGAGGTATCGAGGTTGTGCGGGTCATTCCACGCCACGATTCCAGAGTCTTCGCAGCACTGAACGGTCGTGGTTCGCGGCACAGCCAGCAGTGGCCGCAGGTACTGGCCGGTGTCGATTGCCATGCCTTTGAGGCTGCCCGCTCCGCTGCCGCGGGCGAGGCCCAGCAGCACGGTTTCGGCCTGGTCGTCGAGGGTGTGGCCGAGCAGCACGCGAATGGCGCCGTGCTCGGCGGCGGCAGCGGCGAGCGCCGCGTAGCGCGCGTCACGGGCGGCAGATTCGGGGCCTCCCGCGTCACCAACGAGTACCGAGCGGATGTCAACGGGGTCGAGCCCGAGGTCGCGAGCCTGCTGTGCGGCGGCGGCTGCAACATCCGCAGCCCCGTCTTGGAGGTTGTGATTGACGATCACGGCACCGGCTCGCATGCCGGCCTTGGACGCTTCGAAGGCCGTCGCCGCCGCCAGCGCGAGCGAGTCGGGGCCGCCGCTGAGGGCGACAAGAACGAGCGGTTCTGAGCCCGCAGTGCCCGCCGCTGAGTCTGCGGAGACCGGTAACGCGCCAAGCGCAGTGCGCACAGCACGCCGAACATCAGCAATTGCGGGCGTAAGACGGGGGCGCCGTTCGGAGTGCATCCAGTAACGTTATTGCAGCAACCCCATAATTTTCTTAGGAGCACCTAGATGGCCGCATACGACGTTGTCGTTGAGATTCCGCGCGGAAGCCGGAACAAGTACGAAGTTGACCACGTAACTGGTCGCGTTTTTCTTGACCGTTACCTGTTCACGACCTTCGCATACCCCACCGACTATGGCTTCTTCGAGAACACTCTCGGCCTCGACGGTGACCCCGTAGACGCCCTGATTCTTCTCGATGCCCCCACCTTCCCCGGTGTGGGCATTTCGGTTCGCCCGGTCGCTGTGCTCAACATGAGCGACGATGGCGGCATCGACTCCAAGGTCATTTGCGTTCAGGCGAAAGACCCGCGCTGGTCGCACATTCAGGACCTGAACGATGTGCCTGAGTTCACGCGCAAAGAGATCGAGCACTTCTTCGAGCACTACAAAGACCTCGAGCCCGGCAAGTGGGTCAAGATCGACGGTTGGGGCGACGCCGCAGAAGCTGAGGCGATCGTTCTCGCTGGCTTCGAGAAGCTCAAGGCCGAAGGCCACTAGGCAGCACCAAGCACTCCTCGCGCACGGTGCTTACGTATCGCGCGCGTCACCCCGATGGCGGATGCTCAGGCATTCGCCATCGGCGTTTAACCGAGTAGGGCGGCTCAGCGCCCGGCTCGCTCAGCGCCCGGTGAACTCGTCCATCGAGTTATAGACCTTGAAGACGCGACCGGCCACGAAATCCCAAGCGCGCGTCGGCAGCAGCCCTTTGAGCCCGCGAGCGAGTCCGACCGTCCACGGCTTCATGAGCAGTGGTTTGCCGCGGAGCATCGCCGACCACGCTGCGGCGGTGGCTTTCTCGGGAGTCATGATGGGGGTCCACAGCGGGCCTCGGACGCCGGCAAACATCCCGGTGCTGATGTAGCTGGGCGCGAACGTTGTTACGGCGATCTGCGCGTGGCCCGCCTTGGTCAGTTCAAGGCGCAGCGAATCGCTCCAGCCGATCATCGCCCACTTGGATGCCGCGTAGACACTCATGTTCGGATTCGAGAGAGTTCCGGCCGCCGACGCAATGTTGAGGATGCGGCTTGGCTCTCCACCCTCGATCATCGCCGGCAGCAGTTCGCGCGAGAGGTACATCGCCGCGAGGGTATTGATCTGCATGGTCGCTTCGATATCGCGAACAGCGTCGTGCTCCCAGAAGTAACCGCTGCGTACGATGCCCGCGTTGTTGATGAGCACGTGTGGGGTTCCCACTTCGGCGCGGATACGGTCGGCGACGGACTCGATTGCGGTGCGGGACGAGAGATCGACAACGTAACTGCTGACGGAACCGCCCGCAGCGCGCAGAGCGGCCGCCGCGACATCCAGAGCCGTGGCATCGACGTCGAGCAGCACTACTTTCGCAGCACCCTCAGCGACAGCGCGCTGCGCATAGATCTCGCCCATTCCGCGGGCAGCGCCCGTAATCACAACAACGAGTCCGGCGACTGAGTGCATGGCGTGCTCCCTCTGCGAGAGACCTCGTTGCCTCACGCGTGTGGTCAGACTTTAGCCGAGGCTAACGCCCTTACCTGACATGAATGTGACGGGGTTCGTAGTGTCCCAGCCGTTGGGACGAACCTCAAAGTGGAGGTGGCAACCGGTGGAGTTTCCGGTCGAGCCCACGCTGGCGATCTTCGTTCCGACGGCCACACTCTGACCGTACGAGACGTTGATTCCGCCAGCAACAATGTGACCGTAGGCAGTGCGCACTCCACCAGCGTGTTCGATGATGATGTAGTTGCCGTAGCCGCCATTCCAGCCATAACCGGCATAGACGACAGTCCCGCTTGATGCGGCGTAGATCGGTGAGCCACAACTGGCACCGATATCGGTTCCCTTGTGGAAGCTCGAACCGTAGTTCGAGCTGTAGCCGTACACCGACGTGATGTAGCCATAAGCGGGCTTAGTCCAGCCGTTGGCGCTCGAGGAGCCTGAACCTGAACTTGCACCACCGGTAGAGCCACCGCTCTGAGCGGCTGCAGCAGCAGCAGCCGCGGCGGCAGCAGCAGCCTTCGCAGCAGCTGCCTTCTCGGCGGCGATGCGTTCTTCTTCGCGTTTCTTGACGCCAGCCTGGTAGTCGGCTTCGGTTACTACGCGCTCGGCAGTGAGCGCAGCAAGCTGGGCGTCGAACTCAGCCTTGCGTTCCTGCTGCTCAGCTACTGCGGTTTCCGCTGCAGCTGCTGCAGCTTGAGCTTCCTCAAACGCTTTCTCGGCGGCGATCTTCAGAACTTCGAGTTCGGCGCGAGCCACTTCGGCAGCATCGCTCAGCGACTGCGCCGTGTTACGAGCTTGAACGGCACGATCAAACAGAGCGGATGTCTGCTGCGAGATCTTCGACGACATCCCCAGGTTGTAGAGCAGCGCGTCTGCGTCCTGCGAGTTGGCGAGGAGGTTCGTGGTGACGTCTCCGCCACCGGCACGCACGAGCCGCGCAGCAAGCTCACCGATGCGCTGCTCAGCGTCATCGGCTTCGGCGCTTGCGTCATCCGCTTGCTCTTGCAGAGTTTCGGTCTGTGCGGCCTTCGCTTGGTACTTCGTGTCTGCCTCTTGCCAAATGTTGCCTTTTTCTTCGGCATCCTTTTGAGTGGCGACGGCGTGAGCTTCGAGTTCAATCAGTGCGGCCTTGATGCGGTCGACGACCTTTTGAGTCGCCGCTTCGTTGTTTCGGGCCTCAGTGACTTCGCTCCACGTGGGGTAGTCATCGGCGAAAGCAGCCTGGCTACTTCCCGCAACAACGCTGACACCGACGACAAGGCTGAGCGCCGCGACGAAACTGATTACCCGAAAAGATTGTGAGCGAAGCGTACGCTTTGCTGCGGTCCCCCGACTCGCATGCATGACCTTCAATTGTTCCCCTAAACATTATTGAGCGCCGACTAATGGCCATTAGTCACACGAATAACATTGACCACACTAACAACATGCGACCCAAAAGTCTCAACCTTTTGTTGAATGCGCGCTTCGCAAGGTTTTCCTCAGCGGGAGCGCGTTCTGAGGCTTTAGCCGAGTTGGATGCCTTGCCCGGCCATGAACGGCACCGGGTTCGTCGTATCCCAGCCGTTGGGGCGCACCTCAAAGTGAAGGTGGCATCCGGTGGAGTTTCCGGTCGAGCCCACGCTGGCGATCTTCGTTCCGACGGCCACACTCTGCCCAGAAGAAACCTGAATGCCGCCGTCGACGATGTGGCCATACGCGGTGCGCACTCCACCAGCGTGCTCAATGATGATGTAGTTTCCGTACCCGCCATTCCAGCCATAACCGGCATAGACAACGGTTCCGCTCGACGCCGCGTAAATGCCAGCACCACAAGCAGCACCGATATCGGTTCCCTTATGGAATTTGGACCCGTAATTCGAGCTGTAGCCATACACCGACGTGATGTATCCGCCGGCGGGGCGAGCCCAACCGCTCAGACTGATTTCACCCGCGTCCAAGTTCGGAACCTGTGCAGCAGCTGCTGCAGCAGCACGGGCAGCTTCGCGCTCACGCACGCCCTCTAGATAGCTGTCTTCAGTTGACTTGCGCGCAGAAGTCAGCGCGGCGAGTTGAGCGTCAAACTCAATCTTGCGCTCCTGCTGCTCGGCGAGAGCTTCCTCGGCGGCCTGAGCGGCGGCTTGAGCCTCAGCAAAAGCCTCTTCAGCAGCGATCTTGAGGATCTCGAGCTCAGCGCGAGCAACCTCAGCAGCATCCGTCAGCGACTGCGCTGTGTTGCGAGCCTGAACGGCACGCTCAAATAGAGCGGATGTCTGCTGCGAGATCTTCGACGACATCCCCAGGTTGTAGAGCAGCGCATCCGCGTCCTGCGAATTGGCCAAAAGGCTAGTGGTCACGTCGCCACCACCGGCACGCACGAGCCGCGACGCAAGCTCACCGATGCGCGTCTCAGCTTCGTCAGCTTCGGCGCTTGCGGCATCCGCTTGCTCTTGCAAAGTTGCGGTCTGGGCTGCCTTGGCCTGGTACTTCGTATCGGCCTCTTGCCAGATGTTGCCCTTTTCTTCGGCATCTTTCTGGGCAGCTGCAGCGTCAGCCTCGAGTTGAACGAGTGCCGCCTCGATGCGCTCTACAACCTTTTTGGTTGCGGCTTCATCATCGCGGGCCTCGGTGACATCGCTCCAGGTGGGGTAGTCATCGGCGAAGGCAGCCTGGCTCGTGCCGGCAACGACGCTCACGCCGACAACGAGGCTAAGCGCGGCAGTAAAACCAACGACGCGGAACGCTATCGAGCGAAACGCTCGCGTTGCCGTGGTTCCCCGACTCGCATGCATGACCTTCATTATTCCCCTCAGCGTTATCGGTCGTGGGTTGAGAGCCCGTAGCCACACGGGGAAAGTGCACCCGCGCTAACGACACCTGGCCCAAAAGTCTCAACCATTTAATGAACGTAGTATCTGAACGCCTCAGAGTCAGGTACATTTAAGCCTGTTGGGAAAAAGCGTTTCGCGAGATACAAAATAGTTTGCTTCTCAGTTTGGTAAATCACGAAACGCACCGTATGCTTTTCCCTCGGTAGCTAAGAAGTTCTGTGACTTCGAGGCCCCATCGTTTAGTGGCCTAGGACACCGCCCTTTCACGGCGGCAGCACGGGTTCGAATCCCGTTGGGGTCACCAGACACACACAGAATTTAATAGCTTGGCCCTGTAGCGCAGTTGGTTAGCGCGCCGCCCTGTCACGGCGGAGGTCGCCGGTTCAAGTCCGGTCAGGGTCGCAAAACAGAAAGCCTCTTCGCAAGGAGGGGCTTTTTCTGTAGCAAGGGGCAACTCTTGCGCGTAGGAGGAAACTCTTACGGCTCTGTAGCTCAGTTGGTAGAGCGCACGACTGAAAATCGTGAGGTCACGGGATCGACGCCCGTCGGAGCCACTTGACCCTTTCCCGGGCTTCTACCGGGCGAGGGTCATTTTCGTTTTCGAGCGCTCAGGCCAGCCTTCGTCAGAGCTTGTCGTGCATTACGAAAAGTTTTGGTCGCGCACGAACTCGACGAAGGTGTAATTCGACGCCAATCCCTTTCGCTCTAACGACTGCGGAGAGCGCGGGCCACTCTGGCTCCCGTAACAGCAGCACGCACACGACTCTCGTCGAGTTGACCGCCGGAAGCTTCCACGGCATTAATCACATCTTTGACTGTGGCGCCTGCGAGGGTTCCTATCCGCCCGAAGCCTGCCGCGCCTAAAACATCGGCATCCGTCTCCGATACGGATGCCAGCCCGACCACGCCACTCGACATAAGCGCGCCTCCGCTACGATCGGCGACATCCGCCCGCAATACAGAGTCGCGCAGCGAGTCCCTCTCGGAAGCGCTCGCGCCCGCCAACACCCGTTCCGTCACTAGGTTGACGAGGCCCGCGTCGGTGAGACTTTCACTTTCCGAGACCCCGTCGGTGAGGGCGACGACCAAGGCGTCGCCGTTGGCCCGAACGGAACCAACCGTACGTTCACCAGCCACACCGCCCAGCCGTTCTTCGACAATGGATGTAAAGCGATTGAGATCCTCAACCGCGAGGGGACGACCTGATGATGTGGCGAGACGATCGGCATTGATGACAAGACTGTCCGCAGGCATGACAACTTCGCGCCCATCCGTATCTATAACGAAGCTGCCGAGACGACCCGGATCGACCGGGAATGGCTCTGTTCCCGCAACAACCGTCGCCGACCCCCCTTTGAACACTTTTCCCCCCGTGATCATCTCCTTTTGCACCTCGGACATCATGATCTCGTCTCCAAGCCGGGAAACGATGACGGATTGTTCTCCGATATTTGCACTGCCCAGGTACTCCCACGCGCCCGGTCGAATCGTCGCGGTGTTACCTGTGCTGGATCCAGACTTGAGGTCCTGGATCTGACGATCCATGTCAGTGATTTTGGCTTCAAGCTCACCCACGACTCCGACCAAATCGGCTCGTAGCGCCCGAACGCACCCTGACAGTGCAGAGAATTGTTCGGACACTCCATCGAGGTCGGCCTCAAGGGCATGAAAACGAGCGTTGAAGCCGAGTTCCTCAGGGGTGAGTCCCGCTTGGACCCGGCTGACGCCATCTACCCAATCGGTGTGTTCAAATGACCGCTCGAACGTAGCCCTGCAGCGCTCATCGGTGGCCTCGACCTCCGTGGTGAACCGAAACGCGGGTTTCCCTTTGCCCCCGACGTAGCCCACGAGCATGTGCCCGATGAGGTTCATGACCTCGGTGTTCTGCATCCCCGCCGCGATTAGCCCATCGGCGATAGCGACGGTCGATACGCCGTCGACGAAAATTGCTTCTTTGTTTATCTCGATGGCCATCAGGTTCTCCTTATGGTGTGCGATCGGCCGAACGGCGCGACCAACGGACTTGGCGGTATTGGTGGTAACTGCGGGAGGCGCGAGAAGTAAGCCACTCGGACTCGCCGTCGCCATCCGCGTCGACGTGCGCACGCCGCAGGTCGAATGTGTTGATCTCTATTCCTATGGGGCAAAACGCCCCCAACAGGTTCATGACGTAGCCGTACTGCTCTGCGGTGAGCAGCGCTTCGGGGTCCGCGAGGGTGATTCGCACCCCATAGGGATCTGCCAAACCGACCCGATGGTAGCCAACGACAGCGACGAGACCGATCCCCTCAGCGCGTGCGCGAACCCGCACAGAAGTAGATCCGTCAGCGGATATTCCACACGGATGTCGCTGTACAGAGTGTGGACCCGAGATAATCGCTGTCTCTGTCCACCAGTACGCAGCAGCTGGCGGTTCGCCAGGGACCGAAAGCGACCCAGGTAGCTGGGCGACGGAAGCAACCAAGACAAGCGAATCACTCGAGGCACTCGACAACCCAACGACCGAGGAAAAGCCACCGTCGGTCAGCACCCGAGACAGCTCCGAGACGTGTTTCACAAGGCTGTCGTCACCTCGTGTGCCCACGACCTCTTCGCGCTTCCAGAGAAACGCAACGGCAAGGTCGAGGTCCGCCGCGCCTAAGAGGCTCGTTGCCTGAGCGGCGCTGTCCCTAGCTACGATTCCGGCCTTGACCAAGGGCGCGAAAGCAACAGGAGCATCAGGAGCATCACCAGCGATTGACTCGACGATCTCTGTCAGTTGTGCCCCGTCGACGATCGACATCAGACGCAGCTGCTCGCCGACCGCGAAAGCACCTTCGACCCGCTGTCGAGCCTGTGCCGCCAAAACGTGGACGCCTCCGCTAGACGCACTGACATAGCGAGCTCGAAGCCTCACCGAGTCGCCGGGGTCGAGCCTGCCGGGCCCCTCGATGCTCAATCCATGCATCGGGAACGGAGACAAGAGGACTTCCTTCGTGGAATGCTCGACGACAGTAACGAATCCACACGCATTGAAGAACCATGCCCCTAGGGGATCGTCCTCGACCGGCCGAGGGTGCATATCTGCTGCAAGGGCAACATTGGGGTCCTCGACACGTTCGGATCGTGCGACTTCGGGAATTCTTTCGACAAGCGTCTTGAGCTGCTCTTGCGTCAACTTCCCTGCGACGATTCCTAGCCCGAGCTCGAACTCGGACCCCGCCTGAGGATCATGAGCTTTGTTGAGCGAAATCTGATCCGAAATGCCGACTCCTCGCATCAACCGCACAGCAATAGCGAGACAACGAGCCGCACCCGGATGAAGGTATCGAGCGGAATCCCCCGCGGGAACGATAACTTCAGAGCGAATAGTTGCGCGATCCGCTTCCCATTCAACCCGTCGCGCGGGAGGAAGTTGCGTTGGCGCCCGATGCAGAAGGTCGACGAGATGGTTCCGGCGCAATTTCTTATGAAAGTCGTTGAGCGACGAGCCATCGCCGACCTCAACGAGTTTGAGGGCAACGCTGAGCGGGTTGATCTGCTCAATAATGTCAAACCGGTGCTTGACGCCAGCTAACGCAGGAAGCCCTCGGTTGGCACCTTCAGGATCTCCAGGACCATTGAGCGCATTCGCGAAACCGCCGGGAGTCGAAAGCCGGAATGCTCTAAAGATCGCCAGACGGGCGCGGTAAGCGTCATCCGCTTCATCGATGTCGGTCCGCCTGGGAACTCCGAGTTCCACGCCAAGCACATCGAGGGAATGGCGCCGAGCAAGATCCAGCGAACGGCTCGCAGCGACTTCGCGGGCCTGCGCAATGAGCCGCTGTTTCTCTAATGCACCAATCACAGCGAGCTTGCCAAGCACTCCCGTGACTAAACGTCCCTCAAGAAGCTCCTCGACATCCGGAGATTGCAGTGCGGGCTCCTCCGGCGAGGTACCCGAGAAAGCCGCATCGCCGCCCTGATATCTCACGGTTACATGAACGGTGAAAGGTCCCGAGAGATCCGCAGTCGTAGTAGGGGCCACGGCCGGCAAAGCGGTTCCCTCGTGGCTATAAGCGCCGAATACAACATCTGGGTGACGCTGTTCACCCACCACGATAGAGACGACAAGGCGTTCGTCAACAAGCGGTCGACGAAGGCAGAGCAACAATGTGGGGTGGCGATGCGACGCGGTAACGGCAAGGGTCCCGTCAACGATGGCGATCGCATCGCCGCCGACGCCGCCGTTGTAGGGCACAGGAAGTGCCGCTTTCGCCGACGCGAAAACGTCTGCATCGAGTAGCCGCGTCATCAGAGAATCCGCAGTGGATCAAGGTCCTCGACGAGAACCGCAACTTCAGACTCGCCGATTGACAAGTCACTCCCGCATGCCGCGATATCGAATGTCTCAGCAGTGGTGGAGCCGACGCTGGCAGGGAAGCGCCGCAGCCGCAGGTTGGTACAGTTCGTGACGCCGGGCTCCTCCATGATTGCCCACAAGACTTCGGCGAAGCGCACTGCCTCCGCTATTTGCAGCCCTGAGACGTAGCGTCGGATTCGGTTGAGTATGCGCTGTTTGAGCGCCTTAGCCTGCTCACTCTCGTTGACGGCTGCAGGATCGCCCGAAGGCACAGGAAGTCCCTCGACAGCCAAGTCGCAGGTCAGCGACACAGCAATCTGGCTCGCTTCCTCGACCCGGGGGAAGATGCCGATGGGTCGAATTTCATCGACAGCTGCCTCAACGCGAGCTTTCAACTGGCTCGGTCCTAGCCAAATCGCTCCATCCCCCGGCGCCACGACGATGGTAAAGAAGTACGGTGAAGCCAGTGACCTCTCCTGCGAGAAGAGTCGCTCAACAAAACTGAAATTGCCGAAGATTGACTGGTTGATGTCCAGCCCTCCGTAGAGGTCTTTGACAAGTACCTGACGTACGCCGGGAACAAGCGAGACAGCGATCCTAATCGCGTCCGGGCTCCAGATGTTGCGGGGGTAGGCCAGAAGGAGATCACGATATTCCTCATCGGACCACACGAGCTCGCCACCCGTTGTTGGTTCGCCATGATCAATCTCCACGATCGGCTCACCAAGCCTCGACTCGATGGAACGGACTCTGTCGCTCCGATGATCGTATTGGTTGAACTGCGCAATAAGTTGATCAGGACTCGAAGCATTGAGATTCTGCGCCGGACCCGGGACGAAGGCAATAACGGGGACCAGCGCGGAACGACGGGTATTCACTAGCTCCACACGTTCCCCGATGAAATAGTCGTGCCCCCCGCCGCTAAGCAGTCGAGTGCCGCGCTCGAGCACCAACTCAGGATCGGAGCTAGGTAAGTCGGTTGCGAGTGAGATGGTGACGGTGCCGACTGCACGCCGGTACGGCCGAGAAATGCCCAATTCCTCCCCCAGCCCGCTGAGGAAGCTGCCCTCGGCTGTGACAACACTCGTGTTTCCGGAATAGGAGTCGAGATGCTCCCAGCACCTCAGTTCCTCGACACACATCAGCTCAAGAACCTTTCGGACCGCTGACCCGGCTGTGAGGTCGATGTCATCTCCGAAGAGGACCCGAGCGGCCGCGAGCTTCTCGTCAACGAGTCTCCCGAGGGGTTTCGGCACGAAACCATTCGCCGTAATCCCGAACTCCTTACCCCGCTCGCTTGAACGGACTAATGCCTCCAGATCGGTAGCTAAATCAGCCATCAGAACCCACCTCTTCCCACGTCACATCGATCACTTGATCAGTCACAGTCCGCGCTTGCACTTCGATCCGCCACAACCGCCGCCCAGGGTCGTCACGGACAACCCGAACATTGAGCACGGCCGCAATACGTGAGTCTGCGGCTATCACTCGCATGGTCGCTAGGCGCAACAACTCTTCGCTGAGCCGTGCCCCGCCACCTCGTGTGAGGGCTGTTAGCCCCTCAAAACCAAACCGCCGATGAAGCACATCGCCGCCAAGCGGCGTGAGCAAGGCAACTTTGAGGTCTTGGGCCAGAGCGTCGGCGCCCGTTTCGATCCTGAGGTCGCGTCCGCCGGCTGTCGAATCGAGAGCGAGATCGAGTCCTATTCGCGCTCCGGGCGCTACCTCTTCGAGACCGAACGTTCTTCCGAGCACTCGGGCTTGCTGGGTGGAGTCCATGATCTATACCGTCCTGAGCTTGGATTGCTTGGCGTCACTCACTGAGAAATTGGTGGCGGGAGGAACGACGACGGGCAGGCCATCGGTGATTCCTGCGGCGGAATCAAACAGCACAGCAAGCCCTCCCACGGTCAGCTTGGTGGCTGCGCTCCCTGCCGCGACTGTCACAACTATCGTGCAAGGCTTTGTCGTGTTTGAGGTCGCTTGGGTGCACCCTGCCACGCTGGCCCCAACGAGGTCTCCCACCAGGAGAGCGGGAGATCCACCGACGATAAGAGACGACGCTAA
The DNA here is from genome assembly GCF_015864665.1 of Salinibacterium sp. SWN167. Classification (GTDB taxonomy): domain Bacteria; phylum Actinomycetota; class Actinomycetes; order Actinomycetales; family Microbacteriaceae; genus Rhodoglobus. The sequence goes on along the minus strand of NZ_JADYWU010000001.1, from coordinate 640,619 downwards.
ACCGTTGTTCGCGATACCCACCCCCGGTGTCGGGTGGGAGCACACGAGCAGCGAACTCTTCGTGAGGACCAACTTGCCCATCAGATCACCTCGAACTTCGTTGCGACGTGAGCCTCGATAGTGTCCGCTCGAAAAGTGAGTTTTGCGTCAGTTGCAATCTCTATATTTCCGCTCTCATCGATGATTATTCGAGCGTTTCCTTGGTCGTGCGTGATCTCAAGCCGGCCCTGCGGCGGATCCGTTGGGCGTTCCCCCAGCGGTGGCATCGAGCTTTCACCGATGGTGATCCGAAAGCCCGCTACGTGGATCGCCCGCGCACCGTCGGCGTCGATGAGGTCATGCGACCCTCGCATTGTGTCTGGCGGATCCGCGACCCGACTCGCATCGTCAGTCGAGTCGATCTCGCTGACTCCGGTAGGCAGGCAAAGCCACCAATCACCGTTGTGGGCTGGAGGCTCATATCCTTCTGGCCACAGGCAACCGGCGATTGCCCCCACTTGAGTAAGGCCACGGTAGTGCAGGTCGACAACACGAGTGCCTGGGTAGTGCGGCATAACTAGCCCGGCCTTCTTCCAGGCGAACGGGGTCAAGTACGGCCGCGCGAGCAACGGAGTCGCGTCGCGGTGAAGGGGCGCATCGACGATGCGATTGTCTGACACGCTCGGTTCCAGCCCAGCCTCGATGTTGCGCCGTTGTGCGTGATAAGTCCGCCCGTCCGATTCCTCGGTCTTGGCAAACTGCTTGGACACAACTCCGATTTCCCACATCCGCAATTCGATAGAGCGCCGCTCAGCCGACATCCTCGAGGCGATCGCACGCGCGGCGCTCGTTTGATCGTGCTGACTCCTCGTCGGTTCCGTCGGATGCGGCGCAACGTGCAACCGTGTAACAAAGCCAGAGTCTGGCCCGAGAGTATGTTCGACCGAGACGACATCGAACACAGGTTCCGAATCTCCCCCCGGCAAAGAAAAACCAACGGACTCGATAACGGAATCGACACCCCCTCCGCCCGTGAGCTCGTCAATTTCGAAGGACACTACGTCTGCGACATCAATATCCGCACGGCCGAGGAGAACTAGGTCATACTCGAGCGCAGCGGCATCCTGAGCGGCGAATGGGCTCCCTTGGTTTCCTGGCGCACGCTGAGCGAGAACTGGGGAGACCTCGGCGAGACCATTTCCCGGTTCGAGGTGGTGCGCTTCCGCGAAAGGTTCCGCCCAATGCCCGACGTGGAGGATCTCTACAGCGGGATCATCATCCGAGTCCAGCCGGAAGAACACCGGCACCGTGCGGTCGTCTCCATCCGCATGTCCGCGGGAGGCCAAATCGGCGACGGCATTCAAGGCACTGGCATCCACCGCAGGAGCTTGCAGTTGAACGAGCGCCGGAAGGTCTCCGTCGCCGTGCGTAACCACCCTGTCGAGCAACGGTGCCGCTATCGCGTTGATCGCTTCGACTGCCGTCCAGCCGCTACGCAACTCGACGTTGAATGCTCCGGCTCCCGCTAGTCGATGAAAGCCTTCACCGATCCCCCGGAACGTCGTTCGGTCGAGGAAGTCGCCCGCGCTTTTAGAAACATCAAGAATCCTGCCGACAACGACAGTGCGCAGCGTTCCATCGCCACTGTTGAACATCGATTCGATAGCGGCCCCGAATGCCCCTCCCGCCGTATCCGCAACGTCACGCCACCCTAGAGAGATCTCAACGAACATCCGCTCTTCAGAGATGATCCTTCCGAAGACTTCGCGGGAGAGGCCGTCCACGGTCAACTCGAATGTCGCTGCACGCAACGCCGAGGTGCGAGCGACCCTCACCTGAGCGTCATATCCACTTCGTGTCAGCGTTAGCGGTTCAGCTTCAGTGCGATCGGGGCGGCCAGAGAGATCCTTGAAGAACACCGCCCGCCACCCTGCATCAAAACCGATTAGCGACCGATCCGTTCCACTAGCGAAGGCTGTCATAAGGGTCCTTCCGTGCGCCCTCCGACGTGGGAGAGATACTGCCGACAGACACATCACGCACACCGATATTGATCTCGGCTCCGACGTTGGCCGGAGCGACGAGAGAAGCGCTGCGGAGTTCGCAAGCCGCGATGGCAATGTCAAACAGATGCCCTGCGCCCGCGCTCTCAACAACGTGCTGGATACGCCCCATGACGACAGGTCTGGCCCAGAGCACTCCGGTCGCCGACACGACCACAGCTGTGGGGCGTATCCCTTCTGGCATCGATGCGGCTCCCGCATGCAATGCCGAGGCAATAGTGGAACTTCTTAGGGCGCTCGGCACTCGGCGCTCGGCTCCGTCGAACCATGGCGAGTCCAACGGCCGGGCCACAATCCCGGCAACATCATCGGGTGTCGCAACGAGGATGAGGCGAAACGAGCCTGCGTTGACGCGTACGGTAGCGGACAGCGGTAGCGGCCGACGCGCATCGATGGCGAGCCGAGTAAAACCCTCAGGCAGCGTCGCATTCATAGGAACTCCAATGTTGTGCTTGCTGCAGCCGCCCCCGCGTCGACTAGGAGATGCTGCATTCCCGGTCGCGGCACGTGTTGTAAACCGATGGAGACTTCGAGCGCGTCGCGCCGTTGTGCGGAAGCAGTGAACGTCAGGCTCGTTACTTGCATATCGAGCTTCACCGCCATTTTCGTCACGAGGAAGAGCCCGTTGGTTGCACCCCCCGAAAGCATGCCGAATGAGCCACCGCGTCGAGAAAAATCCGCCAGCAGTTCAAGCCTTTGCTTCCACGCAAACCGCAGCTCGCCAATGAGCAAGCCCGACAGCAGCACCTTGTCATCCGAGTTTCCCACTGCGGCGCGAAGACCCGCGCTGCCCACCGGCGGCATCCGGTACGTCTCAGTAAGACTCATCCTCTCGACCGCAAACAGAGGCACCCAGACGACCAGATCCGTGAGAATGGCAGAGGGCGGTACCGGGTGGTCTGCCCAGAAATCCTCCCAATTTTGGTTCAGCACATCGGGGGAAGCGACACCGGAAATGAAATCGTCAATCCGCGTACGGTTGCTCATCGTGCATCTCCATTCGCTGGCCTGAAGTCAATAAGACCAGGGAGGCCGGATCCTTGCGGAGGTTCAAATCCCGCGATTGTGCTTGGCCCAATACCCGGAATCTCTAAAAGTCGATCCAGCGAGGTAATGGGGCGCTCACGGCGAACGAAAGCGACGATACGTTCAGCTAATGCATCCCCAATACCGGGAAGTCGCTTAACCTCCCGCACGTCAAGATCCCACTGGTTAATGTCGACGGGATGGGCAAAGGCTGGATCATAACGCCCAGTGGATGGGTCGAAACGCCCGAAAGACGCGTCAGGACGTGGCGGAAGCTCCACTCCTTCCACTTCAAATCTGCTGTCGGGCCCGACCATGTGGTGGTCATGTGAGGGAGCATCGACTGTAAACCGGCCCTGAGTGTCGACATCGATTCCTACGGTGTATTGCGGTTGCCGTGTGCCATCGGGGAACTCCAATACAACGTGGTACTCGACACGCGCCAAGGCATCACCGACGAATCCTGGCGGAAGCCCTCGGGCTCCTGGTGGATGCGATACCGCGCGCGCTTCGACGAGCAGCCGGCCGCCCATCGCTCTCGCCTGCTCGGCGCTCTGGCGGATAACTCCTTCGACACCGAGATTTTGCAAGATCTGGTTGACTCCACGCGGCGCATACATAATGCCGTCTGCCGCTTCATCTCCGAATCCTGGGCCCCACAGATGCGCTCGCTCATAACCAGGCAAACCAACTCGTCGCGCTGATTCGAGACGATTTTGGTAGTTCGGAGCTTCCGCGCGTGGAACCGATTTGAAAATTTCCCCCTCTACGACGTAAACAGTCGCGCCATTGGCGTCACGTGCGCCATGGATATTCGAGATCCCGTTGGTGCCCGCGGTCTGGCCAGACATGATGACGCCGCCACGGGCCGTAACCGAGGCTGCGAGATCACGCGATCGACGAGCGCTCGCTCTGGCTGCTGGCGAGCCGGCAAGGTTTACGGGGTTACCTTGCGCGACCGCAATCCCCAGTGCATCAGCGATCTCATGTCTGAGGCTAGCCACGAGGGGGCCATTGGTATCAGCCAACGCCTCAGTGACGTGCTGCCGAAGGGTCCGAACATCAGAAAGTGCGGTCGAGAGTGCTTGCATGTCTGCCGCAACGGCTTCGGGTGCACGCCCTCCTCCTTCCCTGCGACGCCGGAGAGCCGCGACGTCGCCAAGAAGCTTCCCCAAGCTTGAGTCAATGATCGACATCGTCCCGTTCATCGTTTCGCGGTAGTCGCGAATCACAGCGCCGATAGCGTTATCTGCGATATCTCCGAGTGCAGCTCGCCCCTCACCCCTCGGCGGAGCAAGCATCCCATCGAGGGCATCAGAGAGCGCTCGCCACTCCGGGCTGCGGTCAATGAGAGAATTCACCAGAGGAGCTGCGCGCCCACGCAATCTAGGAATATCAAGGGGAGCAAAGCGCGGCCTAGTCATCGCGTCCCGCTTTCCTCGGCCGCGAACGCTGTATCCGCCTCGCGCATCGAGTCAATCGCCTCGCGCGAGTCAGGATCTGCGGAGATCATCGAAACATCGATCCCGGAAGTCTCAAGAATTCCTGAAACGTCGACGTCGAGACCGTGTTCAACCGCCGCGCGTTGTCCAACTTCGGCGATTACGGGGGCCAGTACCACGGGCATGAGCTCAGACATGATGACCTGCATCACGACATCGGTTGCTGCTTGACGAATCGCATGTTCGAGAGCCCCTTCTGCGAGATTCCGCAAGACCTTCTGGTACTCGAGCCGAATGGTCTCTCGAGTCCCTCCCCGCACGGCACTTTTCAACGGCACGACTCCCGCACGCACTGCCCTGCCGACGGCTGCAACGTCAAAAATTGAGAAGGCTACGCTGAGCGTCGCCATCATCCATTCGAGCTGCACCTCCTGCCACGACAGAACCGCCTCGGGGTCTTCCAGCGATCGATAGAGCTCTTCGCGGTCGGCAGCATTAAGTACGTCGCGCGCAGCAAAGCCGAGGCTCGCCATTCCCACAATTGCGCCTGCGGCCACCGCTCCGAGAGGGGCACACACCACAGCAAGCACGATGATGAAGCCGGTCTCGAGAATCGTTCCTGCAAGATCGTGCCGCGCTTTCCGCCCCACGGCCAAGTCAACCCCGCGGTTATAGATGTAGCGCGCTCTGCCGATGTGTAGGCGTAATTCAGAATCCGCAAGGCCGTGAATGCCGTGCATCGCGTAGCGAGTACCGAGCTCGCTATAGCCTCCCTGCGCCTCTACATATTGAGACGTCTCCACGGCAAACCACATTCCATCGTCCGCATCGCGAACTTCAGCCGCAATATTCGCGTTCGCGCGAACGAGCCGTCGAAGCAATTCGACGAGGTACGGACGGGCACTGCCATCGCGAAGCACTCGCGCATGCACAGCCACCAGATCATCCACTTGAAAGAAGAGGGGGTCTATTTGATTGAGGAATGCGCGCTGGCGCTGCTTGTGCTCGTCGAGGTCGGCGTGAGTCCACAGCCGATCGCGCCATTGGATCCGACGGCCTTCGGTCTGCTGAACAACGTGCGCACCATCGACCAGCGCGAGTCGCTCTGCTTCGGTTATTGGAGCAAGCACGTAGGGACGCGGCGGCGAATAACCGATCTCGGAGTAGTGGTCTCGTGGCGTTGGAGGCACAGGAGCACTCAGAATGTCCGACGCACTTCCGGTTCTCCCCAGCTGGCCGCTTCGGCGCAGGGCTCGCTGGAGAAGCTCAGTTGCGACGATACGTTCACCAAGGATGCCAAGTGCAGAATCGAAGTGCCGAACGGTGTCATCGAGGCCAGAACCGCTCCGGTTGGCCAAGGTCTCCCTCGTCGACTCGAGTTGCTGCATGAGCACCACTCGGCAGGTTTCAGCGAAGAGATGCGCGCAGCTCGCCTCAAGACTGTCGCTCGCTTCGATTAGAAAGTCGATACCCCAGCTGGTCGCGTACTGCACAGCCCCTCGATCTCCCATCCCTGTATACAGCGAGTGCACAAGCTGGTAGAACGCTTCTACTTCAGCGACCAGATCGGCGAGCGCCTTGAGGTACAACAGCCCTGGGGTCACCTCGACTTCGATATCGATAACGCCGTTATTACCTCCGCCGTTAGGCCGTGCAATGACGGTAGCTGTGCCCGCATTCTGTCTGGCAGCCAGCCCGATACTGTGAGCAATCGCTCCGATCGCACGCGCGGCAGATATCGCGAAATGCCCGGCATAGTTGCACTGGTCAATCTCGAGCGCGCTGGCGATGGCGACAATGCGTTCAGCGAGGCGCGCACTGATTTCCGGCCGCGTCGCCGCTATTTGTTCTAGCGACTTCTCTTCTTCGTAGGGCTCGCATCGCTGGCTCTCCGCGCTACCCCGCCGAGGCCACCGTGTTCTCTCTTCCTCTGGGTTGCTTGCGTCGCCAAGCGGACCACCGCGTCTGCCACCGTCTGTTCCGTCGCCGGTACCCGCAAAGCCGCCGTTGACCTCGTCGCCGTTTGCCGTCTCAGCCGCACCACCAGAGCCTGTCCCTTCGCCTTCGTTCTCGGGAATTTCAGTGTTCCCTACTGCGACGTGGATATAACGGGACGAAAAGATGGCGCCACCAACAAAATTTGACGAACCAGCGGAACTGGTCACACGAACCAATACGCTTCCTTGCGTCCGCTCTGATATCTCTGCGATAAGCAGTCGCCGACGGTCCGCGAAAGCTTCAGCTGTCAGCCGCTCTCGGTCTTCCGCACGGAAACCAACAATGCCTCTCGAGATCGCGGCGTCAACAAGAGCTTCTGCATCGATCGGGCCCCGCGACTCCATAGTCACGGTGTCTCCCGGGCTCCAACTGGCGCGCTTAGAGGAATCGCGAACACTGAGGGAATCTCCCGTCCAATTCAGGTCTAAAAAATCGGTCTGCCCTTCCCAGAACTGCTCGATTCCCGTCGTGCCGCAATACCATGTCAGCATCAATACGATTCCATTCGGGGTAACCACGCCACCGTAGTAACCCGGGTGCGCAACCCCGTCCGCCACTCTTTGACGCAGAGCCTGACGGACTTCTGCCCGAGTTGGAAAATCGCTCGTGCTCCGCTCGACCGCTTCTACCTCGCCGTCTTCACCGTCGTCGTAGAACGGGATTAGATAGGAGCTTCCATCGTTCTGGACTCTGTCTTCACGGCGTTTTTCGCGCACAGGCCCACTACCGCCCTGTGTCGAGGACACGATCTCGAGCTTTGCCGCAACTGAGTGGGCGATATCACCGTGCCGAGCAAGCCCGCTGCGAACAGCAGATTCCACTGGGGCTTCCGGCCTCGTCGAAAAGGCCGGCCTGAAAATCACGCGATCTCTTGCACCGCCTCGCTTCTGCAACTGCCGAAGTGCAGTCGTGGCAGCCTTCGCTATACCGTCCTCGATTGCCGCAACCTGTTCATCGTCAGGATGCGCCGGGATACGGAGCAGAATGGGCATGCGGGCGAGCATTTTTCAGCGAACCTCCGCATCGAGGGCATCTCGCAGTTCGCCGAGCACCAGATCCGCAATCGCCCGACGATCTGCATCGCTAACGGGCATCGAGATAATTATCTCGATCGGTACTTCTACGACGATGCCGGGCTCTGCAGCGGAGAGCTTTGCTGCGGCACCTTCAGCGGGCAGCACCCACTCCCCCTCGTGCACGACAGCGAGTCCGGTGGAATCGACATATAGCGCCGGCCTGCTCTCACCAACATCGCCGTTCAGAATATTGATCACGGCTCAAACACCGGCAGCGACACGGCATCCGACTCTCCGACTAGCGTTGCGCCGGCCTTACGCGCCACACCCGAGAAGGTTGCGTTGGGCGCTCCGTTCGTTGTCGCGTTCGACGGATTTGCCGAAGTAATGATGCACTTTTCCAGCAAAATTTGCTCGAAGTCCCATTCATCAGGAGAAGAATCTGCTTGACGGTAAAGCCCGACCGAGAACTCCGTGCCTGTCATCGCTAGGTTCATCAGATGCGCCGCACCCCCACCAATCGCTTTGACCGATACGGAGAAAGTGAACGACTCTGGGTTCGCGACGTAGCCGACATGCGTGGCTTCGAGGCTATGTATCGTCTCGGTGTTCAGCGAGAACGACGGTGTAAAAGTATCTACCGGCGTGATCATTGTGGTGCCGACGAATACGGCAAGACGAGTGTTCTTCCAAGTGGATTCCATGATGACCTCCTCAGGCCTTGAGTGCGAGCTGGACGTCGAGCGTGTGGATGGAGCCGGCGTAGGTCACTGACAACAAGACCTCCACGGTTCGATTAAGACGCGTGTCGGTGAGTACCGTCGCTTCTCCAGGGGAACGATCTGCTTCTTCTTTGGCGAGTGTGGGGACTATCGGAATGTAGATCGAGTAGTCGTCGATAACTCGGCCTGACTTGAGCGGCGCAAGGATGCCGTCCAGCCGACTCGTGAGCGTCTGAATACCAAGGCGGTCGATGCGGACATTGCCGATCGCGCCGATTAGCCCCGCTTTGAGTCGGTACTCGATGTCGTCGAGAACCCGCACGATGTCGATATAGAGCTGCTCCGTGTTGGAGGTGTACGCTCGCCCCGCTCCGAGATAGAGGCCATCCCCGACGATGAGTTCCGGGTCGATGATCGGCACAATGAATCCTTCCGATAACTGCGAGATATCAGAAGCGGAGAATTGGTCTTGAAGCGCAATATCGAGCCCGCGCACTTGCTTCATAAGGATGCTGATGTGAGGGGCGTACCCCGCCACCGTGCCACAGGCTGCGGCGGCCGCGTCACCGTGCACTCCGTCCGCATCTGTTCCTGTGCGCGCAGCTACGAGCAACATGCGAGACGAATCCGACTTGATCGAGCCGTACTCCGCTTCGACCCCCGCGGCGTAGTTATCAGCGCCTGAGGTATCGAGCTCGGGGTCAACTGCAGCAACAGCGATCCGTCGTTTTCCTGAGTTGCTTACGTTCTCGACGTGATCAGCTAGAGCTCCCAACGCATCAACGTCGTACTCTCCCGCGAGAAGCACGAATTGCACGTCGGCTGCCTCAAGTGCAACGAGGGCGGATGAGTAATCGGGGGTGCCTCCGGAATCATCGGTCGGAACTGCGTAAACACGACTGGGCGCCGGATCCTGACGCAGAAGCGTCGCAACCGACTTATACAAACGCCCAGACGCCGCAATCGCGCCCGCAGGATTCGTAGTTGCAAAAGCAACTCGAGCGTCCTGTTCAGATGTCACCAGAAGTGGCAGGTTGGGCGTCGCCGATCCAGCGCCGCCGGTGCTGCCGACGATACCGATATTGCCGACTGCCCGCGTGGCCCGCGGTTGGAGCCCACGGGTATCGATCGTTACCTTGATATAGGGGTAGGCCGCCAGGACCATGTGACTTCTCCTTTGATGTCTTCTTCGTTGGTTGCGCTTTTCGGGGGTGACTGGTTAGACGGGTACGAAAGCCACGCCTGCGGATGCCAGACGGTCGTTGAGCGCCTCTAGTCGGGCAGTTCTCCGCCCAGCCGCATTCGTCGGGTTCGCCCCGGCGAGAATCGGCAAATCAGCGTCATCAAGAGCGCCGCTTTCGAATACAACTGCAACAGGAACGGGTCCGCGCAATACTGCGCCCGCGACAGGTTCCGACTGGCTGGCACTAGCGGCGAGCGCGCCGCGACAGCGGCGAATCGTATCGATGGTGCTCCGCAAATCTTCGAAGGGCGATGGAACAACGAGCACACTCAGATCTAAGGTGAAGTCAATCGACCTCGGCGCGGCATCCGGCTCCACAACAAGATCGATAGCTGCCGCGAGAGTGGCTCGCGGAGAACTGTAGCGCTCGACCACTTCAGTTAGGTCACGCCCAGATTGTTCCCTCCAAAAGTGTTCGGCGTCCCAGTCTTCGGGGCGTTCGAAACGGTCGAGAAGCACAGACACGAGCGCCACACGGCGACGTTCTTCAAGGGCACCCGGGTCGGTCGGCAGCGCGCCATCATCTGCCATGATTCTTGAATCGACCGCTCCCATAGTGAGATCTGCGGACAAGTTGGTCGTGCGCACATCCGTGACCGCGGTTGTTGCTGTTCGAGCGGAAGCGGAGATCACCACTCTCAGTTCTGAATCGAATGCTGGCGCCGACTCGTCGCGCAGTATCCGCAGTTGACCCTCCCACGACCCACCCTGGCCCGGGACCGTCACCGAGAATTGACCCTGCGCACCCAATGGCGTCGCTCCCAGAACGCTTGCTCGTTTCACACGCACGAGATCCACGGATGAGACGGCTACACTCCTCAGCGAGTATGCCGCGTGCAAGATTGATCGTGCCCGCTCCGCCGTGAACAGGCTTTCGGCGCTTGCGGGAGAGGCGAGCGCAAGCACTTGTTTTCCGTAGAAGTCCACGCGTTCATTGTGAGCGTGACCGTTCGCGCGGGTCTATGACAAACCCTGTCAACCAGCCGCCATGTGGTGACTCGTAGGCGCCAAAATTGACATCCTCAGAGACATGACCGCGATGAAGGCCCACAACAGATTAGAGTTCAGTCCTTACATCGGAATACCGACACGAGCTAAACTCGCACCGTGGGGGAAGTCCACAAGACGAGGGACGCCACCGAAATCAGGGGGAGTTGGGCTCATGCGGACTGTTGTTGGCGTGATTGACCCGCTGACAATGGTGCGGCGAGAGCTGGAAGTTTCGCTGGAGGCGGAAGGCTTCGATGTGATCGACAGCCCGCCTGACCCTGCTTCATTTCTCCGCGGCAGTAGCGACCGAGCGCTCGTAGTCTCCCTGACCGGCACCTTCGGTTTGTCTGATCTTGACCGAGTCCGGCGCGGTAACCTCGCAGCTCCGATCGTGGTGCTCGTCGACTCTGCATCCGTCGATATATTCGCCGAGCTACTGCGACGCGGTCGGGTCTACCCTGTAAGGCGCATGTCGAGCGCTGCCGCGATCACTCGGTGCGTGACCGCCTCACTTGAGGACATGTGCCTACTTCCGACCGCAATCGCTCGTGACCTCGCCCGCAATGGCCCCGACTTGGAAGAATACGGAATCACGGCCGAGGAACTCTCTTGGCTTCGGCGGCTCGCCGGAGGAGATAGCGTACAGTCGCTCGCCTCGGATATCTGTCTATCAGAGCGCTCTGCCTACCGCCGACTTGGGTCGATTTATGCCAAGCTCGGCGTGCGCACGCGCACGCAAGCAATCACGCATCTCGCGAGGTTCGGGTTGCTCACTAGCTTGGGGCAGCACAGCTCCAGCACAGTTCATTCTTCGAAGCCGTCGTCTAATCGAATCTCCAGCGAGTAAGAGTCACGCCCAGAGCAGGCCGCTTCGGCAGCAGCACCAATTGATTTCAGACGTCAAGGCAAAATCAACGTCGCGGAAATCCAATTGATGGCTGGCTGTTCGCTACTAGTCGGTCACTAGGCGTGGGGATTAGATCTTCGTGTTGTCTTGCGTGAGGCTTGTTCCCCCGATGAGTTCTGCTGAGGAATCCCAAGAGACCTCGTTATAGCCATCCTTGGGGCTGACCTCGGCTGCGCTGAAAACACCCGCGGAGTTCCAGGAGCGGGAATCGAAGTCAGTCGCGAACCAGTCGTCTGCGACATCCGTCACTTGGGCAATCAGACCACCATCGCCCATCTGCTGATTAGCGAGACCGATGTACTCAATACCGGAGTCGGTCTCCTTGAAGTCTTTCGCCTCAATCACGATCGTCAACGAATAGCTCGCCATGAAGGTGAACGTCTCCTTGTTGAAAGAACGCTCAGTGGTAATCGGAACCGAGTCTTCGCCAACGAGCTCACATTCACATACATCTCAAACCAGTTATCGGCCCAGACATCGGCAGTGAACTCCTGCAGTTCGCCAGATGACTCCGCCGTTTCGGCCGGCGCCGCCGATTCGACCGTGGTTGTGGCGGTGTCCGATGCCGAGCTGCCGGAACACGAGGCCAGTGCCAGAACACTGACCGCGACGGTAGCGGCGAAGGTGAGCGAGCGAGCGAGCAGTGAGGCGCATGATGACATCCAAACCTCGAAGGGCGAGTCTTCGACGCTATGAGGCATGTCTATGGGGCATGTCTATGGGGCATGTCTATGGGGCATGTCTATGGGGCATGTCTATGGGCTGGCTGAACGCATCAACGCACCATCAGTAGATTGTCTACCCCTCGACTTGGGGCGACGCCGGAGATAGCACCCGCGGTTGGCACATGGAAAGATTCGAACGTGACAGACACGACTCCCGAACCGACGTCGGAAATAGCGGCGGATGACGAGGGCTCATTCCCCTGGTTGCGCGTCGCTATCGCCACTCAAGTACTAGCAATCGTGTGGGGGTTCTTCCCTCTCAACGATCCGGAAGCCGGATTGATCACCTCCGGCGTGATCGGGCTTTTGCTGCTTATTCAAGTGGGCCGCGGGAACGAATGGGCCCGCAAGGGTTTTCTGGCTATCAATATATGGGCGCTCGCACTTCGGGGGCTTGTCGCCTTCGCAGCGCAGTACTTTCCGAAGGCAGAATACGAGATCAACTGGGTGAATATGATTCTGAGCGTCGTTGCGGTCTACGCGATTCTCAAGCTTCCGCGGCGAACCCCGGCGGCTCGCCCAGCGGCTCCCGCTCCCGCCCCGGAATAACTCGCAGGCGACGAAACCCCACGGGCGTAGGCTGGAACGATGGATGACGCTTCAAACTCAGGCTGCGGAGACAGCTGCACCTGCACTCCCCAGCGTAGTTCCGCAGCACCTCTCGGTATGCCGCTGGCAGCACCGCCCGCGTCATCCTCAGCAGTAACTGCCGACCCGCCCGCCGCATCCGCGCCACTGACTCCCGAAGCCGGCAACCACCTCATCAAGCAGGCCGCAATACCCGCCGGCACCTTCGTGATGGGCGACTCCTCGGGCGACCGCAACGCCGCCGATGGCGAAGTGCCGCAGCATCCGGTCACCCTGAGCGCTTTCTCAATCGATGTCACGAGCGTCACCAACGACGACTTCGCACGATTCGTAGAGGCCACGGGCTACCTCACCGAAGCCGAAACTTTTGACAATTCAGCGGTTTTCCATCTCGCTGTCGACGCCCCTGAGGGAGACATTATGGGGCGGGCCGCCGGAGCTCCGTGGTGGTTCGGCGTGACGGGTGCCGACTGGAAGCATCCCGGCGGGCGCAACTCTTCGATCGAGGGCTTGGGCGATCATCCCGCCGTTCACATCAGTTTCAACGACGCCGAAGCGTATTGCGCCTGGGCGGGCCGACGCCTGCCCACCGAGGCCGAGTGGGAGTACGCCTCACGCGGCGGCCTCGACCAGGCCAAATACCCGTGGGGTGACGAAGAGATGGATGCCGGCGGCTGGCGCACCAACATCTTCCAGGGCGATTTTCCCCGCACTAACACTCTCGATGATGGTTACCTCACGACTGCCCCAGTGCGCAGCTTCGAGCCCAACGGCTACGGACTCTTCCAAACGGTGGGCAACGTCTGGGAATGGTGCTCAGACTGGTACGACGCGAACTACTACGCGACGCTGCCTGTCGACGCCCCCACTCTCAATCCTGCCGGCCCCAGCGAAGGCTCCGTGCGTGTGCTGCGCGGCGGCAGCTACCTGTGCCACATCTCGTACTGCAACCGCTACCGCAACTCAGCGCGCTCGCAGAACACGCCTGACTCATCGATGGGCAACGCGGGGTTCCGCACTGTGGCGCTCTAGCTCGCGATCGCTTTACCGCCGAGCCATCCGCTCCGATATCCTTAGAGCATGACTTTTATCTCCACCATCACCGTTCTGGGTAAGGCAGTGCTCATTGTGACGGGCGTAATTGTTGCCCTGACCGGTGTCCTTCTGCTCGTGAACCTTGCTGTGCCTAGCCTGCTCGCCGGCTTCAACTAAAACGCACCACTACCGCGCACCAAGCGCGATTGTGGAACGTCCGATGTCCGACGTGCGCACGCGCCACTTTCGCACGCGCGATTGCTGTGCGCACCCTGCATGACTTGCCATCTTCATCGCGCACCGGCACCTGAGTGACACCCACATTTCAGCGATTCTTCGGTTGACTCCGCCTCAGGAGTTCTAGGCTTAGAGCCAACTGAAGGAGAACGTCATGCGCGAATCCAGAGATGTAGTCCGGCAAATTACGGTGGCGGCGAGCGCGACCTTTGCCCTTATCGGAGCGTTTGTTGGCTCCGGAGCATATGGTGGAACTCCCGTACAGGAAGTCGCGGGTGGAGCACTCAGTGCTGATGCGACGGTAATTGCGCCCGCCGGCTCCGCTTTCACGATCTGGAGCGTCATCTACTTTGGGCTCGTAGCCTATGCAGTGTGGCAGATGCTCCCCAAGCAGACCAGCACCGAACTTCACCGCCGCGTTGGCTACTGGGTGGCCGCATCCCTCGTACTCAATGCCGCGTGGATTCTGTCGATCCAGTTCGACATGCTCGCGCTCAGCGTTCCCGTGATCATTCTGCTGCTGATCGTCCTGATTCGCGCCTACCTGATCACCGTGAAGCTACCGGCGGCAGGCGCAGTGGATGCGATCATCACCGATGGCACCGTCGGTCTTTACCTAGGTTGGGTGTGCGTCGCGACAGCGGCCAACATTGCCGCGTGGCTCAACGCGATCGGCTTCGATGGCTTTGGCATCTCCCAAGACGTCTGGGGCGTTGCCGTTGTCTTCGTGGCTGGCGCCGTCGGAATCGCGCTCGCCGCTCGTGGTCGCGCGCACTTCGCCCCGTCACTCTCGCTCAGCTGGGGTCTCGCGTGGGTTGCCGTGGCACGTCTCACCGGCGACCTGATCTCACAGCCCACCGCTATTGCCGCGATAGTGGCTGTTGCGGCAATTCTCGTGAGTTCCGCAGTGTTTGCGATTACACGACTTCGCGCTGAACAGAACATCTAGTGAACGACGTTCGCGCCTCCCGCAAGCGCTGGCTAGGGCTTCTTTTCATCAGCATTGCGGTGGCGCTGATCATCGTCGACTCGACGATCGTCAACGTGGCGATCCCCTCGGTCGTCGAAGATCTCGATCTCAACTCCACGCAGGTGCAGTGGGTGCAAGAGAGCTACACGCTCGTCTTTGCTGCCCTACTGCTCGTGTTCGGCACGCTCGCTGATCGCTACGGTCGCCGCCGCGTTCTTCTCATCGGCGTCGTCATCTTCGCGCTCTCGTCGATCTTGGCGGCGACGGCGACGACCGGCGAGTACTTGATTGCCTCCCGCCTCGTGCAGGGCATCGGCGGGGCGATGATCCTCCCCTCGTCGCTGTCGATCATCAACGCCACCTTCCGCGGTCGGGAACGTGCCATCGCCTTTGCCGTCTGGGGTTCCACGATCGGCGGAATGGCCGCTGTTGGCCCGCTCCTCGGCGGCTGGCTCACGACCTATTACTCGTGGCGCTGGGCCTTCGGCATCAACGTGCCCCTCGGCATCATCATCGTCATCGGCGTTCTGATCTATGCGACCGAATCGAAAGAGCCGTCTGCCCAGCGACGAGTGGATGTCGTGGGCGCGCTTCTCTCCGTCGTGCTGTTCGCGTCGCTCGTCTTCGCTCTCATTGAGGGCCGCAGCTACGGCTGGTTCTTCAGCGACACCCCTCCCGATTTCTGGACGTTGGATGTCTCCCCCATCCCGTTCGCTTTCGCGCTCGCTCTCGTGAGCGGCGTCGTGTTTGTGCGCTGGGGTTTCGCTCGCGAACGTGCCGGCAAGTCCACGATGCTCGCGTTCGGGCTGCTGAAGATCCCGTCATTCCGCAACGGAAACATTGCCGCGATGATCGTCGCGCTCGGCGAGTTCGGCATCATCCTCTCGCTGCCGCTGTGGTTACAAAACGTCCTCGGCTACGACGCCCTCCAGACGGGCCTCGTCATCCTCGCTCTCGCCATTGGATCGTTCGTCGCGAGCGGTTTCGCAGGCGCGTTCGGCAACAAGGTCACCCCCGTCACGATCGTGCGCGTGGGCATCGGCGCCGAGATTGTGGGCGTGCTGATTGTTGCTTTCGCGCTGAGTCCCGATGCCGTGTGGTGGCACATCGCCCCCGGCCTGTTCATCTACGGTTTCGGCGTCGGTCTCGCTACAGCCCAGCTCACGAGCGTGGTGCTCAAGGACGTGCCGCTCAGCCAGTCGGGCCAGGGTTCGGGAACCCAAAGCACCGCCCGGCAAATCGGCTCCGCGCTGGGCATCGCGATTCTCGGAACCGTGCTCTTCTCGAGCCTCGGCACGGGGCTCGACGCCAAGCTCGCCGACCGCGCCGACATCCCCGCCGAAGCCCGCACTCAGATTGTTGATCTCGTCGTCGACTCCGCGGGCACCGGCATCAGCGCGCTCGATGCTCAGTCTCCGGATGCCGCAGCCGACGCCCGCCAGGCCTTCACCGACTCGACACGGTATTCCGCATTCGCGGCTGCCGGCTTCCTGGCGTTCGGGTTCCTCGCGAGCCTCCGCCTCGACAGTGGACGTCGAGGCGACGACGATGCTGAGGGCGACGGCGAGGCCCGAGCCGAGACGTCGCCCGAAAAATCCGGCGAGGCCTAACCTGCGTGACGCGGACGCAACCCCGGCAGCAGATGGTCGTCGGTGTTGACGTCAACGAAGGCGATGTGTCAGAAAATGGCGACATCAAGTTGGACAGTGTGCGCAATACGATTCTGACGATGGGCCAGATTGATTCGCGGGGTGGCGCAGATGAAGCCGTGATTCGAGTGGCGCACACAACATCTGTCCCGCCAGCATTCACATTAGTGATCCCCAGCACCCAAGAATGGAACCCTCTGGGAAGCTTAATCCCCAACGATGCCATGGGTAACCTCAACATCATGACTGGCCAAAGCCACTTATTGGACGCATCCTATAAGGCTCTCACCGCCAGCATCGACGCGTACTACTTGGAGAACCCGGATGCTCCTCGCCCCCCAGCGGTGATGGTGGCGGGATTTAGCCAAGGCGGCATCACTGCGGGTGCTTTTGCCGAGCTCTACGGCGAAGATTTGAACGTGAAGCAGGTCCTGACCGTCGGAGCAGAAATCGGCCGATTCGATATCGATTTAGATGTCAATGTGGTGGCGTACGAGGCAACGGGCGATCTGGTTCCTAAACTTGGCGGAGCTCGAAACCCGGCAGAGTGGGAGACCATCGAGGCCGACAACGGCGGCGGGACGATTACCTCGCACAAGGCTGTTCTCTATGCCGGCATGGCCGACGACCTACCCCCGAAGATTAGCGCATCGTTTGACCAGTTCTTTGATTCCAATAGCGTCATTGAGGATTACCATGCGAGAAAATAAGGATATGCACGAGATGGTCTCTGGATGTTGAAACGCTATTTCGCGGCAACCCTCGTGCTCATACTCGGAACAGCGTCATTAGGAGGCTGCACAGTGACTCCACCGAAACTAGGCCAGTCCGCCGAACAACTCAGCAACATCACCGATCTCCCCGATGGCGTAGTAGATGCTTCCGCAACATATTCTTCTTCGCTCAGCGGTTTCACCCGCAGCTACTTCCTTGAGGTGCAAATTGAGATCGCCGATGATGTTGTCGTGGCAGATGCCGCAGACGAGGCTGTGCTGCAATGGGCCTGGCAGTTGGGGTGGTCAGTCAACGACCATGACCCAACCGGAGTCTATGTTCGCCTAGTTTCTGCGTCCGGAGCGCCGGTTGAATGGGACTACGAGGGCGCATATGAAGCTGTGGGATTGGACCGAAAGCTTACGACCATCCCCAATGGAGACTCTCCCTGGATAGGCGCAAGTGCACGCGATCTGGAATCGCTGTATGGAGCATGGCCGGGCTCCGTTCCCGTTCCCCCTGCGTCCCTCTTCACCCCGGCATCCTAGCCGTGTGAGCGTGCACTGAAATTTCGGTACCGCTGCTCTGCCTCAGCACAATGGCACTAAGCAGTTGCGACGTGCCCGAAACGCCGTCAGGAATGTTTACTCCGGCACTCTAGGGATACCGATTTCGCTCGATGGGCACGACTGAAAACAAAATATTCAAGAACACCGTCGCGCGGTACCGCACCCTCCACCGCAGCAATATGCCGGAAGGGTGGATGATACAACGAGTTCAAGCTGCGGAGACAACTGCACGTGCACACCTCATCGAGCAAGCTACCGTCCCCGCCGGAACTTTTGTGATGGGCGATTCGTCGGGTGACCGTAACGAAGCCGATGGCGAAGTGCCGCAACATCCGGTGACCGTCGACGCTTTTTCGATCGATGTCACGAGCGTCACCAATGATGACTTCGCCCGTTTCGTGGATGCCACCGGCTACCTCACCGAGGCAGAAACTTTTGGTTACTCCGCGGTGTTCCACCTCGCGGTCGATGCCCCCGCAGAAGACATTATGGGGCAGGCCGCAGGGGCACCGTGGTGGTTCGGCGTCAACGGTGCCGGCTGGAAGCACCCCGGCGGGCGCAACAGCTCCATCGATGGTTTAGGCGATCATCCGGTAACTCACGTCAGCTTCAATGACGCCGAAGCCTATTGCGCCTGGGCTGGCCGACGCCTGCCTACCGAAGCGGAATGGGATTATGCTTCCCGCGGTGGGCTCGATCAAGCCAAGCACCCGTGGGGCGATGACGAAATGGATGCTGGCGGCTGGCGCACCAACATCTTCCAGGGTGATTTCCCCCGCACCAATACCCTCGACGACGGATACCTCACTACCGCGCCCGTGCGCAGCTTCGAGCCCAACGGCTAGGGACTTTTCCAAACGGTCGGCAATGTTTGGGAATGGTGCGCCGACTGATACGACGCTCGCTATTACGCGACGCTCGCTGTCGACTCCCCCACCGAGAACCCGGTCGGCCCCCGTGTGGGCACCGTACGAGTGCTGCGCGGCGGCAGCTACCTGTGTCACATCTCCTACTGCAACCGGTACCGCAACTCGGCTCGCTCGCAGAACACGCCAGATTCTTCGATGGGTAACGCCGGGTTTCGCACCGTCTCGCTGTAACTCGAGCGGCTGAAAGACACGAATAGCCGTGAGACGGAGCACGAGAAAAGGCTGCCGCCCCACACCTGCTGTGGGACGGCAGCCTTTTCTGCCAAGCAGCGCTGTTAGCGGCGCTTCTTCTGCTTCAGGTCCTTCTCGTGCACGGGCTCTTCGCCCGACTCCCGGCGCGCGGCGTAGTAGTCGCGAGCCTCGTTCTGGCGCTTGGCTTCGATGCCCGAGGCGATCGGTGCGCGCACCAGCTCGTCGGTGAGGCCGAATGCGGCCACGAGATCCAGAGCTTGCGGACGCAAACGCGGCAACAGACGGTCATCGATGTAGTCGGTGATGGCTTGAGCACGGTTAGTGGAGATGCGACCGTGCATGAGGTACCACGCGAGGTTCTTCTCGATGAGCGTGAAGCCGAAGAGGTCGCGCAGCCACGTCATGACCTGAGCGGTGTCCTTGTCTTCGATCTTCTCAATAGCGCGAGTGAACGCTTCCCACTGCAGCAGCTCACCGTGCGCGTACGCGGTCAAGATGAGCTGGTTCTGGTGGCTGTTGAAGAGAGCGGCAGCCTCAGCCTTCGGAAGCTTGCTGGCCGGACGCAACTTGCCCGCGACATCCGCCACCATCGTTTCGACGCGGTCGGTGAGCAGCTGGCGCTGGGAGTCTGTGTCGCGAACGTAGCCGATCGAGCGGGCGGTGGAACCGAAGTCCACCACGTTCTGAGCGAAGCGGCGAAGACCCGTGCGGTTGACGGCGGCCTCGTTGACCTGGTCGGCAACGTAGTGGGCCATCGCGCCAGCATCCGCTCCCGCAAATTTGCGCGAGTAATCGGTGAGCAGGCGCTTAGCCACGAGCTGAAGCAGCACGTTGTTATCGCCCTCGAAGGTGGCATAAACGTCGAGGTCAGCGCGCATCTGCGTGAGACGGTTCTCGGCCATAAAGCCCGAACCGCCGCAAGCCTCGCGAGCCTCCTGCAGAGTGTCGAGGGCCGCCCACGTGCTGAGCGGCTTGAGCGCCGCCGCGATCGTTTCGAGATCCTGACGGTCAGCATCGGTGTCGGTGCGGCCCGAGAAAACGCCATCGAACTTGTCGAGGAACTCCTCGTGCGCGAACGACATCGCGTAGGTCTGAGCCAGGCGCGGCAGCAGGCGACGCTGGTGACGCTGGTAGTCCAGAATCACTTCTTCGTTCGTGCTGCTGGATGCCGTGAACTGGCGGCGTTCCGAGCCGTACTTGATAGCGATGTTCAAGGCCAGCTTGCTCGCGAGCACCGCGGCGCCATCGAGCGAAACACGGCCCTGCACGAGCGTGCCGAGCATCGTGAAGAAGCGACGGCCGGGGCTGTCGATGTCGGAGGTGTATTCGCCGTTCTCGTCAACGTTGCCGTAGCGGTTGAGGAGGTTTGTGCGAGGAACGCGAACGTGGTCGAAGTGAAGACGACCGTTGTCGATTCCGTTCAGACCACCCTTGAGGCCATCATCTTCGGTCGAGACTCCGGGGAGCGGTCCGTTATCGTCGCGCAGCGGAACGTAGAACGCGTGAACGCCGTGGTTGACGTCCTTGGTGATGAGCTGGGCGAAGACCGTTGCTGCCTTGCCGTGAAGTGCTGCGTTGCCGAGGTATTCCTTCCACGCCGCGCGGAAAGGGGTGTTGATGACGAACTCGTCGGTGTCGGGGTCGTAGGTCGCGGTCGTGGCGATGCTCGCGACATCCGAACCGTGGCCGATTTCGGTCATCGCGAACGCGCCGGGAGTCTTGAGGCTCATGATGTCGGGCAGCCACTTGTCGTGGTGCTCCTTCGTGCCGAGGTGAACGACGGCAGAACCAAAGAGGCCCCACTGCACGCCAGACTTGATCTGCAGCGACGGGTCGGCCAGAACGGTCTCTTCGAACGCAGCGATGTTGCCGCCGTGGTTGTCGTCGCCGCCGAGCTCGACCGGGAACGCCCGGTGAACTGCTTTGTTATCGACAAGCAGAGAAAGTTGGTGAAGAACACGTTCGCGGTGATCTTCCATCGAGAGGCCGTCAACGCGGTGAAACTCGGGGTTCGACATGAGCGTGCGCGACTCTTTGCGCTCCTTCGCCCACTTGCCGAGAAGGTACTCGCCCAACCACTCGACGTTGATGGCGGGGGCCGTGGCGGCAATATCGGTCGTCGCTGCAGCGGGGGAAGTTGCGGCGTCGTTGGCGGGGGTGGATGACTCCGGCGCCGACTCGGTCGCCGTGTGGTCGTGAACCTGGGTCATGGCTATCTCGATTCTCAAAAGTTCGGTAATCACACGCTACGACTGCCGCGCGCGGGCTCAAAGTGCCTCGTGCACCATCAATGAAGCGAATGCCGGACCCACCGCATCCGTTTGTGCGAAACCGCAAAACAGCCGCCGTAGCGTTGTGGGATGTAGTGCGAAACTTGTTCGTCAGGCTTCGGGAATCTTTCTTCAGGCACCGTTGTTGGGCTGCATGAAAGGATGTAACTATGTCGACAATCACTCTCACCTCAGAAGACTTTGGCCAGGCGGTCACTAAAGACGGAATCCTCCTCGTGGATTTCTGGGCCGAATGGTGTGGCCCCTGTAAGCAGTTCGGGCCCATTTATGAAGCCGCAAGCGAAGCCCACCCGGACATCACGTTCGGCAAGGTAGACACCGAAGACCAGCAGGAACTCGCTGGCGCAGCAGGAATCACGTCGATTCCGACGCTCATGGTTTTCCGTGAAGGCGTACTCGTCTTCTCACAGCCCGGAGCGCTCCCCGCTCCCGCTCTCGAGCAGGTTATTGAAGGCGCCAAGAACCTCGACATGGTCGAGGTTCACAAGCAGGTTGCTGAGCAGCAGGCTGCAGCAGCATCAGGCGAAGCGCCTACTGAGCACTCGCACTAACCACTAGCCCCACCGCAGACCACAAAGGCCCCGCCGACGTCACGTCGGCGGGGCCTTTTCTGTGCGTGAACTAAGGCCGCCTACGGAGCACCAATTGAGGCAGCCAGATCTGCCACGAAAGTATCAACTGCCCACGGCACGGAGAGCGCAGTGGGCGCGATCATGCCCAGAGTCGGCTCATTGAGGAATCCCGGATAGTGAATGACCCCGTCAGCCCCCGTAGCACTCGCTTCAACGAACGTTACCCAATAGGGCGCACCGACCGGGTCCCCGATATAAATCAGCACATCGGTGTCGAGCTGTTCGACATCGTCGGCCCATAAGTAGTACACCTTGCCGTTGTCCGATTCTGAGTTGTAGGCGACAGTTGAGTCATCGGCGTAAGTGAAACCGAGTTGCTCGAGGAGAGCCGCGACCGCAGTGTTCGATTTACTGTAGGCAACAGAGCCTCCTTGGGGCGAGACGACCGCGATGGTCTTTCCTGCGAACTCAGGATGCGCCGCAGCGTGCGCCGCCAACGAATCGTCGATAGACGCTAGGTGAGCCTCCGCCTCAGGCACTTGACCAACAATCTGCCCCATCTGGAGGAGGGTTTCGCGCCACGAGTTCGAGGAGCTGAATTCGGGAGAGTCGAGGGCTGACAGCGCTGGGCGGATAGTGGGCGCTACGTCAGGGAGAGCATCATAAAAGGCAAGCCATGACGTCGGATCCATGTCGAACGGATGAAAAGGCAGCGCCGTGACGATAACGTCTGGCGAGACTGCTTCCACATCGGCAAGAGTGTCACCGTCGAGAGGATCGATGGTCGGCACCGCACCGGCGCCGAGCGAGCCGATCGCTTCCTCCTGCCAAGGACCAAGCGAGCCGCCGCCGGAGGCGACCGGCGCAATACCCAGCGCTAGAAGCGAATCCGTCTGCTGAGCACCGAAAGTGAAGATGTGTTCTGGGGCAACTTCGAGCGTAGTTTCACCCCCAGAGTGCACGACCGTAGTGGGGAACGCGGGCGCAGCCGTCTCCGTGGGAGCGGGTCCACCCGCTGGTGCGGCCGTAGGTTCGGGCTCTGCGGGCGGGCTGCAGGCGCCGAGCAGCATGAGCGCCGTTACTCCTACCGCCGCGATGGACACGGTTCTTCTCAACACTGTAGACATCTGCATCCCCTAACGAAAAGTGAGCAAGTTCTCACTTCACGGTAGTGACCGGATTGTCTACCCTCCTGTTCTGGTTACAAAATTTGGCCTGATCGTTACCTAGTGGTGCACGGTTAGAGCCGCATCTCGAGCTATCCCTTGAGAGCGTCAGCGACGTTGTCGACGAAGACGTCTAAGGCCCACGGCACCGAAAGCGCAGTGGGTGCGAACATGCCCCATGCCCCGTCGAGGGAGCCGGGATAGTGAATCGTCCCCTCCGCTCCCGTGACACTATCCTCGACGAACGTCACCCAGTAGGGGTCGGCTACCGTGTCCCCTAGATAGATCAGCACATCAGGGTCAAGCTGCGCGATGGTCTCCCCCCACAAGTAATACTCCTTGCCGTTTGCTGATTCTGCGTTGTACACGACACCGGAGTCCTCGGCATAGGTAAACCCAAGTTGCTCAAGCAGAGCAGCGATCGCCGTGTTCGATTTGCCGTAGGCAATAGAGCCCTCTCGCACCCAGACAACCGCAATGGTCTTTCCTGCGAACTCCGGATGCGCCGCAGCCTGCGCGGCCAGCGACTCGTCGATCGAATCGAGTTGCGCTTGTGCCTCGTTGGTCTGGCCCAGGGCCTGACCGGCCTGCATCAATGCTTCGCGCCAGGCCGTTGCCGACTCGTAGCCTTCGGGAGCGATTGCGCCAGAAGTCGGGCGGACGGTCGGCGCAACACCATCGAGGGAGTCGTAGAACGCGCCGGTCTCCTCAGGATTGCAGTCATAGACGCAATACATCAGTCCGGCCAGAATGAGATCGGGGGTCAACGCTTCGACATCGGCAGCGGTGCTTCCCGCGAGGCCACCGCCGTCGCTATTCGCACTGCCGTAGCTATTCGGCGTCAGGAAGACAGGAGCCTCCCCACCCGCAGCCGTGATGCCCTCTTCACGCCACGGAGGGACGAAGCCAATCTCGATCCCGACCGGCAGCGCACCTAGCGCGAGCGCCGCATCCGTGTAGTGCGCACCGATTGTCACTACACGCTCAGGAAGTGAATCGAGAGTTACTTCGCCGCCCTCGAAAACGAGCGTTGTCGGAAAAGCTGGAGCCTCAGTCGCGCGTGGAGCCTCAGTCGCGCTGGGAACACTCGAGGCATTCGTTTCAGGCTCGGAGGCGGGCGCGCAGCCCGCGAGCAGCAGCGAGAAAGTGAGACCCACAGACACGAGCGTGATGCTTCTTGCACGGCGTACAACCATGTGCGATTTCCCCCGACGGAATTAGATGAATAGTGATCTGAGATTATGTCACGCCTACCATTCACGCCACTCGATCCGGCCCCGTACACCGCATCGTTATCAAATGTCTGTTCGGCGGCAACCCGCCGCAGTTACCGGCAGCCACCACGGAGAAGCGGACACCGACGTTTTCGTCAGTGGCCGCCTCGAGGCGTGGTGCGGGATGTCGTGTGCTACTTCAGAGCGCCAGCAATCGCATCCACGAAGCTGTCGATTCCCCAGGGCAGCGAGAGCGCCGTGGGAGGCGATACCGAGGCGACGAGCGATGCGCCATTGACGGCAACGAGGCCGTCTGAACCCGCTAACTAGTTAGCCAAGAAACACCACGCAAACCACAAAGGCCCCGCCGACATCATGTCGGCGGGGCCTTTTCGCTGTGGCCACGCGCTCTTCGCGGCTACGAGATCTCTGCGGCTAGCGCTGCAACAAAGTCATCCACTCCCCACGGCACGGAGAGTGCTGACGGGTAAGCCATTGAATTGAACAAGGTGACGGTTCCGCCGAGATAGATGATCACTCCGTCACTCGCCGTCGGGCTGAGATCGAGCGCGCGATGCCACTCGTAATTGGGGTTGTACTCGCCGGGCACAACGAGAACGTCCACGTCGACGAGCGACAAATCTTCGAGCGACAGAGTGACAAAATTGCTGTTGTAAGAGTCACCTTGGTTAGCCATCGTAGAAACATCCACGTAGTCGAATCCGAGCTGTTCCATCAGCACTCCGGCTTCGGTATCAGCCTTGAATCCATAACCCCAACCAGCTTCACCCGTCATGAGCCCAATCGTTTTCCCCTCGAACTCGGGATGGGCTGCCGCCTGTGCGGCCAACGAGTCGTCAATAGAGGCGAGGTGTGCCGCGGCTTCATCGCTGATGCCCATAATTTGCCCCGCTTGCGTGACCGCCTCACGCCACGCTACGGAGGAGTCGACTCTCGCGGCGGAGTCGGCTTCCGCGGAGAAGATGATCGCCGCATCCGATGGGCGAACAGTCGGCGCAATGTCGGTCAGCCCGTCATAGAACCCAATCCACCCAGTTGCATTATAGTCGTACGGAGAGAAAATAAGACTCGTCACGTTGATGTCAGGCGAAAGCGCAGCGACGTCGGCAACTTCGTCAGGGCTCCGCGGGTAAAACTCCGGCGGAGTGGCCACTCCGAGGGCAGCCAGAGCATCGTCTCGCCACGGCTTTCCGAACGCCTCCTCCGTTGCAATCGGGACAACTCCCAGCGCGATGAATGCGTCCGTTTGATCTTGTCCGAACGTAAACACCCTGTCGGGAGCCGACTCGAGCGTGGTTTCGCCCCCGGAGTGCACGACTGTTGTGGGAAACTGAGGCTCAGCAGTCTCTGTGGGAGCAGGCTCTGCCTCTGGTGCCACCGTGGGTTCGGGCGCCGCGGGCGCGCCGCAAGCGCCGAGCAAGACAGCCATAGCGACCCCCAGCGCAGCGACGGACGTTGTTCTTCTGAAAGCAGCGGACACCAGAGTTCCCCAATCCCATAAGTGAGCGATTTTTCACTTTATCGTAGCCGCTGAAGTGTCTACCCTCCCGTTCTGGCTGCAGAGTTTGGCCTGATCGTTATCAACAGTTCGCCAAACATCCGCCACCCGCACCGCGAGCAACGCACAAGAGGCCACTGAGGTTTCTGTCAGTGGCCTCTATGCAAGAGATTGTGCGTGATGATGCGTTAGTTCAGAGCGCCAGCAATCGCATCCACGAAGCTGTCGATTCCCCAGGGCAGCGAGAGCGCCGTGGGAGGCGACACCGAGGCCACGAGCGACGCACCGTTGACCGCAACGAGACCACCGTTGGCAACGGCCGGGATGCTCTCCGCGTAAGGCTGGCTGGCGAAAGTATCGCCAACTTCATCCGTCTCCGCGTACGCAATCAGCAGGTCGCTATCGAGTTCATCGAGCTTCTCGTAGCTGAGCGTGTAGAAGAAGGTGGAGTCACCGTTCGAGAGGGCGTCAACGGCGGGAGCGCTCTCAAGACCGAGGTCGATTAAGAACTCCACGCGGGGGTCTGCCGGCTTGTAGACGTAGAAGGTTCCACCGACGTCGAAGGTCGCCGCAACGGTCTTGCCCTCAAACTCGGGATGCTCGGCCGCCTTCTCGGCGACGAGAGCGTCGATGTTGGCGAGCACGTCATCCGCGGCAGCAGTCTTGCCGAGGGCGATGCCCGTAGTGCTGATCACGTCGCGCCACGGGGTAGCCCACGGCAGCTCGGGGTAAGCAACAACGGGGGCGATCTCGCTGAGCAGGTCGTACTGCTCCTCGGTGATGCCCGAGTAGGTCGCGAGGATCAGGTCGGGAGCAGCTTCCGCGATCTGCTCGTAGGCGGGAGCATCCGTGGTCGCAGGGACAATGATGGGGTCGTCGCCACCGAGTTCGGCGAGAGCATCCGCCGCCCACGGCAGCACGCCGTTCTCATCGCCACCGTAGTTTTGCGCTTCCATGCCAACCGGAACGACGCCGAGAGCGAGAACGGCGTCGCCGCTGCCCCAGCCGAGAGTGAGCACGCGCTGCGGTTCGCTCTCGATGATCGTTTCACCGAAGGCGTGCTCGATCGTGACGGGGAATGCGTCGGAGGCTGCGGGCGCATCCGTTTCATCTTCGGACGTTGAAGCGGCACAACCGCTCAACGCGATGAGGGCGGCAGTGGCCGCAGCGAAAGCTGCAAGGCGGGAACGGCGTGACATTGATCTCCTCGATCGAACCATAGGTACAGAGTAAGGATAGGCTTACCTAATAGCGTTGCGCAAGCGATAACGCAAGCTACTGACGCCCCAGTGGGATCACCATTGGTGAGCCAGAAACAGGATCGGCCATAATCTGAGCCTCGAGCCCGAACGCCTCGCGCATCCGCTCTGCTGTAACTACCTCGGCAGGGGTGCCCTCCGCGATGATCTGCCCCTCGCACATGAGGATCATGTGATCGGCATAGCGCGCGGCCAAGTTGAGTTCATGCAGCACCATCACGATGGTGGTGCCTCGCTCACGATTGAGAGTGGCAAGCACGTCGAGCGCATCGAGCTGATGGCGCACATCCAAGAATGTGGTGGGTTCGTCGAGCAGCAGAATGTCGGGATCCTGGCTGAGCGCCATCGCGATCCACACGCGTTGACGTTGCCCACCCGAGAGCTCTTCGATGCGCCGCGATGCCAACTGGGCGGTGTCGGTCGCTTCGAGCGCGTGCTCGACAGCCGCCTCATCCGCCGCCGACCACTGCTGAAACCAACCCTGATGCGGGTAGCGCCCACGAGCCACGAGGTCACGCACCGTGATTCCTTCCGGCGCAATCGGCGACTGCGGCAAAATGCCCACAACTTGCGCAACCTCTTTCGATGGCATCGAGTGGATGTCGCGGCCGTCGAGCATCACGTGACCCGACGCCGGTCGCAGCAACCGCGACAGCCCGCGCAGCAGTGTCGACTTGCCGCAGGCATTGGCGCCCACGATCACGGTCACCGTGCCGTCGGGGATCGTGACACTCACGTTCGACACAATGTCGCGGCCGCCGTAGTTGAGGGTCACGTTGTCGGCGCGCAGTTCGTGCGGTGGGCGCTGGGGTGTGTCAGCTGGGGTCACGATGCACGTCCTTCGCGGTTGGTGGTGGAGATAAGCCACAACAGGTACGGGGCACCCACGATGCCGGTGACGATTCCGGTGGGTACTTGGGTTCCGGTGGTGATGAAATGCTGGGCGACAAAGTCGGCGCCGAGAACGAGCACGATCGCGACAAGAGCGCTGGGGACGAGCGCGAGGCCTCCCCCGCGCACCAAGCGCCGAGCGATCGGGGCGGAGACGAAAGCGACAAACGCGAGCGGTCCTACTAGGGCGGTGGCGATCGCGACGAGAGCTACCGCGACAACGATGAGGGCGAGCCGCGAGCGTTGCACGGAGACCCCAAGACCTGCAGCAAGATCATCGCCGAGCTGGAGCATCCGCAGCTTCGATGCCAGCAGGAGGACCGCGGGCAGCAGGATGACGAGGCTGACAGCCATGATGAGGATGTCGTCCCAGCTGGCTCCGCCGAGCCCGCCGACCATCCACACGAGAGCTTGTTGCGCGTCGCGCACGTCGCCGCGAGTGATGAGATAACCCAGCACGGATTGCGCCATGAAAGCGATGCCGACGCCAATGAGTACGAAGCGCATGCCGTTCATGCCCGAGCGCCACGAGAGCAGGTAGATCGTGAATGCCACGAGCAGCGCGCCCCCGAGCGCGGAGAGTGACACAACGAGTCCGGTGGCTCCAAAGACGAGCAGGCTGAGCACGGCGGCGACACTCGCTCCCCCGCTGATGCCGATGATGTCTGGGCTCGCAAGTGGGTTGCGCAGCAGGCTCTGGAACAGGGCGCCGGCGAGGCCGAACCCGACAGCAACCAGCACGGCAAGGAGCACTCGCGGCAGCCGCAACTTGAAGACAATGAACTGGTCGGATGAGGTGCCGCCGCCAAATAGCGTCGCGATCAGGTTGGGCAGAGTGAGCGTATATGCTCCCACCGTAATACTGACGAGGATGAGTGTCAGAGCAATCACCGCGAGAACGATAGAGACGCGCCACGTGCGGGTCATAGCCCGGCCAACTTCACTCGGCGCACGAGGGCGATCATGACGGGCGCACCGATGATGGCAACGACGAGACCCGCTTCGAGCTCGGAAGGTGCGACCACAAGACGGCCCACGATGTCCGCGATGAGCAGCAGACTCGGGCCGACGACGGCGGAGACAGCGATAATCCAGCGATAGTCGGGGCCCGTGAACGGGCGCACGATGTGGGGCACAACGAGACCGACGAAAACGATAGGGCCGGCAAGCGCGGTGGCGGATCCACAGAGCAGAACGACGGCTCCGGCGGCGACCGCCCGAGCAACGTAGACCCGTTGACCGAGGCCCCGGGCGAGGTCATCTCCGAGGGCGACGAGGTTGAGCATCCGCCCCGAAATGATCGCAAGGAGCGCACCCGCCACAACGAACCCGATCGTGAGGCGCACGGCCTCAAGGTCTCGGCTAGCGAGGGATCCGACCGACCAGAACCGGAAGGTGTTCAGGGTGTCGGTGTCGGAGATGAGCACGAGAGAGATGACGGAGGTGATGCCGGCGGTGACCGCTGTTCCGGCAAGAACGAGCTTGACCGGCGTTGCGCCTTCTCTGCCGAGGGAGCCGACCGCATAGACGGTGGCGGCAGCGCCCGCGGCTCCGGCAAAGGCGAACCAGATGTAGCCGGTGGGGTTGGTGATCGACAGCACGCTGATCGCGAAGACAACCGCGAGTGAGGCGCCCGCGTTGACGCCGAGAAGGCCGGGGTCGGCGAGCGGGTTGCGGGTCACCCCCTGCATAACCGCTCCGGCCACACCGAGCGAGAGGCCCGCGAGAAGACCAACAATGGTGCGAGGTAACCGCAGTTCACGGATCACCAGTTGGTCGTTGTTGCCCGCCTCGGGGTCGAAAAGCGCCTGCCAGATTTGCGAAAACTCCACGCCGCGAGCGCCGAGCGCGAGACTCAGCACAAGCACAATCGCGAGCAAACCGAGGGCCGAGCCGAGAGCGATCCAGCGCTGAGTGCGGAGGCTCAGCCGTGCGCGCGAATCCGAGGCGGTCTGGGTCATGGTCGGGGGCGGTGCTGCGAGCTACTGAGCTTCGGACTTGCCGAGACGCCAGTACCCCATGAACGCAACCTGCTTGCGGTCAACACCGGTCTCGCTCACGAGAAAGCGGCGCAACAGTTTGATGGTGCAGGCTTCGGCGGCAAGCCAGGCATAGAAGTGCTTTCCGGATGCCTCCCCCGGCGAATCCCAGAGAAGCTCGGTATCCACGTCGATATCACCGAGTGGTTGCGCGGCTGGCGAGAGTGCGGGCAACACGAGTGCGGCGTTGGCTTTCGTCCACGCCCGAACGGCGGGGTCGAGCGCGGAGCCTGCGGGCTGCGTTCCCCGCGGAAGCCACGTGAGGTGGCAGTTGCTCGTGAGGTTCAGGGGCGGCTGGTCTGCGGCATCCGGGATCTCGATGAAGGCGTGAGCCTGCACGCTGGGGTCGAGGCGTTCAAGGATGTTGCAGATGGCGGGCGCAGATGTTTCATCGCCGGCCAGAAGCACGGTGCGGGCGGGGCCAGGGTGCCAGTCAATACCGATGCCCGAATGGATGCTCGCCGCGTCAGGCCCGACGATGACGACCTCGTCACCGGCTGTTGCGTTCGCGAGCCAGTGTCCGGCGGGGCCGTTGGCGCCGTGGAAGACCATGTCGACGTCGATCTCGCGGAGCTCGGGACGCACGGCACGGATTGTATAAGTGCGAAACGGGTTGCGGGCCTCATCAGGCAGCGCACGCCAGCGGGCGTACCAGGTGCCCTCGGCGATGGTCTGCGGATCGTGCGCGCCGATGTCGCTCAGGCCAATGCCCGGCAGCGGAAAAACGATCTTGATTCGCTGGTCAAAGCCGTCAGTGCCGAAGGTCTCGAACTCAGCGCCCGTGAAGGTGACGCGCCTAAAGTGGGGCGAAAGCTCACGGATGCGCTCAACGCGGGCGGCGAATGGTCGATAGCCCGGTCGGGCATCCTTTGCAGTCTCGCGCTCCAAGGTAAGCATTACCTAAGTATGGCATACCTAACCTGAGACACACAGGTTATATTTCGCGGCTCTTCTGCAGTTTTCGAGCGCGTGTGCTGCGCGAAAGTGGAAACCTGCGCTCGAGGTACGGCTCGAGAACAAGACGCTTCAGAGCCATGAAGATGAGGGTGCCGCCGAGCCAGTAGGCGACGAAGCCCATGCTCGACAACTGCGTATTGATCGCGAAACTGAACATGCTGACCACTACGCCCACGCCGATGAACAACCACACCCAGGCCCCCAGCATCCGGTTGCGCGACGACTGCTGATCCTGAGTCCGCGACTCGAATGAATCGACGCGGCCACTCAACTCATCGCTCTCGATGGTGGCGAAGAGATCCCGAACCGGCGCTCCGAGTGCATCGGCGACGAGCGACAGCGTTTCGAGGCTGGCGTCGTTTCCGGCTTCC
This sequence comes from Salinibacterium sp. SWN167, assembly GCF_015864665.1. Classification (GTDB taxonomy): domain Bacteria; phylum Actinomycetota; class Actinomycetes; order Actinomycetales; family Microbacteriaceae; genus Rhodoglobus. The sequence goes on along the minus strand of NZ_JADYWU010000001.1, from coordinate 609,346 downwards.
AAACGTTGGATGGTGCGGATGCCGACACCGCACTCGGTGGCGAGCTTCTCTTGGGTCCAAGCGCGCTCTCGGCGCAGGTCAACTATGCGTGTCTCGTTCATGTGACCAATACTCCACGATGTGGTGGATGCGGGCTACGCCAGTAACGCGCCAAAGGCACGCCATCTCGCCGCCGGCAGCCCGCCAGCCTCCCGACATCAACCGCCAAACGCAGCCAGGTGCTTTTCGGATGCCGCGAGCAGTCGTTCGTAGACGGCGATGACGTCAGGGGCTGTTGCGTCATCCGCTGCGGCTGCAAGGTCTCGGATATCGGTCTCTTCGACCGTGCGAGCCGCTTCGTAGGCGTCATCTCGACTCTGTGCACCTTGCGCGAGTAGGGAATCGTAGAGCTCCTGCATGCTCTCCGAATTGAATTCGCCCACGGCTTGCCCAACGGTGGGGTCGGCCAGCTCATAGCGTTCGAGTAGCGTTTGCACTGCTGACAGGTGGTTGCTCTCAGCATTAGCGATGTTGTCGAAGACTTTGTCGCCATAAAGATCCCCGAACGCGATGTACACATCGTGGGCGACCTTCTCTTCCTCAGCCATCAGCGAGAGCGTCGCCTCCTGTTCGCTCGTGAGCGTTCCACTGTCGAGGGTGCTTTCGCCCATCTCTTCGCCGTCGGCTCCGTGGCCGTTTTGGCCGCCACGTTCCGATCGCGACGAGTTCGCGCCTTCACCCATGGTGCGATCTGACCGTTCCAGAGAGTGGCTGCTTTGACCAGACCCCGCGGATGTCGCGACGCGGCCCATTTTCGTGCCGACAGCAAAACTGGCGCCGGCTACGAGAGTGACGGCGAGTACGCCGCCGATGATCGAGGTGGTGATGATGGTTGCCTTGCGCATGTGGTGCTCCTGTTCCTTGTGTAGAGGTACACAGTGCGCTCACGATGTGCAGGTCACGATGCAGTCGTGTGGAGACGGTGTGGAGACTGCATTTTCGCGTCGTGGAATAAGGTGAGGTATGCCAACTGTGCTGGTCGTCGAAGATGAACGGGACATCCGCGAGGTGCTCCGCCGCTATCTTGAACGCGCCGGATTTTCGGTGCTCACGACGGGCTCGGGTGCCGAAGCGCTCAAGTTGTTTGCCTCAGCTGATCTCGTGCTGCTCGATCTCGGACTGCCCGATATCGAGGGCACCGACCTGCTTCGTGAGATTAAGGCTCTCGGCAAGCTGCCTGTGATTGTCTTGACCGCCCGAAGCAGCACCGAGGAACGCATCCGTGGTCTGGAGCTCGGGGCCGATGACTATGTCACGAAGCCGTTCAGCCCCCATGAAGTTGTTTTGCGCGTTCAGGCGGTGCTGAACCGCCGCGGTGGCTCGAGTGATGACAACGACATTGCTACCTTCGGCGGCAACCGACTACGAATTGATGAAGGCTCCCACCGAGCGTGGTTGGATGACGTGGAACTCGATCTGACTCCCACCGAGTGGGGGCTATTGTCTGCGATCGCCGCAGCCGCTGGCCGAGTCTATTCCCGCTACGAGTTGGTGAATCGGGTGCGTGGCTACGAATACGAAGGCTACGAACGCACTATCGATTCCCACATTAAGAACCTTCGCCGCAAGCTCGGAGCTGACGGGGCACAGGTCGTCGAAACCGTGCTCGGTGTTGGTTATCGTTTGGGGTTCACTCGGGATGAGGTGCGACGATGACCCGCGGCTCCGGTCTTAATCTCTTGGGACTCGGCGCCCTCGGCACTCGCATTCTCCTCGCCTTCGTTGCCGTTGCCATCTCCACCGTGCTGGTGCTCGCGGCCGCAGCCCTCATCGGAGTCGACCGTGGAGTGCAAGCCGGCGAACAGGCCGATCGGCAAGAGGTCGCCGACTCCATCGCCACTACTGCGGCCGAGGCGTACCAGCGTGCGGGAAGCTGGGATGATGCCGACCTCGCCCGCGCCGTTCGAACCGGCGAAGCGGCATCCGCTCGCCTCGTGATCCTGGATGCGGCCGGAACGACGGTGATCTCGAGCGGAGTTCCCAACGAGAATTCGCCAGGCGGAGGTGGGGCGCTGAGCTCCTCTGCCAGCGTCGCCGAGATCACCGTTGATGGCGCATCGGTGGGCACTGTGCGCGTTGCGCTCTCCGCTGCGACCTCGTCTCGCGTGCTCGATATAGCGTGGAAATGGATTGTGATTGCCGGGCTAGTGGCCCTCGCTATCGCGTTCGCAGCCAGCTGGCTTGTCACCCGGTTTCTTGTCGGCCCGCTCCACACAGTGACGGATGCCGCACGCGCGTTCACCGCAGGCAACCGCACGTCGCGGGTCGCGGGCAACGCTCCGGGAGAGCTCGGCGAACTCGCCGTCGCGTTCAACGGGATGGCTAATGAAGTCGCGCGCTCAGAACGGGACCGTCGCAATCTCACCGCCGATGTCGCCCACGAATTACGAACTCCCCTCGCTGCGCTCCAAGCGGGCCTCGAAGAACTTCGCGACGGATTGATTGCCCCCGATGCCGAAAGGCTTGCTGCGCTGCATGATCAATCGCTCAGGCTCGGACGCATCGTTGCGGACCTTGCCGAATTATCTGCCGCCGAAACCGCCGGGGCTCTGCCCCACGAGAGCCGAGTGGATCTGGCTCAGATTTCCCAAGAAGAGTTGGCCTTGCATGACGCCCAACTTCGAGCGGCCGGGCTTCACGTCATCACCAATCTTCCCGAGCCAGTGTTTGTGCAGGGCGATGCCGACCGGCTTCATCAGGCGATCGGCAACGTTATTGCCAATGCTGTGCGCTATTGCCGCGACGACGACTCACTGACGGTTGCGCTGGCCATGCAGGATGACGAGGCGGTACTCACGATTTCTGATACCGGCCCCGGCATCCCCGTGGACGATCTGCCCTACGTTTTTGATCGGCTCTGGCGGGGCACCGCAGCCCGCGACGTTTCCGGTTCCGGTATCGGCCTCGCGGTCGTGCGCGAGGTTGTCGCACAGCACGGAGGCAGCGCCGAAGTCGAGTCTGCTGTCGGAGAAGGAACCCGGATCATCATCCGGCTCCCCCTCGCAACGGCCTAAAACTCAGGCGGCCCGTCGTAGGGAGCGTCGTCATCCGAGTAGAACGGGATGTCGTTCTCGTCGCCGGGAACGGATGCTGCCGGAGCGGGCGTTTGGCGCTGGGCCGGTCGAGAAGCAGTCGACTTGGATGTGGCAGGCCGAGATGCCGCTGGGCGAGATTGGCGTGACGGCGCGGAAGTCGACGCGCCAGCAGCGGGCGCAGCAGCAAAGGCCGGCGAAGCGGCAGCCGGCGGCGCCGCAGCAGCAACCTCGGGCGATTCCCCCGCAACAACCGCGAGCACGGCAGCGCCGTACGTCTCGAGCTTCTTCTCGCCAACACCGCTGATCTCCGACAGCTCGGCCAACGACTCTGGTTTGGTGACGGCAATGCCGCGCAGCGTGGCATCCGCGAACACTACGTAGGCGGGAACGCCGTTGTCGCGCGCAACACCAGCACGCCAGGACCGCAGGTTCTCGAACAGGTCGGTCGCCGAGGCGGGCAGGTCGGTCATGACCTTTCGCTTAGCGGCACCGCCGCTGGCACCCGAACCGCGGGCCTTGCGCGGCGCTTCCTTGCGCAGCTTCACGGTGCGGTCGCCACTCAACACCGACGCGCTTTCGGGCGTGATCGCGAGGGTGCCGTACTCCCCCTGCACCGTCAACAGAGACTGCGCGAGTAGTTGCCGCACGACCGAGCGCCAGTCTTGCTCCGAGACATCCGAACCGATACCGAAGGTCGCGAGGTCGTCGTGACGTTGCTGCGTAACGCGCGGCGTGGTCTTGCCAATGAGGATATCGACCAGGTGCCCAGCGCCAAACTTTTGGTTGCGCTCGCGCTCCAGTCGCACAATCGTGGACATTAGCTTTTGGGCCGCGACCGTGCCATCCCACGACTCGGGCGGAGACAGGCAGGTATCGCAATTGCCACACGCTGTGGACTCTTGGCCGAAGTAGCCGAGCAGCTGCACACGACGGCACTCGACGGTTTCGCACAGGGCGAGCATCGCATCAAGGTGAGCGCTCAGATTGCGGCGGTGAGCCAGGTCGCCACCCGACTGATCGATCATGCGGCGCTGCTGCATGACATCCTGCAAGCCGTAGGCCAACCACGCGGTCGCAGGCAGACCGTCACGACCGGCACGCCCAGTCTCTTGGTAATAACCCTCGACACTCTTGGGCAGGTCGAGGTGCGCCACGAAACGCACGTCGGGCTTGTCGATGCCCATGCCGAAGGCGATCGTGGCCACCATGACCATGCCCTCTTCGCGCAAGAAGCGGCTCTGGTTGCTGGCGCGAATCTTGGAGTCGAGACCCGCGTGATACGGCAGCGCGGGGATGCCATTCTCGACCAAGAACTGCGCCGTCTTCTCAACCGAGGCGCGTGACAGGCAGTACACGATTCCAGCATCGCCCGAATGTTCTGTGTTCAGCAGCGTGAGCAATTGCTGCAGCGGCTGCGCCTTCGCTTCAATGCGGTACTGGATGTTGGGCCGGTCAAAACTAGAAACATACTGCGTTGCGTCAGTGAGCTTCAGTCGCTGGGCGATCTCTTTGCGAGTGGCTTCGGTCGCGGTCGCGGTGAGCGCGATGCGCGGGACGCTCGGCCACAGGTCATGCAACACATCGAGCTGCAGGTAGTCGGGGCGAAAGTCGTGGCCCCACTGCGACACACAGTGCGCCTCGTCGATGGCGAAGAGCCCGATCTGGCCCTGCTTGAGCAGTGACACGGTGGACGAGACGCGGAGGCGCTCGGGCGCGAGGTAGAGCAAATCCAGCTCGCCAGCTCGGTACGCGTTTTCGACGCGAGTGCGCTCGTCGGCGGACTGGGTGGAGTTGAGAAACTCGGCACGCGCGCCGACGGCGGCGAGGGCATCCACTTGATCTTGCATCAGGGCAATGAGGGGCGAAATGACAACGCCAGTGCCCTCGCGAACGAGCGCCGGAATTTGGTAACACAGCGACTTGCCGCCGCCGGTAGGCATGAGCACGAGGGCGTCACGGCCCTGCACGATGGTGTCGATAATCTCGCCCTGCTGCCCCCGGAACGAGTCGTAACCGAACGTGGACTCAAGAACAGACTGGGCAGACACCATGCCGAGAAGTCTAGGCGCAGCCACTACCATTGGCATGATTCGTCCCCATAGCGACAGGCACCATGTTCACCGTATTTCTCGGGCTCTCTAGCGCGCTCACATTTGGTGCCGCAGACTTTTTCGGGGGCATCGCCGCCAAACGCATTAGCCCCATTTTGGCCACCGCCATCGGCGCTGTTGCTGGACTCGCTGTGCTCCTGCTCATCTTTCCGTTCATCTCGAATGTGTGGTCGACCGAAGCAGTTCTCTACGGACTCGTCGCCGGTGTCAATAGTGCGATAGCGATCGGCCTGCTTTACGCCTGCCTCGCGATCGGGCCCATGAGCATCCTCTCTCCGGTGACCGCGGTCATGTCGGCGATCGTGCCCGTGACAGTCGGCCTATTGCGCGGAGAATCACTCGGCTCGTTCGGTCTCATCGCCATTCCTGTCGCGCTTATTGCCGTGGTGCTCGTCGGATTCGTTCCCGAGAAAGGTGCCGTGCGACCGAGCGCCAAGGCACTCGTGATGGCGGTCGGGGCTGGCAGTGCGATTGGGCTTTTCTTTGTGATTCTGGATGCCGCCCCCGATGACTCGGGCATCATCACTGTTATCGCCAACCGCGTCGTCAATGCGGCACTCATGTTTACGCTGTTCTTTGTCCTGGCGGCGTTAGCTCAGCGCCGCCGAGCCGGAGCACCAGCCCCCGCCCGCTCGCCCCTGTGGCGCCGCGGACTCTATTTCGCAATGATCGGCGGCACCCTCGACGTAATCGCCAACATGGCGATCATCACGGGCGTGCGCATCGGCGACCTTTCGGTCATCGCCGTACTGACCGCCCTGTACCCCGCTGGCACGGTGCTACTCGCAGCAATCGTGTTGCGCGAGCGCATCGCCCCCGTGCAATACGTGGGCATTGCGCTGGGCATCGCTGCGAGCATCCTGCTCGTAGTGGGCGGCTAGCGCTCAGCCATCACGGCTAGCGCGCCAGCCACACGTCGCCTGGTTGGCAACGCGTGTGCGTCGACCGGACTACCCCTTCGTCGAACCCGCGAGCAATCCGCGCACGAAGTAGCGCTGCAGAGCGAAGAACACGATGAGCGGCACGAGAATCGAGATGAAGGCGCCGGCGGTAAGCAGGTTCCAGTCTTGACCACGGCTACCGGTGATTTCCGCGAGCAGTTTCGTCATCGGCGCCACTCGTCCGTCGGCAAACACCAACGCCACGAGCAGGTCGTTCCAGACCCAGAGGAACTGGAAGATCGCGAACGACGCAATGGCCGGCATCGTGAGCGGAAGCACGATGCGGAAGAAGACCTGGCCGTGGCCCGCGCCATCCACTCTCGCAGCTTCGATGAGCTCGGAAGGAATCTCGGAGACGAAGTTGTGCAGCAAGAAGATGGCCAGTGGCAGCGCGAAGATCGTGTGCGCAATCCAGACCTGCGAATACGAGTTGGAGGCATTGAGACTGGAGAAGATTTCGATGTCACCGATGGACAGCCCACGAGAGAACAGGCTCAGCAGCGGAACAAGTGCCATCTGCAGGGGAACGATCTGTAGCGCGAAGACGCCGATGAACATCCAGTTGCGACCGGGGAACTTGATCCACGCGAAGGCATACGCTGCCAGGCTCGCGATAACGAGTGGGAAGATCGTGGCCGGCAGAGTGATGGCGATCGAGTTGATGAATGCGCCAGCCAGATTGAGCTGGCTGTTTCCGGCCGCCAGCACCTCGGTGTAGTTGTTGAGAGTGAAGCCGGGGTTCTGGAAGATCGTCCACCAGCCGTTACGCAGAATCTCCTCGGGCGGGCGAAGCGAAGAGACGAAGAGCCCGAACGTCGGCGTCGTCCACAGCACCGCGATCACTAGTGCGGCAATCGTGGCTCCGCGACTCGTGAGGCGCTTCTTAGTGCGCTTAGCGGCGCCGTTTTCACCACGGGCCAGTTGCTTCTTAGTCTTCTTGTTCAGCGGAAGCTTCGCGGGCACTGTCGCGGTCATCGGATCTCCCTCTGCTTAGCAATCTGTCTCGCGTTGTACACAACGATCGGCAGCACCATGATGAACAGCACGACCGCGAAGGCGGCAGATCTGCCCACCTCGAAGCCCTGCCACTGCGAATACATTTCGTTGGCAATAACGCTCGTCTCGTTGGCACCGGCCGTCATGGTGCGCACAATGTCGAAGACTTTCAACGAGGCGATCGAGATCGTCGTCAACACCACAACGAGCGAGCTGCGGATGCCCGGCACGGTCACGTTGATGAACCGTTGCCACGCGTTCGTTCCGTCGAGCTCCGCGGCCTCAAGTTGCTCGGCGGGAACACCCTTGATCGCGGCCGACAGGATCACCATTGCGAAACCGGTCTGGATCCAAATCAGCACGACGATGAGAAAGAAAGTGTTCCATGGAGAGTTGGAGATCCAGTCGACCGGTTGCCCGCCCATCCAGACCACAATCTGGTTGAGCAAACCAATCTGCTCTTGGCCAGCGGGGCGCACGGCATAGACGAAACGCCAGATGATGCTCGCGCCCACGAACGAGATAGCCATCGGCATGAAGACGAGCACTTTGAAAATCTTCTCGCCGCGCGACTTGTCGATGAAGACCGCGTAGGCGAGGCCAAAGATGGTGGAGACCGTGGGAACAATCAGCACCCACACGACCGTGTTGAGAACGGTGCGGATGCCGGTGTCTTGAGTGAAGATCCAGATGAAGTTTTCGAGGCCGACGAAACGGGTTCCGCGGCTGTTCATGAAGGCTTGGATGGTGGTCTGGATCGTCGGGTAGATGAGACCAATAGCGAGCAAGAAGATCGCCGGGCTCATGAAGCCGACGAGCTGGAAGAGGTAGCCAGCGCCCTGCTTGGAGCGGTAGTCGAGGATGAAGAAGAGCCCACCGAAAACAGCTGCTGCGCCCGCTGCCCAATACACCGAGCCCAGTGTCAAGAAGATGAAGGTGGGGATGAGCACGCAGGCCGCGGCACGGATGATCGTGTACTTGCGGCCACTGCGCGGAGCGATCTCGATGAAGAAGATCAGCAGTGCGATGACCACGAAAAATGCCAGAAGCACGAGGGGAATCTGAGCGAGCGCGGGGAGCGTGGCTATCCACGCGAGAAAAGCTGACATTAGCGACCTTTCGAGTGCATCACTGGACTCTTCACTTCACTGGCATTTCTGCTGATTCGACTCTACCGAGGCGTCGGCACGAGTGGGAGAAAAGTAAGCGTGGGCTGGAAGCACAATCGTCCAACCCACGCTCACCGTTGAAGGGTGTTACTCAGACGGCCATGACGCATCAATGGTCGAGAGCACTTCTTCGGTTGACTTGCCGTTGACCCAGTCGACCATTCCGGTCCAGAACGATCCAGCACCGACAACACCCGGCATGAGGTCGGAAGCGTCAAAGCGGAACGTGGTGTCGGGGTCCTGCAGAATCGTGATGGCTTCCTGCAGGATGGGGCTGCTCGCGCTTGCCGGGTCAAGGCCATTGTTAGCGCTAATGACGCCGCCCAGAGCTACGCGAGAGTTTGCCCACTCGGGGCTCGACAGGTATTCCTGTACTGCGATGGTGTCTTCGTCATTGGAGAAGGCTCCGACGATTTCGCCACCACCGGTGACTGCGTTGCCACCCGCTTCAGCGGAGGGCGTGACGAAGGCCCAAATGTCAGCATCCGGTCCAACCGTGGCGTTACCGTTCTTGGGGTCCTGAATGAACCCGTCGAAGAAGGATGCCTGGTGGTGGAGGGCACAGGTGCCGTCGCCGAGGGCGCGAGCCGGGTCACCAAACGGGGTGGAGTTGATCGACTTCACGTCGCCGAATCCAGCATTCACGTAATCCGGGTTCAGGAGGATGTCGCCCACCGAATCGAACGCCGAGACGATCGCAGGATCACTGAACGGGATCTCGTGCGAAACCCACTGGTCGTAGACGTCTGGTCCCGCTTCGCGCAGAACGAGGTCTTCTACCCAGTCCGTTCCTGGCCAACCGGTTGCGGCATCCGAACCGAAGCCAGCACACCAGGGTGCGGTTCCGGTTTCGTCGGCGATTGTCTGGGTGAGCGTGAGCAGTTCGTCCCAGGTTTCGGGAACTTCGACGCCCCACTCCTCGAATTGCGAAGGCGAATACCAGACGAAGCCCTTGACGCTAGCCATGAGCGGCGCACCGTAGAGAGTGTCGCCCGTGGTGGCGTACGCAGCCCAGTCCTCTGACCAATATTCTGCGACGTTGGAGGCGACGCTGTCGGGCGCTGGCTGAATGTAATCGCGCGAAGCGAGGTCAGCGAGAAGACCTGGCTGCGGGAAGATCGCGATGTCAGGGGCGTTGCCACCCTGAGCGCGGATGCTGATCTGCGCTTCGAACTCTTTGCTCGATTCGTACTGAATGTCGATGTCATTCGCTTCTTCCCAGTCAGCCCAGGATTCTTCGAGAAGTTCAGCCTCAGTGTCGGCGATGGTGCCATAGATGGTGACTACGCCATCCGCTTCACCAGCATCACCGGGGCCGCCTGTGCCGCCAGCGCCAGATGCGCAGCCCGTGAGAACCATGCTGGCGACGCCGAGCGTGGCGATGGGCAGCAGGGCCCGTCGAAAGTTGTGAGAAATCATACAAATCCTCCTCGTCGAGGTTTGCCCGCAGACCGAGCAGTATGCGGGGGAACAACTGCAGCTCTGAACTCGCTCACTCAGTGCAGCTCAAGAGAGCGTGTTCATGACTCACGCTAGGCGACGATCAACGATTTGTGCAAGCGCTTGCGCTACAGAGCTGTCTACCGCAACGCGAATGAGACATTTCTGCCTCGACGGGGCTAAATGTAAATCGCGGGATCGATGTAGTTGAAGCCGTCTTTGGGCGCTTTCGTGCCGCCCTTGGGGCGCGCCACGGCGGGAGCGCCAACGAGAAGAGAATCAGCGGGAGCATCCGCCACCACTACGGCACCGGCGCCCACGACCGAGCCAGAGCCGATCGTGATGTCGCCGAGGATCGCAGCGCCGGCGCCCACGACAATCTCGTTGCCGAGCGTCGGGTGGCGCTTGCCGCCCTGCGAGCTCGTGCCGCCAAGCGTGACGCCGTGATAGATCAAAACGTCATCGCCGACAATGGCGGTCTCACCAATGACGACTCCGGAGCCGTGATCGATGATGACGCGGCGGCCGATCTGCGCGCCAGGATGAATCTCGACGCCGGTCAAGAAGCGAACGAATTGGGAGACTACGCGGGCAAGAAAGAATGCCCGCGCAGTCCACAACCAGTGACTCAAGCGGTAACCCCACACGGCGTGCATCCCCGAATAGGTCAGCCAAATCTCGAAGGCACCACGGGCTGCGGGGTCGCGTTCGCGCACGGCAGCAATGTCTTCACGAGTTCGAGCAAACAATAGAGGGATCCGTCGTTAGTGGTGGTTAGCGGCGTTGAGTTGAGGTGACTCGGTCTTAGTCGACAAGCCCCTAGTCGACAAGGTCTTCGTAGAGAAGGGTCGACAGGTAACGCTCGCCAAAGCTCGCGATGATGACAACAATGGTCTTGCCGGCGTTCTCGGGGCGCTTGGCCAACTCGATTGCGGCGTAGACGGTCGCACCCGAGGAGATGCCTGCGAGGATTCCCTCTTCGGCTGCAAGGCGACGAGCCATCGTGACGGACTGGGTGATGTTGACGTCGAGTACCTCGTCATAAACATCGCGGTCGAGAATTTCGGGCACGAAGTTGGCGCCGATTCCCTGAATCTTGTGGGGGCCGGGAGCTCCGCCATTGAGGATGGCCGACTCTTCGGGCTCAACCGCAACAACTTTGATCTCGGGGTTCTGTTCCTTGAGGTAACCACCAGCACCGGTGATGGTTCCGCCGGTTCCGATTCCCGCAACGAAGATGTCGACGGCACCGTCGGTGTCGTTCCAGATCTCAGGGCCCGTGGTGGCACGGTGAATAGCCGGGTTTGCAGCGTTGGCGAACTGCTGAGCGGCGACTGCACCCTCAGTGTTGGCCACGATCTCAGCGGCCTTCTCAACGGCGCCACGCATACCTTCGCCGGCGGGAGTCAACACGAGTTCTGCACCGAACGCGCGCAGCAGCATGCGGCGCTCCTTGCTCATGCTCTCGGGCATCGTGAGCACTACGCGGTAACCGCGGGCGGCACCAACCATGGCGAGCGCGATACCGGTGTTGCCACTGGTGCCCTCAACGATGGTTCCGCCAGGCTTCAACGCGCCAGCTTTCTCGGCCGCATCAATAATTGCGACACCGATACGGTCCTTCACACTGGCCGAAGGGTTCTGAAATTCGAGCTTTGCCAGCACGGTAGCGCCAGCACCGTCTGTGACGGAGTTGAGCTGAACCAACGGGGTGTTACCGACGAGTTCGGTGATGTTCTTATAGATACGACTAGCCATGATTCAGGGGTTCCTTCGCAGGTTGGAGATCGATGGGAGCTTGCTCACCATAGTTAGTAGCAATCAGCAGGCCAAATTTATTTCATCGATCTGCATAATTCTGTAACAGGCATGAGGTGAAAGCACTCGCAGAGCACTCCGGCAGAGCTACCGATCAGGCTCCTGGCAACGAAATCCGTTTGCTCGCCACACCGCACCTATACGTGAATGAATCTCGCTATAATTGAGAAATGCGCCCCACTACCGCTATCGCCATGACCGCCCTGCTCTTTACCGTTGGTGGATGCGCGACTGACTCCCCACCTTCTGCCGAGCAGTCGACCGCTGCCGCCACCGCGGAAGCATCACCGTCGAGTAGTGCCACTCCGTCCCCTTCCGACGCGGCGGACGAGGAAGTTAGCTTCAGCTACCGCTGCTATGTAGAAGATGAATCATCCGGGATTCGCACAGAACTTCCCATGGAGTTCACGAGCTTCGAAGAAGTGTGGGAATACCGCCCCGCCGTCGTCTCGTGTATGGAGATCAAACACGGCACGGTGTACACGCAAGCGCAACTCGATGCTGCCGAGATCGCCGGACCAGTGCTGTCGAGTGGAATCGACCAGGTTGGTGCCCTCTATGCCCAGTGCGCAATCACAGACAATGGCTACCTCCATCTCACCGCCCTCGCCCCGAACCAGAAGACGGACGTACGCGCTTTTCTCTCGCTCTGCCCGAATCGTCCTGGCGCAGATCACCTCCGGTCGCTTCTCTAGCCAATGCTCAGAGCTTGCGCCCCCGCAGCATCGCGCGGGTTTACTCCGTGATCGTGTAGCCGCAGGACTCAAACGAAAGAGGGCCCCGCGCTGTGCGGGGCCCTCTTCGCGTTCTTCGGTTAGCTACCGATATTCGCCTAGAAGACGAACACCAGTCGCGGCCAACTTGTGCTGGACTCCACGAGGTCATTACCGGAGTACTCGGCCGAGATCCAGTGGATGCCACGGCTGAGCTTCGGCAGCGTCAGCGAGGCATTTCCGCGCTTGTCCACCGTGCTCGTGCCGACAGCGGTGCGACCGTCATAGAAGGTCACCTCGCCCGCGGTCGTGCCATCCTTGCCGACCGAGACGCTGGCATCCGCCGTGACGGAGCGGTTGCCCCACACGAACCAGGAGGAGAGGCTCGAGCGAACACTCGAGGAGATCTTCTCCACCGATTGTGCGTCCGATTCAGCAACACCATCCGAGTAACCGTCCTTGCTGGCCGTGACTTGCACGCTCAGCTCGGTTCCGATGTCGTCGGTCGTGATGCGGTAGCGGCTATCGGTCGCATCAGCGATCGGCGCACCGTCCCGCAGCCACTGGTAGCTGTAGTCGGGCGACTTCACGCTCCAGTTGCCGTTGGTGGCCTTGACTGTCTTGCCCACCTGCACGTTGCCGCGGATGCCCGGGGCCTTCGTGTTCTCGATGACCTCAGCAGTGGTCGCGACCTCGATCGGAACCACAACAGCGGTATCCGTTCCCGGAACCGTGACGGTCAGCGCGAGCGTGCCCGAAGGTACGCCAGCGGGGATCGTGACGGTCACGCTAGCGCGACCCTGCTCATCCGTGGTGTCGACGATGGTGCGGTCGATCGTTGCCGAACCGAGCACGTCTCCATCAACCGAAACCTCGACCGTGGTGGCGTCTGAGCCGCCGCGGCTGAAGGTGAGCGACGAGAGGTCGAGCGTGACGTCGTCCCCGGGGTTGTAGCCGTCAGCATCCGGAGCCGAAACAACAGCCCCAATGGCGCGCTGTTCTAGCGGCGGGTCAGCGATCGTGTTCTCTTCGAACCACTCGACCATGGACTGCAGGTCGACGCGGCCACTATCGGCACGGTCGGTTCCCTCGGCGAGAGTAGCGAAGTTGTCGCCACCGGCCGCGAGGAAGGAGTTAGCAACCACCGTGTAGCTGGCCGCGAGATCGACCGAAGTGCCATTGAGGTACATCGCGGTCACTCGCTCGCCTTGGGCAGCGGTGGGGTCGTACGAGTACGTCAACCCTTCCGAAACGCCGAGCTTGAGGAACGGACGCTGGGCACCCTCAGGCTGCCACTGCTCTTCGAGCACTGACTTGATCTGAGCACCGGTCAACGACATCGTCGTGAGGGTGTTACCGAATGGCTGCACGTTCGCAGCCTCACGGTAGGTGACTTCGCCGTCGGCGTCGCCAGCACCCGATGCTTCGTAAACCAAGTCGGTACGCAAACCACCGGGGTTCATGAATGCGATCTCTGCACCTGAATCAGATACTGCCCAGAGCTGAACATCCGCCACGAAGTTGCCGAGGGTCGATTCTCCACCGCGGTTCTCGGGGAACGGCGCTGCCGCCGTGGGAGTCTGCACCGCACGGTACATGCTCTCGGAGATCTCTCCGACGGTAGCGTTGCCGAGCTCAGCGGCCGCGGCCGTAGCGTCGTCGACAATTGCCTGCACTGCAGCATCCGGCTCGAAGCCCTCAATTGGCAGAACCTCAGCCTCGAAGTCAATAATCTCCTTCGTTGCCGGGTCGACGGTGAGGTCAAAGTGACCGTAGTACGAACCGTACTGGCCGGCAGAAATCACCAAGCGCGGGTCATCCATGCCGTCGACCGCGATCTCGTGGTCGTAGGCCAGGTGGGTGTGGCCCGAGACAATTGCCTGAATCTTCGGGCTCACGTCGGTGACGATCTGGCCAAACGCTGAGTCGTCCATCGAGCTAGCGATGTCGGTGGATGCCGCACCCTCGTGGATGAGGAGAACGAGAACGTCTGCTTCGCCGTTGGCGTCGTCTCCGTCAGTGAGGTAGTCCGCAACGCGGTTCACTTCTTCGACCACTCCACGAACTTCGAGCGATGCGATTCCCTCGGGGCTGACCAATTCGTTGAGGTCTTCGGTGATAGCACCGATGAAGCCAACGTTGACACCCTCGAAGTCCTGCAGGAAGTACTCGTCGTACGCGGGAGCGTTGGTGTCCCGGTCGTAGAGGTTCGCTGCCAGGTACGGCCAGTCGGCGGCATCCAAGATGCGGTCGTCGACATCGGCACGGCCCTGGTCGAACTCGTGGTTACCGAACGAGCTCGTGTCGAGCCCGATTTCGTTGAGCACATCGATCGTGGGCTGGTCGTTCTGGATGAACGAGGTGAACGTCGTGGCTCCAAGGAAGTCACCGGCACCGACAAACGTGGTGTTGGGGTTCTGCGACTCCCACGAGCGAACCATGCCCGCGAGCATCGCTGCGCCTGGGATTCCGCTGCCCGCTTCGATACGACCGTGGAAGTCGTTCGTGGTGAGAATCTCGATCTCGACCGGCGCTGCCTCAGTGCTGAGGCCAATGCTGATCGGGTCGTGGTCACTCGAACGGAACACCGTGCCAGCCTCGGCTGCCGCGTAAGCGTAACCGCGGTCAGACCACTCAGGCGAATTGATGTTCCAGACGGCAGCATCGGTCACGTGCTCAGCAAGCGACGGCGAGACGATGATGTGGTCGAGCGATCCGAGTTCACCATCGAAGGTGTAGGTGTACTCGTTGTCGCCTTCGGCGGCGAGAGTGTCAACGAAGCCGGCCTCGGTGAAGACCTGAATGGGGTCTTCCTCGGAGTAGGCATTGAAGTCACCAACGAGCACAACCTGGTCGCTCTTGGCTTCATCAGCTGAGATCGAGTCAACGAGGTCCTTGACGGCATTGGCCTGCTCCACACGCTCCGTGTTGAAGAAGCCCTGACCGTCGGTCGGCTCGGTTCCCGATCCACCCTTTGACTTGAAGTGGTTAGCGACAACGGTGATCAGTTCACCGTTGGACTCGAAGGTTTGAGCGATCGGCTCGCGCGCGATGTCCCAGACGGTCTCGTCAACCTGCGTGAAGCTGTCGCCTACTGGCGTAACAGCGGCCGGCTTGAAGATGATCGCGTTCGTGATGAAGTCGGTGATAGCGGCATCATCAAGCGCTGCGGGCGTGCGAACGTAGTCCCACGTTCCGGCTCCGGCAGCAGCGTTGAGCGCACCGACGAGATCCATGAGCGCTTCGTCGAGGTCGCCACCCAACTTGATGGAGTTCTCGATCTCCATGAGACCAACAACATCCGCATCGAGCGAGTTAATGGCGGCGACGATCTTCGACTGCTGGATCGCGAACTCTTCAGCGGTGTCTGCGCCGCGGGCGTCCGAGTCTTCACTCGTCAGTGTGGTGAAGTAGTTGTAGACGTTGAAGGCCGAAACCTTGAAGTCTCCACCCACAACGGGAGCCGACTCTTCACGCGGGTTCGTGGACTCGAACGTGGGCAGGTATTCCGCCGGGCTCGCGTCGTTGATCGCGATGGTCGGCTGCAAACGCCAGTCGTCGAACCCATAGCTCAGAACGTAGGGGTTGGCCGGAAACTCGACGGTGTCGCCGTTGCGCACAACGGTGTCGGCCGAGAAGTAGGGCTGCTCACCGGGGTGAGAACCATTGGAGATCTGGATGCTGTAGCCATCATCGAGGAAGATGCGGCTGGCACGGTTAGCGGCGGCGATCGCGTCGGCGTCGGCTCCGGCATCCGTAGTCTCGGTGCTCTTGACGGCGAGCTCTTCTGGGCTGAGCCAGAGGGTACCGAAATTGTAGAGCTGGTGGCTCGAGCTGACGAGGTAGTCGCCGGTGGGGGTGACGAGCATCGACTCGAGGGATTCGCGGTCGGCGCCAACAACGCTGGCATCGAGAGCGGAGGCCTGCACGGCGTCTGCCGGGTCGAGGTCGGCGGCGGCGGTGACCAGCTCGACGGCCGAGACGGAACCAAGCTGGGTCAGACCGTAGTACTCATCGACGGCGCCGGTCGCGGTGACCTTGTCGCCGAGAGAAACGGCGGGGTTCGCGCTGCCGAGGTAGACGAAGATTCCATCGGAGGCGCCTGGTGTGGCATCGATCTCGCCACCCGATCCGGGAGTCTGGATGACGATGCCGCGGTAACCAGAAGCTCCCCGGTAGTCAGCGGTGACAACACCCTCGACGGTGACGGTGTCGCCGACCATGGTGCTCGCGGCTGAAGTGCCTTGAACGTCGGCAATAGTTGCTGTTGCTTCGGCGGCTAGGGCGGCCGGAGCGGTGATCGCGGTCAACGCGATGGCGCACGACGTGGCAAGAGCCCCGATCGTCAGCCGCGTTGGCCTGCTGCTTCGTGGATACATAGCGGGCAGTCCCCTTATGAATTGTGAAATCTACGGTCTACCCCATAACAGGGGTATCTGAGACGATAGCCCCGCCCACAGCTCATTCCAAGGTTTTAAACGAAATGCTCATGTGCGCGTAACCCGTTGTTCTTGTGCGAAATGCGCGCACCAACACTTCGGGGGTTTGCTCGCACGGAGCACACGCCGACGCCGTCGTCAGTGAGCGCTATTACGCGCAAAAGCGTGCGCCCGCGCCGCCAAAGTGCGCGAAAGGCGACCGAAGAGATCGATGCTTGCTCGCCCCGGCCAATCCTCCGGCAGCGCCGAATCCGGCAGCCCCGGATCGACGTACGGGATCACACGCCACTGATCGAGAGCATGGATGTAGCACGCGAACGCCTCGGCATCGGTCGACGCCGGACCCACCAGAGCGGAGTGCTGGGCGAGAAAACTGTCGTGCAATTCACGCAAACGATCGAGGTCCCACCACTGGGCTACGGCATCCGCAAACGACTGAGTCGTCTCGGGCCGGCCCGCAATAAACAGCGTCGCGCACTCGCTCAGTTCGAGGTTTTCCAGAATGCGCAACACTTCTGGCTTGAGGTGGGCCGGGCAAATCCAGAGGCCGGTGGCGACGGTGCCACACCCGATCCAACCGAGTCTGCGACGAAGCTGGTGGCGTTCGTCGCGGCGTGACTCCGGTATCGAGAACGAGATCAGACACCACGGATCATCTTCGCGTTGCTGCCGAAAGCTAAAGACGCGGCGATCGCCGCTCTCGAGCATCGGCACGGCATCCGCGTTCACTCGGTAGCCCTGCTGGCCGTCGACCATTTCGGGCACAAGAAGGCCCTTTGATTTAACGCGGGCGATGGCGCTGCGGGCGCCATTGGCCGATACTCCCAGCGCCTCCATGATGCGCACGAGATGCGCCGACGAGATCCAGCCACCCAGCTGACGCAACTGTGAGCCCACAAAGGTTCGGAGTAGGGCCGTTGCACTTCCGGGGCGGGAGTCGAAGTCATCCAGAATCATGGGCGGCTACTTGGTGAGCTGCTCGTGAATGGCCTCGATGCCCAGCTGCACTTCAGCGAAGGTCGTGCTGAGCGGCGAGAGCCCGAGACGGATTCCGTGGGGCCGACGGAAGTCAGGAATGATTCCCTGCTTCCAGAGTTCGGCATTCACAGCGGCGAAGCTCTCGTGGTCGATCGTGACGTGGCTGCCTCGTTCAGCGGCATCCCGGGGCGAGCTGAGGGTGACGCCGAGCGGCACGAGCAGTTCATCGACGAGGGCGAGCGCGTACTCGGTGAGGGCGATTGACTTGGCACGGATCGCGGGGATGCCCGCCTCTTCAATGAGCCCGAGCATGTCTTGCATCGCGAGCGAGCCGACGATCGAGGGCGTGCCACTGATGAAGCGACGGATGCCGTCGTGCGGCGCGTAGCCGGGGCCCATTTCGAACGGGCTGTTGCTGCCCATCCACCCCTGGATCGGCTGGGTCATGGCCTCGATGTGCTCGGCGCGCACGTAGCCGAAGGCGGGGGAACCCGGGCCTCCGTTGAGGTATTTATACGTGCAGCCGGCTGCAAGGTCGACACCCCACGCGTCGAGTTCGGTTTCGACGACGCCGGCGGAGTGACAGAGATCCCAGAGCACGAGCGCACCTGCGTCGTGCGCGAGGGCGGTGATGCCGGGCATATCGGCGAGGTGGCCGGAGCGGTAGGCGACGTGGCTGATCACGACAAGGGCCGTGTTCTCGTTGAGCGCGTCCTTTACTTCGGCGGCGGTGACTCCCCCGTCGCTCGCGGGATCGATCCAGCGCAGCGTTTTGCCGAGCTCGGCGGCGATCCCCTCGACCAGATAGCGATCGGTCGGAAAGTTGCCGGTGTCGATCACGATCTCGCTGCGCTCGGGGCGCGCGCTCAGCCCCGCGCGAATCAGCTTGTAGAGCACGACAGTGGTCGAGTCGCCGATGAAGGTCTGGCCGGGGGCAGCGCCGAGAGTGGCAGCGCCGAGACGGTCGCCGAGCGTTAGCGGGAGTTCGTACCACGCTTCATCCCAACCACGGATGAGACGGCCGCCCCATTGCTCGTCGACGAACTCGGCGAGCCGCGCTGCGCTCGCGATGGTGGGTCGCCCGAGCGAGTTTCCGTCGAGGTAGGCCCGCACTTCGGCTGATCGCACGAACTTGGCCGGGTACTGCTTCAGCGGGTCAGCGGCATCGAGCGCCGCGGCACCCGCGGCGCTCGTGTCGATGGGTGCGCCAGCATCGGGGTGCGCACTGGTTGATGCGGTGATCTCGGTCATAGGTCGATCCTCCATGTGGTCGGGATGGGGGTTGTTGCGGCAGGGACGACATCGTCGCTGTTCCGAGCAGAGTGCGCAGCGGCTGCGGCCTCCGCAAAACTGGGGTGAAGCAGCTCGCGCGCAGTGACCACGGTGGCGGTCATGAGCCACGACGCGAGGTCGGCATCCGCGCGCGGCACGGTGGGGAGGTAGCTCACGGTGCTGCCGAAACCGGGCAAGCACAGCGCCCGCAGCAGTGCGTCGTAGCGCACGCCGGCATCCTGCAGTGCGGTCAGTTCGCGGCGGTTAAGGCCGGGCGGGAGGTCGCCGTTTCCCAGATCGGTGCCATAGCGGATGATGCCGCCGGCGGCATGAAAGCGCTGCAGGTTGTCGCTGGCGGTGGCGAAGTCACGGCCGCGCTGACCATAACCGTGGATGTCGAGGGTGCTGATCCACGAGTGACGTCCAGCAAGAAAGCGGGAGTTCGGCTGCGCCATCTCCTCGATCAGGGAATCGCTGAGTTTCTCGGTCCACGGCGTGTGCGCCAGGCGGTCGGCCCCGGCAGCGAATGCTCGCCGGGCTTGGCCAGTTCCCTGCACGTGCACGACCACTTCGGTTCCCCGACTGTGGGCGTACTCGACGAGGGCGCTCAAGGTGTCATCGTCGATCACGGGCCCCTCTTCAGCATTGAGCGCGACTTTCACGAAGGTGGCCCCTGCGGCCAGTTGTTGCGCGACGGCCGCCATCGCCTCCTCACCGGTCTGCACTTCAGCGACAGCGAGGGTCGCCGCCCAGGCCCGGTTCGCCGGGTACGTGTGAGGCGCGGTGATAAAAGCTCCCGCATGGTGCAGCTCCGGAACCGTATCGTCGGCGGCCCACTCCTGAAGACGCTCAGGGTGCCCACCCAAGTCGTCGACGGCGGCGAGGCCGCCAGCGATGAGAGCGCGCGGCTCAGTCAATCCGAGGTGAACGTGCGCGTCGCGAAAGCCCGGAAGAAGCACTCCCGGAAGACGGTGTGCGGTCGGGCTTGCGGTATCCGCAATCACTCGGATGCCGTGGGGGCTCACTCGAACGGTGGCGGGGCCGTGCCATTCCCGCAGCCAGTAGCCGTCGACGGCGTAATCCACGGCGAGCGCCGACTCCGGAGTCTCGTGCGGGGTTGGTTGTTCGCTCACGAGCGGCCAATCTCGGTGCGCACGGCAAAGAGTTCGGGGAAGAAGGTGAGATCGAGCGCTTTCTGGAGAAAGCCGACGCCGCTCGAGCCGCCCGTGCCGCGTTTCGTACCGATGATGCGCATGACGGTTTTCATGTGACGGAAGCGCCACAGTTGGAAGTTGTCTTCGAGGTCGACGAACTCTTCGCAGGCTTCATAGGCGAGCCAGTGTTCGCTTTCGTTGTCGTAAATGTGGCGGAAGGTGTCGATAAGCTCGTCGTTTTGCTCGTAACCGCGAGTCACGTCACGGCCCAGCACGGCGTCGGGAATGTCGTAGCCGTGGCGGGAGAGGTAGCGCAAGAACTCGTCGTAGACGCTGGGCTCGGCGAGCAGCTTGCTGAGCAGGGCGTGGGCTTCAGGCTGCGATTCGAACACTTTGAGCATGCCGGCGTTCTTGTTGCCGAGCAAAAACTCGACAGCACGGTACTGGTAGGACTGGAATCCGGATGAGCTGCCCAAGTAGTCGCGGAACTGCGAATACTCACTCGGCGTGAGAGTCGCGAGCACCGACCACTGCTCGGTGAGGGTTCGCTGGATGTGCTTGACGCGTGCAATGCGCTTGAGCGCAATAGAGAGGTTGTCGCTCGCGATGAGATCGCGGGCCGAGGTGAGTTCGTGGATCACGAGCTTGAGCCACAGTTCGGTGGTCTGATGCTGGATGATGAACAACATCTCATCGTGATGCTCAGGAGTGCTTTGCGGAGTCTGCGCGCTCAGCAGCGTGTCGAGTTCCAGATACGAGCCGTACGACATCCGCTTACTAAAGTCGGTGACAATCTCGTCTTCCAGGGCACGCTCGCTGTGGTTATCAGACATGCCGACACCCTATTGCACTTTTACGACGGCCGCCACACTTATGTTCGCGTGTTTCTGCACAACTGCCCTGCAGGAGTGCACATGAGGTCTCCCACGGTTGCCGCCCCGAGGTCGAAACCGGGACCGAGACCTACGTATCGGATAATGACCGAGTGATAGTCGACGACTTCCTGACCAGCCTTGCAGCACTCCCCGCTTCACCCGCCCGCGAGTCTTACCTCTCCTTTGTCAGGGCGGGTGGCTCGGATGCGCTCGCGCGTGATGGCGGGCCAGAACATGTGACCGCATCCTGCTTCGTGTTTTCCCCCGACTTTGAGCGCGTGCTGCTGTGCTTTCACCGCAAGGGACAATTTTGGGTGCAATTCGGCGGCCACATCGAACCACAGGACGCCTCGATCGCGGATGCCGCACTGCGCGAAGCGCGCGAGGAGTCCGGAATCGCCGAGCTCGCTCTGCGCTCCGAGGCGATCGTCGACCTCGACCGTCATGAGTTACACGGCGGCTTCGCGTGTGCTGCCCACTGGGATGTGGGATTCGTCGCGATCGCCGCCGCGGATGTCGACTTCGCGGCCAGCGACGAAAGCGAAGACGTGCGGTGGTTCACCACGAACGCTCTCCCCGAGAATGTTCCCAGCAGCTTCCCGGCGAGAATCGCCGCTGTTGTGAACAGCATCGCTGGCAGAGCCTCCAACGAGCCAAGCGCCGATTAGCGCTGGTGCTTCGGTACTGCGGTACTGCGGTACTGCGGTGCTGCGGTGCTGCGGTGCTGCGGTGCTGCGAGCACACCACCACGGTCACTGAACGAGAGCGCTCAGTCTCCGGAAACTTCGTGGTCGCCGACGCCAACAACAGCAGCAGCGGAATCGGAATCGGTATCGGAATCGGCGGCAGCCCGCACAGCCGCCCGCCGTTGACGCTTCTCGTTGGCCGCGGCAAGTGCCTTGCGGGCGAGGGCATTCGCTTTGCCGCTCGCTTTCTTTGCCATCTCAAATTCGGTACCGAGAAGAGCCAACCCGCCAATGGCCACGAGCGAACCTGGCCCGGGCAACGGGATCAACACCACACCAAGAGCGACCGTCGTGCCGCCGACGACACCGACAGTCGTGCGATAGACACGGTCTGCCTTGGGGTTCTTGCGGATCGCCTCGCGCGTTCCATGAGCAGCGGAACTTGCCGCGTGCCCTACCGCCACGCCTGCACGCGCGGCGACTGTTCGTTTCTGGCTCATAGGTTGATTCTACGAGTGGCTGCCGCTGTCATTCGTTCAGCGACGCCAGAAAATCCGCTTCACTAATTCGGTCGTCACGACATACGCGATAGCGACGAGGATCACCAACACCAGCAGTTCAAACGGGATGGGCACCAGCTGCAGCAGCGTCGCGACTGGCGAGTAAGGAATCGCGATTGCCACGATCACGACAGCGATGCTGGAGAGCACGAGCCAGCGACTTGGCCTGCTGCGATAGAACCGCCCGCGCGTTCGGAGCACAAACAACACGCCAACCTCGGTGAGGATGGAAGCGAGGAACCAGGCACTGCGAAACTCCGGCGCCTCAGCATCAAAGCCCCACCGCAGAATCGCAAACGTTGCCAGATCGAACACCGAGCTGAGGGCTCCGAAGACGAACATGTAGTTGCGGATGAGCTTCACGTTCCACCGTTGCGGTCGACGCAATTGCGCCTTGTCCACAGAGTCTGTAGCGATGAACGTCGCCGGTAAGTCCGTCAGCAAGTTGATGAGCAAGATCTGGCCAGCCAGCAATGGCAGGAATGGCAACACGAGAGCCGCGATCGCCATGCTCAGCATGTTGCCAAAATTGGCGCTCGTGGTCATGAAGATGTACTTCATGGTGTTCGCAAACGTGCGACGCCCCTGAAGAACCCCATCGAGAATCACGCGCAGATCTTTGTCGAGCAGCACAATCGCCGCAGACTGTTTTGCAACGGGAACAGCAGTGTTCACCGAGATGCCGACATCGGCAGCGTGCAGCGGCGGCGAATCATTGATGCCGTCACCGAGATAGCCGACGACCTCTCCCGCGGCCCGGAACGCACGCACAATGCGCTCTTTCTGCACCGGGTTCAGCTCGCTAAAGACCTTCACCGGAACAACGGCGGTGGCCAACGCAGCATCATCAAGGGCATCGATATCGTGCCCCGTGAATACGGTCGTGACATCGAGCCCGACCTGGTGCGCAACATGGGATGCCACGAGTCGGTTGTCTCCGGTCACCATCCGCACCGACACCCCGCTGGCGCCCAAGTCCGCCAAGGTGCTTGCGGCATCCGGCTTCACGGGATCCGCAAACGTCAGCAGTCCAACGAGGGTCATCCCCGATTCATCGCCGGGCGTGGCTTTTTCGTGGTCGGAGAATTGGCGAGTCGCGATGCCCAACACCCGGAAGCCTTGGGCGCTTAACTCGGCGAAGCGCTGCTGGATGCCCGCGAGCACTTCTGCGATCGGTACCGTGCCCGCCGCCACTGCGGCGTGTGTGCAAACCCCGAGGATCGGATCGAGTGCACCCTTGGAAATCAGGATCGATTGCTCAGCTGGCCCGCGACGCACCAGCACGCTGAGACGTTTGCGCAGAAAATCGTAGGGAATCTCATCGAGCGCTATCGCCGTCGCCGGAACCGAATGCGCAGCGACGATCGCAGCATCGATCGGGTTCTTCCACCCGAGTTGCAGTCCCGCGTTGAGGCTGGCCAAATCCGCCACGGAGACACTGGTCGCACCCTCGAGGTCCATCGCGCTATCAAGCTCAATCTCGCCCGCGGTCATCGTTCCGGTTTTGTCTGAACACAACACCGTCATCGAACCGAAGTCCTCAATAGCGTCAAGACGACGCACGATCACTCGAGTGCGCGCCATCATCTTCGCGCCCTGAGCAAGGCTGATGCTGACAATCGCCGGCAACAGTTGTGGCGTCAGCCCGACCGCGAGCGCGAGGGAGAACAGCGCCGAGTCAATGATCGGGCGCTGCAAGATGAGGTTGATGGCGAAGATCACGATGACGAGAACGACCATCAGTCTGGTCAGCAGAACGCCGAACGACGTCATCCCACGTTCGAACCCATTCTGCGGCGGCCGAGAATTGAGCCGGTCGGAAATCGATGCGATCTCTGTCGCGCCGCCCGTGCGCACCACCAGCAGCGTCCCCATGCCGCTGGAGACGTGGGTGCCGAGGAACGCCGCATTGCTGCGCCCCGTCAGCGGTGTTCCGGCTGGAACAATACCCGGCACTTTTTCGGATGGGAACGTTTCGCCCGTCAACGCGGATTCATCCACGGTCAACGAATTCGAACTCAGCACAAGACAATCGCCTGGGATGAGATCGCCAGCCGAGACGATCGCAATGTCTCCGGGCACGACCTCGCCGACCGGGATATCCGCGTTCGTGCCATCTCGTGTGATCACAGCGGAGACCTCGACGGTGGCCAACAGCACATTCATTGCCCGACCAGCGTTGCGCTCCTGAGAGAAACCGAGCAAGCCCGACAACAACAGAATGACCAAGATGATCGCCGCATCCGTCCAGTCGCCGAGAGCACCAGAAAGGATGGTCGCCGCAATCAGGATGAGTTCGATGGGGCTAATGAATTGCCTGCCCAGCAGACGCCACACTGAGTCCTCGGCGCGAGTGTTGAGACGGTTGGGGCCTACGCGTTCGAGGATGCTGGCGGCTGCTTCTGAGCTCAAGCCAACCGGACTGCTGCCGAGACTGGCTTGCAGGCTCTCCGCATCAGAAGCCCAAAACGGGGATGCCGACTCAGGCTCAGCGGCACTCGCGTTGCCATCGGAAACGCTCTGGTTTGACGCTGCAGTCATGAAGGGTTCCTGAGGCTACGGTCGTGCTCGGTGCGGGGCGGTTTGCTGTTGGCAGCGCGGTGTTTGAGGGCGGCCCGACGGTGGCGGCTCAAGCGCAACGAGAGGTAGGCGCCAGCTCCCACCGGGATGGGTAGCCAGTACTCGAACACGCGCCATCCGATTACTCCGAGCAGGGCGGCAGCCTGTGGCACCCCGAACCCGACCAGCGCGGGCACCGTGATTCCCTCGACCAAACCAATCCCGCCCGGAGTCAGCGGCAGCAGCGCAATGATGCTCGCCACTCCGTACACGGTCAGGAGTGGGCCGAGAGCTAGCTGATGCCCGAACGCAGCAAGCATCACCCACAGCGAAGCGGCGTCAAAGAGCCAATTGCCGAGCGCAAAAAGCACCGCCAACACGAGCCTGCGCCGGTCATGGCCGAGGGTGCGGAGATCGCCAGCGATGGACCTCACGAGCCCCGAGAGGCGATTGCCCACGAACGGGAAGCGGTGTTCGAGCACCGTGGCGAACCGCGCCACGCCCTCGGTGCGGGCCATCAGGAGCCACGCTCCGCCCACCAGCGAACCCACCAGAACTACGACGACGACACCGGCGAGCACATAGTTGCTCGTATCGCCCTGAATTTGCGCGAGAGCAAGAACGATGCCCGCACCGAAGACCATCGTGAGCGCCACGTTAGAGATCGCGACCTGCACTGCAGCAACACTGAGCGCGCGTTTGGCCGGGATGCCCTCCGCCGTCAGAAAACGGAACCTAGCGACGGCCGCTGTAGCGCCTCCCCCGGGCAGAGTGTGGTTGAGGGCGAGGTCCGATAGGTCGATGCGGAGCAGGGTGCGAAACCGCAGTTTTCCCCATCCGAGCACAGTGCCGCTCAACGAGCTATACGACACCAGCGAAAGGATTTGCAGAAGCAGAGCGCCGGCGATCAGCCACGGCGACACATCCTTCACCGCCTCAAATGATTCTTCGGCATCAGAGAACTGCGGGATCACAAAGAACCAGAGCACCGGAACCAGAACGGCCACCGTCAGAACAATTCGCAACCACAGCGGCACCCGATGAGTGGGAAGCCCGCGACGATGCGAAGAAATCGCCCCCGGAGTGATTTCCCCCTCAGACTGCGGATTCACAGAAGACCTCTTCTGGTAGCGAGAAACGGCGTGGCCCGTTTCAGTCGCTACATTACTCCGCAGTGGGAAGGTCAATTGTTGACCAGCTTCAGCGACCTTAAAGCCGCCGATCTGGCGACAGGTTGCCTACTCGCGAGCTGCGATCACACCCTCAAAACCAGCGATGCGCGTCGCGACAACCTCAGCAGCTTCCTTGGCCTCGGCTTCGCTGGCATCCATGAGTGCCGACTGGTAGCGAGCAGTGAGGTCGTACAGCGTCTGGATCGCGCCGGTCTCAACATTGCAGGTGGCCTGAATCACGGCGATTCGTCGGTTCTCGGCGCTGTCGCCATCCGACTCGTAGTCGAACTGAGGCATCGGTGAGTCGGCACTGAACTCTAGCCCCTGCCCAACCATGCACTCCTTGGCCACAGCGAGCGCTGCTTGGCCTGGCTCCGAAGCGAAGGCGGCATCGTAGGCAGCGTCCGCGACCTGCGCATCGAACGAGTAGCCGTCATCCAGATTGAAGCGTGTTTTCATTTCTTCTTTGGATTCATCGAGGCAGCGTAACTCGTCATCGGTCGGAGTCGGGGGCACTTGGTCGATGAGGGCCGCAATCTCGAAACCGTACTCCTGAGCGAGCGGGACGCTCCACAGCCCAAAGAGCCGATCCTCTTCGATCGACACCGTCTCTGACCGGCTGTAGCCAGGCAGCCCACTCTCGGCGAGGCACGCGTCAGTCAATACCTGCGACGCTTCACGCCGGAGTTCATCGACCTGCGGCGCATCCCGGTCAATGGCATCCACCGGCAGAACAACGGTGCCCGCCTCGAAGTCGAGCGTGGCGGTCACGTGTGCATAGGGCTCGATGTCGATGCTTGAAGACGCCAACCCGACTGGGCCGGTCGAGCATGACGACAGTAGAAAACTGGCAGCGATGAGCAGAACGCCCGCCGGGGTCGCGATCCGAGAAGTGTGTTGCGATCGAATAAACATCTGTGGTTACCCAACAATCTTATTATTTGAGATTTAATCGCAACAGCGCGTGCGCTCCATAGAACCACGGGATGCCACGCCCGTCAACCACAGCGGGCGCATGCAGAAAGCCCCGGATGCCGACCACGTGAGTGGGGCATCCGGGGCTTTCTTATGCTCGAGTGAGCGGGGTGCTTGTTAGAGCGCAGCCAGCTTGTCGACGAACGAATCGCCAGGCGCTACGTCGACCGACTCTGCATCGATCTCGGCGCGGCCGAGGAGTTCGTCCATCTTGCGACGACGGTTGCGCGGGATGAGCGTGACAACGGTTCCGGCCTTGCCTGCGCGACCGGTGCGGCCGGCGCGGTGCAGGTACGTCTTGTACTCCTCGGGAGCGTCAGCCTGAATAACGAGGCTGATGTCATCCACGTGGATGCCGCGGGCTGCAACGTCGGTCGCGACGAGCACGTTGACCTTGCCGCTCGTGAGCATCTGCAGGTTGCGGGTACGGCGCGACTGGTTGAGGTCACCGTGAAGGCTCGTGGCGGGGGTGCCACCCATGCTCAAGAATTCGGCCATCTCTTCAGCGAATGCACGCGTGCGGGTGAAGACGAGAGTCTTGCCCGTGCCGGCGGAAAGCTGCTTGATGATCGCACGCTTGTCGCGCTGTTCGATGAGCAGAACCTTGTGGTCGATCGTGGAAGAAGCCTGGTCTTCACCAGCAACCTCGTGCACGGCCGGGTCAACCAAGAATTCCTTGACGAGAGTGGCGACACCCTTATCGAGGGTTGCCGAGAACAGCAGCTTCTGGCCGCCCTCGCTGGTCTCACGCAGAATGCGCTGAACAGGCTCGAGGAACCCGAGGTCGCACATGTGGTCTGCTTCGTCGAGAACAGTGACCTTCACCTGGCTGAGGTCGAGACGACCCTGCTCGATGAGGTCTTCAACACGGCCTGGGGTCGCGATGATGACATCGACACCACGGGTGAGGGCTGCAACCTGCTTGTACTGAGGAACGCCACCCACGATGGTCGTGGTGAACAGGCCAACGCTGCGAGCGATGGGCTGAATGGTGCGGTCGATCTGCTGAGCAAGCTCACGGGTCGGAGCGAGGATGAGGGCGCGCGGCTTGCGGCCCATCTGACGATCCTTGCCACCATTGTTTTCCATGAGGCGCTCAACGAGAGGCGCACCGAAAGCGATGGTCTTGCCCGATCCAGTCTTTCCGCGGCCGAGAACATCCTTGCCGGCGAGAACGTCGGGGATGGTTGCTGCCTGGATGGGGAACGGCGACTCTGCACCCATGGAGGCGAGCTGACGCGAAATGTTCGATCCAATACCGAGGTCGATGAAGGACTTGCCTTCAACATCACTGGCGGTAACGGTCTTGGCTACGAGACGCTCAAGTACAACGTCTTCCTGCTGCGAGTGCGACGACTTGCCATCGCGGGCCGGGTAGTAGGCGCTTTCGCGCGGCTCGGAACGCTGCGGGCGGTCATTGCGATCGTTGCGGTCGCTGTACGACGGGCGCGAACCACGGTCAGGGCGGTCGCCATACGAGGGACGCTCTGAACGCTGCGGGCGCTCGTTGTAGGCGGGACGCTCGGAACGCTCGGGGCGTGAACCGCGGTCGGGACGGTCACCGTACGCGGGGCGCTCGGTGCGCTGAGCACGGTCGTTGTACGACGGGCGCTCGGTGCGACCAGCGGATGCGCCACGGTCACCATACGAGGGACGCTCAGTGCGGCCAGCGTTGCGATCGTTATAGGACGGACGCTCGGTGCGATCGTTGTAGGAGGGACGGCCACCGCGGTCGGGGCGGTCACCGTAGGAGGGACGCTCTGAACGGCCTCCAGCATTGCGGTCATTGTACGAGGGGCGCTCGTTACGGCCGCTCGAGTTGCGATCGTTGTACGACGGACGCTCGCTGCGACCGCTCGAGTTGCGATCGTTGTACGACGGACGCTCGCTGCGACCGCTCGAGTTGCGATCGTTGTACGACGGACGCTCGCTGCGACCGCTCGAGTTGCGATCGTTGTACGACGGACGCTCGCTGCGACCGCTCGAGTTGCGATCGTTGTACGACGGACGCTCGCTGCGACCGGCGTTGCCGCCACGGTCGGGACGGTCGCCGTAAGACGGGCGATCGTTGCTGCGCTGCGGGCGCTCGTTGCGGTCGCCATACGAAGGGCGTCCGCCGCGCTCGGGGCGGTCACCATAGGAAGGACGGTCATTGCTGCGCTGGGGACGGTCACCATAGGCGCCACGTTCGTTGCGCTGCGGGCGGTCACCGTAGGAGGGGCGATCTCCGCGGCCGCCGGCCTCGGGGCGTCCACCACGGGCAGGCTTTTCGCGAGGAGTCCAGTCGGGGCGACGCTCGTCGCGTCCGCCACGGGCTCCGCCTGGCTTGCGGTCTCCGGTGCGAGCGGCACGGTCATCCGCGCTCCAGCGACGCTTGGGGGCATCGCCCTCATCGGCACGGAATCCGCGGTGACCTTCGCTGCGTGAACCGCCACGTTTGGGCGCTCCAGAGTTGAAGTTTTTGTTGCCACGACCAGTGGCAGGCTTATTGAAATTAGGCATAGTTCTTTCCGGGTTGTTCTTAGATGGAACACATCTAGTGCGTGGAGCACGCGCGCACGCCAACACTCACCATTTAGTTAGCGAGACACCGATTGGTTAGAAACCGATTGGCTGTCTTCTAATTAGCTTGAGCATTCGTACGCTGCACTACTGAACCCGGGCAGTCTTTGACCGAGGCCGTCACATACATTCGTGTGATTGTCACCAGTTGGATGGACTGGCAAACCGGCCCGCAAGACTTACAAACCCATACGCGAGATTTCGCGCTGTCTTGAGCCGACTTGACTACGTTACTCGATCGAGGCCCTAATAGCGAGGTTCGAGCGGATGCCGCTACTGGCCGCTTCGCCGGCTCACTAAACGTTGTGGTTGTAAGGGAAGTCCCGGAGGTCAGTCTGCTGAACAGGCTGCGGTTGCGAATTCACCTTCGACTCGCGACGCTCGAGCCACTTGTGGTGATCGCGCAGTGCTCCGACTACGGCGGCTCGAATAATGCCGTAACCCAGCAGCACCCCCACAAGAAGCAGCACAACGGGTAGCAGTATGGCGAGAGTCGTGAACGATGACATGTTGTCGAGCATGAGTGATCCGTTTCTATCCGCGGCAAGCCAGTTGCAATAGTGACAGAAATTCTGTTTCCCCACGGCAGCTGAACCGGCGTGGGGAAACTAGACCACTCACGGATTACTCTGCGGTGGCAACCACCGGAGTCTCGCGACCGGCTTTCTTCGCCGCGCGACGACTCTTGCGATCGGTGCCGGCAGCCTTCTTGTCTTCGCGACGCTCCTTGGCTCCCTCAACGAGGTAGTAGAGAACGGGAAGCACCACGAGGGTGAGGACCGTCGAGGAGACGAGTCCACCGATCACGATGATGGCGAGCGGTTGCGAAATGAAGCCTCCCTGACCCGTGACACCGATGCCGAGGGGAAGGAGCGCGAAGATTGTCGCCGCAGCGGTCATCAGGATGGGGCGAAGTCGACGCGATGCACCCTCGATGATGGCTTCGCGAGCACGCATGCCCTTCACGCGGTACTGGTTGATGAGGTCAACGAGCACGATCGCGTTCGTCACGACGATACCGATGAGCATGAGCACACCGATGAGCGAGGCGACACCGAGTGGGATGCCCGAGATTACCTGAAGCGCAATGGCACCGGTTGCCGCGAAGGGCACCGAGACCAGCAGCAGCAACGGCTGGCGGAGGCTCTTGAAGGTTGCCACCATCACGACGTACACGATGAGAATTGCGACCAGGAGCGCGAGGCCAAGCTGCTGGAACGCATCCGTCTGCTCAGTAGCGACGCCGCCCAGTTCAGCCGAAGCGCCCGCGGGCAATTCTGCTTCGTCAACAGCGGCAGCAACCAGAGCGGATGCCGTTCCCACGTCGTCGCTGCTCGGCGTCACGCTCAGGGTCGCACTGCGTACGCCCTTCACCGAGGTGATGCTCGCGGGGCCGTCGTCAACGGACACTGTGGCGACATCCGTCAGCGGGATGAGTCCGGTGGCACCCGGGATCTCGAAGTCTTCCAACTCTTCAATCGTGGTGGGCGCGAGGTCATTGAGAATGTAAATCGAGAGCGTCGATTCGTCGATGACGGCGCTACCGACCGCATTCGGGTTCATCGCACCGGTCACAATTCCACCGACTGCGATCTCGCTCAGCCCGACTTCGGCGGCCTTGTCGCGGTCAACAACGATCGAGATGAATGGCTGCTGTTCCGACAGGTTGCTGGTGGCTTCGGCAACGATGTCGAGGTCGCGCACCTGCTCGAGTAGGGCATCCGATGCTTCGCGCAGTTCAGAATCGCTCGTGGCGGTGAGGTTGATCTCGATGTCACTCGATGCGAAACCACTGGATGCGGCAGCAAGGGTGATCTCGCCGGCATCCTCGATGTCGGCGACAGCGTCGCGCACGTCTTCTTGCAGCTCGGTCTGATCGAGGTCGGGGTCTGTCGTGAGCGAGAACGCGTTGGCACCGCTGCCGGAGAACGCGGCCCTTAGGGATCCACCACTAGAACCGATGGAGAGCTGCACAGTCTCGATGCCGTCGAGGTCCATGAGAACCGCTTCAACCTTCTTGGCGGCTTCGTCGCGAGCTTCGAGGCTTGCACCGAGCGGCAGGGTTTGGTTGACCGTCAGAGTGTTTTGTCCGCTGTCGCCAATGAAGTTGGTCTTCATGAACGGCACGAGTGCCACTGTTCCACCGAGCAGGAGAACAGCCGTCATGAGTGTGGCAACGGGGCGCTTAAGCGTCCACTTGATTACTGGCAGGTAGCCACGCTGCAGGGCGTTGGTCTTCTCTTCCTGAGGCATACCCGCTGCGTGCGCGTGCTCGACAGCGTCTTCGGTGTGGCGCGGTACAGCCTTGTTGCCGAGGAACCAGTAGGCGAGCACCGGCACGATGGTGAGCGATACGAAGAGTGATGCGGCGAGCGCGATGGCGGTCGTCAACGCGAACGGGCGGAACAGCTCTCCCGTGATGTCGCCGACAAGAGCAAGAGGCAAGAACACGGCAATGGTCGTCACGGTGGAGGCCGTGATGGCTCCCGCAACTTCCTTCACAGCCGTCTGGATCGCCTGAAGCTTCGGCTCCCCCATCGAGACGTGTCTCTTGATGTTCTCGATGACCACAATCGAGTCATCCACCACTCGACCAATCGAGATCGTGAGGGCTCCGAGGGTGATGATGTTGAGCGTGTAACCCGAGACCTGCATACCGATGAAGGTGATGAGAACGGATGCCGGAATCGAGATCGCGGTCACCAGCGTCGATCGGATCGACAGCAAGAACACCAGAATCACGATCACGGCGAAGACAAGACCGAGCAATCCCTCGGTGGTGAGGCTGTCGATCGATTCTTGGATGAAGGGTGCCTGGTCGAAGACGACCGTGAACTTGGTGTTGTTGCCGAGGGCACTCTCAAGGTCGGGGATCGCTTCGAGAACGGCTTGGGACACAGCCACGGTGTTGCCCGCGGGGCTCTTCGTGATCGCGATCGTGAGCGAAGGCTCCCCGTCAACGCGCGAGATTCCGGTGGCGGGATCGTCGATGACGTCGACTTTCGCTACGTCTGAGATGGTGACGACGTCGGTGTTTGAACCGCCGAGCAACGGCAGTTCGGCAATGCCGTCTGCCGTCGTGATGCGCTGACCGGCCTGCACCGTGAGGGTCTGACCGTCTTCGGTGATCTCACCGGCTGGCAACAGCACGCCGTTGTCGTCGAGCGCAGAAATGATGTCCTGATTGTTCAGCCCGTTGAGGAACAGTTCGTCTTGGTCGGGAGTGATAACCAGGCGCTGAGTAGACGTACCCAGCAGGCTTGCGTCACTGACGCCATCCAACTTATTGAGTTCAACCAGAGTGGATGCTTCGAGCTTGCTGGAGAGCTCAAGAGGGTCGAGATCGCTCGAGACTGCGATCTGCACGACCGGAAGATCGGTGAAGTTGAAGGTGAAAACTTGAGTGTCGGCGGAGTCAGGAAGCTGGCCGGAGATGCGGTTGATGGCGAGCTGAATCTTCTGCTCAGCAGTGGCGATGTTGGTGCCGTATTCGAAGGATGCCGAAATGTTGGCGAAGTTCGAGTTCGAGGTTGCGGTCGTCGACTCAAGCCCCTCGACGCCCTGGATGGCGGCCTCAAGCGGGCCAGCCAAGTCCTTATCAACAACCGCCGGAGATGCGCCCGGGTAGGTCGAGACGATGAAGATCTGCGGCAACGACAGCGACGGAATGAGCTCTTGCTTGAGCGACGTCAAAGCAACGCCACCGAAGATTCCGATAACGATCGTCACGAGCGCGATGAGAGCGCGGTTACGCAGGGAGAAGACAGAAAGCAGATGCACGAGGGAACTTTCGTTGCTGTTAAACGCGGGCGCGGTCGCAAAAACCACTTCTTGGTTAGGTCAATTCTCTCAGCACGCTGAGTATTCCGCGTACTCTCGCGAGATTACATCTACGTTAAAGGTGCGAAGCCGAAATGACGCTCTCTCCGTCGTGCAACTTAGACGACGTTTGCGAATTCACTGCTCGCTGGCGAGAACGGATGCCGCATCACCGTCGACCACGCTGCGGCGAGCGCCGAGACGCCCTGTTCCAGGTCGGCCGCGCCCCCGCTGAACGGAATGCGCAGGAAGCGTTCGAAGGCGCCATCCATGCCGAACCGCGGACCAGCCGCGATCACGAGCCCTTCGTTGCGGGCGGCGAGCACGAGCTGCGAGCTGACGGGTTGGCCGAGATTGATCCACGCGGTCATTCCGCCGGGGGTGTGCGGCACCTGCCAGGACGGCAGTTGCTCGGCGAGGAGGGTGGAGAGGTGCTCGCGGCCGGCCCGAAGAGACGTGCGCCGAGCATCCAGAATCGCCGGATAGCTCTCAAGAATGTTGGTGACGACGAGCTGTTCGAGCAGCGGGGTGCCAAGGTCACCGGCGGAGCGAGCACGAACGAGCTGGCGGATGGTGGCGTGGTCGGCGCGGATCCACCCTGTGCGCAGCCCACCCCACACTGTCTTGCCGACCGAACCCACCGAGATCGCGTTGCCGTGAGCGGCGAAGGGCAGCCGGACGCCGTTGCCATCCAGATCGAGTTCGGCCATTGTCTCGTCGGCGATGACTGCGGTGCCGTGGCGTTCCGCGAGGGTCAGTATTTTTTCGCGCAGCTCTTCGGGCATCGACTGACCGGTCGGGTTGTGAAAGTCGGGCATGAGGTACGCAAGCGAGGGGCTCGTGCGCTGGATAGCCTGCTCAACGGCGATGGCATCCCAACCGGTTTCGGTCGAAACACCGACCGGCACGAGTCGCGCGCCAGCCGCCCGGAGCGCATCGAGGGCGTGCGGGTAGCTCGGGTTTTCCATGAGGGCGCGGTCACCGCGTGACATGAGGGTGCGCGAAATCAGCGCGATGGCGTGCTGTGCGCCGAGCGTCACCATGATCTGGTCGGGGCTCGTCGGCAGGCCGCGGTCGGCATAGCGTTGGGCAATGGCCTCACGCAGCGCCGGGATCCCTACCGGGTCGAAGCCAGACTCCCCCAGGTAGGCCGGCAGTTGTTCGGCAGCACGGCGGGATGCCTCAATCACCTCGGGAGCGGCCGAAATGGTCGACTTGCTGAAATCGAGCATCTGCGGGGCAGCGGAATCAGGGATCAGGCTTGCGCGATGCGGCAACTGAGCAACACTGCCTGAGCCACGCGTGCTCTCGACGTAACCGCCCTCGCGGAGCGCCGAATAGGCCGCCGTCACCGTGGTGCGGCTCACCCCGAGAGCGAGCGCCAACTCGCGCTCGGCTGGCAGGCGCGTCGAGGTCAGAATGCGGCCATCCATGATGAGGAGGCGGATGCGGTCAGAGACGGCCAGATAGGCAGCGTTCGATCCACTCGCACGCCACTCGCCCATCATCACAACCAATGCGCGGGCAGAAAGGCTATTCATGAGGCCACAATACCGCGATTGGCCTCTTGTTCCGAGTCCAATTCCGTAATTGGATACTTACATGACTCCTCGCCTCACCATGACACGACGCATCGTTCAGCTCGGCACCGGCCTCTTCTTTTACGGCTTCGCCATCGCGCTGATGATTCGCGCCGAGGTCGGGGTCGCCCCGTGGGACGTCCTCGGGCAGGGCGTCTCGCTCAGCACCGGCATCCCCTTTGGCTTTGTGACCAACATCATTGGCCTGATCGTGTTGCTGCTGTGGATCCCGATCCGCCAGAAGCCCGGCATCGGCACCGTCTTCAACGTGGCGCTCGTGGGCCCCAGTGCCCAACTCGGATTGTGGATGCTGCCGGAGATTGAGGGACTTGCCCTGCGCATCCTCGTGTTCGTCGCGGGCTTGCTCTTGCTCGGCATTGCCACGGGCCTCTACCTCGGAGCACGCTTTGGGCCCGGCCCGCGCGATGGCCTCATGACCGGCATCCACCACCGCTACGGCGGCAAAATTTGGATCGTGCGCAGCAGCATCGAGCTTGTCGTGCTCACGATCGGCGCGATCCTCGGCGGCAACCTCGGTTGGGGCACGCTCGCGTTCGCGCTCTTGATCGGGCCGATTGTGCACTTCACGATTCCGCGCCTCATGGTGCCGGCCGCCGTCTCTGGCGAGAGCGTCGAGACGCCGGAGCCGATCCCCGACGTCACCGTTCCGTAGCGGCGCCGCACCCGCGCAGCGCGAGCACCCCCGCAACCCGCCCGCAACCCACCCGCGTGCGACAGATCAGCGGCGCGGACTAGCTCCAGCGTGCGGCCGCAAATGCAACCATGGCCGCGCGCACGAACTCGGCACCCGCCTGCCCGCCGTAATTGCGAGCGAAGCGGGGATCAGCGACATACAGGTCGGCAAGCCCGAGGTAATACTCCTGGGGCGGCCCCGCTTTTCCTTCGCTCGGAGTGCCGGGGATACCGACAAGCGCGTCGAACTGACGCTGCGCGAGCACCTGAGCGGCGTCGCTCTCGGGGTCATCGCCGCGCTCGGCAGCAGTGGCCCAGTCGGCCGCCAACTGTTTCTGTGCCGCAACGAACGCTGTTTGGTCGGCCGCACTCATCGCCTTCCACCAGGTGTTACTCGCCGCATACGAGTCAGCGCCCCAGCGCTGCTCGACTTCGTCCTTATGGGCGGCGTGGTCGAATCCGTCGAACATTTCTTCCGCCATGAGTGGCTCTCCTTCTGTGAGTTTATGGATGGTGGTGCTCACCGACGCAATGAGCCGATCGATTCGCTGCTTCTCGCCTTCGAGCAGGCGCACATGGTCTCTGAGCGCAGCCGTGTCGTCCAGCTGCCCGGCGAGAACCTCGGCAATGGCCGGAAGGCCGAGCCCCAGTTCGCGCAACAGCAGAATGCGCTGAAGGCGAGCGAGAGCATCCGCGCCGTAATAGCGGTAGCCATTGGTGCCGACCCGGCTTGGTGTGAGCAGCCCGATGTCGTCGTAGTGCCGCAGCGTGCGCGATGTCGTGCCGGTGAGGCGGGCGACGCCGTTGATCGAACGCTCGGCGAGCGGTGGGGTGTCGTGTGCCATACCTCGACGGTAGAGGTTGACGTTACGTCAATGTCAAGCGCGCGGCGCTATTCGGTGAATTTCACCGGAACGTAGACATCCTGCACCCGGTCATTGAGCGCCGTGTGGTCGTTGCGGGTGAAGATGCCGCACTCGTTCGTGATGCAGTCAGCGTCTTCGCCTTGCGGGTCGCCGAGCTCAAGGTAGGCCGTAAAGGTGCCGGTCGCGGTGTCGTCATAGCTGCGAGCGCCGAAGAGTCGCCACGCCCAATCCGCGTTGATCCAGTTGCTCGGAGCCCACTGCACAGTGCCCTCGGCCACGTTCTCTTGCTGCTGGCTCGGCACGCCACCGATGCACGGCCCCGGCTTGTCGGCAGACGTTTCTGGGATGACGCACACGGCAACGTACACACCCTGCGTGCCGTCGTAGCCGGTTCCCGTCACGACCACCCTTTCGTCACGAACGAGTGCTTCGGTGTCGATGGGTTCGCCGTTTTCACCGGCGACGCTGAGCGTGCGGGTTCGCCCGTCATCCCCCTCGGCGGTGACAGAGAGCGGCCATTCGCCGGCGGTGAGTTCTTGGTTCGATTGACCCGCGCTCTCGTGCGTGAGAATCGGCACGACGATGATAGCGATGGGCACGAGCAACACCACAACTACGGCGAGCACGATCCACGGCCAACGGCGGCGGCGCGCAGCAGTTCGGGTCATGGCTTCAGTCTAGGACTGCGCGCGGGGCGCGGGGCAGCGCCCGCTTGCCATAGGGTGACTGTATAGGCAGTACAGACCCGAGAACTGGCATTTGGAAGGCAGCGCATGATCCGTGAAATCGCTGCTGTTGCCGTAGGCGGTGCCATCGGCACCGGAATGCGGTTCGCCCTCGATCTTGCCTTTGCCACCGACGATGGGCTGTTTCCCCTCTCCACCCTGATCGCCAATATCGTCGGCAGTTTCGTGCTGGCACTCGTCGTTGCCGAGCTGTGGACACCAGCCCCGGTCTGGGCCCGTGCCGGCTTAGGCGCCGGTCTTCTCGGTTCCTTCACTACCTTCTCCGCACTTGCCGTCGCCGTCGTGCAACTCATTGGTGCCGACCAGCTCATCCCTGCCCTCATCTACCTCGCCGCCACCATGGTGCTCGGACTCGCCGCGGCCGCACTGGGCCTGCGCCTCGGTTTCGCTCGCGCACGCCGTCCTGACTTGGTGAACGAATGACCGCGGGCGTGGTGTTTGCGATCCTGGGCGCCGGAGCCGCCGGGGCCGTCTTGCGCTACCTCACCGCACGCGCGTTTGTTCCGAACAAGCGGTTCCCGTGGGCCGTGCTCGTCGTCAACATCATCGGCTCTGCCCTCGGCGGCACCTTGGCTGGCATGGCGCACATTGGCACGATCGACGCCAACCTCGAGCTCGTGCTGCTCACCGGACTCTGCGGCGGACTCACCACCTTCAGCACCCTCAGCGTTGAAACAATGCAGATCGCCACCATGAAGCGGCTCCAGACCGCCATCGCTAGCGTTGCCGCCAACCTCGTCCTCGGCATCGGCGTCGCCGCCGCGACCTACTTCGGCCTCATCGCGCTCGCGACTTAGCCTCGTCGCTCGGCTGCGTCGCCAGTGGGGTTTACCCCGCCGTTCAGACGGCGCGAACAGCCGCCACGAAAGCATGAATCAGTGCGGGATCCTTCACGCCTCGGCTCACTTCGACGCCGCTCGACACGTCAACGCCTCCCGGCTGCATGATGCCGACAAGCTCGGCCAC
This sequence comes from Salinibacterium sp. SWN167, assembly GCF_015864665.1. Classification (GTDB taxonomy): domain Bacteria; phylum Actinomycetota; class Actinomycetes; order Actinomycetales; family Microbacteriaceae; genus Rhodoglobus. The sequence goes on along the minus strand of NZ_JADYWU010000001.1, from coordinate 571,182 downwards.
ATTCTGCGGGGTGAGGCCACCGGCCAGAATCCAGAAGCCGTCAGGCGCAGCATCCGACAGCAGCGTGGGATCAAACGCTGCTCCGCCGCCCGGCGTCACCGCGTCGATCAGCAATCGGTCGTCGGCGCGCAGCACTCCGTCACGGCTGAGCTGGCGATAATCATCGATAGACAGGGCGCGGATGGTGCCGAAGCCCTCTGCCCGCAGCCGGTCAAACTCTGCTTCAGTTTCGTCACCGTGCAACTGCACTGTGGAGATACCGGCCGCCTGCGCGGTGCGGAGCACCGTCTCGATCGGTTGGTTGCGAAAGACGCCCACCGTTTCGAGCGTGGACGGTAAGCCCGCGATGAGAGAACGCGCGTGCTCGGCGCTGACCTCACGGGGGCTGCCGGGAGCGAAAACGAACCCGATCGCATCGGCACCGCTGTCGGCGACCGCCGCTGCCGCATCCGCAGTGCTGATGCCACAGATCTTCACGAAGAGACGTGTCACTTCGACGCTGCTCCGGAGGATGCTCCCGGCGATGCCAGCACGAGCGCCGCGGAAGCGTGACCGCCCACACACGCCTTCTGCAGGTCTCTGCTGGCAAGGTACGAGGTCAGGAATCCTGCAGCGAAGGCATCACCGGCGCCGGTGAGGTCTCGGACCTCGGGAACCGGTGGCACAGCAACCGTCAGCGGCTCCCGACCAGGCGCGTGAACGAGGGTGGGATCCGCTCCCGCCTTCGTCACGATGATGGTGTTGGCGAGTCTCGCAGCGACAGCACCCGGCTGCCCGTCGACGACGACTCCAAGGCATTCCATTTCGCTGGCGTTGCCGATCAAGAAGTCGGGGCTGAGGTCAGCCATGAGATCGAGGAAGCGGTCGATGCCGTACTGGGCGAGCATGCCGGTGGACGAGACGTCGATCGAGACGAGAATCCCGCGCTGCTTGGCACGACGAATCACGTCAATCACGGTCTCGCCCACGGGTGCACCGTTGAAGGAGTAGGCCGAGACGTGCAACAGCTCAAGCCCGTCGAGCCACTCATCAGGCACCTCGTCGAGCATTGTTGCAGCCGCGCGGTTGGGCACCATGCTGCGTTCGCCGTCTTGGTCGATCAGGATGATGACGGTGCCGGTGACGTGTTTGCGCTGCACGCGCACGTCAACACCTTCGGCCTCGAGACCCTCGACGAGCAGGGTGCCGAGGTGGTCGTTGCCGACACAGCCGATGAAGCGCGTGGGGCCGAGTCGCCCAGCAAAACTGGCGACGTTCGCACCGCTACCGCCGCGGGTGTGAAAAATCTCCGCCGCCGTATCGGTGCCGTGCCTCAGCGGTTCAGCCAGCCAGACGACAACGTCTTCAACGAGGTCGCCGATGATTCCGAGCACGAGGGGCTCGCCGCTAGCGGGTGAGCGCCGTGGCGACGAGTCCGCCGAGAGCAACGTTGCCGCGGTAGACCTCAACGTTGACGTCGAGGCTCAGCCCCTTGGTGTCCTTCTGGATGAAGTCGAGAAGGAACGGGGTCGAGGCATTTCCGCTGATGCCCTGCTTGTCGGCTTCGGCCCAAGCGCGAGCGAGGATGTCGTCGAGCTGCTCTGGCGGAAGCTGCTTATCGGCGGCAACGGGGTTAGCCAGCAATACGGACTGCGGCAGACCGAGCTCATCGCGAGCGGTGACGACCGCGGCGACCTCTTCGGGAGTGTCAACCGCGTAGCCAATGGAGAAGCCCGAGTCGGTGACGTAGAAGCCCGGGTACTTGGTGGTGCCGTAGCCGATGACGGGGATGTTGAGGGTCTCGAAGCGCTCGAGGGTGGCGGGGATGTCGAGAATCGACTTCACTCCGGCACTGATGACGAGGATGGGGATCTGCGCCAACGTGGTCATGTCGGCCGACTCGTCGAAGGTTTCGGAGGCTCCGTGGTGAACGCCACCGAGACCGCCGGTCGAGAAGACCTTGACGCCCGCGTGGTGAGCGAGGAACGCGGTTGCTGCGACGGTGGTGCCACCGTGGATGCCGAGGGCGCGCACGACGGGAAGGTCGCGCAGGCTTGCCTTGGCGATCTTGTCGGTGTTGGAAAGCTCAGTGATCTGTTCGGTGCTGAGGCCGACCGTCGCTACGCCGTTGAAGACACCGATCGTGGCGGGCGTCACGCCCTGAGCGCGCAGCCCCGCTTCGGCTTCAAGAGCAACGTCGAGGTTGCGCGGGCGAGGAAGGCCGTGAGTGAAGATGGTGGACTCGAGGGCGACCACGGGGCGGTTCTCGCGAACAGCATCCTGAACTTCCTGGGAAACGTGGATGACGGGAGTAGACATAGTCAATCTCTTTCTTCGCTGATGCTCGTCGCTGAGGCTGCGCCGGAGGCGTGCCGTTACTTCAACCGTAGCCAGTCAATTGCAAAGAAACCAGAAAGAGTCGATGCGGGTTAGATAGCCTTAGCCTATGAAAATTACGCTGCGTCAGGTGGAGATCTTCGTTGCCGTGGCCGATGCCGGACACTTCGGACGAGCCGCCGAGGCACTGCAGATCTCGCAACCGACCGTGAGTCAAGAAGTGAGTCGGCTCGAACGCGCTCTCGGGGTCGGCCTGCTCGACCGATCCGGCCGTTCAGCAAAGCTCACGCACGCCGGCGAGACAATGGCGACCGAGGGCCGCCAACTGCTTAGCCACGCCAATCAGGTGGTTCGCGAGGTGCAGCTTTACGAGCCGAGCCGCATCCGCACGGCCCGCATTGTGGCCTCCCCCAGTGTGGTCAACCGACTCCTCCCCGCCGTGATCAGTCGGGCCGAGCACAGCCTGTCTTCTGTGCGCATCGAAGACGTTCTTGTCGACACGGGCGGCGTCTCCACTCGTCTCGTGAGCGAACACGCCGATATCGGCCTCGGTCGTTTTTTGGATGCCGCCGAAGGCTACAAAACCGAAGTGATCGTGCGCGAACAAGTCTTCGTCGCGCTCAGCCGCAACCACCCGCTAGCGAAGGCTGCCCACCTTGAACTCCCCGAACTCGGCGATCTCCCCCTGCTGCTCTGGCCGCGCGAACAAAACCCCGCCTACTTCGACTACCTACTCGAAATCTGCACCTCGCGCGGGCTTACTCCGCTGCTTCTCGTGAGCCCGCCCCGCATCGTCGGATCGCGACTGTACTTGCTGTCAGAAGCTCGAGCCTTCTCGCTCGTTTCCGCCGCACTCATCGGCCACCTACCCGAAGATCTCGTGGCGATTCCGCTCGCACAACCCGCAACACTGGCACTCGAGATGCAGTGGCGGGCGAGCGACAACCGGCCCCAGCTCGGCGAGCTGCGCGACCTCATTCGCGAGGTGGCATCCGCTGGCTAGCGAGCGCCGCCGCCGCACAACTGACTAGCGCTTCGGCCAACTCCACGCGGGTTCATCCAGCATCCCTTGCCCGTCAACCGCGGTTTCACCGTCGACTTTGACGAGATGGATGCGGCTCGCTCCTGATTCGTCGAGTTGCTCAACAAGCTCAGAGGCGTGCGACACCACCACGATCTGAGTCTGCTCGGCTGCCGCCTGGATTAGCTCCGCCAGGGGTGCAAGCAACCGGGGATGCAGACTCGTCTCGGGCTCGTTTAACACGAGCAGCGCGGGCGGGTTGGGCGACAACAATGCCGCAACCAGCAGTAAGAACCGCAGGGTGCCATCCGAGAGCTCGTGGGTATCGAGCGGCCGCAAGAGCCCGGGTTGCACCATCACGAGCGAGAACAACCCTTCGCTGGATTGCACCTTCACCGAAGCGCCATCGAAGGCTCGCGCAATCGTGCGGTCAAGCAAAGCGGCATTGCCGAACTCGCGAATCGTCTGCAGTGCGGCCGCAAGGTTGGTGCCGCTGTGGCTCAGCACCGGAGCACGAGTACCCAGCTGCGGCTGCCGCACCGGCGCGTGCGGGTCGGTGCGAAAGTGGTCGTAGAAGCGCCATGAACCGAGGTTTTCGCGCACCGTCAGCAGTTCAGGGGTTGTCGACGGGTCCGCGAACGCGGCCACCATGCTCTCGGTGGGCCGCAGCCGGTAGTCGTGCGGTACCCATTCGCCCGAATCACCCCGCACGCGCACTGCCCCGTTGCGCCGTTCCGTCAGCGCGGTGGCAGGGCGCAACACCGAGCCGTTGAAGACGGCTTCTGCCTTGATCTCCGGGTCACGAGCAAACATGGTCCGCTGATTGGTAGGCAGCCCGAAATCGACGGCATAGCCGAAGTCGCTGCTGGCGTAACCGAGCTTGAGTGCGACGACATCGCGACGCAACGTTCCCTCGACCGGATGCCCGGAACGACGTGCCGCAGAGGCTCCTGCCTCTGGACCCGCCCACAACAGGGACTGCACGCCGCCTTCTCTCGCGAGCGCCGCAATGGCACCGGACTGGGCAACCTCAGCAAGCAGGCGCAAGCTGCGGTAGACGCTCGACTTCCCGACGCCGTTAGCTCCCGAGATCACCGTGAGCCCGGTGAGGGGCAGCACTATGTGCCGCAAAGAGCGGAAACCTTCAATCGCCAGCGTCGTGATCATGCCGCGAGCCTAGACTCAACAGCCGTCATCCGATCAACTGCCAACTACAAACCTGCCGCCTGGTCTGCGCAACAGCAGCGCTCGCTAGCGCCCGTTCTTCATGGCTTGAATCTTGCTGAGGGTGGCGATGGCTTGACGTGCGATCATCCGCCCCGCACGGTTGGCACCGATAGTGGATGCTTGCGGCCCATACCCGGCGAAGAAGATGCGCGGGTCTTTCCACGCCACGCCCTGCCCGACGGCCACGCCGCCCTCTTTCTCGCGCAGTTTCAGCGGAGCAAGGTGGCGCAGTTCTGGGCGGAAACCGGTGGACCAAATGATGGCATCCGCCTGCTGGAAGGCGCCGTCTTTCCAGCGCACCCCACCGGGTTCGATGCTGGAGAACATGGGGCGCGGCGTCAAAACGCCCCGCTCGATGCCGGCTTGGATGCGGCGGGTGCGCGGAACGCCCGTGCCGCTGACGATGCTGGGGAGGGCTCGGCCCGCCCGCGCCGCCTCATCCTGCACCAGCACAGCTTCTTTGCGCGCTTCAAGGTTGAGGCCGCCGTCTTCGAGGAAGTCGATGGGGCGGCGGCTCACCCAGGTGAGGTTGCTGGCGATGTTTTCGAGTTCGAGCAGGAACCCGATCGCTGACGTTCCTCCACCAACCACGACAACACTCTGGTCGGTGAACTCGCGGGCACTGCGGTATTCGCTGGTGTGAAGGTGGCGGCCCTCAAACGATTTGAGCCCCGGGTACCACGGGATGAACGGCGCACCCCAGGTGCCAGTGGCGTTGATGACGAGCATCGTGCTGACAGTTTTAGTTTCTTCGCCATCGAGGGTGAAAGTTACATTCAGATGTTCGCCGAGGTTATCGACGGCGATCACATCCGCATTACGCACGACCTGCAGGCCATAGTGCTCTTCGTAGGCGCGGTAGTAGTCGGCGACAACTTTCTTGGCCGGCATATGTTTGTCGGCGGTCTCAAAGCTGAGCCCCAGCTCGTCGAGACCGGGAAGATCATTGATGCGGTGGGCGGAACCAATGCGCAGTGCCTCCCAGCGGAATTGCCACGCGCCCCCCGTATTGGGGCCACGGTCAAGGAGCACAAAATCATTGCCAGGGTCGAGGCCAAGTCGCCGCAAATAGTAGGCAACAGAGAGGCCCGCTTGGCCAGCACCAATAACGACAACAGAGGTGTCGGTTTCAGTGGTGGATGTCACGGGCTAACGTTACCCGTGAACAGGCCACCTGTGCATCGCCCACGAAGACCTTTCTGTCCATCGTGCTAAACTTCAGGTTAGTTTTCATCCATCCCTGTTCGCTCGTTCGCTGGCCACCGTCAGTGCACCGGGACAGAAGTATGAGGGGGTCTCGAATGGGACGCGGCCGTCAAAAGGCAAAGCACACCAAGGTGGCGCGGGATTTGAAGTACTTCAGCCCAGACACCAACTATGGTGCACTCGCTCGCGAGTTGAGCGGGTCAGAAAGCGCTGCTCCGGTGTCGGAAGACAGCGAAAAGTGGCCGGAGTACTCCGCTGGTAGTTCATACAGCGACGAATACGACCGTGAAGAAGATGACGAGGACGACGAGGAAACTCGTAGCGCCTAATAACGCACCTTCTACACATAAGGCGAGCACCAGACCCTCCGGGGTCGGATGCTCGCCTCGTGCGTTAACGTGGTGCCGGGCTAGCGCTCGCGCGACCACTCCACGAGAGTCGGCACAGCGTCTTCGGCGAAACGCTCATAGTCATCGGCAGTGTTGTAGGCGTGCGCCGAAAGCCGCAGATAGCCGGTGTCACGGAAGCTAGTGACTTGAGTTTCGAATCCGAGTTCGTCCGTGATGCGTTGGCGAACAGCTTGCGCATCGTCATGGCTTGCGCCGAGGGTGCCGGGGAGCCGCAAGAGGGTCATTCCCGGAGCGGGGGCTGCGACATCCACCCGCGACTCTTCGCCAGACGCAGCATCGAGCGCATCGGCAACAACGTCGGTCGAGTAGTCGAGTAGTGACTCGATGTAGCCGCGAATGGAATCCCAGCCAATCCGGTCTTCGAGCCCCGTGATGGCGTCGACGCTAGCGAGGTACGGCGTGTAGTCGAATGTGCCCTGGTGGTCGAAGCGACCGGGGAAGGGGTCATCCATTCCCCACGAATCGATTACCGGGTACAGGTTTTTGGCGAACTTCTTTTCGGCCACGAGCACTGCGCTTCCCCGAAAACCGCAGGCAAACTTGTGTAAATTGCCCACCCAAGCGGATGCCGCAATGCCCTCGGCCGGGCGGTGCTGAATTCCCGGGGCGTGGGCTGCATCCACAAGCAGAGGCACCCCGTGCTTCGTGGCCAACTCGGCGAGCGCCGCGACCGGGAACTCACGCGCGGTGGCCGAGGTTGAGGCGTCGATGATGAGGCCAGCAGGCTTCTTGGCGAGTGCTTTGCCGAGAACCGTAAGGATGTGCTCGGGCGTGGCATCCAGTTCGATGGGCACGGTGCGCACTTTGGCTCCGCGCTGGCGGGCTTCACGGCGAGCCGAGAACGCGACTGCCCCGTAGGCGTGGTCGGTGATGAGCAGCTCGTCACCGGCGTTGAGCATGAGGGCGCGGATGGCGGCCGTCATTCCGGCGCTGGCGTTGGGGACGAACCCGAAGCGGTCGGCATCCACGCCAAGGAAATCGGCGAGACCTTCGCGGGCCTGAGCGAGACGCTCGGGTGCGGCCATGAACCAACGCTGCGGTGCGCTCTCGGTTTCTTGCAGGTAGGCGAGGCGACGCAGTTGGGCAAAGACGGGGACCGCCCCGAAGGAACCGTGGTTGATGTGGCGCCAGCGGGAGTTCAGGCTCCACAGCGCGGCGGCCGGGGAACCATCGCGGGTCAGCAGCGGTTCGGGGCGGTTTGTGGCGCCCGCTTGATCCGCGTCGGCGTCGTCAGTGTCGTCATCGTCCTCGGCGTCCTGCTGCTCATCCACCACGGTGTGCTCGTGTTCAGGTTCTGCGAGTTGCTCGTCGTTGTCGACGTCAATCGAGTTGTCGGGCTGCTTAGTTGCCATAGCGCCCATTCAAGCGCACGGCACCGGATTCGCTTCGGTGGCACCCGGGTCACAGCGAAAACACTGCTGCAGCGAAGTCGTTGCCTAGGTGAGCGCGCGCCCGCGGCGACGGCGCAGCAACCCGGTGGTGATGGCGACGCCGAGAAGCAGCATCAGTCCACCAATAACTTCGATCACCGTCGGCACCTCGCCGAGCGCTAACCACGCGGTGGCCATGCCGATCGGCGGAACAAGCATCGTGAAGGGCACGACGGCGGATGCTGCGTGCCGGGCGAGCAACGTGTTCCAGATGCCGTACCCGACAAGGCTGGCGAGCCACGCGGTGTAAGCGGTCGAGAGCAGCTGCGGAACGGTGAGGTGGGTGAGGGCGAAGCCGACAGCATCCGCCCCATTTATCGCGAAGGCGAGTGCGAGCATGGGGATCGGTACGACCAGGGCCGACCAGACCGTGAGCGACAGTCCGGCCAGTGGCGAGGACGTGGTGCCGATGCGCCCGACCCGGCGTGCGATGACATTGCCGATGGCCCAGGATGCAGCAGCGGCCAGGGTCACGAAGAAGGCCAAAACGGGAGTTTCTACCCCGCGCCCGCTCCCCACGACAACAAGGCCGGCTGCCCCGAGTGCGACGCCGACGAGTTGACTGCGCGTGGGGGTTTCACGCAGTGCGAGGGCGGCGAACACCACCGTTAGCACCACCTGCGCTTGCAACACGAGTGAGGCGAGGCCGGGCGGCATGCCGATGGCGAGCGCGGTGTACAGCAGGCCGAACTGCCCGAGGCTCATGAACGAGCCGATGAGCACTACGTCGCGAAACCTCGACTTCGGCCGCGGCACGAAGAAGATAGCGGGAACAATCACCACCATGAAGCGCAACGCCAGAAACAGCGTGGGTGGCATGCCTTCGAGGCCTACGTCGATGACGACGAAGTTGAGGCCCCAAATGACGGCAACGAGCACTGCAGCGAGGATGGAACGAAGGGGCATGGCTTCAACGCCTCAGAACAACGTCAGGATCACGAATGGTGGGCGCTGCGGGCACCCACCGAAGGTAGCGCTAGTTCGCGTACGAACCGCTCAGGCGCACAGCGCCACCGTTGACACCCTTGGCTCCCTGTTCGAAGCCAGTGAAATCGCGAGCGGCCATCGAGACACGACCGACTTCCCACGAGGGGATGCCGTCGGCGGTGAGGGCGGCGATGGTGGCGTCGGCAGCATCCGCGGCCACGATCGCGATCATGCCGATCCCGAGGTTCCAGGTTCCTTCGGCACTTTCGAGGCTGGAACCAGCCAGGTCAGACAGCACGCGGAACACGGTGGGCGGCGACCAGGTCGAGCGCTCAACTTCAACCCACGAGCCGACAGGCAGCACGCGCGCGAGGTTCGCGGCGATTCCGCCTCCGGTGACGTGGCTGAGCGAGTGCACAGCACCGGGCTGGGCGTCGAGCAGGTTGAGCAGCGGCATTGTGTAGAGACGGGTCGGCTCGAGGAGCACTTCGCCGACGACTCCGCCGAGCTCGTTGAGGTGGTCGCTGTAGCCGACCTTGTTGTTCGCCAGAATGTGGCGCACAAGCGAGAAACCGTTCGAGTGGATGCCCGAGGACTCCATCGCGATAACAACATCGCCATCGGCCACGAGGTGCGGGCCGAGCTGAGATCCGGCTTCAACCACGCCGGTTGCCGCACCGGCAACGTCGTAGTCGTCAGGGCCGAGAAGGCCGGGGTGTTCTGCCGTTTCGCCGCCCACCAGCGCGGTACCGGTAGCCGAGCATCCGCGAGCAATACCCGCAACGATGTCGGCGATGCGCGAGGGAACGACCTTGCCGCACGCAATGTAGTCGGTCATGAAGAGGGGCTTGGCGCCGACCACGATGATGTCGTCAACGACCATGCCGACGAGGTCTTGGCCGATAGTGTCGTGCTTATCGAGCGCCTGAGCGATCGCAACCTTCGTGCCCACGCCATCCGTGGATGTCGCCATCAGCGGGTGCGTGTAGTCCTTAAGGAACGAGGCGTCATAGAGGCCAGCGAAACCGCCAAAACCTCCGACCACGTTGGGCCCATGAGTGGCACTGACGGCCGCCTTCATGAGTTCGACGGCGCGGTCACCAGCAGCGGTATCGACACCGGCTGCGGCATAGCTGGAAGAAGAGTTCTCGGTCACGGCTCAAGCGTACCGGTCTGCGGGTTTTACGCGCAGCAGCACCCCCGCTCCACGGCAGCAACCGCACTGCCAGATGTGAGAAGCTAGACCGTACTCACACCGGGTACGCGCTCTACGACCTCAGGGAGCCACGCGAAAGCATGTGCGGCATTGTCGGTATCGTCTCTTCTCAGCCCGTCAACCAGCAGGTTTATGACGCCCTGCTGCTCCTGCAGCACCGCGGTCAAGACTCCACGGGTATCGCCACCGCCGACGGCAGCACTCTGCACTTGCAGAAGGCCAACGGCCAAGTGCGTGAGGCATACCGCACGCGCGACATGCGCAACCTTATCGGCACCTCTGGGCTCGGCCACGTGCGCTACGCCACCAAGGGCAACGCCTTAAATGAGAATGAAGCCCAGCCGTTCTATGTGAACGCGCCCTACGGCATCATCCTTGTTCACAACGGCAACTTGACGAACACGCAGCAGCTCACTGATGAACTGTTCCGCATCGACCGCCGCCACCTCAACACCACGAGCGACACTGAACTGCTCGTCAACGTGTTGGCCAACGAACTTCAAGAGCAAGTGTCGGGGCTCGACCTCGACCCCGAGCAGGTCTTCACCGCTATCGAGCGCGTGCACGACCGCGTCGAGGGCTCCTACGCCGCGATCGCACTGATCGCTGGCCATGGCTTGCTCGCCTTCCGCGACCCCTTCGGCATCCGCCCGTTGGTGTTGGGCCGCCGCCAAACTGGTCTCGTCGGCTACGAGTGGATCGTGGCATCCGAATCTCTCGTGCTGGAAAGCGCCGGCTACGAACTGGTGCGGGATGTTGCCCCCGGCGAAGCGATCTTCATTACACCCGACGGCGAAATGTTCTCCAAGCAGTGCGCCAAAGCACCGGTGCTGATCCCGTGCTCGTTCGAATACGTTTACCTAGCCCGACCCGACTCGATCATGAACGGCATCTCCGTTTATGAAGCTCGCCTGCGCTTGGGCGACAAACTGGCCGACACCATCTCGAAGTTCACCCCCATGGGCGACATCGACGTTGTGATGCCCATCCCCGACTCCTCACGCCCCGCCGCAATGCAGGTCGCCCAGAAGCTTGGCGTCGAATACCGCGAAGGGTTCTACAAGAACCGCTACGTTGGCCGCACCTTCATCATGCCCGGCCAGGCCGAACGCAAGAAGAGCGTCAAGCAGAAGCTGAACGCGATGGGCACCGAGTTCAAGGGTAAGAACATCCTGATTGTGGATGACTCCATCGTGCGTGGCACCACCTCGAAAGAGATCGTGCAGATGGCTCGCGAGGCTGGCGCCAACAAGGTCACCTTCACCTCCGCTGCACCTCCCGTGCGCTACCCACACGTGTACGGCATCAACATGCCGACGCGCGCTGAACTCGTTGCCCACGGGCGCAAGATTCCCGAGATCGCTCTGGAGATGGGCGCTGACGCTCTCATCTACCAGGAGGTCGCCGATATGCAGGCTGCGATCACCGAAGGATCCGACGTGTCAGCTCTCGAAATGAGCTGCTTCACCGGCGAATACGTTTCGGGCAACATCACTCCTGAATACCTCGACTGGCTTGAGCTCACGCAACTGAGCTAGCGCGACGCATTTCTCGGGGTGAACTTCCGCGGGGTGAACTCCCTCGCGGTGAACTCCCTCGCGGTGCAGTTCGGTGTTATTCGAGCGTTCCTTCGTAAGCCTCAGGCTCTACGGTCTCGTGCTCGGCGGTTGCTGTCTTCGCGCGACGGCTCGACACGCGATCGAGAATGAGCGCAAGAACGGCGCCGAGGGCGACCCCGGCAGGAATCCCGAACAGACTGAAGTAACCAAAGAGCGCGCCAAAGCCGACCGACCCGTCAACGGGGAACGACATCGTGAGAATGAACGTCACGATGGCACCAACGCCTCCACCAACCGTCATGAACGCGCCGTATTTCGGAACACGGCGAATGCTCACACTGCCAGCCTCGACCGTGGTCTTCATCGCAGGCTGCTGCGGGGCGGATGCCGCGGGCTCGTGTTCTGGCGTAATACTCACGGCACTATTCTCCCTCACACAACTGGGAGGTATTCGCTGAGGTCGGCACGCGACCCCGAGGCACTGATGTCGCCGGAGTCGAGGGCCTCGGCCCACTCTCGCGTTCCCGTGGCGAGCGCAATCCAGGTGGCGGCATCCATCTCGACCACATTGGGCGGGGTGCCGCGGGTGTGGTTAGGGCCCTCGATGGCTTGAACAGCGCCGAAGGGCGGCACGCGAACCTCGACCGAATTGCCTTCGGCGTTCGTCGCCAACACCTGCAAGAGGTAGCGAACCGCTGTGGCGGTAGCGTCGCGGTCTGCGCGACCGTCACGCACCATCCGGATGCTCGCTTCGCCTGCGATGGGGGCTATTTTCAGCTTTGCCATGCCTGAACGCTAGCAAGTTGGGCTGAACGCTAACAACTGTGGCGGTGGGCTTCGTTAGGCTGTCGTTGTGCGAATTCTTGTTCTTGGATCCGGTGCCCGCGAGCACGCCATTGTGACGTCACTTCTCAGTGAGGAGGAGACGCACGAAATCACGGCTGCGCCCGGCAATGCCGGCATCGCGTCGGTCGTGGAAACGGTGGCGCTCGATCCCACGCGTGGTGACGTTGTCACCGAGTACGCGCTCGACAACAACATTGAGTTGGTTGTTATCGGGCCCGAGGCTCCCCTCGTTGAGGGCGTCGCTGATGCTCTTCGCCGCCGCGGTATCGCCGTGTTCGGCCCCGGCAAGGCTGCCGCCGCGCTAGAGGGCAGCAAGACTTTTGCCAAGCGCATCATGGATGCCGCCAACGTGCCCACCGGTCGTGCCCATCGCGCCGGCTCGCTCGAAGAAGCCACTGCGGCTCTTGACGAGTTCGGCGCCCCTTACGTCGTAAAGGCCGACGGCCTCGCAGCAGGCAAGGGCGTTCTCGTCACGGGTGACCGCAACGCCGCCGTTGATCACGCCAAGCACTGGCTCACCTACGGCAGCGTGCTCGTCGAGGAATACCTCGCCGGCGAAGAGGTCTCCCTCTTCCTGTTGAGTGATGGCCACAACGTTGTTCCGCTGTCGCCCGCGCAGGATTACAAGCGCGCCTACGACGGTGACGACGGGCCCAACACGGGCGGCATGGGCGCCTATTCGCCGCTCACCTGGCTCCCCGACGGATTCGTTGAGGAAGTCATTGACACCATCGCGTTGCCCACGGTCCGACAGCTCGCCGAAGAACAGACACCATTTATCGGACTGCTCTACTGCGGCCTCATTGTCACTCGGGAAGGCATCCGCGTAATCGAATTCAACGCCCGCTTCGGTGACCCCGAGACTCAAGTGGTGCTCCCCCGCCTCGTTACACCGCTGAGCTCGCTGCTTTACGCGGCGGCGACCGGCGGCCTCCCCGACCACGCCACCCCCGAGTTCTCCGACGACGTTGCCGTCACGGTTGTGCTCGCGAGCGAGGGCTACCCCGATAACCCCAAGATCGGTCGCCCTATTACGGGGCTGGATGCCGCCCTCGCCGTTCCCGGAATCACCATCGCCCACGCGGCCACCGCCAAAAAGGGTGACGAGTTCGTCGCCACCGGCGGACGCGTGCTGAGTGTCGTCGCGACCGGCGCGACGTTTGCGGTCGCCCGCGAACGTGCGTACGAAGCGCTCGGACACATCCACCTTGAGGGCTCACACTTCCGCAGCGATATCGCTTTGCGCGTCGCCCAGTGAGTGACGCTGTGAACGGTGTTGCGCGGACGGATGCTGCTGGCTCTGACTCTGCTGCGGCTGATGCTGCGGCGAGCGCCTGGACGCTGACGTATTCCGGCAAGGTTCGGGACCTGTACGTGCGCGCCGACGAGCCACAGCTTGTGCTCATGGTTGCCAGTGATCGGGTCAGTGCGTTTGACCATGTGCTGGAGCCGGGCATCCCCAGCAAAGGCGCGCTGCTGACGCAACTGAGCAAGTGGTGGTTTGAGCAGCTCGCAGACATGCCGAACCATTTGGCGGATGCCGCTGGTGTCGAAGCGCCCGCAGAGCTCGCCGATCGGTCGATGATCGTAAAGCGGCTGGAGATGTATCCCGTGGAGTGTGTCGTTCGCGGCTACCTCTCGGGCAGTGGCTGGCTGGAGTATCAGGAGTCGCAGAGCGTGTGCGGCATTACGCTGCCTGCTGGTTTGAGCGATGGCGACCGCCTGCCCGAGCCGATTTACACCCCTGCCTGGAAAGCGCCGCTGGGCGAGCACGACGAAAACATCAGCTTTGAGCGCACCGTCGAACTCGTCGGTGCTGAGGTTGCGACCGCGCTTCGGGATGCTTCGCTCGACATCTTCGCCCGGGCCTCCGCCATTGCGGAGACTCGTGGCGTGATTCTCGCGGACACCAAGTTCGAGTTCGGCGCTGACCCCGAGACCGGTGCTCTCGTGCTGGCCGACGAAGTTCTCACGAGCGACTCGAGCCGCTATTGGGATGCCGAACTCTACGCCGCCGGCGGCCCTGGCCGCCTCGCAAGTTTCGATAAGCAGATCGTGCGCAACTGGCTCTCCGCCAACTGGGACAAGCAGGGCGTTCCGCCCGAGCTTCCCGCCGACATCGTGGAGCAGACCGCGGCGCGGTATCGCGAGCTGATTGAGCGGCTTACGGCGTAGTTCAGTGTTAGCTTGAATGAATCACGATCAGCCCGCTCGCCTCACGGCTCGGGCTGATTTTCTTTAAGGCTGCGAGTCCGTCGACGCCGTTCGCGGCAACCGCAGCAGCATCGTGTCGGAGCCACCGGAGCGACCGACCACCTGGAACCCGAACCGTGAGTACAGCGAGCGGGCGTGGTTGCCATCTTCCACGCTCAGGCTGATGCCGGCCACGCCTCTCGCTGTGGCTTCCGCGAGGAGTTGCTCGAGAAGCGCCGAGCCGATGCCTTGCCCGCGAAATCCTTCGAACGTCGTGATGCTCAGCTCGGGGATCGCCGCATCGACGAAACCGTAGCCGGGGTGCTCTGCGGGGAAGAAGACCAGCCAGGCGACTGCGCGGGCGACACCGTCAGCTTCATCCAGCATCCCGAAGTCGGTTTCGCTCGGGAAGCCAGAATAGTAGTGCGCGAGTTCTGCTGACTGGTCGAGGTCGTCGAAGCCGAAACGCGGCCCGCACCAGTTCATGTTCGCCAGTGTTGCCTCTCTCAGAAGCGGCCGGTCAGACGCATTCAGGAGGCGGGTCGGCATGCGCCAATACTAAGGCGGTCTGAGTTCTCAATTATCAACCCAACCACAGATTGTGAAGTAATCTTCAGCTACGAGTCGGCTAGGTGCCGCTGAGGGATTCGGGGATCATGAAGCGAGCTACGTGGGTCGAGGGCTTTGTGCTCATCGCGCTGGGCATGATCGTTTTGGGAGGAGTGCTGCTGAACCTCGGCTCGAACAACTACGAGGGTAAATGGAGAAACTGCACTGACCACACATCTCGCCCGGAAGCGCTG
Source organism: Salinibacterium sp. SWN167 (assembly GCF_015864665.1). Lineage (GTDB taxonomy): Bacteria > Actinomycetota > Actinomycetes > Actinomycetales > Microbacteriaceae > Rhodoglobus. The sequence goes on along the minus strand of NZ_JADYWU010000001.1, from coordinate 556,028 downwards.
ATGGGGGCCGGCGAATACCGGATCATTGCATCATTTTCGCTATTCCCTCTGGGCTTCAACTGCGAGTACTCCCCCTTCGACGCTTCTGAAGAGCCCGCTACGGTGTTTCTCGACCAAGGGACCGTGCCCGCGATCTTCGGCATCGCGCTCACGTGGATTGGTGGCGGAGTGCTCGTAGGCGGCGCGATTCTCAATCGCCGGGAATCCTTGATACCCGGCCGGCTCCCAGCAGACGCGGCGCGCCCACGATAAGAGGGGTTTAGCCGCCGTTGCTCCCGCCCTCGGGCCGAGCGAATGTGAGCGCCCACGACTGCTCGCCCTGGGCGGTCTCGACCCAGCCATCCGCTTCGATCTCGTGGCGAAGCTTCGCCAAGGTTTCGGCCATGCGGGGCGCGTAAGCCTCATCCGGGTTCATCGGGTCGAACATGTGATTCGATGAAAAGGAGCCACTCGTATAGCGGGCTTCATCGCCGACGCGACCGATGAACCGCAGCGTTTGGTTCGGAACACCGGTGGAGAGCGTGGTGAGCATGCGTGCCAATCCGGAGATCTCGACTTCTTCGATTTCGATCTGAAGCGACTCGCTCTGTGGGCTCATGAGTCCCATAGTGCGCCTGAATTGCGCCGATGTAAACGGGTGGTGGCGGGATCCCCGCCACCGATCTACTGGTAGCCGTAGGTGAAGTGCCCGGCGTAGCGGAACCAGTCACCGAGCAGCGGGGTGTGGAGCCGAACATCCACATGCTGTCGTCCGTCGGCCCAGGACTCGTCGACCGTGACAGTGGCGAGCGCGGGGATGCGGAGGCGCAGGCCAGCCAAGTGCAGCCACTGGCGATCGGAGCGCAACTGCATGCGGCCATCGGTAACGCTCAGCGCCATGCGCACTTCGAAGCCACCTCGTCGCCCCAAGAAGTCGTGCAAGTGGCCGTCGCGGACGCGCATTTCGTCGCGCAAGGTGCGGTCGCGAGCGGCGAAGTGGAACGTGCGCACCGCGCCGAGGCGGCCACCCCCGGTCGGGGTGTTGATGACGTCAAACGGCACGTTGTGGGCATATTCCGGGAAGAGGATGCGCTGCCACGCCATAAACGCCAGCACCGGTTTCAGGATGCGCAGCGGCGAGCCGGCAACCTCGAAGACTCCGCTGCCGACGCCGCCGCGCTGGCCGCCGTCGAAGTACGGGCGAAGCTCAGGCGCTAGCTCGTCGAGTTCAGCACCGAGCACGCGCCGGTAGACCGACTCGCTCACGATTGCGGCTGCGATCCGGCCTGCTGGGCGGCGGATGCCGGTTGCTCGCGCAACGACGTCACGCACCGCGAGAGGAGATCCCCCAGCATCGCTTGCTCGTCCGCGTTCAGGGTGGACTTCATCCGGTCTTCAACTTCTTTGACTGCCGCGCTGGCGGTGGCCAGCTGGCGACGGCCGCTGGCGGTGAGCTCAACAGGGAGCACCCGACCAGCGACAGGCCGTTCGGGGCGGGTGACGAAACCGTCGCGCTCGAGAGATTGCAGCAGCACGTTCATCGCTTGGCGGGTAACGAAGGCTCCGCGGGCAAGATCCGAGTTCGAGAGGCCGGGGCGTTGGGCCAGCAGTTCGAGGCAGGAGTAGTGCGTGATGTTCATATCGAGCGGGCGCAGCACGGCTTCCATCGCAGACCGGAGGGCACTGGAGGCTTCCTTGAGGAGGTACCCCAGCGAGGTTTCGAGATTGATTCCGGTCGGCTGTTGCGTCATGTCAATATTCTGACATAGAGTGTCAGGTGTCAACTAATTGACATGCATACAGGGAGAATAATGACCACCGCATCCGGCCCCGGCTTCATCTCACTACAGGTTCGCGACCTTGACGCCGCAGGCGCCTTCTACGAAAAGTACCTCGGTCTGACCCGCCAGCCAGGCCCACCCCACGCCATCGTTTTCGGCACCACCCCGGCAGCATTCGCCGTGCGTTCCGCCGCCCCAGGCATTGACCTCGATTCCGTCACGCAGCTCGGGCTGGGTGTCGGCATTTGGATGCACGCTCCCGACGCTCAGGGCATCCACGACATTCTCGCTGCCAACGGCATCACCATCACCTCGGCGCCCGTCGACGGTCCGTTCGGTCGCACCTTCACGTTCGCCGACCTCGATGGTTACAACATCACACTGCACGACCGCGCCTAGCGGGCAGGGGCGCGGCGGACAGTCGCGGGCCGCGATCAGAGCCGGCCAGCATCGAGCGGTGGCAGCTAGGAGACCTGCACCCCAACACGGTGCCAACCCTCGGCGCCGTCGGGCACGACGGGCACGGGGTCTCCCGATTGGGTGGTGCCGCCGGCATCCGTCGCGCGTGATTCGATGATGTGGCTTCCGCTCGTGGCTTCCCACGGGTACACCCACTGCACCCACGTGTCGGCGGAGATTGCGGTCGCCAGTTCGGCAGCCTGCCACGCGCCGCCGTCGATGCGGACTTCGACGCCGGTGATTCCCGTGTGCGGAGCCCAGGCGACGCCCGCGACAGCGACGCTGCCTGCGGTGACCGTGGCGCTTGAGCTCGGCACATCGATGCGGGACTGAGTCTTGACGGGGCCCTTGGCTGACCAGCCGCGATCGGTCCAGTACGCGGTGGCATCAGCGAAGCGCGTGACCTGCATTTCGACGACCCACTTGGTCGCCGACACGTAGCCATAGAGACCAGGGACGACCATCCGCACCGGAAAGCCGTGCTGCTGCGGAAGCGGTTCGCCGTTCATCCCGACCGCCAAAATGCTCTCGCGGTTCTCGTCTTGCAGCGCTTCGAGCGGCGTGCTCGCGGTGAAGCCATCGATGCTGCGAGAGAGCACCATGTCGGCGCCGGCTAGTGGCTTCGCCTTCGCTAGCAGCTCCCGGATGGGGTAGCCGAGCCACATAGCGTTGCCCACGAGATTGCCGCCGACCACATTCGATACGCACGAGAGTGTCGCGGCGGTCTCGACGAGGGGAAGCTCGAGCAGTTCGGCGAACGAAATTTCGATCTCGTTCTCGACCATTCCCGTGATCTTCAGGCTCCACTCATCCGCATCAACGTTAGGAACAACGAGGGCGGTATCGATGCGATAGAAGTTGGAGTTCGGGGTGATGAGCGTCGAGATGCCGGGCACATCGAGACTCGCGCTGGCAGGGATAGCGGGGGCCGCAACCGCGGGGGCAGGCAGTTTGAGAGCGGTGCGCACGGCATCCACGACGGTGGCACTGGCGTTGACGACACGCGCGCCGACTCCTACGAGCACCGCGCCGACGGAGGCGACGCCGACGATGCGCAGAAAGTCACGTCGCGAGGCGGCCGGCACGCGAGTGGGACTGGCGGATGACCGTTGAGCGCTAGCGGCACGTGCGGCCGCTGCGGTACCGGCGGGCGTCGTGGCTGGCGCGACCGGAATGGAACTGACCCAACGGCGCAAGCGAATCATCGTGATGCGCAACACGAGCACTCCAGCAACAACGCCGAGAACGGTGGGCATCGGCCAGCTTGCGGACGCTTGGGCGCGGGTCGTGACCGCGATCGTCGCGACGACGCCGATGAAGACGAGCAGAATGACGCCCCAGCTGGGCCGCGCATACTCCACGAGGCCAACCGCCACAGCGAGAATGAGCACCAAGAGCCCCACGCAGAGCAGCAGCACGATCTTGTCATTGGTGCCGAAGAGCGCGATCGTGAGGTCTTTCAACCACGGCGGCGCGAGGTCGATCACGAGCGATCCCACGGCAAGCACCGGGCTGCTGGCGGGAGAGATGAAGACGGCGAAGAACTCGGCAACGGCGAGCACGACGGCGGCGCTGAGCACACCCAGCAGTGCCGCCCAGCTGCGAATGCGTTTCACACTGAGAGCGGCGGGCGGGGCAGTCTTCGTCGCGGAGGTCACAGGTGAATCGCTTCTTCCTTAGTAAGACGAGAGACCGTGGGTCTAGACGCCGGGCTGGAGTTCAACCCTCCACTTCCAGAACCGCGGAAACGGGAGGTCTAACCCAGAGTAGACGCGGCTCCTGTGTGCACGGCGGCGGGGCTTGAAATGAGTCAAACACGTAAGGTTTGTCAGTTTTACTTGACAACATCGCTTCGTCAAGTGAAACTGACACTATGGATTCAGTGAACTTGGGCGAACAGCTCCGCACCGCCACTCCCGCAACCGGGTTGCGTGCGGTCGGGGCACTACACCGCCTCGCGGAGCACGTCGAAGCGACCCATGTTGCGCAGGCTCGCCGCGATGGCTGGTCGTGGGAGCAGATCGGCGACGCGCTGGGTGTCACACGACAGTCCGTTCACCTCAAATATGGAAAGCAGGGAAATGATGTTTGAGACGTTGACACAATCTGCGAGAACCACCGTCGAGGATGCCCGGCACGAGGCAGCGCGGCGGGGCGACCGGCGCCTCGGCACCGACCACCTTCTGCTGGCTCTGCTGCACGAAGAGGAGCTCGCTCGAGCCGTTGGAGTCGACGCTACGAGTGCCGCGGAAGCCGCCGACCAACTCGACCGAGATGCCTTGACGGCGATCGGGCTCGATGTCGGCACGTTCAGCCCAACCGCCCACGCCGCCGCCTCGAAACGAGTTCCCCTGACGGCGGGCGCTAAGGCCGTTCTTCAACAGACTCTGGTCAGCGCTGCCGCCGAAAAGGCGCAAACAGTGACGTCGCGCCACCTCCTCCTCGCGCTCCTCGACCGCCGCGAGCCCGACTCAGCCGCAGCCCTCCTAACCGCGCTTGCAGTTGACCGGCACGCAGCGCGCGACCGGCTGATCGCCCTCGCTTAGAATCGGTGCTCAGATTGTTCTCGAAGAAACGACCCGTGCGCTGCGCGCGATCCAGGCACCTAACCGCAGCGACAACCAGACAATGAACGAGCGACAAGTTCGACAAGTTGAGCTACATTCGATTTATGAATGTCGCGCAGCGTTCTCGTTTATCCACAGCGATCGTGGCCTTGAGCATGGCTTCGCTCGCGCTTTCTGCGTGCCGCGCACATGAACCGAATGCCGCCCCCAACCCCGGTGCGGCATCCAGCACGCCGACAGACGAATTCGACTGGCAGCAGGAACAACTGCAGGAGAAGGCGGATGAGCTGTGGAATGCGGTCGAACGACAGTTTCCGGATGCCGTGAGGCCCGAAGCGAAGTTCGTAGAGTGGAGCACCGCTCCAGCGCTCGGCGGCTCTGAACAGTTACGCGACTGCCTCAACGAGACCTCATCTTCGGAGTCTCCACCGAGGAGCGCGAGGTAGCGCACTACGTATGCTTCGTGCAGTATCCCGTCGAGCCGGAGCATTCGTCGGACGACGCCGACATCACGCCGTGACCGACCACGCTGAACACGTCCCTCACCTGACACCACTGCGGAGAGTCGCGGTGATTTGGGTTGCGCTTCTCTCCTGCGTGGCGCTCAGCCTGGGCTCGAGCATCGCCATGTTTCCCGCCCTCGACCGCTGGAATGATTGCGGGCGCGTCGCCTCTGAACTCGATCTTGCCGCCGTGGCCTCTCCATTGCTCGCCGCCGCTGCTATCGGTGCGTGGTTTTGGCTGCGACGCCTTATTCACGCGGCACGCCCCGAGCTGTTGCCCTTGACCACCGCCGCTGTCGTCGCAATCCTTCTCATCGCGGTCGTTCCTCTCCATCTCTTCGCCGCAGCAGCATGGGGCGACTCCGGGCAGAGTTTTCGCGAAGCCTGTGGCACTAGCGAGTGGATCGCTCTTGCCCGGGGGATGTCGCTGCACCTTCCCGCAGTATCGGTCGTCATTCTCGCGGCCGCCAACCCTCGCGCCCGGCCCCTGACCACGCCGCGAGTGATCACGAGCATCGCAATCATCACCGCGCTGTGGGTCACCTACATAGTGGCTGCGTCGCCGTTTGCGACCTTCACCCCGGCCTAAGCCCGCGCGATCGGCGCGAACTTGGCCTCCCGCTGCAATCATTGCTTTATGACCACCGTGAACGTCCGCCCCATGACCACCAGCGAGTTTGATGCGTGGCAGCACGCAACGACGGCCGAGTTCGCCGCGGAACAAGTCGCGATCGGGCGCTGGCCACTCGAAGGCTCGATTGAGCGGGCCGTCGCCGACAACGCCTCCCTGCTGCCATACGGCATCGACACTCCCCGCATGTTGTTCCTGCAGGGAACGGATGCCGCCGGCGCGACCGTCGGGCACGCATGGGTCAGTCTCGACCACCCGCAGGGGTCACCCGACCTCGCCTATCTGTTCGACATCCAAGTGGCGGAAGATCGCCGAGGTAGCGGACTCGGTCGCGCGCTTCTCGCAGCAGTCGAAGCTGCGGTGCTGGATGCCGGCGTGCCAGCCCTCGAGCTGAACGTTTTCGGGCACAACACTCCCGCGGTCTCGCTGTATGGCTCCTCGGGCTACACCGTCACTACGCAGCAGATGCGGAAAACCCTCAGCCCGAACCCCTAGTCGGAGCATCTTCTCAGGGAGGAATAGTGCACGCCGGTTGATGTTGAATTTGATACGACCGACAGAAAGAGATCCGCTGTGAACCTGTTTTCGCCCACGACCCTCGGCGACCTGAACCTGACTAACCGCTTGGTGATGGCACCACTCACTCGCACCCGCTCGGGCAAAGACGGCATCCCTGGCCCGATGGTCGCCGAGCACTACGCGCAGCGCGCCTCGCTCGGTCTGATTGTGTCCGAGGGCACCTACCCGAGCCATGCTGGGCGGGGTTTCCCGGGCCAGCCCGGATTGGTCGAGCCCGAGCAGCTCGAAGGGTGGAAGCACGTGACCGACGCAGTGCACGCGGCGGGCGGCCAGATTGTCGCGCAAGTCATGCACGCCGGGCGAGTGAGCCACGAAGCCACGAACGGCGGACTCACCCCGGTTGCCCCTAGCGCGATCGCGATCGAGGGCGAAACTCGCACCTACGAGGGCAAGCAGCCCTTCCAGGTTCCCCATGCCCTCACCGACGGCGAGCTCGCCGGCGTGATTGACGAGTTCGTCACGGCCTCGCGCAACGCTGTTGCGGCGGGATTCGACGGCGTTGAGCTCCACTCCGCCAACGGCTATCTACTGCACGAGTTTCTCTCCCCCGCGTCCAACCAGCGCGAGGGCCGGTATGGCGGCTCCCCCGAAAACCGCGCTCGCTTCGTGATCGAAGTTGCGACCGCCGTCGCCGAGGCGATTGGCGCCGGCCGCGTGGGCCTCCGCATCTCGCCAGCACACAACATCCAAGGTGCGCTAGAGACAGACAGCGCTGACGTACTCGCGACCTACGGCGCTCTCGTCGACGGTCTCGCCCCGCTCGGCCTCGCCTACCTCAGCATTCTGCACGCCGAACCCACCGGCGCCTTCGTGCAAGAGCTGCGTACCCGCTTCGGCGGACCCGTGCTGCTTAACAGTGGCTTCGCGCAGATCACGACTCGGGATGAGGCTCTTAGCCTGGTGAGTGACGGCCACGCCGAAGGTGTCGTCGTCGGCCGCCCGGCCATCGCAAATCCCGACCTGGTGTACCGCTGGCAAGAAAACCTGCCGCTGAACACCCCCGATGCCGCCAGCTTCTACGGAGACGGCCCCGAGGGCTACACCGACTACCCCACCTTCGAACCGAGCTAGCGCGCCGCCGCGGCGACCGGCTCGCGTCCGCTGGCTTAGCTAGAGAACGGATCCAAGCCGGTCGCCTTCACCGCGACCGCCCACAACTTTTCGGCAGCCTCGGGATCGATCGCCCATGCTTTAGCGCCGCCGATCATCATGTCGGTCTCGTCATCCGCCACGACACCCTTGATCGAGCAGTCCTCGCAGTACGCACCGCCACGCTCGGCCAACTCAGGAGCAGTTGCCGCCCAGAGGCCGGTCGACGCACCTTCAGCCGGCGTCTTGAACAGCGGATTCGGGTTGCCCTCTTCGTCGATCCACTGGCGTGCGAGCAACTCTTCGCGAGGCATGTTGCGCTGCAGGTCGGTCATGATGCCACCGGGGTGCACCGAGAACGCGTGGATGCCGCGGCCGGCCAGGCGAGCATCCAGAGCAACAGCGAACAGGGCATCCGCTGTCTTCGACTGGCCGTAGGCAACCCAGGGCTCGTAGTCGGTGGTGTCGAAGTTGATGTCGTCGAAGTTCACGGGCGAACGCCAGTGGCCGATCGACGAGTACGACACGATTCGCGCGCCATCCTGCAGCAGGGCTTCGAGGCCGGCAACGAGAGCAAAGTGTCCGAGAAGGTTGGTTCCAAACTGCATTTCCCAGCCCTGGGGCGTGCGCAGTTCGGGGGTTGCCATGACTCCGGCGGCGTTGATCATGATGTCGACGCGGGTGCCGGCTTCGCGCATCCCAGCGGTGAAGGCGGCAACAGAGTCGAGGTCGCCGAGGTCCATCTTCTCGACGCGAACGTTCGCCAGGCCTTCGAGCGCTTCGGTCGCCTTCTCCGGTCGACGGGCGGGAACGATCACGGCAACGCCCGCTTCGGCGAGCGCCTTCACCGTTTCGAAGCCGAGGCCTGAGTAGCCGCCAGTGACGACGGCGGTCTTGCCGGCGAGGTCGAAGCCGGCGATCACTTCGGATGCTGTGCTGCGGTATCCGAAGTTCGATTCGAGGGGTTGCTGGCGGGCTGTCATTTCTTCGAGGGAGATCATGGTCCTGACTCTAAGAGTTGGAGTGCACTCTAGGTCAAGGCCGCCAGCACACTCCCAGATTCAATTCGGGAATAGACCATTCGGTAGGGACTGGCTCTACCACACGAAACACCGCGAGGGTTCAATGTATACATTTCAGATATGCTGACGTTATGGTCAGGCCTTCCTCAGCGCACGCTCCCGCCCCCGTCAGTCCGACACAAGCCAGCGCGATCGCTGACGGGCAGCTTCCCGCTCCCGATCGAGTAGCCGATGGAGTCTGGTCGGTGACAATGGAAATGCCTGGCCCACACTTGCGATACAGCTTTTGCTACGTGATCGTCGGCTCCGATGACAGCCTGCATGTAATCGACCCGGGTTGGGGAACGAAAGAAAATGCGCTCCGGCTCGAGTCTTTCCTCCCGGAGATCGGCTCCGACCTCTCGCAAATCCAGTCGATCGTGGTGACGCATTTGCATCCCGACCACTCCGGGCAGGTGGAGCAACTCCGTGATGCTACTGGCGCATCGCTGATGGTGGGCGCCGATGAGTTCACTGCATCCGTTGCCGCTGCAGCCGGTCGCGATAAACGCTGGGACCTCGGGTCTTGGGGTATCCCCGCCGCACAACTCCGTGAGCTGAGCCAGCTGGAGGGTGCCAAGCCGCCACTCGCCCCGACGCCCGATGTGCTGCTCGCTGACGGGGAAGAACTCGCAATACCGGGACGTCACATTCGCGCGATGCACACCGGCGGTCACACCACCGGACACCTGTGCTTTCACGATCCCGAAGCCTCGCTCGTGTTCACCGGCGACCATGTCCTGCCCCGGATCCATCCGGGGTTGGGGCTCGGTGGGAAAAGCCAGGAGAATCCTATGGCTGCGTACCTCAAGGGACTGCGCCGCACAGCCGAGCTAGACGGGTGCGAAGCGGCCCCTGGCCACGAATATCGCTTCCGCGGCTTAGCGAAACGTTCCGAGTCAATGGCGGCTCACCACCTCAGACGCACGAAGGAAGTTGCGGATGCTCTCGCGACGAACGGTGAGTCAACGGTCTGGGAGGTCGCTTCCCGACTTACGTGGACTGCTGGCTGGGAGAACCTTGCTGGGTTCTATATTGCGTCGGCACTCCTGCAAACTGAGATGCACATGGACTTCGTTCGGTCTGGTGCCGCCGAAGCGTTTCTCGGTGGAGATTCGACCACGGGCTAAGAGCGGCAAGAAACGCCTCGGGCTTTCGCTCAACGCCTACTCTGTTATTGCGGCCCGCAGGGCCTGAATCGCTCTCGTGATGATCAGACCGGGTTGACGCTAATGCATACAATTGGATCAAATTGCGCTCGTTTTAGTTGACGATATTTGCTTCATTGACGATAATTGCATACGAAAGCCCATCTTGAGAGCTTTGGATGTCACGTCTGCCCGCGCATGATGTGCTCGCCTTCTCGAAGAGTCGTGGGTCTCGCCGATGAGCAATCCGACTCGGCCAAAGAATGCGGGGTTCGATGTGACACACGACCGAAGCCTTCTTCTCGAGGTCTCAGGCGACGTAGGAATAGCCACCCTTAATCGCCCTCACCGAATCAACGCGCTGGATCTGAATCTCGTCTCCCAGTTGATGACCGCACTTACGCTGTGGCGTTCGGACCCGGCGGTTAAGCTCGTGGTGCTCCGCGGCGCCGGCGACCGAGGGTTTTGCGCTGGAGGGGACTTACGATCAGACGGTGCGAGCGAGGGCGAGGGCGACCATCACTTCCTGCGAGCGGAGTACGCGCTAGATTTTCTGATCGCCACCTACCCCAAACCCGTGGTGGCTTTGATGGACGGCATCGTGATGGGCGGAGGCTTCGGTCTCGCTGGGCATGCATCGCACCGCATCGTTACGGAACGCTCTCGCCTGGCGATGCCCGAGACCAAAATCGGGCTTACCCCTGATGCGGGAATGAGTTACCACCTCGCGCGTGTACGACACGGATGGGGAATGCACTGGGCTCTCACATCCTCAACCATGGATGCAGCGGATGCCCTATTTTGTGGCCTCGCCGACGATTACGTGCCGCATTCCGCACTCGACAGCCTTGTCTCCGCGCTCTCTGCCCGCGGTGAAAGCACCGTCCAGGACGTCATTAATAGGTTTGCTTCCCCGGCGCCTGCGGCCACCGTGGCAGAGCAAAGCGTGATGGCCGAGTACTGGTACAACGCTGACAGTGTTGAGGATATGCTCAATCGCCTCGATGCGAGCTCGTCAGGTACTGCCATCAGCGCGGCTGAAAAAATACGTGTTGCATCGCCGTTTGCAGTGAAAGCCACCTTCTCCGCGATTCGATCCGCCGCCGATCTAGATCTCTGGGGGTGTTTGCAGCAGGAGTTTCGCTACATGGTTGGTCTCAGTGCGCGCAGCGACCTAGCCGAAGGTGTCACCGCGACGCTCCTCGAAAAACGAGCGGCGCGCTGGGAGCCTAGGAATCTCGCGGATGTCAGCGAGGAAAGTCTCCGCGACATTGCCAACTTCCCCGTCGATTTGGGAGCCGAACCGCGGCACTCCCCCACCCCGAGCCAACAATCATCTCCCTGACTCGTCGTCACGATGATCAGGCCGGCGAACGAGGAGAGTACGAATGATCAGCGCCAGCGAACAGATACACACCGCAAGCGGTGGCTTGGTAGTCACCCGGGTGGAGGGTCACACCCTCGTCGTGACGCTGAACCGCCCCGAAGCACACAACGCGATCACCCAGGGAATGGCGCTGGGAATCGGCATCGCGCTCGACTTCGCTGACGACGATCCTGCCGTGCGAGCTGTCATCATTACCGGAGCGGGCGAGCAGAGTTTCTGTGTGGGGGCTGACCTCAAAGAAGCATCCGCCGATGTAGGACTTCCCCGCGACCCACGGCTTGAGGTCTGGGGTTTCGGGGGCTTCGCCCATCACGAGATTTCTAAGCCGATCATCGCGGCGGTGAACGGCTACGCGCTCGGCGGAGGCACTGAACTCGTTCTAGCGAGCGACCTTGCCGTGGCTGCTGAACACGCCACATTCGGGCTGCCCGAGGTGCGAAGAGGAATCTTGGCGGCCGCGGGAGGTGCCTTTCGCCTCCCTCAGCAGATACCACGCAAGGTGGCCATGGAGGCGATCCTCACCGGTGAATCGATGAAAGCTGACACGGCGTTACGCCTTGGCCTCATCAACACCGTGGTGCCGGCGAAGGACCTGATGCCGAACGCGCTTGCGCTTGCTCAGCGAATTTCTGCGAATTCCCCTCTGTCAGTTCAGGCCAGCAAGAGAATCGCAAAAGCGATCAGCCAAGGCACCGCCATCGAGGAGTCAAGTTACTGGGCACGATCGAACGATGAGATGGCGAGGCTCAGAAAGAGTCACGACTCCGGCGAAGGCTTGAGGGCTTTCGTCGAGAAGCGCGAGCCAGAATGGACCGGACGATGAACGGCTCCCGCAGGGCTCTGAACCCGACGATCGTCGGCCTGGGCATGACCCCTCTCGGCAAGGTCTACGGGTCCACTGCTCGGGATTTTGCGGGCGAGGCGGTGCGCGCGGCCACCGTCGACGCCGGCCTCAACCTCGGAGATATCGACGGGCTCATTGTCTCCGGTGGGCTCGACGACTCAGTCGGCCTCTCACTCCAAACTGACCTGCAACTCAAGGATCTCCGTCTCCTCACGAAGATGCAAGCCTTTGGCTCTACCGCCGGCCAAATGATTCAGCACGCTGCGATGGCCATAATGTCGGGTACGGCGACGACAGTCGCCTGTGTGTGGGCGGACGCTCCGCTCGTCAGCGGAGCAAGCTCGGGGGCGTCCTACAACAAAGTGGCCCCGACCTTAACGGGCTGGCCAGGGTTAACGGCCGCGAGCGGCATCACCTCACCGACGACCATGTACGCCCTAGCAGCACAGCGCCACATGAACGCGTACGGCACCACTAACGACGACTTCGCGGCTATCGCCGTAGCTCAGCGGCGATGGGCAGAACTTAACCCGCACGCCCAATTCAGAACGCCCCTCAGCCTCGAGGAGTATCACGCCTCGCGGTGGATCGCGGAGCCGTTCCACCTCTTCGACTGCTGCCTAGTCTCCAATGGCGGCATCGCCGTAATTGTCACGTCGGCCGAGCGAGCACGATCACTCAAGCAACCTCCGGTGGAAGTCCTCGGCTGGGGCCAAGGCCATCCTGGCTCGACAGGGCGGCGCAACGATAGCTTCGGACTTGTGACCGGGGCCGCACAATCTGGCCGCAGAGCGCTCGAAATGGCACGCACGAACCTTGACGAGATCGACGTAGTTGAACTCTACGATTGCTACACCTACACGGTGCTCGTCAGCCTCGAAGATTATGGCTTCTGCGACAAAGGTGAGGGCGGGGCGTTTGTATCGGAGCCCGGAATGCTCGGCCCTGGCGGTCATCTCGCGCTCAACACGGGCGGCGGACAACTCTCCTCCTACTACATGTGGGGGATGACGCCACTCTCAGAGGGCATCATCCAGGCACGGGGGCAAGCAGGCGAGCGGCAGTCCGTCTCTCACGACCGGGTTCTGGTTTCGGGCAACGGCGGGATCCTCGACCACCACTCGACCCTCATCCTCGGAACTAACTAGGAGGCACAGATGAACCATCCCGTCGTAATTCGCGACGCCGCATCATCAGACTTCTTTGAAGCCTTGAGCCGCGATGTGTTCCTACTCACCCGTGATCGAGAAACGGGCCGAGTGCTTGACGTGCAAGAAACCCCACACATGGATCCGGACCGGATCGAACAGTTTGCGGCATCGGGGTACGCCACCGTCGTCAGTTCATCCATCATCCACATTCGCGGGGCGGGCGGCGTACCGAGCCGCGACTTCGTCGGAATCGTCCGATTGGATGAGGGCCCATGGTGGTGGACCCGGTTTGGCGAAGTGGATTCGCTCCTGCCGGAGGGGGCGCGGATGAGGGTCGCGTTCGACAAGTCCAGCGTGGATCGTGGCGGGGAAGTGATCCCGTTCTTCGTTCCGCGCATCCCGTGATGCGCGCAGTCACTGCATAAAACAAAGACCGTACGCGGGTGCGTACGGTCTTTGTTCGTTGTGGGGCTTCTCTACATCTGGTTAGGCAACCAGGTAACAATCTCTGGGAAGAAGATCCAGATGAGAACCACGATGATCGCCATCGGCAGGAACAGCATCACGGCCTTGAACACGTCCGTCAGCTTGAAATGCTGGCCCAGATTGACCGCCGGATCCTGAACGATCTTGTGGATCACAAAACTCAGCATGCCCACTGGCGGTGTGAGAATCGCGAGCTCACCCATGAAGACGGCGAAGACGCCAAACCAGAGTGGGTCAACACCGAGCTGATTTAGTACAGGCATCAGAATGGGAATGGTCGTCAGCAAAATCGCGAGCGGATCCATGAACATGCCCAAGAGGATGTAGATGAACATGACGAGGATCAGGAATTCAACGCGCCCCATCCCGGTGTTCGAGACAAAATCGGAGAACAATCTCCCCAGACCTGAGACGGCAACCAGCGAGCCGAGTATGTGCGCGCCAGCGATCATCAAGAAGATGGAACCCACGCTGCTGACCGTCTCCACGGCCGAGGTTCCGACCTTTGCCAACGGCTTGTTCTTGCGCTGGAACCACACACAAAAGATGAGTGCACCAAACGCGCCCGCGGCTCCTGCCTCGGTGGCGGTAAACACGCCCATGAACATGCCGCCGAGAACGACCAAGATGAGCACAGCTACCGGCCAGATATCGGCTAGCGAACGCCAACGCCCGCTCCAGCTAATGGTCGGCCTCACCGCGGCCGTTGCTCCGCGGCCAGCCCACTTCGGGATGAACACAGAAAAGACGACGATCATCAGAGAGAAGAGGAGTGCCACCGTAATGCCCGGAATGAGCCCCGCCATCAGCTGAGGGCCCACAGGGTTCTCAAGAAGTCCGGCAACGACCACAAGGAAGATACTGGGCGGAATTAGCTGCCCGGGAAGTCCGGCTACGATAACCGAACCGATAGCGATCGGCTTCCCATACCCGGCCTTGAGCATCTCAGGGATTCCAATGCGGGCCAGCGCATACGTCGTGCCCATGGTCGACCCCGATACAGCAGCCAGTCCTGCGCCTGCCATGTTCGTGCCGACGCCCAAGCCGCCGGGCAGCCAGCCCAACCAGTTGCGCGCAGTTTCGTACATCTTGGTCGTGATTCCTGACTGCCACAGCAACAGCCCCATCAGCACGAACATCGGCAGCACGCTCAGTGCCCACTGTGAGGCCGCGATAAGAGGCTCTCCCTTAAGTAGATTTGCCAGCGCGGCAATCCCGTTGAGCGAGTAAACACCGAGGAGCCCAGGTATCGCCAGCGCGAAAGCGATGGGGATTCTCATGAGCATCAAAACGAACATCAGTAAAATCGCGGAGAGTCCGACGAGCTCACGAGTTGGAGCAATGAACACGCCACTCAGGGGGACGGCGAGAGCAAGGGCAATGCCGACCCGATAGGCCCAGAGGCGGCCGGGACTCGGGTTCTCTTTGGTAAATTGTTGCGCCACAGCTGTGCTACCCACGGCGACACCGGGCTCGAACACGCTGGTCTTTTGATCAGTCATAGCTGGGTCCTAACCTATCGCCGCATCTGTAAGGGCTTCTTCGGTGAAGTCCTCTTTGTCGAAACGGCCCCGGATGGCGCGAAAGGCGTCGAGGGCGAACAGAACAACTAGCACCGCAAAAGCGGCAGGCACGAACCAGTAAATTGGGGCGATGAAAACATCGCTTGCCGGGGCACTCTTACCAATTTCGTTTGCGTGAATTGCCTCGATCATGCCGTACCAGCCGAAGCCAAAAGTGACGATCATCGAGAAGATACCAGTGACAAACCGGACTTCACGTCGAATCTGCCTCGGGAACTTTTGGTAGACGATGTCGGCTTCGATCGTCGCGCCACGCACCTGGGCCACGACATAGCCGATGAATACCACTGCCGGGAGCAGGATGAATCCAACCTGTTCGTTTGTGCCCTGGATCGGTTGACCGAATGCGTAGCGGCTAATCACGTTCACCAGCACGATCAGCATCATGACGAAGATGAGTGCCGAGGCAATCACCTCAAGTATGAAGGTGGCCCGGTGCGCGAAGCGTTTCGCTGGCCTGTCCGGGAGTTTTATGATTATGCCGCCTACTGTCGGCGGCGACGCTGCGGATTGGGACATCGTTGTCGTTGCTCCTTTGGGTCGGTGGGTAGTGAGGGGTTGGCACGCGGACGAGCCTCGAGGGTTGCGAGGGCTCGGGGCCAGGTGGCACCGAGCCCTCGCAGGCAGCTCTAGCTGAACCGCTTCTGCGTGATCATTTCGCTCACCATGCTTGCCCACGGCTCCGAGTCGGTACCGATATACCACTCCGGGAATTCCTCGACGGGACCGTCTTCGGTATAACCGAGCTCAGTACCGATTTCCAGCCATTCGACGTTCGCCGCCTCGATGCGCTGTACCAGCGATGCTCCATCGAGCAAGTCCGAGTCAATCGCATCCTGGACGATACCTTCGTTGATCTCGGCAAGTCTCGCGTCGACCTCGGGGTCGAAGGCCAGTAAGGCCCCGCCATTGTCAGCGACGGAATCAGCGAAAGTAGTAGCGATACGACTGAGGCCAGACTCAATGGACGCTCCCCGCATGATGTCGACCGATTCAAGGATGAGCTGCTGCGCCACGACGGGGAGCGTCGTGAACACCGGCCCGGCGTACAAGTTCGACGGAGTCGACACGAAGCTCGCGGCAGTGGTGTGCATGATGAACGGAGCAACCTCGGTGTGACCGGCAATAACAGCAATTGCATGAGCTGACATCGAGCAGTCAAGTATCCCTCGCTGCAGTGCTTCATACACCTCGGTATACGGCATCGAAACCGGCACTGCACCCAGCTCTTCGATTTGACGAGACTGCGCGACTCCGCCGGCGCGAATCTGCTTACCCGCGAGGTCGGCAAGGGTGAGAACAGGCTCAGTACACGCGATGATGGATGGACCGTCGGCGCCCATGACGGTGAGGGGCGTGATCCCCTGCTTTGTGTACTCTTCCATTATCTCGGGAGTCTGAAGGCCTTCCTGCTGCAGCGACGCCATAATCGAGTAGTAACCAGGCACCATCTGCGGGTCACGGAGCAGGGTCAGGTTTACGAGCAAGTTGTTGGCCGGGTACTCCGAGGCGTTGTACTGCGGCCAGGCATACCCAATGTCGATGCGGCCGTCAGCCAGAGCCTTGTCGACCTCAACGACGTTGGGTACGATTCCGTTCGCCCAGGTAACGTCGAGCATGATCTTGCCGCCCGAATACTCGTTGACGCGCTCGATGAATTCCAGCGTTGACTCTGCGTCGGGGCTGTCGGCCGACGAAACAGTCGATTGAAAGGTCAAAGTCGTGTCTGGCATGTCGCTCAGCGCTTCTTGGAAGTCAGCTGCCGATGAGCCGGCGGGCAGCGCGTTGCCGGTGGCAACCTCTCCTCCACCGATGTCAGCGCGGGAGCACCCTGACAGCACAAACGCAGCGGCAGCCCCCACTGCTATCGTCGCCATGATCCGCCGGCGTGGTTTCGTTCCCATAGTCATCATGTGAGTCCTTCTCTGATGTCATCATTAACATTGAGGGAGCCGGAATTCTCCATGACGGGGCTGATAGACCGTCGAAGCGAGCCCCTCATTGGACTAGCTTGGTGCGTTTGGTATACATACTTCGAGTATTTCGTCGTTAAGTCAAGGTTTCTGCGCCTATTTAACGCCATTTGTATACGAATGACGGTTTCGGCGGCTCGCGGCGTGCGCTAATCATCGCCAAAATAGCGGCGCGGCCAGCACTTTGCCAAAAATGGCACCGTGAACTCGTCTTTGTGAGCCGAGAATGCCCCCGCGGCCCATTTGACGCAATGCATACAAACTGGCGGCGGCGGTGTTACGGTGACCAGAGTCGACACCACTCTCAGCACGAGAGCGGCTCATAGCTCGACGTACGACAAGGTTCACGAGGAAGTGAGAGCCCATGCGGCAGCGTGACGACCACAGAGGTCTCATCAGCGAAAGCGACGAGAGTGGGCGGAGCAACGCCCTGAAGGTCGACACTCATCTGAGCGACCTTGGGCATACGGCAGAGAGCACGTTGCTGGCTCAGCAACTCGGCTTTGACGGTATCTTCGCAGCCGAAGTGACCGGGGATCCATTCGTTGCATGCGCCGTATCGAGCCAATACTCGGGAGATATGGACCTGGGAACAAAGATTGCTGTCGCGTTCGCACGAACCCCCATGACTCTTGCGTATGCCGCCCACGAACTGGGAGAGCTCACCGCCGGACGTTTTCACCTTGGTCTCGGCACTCAGATCCGCGCGCACATCACCCGCCGTTTCTCCATGCCCTGGAGTAAGCCGACCGCTCGCATGCGAGAGTTTGTGCTTGCGACGACGGCAATCTGGGATTCATGGCGCGAGGACACGCCACTGGCGTTCTCTGGAGAGTTCTACGAGCACTCACTCATGACTGAATACTTCGTGCCGCACACTCGGACGCCGGCACCACCGCCAATTTGGCTCGCCGCTGTGGGCCCACGCATGGCGGAGGTCAGCGCCGAGGTGGGGGATGGAATCGTCCTCCACGGGTTCTGGACCCGCGGTTATCTAGATGCCGTCATGATGCCCGCGATCGAACGCGGGCTCGCCGCTGGCGGTCGCAAGCGTGATGACTTCACGATCACGGCCGGTGGTTTCCTCGTTACGGGCGCCACTGAAGAGGAGCTCGTCAAAAATCGGGAGCAGGTCCGATATCAGGTCGCCTTCTACGGTAGCACCCGCAGCTACCGCCCTGTCTGGGAAGCACACGACTTGGGCGACCTCGGCGATCGACTCCACGCGCTGTCGGTGGAGAAGTCGAAAGACCGCTGGAGCCGAATGACCAAGCTCATAGGCGATGACGTGCTGGAGCTTTTCGCAGTGGAAGCTGAGCCGCAGGAGGTGGGGAGCGCCATGTTGGCCCGCCACGGCGACTACGCCGACAGGATTTCCCTCCCCCACCTAGTTGGAGATCCTGACGTATGGGCAAAGACCATTGCGACGATAAAAGCCGGCGACACCACACCAACGGGTGCCGTTTAGACGCACGCCAGAAAGCCCGGGCCGACCGAAGTCGACCCGGGCTGATCCCTGGTGCTAGTTCACGTGAGAGCTATTAGCCCTTGGTGACCTGGTAGTACAGCGGAACTGAATCCCAACCGAACTGAACATTCTCGACAGTGTCAGCCGAGACGCCGGTGGCGTTGGAGTACCACAGCGGGATGCTGGGCAGGTCCTTCAACAGAACTTCCTGAGCATCCTGATAAAGGGCGGTTGCATCGTCAACGGTCTGCGCTGCGGCACCCTCCTTCAGGAGACCATCGAACTCAGAGCTGCTGTAGCCCTCATAGTTCGAGCCAGCGCCGGTCTGGTAGAGCGGTGCGAGGAAGTTGTACAGCGACGGGTAGTCGGCCTGCCATCCGGCGCGAGTTGCACCGGTGAGGGTTCCTGCAACACGGTCTTCGAGCGACGACTTGAAGTCGGGGTACGACTTGCCGACGGCATCAATGTCGAGAGTGTTCTTGATGCTGTTTGCAACCGCATCTACCCAACCCTGGTGGCCACCGTCTGCGTTGTAGGCAATGTCGAACGTGCTGTCGCCGAAGGGTGAGATCGCGTCTGCTTCAGCCCACAGCTTCTGCGCTTCTTCAGGGTTGTAGTCGAGAACTTCGGCGCCATCGAGATCGCTCGAGTATCCGTCAATCACGGGCGACGTGAAGTCGGTTGCCGGCGTGCGGGTGCCCTGGAAGATTACGTCGGTGATCTCGTCGCGGTCGATCGACATCGAGATAGCGGCACGACGCAGCTTTCCTTCTTCGCCACTGAAGTGATCGAGGTAGTAAGGAATGTTGAACGCCTGGAAGATGGCAGCCGGCTGGTTGATGGCGCGGTCGCCGAACTCATCCTCGAAAATGCCGAAAGCGCTGTCGGGAACAGCATCGAGAACGTCAAGGTTTCCACCGAGAACGTCCGCGTAGGCAGCATCCTGTGACGTGTAGAACTTGAAGGTGACACCACCGTTGGCTGGCGTGCGCACACCGTCGTAGTCAGGGTTCGTGACGAGCGAGATCTGCACATCGTGCTCCCACGCGTCATCGCCATCCATCATGTACGGACCGTTACCGATGGGGTTCTCGCCGAAAGCTTCCATGTCGTCGAAAGCAATCGAGGGCAACGGCATGAATGCCGTGTAGCCCAAGCGCAACGGCCAGTCAGCCTCAGGGGCAACAAGAGTGACATCGAATGTCAGGTCATCGACAACGCTGAGTCCAGTCAGCTCCGAGTCTGCTTCGTAGCTGAAGCCCTCGATGTCATCGAAGAAGTACGACGAAGCCTGTGCATTGCTGAACGTCGCGCCATAGGTCCAGGCGTCAACGAACGAACTGGCGGTTACTGCCTCACCGTTGGTGAAGGTCCAACCGTCGTTGAGAGTGACGGTCCAGTGCTGACCATCTTCCGACTCGATCGACTCAGCGACGTCGTTGCGGATGCTTCCGTCTGCCTCATACGAAACCAGACCCGCGTAGATGGACGTCAGGATTTTACCGCCACCGGTCTCGGTAGTACCGA
Source organism: Salinibacterium sp. SWN167 (assembly GCF_015864665.1). Classification (GTDB taxonomy): domain Bacteria; phylum Actinomycetota; class Actinomycetes; order Actinomycetales; family Microbacteriaceae; genus Rhodoglobus. The sequence continues at coordinate 535,812 of NZ_JADYWU010000001.1, read as the reverse complement.
CGGTAACGAGCGGGCCGAGCGGCTCACTTCCATTGGTAGTGATGATCTGGTTAACGTCGCCTGAATCTCCACCATCGCTGCTAGCGCAGCCGGCGAGAGTGAGCGAGACCGCCGAGGCGAGCGCAACAGCGCCCAACCCGAAACGTGATGTCTTCATGCTTCCTCCTGTGCAGTGAGCGCCTACGGTGCCAGCAGTGAGTGGCTCCGGGCGTTGGATTTACTTTAGGGCTACGAAACTGCGACCTAACGTAAAGTGTCATAATGTTATCTCGTTGTTAGGTTGTATTCGCTAGTCGCCTTACAAACAATTTACAAAACCGACACATGACCTATCATTACGCATGTGGGGATGCCGTAAGGTTTCGCCATGACGGCATCCAGCCCCACCGAGCAGAGAAAGAAGTAGAGACGATGACGAGCGCACCAGTCCTCATGTTTTCGAGCACGCTGTCCGCAGATATGCGACACGTAATCACCCACGAGGTACACGATCCGTTCCTCTACATCGAGGTCGATGGCAAGCGGTACACCGCCATCAAGTCGCTTGAAGCGGCCCGGATGCGCGACGTCGACAACATGACCGTCTTCCCTCTCGAAGAGCTTGGTTTCGATGTCTTCCGCGCCGCAGGACAGGGCCCCGACCTCGCCGAACTCAACTGCTTGGTTGAGGCATGCAAGCGCACCGGCGTCACGAGCGCCAGCGTCCCCTCCACTTTCCCGCTCGGCGTTGCCGATCACTTGCGTGCTGCTGGCATCGAACTGAACGTCGACAACCACCTCTTCGAGATGCGCCGCCGCGTGAAGTCCCCCGCTGAGCTCGCCGGAATGCGCCGCGCTCAGATCGCCGCCGAAGCGGGCGTTGCCCACGTCGCCACCCAGATGGAAGCCGCCACGGTCGATACCGATGGTGGACTACTGCTCGACGGCAAGCCCCTCACGTGTGAAGACTTGAAGACGGGCATCCGCGCCGCGTTCTTGCGCAACGGTTGCGAAGACGCGGGCCTCATCGTGGCTCACGGCGAGCAGACCTGCATCGGCCACCACGCTGGCTCAGGCCAGATCTTCGAGGGCGAGCCCGTCACGGTCGACATTTGCCCCCGCGACACTGAGTCCGGTGGAAACTCTGACATGACCCGCACCTTCGTCAAGGGCGAGATCAACGACGAGCTCGAAACGTACTGGCGCATCGTCAAGGAGGCGTTCGACAACACGCTCGCGGCCATCCGCCCCGGTCTTCCCGTTGCCGAACTGCACCGCATCTCGTGCGAGCCGATCAGCAACGCCGGCTACCCCACGCAGCTCACCAAGAAGCCGGGTGAGGTTCTCAACGAGGGCTACTTCCACAGCCTCGGCCACGGAATCGGCCTCGAAGTTCATGAAGCTCCCGGCCTCGGCCAGAACGACGCCGTGCTGGTTGCCGGCGACGTGATCGCCATCGAGCCCGGCTGCTACCGCCAGGGCTTCGGCGGAGTTCGCCTCGAAGACATCGTTCTCGTCACCGAAACCGGCGCCGAGCGCATCACGGACTACCCGTACGAGCTCACCCCCGTCGCCATCTCCCGAGGAGTCTAATCATGCGCGACCCCCGTATTGATGCCGAGCGTGAGCAGAGCATCCGCGAATGGCAGGAATTCTGTCGCTTCCCCTCCGTGGCAAGCGATCGCGTTGCGATCGAAGCTGCCGCTGATTGGTTGGAGCAGAAGCTTCGCCGGCTCAGCGAGCGCGTCGAGCGCATCGAGATTCCTGAATACGGGCCGGTCGTCGTCGCCTACTTCCCCGGAGCGAGCGACAAAACGCTCATGCTCTACAACCACTACGACGTGCAGCCTGTCGGCGACCTCGACCAGTGGATCTCCGGCCCCTTCGAATCAGAAATCCGCGACGGCGCCATGTGGGCCCGCGGTGCCTGTGACGACAAGGCCGATGTCACGAGCCGCCTGCGCGCGCTCGAACTGTTCATCGAGGATCACCCGGACGGCTTGCCGTACAGCATGATCTACCTCGCCGACCCCTGTGAAGAGATCGGTAGCCCCGGCCTCGAAACGGTGTTGGCCGAGAATTCCGAACGCCTCAGCGCCGACGCCGTGCTGTGGGAGAGCTACCTTCGTGAAGACGACGGTCGCCCCGCAGTCGGCTTCGGATGCCGTGGCGGCATGGAGATCAGCCTGAGCCTGAACATCCTGGCTTCCAATCAGCACCCCTCGTATTCGCAGATTCTGCGGTCCGCACCGCTTGAGTTGATGCGGGCGATCACGTCTCTCACGACGGAGGACGGCCTCATCGCCGTTCCCGGTTTCACGGATTCTGCGTTGCGCCCGGATGCCGCGGCCAAGGCTCGCACGCAAGAGCTCTCGCTTCCCGGCGACGCCATCAGCCTGCCGGGCGTCAATCCTCTGAAGGATCTGCCCGCGGCAGAGCTGAAGGAGCGCTTCATCTTCACCCCGTCGATGAGCCTCTCGGGCTTCGACATTGACCCAAGCGTGAGCCACAGTGTTCCGGCGAAGGGCACCGCGAAGGTTCGCTTCGGGCTCGTTCCCGGCATGGACCCGCACGCCTGCTTCGAGACGGTGAAGGCGTTCCTCCGCGACACCGCGCCTGACATCCAGGTCGAGCTCATCCGCACGATGCAGCCCGCGTTCTCGCCGGTAGATACTCCGTTTGCCGTCTCTGTTCTGGAGGCTGCCGCTAAAGCCTTTGAGGCAGAACCTGTCGTCTACGATGTGATGACGGGTTCCGGACCGGGAGCATTCTTCCTTGAACATCTTGGGGCTCCCCTGATTTCGCCCACCGGAACGTTGCGACCGGAGGGAAACATGCACGGCTACAACGAACACGGCTACCTCGAGGACTACCTCACCCACATCCAGTTCACGCTCGACCTGCTCAACAATCTTGAGGCCAACGGGTTCGCGAACAATGACTGACGCCGCCGCCCAGGCCGCAGCACAGTCGACGAAAGACGCAATCGCCTCGTCGCCGACGATCATGGACTTGCTGCAGCCCACGACGCCGCCGGTTGACCTCGACACCGTCGATCTCCAGCTCATCCGCCACTTGCACGAAGACTCCAGCATTTCACTTCGCAGCCTCGGTGCCCTGGTCGGCATGTCGGCGCCCAGTGTCGGAGAGCGCGTCGCGCGCCTCGAACGCACGGGCGTCATCCGCCGCCGCAGCATCGAGATGGACTGGTCGGCCATGGGCCGCCCCATGCTGGTCGTCATCCCGATCAAGATCACCTCAGATGCCCGCATGCCCAGTGTCATCGAAGCGCTTCGGGCGATCCCCTCGCTTACCGAGGTGCTGATTTTGAGCGGAACTTACGACATGATGGCGCGGTTCCGCTTGAAGGATCATGCCGAACTGCAGTCTCTACTTCTCGAAAAACTCGGAGCCGTGCCCGGGTTGCAGCGCGTGGAAGCGATGATCAGCCTTGGCCGCATCGAAGACACGTCGCCGCTCAGTCACATCCTCGACATCGACGAATAACCGCTCCAACAGAAAGAAGCTCCGTGCGCATTGATGATTCGTGGCGAGACCTCGCCGCTCCCGATTTTTCCCTCTATGCAGGGCTCGATCCCGAGACTCGGATCATGATGATGGGCGCGGATCCTTTTGCCCCAGACAAGTGCCTGCCGGATCACGTCATCGATGCCACCAAGCAAGCCCTCGATGACGGCAAAACGCACTACTCGCTCGACAACGGGTACGCCGAGCCTCGCCTGAAGACCGCGCTCGTCAATAAGCTGTGGGACTTCAACGGGATGGAGATCGACCCCGAAACGGAGTTGATGGTTGGCCCCAGCTCGGCCTTCACCCTCTTCCTCTCGATTCGCATCTGCATCCGTCCCGGTCAGGGCGATGAGGTTCTTGTCACAAGCCCCGGCTTCGCAGAGAACATCAACGACATCCACCAGATGGGTGCGGTGTGTGTGCAAGTTCCGACGTACGAAGAAGATGGCTTCGCCCTGCGGATGGATGAGTTCCGCTCGCGCATCACGGAACGCACGCGCGCCATCGTGATCACCAACCCCAACAACCCGACCGGCACCGTCTACACCCGCGAGAACCTGATGGAACTCGCAGCGTTGGCTGAAGAGTTCGACCTCGGCGTGATCATCGACCAGGACTTCGAACGCCAGGTGTACGACGGAGCAGAGTACGTGAACTTCGCGACTCTGCCCGGAATGCGCGAACGCACCCTCACCGTCTTTGGCACCTCGAAAGACCTCGGGCTCACCGGGTTCCGTGTCGGTTACCTCGTTGCCCCGGCCGAGATCATGCCGCTGCTCAAGATCGCGACGTTCAACTACGTCGGCCCCACCAACACCTTCGCTCAATACGGTGTTGCCGCCGCCTACGAGAACCCCGCCTACACCGATGAATGGTTCACCATTTATGACCAGCGCCGCCACGCCATCCATGATGCACTCCAGGGCATTCCGGGTGTTGGCGCGGCGTTACCTGCCGGTGGTTTCTACCACTGGGTCAACATCTCCGAGCTCGGCACCTCTCTTGAGGTCGTTAAACACCTCGTGAGCACCCAGCAGCTCGGCGTCTCGCCCGGCAACTGGTTCGGCGAGGTTGGCGAAGGCTACATTCGCGTCATGTACGGCTCGAACGGCCGCGATGAAATCTTCCAGGAGGGCGTCTCGCGCTTAGCTGCTGGCCTGCGCGAACTCGCGGAGCTCAAAGGCGTGAGCGCGGCCGCTTAGGCTCGCCCGCACCCCCTCCTGCCAGAAAGCTCTTCCGGAATAACGCTGTTGGCGGCAAGGTTGTAGGCATCATGACCGAACTGCTCGCACCCGACACCGCTATGGGCGCAGTGACGCTCAGCGTCGCGAACCTCGATGCGCTCACCGCGTACTACCGGGATGCCGTAGCCCTCACCGTGCTGAGCGAGTCTTCCGATACGGTCGTTCTCGGTCGCGGTACCACGCCCGTGGTCATCCTCAAGCACTCGCCCGCCCTCACGCACGCGAGCCCCCGCGATGCCGGGCTGTTCCACACGGCCATCCTGTTCGACACCGAAGAAGCCCTGGCGGCATCCGTTTATTCGGTAGCCACTCGCTATCCGAAGACCTTCACTGGCAGCGCCGACCACCTCGTGAGCAAGGCCTTCTACTTCACTGACCCGGAAGGCAACGGCGTCGAGTTGTACTGGGATCGCGACCGCACCCAGTGGAGCTGGACCCACGGCGCCGTCGAAATGGCGACACTGTTTCTCGACCCCAACGGCTTCTTGCAAGAGAACCTCACCGAAGCCGCCGTCGAGCAGCCTGTCATCGGTGGCGCCCGCATTGGCCACGTGCACCTGCAAGTCGGTGACATCGCCACCGCGCGCGAGTTTTACGTCAATCGACTCGGCTTCGAAGCGACCACCGAGATCCCCGGAAGCGCCGTGTTTGTCAGCGCCGGCGGCTACCACCACCACATGGCCATGAACACCTGGAATTCGAGCGGCGCTGGTCCGCGGCTGCCCGCACTCGGTCTCGCCCAAGTCGACATTGCGGTGCCGAGCGCCGACGACCTCGGAGCGCTTGGCGAACGGATGACGCACCACGGCATCCAGTTACGCCACGATGGTCAGACCCTCAGTTTCGATGACCCGTGGGCGAACACGATTCACGTGCGCACCACCGCGAACCAGGGCAACGGCCGGCGCGAAAAATAGTGCTTGCCAAGGCGACATTCGAGGCGCACACTGTCTCCCATGGACGCCGATCCTGTAGCAACGAATCCGGAACACTACTCAGTGGTGTTCGAGAATGACCGCGTACGAGTGCTTGAGTACATCGATGCGGCCGGCGACACCACGACACCGCACGAGCATCCCGACAGTGTCATGATCACTCTCAGCGATTTTCGCCGCCGCCTACACGCTGGCGAGAACCATCGCGATGTTGAGTTGGCAACGGGCCTGGCAATGTGGTTGCCCGCCCAACGCCACTCCGGAGAGAACATCGGCGACAGCCCCACCCACGTGATTTTCGTGGAGCTCAAAGGCACCGCATCAGAGACGGCGACGCCCGTTTCGCTGGGCCCAGCTCAGCCCGCGCCCTAGCGTCTTCTGGTGGCCGCAAGAAGACGCGACTCTTCGCCCCGTAAGAGTGTTACCCACCGAGGCGTTCGTCGATTTCGCGGATAACCGGCCAGGCGCCCTCTTCAGAGTTCGAGAGCACCACAACGTCGAGACCGTTCTCGAGGTAGTGGCGAACGATTCCGGAGGCACCGGGGCTCACACCGTCGGCGAAGTAGCTGCGCACGGTGCCGTCTTCGTTCATGTCGAACTCAAGCCCGAAGCCGTACCAGGTCTCTTCGTCGTACTGCACCTGCGGGGTGAGAAACTCTTCCGTAAATTCGGTGTCGAGAAGCTCACCGTTGCGCACTGCCTGAATGAAGCGAATGAGGTCGGCGGCGGTGACGTGAGCTCCGCCATCGGGCAGACCAATGGGCGGGGCGCTGTAGATATTGGAAACCCAACGGCCGTCGATGTAGTCCCAGCCCTCGGCAACGCGCGGGGCGGCATCCCGACGGTCATAGAAGCCAGAGTCGACCATGCCCGCGGGCGTGAAGACCTCATCAAAAATGAATTGGCGGTAGTCGGTCTTGGTGACCTTCTCGAGCGCCAGACCGGCGAGCACGTAGCCCGCGTTTGTGTAGACACACTCGACGCCGGGCTCCGCCAGCGACTCCTTATTCACGAAGGTGGGGAGCTGGTCGGCGGGCTCAAGAATTGTGTAGGTGGGGAACTCCGCCCACAGATCGGCGTAGCTTTCGCCCTCTTCTTCATCCACGTCATCCGCAATACCACTGGTGTGGGTGAGCACGTGCAGCAGCGTGACGGCGGGGTCGATCTCGGTGTCGGCGAGGTCAACATAATGGTGAATGGATGTCTCAAGGTCGAGGTCATTCTTGCCGACCTGCTGAAGGACAGCGACGCTCGTGAAGAGTTTGGTGATGGAACTCGAATCGAAGCGGGTCTCTGCCGTGTTCAGCACATCCCAACGTTGAGTGGCCTTGCCCGTGGTGGCCTCGAAAATGGTGGCGTTTCCGCGCTTGATCAACACAGTGCCGGAGAAGTCATTGTGCTCAAGAAATTCGTTGAGTCCTGTGGTGTCCATAGTGCGAGCCTACCGAGAAGTTCTGACCGAATCGTGGAATAAGAAGACACCGGTCACAGTTGCCCGTAGACATGACTACTTCTCTTGACACCCACACCAACTTCGCTGTCGGAACCTGGCAGCTCGACCCCACGCACTCCACCGTTGCGTTCACGGTCAAGCACCTCATGATCAGCAAGGTTCGCGGAACCTTCGACGGTTTCTCCGGCACCATCGTCACCTCAGAAGTGCCTGCCGAGAACTCGATCTCCGCCACCATCGACATGGCGACGATCAACACCAACCAGCCCGACCGCGACGGTCACCTGCGCACCAACGACTTCTTCAACGTGGAGGAGTTCCCCACCGCCACGTTCACATCGACTTCGATGGACATCGATGGCGACGACCTCACCATTGAGGGCGACCTCACACTTCGTGGCGTCACCAAGCCCGTCACGCTGAAGGGCGAATTTGGCGGCATCGCCACCAACCCCTACGGCCAGACTGTTGCCGCGGCAAGCGCCACCACCGTCATCAACCGCACCGAGTTCGGCATCAACTACAACGCTGCTCTCGAAACCGGTGGTGTTCTTCTTGGCGAGAACATCACTCTGACGTTTGACCTGCAGGCTGTACTTCAGAAGTAGTATCACGCGGCACGGGTGGTGTGACGGGCTTGGCTCGCCACACCACAAGCGCTGCCGCCGTAACAATGAGCACGAGCACGCCAGCGCCCCACGCGAGTCCGGCGTAGCCGACCACGATCAGGATGGGCCCGGCGAACCCGCCGCCCACTGCCCCAGCAAGACTCATGATGGTGTCGCTTCGACCCTGAATACGCAGCCGCATCGCTCCCGTCGAGAGGTCAGCAACGAGTGCCGAACCAGCAACCGTTGAGGCGCTCCAGCCGAGACCCAACAACACCAGTCCGACAGTAACGGCGGTGTTGCTCAGTTGACCGAGCGCAACGACCAACACGGATGCCGCAAAGAGCGCCTGCCCGATAAGAATTGTTGGGATGCGACCGAAACGGTCACTCGCCCAACCGAAGACGGGTGACAGCGAATACATTCCGGCAATGTGCAAGCTAATGGTGAAGCCGATGACGGTGAGGCTCGCTCCGTGATGGAGCAAGTGCACTGGCGTCATCGCCATGATCGACACCATGACTGCGTGACTAATGGCGATGGCAGCAATTGCGAAGACGAGTGGGCCACGACCGCGGACGATTCCGGCATCCGCGGCCGCTGCCGGCTCGACAGGCTTATTGCCAGCCAGAACGAGAGGATCGGGGCGCAGTGCCACGAGGTAGAGCGCGACAGCGCCGAGTTGCGCCGCAATCGCGAAAACGAATGAGCCTGTATTGGTTGGCAGCGACAGCCACTGCGCTATCGCTTCACCAGGACCAACGAGGTTCGGGCCGGCCACAGCGCCAATCGTTGTCGACCAGACCACGAGTGAGAGGTCACGGCCTCGGTGCTGGGGAGCCGCAACATCCGTCGCGGCAAAGCGCGCCTGAAGGCCAACCGCCGTACCGACGCCCAGCATCGCAAACCCCAGAATCAGGAGTGGGAAGAACCCGGCACCGACAGCAATGACAGTGATGAGCGAGCCTGCGGCGGCAACGCCAGCCCCGAGCGCCAACGCGGGGCGACGACCCCAGCGAGCGGCCAACCGCGCCAGAGGAATAGAGACGAGCGCAGCTCCGAGCGTGCTGGATGTCGCCGCCGCACCCGAGAGCGCCTCGCCGCCAAGATCGGCGGCCAGAATCGCACCCACCGCCACGGTCGCTCCGAGGCCCAACCCGGCGAGCACTTGGCCCGCAACGAGCGTGCGAACGATGCGGGATTGCACTGCGCGGTCGATGTCCATGAGGACAGTCTGCCGTACCGCCACCCTCCGCTAGACTTGGTGCAATCCGCCCGCGCGAAATCATGGAGTGATTCGGTGCCAATAATCGTCGTCGAGGTAATGCCCAAGGCTGAAATCCTCGATCCTCAGGGTAAGGCCGTAGCCGGCGCCCTCGTCCGTCTCGACAAGAGCGAGTTCAGCGCGGTGCGCATCGGTAAGCGTTTTGAGCTCACCGTTGAGGGCCCTATCACTGACGAGCTACTGGCTGAGGCCCGCGAGATCGCCAACGATCTCCTCGCCAACACCGTCATCGAAGACGTCATTTACGTTGGCGAGGCTCGCCCCGCCGACGACGCTCAGGGCGCATAGTGCGCGTCGGAGTCATCACCTTTCCGGGTTCGCTCGACGACCGTGACGCTCAGCGTGCGGTCAAACTGGGTGGCGGTGAGCCGGTAGCCCTGTGGCACGGCGACCACGACCTCAAGAACGTGGATGCCATCGTTCTGCCCGGCGGTTTCAGCTACGGCGACTACCTGCGTGCCGGTGCTATCGCAGCGCACTCGCCCATCATGAGCGAGGTCATCACGGCCGCGAACGCCGGAATGCCTGTGCTGGGCATTTGCAACGGTTTCCAGATCTTGGTGGAATCACACCTGCTTCCCGGCGGCCTCGTGCGCAACGATCACGGCGACTTCGTCTGCCGCGACCAGAAGCTGCGCGTCGAGAATGTCGACACCGCCTGGAGCAACGGCTTCAAAGAAGACGAAGAGATCATCATCCCGTTGAAGAACGGTGAGGGCGGCTACATTGCCGACCAAGAAACGCTTGATCGCCTTGAGGGCGAAGGCCAGGTCGTGTTCCGCTACCTCGAGGTCAACCCCAACGGGTCGGCGAACGACATTGCAGGCATCTCGAATGCTCGCGGCAACGTTGTGGGTCTTATGCCTCATCCCGAGCACGCGACCGAGCCTGGCTTTGGTCCAGACACTCGCGCGGCAATGCGTTCCGGCACCGACGGCCTCACGTTCTTCACGAGCGCGATCAGCTCGTTGATGGCCAACGCCTAATACTGAAAGTTCAGCCTCATGTTTGCGACCCCCAAGTCACTGTTCCGCGTTCTCGCGTTCGCTGAGGCAGTCACGTGGACTCTGCTCATCACCGGTCTCATCTTGCGCGCTACGGCGGGGCTGGATGTCGCGGTGTCGATCGGTGGGGCCATCCATGGTTTTGTCTTCCTCGCCTACGGTGCCACTGCCGTGTTGTTGACGGTGAACCAGCGGTGGAGCGTCGGCACCGCCGTTCTCACTATCGGTAGCGCGGTCATTCCGTACGCCACGATTCCGGTGGAGCTGTGGCTTGCACGCTCAGGCCGCCTGAAGGGTGACTGGCGCAAGGAAGCATCCGGTCATCCGCGTGATGCTGGCTGGATCGACCGCACGATGCGGTGGTTCTTGAACCGCCCGTACATTTTGGTGGCCCTCATCGCGGGCGCCGTCATTCTGCTCTACGTCGTTCTGCTCATCGCAGGCCCTCCCGGCGGCAAAGAGTAACCTCGCCGGATCGACGGCCTCGCCGATCGACAGCACGCCGCACCGCCTCCTACAGCAGGAAGAACCCGATCACTCCGGGGTTTCTGGCATGCACGATGACGAGGAACACGACCGCGTCAAACAGTAGGTGCACGCTCAGCACGTAGACGAGCGACTTCGTGGTCGAGTAGATCCAGCCCTGCAACAGGGCGAACGGGATTGTCAGCAGTGGGCCCCACGACTGGTAGCCAAGTTCCCACAGGAACGCCACAAAGATCACCATCTGCAGCAGGTTCGCCTGCCACACCGGAAAGTGCCGGCGGAAGAGCACGAACACGGTGAGGATGAAGAACAGCTCATCCCACGTGCCAACAGCATTCACACCGACGAAAAGCCGACCGATCTCATCGGGCGTCGTGACGATCGGCCAGTTGAGATACACACCGCTCGTGATGAAGTAGAACGGCAAAATGAGCCAACCGAGAAAGACCACGAGAAACAGGTAGCCCCACTGAACGCGGTTCCACGGCCAGCCGCCCCGCCACGGAAACCGGATGAGGCGATCCTTGAACACGAAGCGAGACAGCGCGTAGGGCACAGCAACCGCTGCAGCCAGCACAAACCCGAGCAAGAAGAAGTTGCCCCAGCTGATGTCGGCTTCGACCGACACCGTGGAGACGATGATCATGCCGACCGCGATGAGGAGCAGGTCTTTCGCGAGACCCTCGGTGTGCTTGTTGCGGTCGGTGAGCCAGGCGGCGGCGAGAGCCAATGCCACCACGACATAGCCGAGCAGTGGCAGTCGCAGTGAGAACAGGAGCACCGCCGATCCGCTCAATAGCGCTGCGGGCACCAGCCCCCAACTGCGTGAACTGAGTGGCGGGGAGCTGACAACGTTGTCGAGGCCGGGCATCCTGAATGACTCCTAGTCGTTGATGACGCGCTTGGCGGTGGACGACTGAGCCTCATCGGCATCAGTCTCTTCTGGGCCAACCAGGTTCTCGGGCACGTTGTCTTGAACCGGAATCGCTCCCGTGAATTCTTGACGGCGAGCATCCGCTTCGGCGCTACCGCTGAAGAGGCCGCGGTTTTGCGAGGCTGGCGATGACTTGGTGCGCACCGCTGCCTCATTCTCGACCATGAGCACTCGCGTGCGAGGAAGCGCAGCCGGATTCTTGGCCTGCAACCACGTGACCATTTCTTCGCGAACGTGCGTGCGCAGATCCCAGAGCGCGCCGGAGTCGGCGGCGCTAATCAGCACGCGCACTCGAACGAAACCACCCTTGGCATCCACGACTTGGATGTTGGCCGTGCGGCCGTCCCACAGCTCGGTTCGCTCGACAACTTTGCTGAGGCGCTCGCGCATCTGGTCGATGTTGACGCGCCAGTCGAGGTCGAAGTTGACCTCGCCGAGAAGTTCGGTGGCGTTGCGGGTCCAGTTTTGGAACGGCGTCGTCGTGAAGTAGGTGGAAGGCAGCACGAGGCGGCGCTGATCCCAGATGCTGACAACAATGTAGGTGAGGGTGATTTCTTCGATGCGGCCCCACTCACCGTCGGCGATCACGACGTCGTCCACGCGGATGGCGTCGCTGAAGGCAAGCTGCATTCCCGCGAACACGTTGCCAAGAGCGGACTGCGCAGCAATACCGGCGACGACGCTGACGAGGCCGGCTGAAGCGAGAACACTTGCGCCGAGGGTTTCTGCCCCCGGAAGAGTGAGAAGAATGGCACCAATAGTGACGATGACGATCACGGCCGCGAGCACGCGACGGATCAGTTGCACTTGAGTGCGCACGCGACGCGCAGCTCGGTTGTCGGGAACGTCGGTGGGGTACCGGGCGATGGTCCGGTTGAGCAGAACGTTGATGATGGCGATGAGCAACCAGCCGCTGGCCGCGATTACCGCGATCAAGAAAACTTGGTTGACGATGTCACTCAGATCTTCGACCGGGAGCGTGATCGAGATTGCTGCCCACACGGCGAGCAACGCCATAAGTACTCTCAAACGCTGACGCGATTGAGCGAGAGTCTTATAGACCCCGGGCCGCAGACGTGAGATTCCTCTCACGATGAGAGAGATCACTCCGATGCCAATGACGACGGCGACAAGCGCAACCACTACGGCCACAGCGAGCCCCAGCCACGATACCCATTCAAACAATCGAGTGATTTCCTTTCATTCGCGTTGTTCCACCCTAGGGGCACGCGCCACACGAAGCCTGACGTGATTAACTAGGGCGACAGGAGAGGGATGTGATGAGCGAACTAGCAACACAGAGTGCACGCCGCAATTCCCTGCGCCGCTGGATTGCCACCGTGCGCGAAGGGATCGCCGCTGAGCTGTGGCCATTGCCCACGATTTCCATTCTTCTCGCCGTGATCTTGGGCATTGTGTTGCCCCTGATCGACCGCGCCGTTGACTCGTCGTTACCGGTGGGCCTCGAACGCATCCTGTTTGCTGGTGGCCCCGAAAGCGCGCGCGCCGTGCTCTCCGCCATCTCGGGTTCGCTGATCACGGCGACCTCCCTTACTTTCTCGCTCACCGTCGTCGCGCTCCAACTAGCCAGCAGCCAGGCTTCCCCGCGCGTGCTGCGCACCTTCCTCAAAGACCAGACGGTGCACTGGACTCTCTCGGTGTTCGTCGGCACCTTCGCCTACGCACTCACGGTGTTGCGCACGGTTCAGGATGGCGACGACAGCATCGACCCGATCGTGCCGCGCCTTGCGGTGACGTTGGCGTCGCTCCTGACCCTGGCGAGCGTTGTCATGCTCACGCTGTTCCTGGCGCACCTCGCGCGGCAACTGCGCATCGAGACGACGATGCGGCAGGTCTACCTCGAAACCAGTAAGACCATCGAGCTCGTGGCATCCACCATGGCAACCGGCGAAACGGAACTGCCCGACTGGCCGCCCGCTGAACGTATCGAGCTAAGTCTCGCGAAGCGGTCCGGGTTTATTCGCTCTAGCGACCGCTCTCGGCTACTCACAATCGCCATCAAATACGACATCGTGGCGCGGGAAGAACACACCGTTGGTCATCACATGGTCAGCGGCACCCCCGTGCTGCGCTGGTGGCCGCGTGACCCGATGCGCCACCTGGATGACGACGACCGCGACACCATCAACAGCGCGTTGGTCGGTGCCGTCAGCCTCGCCTACGAGCGCACGGCCAGCCAAGATATCGGTTTTGGCATCCGCCAGCTCGTCGATATCACGGCACGCGCCCTCTCCCCCGGAGTCAACGACCCGACGACGGCCGTGCATACCCTCGGCCACATTTCGGCGACGCTGTGCTCGATCGCCGACCTTGAGATTCAGTCTCGCGGTCTCACCGATGATGACAACCTCGTGCGCGTGATCATCAAGCCGCACAACTTCATCAACCTGCTCGACATCGCCCTGACGCAACCACGGCGCTATGGCGCGAGCGACCCCGGGGTGGTGGAGCGTTTGTACCAACTGCTGCAAGAGGTGGGCTACCGCGCGCAACGCACCGAGCAGTCCGAAGCGGTGGCGGCGCAGATCGACCGGCTCGAAGCATCCGTGGCCGCCGAAACGTACGACGCGGTGGAGCGCGAACGGTTCGCCCGCTTCGCCGAGGCTGCACGCGTAGCGACCTCAGAGCATCGCTGGCTCTAAGAAGTTTGCCGGGAACGGAACTGCACAAACTCCGGGCGCAGCCGCACCGGGCTCGACTATCATTTCCCCCATGCCAGAGACCCTCCCCGCTCATTCCCCCACTGCTGGAGGAGAGCGGGTACTGATCTTGTCTGCTGGTGTCGGCTCGGGGCATAACAGCGCCGCCGCGGCAGTGCGCCAAGCGTGTGATGCGCGCAAGGATGTCGTCGAAGTAAAAGTGCTCGACGTGCTTCAGGTGAGCAGCACTCTGTACCGCGACGTGTTGGGCAAGGGCTACTTCGTGCTCGCCAAAGGTTTGCCGTGGGTGCTTGAGTGGGCGTACGACGTGAGCGACGCCCCTTTTTGGCGCAGGGGACCGATCGACCCTTGGACGCAGGCCAACTCTCTTCCCGTGATTCGGGAGATCAAACGCTTCCAACCCACCGCGATCGTCAGCACCCACTTTCTTCCCGCCCAGCTCATGGCCACGCTCCTCATGCGCGGAGTCATCGATGCCAAAACAGCGGTTGTCACCACCGACTACGATCCTCAAGGCCTCTGGCTGACCAGCGCGTTCCACTCGTTTAACGTGGCGCGCGAAGAAGGCAGGGTGGAACTGATGGCGCTCGGCCTGCCCGCCGATCGTGTAGCCGCCACCGGCATCCCGATCAGTTCGTATCCGGATGCCGAAACCGACCGCGTCGCCCATGACGTTCCCCACATTTTGATTTCTGCAGGCGCAGCGGGCGGGGACTACGCCGTCGCTGCGGTGCGGCAGACACTGCATATGCGCTCAGCCTTCACAGCCACCGTCGTGTGTGGACACAACGAGGAGACTCGTGACGACATTGAGAAACTCGTTGGCACTGACGATCGCTTCCACATTCTGGGATTCGCAACCGAGATGCCCGCACTGCTGAGAAGCGCCGACCTCTTTGTGGGTAAACCGGGTGGCCTCTCGGCCTCCGAATGTATGGCGGCGGGCTTGCCCATGGTGCTGGTGAACCCCATCCCGGGGCAAGAAGTGCGTAACGGTGACTACCTGATGGAACAGGGTGCTGCTGTTCGCTGCAACGACGTTATTACGCTCGGCTGGAAGATCGACCAGATTTTGCGCGAGCCTGGCCGCCTCGAACGGATGCAAACAGCCGCGAAGAAAACTGGCCGGCCAGATGCCGCAGCGGACGTTCTTACCGGCCTGCTCGATGGCCCGCGCCGCCCGATCGTCGTGACCCGAGACGCTCAAAAAGCTATTCTTGCCGCCAGCGAAAAACGACTGGTGGCGAGCGATCTGCGCGGAGATTCCGCTCTGGTTCGACTGACCGACCCCACGGACAACAGCACGGTGGCACTACTGAAAGCAGACGAGCTGAAAGACCTGCAGAAGCGCTACGCGTCGACCGAGGGCGAGTTAGTGCTCCGCCCCGATCAGACACTTGCGTCGCTTCGCTGGGAGGGCCGCCGCTTGATCCGGGCCGTTCTGCGCCACGACGACTCCCTGCGTGTTCGCGTTGACCCGCTCCCGCACGCGGCTACCGGCGCTAGCCGGCGATAGGGCGCAACGGCACGGCGCCAGTCCAGTTCGAAGGACTGTGCTGAGCGGCGATCAGCGCCCACTCACCTGACCGCGCGCTCCACTGTCGAGAATTCGGATCTCGCTGCAACGTTGGCCCCGCATCGAGCGCGATCTGTACGGTCGTGCTTGCCCCGCGCTGCACCATCACTTTCTGAAAGCCCACTAGTTGGGCGACCGGATGCTCGGCCGCCACGTCAGCAGCGTAAAGCTGTACGACGGTGGAGCCGTCGCGGTCGCCCGTGTTGGTGACGAGCACACGAGCGGTACCGCCGGCATCGGCGAACGTGTGGTCGAGTAGTTCGTGCGTGATCGTCGTGTAGCCCAGGCCGAATCCGAAGGGGAAGGCGGGAGTGCTGCCGGTGGCATCGAGGTGGCGTTGACCCCAAGAGTTGTCATAGACCACGGCCTTCGCTGCGCTGTCGAAGGGAGGCAACTGCGCCGCGTCGCGCGGGATGACGAACGGCAACCGGCCTCCGGGTTCGGTGTCTCCCGTAAGCATGCTCGCGAGCGCATGCCCGCCCTCCATGCCGCCGTACCAGGCGAGAACCAGCGCAGGAATACGATCCCGCCACTCGTCGGTCACGATTGCACTGCCGCCAATCAGCACCACAACGGTGCGCGGGTTCGCGGCGGAGACCGCGCGAATGAGGCTCGCGTCCGAAGGACGAAGTTCGAGGGAACTGCGATCGCCGCCGCGAACGAAGCGTGCCGCGAGGTGTGCCAGGCCGGTGAAGATGCGGCGAGACAACCCCGAGGTGAACGCGCGCCCGAGGATGCCCACATCGACTCCCCCGGTGACCACCGACTCCCCCTCGTCGTGCTGGTCGAGCCCGACGACGACAATAGCGAACTCTGCCTGCGCAGCGAGCGTCGCGGCAGCGCTCTCGTTTTGCCCGGTGGCGCTCGTGATGTGGGCCGCAGGGAACGCTTCGCGTACTCCTTGCAGCGGGGAAACGGTCGACGGCGGACGAACGCGCGAGGAGCCGTGGTCGCCCAGGTTCGCTTCGTCAGCGAGCCGCCCGATGACGGCGAGCCGGCGCGTGGTGCGCGGCAACGGCAGCAGCGGGGTCTCATCGACAGCGTCGTTTTTGAGTAGCACGATCGACTCGGCGGCAGCCTGAAGCGCGAGAGCCCGGTGGGCGGGAGAGGCAACGACGCTGGCGCTCGGCTCCTGCTGCTCGCGCGTGGCCGCATGCAGAATGCTGGTGCGCAGGATGCGGTGGGCAGATTCCAACACCGTCGCGCGGTCGAGCTCGCCGCTACGAAGCGCCGCGGGAAGGGCACGAGCCCGCAGCATCCGCAACGGCATCTCGATATCCATGCCGGCTTTGAGGCTCGCGACTGCATCGTGGGTGCCGAACACCCAGTCGCTCGTAACGAACCCGGTGAAGCCCCACTCGTCGCGCAGCACATCAGTGAGCAGGGGGCGGTTGACGTCCATATATTCGCCGCGAACCCGGTTGTAGGCGCTCATAATCGAGTCGGCTCCGGCATCCACCGTCGCTTTGAAATGGGGCAAATACACTTCGTGCAGCGCGTGGTCATCGACGGCGACATCCACTTCGAAGCGTTCGTTCTCCATGGAGTTGAGCGCGAAATGCTTGACGCACGCCATCGTGTGCACCCGAACGCCGCGGGTGAGCGCCGAGCCCATCTGACCGACGAGCACCGGATCTTCGCCGTAGCATTCCTGCGCGCGACCCCAGGCCGGATGCCGCAGCAGGTTCACGCACACCGATGCCGAGTAGTTGGCGCCCCGCGCGCGGGTCTCAGCACCAATCGCTTCGCCGACTCGCTGCTCAAGTTCTGGGTTCCACGTTGCTGCCCGCGCCATAGTCACGGGGAACGCTGTGGCCGCGCCGATCACGACGCCCCGAGCACCATCGCTGAAGCGGATGCCGGGGATGCCGAGCCGTGACACTGCACCGGCCACGAATGGTCGGCGCCCGAGAAGGGCAGGAATGAAGGGGAGGAGTCGCCGGGGAGAGTCACCGTCGAGCAGACCGAGCAGCTCTTTGTCGGTCAGCAGTCTGATGAGTTGGGCTGAGGCCTCATCCGCATCGATTGTGCCGGCGCGAACAGCGGCCACCGCTTCCTCGAAGGCGTGGGAGGAAGCTATTAATGCGACGGGTTCGGCTACGTCACTGATCAGTTCTTCGCCACCGCGCTGCCCACCGCCGTTCGCATTCATCATGCTTCGAATTCTGCACCCTGTAGCTGTGTTCACCCACCATGGCAGGCAGGTAGAACGCCCGCTGCACCCCCATACTGGGGCCGAGACCACTTGGGTTAACTGAGAGAACTTCGTTATGTTTGTATCAACCCGTGACGCATTACTGCGCTTCTCCTATGTCTGGATCTCCTCTTTGCCTTCAGCCTCCCGTACGCCGTCCCGTTCACTTCGACTGTTTGCAGGAGCAGCCGTCGCAGCCGTCATGCTTGCCGGCTGCACGAGCCAGGGCAGTTCTGCGGATGCACTGCAGAAGGCCTGCGTCGACACCACCGCCTCGGCTATCAAGCTCATTGACGCCGGCGACTTGTGCGGTGCCGGTTTTGTCGAAGCAGTCTTCATGACCGACGCTGCCGCGGACGGCGAAGACGGGAAAAACGGCACTGATGGTAGCGACGGAGCTGATGGCGCCGACGGTCTCAATGGCGCAACAGGACTCACCGGGGCGAACGGAGGCACCGCGCTCAGAGGACCGACGGGAGCCACTGGCGCCGCGGGTGCAGACGGCACTGATGGTACCGATGGTACTGACGGCACTACAGGACTCACCGGAGCGACCGGCCCCATCGGCCTCACCGGCGCCACAGGCCTCACCGGCGCAACGGGCACCAACGGCGCTGACGGCCCGGCCGGCCCGCAGGGGCCTCAGGGCGACGCGGGCCCAATAGGCGAAACGGGAGCTGCCGGCGCAACTGGCGCGACCGGGGCAACAGGAGCTGCCGGCGCAACAGGCGCAACTGGCGCGACCGGTAATTCCGCTCTCTCCAACAGCTTCGGAAGTAGCGTTAATCGCGCGGGTGACGGCGGAACCTACGAATGCTATCTGGGCACCCTCTCATTGACAGCATCAAGCTACGCCGGTGAAGGCATCGTGGCCGATGGGCGTGAACTGTCAATTGCAAACAACACTGCACTCTTCTCGCTTCTAGGGACCACCTACGGCGGTGATGGTCGCACCACCTTCAACATTCCCGACATGAGCGCGGTCACGCCTAACAACATGACGTGGACACTCTGCCACCTAGGAATCTTCCCGAGTCGCAACTAATCACCGCTAACAGCGTCGTCGACACTTGGCGAGCTCCGTGTGACACGCAGACTAGAATTCTGACGTGGAAGACACTTACGAACTCGAACTCCGCAGCGTTCCTTTTGAGCATGCCGACTCGGTCATGCTGCGTTCTGCGCAGCGCGCCGAGCTCACAGCGCGGTACGGAACCGAAGACAGCGAACCCGGCGTCAAGCCGAACGCTGACTCGGTTGTGGTGTTCTTGATCGCCTATGTCGATGGCGTTCCGGCTGGTTGCGGCGGGCTCCGTGAGCTGAGCGAAGAGATCTTTGAAGTGAAGCGGATGTACGTCACGCCCGCTCAGCGCGGTACCGGTATTGCAGTTGCTGTACTCAAGGGACTCGAAGAATGGGCCCGCGCACAGTCAGCAACGACGTTGGCGCTCGAAACCGGAACAGCCCAGCCCGACGCCATGCGCTTTTACGAACGCGAGGGCTACAGCCGCATCGAAAACTTCGGCGACTATGCGGGCGAGCCACTGAGCGTCTGCTACGCCAAAAACCTCTAGCCCTGCCACCATCCCCGCTGCCTCGCGACGGGCAGCCCGCACTCTGAGCCTGCTGCGGTCTTTGGTAAACCCGGCATCCGCTTAGGCTGGGGCGGTGCTCGCTCTTGTCGCTCTCGCCGTCGTTATAGGAGCACTCTCTCAACGCATCACGGGCATGGGGTTCGCGCTCGTAGCGTCGCCGCTGATCGTGATTTTGCTCGGCCCCTTCGACGGCGTGCTCGTCGTGAACCTGTGCGGTGTCGTCTCATCGCTGCTCATCATCCCCCGCGTCTGGCGTCACATCGAGTGGCGCACCCTGGCGTGGCTGGCGATCCCGGCCGTCGCGGCCATCATCCCGGGCTCACTGCTCGTTACCCGCCTTCCCGGCTCCGTGCTGCAGCTCAGCGTTGGCGTGCTCGTGATCGTGGCTCTCACCGCGACGTTGCTCATTACGCGCGCGGAACATATCGTTCCGGCCCGCCCGGCGGCAATTGTGGCGGGGGCAGCATCAGGTTTCATGAATACGGCGGCGGGCGTCGGCGGCCCGGCCCTCAGCATCTACGCGGTGCTGATGCGCTGGCCTCAAGTGAACTTCGCGGCCACACTGCAGCCGTATTTTGTGATTGTGGGCTCGTCTGCCCTCATCACAAAAACCATTTTCTCCGGCGGAGTGGTACCCAATTTGGATGTCGCCAGCTGGATCCTCATCATCGGCTCACTGCTCGTCGGGCTCGCGCTGGGTGAAGTGCTCACTCGCCACATCAGCCATCGAGCAGCTCGCATTGCGGTCATCACCGTGGCCTACCTCGGAGGAACCGTCGCGATCATCGATGGCGCTCTCGCCCTCGCCTCTTAACGCACGATCGCTTGCGGAGCAGGCCTCTTCGCTTCTTAAGGCACGGATGCCCGGCCCCCAACGTTCGGGGACCGGGCATCCGGTGTTCGACTTCGCGTTAGCGATGCCGTTTCAGCTCAGTGTTACTCGGCGGGGCCGACTCCGACGGGGTCAGCTTCCTCGTTGGCGGTGTCACCGTTGCCGGGAACGGTCTTGCGCAGGGTGGCGCCGAGTTCGGCATCCACGCTGCCCCAGTACCAGTAGAAACGCTCGAGGATCTCGGGGATCGTGATGCCACGGCCCTGTCCGGTGAGGGTTTCGATGAAGCGAGCCTTCGACTCTGCCGAGAAGACTTCGCGGTAGAGCGTTCCGGCCTGACCGAAGTCGTCGTCTTCGGAGTGCAGGGTCTGAGCGCTGCGCATGAGTTCGCCGTCGCTTGCCCAGCCGCCTTCGCCAGCGAGCTCGGGCTGAGCTGCGGGGCCACCGAACGAGTTCGGCGTGTACGTGCGTGCTGCAGCGTCACCGATCTTGTAGTTCATGGCGCCTTCGTGCTGGTAGTTGCGCGCTTCGGAGGCGTGAGGCTGGTTCACGGGGAGCTGGTTGTAGTTGGCTCCGATGCGGTTGCGCTGGGCATCCGGGTAGGAGAACACACGCGCCATCAGCATCTTGTCGGGGCTGATGTCGGTGCCGGGAACCATGTTCGACGGCGAGAACGCTGACTGCTCGATCTGCGCGAAGAAATTCTCCGGGTTGCGGTTGAGCGTGAAGTGGCCAACCGGAATCAGCGGGTAGTCATCGTGCGACCAGGTCTTGGTCATGTCGAAGGGGTTGAAGCGGTAGGTCTTGGCTTCTTCGTAGGGCATGACCTGAACCGAGACGTCCCACGTGGGGAAGTCGCCCTTGGCGATGGAATCGAAGAGGTCGCGACGGTAGTAGTCGGCGTCTTCACCGGCGATGCGTTCAGCATCCGCGGCTTCCATCAGTTCTACGCCCTGGCGGGAGTGGAAGTGGTACTGCACCCAGAAGCGCTCTCCGGCGGCGTTGATCCACTGGTAGGTGTGCGATCCGTAGCCGTTGATGTGGCGCCACGACTTGCTGAGACCACGGTCGCCCATGAGGTACGTGACCTGGTGGGCGCTTTCGGGCGAGAGGGTCCAGAAGTCCCACTGCATGTCGGCGTTGCGCAGGCCTGAGTCGCCCATGCGCTTCTGCGAGTGGATGAAGTCGGGGAACTTCATGGCATCGCGCAAGAAGAAGATGGGGGTGTTGTTTCCGACGATGTCGTAGTTGCCCTCGGTGCTGTAGAAACGCAGTGCGAATCCACGAACGTCGCGCCAGGTGTCGGGCGAGCCCTGTTCACCGGCTACCGACGAGATGCGGAGAATGGTTTCACTCTTAGTGCCCTTTTGGAAGACGGCGGCCTTCGTGAACTGCGACACGTCTTCGGTGACGACGAACTCTCCGAATGCTCCACCACCCTTGGCGTGGGGGTTGCGCTCCGGCACACGCTCGCGGTTGAACGCGGCGAGCTTCTCGACCAAAAAGCGGTCGTGAAGTGCGGTTACGCCATCGGGACCCGTGGTGAGCGAATGTTCGTCGCTCGCAATGGGTGCGCCGGCCTGGGTTGTCGTGGGTTCAGTCACGATGTCTCCTTTATGTGGGGGTGATTAGTGGCGAATTGAAGATGGGGCGACAGCGTAGACAGCTCTGTCTGTGTTGTTCAGTCTGCGCTCTTTTGGGTGAGAGCGTTCTGGCAATCGGGGCAAACGCCCCAGAAGTTCACTTCGGCGGTGTGCACAGTGAAGCCGCCCGCGTCAGATGGGGTGAGGCACGGCGCGTGACCAACAACACAGTCCACGTCGCGCACAGCACTGCATTCGGTGCACACGATGTGGTGATGGTTGTCGCCAATGCGGCGTTCATAGAGGGCGGATGACCCTGCCGGTTCGATCTTGCGCAGTAAGCCCGCCGTCGTGAGTGCCGCGAGCACTCCGTACACGGCTTGGAGGGAGGTGCCGGGCAAGCTCGGCAGCACAGCCCCGAAGATCGTGTCGGCATCGGAGTGCGGGATCTCGGTGAGGGCGGTCAGCACAGCGACGCGGGGCTCGGTCACTTTGAGACCGGCCTCTCGCAGAGTATCGGCGAGCGCCGCATCCGTTACTGTTTCCATGCCTACGACCGTATCAGTTGTTTTGAATAACTCAAGACAACTTGCGGTGAATTCGTAGCTCTCGTCGCGACCGAAGACCCCAAGAATCGATGACAAACTTTGCCATCGCGCGTACAGTGAAGGAATGGCAACGATGAATGTGTCCCTCCCTGACGCTTTGAAGCAGTTCGTCGAAGAACAGGTAAGTGAGCACGGGTACGGCACGAGTAGCGAGTTCGTGCGCAACTTGATCCGGCATGAGCATGCTCGCACGCAACTGCGTGCACTCGTCGTGGAGGGGATGACGTCGGGGCCAGGATCCGAACTCGATGATGCGTACTTCCACCAACTTCGTGAGCGAATCAACAACCACAGCGTTGACACCCCGTGACGTCCCGCCGCGTCGTCACGACCAGACGCGCCGATGAGGATATCGACTCTGCCGTGGAGCACTACCTGTCAGAGGGCGCCGCTGACGCCGCACTGGCGTTTGTTGATGCGCTGGAGAAGGCGCGCGACCTACTCGGGTCGCAACCGTCGATCGGGTCGCCGCGGTTCGCCGTCGAGCTAGGCATGCCGGAGCTTCGAGGGCTTGCGTTGCAAAAGTTCCCCTACGTCGCGTTCTACACAGATGACTCCGATGCAGTGCGCATCCACCGCATCCTTCATACCCGGCGCGATATCCCCACAGAACTCTCCGATCTATGACGCGCCGCGTATGCAGTGGCGGGAGAACAGGCACGAAACGGTCGAAGTTTTCACTCTGACGACCTCCACTCGACCAGCGGCGCATCTTTGCGCACGTAGAGCGGATGCCGCGGGTGACCATCCTTGGTGAGTCCGAGTGTGTGCAACTGCGGCAGAACAGCCATCGCCTGAGCTACACGCTTCGGGGACGCGTTGGCGCCCCATCCCGCGACGACTGTTCCCGTCAGGTTGCCGAGCACGCTGTCATTTTCGGGGCCAACGGGATCAGCCGCCGCGAGCATCACCTTCGGGTCCTTGGTGCGGAACGCATAGAGGTTGAGAATCACCATCCCGCCATATCCGTCGCGTTTGGCAAAGCCAACGCAGCGTCGCAGCGTCGGATCGAGGTGCTCGGCATCTGCCGTGCTCGGATTGAGCAGCACGAACGTGATCGTCGGAAGCGTCGGATCCCAGACGCGAGTCAACGAATAACGGTAGTCGCCACGGATATCTGCAGTCGCAGAGACAAACTCGGTCATCGGGTCTCCTTCGGCCAATTCATCCTGTCACACCGCACTCTCCGGCCAGGCGCACTCACCGTCCGAGCCAACGCTGCGAACCCAACTTGTCTGAGGTGTAGAGTTTTGAGGCAGACAAACACAGCGATCGGAGCACCTGCATGGCATCAGCAGTGCAACACGGTCGGCTTGCAGCGCAGGCAGCCGAAGTGCTACTCGGGCGCATCCGTGCTGGCGAATGGGCCCTGGGGCACAAGCTGCCGGGCGAGACGACGTTGGCCCTGGAGATTGGGGTCGGGCGCTCAACGCTGCGGGAGGCCATCCGTGAACTCGCCGGTCAAGGCGTGCTCGAAAGCCGTCAAGGCTCGGGCGTCTTCGTGATGTCGACCGACATCGCCGAGGACTGGGATGTCGTGCTGCGCCGAGTGTCCGTCGCATCCGTCCTCGAAGCTCGGGTTGCCATCGAGGCCGAAGCTGCCGCCCTCGCGGCACATCGACGCACTCCCTCAGACTTGCGTGCGATGCGCCGAGCACTCGCTCGTCGCTCGGGCTCGCACCACACGGCCGAAGAGTTTGCGGGCGTCGACATGGCGCTTCACCGGGAAGTCGTCGCGGCATCCCACAATGAAGTGCTGCTCGAACTGTTCGACGGCTTCGTGCCGCGAGTGCGGGAAGCGATGATCGAGATGCTGAAGCTGCGGCCCATCCACGACTACGAAGCAGACCAAGCCGCCCACAGCGCGCTGGTCGAAGCGATCGCTAAACGCAACCCGGCCGCCGCGGCCGAGCGCAGCCGGGCGCACCTCACCGGCGCGCATCGAGCCCTCTCATGAACAACAGCACCCTGATCAGCGAAAGCACCCTCGTGAACGAAAGCACCCCCGTGAGTCCCAACGACTCCGCGAGCGGCAACCCCATCGTCGTCGAGCTGCGCGGCGTCACGTTCCGCCGCGGCGAGCGCACCATCCTCCGCGAGGTCGACCTCACCGTGCGCGCGGGCGAGCACTGGGCACTCCTCGGGCCCAACGGCGCCGGCAAGAGCACCATTCTCGGCTTCGTCGGCGCCTCAGCGCACCCCACCTCCGGAACCGTGGACATCCTCGGGCAACGCCTCGGGCGGGTCGAACTGCAGGCGCTGCGTCGCTCGATCGGGCACGTCAACCCGCGTCATCCGCTTCACGCACCTCTCACGATTCGGGATGTCGTGCTCACCGGCCTCACCGGATCCCTCGAGATTCCCGCACGCTGGGATCCTTCCGCGCAGCAGGCGAACCGCGCGACAGAACTGATCGAACAGATGGGGCTGGCCGGCAAGGAAGCCCACCGGTGGCCGACCCTGTCGCAAGGAGAGCGCGGCCGAGCACTCATCGCGCGCGCCCTCATCGCCGAACCTGACCTGCTACTGCTCGACGAACCCAGCACCGGGCTCGACGTCGCGGCGCGCGAGCAACTCCTCGAAACCATCGATGCGCTCACCCACAGCTTTCCGCGCCTGGCCTCGATTCTGGTGACGCATCACCTCGAAGAACTGCCCTCCACGACATCCCATGCCGCGTTGATCGCGAACGGGCGGATCTCGCAGGCCGGGCCAGCCGAACAGGTGCTCACTACCGCGAACGTCACGACCGCCTTCGCGCATCCGATCCGCGTCGGCCAACACGACGGCCGCTGGTTCGCGCTGCCGGGCCGCAAGCGCTCGCTCGATCTCGCCGCGGTCTAATTCGGCGATCATCTAGTCAGAGTCACCGTCACGACGTAAGGTGAGCAAATGCCACGTCTACTCAGTGTCTTCGCCTTGTCAGTCAGCATCGCGCTGCTGGCGGGGTGCGCAGCTGTGGCGGATGACGGCGCTGCCGCTCCGGAACCATCGCTATCCACCTCCCCGTCTCCCGCCGCCACGAAGGTGGATGCTGCCGCCGTCGCGAAGGCCGACTCGTGGCTCGATGGCGCGACCCTGCCGCCCGATGCTGTTCCTTCCGAAAGCGCTCCAGAAACCACACCGCCGTTCGCCTACTCGTACTATGCGTGGCCGTGCTCCCCCATGGAGACGCGGACGGGATACTGGATAATCACGGGGGCCGACGTGGTCGACACCGCGAACTGGCTCAAGGAGCATCCGACCGCTGGGCTAATTGACCCCGGGGCGCTAGCGCTATCCGGCGGGCCGGAAATAGACAGTGCGACCCTCGGCAATGTTCCGGAACAAGACTCCCTCGAAGGCATCGCCTACACCGTGAACCGCACCACTGACGGAGTGGCCGTACGCGCGGAAATCGGAGTCTTCACGGAAGACACCGTCTGCCCAGAACCTCCCGACGGTGGGCGCTGGGGCGGGCCCGGCCAGGGCTAACTGCTCGAACTGCGCACGCAGCACTCGACCGTCATCTACTTTCATCCACTCGCGGAGGACCCAACTATGCGAAACCAAATCTGGGCCGTGACAAGCGGCCTGTTGGGCGCGGCCATTCTGGTGGTGCTGTTTTTCTACGGCATCCAGTACGGCACCTGGATTGATGAAGCGGGGCCACTTAACGCGGCGCCTCCCTCATTCCTGCTCCCCTTCATCGTTGGGGGCATTGGCGGGGTCATCATGATCGGGGGCTTCGTCGTCAGCTTGGCTGGGCTCAACAACGAGTCGCGCTCCAACGCGTGACGCTTATGGTGGCCCAATGAAGACGCGAAAGCTACTGCCGGTCGCTGGAGTGATCATTGCGGTCATCGCCGTGGCGATCCTTTCGGGGCGTTGGATCGACACCGCCATCTGGGGCGCCGACGGTGCTCGTGTCATCGACACCACGCGGGAGCTCATCCGCGCTGCGTCGTCGGGTGATCAAGACGCGCTCGCGTGTGAAGATTTCGCAGCGGACTTTGGTGATGCGCAAGCCTGGAACGGGTTGCGTGCTGGTGAGCCCGAAAAGTTCGATGCGGCCACGTCCCTCGACCGACCGTCGCTCGAAGCCTCGTGGAGCATCAACCTCGAAGGATCGAGCGAGACTAGCGACGTCAGCCCGATTTTTGTGTTTTACCGCGAGATCGAAGACGGTCTGTGTGTCGCGGACGTCAGGTGGTGAGCGATGGGTTTGGCCTGAACCGGTCCCCTCTCGAAGCATGCGATCTCCGCAGTGAGCAGCCGATAATATTGCAGGATGACCGGACCTGAAGGCGCGTGGGGAGCGGTGCTCGAAACGATGTCCTGGGTGGGACTCGTCCCCGGCATCCCGCTGCTCATCTTCGGGTGGATTCTCGCTCTGCGGGCGTGCAAGTGGATCGCGACCACTGCCGAGGTTTTCGAAGCCGGAGGCTTTCAGGGCTTCCGATGGTCCGATGGCGACGGCAGGCAATACTCCATCCTTCACGAGCCGTCAGAAGTTCCCATCATGGATGTCGGTGCCCACGTCACTCTGCACTACGACCAGTGCCATCCCTCTCGCTGGAGTCTCGCGCGGCCTCGCCGCACGAACGGCGCGATCCTCATCGGTTCAATCCTCACCGGAATCGGCCTCCTGAGCGTCGTTGCGGGATTCACACTGATGGCGTTCTGAGTCTGCGATCTATCCGACCGCACAGCGTCGACGACGCTCGCTGCATCCGCAGGAACGACTTATCACCTCTTGCGCGTCGGATCCGTTCACAGGAACGGGCGCACTTCAACCTTTCGGTTACAAGCCTTCGACCCGTCGGACGCTGCCTTAAGCGCTGCGTCGAGATCGGGTGCGGTGATGATCCAGAAGCCGGCCAGGTACTCGCTAGATTCGACGAACGGGCCGTCGGTGAAGAGCACTTCTTTGTCGCGGTGATCGACCACGGTGGCGGTCGTCGGGAAGCCGAGACCACCGGCGAAGACCCACTGGCCCTCAGCCTGCAGCCGTTCGTTGAAAACGTCGATGGCGGCCATCTCGGATGGGGTGGCCAGGCTGGCCGAATCATGGATCACTGACAACAAATAGTGCATTTCGAAGCCGCTCCCTAGTCAACGGGGCGCCCTTCTGGGCTGCCTCTCATCTCTACTACGAACAACTCTGCCCCGATCCGACCCCCAGCGCCAGATAACTTCACCATCGCGCAGAGCGCTCATCGGATTAGGGGCCTGGCCTGCTGGGGCTCGTCGAGCCCTCGCCTAGGTAGACTGGAGGCGGCCGGCGTGAGCACCCCGGCATCCACAATCTTCTGGGAGAAGCCCCTCGTGACTGACGTCTCAACCAATTCCCGCCAGCATGTTGCCGACACGGTATCGAACGCGATGGCTACGCCCGAGAAGGAGCAGCCCTACGGCGCCCTCGGCCTGAAGCCAGACGAGTACGCGAAGATTCGCGAAATTCTGGGCCGTCGCCCCACGAGCGGTGAGCTCGCCATGTACTCCGTGATGTGGAGTGAGCACTGCTCCTATAAGTCTTCCAAGAACTACCTTCGCCAGTTCGGCAAGAAGGTCAGCGAGAACATGACCAAGAACCTCATGGTCGGCATGGGCGAAAACGCGGGCGTCATTGACGTTGGCGAGGGTTGGGCTGTCACTTTCAAGATCGAAAGCCACAACCACCCCAGCTACATCGAACCGTTCCAGGGCGCTGCGACCGGTGTCGGCGGCATCGTTCGCGACATCATCTCGATGGGTGCTCGCCCCGTTGCTGTCATGGATGCGCTCCGCTTCGGCGCCATCGACAACCCCGACACCGCTCGCGTTGCCAAGGGTGTCGTCTCCGGCATCAGCTTCTACGGCAACTGCCTCGGCCTGCCCAACATCGGCGGCGAAACGTACTTCGACTCCGTCTACCAAGCGAACCCGCTCGTCAACGCACTAGCCGTGGGAGTGCTGCGCCACGAAGACCTGCACCTGGCCAACGCTCGCGGCGTGGGCAACAAGGTTGTGCTGTTCGGTGCCCGCACCGGTGGCGATGGCATCGGCGGAGCATCCATCCTCGCTTCGGATTCCTTCTCCGAAGGCGGGCCCACCAAGCGTCCCGCCGTTCAGGTCGGCGACCCCTTCGCCGAGAAGGTGCTGATTGAGTGCTGCCTCGAACTCTTCCAGGGCGACCTCGTGGAGGGCATCCAAGACCTCGGTGCTGCCGGCATCAGCTGCGCGACGAGCGAGCTCGCCTCCAACGGTGACGGTGGAATGTTCATCGAACTCGAGAAGGTTCTGCTGCGCGACCCCACGCTCACGGCAGAAGAAATTCTGATGTCCGAGAGCCAAGAACGCATGATGGCGATCGTGAAGCCCGAGAAGCTCGAAGGCTTCCTCAAGGTTGTTGAGAAGTGGGATGTCGAAACCAGCGTGCTCGGTGAAGTCACCGACACCGGCCGCCTCATCATCAACTGGCACGACGAAGAGATCGTGAACGTCGAGCCGCGCACCGTCGCCATCGATGGCCCCGTCTACGACCGCCCCGTCGCGTACCCGAAGTGGATCGACAAGCTTCAGGCCGACAGCGCCTCCGGCCTCGCTCGCCCCAAGGACGGCACCGAACTGCGCGACCAGATGCTGCAGCTACTCGCGAGCCCCAACCTCGCCGACAAGAGCTGGATCACCGACCAATACGACCGCTACGTTCTCGGCAACACCGCCCTAAGCTTCCCGGATGACGCCGGCATGGTGCGCATCGACGAAGAGAGCGGTCTCGGCTTCTCTGTCGCGACCGACGCCAACGGTCGCTTCTGCCAGCTCGACCCTTACGCCGGAGCCCAGCTTGCTCTTGCGGAAGCGTTCCGCAACGTGGCCGCCACCGGCGCCAACCCCGTCGCCGTCAGTGACTGCCTCAACTTCGGCAGCCCCGAGAACCCCGAAGTGATGTGGCAGTTCAGCAAGGCCGTTGAAGGTCTCGCGGATGCCTGCCTCGAGATGGAAATCCCCGTCACCGGCGGGAACGTCTCGTTCTACAACCAGACCGGCGATGTGCCCATCCACCCGACCCCCGTGGTCGCGGTGCTCGGCCTGATCCGTGACGTTGCTGAGCGCATCCCGAGCGGCTGGCAAGACGAAGGCAACAACATCTACCTGCTTGGCACCACCGCGCTTGAGCTAGACGGCTCGGCCTGGGCCGGCACAATTCACGACCACCTCGGTGGCCTGCCGCCCAAGGTTGACCTCGCTGCCGAGCGTCGCCTCGCTGACCTCATCAAGGCCGGCAACGAGCAGAACATCATCGCCAGCGCGCACGACCTCGCCGACGGTGGGCTCGCTCAGACTCTCGCCGAATCCGTCATGCGCTTTGGCGTTGGCGCACGCGTCTGGTTGGGCGAACTGCTCGAGCGTGACGACATCGATGCCGCAACCGCCCTCTTCAGCGAATCAACCGGCCGCATGGTCGTCTCGATCCCGCGCGAAGACGACGTGAAATTCCGCGGACTCTGCGAAGGCCGCGGCTACCCTGCCGTGCGCATCGGAGTCACGGATGCCGCCTCCCCCGCCCTCGAAATCCAGGACCAGTTCACCCTGACCCTCGAAGAGCTGCTCACCGCACACCGCGGAACGCTCGCGGAGGCTTTCGGCGCCTAACGTGCAACTGATCAAGAGGGTCTACGGCGAGGTCACGGCCGCGCTCGCCCTCGGGGTGATCGCGTTCGTCGTCGTGCGCGCCATCACGGAATCACAACCGTGGTGGCTCGCTGCCGCCCTGCCGTGGGCTGCGTACGCGCTCTATTTGGCCTTGCTGATGCCCGGCCTTGTTGTTGCTCAGCGCCGGCATCCGTGGGTTCAACTCTCGGTTGCGGTGGTCGGCATTCTCGCGGCGTTCGTCGCCGGGCCGTTCGCGGTCGCTGTAGCCCTTCTCGGCCTGGCCGTGATTCTTGGCTACAACTACTGGTACTCGGTGCAGCACGTCTCCGCTCGCCCCGTGCGCGTCGACAAGCCCCTGCCGCTGTTCCCGCTCACCACCGTGGATGGCGCTGCCATCGACAGCAGCGTCCTCACCCAGCAACCGCACGTGCTCATGTTCATTCGCGGCAACTGGTGCCCGTTCTGCATGGCTCAGGTCGCCCAGATCGCCGACCAGTATCGCGAGCTCGATCGCCGTGGAGTCGCCGTCGCGATCATCAGCCCCCAAAAGCCCGCCGACACCGTCGAGCTCTCGCACCGCTTCGACATCCCCGTCAGCTTCTACATCGATACGGATGCCGCCGCCGCCGCAGCCCTCGACCTCGTGCAACCCGGCGGAACGCCCGTCATCTTCAGCGCGGGAGGACCCGCGGATGGCGATACCGTCGTGCCGACCGTCATCATCACGGACGCGACCGGCACCGTGCTCTGGGCCGAGCAGACCGACAACCACCGGGTGCGGCCCGAGCCGACAACGTTCCTCGACGTGCTCGATCAGCACGGCATCCGCGCGGTCTAGCCTGCTGCGTGCCTACTTGGCGGAGTCGGGTTCGCTGCCCGACGCGATCTGCTCGTGGTGGTGAATGACCTCGGCGACGACGAAGTTGAACCACTTCTCGGCGAAGGCCGGGTCGAGGTGCGACTCTTCGGCGAGTGACTTGAGGCGGGCGATCTGGTCGCGCTCACGATTGGGGTCTGACGCGGGCAGGCCCTTGGTGGCTTTGAGATGACCGACCTGCTGCGTGTACTTGAAGCGCTCGGCCAGCAAATGGATGAGCGCCGCATCGATGTTGTCGATGCTGCGGCGGGCGCCCAGAAGTTGCTCGCGCACTTCGGGGTCGACGTTGTCGTTGTGGGCCTGATCTCCTGCTGCCATACAACGACTTTAGGGGTTCTGAAGGCTGCGTGTTTGCCACATGACGCGCCCACCGCCGAGCGAAGGTGAAAGACTGGAGCGCATGAACGATCGCGCAGGCACGACAGCCCAGGCATCCGACCTCATTGATGTGACCGAGTTGGTGGCGGCGTATTACGCGCTGGTTCCGGATGTTTCGGTGCCCGAGCAGCGCGTCGTGTTCGGCACGAGCGGCCACCGTGGTTCCGCGCTCGACACCGCTTTCAATGAAGTGCACATCGCCGCCATCACGCAGGCGATCGTGGAATATCGTGCCGCGCAGGGCATCACGGGGCCCCTGTTCATTGGCCGCGACACTCATGCGCTCTCTCAGCCGGCCGAGACCACCGCTCTCGACGTGCTCGCCGCGAACGGCGTTCTCGCGCTGAAGGATGAGTTCGACGACTTCGTTCCCACGCCCGCCCTGAGCCTCGCGATCATCGCCTACAACGCTGCCGGCAACGACGACGTGGCCGACGGCATCATCATCACCCCGAGCCACAACCCGCCCCGCGATGGCGGCTTCAAGTACAACCCTCCGCACGGTGGCCCCGCCGACAGCGACGCGACCGGGTGGATCGCTGACCGCGCGAACGCGATCATTGCCGACGGCAATACGGCTGTTAAGCACGTGGGCACAGCCAGCGACGCCGGAGCCGGCGCCGAAAATACGCCAGCGGGCAGCTACGACTTCCGCGGGCGCTACGTTGACGACCTCGAGAACATCATTGACATCGACGCCATTCGCACGGCCGGCATCCGCATCGGCGCGGATCCACTGGGCGGTGCGAGCGTCAACTATTGGAAGTTGATCGCCGAGAAGTACGACCTCAACCTCACGGTCGTGAACCCCGACGTTGACCCGACCTGGGCGTTTATGACGCTCGACTGGGACGGCAAGATTCGCATGGATCCGTCGTCGAAGTCGGCCATGGCCTCCGTTGTCGCCCGTCGCGACGAGTTCGACATCCTCACCGGCAACGACGCTGACGCCGACCGCCACGGCATCGTCACGCCCGACGCCGGCCTCATGAACCCGAACCACTACTTGGCCGTGGCCATCCAGTACCTCTACACGCACCGCGAGGGCTGGAATCCGGATGCCGCCGTCGGCAAGACCCTCGTCTCCAGTTCCATGATCGACCGGGTTGCTGCCGCGATGGGCCGCGACCTTATCGAGGTGCCGGTCGGCTTCAAGTGGTTTGTGCCCGGACTCGTCGATGGCTCGGTTGCGTTCGGCGGCGAGGAGAGCGCGGGCGCGAGCTTCTTGCGCAAAGACGGCTCCGTGTGGACAACCGACAAAGACGGCATCCTGCTGGCCCTGCTGGCCGCCGAAATTCTGGCGGTCACGGGCAAGACGCCATCCGTCCTTTACGCAGAGCTGGTCGACGAGTTTGGCGACCCCGCCTACGAACGCGTGGATGCCGTGGCCAGCAAGGAGCAGAAGGCCAAGCTGGGCAAGTTGAGTGGGGCTGCAATCACGGCCACCGAACTCGCGGGTGACCCGATCACGGCAAAGCTCTCGGAGGCTCCCGGAAACGGCGCCGCGATCGGCGGCGTGAAAGTGACGACGGAGTTTGCGTGGTTCGCTGCGCGCCCCAGCGGCACCGAAGACGTCTACAAGATCTACGCCGAGTCGTTCAAGGGCGCCGAGCACTTGCGGCTCGTGCAGGCCGAAGCAAAGGCGATTGTCGACGCGGCCCTCAACGGCTAGCCTTCCGGGACCCCAGCGCGGGGAGCTTAAGCCGCCCCTGCGCTAACAGCACGCCCAGAATCACGAGTACTGCGCCGACGGGCTCGTGCCACGACATGGTCTCTTTGAGGATGACGGTGCCGAGGATGACGCCGATCACCGGCGTGATGTACGTGACGGTGGAAGTGCGGGTCGGGCCCCATTCGGCGAGCACCCGGTAGTTCCAGACGTAGGCCATGCCGGTGCCGAGCACTCCGAGCGCGAGCAGGCTGGCGACGACCGGGAGGGTAAGGTTCACCGGGCCGGTGGCAATGATCGGGGTGAGCATCAGGTAGATGACGGCGGCGATGCCGATGTTCATGGTCGCGGAAGTGACGCCGGGAACCTTGTACGGCGCCACGAACTTGCGCTGATAACTCATGGCGGCGCCGTAGCAAAGCGCTGCGCCGAGGCACGCAAGCTGGCCGAGCAGGCTGCCGCTGATGTCGCCGGCTTGCCACGGGGCGATGATCACGAGCACCCCAAAGATGCCGAGCGTGACGCCCGCAATCTGTGAGCGCGACAGCTTCTCGACTCGAAATACGAGGGTCGCAAAGATCGCCGTCATGATGGGCGTTGTGGCGTTGTAGATGCTCGCGAGGCCCGAACTCACGTATTGCTCCGCCCACGCGAAGAGTAGGTACGGGAACACCGCAAAGAGGAACGCGAGCACCGTGAAGTGGGCCCAGACGATCGGTTTGCGCGGCAGCTTGCGGCGGCTAACCGCGAACACCACGACGAGCGCGAGGGCGCCGAGCACCGCCCGGCTCCAGGCGACCTGGCCGAAGCTCACGCCATCCAGAGCCACCTTGATGAAGAGAAAGCTCGAGCCCCACACGAGCCCTGCCCCGGCAAAGCGCAACCAGGTTCCGATCGGGGATGCCGTGTCATGCTTTTCGACCCGGCCAGCGGGAGCAACGGGGGCGCTCACGCGCGCGGCTCCTGCTCGGCAGCATCACGGGAGGTCGCGCTGGGCACTGCACCCGTATCCGCCGCGCCAGCATCCACCGCAACAGGTCCCGTCGCAGCACCAACGCTGGGCATCGAAGCCCCGTCAAGGCGCGCGAGCAGCCCGGCCTTCACGCCCGGCCAGTCGCTGTCGATCACGGAGTACACGGCGGTGTCGCGCCATGAGCCGTCGGCCCGCAGCAGGTGTTGGCGCTGGATGCCCTCGAAGGTGGCGCCGAGCTTGAGGATCGCGGCGCGCGAACGGGCATTGATGGAGTCCGCTTGGAGCCGCACCCGGTTGTAGCCGTTGTCGAAGGCGAAGCCGAGCAGCAGGAGTTTCGTTTCAGGGTTCACGGCGGTGCCCCACACGCTCGGCGCGTAGGCAGTCCAGCCAATGTGCGCGTTAGCGTTGGCTTCGTCCAGGTCACCGAGGGTGCTGATTCCCACGAGACGGCCGGCATCGGGGCCGGAACTCAAGCGCACCGCGAACGGCAGCCGGTCGGAGTGACCGAGGTAGCCAGCGCGCAACCATTCCACGAAGGATGCTTCGTCGGCGGGCAATCCAGCCGGGCCACCACCATAGCCGCCGGCAAAGACCGGGGGCACACCGAGGGCAGACCAGAGGTCAGCGAGGTGCTCTTCGGTCAGGGGTTCAACGGAGACGAAGGATCCTTGAAGGATGCGGGGCTGCGGGCGCGTTACGGTCACTCACAAATACTCCCACCCTGCGGAGCCCCCACGCCCGCGCTTTTCGGACTTTCACCCACCGAATACGGCCTTTCAGTCCAGCAATCCCCGATTGGCTCTCCCTCGGCACGTCATCCGCTCCATCCGCCAACGCAGAAGCGGCACGCCCCGGATCTCTCCGATGCGTGCCGCTTGAGAGCGAACTAGGTGTCGAGGCTTAGTCGACGAGGTCGTGACGAACGATGATTTCGTCGCGGCCGGGGCCAACGCCGATGGCTGACATGCGGGCGCCGCTCATTGCTTCAATGGCGAGCACGTAGTCTTGCGCGTTCTTGGGCAGGTCTTCGAAGGTGCGTGCGCCGGTGATGTCTTCGTCCCAGCCGGGGAACTCTTCGTAGATCGGCACCGAGTGGTGGAAGTCGGACTGCGATACCGGCATCTCGTCGAAGCGCACACCGTCAACGTCATACGCGACACAGACAGGAATCGTCTTGAGGCCAGTGAGCACGTCGAGCTTGGTGAGCACGAAGTCGGTGACACCGTTCACGCGCGCCGTGTAGCGGGCGATGGGAGCGTCGTACCAACCACAGCGACGCGGACGTCCGGTGGTGGTTCCGAACTCAAAACCGTGGGAACGCAAGAACTCGCCAGACTCATCGTGCAGTTCGGTCGGGAACGGGCCAGCGCCGACACGGGTTGTGTAGGCCTTGACGATTCCGATGATGCGCTCGAGGCGGTTGGGGGCAACGCCCGAACCGGTAGCCGCGCCACCGGAGGTGGAGTTGGACGACGTGACGAACGGGTATGTGCCGTGGTCAACATCCAGCATCGTGGCCTGGCCACCCTCGAAGAGCACAATCTCGCCGTCGTCGAGTGCCTTGTTCAGCAGCAGACCGGTGTCGGCGACCATGGGGCGCAAACGGTCGGCATAGCTGAGCAGTTCGGTGACGATCTCTTCAACCTCGATTGCGCGACGATTGTAGACCTTCACGAGCAGGTGGTTCTTCTGGTCGAGAGCGCCCTCGACCTTTTGACGAAGAATGTTCTCGTCAAAGAGGTCTTGAATCCGGATGCCGACACGGTTGATCTTGTCGGCATACGCCGGACCAATTCCGCGACCGGTCGTACCGATCTGACGCTTGCCGAGGAAGCGTTCCGTCACCTTGTCGAGGGTGCGGTGGTAGTTGGTGATCACGTGCGCGTTGGCGCTCACCAGCAGCTTCGACACGTCAACGCCGCGGGCGATGAGAGCGTCGAGCTCTTCGAACAGCACCTCGACGTCGATGACGACACCGTTGGAGATGATCGGGGTGACGCCTTCAGTGAGGATGCCCGACGGCAGAAGGTGAAGAGCGTACTTTTCATCACCGATCACGACCGTGTGTCCGGCGTTGTTTCCGCCGTTGAATTTGACGACATAGTCGATGCGGCTACCGAGGAGGTCGGTTGCTTTTCCCTTGCCCTCGTCGCCCCATTGGGCGCCGATGATGACGATTGCTGGCATGGTGGATCCCTTCGAAGAAGTGGGGGGATTACACCTCAGTCTACCCGAGAGCAGTCTTGTGCTTGTCGTAGCGATTTCTTGCGTGGCGGCGTTGCTGGGGACTCCGTGAGAATCGTGAGTGTTCGTCGCCAGCGTCGGTGGTTCGTGTCAGCATGAAGCATGTTCCGGATGCCGAACTCCCCCGTTTCCCCCGCTGAATCGCCTCGCGCCCGGTGCGCGATCGTGCCCCCGTTTTTGCTGTCGCGAATCGCGACGCTCGACGACCCCCGCTTTGAGCGAGCTGCGCAGGCTGCGCGGCGCTCCCTCACCGACATCGGGCACGACCACCTCGATCATGGTCGCCACGAACACATGCTCCCGCCGCGGTCACTGCGCCCCGACGAGACCGCCGTTGCGCGCGGCACCGTCAGCCGGGCGATCTCGGATGCGCAAACGGGCGAGACACTGCCCGGCGTGCTCGTGCGGTCAGAGGGCGAGCCCGAGACGGGCGACTCCTCTGTCTCAGAAGCGTACGACGGTCTTGGCCACACCTTCGCCCTGTTCTGGGAGGTGTTCGAGCGCGATTCGATCGACGACCGCTCGGCGCCGCTCGAAGCGACCGTGCACTTCGGTAAGGAGTACGACAACGCCTTCTGGGATGGCAGCCGTATGGTCTTCGGTGATGGTGATGGCGAGGTCTTCACCGGCTTCACTCGCTCGCTCAGCGTCATTGGCCACGAACTCGCGCACGGAGTCACCGAGTTCACCGCTGGCCTCGTCTACCGGGGGCAGAGTGGTGCTCTCAACGAGCACGTCTCCGATGTCTTCGGCGCGCTCGTAGAGCAGTATGCGTGGGGCCAGACCGCAGGCGAAGCATCGTGGCTCGTCGGCGAAGGAATCTTCACTGACGAGGTCGAGGGCAATGCCCTGCGCTCGCTCAAAGAGCCAGGCACCGCTTATGACGACGATGTGCTGGGCAAAGACCCGCAGCCGGCACACTGGGATGACTTCATCGTGACGCAAGAAGACAACGGTGGCGTGCACCTCAACTCGGGCATCCCCAACCGCGCCTTCTGGAGCGCCGCCGATACGCTCGGCGGTTTCGCCTGGGAGCGCGCCGGTCAGATCTGGTTCGACACCCTCACGAACGGCTCGCTCACACCTCGCAGCGAGTTCTCGGAGTTCGCTGCTGCCACCATCGCTGCGGCGATTGCGCGCTTCGGTGACGGCTCTGAGGAGCAGCGCGCGGTCGTTTCAGGCTGGGCGCTCGTTGGAGTGGTGCCGACCGCAGCCTGAGCCGCTGCGAGCTGAGCCCCCACGGTGTCAGCGCTCGTCGGGTTCAGCGCTGTTCGCTCCACCCGCCTTTCGCCTCTGGAGGCCTACGATCTCGGGTACCGCACCCTGTTCGCCCGCACGACAACCGGATAGCATGCACGTGTGAAGGTACAGGTGTGGCGAAGCGGAGGGCTCCTCGGCCGACGCGTGGAGTGGGCTGTCGTTGTCGACGAGCAGCCGGACCCCGACCAGTGGTATCTGCTCATCTCCGAAATCCCGTGGAACGAGCATCCGACCGAGAACACGATGCCCGACCGCTACACCTATGAAATCCACTGCGAACCGCACGAAGCCGTCATCCCCGAGCAGCAGCTCGTGGGCCCCTGGCGAGAGCTGGTCGATCGGGTGCGTGAAGCCGACGCCAGCCCGCGACGTCCACAGCCCGAGTCACAGCCCGTGCCCGAGTGCGACGCTGAAGCTTCACCCTCGGCAGAGACCGAACGGGGACCTGACACCGTGCACGGTACTGAGGAGCAGCGCAGTCCCGACGAGCTCGACGAGCTCGACGGCGAACGCTAGCGCAGTGGGTCGAAAGCGTCGAGTAGCGGGTGCTTGTCGCCACCCGTGATCGAGTCGGCGAGAATCCGGCCCGTGAGCGGGCCGAGGGTGACGCCCCACATGCCGTGACCGCCGGCGACGTGAACGCGCGGCGAGCGCGTGCCTCCGACAAGCGGTAGGCCGTCGGGAGTGCAGGGGCGCGAGCCGACCCACTCTTCTTCGCGGGCATCCCAGTCGACGCCGTCGAACATCGGGCTGGCCGCGTTGACGATGGTTTGGATGCGACGAGAATCGGCAGGCGCATCGACCGACCGGAACTCCATCATGCCTCCCACGCGCAGCCGATCCCCGAGGGGCGTGCAGGCTACGCGTTGGGCGGGCAGGTAGATCGGGTGTGTCGGAATCACAGGCGGCTTCACGCTGAAGCTGTAGCCGCGGCCCGACTGCACAACTTGGCGCACGCCGAACTGGCGGGCGAGGTCACCAAGCCAGGTTCCGGTCGCGATGACGACTTCGTTGCTGAGTACCGCGTTCTGGCCCTCGACATCAACGGCAACTCCGGCAGCACCGAGGTCGCGGATGCCGGTCGCTTTCGCGCCTTCCACGATCGTGGCTCCGCGAGCGCGCACTGATGCCGCCAGCACCTCCATGAACGAGGGAGGGTTGATGAAACGCTGGCCATCCACGCGCAGCCCATGGGTCACGAGCTTCGAGACGCTCGGCTCAAACTCGCGCAGCTCGTCGCCGGTGATCTTCTCAAAGCTCACGTGACCGCCGCCGGCCGCGACCTCATCGAATTCGTGGGTGATGACACGGCGGTCGGATTCATTAGTGAAAGCAGCAAGGAAGGGGTCGGCGTGCTTGAGGGCTGCAGAGACTCCGCCGTCTTCCATCCGGTCGAAGGATTCGAGACTCCACTTGTTGATCTCGGCGAACGTGACCATGTTGCGGCGCCACATCTTGGGCGTCGAGTGACGCGCAAAGCCGGCGAGGAAGCGCAGCAGCGTCGAGTTGGCGGCGACCGGAACGTACACGGGCGAGGTGGGGTCGATAACCGCTTTGATGCCGACCTTGAAGATCGAGGGCTCCGGCAGCGGAAGTGTCAGTGCGGGAGCAACCCAGCCGGCGTTACCGAGCGAAGCACCAGCGGCAACGCCCGTGCGGTCGAGCACGGTGACCTCCACGCCACGCTCCTGCAAGAACCAGGCCGTTGACAGCCCTACGATTCCGGCGCCAATAATGGTGACTTTCGCGGGCTGTGTCATAGTTCCCTACTTCGTGAAGCTGACGTGCTGATTACTCCATTGTGCATCGCGACGGCCGCCGAGAGAGCAGCGTTAGTAGAAATGCACCGTGTCGACGACGTTGCGCAGGGGACGACCATCCAGGAAAGCGCTGGCATTTCGAGCGAAGAGTCGCGCAATCTGCTCTTCCTGCGCGTAGCTCAGCGCTGCAGTGTGCGGGCTCAGCAGCACGTTGTCCATCTCCCAGAGCGGGCTCGACTTCACCAGAGGTTCTGTTTCTACGACGTCGAGCGCCGCAAAGCCGACACGACCGTCTTCGAGCGCAGCGATGAGAGCCTGTTCGTCGATCACGCTGCCGCGCCCCACGTTGACCACAGTGACACCGGGCTTAACCATTGTGAAAAATTCGGCGTCGACGAGC
Organism: Salinibacterium sp. SWN167; assembly: GCF_015864665.1. GTDB lineage: Bacteria > Actinomycetota > Actinomycetes > Actinomycetales > Microbacteriaceae > Rhodoglobus. The sequence continues at coordinate 496,106 of NZ_JADYWU010000001.1, read as the reverse complement.
TTTTCGGTGTGGGGCGTGCCTGGCAACGACACCACGATTCCGTCGGCGCGTTGGATCGCCGCGGGCAGGTTGTGCGGTTCGATGATCTCGGCGACTCCGGGAACCATCTCGCCGCGGCGGCTCATCCCGATGACATGGACGCCGAGCGCACTCAACTTTTCGGCGAGCGCCGATCCGATCCCGCCGAGTCCGAGCAGCAGTATCGTGTGGTCGCTGAGCTGCGCCATCGGCCACCGCTCGCTCCACTCGTGTGCCTGGCTCTGCCGAAGCAGCCGAGGGAGCGACTTGCTCGCGGCCAGCAACCCGAATAACGCAAATTCCGCGAGCGGCCCGCCATGCACTCCCGCGGAGGTGGTGAACGCCACCCGATCGAGCTCGTGCCGCGTGAAGCCCGCTTCTCGAATCTGAGCTCCACCGCCCGCCGCCATCGTCTGAACCCAGCGAAGACGGTCATTCTGCTGCACGACCTCTTTCAGCAGAGGCGTCGACAGATCGGGGATTCCGTAGAGGGCGTCGGCAGAGTTGAGCAGTTGCATAAACTGCGACTGCTGCTGCGCTGTGCGACGAAAGTCAGGATCGCCCGCGTAGTCCGCCGTAAATCGCATCGGAGGCAACAACGACTGGTCGCGAATCAGTTGCACGCGCGGTTCCAACGATTCGATCAGCGCACACAGTTCTTCGCTGAGGGGCGTGGCCACCCCGACCGTTAATCTCGTTGCTGCGATTCCCACTCGAACCGACTCCTTTAGTTGTGCCGCCGAGCCCGGGAGGCGAGTGGCGGATGTGCGGGAAACCGCTAATCAGACAGAGGGACGCAGTTCGTAGCGTTCGATCTCTGCGACCTTTTCGGCGGAGGCACTCGACGAGTCGAAGGTGTAGCCGAGCCATTCCCGCGCCAGGCGTCGTGCGAGTTCAAGCCCGACAACGCGCTGACCGAAGCACAGCACTTGGGCATTATTCGACAAAACGCTTCGCTCCACAGAGAAAGAATCGTGGGCAGTCACCGCACGGATCCCTTCCACTTTGTTGGCGGCGATCGCGACGCCAAGACCAGTGCCGCACACGAGGAGAGCGCGATCGGCTTCGCCAGCGGCAACTAGGCGAGCGGCATCCACTGCAATGTGCGGATACGCCGTGGATTCGCTTTCGGAGACTCCGACGTCGACGACGGAGGCTACACGCGGATCGGCTTCGAGATCCGCCTTCAATATCTCTTTGTACTCGAATCCGGCGTCGTCGCTACCGATAACGACGCGGATCAGCGGGGTCGTAGTGCTCATGAATCTGCCTTCCAGGCTGTGCGGGGTTGAGCGAGTGCTCCAACGATCAACGCGAATGAGGTTGCGCCAGCGTCGGGTGTTCCGATGCTGCGCTCGGCGAGTGGTCGAGCCCGGCCCTTCTTGGGCGTCAGGCTCTCTGTGGCTGCTGCTGCTAGTGCTGCAGCATCGGCCGCGTTACTCCAGGCAGCGCTGAGCTCCTCACCGCGGTCTACGTCGCGCTTGAGAGTGTGGATGAACGGCACGAGCGCGTCGACGAATGTCTTGTCGCCCACCTCAGCTCCGCCTAATTGCTGAATAGCCTCGAGGAATGCCTCGGCAGCGTCCGTTACGACAGTGGCGTCGTACTCAAGACGGTCATCGCGAATCGCTTCCGCTGCGGCTTCAAGGCCGGCACCCCAGAGAACTCCGGAGGTTCCGCCGGCGCGTGTGGCCCACTCGCGCCCGGCTTGGCGGAGGTTCCCGGCAACGCCTCCCGACGTTGAGTTGTCGACGATTCCTGCAGCGGCGTCAATACCCTTGACCATTCCGCGGCCGTGATCCCCGTCACCTGCGACCGCATCGATGTCGCCCAACTCGACAGCGTTGTCGTGCAGGACAGCGCGAACGGTCGAGACTGCAGCCACCAGCAGGGGCATCAGCGCCCGCGATGCTTCCGTAGATTCTGGGGCGGAGGCCTGAGCGATCGATGCTGCTCCCGGCTCGACCGGGGTCAGCTTGTCGAGGCCCGCGCTGATCTTTCGGTACGCCGGAGTGTAAGCGTCAGCAGTCCAGGTGCGCTCGAGTTCTTCATCGAGCCACATCAGGGTGAGCGAACAGCCGCCCATGTCGAGGCTCGTTACGAGTTCTCCGACCTCAACTCCTACTGCCGCTAAACCAGCATCCTTCAGCAATCGCGAAAGCGCCTTCCACACGACGAAGAGTTCTTCATACTTCGTCGTTCCCAACCCGTTGAGGATGACAGCGACGCGGGTCGAGTCTCCGACAGGCCGTTCGCTCAGAACACCATCGAGAAGCAATCGAGCAAGTTCATCGGCGGTGAGCCGCGGAACGTCGCGCACCCCTGGTTCGCCATGGATTCCGAGCCCAACGCTCATCGAGCCGGACGGGATGGAGAACAGCGGCTCGGCTGAACCCGGCATCGTGCATCCAGAGAATGCAACACCGAGTGAGCGAGTGGAGTCGTTCGCAGCCCGGCCAAGACGCTCAACCTCGTCGAGTGAGAGTCCTTCCGCTGCGGCAGCACCCATCACTTTGAAGACCGTAAAGTCGCCGGCAATTCCACGGCGTTGATCCGCGTCGGGCGATGAGCCCACGTCATCCGTCACGAGCACAACCCGCGTATCGATTCCTTCGCTGCGCAGACGCTCAGCCGCGATTCCAAAGTTCATCACGTCTCCGGCGTAGTTGCCGAAGCTCAAAACCACACCACGGCCCTCATTCGCAGCCTTCGCTACCGAATACACCTGTGCGGCCGACGGGGAGGTGAAGATGTTGCCGACAACGGCACCGGTCGCAAAGCCGGGGCCAACAAGACCGGCGAATGCCGGGTAGTGGCCCGATCCGCCACCGATAACAACAGCAACCTTGGGCTCACCGCGGCGATGCGCGACCACACCACCGGGTACTCCTGACAGGCGATCGGCATAGAGCTCTACAAAGCCGTCGAGAGCATCCTCGGCAAAGTCTGAAGGGTCGTTGAAAAGAACGGTCATTTGTCGCTCGCAGCAAAAAGAGTGCTGATGATCGAGTCGTCTTCTGCAGCAAGTCCCGCTGCTTCGCCCATGCGATACAGCTGCTCCGCCGCGCTCGCCAACGGAACGCTGACTTTCCGCTCGCGGGCAACGTCGCCGACAATACCCATGTCTTTGCCGATCACGTCGAGTCGCGAACGCAACGGCGGGGTTTCCCCGCGTAGCTGCTGCGCAATACGCGGACCACGGTCGGCGAACATGAACGAGGCGGCAGCGCCCGCGCCAAGAACGTCAATAACCATGTCGAGGTCAAGACCGAGCTGATGCGCCAGGGCAAGGGCTTCTGCCGCAGCGGCAGTGTGGATGCCGCACAAAAGCTGATTGACGGCCTTAAGCTGCTGGCCTTGGCCAACTTTGTCGCCCACGACGCACACGGTCGAACCGAGCGCATCGAGTACCGGCTGGGTTACCGACCGTGCCTCAGGCGAGCCACCGACCATGATCAGGAGGTCGCCGGTTTCTGCCCGAACCGGGCCACCGGAAAGGGCGGCGTCTACGCAGAGGATGCCCCGTGCGTGCAGAAGGTCGGCAGCGCGCACTAGGGCGGTTTCGCCGACAGTCGATGTGATGACTACGACTGATCCGGGCGCTAGCCCGTCCACAACTCCGCCGGTTCCAAACAATGCGGACTGAAGCTGTGCTGCATCGCGAACGATCAGTACGACGACGTCGGCACCATCCGCTGCCTGTTCGAGTGACGACGCCGGTGTAGCCCCGGCCGCTGCGGCTTTGTTGAGCGCAACAGGGTTGATGTCGTACACCTTCACGTCGAAGGATTTAGTCAAGTGGGTTGCCATCGGCAGCCCCATCGCGCCGAGTCCGATTACCGTCACGTTTGTCATTGTCAGCTCTCCAATCCGCGCACGGCGGTGCGTGCTTCTCCGAGTGCGACCGCAATCATGCGGCGCACGTAGTCTGCGTTGCGGGCCGCGACAGACAGGCCATCACCGCCGTAGTGCTCGACACAGAACGGTGCCGCGAAACCCGCAGCGATCGCCGCAGCGATGGCGGCCCGGTAGTTCATCGAGCCGAACTCCATGGGCGCGGGCACCGTGGTGACGAAGCCACGCTCGCGATCTTCGTCTCGAAAATAGTTCTTGACGTGCCAGTAGTTAGACACCGGGGCGCAGCGCGCGCTTGCTTCGAGAAAGTCCTCGATATCGCGATGCAGTCGGTACATGTTGCCAAGGTCGGGGTTAAGGCCGACGTTGGAGAGGCCTACCGACTCGACGAGTCGAAGGCCGCCATCGACAGTGCCGATCAGCGTGTCTTCATACATCTCCAGCGAGACTGCGATTCCGAGGTCGGCGGCGTGCGTGCCGAGTTCGCGGATGCGCGTGGTCGCGAGATCCCAGGTCGCGTCGTCTTGATCGTCAACCGGCCCGGGTTCGGTCCAGAACCACTGCGAAGTCTTTTGTCCTGGCAAGAGTGGTCGGTGCAGCCCGAAACTCACCAGCGGGATGCCAAGCTTGGCAGCAGCGTCGAGGGTGCGATGGCTGTAGGCGAGGTTGTCGTCGCCAGCCACCGGGTCGATCACGCTTCGTCGTATTGCTGAGATTGCAATCGGTCGAAGGTGAGCTTCTGCAATAACGGCCGACAGTTCCTCGAGTCGTGCCGACGAAAGATCGCCCGCCTGCACCCAGTTGTCGGTGACGTCGACGCTATCGATACCTTCGAATGCCACCTGGGCGAGCTGATCGAACCACGCCTCGGGGCTAGCATCCTGACTCGCTGCGAAGGGGAGCATCGCAGCGGCAATGGGCCACGATGCGCTCGAGGCGTACGTTGAATCTGTTGATGAATTGTCGCTCATTTTCCGAATCCCGCCGTCAAGCCTGCAACGAGCTGTCGACGCCCGAAGATGTACAAGGTCAAGATCGGGATCATCGACATGACCACTGCGGCCATAATCCCGGGAACGTCCACCGTGAGTTCGCTCTGAAAGCTCCAGAGCGCAAGCGGAAGAACCCGCACGGATGGGCTTTGAGTGAGCACGAGCGGAAAGAGAAATCCGTTCCAGACACCCAGAGCGTTATAGATGCCGACCGTAATCAAGGCCGGACGCGACAGCGGAAGCACAAGCTTCCACAGCATCGTCCAGTCGGTGGCGCCATCGAGACGCATCGACTCGAACAGCTCACCGGGGATATCCCGGAGAAAGTTCACCAGGATGACCACGGTGATCGGAATTGCGAAGGCGGCTGACGGAATGATCAGGGCCAGCAAAGTGTCGTAAAGCCCCATCTGAGAAAGCATGTAGAAGATAGGGATGATTGCCGCTTGGAGCGGAACGGCGAGGCCGAGCAATACCAGCGAAAATGCAGTCCGTGACACGACGTGGGTATTTCGCGCAATTGTGTACGCCGCCAGGAGCGAGACGAACACGGCGATAATGACGGCTGCAATCGTCACGATGACCGAGTTCGTAAAGTACCCGAAGAATCCCGAGTCGAAGACCTTGACATAGTTGGCGAGCGTCGGCTCGGAGGGAAGCGACAACGGTGCGTCGGAGAAGAAGGTAGTGCTGCTGCGGAAACTAGTGGTCAGAACCCAATAGAGAGGGATGACAACGATAATCAGCCAGAGCGCGCCACCCAGACCGCCAGGAATGTTGGTGTGCTTACTGAACAACGATGGCCGCCGGCGCACGGGCGCAGACTTAGTCGGCGGTGCAGTAACGGGAGGTGCAGTGACCCGCACGGGATCCACTGAAGTGGTGGTACTCATTACATTCCCTCCTGTTGACTCTTCATTTTCGAGAACCCGCTCCAGCGCGTCAGCGCAAGCGAAAGCACAAGCCCAATCAGCACGAGAACCGTGGCAATCACGCTTGCCTTGCCCATCTCTGCCGAGCGGAACCCGGTGAGGTACATGTGCAGCGGCAGCACGCGTGTCGCGTATCCCGGCCCACCGGCTGTCATCACGAAGATGAGGTCGAAGTAGGTCAACGATCCCACCACGATCAGCGTGGATGACGTCACGATGGTGTACTTCAACTGCGGAACGGTGATCGTGAAGAACTGCATGATTTTGCCGGCGCCGTCGATCGATGCCGCCTCATAAAGCGAAGCGGGGATCTGACGCACACCGCCCTGGTACAGCAGCGTGTGAAGGGGAACGAAGTGCCACGCGATCACCAGAATCACCATGATGAGCACCGTGTTTTTATCTCCGAGCCAGTTATGCGCGAGCCATCCGAAGCCGTCTTGCGTGGAGAGTCCGAAGTTAGGGTCAAGCAGGTTCTTGTAGGCGAGCGCTACCGCCGCAGACGAGAGCAGAAGCGGGACAAAGAAGATGAGTCCGGCGAAGGATCGGAACCCTCCCGAGCGCGCGATCCAGACGCCAAGAAGCATGCTGATCGGGCCCTGAACAAGCAGGCTGCCGAACATCACGGCGAACGTGATGCCGAGCGTCGTGTAGGTCACTGGGTCTGTGACGAACCAGAGCCAGTTGTCGGCTCCCAGCCACTGCGGCGTGCCGAGCCCGCTCCACTGCGTGAACGACAGAACTACTGCTCCCAGCAACGGCAGGATGGCGAAGCCACCGAACAGGAGCGCTGCGGGAAGAAGGAACCAGAGTGACGGCCCGCCCGACCGTTGTCTAGCCGCGAGCGCCGACCCACGACGGGGAGCACGGATGCCCCCCGTCGTCGTTGTTACGGTCGTCACTTGATTGTCGCGTTCATGAGCTGCATGAACTCGTCGGCGTCGATTTCCTGCAGGAACACTCGGTCGAGCTGAACCGTGAGTTCGGCGCCCTGAGCGGGTGATAGTGCTTGGTCCCAGGAGAGCTGGAAGTTCGCAGCGTCATCCGACAGATCGAAGACGAACGACTGGAAGTCGGCGTCGTCGCGCTGGTCAATCAGGTCTTTCGCGTCGCTTACCCCGGGAACGGCAGAGCGCTCAAGGACCTCACCAATGTAGGCGTCGTTCATCACTTCGGTCGCCAGGAAGTCAGTGACAGTCGCTTTATTAGCGTCTGTCGCCGCTGACGCTACCGACCAGTAGTTCGACGGGTTTCCGACGAGGTCTGTGGTGTCTCCCGAACCTGAGCCGACAGTGGGGAAGGTGACGTAGCCCAGATCGCCGCTGTCGACGAAATCAGGGGCCTTGGTCTGAATGTTTGAGTAGGCCTGAGAAAGAGCGACCATCATTGCGGCCTTGCCGGTGTAGAGCAGTGCATCCGCAGCTCCACTTCCGTAGTCGAGTGCGGCAAAGTCTGAGTTGAAGCCATCAGCCTTGACGAGGTCCTGAATCATGTCGATCGATTCCGCGATAGCGGGATCTGACCAGGCGTCGGGCTCATTAGCGACAATCGCGTCGAAGACCTCAGGGCCACCGATTCGATCGACCAGGTACGAGATGTACGGCAGCTGCGGCCATTTGCTCGCTCCAGCCAGCGCGATCGGCGCGACGCCGGCGTCGTTGAAGACCGGAACGAGATCCATCAGGTCGTCCCATGATTCGGGAGGAGTAGCTCCCACTTCTTCGAATACAGCCTTGTTGTACAGGATGACAACGGGCTGGATGTTGTTGATGGCAGCACCATAGACCGCGCCATCGAAGGTGGCGTTGTCGTTCACGGCATCGAGATAACGGTCGGTGATCTCGGGATCTTCGATGGGATCGATGTAGCCGGCGTCGACGTAGCCCTCGAGCACTCCGCCGCCCCAGCCGAACATCAAGTCGGGCCCTTGACCTGCTCCGAGAGCGATGCGGAGCTTGTCGGAGTAGCCGTCGTTTCCGAACATCTGAAGTTCGATAGGCCTGTCGGGGTTGGTTTCGTTCCAACGATCAACCGCTGCTTCGTAGGAGGCTGACTGCCCGCCCTCTACGCCCCAGACGACTGCCGTCGAAGAGCCGCCGTCGCTACCGGAGCCGCTGCATCCGGTGAGCGCGAGAACTCCCGCTGTTAGCACCGCAACGCCAGTCATAAATCTTTGTTTTTTGGCCCGCAACATATGTGTCCCAATTCTCTTCGTTGAGTTGTTTGTCGAAAATGTTTCGAAGCACTTTCGGTGTCTCGAGAGTCACACTATGGCGAGAAAGCGGGTACTGTCAAATATTTGTTGCCGAGTGCAGCAAAATTATGTGAGCGAATTATTGAAAGTTTTCGAGTTCTTGGATAGTCTTTCGATCTCGGGACTAGGAGCACCATGGAAAGCACGAAAGCACAGCGGCCAACGCTGAATGACGTCGCGCAGCATGCCGGCGTTTCTATCGCTACCGCCTCAAAAGCGCTCAACGGCCGTAGCGACGTCGCGGCATCCACGCGCGCCCGAATCGAAGTCGCCATCGAAGCGACCGGGTACGGTGCCGGTCGCCCGCGCGGCGCGGCCGCAGCCCCGACGATCGAATTTCTCGTCGACAAACTCACCAGTCCGTACGCCATGGAAATTTTGCGCGGCGTCACCCTCGCTGCCGAAGAGGCTGGAATTGATGTAGTCGTTGGCCGATTTCGCCCTAGTCCCCACAAATCCGATCAGGAGGTGATTCGCCGACTCAATCGATCGGGGCGGGTGGGCGCCATCATCCTCACGGTCGATATGTCAGAGCCAACCCATCAAGCGATCTCTCGATCAGCTTTCCCGATCGTACTCATCGACCCCCTTCGCATGGATGAGTCGTCGGTCGCTTCGGTAGGCTCCACCAACTGGATCGGGGGCCGCAGCGCGACGGAGCACCTCATTGGCCTCGGCCACCGAAACATTGCGATCATTGGCGGCCCGGCTGAATCGCTCAGCGCCCGCGCCCGCGTCGATGGCTTTCGGTCCGCAGCGGATGCCGCCGGAATAGCCGTCCCGGATGATTTCATCACCCACACGAGCTTCGATCACGATGCCGCTGAACGCGTTGCTCACGAGTTGCTCAGTCGCACCGATCGCCCCACCGCCATTGTCGCCTCGAGTGATGCGCAAGCGATGGGCGTACTAGAAGCGGCGCGCCAGCTAGACATCCGCGTTCCCGAGCACCTGAGCCTTGTCGGCTATGACGACACTTATGTGGCGTCGTGGGCGAATCCCCCGCTGACCTGCGTTTATCAGCCGTTGCAGGACATCGGCAGGGTGGCTCTTCGCACCGTGCAGCAGCTCGCCGCCGGTGAGCATCTTGACTCCCACCACATCGAACTCGCTACCCGCCTCGTCGTCCGTGAATCAACGGCACCGCCTTTAGACAGGAACAACTCTTGACGACCTCCTCCGTTTCTTCCCCCACACGCTCCGCGGCTTGGCATGACACCTCGCTCTCTGATGAGCAGCGCGCAACCGCGGCACTGGAGGAAATGACGCTCGAAGAAAAGGTCGCACAACTCGTCGGCTATTGGTTTGACAAGCGTGGTGCCGGCGAAGTCGTTGCCCCGATGCAAGACACTCTCGGTGCCACCCGCCCGCCGTTCGATCAGGTTGCCCCGCTTGGGCTCGGCCACTTCACCCGCGTCATTGGCACTGAGCCGGGAACGGTTTCCGAGGTCACTCAACGGCTGAAAGAAAAGCAACAACTGGTCGTGGATGCTTCGCGGCTCGGCATCCCCGTTATTGCCCACGAAGAGTGCCTCACTGGCGTCAACTCATTGGGGGCGACGGTCTACCCGGCTCCGCTCGCCTGGGGAGCAACCTTCGATCCCGCTCTTGCCAGGAAGGTGGGCGAAACGATCGGCGCCGACCTTCGGGCTCTCGGGATACATCAGGGCCTCTCACCGGTATTGGATGTCGTGCGCGACTACCGCTGGGGTCGCGTTGAGGAAACGATCGGCGAAGACCCGGTACTCGTGGCCGCCGTCGGTTCCGCGTACACCAGCGGTTTGGAGGCCAGTGGCCTCATCGCCACGTTGAAGCACTTCGTGGCCTACTCGGCGTCAGCCTCGGGGCGCAATCACGCCCCCGTCTCGGCGGGTCCGCGTGAGATCGCGGATGTCATGCTGGTGCCGTTCGAGGTTGCGGTGCGTGACAGCGGCGTGCGCTCGGTCATGAACTCGTACAGCGATATTGACGGCGTTCCCATTGCCGCTGATCGAGCGTTACTCACCGAACTCCTTCGCGACGAGTGGGGTTTCACCGGAACGGTCATCTCTGACTACTGGGCCATCGCTTTCCTCGCCAGCGCTCACGGGGTTGCCGCTGACGCCGCTTCTGCTGGCGCGCTGTCGCTCGCGGCCGGCATGGATGTCGAGCTCCCCAACGGTATGTGCTTCCCTCCCCTCGTCGAAGCGGTGCGCTCCGGAGAGATGGACGAAGCTCTTGTCGATCGCGCGGTTCATCGCGTGCTGCTGCAGAAAGCACAGCTGGGTCTCCTTGACGAAAACCCCGAAACGGGCGGTCGGGTCATCGACCTCGACTCCGCTGACAACCGAGCCCTTGCGCGCACTGTGGCCGAAGCATCCATCGTGCTGCTGCGCAACGATGACAACCTGCTCCCCCTCGCCCCCGAGTTCTCCGGGCGCATTGCCGTGCTTGGCCCCATGGCTGCCGATCCTCGAACACTGCTCGGGTGTTACTCCTATCCCGTGCACGTACTGCCGCGCTACCCGCAGTTCGGACTGGGCATCGAGGTGCCGTCGTTCCTTGACGCCCTGAGCGCCGAGTTCCCCCACTCGACCGTCACCCACGAGGCTGGCGCCAGCATTCTCGGCCCGGAGACGGGCAACCTCGAGCGAGCCGTTGAACTGGCACGGGACGCAGACGTGGTCATTCTGACGGTGGGCGACCTGCCCGGAATGTTTGGGCGCGGAACCTCTGGTGAGGGATGCGACGCCGTCGATCTCGCGCTCCCCGGCACGCAGGCAGCACTCGTGAATGCGGTGCTCGACACCGGAGCTTCAGTAATTCTAGTCACCAACAGCGGGCGCCCCTACGCCTTCACGTACGGTGATCGCGTGCGCACTGCGGTTCAATCCTTCATCCCGGGCGAAGAAGGTGCCGGCGCAATTGTTGGCGTGCTCAGCGGTCGCGTGAACCCCGGGGGAAAGCTCCCCGTTCAGATTCCCCTCACGACGGGCGGCGGACAACACCTCTACCTGGGAGCGCCACTCACCCGCACTATCGACAAGATCTCCAACCAGTCCACCTCACCGGCATTCGCGTTCGGTCACGGGCTCAGCTACACCACGTTTTCGCTCTCCCCGGCTGTGCTCGCCGATGAGACGGTCGACATCGACGGCGCGACCACAGTGTCCGTCGACGTGAAGAACACGGGCGCGTCCGCCGGCTCCGAGACCGTTCAGGTCTACCTTTCCGACCCCGTTGCTACCGTGGCTCGACCGGTTCAGAAGCTCGTCGGTTTCGCGCGCGTTTCCCTCGAACCGGGCGAAACGGCGCACGTCTCGTTCACGATCAGCCCTGAGCTCAGCGCCTACACCGGCATCGAGATGAAGCGCATTGTCGAGCCGGGCGAGCTGATCTTCAGCGTCGGAACGTCAAGCGACACCGCAACGGACGGGCTATCGCTCACGGTGACCGGTGAATCACGAGTTGCCGGACACCACCGAATGATCATCGCGCCCGTCGCGGTAGTCGTAAGGGACTAACGGCAAAGCGAAGTGGGCCCGATCGAGTCGCGCGGGCCTACTTCGTGAAGCTGACGTGCTGAGTGATCCAGTTGTGCATCGCTACGGCGGCCGCGGCGGAAGCATTGATCGAACGGGTCGAACCGAACTGGCTGATCTCCACGATATCCGTGGCGGCATCGATCGCTTCGGGAGAGAGCCCGGGGCCCTCCTGGCCGAAGAGCAATACGCAGCGCTTCGGCATGTCGTACGTTTCGATGATGACACTGCCGGGCACGTTGTCGATCGCAATGATCGGCAGGTCGTTGGCTTGAGTCCACTCCACAAAGGCTGCGACATCCGGATGATGCAGCACGTGCTGGTAGCGGTCGGTGACCATGGCGCCGCGTTTGTTCCAGCGCCGCCGCCCAATGATGTGCACGGTGTCGGCGCCGAACGCGTTGGCGCTGCGCACGATGGACCCAATGTTCATGTCGTGCTGCCAGTTCTCGATGGCAACGTGGAACGGATGACGTGTCACGTCGAGATCGGCGACGATCGCTTCCATGTTCCAGTAGCGATACCGGTCGATAACGTTGCGGCTATCGCCGCGTTCGAGCAGCACAGGGTCGTAGTGGGGTTCGGTGGGCAATTCGCCCTGCCAAGGCCCGACGCCGTAGGTCGACAGCTCGACGCTGGGGTTCGGTTCAGTCACGATTCCACGATAGTCGTCGGCGGCCCAGCGTGAGTACCGCCTCGCAGCGGCAACGCACGCTCCGGCACTGCGGCGTCAGGCGACCCCGCGCGACTAGCCTTCGTAGCGCTCGACGCGCAGCACGCAGGTGAGCTCGTCTTCGGCGACAGGAATGACAGTCTCCCAGTCGGTGGTCGCGCCGGGCTCCGTTGCGTCGACATCCACCTGGGTGAGAGCACGAGTGTCATTGGCGCCGTTGAGGAGTGAGACATAGATGCGGTAGGTGGCGCTCGCATCAGTCGAGTTCGTTACCGACCCGTTCACAATCCACTCGTCGCCGTCGCGCTCGCACTGTTCAACCGTGGAATCAGCAAGAGCACCTTCGAGGTTTTCGCCAGTGCCAGGAGCATCCGTGATGTCAGTTACCCCGGGGGTCTGCTCTGCCGCTGCCGAGCTTTCGGCTGCGTCGGGCTGTTCCTCAGTGCCGTTGGTGCATCCCGCCAGCGTGAGCGCGAGAATCGCAAGAGGAACAGCGGTAGCGGTCAGTCGTGTGCGGAGCTTCATGAATTTTCCTGTCGTTGTCTTCTGCGGGCGAGCAGGATCAGTGCGAGGCCCAGGAGCAGGGTGCCCACGCCAGTTGCGAGGGTTCCTCGGGGGTCTGACCCAGTGTAAGAGAGCGCCTTGGTAGGTAGCTGCAAACTTGTCTGTGCGGTGGCGACGACCGGGTCACCCGAGTTGAGCTCGGTGCTGGTGACCGTTGCCGTTTCGTACAGCGTCGTTCCGGCATCGCTTTCACGGATGACGTAGGTCGCCGTTGCCGTAATCGACTCACCAGGAGCGAGTTGCCCAACCGCGCCCGGCCACGCGCCGTAGTTCATGGCCGAGAGACCGGAGCGCGGATCTGCAATCGAGACGTTCGTCAGCGGCAGCGTTCCCGTGTTGGTTGCCACGTACGTGAAGATCACGATGTCGCCGGGGAAGCCCTGCTGGCCCGCCCCGAGCACACCCGAGATCGTCAGTGCAATGTTCGGCACATTCGGGATCGCGAGAACGTCGGTCGCCTCTTCCGGCGCGATGGCGCCCGACGGGGCATCAGCGTTCACCGTTGCGACGTTAGTGGTCTGCTCAACGTCGACGTCACCCTGAGTAATCACGTACGTCGCCGTGGCGGTAACCGACTCACCGGGAGCCAACTCGCCAGGAGTACCCGGCCAGTTGTAGGTGAGCGCGGAGACACCCGGCTTGGGATCGCTGATTACGACGGCGGTGAGCGTGACGTTACCGGTGTTGACGACCTCGATGACGTAGTTCACGGTGGCACCCTGCTGGGCAAAGGTCGCGAACGAGCTCGTCTTCGTGATGGTCATCGACGGGTCTTCGACAATCGGCGTTGAGCCGGTGGCCGTAGCCGTCACCACAGCGCCCACTGGCGGCGTACCCGCCGTGGAAGCGTCGGAACTGATCGAGCCAGCATCCACGTCATCCTGAGTGAGCACGTAGGTCGCCGTTGCCGTTGCCGACTGGCCCGGAGCGAGCACGCCCGGAGTGCCTGGCCAGGTGATCGTCAGCGTGCTGAGATCGATCTGGTCGTCGGCGATCGTGACACCGTTCAGCGTGACATCACCGGTGTTGGTGACCTCGAAGCTGTACTCCACGGTGTCGCCGGCCATGCCGGTGGCGCCCGCTTCGAGCACCTGCGTCTTCGTGATGCCGATGTCTGGAGTGCCAGAAGCGGTCGGCACCACAACCGTGTTCGACGTGTCGATCACGTCGTCGCCCGCCGGATTCGTCGAGGTCACGTTTGCGGTGTTCGACGCCGAACCGGCATCGAACTCAGCCTGCGTGACCTGGTAGCTCGCGGTTGCCGTGACCGACTCGCCCGGAGCGAGAACTCCGGTCGCTGCGGGCCAAGCGCCGTAAACGACCGCGGTCGTTCCAACCTTCGGGTCAGCGACGGTGACACCACTCAGAGTGGTTTCGCCCGTGTTTTCGACGGTGAAGGTGTAGTCGATCCACGAACCGACCACGACGGGGTCGCCCGCGGCACGCGGTTCGCCAGCCTTGGCAATGTCAACGCTCGACAGCGCCTCGATGAGCGGAACGATGGTCACCGCAGAGTCAGCATCAACGGCGGTTGCGGCCGGAGAGTTGCCCTCACCGGTCGCGACGTTGCGTACTTCGCCAGCGTCGACATCCGCCTGATCAACAAGACGGGTCGCCGTGACGGTGACGCTTTCGCCCGGCGCGAGAACGCCCGGAGCGGCCGGGTCTGGCCACGTGTAGACGAAGCCGGTGAGGCCCGGGATCGTGTTCGAGAGTGTCACGCCATCGAGCGTGACGTTTCCGTCATTCGTGATGGTGAAGGTGTAGTCCATGCCATCGCCGAGCACGCCGGTTGCCCCGGCCGCGAGCGCTGCGGTGTGGGAAGTGACGATGGAGGGTGCAGCCTCGTCGGTCGGATTGAGCACGGTGTTCGAGACGCCAGTCACTTCACTGCCATCGGGCGCAGTGCCGACCGCGGTCGCCGTGTTCTCGACGGTGCCGTTATCGACGTCCGCCTGAGTGACGGTGTAGACGACGGAACCAACAGCCTGCTGGCCTGGGCCGAGAATACCGGTGGCCGAGGGGAAGGTGAGATCGGAGGGAACAACTTCAATCAGCGGATCGAGAACGCCAACGAGGCGCAGCGTGACGTTTCCGGTGTTCTTCACGATGAAGCTGTACGTGATTTCAGAACCGACTTCGCCCGAACCCGAGGTCATGACGCCCGACTTCTCGGCCGTGATGCTGGGGTCAGCTACCGCAGTGAGCTCGCGGTCGACGTTCGAGGTCGCCGTGACCGGGTCGTCGCCCGGCGTGACGCCTCGGACGGATGCCGTGTTGTCGACGTAACCGCGGTCGACGTCATCCTGTTCGAGAACGTAGGTCGCACTGGCCGTCGCCGATTCCCCCGGAGCCAGTACGCCACTGTTGGCGGGCCAGACGATCGAGTTGATCGAGACGTTGTCGATGCTGTCGGTGATGGTCACCGTGCGCAGCGTGACGTTTCCGATGTTGGTAACCACGATCGTGTAGTTGATTGTGTCGCCCGGACCGTTCTCGCCCGCAACAGCCAACTCGCTCGACTTCGTTACCTGCAGCAGACCATCCGCCGCGAGAGCGACGGTTGCCGGAGCCGTGGCGCTAGCCGCGGCACCAACGGGAGGAGTTCCCTCACCGGTGACGACGCTTGAGACAGCCCCCGAGTCGATATCGGCCTGCGTCAGCGTTTGCACGCGAACTGCCGTGACCGTGTCGCCGGGAGTAAGAACGCCCACGACACCGGGCCAGGTGTAATCGCCCGCGGGCAACGAGCCGGTGAAGTCGCTCAGCTCAACGCCCGAGAGCGTCACGTTGCTCGTACTCGTGAAGCTGTAGTTCCAGGTGACAGTGTCGCCTTCCACAGCCGGGCCCGGGTTCGTCAGCGCACCGGTGTTGGTGACAGAAACCACAACGCTCGGAGCCTCCGTGGGAACCTCGACCGTGTTCGAGGTGGCCGCGATCGGATCGCCGCGCACCGGAACTGCCGTAGCGCTCGCCGTGTTTTCTACGAAGCCGCGGTCAACATCCGACTGACGGATGTCGTAGCTCGCCGTTGCGGTTACCGTCTCGTTCGGTGCGAGAGTTTCTATCGCGGTCGGCCACTGCACGTCAGGGGTGGTCATTCCAGGGAGCGGGTCGGTGACGACGATCGAACCGATCGTGACGTTACCGGTGTTGCGAACCTCGAATTCGAAGTCCACGGTGTCGCCAACGCCGTTCTCACCCGTCAGAGCGATCGCGCCCGACTTCACGACCGTCATGCTCGGTTGCGGCTGAACAGTCGTGACGATGACTTCGTTGGTGGTAGCCGGAACGTCGTCATCGTTCGGGTCGGTAGCGCCGACATCCGCGATGTTCGAGATGTAGCCACGGTCGATGTCTTCTTGAGTGAGCTGAACCGATGCTTCACCGATCACGGTCTCGCCGGGCAAGAGAACGCCAGGCTGCGCGGGGTTCGGCCATGTGATCACGGGAACGCTCAATCCGGGAAGCGGATCGCGCAGTTCGCCGTCAGTCAGGGTCACGTTGCCGGTGTTGGTGGCTTCGAGGCGGTAGTCGACCCAGTCGCCGACCTGTCCGATACCGCCGGCGCGCAGTACGCCCCACTTTGTAGCTTCAAGCTCGCCGTTCGCTGCGATCGCCACGGCGGCCGGAGCCTGCTCGGTGAAGGCGACACCGGCTGGCGGCGTTGCGCTACCGGTCACGACGTTGGCCACCGAGCCCGAGTCGATATCAGCCTGAGTCAGTTCGTGGGTAGCCGTGGCCGTCACGATGGCGCCCGGCGCGAGCGTGCCCGCGGTAGCGGTCGGCCAGGAGTACACGAGAGCAGACAGACCCGGAAGCGGATCAGTCAGCGAGACTGCGGTGAGCGTCTGGTTACCGTTGTTCGTCAGCGAGAACTCGTATTCCACGAGGTCACCGGCGAAACCGGTGGAACCAGGAGCGAGGGCTCCACTCTTCGTGACGAGGATGTCGGGGGCACCCGCATCCGTCGGCGTCTGCACCGAGGCCGTGTTGCTCGGCACGGCTACGTCGGTCGGCGAGGTGCCGTTGGCGACTGCGGTGTTATCGACCGTGCCGGCATCAACATCAGCCTGAGTGATCGCGTAGGTCGCGGTTGCCGTTGCAGTCTCGCCGGGGGCGAGAACACCGTTGGCTCCGGGCCAGTCGACCACGGGAGTGCTGAGGCCGGGTAGCGGGTCGGTGATCACGATCTCGTCGACCGTGACGTTTCCGGTGTTCTCCACCTCGAACGTGTAGGTGATGATGTCCCCGACACCGGCGCTGGCGCCGGTGCTCGACGACTTCGTCAGCGACAGTGCCGCAGCGGCCGGAGCGACCGTCGTTTCGGTGACTGTCGTGCTCACCGTGATCGTGTCGCCGATGGGCGGCTTACCACTCGCAGTAGCGACGTTGGAGACGCTGCCGCGGTCGACGTCATCCTGAGTGATCGTGTAGTCGGCAGTAGCCGTAACCGTCTCACCGGGTTGCAACTCTCCGGTCGTTCCGGGCCAGGTGAAGACCGGGCTGCTGACACCGACGAGGGCATCAACGAGGTCGACCAACGTCAACGTGACGTTTCCCGTATTAGTGATGCTGAAGTCGTAGTCGATCGTGTCGCCAGCGTTACCGGCGCCATCAACAGTTCCATCCTTCGTGACGGCCATGCCCGCCTGCGGAGCCAAAACCACCGAAGCGGTTGCCGGATCGCTGACAGCATCGCCGCGCGGAGGGGTTCCAGAACCAGTCGCGTCGTTAGCAACTGTTCCCGCGTCGATCTGCTCTTGAGTAAGAGTGGATGTCGCGGTCGCGGTAACCGATTCCCCCACTTCGAGCGTGCCAGCGGTGTCCGGCCACGTGTAGGTCAGAGCCGAAAGGCCCGGCAAGGTGTCCACAATCTCG
This sequence comes from Salinibacterium sp. SWN167, assembly GCF_015864665.1. GTDB lineage: Bacteria > Actinomycetota > Actinomycetes > Actinomycetales > Microbacteriaceae > Rhodoglobus. The sequence continues at coordinate 478,416 of NZ_JADYWU010000001.1, read as the reverse complement.
ACGCCCGTGAGGGTCACGTTGCCTGAGTTGGTCAACTCGAACGACCAGTTGACGGTGTCGCCCTCGTCGGCTCGAGCCGGGTCAGCGAGAACGCCGCTCTTGGTGAGCTCCACGAGAGCGCGAATGGTTTCCGTCGGAACGGTGTTCGCTTCCGAGTCATCCGTGACGTCGGTGCCGTTGGGGTCAACGCCATCGGCGGTGGCGATGTTCAGAACAGCGCCAGCATCCACGTCATCCTGAGTGATTTCGTAGTTTGCCGTAGCGGTTGCGATCTCACCGGGAGCGAGCACGCCGGGGCTCGTCGGAGTCGGCCACGTAATCGTGATCGCCGAGAGGTTCGGCAACGGATCGGTCAGCGTGACGGAATCCAGCGTGACGTTACCCGAGTTGAGAATCTCGAACGAGTAGTCGATCGTGTCGCCGAGGTCAGCCGTGCCCTGAGGTGCGCCCGACTTCGTGACGGTGATGTTGGGGGCAGGAAGAACGGTCGGAACAATGACCTCGTTGGAGGTCTCAATGACGAGAACACCGGCCGGGGTCTCTGCAGACATATCGGCAATATTCGAAATGAAGCCGCGGTCGACGTCTTCCTGCGTGAGTTGATACGTCGCTACACCGAGCACTGATTCGCCCACGGGAATCTCGCCGGGCTTCGCCGCGTCTGGCCACGTGATGACCGGAACCGAGAGGCCTGGCAACGGGTCAAGCAACTGTCCGTCGTAGAGCGTGACGTTTCCGTTGTTCGTCACAGTAAGGCGGTACTCCACGGTGTCGCCAACTTCTCCGACGCCACCGTTCAGGATGGTTCCCGACTTGAAGGGCGTCAGCACTGGTGCTGGGGTGATGGTCACGGTCTCGTCGGCAGTCTGCTCAACGGTGCCTGCGGCAGGAGTGGTTCCCTCAGCCTTGACTTGGTTGTCGACCTTGCCGGCATCAACGTCGGCCTGCGTGAGCTCGTAGGTCGCCACAGCAGTTGCGCTTTGGCCCGGAGCGAGGGTGCCGTCTGTGGCAGTCGGCCACGTATAGGTCAGCGCGCTGAGGCCCGTGAGCGGGTCGGTCAGTGTGACACCGGTGAGCGTCACGTTTCCGCTGTTGCGCACAGTGAAGGAGTACTCCACGGTGTCCCCGGCGAACCCGGTTGCGCCTGCCTCGAGCGCACCGTTCTTGGTGGTCTCGATCGCTGGAGCAGCGGCATCCGTCGGCACATCAATGGGGCCAACCGAATCCTCGACTGCACCGAGCGGTGACGTGGCATCGACATCCGCTGAGTTGCGAACGTAGCCGCGGTCAATATCAGCCTGAGTAATCGCGTAGGTCGCGGTGGCGGTCGCCGTCTCGCCGGGAGCGAGCTCACCGTCAGCACCCGGCCACGAGTACACGATGGTCGAGAGTCCGACGAGCGGGTCGTCAATCGCTACGCCCGTGAGTGTCGTGTTACCGGTGTTCTGCAGTGTGAAGTCGTAGTGCACGAGGTCGCCGAGAGCCGCGCCATCCGGAGCGCTGCCGACCTTGTCAATCGTGACGGATGCCGTGCGATCAACCGTGGGGTTCACGGCCGGGTCAGAGAACTCGAAGTATTCGGTCCCCTCGGGCGTTGTGCCGAGCGCTTCGGCCGTGTTCGTCACGGAGCCCGCATCGACGTCGTCTTGAGTGATCGTGTACTCAGCGGTAGCCGTTGCAATCTCACCGGGAGCGAGCACGCGGTCGGCTCCGGGCCAGACGATCACCGGAGTGCTGACTCCAGGCATCGAGTCGATGAGCACGACACCGTTCAGGGTCACGTTTCCGGAGTTGGTGATGATGAAGGAGTAGTCGACAATATCGCCCACTTCACCCAGCTGGGTTCCCAAGTCACCCGTCTTCGTGACGGTGAAGTTCGGGGTTGCCGTGAGAGGAAGGGTTGCGGAAGCCGGCTGCGTTACAGCGGAACCCGTGGGCGGAACACCCATGGCGTTGACGCTGTTCGCGAGAGAACCAGCATCGATATCGCTCTGCAGGAGCGTGTACGTCGCTGTAGCCGTGACGTCGTCGCCGGGGTTGAGAAGCCCGTCGGTCGCCGTCGGCCACGCGCCGAACGTGACGCCCGTGAGACCCGGCAGCTGGTCAATCAGGTCGACGGATGTCAGCGAAACGTTTCCGTCGTTGGTGACGGTGAAGCTGAATTCCACGGTGTCGCCCGCGACGCCCGTAGCGCCGGCAGCAAGTGCCGCGCTCTTCGTCGCGCTCAGCGAGGGGTCAGCCTCGACGAGTTCGGCAACAACCTCGGGCGACGAGCCGGTGACCGGAGTACTTTGCGCCCCGGTTCCGCTCGCGGTTGCCGTGTTGCGAACCTCTCCCGCGTTCACGTCGTCCTGAATGATTGTGTAGGTCGCTGTGGCGGTGACGTTCTCACCGGGCGCAAGCGTCTGCGTGGTGTTCGCGACGGGCCAGTTGACCGTGAGACCGGTGAGGCCGGGCAGCGGGTCAGCCAGGGTGATGCCGTCGATCGTGACATTTCCGTCGTTCGTGATCGTGAATGAGTACGCGATCTCGTCACCGAGCTCGCCATCGTCGGCGACAACGGCCGACTTATCGACGGTCAGGATCGGAGCAGGGCGAACCGTCGGGATCACAACAGTGTTGGTGGTTGCCGGAACAATCGCATCGTTCGGGGTGAGGGCCTGAACGTCTGCCGTGTTTTCGATGTACCCGAGATCAACATCGGCCTGAGTGAGGGTGTACTCCGCGGTACCGGTTACCGATTCGCCCACGCCGAGAACGCCGGGCTGTGCCGGGTCTGGCCAGACGATGTTGGGGTCGCTAATGCCGGGAAGCGGGTCGAGCAACTGACCTGCGTGCAGCGTGACGTTACCGGTGTTGGTGGCGGTAACGGAGTAGTCGATCACGTCGCCGACTTGACCGATTCCGCCGGCACGCAGTTCGCCGGTCTTGATCGCGCTGAGGCTTGCAGCCGGTTCAACAACAACGGTCGCAGCGACCTCGGTGCCATCGACATCATCGGTGTTGGGGTCGACCCCGGATGGCGTAGCGAGGTTCACGACGGAGCCGGAGTCCACGTCACTTTGCTTGAGCTCGTACGTTGCTACCGCTGTGGCGGTCTCGCCCGGAGCCAAGACGCCGTCGGTGGCGGTCGGCCAGGTGTAGGTGATGGCCGAAAGATCGGTGAGGGTGTCTGTGAAAATGACACCGGTCAACGTGACGTTTCCATCGTTCGTGATCGTGAAGGACCACTCGATCAGGTCTCCCGCTTCACCCTCAGCACCGGACTCGAGAACACCGGTCTTCGTTGCTGAGATAAGAGCGGACTGGGTGACGAGCGGTGTGACCGCGGCGGGCGAGTCGTCAGTGACGGCAGCATCGTCGCGAGCGGACTCGGCGTCACCGGTCGCTACGTTGCTGACCGAGCCAGCATCGACATCCGCCTGAGTGATTGTGTAGTTCGCCGTGGCCGATACGGACTCGCCAGGAGCAAGTTCGCCATCGACGCCGGAGACCCATTCGCCGTACACGAGCGCGCTGAGCCCCGCGAGCGAGTCAGTGATCGCCGCATCCGTGAGTGTGACGTTTCCGTCGTTGAGCAGCGTGATCGTGTAGCTGATGGTGTCGCCCACAACGCCGGTGCCGTTGAGCACGGCGGCCTTCGTGGTGACAAGAACGGGAGCGGCAGCATCGGTCGTGACCGTGACGGTGTTGGAGTCCTCATCGAGGATGACGCCAGCAGGTGTCGAGGCGAGCACGCTCGAGTCGTTGTCGACGGAACCGTTATCGATGTCGTCCTGAGTGAGTTCGTAGGTCGCAGTGGCAGTCAGAACGTCGTTCGGGCCGAGCGTACCGGCAGGGTTGCCGTCCCAGTCGTCATAGCTAATCGCCGAGACACCATCGAGCTGGTCGATGATGCTGATGGAGCTCAGCGTGACGTTACCGGTGTTGGTCACGGTGAACGTGAAGGAAACCTCGTCGCCGAGCGCACGGCCAGCAGGAGTTGCGTCCTCCGCCTTGACGATCGTGATTCCGGCGTCGGGAGCCAGCGGCACGGTTGCCGCGGTGGTCGCGTTCGCGACGGCACCGCGCGACGGAGTACCGGATGCGGTCACGGTGTTCACGACGGAACCCGAGTCGACATCCGCCTGCGTCACAACGTAGTCATCGGCGGTTGCCAACACGCTGTCGCCGGGATCGAGCTGGCCAGCGACTCCGCTGGGGAAGGTACCGAAGACGGGAGTGACCCCCGCCAAAGCATCGTTGAGGGTCACGCCGCTGAGGGTGACGTTACCGGTGTTGGTAACAGTGAAGCTCCAGTCGATCAGGTCACCGGCGTCTTGCGCTGCGGTGCCCGACTTCGTGACGGAAATACCGGGGGCAGCAGGCTCAGTCGGAGTGGTCACCGAGGAGACCGGACTTTCAACGGGAACTGCGGGGTCTGCCGTCGTGCCACCGACGGCCTTCGCGGTGTTCGTCACCGAGCCAGCATCGACATCCGCTTGGGTGATCGTGTAGTTCGCAGTTGCTGTCGCGGACTCACCAGGATCAAGCGATGTTGCCGAGAGCGTCGGCGTTGCTCCACCCAGCAAGGGGTCATTGAGAACGATGTTCTCGATGGTCACGTTTCCGGTGTTTTCCACGACGAAGGAGTACGTGATCGTGGTGCCTTCGGCGGCGGGGCTCGGCACAACGCTGGCAGTCTTCGTGGTGGTCAGCTCGGGCCGCTGGTCACCCGTCGCTACGACCACGGCGCCAGAGCTCGCGGAGACCTCGGGGCCACCACCGGGAGTCTGAGCAGTGACATTCGCGGTGTTCGTTACTTCACCATCGTTGAGGTCATCGAGGTCAATGGTGTACGTCGCGCTAGCGGTCGCCGTTTGACCCGGCGCAAGCTCGTTCGGAGTCCCCGGCCAGACGAAGGTCGGAGCGCTCAGCCCGGGCAAGTTATCGACGAGCGTCACCACGGTGAGCGTCTGGTTACCCGTGTTGCGAATCGTCATCGTGTACGTGATGACGTCGCCCTCTTCACCGGTTCCACCGACCGAAGCGAGCTTGCTCACCGTGATGCCGGGGGCAGCAGCAATCGACACCGTCTCCGAGTCGGTCTCCGTGAAGGGAGTACCCGACGGCGGGGTCGCGGTGAGCGTTGCGGTGTTGCTGACAGAGCCAGCATCCACATCGGACTGCTTCACCGTGTAGTTGGCGGTTGCCATGACGGTTTGACCCGGGGCGAGCACGCCAGCGGTACCCGGCCAGGTGTACGAAATCGTGCCGAGATCAGTCAGCGGATCGCTGACGGCAACGCCCGTGAGCGTCACATTTCCGGTGTTCTTTGTCGTGAAGGTGTAGGTGATCACGTCGCCGGCAACGCCGACAGCACCGGCCGCAAGAGCCCCTGTTTTGGAGAACGTGGCTACCGGGTTGGCGGCAACCGTCGCAGTGGTGACCTCATCGGAGGGATCCGTGATGACGCCGGCGGAGGGCGACGTGCCCTGACCCGTTGCCGTGTTTGTGACCGCGCCGGCGTTCACATCGGACTGCTTGATCGTGTATTTCGCGGTGGCGACAACCTGCGTGTTCGGCTGCAGCGTTCCCGTCACTCCGCCTGGCCACGCGCCGTAGGTGAGCGTGCTGAGGCCAGAGAGTGGGTCACTCGCCGACACCGACGTGAGCGTCGTGTTTCCCGTGTTGCGCACGGTGATCGTGTAGGTGATGACGTCGCCGACGGCACCGGTTCCGGCAACGCTCGAGGTCTTAGTGGTGAGGATGCCGGGAACGCGCGTGGCGGTGGGAGTTGCGACTGCGGCCGCCGACGCGGTGGTGTTCGGCCCCACGGGCGGCTTGCCCGAAACGGAGGCCGTGTTGTTTACGACGCCAGCGTCCTGGTCGGCCTGGCGAATCACATAGTCAGCCGTCGCGGTCACCGTCTGGCCGGGAGCGAGGCGGCCAACAGTGCCGCTGGTCCAGGTGCCGTAGGTAAGTGCGCTGAGACCGGGGCGAGGGTCCGCGATGATCACGTTGGTCAGCGTGACGTTACCGGTGTTCTCCGCGGTGAAGGTGTAGCGGATGGTGTCGCCCACAACGCCCGTGCCGGGAGAAACGATGGCCGCGGTCTTGGCAAGCGTCATCGTAGAGTTCGACGCGAGGGGAAGGGTTGCCGGAGCAGTCGCCGTTGCCGGTGAACCCCGCGGCGGAGTACCCGAACCATTAGCGGTGTTCGAGACAGCGCCGGCGTCGATGTCGGCCTGCTTAAGAACGTAGGTTGCCGTCGCTGAGACGCTCTGGCCCGGAGCCAAGGTTCCTGCCGTCGAGGGCCAGGTGCCGTAGGTCACGGCGGAGACGCCGGGAAGCGAGTCAGTAACCGCTACCGAGGTGAGCGTCACATTGCCGGAGTTCGTGAGCGAGAGGCTCCACGTGACAACGTCACCCGCAACACCCTGCGCGCCCGGCGCGAGAGCGCCCGACTTAGTCACAGCGATCGTCGGAGCAGACGCGATTGTCGGCGTCACGAGTTCCGGCGACGGAGCCGTCACAGCAGCGCCGGTCGGAGGTGTACCGGTTGCCGTCGCAGTGTTCTTGACCGAACCGGCGTCGACATCCGCCTGGGTGATTGTGTAGGTGGCGGTACCGGTGACGGTGCCGTTGGGGTTGAGCTGGCCGCTGACGCCACCCGACCATACGTAGGTCGGCGTGGAGAGTCCGGAGAGCGGGTCGGTCAGAGTGACGCCCGTGAGCGTCACGTTACCGGTGTTCTTCGCGGTGAACGTGTACGTAATCGTGTCGCCGATCACGCCGGTTCCGGTGCCGCCCACGACAGCACTCTTGGTGGTGACGAGTGCGGGGGATGCTGCAACCGTCGGCACAACAGCCTGCGTCGAGGTTGCCGTCGCAACAGGGCCCGACGGCGGTGTTCCGGATGCCGTAGCCGTGTTCTTCACGGAGCCCGCGTTCACGTCAGACTGCTTGATTGTGTACGTCGCGGTCGCGGTTACCTGCGCATTGGGAGCGAGAACTCCGGTGGTGCCGCCCGGCCACGTGCCGAAGGTGACAGCCGAGAGGTCCGCGAGAGAGTCGGTGATGCCCACGCTCGAGAGCGTGACGTTACCGGTGTTCTTCACAACGAACGAGAAGGTGACGGTATCGCCCACCTTGTTCGCTCCCGCAGCCGTGGCACCGGTCTTGGAGACGGTGAGCTTGGCGGTCGTCGCGAGAGGCACTGTGGCGCTGCTCGTCTTCGGAGCAGCGGCGCCGCCGATGACTCCCGTGCCCGTTGCCGTCGCGGTGTTCGCGATCGAACCCGCATCGACATCCGATTGCTTCACCGTGTACGTCGCGGTGGCAGTGACTTGAGTGTTCGGCGCGAGCGTTTCTGTGGTGCCCGACGGCCACGTTCCGTAGGTGATGGCGGAGAGACCCGAAAGCGGGTCGGTTACCGCAGCATCCGTGATCGTGACATTGCCGGTGTTACGGATGACGAAGCTGTACGTGACGACCTCGCCAGCAACCGACGTGGAACCAGCCGGAAGTGTGCCCGACTTCGCGAGCGAAATCGTAGGCGCTGCTGTGACGGTGGTCGTGACTACGGGGCTGGACGCTGAGGTTACCGGGGTCGCGCCGGGCGCAGTTCCAGCAGCCGAGGCCGTGTTCGTGATCGAACCGGAGTCGACATCCGACTGCTTGACGGTGTAGGTCGCGAGAGCTGTAGCGGTCTGGCCGGGAGCGAGGGTTCCCGCAACCCCAGGCCACGTCACCACCGGAGTAGAGAGACCCGCGAGCGAGTCAGTCAGAGTGACGCCGGTGACGGTCTGGTTGCCCGTATTAGAAATCGCGATGGAGTACGTGATCGAGTCGCCGACCTTGGCACCCGACGTCACATTCGCTGACTTCGTGGTGGTGAGCTGAGGCGCACCGGTGATCGTGGGAACGGTGGCAGTTGACGACGCAGAAGTCACCGTTGCGTTGGTCGGAGTCGTGCCCGAGACAGTAGCCGTGTTCGCTACCGAACCAGCGTTGACGTCAGCCTGCTTCACCGTATAGGTGGCCGTTGCTGTCGCCGTCTCGCCCGGAGCAATGCGCCCGGCAGTCGCGGTGGGCCAGGTGTAGACGGGTGCCGAGAGCCCCACGAGCGAGTCCGCAATGGCGACCCCCGTCATCGTGACGTTTCCGGGGTTCGTGATCGTGAACGAGAAGGTCATCGTGCTGCCGACTCCGCCGGTGCCCGACGTGACGGCACCCGTCTTCGCCACAGCGAGAGCGCCGTTCGCTGCAACAGGAACGGTGGCCGGAGTCGTAGCCGACACAGCTGCGCCGGTCGGAGGAGTACCACGCGTCGTTGCCGTGTTCGCTACCGAACCGGCATCGACATCCGTTTGCTTGAGAACGTAGCTCGCCGTGGCGGTGACCTGCGTATTGGGCAGCAGGCGACCCGCGGTTCCGCTCGGCCACGTACCGAAGGTGACAGCGGAGAGGCCGGGCAGTGGGTCGGTCAGCCCCACGCTCGTGAGCGTGACGTTGCCCGTGTTGCGAACGACGAAGGTGTAGTTGACAGTGTCGCCCGCGACGCCCGTAGCGCCGGCAGCGAGAACGCCGGTCTTCGCGAGAGAGATAGTGCGAACGGAGGCGATCGTCGGAGTCGTCACCTGAGGCGAAGGACCGCTCACGGCAGTGGTGCCAAATTTGCCCGTCGAGGTTGCGATGTTCTTGACCGAGCCAGCATCAACATCGGACTGCACGATTGTGTAGGTCGCCGTGGCGGTGACCTCCCAGTTGGGCTGCAACGTTCCGATCGTGGAACCCGGCCACGTACCGTAGGTCAGTGCCGAGAGACCAGTGAGCGGGTCAGCGATCGTCACGTCCTTCAGCGTGACGTTACCCGTGTTCTTGGCGGTGAAGGTGTACGTGATGACATCGCCAACCGCACCCGTGCCAGAAACGCTTGCCGTCTTCGTGGTCGTAATGGCCGGCGACGATGCCACCGTCGGAACGACTGCCTGTGGCGACGTTGCTGACACGGTACCGCCCGACGGCGTGCTGCCGGATGCCGTAGCGGTGTTCCGGACAGAGCCAAAGTTGACGTCGAGCTGTTCAATTTCGTAAGTCGCGGTAGCAGTTACCTGAGTGTTCGGAGCGAGCGTGCCGGCTGTGCCACTCGGCCAGGTGCCAAAGGTAACGGCCGAGAGACCGGCGAGGGTGTCGGTAATACCGACGCCGGTGGCGGTGACGTTGCCGGTGTTGCGAACGACGAACGAGAAGGTGATGATGTCGCCAACGGAACCGTTGCCCGTGGTGACCGCACCCGACTTGGAGACGGTCAGTGCGGGGCCAGCGGTGATCGGAACCGTGGCGGGGCTCGTGCTGGTCACTGCGGCACCGGTCGGCGGTGTTCCCGAACCAGTCGCGGTATTCGAGACCGAGCCGGCATCCACATCAGACTGCTTCAGCGTGTAGGTCGCTGTTGCCGTAACCGACTGGCCCGGCGCGAGCGTACCGGCGGTGCCCGACGGCCACGTGCCGTAAGTGAGCGCCGAGAGACCGGGGAGTGTGTCGGTTGCCGACACCGAGGTCAGGGTTACGTTGCCCGAGTTGGTGAGCTTGATCGAGAAGTTCACGGTGTCGCCAGCGCGGCCGGTAGAGCCGGCGGCGAGCGCCCCCGACTTGAGCGTGGTGATGACGGGGCTCGCGGCCACTGTCGGAACGGTGACCTCGTCCGAGGGGTCAGTCACGGCTGTGCCGCCGTGGGTTCCGCTACCGGTTGCCGTGTTCTTGACCGAGCCGGCATTCACATCAGACTGCTTGATCGTGTAGTTCGCTACCGCGGTGACGGTCTGGCCTGGCGCGAGCACTCCGGTGGCGCCCGGCCACGTGTAGGTGAGCGCTGAGAGTCCCGTCAGCGGGTCAGCGATGGTCACACCCGAGAGCGTGACGTTTCCGTCGTTCTTCGCGCTGAACGAGTAGGTGATGACGTCGCCGACCTTGCCGGTCGCGCCACCGGCGATAACGGCAGACTTCGTGGTGGTGATCGCTCGGGTCGGCGTGACCGTAGGCACCACAGACTCGGCTGAGGGCTGGGTTACGGTAGCGCCGGTGGGAGTCTTAGCCGTGGCGGTTGCCGTGTTCTTGACCGAGCCGGCATCCACGTCGGACTGCTTCACCGTGTAGGTCGCGGTTCCGGTGGCCGTCTGCCCTGGTGTGAGCACTCCGGATGCACCGGGCCACGTTACCGAGATCGGGCTGAGGCCCGAGAGTGGGTCGGCGAGAACGACCTGGCTGAGAGTAACGTTTCCGTCGTTCTTCACGCTGAACGTGTAGGTGACGACCGAGCCGACTGCGCCGGAGCCTGTCGTGTACGCGCCCGACTTGGTGACGATCATCTTGGCGTCGGCGGTGATCGGCACGGTGGCGGGAGTCGTACGCGTGACGTCAGCACCGGTCGGAGGCGTGCCCTTTGCGGTCGCGCTGTTGGCGATCGCGCCAGCATCGACGTCCGACTGCTTCACCGTGTAGGTGGCGGTTGCGGTGACGGACTGGCCGGGAGCAAGGGTGCCGACGGTTCCGGGCCATGTGCCGTAGGTGATGGCCGAGAGACCGGAGAGCGGGTCAGTGATTCCCGCGTTCGTGAGCGTCACGTTGCCCGAGTTAGTGAGAACGAAAGAGTAGTTCACGGTGCTGCCAGCGGTGGAACCGCCCGCGAGCGCACCCGTCTTCGTCAGCGAAACAGCGGGAGTGCGAGTTTGCAGCGCCACATCTACGCGAGGGGATGCCGCAGCAACGGCGGTGCCGCTGGGTGAGGTTCCCGAGCTGGTGGCGGTGTTGCGCACGAGACCGGCATCCACATCGGACTGTTTTACGGTGTACGTCGCGGTGGCGGTCACGGTCTGGCCCGGAGCCAGAGTTCCGGCGGTTCCCGGCCACGAGTAGGTCAGGGCGGAGAGCCCGACGAGCGGGTCGGCAATGGCGACACCGGTGAGCGTCACGTTTCCGGTGTTCTTGGCGCTGAAGGTATAGGTGACGACGCTGCCAACGCCCTTGGGGTTGGCTACTGTTCCCGACTTCGTGGTGGTGAGCCCGGGAGCTGCAGGCGCGGTAGCCAGCGTGACCTCGTTGCTCAGGCCCGTGACAGCGACGTTCTTGGGGGTGCGGCCAGCCGACGTCGCTTGGTTCACGATCTTGCCGGCGTTAACGTCGGCCTGCTTCACCGTATACGTCGCCGTTCCCGTGGCGGTCTGACCCGGTGCGAGACGACCCGCGGTTCCCGGCCAGGTGACCGCGATCGCGGACAGCCCGGTGAGAGGGTCGGTCAGGGTGACCGAGGTGAGCGTGACGTTACCCGTGTTTTTTACGGAGAACGAATAGTTCACGACGTCGCCGACATTGCCGACTCCGGCACCGGCATAGGCGGCCGTCTTCTTGGTTTCGAGAACAGCATTCACCGGGATGGGGGTGGTGCGGTTTGCTGTCGCGACCGGCTTGATGCCGCCGTCAGCATCCGTTCCGGTGGCGGTCGCGGTGTTCGCGATCGAACCGGCATCCACATCGGCCTGGGTGAGCGTGTAGGTCGCCGTACCGGTGGCGGAGGCACCAGCCGCGAGCGCACCCGCGGTGGCCGTCGGCCACGTGTAAGTGATAGCCGACAGCCCGGTCATCGGATCGGTAACCGCGACTCCTGTGAGGGGCGAGTCACCGTTGTTCTTGATGGTGAATGTGTAGTTCAGGGTGTCGCCAGCGCGGCCCGTTGCTCCACCGGCGAGCGCGCTCGTCTTGGAGAGAGCGATCGAGGAGAGCAGCACGCGCGTGGAGTCGGTCCCCGTCGCGGAGTTGTTTCCCACGACAGTGCTTGCTGTCGCAGTGGCGGTGGAGTCGTAACTGGCAGTGGTGGGCCCGTTGGCGACACACGTGTAGGTATACGACTGAAGCGGCGCGAGCGTGACTCCAGTGAGGGTGCGGGCACAGTCGGTCTGGTCATCTGCGACAACAATGTTTTGAAGAACGCCGACACCGGAGTTCGTCACCGTGACCGTGAACGTAGCCGGTTCCGTTGACGTGCGAGATTGCTGGTCGAGCGTGCCATCGTAGGTCTTAGAGACGTTGATACCCGCGCTCGGCACCGAAAGAATAGCGTTCTGCAGCAAATAGGAGTCACCGCTGGTGCTCATCCGCAGGTTCACCGAGGTGTCGCCGGTCTGCACATTGGGCAAATCGACGGTGGCGACATCCACACTCTGGTTAGTGAACGGCCCAGTGTCGGTAAGGGCGGTGTAGCGAACGGAGCCCTCGCCTCGACCGATACCGATATTGCCGGTATTGCCCGCGCTGTTGGGCAATTGGGTGAAGCCGCCGTTGCCACGAGAGTACTCAGCAATGTCGCCCTGAATGATGCGGTCGCCCTCATAGAGCGAGAAACCGGCGCGGGTTCCGGTGTCAACGGCGCTGAAACCGTTGAAAGCTACCGTGAGGGGAGCCTCAGCGGCGGTCATGCGAACGTGACCTTCGTAGAAGATGATGCGGTGCGGAGCCGAGTTGAGGTTGCTCGGGATGTAGACGCCGTAGTCGTAGACAACGGTCAGGGTCCAGCCGGCGTAGCAACCGGCACCCTGAGGAGCCCAAATGTCACCAGCGGAGACCGTGAGCGGGGTTCCTGTGGCGGCACCAGCAAAAGCGTTTGTGACGTCGGCGCTCGCGCTGTAGTAGATCGCCGACGTGGTACCAACAGGATCTTCTAGGACTGTTGCCGGTGCGACGGTCGTGACCGGGCCGATTCCCACCTTGAGCTTCGCTGCAGCGGTGCGGTATCCGGTAGCCGAGCCAGCGGGCATCAGAGCGGTTCCGCGTGTGGCATTGACAGTGGTGCACGCATTAGCCGCAGTTCCGGTGAAAACGCCAGTGTTGGCGCTCCAGCTCAGGAAGGCCTTCTTTACGGATGCCCCCGCGGGAATCGTGATGTTCGCCGAGCTGGAGTTGGTGGTGAATCCCGCTACTGTGTTCGAGTTTTCGAGGTAGAAGTTGTCGTTAGCGGTATTGCCGTTTCCGCCGGAGGCGGAGTGCAGATCAGTACAACTACCGATTTGGGCAGCCGTGTAGAGGGGCCGGTTGCAGGCGAGAACGCCATTACCGGCCATGAGGAAGTCACCGTTGACGGTGGTCTGGTAGCTGGGAGACGTACCGGCGTTGGTACCCCACTGCACAACAGCAGCTTCGGCCGAAGTGGTCGGCATGACGGTGAGCCCGGTAACGAGAAGACCGAAGGCGACGATAGACGCCACGCCCCGCATTAACGCGCTTCGAGCGCTACGCCGAGTGCGCTCCACGTCGATGCTGGTGTGCCGCAATTCTCTCTCCCCCGGGTTTAAATCCCTGACTTTGCGGGTCATCGCATCGTCAATGATTTGCCCTTCGGGTGAGCGCATCTCCTCTAACCATAAACCACTGATTGAGGATTCACACGAAAAAATCAGGCTTCGGAGGTGCTTTCGTAGTGCAACTGTGACTGATTCCGCTCCTCGGGCACCCCACCCAACCCTGCTATTAATCTGAGCCAGCGACTGTTAATCTCAGATGATGCAGCCACCATGGACCCCCGACGGCCCTGACCTCGTTGTGCACGGCGACAACCTCCCGGCCATCAGCGCCCTTCCCGACGAGAGCTTCCGGCTGATCTATATCGATCCCCCGTTCAATACGGGGCGCACACAACGCCGCCAAGCAATTAGCACTCAGCGCTCGGCTGAAGGCAGTCGCACGGGCTTCGGCGGCAACAGCTACGACACCATCAAGGGAGTGCTCTACTCCTACGACGACACCTTCGCCGACTATTGGGAGTTTCTCGAGCCCCGATTGCAGGAAGCCTGGCGGCTGCTCGACGATCGCGGCACCCTTTACCTGCACCTTGACTATCGCGAAGTGCACTACGCCAAGGTTGCTCTCGACGCCCTCTTTGGCCGAGACAGCTTCCTCAACGAGATCATCTGGGCCTACGACTACGGCGCCCGTGCTACCAAGAAGTGGCCTTCGAAACACGACACGATTCTCGTCTACGTCAAAAACCCTAAGAACTATTACTTCAACAACGAAGAAGTCGACCGCGAGCCCTATATGGCTCCCGGGCTCGTGACGCCTGAGAAAGCCGCCCGCGGAAAACTACCGACCGATGTGTGGTGGCACACCATCGTCTCCCCTACCGGTAAAGAGAAGACGGGCTACGCCACCCAGAAACCCGAAGGCATTCTGCGGCGCATTATTCAAGCATCCAGCCAACCGGGTGATTGGGTCCTGGATTTCTTCGCCGGCAGCGGAACCACCGGTGCCGTCGCGCAAGCTCTAGGACGTCGCGTGGTGCTGGTGGAACAAAATCCCGACGCGATCGCCATCATCACCAAACGGCTGTCAGATGACACTGTGTTCGCTAACATGAGCGCATGAGGAATCGTGACGAAATCGAATGCTGGCTCACCGACATGGATGGTGTGCTGGTACACGAGAACCACCCGGTGCCCGGCGCCGCCGAACTCCTCCAGCAGTGGCGCGACGAGAAGAAGCCCTATCTTGTTCTCACCAACAACTCAATCTTTACCCCGCGTGATCTCAGCGCCCGCCTCCGGGCATCAGGCCTTGACGTTCCCGAATCCGCCATCTGGACTTCGGCTCTCGCCACCGCCGACTTCTTGAAGCAGCAGATTCCGGGCGGCAGCGCCTTCGTGATCGGCGAGGCCGGCATCACGACCGCCCTCCACGAGGCCGGGTTCATCATGACCGAAACCAACCCCGACTATGTCGTGATTGGCGAGACCCGCAACTACTCGTTCGAAGCCATCACCAAGGCCATCCGCCTTATCGGCAACGGCAGCCGTTTCATTGTGACCAACCCGGATGCCACGGGCCCGAGCGCTGACGGCCCCCTGCCCGCGACGGGCGCGGTCGCCGCTCTCATCACCAAGGCCACCGGCCGGGAGCCGTACATCGTCGGCAAGCCCAATCCCATGATGTTCCGCTCGGCACTCAACAGAATCGGTGCCCACAGCGAGACCACAGGCATGATCGGTGACCGCATGGACACCGATATCGTCGCCGGCATTGAAGCCGGGCTGCACACCGTTTTGGTGCTCACCGGAATCAGCGATCAAAAAGAAATCGACCGCTACCCGTTCCGCCCCACCGAAGTTCTCGATAGCGTCGCCGACCTGCTCCGCTAGGGGCGCGCTACTCGGCTGGTGTTTGTGGTTGGGCGACGGATGCCGTGAGGGCATCGTCGCCGGTCCGCGTCGCGAAGCAGTAGTAGTCGCGGTTTCCGGCGTCCCAGTCGCTCGCGTTTGCAGCGAAGCTCGCCACGATTTCGAGGTCGGCGAATGATTGTGCCGCGGCGAAGTCAATGACCGCATCCGTCGAGCAGGCTGCCGCTGTGCGCGATGCGAGCGCGTCGGCTTCGGGATACGGATCGGATGCCGCGTCATCGAACTGGCCGATAGTAAGAAGTTGGGCCGCATGTGGCTGCTCGCACTCGACCACGGTGTATTCCTGCTCCCACGCGGAGGCGAACGGATCGAGGCACTCACCACCGGCGAGCTCATTCCATTGATACGTGCCCACGGCAACCGGCCCCACGATGGGAACCGCAGCGGTCGCTGTTGCCGACGGCGTCGGGGAGGCAACGGCAGCGGGCATCATCGAGGGACCGAGGCGAGTACCCGCCAAGAACAAAGCGACCAAGGCGAGTGCAGCGACAAGGCCTCCGGCAATTGCCAACCCGATGAGTTGACCGCGCGGAATCGGCGGCCGAGGCGGCTGAGGCACCCGAGGCCGCGAAATGACCGCTGGCACCTGCGCGACGAGCGCCTGATCTTCGTACTCCACGAATTTGTCTTCGCCGAAGAGGTCGCTGACGGCATCGTGCTCGACGGATTCCGACTCTGCCGAGATGCCCCCGAGCGACTGTGCGCCCAACAGTTCGGTCGCGCCCTCAAGCGAATCGTCGACCGAAGCCGGCAGCTGAGCCTGTCGCCGAGTCGCGACATCCATCGCAGCTGTCGGCAGGTCAGCGGAATTGATCGCGGCCGTCGGCAGGTCCGAAATGTCCATTGCACCGGTCGGGAGGTCGGAGATGTCGAGAGCTCCCGTGGGCAGGTCAGAAATGTCGAAAGCGCCAGTGGGCAGATCGGCGACATTGATGGCTTCTGTCGGTGGTGGCTCAACGAGCGGCTCGCGCGGCGGCACCGCCGGTTCGGCAGGCTGAGCCGGTTCGGCTGGCTGGGCTGCCGCCGGTGATGCCGGCGGCTGGACCGCAGGGGTTTCGCCTGGTAGCGGCGGAAGCGTAAGGAGCCCCGGAATCTCGGGAGTTGCCGGAGGCGCTGGCGGAGTGCCGGGTGGCGGCGTCAGCGGGGGAAGCGGAACCTCAAGCGCGGTTGGCTGAGGAACCGTGGGTGCAACGAAGGGGTGGGGGCGTTCCGGAGCAGGCGAGTTCGCAGGAACCTCAGGAGATTCGGGCTGTTCGGGCTCGGTAGGTGTGAGTCCCCAGTTGAACGAGGACTCGCGAGGCTGCTGGTCGTCGCCAACGCCCGAACCGTTGTCGCCAGAGGTCACGGAGTGAGCCCCAAGTCACCAAGCCCGATCGCTGAGTAGTAGGGATAGCCGGCAGCTTCGATGCGCTCTTTGGCTCCGGTGTCACGGTCGACAACAACAGCAACACCGGCAATGATCGCGCCGACCTTCTCGAGCGCCTCGATTGCGGCAAGCGGTGAACCGCCGGTCGTTGACGTGTCTTCGAGAACGATGACGCGCTTGCCTTCGAGCTCAGGCCCTTCGACCTGACGACCACGGCCGTGATCCTTGGGTTCCTTGCGCACGACAAAAGCGTCATAGGTGAGGCCGCGAGCGGCACCCTGGTGAAGAATTGCCGCGGCGATCGGATCGGCCCCCATCGTCATCCCACCCACAGCAACAATGTCGGGAACCTCGGCAATGAGGTCGATCATGACCTGACCGATGAGCGGAGCGACCCGGTGGTCAAGGCTAACGCGACGCATGTCAACGTAGTACGTAGCCTTCTTTCCGCTCGTCAGAGTGAAATCACCGTGGAACACGGCATCGGCGGAAATGTACTCAATGAGCTGTTGCTTGGCGTCGGTCACGAGTACAGAATACCCATTCTGGGGAGTCCCCTAGAGGATGGTCTCGCCGAAAACCAGCAAAGCACCCGAGATGGTGACGCCCACGAAGCCCAAGATGGCGACGATTGTCGCGTTACGGCGGTCGAGACGGTCAGCCTTTTCCGCAGCTTCGTCGAGAAGGATATCTTGCTGCATACGAAGACTTTACGGGGCAGAGCGGCCTCTGTCGTCGCCCAATGCGGGGGTAGACCTATTACCGTTGAAGCATGCTCATTGCCACCTGGAACGTGAACTCCATCCGAACCCGAGTCAGCCGAGTCGTCGACTGGCTGCTCCGCGAAGATATTGATGTTCTGGCGATGCAAGAAATCAAGTGCAAGCCTGAGCAATTTCCTCTCGAAGCGTTCACCGAAGCGGGCTACGAGGTCGAACTTCACGGCCTCAACCAGTGGAACGGTGTGGCTTTCGCTAGCCGCCTCCCGATGGACGATGTCACGGTCGGTTTCAATACCCAGCCGGGGTTCGGCAAACCGCTCGATGACGGCACAGTGCCGATCGAGGCACGAGCTCTCGGCGTCACTGTCGAAGGCGCCCGCCTCTGGAGTCTGTATGTGCCGAATGGTCGTGAGCTCGACAACCCTCACTACAGCTACAAGCTGGAGTGGCTCGCCAACCTTGCCACTCAGGCCACCAAGTGGATGCGGGAGAACCCGGAACAGCCTCTCGCCCTGATGGGCGACTTCAACATTGCGCCCTTCGACCATGACGTGTGGGATATCGCCGCGTTCGAAGGCAAGACCCACGTGAGCGACGCTGAACGCGCAGCGTTCCGGGCCTTTGAAGAGGCCGGGATGATCGACACTCTCCGCAGCCGCAACATTGAGGGCTACACCTACTGGGATTACCAGCGCCTACGGTTCCCCAGAAACGAGGGCATGCGCATCGACTTCGTGCTCGGTTCACCCGCATTCGACGAACTCGTTACGGGCGCATCGATTGACCGCGACGAGCGCAAAGGCGATGGCCCTAGCGACCACGTTCCGGTCGTCGTCGAACTCGCGATCGATACCGAGAACGACGACGATCGGCCAATGTTTCTCTAAGCGGTTCGCCTAGGCAGTTCGCCCAAGCGGTTCGCCTAGGCAGTTCGCCCAAGCGGTTCGCCTAGGCAGTTCGCCCAAGCGCGCGCGTTAGCCCTCGTCAGGCTCCGAACGCGACACCTTGAGGCCTTCGCCGTTCTCGGCGAGCCCCACGAGCACGGTGTCCCCGTCGCGAATGTCGCCAGCAAGCAACGCTTTCGCGAGCTTGTCGTCGATCTCGCGCTGCATGAGTCGGCGAAGCGGTCGCGCGCCGTAGATGGGGTCGTAGCCACGCTCCGAAAGCCAGGTGCGAGCATCCGGGGTCACAGCAAGCTGCAGGCGACGATCGGTGAGACGCTTGCCCAAACGATCGATGTCGAGCTCAACGATCTGGCTGAGGTCATCGGTCGAGAGCGGCTGGAACACCACGATGTCGTCGAGACGGTTGATGAACTCCGGCTTGAACGACTTGCGTACGAGGTCGTCAACGGCGGCCTTGCGGGCATCCCACGGCAGCTCTTGGTCGGTAATGAACTGGCTACCCAAGTTGCTGGTGAGAATCAGGATGACGTTGCGGAAGTCGACAGTGCGACCCTGGCCATCGGTGAGACGGCCATCATCGAGCACCTGCAGCAGAATGTCGAAGACCTCAGGGTGCGCCTTTTCGACCTCGTCGAGCAGGATCACCGAGTAGGGACGACGGCGCACAGCCTCAGTCAGCTGACCGCCCTGTTCGAACCCGATGTAGCCGGGAGGGGCACCGACGAGGCGCGAGACGGAGAACTTCTCGCCGTACTCACTCATGTCGATGCGCACGAGAGCTTTCTCGTCGTTGAAGAGGTACTGAGCGAGCGCCTTAGCAAGCTCGGTCTTTCCGACACCGGTGGGCCCGAGGAAGAGGAACGAGCCGGTGGGGCGATCGGGGTCGGAGATTCCGGCCCGCGTGCGGCGCACCGCTTCGGAGACCGCTTGCACGGCTTCCTTCTGCCCGATGAGGCGCTTGCCGAGTTCAGCTTCGAGGTGAAGCAGCTTCTCGGTCTCGCCCTCGGTGAGACGGTCGACGGGGATGCCCGTCCAGGCGGCAACAACGGCAGCGATGTCTTCTTCGGTCACCTGGTCATTGACCATGCGAGGGCCGGTTGGTTCATTGCTTTCGGCGGTAGCAATCGCCTGTTCAATTTCAGGGATCGTCTCGTAGTTGAGCTTGGACGCCTTTTGGTATTCGCCGTCACGCATGGCACGGTCAAGCTTGATGCGCGCATCGTTAAGGCGCGTCTTGAGGTCACCAACACCGGTGAGGCTCGACTTCTCGATCTTCCAGCGGGCTTCGAGCTCGTGGAGCTCTTTGCTCTGAACCGCGAGGTCTTCGCGCAGCTTCGTCAGACGGGCCTTCGACGCGTCGTCTTTCTCCTTCTTGAGAGCGAGCTCTTCAATGCGAAGTCGATCGACGGCACGCTTGAGCTGGTCGATTTCGACGGGCGAGGAGTCGATCTCCATCTTGAGACGGCTCGCGGCCTCATCGATCAGGTCGATGGCCTTGTCGGGCAGCTTGCGGCCCGAAATGTAGCGGTTGCTCAGCGTTGCGGCAGCTACCAGAGCGGAATCGGCAATGGCCACCTTGTGATGGGCTTCGTAACGCTCCTTGAGCCCACGCAAAATAGCGACGGTGTCTTCGACCGAAGGCTCGCCGACGAATACTTGCTGGAAGCGGCGCTCAAGCGCGGCATCCTTCTCAATGTACTGGCGGTATTCGTCGAGCGTGGTGGCACCAATGAGTCGCAGTTCGCCACGGGCCAGCATGGGCTTGAGCATGTTGGATGCCGCAACCGAGCCGTCGCCGCCGCCAGCACCCATGAGGGTGTGGAGTTCGTCGATGAAGGTGATGACTTGGCCGTCAGAGTCTTTGATCTCCTTGAGCACAGCCTTGAGGCGCTCTTCGAACTCTCCGCGGTACTTGGCACCGGCGACGAGGGCAGCGAGGTCGAGGGAGATGAGTTGCTTGTCTTTGAGGGAGTCGGCAACGTCGCCGGCGATGATGCGCTGAGCGAGGCCTTCGACAACAGCCGTCTTTCCGACGCCGGGCTCACCAATGAGCACAGGGTTGTTCTTAGTGCGGCGCGTCAGCACTTGGCTCACGCGGCGAATTTCAGCGTCGCGCCCGATAACGGGGTCGAGCTTGCCGCTGCGAGCAATCTCGGTGAGATTGACGCCGTACTGCTCAAGAGCACTCTTTTGCTCTTCATCGGTACTTGGGGCACCCTGCATGTTCGCCATTTACAAACCCTCCGCAAACTTGAGTTGATATGACTCAACTTTATACCCGTACGCCCGTCCGTGGCTAGGTGAATGCTGTGGACTTCGAGAGATTGGCGATCAAGTGAGAGACTTTTCTAGTGAACGCCGATTCCCGAGACGATCTCCAGTCCTTTCAAGTGAATCTCACGGGGGTCGTCGACCTTCTGAGCAAGCACATTTACTCCAGTCCACGCGTGTATCTCCGCGAGCTACTGCAGAACGGGCGCGACGCCCTGGCCGCGCGAGCAGAGCTCGAAGGCGCAGACGCGAGCCGCGGCATCCGCATCACTCCCCTCAGCGAGCACAACGACACTTTCCAGTTTCAGGATGACGGTATCGGGCTCACTGCCGCCGAGATGACTGAGCTGTTGTCGACCGTGGGCCGATCATCCAAGCGCGACATTTTTGATCTGCCTCGCAGCGACTACCTCGGCCAGTTCGGTATTGGATTGCTCAGCTGCTTCATGGTGGCGGATCAGATTGTGATTCAGTCACGCTCCGCTCGCGGCTCAGCCCCGGTCGAATGGATCGGCAATAGCGACGGCACGTTCAGCGTGCGCGAGTTGGAGGGTGACCTGCCCATCGGCACCACCGTGTCGCTCAAGCCTCGCTTCGATCAGCACGACCTGCTGAGCACCCCCACCGTGTTGGCGCTCGCCCGCACTTTTGCCGAGTTCTTGCCTGTGGGTGTGCGCGTTGACCTGCCCGGCGGCGGCACCGAAACCGTGACGCACGAGGCTCCGTTTCTCGAGGCGCACACGGAGTCAGCATCCGACCTGCTCCGGTACGGCAGCGAGCTACTGGGCGTGGAGCCCTTTGCCGCGATCCCGCTGAGCGTGCCCGGCACGAACACCACCGGCGTCGCCTACGTGCTGCCGAGCTCGCCGCCGCCCGGCGCCCGGCAAGCAAACCGTGTCTACCTCGGCCGCATGTTGCTGAGCGAAAACGTGGATGCGCTCGTTCCCGACTGGGCATTCTTCGTGCGCGTCGTGCTGAACAGCACCGCACTCACCCCCACGGCGAGCCGCGAATCGCTCGTCGACGACGACATCCTCGAGCACACGCGCACCGCCATCGGCACCGTGTTGCGACAGTGGGTGCTCGAGATGGCGGCCCGGCATCCGGCCCAGCTGAACGACTTTGTGCAGATTCACGCGCTCGCCCTCAAGTCGCTGGTGATTCACGACGAAGAGCTCGCGAAGTTCATCACACCCTGGCTCAGCGTCGAAACCACTCTCGGGCGCATGACCATCGAAAGCCTCACTCGCGATCACACCCAGTTGCGCTACGCCGAAACGGTCGACGAGTTTCGCCAGATCGCCAGCATCGCGAGCCCCGACCGCCCCGTGATCAACGGCGGCTACATCTACGACACCGATATAGCGCGGATGCTGCCCACGATTGTTGACGGCCTCACCGTCGATCGCGTGAGCGTGCTCGACGAGCTCGACTTTCTCGAAGTGCCCCCGCTAGACGTGCGCAGCGTCGTCGCGAAACTCGAAGACCGCGCCAGCGCCGTGCTCGCCGATGCTGACTGCGCCGTGATCGTGCGCGGAGTGCCCGCCGCCGACGTCACGGGCCTCTACTTGGCCGACCCCGAAGTGCTGCGCTCCATCGACCGCCGCACCGCCCGCGAGATCAGCCGCCCGGGACTGTGGAAGAACGTGCTCGGCAAAATGGATGTCTTCGCCGAAGACCGCCTCGCGAGCGACGGCACCAGCAAGAGCCTCGCGCGCCTCTGCCTCAACTGGAACAACCCCGTTGTCGTCACTCTCTCGACCCTGCGCGACGACGCCGTCTTCTCCCGCACCATCGAGCTGCTCTACGTTCAAGCACTGCTCACGAGCCAACGCCCCCTCAGCGTGCGCGACCGCGCCATGATGACCAATTCAATGTCCGATCTGATTGCCATGAGTGTCGCACTCGGTGATTCCCTCCCAGAAAGTTCTCCCCTATGAGCGCCGACCGCATCACCGAACTGTTCCGCGAAATTGATTCCATTGCGTATGGCCCCGAGGAACGTGCTCGCGTCGAAGAGGCCGTCGCGCTGGCGGTCGAAATCGGGGATGAAGAACTCGAATACCGCGCCCGGGTGCGGCTGACGGCATCCGCCAACATGAGCGGCGACACCGAAGTACTGCTGTCATCGTTCGCGTGGTGCTTGGCTAAACACGACGAAGATCCGGTGCGTTTTCCGGATGACATTGGTCACCAAGGTGCCGGCCTCATGTGGCAGTTCAAATGGATTGCCAGCTCGCTCGCAAGCTCGCCCATCTTTGACACTGCCGACATCGATGGCGCGCTCGCCGACATGGAAGCGCACTACCGCACCGCAGGAATCGGCCAGAGCGGCGTGCTGACGTCACAGTTCTCAACAGCGTGGCGCCTCGGCGAGCTCGAGCGCGCCGAAGCCCTTCGCACCCAACTGGTTGCGACCCCGCGTGACGAATACAGTCACTGCGATGCCTGTGTGCGCAGCGACTCGAGCGGGTTCCTCACCGAAACCGGTCGCGATGCGGAAGCGATCGTGCTGTTCGATGAACTCATCGCTGGCGGTTACCAGTGCGGCGACGAGCCGGAAGCGGCGCTCTCCCGTGCCCTGCTGCCCTACCTGCGCGTCGGCCGTTTTGACGATGCCAAGGCCGCCCACTTTCGCAGCTACACCCTCGCCCGCGACAACGCCGACAACCTCGGAATCATCGCCAACCACTTCATCTTCTGCGCCGTCACCGGCAACGAAGCACGCGGCTTGGCGATGCTCGAACGCCACCTCTCGTGGTTCGTGCACGACCAACTCAACGCCGACAACCAGTTCTCGGGCCTCGTGGCTGCCGGAGTGCTTCTCGACGCCGTGACCCGCGCCGGTTTCGGTTCCCAGACCGTTCGCGGTGCGGAGAACCGCGAACTCGTCGGGCTCTTCGGAGAACACGATGGTGCGTGGACGGCCGAAGAACTCGCCGCTGCCCTGTGGGCTGCCGCGGCAAAGATCGGCGACCAGTTCGACGAACGTGCCGGCAACAACTACCGCGCCCACCGCATCCAGAAAGCCCACGAACTCGCCAACGAGCAGTTCGACCTTCCTCTCACGAGCGAAACTCTCGGCCTCGGCACGCCCGCCGATGACGAACCGACGGATGGCGCCGGCTGGTTGCTGCGCGCCGAAGAACTGATCGCGATCGGCTGGCTTGCCCCCGCGTTGCCCGCCGCGCGCGCTGCAGTCGAGCTCACGACGGGCCAGGAACACACCGCCGCGCTCAGTGCGCTGATCGCGCGACTCGTCGCCTCGGGCGATCTCGCCGAAGCCGAAGCGTTGCTCGCCACCCGCATGCCCGCGCTGCGCGAGCATGGCGATGACGCTCAAGCATCCCTCGAAGAACTTCTCGGCCTCTCGCTGTTCGGCCGTGCCGAACAGGACGACCTCGATGCCCTCCGTATCGCTGTGGATGCGTCAAGCGCCCTCGCTCCCGCCCAGCAAGCTGACCTAGAAGTATCGCTGCTGAGCGTGCTGCTGCGCGGCGAAGAACCCAACCTCGAGGCAGCGACCGAGCTCGCCGCCACCGCGCTCACCCACGCTAAAGAAGGAGATGTGCCTCTGCTGCGCGACCACGCGCTGCGGTATCTCTCCGACCTCGCTGCGAGCGCGGGCGACACCGATGGCGCACTCGCGTACGTCGCCGAACTCGTGGAGTCGACATCCAATCGCGGCGTTCTGGCGCATGCCCACGCTCTGCGGGCGCGCATCTTGGGCGGCAGCGGTGAGTTTGCTGAGGCGGCCGCGAGCGCTGATGCCGCCGCTGAGTGTGCTCACGCAATCGACGCGGTCGGCCCCCTGCACGACATGACCATTCTTGCCGGCCGGCTCTACGACGAGGCAGAAGCGTTCTCGGATGCCGCCAGCCGGTTCCGTCTCGGAGTTCGCTACGCCGAGCGTCTCGAGATCGACACGGTGGGGGCGCGCTACGCCCTCGGCCGTTCGCTGGTTCG
This sequence comes from Salinibacterium sp. SWN167, assembly GCF_015864665.1. GTDB lineage: Bacteria > Actinomycetota > Actinomycetes > Actinomycetales > Microbacteriaceae > Rhodoglobus. The sequence goes on along the minus strand of NZ_JADYWU010000001.1, from coordinate 453,980 downwards.
CGCCGGCGAGTCATCCGAAGGCATTGACCTGCTGCTCTCGCTGTATGAAGAAGAGACTGCGGCTGAGGCCCCGGCGGGAAGCCGCGGCGAGACCCTCTACTGGCTCGGCCATGGCTTCGCGGATGCCGGTGAACCCGGCTCGGCCGTGGGCACGTGGGAGACCGCAACTGAGCTCTACCTCGAAGCCGACGACACCCAGAGCGCGGCACGCACGCTCGCTGACAACGCTGGCTTGCACGCGCAACACGGTGATCACGACAGCGCTGCGGCGCTGCTTGAACAGGCGGTGACTCACGCGCGGGCCACCCCCGAGAACCTCAACCTTCTCGTGCGAGTGCTTCACCAATCAGGCCGCGCTCACGCTGAAGCGGGCAAGAAGGAAGGCCTCAAGCAGCTCGATGAGGTGCTCGCTCTCGCGGCTGAACACGGCGCCGACTGGTTGCACGCCGACGTCACTGATTCGAAGGCGCGAGCTCTGGCTAGCCTGGGCAAGCCCAAGAAAGCCGTCAGCCTCGCCCTCACCGCTGCCGACGAATACCGTGCTGCTGGAGACCCCATCGCTGGAGCCAACTGCGAACGCTTTGTGGCCAGTGTTCTCGCCGCCGAAGGCCGTCACGATGAAGCCGTTGCCGTGCTGAACTCAGTGATGGAGCAGGCCGCCGAGCACGCTCAATTGCGTCAGATCACCGCGTTCGATCTCGCCGAAAGTCTCGAAAAACTGGGGCGAACTTCGGATGCTGCTGCCGCCCGGGCGATTGCGGAGGGCGCATAGCGCCTATAGCCGAGGCGGCGCGTCTTACGCGAGTGCCGGGCTAGTCGTCTCGGGAACGGCTGTAGGACTTCCAGCCGGAGCGATTGTCGCCGCACTCGGCATAGGCCTTGGCGTAACGTCCACGTATTTCCTGTGGCGGATGGACCACGTAACTTGGAGCTCACAACGGGTCTGTTTCTCAGCGCTCAACGGCACAATTCTCACGGCGGGAGCCATGTCAACTCAGGTACTGCTCGGCTTCGCAGCCGTACTTTTCATAGCCCTAATAGCAATAGTGGGCATTTTCCTTCGAGCACGACGAGAAAAGGATCAAGTGAAAGCCCCTCTGTGGGTCGGGGTGATGGCCGCGGTCGGGGCCCTCGCTCTTATCCTCATGGCGGTTCTTATCGTCGTTCTTTTCCCGATCGATTAGGGCGGATTGAGCGTCGGCACGTTACTGGCGCCCGTGCAATTGCGGAGGGTGCAGAGCGTACTCAGCCGAGACGCCCTGATCAAGAATGCACGCAAAAAGCCCCGGTCGCGACTGCTCAATGCAGTGCGGCCGGGGCTTTTTACGCAGTAATTACGGGCGCTTAACCAGCTTGCGGTTCATGAACTCGTCGATGCCGTGGGCACCGAGTTCGCGACCGGTGCCGGAGTTCTTGACTCCACCGAAGGGCAACTCGGGAGCATCCGCCCCGACCTCGTTGATGTAGACCATGCCCGCGTCAATACCGTCAGCGAGGCGGTCGGCCTGGTCGGCATCCGTCGTGAAGACGTACGAACCGAGCCCGAACGGCGTCGCGTTGGCGAGCGTGATGGCTTCTTCTTCGCTGCTGACGCGGTGCAGCTGAGCGACCGGTCCGAAGAACTCCGTGATGTAGGCGGGGTTCTCGGGGCTGATGTTTTCGAGCACGGCGGGAGCGAACTTGGTGCCGTCGCGCTTGCCGGTTCCGACGCGCAATGTGGCACCAGCGGCGACCGCTTCGGCTACCTGCTCTTCGAGCCCCTTGGCGGCGGCGACTGAACACATCGGGCCGAGCTCGGTGCTCTCATCCATGGGGTCACCCACGGTGATCGCTCCCATGGCGGCGCTGAATTTCTCGGCGAACTCTTCGTAGAGCGAGTCGATGATGACGAAGCGCTTGGCACCGTTGCAGGCCTGGCCGTTGTTGTCGACGCGGGCGGCGACAGCAGCTTCGACCGTGGCATCCATGTCGTCGGTCGACATGAGGATGAAGGGGTCAGAACCGCCCAATTCGAGCACGCTCTTCTTGAGGTTCGCGCCGGCGGCGGCACCCACGATGGCACCGGCACGCTCGGAACCCGTCAGGGAGATTCCCTGGATGCGCGGGTCGTCAATCATCTTGGCGATTTGGTCGTTGTCAGCGAGTACATTTTGGTAGCCGCCGACCGGCAATCCGGCTTCGTGAATGAGGGCTTCAAGCGCCGCCGAGGACTCGGGGCACTGCTGCGCCGGCTTGACCAAAACGGGGTTGCCGAGAATGATGCTGGGGCCCGCAAAGCGAGCGATCTGGTAGATCGGAAAGTTCCACGGCATGATGCCCAGGACGGGGCCGATCGGGCTCTTACGAATCCACGCGGTACCGGCTCCGGACGGAATTTGCTCGTCGGCGAGGAACTCTTCGGCGTTGTCGGCGAAGTACCGGAAAATGTCGGCCGAGAACTCGACTTCGCCGACTGCCTGAGCGAGCGGCTTGCCCATTTCGCGAACGATAATTTCGCCGAATTCGGCGGAGCGCTCGGCGAGCAAATCGGCGATGCGCGTGACGATTGCGGCACGCTCTTTTACCTGATCACGGTTCATTCCGCCGTTGTATTCAGAGTGCGCTGCCGCGACGGTCTGCTCTATGACTTCATCACTCGCGGCGGGGTATGCGGTGCCCTCTTCGCCGGTGTAGGGATTGATCAGTTGAAAAGTCTTCATGAGAGGTTCCTCGCTGCTCGAAAAGGTCCGGCGACGTCGCCGTGAATTGTTCGTAGGCTACATCCGAAATCCTGAAAATTGGAAGTCAGAGTTTTTCGAGGTTGATTTGAGGTGCTGGCGCGGCGGACAAATCGGGGGCCGAGTGGGAGCCAGCTCGGCCGCGCTTAGGAGCCGGTCTCGCCGAGGTCAATCGCCGCCAACATCGCCCATAATTCGGCCCGGCCCTGGAAGGTGTCGAGGCTCAGATTGGTGAGCTCCGAGAGCCGCTGCATCCGCGTCTTCAAACCATGCCGATGGATGCCCAACTCGCGTGCCGCGGGATCCCACTGACCGTTGTGCCGCAGCCACACCTGCGCGAACCGCAGCAGCCCGAGGCCCTCGGTGGATTCGATGACGCTCGCGAGCCGGGCGTGAGCGATATCGGCGACCGAGCTCGACGCCAGCAGGCCGAAGAAACTCTCGCCGACGAGACTCGCGAACTCGGTGACCGTGGCCGGCGGTGATGCTTCGAGCGAGCGCACGGCCTGGGTGATCGCGACCGTGAGCTCGGGCCAGCCAACCTCGGCCGAGAGACCGACGGTGAGATCGCTCGCGGCAAAGAATCGACGTTCGGCGGCGAGCTGCTTGGCATCGATCAGCACGAGCAAGTGCCGCCCATCCGCCACCGCGAAAATGTGACTGTCTGAGCGCGCCGCCCGCCGCTCGAGCACGTCACGCACGCTCGCACTCGTCTCGCTGAGATCGAGGGCCGCGACCGCGAATCGGTCAGCCGGCAACTCGATGCCCGCCACCCGCACCGCCCGCCGCACGCTGTCGACCCGGCCATCCTTCAGCAGCTGGAACAACTGCTCCAGAATCGCCCGATGCCCCACCCGCAAATTCTCGGTCTGCTCGAGCGACACCTCGGCGAGCGCCGCCAACACCGTCATGACCGAACGCTCGAGCGCCCCAAATTCGGTGTCGCGAACCCACGCGATAGCGCCACACAGCCTCCCGGTGGAGCCGAGAGTCTGCACGACGCGAAACTCGCCAGCAGCGCCGTCGGCGACGCGCGCGCGACGAGCCCGACCCAGCAGATCGGTGACGGCCGCGTGGATACCGGGGGCGGCATCCGCCGATCGTGTCGGCTTGGGGCTGTCGCCGGGTTCGCTCACGAGCTCGCCGTCGGCGTCAAAAATCCAGACGCGGCAGCCGAGTCGTTCAGCGGCGACGGCGGCAGCGGCGGCAAGGCGGCCTTTGCCGACGGCGGCGCGAGCGATGTCGTTTTGGGCGGCGAGCGCGCGGTCGAAGCCGGCGCGCGCTTGTTCCGCTTCGTTGTCGGCGACGAGTCGGCTGATGGCGATGAACGGGATGCGGTACGGCACTTCGAAGAGCGGCAAGCCGGCCGTGGCGCAGGCGGCGACGAGGCCGGCGGGCACTCCGTGGGTGATTACTTCGGTGCCGAAACCGATGGCGGCGACGCCGGCGGCCACGAGCCGGGCGACGTAGGAATCGAAGTCGGCCTCGGCTGTCGAGTCGGCGTTATCGACGAATTGGCGACCGGTCGTGAGCAGCAACTGACCCTCCGACACGAATGGCGTCGGGTCGTTGAGGTCGGAGTTGTGCACCCACGTGACGGAGCGCTCGAAGGTCGTCGAATCGGTGAGCGGGCGCAGCGCGAGACGCTCGGTCGCGATGATCTCGCTGAGGGGTGTGGGCATGGCAATCCTCCTGCTGCCATTCTGTCAGCAATCGCCGCCCAAGCTGCCACTCTGTGACTGTTGCGCCGAGCATCCGGCCACTAGGTTGAACCCAACGTTTTCGCACGACCCGCGCGCCCTCGACGCGTGCGGGTCATCTCCACAGATTGGATCCCGGTGGCCATGTCTACTTCTTCCACCCCCACGGCCCCGCTCGGCGGCCCCTCGCTTCCGCAGAAGCGCGAACTCGTCACCGCCATTCCCGGCCCCCGCTCGCAGGAAATGCTGGAGCGCAAGAAGCAGGCTGTGCCCTCCGCGATCGGCATCACCCTTCCGGTCTTCGTCGAAGCTGCCGGTGGTGGCGTGCTTCGCGACATCGACGGCAACACCCTCATCGACTTCGGTTCCGGCATCGCGGTGACCGGTGTCGGCAACTCGGCCCCTGCCGTTGTCGAAGCCGTGACCGCTCAGGTCGCCCAGTTCACCCACACGTGCTTCATGATCAATGGCTACGAGGGCTACATCGAGGTCGCTGAGAAGCTCAACGAGATCACCCCCGGCACGCACGAGAAGCGCACCGCGCTGTTCAACTCGGGCTCCGAAGCTGTCGAGAACGCCATCAAGATCGCCCGCTACTTCACCGGCAAGCAGGCCGTCGTTGCCTTCGACCACGCCTACCACGGCCGCACCAACCTCACGATGGGTCTCACCGCCAAGTCGATGCCCTACAAGAGCGGCTTCGGTCCCTTCGCCCCCGAGCTGTACCGTGCACCGATGTCGTACCCGTTCCGCGATGGCGGAATCAGTGGCGAGGATGCCGCAGCCCGCGCCATCCTGCAGATCGAGAAGCAGGTCGGCGCCAGCAACCTCGCCGCGATCATCATCGAGCCCATCCAGGGCGAAGGTGGCTTCATCGAGCCGGCCCCCGGATTCCTCCCGGCACTCGCCGACTGGGCCACCGCCAACAACGTGATCTTCATCGCTGATGAAGTGCAGACCGGCTTCGCCCGCACGGGAGACCTCTTCGCCTCGAACCACGAGAACCTCGTTCCCGACATCATCGTCACGGCCAAGGGCATCGCCGGCGGCCTCCCGCTTTCGGCTGTCACCGGCCGGGCCGATGTCATGGATGCCGCCCACGTCGGCGGACTCGGCGGAACCTACGGTGGAAACCCCATCGCCTGTGCCGCGGCGCTCGCCACCATCCGCACCTTCGAAGAGTCGGGCGCCATCGAGCGTGCCCGCGAAATCGGAACCGCCTTCCGTGGCCGCCTCAACGGCCTCCGCGCCGGCGACCCGCGCATCGGAGATGTTCGTGGCCGTGGCGCCATGATCGCCATGGAACTCGTTGACCCCACCACGAAAGAGCCCGACGCCGCCCTCACGTCGAAGGTCGCGGCTGCAGCGCACGCCGCCGGCGTTGTCGTGCTGACCTGCGGAACCTATGGCAACGTCATCCGCTTCCTCCCACCGCTCTCGATCTCTGACGAGCTCATCGCCGACGGCCTCGACGTCGTGCGCGACGCTCTCGCCAACGCCTGATTCACCGCAGCGGGCACTGAGCGCGCGCTCAGTGCCCGCCCATGCGGCGCCAAGCCGAAGTTCAGCTAGCGCTGTTTGACTGACTCGCAGATTTCCCACCACGAAAGGTGCACACCGCATGACGAACTCCACCGAAACCCAGCTTCTCGAAGCCGTGCCGAACCAGCTCTTCATCGGCGGTGAGTGGGTTGCCGCAACAGGCAGCAAAACTCTCGACGTGACCGACCCCGCTACGGGCAAGGTCATCCGCACCATTTCGGATGCCTCGGCTGAAGACGGCATGCGGGCGCTCGACGCGGCCGTTGCTGCGCAGGACGCCTGGGCTGCGACTCCCGCTCGCGAGCGTGGCGAGATTCTGCGTCGCACCTTCGACCTCGTGCAGGAGCACCGCGACGACATCGCTCTGCTCATGACGCTCGAGATGGGCAAGCCTCTCGCTGAGGCCAACGGTGAGGTCACTTACGGCGGCGAGTTCTTGCGCTGGTTCAGCGAAGAGGCCGTGCGCATCTCGGGTCGCTTCGGCAACACCCCCGAGGGCACCGGTCGCATGATCGTGTCGCAGCGTCCGGTTGGCCCGTGCTTCCTTATTACGCCGTGGAACTTCCCGCTCGCGATGGCGACCCGCAAGATTGCGCCCGCTCTGGCCGCTGGTTGCACGGTTGTCGTGAAGCCCGCCGCGCTCACTCCGCTCAGCACTCTGTTCTTGGCGAAGCTGTTCGAAGAGGCCGGGCTGCCGGCAGGCGTGCTCAACATCGTCACGACCTCGAGCTCCTCTGAAGTCTCCGAGCCGATCATCGCGGACTCGCGCCTTCGCAAGCTGTCGTTCACCGGCTCCACCCCCGTCGGCAAGGCGCTCATCAAGCAGGCTTCCGAAAACGTTCTGCGCACCTCGATGGAACTCGGCGGCAACGCCCCGTTCGTCGTCTTTGATGACGCTGACCTCGACAAGGCCGTAGACGGCGCGATCGCGGCCAAGTTCCGCAACATCGGCCAGGCCTGCACCGCCGCCAACCGCTTCATCGTGCACAGCTCGGTTGCCGCCGAGTTCGCCGAGAAGGTTGCTGCTCGCGTTGCCGACATGAAGATCGGTCGCGGCACCGAAGACGGCGTCAACATCGGCCCGCTCATCAACGACAAGGCCGTGGACAAGGCCGACGAACTGGTTCAAGATGCCGTGAAGCGCGGCGCGACTCTCGTCTCCGGCGGCAAGCGCGTTGAAGGCGATGGAAGCTTCTACGAGCCCACGATCGTCTCCCACGTTCCCGCCGACAGCGACATCCTGCGCGAAGAAATCTTCGGACCGGTTGTCTCTATCGTGGAGTTCACCGACGAAGCCGAAGGCGTGCGCCTCGCGAACGACACCGAATATGGCCTCGTCTCGTATGTGTTCACCGAAAGCCTTGCTCGCGGAAACCGGATGATCGACGCCCTCGACACCGGCATGATGGGCCTCAACGTGGGCGTGCTCTCCAACGCGGCAGCACCCTTCGGTGGTGTGAAGCAGTCCGGCATCGGTCGCGAAGGCGGCTCGGAAGGCATCCACGAGTACCTCTCTACTAAGTACACGCTCGTTCCCAACAGCTAATGTGCAACTGCACCCCGTCGGCGCATCTCGAGGAATGCCCTCTGTGCATTGACGAGCCCCACATCACGCGCGGCTACAACTAGATTCCCGTGAGCGAGTGGCCCCACCTAGTGCCGGGGCTGCTCGCTTTCTGGGTTAATGGGCTCGGCCTGCGGTGCGCTGGGGTCGCTCACTTCTGCGAGCCGGGCTGGCTCAAGGCGCTCGGCTACGCTTGAGGCTCCGCCGCACACGTTGTTTGCGGTGCCGCGCCACCGAAAGAGTCCCCATGTCTGAGCACTTGTTCGCCACTCTGCGACGTTGGCCCGACGTGGAAGCCCCTAACCTTTTTGCGGTGGACGCCAGCGACCGTCTGATTCTTGATGAGGCCGCTCCGCAGTTGGCCGACATCCAACCCGGTGAGCTCGTCGTGATGGGTGACAACTATGGGGCACTCACGCTGGGCGCTGTTTCGTTGCACGACTGCCGCGGCATCCGCGTGTTTCAGGATTCGTTGGTTTCGGAGTTGGCCCTAGCCGAGAACGCGGGTGACCTTGCCCCGCACTACACGTCACACACCTTGGGCGCCGAGCTGCTGTCGGGCGCCCGTTTGGTGCTGATGCAATTGCCGCGCAGCTTGGCCGAGTTGGATGAGTGGGCTCAGGCCATTGCCCGCTTCGCGTCGCCCGACGTGGTCGTGATTTCGGGCGGCCGCATCAAGCACATGACGTTGGCGATGAATGAGGTACTCGGCCGTTCCTTCGATGACGTGAACGCCGGTCGTGCCCGCCAGAAGTCACGCACGCTCACGTCGCTCGGCCCGCGACGTGACGGTACCGAGGCTCGCTACCCGACGACGTCGGTGCTCCGCGAACCCGAGCTTCCCGTCGATGAGCTCACGGTCAGCGCCCACGGTGGCGCTTTCGCCGGGGCCACCCTCGACATCGGCACCCGCTTTCTCATGACGTTCCTGCCCGAGATGAAACCGGATGCTGCCACCGCCGTCGACCTCGGCAGCGGCACCGGAGTTCTCGCCGTCTCGCTCGCCCTGGCCCGCCCCGACCTGCACGTGGTTGCCGTTGACCAGTCCATTGCCGCTGTGGCATCGACCCGCGAAACGGCCGACGCGAACGGAGTCGGAGCGCACGTTGAGGCCGCGCGCGAAGACGCCCTCGCCGAACGGCCGACGGCCAGTGCTGATCTGATTGTGTGCAATCCGCCCTTCCACACCGGCGCCACCGTGCATGCGGGCGTTGCGTTGCGGATGCTGGCTGACGCCCGCCGCGTGCTCAAACCCGGCGGCGAACTGTGGGTCGTCTTCAACACCCACCTCGGGTATCGCGACTACCTGAACCGCACCGTCGGCCCCACCCGCCAAGCGGGACGCAACAGCAAGTTCACGGTGACGGTGTCGGTGCGCGGGTAGCCGTGGGGCCGCGGTCAAGAAATCGCCTGAGCGCGACGCTCGCGGGGCCGAGGACGAGCCACAAATTCTTGAGGCAGGTTGCGGCTCTCACTGGGATAGCCACGCTTCTCGTCGCGCACACAAGAGGCCCGACGGCACCGATTTTCTAGAATTCAACGAGTTTAAAGTTACAGTCGAATTGCGCGAAGGTCATTCAACGCTCCAGTCAGGGGTGACTTCAAGCTTTTCTCGAATGATGAAATATCGCTTTCGCTGCCGAATCTCATAATCATCATCCCCCCAACGGACTTTGGTAGTTCGGAGTAGCCCATAACGTTCGAGCTCTTGAGTGGCTCGAGTCCAAGTGTCGTCCGAGAGCCCATACTGCTTTTTCCGGTGGCCATCCATTAATTCACCATCTGGATGTTTCGAACCACCGTTGAGTTCGAGCAGCGCGAGCAATACGACGAGAGCGCGACCGCTTAGCTTGAGAATCCAAGCATTCGACCAAAGCGCGAGCGGAACGCCAATCCACCGGGTGCCATTGCCGTCCCATTCTTTACCTGAACCATCCGGGTGCAGAAGAAGCAGACCTTCTTTGCCATCCGCCAAGGGCGAAGTTGTAATCAGATTTTCTGCAAAAAGCAGCCTGATCGCTTCTTTGACCCGCCGTGGACCGGTGCCGGCGGGCAAGTTCATTAACCGAGCAAGAGATCGAGTAGGACGATTCGGCATCGTATATGGAGCTTTCGTAGCCTGCATCGCAAGCGTCATGTGAAGCTTCAGTCGGAGTCCGTCCGACCGAAAGAGCCGGGCTGCCATCGGAGCTCCATCTCCCAGCTTCACGTAAGCGATCGGGAAGTAGACGCTTGACTTGCGCCTCGACTTCGCCGTGGCACGATCTAGCGCTTCGATAGCCTCAGAGGGTACGTCCATACAGTGCTCCGTCGAAGTAGTTGACGACCTCAGCGGAGAAGCATGGGGTCCGGGGGTAACAGGTATCCATGGGGTATAAGAATTACTTCCCTTTAACCTACCGCAGGAGCCGCGTTAAGGCTCCGCCAAAAAAGAATTCAGATGCCGCACCAAACGTAAACTAGTACCGCTCAAACAGTAACCATACGCCGCCGATAATGCCCATAGATTTCTTTGCTAATTAGGCCTTGAACGGGGAGAGTATGACCGTCAAGCAAATACCCCCTCGTCCGCGAAGACAGGAGGGGGCACGCCAATTGAAAGGAGAACCCGATGACGGCAGGCTTCCGCGTTACTATCACCGCCACTGTAACTGGAATCACCATCACAATCGAGCCCTTGTAGCTCTGGGGGCGGGCTTCAAATCCCGCCCCCGCACTTAGGGTCTCCCGCTCTCAAAAAGGTTTCGCAGCAATGACACCAGGTTCTCAGCGTCCATTTGTCGGATGCTCCACATAAGCCACAGAACCCCCTTGCGGCGGGTTAGGTTCGAAGCCGCTCCATCTCGTCGACAAGGAGCTCGGGGACCGCTTCCATGGCCGTGTCCAAGATGAACTCGACCTTCGACGCAACTGGGCTTTGCGCCAACGACAGCGTCTCCATCCATTTACTCGGGGTGTACCTTGCGAGCATCGAGAGGGCATACAATACGAGCCACCACGCCATCAGGGGGCGGAGCGGCCCGCAGCCAGCTGCCGCACACGGCAGAAGCACATTGCTGCCTCGATAGACAGTTGAACCTTTCAAAATTAGCGTTCCGTGGGTTTCTTCCAGAAAAGACTCTCGACTCGGAACAGTCACGAGGCAATACCCTTCATTGTGGCTCCACCGGATCTCGTCGCCCACGGGACTCGCACTGAAAGGCGCCAGTGCGGGATATTTCCCAAACAACGCGCCAACTTCGCCGGCATTCATCCGTCTTCCGGCCACTGAACCGGGGACTGCCACCTCGATATCGACCGGGAACGAAGTCGAGGCGCCGTACACTCGCACGTCATGCAAAGGCCGTGGATAGCCCTCTGGCTCACGAAACGCCATCGTATAGTCGACCAGCTGGTTGACTAGTGCGCCAAACGTGATGGAGTCAAACTTATGAGGCGAGTCCGTTGCGAGCGAAACGCGTGAAAACAGATCGCGATGATTAGTTTGCAAATTTATTGGTGCGTCCCACAGGCCCTTTTGTAGGCCCACGCTGAACTTGATCCCATGACCACTTCCCTGCCATTGTTCGCCTGCGGCACTCCCAAGGCTTTTCGAGCCAGCAGCGATGGCGCGGCCCGCTTGCGAAAGCCCATAGAAAAGGTTGAGCGCTCGGCTCTCATAGCCAATTAGTGGCGCAGCGGCGAATTGCTGTTGACCTTGTTCCAACGCCATATGAAACTCGTCCCGTCGGGAGCGATCCGCACGCAATATAGTACCTAACGAGCCGGTCAGTTCCGCACGAATAGAGCGAATCTCTCTCCATGCCTCAACTGCGCTCATAGTGCCCATGGAGTATAAAGTTTTTGCCATGCCCCAACGGTAAGGGTTGTCCGTGTTTTCAGGCCGTGCGCGCAAGCCAAACCTACGACCGCTCCGGGCGGCGAATCCGCCATCAGCAGAAAACCGGCAGGGAGCCCCTGGCCAGTAGCCACACCACATTTCTAACAGCTGTTTGGGCGAACCCTCAGAACACGACGCTGGCGAGCGGAACAGCGCCATGAGTCACAAGAACGTCTGCGCCAATTCATACTGTCCGCGATCTGCCCAAAATTGTCCGAGCACGAGGCTAAGATGTCCATATGCAGCACTTTTCTATCCTAAAATCTCTCCTCCGTGTCGCTTTAGCGCACGATAGCGACCCGCTGCGCCATCAAATCGAACGGCTTGCCACAGCAATGTCAGATGCGGGCGATGAGCGTGACGCCGCCGCATTGGTGAAAATGCTAAACAATCGCGAGCGGTCGGCTTCTCTCGCGCCAAGCCGAATTAGGCGAAGCGCCGTTTCTCTCGGGGAACGCATGACTTCGAGCGTCCGCGTTCCCGTCGATAAAGACTCGGCTGCCCCACTCGCCACCGTCTACATGCCGGAGGTGCTCGATGCGAGACTGCCACTTTTTCCTGCATCGTTGCAAGAAAATATTGATGCTCTTGTGCGTGAATGGGCAAAGTCCGACGAGTTGCTCAACGCCGGCTTGAATCCATCGCAATCGCTTCTAATCTACGGCGCGCCAGGCACAGGGAAGACCACCGTAGCGATGTGGCTAGCCCAGCAATTGCAGCTTCCCGTAGTCGTCGCTCGCTTGGATGGATTGATCAGTTCTTTCCTCGGCAACACCGCTCGGAACCTTGGCTCACTATTTGACTTTGCGAACCGGTACGAGTGCGTACTCGTGCTGGACGAGTTCGACGCGATCGCCAAACTCCGCGACGACCCAAACGAAGTCGGAGAAATTAAACGCGTAGTGAACGCGCTTCTCCAGAACATGGACGGGAGGGAAGGAAAAGGAATCACCATCGGCCTCACAAACCACGAAATGCTTCTCGACCCCGCGATATGGCGTCGATTTGAGGTGCAACTTGCGGTCCCGCTACCAGGCCTTGAGCAACGGATTGTGATCGCAGACAGGCTACTCGATGACGGACTTGCCGCTGAGGCTAAACTCATCGCCTGGCTCTGTGACGGTGCTTCCGGAGCCGAAGTTCAAACGATGGCCATGAAGTACCGCAAACGTCGGCTGCTCCGCGATGATCCTGAATCTGCGCCCATCGAAACAGCGCTGCAAGTAGCGCAATCTACTTCAATTCGCGTCGAGTCTGATCGTAGGCGCCAGATCCAGCTCGATGAAGCACCTCTAACCGTAGAGCTCGCCACCGCTGACGGGCTTTTCAGTCACGCCGAGCTGGCGCAGCTTTTCAAGTGCAGCACGAAGACGATTCAACGACGTCTAAGCGACTCGATAGGTGAGGGTCCGAGCGATGGCAAATGAACCCGTACAGATCGTCTTAAACCCACGGGCGATAAATATTGACCGTGAGCGCACGCCTCCGGTGGGTAACGGGCGAGATTTTTTCCTTGGTCGCGACAAAGAGTTTGTTGCACATCGAGAATCATTACTGGAGTCCATCAGAGAAATAATTGCGGCGCTCGATGCTGAAGGACTCGGCCTCGGGCACGTCATAGTCACGATGGCACCTCGAGCGACGGCAAAGTCACATCGGCCCCAGAAGAAAATCTTCCGCTCCCGTTGGACTCCGCACGTGGCGACCGCAGACATAGGTGAACCGATTTTCGCGGCGACCCCAACAGCGCTTCGACTCGTCCTGAGCGCGATTGAAGAGGCTGAGGCAGTCGTAGAGATGCGGAAAGATACCACTGGTCGGTTGCGACCGGCCCCCAGCCGAAACCGATGCGAGACATCCGCAGTCGAGTCGATCACTTTGTGGTCCGATGAAAACAAGCGGGCCTTCAGCGCGGAGACCGGCGCGGCATGGGTAAGCCGGCCCGGTACAGGCGGCGCTTACTTAGTCGAACTGTTTCGTCGTTCCAGCGCTACCCATGATCGGACTCTCGCCGAAGCCCAAGACTTCGCGCTATCAGAACTTCGTTCGTCCCTCATTGCTGTTGGCGTGAGTGCCGAGATGCTCGGCAAAGCCGGATCCCTCGTTTTGCACACGCGAGTGACGGCGGATGGAGATGCCGGAGCGCTAACGTTCGAGCAATCTGACACAGACAGGAGACTCGAACGCTTTCAAACCGCAGGCAGCGTCGTCAGTTTTGAGCCGATGGTTCACCACAAAGCGCTGAGAGCCATAGAAGCTAATCCGATGGTCCGCCAGATTGTTCTTCCACCGATTGTCACACCATCGGCCTCGTCATCATTCCCCCTCGGGCGCTCTGCTCCCGTAGCGATTTTCGAACGCGACCAGTCGGAACCAGCTTCGGCCGTCGGAATAATCGACGGTGGTGTCAGCGATACAGCTGGTCCGTGGATCGGGGCCCGCTGGGGGCAGCTTGCCGAACAGGATCGCGAACTCAAGCATGGCAGCTTTATCGCCGGACTGCTCATTGCCGCTGGAACACTCAATTGGTACATCAACCAACCCCACGGTTGCCGAATCTTCGACATCGATGTGCTGCCCGACGATCCCGCGCAAACCGGCTTGCCGTTTGACGGCTACTATCCCGGCGGTATTCCGGACTTCATGGACGAGATCGAAGCTGCCATCGAAGACTTTCGCCGAAACCATGGGGTCCGAGTTTTTAACTTCAGCATGAACTTCACTGCCCCAGGTGAGCGAGACCGCTACGGATACGTCGCTCGTCGCCTCGACTACATTTCCGCCACTTATGACGTGATCGTTGTGATCTCAGCGGGCAATTTGTCCTCAGCGCAGTTTCGAACCGAGTGGTCGTCAGACCACACAACGGCGCTCGCCAGCCTAGTGAGCGACACTTCAGCGGTCCTCGCCGAACCAGGTGAGAGTCTTTACAACGTTTCCGTGTCCGCCCTCAACCCGCCAGGTCTCGACAATCAAGTTCCTTTTGCTCTGGCACGTTATAGCAAGCGAGGCCCCGGGCTCAAGGGCGCGATCAAGCCAGATTTTGGACACGTCGGTGGCTCGGGGTCTCCTACCCCGGCAGAAGGGTCTGGACTAATATCTGTGGACGAATTTGGCACGCTCATCGCAGAAGCCGGCACGAGCTACGCGGCACCTCTTGTCGCGCGCGCGCTTGCCGACCTTGACTCACTCATCGACGGTGACGTTTCAAGGGAGGTGCTCCTCGCCCTCCTCGTGCACTACGCACGGACACCGGAACTTTTCGGCCACAAGGACTTTAAGCGTGTGGCACGAGATCTTGTCGGATTCGGAGTGCCCATCTCTGCCGAAGAAATGCTGCAGCGAGCGGACTCCGAGATCACCCTCGTAGTGAATAGCATTTTGCGTCCGAAAGAGGACGCAGAACTTGAGTTTGTCTGGCCCGAGGCCCTCGTTCGCGGCGGAAAGTGCCGTGGGGATGCGCGGCTCACCGTCGTCGCCAGACCGCTGCTCGCTTATGAGCACGGCGCCGAGCGTGTCCGAATGAACGTAGGAGCCCGATTGATGCAGCAGCAACGAGATGGAGGCTTCCGCAACCGCCTGTATCCAGTGAACGCTCCTCGTGACGGCTTGGGAGATCCGCACGCAGAGAAAGAACTTATAGACGAAGCCCTTAAATGGCAGGTAGTCAAGTCGTTCCACAGACGAATGACCGGTGTCGGCTTCTCGTCGAATTGGAAGCTTGCAGTTGACTACCTGCCACGGTTCGATGAGGATCCCCCCGAATCCGGTGTCCAGTTCGCCGCGATTCTGACGATCGCAGACCCCACAGGCGTGGCGCCCGTATTCCAACAGATGCGGCAGGAATTGGTCCGACAGAACATCGAAACCGGCGACATTCGCACCAGTGTGCAGACACGAACCCGGGCGTAGCGGTCAGGCCCCGACGCTTCGGAACATGCGCGCAGGCGAATCATCATCAAGGTCTTCGATCCAGAGCGCCCATGTCGCGGCGTGGACTGAGTCTTCCGGACGAACACCGTGCTTGAGCGCCGAATCGTGAACTTTCACGCGACGTACGAGGTGAGCGCGTCGCGGATAGCCTCCGACCGCGTCTTGTGTTCGAGTGCCGCGCGGGCGTCGATCGCGGCAAGTTCATCTGGAGTGAGCCGAAGCGCCACAACCTGCGAAGGCTCGGCACCTCGTCCGGGGCGGCCACGTCCACGCTCTTTCAGCTTGGCGACGTCATACCCGGCCTCCGCTCCAGCCGCCCATGCAGCGATCTGCTCCTCCGTGACGGGAACTCCGTTTACCGACTCACCTGTACTCATACGTTTAATGTATTACGAAATTGGGCCATCGACGAGGGAAGAGTGTAGCGGGCCAGCCTCAGAACGAGCCCTACTCCCGCGAGAACGCCGAAGCACGCGCGATCTGCTCGGGCGCCAGCGTGACGCCGGTGTAGCGAACGAACTGCGCCGCGGCTTGGAGTGCGATGACTTCGGCACCCGTGATGACGAGCTTTCCGGCATCCCGAGCGGCCCGAATGAGCGGTGTCTCGGCCGGGAACGCCACCACATCGAACACCGTCTGCGCGGCGCGAATGTGGTCAGGCGTGAACACGAGTTCGTCGGCGGCGTCTCCCGCCATCCCGAGCGGGGTCACGTTGACGATCACCGCGTGGCCCGGCTGCGGGTCGACGCTCACGGCGCGGTAGCCATACTTCGCGGCGATCGCTTCGCCCGCCTCGACGTTGCGCGCGAGCACGGTCACGTCAGCAAAGCCGGCACCGTGGAAGGCTGCGACGACCGCTTTGGCCATGCCACCCGATCCGCGAACCAGCACCGACACACTCGGGTCGAGCTGGTGGCGGGCGATTAGGTCGGCCACGGCCTCATAGTCCGTGTTGGATGCCGTGAGCACGCCGTCATTGTTCACGATCGTGTTCACCGACTCGATCGCTGCGGCCGAGTGCTCGACAACATCCACAAGCTCAAGCACTGCCTCTTTGAACGGCATCGACACGGAACAGCCCCGGATGCCCAGGCCGCGGACTCCGGCGATAGCATCCTCGATGTTGCTCGTCGTGAACGCTTTGTAGATGAAGTTCAGGCCGAGCTCTTCGTAGAGATAATTGTGAAATCGCGTGCCGAGGTTCGAGGGTCGTGCGGCGAGCGAGATACACAACGTCATGTCTTTGTTGAGGATCGGCATTGACCCATTATGGCCGCGAGGAAAGTTGAGATTAAGCCAGCAACCCCTCACCGTCGTGCGAGACTGAGGCTATGCGAACCCATGCCGTGCTCCTCGCCGCTCTTTCTCTTCTCCTCAGCGGGTGCAGCATTCTTGGCTTCGAGCCTTCCCCCACGACCACCTACACCGACGCGACGGGCACTGAGGTCACGGTCGATTGGGTCAACTATCCCGCGCACGAAGGAAACGACGGAGAAAAGCTGCTCGAGTATCCGGATCAGGCTGAGTTGGAATCCGGCGCTCGTGAACTGGTCGAGCAGCTGCGCATGGTGATCACCGACTCGTCCGGGCTCGCTCTGACATCCAGCGAACCCGAACAGGACTGGTTCGCCGACAAGAACTGGTATCCCCAGTCGGGCAATGGCTACGGTGGAGAATCGATGCTCATTACGGTCAACTGTTGCGATTTCACCTCAGACAGCGTCCCTGAGCCGAACGAGTGGCAGCGGGTTCTCGACGCTGCCAGCCAAGTCACGCAGGATGCGGGGCTCGGCAACTTCGTGCTCGACGATGTGCCCGAATGGTGCGCCGACGCCGGTGACGAGTGCTGGCGGTGGACCGGAACTGCGACCGACGGCGTTCAATGGGTTTTCATTAAGATCGACGATCTTGCGTTAGACCCGACGGGCGATTCTGCGCAGGACGCCGAGGAATTCGATTGGCCGTTGGCCAGCATTAGCTTCAGCTACGGTGCCACGGTTGTGCGGACCGGGCAGAGCGATGAGTACGCCGATGCCTTCAGCCCGTTCCTCGGCCTGAAGCAGCCCTCGGCTACATCTTCCGACTAACGAGCAAATGTGGCGGCTGCGCGTCACGAGGCATCGCGCTAATGCCACGGAAGTATCGGTTAGAGCGCCCAACTGATACTTCTATGGCATTAGTGGGGCACACTTCGCTAGAAAGCTAGCGCTCTCACCGCGGGAGCACCTCGCACCTCGATAGCCCTGTCGAGCAGTTGTCATTTCTTGCCGCGGGGCGCACGATAAGACCATGCACTTCACCGGCGTCATCCCCGCAGACGCACCCGACCCGCGCATGCAGCACGAGGAGCTGGTCAAGCAGATGCCAATTCCGGTGATCGGCCTAGTCGCACAATCGTCCGTGCAGTCAACCTCTCTCGCGGTGAACTCGGCCACCGACAGCGCAGGCTTTTCCGCCATGAGCGTGAGCGTCTCAGCGACGCTGTGGCGCAACCCTACGGACAAAACCGATCCGGTGAACCTTGAAATCCTCGACGAACATACCCGTCGCGCGATCGAGGAAGTTCCACCCTGGCCACGACCCGCCTGGCTGATTGAGCAGGTCGAAAGTATGCGGTACCCCGCACTTTGGGAAGCCGTGCAAACGCATTGGCACCGTGATGAATCGGAGGTCACCGATGTCGGCGCCCTCCTCACCCAACACGCCAATTACATCCTGATGAATCAGTTCCAGAAAGAGCTTGGGCTTGATGAGCAGCACGGCGAGCGACGCGCTCCGATGCCAGAACGAAGAATCACTCGACCAACCACCGTGGTTATCGATGGACGAATAGTGGATGGCGTTGAGGTCGCGCCCGATCCGCTCATTTACGCCGTGGGGGCCACCCTCCCGAGCGGTGGTGTTGTCACTGCGGTCTTCCCCCGCCAGCACCTTCCCTTCATCACCGCGGAATTCGCAACGCATGACCAGCCGAAACGAGACTCATGAGGAACCGCACACGGTTGGCCCCGGCCGCGCTAGTGCTTCTGGCTACGACAGCAGTCTTGACTGCGTGCAGTAGTGGAGGCAGCGAGGGCATCTCCATCCTCAATGAAAGCTCGAACGAGGTGATCATCACTACCGGCACGGAAGAACTCGTTATCGCGGCAGAAGGCGAAACGGTCCTTCTCGGCGTCGACTGTATTCCGGATGATGTGCGCGCCACGTTCGCGTCGGGCGCGACGGAAACGATTGCTGGCCCCATCTGCTCAGATCAAGAACTCTTCATCCCCAGCGGCGACACCGAGACGATGGAAGTGCGACCCGCCCAGCAATGATGGCGCAGTCAGCCAACCTCCACCGCCGATGACCGCGCCTAGGATGCTGGGATGAGTACCCTGAACTTTCGCACGGCTACCCGCGACGACATCCCGGCACTGCTGACGCTCGTCACTGCGGCGTACCGCGGCGAAGAGAGCCGGGCCGGGTGGACGAGCGAAGCTGACCTGATTGAGGGTGCACGCTTGGATGCCGCAGCGCTGGAAGCCGACCTCGCTCGGCCGCGGTCGAGCATCCTGCTCGCCGAGCGTGACGACCAGCTCGTGGCCTGCGCCCACGTTGCCGACGACCACGGCACGGGGTACTTCGGGATGTTCTCCGTCGACCCGAATCAGCAAGGCGGCGGGGTCGGCAAGCTGGTACTCGCGGAGGCCGAAGTGTTCGCCGCCCGCGAGTGGGGAGTGAGCGTGATGCAGATGACGGTGATCGATGTGCGCGAAGAGCTCATCGCGTTCTATGAACGCCGCGGGTACGTGCGCACCGGCATCACGAAGCCTTTTCCCTACGGCGAAGAGCGGTTCGGGATCCCCCAGCGGGACGACCTGCGGTTCGAGGTTCTTGAGAAGACGCTTGCGTCGACCGAGCAACATCCGGAACCGAACGACGCGACGACTTTAGCTCCTGAGGGTGTCACTCAGTGAAGCGCGCCATCGTCTGGTTTTCCGTGGTGGGTGGCCTCGGACTCATCACCGCGGTCGCGCTCACCGTGATCGAAGGCGTGAACTATCGGCTTCGCGAAGAGCAAGGACTGGACCCGACCAGGGCTGCGGACTGGGTCGCCGGTGCGACCGTTGCGGGATTCGCCGTCTTCGCCATTTCAGCGGTTGCGCTCATAGCCCTGGCCGTTAGCGCTGGCCAGAGACCGCCCGACGAGATCCCCGAATAGCCGCGCTGGCCACCCTGGCCGCGTGGGCATTAATTTTCGAGACATTTTCATCATTGCGCCGTAGGGTGAGGTGGTGAAGATCAAACGACGAGGGCTGAGGCTCTTCCTTACGGGAATCGCGATCATCGTGATCGGCTCGATCACATCCGTGATTTATCTGCTCCAGCCGTGGCGCACTTGCGACTATGACGACACCCCGTCCGCGTGCGCCATGCTGCCCGCCGACGCCGCGGTGCTCACAGTCGCGATGCTCGCCGTCGGCATTGCAGTGTTCGTAACCCTCGCCGGCGTCGTGCAGATGAACGCTCAGAAGCCCGCTGAAAAAACGCTCGAGTAGCGGAACCGGCCGCATTGACCGCGCTTCGTTGCGAGCCCGGCGCTACGAAGCAGCAACCGCCGAATCGCACTGCGGCTCGAGCGTGGACTTGATCTTGTCGCTGGCCGAAGCCAGGGCATCCTGCTCCTCGCGGGTCAGCAGGTCGAAGAAGTGCGTGCGCACAAACTCGAGGTAGCCGGATGATGCCTGGTGCACGGCTTCGAGACCGTCGGCGGTGATCTGCAGGTCCAGGCCACGAGCATCCGAGGGGCAACTCTTTCGCTCCAGTAGGCCGCGGATCTCCATGCGCTTGAGCAGGTGTGAGAGACGGCTGCGGTCCCAGCCAAGCGCAAAGCCCAAGTCACGGGCGCGAATGAGAATGTCGGACTGCTGGGCGTGCTCGGCAAGCGCCGTGAGCACCACGTGCTCCGGGCCGGAGAGCTGAGCATCCTGAACCAACTGCCTGTCGAGAGACGACGCCAGCTGCTGTGTTGCGCTCACGAAACCACGCCACACGGCGTTCTCGCGGTCATCCATTTCCTGTGCGTTCGTCATCACAGCCTCTTTTCATCGCTCGCAAGATTTAGTTTGACACCTTATTGTTGATATGACAACATCTTTAGTGACACGTCAACAAAATTCGTCCTAAGGGGATACAGCATGACCAAGATTGCGATCATCACGGGCGCCAGCCGCCCGGGCAGCGTTAACCAGTCCGTCGCCGAATGGGTTCTCGCCCAGGTTTCGACCCGCGAAGACGCCGAGTTCGAACTCGTCAACATCGCTGACTTCGACCTCCCGATGCTCGACGAGCCCTACCCCGCCGCGTACCAGAACTACCAAAGCGACCACACCAAGGCGTGGTCAGCCAAGATTAGCGAATTCGACGGCTTCATCTTCGTCGCTCATGAGTACAACCACACCGCTGGTCCCGTTCTTGTGAACGCACTCTCGTTCCTCAACGCTGAGTTCAAGAACAAGGCTGCTGGCTTCGTCTCCTACGGCTCCATGGGCGGCGTTCGCGCCGTCGAGCACCTGCGCGGGGTGCTCTCCGAGCTACAAGTAGCTCACGTGCAGCGCTCGGTCATGTTCTCGCTGTTCACCGACTTCGAGAACTTCACCGTCTTCGCCCCGACCGAACAGAACGCCGGCACCCTCGAACCGATGGTTGACCAGCTCACCGCGTGGACACGCGGTATGGCAACTGTGCGCGCCGAGCAGCTGGCCACCGCCGCCGCCTAAGTACCCGCGTACCCCTCGAACGGCTTCCCGCAATACCCGGGGAGCCGTTTCGGCGTTCGGGGGGGGATGCCCTATTTGCCTCGGGCCGGATCCCGCCACATTGTGTTGACCGCCGGCAACCCCGGCGCTACAGGAACACTGCCGTGCATCCTGAATCCCGCTGCCTCATAGCGTCGGTCATTGGCACCGTTGCTGGACTCTAGATAAGTTCCAATTCCTTGAGCATCTGCCTGCGCTAAGACACGAGCGAGCAGCGCCATCCCGATTCCGTTTCCGCGTGCCTGATCTTGAACGCCGAGCATGGAAATGTAGAGGTGCGGAGTAACGACAGGGCGAGCGTGCTCGAAGCGTTCGAAGAGACCGTTTACTCCGTCGGCGTGATCTCCGAGAAAACCACGAAGAACGGTCGGGAACCGTTCCGCATCTGAATCGGACATTTCACTGACGCCGGGGCCAAACGCCGTCACGACCGCTCCGCAACCTGCGGTGAGCCAGGCGGCGTTATTCGCAATGGCGTGGGCGACCGTCATCCGAAAGACAGTTGCGTGCTGCGCAGCACGCAACTGGGGATCGGGAAACGCCCAAGCCCACACCGGGTCCCTGTCGAACGCCTCCACAAGAGTGCCCACGACACCGGACAAATCTTCCAGCGCAGCAAGACGCATTGGTACTCCCGCATTGGATTCCGGCGAATTCGCCTGTGCACCCGTCGTCGCCATACGAAGAGCATACGGCGGCTCGCCTTACACGTTAGAGATACGGAGCGATGCTTTCTCGCCGACGCCTGAATTATTCAGCGATGATCTCCAGCGCGACGCCCTCGCACGCCGTGCGCTCGAGCTCAGCGAGGGCACCACCACGCACGGCATCCCCGGTGGCATGACGCGGGTCAGTCGAGATAACGACGCGACCAACGCTGTTCACGAGGGTCACTTTGTCGCCGAGTTCGGCGAGCTTTGGAAGGAGCTGTCGCTCGACCGAATCGATCAGTAAATCGAGGCCAGCGACGCCGACAAACGTGCCATCGATGTGCACGGGAGCAGCGATCGTGATCGTGTATTCGTCACTGCAGAGGTAGTCAACATAAGGCCCGGCAACGTGGCCACGGCCGGTCTCCATCGGCACTCGGAACCACTCAAGTTCGCTGTAATCGATGTGCTCTTTGTTTACCGATTGCGCGGCTAAAAGCAGGCGTTTGGGGTCATCGCCCTGCCACCACGACAGGTGATTGCGCTCATCCGTCAGCAGTCCAACGGCCGCAATAAACCCGGCGCCGTAGATGTGCACATCGGGCAGCGACACCGTCGCAAGAGCGTGTGGTTCGACCAGCGCATCAAGCTGCTGAGACGAGAGCGGTCCGAGGTTTCCGGATGCCGCGAGCTCGGTGCCGAGCAGAGTTGCGGTGGCTTCGAGGCTGGCAATCGGGGCGCTGAAATACTGCGAGACGATGGCCGCCGCGCGAGCTGCTGTGCTCGTGCTCGTTGCTGTCGTCATCGCTGCGCCGCGCTCTGGCTGGTAAACATCGGGTGCCGCCTACTCTGACTGATCCTGTTCGTGGCATCCTATGCACCAGATGCCCTGCACCGCTACTTCACCGCGATTGGGACTGAAGATCGATGAGGGCGTTGATCACGGCATCGACCATGCGTTCGGTGGCGGCAACAGCTTCGTGGTCGTCGCCCGCTTCAACGGCATCCACCACACTGGCCAGCAGCACCGGTTGAGCCCGACGGGATGTCTCATCCACGTCAATCAGGCGAAGCATTGGCGACATTTCGGCCTGCAATCGCATCTGTTCCCGTGTGAGGCGAGCCGATTGGCTGAGCGCGACGAGTTCGATCTGCGCATCGTCGAGGGTGCTGCGCCACTGCTCAAGGTCTGACTCGTCGAGCCGCCCCAGGCGCGAGCGCACTTGCTGCACCTCGGAGGGCACCGCTCGGCGCGCAGCCAAGCGAACGCACGCCGCGGTAATGGCGGCATAGTGGGCGCCCAAATCACGAAGGGCGACGCGGGATGTTGCCGCCAAGGCGGTGCGCGCGTGCGCTACGGGGTCGGCTGAGTCCGCCACAAAGCTGCCGCCATTGCGACCGCGACGAGTCACCACGAGACCCTGGCTACGCAGAGCCAGCAGCGATTCGCGCACGGTCGTCGGCGCTACGCCGAAGCTTCGAGCGAGGTCGTTCTCAGAGGGAAGACGCTCTCCCGCTCGCAAGTGTCCGCCCGTAATTGCACTGGCGAGACGGCGTTCCACGAGCTCGGCGCGACCGGCATCACCGATCGACTGAAAGAGCGCACCCTGCAAGCGGCCAGGCCTCGAGGCATCGCGAGAGCGTGCGGTGTCATCGACGACCACCGCACTTTTTCGCGGCGCGTCTGCCGAGTCGGTCGAGTGCATTGCTCAATTCTCGCACTGATCACCTGAGCCGTTGCCCTTTTGTGACGATTTGGACACACGCTTGAAATATGAACTCTGGTTCTATAGGTTTACTCTCACTCAGAGATCACCGTCGTTCCAAGGAGTCACCCGTGCACGCGTCCGCTCAGCAAGCCCCGTCCCCCACGGATGCCGCTCCCGCGCCCGGCGCCGTCAGCCTCGCCGGCGTCTCCAAGAAGTTCGGCGACTTCACCGCCGTCGAGGCGCTTGACCTCGACGTGAAGCCCGGCGAGTTTCTCTCGATGCTCGGCCCCTCCGGATCAGGCAAGACCACCGTGCTGCGGATGATCGCCGGCTTCGAGAACGTCACGAGTGGCAGCATCCACCTCTCCGGCACCGACGTAACCGCCGTTCCGCCGCACGCCCGCCAGGTCAACACCGTGTTTCAGGACTACGCGCTGTTCCCGCACTTCACGATCGCCGAGAACGTGGGCTACGGCCTGCGCGTTGCCGGCGTCAGTCGAGCCGAACGCGCGACCCAAGTGGGCGTAGCGCTCGAACAGGTTCGGCTCTCGGCCGTCGCCGACCGCCTGCCCCACCAACTCTCGGGCGGCCAACGCCAGCGCATCGCCCTGGCTCGCGCGCTGATCCTGCGCCCGCAAGTGTTGCTGCTCGACGAGCCGCTCGGCGCCCTCGACAAGCAACTGCGCGAAGAAATGCAGATCGAGCTCAAACAAATTCAGCGTGAAGTCGGCATCACCTTCATCTTCGTCACTCACGACCAAGAAGAAGCCCTCACTCTGAGCGACCGCGTCGCCGTCTTCAACAACGGCCGCGTCGAACAGGTCGGCACCGCCCGCGAAGTGTACGAATTCCCCGCGACCGAGTTCGTCGCCCGCTTCTTGGGACTCTCGAACCTCATCCCCGCCGAGCTCTCTGCGGATGGCGCGCAATCGAGCGTGCGCCCCGAACGTGTGCGCCTGCTCACCGCCGACACTGCGGCGAGCGCCGGAACCGTCTCGTTGCTCGGCACGGTCGCCGAAACCGTCTACACCGGGCCCACCACGCGCTTTCTCGTTGACACCGAATCGGGTGTTCGCGTGATTGCCGAACGCGCCAACGACCACCATCCCTCCGCTGAATCCGCCTTCGCGCGCGGCGACCGAGTGCGCGTCGAATGGACTACCGACCACGCCTCGCGCATCGGCTAACCGATCGGCCAACAGGCACATCGCCCCACAGATCACCCCTGCAATACCGGCAAATCCGGCACAACCGGGCCAGCCACAGTCACACAGCATCCGCACTACACCCCACCAATCACACAAGGAGTCATCATGCGATTCAAGATCATGACCGGCGCAGCGTTTATCGCTGTTGCCGCTCTCGCCCTCAGCGGCTGTTCGGCTGATACCGACAGCACCGCCACCGGCGGCCTCAGCATCGACGTGCCCGACATCCCCATGCTCGAAGAGCTGGGCGAGATGGAAAGCGAAGTCAACATCATCGCGTGGAGCGGTTTCGTTGAGCCCGCGTGGTCCGACGCCTTCACTGAAGAAACCGGATGCACGGTCAACCGTCGCGTTGCTGGCACCAGCGACGAAATGGTTCAGCTCATGCGCACGGGTGACTACGACCTCGTCTCCGCTTCGGGTGACGCGAGCCTTCGCCTCATCGCGGGTGGCGACGTTCAGCCGATCAACCTCGACCTGGTTCCCAACTTCGGTGACGACATCGTTGAGGGCATGAAGGGTCAGATTTATGACACCATCAACGGCCAGTCGTACGGTGTTCCGATCGGCCGCGGCGCCAACATCCTGCAGTACAACAGCGATGTTGTGACCGAAGAGCCCACGAGCTGGGATGTTGCGTGGGAAGCTGACAGCCCCTACGCCGGCGAGATCATCGCGTACGACGCACCGATCTACATTGCTGACGCTGCCGTGTACCTGATGGCTCACGAGCCTGACCTCGGCATCACCAACCCGTACGCCCTCGACCAGGACCAGCTCGACGCTGCGATCGACCTGCTCAAGCAGCAGAACAAGATCGTCTCCGAGTACTGGGCTGACCCTGCCGCTCAGATCACCTCGTTCGCCGGTGGAACCACCTCACTCGGCACCTCGTGGGAGATCCTGCGCAAGCTCACCGACGACGACAAGTTCAAGAGCGTTCTTCCTGAAGAGGGATCAACCGGATGGTCGGACGCCTGGATGATCGCCGCCGAATCGGAATCACCCAACTGTGCCTACGCCTGGGTTGACTACACCAGCTCCGCCGAAGTGAACGGCGCTATCGCCACGAACTTCGGTATGGCTCCCGCCAACGCTGCCTTCTGCGACACGAGCGACGAAGCCGCAGCCCACTGCGAGTACTTCAACGCCACCGACGAAGAGTACTTCAGCAACGTCTGGTTCTGGACCACCCCCATCGAGCAGTGCATCGATGGTCGCACTGACGTCACCTGCACGAACTTCCAGCAGTGGACGGATGCCTGGCTCACCGTCAAGAGCTAGCTAGCCCGAGGGGTGGGCGGCCTCGCTCGCTCACCCCTCATCCCTCGCTCGACCCGCACTTCGCTACCTGAACTTCGCACCCGCACTTCTCTCCACGCACCAACCGATCGGACTCCCATGAATCGCCGCGCGCAACTCTCGGCCTTGCTGGCGCTGCCCATGCTGTGGCTCATCGGCATCTACATTTTCTCGCTCGTCATGCTTCTCGTGACGGCGTTCTGGGTGACCGACCCCTTCACTTCCAAGGTGAAGCCGGGCTTCACTCTCCGCAACTTTGAGCAGATCATCGCGAACCCCGCCTATGCCACCACCTCGCTGCGCACCCTCGGCATCGCCCTCGCGGTCACGGCGTTGAGCATCCTGATCTCGGTGCCGCTCGGCATCTTCATGGCGAAGGTCGCCTCGCCCAAGCTGCGCGCCATTCTGGCCGTCGCGATCACTCTGCCGCTCTGGGCCGGCTACCTCGTGAAGATTCTGGCCATGCGCATTACCTTCACCGAAGACGGCTTCTTCAACTCGATGCTCGGCCCGCTCGGCATCAGCGGCCCCGGCTTCAGCATCGTCACCGTCGTGCTGACGCTCACCTACCTGTGGCTGCCGTACATGGCGGTGCCGGTCTACACCGCGATCCGTCAGCTGCCCCCGAACCTGTTCGACGCTTCCTCTGACCTGGGAGCTGGGGCTGGGTTCACCATCCGCACTGTCGTTCTCCCCCTTATCAAGCCCGCGATTATCGCCGGCTCGATCTTCACGTTCTCCCTCAGCCTGGGCGACTACATCGCCGCCAAGTTCGTGGGTGGGTCGACGCAGATGATCGGCAGCATCATCGCCTCGAACATCAACCTGAACCCCCCGATCGCCGCCGCGTACTCGCTCGTGCCGATCGCCTTTGTTGTCATCTACCTCGTCAGTGTGCAGCGCACCGGCGCACTAGAACGGATGTGATGCCGCCATGTTGAGACTCTCCCTCGGCGCCAAGTTCACCCTCGGCACTATCGTCGCGATCGCCCTCGCGTTCATGTACATCCCGCTGTTCCTCGTCGTGATCAACTCGTTCAGCGCCGCGCGCCTGTCGAGCTGGCCGATCGCCGAGTTCTCCACCGTCTGGTGGGAAGCTGCGTTCATCGACGAGCCCATTCGGGCTGCACTACTGAACTCTGTGCTGGTGGGGCTCGGCGCTACCGCCATCGCGCTCATCCTGGGCACGCTCGTCGCCTTCGCCCTGCAGCGCTACACCTTCTTCGGTAAGCAGAGCGTGAACCTGCTTGTCGTTCTCCCGATCGCGCTACCCGGCATCGTGACCGGTGTTGCCCTCAACAACACGTATAACCAGATTCTCGAACCCATCGGTATCGACGTGGGCTATTTCGGGATGATCATCGCGCACGGAACGTTCTGTATCGTCATGGTCTTCAACAACGTGTTTGCTCGATTGCGCCGCATCAACCCGAGCATCGAAGAGGCCTCGCGCGACCTCGGAGCGACGCCGCTGCAGACCTTCCGGCTCGTGACGTTCCCGCAGTTTCGCAGCGCCTTCGTGGCCGGTGCAATTCTCGCGTTCGCGCTGAGC
Organism: Salinibacterium sp. SWN167; assembly: GCF_015864665.1. Taxonomy (GTDB): domain Bacteria; phylum Actinomycetota; class Actinomycetes; order Actinomycetales; family Microbacteriaceae; genus Rhodoglobus. The sequence goes on along the minus strand of NZ_JADYWU010000001.1, from coordinate 426,422 downwards.
TTCGACGAGGTTGTTGTCACGATCTTCACCGCCCCGCCCGGTGTCGACACCCTGCCACTCTGGATCATGAACCAGATGGCACGACCCAACGAGGCATCCATGGTCAACGTCGTCGCGACCGTCGTGATTCTCGCCTCGTTCATCCCCGTGTGGGTTTCGCAGCGCCTGGCGCGCGGGGCTGACGAGCGCGAGTAGCCTCCACAGCCTCGTCGCCGAGGCGCCTCGTGCTATATATTGAGGTATATAGAGAGGGGCCACTCATGACCGTGACATCCATCGACATCGATCCCACCGAACTGCGGACCGCGCGAGACCTCACCGGCTCACGCAGCAACCGAGAGACGGTCGATTTAGCGCTGCGCACTCTTATCGCGTTGCGCCGCCAACCGGCTGCCGTTGAGCGCATCATCGGTCGCACGTTTGATGACGATCAGATCGGCGCTCCCACAGCGCGACCGACCGCTCAGTAGTGGCCACCTACCTCGTCGACAACAGCATCTGGCAGAAAGCCAGCAGGAGCCCGACGATTGCGGCACGCCTGCGGTCGCTTTCGCCTCAACACCTCATCCTGACGTGCCCGCCCCAAGTGCTGGAGTACTGCCATTCAGCGCGAACGGATGCCGAGTACGCGGAGCTGCGCGAAGACATGGAACATTTGCTCCCTGCGCTCGAACACCCTTCGACCAGCCAGGCCCTCGACATTCAGCACGCCCTGTGGGCTAACGGTCGCGTACGCGCGGCCGGCGCCTTTGATTGCCTGATCGCCGCTTATGCCCTGGCTAACGACGCCATCATCCTGAATAGCGACCACGACTTCGGTTATATCGAGAGCGCAACCAACGGTGCTGTGCGTCAGGAGTTCGTGCCCGAATAAGGCCGTCGTTGCGGCGCGGGCGAGCCCACCGCTCGTAAGCGGCAGGCCCTTTTCCGCTACAGAGAACTAAGGATGTCGCGCATGAGCGCGATTTCGATAGTTTGCGCGTCCATAATCTTCTGAGCGAGCTCGATAACATCCGCGTTCTGCCCGGAATCCAACTCCGGTTGCGCCATATCAATCGCTCCCTCATGGTGCACGATCATCTGCTCAAGAAACAAGCGCGAGGCCTCGTCTCCGCTGGCCGCGTTGAGCTCCTCCATGTCGGATTCACTCATCATCCCGTCGCCATGGGCCATGCCATCAATGCCGCTCATTTCGCCCATGCCATCGCCCATGTCGATGCCCCAGTCATCGAGCCAGCCACTCATGAGGTCGATCTCGGGGCCTTGCGCGGCCTTGATATCTTGGGCGAGCGCAACGACGCGCTCGTCGATTTCGTCCTTGGCGAGCACCATATCGGCCATCTCCACGGCCTGCTCGTGATGGGGAATCATCATCGCCGTGAACATCACATCCGTCATGTTGGCGTCAGCGGCTGTGGCCGCGTTGGTGAATGACGAGTCGGAGTTGGGCCCCACGTCGGTCATTCCGTTGACACATCCTGACAGCGTCAGTAGCGCCGTCAGGGCAATTGCGGCCGTAGCCGCCGAACGAGTATTCATCTTTTAGTTCTCCACATAAGTCATTAGTAGGAGCGTGACCAGAACGGTCGCGCGAAGAGCGCGTCGACGCTGAGTCGACAGGGCGCTTCCTAGGTTCGACTAATGCAGAGAGTGGCGAGATTCGGGCGCGGGGCGACAGCACGAGCCCACCGAGCGACGAGCACCGCAAGCAACGACCGCTGGCTGAGGAAACGGCCCCAGCCTCGAATCACGGCAGGCGCCGCCAGAAGGAGCGCGACGGTCAGCAGTGCGAGCACGCACCACATGAGAACCATGGATGCCTCGCCCCCGCATCCGGAGCAATCGAGCGCAGCAAGGGCGGCAAGGGCGGCGCCAGCCGGCGCTGCTTCCGTTGCAGCGCCGTCGCCCATAGACATCGTGGCCGCCATCGTCATCTCAGAATGCGAGCCGGACGACACGAGCGAATGCATCGCCACGATGCCGGTGATGAGCGCCAGCGCGAGGAACGTCATCGCAACGAGCTGCCAGGACGCTCGCAGCAGACGAGAAAAGGAGGTGCTCACGCGCTGTGTGGGCGCAGCGTCGACCTGACGATGAGGTCGTTCTGCGCTGCGGGGGATCATGGCTCAAACTTTTCTCAGAGGGTGAATCTGCGGCGGTGCTCCCCTGAGTGTGATCCATTCCCCTGTGCGCTTGCCGAAAAACGCGCGACGATGTGTCCGCGTCTCACCCCAGCGAAAGACTTCTGCTTCAGCTAGCCCAGTTCGGCCGTCAGCACCGCATCGTAGATCTCCATCGCCTCGGCGATTTCGGCGGCAGTGACGACGCACGGTGGCAGCACCTGGATGCGGTTTTCGGTCACGAAGGGCAGCAAACCGCGCTCCACGAGGCCAGCCCGAATACGCCCCATGGTCGCGGCGGAAACGGGTTCACGAGTGCCCCGGTCGGTCACAAGTTCGATCGCCCAGAACACTCCACGACCGCGCACTTCACCGATCGACGGATGGCGTTCGGCGAGCACGTTCAAGGCCGGCCCAATGTGGTTCTCCCCGATATCGCGCACGTGCTGAAGCACGCCTTCGGAGGCGATCGTGTCGAGCGAGGCCACAACTGTGGCGGCGGCCAGCGGATGCCCCGAATACGTCAACCCGCCGGGGAACACCCGGTCGTTGAAGAACGCTGCAATCGGGTCGTCGATGATCACGCCGCCGACGGGAACGTAGCCCGAGTTCACTCCCTTGGCGAAGGTGATGAGGTCGGGCCGCACGTCGAAGGCATCGAACGCGAACCACTCACCGGTGCGCCCAAACCCGCACATCACTTCGTCGAAGATCAGCAGAATGCCGTGCTGATCACACAGTTCGCGCACGCCAGCGAGGTAGCCAGCCGGCGGCACCAGAATGCCCGGAGTTCCCGGAATCGGCTCCAAAAGCACGGCAGCGATTGTCTCCGCGCCCTCCGCTTCGATCACGCGCCGCAGATGCTGCAGTGCACGTTCGCTCTCCTGCTCGGGCGTCGTCGCCCAGAACTCGGAGCGGTACAGGTACGGACCAAAGAAGTGCACATGCCCGCGCGCGAACTCGTTCGGGATACGGCGCGGATCCCCCGTGGCCACAATGCTGCTGCCGGTGTTGCCGTGATACGACCGGTACGCCGAAAGAATCTTGTCGCGCCCGGTGTAGAGCCGCGCCATCCGCATGGCATTTTCGTTGGCGTCCGAGCCGCCATTGGTGAAGAACACGCGATTGAAGCCCTCGGGCGCGACCGCGGCCAGTCGCTTCGCGGCCTCACCACGGGTCACGTTGGCCGTCGGCGGCGAGATCGTCGCAAGCAGCTGAGACTGCACCCGGATTGCCTCAAGCAGGGCCGGATGCTGGTGCCCCAGATTCACGTTGACGTGCTGGCTAGAAAAGTCGAGATATTCATTCCCGGCGTGATCCCACACGCGGGTGCCGAGCCCACTCTTGATGCTCACGGCGGAAGCATGGGCGGGAGTCTGCGCCGACCACGAATGAAAGATGTGGGCCTGATCGAGTTCGAGCGCGTACGCATCGAGGTCTCGGGAGTCGTGCTCGGTCATGGCGCTGGCCCTTCAGAGTGATTACGCGGTGCTGACATGAAACTGGTACTGCGAGTGTCGCTCGGTGGCAAGTGATGCCGTGCAACAACGAAACGAATGCCGCCCTCACAAGCGTAAGGGCGGCATCCGTCTAGCGGTTATTCAGTGTGACTAGTTGCCGCCCTCGAGGAGGGTGACATCGATCGGTGCGAAGCTGGAACCGGTGGTGTCAACACCCTCGGCTTCGAGCTCTTCAAGTGCCTGCATGATCCAGTCGTTCGACCATGCCGTTGCCGGCGGTGCCGTGGTGATGGGGCTTGCGCCCGTCTCGTTGACGGCGCTGATGGCGCCTTCAACGGTGCGGTCCCACGCGGCTTCATCGATGACGCCGATGCCGTTCTCGGCCGGCCAGATCAGCTTGTTCGTTTCGTTGACCATCCACAGTTCGTGGCTGGGGCCCCAACCGGAACCAGCAGCAACGGTGCCTTCGGCAGCACCTTCAGGGTTCTCAGCCGAGTAGATCCAGCCCTTAACTACAGCCTTGAGGAACTTGACCGTGGTCTCTTGGTAGTCCTCGTCGCTGTCGAGACGCTCGGTGTCAGCCCAGATTGCATCCTGGAGCATGGCGCCAACGGTGTCTTCGTAGCTGATGACGTTGAAGTCAGAGGGCTGGTAGAGCTCTCCGGTGTCGGGGTCGGTCGACTCGAGCAGCTGAGCGTACTCGTTGTACGTCATGGCCTGCGCGGCGTCGATGTCACCCTGCAGGAAGGCGTTCATGTTGAAGTCCTGCGTAATGATTTGCACGGTGGAGGAGTCGAGGCCTTCCGCAGCCATTGCTGCGAAGATTTCCCACTCGTTTCCGAAGCCCCACGAACCGATCTTCTTGCCTTCGAAGTCGGCGACCGAGTCAATACCCGAGTCAGCCCACGACACCTGAAGGGTGCCCGACTTCTGGAAGATCTGAGCGATATCGGTGAGGTTGGCGCCCTGTTCGATGGAACCCAAAACCTTGGGAACCCACGCTACGGCGTAGTCAACGTCGCCGTTGGCGAGAGCGTCTTGCGGAACGATGTCGCCGCCCGACGGGATGATTTCTACGTCAAGACCTTCCTCTTCAAAGTAGCCCTGATCGGCGGCGGCAAAGTAGCCAGCGAACTGCCCCTGAGGCAGCCACTGGAGCTGGAGCTTCACTTCAGTGAGCGCTTCCCCAGATTCTGTGGTGGGCTCTTCGGCGGTGGAGCATGCTGCGAGGAGGACCGCTGCCGTTACGGCGAACGCTCCGGCCGCGAGTGCGCGGCGTTTGGTGAACTTCATGTCAGACCTTCCAGATTCACGGTGCAAGTGGATACTGCTGGTAGAGCTGGTGGAGCGGTTATCTCCTTCCCTGTTCTGCGCGGGGTGCTGTCATCGGGAGCCCCCGGTCGGTACACGGCGCAGCACTAGTCGTTCGAGTGCGAGCGTCGCGAGGTAAAAGAGCAGACCGAGTGCGATGGATGCCCCGACATAGGCCCACGCGCGGGAATACGCGCTTGAGGCTGCCGAGGTCGCAATCAGACTGCCGAGACCGCCGCGCGGTCCACCGAAGTACTCAGCCACAAGAGCGGAGATGACGGCGAGCGACGAAGCGATACGGATGCCAGTGAGAATAAAGGGGCGGGCTGTCGGCAGTGTGAGCGAGCGCAACATCTGCCCGGAGCTTGCTGCGTAGGCCTTCATGAGGTCACGGTGCACTGGCCGCGTTTGGCGGAACCCGCGCAGGGTATTGATGAAGATGGGAACGAACGAGGCGATCGCGGCAATCGCTTGGCGACCGAACTGGCTGTCGGCCCCAAACATGGAGTTGAGCACCGGGGCCAGCGCCACGATCGGAACGACCGCGAGCGCAGCAATGATCGGTGCACTCATCTGGTCTGCGATGCGCCACCGTGCGGCGACCGCAGCGAGAATGATTCCGAGCAGCGAACCAACGAGCAGACCCAGCAGGCTGTTCGTTCCGGTGAGCACCGTTGCCGAGACGACGGCTGGCCAGTACGCGACCAGTTCCGCCATGATCGAAGTCGGGCTCGGCAGCAGGTAGTCGGAGACGCCACCAACGGTGACGAGAAACTGCCAGATGGCGAGCACGATGATACCGAGCGTGACGGGGGCAACCACGCGAAGGATCGACTCCGTTCGCGGGCTCCAGTCTTTGCTGCGGGTGGCTCCGGTTCCGGCGCCAATGATCGCGTTGGCTGTCGTGTTCGTCGTCATCGGGTGTCCACTCCCCGGGCGGCGCGCGGTGCGGGGTTTTCCCCATCCGAGGCTCCGCCGTGCAGTGCTTCACGCACTTCGGTCACCATTTCGAAGAACGAGGATGCTTCGCGCAGGTCGTCGTCGCGTTCTTCGCGGCCCTCGGCAGCATCCAATCGCATCGGGATGATGTCGCTGATTCGTCCCGGACGCGGCGACATCACGACGACGCGGTCAGAGAGGAACACGGCTTCCGGAATTGAGTGGGTCACGAAGACCACAGCAGCTCCCGTGTCAGCGGCGATGCGCACGAGGTCGGTCTGCATCTTCTCACGCGTCATCTCGTCGAGGGCGCCGAATGGTTCATCCATCAGCAGCAGTCGCGGTTGCTCTGCCAGCGAGCGGGCAATCGCCACACGCTGCTGCATGCCACCCGACAGCTGGTCGGGAAAACGGTCGGCGAACTCGGTAAGCCCCACCATTTCGAGCAGGTCAGCAACGCGAGTGCGCCGAGCAGCGGATGCCACCCCGTGCAGTTCAAGCGGAAGCGCAACGTTCGCGGCAACCGTGCGCCACGGCAAAAGCCCGGCCTGCTGAAAAGCGATGCCATAGTCCTGGTCGAGGCGAGCTTGCGTAGCGGTCTTACCGAACACGGTCAGTTCGCCCGAGGTCGGAACATCGAGGTCAGCAATGAGCCTCATGAGCGTTGACTTGCCACAGCCCGACGGCCCGATGAGCGAGACAAATTCGCCGGCCTCAACAGTGAGGTCGATTCCTTCGAGCGCATGAACGATGCCCGAGGCGGTCTGGAACTGCTTGTTGAGTCCGCGAACTTCCACGGCGGCGTCGGCGCCAGCAGCGCCAGTCATCGTCTCTGCAGCGGAAGTGGTGGTCGGGATCTGGTCGCTCATGCGGCCTCCTCGGTTCGTCTGTAGTCCTTGAGAATCATGCCGAGCAGCGCAACGGAACCGGCGGCCACAAGGCCGAGCACGATTGCGCCGAAGATGGGGCCCCACGCCTTCGAGGGGTCTCCCGATGCTTGACCGGCAAATTGAATGAGCAAGCGTCCGATGCCGCCCTGAAGTCCTGTGGATACTTCGGCAACAACCGCGCCGATGACAGCGTTCGCTGCTCCGAGTCGCAGCGCAGGCAGAAGGTATGGAACGGCGGCGGGCAAGCGCAGTCGCACGAGCGTCGGCCAGTAGCCAGCGGCATACGTGTCGAAGAGCTCAACGTGGATGCGGTCGGGAGACTGCAGTCCCTTGAGCGCGCCAACGGTGATGGGGAAGAACGCCAGGTAGCTCGCAATGAGCGCCACCGACATCCAGTCTTGCCATTCGAAGGAGCCGATCTCGACTCGCGAGCCCCAGCTTTTGACGATGGGCGCGAAGGCGATGAGCGGCACGGTTTGGCTGATGACGATCCAGGGAAGCAGACCGAATTCGGCGAGACGCCAGCGTTGCATGAGGAGCGCAAAAACGACTCCCACGATCACTCCGACAGCCCAGCCGGCGGCAGCGATCCCGAGTGTCATGAGCGAGGCAAGCGCCACAACTGCCCAGAGGGGAAGCGCCCCATCTGCTCGCGTGACGGGCTCTGCGAGTCGCGTCAGCATGTCCCACAGGTGGGGCATGGCAAGGTCGGTGGTGCGCGGAAGTACACGCAGTTCGCCGATGAGCACACCGTTGTCGGGGCCGAAGAACTTGTAGCCCTCCCAGATCAACGCGATGAGCACGACGCCGGCGATTCCCCACAAGAAACCGCCGAACAGCCGAGTGCGCGCGGGGTTAGCCACCGCACCCGACTGGTTCGCAGGGCGGACGGCAACCTCCCCACGCTGATCGTTTCGGGTTGCCGTCATCGGGTTAGGCCTTCGCCGTCACTGTTTCGGTGAGGGCCGGGATTACCGTCTCGCCGTAGACCCGCATGGTCTCTTCTTTGTTGTCGTGCTGCAGGTAACCGGCGAACTGATCGACACCGAGTTCGCGCAACTTCTCGAGCTTCTCGATGTGCTCCTCGGCGGTTCCCATGACGCAGAACCGATCGACGATCTCGTCGGGCACAAACGCCGCGTGCGTGTTGCCCGCTTGGCCGTGCTGGTTGTAGTCGTAGCCTTCACGCTTTTCGATGTAGTCGGTGAGCGCCTTCGGCACGTCTCCGTCAGAGCCGTACTTCTTCACGATGTCGGCCACGTGGTTTCCCACCATGCCTCCGAACCAGCGGCACTGGTCGCGCATGTGCTCCCAGTCATCACCGATGTACATCGGCGCGGCAACGCAGAACTTGATCGACATCGGGTCGCGACCGACAGCCTCAGCGGCGTCGCGCACCTTCTTGATCATCCAGGCGGCAATATCGAGGTCAGCGAGCTGCAAGATAAAGCCGTCGCCGACTTCACCGGTGAGCTTGAGCGCGAGCGGGCCATAGGCTGCAACCCACATCTCGAGCTCAGAACCCTTGCTCCACGGCAGCTGCAACTGCGCTCCGCCATATTCGACCGAACGCGAGTTAGCGAGTTCACGGATGACGTGAATCGACTCCCGCAGATCCTTCAGCGTTGTCGGCTTGCCGTTGGTCACGCGCACAGCGGAGTCGCCGCGGCCAATGCCACAGACGGTGCGGTTGCCGTACATCTCGTTAAGCGTGGCGTAGGTCGAAGCCGTGACGGTCCAGTCGCGGGTGGCCGGGTTCGTGACCATCGGGCCGACGATGACCTTGCGCGTCTCGGCCAAAATCTGGCTGTAGATCACATAGGGCTCTTGCCACAGGATGTGTGAATCGAACGTCCAGACGTAGGTGAAGCCATGCGCCTCTGCAAGCTTCGCTAGTTGGACCGTACGTGCTGACGGCGGGTTGGTCTGAAGTACTGCTCCGAAGTCCATGGGGCTCCTCATTCGTGGTGGAAAGTCGTTTAAAGTGCAGTATCCGCTGGTGGTAGCCAGCGGATGCTGCAGCGAAACCGTTTAGGTCAGGTACTGAGTGAGGCCGCGCTTCATGAAGCGACCGTCGCCCTTGGAACCGATGTACTGGTCATCATCGACGATGACCTTGCCACGGGAAATAACGGTGTCAACGTGACCATCGATCTCGAAACCCTCCCAGGCTGCGTGGTCCATGTTCATGTGGTGCTTCTTGCCCGTGGGGTTGCCGTTCTCATCAATCGGCATACCGATCGAGGTGTGGCCCTGGGGGTCGTACACCACGATGTCGGCGTCGGCGCCTGGCTGAATGACGCCCTTGCGGCCGTACACACCAAACATGCGCGCGGGAGTGGTGCTCGTAAGCTCAACCCAACGCTCGAGCGTGATCTCACCGGTGACAACACCTTGATACATGAGGTCCATGCGGTGCTCGACGGTGCCGATCCCGTTCGGAATCTTGCGGAAGTCGCCGAGTCCCAGCTCTTTCTGGTCCTTCATGCAGAACGGGCAGTGGTCGGTGGAAACCATCTGCACATCGTTAGTGCGCAGCGACTGCCACATGGCATCCTGATGTCCCTCTTCGCGTGAACGAATCGGAGTCGAGCACACCCACTTAGCGCCTTCGAAGTGACCGTACTGCTCACTTTGAGCACCCAGCTGTTCTTCAAGACTCAGGTAGAGATACTGCGGGCAGGTTTCGGCGAACACGTTCTGGCCACGGTCGCGAGCGCCGGCGATCTGTTCGACAGCTTGCTTTGCGCTGACGTGAACGATGTAGAGCGGAGCACCGGTGAGCTTCGCGAGCATGATCGCGCGGTGCGTCGCTTCCTCTTCCATTTCCCAGGCACGAGCGACACCGTGATAGTACGGGTCAGTCTTGCCCTGTTCGATGAGCTGCTCGGCGAGAACGTCAATGACGGGACCATTCTCGGCATGCATCATCGTCATCAGGCCGGTGTCGCGCGACACCTGCATAGCCTTCAGAATTTGTGCATCATCCGAGTAGAAAACGCCCGGGTACGCCATGAACATCTTGAAGCTCGTGATGCCCTCGTCTGGCAGCTTTTCCATCGCCTTGAGCGACTCAGCGTTGACGTCGCCGACGATCTGGTGAAAGCCGTAGTCGATGGCGCAGTTGCCGGCAGCTTTGCCATGCCACGCGGCGAGCGAATCCTGAAGACGCTCCCCATAGGTCTGCACAGCGAAGTCGATGATCGAGGTCGTACCGCCCCACGCCGCAGCGCGAGTGCCCGTCTCGAAGGTATCGATTGCCGCGGTGCCGCCGAAGGGCAGCTCCATATGCGTATGCGCGTCGATGCCACCGGGAATGACGTACTTTCCCGTGGCATCAATGACCTTGTCGACGGATGCCGCAATGTCAGTTCCAAAAAGCGTGCTGCCTGGTGACAGCACTGCCTTGATTACTTCGCCGTCGATCAGGACGTCTGCTGGGGCGCGCCCCGTTGAGCTGACGACCGTACCGCCGGAAATGAGAGTGGTGGCCATGATTCGCTCCTCTGCGATGTCGTGTGCCTACTGTTCCCCGGGCACCAAAACAACCTGGGGGTTGAAGTTATGGCTTATTTAGGGATCGACAGGTACGCGTCGGGGCGACGGTCACGGTAGAACTGCCAGTCGTCGCGCATCTCCTGCACGAGGTCCATGTCGAGATCGCGAATCATGATCTCTTCATCGGTTCCTGAGCCACGTTCGCCTACGAAGTTTCCGCGGGGGTCGATGACCTGGCTGGTGCCGTAGAAGTCAACGGCTTCGTCGCCGTACTCGTTGTCTTCGAGGCCGACACGGTTGGGCTGAAGTACGAAGTAGCCGTTGGCCACTGCTGCTGCGGGGCCTTCGACCTCCCAGAGACGGTTGGAGAGGCCGGGCTTCGTCGCGTTGGGGTTGAAGACGATCTCGGCGCCGTTCAAGCCCAGTTCGCGCCATCCCTCGGGGAAGTGGCGGTCGTAACAGATGTGAACGCCCACCTTGCCGACGGCGGTGTTGAACATCGGGAAGCCCAAGTTGCCGGGCGTGAAGTAGAACTTCTCCCAGAACTTGTCGAGGTGAGGGATGTGGTGCTTGCGGTACGAACCGAGGTTCGTGCCATCCGAATCAACAACGACGGCGGTGTTGTAATACACACCCGTCATCGCTTCTTCATAGATCGGCAGAATCATGACCATGTCGAGCTCTTTAGCCAGGGCTTGGAAGCGCGTAACGATCGGGCCATCAACAGGCTCGGCGTAACGGTAATACTTCTTGTCCTGAGTGATCCCAAAATACGGACCGTAGAAAAGCTCTTGGAAGCAGATGATCTGGGCGCCTTGCGCCTTCGCATCCCGAGCAAACTGCTCGTGCTTGTCGAGCATCGACTCTTTGTCGCCCGTCCAAGTGGTCTGTGTGATTGCTGCGCGAACTGTCGTCATGGTGCCTCCTGCGTTATTCGGCGTCGTTGCCTGCGGCGATAAACCGAGAAAATGACGCGCGAACGGGAACTATCCCCGTGCCCTTATTCTCTAGGTTCATCGTTTCAATCGTGTTGTGCTTGTGTGACGGTGTGGTTACTCATCATGTCCCTGTCGAGAGCAAGAGGCAATGCTCATTTGTGCTGATGAGACCATGTTGCACAAAATTGTCTATGCAATTCCACAATATTTCTGCAAATACCTACGCAGAAGGCGCGGATGTCCAGATTGCACTCGGTCGAGGCTGGCGCGCAAGGGCCGGCTGACGGGGTGCCGCAAACACCGTCGTAACATCGCTCGCGTACATCACCGAGTCGGGAACGCGATCGGCTAGACCCTCAAAGTCCGCAGCGGCGAGCAAACCATCATCGAGGTAGACCAGTTCGGCCGGTTGCAACGGCCACGGTTCGTGGTGGTTGCGCGAGTAGATCGTGCGTCCACGATGAGTTTCGTGAAACCCCCACCGCGCGGTCAGAAACGTTGCCAGAGGGTCAGCCGCGAGCGCAACGCTCGCCGCCGGGTCAGCTACCGGTTTCACAATGATGTGGGATGCCGCATCCGGTCGTCCGTGACGTTTCGTTTTGTAAGCAATCTGTCCGTCTCGCTGCCCGATCTTCATCGATGCCCACTGGTACGGCAGCCCAAAAGCAAGCCGCGCGGTGAGCACTGGAATCAGGTGCGACGCCTCGAGGGAAAGGAAGACCACTCCGCGTCGTCCATGGGCATCAACAGAGTAGAGGCGCACGTTGACTTCGGGAAAGTCGCCGAGCCACGGGATGCGGGGGCCACCAAAGAACGAACTTTGCGACATTTGAAAGGCGATGAGTCCCACCCACGTGCTGCCGTTGAGCGTGTCGGGACGGCATCCCTCCGGCAGCAGCGGAGCCACCATGGCCGGATCAACCTGCCAGTGCAAGAATGTCACCTCGCTCCAGCGCTGCCGCAAGATGGGGGAACCGCCGAGTGGTGGAGCTTCACGGATCATCATCGGGTGCTCACGATCACCACGGAAGTTGGTTATCGCGCCGCAGGAAAGGTCGCCACAGTTCGACCTGGTCGGCGCGTTCGGCGCGGGTTCCCGCTTTGAGCGAGATCACCTCACCAGCAGAACCGGCGGCGAAGACGCGGCGGCCGGGCTTCGAAAGGAGTTCATCAGCAAGCGCCGCTTCGAGTTCGCGAACGCGCGTGCTGAGTTCCGTCACTTGATTCTCAAGATCGAGGATTCGTTTGATGCCTTCAAGGTTGAGACCTTCAGCACTGAGGGCTGCGATCTCGCGCAACTGCATCACGTCGCGCATGGAGTAGCGCCGCGAACGACCGCTGGTTCTCGTGGGAGACACGAGACCCAGACGGTCGTACTGTCGCAGCGTCTGCGGATGCATGCCCGCCAACTCCGCCGCAACGGCGATAGCAAAGGCGGGGCTCAGCTCATCCATGACTATTAGCTCCTGGCTCTAGCAATCAGATCGTCCCGCGGGTTTTCTGCGGGCATCGCTTCAGCAAAGGCCTTGAGGTGCTTGAGCGCGGCATCCGGAACGTGACTAGGCACGGCCACTTGCACTTCGGCAAGCAGGTCTCCAGTTGCCTTCGTCGTAGCGACCCCGCGACCTTTTACGCGCAATACTCGCCCGCTCGGGGTTCCCGGCGCAACTTTCAGCTTCACCGGTGCACCGCTCAGCGTCGGCACCTCAATAGTGGCGCCGAGCACAGCTTCTGCAAACGTCACGGGCACGACAACCCGAAGGTTGTTGCCGTCACGTTCGAACACCGGATGCTTGCGCACAGCGACTGTGAGCACCAGGTCGCCAGCGGGGCCACCATTGGGGCTCGCCTCGCCTTTGCCCTTGAGGCGGATCTTCTGACCGTCGCTGACTCCCGCAGGAATCTTGACGTTCATCGGACGACCGCCGGCTGGCTGGAGCTTGATCGTTTCGCCGTTAATCGCGGTCGCAAAATCTAGCGTCGTATTTGCTGCCAAATCGCGGCCCTTTGCGGGGCCACCCCGGAATCCGGGGCCACCACCGGGACCGGCTTGACCGCCGAACATGCCACCAAGAAGGTCTTCGAAGCTCGCGCTCGACTGACCTCCCCCATAGCCCTGACCGCCGCCATAACTCTGGCCGCCATAACTCTGGCCACCGCCAAACATCCCACCAAAGACATCCTCGAAGCCGCCGGCCTGACCGCCTTGGCCGCCCGCTTGGAAGCGAGCGCCCGAGCCCATGGCACGAACCTGATCGTATTCTTTGCGCGTTTCAGGATCAGAAAGCACGGAGTGCGCTTCACTAATTTCCTTGAAGCGCTCTTCGGCTTTCGGATCTCCCGGGTTCGAATCCGGGTGAAACTGACGCGCGAGTTTGCGATAGGTCTTTTTCAACTCGGCCTCAGAGATATCTTTCGATACTCCAAGCACCTTGTAGAAGTCCTTATCGAACCAATCTTGGCTAGCCACTACACGCCACCCCCGCCCTAATCAGTGGGGCCGGAGACAGCAACCTTCGCGGCACGAACAACGCGCTCACCAAGAATGTAGCCCGGCTCAACGACATCAGCGATCGTGTTCTCGGTCGCCTCAGGATCGTTCAAATGAACAACAGCCTCGTGGAACGCAGGATCAAAGACTTCGCCCTTTTCGCCGATCTTGCGCAAGCCGAAGCGTTCAAAACTTGAGTTGATCTTCTGCGCAACAAGAGCGATGGGGGTGCCTTCGATAATGTCGCCGTGTTTGTCGGCACGATCGAGATCATCGAGGGCAGGCAGCAACGACCGGATGACGTCGGCGATCACGGCTTCGCGGTTCGCTACTCGATCCCGCTCAACGCGAGTGCGGAAGTTCACCAGCTCAGCCTGGGCGCGCAACATCTGATCGCGCATCTCAGCGACGAGGTCCCGACTAGCTTCCTCAAGAAGACGCTTGTCTTCTTGACTCAACTCATCGGCGGCCTTCGTAGCGTCCGCAGCAGGCTCCTTGTCGGAGGAAGGCTGCCCCTCGGCTGCTGCAGAGTGCTCTGCAGCAGCCGAGTCGGCCGCACTCACGTCGCCGGTTTCCGGATCAACACGACTGTCGTCGTGAGTCACCGGATCCTGGTTATCGTCGTGGTCCTTGTTTTTGTCAGGCATCTACTTCTTGTCCGTGTCAGCTTCGTCTTCGTCAACAACTTCAGCGTCGACGATGTCTTCGTCAGAGCTTTCATCAGCGGTCGCGGTGTCGCCCTCTGCAGCGGCCTCAGGGTTTTCTTCCTGGTGCTTGTAGATTGCTTCGCCCAGCTTCTGCTGGCTCTCGGTGAGCTTGTCGAACGCGGTCTTGACCTCTGCTTCGTCGTCACCGGCGAGCGCAGTGTTGAGCGCGTCAACATCAGCCTGAACCTCGGTCTTCACATCTTCCGGCAGCTTCTCAGCGTTGTCGGTGATGAGCTTTCCGGTGGAGTACGCAAGCTGTTCAGCGTTGTTGCGGACCTCGGCTGCCTCACGGCGAGCCTTGTCTTCTGCAGCGTGCTCTTCACCTTCGCGAACCATGCGCTCGATGTCTTCCTTCGACAGGCTTGAACCGCCCGTGATAACCATCGACTGCTCCTTGCCAGTGCCCTTGTCCTTGGCGGACACGTGCACGATGCCGTTAGCGTCGATGTCGAAGGTGACCTCAACCTGCGGGATGCCACGAGGCGCCGGCGCGATGCCGGTGAGCTCGAACGTTCCGAGGTTCTTGTTGTCGCGAGTGAACTCACGCTCACCCTGGAAGACCTGAATCGACACGGAAGGCTGGTTGTCATCCGCCGTGGTGAAAGTCTCGCTGCGCTTGGTCGGGATCGCGGTGTTGCGGTCGATGAGCTTGGTCATCATTCCGCCCTTGGTCTCGATACCGAGGCTCAGCGGGGTGACGTCGATGAGCAGAACGTCCTTGCGCTCACCCTTCAGCACGCCAGCCTGAAGTGCAGCACCAACGGCTACGACCTCATCAGGGTTGACGCCCTTGTTCGGTTCCTTGCCACCGGTGAGCTTCTTGACGAGCTCAACAACGGCGGGCATACGAGTCGATCCACCCACGAGTACAACGTGTGAAACATCGCTCAGCTTGACGCCGGCTTCCTTGATGACATCGTTGAAGGGCTTCTTGACACGCTCGAGGAGGTCTGCGGTCAGTTCTTCGAACTTGGCGCGCGAGAGAGTCTCGTCGAGGTTGGCCGGACCGTTCTCGGTGAGCGAGAGGTAGGGAAGCTGGATGCTTGCCGTCATCTGCGACGAGAGTTCCTTCTTGGCCTGCTCGGCAGCTTCCTTGAGGCGCTGCTTCGCGATCTTGTCGCCTGAGACGTCAACACCGGTCGAGTCCTTGAAGCGCTGGATCAGGTAGTCGACAACGCGGGCATCCCAGTCGTCACCACCGAGGCGGTTGTCACCCGAGGTCGACTTGACCTGGATGGTGGAGAAGTCGTCGTCCTTGCCCACTTCGAGCAGCGAAACGTCGAACGTTCCACCACCGAGGTCGAAGACCAGGATGAGTTCGTCCTCCTTGCCCTTGTCGAGGCCGTACGCGAGTGCAGCAGCGGTGGGCTCGTTGATGATGCGCAGAACGTTGAGTCCCGCGATCTCACCGGCTTCCTTCGTCGCCTGACGCTCAGCGTCGTTGAAGTAAGCGGGAACGGTGATTACTGCGTCAGTGACGTCTTCACCCAGGTACTGTTCGGCATCGCGCTTGAGCTTGGCAAGCGTACGAGCGGAAATTTCCTGCGGGGTGTACTTCTTGTCGTCGATCTTGACGGTCCAGTCAGTACCGATGTGGCGCTTGACGGATGCGATAGTGCGATCGACGTTAGTGACGGCCTGGCGCTTAGCGGTTTCACCAACGAGGACTTCGCCATCCTTGGTGAATGCGACGACGGAAGGCGTGGTGCGCATTCCTTCGGCGTTTGCAATGACGGTGGGTTCTCCACCTTCGAGGACGGCAACTACCGAGTTGGTGGTTCCGAGGTCAATACCTACTGCTCGAGCCATGTGCTCTTACTCCTTAAGTCTCGTGAAGCACGAACTTGAGTCGCGCTGTATCAAGTTTGCTCCTGCACGCGTCGAGAGTCAAGCCGAATAGCTGAAAGTTGAGTGGGAGTGACTCAAGGTGATGTTCGTCACCGGTTACAACGAAAGGCGCGATGAGTACACCGAGCCCGACGCCCGGTGCGCTCATCGCGCCTTCTCGCTTGCTGCTGTAACCGCTACTTCTCGATAGCGAGGAGTTGTTTCCCTCCGCCACGCACCCGACGTGTCGGCAGAAGGAAGAGCAATCCACTCAACAAGAGCAGTCCAGCAAGCAGGCCTCCGGCGGCGATGCTCGAACCCGTGAAGGCGAGCATCAGCGTAGTGAGTCCTTGGATGACCGAGCGCTCACCAAAGGCGGGCAGCTCGACCGTTGAAGTAGTACCCGTTGACGGGCGGTACTCGGCGTCGACCGACGAAAGGTCGACTGTTGCTGTGTACGTTCCGGCGGGAAGGTTCGTGAGTTCCCACGCACCGTTCTCGTCGGTGGTGACGCGCACGGTGACGGGCCCGTTCGGGCCGTCCCAGATAACATCCAACTCAGCATTGGGGATGCCGCGGTCGCCGCTGTCACGAACGCCGTTGCCGTTCGGGTCATCGAATACAACACCGTTGAGCGTTGCGCTACCGACCACGATGAAGTCAACATCGAGGCGGGTCTCGCCCGAGACGAGCGTTGCCGTCGTCTCGAAGAGCACATCGCCGTCGAGGTCTGAGCTCGGCACATAACCTTCGGTTAGCGTCGTCGCGTCATAGGAGACCTTCACTTCGCCAGCCGGCAGTCCCTCAACGAGGTAGTTGCCGTTCTCATCGGTCGTGGTTGTCACGATGATGTCGTCTTCGTTACCGAAGATTCCGTCGAAGCCGGGGCTCGTAACGGTCATCACGATGCCAGGGAGGCCAGGCTCATTGGTGCCCTGGATACCGTCGTTGTTGACATCGAGCCAGAGCAGATCGCCGACTCCCGCGTCACCGCGGTAGCCGAAGTCCTGATCCAGGTTCTCTTCGCCACCGGTGAGCGTGAGCTCAGAGACGTCGTCAGCTCCGCCGTCAGGGTCAACTGTCGACGTCAGGCCTGCGGGCAGGTTCGAGAGTTCAACAGTGAAGAGTCCTGAAGGAAGGTCTTCGAAGAGGTAGTTGCCCGAAGCATCCGTCTTCGTTGTCGACTCAACGTCGTCCTCATTGCCGAGGATGCCGTCGAGGCCAGCCCACGTGAGCGTGACATCCACCTCGGCGATGCCGGACTCAGTGTCGTCAAGGATGCCGTCACCGTTCTGGTCGAGCCAGACGGTGTCGCCAATCTTTCCGGTACCGATGTAACCGAAGTCGATGTTGTCGAGATCGGTCGCTGCAGGCAGCGAGACCGCAGTGGTGGAGTTCGGGCCAACGCCGGAAGCAACCGTGGTCGCCGTCGGCTGGTTGGGGCCAGCATCCGCATCAAATGTCGGGGTTACGCCAGCAGGCAGCGTCGTCGTGTCAACCGTGGCGGTGTAGTTGCCCTCGGGCAGACCATCGAAGAGGTACTCACCGTTGGAGTCGGTGATTTCGACGAACGTGACGTCATCGCCGCCACCTGCTACGCCATCCGGGCCGAACCAGACGAGGGTTACCTCAGCGTCAGGCAAGCCAGGCTCGCCAGCATCCTTGACGCCATCCTTGTTGAGGTCGAGCCACACCGTATCGGAGATGCTCGAGTCTCCGGCGTAGCCGAAGTCCTGGTTGAGGTCAGAGCCAACCAGCGTCACCGCAGACTCTTCGTCGGGCGACGCGGTTCCGCTGTCGTTGTCGAAGGTCGGGCTGAAGCCAGCAGGCACGCCACTGACAACCTCGACGATGAAGTTCCCGTCGGGGATCTCAGTGACAGTCCAGTCACCGTTGCTGTCTGTCGTTGCCTCGAACTCGATGTCACCAGCAGCGCCGGATCCGCCAAGAACACCATCTGTTCCCAGGTAGGTGACGAGAATCTTCACGCCAGCCAACCCGGGCTCGTTGCTGTCTTGCACGCCATCCTTGTTGCGGTCCCACCAGACGCGGTCGCCGATTACGGACGTGACGTCGTAGCCAAAGTCGACGGTGGTCACCGCTTGACCGATCGTTAGCGAGACCGGCGTTTCGGAGTCGTTGTCGCCATCGAGGTCGAAGCTGTTGGTGGCGCCAGCAGGCAGCCCGCCCGTCACTGCGACGGAGAAGTTGCCGGGGAGCAGGTTGGGGAAGCTGTAGAGGCCGTCGCCGTCAGTCGTCGTCGTGAACACGCCGTCATCGCCACCGCCGAGCACGCCGTCTTCGCCGAACCAGGTCAGCTCAACGGTGGCACCGAAGATGCCGGGCTCAGTGCTGTCTTGCACGCCGTCGCCGTTGCGGTCGATCCACACGAAGTCACCGATGGATGCGGTGCCCGCGTAACCGAAGTCTTGGTCGACACGGTTCTGGCCGGCCGTCAATGACGTCGTCGAGGTCGCGCTCGTGCCGCCGTCGGGGTCGGAAACAACCGAGTAGCCCGCAGGCAGGTCGCTGACAGTGACGGTGTAGGGGCCTGCAGGCAGGTTCTCTACGAGGTACTTGCCGTCTTCATCCGTCGACGTCGTGTACGTGATGTTGTCAGCGGTCGTGGCGAGGTCGCCATCGAGGCCGCCAAACACTACCGTGACCGTCGCGCCCGGAAGTCCGGGCTCGTTGGCGTCCTGAACGCCGTCCTTGTTCTGGTCGAACCAGATGAAGTCACCAATCGAGCCGGATCCCGTGTAACCGAAGTCGACGTCGCGCTTCTTGTCGTTCTCGGCGAGGGTTCCCTGCCACACGCCGTTAGGCGTTGCGGTGGTGCCGTCGAGGTCGTAGCTCGGAGTCATTCCAGCGGGAAGCGTGGACGCATCCACGGTTACACGGTATGACCCACCGGGCAGCTGGGTGACAAGGTATTCGCCGTTGCTGTCGGTCGTGCGGGTGAAGGTCTCGTCGTCGGTGTTGCCGAAGATGCCGTCAATTCCCGCGTAGACAACCGTGACGCCGACGCCCGCAAGAACGGGCTCAGTGGAATCCTGAACACCGTCGTTGTTGACGTCGAACCAGACGTAGTCACCGATGGAGGCGAGGTCAAGTTCGACGCTCACGACATCCGGAGTCACGTTGTCGTAGTCCTTGTAGTCGATACCGGTCACCTGCGCGCTCGGGGCCACACCGAAGTAGTGAGGAACGTCAGCGGTGTTGATGACTTCGCGCGCCGAAACGAGTTCGCTCGTTTCGTCGACGACGGGCATCGTGACGGTGTATTTGATCGTCACCGACGCGCCCGCCGCAATCGGGCCAGCGATAGTCCAGCCCAGAGTTCCATCTGACGGGTCGATGTCGGTGGGGGTAACGCCCACAACGGCAGCAGACGTGTAGTCCGTGACGCGAGAGTCGGGGGTGTCAGTGACGGTCACGTCGTAGGCGGGCGAGTTGCCCGCGTTGCGCACGACGATCGTGTACTCGAGATCTTCGCCCGGCTTGGCACGACGAGTGTCAGAGTCTCCGGCCTGGCCAGCAACATCCTTGTCGATCGTCAGTCGCGGTTCGATGACCGAGACGTTCGCGGTTGACGGAGTGCCCACCTTGTCGAAGTCACCCGGCGCCGGAACGGTCGTGGGCGAACCCGTGATCGTGTCGGTGTTGTTCCAGTACGGACGAACCGTGTTGGTCAGGGTGTTTCCGGATGCCGCAGCAGTCGTGACGATCCCGGTGTAGGTAATCGTGACGGTGCGCACTTCAGCCTCAGCGGGATCGATGTCACCGATGAAGTAGCCAATGGTGCGGTCCGTCGTGGTCGGCGAACCGATCAGCGCAGCGGACTCAGCACAGGGCGAGCCAGCCTGATCGCACGTCGAGCTCACGAACTCACCGAAGCGCACGTTGGTGGGCATCGTGTCGATGATGGTTGCGTCGTAGGCAACAACATCCTTGGGGATGGTCACGTCGACGGTGTAGGTAATGACCTCACCGATGGTGCGTGACGACGGCGTTGCCGATTTGCTCACACCGAGCTCGGGAGCCCGCAGCGTGAGGTCGTCGTTGGCCTGGTAGCCGCCCGCTTCGGTTCCGAGCGGTGATAGCGCTGTGCGCTCGTTCGGGTTTCCGCCGGCAATTGACGACGTAATAGCGTCGACCGTGTTGACGATCGTCGCACCACTCAGAAGCGGGTCAACAATGCGAACGCTGTAGGTCAGGTCAGGGCCTTGGCCGCGCAGGATCGATGCGACAGTGAACGTGATCGTGCGCTCACTCTCGTCCCAGATTCCGCCACCGGGCAAAGTCTGGTCGGTCGTTACGGGAACATTGCTGGCGTTAACCGGCTGAACAGTGTTCGGCACGTGGTCGACAACAGTGGTGTCGTACGCGGTCGACACGTTCGACGCGTTACTGTTTCGCAGTTCGAGCGTGTACGTCACGATCTGGCCAGCTTCAACCTGTCCAGAAACAGCGTTGCTCTTTTTGGTGAGGTTAATGTCGGGCTCAACGATTCGCGTCGTCGTAGTGTTGCTCAGCTGCGAATCGTTAGTGCCGTTCACTCGTTGCCACGTGAGCGACGCGCGGTTGGTGATGCCATCGCCACGCTTGGGTCCTGCGATATCGAGCACGCGTGCGGTGATCGTCAGAATGACGTCATCGTCACCGCTATTGGGGGCGTTGACGTAGTCGGCGCCGATCAATGCGGTGACTTTCTGTCCGGCAACGGTGGCGTTCTGCGAAGCACCACCATTCACAGTGAAGGTCGGTGTTCCCACGATTGCGTACCGGCTGCTGAGAGTGTCAGTAACGGTCGGGTTGACGTAGACCGACGACCCCTCGGGAATTGTGGTCTTCACGGTGTAGGTGACTGTCTCACCAATCGTGGCCTGAGTGCCGAGGTTGTTGCCTGACTCGTTGATCGAGGTCGTAAATGACTTCAGCAGTGTCGGACGACGCAGGTTTACACTCGCGGTGTCCTTGGCCTCAACGCTGTTCGCGCTCGCCTCAAGCGTCGGGTCAATGTTGTTGACGGGAACGTACACCTGCTGGCCACCAGAGTTGGTCTCGGCCTCGTAGTTGCGCACCCCAGCAGTGTTGACGAAGATATCGCCAGCCGAAGAATCAGCGGGAGTGATCACATCGTAAGTAACCGTGTACGAGTCCCCGGCATCCAACGACGGTATCGTCCACTCGATAGAGCGCGGAAGCGACGTCGAGGCGCCACAGACACCAGAGTCACTGATGTTCTCGATCTCGGAGCATTCCAGCAACGAGGGCAGGTTGTCACGAATGGACACGTTCTCGGAGTCCTGGCTGCCGGAGTTCGTGATGACAACCGCGTAGGTCACGCGGTCCGTTGCCTGAACCGCAAGAGTATCGAGCGGGCCATTGGCAACCGCAACAGTGTTGAGGTGCGTGATGCCCTTGCTGAGCGTGACGATCGGCTTCTCGATACGAGTGTCTGCCTGATCACGCAACTGGAACACATCCCCCGCGGTGTTCTGGTACGTCATCTTCATAATGTTCGCCGTGATGTCGCCATCAGCGATCGCGGCAGGGTCGGTGATTTTCGCCGTCACCAGAACCTGGAAGACAGCAGCGGCATTCACATCGCCGATGGTCCACGTCAAGAGAGACGACGGAGTCGGGTCAGTGGCCGATACCGGCGGGTTCACGAACGTGATGTCCGCGGCATCGATGTCGTGGTGGTCGCTTCCATAAGCGAACGACTCAAAAGTGAATCCCGCGGGCAGAAAGTCATTGACGGTGTTATCCAGAGTGTCGAGGCTTCCGGGGAACGTGACGGTCAGTTCATAGCAAACCCTGTCGCCCGGGTGGAACGGGCCAGTGACGCCGTCGCTGAAGGTGAGTGCAGAGCTCGCGTCACACGGAGTCAACATCTCAGCGGGCTCAGCGACCTTCTTGTCGATCGTGATTCCCTGGGCCGTTTGCCCCGCACTTGACGCGTCAACAACAGCAAGAGTCGACGTTGTTCCGTCGTTGTCGGTGATGATCTCAGCGTCGGCGCCGAGCTCAACAGTGTTGGTCCAGGAGTCGTTCGAGCTCACGGGACCGGCGCCGTTACGCACGCGGTAGTTCGAACGCGTGAGCGTCTCTACGGTGATCTCCTCGAGCGAGGATGCCGCCACAAAAGCTGCGGCATCCCACGACACGGTGATGGTTCCGTCGGCGTTCGTCACTACCGACTCTGGAGTCAGCGAGCTGGTGACGTAATCGAGGCCGTCAGGAATGGTGTCGGTTACCGTGATGATGCTCGTCGCGAGGGCGTACTCAGAGGAGTCGAATGAGAGCGTCCAGATGCTCGTGGCACCTTGCGAAATGTCGGAATCGTCAACGGACTTGCGGATGGCGACATCTTCAGCAGAAATAGTGGCCGCGTCGGCATCCGTGTAGACGGTGCCCGCGTAGGTGCCGGCCGCAACCGCGTAGTTCGTGAGCTGCTGCTCGTCTTCAGTAAGGTCCCCCGTGTTGTTGTCGAGGTTCGCGGTGGCTTCACCCGTGAAGGCAACGTTCTCGCGCAGCGGGATAGCTGCCGCGTACACGATCGTCGCAGTCTCGCCCGCAGCGAGGGTTCCGAGGGAATTCCACTCCACCTTGGTGTAGACGTCGTTCAGCAACGGGCCGCTGCCATCCGGGTCAACCGTGACGGTCGACGTCGAGGGCACAAAACTATCGCAGTCAACGGCCGCGGGGAACGCAGTGTCATCGATGCGACCGGCACCGGGATACTCTTCGGTGCCGTCGGCACTATTATCTTGAGTCGAACAACCGAGGAATTCAAGACCGGCCGGCAGGTAGTCGATGATGGAGAAGTTGGTGGTGGGGTTAACGCCGTTGTTGGTGATCTCGAGGGTGTACACGGTCTTGTTGTCGTGCACACCGCGGTGAAGCTCAGACTCGGTGCTCGGCTCGATCTTGTCGAGAAGGAAGGGAACGAGAGTCGTCGTCGACTCATCAGTTGCCCACCCGGTTCGCGAGCTGGTGAGAACATCGCCCGTGAGTGCGTTGAACTTTACGAGCACACGAGGGTTCGAGTTAACGAAAGCCTCGGCGGTGCTCGTGAACGAGTCGTCCACATCGTAGGTGCTGGTGTTGTAGGAGAAGGAGTAGGTCAACGGCACGACGACTCCCGACGAGAGGTCTGCCACGTTGTTCCAGATGAGCTTCGTTGCGCCGCCCGCCAGCGCGATGGTTTCGCTCACCGGATAGGTGGAGTCCACGAGTGTCGCCCCCGCTGGCAGCACGTCAGTGAACGTCAGGTTGTAGGCGTTGCTACCCGAGGTTTGCTGCGCCGAGAGCGTGACCGAGACGTCGTCGCCGTACAGCGTTGACGCACTCACTGTGCGGTCAAGTTGAACGTCGGGGGTGCCCGCTGCCGTAGCGACGGCAGCCGGAACTGTTATTCCCGTCACAATCAGGGCAAGGACGAGCAATGGGCGCAGCAAAAACTTCACGGGTAAGGCCTTAAGGATTGACCTAGGGCCTACCTAATATCGGGAAGTAGGCCGTAGAGAACTCGGGTGGTGTCGGGTTGGTTCGTTCCAGACGAGCGAAATATCGGGTGCCCGTCAGGTAAACCGATTTCAAGCCTAAACGAGACCTAGTCCACCCAATAGCCCACAAAAAGGGGTACACAGAAGCGTCTACGTCCCCCTCTTTGTGGGCCCTATAGAGGACAAGGCCAAACTAACGCCCAGCTACCCCACCACAACGACAAACGCGGTGAGTGCGAACAGAACCATCCGGTCCCGCGCACTCACCGCGCCTATCGTGCAATCGCTACTACTTGCCTGTTGTCAACGCCCGCGTCTCTCTGCCGCCAGCACGAGCTCGCGTCACAACGAGCAGAAGCCCCGCAAGCAACAGAAGCACCGCAAGCCCACCGCCCCAAGCGATATTGGTGCCGGTGAACGCGAGCAACATCGTCGTGAGACCCTGAATGACGGAGCGCGAACCAAAGGCCGGCAACTCTACCGTCGACGATGTTCCCGTAGTCGGCCGGTAGTCAGGATCAACTGTGTCGAGGTCGACTGTTGCCGTGTAGGTTCCCGCCGGCAGGTTCGTGAGGATCCACTCGCCATTTGCGTCGGTGATTACCGTAATCGTGACGGGACCGTTCGGCCCAGCCCAGACCACATCAACCGTGGCATCCGGAATGCCTGCTTCTCCGCTGTCACGGGTGCCGTCCCCATCAGGGTCATCGAACACGACTCCGGTGAGGGTGGCGCTTCCGATAACAATGAAGTCGACATCCAGCAGCGTCTCTCCGGAGACCAACGTTGCCGTCGTGTCGAAGAAGTCACCACCATCGAGATCAGCACTGGGCACGTATCCCTCGGGGAGTGTCGTGGGGTCATATGAGACCTGCACTTCTCCGGCAGGCAGCCCCTCTTCGAGGTAGTTGCCGTTCTCATCTGTCGTCGTCATAATGACGATGTCATCAGCCGTGCCGAACACTCCATCGGTGCCGGGGCTCGTGACAGTGATCACGATTCCGGGAAGGCCAGGCTCATTAGTGCCCTGCACCCCATCGTTGTCGACGTCGAGCCAGAGCAGATCGCCGACACCTGCGTCACCGCGGTAGCCGAAGTCCTGGTCGAGGTTCTCTTCGCTGGCGGAGAGGGTGACCTGCGCTGAGTCATCGAAACCACCGTCTGGGTCGGATGTCGCTACGACTCCTGCGGGCAGGTTCGACAACTCCACCGTGAACGTTCCGATCGGAAGGTCCTCGAAGAGGTAGTTTCCATTCTCATCCGTCGTCGTAGTCGAGACCACGTCGTCGGCGTTACCGAGGATGCCGTCGAGGCCAGCCCATGTGAGCGTTACGCCAACGTCGGGGATTCCGGCTTCGTCAGAATCAACAACGCCGTCGCCGTTCTGGTCCAGCCAGACCGTGTCACCGAGTGACCCTGTCGCGGCATAGCCGAAGTCGATGGTGTCGAGATCGGTGCCCGCCGGCAGCGCTACGGCTGTCGTTGAGTTCGCTGCAACGCCCGAAGCAGGCGTTCCCGGCGTCGGCTGGTTGGCGCCAGCGTCAGCGTCAAAGGTGGGGAGCAGCCCAGCCGGCAAAGTCGCGGTGTCTACCGTGACCGTGTAGTTGCCCTCGGGGAGCCCATCGAACAGGTACTCGCCGTTGGCATCGGTGGTTTCGACGAACGTGACGTCGTCGCCCCCGCCAGCCACTCCATCCGGACCAAACCAAACCAGAGTCACATCGACACCGGGGAGACCAGGCTCACCAGCATCCTTCACGCCGTCTTTGTCGAGGTCGAGCCAGACCGTGTCGGAAATGCTCGAGTCACCGGCGTAACCAAAGTCTTGGTTGAGGTCGGAGGCATCGAGCGTGATCTGCGACTGGTTACCGAGACCAACAGTTGCGCTGTCGTCGTCGTAGGTCGGGACGAAGCCAGAGGCAATGCCGCCGGTCACCTCTACGAGGTACTCGCCGTCAGGAATGTTGATGACGATCCAGTCGCCGTCTGCGTCAGTCTGCGTGGTGTAGACGACGTCGGCGTTGGCGCCAGTTCCGCCCGCGACGCCGTCGGCACCAAAGTAAGTGACGCTGATGTCAACGTTGCCGAGGCCGGGCTCCCCAACATCCTGAACTCCGTCAGCATCGCGGTCCCACCAGACACGGTCTCCGATAACGGAGTCGGCAAAGTAGCCGAAGTCAACATCCGTCACGGCGTCGCCAACGTCCAACGTCACCGAAGTCTGCGAGTCGTTGTTGCCATCACGGTCGAAGCTGTTGTCGACTCCGTCAGGCAATCCGCCCAGAATTTCGACGGAATACTCTCCCGGCAACAAGTTCGGGAAGAGGTAGGCGCCCAGAGCGTCGGTAGTCGTCGTGAACACACCATCGTCGCTGGTGCCTTCAATGCCGTCTTCGCCGAACCACGTCAGCTGAACCTGAGCACCGTTGATGCCACGCTCAGTGGGATCTTGAACGCCATCGTTGTTGCGATCGAGCCAGACATAGTCACCGATGGATGCGGTGCCGTTGTACCCGAAGTCTTGATCGACGCGGTTCTGGCCGGCCGTCAATGAGGTGGTCGACGTCGAGCTCGTTCCCCCGTTGGGGTCGGAGACCACGGCATATCCCGAAGGAAGGTCGCTCACGGTGACGGTGTAGGGACCAGCGGGCAAGTTGCCTACCGAGTACTTTCCGTCGCTATCCGTCGAGGTCGTGAAGGTCAGGTTGTCGGCAGTAGTCGCGAGGTCGCCGTCGAGCCCACCCGAAATGACTGTGGCGGTCGCGCCGGGGAGCCCAGGCTCATTGGAATCTTGAACGCCATCCGAGTTCTGATCGAACCAGATGTAGTCGCCGATCGAGCCGGTACCGGTGTAACCGAAGTCCACGTCGCGCTTCGCAGCGTTCTGAGCGAGCGTTCCTTGCCACACGCCGTTAGGAGTGAGCGTGGTTCCGTCGAGGTCATAGCTTGGAGTCATTCCAGCCGGAAGAGTCGCAGCATCGACCGTGACGCGGTAAGTGCCGCCCGGCACGTTTTCGACGAGGTACTCGCCGGCACTGTCAGCGGCCGTGGTGAAGGTTTCGTCGTCGGTAGTGCCAAAGATTCCGTCAGCACCGAGATAGACGACGGTGACGCCGACGCCTTCGAGCAGCGGCTCCGTGGCATCTTGCACACCGTCATTGTTGACGTCGTACCAGATGTAGTCACCGATCGAGGCGAGGTCGAGCTCGACACTCACCACATCAGCGGTCACGTCGTCGTAGGTGTTGTAGTCGATCAGAGCGTCGCGGTCCGCTGCAGGAACACCGAAGTATTCCGGGATGTCCGCGGTGTTGACGATCTCTGCACCGCTCACCACTTCATCGACCTCGTCGAGGAGAGGCATCGTCACCGTGTACGTGATGGTCACCGAAGCGCCAACGGCGATCGGGCCGGGGATGTTCCAGCTCAGAGTTCCATCTGACGGGTCAGCGTCGGTGTTCGTGACACCGGCCGGGTCGACCGTGGTGAATGCTGTGACCCGGTCATCCGGAGCATCCGTCACCGTGACGTCGAATGCGGGCGACGTGCCCGTATTGGTCACGACGATCGTGTACTCAAGAGGATCACCAGGCTTGGCACGGCGAGCGTCAGAGTCATCAATCTGTCCGGCGACAGCCTTGTCGATCGTGAGCGTCGGTTCGACAACCGCAGTGTTCGCGGTCGACGGCGATCCCACGGCATCGAAATCTGCAGGGTCAGGCACCGTAGTCGGCGTGCCCGTGATGACGTTGGTGTCGTTCCAGTAGGGACGAGCAGTGTTCACGAGCGTGCTGCCGTCTGTGGCCGCCGTCGTCACGATTCCGGTGTACCGGAAGGTGATGACACGGTCTTCAGCCGCAGCAGGGTCGAAGTCACCGATGAAGAAACCAATGGTGCGGTCGGTCGAACTCGGCGAACCGATGACCTCGGTGGTTGCCGCACACGGCGTGCCATCTTGGTCACACGCTGAATCAACGAACGCACCGAACCGAACATTGGCGGGCATGGTGTCGATGATGGTCGTGTCGTCAGCAACAACGCTCGCCGGGACGGTCACTTCGACGGTGTAGGTAACGACCTCACCAATCGTCAGCGTAGCGGGAGTCGCAGTCTTACTGACGTGCACTCCCGGTGTCTGCAAAGTTACGATGCTGGAGTCTTGGTAGCCGCCCGCTTCCGTTCCGAGCACGGAGTCGGAGGTGCGCTCGTCGGGATCAGTTCCGGCGATCGAGGTTGTGGTCGCATCCACCGTGTTCACGATGGTCGCGCCGCCACGCAGGGGGTCATCGACCAGAACGCTATACGTGAGGTCGGGGCCTGCGCCGGGCGCAATGCTCGCGACGGTAAACGTGATCGTGCGGGCGCTTTCGTCCCACACGCCACCACCGGGGAGCGTAGCGTCAGCAGTGACGGGATCGCCGGCAGCGTCGACGGGCTGAACCTCATCGGGCAAGGTGTCAACGACGACAGTGTCGTGGGCTGTCGAGACATCCGCCGCGCCGCTATTGCGCAGTTCAAGGGTGTACTCAACAAGCTGACCCGCAACCACCTCGCCGCCGACAGCATTGCTGCTCTTCTGCAGTGAAATGTCAGGCTCAACGATGGTCGTCGTGACGCTGTCACTCACCCCGGAATCGCTCGAGCCATCGACGTGGTCCCATGCGAAGGTGGCGTTATTGGAGACAACATCGCCACGGACGGGGCCGCTCGCATCGAGCACGCGCACGACAATCGTGAGCACGACAAGGTCGTCACCGCTGTTGGCCGCGTTTGTGTACGTCGCCCCCAACGGCGCCGTGACGAGTTGGCCGCTTACCGTCGCGTTCTGCGGGGCGCTGCCGCCCACCGTAAAGGTCGGGGTGCCCACGATCTCGAGGTCATCGCTGATCGTGTCGGTTACCGCTGGGTTTTCGTAAGCGCTTCCGCCCTCAGGAATTGTGGTGGTCACCGTGTAGGTGATGAGTTCGCCGGTCGTCGCTTCGGAAGCAGCGTTGTTTCCCCCCTCGTCGATCGAGGTCGTCGCGGTCTTCACGACGGTGGGCCGGTCGACGTTAGCGGTCGCCGTGTCGGTCGCCTCGTCGCCGTTCGCGTCGTCTTCGAGAGTGGGATCGATATTGCTCTCGGGAACGTAGACCTGTGGGTCGCCGTTGTTGGTGTCGCCTTCGTAGTTGCGAACACCGGTGGTGTTGAGGAACACATCACCCAGCGACGAGTCTGCCGGGGTGATCACGTCGTAGGTCACGGTGTAGCTGCCACCGGCAGCAACGGGGCCAGGGACGATCCACTCAATGGAGCGCACGGGTGCCGGAGAACCACACGCACCGGCGTCGCTGATGTTCTCAATGTCGGAGCATTCCAGAAGCGCGGGCAGGTTGTCTCGGATCGAGATGTTCTCGGCCGCTTGGCTTCCCTCGTTGGTCACGGTGATGGAGTAGGTCACCCGATCAGTCGCCTGCACCGTGAGGGTGTCAACGGGCGCGCCGCTGATGGGATTCGTGTTGAGTTCTGTGATGCCTTTGGCCACAGCGACGATCGGCTTCTCGACAAGTGTGTCCGCGTGATCGCGCAGCTGGAACACATCGCCGGCGGTGTTCTTGTAGGTCATCTTCATGATGTTCGCGGTGATCGAACCATCAGTGATCGCCGCCGGATCGGTGATTCTGGCAGAAACAAGAACCTGGAATTCGGCCGAGGCATCCACCTCGCCCACGTTCCAGTTGAGCAGAGGTGAGCCCGCGTCATTGGAGAAGACGATGCCATCGGCTGCCGTCAAGGTGCTGGCCGAGGTGTACTCGAAAGCTTCATAGGTGAAACCGGCGGGCAAGAAGTCGGCCACGCTAACTTCGAGGGAGTCGAGAATCCCGGGAAAGTCAACGGTCAATTCGTAACACACGAGGTCGCCGGGATGGAACGGACCAGTAACGGTCTCGCTGAAGGCCAGACCAGATTCAGCCCCACACGTAGTCGCAATGTCCGACGGCTGAGCGACGCGTTTGTTTATGCTGACACCCTGCGCGGTCTGGCCTGCACTCGACTCATCGATCACAGGAAGGGTCGAAGTGTTCGCTCCGCTGTCCGTGATGATTTCCGCGGTCCCCACGAGGGCGACCGAGTTCGTCCACGAGTCGTTGGAACTCACCGGGCCACCACCGTTGCGGTAGGCAGTGCGTGTTGTCGTCGTAATAGTGATCGTGCCGGATGCGGATGCCCCTGCGAACGCGGCCGCATCCCACGAGACGGTAATCGTTCCGTCGGCATTGGTCACTACCGATTCAGGAGTTAGCGAGCTCGCGACGTAGTCGAGGCCATCCGGAATCGTGTCGACCACCGAAAGGATGCTCGTGGATAGCGCGTATTCCGAGGACTGGAAGTCAAGCGACCAGATGCTCGTACCGCCCTGCGCGATGGCCGGCTGATCGACGGACTTCTGAATGGCGACGTCTTCGGCAGTCACTGTCGCCGTGTCGTCATCGGTGTATACCGACGCCCCGTAGGTTCCCGTGGCAACCGCGTAGTTCTTGAGTTGCTGCTCTTCTTCGGTGAGTGGACCCGTGTTGTTGTCGAGGTTCGCGGTGGCGTTGAGCGCGGATGCTTCGTTCTCCCGCAGCGGGATAGCGGCGGCGTACTTAATGGTCAGCGTCGCGCCGGCGGCGATAGTGCCTAGAGAGGACCACTCAACCCTCGTGTAAACAGCGTTAGGGAGCGGACCCGCTCCGTCGGGGTCAACGGTCACCGTCGAAGACGTGGGGACGAAACCGTTGCAATCAACAGCAGCCGGCAACGGGGTGTCGTCGATGCGACCGGAACCGGCGTACTCCTCGACGGTTGCGGTCGTGTTGTCCTGGTTGGAGCATCCGAGGAATTCGAGACCGGCCGGAAGGTAGTCAACGATCGAAAAATTGGTGCTGTCATTAACGCTGTTGTTGGTGATTTCGAGCGTGTAGACCGTTTTGTTGTCGTGAACGCCGCGCTGGAGTTCCCCCTCGGTACTCGGTTCGCGCTTCTTGAGCTCGAACGGCACCAACGTAGTGGTGGAGGTTGCCGTATCCCAGCCGGTGCGAGTGGCTTCGTCAACCTCGCCGGTGACGGGATCGAACTCATCGACGATGCGAGGGTTGGAGTTGACGAAGGCTTCAGCGGTGCTCGTGAAGGAGTCATCCACGTCATAGCTGACAAGGTCATACGCAAAGGAGTAGGTCAGCGGCACCACGATGCCCGCTGAAAGGTCAGCGACGTTGCTCCAAATGACCTTGGTCGTTCCATCCGACAACAGGATCTGTTCACTCACGGGGTAAGTCGAGTCGGTCAGCGTAGCGCCCACCGGCAGAATGTCAGTGAAAGTTAGGTTGTAGGCGTTGATCGCCGGGACCGATGACTGCTGCGCCGAGAGCGTGACCGAGACATCACTGCCGTACAGAGTGGAGGCGCTCACCTCACGATCAAGCTGCACGTCGGGGTTGCCTGCCGCACTTGCAGCAGTGACGGGAACGGTGACACTCGCTGCGATTAACGCGGCGACGAGCAGTGGGCGGAGAAAAAGCTTCACAGGTAATGGCCTTACATTGCGGGTGATTTGATCACAGAGATCAAACAGATCCACCGTCGTGAGAGGGCAGAAATGCACGGGCTGAAGTCGGGACGTCCCGACACGGCCAGATCTCCGCATCGAACACGACTAGACCATTCGACAAACCCGGGTGATGGGGTATACGAAGACGTCTACTTCGTTAAACGTACCCCGAATTGTCCTCATTGATACCGAAATCTTCACATTGATTCGAAATGTCTCTTGTGACAAAACCGCACAACTTCCCCTGAATCACGCGACTATCTCTCACAATCTGGCATCGGGCGGAGCCTAAGAGCGCCGGGACGACTGCCGACGAACAATGCCCATCGCCGAGGCTCCGCTCACCGCCGCGGGCACCCCAACGACCGGCAAGTGGTCTAGCTTGCGACGCTGATTTCGTGAAGAATTGGGCAGCCCAACACGCGCATCGCAACTTCAGCCCCCATTGTTTACCGCACACCACTAGCCTGTTCGCATGACGGACAAGACTCCCGACAACGACGTCCCTAGCGTGCCTGCTGTTCCGCGCGTCTCGAACACGCGAGCAATCGGCACTGTCGGGCAGGGACTCCTCGCTGATTCACCGATCCCCAAGAGCCGCGTGCGCGCGTGGGCGCTCTGGGATTGGGGCTCCGCAGCCTTCAACGCGGTCGTCACAACCTTCGTCTTCAGTACGTACCTGGCGAGTGGTCTATTCATTGACCCCGAGATCGTGGCCGCAGCGGCCGACGATGACAAGAACCCGGCGCTCGTTCTGGCCAAAGCCAACAACACCACCATCATCTCGGGCGCACTCACCATTGCGGGCATCCTCGTCGCCGTCCTCGCTCCCATTTTGGGTCAACGTTCGGATGGTTCCGGTCGCCGAAAATTGTGGCTTGCTATTAATACAGGCCTCGTTGTGGTCGCAATGGGTGCCATGTTCTTCGTGGTGCCCGTGCCGTCGTATATCTATCTGGGCGCCGCACTCCTCGCGGCTGGCAATATCTTCTTTGAGTTTGCGAGCGTCAACTACAACGCGATGCTCGTGCAGGTGTCCACCCCTAAGACAGTGGGCCGCGTCTCTGGGTTCGGTTGGGGGCTCGGCTACATCGGCGGAATCGTGCTGCTGATCGTCCTGCTCGTGCTGTTTATTCAGAACTTTGGAAGCGAAACCGGTAACGGTCTGCTCAATGTGCCCTTCGGCGCTGATGGCGGTGCGCTCGATGTGCGGTACGCCGTGCTTGCCTCCGCGGTGTGGTTCGCGATCTTCGCCATCCCCGTGCTGATTGCAGTGCCCGAGATTCCTGCTGGCGCCCGCGAGAACCGCGTGAGCTTCTTCGGCAGCTACGCCAAGCTCTTCGGCACTATCAAGACCCTCGCCAAGAAGAGCCCGCAGGTTCTCATGTTCTTGCTCGCGAGCGCGGTGTTCCGTGATGGCCTCGCCGCCGTCTTCACGTTCGGCGCGATCATTGCGGCGCAGGTGTTTGGCTTCAGCCCGAGCGAGGTCATCTACTTCGCCGTCGCCGCCAACCTCGTCGCTGGCATCGGAACCTTTGTAGGCGGATGGCTCGACGACAAGCTTGGGGCTAAGAATGTGATCATCGGCTCTCTCATCGGCCTCGTGCTCGCCGGCCTCGCGGTGCTTTTCGTCGGCGATGCCCAAACCGGGTTCTGGATCGCTGGCCTCTTCCTGACACTGTTCGTCGGACCGGTGCAGGCGGCAAGCCGTAGCTTCCTCGCTCGCGTTACTCCAGTCGGCCGCGAGGGCGAAATCTTCGGCCTCTACGCCACGACTGGCCGCGCCGTGAGCTTCCTCGCCCCTGGACTCTTCACGCTCTTCGTCGCCATGACCGGCGACACCCGCTACGGCATCATCGGAATCGTGATCGTGCTGCTCGCCGGCCTCGTGCTGATGCTGCCGGTGAAGGCGAAACAGTCAGTGATCGACTAGCTCGCGTTGCCGAGAGTTTGCTGGTCGCGTCTGAAATTCACTGGTGTCCAGCGCGCACGCGGAGCATGCTGGGAGCATGACTGAAATCGCCCCCAGCTCCCCCGCCGCCCGCGCCGAACTTCTCCGCTCACTCCACATCCCTGGCACGCCCCTGATTGTCTCCAACGTGTGGGATGCCATCACCGCCCGCGTGGTTGCCGAGGCTCCCGGCGTTCGCGCCCTTGCCACCGCAAGCCATGCCGTGAGTTTCGCCCGCGGAGTTTCCGACGGCGAAGGCCTCACCGTTGATCAGGCCATCGAGGCGGCATCCATTATCTGTACTGCCGTCGAAATCCCCGTCTCGGTGGACTTCGAAAAGGGCTACTCGCCGGATGCCGACGGCGTGCAAGTAAACGTCGAACGATTGATCGCGGCTGGCGCTGCTGGGCTGAACATCGAAGACAGCTCGGGCCCGGCCAAAGCTCCGCTGTTCGACCTCGACCACGCTGCTGCACGGGTCGCTGCGGCCCGCGCAGCTGGCGACGCTACCGGTGTGCCCATCGCGATCAACGCCCGCGTTGATGTGTTGGCCGGTGGCGGCGAATGGGATGACATGGTCGCCCGCGCAAACACCTACCTTGCCGCTGGCGCCGACTGCATTTTCGTTCTCGGCCTCACTAACGAGCAAATGGTCGCCCAAGCGATCGCTCAGATCGATGGGCCCATTTCGGTGATTGGCGGAACAGGATATGTGCCGCTAAAAACTCTCGCCGAGCTCGGCGTAGCTCGCGTGAGCTTTGGACCGCGCACGCTCGGTCTCACCCTGTCTCACCTGCAGCAGGCGGCTACCCAGCTCACTGCTCTGGGCGACTACCCCGAAGAACTCGGTTTCGTCTACTAATTCGCGGCACGAGGAGTACTGTCGGATTATGGACACGCAACAACCCATCAGTTACTGGGTGAAGCTCGTCGATCGCATCATTGATGAGCTCTTCGCCACCACCCTCGAAGAGCACGGAATTACTCGCCGCCAATGGCAACTGCTCACTGTGCTGTCGAAAGGCGCTGCCGGTGTCGAGCTTCTCGACATCGAAATCGCGCCGTTCTTAGACCGCGCAAACGGCGCTGTGCCCCCGACGCAGGGGTTGCACACCACGTCGCTCGAGTCGCTCAATGAACTTGTCGAGAGCGAGTGGCTCACAACCGACGGCGCACTGTTTGAACTCACCGATCGCGGCCGTGTTGTTGTCGACCGCCTCACCGTCGTGATCGCCGCGGGCCGCCAAAAGGCGACTGAAGGCGTCACCCCTGAGCAATACGAGACCACAGTCACAGTGCTCGAGACCATGGCCAAAAACCTCACCGTTCAGAACCAGTAGGACTGCGGACCAATCCTGTAAAGCGCTAGGCGATGTACAGCTGGCGCACAATACTGGGTTCATGAAGGGAATAATCCTTGCAGGCGGGTCTGGAACACGGCTCCACCCGATAACGCTGAGCATTTCCAAACAGCTCGTGCCCATCTATGACAAGCCGATGATTTATTACCCCCTGTCTACGCTGATGCTTGCCGGCATCAACGACATCCTGATCATCACCACCCCGCATGACGCGGAGCAGTTCGTGAAACTCCTCGGCGATGGCTCGCAGTTCGGTATTTCTCTGACTTTCGCCGTGCAGCCCGAACCGAACGGGCTCGCCCAAGCCTTCGTTATTGGTGCCGACTTTGTGGGCAATGATTCCGTGGCGCTGGTATTGGGCGACAACATCTTCTATGGACCG
Source organism: Salinibacterium sp. SWN167 (assembly GCF_015864665.1). Taxonomy (GTDB): domain Bacteria; phylum Actinomycetota; class Actinomycetes; order Actinomycetales; family Microbacteriaceae; genus Rhodoglobus. The sequence continues at coordinate 391,463 of NZ_JADYWU010000001.1, read as the reverse complement.
GGCCTCGGTTCTCAGCTCAGCCGCTTTGCCGACATCGACGGCGCTGCCATCTTCGCTTACTGGGTAGCGGAGCCCGAAGCCTATGGCGTTGTCGAATTCGATTCTCAATTTATCGCTGTCTCCCTCGATGAGAAGCCGGCCCATCCGAAAAGCAACTACGCCGTGCCCGGGCTCTACTTCTATGACAATGACGTGCTCGATATCGCCGCCGGGCTCACCCCTTCCGCCCGCGGCGAATATGAAATCACCGACGTGAACAGCGCCTACCTCAACGCCGGAAAACTCAAGGTCGAAGTTTTGCCGCGAGGAACGGCCTGGCTCGACACCGGAACCTTTGATTCGATGACGGATGCCAGTGACTATGTCCGCACGATCTCCCGACGTCAGGGGCTCAAAATTGGCTGCCCCGAAGAAGTCGCATGGCGCCGAGGATTGCTGACCGACGACGAACTTCGTGAGCGCGCCGAACGCCTCACTAAATCGGGATACGGCTCGTATTTGCTCGAAATGCTCGAACGCGGGAGGTAGACCAGATGAGCAGGATGCTTGTGACCGGCGGCGCTGGATTCATCGGTTCGAATTTCGTCCACTACATTCTCGAGAACACCGACCATCACGTCACCGTGCTCGACAAAATGACCTATGCCGGTAATCGTGCGTCGCTCGACGGGCTTGATGCGGCACGGTTCAGCTTTGTCCGGGGCGACATCACCGACGCCTCGGTGGTTGACGCGCTCGTCGCCGGAACCGACATCGTGGTGCACTACGCCGCCGAATCTCACAATGACAATTCGCTCGACGACCCACGGCCGTTTCTCGACACCAACATCGTGGGCACCTACATCCTGCTCGAAGCGGTGCGACGCCACCAGAAGCGTTTTCACCATGTCTCCACCGATGAGGTCTATGGCGATCTCGAGCTTGATGACCCGAGCCGCTTTACCGAGCAGACTCCCTACAACCCGTCGAGCCCGTACTCATCGACCAAAGCAGGATCAGACCTTCTCGTGCGCGCGTGGGTTCGGTCATTTGGTGTGCAGGCCACCATCAGCAACTGCTCCAACAACTACGGCCCACGCCAGCACGTTGAGAAGTTCATTCCTCGCCAGATTACCAATGTGCTCACCGGTGAGCGCCCCAAGCTTTATGGCGATGGCCTCAACGTGCGGGATTGGATTCACGCCGCCGACCACTCCGCTGCCGTGCTGACGATTCTCGAGCGAGGCCACATCGGCGAGACGTATCTCATCGGGGCTGACGGCGAGAAAAACAATCGAGAAGTCATGGAGCTGATCCTTACTGCCCTCGGCCAACCGACGGATGCCTACGATCACGTTGCGGAGCGCCCCGGGCACGATGTGCGCTACGCCATCGACTCCACGAAACTTCGCACTGAACTCGGATGGATGCCGCAGTTCTCCAATTTTGAGGTCGGTATCGAGGCAACCGTGCAGTGGTACCGCGACAACGAAGACTGGTGGCAGCCGCAGAAGGCCGCCACCGAGGCTCGCTATCTGTCGCAGGCTCGGTAGCGATGCCCCACGTTACAGAGACCCCTATCCCCGGACTGCTGCTGCTAGAGCTGCCGGTGCACGGCGACAATCGTGGCTGGTTCAAAGAGAACTGGCAGCGCGAAAAAATGATCGCTGCTGGGCTTCCTGACTTTGGCCCAGTGCAACACAACATCTCCTTCAACGGCGCCATCGGAACGACTCGTGGCATCCACGCTGAACCGTGGGACAAACTCGTGTCGGTTGCCACAGGACGCATTTTTGGAGCTTGGGTCGACCTCCGTGCTGGCGCCACGTTCGGCACAGTATTTACCGCGGAGCTCGACGCGGCACGCGCCATCTACATTCCCCGCGGCGTCGGCAATGCCTACCAAACACTTGAGCCTGACACCGCCTATAGCTATCTCGTCAACGAGCACTGGAGCTCCAGCGCCAGCTACACCTTCCTCAACCTTGCCGACGAGAGCATTGCCGTCGACTGGCCGATCCCCCTGCAGGATGCCGAACTCAGCGACAAGGACCGGTCGCATCCGCGGCTCACGGCGGTAGCCCCCCTCGCTCCTCGCAGAACACTGGTGCTTGGAGCGGCAGGCCAGCTGGGCACGGCACTCCGCGAAACGATACCGACAGCCGAGTTTGCGACTCGTGACCACATTGACCTCAGCGACAGCGGATGCTTCGACCACATCCATTGGCCCGACTACGACGTCGTGATCAACGCCGCCGCCTACACCGCAGTGGATGCCGCCGAAACGGCACAAGGTCGTGCCGCAGCATGGGCTATCAACGTGACCGCCACGGCAGCCCTTGCTCGCATTGCGACGGAGCATCGCCTGACCCTCATCCACATCTCCAGCGACTACGTCTTCGATGGCACAACCGCACCGCACCCGGAGACGGAGCCGGCGTCACCGCTTAACGTCTATGGGCAAACGAAGGCAGCGGCAGACGCCATCGTCTCGACCGTACCGCGGCACTACATCGTGCGCACCAGTTGGATCATCGGCGAAGGAGCCAACTTCGTGCGCACCATGGCCTCCCTTGCCGAGCGCGGCAGCTCTCCGTCCGTGGTCAACGACCAGGTCGGGCGGCTCACTTTTGCGAGTGATCTCGCAGCGGGCATCCGCCATCTGATTGCTACTCGCGCAGCGTTTGGAACCTACAACGTGACCAATGCGGGCCAGCCACAATCGTGGGCCGCCATAGCCCAACGGATCTTTGAGCTGACCGGTCACGACGCAGCTCGCGTGACCGGAGTCGAATCGGCCGAGTATTTCGCCACAGCTCAGGGCGCTCCTCGACCACTCAATAGTGTGCTCGACCTCACCAAGATTGAGGCCACCGGCTTCAGGGCGCGGGATGCTGATGTTGCGCTCAGAGAATATCTGGGCCGTGGTGGCGTGCGGGATTAGAGCTTCAGCGCTGCGATAACCAGAAGCTAGCGGATGAACACCCACCAGATGAGCAGCATCGTCACGAAGAACCCGGTGATGAAGTTGAGGGCCAGAAAGTTCTTCCAGCCACGGTTCGCTGACTCGGCGGTGGCATCCGTGATGTTCCAGAATCGTGCGCACATGGCCGCATAGGGCAGTACGAGGAGCGCCGCGGGCGGGCCGGGCCAATCAGCAAACAGCAGCAGGATGCCGCCGGCCAAGTACGCGACAACGGCGAAGCGGGTGGTGGCTCGCGCCCCAATGACGGTCGCGATGGACGAGATGGCTGCCGCGCGGTCGGCAAGCACATCTTGCACCGCTCCGAAGGCGTGCGAGGCGATCCCCCAGAGGAAGAAAGCTCCCAGTACCGCCCAGAGCTGCGGCGTAAAAACGGCACCGGCGAGAACGAGCGCGTAAATCGCGGGCGAGACAAAGTGGGTGCTCGAGGTGAGCGAGTCAAGGAACGGGCGCTCCTTGAAGCGCAAACCCTTGGCCGAATAGGCGACGACCGCAAACATGCTGATCAGTAGCACGAGCCACGAGAGAGGGTTACCGACCACCACGAGATAGATCAGGAACGGGATGGTCGTGACGGCGGCGGCGATGAGCGTGGGCCGGTGCATCCGCGGGTCGAGAAGCGCACCCTCGACTCCTCCCTTGCGCGGGTTGCGCAGGTCGGACTCGTAGTCGAAAACGTCGTTGATGCCGTACATCGCCAAGTTGTAGGGCACGAGGAAGAAGATGGTGCCGAGTACGAACGTGAGGTCGATGGCGCCGGTGGTCAGGTAGTACGCGGCCGCAAAAGGGAAGGCCGTGTTGACCCAGCTGAGCGGTCGCGAGGAGAGGAACAGATCCTTAAGCATGGGAGTCCTTTCGGCGAGAACCCAGCAGCGTCCACAAGCACGGCAGCCCGACGACGGCGGCGATTGTGTAGGCGAAATCTTCGAGCGGAGCGACACCGATGAAAGCACCACTGATGGCATCCGCGCTGTACCCCACCAGGCCGACCGAGATCATCACGTTGTCGAAGACCGCGGTCATCACGAGCAGAATACCGGCGGTGATCGCAATTGCACGCCACCGCGGGGCGCGTGAGGTGGCGATCGCGGCCACCGCGAGCGCCGCCACGATCACCAAAAAGACGGCATTCAGGAGCCAGTAGGTCATGACGCTCGCCCCTCGGTGGTGGCCGCCGAACCAGTGCCCGCGGGATGAACGGAGGGATGTGGGCGTTCCCGCGAGAGGGCGCCGTAGACGTTCATCGTGAGATAGCAGAGCAGCGTGAGGAAGAAGACTTCTTCGAGCGGAACCTCCGGTGCCACCAGCAGTCCGGTCATGAACTCGGTCTCGCCGCGGAAGAAGATGCCGAGGCCGACACCGAGAAGATCCCAGACAAGAAAGAAGAGCACGCCGACCGGCAGCACGATGCGGGCGCGCCGGGCATCCCGCCAGAAGAACAGCGAAAAGCGCCGATCGAGCACGACCATTCCCGTGAGGGAAATCAGCAGAGCAAGAAGGTAGAGAACAATCACGGCCAGGGCCTCGGTTGAGGTGCGACCACGGGCGTCAACGGCTCAGCGAGCGGGCCAGCAGAGGTGTCGCCGCGCAGGCGCTTCACGAGCACTTCGGCACTAATCAGACACATAGGAAGGCCGATGCCGGGGATGGTGGACCCACCCACATAGTAGAGACCCTTGACCTTCTTGCTCACATTGCCGGCGCGGAAGAACGCGCTCTGCTTGAGCGTGTGCGCCGGGCCGAGGGCGGTGCCGCGCCACGCGTTGAGGTCATCGGCGAAGTCGCCAGGGCCTACCGTGCGGCGCACCGTGATGCGGTCGGCGAGGTCGGGGATGCCGGTCCACTCACTGATCTGCGAGATCACCGAGTCGGCGAGCTTTTCGATGCGCGCATCGCCAGCTCCGGCGCCTGCGAGTTGACCGTGGCCAATGGCAGGGTCGGCCGGAATTGGCACGAGCACAAACACATTCTCGTATCCCTCGGGTGCCACATGCGGGTCAACGCCACTGGGCTTGCAAATGTAGAGCGATGCCGGCTCGGGCACCTTGGGTTCGTTGCCAAAGATGGCCTCGAAGCCCTGTTGCCAGTCCTTCATGAACAGCAGCGTGTGGTGCTCGAGCTCGGGCAGTTCGCCCTTCACACCCAAGTACAACAGCAGCGCGCTGGGGCCGGGAACCTTCTTCTCCCAGTACTCAGCGGGATAGGTTTGCTCGCTTGACTCCAGCATGGTGGTCTCAGTGTGGTGGAGGTCGGCGGCCGAGACCACGGTCTCGGCGTTCAGGGTGTGACGCTTGCCCGCGGCATCCGTGTACTCAACACCTGTTGCAACGCCATCGACTGTCACGATGCGCGTGACCTTCGAACCGGTGCGGATGTCGACGCCAGCAGCCCGCGCGATGTCAGCGATGCTTTCGATCACCCGGGTGAAGCCGCCCATCGGGTAGAGCACACCATCTGACAGGTCGAGGTGGCTCATGAGGTGATACATGCTCGGCGTGAGGTACGGCGAGGAACCGAGGAAGACAGCCGGGTAGCCGAGCACTTTGCGCAACCGGTCGTCTTTGACGGTGCGAGCAACCAGCTTCGACAGGGGTTCGATAAGCAAACGGATAAAGCGGGCCGCCTTGGCAAGCACCTCTTTCGTCGCACTCGTGCGCAGGTCGGCGAAGCTCGTGTAGAGAAAGTACTTTTTAGCGAGCTCGTAGGTGTCTTCGGCCGAGGCCAAGTACTTGCGCATGCGGGCGCCCGAACCGCGCTCGATGCTCTCGAATAGCGCGAGGTTCTCTTCGAGATCGGTGGAGATGTCGAGGGATTCTTTCTCTCCCTCAAAATAAACCCGGTAACCGGGGTCGAGGGTGACGAGCGAGAGTTGCTCGGCGGCAGTCGTGCCCATCAGCTTGTAGAAGTGGTCGAAGACCTCAGGCATCAGGTACCACGACGGGCCCGTGTCGAAACGGAAACCCTCGTGCTCCCACGAACCAGCGCGGCCGCCCACCTCCGGGCGGCCCTCCAGCAGCGTGACCGAATGGCCTTCTTTCGCGAGCAATGCCGCACTCGCTAACCCGGCAATACCGCCACCAATTACAACAACGTCACTCATGGTCGAGGGGTCACTCCCATCGCGGCGACCGCAGCCAACCGCAGCTTAACAACATTCGGAACGCGCACCCGCGTCTTCACCAGTTCGCTGGCCGGAGTAGCCCGGATGCGCGTGGAGAGTTGGGCAAAGAGAGAGTGGGCGAGCGCAACAGCCTTCTTGCTGCTCGCCGGCAGTTCTGAGCCGATCGCGGCATCCCGCAGATCGGCATCGAGGTCGTCGAGCAGCCGGATCTTCTCGGCTTCGGTGAACGTTGCAACGTCGACGCCCGGAAAGTAGCTGCGACCGAGAGTCTCAAAGTCGTCGGCCAAGTCGCGCAAGAAGTTGACCTTCTGAAAGGCTGCGCCCAGCGCTCGTGCGCCGTGCACAAACTTGGCGCGCTGCTCGTCGCTGACCTCGTGGCCGTGCAAGAAAGCGCACAGGCACATGAGCCCCACGACTTCGGCAGAGCCGTATACGTAGCGGTCGAAGCTGGCCTGGTCGTGCTCTTTCTGGTTAAGATCCATGCGCATCGACTCGAAGAAGGGAGCCGTGAGTTCTGGGCCGAAGGCCACCTCGCGCGCGGTGAGGGCGAAGGCATGAACGATGAGGTTCGAGCTGAAACCGCTCGCGATCGCGTTTTCGGTTTCCTTCTCGAGTTCATTCAACTGGCGGCTCGTGGCAATCACGTCGAGGCCGGCTTCTTCGGCACCGCCGTCGACGATCTCATCGGCGACGCGAACCAGTGCGTAAATGTTCTCGACGTGCTGCCGAACCTCCACGCCCAGCAGGCGGGATGCCGCAGAAAACGACGTGGAATAGCTGCGAATGACGATGCTCGCCGCGTCTTCAGCAACGCGGTCGTACAGCTTGAGGCGCGAGCTCACGCGCACCCGCCGTCCGCACGCCCAAGCGCATTAGTTAGGCTGAGTGCAGGCCGACACATGAGGTGCGGCATTTCGATTCTTTCCACCTAGGCAGACTATCGCGATCATGAGTGAAATCCCTGAGCAGGTTGTACTTCTCTCCGAGTCCGGCGAACACATTGGTGTTGCCGACAAGGCCCTCGTTCACACGACCGACACTGCCCTGCACCTCGCGTTCTCGTGCCACGTCTACAACGCGGACGGCAAGGTGCTGGTCACCCGTCGCGCGCTCTCGAAACTCACCTGGCCCGGTGTCTGGACGAACTCGTTCTGCGGGCACCCGGCCCCCGGTGAAGCTATGGCTGCGGCGATCATCCGCCGGGCCAAGTACGAGCTCGGCATCACCGTCGGTGACGTTCAGCTCGTACTGCCCGACTTTCGCTACCGCGCCGTCGACTCCTCCGGCATCGTCGAGAACGAGATTTGCCCCGTCTACCGTGCAGTGACGGCGGATGCCGCAGCCCCGAACCCCAACGAAGTCGACGAATTCGAGTGGGTTGATCCGCAATCGCTGCACGCCGCCGTGGCCGGTACGCCGTTCGCCTTCAGCCCGTGGCTCGGCTGGCAGTTGGAGCAGCTGGAGCAGCTCGACGGTTAGTAGCCGCGAGTCGGGTTAGCTGCGGCAATCTGCTCGAGCGCACCGTTGCCGTAGCTGAGGGCCAGTTCCTGGCTATAGGGCGTGACGTAGATCCACAGGTCGTCGACGAGAAGATGGGTCGGGAATCGATCGCGCGATGAGCCCTCGGCTTGCCCGGTGTATGTCTCAACCCCACCGTTCTCAGCCGCTACGTAGCCGGAATCCAGAATGTGAGCACGCAGCGCGTCGAGGTCAGTGTTCGAGGTATCGGCGACCATCAGCTCTACGAAGACTTCAAAACTCCCCGTGGGAGCCCAGGTGCACTGTTGGCTCAGCGGGACCTCCGCCAAGAAGTCCTCGAACCCTTCATAGCGACCAGGCCACGCGAGCTCGAACTCGCCGGTGTTCTCTACCCGCAAGAGTTCAGTGGTGTCGCCCATCTCTTGCGCCACCTGGCTCAAGGGGAGCAATTCCTCACAGGACGGGATCACGAGCGGCTCAGCGACAGGCGCTGAAGTGGATTCAACGGGAGTCGCTGTGGGCTCGAATGAGAGAGTACCTTCGCCCACAGGGTTCGTGCATCCAGCCAGCACGAGAGCGACCACAACCGCGGATGCTGTAGCGACAATCCTTCGCGTGGTCAGTCGTGCAGTGTGTGATCCCGAATCCCCGAATGTGTTCATAAGACGACATTAGGTGAGAGTGAGGATTAAACAAGTATGAGAATCCGAATCGTGATCTAAGGTTCACTCACGCGTCACTAGAACAGGTTTAGCCCCCGAGCGAACCCGCATCATTCGCCCGCACATCGGTGCGGTGAAAGTTCTGGAAGCTGCGGCTGGCCGTAGGACCACGCTGACCCTGGTAGCGCGAACCGTACTGGCCTGAGCCGTAGGGCGATTCCACCGGCGACGTGGTCTTGATGAAGCATAGTTGCCCGATTTTCATGCCGGGCCAGAGCTTGATCGGCAGCGTTGCAACATTGCTGAGCTCGAGGGTGACGTGACCCGAGAAGCCAGGGTCAACGAAGCCCGCAGTGGAGTGCGTGAGCAGACCGAGGCGCCCCAGTGAGCTCTTGCCCTCGAGGCGAGCAGCAACATCATCGGGCAAAGTGACGAGTTCGAACGTGGAACCGAGCACAAACTCACCGGGGTGAAGGATGAACGGCTGGTCGGCATCCACCTCCATCAGGTGAGTGAGATCGGGCTGATCAACGGCCGGGTCAATGAACGGGTATTTGTGGTTATCGAAGAGGCGGAAGAAGCGGTCGAGCCGCACATCGACACTCGACGGTTGCACCATGTCGAGATCGAGAGGGTCTAGGCCGATGCGGCCAGAGGCGAGTTCGGCCCGGATGTCGCGATCACTGAGAAGCATGGCCTAAGACTAACGAAATCCCAGGGCAAAGATGCTCAGATGAGCAAATGTGGGGAGACGTGAAAGCTACGGGAGCTGAGACGGAAGAGCGAGAGCGATGCGGGAGGCCGCGACATCCGCCGCTGTCTTCTCGATCAGTTCGTCGAGGCTCTCGTAGCGGAACATTCCGCGCAGCCACGAGTGCACCGTGAACTCGACCTCGGCCCCATAGAGGTCGCCATCGAAATCGTGGATAAAGGCTTCGACCCGACGCTCGGTCACGTCGTCAAAAGTGGGGTTGTCACCGATGCTGATGGTCGCGCCATGAGCCTCGGTCGCCGGCGGAAAAGTGACCCAGCAGGCGTAAACGCCATCGACGGGAAGATCAGCGTGGTCGCCGATCGAAATGTTCGCCGTGGGAAACCCCAGCTCGCGCCCGCGCTTATCACCGTGCACGACGGTGCCGCGAAAACTCAGCGTCGGTGGATGCTCCATTAGCTCAACCCTAGCGGCGAGCACGTCGAGCACTTTCGCGACCTACAGCCCGCGAAACTGGCTGAGGTGAAAGACAAGAGGGGTAACTTCGGGAAAAGCCTCGGAGTGGATAACTTCGAGAGTCACAATCTCGTGGTCGCCCCCATCGAAGCTATGGCGAATCTCACACTCGAGCCACAGCGCCGCACCGTCCATGTGGATGGCCCCACCCTCGGTTGCACGCCAGTCAATGTTGGCGAAGCGATCGCCCGTGCGCGAGGCGAGGCTGCGCGCCGTCTGCTCTTGATCGGCGCCGAGAACGCTCAGCCCGATGCGCGTGGCACGAGCCAACACGGGCCAGGTAGTCGAGGTGCGCGCGGGGCAGACCGCGACTAGCGGCGGTTCGAGAGAAACGGAGATAAAGGAGTTCACCGCGATGCCGGTGGGCTGGCCGTCAACAACCGCGGCGAGGGCGACGACACCAGTCGGAAAGAGCGAGAGCGCTCGTCGAAGCGCGACTTGAGGGGATACTTCTTCCGCAGTGGTCTTGTGCGACATGGGCGGACTCCTTTGCTTGAAATGTTCAACCAGCGACCGCTAGTCAAGTTTGAACATATGACTACATGTTAGTCATTTTTGATCATGTAAACAACTGACTTTCTGCCCTGCGAGCGGACCCCTTGCCCTACCATTGGGGGCATGTCGACTACAACTCGCCTCGTCGTACTGGGAGCTGTGAACCAGTTCCAACCAGTTCACGGCTACTTTCTGCGCCGTGAACTGATGACCTGGCACATCGACGAATGGGCCAACATTCAGCCCGGCTCGATCTACAACGCCCTGCGGTCGCTCACGAACGATGGCTATCTCGCCGAGAACGGCACCGAGTCTGCCGGCAACCGCCCCGAGCGCACGACCTACCGCATGACCGAAGCTGGCGAAGTCGAATTGCTCCGGATGCTGCGCGACGCCCTGTGGACAGTCGAAGTCTTCGACACCAAGCCCGTCATGGTGCTCACCTCGTTCATGTACGCCCTGCAGCGCGAAGAAGTGCTCGCCGGCCTCGAACACCGCGTCACCGAAATCGACGCCCGCATTGCCAGCAACGCGTACCACATTGGTGATGTTGCAACCTCGACCTCGACTCCCGCCTACGTGCGCGAAATCTTCGAACTGGCGACCTCTCGCTTGCGCGGAGAACAGCAGTGGGCTCGAGACGTGATCGACCGCATCCGCTCTGGCGACTACGTCTTTGCCGGAGAAGATGGCGACCGTCCCGCTCGCCGCGCTACGAGCTAGTTCTTCGCTTCAACCGCGGCCGTTGCGCGGTACGCCGCTCCAGGGTGGTCATCGCGCAAGATCGAGTCGTCGGTGCCGAGCAGGCGCTCGCGCAGCGTCGGAGCGTCATAGCCTTCACCAGCAACCCCGCGCTCCCGCAAAATTGGCAGCACCTTCTCGATGAACTCGACGGTTGAGCTCGGCTGAATCATCGGCGTCAACAAGAAGCCATCGAGGTCGGCGCCCTCAGCGAGAGCGATCATCTCGTCAGCGATCTGCTCAGCCGTGCCCACGAAGGGCTTGCTGCGCACACCGTTGCCGTGCCACTGCGCCAGGACATCGCCAACCGTCTGGTCGCCGAAGCGGGTGATCTGGGTCTGCGAAAGCTCGGTGTGCAGCTCCTTCATCGGCGTCGCCGGGTCGAAGGAAGACAGATCGAGGCCCGTGAACCACGCGTAGGAGGCGACGGCCACGTCGGGGCTCTCCGCATCCAACACCTCTTGCAGCTTGGCCTTTGCTTCATCTTCGGTGTCGCCGATCACGCACGTGAAGGCGGACATGATCTTGACCGAGTCGGCAGCACGACCGTTCTTGACGGCTTCTTCACGAATGGATGCCACCTGCTCAGCGACCTTCTCCACAGCACCGCCCCCGAGGAAGACTGCCTCGCCATGCTTGCCACCGAACTCGCGGCCGCGCGGTGAGGTGCCGGCCTGGAAGAGCACCGGGGTGCCCTGCGGTGAGTACGAGGAGTTTCCGTAGCCGTGCGACTTAAAGTACGGGCCGTCGTGCTCAATGCGGTGAACCTTGGCGGGGTCGGCGAAGCGACCGTTCTTGTCGCGCTCAAGAGCGTCACGCTCCCACGCGCCCTCCCACAGTTTGTAGACGACCTCCATGAAGTCATCGGCCATGTCGTAGCGCTCATCGTGCGCCACCATCGGAACACCGAACGCCTGCGATGCCGTCTCAGCGGTTCCCGTCGTGACGACGTTCCAGCCGATGCGACCGCCCGAGAGGTGGTCGAGGCTCGCAATGCGACGAGCAAAGGCGTAGGGCTGTTCAAGAAGAGTGGATCCCGTGAGCACGAGTCCGAGATTCGTGGTGGTCGAGATGAGGGCAGCAGCCAGAATCGCGGGGTCGAGACGCGGCAGGTCGAGGCCCTCGACCGAGCAGATCTCGGGACGCTCGCCGTTGACGTCGGCCCAGCCCCAGGCATCCGCCAAGAACATGAAGTCGAAGCCGGCCTCTTCGCAGATGGTCGTGATTTCACGCCAGTAGTCGAGGCGGTCGAACATGTCCCGCTTGTTGTCGGGATGACGCCAGGTCGACGTTCCCGAGTCGTTGGCCTGAGGGTTTTCGAATAGACCGAAGCGAAGCTTCTTCATGATGGAACCTTTCGTGGTGGGGAGAAATTCTGGGGGTGGGGGTGCGGAAAAGGGCAGAGTAGTGGCGGGCAGAGTGGTGGTGGGAAAAGCTGCCGCGCGTGGGGATTTAGCGACCCACAGCGGCTCCGTCGCTCCACCAGAGCACTCGCTTGCGAACGAGAGCGAGGAGAGAAATCAGGATGACGCCCATGAGGCAAAGCAGCGCGATGCTGGCCCAGGTAACAGGCAGATTTGCTTGCGCGGCGGCGATGGTCACGAGGGATCCGAGGCCTGCTTGCTGGCCGGCCGCGACGAACTCGGCGACAGCCGCACCGACAATCGCGAGCGGAAGCGCAATGCGCAGCCCCGCGAAGACATAGGGCATTGAACCGGTGAAACGCAGGTCGCGGAAGATCTCCCAGCGGCTGGCATGCAGTGTCTTCATCACGTCGAGCGCACGGTCATCCACATCCCGCAGCCCGGCAAGCGAGTTGACGAGCATGGGGAAGAACACGACCAGCGCGGTCACGATGAACTTCGGGGTCATGCCGAAGCCGAACGCGACGACCAGAGCCGGAGCGATAGCGACGATCGGCGTGACCATCACGACCACGACGAGCGGCATGACGGCGCGTTCCATAACCTGGAACTCGGCCATGATGATCGCCAGAATGAAGCCGGCGATGATGCCCGAGCTGGCGCCCACGGCAACCTCAAGACCCGTCACGAGCATGTTGGCCCAGTATGTGTCGGCGTCCTTGATGAGGCTCATCCAGACCTGGTCGATCGTGGGGATCACATACGGATTCGCGATCGCCGTGATCTGCCAGAGCGCAGCCGCGATCACGAAGGTGATCACGGCGGGAGCCCAGTTGGTCCAGCGCAGGTTCTGCTTGAGCTTGGCGGACGCCAGCGGTGAGATGCGGCGGCCCGTTGCACTCGTCGCGGCCTGAACCGCGAGAGTCGACGTATCGGTTGCTGACATGCTGTCCTCGTTCTTGCGTGACTTAGGCACTCTTTTGTCCCATCACTTCGCGCAGTGTTTCGCGCACGTGGCCTTCAAGGTCGCGGAACTCGTCGGTCGCGTACACGTCGATCGTGCGAGGCCGCGGCAGGGGAACGTCGATGATTTCGGCGATGTGACCGGGGTGCGCGCCCATCACGACGATGCGGTCGGAGAGCATGATCGCCTCGGGCACCGAGTGAGTCACGAACATGACGGCCTTGCGGTTGGACTGCCAGAAATCGAGGAGACCCAGCCGTTGAGCGTCACGGTTCATCTCATCGAGCGCCGAAAAGGGCTCATCCATGAGCAGCACGCTCGGGTCGAACACGAAAGCGCGGGCAATAGCGACGCGCTGCTGCATTCCGCCGGAGAGCTGACCGGGATACTTGTCGAGCGCGGCCCCTAGACCGAAGGACTCCAGAATCTCGCGGGGGTCACGCAGATTGCGGTTCGCGTTCGCTTTCGGGTTCACCGTCATCGGCAGGCGCACATTGTCGAGCACGGTGCGCCACGGGAGCAGCGCCGGAGACTGAGGAACAAGACCGATCATCTTGTTCTTCGTCGCGGCTTTCACCGTCATCCCGTCGACCTTGACGACGCCGCTGTCGGCATCGATGAGGCCGGCAACAGTTTTGAGCAGTGTCGACTTTCCGCAGCCGCTCGGGCCAATCACCGAAACGAACTCGCCCATCTTGATCGAGAGGCTCACATGGTTGAGCACGAGCGTGCGTGCCCCCTCGGGGCCGAAGCTCTTAGAGACGTTCTCGATATGAACGCCGGCGTGTGGCTGTGCGGTTTCCACAGTTACTCCCTGGTTGTGATGCCGGATGCCGCACCGGGTGGGTGGTGCGGCATCCGAGTGGGGTGGTCGGGTTAGTTTCCCGGCCAGATCAGTTCGCCACCTGCATAGAGATCAGCGACGAGCGTTTCATCCATCATGTCGGTGATGGCGGGCAGGTTGTCGACGTTTCCAAACTTCTTGACGAGTTCGTATTCGGCAGCCCAGTCAGCGGCAGTTTGGGTTCCGGGGAGCCCACTGTTGCTGTCCTTGACCCACTGCGATTCCACATTCCAGGTGCGCTCGAGCTGATCACGCGGGAAGGCAGAACCTTGACCGTTGTCTTCGGCGAGCTGCGCGATCATGTCGATGCATTCGTCGGAGCTGTCGAGGCAGAACTGCAGGGCGTGGAGTGAGGCGCGCATAAAGTCAGCGGCGACTTCGCGGTTGTCGGCGAGAAACTCGGAGTTGACCTCCATGACGTTGTACGTGCCCTCAACACCAACGTCAGAGGGGAAGAACTCGCTGAACGGTAGGCCCTGAGCGCGAAGGTTCTCGGGCTGGTTCGAGGCGTAGCCGACGATGGCGTCGACCTGGCCGCGAGTAACCACGGTCGGGTCGTAGTTGGTCATCTTGATCAGTTCGACCTTGCTGACATCGACGTCAGCGGCATCCAGCATGGCGGAAGCGATCGGAGTGAGGTTGATGAAGTAGCCGAGCGAACCACCTTCGAGGTCCTTGAGGATCTTAATCTTCTCGTTGGCGAAGATCGAGAACGGCGGGGTGTTGCCGTAGGTCGCGACCGCGGTGAGGTTCTTGCTGTTCGCCGCAGCGAGCATGACATCGGATGCCGAACCAAGGGCCGTGAATTCTGCTTGCCCTGACGAGACGAGCTGCTGCCCGTTCGCGCCGGACGCGTTGATCTCTACGTCGAGGCACAGGTCCTTGAAGTAGCCGAGCTCGTCGGCCAAGAAGACGTCGAGCTGACCGGCACTGGCCGAGTAGCCGTAGCCGGAGATGTAGGTGATGGTGCCGACCGCGGCGTTGCGGTCGCAGGCTTCCTGAGAGATCAGGAGGTCACCGGCGTCGGGCGTGGATTCTTCTGCTGGTGCTGTGCAGGCGGAGAGCGTGAGTGCTGTTACCAAGAGCGATGCGATGCCGAGGCCTCGCAGTTTCTTGGAATCAAGAGTTGTGTTCACTTGGATCCAGGTTCCTTCCTAGGCCTTATCCGTCATTGGATGGCTAGACAAAACGTACATGATCAAGATTGACTGTGCAAACTTGATTTACGGTCGCTTTGGTTGCCATCCCCCATCGGCCATCCGCGGTGATTGCTGTGCTGCGGGTAGACAGATCGTGCGCCCCGGGAGCGCAGAAGTGGTTGCTACTGACGTTAGCGGAGGAAAGGTGGAGTCAGTAGGCGCGCGTGGGATTCGCTACGCGAATCTGCTCGAGGGCAGCATCCGCAAGCTTTGTAGACAGCCGGTCATTATTGGCGGTGCCGTGAATCCACACGTCGTCGGCGAAATAGTGAGTGTCATAGATGTCGTTCAACCCACTCAAGGTCAACACGTTCAATACAGTCACGCTCCCTAACGCTGTCTCCACTGCCCCTTCGTCGAGCAGGGCGGAAGCTAGCGTCGCGCGGTGGGTGGAGTCAATATCGATGACCGCGAGCCCAAAGAACCCATCGCCGCGGGGCACTCCCCACCAGCAGTCCTTCGCGACCGATGCATTCGAGATCGCAGCAGCCTCTTCGGGCATAGACCACTCGTTCACGTCCAGAAAATTCTCCTCCGCTAAAAGGACCGTGGATTCAGAGAAGGAGCTCTTGGCGACATCGAGGGGCACCATCGTCGAGCACTCGGGAATCACGAGCGACTCCACAACGGGAGTTGGTTCAGCGGTAGGTTCGGTCGGTGCGCTTGACGGCGCCAGCGACGGTTCCGTCGCGCTGTCTATCGCGGCATCCGTCTCAGACTGCACGCAGCCGGTCAAGGCCAGCACGATCAGGGCAGCGGATGCCGCAGCGATCGAAACTTGGACAGGTCGTAGTTGCTCACTCATGGGGCTCTCCTCGCATCCGTCGTTATGCCAGAAGGGTAGACCCACCTGTCTGCCAGCTACAGAGTTGTGGCCAAAATGTGAGAATTGCTACGAAATGGTCTGCTTCAGTGTCACTCAGTACGTGCGGGTGGGGTTCGCGAGGCGCATTTGATCAAGAACAGCCGTCGCGGCAGCGTTCGTCAGGTCAACTGAGGTGCCTGTGGCGTGAATCCAGAGGTCGCCGGTAAACAGGTGAGTGGCCGCGGTCGTTCCAATTTCGTTCTCCGTCGTGAACTCCAGAGTGGCCACATTGTTGATTGTGGTGCCCTGATAGCCGCTGGCGGCCAGCGCGCCCTTGAGATCAGAGAGATCAGGCTCAGCGATATCACCGATAGCCACCGAGAAGTAGCCGTCGGAATTCGGCACGCCCCAAATGCAATTCTTTGCAATCGTGGCATCTGTCATCACGGCCGCGATCTCTGGCAACTCGCCGCCGTTCAGCGTGAAACTATCTTGCTCGTCAAGTTTTTGAGTGCTTGTAGAGAGCAGACCCTTGGCGGTGCTCAGCGGCAGCAACGTGTCGCAGCCGGGGATGATCAACGGCTCCGGCGTGGGTAGCGGCGTCGAGCTCGGCGTTGACGAGGCGGTGGGAACGCTCGAGGAACTTGTCGACGACGTTGATCCCGACGGCACACAGCCGGCAAGCGCCAACACTGCGATCAGTGCGGATGCTGCGGCAGCTGTCACCCGCCCGCCGTGACGTCGCCCGGTCACCGAGTTTTCATCGCATCCAGTGTTCATAGTTGAAGAGTAGCCCCGCGACCAGCTAGGCGGAAGAGAGTAATAGTTACTTCATCGAGGACGTGAAATACCCGCGAGTGCCACTAGCCTGACTGGCGAGCTAGCTGGCCCAGAGCATCCGCATCGAGGATCACCACGCGAGCCCGCCCCTGCCGGATGATGCCGCGGCTGGCCAGATCAGACATGGCCTTGCTCGTGGATTCGCGGGTCGCACCGAGAAGCCCGGCCAGCTGGTCGTGGCTCAGACGGATCGTGGGATGCGTGAAGCGCGAATTGGGGGCCGCCTCGGCGAGGCGCAACAGCGTGCTGCACACGCGCGACTGCAGCGGACGCAATGCAAGGTCAGTGAGGCGCTCCTCGAGCCGAACGACTTGCTCGCCCAGGTGGCGCGAGATGCGGATTGCGATGCGTGGGTCGGCGATGAGGTAGCGCTCAACATCCGCCGTGTTCATGAGACAGATCTCAACGTCGTCGATCGCTTCGGCGTAGTTGTCGTACATGCGCTGGCCGACCATCATCATTTCGCCAAAGACTGCGCCCGGCTCGAGGATCGCCATCGTGAGTGCCTTACCGTCTTCGGTGACCCGAAAGATGCGGATGCGACCCTTTTTCAAAATGAAAAGAGCGGTCACCGGCTGGCTCTGACTGAATACCATTTCGCCGAGCGAGTACGAGCGCGAGGGCGCCATGCGGTCCATCTGCTCGATCTCGGCAGGCGACAGGTCGGCGAACAGGTCGACTTCGCTGAGGCAGCTAAACGAACCGTTGTCGATCGGCATGAGTGGTTCAGGATCCCTTCGCTGCGGCGACCACGGGCGTTCGCCCGCCAGGGGGGCTGACGCCACTCTCTCGCCGCACGGATCCATCATGACATGCTCACTTGAGGGTTACCGGTACTCGGGGTTAGCTTCGAAGCCGAAGTGCTCGCCGTCGTTCCACGCCTTGCGGGTGTTTCCGTAAGCGGGGATACCGCCGGCGTTCTTGAGGATCGATGCCAAATGCATGAGGTTCCACGACATGAAGGTCGTGTTGCGGTTCGTGAAGTCGTTCTCGAGGCCGCCCGAGCCTTCGTCGAGGTAGCTGGGGCCGGGGCCGATTTCGCCGAGCCAGCCAGCATCCGCTGCGGGAGGAATGACGTAGCCAATGTGCTGAAGGCTGTAGAGCACCGACATGGCGGAGTGCTTCACGCCATCCTCGTTGCCGGTGAAGAGCGCGCCGCCGACCTTGCCATAGAACACGTACTGGCCCTTGTCGTTGAACTCGCCACTCATCGCGTAGAGACGCTCGATTAGCATCCGGGTGACAGAGGAGTTGTCGCCCAGCCAGATCGGTCCACCGATGACGAGGATGTCGGCCGCTTCGATAAGAGGCCAGACTTCGTCCATCCAGGCATCCTTCTCCCAGCCGTGCTCGCGCATGTCGGGGTAGACACCGATGGCAACGTCGTGGTCGATGAAGCGCACGTTATCGACGTGCACTCCGGCACTGCGCATCAGCTGGATGCTTGAATCCATGAGGCCCTGGGTGTGGCTCATCTCGGGGCTCTTCTTGAGCGTGCAGTTGATGAAGACGGCCTTCAGCCCGTCGTAGCGGGGAGCGTCAGCAGGAACGGTGTTCACGTTAGTTTCGGTAGCCATGACCCGATGTTACGGGCGAGCCCTCCCTGCGAACTGTGATCTAGCGTACGGTTCGCTGAACAATGCGCTGCTAAACATGACTGGGGCAAACGCCCTCTCGAAAGGAACACGCATGCCCGCTCAGTGGGATCTCATCGTCATCGGCTCCGGCAGCGCCGGAATTGTCGCTAGCAAGACCGCCGCCCGATTCGGTGCACGGGTGTTGATGGTCGAACGCCACCGCCTCGGTGGGGACTGCCTCTGGACCGGCTGCGTTCCCTCGAAGTCACTGATCGCTACAGCGCATGCCGCTCACGTCATGCGGACTTCTGAACGCTTCGGCATCACCGCCGACAACGTAACAATCGACTTTGCGCGGGCGATGGGGCACGTCGAGGATGCGATTGCCACGATCGAGCCGCACGATTCCGCCGAGGCTTTTGCCGAGTTCGGCATCGAGGTCATCCACGGGGATGCTCACTTTACTGGCCGCCACTCGCTAGAAATCGATGGCACTCGCCACACGTTCGTGCAGGCCGTGATCGCGACGGGAACCGAACCGCGCCTCCCCAAGTTCGCCGGCACCGACAGCATCGAGATGCTCACGAGCGACAGCATTTGGGAACTCGACGAACTACCACCCCGCCTCGTCGTGCTGGGCGGCGGTGCGATCGCAAGTGAACTCGGCCAAGCAATGGCCCGACTCGGTTCCGCCGTGACGATTGTGAACCGCCGCGACCGCATCCTTCCCACTGAGGATGAGCGTTCCAGCAGCATCCTGCAGGCGACGTTCGACGGCGACGGCATCACCGTGCTCAACGGCCGCTCTGCCGCCGAGGTCATCTCGACCGACGGACTAGCCGGAGAGCTCGTGCTCGACGACGGCAGCCGTGTGCCCTTCGACCGCCTGCTTGCCGCGATCGGACGCTCAACCCGGGTGGGGACTCTCGCCCCCGAGGCCGCTGGCGTAAACATCACGGCCGAGGGATTCATCGATGTCGATGCCTCGCTGCGCAGTTCCAACCCGCACATCTGGTCGGCCGGCGACGCCGCCGGGTTGCCAAAGTTTAGCCACATCGCCGGAGTAAGCGGCAGTATTGCAGGCACCAACGCGGCCCTGGGCCTACGCCGCAAGTTCAATGACCAGCTCGTGCCCCGCGTCACGTTCACCTCGCCCGAAATCGCAGCCGTCGGTATCACCGCGGCGGATGCCGTGCCCGGCAAGCACCGCGTTTACACCGGCGAACACCTCTCAACGGACCGCGCCATTGCCGAAGGTGAAGAAGAGGGTTTCGCGCAGATCGTCGTCGATACTCGCGGCCGGGTACTTGGCGGCACCATCGTCGGACCGCGCGCGGGCGAAAGCCTCGGAGAGCTCACACTCGCCGTCAGCGCGAAACTCTCCACGAGCGCGCTCGCCTCGGCGACCCACGCCTACCCGACCTTCAGCGATGCCCTCTGGAATGCGGCCATCGCTGACGTTCAATACCGTTTGAAGAGCGGCGTCGTGAAGTCAGCTATCCAACTGTTGGCTCGGGTTCGCCGGGCAACGTTGGGAAAGCCGAAAGACTAGCGCAGCAGGCGGTAGCCGACGATCATCCGCTGGGTGGCGCTGACGAACACGATGATGCTCCACACAATCGCGATCTGCCATGCAAAGAACGGCACGATCAGCCAGAGTGCGTGAGTAAATACCGTCTCGCCGCCTTCGGCAATACGACCGAGGAAGAAAAGCGAGCGGTTGTCTTCGTCTGAGACTGTTCGGCCGGTGCGTTCAGCTATCGAGGAGAACGCGAGAAACGCGGCCCCGTTGAGGTAGTAGCTGAACATGACGAGCAAGAACGGCCACCAGGGCGCCCCGAATGCGGTGGTCGCACCGATCGCAACGCCGAGAACCGTCGCGCCGTAGACCACGAAGTCGGCGACGATATCGAGAAAGCCGCCCGCTTGGCTCGCAGCAGCGGAGCTCGAGGCATCAACGCCATCCCGACCCGAAGCGGATGCCGCAGCGAGCCGCCGTCGAGCAAGAGTTCCGTCGAGCCCATCCAGCACTCGCGACAGCAGCCACGCGATGAGCGCGAGGCTCCACCATTGCGTTGCGGCGAGCGCAGCACTACTCAGGCCGACAACGAGCCCGGCGATCGTGATGCGGTCGGGCGTGATCCAAGGCACGTCGAGGGCGGATGCCATGCCGTTGAGCGGTCGACTGACCGCTCGGCGCAGTTGGGCATCCAGCACGGCTAGTTGTTCTCCGCGTTGAGCTCTTTGGCGGCATCCTCATCACCGGCGGCTGCGGCAGTCGCAGCATCTTTCTTGCGCAGTCGTGCGGCAACAATGCCGCCGCCGATCGTGAGCACGCCGAGCGCTCCGAGAGCGATGAAGAACCCGGTGTTGAGTTCAGCGCCATAGGCCCCGACCGCGACGAACGCCATGGTGCCGGGGATGATGCCGACGGCGGTGCCGATCATGTAGTCGCGCACTCGCACGGCGGTGAGGCCAGCGGCGTAGTTGATAACAGTGAAAGGAATGAGAGGGATGAGGCGCAGCGCAATCATGGAGAGCAAGCCGCGTTTCTGCAGCATCTCGTCAACGGCGCGAACCTTGCCGCCCGTGTACTGCTCAACAGCTTCGCGTCCGAGCACGCGACCGATCCAGAAGGAGAGGGCTGCCCCAATAACGGCGCCCACGAGCACGAGTAGGGTGCCGATCCACAGACCCCACGCGAGCCCTGCGGCAATACTGATCACGGCTTTGGGCGCTGGAGTCAGGGTGAGGACCGCATAAATAAGGATGAAGATTACGGCGCCCAGCACGCCGGTGCCTTCTGCTGCCGCTTGAATCTCTTCAACGCTCGGAATCTCAACCGTGAACGCCACAATGACAATGGCCACGAGGAACACGACGAACGCGCCAGCTTTCCAGAGCGCTGAGGCGCGTTTGTTTTTCATTTCAGCAATGCTATGTCGGAGCTATGAAGTCCGTATGTGATGTGGCTTACTGAAGTAATAAGTTGTTCGCGCTTAATCTGGAGTGCGCTGTGCGGGGCATCTCGACAGTTTCCCGTGAGCCCTCAATTACTTAGGAGCACCTGCGTGCAGATCTGGCTACCGTTTCGTCGTGCGGCTTCCCCCACCACTGCCCGCCGCCGCATCCTCCCCGTGCTTGCTACTGCAGCAGTGACCGCGTTGGCCCTGAGCGCGTGCTCGGCACCGACAAACACTCCGAGAGGTCCTGAGTTCTTTGATTGGGCTGATGTGCAGATCGCTGCCGACGGCCAGACCGTGAAGTTGTGGATGTGGGGCGGTGACGATCAGGGCAACGCGTACGTTGATGACGTTCTTGCTCCAGCTGCGGCGGCGCAGGGCGTCACGCTCGAACGTGTTCCGATTGCCGACACCAAGGATGCGCTCAACCGCGTTTTTACTGAGCTGCAGGCTGGCCGTAATACGGATGGTGCTGTTGACCTCGTGTGGATCAACGGCGACAACTTCCGCACTGGCAAACAGGCTGATGCCTGGTTCTGCGAGTGGACAGATCTGCTGCCCAACATGACCTTGGTCTCCGACTCTGACCCACTGCTCACCGAAGACTTCGGCACTCCTGTGGATGGCTGCGAGGCTCCCTGGCACAAGGCGCAATTCTCCTTCGTCTACAACGAGGCCACGGTGCCGAACCCACCAACCACCATTGAGGGCATCCTCGACTGGGCCGAAGATAACCCCGGTCGCTTCACCTACCCGGCTGCTCCCGACTTCACGGGATCCGCTTTCTTACGCGAGGTGCTCTACAGCGTCTCGGGCGGTTATGAGAATGTTCCTTCGGTCTACAGCGATGACGCTTTCGCCGAACTTTCCCCTGCGCTCTACGAACGACTCGACCAGCTCGCGCCGTCACTGTGGCGCGAAGGCACCACCTATCCCGCAACCTCGGAACAACTGACGAAGCTGTTTGCCGATGGCGAGATCGACATGATGATGACGTATGGTCCCGCCACGCTCACCGCACTCGTGGAGAACGGCACGCTCCCCGAGACCACACGAGTGCTCACGGTGGAGGACGGAACGCTGGGCAATGCCAGCTTCTTCGGCATCCCCAGCAACTCCGGCAACATCGCTGGCGCGATGGTCGTCGCCAACGAGGCTCTGTCGGTTGAGCAGCAGGTCGCGAAGGCTGACCCTGCCGTGTGGGGCCAGTTCACTGTGCTGGATCTGGATGCGCTTTCCGCCGATGATCGCGCCCTGTTCGATGCCCTGCCGCAGTCGCCTGTTGTGCCAACCTTCGACATCCTCTCGCAGAATGCCAACCCCGAACTCTCGGCCGAATGGGTTCCTGCACTCGATGACGGTTGGCGCACTACGATCGCTGCGCGTTGATGACGGCGGTGCAGAGTCGGCCGCGACGCCAGGGGATGCGCGCCACGCTTCTCGTGCTCCCGGCGATCATTCCGGTCGCGATCGTAGTGATCGGAGGCATCGGCACCACTGTGGTGCAAAGTCTCGGTCTCATGCCACTCGTGGGCACGCCCGCGTTGAGCGTTGACGCCTTCGAAAGCACCGACAACCTGCTCGGCTCCGCGCTGCTTTCTCTTGGGATCGCCGTCGTGTCAACCACGATCGCTGCGGTCGTCGGGTTCTTCACCGCCGTGCTCATCATCTCGGGCAACTGGGGTGGCCGCATCGTGGGCGCACTCAGCGCTGCGGCCGTCACCGTGCCTCACCTCGTCGGAGCTGCGAGCGTCGGCCTTCTGCTCTCCGACTCTGGCGTGCTCGCCCGTATTCTCGGCATCCCGCCAGAATCGTGGCCCGCGCTCGTCGCCGGCCCCACCTGGTTCGCCGTGATCGCGGAGTACGCGTGGAAAGAATCCGCCTTCGTCGCGCTCATCATTGTCGGCACCCTCGCCACCCGCATCACGTCCTACGACGAAACTGCCGCTGTGCTCGGTGCGAGCCGCGGGGCGAGACTACGACTCGTGCTGTTTCCGCTCGCCGCCCCTTCGCTGCTCGTGGCATCCGCTATCGCGTTTGCGTACACGCTGGGTTCTTACGAGGTCGCGTGGTTGCTCGGCAAGACCTACCCCGAGCCGCTCTCGGTCATGGCGCTGCGGCTATTCAACTCGGCAAGCCTCACCGCTCGGCCCGAGGCTGCCGCCGTTGCCGTGATTACTCTGCTTCTCACTGCGGCGATCGTGGGCGTAGCCATGCTCGGGCTTCGGCGAATGCGAGCGTGGCAATGAGCGTCAGCACCACGAGCGTCAGCCTCGACAAGCCGGTCGTGCACCCACCCCGGCGGATGCCCGGCGACCACGGCAGCCCGCTGACTCAGTCTCGCGGCGTTGCCCGTGTGCTGCGTATCGTCTCGACCGCGCTCATCGCGCTGTGGTTTGCGCTGCCGTTTTTACCCCTCATGCTGTGGTCGTTCGCCAACCAATGGATGCACCCCGCCGCATTTCCGATGGAAGCCGGCACCGACGGCCTCACCGCCGCAATCGCCAACGGCGGCGGCCGCGCCTTCCTCCACTCGCTGCTGTTGTCGCTCGTAGTGGCCGCGATCGCGACCCCGCTCGGAGCGATGGCCGCCCGCGCGCTCTCGCGCGGTCACGTTCGCTTCGGCAAGGCGATTACCGTTCTGCTCTTCTCTCCTGTGTTGCTGCCGCCGTTTGCCGCGGTGCTCGGCCTCAATGTGCTGCTGTTGCGTGCGTGGGTACCCCCGGCAGTCGGCGTCGTTCTCGTGCTCGTTGCGGTGGCGATTCCGTACACAACGTTCTCGATGCGCGCCGCCTACGCCGCTTATGACGACGGCTTCGATGACGCAGCCCGCACGCTCGGGGCGAGCTCACGGCTCACACTGTGGCGCATCCACCTCCCCCTAATCGCTCCGGCGTTGGCACGCTCTGCATTCTTGGCGTTCTTGGTCGGCTGGAGCGATTACCTCATCACGCTCGTGGTGGGAGGCGGCCACATGATTACGCTGCCGCTGATCATTGCCTCAAGTGCATCCGGTGTCGGCAACGAATCAAGCGTGGCGGTGTTGTCGCTCTCCGCGGTCATTCCACCCCTCATTCTGTTGGGCTTCATTGCTCGCACCCGCAATCTCGACCCAGGGAAGCAACGATGACCACTCACGCCCAGACCACTGACGTGGAGACCTCTGCGATCACCCTCACGGGCATCACGAAGAGTTACTCGGCCGCCTCCCCTGCCGCGCTGCGCGAGGTGAACCTCGATATTTTGCCGGGCACGAGCACCGCGATTGTGGGGCCGAGCGGTTCAGGCAAGAGCACGATCTTGCGCATCATCGCCGGCCTCGAGGATGCCAATGGTGGCCAAGTACGCCTCAGCGGTCGGGATGTCACCGCGCTTCTTCCAGAGCAGCGCGGTATCTCGATGGTGTTCCAGCGCCCGCTTCTGTTTCCGCATCTAACGGTTCTCGACAATGTCGCCTTCGCCGATCGCGCGGCAGGACTCAGCCGCGGGCAGGCTAGGGAGCGCGCCCGCGAGCACCTAGAGCTGGTGCAGATGGGGGCATTCGCATCCCGCTCGCCACACTCGCTTTCGGGCGGCCAGCAGCAGAGAATCGCTGTGGCACGAGCTCTCGCCGCACAGCCATCCGTGCTGCTGCTCGACGAACCGTTTAGCGCCCTCGACCCTGGACTCAAGGATGAGATGCACGCCATGATTGCGAGCATCCGGGAGGCCGTGAATCCGACCATCCTCTTCGTTACCCACGACCGCGATGAGGCGAGCGCGATGGCCGAACGGGTCGTTGTCCTTGAGAACGGTCAGTTGCTGCAACACGACACCGTCGACAATGTTTTTCACCGGCCGGCATCGCTCGCGGTTGCTCGACTTCTTGGCGGCAAGAATGCGTTCGCCGGGGAGGTCAGGAACGGGGTGCATCATTCCGCGATCGGCGCCGTCGCCATCAGTTCCACGGTTGAATCGGGCCCCGCAACGCTCGTCTTCCGCCAGGAAGCGGTCTCTGCTTCAGCGCGCGTCCCCGATAACCGAACGGATGCCTCGCCACCTGTCACTCGCGATTCAGATGCCACCGCGTGCCAGAGTCGGGGCCCGCGCGAGCTGTACGGCGTCGTCACCTCGGCCATTCAGCGCGGCCCGCGTCGCGAGCTTCTCGTTCGAGTCGGCGACGCCGAGATCCGCACCGAGGCCGCCCCCGGCAATCTTCTCGCAGCGGGCGATTCCGTCACGGTTTCTCTGCCGTGCGAAGCGCTCTGGACGGTTCTCTCTTAGCCGCGCAATCGCCGAAGCTGGCAGCACAGCTCACCCGCCGAGCGTTAGGCCTTATCGGGCACGATCTGCTCGTCGACTGCTGACGTGATGGGCTCGAGCTGCGACGTGGGATCGTCCTTGCGGAGGCGCTTGACCACAAGTACACCAGCGACCGCGAGGACCCCGATGGCTCCGAGCGCGAAGTAAAAACCGTCATTGAGCTCTGCACCGTAAGCGCCCACCGCGACATACGCGAGCGTCCCCGGGATGATGCCGATGACAGTACCGAGGGCGTAATCCCGCACGCGCACGGCGGTCAGCCCTGCGGCGTAGTTGATGAGGGTAAACGGGAGCACGGGGATGAGGCGTAGGGCAATCACCGACAGCAGGCCCCGGCGCTGAAACATGTCATCGACAACGCGCACTCGCCCGCCCGTGAAGTGCTCGACGGCATCCCGCCCCAAGTATCGTCCGAGCCAGAACGAAAGCGCAGCGCCGATCAGGGCGCCGATCAGCACGATGAGACTGCCGATCCAGAGCCCCCAGGCAACCCCACCCGCGATACTGAGCACACTTTTCGGTATCGGAGTGAGCGTGAGAAGCGCGTACCCAGCCACAAAGATGGCGATCCCCGGGCTTCCTGCGCTCTTCGTCCATTCGTGAATCTCATCCGTAGAGGGGATCTGCACGGTCAACGCGACGATCACGATCGCCACGAGGATTGCGACAAGAACGCCAGCGCGCCACAAAGTTGAGGCGCGGGGCTTTGTCATGAGCCCAATGCTACGGCTCCCCTGGACCCGAGGTGTGTGATCGGGCTTACTCAGCAGCACACTGGTCCCGATGAGGAACTCCCGTTCCCTGCTTTCGTGAGGAAATTTATGGCAGCATTAGCGAATGGTCTATGTCGCTGATGATGCCCGTTACGAACCGATGCCCTACCGCCGTGTGGGGCGTAGTGGCCTAAAACTGCCCGCCGTCTCGCTGGGACTCTGGCAAAACTTTGGGGATGACAAGCCTCTCGCCAACCAGCGCGCGATTCTGCGCCGCGCGTTCGATCTCGGTGTCACCCACTTCGACCTCGCCAACAACTACGGCCCTCCCGCCGGTTCTGCCGAATCGAACTTCGGCCAGATTCTGCGCGAAGATTTCCGCCCCTACCGCGACGAGATGATCATCTCGAGCAAGGCCGGCTACGACATGTGGCCGGGGCCGTATGGCGTGATGGGATCGCGCAAGTACTTGCTCGCGAGCCTCGACCAGTCCCTGAACCGACTCGGTCTCGACTACGTCGACATCTTCTACTCGCACCGCGCCGACCCCGACACTCCCCTCGAGGAGACGATGGGCGCGCTTCACACCGCCGTCACTTCGGGCCGCGCACTCTACGCCGGCATCTCGAGCTACTCCCCCGAACTCACGCGGGAAGCCGTGCGCATCATGAACGACCTCGGAACGCCCCTGGTCATCCACCAGCCCTCCTATTCGATGTTCAACCGCTGGGTTGAAGACGGCCTCCTCGACACGGTTGAGGAACTCGGCCTCGGTGTTATTGCCTTCTCGCCGCTCGCTCAGGGACTGCTCACCGATCGCTATCTCGGCGAGGTTCCCGCCGACTCGCGGGCAGCCAAGGGCGGCTCGCTCAAGTCGGGAATGCTCAACGACGAAACGCTCGGCCGAGTGAAGGCACTCAACGACATCGCCTCCGGCCGCGGCCAGTCGCTCGCGCAGCTCGCGATCTCGTGGGCGTTGCGCAACGACCGCGTCACCTCCGCGCTGATCGGTGCTTCGAGTGTTTCGCAGCTGGAGCAGAACCTTGCCGCAGTGCAGAACCTCTCGTTCGAGCCAGCCGAACTGGCAGCGATCGACGAGCACGCCAAGGATGCCGGCATCAACCTGTGGGCGGCGTCGAGCGCGGTTTCCTAACCCGCCATCGCCCGCCAGCTGCAGTCGCTGTGGGAGGTTAGAGCGTGAGCTCTCCCACGGCGCAGCAGCACTACGACGAGGTACTCGGTGCGCTTTCCGCGCACGCTGCAGAGACCGGCATCTCGCCCGAACGCGGCGAACTCGTGCGGGCCGATCGTCGCTCCGAGTTCGAGTACTTCGGTCTGCGCACGACCGACCGGCGCCGCCGAGGCGCGGCTGGCTTCTCATTCACCGACCAGGATGCGGCATCCGTTCTCGTGGCCTGGGATGAGATCTGGAATCTTGCCGCCAACGGCGATGTGATGTTTGCGGCGCTCGATTTCTATCGCCGGCGCATGGGCGCGCGTTCGTGGACCACGACTGACAGCGCCGCGTTCTGGGGCACCGCCGTCGGCTGGATCGATCGCATCGACAACTGGGCTCACGCCGATGACCTTGCCCGGCTGTACTCGTTCGCGCTGGCTGACCAGCCGGAGCGTGTGTATCCCGTCCTCGACGAGTGGAGCCGCTCCGACAGTGAGTGGCACCGGCGCATCGCGATGGTGAGTCTCATCCATTACAGCGGCAAGAACGCCGTCTTCCTGCCGATCGACCCCTGCCTTCGCCTACTCGCCAACTGCGTGGACGACCGGCGCAAAACCGTGTCGAGCGCGCTCGGGTGGGTGCTGCGCGAACTGCTGGCCATGCATCCGGATGCCGTACTTGCGTTTCTGAAGACGCACGCGTCGAGCATGCCGCCGCCCGCCATTCGTCGCGCTACGGAGCGCTTGCCCCAGCCCGAGCGCGACCACGTGCGCGCTTCGCTCGCTTAGTTCGGGCTTGCCTCGGGGCTTGCACCGGTCCTGTTGCGCTCAAACGGGGAGCCTACGGCCTCGATTCACGCAATCTTCGCCGCGAACCGACCGCCATCGCCGCGCCACCGACGCACAGCACCGCCGCACCTACGGCGATAGCCACGGCGTACGCCTGTGGGTCCAAGGTCACTCCCGCTGCGGAAGCGCGCAGCGAGGCCCACGCGAGAAGCTGCGAGGTGATGACCGTCGCTAGCGTTGAGGAGAGGCCAAGAATGGGCACGCTCACTGCCGTGATGCGCCCCATGAATCCCGGCGGGGTGGCTGCCTGCAGAATCGGCCCTTGGGCCACCACGTAGATCGCAAATATGACTCCCAAAAGCAGCATCAGCGCCGACGCCGGCCAGAAGTTACGGGTCAGGGCGTAACCGAAATAGGACAGCCCGAGCAAGACGATCGCGGCAGGAAAGAGCCGCTCACTTCCGACCCTACTCAGAAGCGGCGTGGCGAGAACGGCGCCAATAAGACCGCCGACCGAGAAGGCCGCAGCAACAATTCCATACTGCGCGGCGCTGAGGTGAAGCGTTTCGAGGGCGAAGAGAGCCAACACGGCGTTGTTGATTCCCAACGAGACGCCGTAAAGGCCAACACCAATGATCACCAGCCGCACCGAATGCACTCGCCATGCTGTGGCGAGGCCACGCCGAAAGCGAGACCAGAACGACGTGATTTCGGGATCTGAGATCGGTATTGCCGCGAGCTTTCTCGTTTGGGTAATGACGAGCGCGGACACCAGGAAGCTCAGCATGGTTATTGTGAGCGCCGGAATAGCACCGTAGAGCGCGAACAGTGTGGGGCCGAGCGCAGCCGCGATTGCCGCAACGCCCAAACCCGCGAACATGCTCTTGCTCGACGCATCCACGCGCCGCGAAGCAGGGATGACCACCTGCATGAGGGCAGCGCGTGCGGGATTGAAAAACTGCGAGAGCACCGATATGCCCACAAGCAGTCCGAGCAGTGAACCGATCATCAGTTCTTTGCCCGGCGTGATCGCTGCGACCACAATGACCGGAGCGACGAGGGCGGCACGCATTACATCAGCCCCGATCATGGTGCGCTTGGCCTGCCACCGGTCTACCCACACCCCCGCGAATGGCGCCACCAGCAAACGCGGTGCGGATGCCGCAATCACCACAGCTGCGATGTAAGTCGGGAGTAGCGGGTCACCATTCGCGAGGTCAAGCACAAGCCACACCGTGACGGTGGCACCGAGGACAAACTCACCGAACGATGAAGTGGCTTGAGCTACCCACAGCAGCGCGAAGTTTCTACTGACGAGAAACCGCGGTGTGCCTGTCATCGATCGAACTAACTGTCGTGGCGCTTCTCGGTGATCTCAGGCTGCTCTGCTGCAGGCGCGACCGGCTTCGCGGCGCGCTTCGATGTTTCGTCGAAGACCTGAGGGTCGCCATTGCCACCACCGTTTGCTTGCACAACGCTCTGCGCGATACTCGCTGCCGTCGCGCCGAGGCGATAGAGGAGGACGGTGATCTTGGCCATGCTGCAACCCTAAGCGAATATGCGAGGAAAATTCCGGTCGCACTCAGGCGCCACCGAGCTCCGCCGAGATCTCACGCGCGACGCTCTGCAGCAGCGGCAGATGCGCTCTGAGGGCATTCAGGTCGGCCGCCATCCGAATTGCGGTGTTCGAGAGTGCGCCGACGACACCGGCTGGCCCATAGATGGGTACGGCGACGCAGTTCACGAAGTCTTCGAACTCGCCGTCGTCTACTGCCCAGCCGCGGGCGGCGACGCGCTCGAGTTCAGCGTCGAGCTCGGGGCGCGTCGTGAGGGTCTTGGCCGTGAACGGTTCCCAGACCGCATCCCGCAGCACCGCATCCCGATCGCTCGCCGACAGTTCAGCGAGAATCGCCTTGCCGACGCCACTGCAGTACGGCCGTGCCGGGCTGCCGATGCGCGAATACATGCGCACGCCGCTGGTGTCTTCGACCTTGTCGACGTAGACAATGCTGTGGTCCACAAGGGCAGCGAGGTGGAGGGTGTTGCCGACCGTGCGATGCAATTTCACAAGGCGATCGTGGGCGATCTCGCGCAAATCGAGACTGTCGGATGCCTGGTGGGCGAGCGCGATGAGGTGCAGGCCGAGCACGTACTCGCCATTCTTTCGCTTGCGCAGATAGCCGACCTCTTCGAGCGACTGCACCTCGCGGAACATCGTGGAGCGGTGCACTCCGAACTCCTCGGCGAGCTCACTAACGCTGGCCGGGCGAAGGGCTATTGAATCGACAATGCGTGCTGCACGACGAACGCTCTGCGACATCCGGGCTCCCTCTCCTTGCTGCGCAAACGAAATCCTGACCCGCTCGCGTATGTTGCACTATATGCAACAGTGTTGCACAGACTGCGCATATGGTCGATAGTGGAGCTGTGGAACACACCATGCAGACGACGACGCAACCAGAGATCATCTCCATCGGCGAGACGATGGTGCTCATCACGCCCACCGTTGCCGAGCCTCTCGAAACAGCCGAGCTGTTCCGCCTCGAGACCGGTGGCGCCGAATCCAACTTGGCCGTGCACCTCTCCGCTCTCGGTCACCATGCGGCGTGGGTAAGCCACCTGGGAGCGGATGCTTTCGGTCGTCGCGTCGAACGCCAACTCCGCGAGCGCGGAGTCGACACGAGCCTCGTGAAGTTCAGCGACGACGCCCCCACGGGTTTCTACTTCAAAGATCCCGGCAATGGCGTGATCTACTACCGCGCGGGTTCTGCCGCGTCGGCGATGACACCCAATGACCTCACTGATGTCCCCTTCGAGCAGGCAGCCCTCACCCACATCTCGGGTATCACCCCGTCGTTGTCGCCGACCTGTAATGCCCTCATCGAGTCGGTAATCGACCGCGCGAAGCATAGCGCCACGACCCTCAGCTTCGACGTGAACTACCGCGCCGCGCTCTGGCCAGTCTCCGAAGCCGGCCCCACCCTTCTTGCTCTCGCCCAGCAGTGCGACATCGTGCTCGTCGGCCTCGATGAAGCCGAAGTGCTGTGGGGAACCACGACGCCGGATGCCGTGCGGGCCCTGCTGCCCGACCCCCGCATCCTCGTCATCAAAGACGGCGATGTCGGCGCCACTGAATTCAGCGGCGACGACCGCGTCTTCGTTCCCGCCCACAAGGTCGACGTCGTTGAAGCTGTCGGCGCCGGCGACGCTTTCGCGGCCGGTTACCTCTCCGGCTACCTTGCCGGCAGCACCGCCGAACAGCGCCTCAGCCTCGGCCACGATCGCGCAGCCCTCGTACTGCAATCCACAACCGACCTCCCCACGCTCTAGTTACTCACCGCAACTCTCGATCGCTCCTGAAAGGCACTTTCCATGACTCAGATCTCTAACGCCTCGCTCGACCAGCTCTTCGACGGTCAGCCCCTCATGGCGATCCTGCGCGGCTTCGGCGTCGAGCGCAGTGTTGCTCTGGCACGCACCGCGTGGGAGCTTGGCATCGACTCCGTAGAGGTGCCCATCCAGAGCGATGAAGACGTTGAAGCGTTGCGCGCCGTCGTCGCCGCGGGCAAGGAACTCGGCAAGGCCGTTGGCGCCGGAACCGTCGTCACCCTCGAACACGTTCGCCAAGCCGCGGATGCCGGAGCGGCGTTCACCGTCAGCCCCGGCTTCGACCTTGAGGTCGTTCGCGCCTCGTTCGAAGCGGGCATGCCGCCGCTGCCGGGCGTCGCCTCCGCCACCGAGGTTCAGACCGCACAAGCCGCTGGCCTCACCTGGGTGAAGGCTTTTCCGGCGTCCCTCTTGGGCACGAACTGGTTCGGTGTCATGCGCGGCCCGTTCCCCGGAATGAACTTCGTCGCGACCGGCGGAATGGATGCCAGTAACGCGGGCGACTACCTCGCAGCGGGCGCGAAGGTCGTTGCGGTCGGTTCGGCACTCGCCGACGAAACCCAGTTGCCCCGCCTGGCGAAACTGCTGGCCGCTCGCAACTAGCTCGCCGCGCGCGCCTAGCTCTCGGCGGAGGGCTTGACCACAACGATGGTGCCGTGCACGTCGGCAACTGCCGCGAGCGTGTTGTACACGGTGCCGTAGTGGCTGAGGTTGCGGTGCAACATTTCGACCCGTCGTTCGTCTTCGTTCGTGACAAGGCGGATTTCGTATTCGAACTCGACGAATTTCGGCGGCGCATCTTGGCGTCGAGCGCGAACATCAATTTCAGCGCTCTCGTAGCTGAACGGGATGAGCGCACCGGATCGCTCGAGGTTCTTGAGCATGCATGCGGCCAACGCTGACGCGAGTAGATCTGCTGGCCCCGGCAGCGCAGAAGACTCTGCGGAACCCCACAGCGCATCGATCGGAATCGTCTGATTCCCGGCCTGAATCGACGCCTCCTGCCCGGCGACACTTCGCCCGTGTACTTCGTACGTCGTCGGTGCCGTTGTCATGAGAGCTCCTTCATCGTTGTGCGGCGCCAGCCTCGCCAACGCCGCCGGAAAAACCTAGCGCCCCTCGACTTCCACGGGCTGCAGGGTTGCACTCTTCGGTTCGCGGTTGTCACCCGAGGAACGCCCCGTGAGACGGCGGCCGATCCACGGGAGCACGTATTCACGCCAGTAGGCTGCGGTGCGGGGGCGGGCATCATCCGCTGGCCCCTCATCGGCGGCGAAGTCGGGCACCGGAATCTCGAGTGCCGACAACACGTTGCTCGCCACCCGCGCATGCCCGCGCGCGTTGAGGTGCAGCTTGTCAACGGACCAGTACTGCAGTTTCGTAAGCTCCTGGTCGGCCCAGTTGTTGACGAACGTCACGTTGTCCTTCGACGCCCGCGCCATCACTTCTCGCGCAAGGTTGTCGCCGCGCGTGGCCATTACCGAACCAAACGGCAAGTGCTTGCTCGGGTTGCCGCCGCTGAGCAGGAGAACGTGGATGCCGCTGGCGGTCGCCGTGTCGACGGCGGCCAGCAGCTGGTCGGTGATCGACTCCAGCGAAACTTTGGGGCGCATGATGTCGTTTCCGCCGCCGTTGAGGCTCATCAGCTGAGGCCGGAGGGCAACCGCTGCCTGCAGCTGCTCCCCCGCGATGGGCGCCAGAAGGCGGCCTCGAATCGCGAGGTTGGCGTAGGTGACCGGCTCGGGCGAGGCGAGCGCGAGCCCGAGAGCAACCTGATCTGCCCAACCGCGCACCCGACCATCCGGCAGTTCATCTCCGACGCCCTCGGTGAAACTGTCACCAATGGCGACGTAGCTAGCGAACTGGTGAGACATACTGCGTTACCTTCCGAAGGGGGAATCGGGGCGGCGCCAGATCACGACGAGCGCAGTGGCGATCGGCCCGAAAATAAGGGCGAGAAGAAACCACACCCAGCGCCGACGATGCTTCATTTCCGCAAGGCCGGCGGTGACAATAGCGAGGGCAATCCACGCCCAACTGCCATCGAAAAGTGTCTGAGTTTCAATCATCCCGCCAGCCTACGCCTGAGCCGGAGGGCGGCGGCCGCGCGCCAGAGGTCGGCGCGTGGCCAACGACCTAAAGGGACTTGATGGCCGCAACCACATCGGAGGGCTCGGCACGCAACTTGTAGTCGGCCTGCACGAACGCGAACGTGATGGTGCCGTCCTGCTTGATCACGTAGGTGGCGGGGAGCGGCAGCTGCCACCCGGTCGCACCGTTGGACTTCACGAGGTCGTAGCCGGACTTCTCGTAGAAGGCCTTGGTGCGGTCATCCACGGGGTGAAGGAGTCCGAAGCCGTTGATCGCTTCAAGCTCGCCGTCGGAGAGCACCGGAAACTCGAGGTTGTGCTTCTCTTCGAGAGAGAGGGATTCGTCGGGAGTTTGGGGCGAGATAGCTACCAGGGTTGCTCCGGCGGCACGGAACTCGGGCAGAGTCTCCTGCAGCGCCTTGAGCTCGAGGTTGCAGTAGGGGCACCAGGAGCCGCGGTAGAACGCGATTGCGACCGGGCCCTTTTCGAGCAGTTCGCTCAGGCGTACCGTGTTGCCTTCGGCATCCGGCAGCGCAAAGTCGGGAGCGGTATCGCCGACCTTGAGCGCGTTGTTGACGATGCCAGCCTTTTCGACTTCGGTCACCGAGTTCGTGAGAGTCGCGCTGTCTTCGGCAGATTTTGTTGCCGCACTGTTGTCGGCACGTTCTTTAAGCTGCTGGGTGAGATTCATGGCGCTCCAAAAAATTGGGGAAAAAGTCGTTGCAGGGGTGAACCGCCCGCAACGCCACGCTATTCCGGGTGTCTGAATAGTTGCCGCGTGAATCGGGGGCGCTTGCTCCACTACGCCCGAGCGCGAGCCGACATCTCTTCAATCAACTCCAGCGCCCGCCGCAGGCCGGTGCTCGACGTATTGGCGGTGTACGGGAAGTACACAACCTCTACCCCGACGGCAGCGAACTCTCGCTCCAACTTCAGCCCCTTTTCGGTGCCGCGCCAGTCGTCGCCCTTGAAGAACAGAGTGAACTGCAAACGACGCCACATCTCCAACTTGTCTGGCACCGTTTCGGCGACCGCCTCATCCACATAACAGATGCTGCGCACGATTTCTAAGCGCTCCTCAAGGGGAACTGTGGGGCGCATTTTCTTGGTCTGCTCCAGCATTTCGTCGGAGACAACACCGGCGATCAGGTAGTCGCACTGTTCTTTGGCGCGTTTGAGAATGTTGAGGTGGCCAACGTGAAAGAGATCGTAGGCTCCTGCGGCGTATCCAATTCTTTGAGACATATGCTCACCGGGTTCAGGTCGGGGAAGGCGTGAGTTCTGTGGTGGGGGTAGGCAGCGGTGCCACGGCGAGCGCGAACCGCACGGAGCGGTCGTGTTCGAAGGGGTAGCGGTGCCCTCGCTCGAGGAGGAGCGACGTGAGGAAGAAGAGTGTGAAGATCACACTCGACTCGATGAGGCCGTTCTCGAGCGCACTGCGCACGAGAAGCAGAACGAGCAGGGGAAGCGTGAGGGTGCGAAGTTCGCGATTCTTGAGACTGTCCCTCAGCGTGAATAGCACCCAGATGCCGACTGCGATCAGGCCGAGGATGCCAGCCTGCGACAGGATGGAGATCCAACTGCTGTCGAGCACTTGAACATCCCACCAGCGCTGATCGACCTCAATGGTCTTAGCGGCGAGGCCGACGCCGATCCACTTGTGCCAGGTGTCCATCGGGATGCTGAAGACGGCTTGCCACGCAATCGTGCGGGAACTGAGAGTGGCGAGTTCACTGACATCCTGCCCGCGAATAGCGACCTCAGACACCACATTCGTGAACGCCACCATCGCATAGGAGACAGGCACGAGCAGAATGAGCGCGATGCCCGTGGAGTGCGGAACCGGCCACGCCAGCACGACGGCCAGCACCATCGCGATGACGACGACGATCAGGGTGGTGCGAGATCCGGTGGCCAGCAGAATCGCTGCGAATGTCACGAGCAGCACCGACTTGCGCGGCGTGAGACCGCGCCGCGCGATATCGATCGCAATCGCAAGCAGAGGCGGCGCGGCAAGCCCGGCGAGCTCGTTGGGCTTCATGGCGGGGATGCCACTCGGCAGTCGGCCGTCGCTCAGAAACTCGGGTAGCCCGCTCGCCGCACCGATAAGAGTCAGGATGCCCATCGCAATGAACAGGGACGTCAACACCTCAAGCGGCGCAGCACTGCTCGCCAGCACGTACACGGTTGCGGCGAGCAGCACGATGCGCACCGCGAGCACGAGCGACGGCATCGCGCTATCTGTTGCCAGTGCGCCAACGCACGAGAGCCCCACAACGATGAAGAGCAGGATGACCGATCGCACGCCGACTCGCGCGTGCACACGAGCACGCGAATGAATCGCTACTGCGCACAGAAAAGCTGTAAAGGCGACAAGGGCCTTTGCGATGACCACGACGTCAAAGCCGCCATCAAAAAGGGCATCGGGTCGCCACGAGACGACACTCAGAACAACGAGGAGCCACGTTCCGATCAAGGAACGTGAGACGGTACTGCGCTCCCGCTGTTCTGTCGCGATCATTAGTCCACGACCACGCGTTCATTCTCGCTTGAGCGCTCGGCGGCAGCGGCAGTTTCTGTGCGTCCTGAGGGCGGGGCAGGCTTAGGCGGTGACGGCTTCGGTACGGGCGTCGGCGAAGGTGAGGATTCGGATGCCATGTTCTTCTTCCTGTCCGGACCAACCTTGGTGTCCGTTGAAGGGTCCGCGGTGGCAGTAGCGGTCGCTGTGGGCGCCGCGGGCTTGCTGGCCTTGCGCCGCAAATGCACGTGCGCTTTCGCGGCGCCGCCTGCGAAGTCATCCGGAGTCCACGTCGCCATCAGTTCGAGGTGGCGAGCATTCGGCACATCCGTCAGCACGACACCGAGCGGGCGAACACCGGCAATACGAAGCTGGCTGACCGTCTGCGCAAGTTCAGCCTCGGAGGTGTGGTTGTAGCGAACCACGATCATGGCCACCTCCACGAACGGGGCGATGAGGGGAATGCTCAGCGGGCGACTCTCGGCTGTCGCTTGCGTGATCACAACATCCGCTCGCGAAATGAGCCGCGTGAGCACCGATCGCAGGGTCTTGTCGGCGGCAACTTCGGTCGTTTCGGCGACCCCGGCGGAGACGAATAGTGCCTCCGAACCATCGAGCGTGCGCGTGACTTCAGGCAGAGTCGTCGACTCATTGAGCAGTTCAGCGAGTCCTGCGGTGCCGGCGAAGTGGCCAAGGGCGGTGTCATCGCCCCCAGAAACTTCCGCTTCGACAAAGAGCGCTTGCCTGCCGGTTGCAGAAACTGCACCGACAACGCCCAACGAGACCGAAGCGTGATTGGCTGTGGCTCCGGCCGGCGCGAGCAACAGGATGCGCGGCACCGTGCCACCGTTGGCCTGGGTGATGCGGGCGAGAGCTTCTGTGTACGCAGCCTCTACTGTCGACTCGGGGTCAGCACCGTTGCCTCGCGAGCGACGATGCCCTCGCGGAACGGCCGCCAGCACGGGCAATCCTGTGACGCGGCGCACATCACTGGGTTGACGCATCCGACGGTCGAAGCGCGCCAAAAGCAGGGCAAGTACAGCGCCGGCGGCGAGCCCCGCAACCAGGCCGAGACCCAGAATGACCGTCTTCTGCGGAGCGCTCGGTGCCGCTGGCGGCAGCGCCGGGATGAGTCGCTCAAGCGAGACCGAGAACGTGCCGAAATTTTCGACGCGGGAAACAAGGCGCGACAGACTGTCAGCAACCGCGTTGGCAATGCGGGCGGCATCCTGAGCGCTACTGGCCTGAGCAGCGATGTTGATGTTGACGGTGCTGTTGGGGTTGGTTGCCGAGACCTGACTGCGCAACTCTTGCACCGTGAGGTCGAGGCCGAGGTCTGAAATGACCGGCTCAAGAACCTCGGAGCTGCGCACGAGGTCGGTGTATGAGTTGACCCGAGCAAGGGAGAATTGCGATCGCTCCGCGAGCGTGGCGTTGACGTCTTTCACCGACAAGAAGAGAGTGGCGGTCGACGTGTAGGTCGGCGCGATGCTGAACGCAATAAGCGCAGCGGAACCCACTCCGACCACGACAGCAATAAGGATCGCACGCCATCGCTGCCGGAAAATTTCGAGATAGCTCAAACTTTCCACGCGTTGAACCCCAATCGGGATGGGTAACAATCAGCACGACAGTGTGCTGAACAAGCGTTGCAGGTTTCCTTACCCTAGTAGCTTCCGGGCGATTCTGGGAGAATAGATACCGGATCGATTCCGCAGCGCACCCCCGATTGCTGCGGTTTTCACGCCATAAGGAGCGCTAGTGAGCGTTGCGACAGGCACGACGAATCGGCGTTTTCGACGCCGACAGGTCTTCGCTGCGGTCGCAATCGTGCTCGCTCTCGCCATCGCTGCGAGTGCTCTAGTGGTCTCATCTCTCGGCGGCAGCGCCAACAGCACCGCTCGAACGAACGTTCCTGTTGTCGAGGGCGTCGGCGCCCCCGACGATGTTGCGGCGAGGGCTGCGGATGCCGGAGCAGCCGAACTCGGAACCACCAGCTACGACATCCAGGCTGGCGCTCTCTTCGTCTCGCCCTCGGGCGACAACGACGCGGACGGCAGCCTCGAGTCACCGCTCCGCACGATCAAGACGGCGCTGGCGCGGGTTACCGCGGGCGGCATGATCGTGTTGCGCGCCGGCGAGTACCACGAGGCGTTCACGATTGCCGAAGGTGTGCCGCTGACGGTGCAGTCGTATCCGGGTGAGGTCGTCTGGCTTGATGGCAGCGAGATTGTGGAGGGCTGGCAGCCTGACGTCACGCAGTCCGGTGGCGAACTCTGGTCAGTGGCCTGGGGCACCGTCTTCGACTCGAGCCCCACCTACGAGCGGGGCGCTCCCGACAACACTGAGCAGTACTGGAACTTCGTGACTGCCGAGCATCCGCTCGCCGCGCATCCGGATCAATTGTGGCTGGATGACGCCCCGCTCACGCAGGTCGGCTCGCGCGACGAGGTGACGGCGTCGAGCTTCTTCCACGACGAGAGCACGGGCGTGCTGTACATCGGCGAGAACCCCAGCGGCCACACCGTGAGGGCGAGCACGCTGCAGCGGGCCCTGAGCATCCGAGCAGAAGGGTCAACGATTCGCGGGATTGGCGTGCGTCGCTTTGCACCGTCGGTGCCCGATTTTGGCGCGGTCACGGTTGAGCGCCCCGACGTGACAATCGAGAACGTGGTGATCACCGAGTCGGCCACGACGGGGCTGTTCATCACGGCGGCCAACACGACGATCCGCCAGGTGACGGTTACCGAGAGCGGGATGATCGGGGTGGCAGCCAACTACGCCGACAATCTGCTGGTCGATGGGTTGAAGGCATCCGGCAACAACACCGAGTGGTTCAACCGTGCACCCGTCGCTGGCGGGTTCAAACTCACGCGCTCGCGCACGGTTGAGATTCGCAACTCCGACTTCTCCGACAACAACGCGACGGCGCTCTGGTTCGATCAGTCCTGCCGCGACCTGACCATCACGGGCAACACCTTCGTGGGCAATGCCGGGCATGGTCTCTTTCTCGAGATCTCGGCCCGCGCACTGGTGGCCGACAATTACCTCGCCGACAACCGCATCTTTGGCATGAAGATCAACGACACGAGCAGCGTCGAGATTCGCGACAACATCGTGGTGGGCAGCCGCAACGCCATCGCCGTGCTGCAAGACGAACGGCTCAAGAGCGACGACAACGAGGCCGGCCACGACGAGCGGTATCGGGATGACCCCGAGATGACGTGGGTCGGCACCGACGTGAGCATCGTCGGCAACACTCTCGTCGGCAGCAGTGAAGCTCTCATCTGGATCGAGGACTACTCCCGCACCCGCAGCGCCCGCGACTTCGGCATCACCGTCGACAACAACCTCTACGTGCGCGCGACTGAACTCGAACCGCGCACGCTCATCGCGTGGCCGACCAACGCGATCGGGGTCACGCCGTTCAGCTCGCTCGCTGACTTCGCGCGCGGCACCGGGCAGGAGCAGACCGGGCTCGAGCACCTCGACGGCAGCGTCATCGAGCGCTAGCCCGCCCGCACGAGCGGCACCAGGATCAGCCACCGAATACCGAGACCGCCCAAAATGGATGCCGCAGCCAACGCCGCCGGAACCCACTGCACGTCTCCCCCGGCCAGCAACACCGCGCTCACGAATCCGATGGCGAGAACGGTATC
Organism: Salinibacterium sp. SWN167; assembly: GCF_015864665.1. Taxonomy (GTDB): domain Bacteria; phylum Actinomycetota; class Actinomycetes; order Actinomycetales; family Microbacteriaceae; genus Rhodoglobus. The sequence goes on along the minus strand of NZ_JADYWU010000001.1, from coordinate 351,585 downwards.
GGCCGCCCGAATTCCAAATACGGCCGCCTGCTTTCCGCCGACCGCCGCGAGCGCACCATACGGAGTCACGGCGGCAATAGACGCGGTGTAGGCGATCCACCCGATCACGGCGAGCAGGTCGGGCGCGGTGCCAAAGAGCAGTGCGCCTCCCCACGGCAGCAGCGCGACGAGCAGAGCGCCGACGACCACGGTGAGGCTGACCAGAGTACTGACGGCACGATCCGCTCGCCGTAGTTTCTCGGCCAGGGGCTTGCTGTTGTCACGCGCGAAGGAGACAAAGAGATACGAGCTGAGGCCGCTGACCGCGAGGGTGGCCGGGGCGACGAACACGCGGCCCGCCTCGAGCAGTCCGGTCGCGGCGAGGCTGGCGAGCACGGTGACGAGGGTGCGCACGACGGTGAGCAGGGCGGGGCGGAGGAACTGTTGGCCCGCCCGCCAGCTGCCGTAGCGAAAGACGGTGCCAACGCCCCCACGCACGAAGCCTACGACGAAGCGTTCTTCCCGCGGCAGCAGCACTGCGCCGAGCCCGAGAGCGGCGAGCTGGCCTGCCGCAACCGCCCCGAGAAACGCGAAGAGGCTGAGGGCTCCGGCGAGCGCACTCAACCCGATCACGGCGAGCGCGACCGCGAACGACGCGAAGTCGATCATCATGACGCGCCAGAACCCGAAGCCGGCCATGAGCAGTCGACGCATGAGTTCTTCGAGCGCGAAGAGGGCGACGCCGGCTCCGAACATGACGGCGGTGGCGACATCCATGAGACCGGATGCTCCCGCGATCGCTGCGGAAAGAACCGCGGTCACCGCAGCAATTCCGAGAGCGAACTGCTGCAGCGCCGAGCGCACGGCCGGAGCACGCCGCTCCAGTACGACGAGCGAGTCGCCGACCATCCCACTCGCAAGCCCGGCGACGAGCACCATCACGCCGTACGCGATGGCGAAGGCGCCCAGCCCGTCGAAGCCGAGAGTGCGCGCGACAAGCACCTGAATCGTGAAGCTCGAGAGAGCCTGCATTCCCTGAGAGCCGATTGCTCCCAGGGCCGACCGTCTGCCTGCCACGCTCAGGCTGCCTACTGCACGGGCCGCGCGCTGAAGTTATCGAACCTCACGGTCACGGGGGCGTTGGGTGCCGAACCCGAGAGGTAACTCTCAAATCCGACCGAACCTGCCGCCTGCAGCGCTGCCGTGGAATCGGTAGTCACGAGCTGCCAGGCGGCCGGCTCGGTGTCTCCCTCCTTCCACAACTTGGCCGAAATCGTGGTCGGGCTCGTGCCCTCCACACTGGTCTTCAGGATGAAGGTGTCTCCGGCCGCGTAGGTCATCCCCGGCACATTCATGTTGGCCAGCACCACCGTGGAGCCCGCCATGATTTGCAGCCCGACGACGCCGCCCGTTTGCAGGCGCAGCCGCGCTTGATAGAACGCCGACCCGACCTGACGACCGATCACGCCGACGACAATGTGCCCAGACTCGGCGACCTTGTCGACCGTGATCTCCACCTGCGCTTCGACCGAGGTTTCGCTCACGCCCTCGAGCAACGCGCGGCGAGTGGTGCCGGTGCTCGTGTGCACGAAGGCGCCAGCACCGTTACCTACGGTGTAGGTCGAGTTCGTGCTCGACGACCACGCACCTCCCGTATCCGCGCTGCCCCAACCGGCGGCAACCGTGCGCTCGAAGGTGTCCTCCGCGAACGCGGCACCGGGCGGTGCCGTCACGACCACATCGTGACTGACCGTGCCCGTCGCGGCCTCGTCATCCGTCACCGTGAGCACCACGGTGTAGGTGCCCGAGCTCGCGTAGGTGTGCGAAGGCGTGGCGCCGGTGTCGCTCTGGCCATCCCCGAAGTCCCAGGCGTAGCTCGCGATGCTGCCATCGGCATCCGTCGATCCTGTCGCATCGAACGCCACGGCGAGCGCGGTCGCCGACGAGGTGAACGCGGCGGTGGGAGCCTGATTCGCCGGAGTCGAGCTCACCGTTATCGGGTGAGTTACCGCATCTGTTGCACCCTGGTTGTCCGTCACTGTCACCGTGACTTGATAGGTGCCCGCCGCCGCGTACGTGTGATCGGGGCTCGTTGCCGTGCTCGACTGACCATCTCCGAAGTCCCAGGATCGAGAGGCGATGCTGCCATCGGGGTCGCTAGATGCACTCGAGTCGAAGCTCGCCGTCAATAGGTTCACCGAGCTAGTGAACGATACCGTGGGCAACAAGTTCGTCGGCGTCACGGGCTCGTCGGCATGGCCTGCAGTCGCTAGGAACGAGTCGTAGCTCACGTGCACGGGAGCATTCGTGGCTGAGCCAGACAGGTAGCTGTACTGACCGACCGCACCCGCGGTCTGCAGGTTCGCTACCGACGACGTTGCCGTGAGGGTCCAGTCGCTGGGCTCAGGAGTTCCCTGCTTCCAGACCTTGCCGCGAATTGTCGTGGGCGAAGTTCCGAAGGTTTGCGCTTTCACGAGCAGCACGTCGCCGGGGCTGAAAGTGAGGCCCACAACATCCGTGTACGCAATGTTGGTCGAACTGCCACTCAGCAGCTGGAAGGCGAGGGTGCCGTTGGAGAAGTAGCGCACGCGGGCTTGGTAGAACCCGTTGCCGACTTCGCGCATCGTGATGCCGGTGTAGGCACCGCCGCCCGTGATCGCCTTGTCAATCGAGATGCTGGCGCTCACCGTCACGTCGTCCGTGGAGACGCTCGGCAACCACGCGTGCCGGGTGGTACCCGACGAACTGTGGTTCACGACACCGACATCCGATTCGACCGAGAAGTTGCCGTTGCTGTTCGTCGACCAGTCACCGCCGACGAGAGCTGTGCCCCAGCCAGAGGTTTCGGAGCGAGCGAACTCGTCGCGGGCCAGCACGGTGACGACGGGCGGATCGAGGGCCGTCACGACGTGGCTGATCGTTCCCGTCGCACCCTGGTTATCGGTCACCGTGAGAGTCACGGTGTAGTCGCCGGCCGCAGCGTAGAGGTGCGAGGTACTCTCTCCGCTGTCGGATGCTCCATCACCAAAGTCCCACGCAAACGAGCCAATCGTGCCGTCGCTATCGGCCGAACCGCTCGCGTCGAAGCTCACCACGTTGTCGGTGGTTTCGCTCGTGAAGGCTGCAGTCGGCGCCACATTCGGAGCCAACACCGTCACTGTGGCGGAGGCGGTTGCCGAGGCTCCCTTGTTGTCGGTCACCGTGAGGGTGACGTCGTAGGTTCCCGCGGCGGCATAGGTGTGGTCGACCACGGCATCCGTGCTCGATTCACTGTCACCGAAGTCCCATTCGTAGGCGTCGATCGTGCCGTCGGGGTCGCTCGATCCGGTCGCGTCGAAGCTCGCGACAAGGTCGCTCTCCGCGTGCGTGAACTCCGCAAGCGGTGCTTCATTCGCTGTTCCGATCAAGAAGTGTGAGCTGACTTCGCTCGGGGTCAACACCGTTTGGTACACCGCGAACTCATCGAGATCCCCGTTGAAGTAGTTCGACGATGCCACTCCGACCGTGTTACCGCGGCCCAGGCGCCAGTAGCCCGAGAACGTTTGGGTCGGTGTTGCCGCACTGGATGCCACGACCGCGCCATCCACGAACAGTTGCAGCCCTGCTGATCCCTGGGTCGCTACCGCCTGATGCCACTGGCCGTCGTTGTACGAGGCGGTGCTCGAAACGGTGCTGTTGCCCGTTCCGAACACGAGCGTTCCGTCGTTGCGCATCATCACGTGGTCGCCATAGTTGCTGGCGGTGCCGGTGGCGGAGGATCCGAACTCCACGAGTTTTCCGCCCGTAGCGCTCGTAGTTCTGAACCACACTTCGCTCGAATACGTCGAGGGGTTGGGCAGCGAGGTCGTCGTTGCCGCGAGCGCCTGTGTGAACTGGGTTGCCGAGTCACTCGTGCCCCCAAGAGCACCGGGCACGTTGCGGGTGTAGGTTCCGCTGAGGGCTCCATCGATCCCCTGCAGTCCTGCATCATTCACGACGGCACCGGAGGCTTCACCGAGTCGCCAATACAGCTGCGGGCTCGCGTTGTAGACCGCAGCACCGTAGGCGTCGGTCGGTGCGGGCGGTCCGGAGAGCGACCGGCCCGAGAGCTCGAAGTGGTTCTGAATTTGGGCCGCGGTGAGGGGGTTCGGGTACACGGCCACTTCATCGATGGCACCGTTGAAGTAGTCAGAGCCACTCCAACTGCGGTCTCCACCGATGCGCCAGTAGCCCCAGTAGTTCTGGCCCCACACCACGTCGGGATCTACACCAACACGCACTCCGTCGACGAACATTTCCATTCCATCGGCGCCCATACTGGCGACGACCTGATGCCACTCGTTGTCGTTGTACGACTTCGCACTTTGCACGACGCGAGTGCTGCCGGTGTAGACACCGAAGTTCAGGCGGCCCGAACTGTCCATGTACACATGGCGGTCGTAGTTGCTCGAGTTGCCGGTTTGGCGGTTACCGAAGCCGACGATCTTGCCGCCGGAGTTGGTGCCGGTCTTGAACCAGGCTTCGACCGAGAAGGTGTTGTCGCGCCAGATTTGGGTGTTCGATCCGGCATAGCTGTTCGAGCTTCCCGTGAAGGTTGCAGCGGTGTTGCTGTCGCCGATGATTGCTCCGGATGTTCCGAAGCCCACATTATTGGTCGCCGTCGCGTTGTCGCGAGCGACGCTATCCACCACGGTGTTTCCACTCTCGCCGAGGCGCCAGTAGTGGGAGGGCTGATCCTCCATCACAGCCGTCGCGTAATCGCTCAACTGGCCAGTGGCCCCCGCAGTGAACGACACGGTCGAACCCCAGCCGTTGTTGCCGTACGGGTCGATCGCGCGCAAACGATAGGTGTACGTCTGGCCCGGCGTGAGGCCGGTATCCACGTACGTCATGGTCGGCCGGTCGTAGAATCGCGACGCCTGCTCGGTCACGTAAATCGGCGAACCACTCTTGCCATCGCGGATGAGGTGGTACGTGAGGTTCTCGTTGTCACGGTCCCAGTCGGCGGTCCAGCTCAGCGCGATTGTGCCGGGAGCGGGAGAACTCATCGAGGGAACGAGGTCGGCACCGGTTAGTCGTGGTCCGTCGAGGTTGGGCGCGATCTCGGGCACGGCGAACCGCAGAAGCCCCTGCTGGTTTTGGCCGTTGACGCGAGTGAACTCTCCGCCGAAGACGGTGTACTCACCGTTCGTCGCGACATCCCACGGTCCCTGGTATTGGCCGGTGAAGGTTCCGAGGTTGATCTCGGGGAAGAAGTTCAGGAGCGAGGGGCTCGAGTTGCCCGACCAGTCGTGGTAGCCGTACGGGTCGCGCGAGATGCTGCCCGTGGCGTCTTTCGAGAACGCGATTCCGCGGTTGAACGACCAGGGGTTTGTCTGCGGGAAGGCATCGATATTGCCGCAGTAATGCGAGTGGCCAGCGGCATAGATGGCTCCGTTGGGCGAGGGTGCAACCGAGTAGGTATCACCGTGGCAGTCGTTGACCCAGACAAGTTCGCCATCCGACCAGTTCGACCGAAAGACGCCCTCAAGGTTGCCGCCAGAGCCATAGACATAACCGGAACCGTAGAAGCTGTCGCCGTCAGACGCGAGCGAGAAAATGGCGGCGTTGAGGCCAGCGTTACGCACCTGATTGTTGGTGGCGAAGGGCGTGATGAGTGCTCCGACCGTGGAATCGACCATGGCAAGGCCGTAGCCGGGATCGCTCGATCCGTTCACGGTCGTGAAGTCTCCGCCAATCACGACTTTGGATTCGTCTGGGGAGACAACGATGCCGAAGGCACGACCGCCGGCGAGCTCGGGAGCCCAGGAGGTCACGCTGCCGTTCGTCGCGAGAGCTGCCGCGCCGCCGAGGCGAGTGTTGCCACTGACCGAGGTGAATGGTCCCGAAAAGAAGACCTGAGTGTTCGTGGCTACGACCGCATAAACGCGATAGTTCGCGCCAGCGTCGAAGCCGCCGTAGATTTCCCCCGTGGCGGTACTGAACGCAACGATGCGACTTTTCGAGACGCCGTTCACCGATGTGAAGTCGCCGACCGCATAGAGCCGGCTTCCGTCGGGAGATGCGGCCAGTGCACGAACTTGCCCGTTAAACGTCGGAGCCCACGGCAGCAGGGCGCCAGTCGTGAGATTGTACGCGAGCACGTACGAGCGACTCTGCTCGTTGGTGCCCGCGGGCGAACCATAGGGGCGGGCTGAGCTGAAATCGCCAGACGCGTAGACGGTGTTGCCCACGATGACCTGGTCCCAGACCACACCATTGATCTGGGGCGTGGGTAAGGGATCAGTGGACACAGTGGTGGGCACAGGCGGGGCAGCCGCAGTGTCGGCAACAGCTGCGGTGGGCAGCGTTACGGTGAGCAAAGTCGCAATTAATGTCATCGCCGCTGCGGCGGAAACAAGCCTCAGCGGGTTCGGTGGCATCCGGCGGGTTAAGCGCATGATGTGCCTTCTCGGGGGTTTGTGGCTATTCAGGTTCCACTTGGTGGGTCACCATACTCCCCCTCCGCCCCTTTTGGGTGCCCCCCAAAAGGGGGTCACGTTTCGGGGGTCGCCCGCCGAGGTGGGTAGACCGATCGTTACAGCAGGTCCGCAATATCCCCTTGGAAAACAACCGGTTGCACGTCGACGGAGTAGTCAACCAGAAGCGTGACATTGCCGCGCTGATCAGCAGGAACAGTGAAAATATACACACCGTCAATCGCCGAATTCGCCGCGAGGGATGCCGGCAGCGGTGCCCCTCCGGGCTCGCGAAGTTCGGGCGCCGGCGTGCGATCGGCGCCAAAGTAACAACTGATGACCGTGGTGCGCAACGAGACCACTGACGCGGTCGAGTTCGTCATCGTGACCGTGACGCGCAACGACGGACCGGCGACTTCACCGGGGCCGCGAGCGGTGCCATCGACCTCCTCAACCTTCGTGACTTTTGCCACGAGGCCGGCGGTGACATCCGCAGGCTCCTCGATCGGAACGGGTGTGACATCGGGCACGGCTGGCCCGTCGACCGGTGCCGCTGTCGCTGTCGCCGTCGCTGCTGGCGACTCGGTTGACGCCCCAGCGCTCGGCGTCGCCGCGGGCGCAGCGCCGGGAGTCGCGGTCGGCGCAAACTGCCCAAACAGCACCACCCCGAGCACGACAAGGAGCGCAATCACGATGCCGGCCGCAATCACGCGACGGGGGCGAGTGCCTAGCCACGACGGCGTGGCCGCCACAGCTTCAGGCTCTAACTCGGTTCCTGGGTGCTTCGACATAGTCATGGCAGCTCCGTGCCTCGGGAGTGGTCGGTACTGGACGGTACACCCGCGCCTTTCAACACCGTACCCCCCGTTCTGGGGCCACAGAGAGAAACGTGAGCGGCGTACACTTCCAAGCCAGACAGTGGGGAGTCTGGTCGAAGTTCTTGAGTCCGTCAACGGAGGAGGGAAAGTTGAACGGCCCACGCCCCCCTGCCGAGCGCGAACCGATCGTTCGCCTCCTCGGAACTCACGGCATTCCTGCCGCCTACGGTGGCTTTGAAACTGCCGCCGAGAACGTCGCCATTTTTCTGCGTGACCACGGCTGGCGCCCTGTTGTTTACTGCCAAGTTCCGGGCACCGGCGCCATCACGACAGACCTGTGGCACGGCATCGAACGGGTGCTGATTCCGGAACAACGCGAAGGATGGTTGGGCACCGCACGCTTCGACCTCACCTCAATCCGGCATGCGATTCGACACCGGGATATCTGCCTCACGTTTGGGTACAACACGGCCGTGTTCAACATCCTGCAGCGTCTCAAGCGCATCCCGAATGTCATCAACATGGATGGCATCGAGTGGTCTCGTTCGCGCTGGGGCAAAGGTCGGCAGGCAATTCTGTGGATAAACGAACGGATCGCCTGTTGGGTGGGCAATCGACTCATTGCCGATCATCCGGTGATCGAAACCTACTTGGCCACGCGCGCCCGTCGCTCGAAAATCGTGACGATCACCTATGGAGCCCATGCCGTAACGGCGGCAGATACCCTCCCCGTGACGAGTCGCGGCCTCACGCCCGGACGCTATCTCACGCTCATCTGTCGGCCCATCCCCGAGAACACGATTCTCGAACTTGTCACCGCGTTTTCCCGAGAACGCCGCGATCACCAGTTGGCGATCTTCGGCACCTACGACGACAGCGATCCCTATGCGCGGGCGGTGCGCGAAGCCGCCAGCGACGAGGTGCTGTTCGTCGGCCCGATTTACGAACCCGATGAGGTGTCGTCTTTGAGATTCCATTCCCTGGGCTACCTGCACGGCCACACGGTGGGCGGCACCAACCCCTCGCTCGTCGAAGCGATGGCCGCCGGCAATGCGGTGATCGCTCACGACAATCCCTACAACCGTTGGGTTGCCGGTGACGGTGCACTCTATTTTTCGGGCGTGGATGACGCAGCCGCCCACATCACGATGCTGCTCTCGGCGCCCGATCGCCGGGCTTCGCTCGCGGCCGCCAGCCGCGCCAGGCACGCCACCGAATTCACGTGGGAACGCGTCGCGGGGCAGTACGCGGAGCTCCTCGCCGAGCACCTTCCCGCTGGCACGGCTCCCGTCTCGGCTCCGCGCTCGACCCCGTCGCCGCGACCCGGAGCGAACGCATGATCCGCGTGGGCGTGGTCGGGCTCGGCAAAATGGGGCTCTCACACTTGTCGATGATTCGGGCGCATCCGGACGTCTCGGTGGAGGCGGTTGTCGATTCGGCTGGCTACATCTTGGGGGTGCTGTCGAAGTACACGGGCCTGAAGACCTTCACCGATTTCGAGAAGATGCTCGACAGCGTTGAACTCGATGCGGTGCTCATCGCGACCCCGACCCGGTTTCATGCGGCGATGGTGCGCACGGCTCTCGACCGCGGGCTTCACGTATTTTGCGAGAAGCCCCTCACGCTCACCGCCGCGGAGTCCGCCGAGCTTGCGGGAGTGGCAGCCGTCCGTGGCCTCGTCACGCAGGTCGGCTATCACAACCGCTTCGTCGGCACCTTCCGCGAGGCCAAACGGCTGTTGGAGACGGGCGCGATCGGCCGGGTCACTCACCTGCAGGCCGAATCGTATGGCCCGGTCGTGCTCAAGGCGAAGGGCACGACGTGGCGCAGCAAGCGCACCGAGGGCGGCGGTTGTCTCTATGACTATGCCGCGCATCCGCTCGACCTCGCGACGTGGTTTGTTGGCAACGCGACCGGCGTCGGCGGCACGATTCTGGGCAGCGTCTTTTCGGAGAGTACCGAAGACGAGGTCTACAGCACGATCTATTTCGCCGACGGTGTGAGCGGGCAGCTCTCGGTGAACTGGTCGGATGAGTCGTACCGCAAGATGACCACCCGGGTGAGCATCTTCGGCACGCAGGGCAAGATCATTGCCGACCGCCAAGAGATTCAGGTCTACCTGCGCAGCACCGCCCCCGAACTCGAGGGCTACGAACCCGGCTGGACGATCAGGTCGACCACCGAGCTCACCGATGAGGTGTGGTTCTACCTCCGCGGAGAGGAGTACAGCGCCCAACTCGATCACTTCGTGCAGCGCATCGGTGACCCCTCGCTGCCCGCCACCAACGACTTCGCGAGTGCTGCCATCACCGACCGCATCATCGAACTGCTGACAGCGGATGCCGCTGCCGGGCCCGCCACGACCACCCTCGTCGGAGAGACCACGGCTTCGACCTCGCCCAAAGCCCGCCGCGGAAGCCTTCTAGGGAGACGCTCATGAGCACCACCGCACCGCGCACCGCCGACTCCGGCGGCCCGCTCACCACTCCCGGTTCGTCGAAACTCGACCCGGTGCTGTTTGGCGATAACCAGTTCTTTGGCATCAACCACCGCTCCGAGGAGAAAGCGCGCGAGCAGGCCATGCGCTTTCAGGATCTGGATGCGATCATGGCGGTCATCGACGATGCCTACGCCAGCGGCATCCGCACCCTCATGTGCACGACGCACGATCGCATCGCCGACGTGGTGGAGCGAGTGCGGGCTGAGCCGGAACGCTACGACGGGTTCTCGTTCTTCCCCTGCATGCCCTACGCGCACAAGTATGCCGACGCCGTGACCGAGAGCGGCATTCTGGGCGCTCTCAATCGCTTCATGCCCGATGAAGGCATGCTCAACGCGATGATGCGCGGCGGTCGTTCGCTCGCCAAGAAAGACATCGAGGGCATCATCACCCTGCTGGTGGATGCCGAAATGGCTGGCTTCGCTGGCGTGCGCACCCCGGTGGTCTGGTTGCAGAACGTCGTAGTCGATCTGCTGCTGGGGCTCGGCTTTACCGATGCCTTTGCGATCTTCGCGAACCACGTGCGCACGCGCTACGGCGCCGAGCCCGGCTTCATCACGATGAACCTGCCGATGCTACTCGATCACCTCGATCAGGCCGGCATCGAGAATCCTCTCGTGTGTTCCAACATCAACAAGATCGGCTTCCGGATGTCGGGCGGCGTCGAGGCGTATCAGGATGCGTTGGCCAAGCGGCCGTTCCGTGCTGTCGCGATGTCGGTGTTTGCGTCGGGAGCGATCCCGCCGCGAGAGGCACTGGAGTGGATCTCTGCGCAGCCCGGAATCGAATCAATCGTGTTTGGGGCATCCAGTCGTTCTCACATCGAGAGCACCGTTGCGCTCGTGCGCGAGTTCGAAAACTAGCTCGCGTCGGCAACGATTCGTGCGGCGAGCGTGGGAGCCTAACCGGCTGTGCTAACTCGCGTCGATCGCGCGCAACTGCCGAAACCAGCGCCCAAGCACAGCGAGGAGAATGAGCGCGTTGGCGAGAAACAGCAGGCCATAGAACACCACGAAGCCGTCCATCCAGCCAAAGAGAACAAAGCTGAGGCACAGCACGGCGTAGTCGGTGGGAATCGCGACAATCGTCTGCAGCCAGCCGCCACCACCACTGGGCTTGGCATAGGCGCGCCCGCGCTCGGCGGAGGCAATGCGGCGCAACTGATCGGTGAGAATCATCGCGAAGAAGAACACCGACGACACCACGATGAAGCCGAGCGGAATCAGCAAGATGGTGTCGGGCCATCCAGTGTCGAAACGGTACAGCGAGATCAGGATGACACCATGGAAAATCACGATCTTGAACGCGTCGACCACGTGGTCGAGCCACTCTCCCGCTTTCGTACCGCCGCCGCGCAACCGCGCCAGTTGGCCGTCAGCAGAGTCGAGGGCGTACCCGAGCAATAGCAGGAAGGCCACGAGGATGCCAAGCCACCAGCTCGGCTGCACGGTTGCCACGAGCACAAGCGCGATCGCCGTCATGAGGGCGCTGAGACCCGTGACCTGGTTGGGCGTGCGGCCGGCGAGATAGGCCGCGGCGGCGAGGAGGCGTCCAAGGCGGCGGTTGATCCACCGAGAATACGGCGGAGCACCCCGCCCAGGCTTCTGAGCAGACGCGAGCGAGCGGACAATCGCGCCGAATGTTTCCGGCACTTCTGGGCGTTCCCCTGTGGCGGTCATGTTTCACCATAGCCCTAGGCTCGGGGCTGGGTCGAGAGCTGTCCCCCGGCGGGCAGCGAAACCGCCGGGGCTAGCATGGGGGTCATGCGCGTTCTCTTTGACGGGTTCTGGTGGGTTCGAGGTCCGGCCTCGAACCGCCAAGTGCTGCGCGAGTTCGTGTGCGCCTGGCTGCGCGAATTCCCCGATGACGAAGTCACGGTGGCGGTGCCCCGAGCATCCATCGATACTGCGCGTTCAGAGCTGCCCGCGAGCGCGGACTTGGTCGGCACCCGCCTCCGACCTCAAGGCGTCAGTGCGATCGCCGAGCTGCCCTTCATCGCGAAACGGCTGCACGCGGATGTCACCATCACCCACAATTTCACACCAGCGTTCGGGCGCTCAGCAGTCTTCATCCACGACTACATGTTTCTCACGTCGCCCGAGTGGTTCACGCTCAAGGAACGTGCGTACTTTGCGCTAATGCCCTTGAGTTCTCGGCGGGCGACGTGGCTCTTCACATCGTCGGCAACGGAGGCCGCGCGCATCAGCCGGCTGAGCCAGGGTCGCGCCGTCACGCCGATTGGGCTGGCCGTGGGGCGCGGGCTCACGGAGTCCGCTCCACGAAAGCCGCCGGGGCTCGACGATCGAGCAGGCGATTTTCTGCTCTGCGTTGGCCGGCTCAATGCCCGCAAGAATTTGGCGAACACCATCGAGGCAGCCCTGGCGTCGGGCCGCGCCACCGAGCGCACTCCGCTCGTGATCGTGGGGGAACCCCAAGGTCGCAGTGCAGAGTTGCCCGCTGCAGCCGCCGCTGCCGTGGAGAGTGGCGCCATCCGATTTCTCGGCTTCATCGACGACGACGAATTGGCATGGCTCTACGCCCACACGGCACTACTGCTCTTTCTCACTCGTGACGAAGGCTTCGGGCTTCCCGTCATCGAGGCACTCTCGTTCGGCGCACCGGTTGTCGTAAGCGACATCGTTGTCTTTCACGAGCTAGCCGGGGCGCAGGCGACCTTCGCCGACCCTGATGATGTGGCGGCTATCGCTGCGGCAATCCGTTCGGCGCCCGCGCGCGAGCATCCGTCCACGAACGGCGTGACGCTAGCCTCAGATGCCCCTTTACAGTCAGCAGAAAGCACGCGTTATTCTTGGGCTGCCAGCGTTCGCGCCCTCCGCGCGCGCATTGTCGACGACCCACACCGGGCCTCACGCTAATCGCTCCATTTCGAACGGAGCTACTCCTCTCAATAGGGGCACCCGCACACGGCCTTCCCGACGAGGTTTCATTCCTCTTAATGGGGCAGCCTTTCTGAGCCATGATCGGGCGCCCGCCGCTGACTGCGCAGTCCGCTTCGCGTGAGCTGGTGGACTTGCCGTGTGGTGGTAATGAGTGAGTGTCGGAGGGCGCCGAGGCCTCCCGAGCGTGCCATCGGTTCCGTACACGACAGCTCCTCTCATGTCGGCCTGCACGGGTACACGAAAATCCCACTTCTCGTGGCGCATATCAGCGACGGGTTTTGCCCTCACCGATCTCCCGATGACAACAGTGAGGGCGTCTGGGGAGAGACATGCTGGTTGGGGTGAATGGTGGTGCGCGCCACAGCGTTCAGCGGCTCTGACTTCAGTGAGCGCGCACACGATTAGTAGGCTCCGACCGGGTTGACGAGCACTTTGAAGGTTCGCCACATGATGACAAGGTCACCGACGACCGACCAGTTTTCGACGTAGTAAAGGTCGAGGCGCATGCTGTCTTCCCAGTTCAGGTCGGAGCGGCCGTTGATCTGCCACATGCCGGTCAGCCCTGGCTTGATGTAGAGGCGACGATTGACCTTCCCTTTGTAAGCGCGCACTTCGCTAGGCAGGGGCGGTCGGGGACCTACGAGGCTCATGTCACCCTTGAGGACGTTCCAGATCTGCGGCAGTTCGTCGAAAGAGTATTTGCGGATGAAGCGTCCGACTCTGGTCACTCGGGGGTCGTTCTTCAGCTTGAAGAGCACACCGGAGCCTTCGTTTTCCGTTTGCAGTTCAGCCAACTTGTCGTCGGCATCCGAGACCATAGAACGGAACTTGAACATGCGGAACGTTTCGAGGTCTCGGCCCACGCGCACTTGGCTGTAGAACGCACCGCCGGGGCTTTCGGCACGGATGATGAGCGCCAGGAGCAAGAACAGCGGCGCCAGCACCAGAAGGGCAATGCTGGAGACCACAATGTCGAGCCCCCGCTTCACGACATGCTTGCCGCCCTCGAACTGCGGAATCTCAACGTGAATGAGCGGCAGCCCCTCCACTGGCCGAAAGTGGATGCGGGGTCCAGCCACATTGGCAAGGCATGACGCCAAAATCAGCTCAGCAGCGGTGCCCTCTAGCCTCCAGGCGAGGTTGCGGATGAAGTCATTGCCAAAGCCGTGATCGCCGGCGACGATGACCGCATCAGCCCCGAGATCCGCTGCGGCCTCCACCACCTCTTCGGGCGTAAAGCTATAGGGGTGCGGAGTACCTGCGGTTGTGGGGGCGTTGACTTCGGGGTCGGTGAGCACGCCGACGAGCTTAAAGGCGGTGCTTAGGTTTCCCTTGATCCGGGACACCACGTAGTCGATCTCCGAACGAGTGCCGACAACGACAACGCGGGAGAGCGCATGCCCGTAACGGCGTTGCGTCGTAAGCCACCGACGCCACGACCACCTACTGACGAGAAGGCCAACGACGCCCAACGCCATCGTGACCACGGTTGCTTTTCCGGGAAAGCCAACCTCGACGATGAGCACTGTGACAGAGAGCAGCCCAAAGGCAGTCATGCACGCGGTGATGACACGCTTGTATTCGTTGGGCCCGGAACCAATGATGCGCCAGTCCCGGGTATGGAAGGCTTCGAGCACCAGAATCCACACGAGCGCGATAGCGCCCAAACCCAGCCACACAATTAGCGGCAACTCTGACATGACGCCGGGGGTGCTATCGACGGCCGCCCGCATGAAGACCGCTGCGACCATCGTGACGACGATAATGGCGGCATCCGAAATGAGCAGTCGTGTTTGGTAGGCGCGGGCCCAGACCACCCCGGAGTCGGGGTGGGGAGTGCTGGGAGCGTGGGGCTCAAATTCCACACCATCGACTAATCGAAGGTGTGCTCGTTCTCTATCGTTGGGCTCTGATCCAGGAAGTTTTCGGAGCTGGCTCATCGGTCAACTTCCGCACTGGCACGACTGAACATGCGGGCGTTGCACAGGCGTGTGGTGCAGCTGCTGGGCGGAGGACAGGGGAGATTCGGTTATGGCTTGCATCGGGATCACGACATTTCGGGTGTCGACATTGGGGACGCTAATAGGAGCGCTGCGGGGGCGCGCTCGGAGGTGGCGCACTGATCGGCACGCACTGCGGGGCGGGTTGGTTAAACTGCTCTGGTACCACTGACCCCCCCTAAAGGGGGTAGTGGAGAACATACTCCCCTCACACCGTGAACCGTACCCCCATTTTGGGGGCCACGCGGCGTGGCGGGTTGACGAAAGCCCGGGTTGATTGCCCTAAACCCCACGGTATTACTGGGATGCGAGGCTCAATAAGCGAGCATTAATCGCCATGATGCGGCGAGTGCAACTCACCCAACTGGTCTACCGCGAAGCGCCCCAAAGACTCCGAGAACCCTACGACACGACAGACGCAGCGACACCCGCCCAGTAGCTACCCGCGGGGAACGAGAACTCGGCAAGCGACGACTCGTGCATTTGAGCCGAGTAGCCCGGTGCCATCGGCACCCGGTAGGCGCCGTTTTCGACGATGCAGGGGTCAACGAAGTGCTCGTGCAGGTGGTCGACGAACTCGGTCACCCGGTTCTCGAGCGTGCCCGACACAGCAACGTAGTCAAAGATCGAGAGGTGCTGCACGAGCTCGCAGAGGCCAACGCCACCCGCGTGCGGGCAGACCGGAACACCAAATTTCTTAGCCATCAGGTACACGGCAATGATCTCGTTCGGGCCGGCGAGGCGGGCAGAGTCGAGCTGGCAGAAATCGATCGCTTCAGCCTGGAACATCTGCTTGAAGAGCACCCGGTTCATGCCGTGCTCTCCCGTGGCGACACCGATCGGGGCGACAGCCTTGCGGATCGTGGCGTGGCCGAGCACGTCATCCGGGCTCGTCGGCTCTTCGATCCACAGCGGCTTGAACTCGGCGAGCGCCTTCACCCAGTCGATCGCCTCGTCGACATCCCACACCTGATTGGCGTCGATCATGAGCTTGGCGTCATCGCCGATCACTTCGCGGGCGATGCGGCAGCGGCGGATGTCCTCGTCGAGGTTCGCTCCGACCTTCAGTTTGATGTGGCGGTAGCCAGCATCCACGGCCTCCTGGCAGAGACGACGAAGCTTCTCATCCGAGTAACCCAACCAGCCGGCACTCGTCGTGTAGCAGGGGTAGCCCGACTCGGTGAGCTCGGCGATGCGCTGTTCCTTGGTGGGAGCGAGTTCGCTCAGCATCGCGATCGCTTCCTCCTTAGTGAGGGCGTCGGTGAGGTACTGGAAGTCGGCAGTGTCGACAAGTTGCTCGGGGGTCATGTCCGCGAGCAACCGCCACAGCGGCTTGTTCGCCCGACGGGCAGCGAGATCCCAGACGGCGTTCATCACGGCAGCCATCGCCAAGTGCTCGACACCCTTTTCTGGCCCGAGCCAGCGCAGTTGCGAGTCAGACTTCAGCTCACGGTAGATACCGCCAAGGTCGCCAACGATCTCGTCAACATCCCGGCCCACGAGCGGTGCAGCGCGCTGCTCGGCAGCGAGCGCACAGATGTCGTTTCCTCGACCAATGGTGAAGGTGAAGCCGTAGCCCGCGACGCCCTTTTCGTCAGTGCGGAGTACAACATAGGCGGCCGAGTAGTCGCCATCCTTGTTCATGGCGTCTGAGCCGTCGGCGGTGAGCGACGTCGGAAAACGCACGTCATAGACGTCAACGCTGGTGATAGTAGTCATGCTGAAGAGTTCTCCTTGCTCAGAACCGGTAAAAGGTATGTGCGCTGGTGAGGCGCGTCTGGGTGCGCTGCGATGCGCGGGCTGCGTAGTTAGCTAGTTAGTCAAGGTGGAAGACCTCGGGCAGCTCTTTCCACCACTCGCCCTCGGCCCGGTCATCCAGCGGCCGCTGCAGTGGTTCTTGCAGTGCCCACCAGCGTTGCGTTTCCGGGTCGGCCGCGATGGCCGCCTGATCAGCTTCGTAGTCATCACCCGTGTACTCGAAGTACGAGAACAGCAGGTCGCCGTGGCGATAGATCGAATAGTTGTGGATGTTGCTGGCCGACAGCCGCTCGAGAATCGTTGGCCACACCGCGGCGTGGTATCGCTCGTACTCTTCGCGGTTCTCGGGCGGGAGGCCGATGACCTGGGCTACTCGTTTCATTGTTATCCCTTCACCGCACCAACGGTTTGTCCACGAATAAGGAAGCGCTGCGCTGTGAGGAACACAATCAGCAGCGGGATCATCGAGAGGAACGTCGCAAGCGCGAGCTGCGGCATGTAGAGCTTCACATCGAGGCCGGCTGCCACTGTGGCGTTGAACAGCGGGCTGGCACCGATGAGCTCTTGGATACCGATCGAGATCGTCTTGTTCTCTTGGCTCGAGGTAAGCAGCGCGAGCGGAAGGAAGAAGTTCGTCCAGTTCGCTACGAAAGAGAAGAACGCGACGAGGGCGACAACCTGCTTCGAGATGGGCAACGCCACGTAGAAGAAGGTTGCGATCTCGCTAAGGCCGTCGATACGAGCGGCTTCAACAAGTTCCTGCGGCATCGTCGTCATGAAGTGGATGTAGACGAGGTAGGTGCCGAAGGGGAAGAAGCCCATGATGACGGCGACGGGCCAGAGCTGACCCACAGCACCGATCGCGTTCACTTCGAGGAACAGCGGGATGACGAGAACGGTGTTGGGCATCACCATCGCGAGCAGTGTGGCGAAGAGCATGACCTTGCGGCCACGGAATCGCAACCGCGCTAGCGCGTAGCCAGCCGGAAGGGCCGCGACGAGGGCGAGCACTCCACCGATGACGGCGACGACGAGCGAGTTGCCGACCCAGCGAGTGAAGAGACCTCCGTCACCAGGACCGAAGCCGTTGATCTGGCTCCAGCTGAACACGACGTTGTCCCAGGACATTCCGCCGAGACCAAGGAACCCATCGGTGCCGGCCAGCACGCCTTCTTGACTGCGGAAGGCCATCGCGATGAAGCCGATGATGGGCAGGATGAACGCGGCGGCGATGACCACCATGACGGTGATACGGGCAATTCGTCCGAGGGTCCAGTGTTTGGCACCTACGACATTGGGAGCGCTGTTGCTCATCGCTTCTTCTCCTTCTCGTCGCCGAAGAGTCCGCTCTTCATCACGATGACGACTCCAATGCTCAAGGTAATGACAAGCAGGATGATGGACAGGGCGGCCGCGGCCGGAAAGTTTCGGTTAGTAAACGCGAAGGCGTAGCCCAACTGGGTTGGCGCCCATTCACCGGCTATCGCTCCCGACGAGATTTGCCGAAGCAGGTAGGGCTCAAGGAAGAGCTGGAAACCGTAGGCCAAGTTCATGAGGGCCGCGTAGCCGATCCACGGGCGGATGAGCGGCAGCTTAATGTGCCACGCGAGGTCCCAGGCGTTGGCGCCGTCGATCTTGGCGGCTTCGAAGATCTCGTCGGGGATGCCGTTGAGGCCACCGTTGACGACGATGATCCACGTTCCGACGCCCTGGAAGAAAAGCATCCCGGTGAGGATCATCGGCATATTGCTATCGGTGACGATCTCCTTGAGCGAGCCGAATCCGACCTCTTGCCACAGCGGGGCGAGGGGCGACTGCGTGGGGTGGAGCAGGTAAACCCAGAGAACGAAGTTAGCGATTCCGCTCAACGCCCCAGGGATGAAGTAGAAGAAACGCATCGTGGAGCCGAAGCGACCGGGGCTGGCGTGAACCAGCAGGGCCAAACCGACGATGCCGATCATCATGAGCGGCAACCACACGATCATGACGGAGAAGATGTTGATGAACGTTCCGGAGAACCGATAGTCGGTGATTACCGTAATGAACGAGTCAATACCGCCGAACCCGCTAGCCGGGTTGACGAGAGTTGGTGCTTTTTGCAGGGCAATCCAGAAGGCGTAGCCGATGGGGATTGCAGCAGCAACGAGGAACAGTGCAAGGTACGGAGCGAGCAAGATCCACGCGCCGCGTGACTCTGCATGACGGGTGCGGTGATGCCGGGGTGTGGTGGATACACGGGGGCCGGTAGCCGGTGGCTCCGTGCCTTTCGTGGTTAGCGTTGAGCTGCTCATGTAGTCCTCGCCTATGAGTTGTGAGTGGGAACAGAGTGTGGGGGCCTCAAGGATCTGAAACCCCCACACATGCTGTGCCTAGCTGGGTACTTCTATTCGGCTGTGACCGTGTAGCCGACCGAGTCAGCGCGGTTCACGAGTTCTGTACCGAAGGTGCTGAGTGCGTCGCTGATGGATCCGTCAGCAATCAGCGTGGGGCTGACCGTCTCGGTCCAGGCTGCACCGGTGTCGTAGAGCATGTACGAGTACGGTGCTACGGCGCCAGCGGCATCCTTGAACGCCTGCTGAACAGAGGCGACATCGGCGAAGTAGCCGTCAGCTTCGAGCTTCTCGAGCCAGGCATCCTGGATCGGGCCATAACCGGGAAGACCGGTCGAAAGCTCAACCTGCCAGGCCGGGTCAGTCGCAACGAACGTCGCGAAGGTCAGCGTGTTCTCGAGTTGCTTTCCGGTGATGTGCGAGGAAACGCCCCAGAGGCCGCCACCTTCGTTACCGGCGGTCGGGCTTGATTCGCCTTCCCAGGTCAACGGTGCGCTTGCGCTCATCTGACCAGCCGGGATCTTCCAGGTGTCGCGGAAGAGGTAGTTACCCCACCAGACAGCACCCGGGCTCATAACCATGTTGACACCAGCTGCTGCGGCGTCACCGTCGAAGATTCCCTGAGTGGTGAGTGCGCCACCGTCATACATCTGCGTGAGCAGTTCGTTAGCACGAACACAGTTCGGGTCATCGAGGTTGATGTGAACTTCCGACTCAGAGAGGCGGTCGTTCGTGGGGCAATCTGCAGCCTGCAGGTAGCGGTTCACAGCGTAGGCGTCGCCGAGGAATCCGCTGATCTTGTCAGGGTGCTCTGCAGCGATCTGTACTGCGAGGTCGCCGTAGCCTTCCCACGTGGTGGGCAGCGTGTAGCCGTTCTCGTCGAAGAAGGCCTTGTTGTACCAGAACACGTCGGGGGCAGCGTCGTTACGCAAGCAACGGATCTGACCATCGATGTCGCAGAACGAGAGCACTGCGGGGTCGTAACCATCGATGACATCGGGAAGCAGATCGGTGAGGTCGGCTGCGTAGTTGCTGGCTGCACCAGTTGCCCACGCGATGTCGTCGTTGGAGGGGAAGAAGATGGCGTCAGGCCATCCTGAGCCAGCGGAGTCGAAGTTCGCGAAAGCCTGCTTCACCGTCTGTCCACCGACGGTTCCGTCAATCTGAACAACGTCGATTTCGATCTCCGGGTGAGCTTCCTGGAAAGCTTCTGCGGCGGGAACACGGGGCGGGTCAACCCATACCGTGATTTTTCCACCCGAGTCAGTCTGCTCGGGGGCGGTGGCGCCTCCATCAGCTGAACAGCCGGATAGAACGAGTGCAGCGGCGGAAATAATGGCCACTCCTGCACTGGCGGAAAGGAACCTCTTCGTCTTCATTGACACTCCTTGGTGAGGGTTACTACTGCTTCGTAGTGGAGAGCTGCGAGCCGCTGGAACGGCTCGGTTTCTCCGGTGCTCAAACGTTATACCAACCTTGGAAGTTGTGCAAACGTTTGATCAAAGGTTTTTCAACTGTTATCTGTTGCTGCCCGCTTCGGCGCGCTAGCGGCCGAGACGAGCGGGATCGATGCCGTAGAACTCCGCAGCGGTACGGCCAAGCAACTGCTCGCGGTCAGCGGCATCCACACTGTCAAAGAGGGGCTGGAGCCCCTGCCAGACGCGGGTATAGCCGCCGGCGAGCACCGAAATCGGCCAGTCTCCGCCGTACATCAGGCGGGACGGGCCGAACACGTCGAGAGCTCGATCGAAGAACGGCCGCACATATTCGGTCGTCCACTGCTGCGGATCTCCCGCTGCCGAATAGAGGCCGCTGACCTTCGCGTACACATTCGGGTTCTGGGCGGCCTCAGCAATTGCTGACCGCCAGGGCTCACGATCGGCAAGCCCGATGGGCGGCTTGGCCAAATGGTCAATGACCATACGAAGTTCCGGATGCCGCCGCGACAACTCCGGGATGATCGCCAAGTGCTCAGGGAGCACCGCGACCACGTCGAAGGTGAGCCCGGCGCGTTCCAGCACCGTGAGCCCCTCATCGACGTTGGGTCGCAGCAACCACTCCGGATCTTCCTGATTGTGGATGAGAGTGCGCACCCCGACCATGCGGGTGTCGCCCTCCCACGACTCCACCGTGCGGGCCGCCTGCTCGGGCCGATCGATGGGCGCGTAGCCCACGATCGCCGCGACTTCATGGTTGGCGGCCGCGCACTCCGTCATCAAGCGCGTGTCATCGAAGTTGTCGGCCGATTGCACCTGAACGGTGTAATCGACGCCGGCAGCCCGCAACTCGGGCAGGAGCTGATCGAGCGTCATCACCTGATTGATGGGGGCGAGGGATTCATCGAGCCAGTCATAGTGAGCCCGATGGGGGTTCCAAATGTGCTGATGGGCGTCGATTACTGGAAAAGTCACGATAACTACCTCTCACTCGTGGCTAGTTTAGAGAATCCCGTGCCGTTCCCATACGGTGCGCAACGAATCTCCGGCGAGCAGTTCAGCCAGAACCGTCGATTCGTTGGCCGCCCGCGTACGAGCGCGCGTGAGAACTTCCTCTTCGTGCGCCCGCGGAATCACCACGGCACCATCGTCATCCGCCATCACGAGGTCGCCGGGAGCAATGAGTACCCCCGCCAACTCGACAACAACGTCCGAGGCGATTACGCGCATCCGGGCACGGAAGTCGATCGGGCGACGCGAGCGCGAGAACGACGGAAAGCCGAGTTCGGCAATCTTGTCGGTGTCGCGCAGGTTACCGTCGGTGATGACTCCGGAGGCCTTCGCACCCAGGGCCGCCGCGCTAAACAGTTCGCCCCAGAAGCCCGAGTCGTTGCTGTTGTCGGTGGCGATCACGATCATCTGACCAGCGCCGATGCCGTCGATGAAGTCGATCGACTCCTTATACGGATCGTCGAGATCTGACTCGAGTGCCGGAGCGAACCGCACGGTGCGGGCACGCCCGAAGGCACGCGAACCGGGCGTGATCGGAGCAAAACGCTGGTTGAGAACCTGGTTGCGCAGCCCGGATTCGTCACACGAGTCACTGAGAATCGCGGTCGTCAGGCGTTCGTCACCGGGCAGCGGCGTGAAGCCTGAATCGTTGGCGGCGGCGCTGACGGCGTTAGCGGATGACATGTCCACCTCCAGGGCTGAAGGGGAACTGCGCTTCGATTTCGGGAGTCAGCTGGATGCCGAGGCCGGGAGCCTTCGGAGCCACAATTCCGCCATCCTTGAAGTCGACCTCCTCCACCCGCATTGCTTCGCGCAACGGGTTGGGCAGGGTGCAGTATTCGAAGAGCTCCACGTAGGGGTTCGCAAGCACGGTGTGCAGGTTGGCGGCAAACGTGACGCCGCTGCCCCACACGTGAGGCACGGTCTTCACGCCGGTGGCGTGAGCGAGCTCGGCGACCTGAGCGAAGGCCTTCGGGCCACCCACGAAAGTGACGTCGGGCTGAGCAACATCGAGCGCGTTGGCGTCGAGCAGTTGCGCGAAGTCCCGCACGGTTCCGTTGGATTCGACACCGGAGATCGGCACGTCGACGGCGGCACGCACGGCGGCGTAGCCCGCCACGTCATCCGCCTGGCAGGGCTCTTCGTACCAGCGGGCTCCGAGTTCGGCAGCCTTCTTGCCGACGCGAATCGCTTCGTCGACGGGCCACGGGTCAGAGGCGCAGGCCTGCACGGCGTCGATGACGAACTGCACGCCCTCGGGCAGCAGCGCGGTCACGTGGTCGAGCAGCTTGATGGTGGTGTCTGGATCGGTCATGGCACGGAACTTCACGGTGCCAAAGCCGGCTTCGATCTGAGCCGCGGCCCAGTCGGAAACCTCGCCAAACGTGGTGCCGAGGCCGCCACTGGCGTACGACTCGATCCAGTCGCGCTTGAGGCCACCGAGCACCTCGTAGGCGGGAACGCCGAGGCGCTTGCCTACGGCATCCACGGCAGCGGTTTCGATTGCTCCGGCAACGCCGTTGAGCATGCCGCCCCGCGCCCAGAAGGCGGTGTACGCGCGCAGGTGGTCAGCAACTTCGAGCGGGTGAGCGAACTCGTGGTCGAGAACGTAGGGGCGGAAGGCATCGACGATTCCGGGCACGGCGGCGGCGGCCATGATGCCCGCTCCCGCTTCTCCGACTCCGGTGGTTCCGTCAGAGAGGGTTACTTCGACGAGCGCGGCATCCCACGACCAAATGGTGCCACCTACCCACGTCAGTTCTTCTCCGGGCTGGTACCGGTGCGAAAGCAACACTGCGCGCACGGCGGTAATGGTTAGGGCTGTGTCAGTGAGTCCCATGGAAAGGGCTCCTCATTTCTAATAGCGAGCGATAGTGGTCACGGTATCTGATCAATCGTTTGATCACAAGCACGTGAGACCGCATCCGTAAATGAGCGGTCGTCACGCGAAGTTAGAGCGCAGCAACCAACCCGGCAGCTTCGAGGTCAGCCCAGAGTCCCTCAGGCATCGCGGTTTCGTAGCGCTCAATGTTTGAACGCACCTGGTCGCCACCGCGAGCGCCGACCACCACCGAGACGACCGCCGGATGCCGCAGCACGTAAGCGATGGCCGCTTCCGGCAGCGTCACGCCGTGGGCTTCACACGCGTCAGCTACCCGATTGGCCCTCTCGAGAATTGCCGGCGGCACGGGTTCGTAGTCGAAGGTCGCATCGGGGCTGGGGCGGTTTCGACCCAAGAGCCCGGAGTTGTAGACCCCGGCGACAACGACGCCAACGTTGCGCTCGAGCGCGAGGGGCATCAGGTCGGCGAGCGCCGAATCATCGATGAGAGTGAAGCGGCCAGCGCACATCACGAGGTCGACGTCCGCACGGCGAATTAGCTCAGCTAACGGCGCCGCCGCGTTCATGCCCGCACCGACGGCTTTCACCACGCCCTGTTCGCGTAGCTCGATGAGAGCCGCGATGCCCTCCGTCGACGCTTGCTCAAAGTGGTCGTCGGGGTCGTGCATGTAGAGCACATCGATGTGGTCGAGTCCGGTGCGGGCGAGAGATTCTTCGACTGAGCGGAGGATGCCGTCGCGACTGAAATCCCACTGTCGTTTGGTGACGGCGGGCACGGCGAAACCCTGGTCATCCATCCGGTCTTCTCCACCGGGGTTGGGCACGAGAAGCTTGCCGACCTTGCTGGAGATGACGTATTCGTCGCGCGGGTGGGTGCGCAGCTGTTCGCCCAGGCGACGCTCGGAGAACCCCAGCCCGTAGTGCGGGGCGGTGTCAAAGTAGCGAACGCCAGCATCCCAGGCCGCAGCTACGCCCTCTTCGACTTCGGCGTCGGTGGTTTCGCGATAGAGGTTGCCGAGCTGGGCGGCACCGAGGCCGATTTCGGTCAGTTCAAGTCCACGCTGAGTTGATCTGGTCTTCACTAGTGGTTTCTCCAGGGAGTGTTAGCGCGCGGGTGGCGCAGTTGATTCGCGCACGATCAGCTCCGGTGCTGGATCGGCGATAACGCGGTCTTCGGCGGTGCCGGAGTTGATGTTGTCCCACAGGCTCGCCATCGCGGCGCGGCCCAGTTCATAGAGGGGCAAGCGAACACACGTGAGTGGCGGCCACGCAATTTCAGCGGTCCAGGTGTCGTGCATCGCGACGATCGACATGTCTTCAGGAACGCGGATGCCCAGCCGTCGTGCTTCGGAAAGCACACCGTGCGCGGCGTTGATGTTCGCCACCACCACCGCGGTGGGAGGTGTCGAGAGCTCGGCCATGGCATCCAAAGCTTGAGCACCCTGCTTGGGGTAGTAACCAAAGTCGGTGACGAGTTCGGGCTCAACAGTGAGCTTCGCGGTCGCCATCGCTTCCATGAACCCGGCGAGACGACGCTGGCCCGACTCTGATGTCGGCACACCGCCGGCGTAGCCGATACGGGCGTGACCAAGTTCGATGAGGTGCTCGGTCGCCAGGCGCATCCCGGCCTCATCTTCAACGCGAACGGAACCGCCCTTGCCGGGGTTGATCGTGTTGATGGAGATCACGGGCAGGCCGCTGTCGGTCACGGTGCGCAGGTCGTCGCCACTCAAGTGGTCGCCGAACTGCACGAGAACACCATCGACTCGGCCCTCGCCCATGAGGCGCGGGATGGACTCTTCGCCCTCGGGCAACCGTTCGGTGCTCGCGATCAGCACCATGTAATCCTTGGTTCTGGCTTCCTCTTCGACACCGCGCATGAGCTCGGCGAAGATGGCGTTCGTGACGCCGGGCACGACAAGGCCGACCGCGTGCGTGCGCGATGACTTGAGCGCCCGCGCCGTGAAGTTGGGGCGGTAGTTGAGTTCTTTGGCGGCATCGTGAATGCGCTGCCGGGTTGCCACGCTTACCCGCACGCCGGGCTTTTCGCTCAGCACTCGGGAAACCGCCGACACCGAAACTCCGGCGCGGGTCGCAACATCACTCAAGGTAGCCATGGTTGCCAGTGTATTCGGGCAACTACTCGCTGGTACGTCGATTGACCAAATAAAGATGAGTAAGAACCATCACAGTGTCACCATGTTGGTTGGTTACCGTCACCAGCTCGTGCAGGTAGCCCGCCTCCTCCGGTCGCTTCGCGTGCAACGACATCTCGTTGATCTCCGCCGTCACTCGAATGGTGTCGCCGATAAAAACGGGGCGGATGAAGCGGATGCGGTCATACCCATAACTCATCGCCTGCGGGTTGATGTCGCCCGCCGTCATTCCCACCGCGACGGAGAGGATGAGGGTGCCGTGGGCGATCCGCTGACCGGCGGGCTGCGTTGCCATCCATTCGGCATCCATGTGGTGCGGAAAGAAGTCGCCGGTCTGGCCAGCGTGCAGCACGATGTCGGCTTCGGTGATGGTGCGGCCGACGGTTTCGCGGCGCTCGCCTACCTCATGGTCGTCATACCAGCGGTCTTTCGTGAGCATCAGCGCACCAGCCATTCTGCGACGCCCTCATCGAGGCGTTCGCGTAGTTCAGCGATTGTGATTTCGCCCAGGAGGGCTGAGGTCACGAGCGGGGAGACCGCATTCTGTAGTTCGATGTAGGTCGCGAAGCGAGGGCGCATATAGGCACCTTCGAGCGTCGCGCGTGTTCCCGTGAAGAAGTCGAGGCTGTCGGCGTTGGTGCGCGCGCTTTCCCACGCCACCGCATTGCCGGGCTGGCCGCCACCGTCGTAATACGAGCTCTCTTGCACGTCACCCGAGGCGAGCCAGAAGGCGTGCGCAATCGCGGCATCCATGACCTTGCTTCGTGAAGAGACCGCGATTCCGGCCCCACCGAGCAGCGAACCGGCAAGGCCGCGCGTCGAGCTCGGGATGTCGATGTACTGAACGCGATTCGACCGGTAGCCGGCACGCGAATAGTTTGTGTAGCCGAAGAGCAGCGGCGAGTACGCGAAGGTGTCGCTCTCGGCGAGCACATCAGCAACTTGGATCGGGTTGAAGCCGGCGTTGTCGGCGGGCACCAAGCGGGCCAGACGCGTGAGCAGTTCCATCGAGCGGGTCAGCACGTCTTCGGAGAGGAAGACACCGGGCGTCGCCATCGGGTCTTCGCCGAGTCCTGCCGCAATCGTGATGAGGCTCGAGTACGAGTCGACGGGCTTGAACGGCCACAGTACCCGGCCTTCTTCGGCGAGCGCGATCACCTCAGGCCAGGTGCGCGGCGGTGCCTCGAGAAGGTCAGGGCGGTACGCGGCAACCTGCGCGGCAGCATCGAGCGCGAGGCCCCACTGCTGGCCGAGGTGTTGGTACGACTCGTGCGAACGGCCCACCGACTGCGTTGCCAGCGTGGCCAACTCGGCGTCAAAGCCGCGCCCGTTCAGCGGCGTGAAGAGTTTGTCTTCTGCCGCAACCGGAATGTGCGGATGATCGATCACGAGCAGGTCGTATTGCTCAACCAGACTCTCCAGATCTTGGTCGGCAAAAGCCTGCAGTGAGCGGTACTCCCACTGCACCTCAATATCGGGAGCAACCGAGCGATACGCTTCGGCGGCCTTCACGACGCTGCCGCAGCCGCGCTCGTGTTCCCAGGTCATTCCGCGGATGACGGTCGGGCTCATGCGGAGGCCTCCTGCGTTGCGGTTGCGGCGGGAGCGGCACCGGCAGCGCTGGCGGCACCGGCGGCAGCAGCAGCGCGCGACGGGAACTCGGCCCGCACGCTGTCGTTGTCTTCTCCGAGAGTCGGGGCCGCTTTAGTGCTCGTGAGAATCTGGCCGTCAACGCGGATGGGACTGCGGGTGGTCAACAGGTCGTTGCCTCCGCGGCTGACGGGCTGCGTCATCCGAATCGCTTCGAAACCGCCCGAGGCCAGCAGTTCGTCGAGCGTGAGTACGGGAGCGCACCACACGTCGCCGGCATCGAGAATGTCGAGCCACTGCTGGGTGGTGCCGGTCGCGAAGTGCGCGGCGAGAACTTCTTCGACATACTCTTGGCGATCCCAGGCGAGCTGCGGGTCGAGCATGGCGCTGAGTTCTGCAATGCCAAGCAGGTCGCCCAGTTTCGGCAGCGGATTCATGGCCATCGCGATGTAACCATCAGTGGTGGGATACGTGCCGTACGGCGCCGCGAGAAAAGCGTGAGCCGAGTGTTCGCCGTGGCGCTGCACCGTGATGCTGTCGTCGTTGAGCTTGGTGCTCAGCAGCTCGAACTGCAGGTCGAGCATCGCTTCGAGCAGGCTGGTTTGCACGAGGCCGCCCTTGCCGGTGCGGAACTTGCGCACGAGAAGCGCGGTCACTCCCTGGGCGATGTGGCAGCTCATCAGGTGGTCGGCGATCGAGAGCCCGACCGGCACGGGGCCGTCGGTCTTCGAGCCGTTGAGCCACGGGATGCCCGACATCGACTGAGCGAGCAGGTCTTGCCCCGGGCGATCCTTCCACGGGCCCTCTTCGCCATAGCCGGTCGCGCTGGCGTAGACGATGCCGGGGTTGATGGCGCGCACGGATTCAAAGTCGAGCCCGATGCGCTCCATTACGCCGGGGCGGAAATTCTGGATGATCACGTCGGCACGCTCGACGAGCTCTTTCACGTAGGCGAGGTCGTCGGCGACCTTGAGGTCAGCGGTGATCGACTCCTTGTTGCGGTTCATCGCGTGGAACGAAACAGTGTCGCCGTCGAACTCGCGACCGGCGAAAGCGAGGGTGCGACCGATGTCTCCCGTGCCGGGGCGTTCGATCTTGATGACGCGGGCTCCGAGGTCGGCGAGACGCATCGCTGCGACTGGTCCGGCCAAGAATTGGCTGAAGTCCAGAACAAGGATTCCCTCGAGGGGGCGGTCCAGTGGCGCAGACTCCGTTGGTGCGCCGTGGTGGTCAGTCATTGCTGTTCAGCCTTCTGTAGATACTCGTGAACAATCGTTTGATCATGCTAGTATGACGCAGAAATAGGCGCAAGGGAAACAGTGCTTCAGACGGGCCGCATTCCGGCATCCGGCTTCCACTCGACCCGCGCGCACCACTAATCGCAAAGGAGCGCACCAGTGCTGAGCGTGAGTTATGTAGGCGAGCAACGCCTTGAGGTCAAAGAGTACGAACCGAAGCCTCCGGCCGCCGGCGAAGTTCAAATTGCGGTCGCCTACAACGGACTGTGCGGCACTGATATGCACATCCTGCACGGCAATATGGATGCCCGCGTGCAAATGCCTTTGACCTTTGGTCACGAGATGAGCGGCACCATTTCCGCTCTCGGTAACGGCGTTGACGGCTGGAACGTCGGCGACCACGTCACGGTCATGCCGCTCTCGTGGGACAACACCTGCCCCGCCTGCCTCGCCGGCAACCAGCACATCTGCCAGAACCTCGACTTCATCGGCATCGACTCCCCCGGCGCCCTTCAGGGCAAGTGGAATGTTCCCGCCGAAACGCTCGTTGCGTTGCCGCCCGAGCTGCGCCTCGATCACGCTGCGCTCGTCGAACCCACCGCTGTTGCCGTGCACGATGTTCGCCGTTCGGGATTGAAGCCCGGCGACAAGGCCGTGATTATCGGCGGCGGCCCCATCGGTGTTCTCATCGCCTCCGTCGCACGCGAGTTTGGCGCTGAGGTTGCCGTCATCGAAATCGATGCTGCCCGCCGTGCTCAGATCGACGCCCTCGGCTTCACAACCCTCAGCCCTCTCGAAGTTGATCAGGTCGCCTGGGTCAACGAGTGGACCGCGGATGCCGGTGCCGACGTGGTCTTCGAAGTTTCGGGTGCTGCGGCGGCCGTGCTCGGCGCCACCGACCTCGCGAAGGTGCGCGGAACTCTCGTGGTTGTCGCCATCCACCCCACGCCTCGCGAGATCAACCTGCAGCGCGTCTTCTGGCGCGAACTCACGATTATGGGAGCGCGCGTCTACCAGCGCACCGACTTCGAAAAGGCCATTGAACTGCTTGATGGTGGCGTCATCCCGGCCGATCTGTTGATCACGCGCATTGTGCCGCTGTCGCAAACCAGCGAAGCTTTCGCTGACCTTGCCGCCGGCAAAGCGATGAAGATTCTCGTGGATGTCGCGGGCCAAAAGTGAGCACGACAGAGAAAGGCAACCCCGTGAACGGCATGTTTGACCTCACCGGAACCACCGCGGTCGTCACCGGCGCCCGTCGCGGAATCGGCTTCGCCATGGCCGAGGCACTCGCCGCCGCCGGCGCGAACATCATCGGCGTCAGCGCCACGATCGAAGCTTCGGGCAGCGACATCGAAAAGGCAGTCACCTCGTACGGCCGCACTTTCGAGGGCATCGCGTGCGACTTTGCCGACCCGGATGCCGTAGCGGCGCTGGGCGAAACCCTATCGACCCGCAACGTCGACATCCTCGTCAACAATGCCGGAACCATCGAGCGCGCCCCCGCCGTCGACCACCCCACCGAGCTGTGGGATCGGGTCATTCAGGTGAATCTGTCGAGCCAGTTCACGCTCACGCAGGCCATCGCCCGCTCGATGATTGAGCGCGGTCGCGGCAAGATCATCTTCACGGCATCGCTGCTCAGCTTCCAGGGCGGCATCAACGTTCCCGGCTACACCGCAGCAAAGTCGGGCATCGCCGGCCTCACCAAGGCACTCTCGAATGAGTGGGCGGGCAAGGGCATCACCGTCAACGCGATCGCCCCCGGCTACATCGCCACCGACAACACCCAGGCGCTGCAAGACGACCCCGACCGCTCGAAGGCAATCCTCGACCGCATCCCCGCTGGTCGTTGGGGCGTCGGCAGCGACCTCGCGGGTGCCACCGTGTTCCTCGCCTCGCGCTCCTCCGACTACGTCTCGGGCGCCATCCTCAACGTAGATGGCGGCTGGCTCGGCCGCTAGTTCTTCCCCAGCAGACTGTTGGCATCCATCCTCGTCGGTGGGTGCCAACAGTTGTTTCTGGAGATGCCGAGAACGTGCCGTGATGCACCCCTCGCGCGACCGAACTGTTTGTCTTGGCGTCTTCGAAGAGTGCTTCTGTGTTCAGAGCTTGTTATAGACCTCACGACGGTGTGCAACCTCAACGATGAGGATGAGAATCTGATCGTCGTCGATAGCTGTGAGGATGCGGTAGTCACCGACTCGATAACGCCAGAACTCCTCGTTCACGAGCTTTTTGCCGAGCAACCGCGGGTTGTCGAGGCGAGCAAGTTTTTGTTCAAGAAAGCCACGGATGCGCTTCGCTGCCGTGGGGTCGAGTTTTGTAACTTGCTTCGCTGCCTTCGGGGTGAATCTGATCGCGTAGCTCACGCAGGCCAGACCACGTCAGCAAGGTCGATCGCATCGTCATTGGACTGAGTGAATTCCTCGAGTGCATCTTTTGCCAGGAGGTAGTCTTCGTTCTCGTCCAGATATTGCGTCAATGCCTCGGTCGCATAAAAAGTTTTCGACCGGCCAGTGCGCGCAGACAAGTTCTGCAGGCGATGCTCCGTCTCATCGTCAACGCGAAGATTGATTTGCGGCATGGAATCCTCCTCTGGATGCTATACAAATATAGCATTATCTAGTGCAATGAGTACCGCTTCAGCAGGTCACCGGCCGTTAATCGCAACGGCGTTCGCGTGGCTGCCGGGTCGAGCTCGCGCTTATCGAGCCTAGAATCGCGTAATGGATTCATTCGAAGTCGA
This sequence comes from Salinibacterium sp. SWN167, assembly GCF_015864665.1. Classification (GTDB taxonomy): domain Bacteria; phylum Actinomycetota; class Actinomycetes; order Actinomycetales; family Microbacteriaceae; genus Rhodoglobus. Next base: position 320,841 of record NZ_JADYWU010000001.1, on the reverse strand, counting down.
GATTCGGGGTGAGTTGTTCCGAATCAGCGAGCGAATTCAACCGGGCGGAGCAATGAGTTACGACTTAAATTGGCTCAACGGTCCAGCCGGAGGAACGTACGGTTTCACTGTGGCTCGATCTTCTGCTCAGATCACCGCAAGCGAACTGGTCGCTGAAGCGCGTGGGTTTATTGAAGCTTTCTACGGACCCGGCGGCATCGGAGAGACAGACTTCCCGACCCACACACCGGCCAATGCGGAGCAGAACGACGGATAAGACTGCGACATCGATGTCCGGCTGCTCTGTCGACTCAACATCAGAAAGAGCAGACCTCCAGCCAACAAGCACCTGAGCGGGGGCGGCTCATCATGGCTGCCAGCCACCCTCGGCGCGGATAGCTGAGGTGATTCGTAGGCTGATGTTGTGCAGCTGCCGGGTTTGCGTCGGCGTTAGGGCGTCGAAAACAAGGCGGCTCACGAGTTCAACGTGGCCGGGGGTTGCCTGTTCGACCTTTTCTCTACCGCGATCAGTCAGGCTTGCAAGCGTGTATCTGCCATCGCTGGGGTCGGGAACACGGCATACCCAGTTTTTGGTCTCTAGCCGCGCAACCGCCCGCGAAAGGCGCGACAGCGAGCTGTTCGAATAGGTAGCGAGCGTGCTCATCCGGAGGGTGCAGTCAGCGGCATCCGAAAGTGCGAACATAATGCCGTATTCGAAGTGCGTGAGATCGGAGTCGCGCTGCATCTGGGAATCGAGGGCTGCTGGCAGCCACTCGAGAAGCGTCGCCAACGCCGCCCAGGTCTCGAGCTTTTCATCGTCGAAAGCTGGCGCAGGGCTGAGATCTGTCATGGCTGAAGATTACCTGAAATCGAGGGAAGTCACCGCAATTTGACTTTACCAAGAAAGTCAATCAGGATCAGTTTTACTTGCTTGGGAAAGTGAAACGGGCTCGTCGTTACTCATCGAGAGCAGGAGAAATTGTGGATATGCAACTCAGGGGCAAGAAGGCGTTCATCAGCGGATCGACTCAAGGAATCGGCTACGCGATTGCCCAGGCGATGCTCGCCGAGGGCGTTGACGTGACGATTAATGGGCGGAGCGAAGCCAAGCTTCACGAAGCAGTTGCCCAACTCCAAGCATCCGAACCGGGCGGAACCGTCTCCGGGATCGTCGCGGACCTCAGTGATGCCCCTGAGACCGAACACCTGCTCGAGCAGCTAGGCGACATCGACATTCTGGTGAACAATGTTGGGCTCTTTGAGCTGTCACCCTTCAAAGACATTCCCGATTCAGAGTGGCAACACTATTTCGAGGTGAACGTCATGAGTGGTGTGCGGCTCTCGCGGCATGTACTAGGCGGCATGATCGCAAAAAACTCGGGTCGGATCATATTTATCGGCAGCGAGTCGGGAGTGAACATCCCCGCGGACATGGTCCACTACGGTCTCACTAAAGCGGCAAACCTCGCCCTGAGCAACGGGCTCTCGAAGCTCACACGCGGCACAAACGTGACGGTAAACACGATCCTCGGAGGACCAACCTATTCCGACGGCGTGGCAAACGCCGTCAACGAGATCGCTGCCGCACAGGCGATCTCTGCAGACGACATGAAAGCCGCAATCATCGGCGGCAACACAACTTCTCTTCTCCAGCGATTCATCGACCCGACTGAGATCGCGAACCTTGCTCTTTACCTAGCCAGCCCCCGGTCTTCGGCAACAAACGGGGCGGCAGTTCGCGCAGATGGTGGAGTTCTCACCACACTGATCTAACAGGGCCTAGTAAAGCTGGGCCCCTTGTCGTCGGTCGAGGATTATCCGGCACCAGGCGAGTGGCAGTGTGATTTCGCACGCAGCCCCGAGCTTCACGCTATTCGGGTGACCGCGTCATCCGGCGGCGTTAGGCCTGCGCCGCCGGAATCACCGAGAAGTTGTCGCGGAACAGCCCCTGCGGGTCAACGCGCGCCTTGATGTCGCGAAGTCGCGAGAGTGTCGGCGGCGGGAAGGCATCGTGGATTCGCTCAGGGTCGAGCGATGTTTCAAAGCTCAAGTAGGTTCCGCTGAGAAAGGGCTTCACCTTGGCCCACTCTTTGGCGAGGCGTTGGGCGTTGGAGCTGCCCGCACTGATCGCAAAGTTTGCTGACCGATGGGCGTAGGCCGTGGCATCCGCCGCAACATCGGAGACGGCACCGCCGACGCAGCGAATCTGAATGAACGTGCTGGCCCCGCTTTCGATGAAGCGCGCCAACACCTCGGCAACGTCTGGAGTGAGGTGCTCGATCAGGCCGGATGCAGAGACGGGTTCGCCCCGCCCGGAATGTGGTGCCGGGCTGGTATTGCCCATCAGCGCGCTGTACGGCAGAAGCTGAACGGATTGGCTGGTGAGGGGTGCGATTTCGGCGAGCGGCTGCAGGCGGTTCAGGATGATGTCTGGTTCGTCTGACGCCACAGCACCCAAGACGTTGACGCCAACGTACGGCGCCGAGTTTTGGCGAACGATCGCAAGCTCGGTCGTGAGGTCGCGGGGAGCTTCCTCCATCGCAGCACCCCACCGTTCGAGCAGCTCCGGCATGTTTCCGGGATCGAAACCCAGCTGGGCGAATCCGATGTCGGCGACTTCTTCCACCACAAAGTCGAAGCTGACGACGATTCCCATGTTGGCGCCGGCACCGCGGATGGCCCAGAACAGCTCCGGGTTCTCTTCAGCGCTGGTGTGCACGAGCGAGCCATCGGCCAACACGATGTCGGCGGCGATGAGATGGTCGATCGTGAGCCCCTGCTGACGTGCGAGCCAGCCGACGCCACCCGCCGTCGCGAGCCCGCCCACCCCGACTCCGCCGTAGTCGCCGGAACTCAAAGCCCAGCCTTCGTCGCCCAAGACGGTCGCGACGTCAGACCACCGAGCGCCCGGCCCAATGCGTACAGTCTTCGCTTCGCGGTCGAGAATCTCGATCGAGTTCAGTTCTTTGAGATCGATGACCAGGCCACCATCGTTGGTGCTTCGGCCGCTGATACCGTGGCCCCCGCTGCGCACAGCAAGCTCAAGATGGCGATGAGTGCGCGCGAACTCGACGCTCTCGACAACCTCCTCCACCGTGGTGGGCTGCAACACCAGACCCGGGGAACCGCCGCGCATGTAGGTGGATTTCACGCTGGAAAAGTTGTAGTCACCGGGCTCGATGACGCGCACACCCTCGGGCGCAGCGTCATAGTCAATCCCACTTCGCCGCGCTGCGACCGCTGCGGCGCTCTTCACTTCGGCTGGTTCAAGACCCGTGCGGGCTCGCTCCGCCGAGGCCAGTTCGCGTACCGCAGGCATCACTTCTTCGGCGAAGAGCTGCAAGACCATCGCGCTGTCGTTGGCCAGGATGAACGTACTCGCACCGTCTTCTAACGCCAGCGTTGCAAGCTGCTCAGCCCAGCCATCCAGACCAGTCTGAGGAACGGTGATGTTGGCGAGCCGGCGAATTTCGCGAGGATCGCGGCCGGCCGACACTGCTGCCTTGTCGATGGTGGCGTTGCCACGCGCGAAATCTCCGGGCTGGAGATACCCCAGCGACGGCAGCCAGCCATTGGCCTTGCGACCAATGAGGCGCAGGCCGCGCGGCTTGAGGGCGCCAATCCAGATCGGAATATCGTGGGCTGCGAGCGGTCCGCGTTGGGCACCGCGAACGCTGTGCACGGTGCCATCCAAGCGCAAAAGTTGCCGATTTCCGGCATCCCAGATTCCCCGCATGATGTCGATCGCCTCTTCGAGTGCGGTGATCGATTCTCCGGGAGTGAGCCGCGGAACGCCCATGGCGACCACAGCATCCCAGAACGCTCCCGCCCCCAACGCCATGTCGATGCGCCCGCCCGATAGAAGGTCGAGGCTGCTCGCCGCTCGCGCCGCGACAGCGGGATTACGCAACGGAACATTCATGACGTTCGGCGCAATGTGGATGCGGTCAGTTCTCGCCGCAACGTACGAGATCAACGTCCAGGTGTCGAGGAACGAGGGTTGGTAAGGGTGGTCCTGAAAGGTGACGAGATCGAAGCCCAAAGACTCCACGAGCTGCGCCGTTTCGACGGGTGCTTGCGGCGATGCATTCGCGGGTGTCACAAATGCGCCGAATTTCAACGGATGACCGTAGTCCATGAGGGCTCCAATGCTGAGGTAAAGATTTTAGACAGAGAGGCAGTACGCCGGGTGTTCGACCGAGGCCAACATCCGCGGCGCACTGCCGCAACAGGGTTCGGTTAGAACATTCCGTGACCGTTGACGGGGCTGACCGCGGCCGTGATGGGCTGGAGAACATCCCAGTGCTCGAGCGCAATGCCGTCGGCGTCCATCTTCCAAATGTCGACACCGGCCACGCCAAGGTCATCAGCGTCATCGTTGTACAGGTTGAGGAAGTTGACGTGTGCCCACACCCAGTCACCAGAAGCGATGATGCGGTGGATGACGACGCGCGCGTTCTGGCGCTCAGCCGTGAGAGCAGCGAAGGTGGCACCGAGTCCGGCAGCGCCATCCGGCAGCAGCGGGTTGTGCTGAATGTATTCGTCGGCGACGAGCTTGTTTGCCGCCTCAACCGAGTTCTTCTGGTTGATCGCTTGCTCATAGAAGTCGATGAGGTTGTTCTTGTTACGAACGGCACGCTCGTCGGTGGGGTCTACTGCTTCAATCATGATCTGTTTCCTTTTCTATGGGTGGGATGGGTTAGGTGGTGTTGGTTAGGCAAGAGTGAGACGCAGGGCGTCCTGCTCCTCGGGGGTTGATGAGCTAAGGAACTGCACGAGCTGCGCAGCGTCGTCACCGATCGTGGCGGTGCTGGGGGCAGGGGTGCGTTCGGCGATGTCAACAACTTCGACTGCTGCGGCCGCCGAAGTGAGCCCCTTCGCTTGGCCGTCGTTGAACCCAGCCGCAAAACGGGCAAGAGCTTCGCCGTAGAGTTCGCGCTGGTCATCGGTGAGAGAGTTCGTGAGTTGGCCGAGGAGAGCGGCCGATTTGGCGGGGCCTCCCGTGAGCATGCTGCCGGGCTGGATAATCGTGACCTCAACCCCGAAGCGGTGAAGTTCGGTGCGGTAGGCCTTCATCAGCGCTTCAACGGCGATCTTGGAGGCAGCGGATGGCGCGTTGAACGCCATCGGGAATGCGGCCGAAATGGTGCTGATCTGAACGATTCGGCCCTGAGCTGCACGCAGCTGCGGCAGGAACGCGTTGACAACGGTGAGCGGCGCGAAGGTGTTGACTTCGAATTCTTGGCGAATCGCATCAAGAGGCACAAGTTCAAGCGGGCCTGGAGTCAGGATGCCCGCGTTGTTGATGAGCACGTTGACCTTTCCCCCGGATTTGGCCGCGACGTTTGCGGCCCAGGTACGCACGGCATCAGGGTTCGTGATGTCAACGCGGGAGAGAACAATGCGCGGGTTTCCGCTTTCCGGCTCACTGCTGAGCGTCGTTCCGTACACGGTGTAGCCCTTCGCTGCGAGCTCCTCGGCAATGTCTTTGCCGAGCCCGCTCGCCGCGCCAGTTACTACCGCGGTCGCGCTTTCGTGTTCGTTCATGGTCTCGCCTTTACCGATCTCGAGCCTGTCGCTCGGTGAGAATTTACTTGACTGGGCAACTATAACACTTACTTGCTTGATCAAGTACAATTGCGTTATGGCTCACCACAACAACGGCATGACCCGCGACGAAAAGGCTCTAATGCAGGCACTCTCGCGGGCGATTAGCGTTGTTCCGCGCGTGCTCGACGCTGACCTTCAGCGCGACCAGCAGTTGCCTCTCACCGACTACTTCGCCCTCACCTACCTCTCTGAGGCAGAAGGCCAGCGCCTGCGCATCAACGAAGTCGCCACCCGGCTATCGATGACCATCAGCGGTGCGACTCGCACCGTGAACCGCCTCGAAGCCCTCGAGCTCGTAGCCCGAGAGCGCTCCGCTAGCGACGGTCGGGGCGCGGATGTCGTACTCACCGAAGTCGGGCTGAAACGTCTGAAAGAGGCCTGGCCCAGCCACCGCGACAGCGCCCGTCGGCGCGTGCTCGACCGCCTCGACGCGAACGAATTAGCGGTCCTCACTAAGGCGCTGAACAGCATCGGCGCTGAACCCGACGATTTCGATTCCGCGGACTGCCCTCCCCAATCCTGAAACCACCCTGGCGACGAAACCACAGCGACGCCACAGCGACGTCGACGCGCTGTCGAAGCGCTAGCGACGCCGAAGCGCGCGCACCGTGAGAGCTCGGCCGCTGGTTAGTCCTTGCCGATAACCGCTTCGGGCCGCAGGTCGAGCCGGCGCAGCAGCTGAGCATTGGCGGCAACGACCACGGTCGAGGCCGACATCAGTAGCGCGCCAACCGAGATGGGCAGCACGAAGCCGATGGGAGCAAGCACGCCAGCAGCGAGGGGCACCGAGATGAGGTTGTAGCCGGCAGCCCACCACAGCTTTTGGCGCATCTTGCCGTAGCTGCGGCGCGAGAGTTCGATCACGGCAAGCACTGAGCGCGGGTCGTCGCTCGCGAGCACGACGCCAGCGGAAGCGATTGCTACGTCAGTTCCGGCGCCGATCGCGATTCCGACGTCCGCCTGAGCAAGGGCCGGCGCATCGTTCACGCCGTCACCGACCATGGCAACGGTGCCGCCTGCCTTCTGCAGTTCGGCGACCTTGCTTGCTTTGTCTTCGGGATGCACGCCCGGCCGTAACCGCGTTGGGCGAGACTCTCTCGACCCGCAATGTGGACATCCTCGTCAACAATGCCGGAACCATCGAGCGCGCCCCCGCCGCCGAGCACCCCACCGAGCTGTGGGATCGGGTCATCCAGGTGAACCTGTCGAGCCAGTTCACGCTCACGCAGGCCATCGCCGGTCTCACGAAGGCACTCTCGAACGAGTGGGCTGGCAAGGGCATCACCGTCAATGCGATCGCCCCCGGCTACAACGCGACCGACAACACCCAGGCGCTGCAAGACGACCCCCACCGCTCAAAGGCAATCCTCGACCGCATTCCCGCTGGTCGCTGGGGCGTCGGTAGCAGACGTAGTGTGTTGACGTCGCGACGCGACGCGACCCACATCAGTTTTTCGATGTGCTTGATACGCTGGCCCCACTGCTCCGTCATGGGGCTGTCTGGACCCAAAGAGGAGAATCATGGTTCACGTTCTTGGTTGTTTCCGAGCTAAGCCTGAGTTTCGCGCTGAGGTGAAGGCCGCGCTGCTAGGGGTCCGCACCGGCTCTGTTGAGGAAGAAGGGTGTCTTGGGATCCGCCTGTACGAGGATCGCCACGATCCCGACTTGTTTTACGGGGATGAGCGGTTCGTAGACGCCGACGCGGTGGAGTTCCACCGAGCGCAGTCCTACGAGGTCGCTCTGATGCAAGTCGCCGAAAAGGGTCTCGTCGAACCTCCGGTCGCGTTCCTTTTAGAGGACGCGATTGTCAGTGAGGACGATGAAGTTTCTCGCTCCGCTGAACCAGGCGAACTCGTGGCGATTGCGGTGTTCGACTTCAAGCCGGGCCTGCGAGACGCGGTCATCGCTGCGTACGAACGGCAGATACCGAACGTTCGGGGCCAAGAAAGTTGTATCTCTTTCAACGTTTACCCCGTGATCGGCCAGCCATCACAACTCGTTGTGATCGAGTGGTGGACATCGCCTTCAGCGGCCCGTCAGTTCGCCACCACAGATGGGTTGTCCATCGAAACAGGGCAGCTCTTAGCGTCCTCGCTCATTGGACCAGTGCCCGAGTACCTTCACGAGCTCACGGAGATGTTCCCAAAGAATCCGTGACGCACGTTCCGTTGAGCGTGTGTTGAGGTCGATGGGGAGAGCGAACGTTCCCCCATGTCGACCTCGAGCATCACGGCGAATAGCAGGTATGCCTCATCGGTGGGTGCCAACAGTTGTTTGTGGGTAGCTCTCGAGTCCGCAGTCTGCTATTACTGAGACCAGTTGCGTGCTCGCCAGCGGTGGCGTCCAGTCCCGTGTCTAGCGAAAGGTTTCCGGCCATATGAATGGTCTCGCGTGGGATCAGCTTCTCTTGATCATTGGCTTAATCGTGGCCGGCGTTGCCCTCGTCGTCGTGCGCCGCCCGCTCTTCGCTTTCTGGATTTCGGCCGTCGAGGATTGGCTCCCCCGGTACAACCCCCACTCTCCGCTCGCGCCATCCCCGCTTTACATTGGGATGCTGGGCGCACTCCTGATCATCCTCGGCGTTCTCACCGCGATTGCCCACGCAGCCCCGGGCTTCACGCCATTCGGATGACACTAGACAACGAAGTAGACGATGCTCCGAAGAGTGCCCTCCGGCGCTTCATCCTCGACCGCGATTTGTGGAACGGGCTGCTTCTCATGAGTCTGATGGCAGGGCCTCTGATCGCGCTACTGCTCCTTCTCGGGTGGATCGTTCCCGCTCTTTTTCGCTCTGAGTTCGATCTCAGGTTCTGGTTTTACCCCTTCATAGTCGCCCTCATCGGCGGTGCCGCATGGGGCGTGAGCTGTGCATTGGGCGCCATCCTGATGCGTCTTGTTGTTCGCCGACGCACACCGGCCATACGACCTCAGGCGATCGCGGCAGCAACGGGCGGCGCTATCGGAGCAATCGCGCTTCCCTTGATATTCAATGCGGCGCTCTTAGGCGCTGATCTTCCACTTTTGTTGTCCCTCACGCCCTGGATTGTCGGTGTCGCACTACTTGCAGCCGCTGGCCTCGGCACCTACACCGCCGTCAAGTTGCGGTCCGATCTAGCGCAGCACTGACTCAGTCCTTGCGCGCGATAACAGCTTCGGGCCGCAGGTCGAGGCGACGCAAGAGCTGCGCGTTCGCCGCGACAACAACGGTCGAGGCCGACATCAGTAGCGCGCCCACCGAGATGGGCAGCACGAAGCCGATAGGTGCAAGCACGCCAGCGGCGAGCGGCACTGCGAGGAGGTTGTAGCCGGCAGCCCACCATAGGTTTTGGCGCATCTTGCCGTAGCTGCGGCGCGAGAGTTCGATCACGGCAAGCACTGAGCGCGGGTCGTCACTGGCGAGCACGACGCCGGCGGAAGCGATCGCTACGTCAGTTCCGGCGCCGATCGCGATTCCGACATCCGCCTGCGCAAGGGCCGGCGCATCGTTCACGCCGTCACCGACCATGGCAACAGTGGCGCCTGCCTTCTGCAGTTCGGCGACTTTGCTTGCTTTGTCTTCGGGATGCACGCCCGAGAACACCCGGTCGATGCCGAGTTCGGCGGCTACTGACTGAGCAACGGCATCCGCGTCGCCCGTGATCATGACCACGGTGATGCCACGATCGTGGAGTGCATCGACAGCCTGGCGGGAGTCTTCGCGCACTTCATCCGCGAGACCGATCGCACCAATTACGTGCCCGTCCGAGAGCACGTGCAGAATGATTGCGCCCTCAGCCGCCCACGTCGCGGTCACCTCGACCGCGGTTTGGTCGTGCTGGCGGAGCATGCTCGGTCCACCAACGCTGATGGTGGCTCCGTCGACGGTGGCTTCGACACCTACGCCGCTCGACGAGCTGAATTGTGAGGCTGTCGCCCGGTCGAGGTCACGATCTTTCGCTGCCGTCACAATGGCCTTGGCCAGCGGATGCTCGCTGTCGAACTCTGCGGCGGCAGCGAGCCGAATCACCTCATCGTCACTCGACTCCCCGACAGCGACCACGTGCGTGACAGCGGGCTCGCCCTTGGTGAGGGTGCCAGTCTTGTCGAACAACACAGTGTCAACCTTGCGCATGGTTTCAAGAGCGAGACGATCCTTGATGAGCACCCCAGCGCGAGCAGCACGCTCGGTAGAAATCGAGACGACAAGCGGAATCGCAAGACCCAAAGCATGCGGGCACGCGATCACAAGCACGGTGATGGTGCGCACGATCGCATCATCGGGGCTCCCCGCGAGCGTCCACACTGTAGCGGTAATCGCCGCGGCACCGAGAGCGAACCAGAACAGCCAGCCCGCCGCGGTGTCGGCGATGCGCTGCGCGGGTGACGACGAGCTTTGCGCCGTTTCGACGAGCTTCGTGATGCCCGCGAGCGCCGTGTCCTCGCCAATCGCGGTGACCTTCACCCGGATCGAGTTATCGGTCGCAACGGTTCCCGCCACGACGCGGTCGCCCAGGCCCCGCTTAACCGGCTGCGACTCTCCGGTGATCATCGACTCATCCACCTCGGCTGAACCGTCAATCACTTCGCCGTCGGCGGGCACTCGTCCGCCGGGGCGCACGATGACGACGTCGCCCACCACGAGGTCAGCCGGCGGCACGGTGACGAAGTCGTCGCCCTCAACCTTCTCCGCTTCATCCGGAAGCAAAGCGGCAAGAGAGTCGAGCGCGCTGGAGGTCTGAGCCAGCGACCGCATCTCGACCCAGTGACCGAGCAGCATCACAACGATGAGTAGCGCGAGCTCCCACCAAAAGTCGAGCTCGGCCGCGATGAGGCCGAGAGTGGATGCCCATGATGCAACGAACGCGACGGTTATCGCCAGAGAAATCAGCAGCATCATTCCCGGCTTACGGGCTTTCAACTCAGAAAAACCGCCCGTGAGGAATGGCTTGCCGCCCCAGACGAACATGACGGTGCCGAGCACGGGGGAGATCCACTGCACGACCATGTTCTCGGGCAGCGTGTAGCCGAGAATCTGGGCGAACATCATGCTGAACCCGGCAACTGGGATTGCCATGACCAGCATGATCCAGAACAGGCGGCGGAACTGCGCGACATGATCGCTATGGCCAGAGTGGCCAGAGTGGCCAGAGTGCTGCTTGTGGGAGGTCTGCGTGTCGTGCTCGGTCATTCCATCCATGGGCGCCACGCTATACCCCTCTAGGGTATGGAACAACCCCAAACCCAACGACTCCCCGCTACCGTAGAGCCGTGACTACTTTCAGTGAAGAAATTGTGTCCGCAGTACTCGCCCATATGAACAGCGACCACAACGATGACAATCTGCTCATTGTGCGTGCCTTCGCAGAATCCTCCGCCATTTCTGCGGCCATGGTGTCGCTCGACGGCACCGAGGGCACGTGGCAGTATTCGGATGTCGACGGCATCGAACACCACGTGACGGTGCCGTGGAGCACGGAGATCAGCGAGCGCGCGGAGATCCGCCATGAGATCGTGAAACTGTACGACGCCGCGTGTGAAAAGTTGGGTGTTGAGGCTCGACCTCACAGCTAGCGTTGCTGCGGCATCCGGCAATCGTGCTGCGGCGCTGCGACTCTGTGGCACTACGGCTCTGCAGCACTGCGGCTCATGGGGAAAATTCACCTACGCCTGCCCTAGCCAAACCCCCTCTAGTGCGAGTACGAATAGAGAGCACACGATGCGCACTCACCTAGTGTGCGCACAAGGGGGCACCACATGACTCGATCACCCAACCGCATTTTCGGAGCTATCGTCGGAGCGTTCTTCGTTCTCTTCGGCCTGCTCGGATTCTTGGTCACCACCGGAGTCGAGTTCTTTGCAACCGAAGGCGCGCTGTTGGCCGACGTCTTCAGCGTGAACGGTTTCCACAACGTGGTGCACATCATTGTTGGTGCTGCCCTGCTTCTTGCGGCTCTTTCTAACCGTGCGGCCGCCCGCGCCCTCAACTCGGCCCTCGGCTTCGCCTTTCTTGTTCTCGGGTTTGCGGGCCTGATGCTCGTCGGTTCCGCCTACAACGTGCTCGCGCTCAACGCAGCAGACAATGCCCTGCACTTTGGTGCGGCCGTCATTCTGCTCCTCGTCGGCATCGGCGCCGACAAGCGCGCCACCGGCGTCAGCGCTTAAACTGCTGGCGACAGCGTGATCGGGTGAAGCTCGAGCGCCAGAGAGGTATCGAGTGTCCGCCATCAGTCGCAGTTGGCTCGCCTTCGCCGCGGCGGGCGTCGGCATTATTCACTGTGCGCTCATCATTGGCGCGCCCGTCGGGCTTGCGCTTCCCCTCGGCATCCTGGGCATTCTCGAACTCGGATGGGGCTTGCTCGCCTTCACTCGTGACCAGTTGCCGGCACCTCGCGCCGCGATCGTCGTTGCGCTGGCACCGCTCGTCGCGTGGGGAGCACTGGTGGCAGCAGCATCCACTTTTCACATCGGTGCGCTCGGATCGGTGTTGGATGTCGCCCCCTGGGGCATCGCCGCAGTGCTCCAGCTGTTCGTAGCGGGGTCGCTTGCGCGGCACTTCCGTCGCGTCAGTGACGGCACCGACGCCACTGCCTCCGCCCCGAGCGTTGCGCGGTACATCACCGCCCTCGTGGTGGGCGCACTCGTGGTTTTCGTTCTCACCCTCACTGCCCTCGCCACCATCAATGGGCCGGCGACGGAGGGCAATGACGTGGATGACCTGTTCGACATCCCCAGCCACGTCGGCCACTAGCCACTCCGCGGTGCACTCTTCCGCTGTGGATTCTCCCCCGGTGCATTCTGCTTTCCGGAGCGATTAACCAACTTTTGGATGATGCCGGGCAATAAACCGCCGCACTAGAGTGAGGGTCACCTAACCCCCTTCTAGGAGACTCCGTGGCTGTAATTCCTTTCTCGCAAGCACTCCGTGAGCGCACCTGGTCAAGCCACGGCGACAGCGAAGGTGCCGACTTCATGAAAGATCTCATGACGGGCAAGGGAACCCGCGAGGATTACATCGCGCTAGTCGCTCAGCACTACTTCATTTATGAAGCGATCGAAGCCGCCGCCGATCACTTCGCCGGCAACCCGGTTGCTGCCCCGTTCATCACCTCGCAGCTCACCCGCTTGCCCGCGATCGAAGCGGATCTCGAATTTCTGATCGGTGCCGACTGGCGCGACCAGATCGCCCCTCTTCCCACGGCTGCCGCCTACGCCGCCCGCGTGCGCGAGGTTGCCGCCGAAGACTGGGCTGGCGGCTTTATCGCTCACCACTACACCCGTTACCTCGGCGACCTTTCGGGCGGCCAGGTTATCCGCACCCTCATGCAGCGCCAGTTCGGATTCGACACCAACGGTGTCGGCTTCTACCTCTTCGACCAGATCGCCAAGCCTAAAGAATTCAAAATCACGTACCGCGACCAGCTCGATGCTGTCGAGTGGGATGACGCCGAGCGTGACCGCGTCATCGACGAAGTACTCGCCGCCTACAAGTTCAACACGGACCTGTTCGTCGACCTGTCGCGCGCCAAAGCGGCCGCCTAGCCCCGCCGCGCGGGCCGTGTCGCCGAACCGGCATGGCCCGCTTGGGGATTCGCTTGGCCCCGCCAGTTTTCGCTGAACCTGCTAGCCCTACTGAGCCCGCTAGCCCCATAGCCCCGCTAAGCCACTAACCGGCCTCAATCTGGGCCCGCATCGTGTCGAGCGTCTCCAGAATTGCAACGGAGACATCCAGCGGATGCTCGGGCGCTTCCGTGCGCCCCTCCGCAATGTGCTGAGCAATCGCCGTGGTCTGAAACGACAGCCCCTCGCGGCCACGGAGTCCCGTGCCATCCGTGAACTCGGTGCGCTCGTCGTCGCGCACGACGGCAAAACCGTGCGGCGCGTAAAACGGGGTGAGCACTTCAACACGAGCACGGGAGCCGTTGATGCGGGCCTCCGTGGGAGTGTCGGCCTCCATCGTCGTGTGCAACACGGCTTGGGCACCGGTGGCGTGGTCGAGAATCATCGCCGCCTGCGCGTCGACGCCGGTGTCGAGCATCCGCCCCCGAGCGAACGCTGCAGTGGGAGCGCCGAGCGCGAACCGGGAAAACCAGACAGCATAGATGCCGATGTCGCGCAGCGAACCGCCGCCCATGGTCGGATCGAACACTGGTTGCCCGGCGGGGGTTCCGAAGTTGGCGCCGAAGTCGGCGGTGACAACTTTAAGGTCACCGAGTTCGCCCGCCTCCAGTAGCTGCGAGATGATCGTCGTCTGCGGCAAGAAGCGGGTCCACATCGCTTCCATGGCGAAGACGCCGGCAGCACGGGCCGCATCCACAATCACGTGGGCGTCAGCGGCGTCAACGCCGAGCGGCTTCTCAATGAGAACGTGTTTGCCCGCCGAAATCGCCAGCAAAGCCAGCGGCCGGTGGAACACATTCGGAGCGGCCACATAAATGATGTCGACATCGGGGTCGGCCACCAACTGCTCGTAGCTGCCGTAGCTGCGCTCGATGCCGTGCTTCTGGGCAAACTCTGCGGCACGGTCGGCGGAGCGCGAGGCAACAGCAACAACGCGTTGATCGGTGTTGGCGTGCATCGCCGCGACCCAATCCGTGGCGATCCCACCCGGCGCGAGGACGCCCCACCGTAACGTCGGTCCGCCTCGAAGCGGGGTAGCAGTTGAGTCCGGCAGAATCACGACAGTTCCATTCCCAGATAAATCGAGTCAGCGCCTCGAGCCAGCTCCACAAAACCCAGGTGGCGGTAAAAGGCGATCGCATTGTGGTTGTCTTCGCCCACATCCAGGTGGATGCCAGTCACACCGCGAGCGCGCAGCGCCGCAAAGAGCGTCTCCAGCATCGATCGCCCGAAACCTCGCCCTTGCGCACGCGGGAGGAGGTCGATGTGGAGGTGCGCCGGATAGTTCGCGACCACCGAGTCGGGGGCGAGAACCGGGGTGTGCAGGTGAGAGATGAGTTCGTCGTCGAGAGAAGCCCCGGCCGTCGGCGCGTATTGGGAGCGCAACACGGGCCACCATTCGCGCTCCTGCCATGCTTCGAACTGGCGAGTGTCTGCGGCGCCAAGCACGTAGCCGGCGACTCCGAGTTCATCCGCAATCACCCAGGCGAAATCGGGGGCTCCGACGAGGTACGGGCCGACGTAGATGTGACCGAGCAGATCGGGGTTCGCGAAGAGAGCGCTCCCATCGCCCCCGGCATCCGCCGTCTGGAGACAGACACGATAGGTTCCGGGGAGGTCGTAGAGGCCCGCAGGCCGAATATGACTCATGGATTCACCATATCCCCCACGTCAACTGGTCTAGTTTGGAGGTCTCGCGTCGGCCACGGAGTGGTCTACGACACTCCTCCTGAGCCCAGAAGTTATGCGCTTCATTCCCCGATTTACGGGTATGTTTCGGGCATATTTCGCCCAAATGTACCCCGAAGTGGTCTAATCAACTCTTTACCAGGGGCGCAGAAATGGGCTCTAATGAGAGTGTGACCGTTGTCGAGGAATCCACCAGACACACCCTGAGAGCACGCTTGCGAGAACTCGTAGCGTCGACAGAGGTGGGCAAGAGCCTGCCGAGCGAGCGCGATCTCAGCGCCCGCTGGGGCGTTGCCCGCATGACCATCCGACGTGCCGTCGATGCGCTCGTTGCCGAAGGCCTCGTCGAACGACGCCACGGTTCAGGCACCTACGTGACCCCGCAGCCGTTCGTGCGCCTGCTCGGCCTCACCTCGTTCTCACAAGACATGCGCGACCGCGGCTTAGAACCAGGGGCTCGCCTTCTGGCCTACCGGGTCTCCCCTGCCGACGCCGCTATCTCCACCCAACTCCAGATCTCCCCCGGTGACCCCGTTGTCAGCTTCACCCGCCTGCGCTTAGGCAGCGGTGAAGCGATGGCCGTAGAAACTGTCTGGATTCCGCAGGCGCTCGTGCCGGGAATCAACGGCAGTGACCTCGGCGGCTCCCTCTATGAACTACTCAGCAGCCGCTACCGCATTTCCCCCGGCGCCGCCAATGTCTCGATCGAGCCCGTGTTGCCCGACGAGCGCGTGCGCGAGTTGCTCACGATCTCCGAAAACCAAGCCTGCCTCCGCATCCGGATGGTGGATTCCGATGCGCGCGGAAACATCATCATGATCGCCAATTGTTTCTACCGCGGCGACAAGTACCAGCTCACTGCTCAGGTTTCGGGTGGTGCTTTCTCGGCCGAACAACCCCGGAACAGCTAATGCTTCGGGTTCTCGCTGTCGATGGCGGACAGTCCGGAATTCGCCTCAAAAGCAGCGCACAGCCTGGCACTGTTGAAGTCGATGGGGTGAGCCGCCTCGAAGGCGACACGATGCGCACGGTTGCGGCCGCAGTCGCGAGCGCCTGGGCGCACGGCAAATTCGAGCCCGTTGATCGTGTCGTGATGGGTCTCACTACGTCCCCCGCGGATGCTGCATCTTCCACCCGTCTCGCTGAACTTGTCGCGGCAACGACCGGGGCCAACGAGGTCTGGATCGCAGATGACACCGTCACCTCCCACGCCGGAGCACTCTCCATCGAATCCGGCGTCTCGCTCATCACCGGCACCGGCGTTGCCTGTCTCGCTGTGCGCCCCACAGGAGAATCCCATGCGGTCGACGGCGATGGCTATCTCTTGGGGGATGCCGGCGGCGGGTTTTGGATCGGCAGTCGCGGCATCTCTGCTGTGCTCAAAGAACGTGACGGGCGCGGACCAAGCACCGCCCTGACGGCGCGAGCGGCAGAACACTTCGATGGCCTCACTAATCTTGCCGCACGCCTCCATAGTGCCCACCGCCCGGTCAACCGCATTGCCCAGTTCGCTCGTGCCGTGCTCGCTTCGGCCGCTGAAGGGGATGCCGCCGCCGACGCCATTGTGATCGAAGCGGCCTACGAACTCTTCCTCACCGCTCGTGTCGGAGTTCGGTGGGTGGGCGATGATGCCCCGTTGGCTCTTGGCGGCAAACTGCTGGGACCGAACACTCTCCTCTTCGCCCGCCTCGTTGAACATCTCGCCAGTGAAGGCATGTCGTTCCGCCCCGCGGATGCGTCAGCTCTCGAAGGTTCGCTCCTGCTCGGCGCTGGCGACACCGACAATCTCTATCGCGATCTCATCCACGTGTGGAAAAAAGGAACACCCGCATGACACTCACGAGCCCCCCAATTTTCGATGTGCAGTCACCCGCTGCGCGCTACTTGGCGCGCGCGACGCAGCTTATCGAGCGCCTGACCACCGATGAAGGTCCAAACATTGTGGCGGCATCCCGCCTCGTTGCTGACGTGCTCATCAATCGCCGCACGGTTCACATTTTTGGCACCGGCCACTCCCACATGCTCGCCGAAGAGCTCTACTACCGAGCCGGCGGCCTCGTCAACGTTCAGCCGCTGCTCTTTGAGGGCCTCATGTTGCACACGAGTGCCCCGCTCAGCACCTCCCTCGAACGACTGCCCGGTCTGGCCGCGGCGCTGCTGCGCGACCACCCGATCGCCGCGAATGACGTGCTGATCGTGGCATCCAACTCCGGCAGCAACGCCGTCACGTCTGAACTCGTGCAGCAGGTGATGGCCAATGGCACCCCCGTCATTGCCCTCACGAGCCTGACGCACGCCACCTCCCCCGAAGCCCGAGCGACAACGCTGCCGCGACTGCACGAACTCGCCACCGTTGTGATCGATAACGGTGGCGCGGTCGGCGACGCGGCCGTTGACATCGCCGGGCTGAGCAGCCGGGTGTCCGCCACCTCTACTGTGGTGGGAGCGGCCATTCTCAATGCCATCATGGCTGAAGCTATCCAGCTCTCTGTTAGTGCCGGAGTCACTCCCGACATTTACGAGAGCAGCAACACCACCAGCGGCGATGCCAGCAACCTCAAATTCACCACCCCGATAACCACACCATGACTCCACGCTCCCGAGCCATCTCCGACTCCTCAGCTTTCGCCATTCGCGGCGTCATCGAGGGGTTCTACGGCGCGCCCTGGAGCCACGAACAACGCCTCGACCTCATCAGCTTCCTCGGCAACCGCGGCATGAACACCTTTGTGTACTCGCCCAAAGATGACCCGCTCGTTCGTCACGAATGGCGCACCCCCTACGCTGGCACCGAGCTCGCCCGCATGGCCGAACTCATCACACGCTGTGACGACAACGACATGACTTTTATGTACTGCCTCTCCCCCGGGCTCACCATGAAGTATTCGAGCAGCGACGACATCGAGATGCTGCTCGCTAAGTTCAGCGCCGTGCGCGAATTGGGCGTCACCAGCTTTGGACTGCTTCTGGATGACATCCCGGCCGGGCTGCAGCATCCGGCCGACGTGGCAGCATTCCCCGATCTCGTGACCGCCCACCAATCGCTCATCGGGAATGTCTTTTCGCAGTTCGACGCCGACACCCACCTCACGGTGTGTCCCACGCAGTATTGGGGCTACGGCGACGAGGACTACATCACTCGCCTTGGGCGCGGCATTGATCCGCGCATCGACCTCTTCTGGACTGGCCGCGCCATTTGCTCCGCCACCCTCGACCTTGCTGACGCTGCCGTCTTCGCCCGCGCAACCGGCCGCCCCGCGACCTACTGGGATAACTATCCGGTGAATGATGTCGCGATGGGCCACGAGCTCCACATCGGCCCCTACCAAGGTCGCGATCCGCAATTGCACCGCTTTTCGACGGGCATCATCGCTAATGGCATGGAGCTCTTTGAGTCATCTAAAATTCCTTTCGCCACGATCGCCGACTATCTGCACGACCCCGAGAACTACGACCCAGAGGCCAGCTGGAAGCAAGCGCTACTGGATGTCGTCGGCCAAGACAACGTCGACGACTTCAGTCTGTTTGCTGACACGGTTCGGTCCTCGTGCCTCTCGGCTGACGATGCGCCGGTACTGGGCGAGGCCCTCGAGCGCTTCACGTTTGAGTCGGAATACGGTGATGCCGCCACCGCGGCTGCCGACCTGCTCGCGGTTGCCCACACCATGCTCGGTGCCGCAGACCGGTTGCTCGACGGCCCCGTGGCAAACCCGCAACTCATTACCGAAGTGCGGCCGTGGCTTGAATCGTTCCGCGTGGGCGCGCGCGCACTCGTGGAGGTCGCAGAGCTCGCCGCCGCCGGTCGCCTCGCCACCGCTGGCCCCAGCCGGCTTCTCCCCTATCTCGATACCCTTCGCGCAGCCCACCGTCGCGTCTTCGGCGACCTGCTCGATATGACTTTGGCAGAGCTCGTTTCTGCCGGGGGCTCACCACCCGCAACATCTGCATCACCCCGCACTGCATCACCCGACACTGCATCACCTACAGCAAAGGAATGATCATGCCCGTCACGCGAAAGAAGACTCTCGCTGCTGTCGCTGCCCTCAGCGCTACAGCACTGATCCTTACCGGTTGTTCAGCCGACGGCGGAAGCTCCGACGACAACGTACTCCGCATCGCCATGGGTTCCCCTGGTGAAGCTCAGATCCGCGTCTGGGACGACGTAGCGGCACAGTACGAAGCCGCCAACCCCGACGTCACAGTCGAAATGAACTACCAAGACGACGATCTGTACCAAACCATCGGGCTTCCCAACCTGCTCAACGGCCGCAACGCTCCAGACATCTACTTTGAATGGGCGGGAGCGCGACTGGAACAGCGTGCCGCCGACGGATTCGCTGCCGATCTCACGGAAGCGGTGACATCCGGTCCCATCGCTGGTCTCTTCGACGACGAAGTCTTCACCTCGCTCACCGTCGATGGCGCCGTCGTGATGGTGCCTCACTCCGCCGATGTCACCAACGTGCTCTGGTACAACGAAGACATCTTTGCGGATGCCGGACTCACGCCTCCCACCACCTGGGCAGAACTGCTCGACACCTGTGACGCGCTCAACGCCGAGGGAATCATCCCGATCTCCTCGGGCAACAAGGATCTCTGGGCTGCTGGTAACTGGCTCGCCCACCTGACCTCGCGCGTGGTGGGTGAAGACGTTTACAGCTCAGCCCTCGCCGGTGAGACTGACTTCAACACCCCCGAGTGGATCGAAGCCTTCGGGTACGTCGAAGAACTCGCCGACCACAACTGCGTCAACGAAAGCGTGAACGCTGTCGACGACAACGAGGGTGCTCAGCTCTTCTTCCAAGGCAAAGCAGCAATGCACGCGATCGGTTCGTGGCTCGTGAGCTGGGCGATCGATGAGGCGCCTGACCTTAACTTCGACTACGTGAACCTCCCAGCTATGCCCGGCGAAGGCAACCAAGAGAGCGTCATCGGTGTTGTCACCGGGTACGTCGTCAACGCCAAGAGCACCAAGCAGGATGAGGCCGCCGAGTTCTTGGCCCTGCTCAACAGCGACGAGAACGTTCAGCAGTTCATCGGTGCGGAGCTCACTCCGATGACCCTGTCGGCCGCGTCGGGTGAAGACATCGATTCGCGCACCGCATCACTCACGTCTCTGCTTGAGACCGCTCCCGCGATCGTGCTGCCGCCCGACAACGGCTACGACCTCGAGACCGCCAATGCGCTCTACGCGGCTCTCGCTGAGGTTTTGGGTGGTCAGAGTTCGCCCGCGGATGCCGTTGCCGGCATAGATCAAAAGCTTGGCTAACACCCTCCCCGTTAGCTAGCCGACCGCGCTGGTCGTCCACCACCCGAAGGCGGACGACCAGCGCTCCTTTCGAAGGATCGCTCCATGAAGCCGAACCGTACGGTCACCCCGTATCTGTTCTTGGTGCCCGCCATGGCGGTTTTCGGCTTCGCCGTGCTGTTCCCGGTCATCATGACTTTTGCCTACAGCTTCACGGAGTGGAACGGCTACGGCGCCATGGTTTTCGTCGGCATCGACAATTACGTCAAGGCCGCCCAGGACGTTCTGTTTCGCGATTCTTTCGTGCACGTACTCATCTACATCGCGATCACAATCGTGCTCGAGGTTATTGTCGGCTTGGTGCTCGCGGGCCTCGTGAGCGTTCGTCGCCGCGGTTCTCTCTGGTTCCGGGTTGCGATCTTCACCCCGGTGATGCTCCCTATGGTTGTCGTGGCTGTGCTGTGGGCATTCGTCTACAACAACGACTTCGGTCTCCTCAATGCCGCCCTGCAGACCTTAGGCCTAGAAGACCTCCAACGGGTGTGGCTCGGCGACACCTCCACCGCGCTGATCGCGGTAAGCGTTGTCTCCGGCTGGGTATATGCCGGTTTCTACATGACCATCTTCTATGCCGCGTTCAACCAAGTTCCGACCGAAGTCATTGAGGCGGCCCGCCTCGATGGTGCAGGCGAATGGCAGCTGTTTCGCCGCATCAAGGTTCCGATGATCCGCAACGCGATCACAGTCGCACTCTTGCTCTGTATCACCGGTGGCTTCCAAGGCTTCGACCTCTTCTATGTCATGACCAATGGTGGGCCCTACGGTGCCACCGAGATCCCGACCACCTATCTCGTGAAGTCTGTATTCAGTTTCCAGAATGTTGGCTACGGATCCGCGATGGCGGTCGTGCTCACCGTGGTCGTGGTCGGGCTCGGGCTGATCTTCACGAGAGTCAATCGCGAGAAGCCTGAGGAGGTGCGCTCATGAGTATCGACGCCAGCAACAAGCAATCCGATTCAGCTCGCACGCACCCCGCGAAGCATCACGCCGGCCGGCGCACTCCCCTGCGGATCACCGATGTGCTCTTCACCGCGGCGCTCATCGTCATCGCCGTCGTGTTCTTCTTTCCGATGCTCTGGATGGTGTTCTCGAGCTTCAAGACCAACTCGGCGATCTTTGCAACGCCCTTCGCCCTCCCCACCGAGATCGACTTCGGCCGCTGGGTTGAAGCGTTCGAGGTAGGCCACATCGGCCAGTACGCGCTGAACAGCGTGATCGTCACCGGAGCGTCGGTGCTCGCCATCCTGCTGCTCGGCGCTGCCGCGGCTTTTTCGTTCAGCCGCTATCGTTTTCGCGGTCGTAACCTGTTTATGGGGTTACTGGCTTTGGGTCTGCTTCTTCCGCTGCAGTCCTACTTCATCGCGCAGTCCACGATGTTCACCCAGCTGGCCATCACCGACACCCGCTGGGCCTTGATCATTCCGTATACCGCGATGGGTTTACCGCTCGCGGTCTACCTGCTCAAGGTCTATTTGGATGCCGTGCCCGACGAACTCTTCGAGGCCGCCCGCATCGATGGCGCAAGCGACCTGCGCATCTTCGGCTCGATCGCGCTGCCGCTGCTGCGGCCCGGACTCGCTACCGTCGCAATCTTCTCCGCGCTCTCGAGCTGGAACGAGTTCTTGCTCGCCCTGCTCTACATTCAGGATGATGCGCTCAAGACAATCCCCACCGGACTGCTTGCATTCTCCAGCCGGTATGTAACCGACTACGGCCTGCTGTTTTCAGCGCTCTCGATCGTGACGCTGCCGATGATCGTGATCTACATCGTCTTCAACAAGCAGATCGTGGAAGGCATCACGGCTGGCAGTGTGAAGTAGCTCCAGTAGCTCACGCGAGCCCGGGGGAGTCAGGCCTGAATAGCCGGGATGGGCTGGGCCCGCGACATGAACCGCACGACGTTTTCATCAACGATGATGTCGCTCGGGCGCAGAGGCCGAGTCAGGTAGAGCCCTTCAAGCCTGCTGATGCGACTGAGCGCAACATAGGTCTGCCCGGGAGCAAACGAACGTGGGCCGAGATCCACGATCGCGCTGTCGTAGGTTTTGCCCTGGGACTTATGAATCGTGACCGCCCACGCCAACCGCAGGGGAAACTGCGTGAATTCGGCGACAACATCTTTGCGAAGCGCTTTCGTGCGCGCCGAGTACGAGTATTTGAACTTCTCCCACGCGACGGGCTTCACTTCGTAGTCGCGCCCGTCCACTTCGACCCAAACGGTGTCAGCGATCTTAACGACAGTGCCGACGCTGCCATTGACCCAGCGCTGAGTGCCGCCCTCTTGAGTGTCGTTGCGCAAAAACATCACTTGCGCGCCCACCTTGAGCTCAAGGGATTCATCGGCGGGGTAGGCGCGACCGCCGAACTCTCCCGAAATCTCAGCCTTCGCCGTGAGCACGCGACCGGAGAGTCGCGCGAGCGCTGTCGCGTTGATGCGCGTGACGGTGCTGTTCGTGGTGGCGAGCGTAATCGTGCCGTCGTTCGGCGCTGGCCGCGCTCCGACAGCGTTCAACCGCCCAGCGATTTCAGCAGTGACTCCGTTGTGACGCACGGCATTGAGCATGTATTTGAACTCATCCTCATGCTGGCGATGGATGCTCGTGAGTTCGTAAATCGTCAGGTCAGTCTGTTGCCACACGAGAGCGTCAAAGAACCAGATCGACTCATAACGGTCTTCGAAGTAGGCCCGCTCATCCGGGTCGCCCGGAACCGGCGCCAGTTGATACGGATCACCGAACAAGACGACCTGCACCCCACCAAAGGGCTCTTTCTTGCGCTGACGAGCCTGCCGCAGACTGCGATCGATCGCGTCGAGAAGGTCGGCATTGACCATCGATACTTCATCGATCACCAGCGTCTCGATGGTGTTGAGCAGCTTGCGCAGCTGATCGGTCTGTTCGAGCTCGTGGTCGGCAATCACACCGATCGGCAACCGAAACAGCGAATGGATGGTCTGCCCACCCACATTGAGCGCCGCAACTCCGGTCGGCGCACAGATCACAATCTGCTTCGATGTGTTGTGCGCGAGGTGATTGAGCAGCGTCGACTTACCCGTGCCGGCCCGCCCCGTAACGAAGAGGTTCTCCCGCGTCGTCTCGATGGCAGCAAAGACCGCTGCTTGCTCGGGCGACAGGGTAATTTCGGACACCCAATCACCCTAATGCCGCACCTTGCTGGTCTCGTGCCCGCGCGCCACAATCTGTGGTTCATCTCCGGCGCACCTCAGCGGTTTAGGATGTGTGAATGCGTCGCGAGCTTGTTACCTGGTCAATCGTGTTTGGGCTGATTGTTGTCGCCTTCGTCACGACTGTCCTGATTGTGAACGCGACACTCTTCAGCGCAAGCGGTTTCGTTCGCAGTTATCTCGGCGCTCTCGCCCGTCATGACATGGCATCCGCTCTGCAGATTGCCGACATCACGCTTCCTGAGGAACACGGCGCAGCATCGGATGATGGTTCTGGCGCGACACCGATCGACACCACCGGTGCTGGTTCCATGCTTCTCGCTGGCGCTCATGACCTCCTGCGCCCGTCGGCGCTCAGCACGATCGAAGAGATCGCCGTGGTCTCCCAGGAGAAGAACGCTGATGGGTCCGAGACCGTCACGTTCGTGTTCGAGCTCGATGGCCAAACCTCGCACTCGACGTTCACGGTGGAGCGAGATGGTTCACGTTTCGGCGTCTTTGCCGACTGGAAGTTCGTCACGGCCCCCCTCACGATCGTGCGCCTCACCGTTACGAACGCCCAAGAGTTCACCGCGAACGGCTCCGAGTTTGTCACTCCTGCCCAAGACACTCCCGCGCCCTTCGTAGTGCTGACCCCCAGCAGCTTCGAGATCAGCCACGATTCCACCTACCTCACTGCTTCCCCCATCACGGTGTCGGCCACGGAACCGGGCGATACCGTTCGCGCTAGCCTCGACGTCGTCGCCAACCAGACGATGATCGCGCAAGTGCAGCGTGAAGTGAACGACTATCTCGATGAGTGCGCCACCCAGGTAGTGCTGCTGCCGACCGGATGCCCCTTCGGGCAGCCCATGGCCAACCGCATCGTCACCACCCCCGAGTGGAGCATTGCGAGCTATCCCGAGGTCTCGCTCGTGCCCGGTTCTGAGACGGGAAGTTGGCTCATGCCCGAAACGGATGCCGCAGCCCACCTCAACGTCGACGTCCGTTCGATCTTCGATGGCTCAGTATCCACTTTCGATAAAGACGTTGACTTCACCGCGAGCTATCTCGTCACGTTTATGCCGGAGGATGAGTTGCTCATCACGGCGCAATATCCGCAGTAGTTTCCCGCTGCAGCTGCGGTTGATCTGGGGAGTCGTCGGGGGCGTGCCCGGGACCTTCCTGCTCAAATCCGGCCCGCTCGATCGTGCCCCATTCACTTGGACGCTTAAAGAGTGCTCGATACACCCCCTGCAACCGCCACCAGGTGTGCACGAGGTGAAAGCCCATTAGCTCGACGATGGTGGTCATCAGCAGAACGACGACATCCCGTAGACGCGAATACCGGTGGTAGGCGCTCTCTTCGATGAGCACGGAGGCGAGTGACGAGACCAGAGACAGCCCGACGGAGACGAAGAATGCGAGCGCGAAAAGCTGCCACGTGATGAGCCCGGTGATCGCTCCGGCGAGCGCAATGAACGCCCCAAGCACTCCGAAGATGGGGCCGTAGAACTCAAACAGCACGAAGTAGGGGAGCGTCAGCATCCCGAGCACGCCGTAGCGCGGATTCAGGATCATTTTTCGTTGCTTGGCAATGAGTTCGCCCAAGCCTTGTGACCACCGTCGACGCTGCGTGCTGAGTGCACTGAACGTGTTCGGCACTTCGGTCCAGCACACGGGCTCCGCCACGAACGCGATGCGATAGGGCCGTTTCTCGTCTCGAGCTTTCTTAGTGATCGCGACCACGAGATCGGCATCTTCGGCGAGGGATGTGCTGTCGAGGCCACCCACTTCAAGCACGGCGTCACGCCGGAAAGCCCCGAAGGCGCCGGAGATAATCATGAGGCCTTTGATCGATGCCCACCCGGTGCGGCCCACGAGGAACGCCCGCAGGTATTCGACAACCTGAATTCGTTCGACCCATTTCTTGGGCATTTGCACCTTGGTCACGGCGCCCCGTGACACCGTGACACCGTTGGCGGGACGGATAACACCCCCGACCCCGAGAACCGTAGGGTCGGCGACGAACGGGGCCACGATATGCAGCAGGGCATCGCGTTCGAGCAGCGAGTCCGCGTCGATCATGCAGACGATTTCTTGGTCAGCGGCGCGCAGTCCCGCATTGACGGCATCCGAGCGCAGCCGCACGCTCTCTTTGCGAACAACCGTGAGATCACCACTGCGGGTCGCCCACAATTCGGTGATTTTGCCCTCGTGCTGCGGTACCGCAGCAAGCACCTTCGACGTCGGTCGCAGGTCGAAGTTGTCCTTGAGGCGTTGGAAGGTCTCATCGGTCGACCCGTCGTCGACGACCACGATGCGAGTCAGGGGATAGCGGAGGTTGCGCAGGGCGAGCACGGCATCCACAATCCCTGATTCTTCGTTGTGGGCGGGCACGATTATCGAAATGCCTGGCGTCAACGGGTTGGCGAAGATCTCCGACAACGTCATCGACGATGGCCAGTTAACTTCTCGCGAGACTTCAAGCGCTCCCTTGAGGAGCACCACCAGAAACACTCCGTTGTAAATCGCGTAGTAGACGATGAGCACCCAGGTGACCCAGAAGGTGAACTGCATGAGGAAGTCGATCATCAGCCCACCGTCAATTCGTGGATAACAACTTCGGTGTGAAACAGCTCCTCAGGGCTCTGGGTTTCCATTCGTTTAAGCGCTGCGAGCGAGAGAGGCGAACCGAGACGTTGGATGGATCGCACGCTCGCCATCCGCACGTCGGCGCTGGGGGAGTCCAGCCCTGCTTCAATCGCACGACGGGCGTCGACGAGGTTGAGTTGCCCCGCGAGATCCAGCGCCAGCGCCCGCACTCGATGATTACTGTCCGTGACGGTGTCCCCGAACTCCGCAATGGAGGAAGGTGCCGCGCGCAGAACCGCCATGGAAATGATGCGGGCCGGGATGACTCTGGTTCCCTCCGTGCGGCGCAACAGCTCCGGCACGAGAGCGGCCATTCCCGAGCGGCCGGCGACTTGCGCCGCGAGGCTACGCACGCGCAGATCTCTGTCACCGAGCATCCGCTCAATTGATCGAGGCGCGTGCTCGGCGATGGGCGCAAACCGGTCAAGGGCACGCGCCCGGGTCAGGGCAAATGGTGACTTCATGCGACGCAGGTGAGCGCGATGAAATTGTTGGCCGATCAGCCACTGGGTGAGCGCCTCGCGGTCCTCGCCTCGCACCTGACTGGCTGTATCGGCCACCAATCGAGACAGGGCTGCACGGTCGCGGCGGGGGAGCGTCGCTGGGGTGTCACCGTCGACGATGGTCAGGATGTGGGGGCGTACTCGATCGCGACGTTTCTCTTCGCGGTGAGCCAGAGCAGTGCGAATGATGCGCTCTGCAACCACAATCAACGCCAGCAAGCCACACACCGTCGCGGTGGTGAGCAGCAATGCCATGGCCAGCCCGGGAATCGTCGGGATGGCGGGAATCGACGGAATCATCGCGATAACAGGGCGTTTGCGCGGGCCAACAACTCGCGGGAGGAGAATGGTTTGACGACATAGTCGTCGGCGCCCGCAGCCAAAGCGCGCTCAATGTCTTGCTCTTGCGCTTTCGCAGTGAGCATCAAAATGCGGGTAGCAGCGAAGAGTGGATCAGCGCGGAGTTCGAAGCAGACTTCGAGTCCGTTGCGCCGTGGCATCATCCAGTCCAAGATCACCAGGTCAGGAATGGATGCTCGCGCCGCGCCCAAACCGGCCTCGCCGTCGTGCTCGGTGTGAACCTCGTGGCCCGCCTGCTTCATGCGGTGAACCACCAGCGCACGCACGTCTTCATCGTCTTCAACGATCAATACAACGGCCATATTTGCGCCTCCCGAAAGGCTAAATCTCTGAGCAACGATGCTCAGGCTCCCGACTAGTCTGTCATTAGTCGGAGACTGGGGGTCGAAATGGCAAGGTCACAATTGGGCACTCCCGGTGACGCTCGCCGGGTCACAGTGGCTTCCCCCTCCACGCTGCTTTTGCTGGTTGTGGTGTTTTTGCTCGGGTGGGGCTTCGTCGCTTTCTCGCCCCCGGGCTCCCATGTTGCCGCCTGGTGGCCCGCCGCCGGAGTCAGTGTTTTGCTGGTGCTGCGCCTGCACCGCTCCCAGCGCGTCTGGGGAGCGGTCGCGGTCGTTGTCGTCACCACTTTGTCGAATATGGTCGGCGGCCGCGAGTTCGTTGTAGCGATCTTTTTCGGCATCGCCAATAGCGCGGAAGCGTGGCTGGTCGCCGTCATCGTGACTCGAAGCGCCCGGGCGCGTCCCGTTCTCGATAGCCTCGCGATGGCGTATCGACTGTGCGTCGCCGTCGCGGCGGGCGCGCTGCTCATCGGAATCCTCGCCGGTCTCACCGTCGCCGTCTTCGATGGGGGATCATTCGTCGACACTCTCATCGGTGTCAGTGCGGCTCACGCCACTGCGGTGTTGATTATTCTGCCGTTCGCCCTGCTTCCGCACGCGAGCCTGGCCCGTGTGCACCGTGCCGAAATTCTGGCGCAGCTGGTGATTA
This sequence comes from Salinibacterium sp. SWN167, assembly GCF_015864665.1. Taxonomy (GTDB): domain Bacteria; phylum Actinomycetota; class Actinomycetes; order Actinomycetales; family Microbacteriaceae; genus Rhodoglobus. The sequence goes on along the minus strand of NZ_JADYWU010000001.1, from coordinate 292,988 downwards.
TGAGCGCAGTGCTTCTCTATGTCTTTGGCCCGGACAGCACCCTTCCGCTGTCGTTTCTGCCCCTGCCGATTATCGCGTGGGCTGCGTTCAGGTTTCCCACTCGTATTGTGTTGTTCGAGATCGTCGGAATCGCCATTGCCGTCACCCTGCTCACGACCGCGGGCGGCGGGCCGTTCGACCAGGCCGTTGCGCTGGGCGGCAATCCCTCTACCCTCATCCAAGTCTTCCTCCTCTCCGTTGCGTCATTCGTACTCCTTGCGACGTCGTCCCAGAATGAGAGTCGGCTCGTCACCGCCCGTCTCCGCGACCGCGAAGAAGTGCTGCGCGGAGGATTCGTAGGATCCCGCGTGGGGCTGCTGATCGTCGAGCCATACCCCCACGGCTTCGTCGTTCTGGAATCGAATGAGATCGCCTCTTCAGTGATTGCCCCCGAGCAAGAACTCCGCACGGACTCTGACGGGAATTCGGTGGCGCTCTGGCACGGACCACTCGCCGCCAAGGTGGCGGCCGCGGTTGAACACCACGAGGAACGCGTCAGTTGGCAGGCCGACGTCGACGGCGTGCGCTCGGACATCGACGTGCTCATCGTCTCTCAGCCGTCGTCGTCAGGGGTGCGCTACAGCATCCAACTCGTGGATGTCTCTGCCGCTCGACGCGTCGCCGAGGCTCACGAGCTTGCTCTCGAGAAAGAGCAGATGGCGACCGCGCGGGTGACCGAGCTGAACAGGCAAAAAGAAGAGTTCGTGGCGTCGGCAAGTCACGAACTGCGCACGCCCATCACGAGCATCATCGGTTATGTCGAGCTGCTCGAAGAGGAAGAACTTGATGACTTTCAACGTGCCTCAGTCGAAACGATCGCCCGCAACGCCCGTCGCCTCGCTGACCTCGTAGAGAGCCTGCTGGAGTTAGGGCGCCCCCGCGACCCTTCGACCGCTGTCGCGTCAAGCGACTTCACAGTCACGGCCCACGAGGTCATCGGTAGCCTGCGCCCGCTTGCCGAGCGCAATGAGATCGTACTCACGGTCGAATCAGGCCCTCCGGTCTGTGCCGCGCTTCCACCAATCGAACTGGATCGCATCCTGACCAATGTGGTCAACAACGCAATCAAATTCACCCCGGGCGGGGGCGCCGTCACTATCGGCGCGACCCCCACGGCGACAGAAGCAGTGATCACGATTACGGATACGGGGATCGGGATGGATTCCAGCGTCATTGAGCACATTTTCGAACGCTTTTACCGAGCACCGGATGCGGAAGAGCGCGGTATCACTGGCACCGGACTCGGGCTGCCGCTGGTGCGGGGACTCGTGCAGAAGCACTTAGGCTCTGTGGCCGTCACTTCGGTGCCGGGCGAAGGAAGCACGTTTACCGTGACGTTGCCATTGGCGGTGCCATCGCCGCTGGCGCCAGAAGTTGACGCTGGCCCCCAGAGCACCTCCCCCGCGTAACACCCCACTAGCCTGCCGATAAGCTGGTGCCTTAGTTCGACGAAAGGCAGGACCGGTTGCAGTACACCTCCACACGGGGCCACACCCTCGGCTCGTACACCGATGTCATCCTCGAAGGATTGGCAAGCGACGGTGGATTAGCGATCCCGAGCGAGCTGCCCCACGTCGATGCCGCCCTGCTCGAGTCATGGCGCGGCCTGAGCTTTGCTGAGCTGGCGACCGCAGTCATCGGCCTGTTCGCTAATGACATCTCCGAAGATGATCTCTCGCGCCTCTGCCACGCTGCGTACGACCCCGCGAAGTTCTCGACCCCCGAGATCATTCCTATCACCAAGCTCGGCGACAACCTCACCCTTGTCGGTTTGTCCGAAGGCCCCACGCTTGCCTTCAAAGACATCGCCATGCAGTTTCTCGGGGAGGCACTCGACTTCGCTCTCGAGAAATCCGGCGGGGTCCTCAACATTCTCGGTGCGACCTCTGGCGACACCGGTTCAGCCGCCGAATACGCCATCCGGGGGAGGAAGCGTCTCAGCGCGTTCATGTTGTCGCCGCTGGGCCGGATGAGCGAGTTCCAGCGTGCGCAGATGTATTCGCTGCAGGAACCGAACATCCACAACCTCGTCGTTGACGGCGTCTTTGATGATTGCCAAGAGCTCGTCAAGGAGCTCTCGAGTGATGCCGCCTTCAAGCAGGCCCACAATCTCGGAGCGATGAACTCGATCAACTTTGGGCGAATCTCCGCGCAGATCGTCTACTACTTCTGGTCCTGGTTGCGGGTTACCGATGCCGTAGACGCGCACGAACGAGCAGGCTTTGAGATCTCTTTTTCGGTGCCATCGGGCAACTTCGGCAACGTGCTCTCGGGTCACTACGCGCGAATGATGGGTCTGCCCATCCGAAAGCTTGTCGTAGCGACAAACGAAAACAATGTTCTCGATGAGTTCTTCCGCACCGGCATCTACCGGCCCCGAAACGCGGCAAATACGCTCGCCACCTCCAGCCCGTCTATGGACGTTTCTAAGGCATCCAACCTCGAGCGTTTTCTCTTCGACCTTCTCGGCAGCGATGCGGAACGCCTTCGTGACCTCTGGAAGCAACTCGGCGCCGATGGTTTCGTCGATCTCGCCTCACAGCAGTCGCGCTTTCTGGAAGAGTTCGGAATCGTCAGCGGCACGAGCACGCACCAGGACCGTGTCAACACGATCCGGTCAGTCTTCGAGAGCACGCAGGTGTTACTGGATCCGCACACCGCCGACGGTGTCACTGTGGCCCAGGCCCACATTGAGCCCGGTATTCCCATGCTGGTCTTGGAGACAGCAAAGCCGGCAAAGTTCCCCGACGTTATCGCTGAGGCGCTCGGCCGCATTCCCGCCACCGACGAGGCCTACCGCGAGATGCTCGAACTCCCGCAGCACCAGATTGATATGCCCGCGGATGCCGCTGCCCTGCGCGCGTACATCTCGGAGCATGCACTCCACGCCCACTCCTAGTCGGTGGCCCTTCACGCGGAGGGCTACCAAGGGTGCCTGCCGCCGCGCTACCCGTGCGGCGTGCTTAGCGCTTAGCGCTTAGCGCTTAGCGCTTAGCGCTTAGCGCTTAGCGCTTAGCGAGCATTTCGTTGTAGGCGTCGAGCTCTGCATCGCCATCGCGGTCGGCCTTGCGGTCGTAGCGCACGGACGCTCGGCGGTCGCTGCGCGACCACATGATCGCCACCGCGATTGCAAGCGCGATCGTGGGGATCTCGCCAACACTCCAAGCGATGCCGCCACCGATGCGCTGATCTTCGAGGGCTGTCACGCCGTTGTCCCAGCCCATCGCGCCGTACCAGTCGGCCAGCAGCAGCCCCGTGCCGGTCATGAGGCCGAGGCCAAAGAAGGCGTGGAAAGCCATGGTGGCAAGCAAGATAAGCAGGCGAATGGGAAAAGAGGTGCGGTGCGGCGACGGGTCGATTCCGATGAGCGACTGCACGAACAGGTAGCCGGAGGCCAAGAAGTGGATGATCATCCATTCGTGCCCGACGTGGTCAGTGGAAGCCCACCGGAACAGCGGCGTGTAGTAGAAGACCCACAGCGAAACAACGAAGATGATCGCCGCAACAACCGGATGCCCGATCACGGCCATATACCGTGAGTGCACGATCCGCAGAATCCACTCACGGGCTCCGCGGCTGCCGTCAGTGCGTTTGGCGATTGCGCGCATCGCGAGCGTCACGGGCGCACCGGGCACGAGCAGCACCGGAATCATCATGCCGAGGGTCATGTGCCCGAGCATGTGCATCGAGAACAGGTAGCCCTCGTACACGTTCACGCCACCGTTGGTGATGTAGAACAGCAGCAGCATCCCGAGCACCCAGAACACGGTGCGGTAGATCGGCCAAGAATCGCCGCGCTTGTGAAGGCGCCAGACGCCGGCGAGGTAGAAGAAGATCGCGAACGCGCAGATCAGCGCCCAGATGAGGTCGAAGCTCCACAGGGTGAACAGGTTGCTTGCGGTCACGGTGGGGGGCAGCGGTGAACCGGTGAGGTAGGCAGCGGGGGAAGAGTCGGGCAAATCAGCGGCCACGATCTCGGGAACGGGCGTGGGCGTCGTCGCCAGGGCGGCAGCTGCGCCCGATGCGAGACCCATGAAAGCCAACTCGGCGCTGACAATCCACCAGAACCATCCGCGCTGCTTGCGGGGGCTGGCTTCGAGGCGGCCGATTGCGTAGTTGCGGTACACAGCGCCGAAGAGACCCAAGACGATGAGGGCAAAAACTTTGACGAGCACGAGGATGCCGTAGGGCGAGAGCAGGTTCGCCAGGTTCTCGACGCGAATTTCTGCGCTCACATAGCCGGAGGCGGCCACCACGATGAAGCTCACGAGCGCGATGGTCGAGTAGCGGCGCAGCACGATACTCAGCCGGTCTTTGGTGAGGGCGGGGCGGGCGATGGCGATCGCGAACAACCCGCCGAGCCAGAGGGCGGCAAAGACGAGGTGGAGAAATATGGCGCTGGTGGCGGCATCGTGATCGGCGGTTCCGCCGCTGTGGCCTTGAAGCGCCATCGGGATGAGCCCTGCAACGGAGAGCACCAGCACAAAGACGAGGGCGGTCATATTGCGCACGGCGAAGCAGAGAACGGTCACAACGGCCGCTATAAGCACTGTGGCAAGCCAGGCTTGACCTAGTTCGGTCGAGGTCAGAAAGCTTGCGAGAACGTCACCAAAGGCGCTGGAGAGGTCGATGGGCTGGTTGCGCACCGCCAGAAAGGTGAAAAACCCAGTAATGGCGGATGCCACAGCCCACACTGCGGCGCCGGCGGCCGCAAAGTCGAGAGTGATGTTGAATTCATCGCGCTTCGGACTCATCGCGAAGACAGCGATCATGAGCCCGCCGATGGTCGCCGCAAGCCCGAGGTTCACGAAGAGCTTCGCGATGGGCAGTCCCCAGCGCACGACAGCGCCCGGGTCAAGAAGAATCGGAACCGCAGCACCGCCACCGAACTGGAGTCCAGCAACAACCGCGATGGCTGCAACAAGGATCAGCAGGGCGGGTCCGGCGATCCGGCTGATTCTTAGCACCCCTCAAGAGTACTCGCGCTTATAGGGGAGTTCGCCCGGTCCCGCGTCCCGCCCCAGCGTCCGCGGCCCCAGCAGCGACGGGAATCTCACCCAGAAAACAAAAAGGGCGACATCCCGGAGGATGTCGCCCTTTTAAAGTTGCTACTTAGCCCTTGGCTGCTGCCTTGAGCTTGCTGCCTGCGCTGAGCTTGACGCCGTGGCTGGCCTTGATCTCGATAGCTTCACCCGTCTGCGGGTTACGGCCGGTGCGAGCCTCGCGGAAGGTACGCTCTGCAGCCATCCATCCGGGGATCGAAACCTTGGTTCCTTCGCCGACCGACTTCGAGAGTACGGAGAAGAATGCGTCAACGACGCCGGAAACGGCAGCCTGGCTCTGGCCAGACTCTGCGGCAACCGCCGCTACGAATTCAGTACGGTTTAGCGACTTGTCAGCCATAAGGTGGTCCTCCTCGGACGTAGTGCAGTTAGTTGTTCCGAAACGTTAGAAAACGTCGGAACCGCTTGGAATCTACCAGCTTGACTTGGTAATTCCGGGCAACTCGCCCCGGTGAGCCATTTCACGGAAGCGAACACGGGAAACACCGAACTGCTTGAGGTATCCACGGGGACGTCCGTCAATGGCGTCGCGACCGCGTACGCGGATCGGCGAAGCATCGCGGGGGAGCTTCTGAAGTCCGAGGCGTGCAGCCTCGCGTGACTCGTCAGTTCCGGCGGGGTCGACGAGAGCCTTCTTCAGCTCGAGACGACGCTCGGCGTAACGCGCAACGATAACTTTGCGCTGTTCGTTCTTTGCAATCTTGCTCTTCTTAGCCATGTTTAGCGCTCCTCGCGGAATTCAACGTGCTTGCGAACCACCGGGTCGTACTTCTTGAGTACGAGGCGGTCGGGGTTGTTGCGACGATTCTTGCGCGTCACATAGGTGTAGCCCGTTCCAGCAGTTGAACGGAGCTTGATGATCGGACGTACGTCCTGTGCCTTTGCCATTAGATTTTCTCCCCACGTGCAAGGAGGTCCTTGACAACGGATTCGATGCCACGAGCGTCAATTACCTTGATGCCCTTTGCGGACAGCTGAAGAGTTACGTTGCGGCGAAGCGACGGTACGTAGTACGTCTTCTTCTGGATGTTCGGGTCGAAACGGCGCTTGGTGCGACGGTGCGAGTGCGAGATTGCGTGTCCGAAGCCGGGAATGGCGCCGGTCACTTGGCAGGTTGCTGCCATGGTGATACTCCTGTTCTAGTTACCGTAAGGACAAAGCCTTACCCAAGATCACTTGTCGGCACACACACTGCATTCTTCTCAAACCCGTGTTTTGGCACGAATTCAATCAGGGTGGGATGTGTCTGCGAGAGCGGAAGATACCGCTCGATCAACGGTATATGTTACGTGCTAGAGCACGCCGGGCACAAGCCGAAAACATCAACGATGTGGTGCGGTTCGGTAAAACCGTGTTCGGCGGCGACGTTTTTGGCCCACTCTTCTACGGCATCCGCCTTGATTTCGACGGTTGTTCCGCAGTTGCGGCAGATCAAATGGTGGTGATGCGAGTCGGGCGTGCAGGCGCGAAACAGGCTTTCGCCATCTTGCTGCAGAGAGTCAGCGTCGCCCGTTCCGGCCAAGTCAGCCAGGGCGCGATACACCGTGGCCAGACCGATCGCGCTCCCGGCGTCGCGCAGCGCGGTGTGCAGCGCCTGAGCGCTCACGAAACCCTCTGACTCAGTCAGAGCATCCCGCACCGCTTCTCGCTGCCACGTATTGCGCTTCATAGTCACCACTCTAGCTTTCACCTGCTGGGGTAGCGCTGATCAATTCAGCTCCGGATGCGCGGCTCGAGACACGACGACCGCCCCGATTGCGCCGCACCGCGATGATGCGACACACGATGTAGATCAGGAACGAAATAGTCGTGATGTAGGGGCTGATCGGCAAGGATCCGCCGATCGCGAGCAAAACGCCACCGGTCGCCGACACGAAACCAAAGATCATGCTGAGCACGGGCACGAGGCGCGGCGATGACGATACCTGCATCGCTGCCGCGGCTGGCGTCACGAGCAGTGCCATCACCAACAATGCGCCAATAATCTGCACCGCCACCGCGACCATGAGCCCCAGCAGCACCATGAAGCCAAGAGAAAGCCACCGGGACGGAACGCCACGAGCTGCCGCAACCTCAGGGTCGAGGCTGTCGAACGTCAGCGGACGCCACACGACAAAGAGCGCTGCCAGCACCACGACGCTGATCACGATGAGCAGGCCGAGTTGCTCACTATCAACCGAGATGATTTGGCCCGTGAGGAGGCCAAACTTGTTTCCACTGCGTCCGGGATAGAGCGCCAGGAACAGGATGCCCAAACCCATACCGAACGGCATGAGCACACCAATAATTGAGTTTCGGTCGCGAGCCTTCGCCCCGAGCATCCCGATCAGAATCGCAGCAACGAGGGAACCCGCGAGCGACCCAGCCACCACATTGGCGCCAAACAGCAGCGCGGCGGCGGCTCCCGCAAAGGAGAGTTCGCTGATGCCGTGCACGGCAAAGGCCATGTCTCGCTGCATAACGAAGACGCCGATGAGGCCGCCCGCGATGCCGAGTACTGCTGCGGCAATCAGGGAAAACCGCACCAGGTTCAGGAGTTCGCCGTAGTCGCTGAAGTTGACGACCTGACCCCAGAATTCGTCGAAGGTCATTCGATCTCCTCCTCGTGATGGTGGTCACCCTGCGGCGTGCCGGCCACGATGACGCGGCCGCCCACCCGCACAACTTCCACGGGTGTGCCGTAAAGCTCGCTCAGGACCTCGCTGCGCAGCACTTCGTCTGGCGTGCCGATCATGAACTTGCCACCGGCGAGGTACAGGATGCGGTCGACCATGCTCAAAATTGGGTTCACGTCGTGGGTCACAAAAATTACGGCGGTGTCGTGCGCGCGACGGCGGCGATCGATCAGTTCAGAAACGCCGCGCTGATGTTGCAGGTCGAGGCTGAGCAGGGGTTCGTCGCAGAGGAGCAACACAGGGTCAGCGGCCAAGGACTGGGCAACCCGCAAGCGTTGCTGCTCGCCGCCCGACAGTGAACCGAGGGGTTGGCTTGCGTAACCGGTCGCCCCCACGTCAGCGATGAGCTCATCAACGCGTTCTTTTACCGCGCGGGGGAGCGTGGGGAATCCGAAACGGTGCCCATTGACTCCCAGAGTCACCAGATCCCGACCGCGCAAAGGGGTACCAGGGGCCGCAAGTTTTTGTTGCGGGATATAGCCGATACAGCGATCGCCCCGGCGAACCGGATGCCCGGCTACCGTGATCGTGCCCGAGTCGAGCTTCTGCTGCCCGAGGATCGTTTTCAGCAGACTCGATTTGCCTGAGCCATTAGCGCCCAAAACTGCGAGAAACTCGCCGGGTGCGACATCGAGATTCAGGCCTGACCAGAGAGTGCGCGCTCCAAAGCCGAGTACACCATCGCGGATGCTCAACACGGGAACTGCCGCGGACGCCGAACCATCCGCGGCAGAAGCCGGTGTAGTGGCTGTAGTACTCACAGCGTTGCCACCATTACGGGACAAGGACCACCGCGAGTTCGTCCAAGTTTGAAGTCATCCATTGGATGTAGTCTGCACCCTCGGGCAGCGTCTCCGTAAATGACACCACGGGAAGGCCTGCTGCTTCGGCCGCTTCGCGGACTCGCTCAGTCTCGGGGCTTGCGGTCTGCTCGTTGTACGCCAACAGCGCGGCGTGACCGGAATCGATCAGGTCGAGCACCTCGAGCAGAGCAGCCGGGGGAACATCCGAACCCTCTTCAATCGCCTCAGTGAATTCCGGCGACGTGTCATCGTGCAGGCCAACCGCTTCAAGCAGGTAAACGGCAACAGGCTCTGTTACCGCAGCGCCCTTACCCTCCGCGCTCTCGGCGATGGTGTCGGCCTGGTCTTCGAGTCCTTCAAGATCCGAAAGGAACGCTGCGAGGTTTGCCTCGAAAGCGTCGCTGTTCTCGGGGCTCAGTTCCGTGAGCTCTTCGCTGATGTGTTCAGCAACGTGCTCGATGGCGTGGAAGCTGTACCAGATGTGCTCGTTGAAGCCCTCGATGTGGTCGTGGTCCTCTTCTTCGTCGCCCTCTTCTTCGGCATGCTCGTCTTCGTCAGCGTGATCGTCGCCGTCTTCCTCAAGCAACCCGGATACTTCGACCGCGTTGATCAGGAGGGCTTCTGAACCGGCAGCTTCATACAGCGCTTCGGCGAAGGGGTCGTAGCCGCCACCGTTGAGGATCATAAGGTCAGCTTCGGAGACAGCGAGCTGGTCGCGAGCCGACGCTTCGTAGCTGTGGGGATCTTGAGCCGGGTTATCGATCAAGCTCGTGACGGTAACGGCGTCGCCACCGATCGTGGCAGCGATGTCACCGTAAACGATCGTGGACGCGACGACGGCGATCGTGCCGTCATCCTCGGTGGGCTCGGTGGCCGAACATCCGGCGAGGGTGAGTGCGGAGACCGCAAGCACGGCCCCAGCGGTCAGCGCGCGTGAGCGCGGAGTTGCAGAAAAGGCAGAGGTGAAGCGAGACAAGGGAGTGTCCTTCGAAAGCTGTAGGTAATAGCGGTAATGAGATTCGTTATCAATAGAGTACACCTGGAACGAGAGGACGGCGAATCAGCCGACATCCATCCCTGCTGGCTACGCTCAAAGGGCCCTGCGATGGGCACAGAAAGCGAGTACACAGTGTCAACACCACTCACCAACTGGGCCGGCAACCTCAGCTACATCGCCGAAACGATTGAGCAACCGACGACCGTCGTTGAGGTGCAAGAAATAGTGGCTCGCTGGCCCCGCGTTCGAGCGCTCGGCACCCGACACTCCTTCAGCGACATTGCGGATACCTCCGGGGCGCTCATCAGCCTGGCCGAACTCGACCCCGAAATTCGGATCGATGCGGCATCGCTGACCGTCAGCGTCACCGGGGGAACCAGCTACGGCATCCTGATGGCGGAACTGCAGAAGCACGGCTTCGGCCTGCACAACACCGGGTCTCTCCCGCACATCTCTGTTGCCGGAGCCACCGCTACCGCAACCCACGGCTCCGGAGACGGCAACGGCATCCTCTCCACCGCCATTGCCGCTCTCGAACTCGTCACGGCAGACGGCTCCCTCGTGACGGTCGATCGCTCCAGCGACGACCTGTCAGCGCTGGCGGTGGGGCTCGGAGCTTTTGGCATCATCACGCACGTGACCCTCGACATCCAGCCCAGCTATGTTGTGCGTCAAGACATCTACCGGTTCGCGCCGTGGGAGACGGTGCTCGAACAGCTGGATGAGGTGATGGCTAGCGCCTACAGCGTGAGCCTTCTTGCTGACTTCGCTAGCCCTACCGTGGCCCAGGTCTGGCTCAAGACCCGCCTCAGCGATGGCGCTGAGGCGCCACTGGCCTCCACCCTGTTCGGCGGCACCTGGTACGACGATTCCGAGGAAGCTTCGCGCGAGCATGTGAACCAGCGCGCGAGCGTGCCCGGCCCGTGGTCAGAACGGATGCCGCACTTTCGCCTCGACGGTCAACCCTCCAACGGCGGCGATGAGTTGCAAAGCGAGTACTACGTCGCGCGCGAGCACGGCGTTGAAGCGTTGCGCGCACTGCGCTCTCTTGGCGCCCAGATCTCGCCGCACCTGCTCATCTCAGAGATCCGTACTGCTGCGGCCGACGCCCTGTGGATGAGCCCCGCCTACGAGCGGGATGTGCTGTGCATCGGCTTCACCTGGGCGAAGCACCCTGCCGAGGTCGCAGCGCTACTGCCGGTGATCGAAGAAACTCTTGCACCATTCGCACCGCGGCAGCACTGGGGCAAGCTTTTTCACTATGGCGCCGACGTCATCCACAAACGCTTTCCGCGAACCGCCGACTTCGTTGCGCTTCAGCGAGAGTACGACCCTCACGGCAAGTTCTGGAATCCGTTTCTCGAACGGACCCTAGGGCCCCGCTAGCGCGCTACTTCTTCTTTTTCGCGGCCGCCGGATCAACATCGGGCCGGTGCCCTTTTTCGTTCCAGGTCTTGAGAATCGACCACCCCACCGCAGCGATCGGCACGGCCAACACTGCGCCCACAATGCCGCCCAGAATCGTTCCGGCCGTCAATGCCACCAAAATGACGAGCGGGTGGATGCTCAGCGACTGCGCCATCACGACGGGCTGCAAGAAGTTGCCCTCGAGCTGATTCACCAACACGACGATGCCCAGCACGATTAGTGCCACGACCCAACCGTTGGTCACGAGAGCGACAACGGCGGCCAAGATGCCGGCGACGGTCGCACCGACGAGAGGGATGAAGGCGCCCAAGAACACAATGACCGCGAGCGGCAGCGCCAGAGGAACCTGCAAAATGAGCAGTCCGATACCGATACCGAAGGCGTCAACGGCCGCAACCGTTGCCGTGCCGCGGACGTAGCCGCCCAGAGTGCGCACGGCAGTGTGACCGATGCGGTGTCCGCGTGCGAGGCGTTCGCCATCAAGCGGGCGAAGGAAGAACTCCCAGATGCGGTCGCCGTCTTTGAGGAAGAAGAAAAGGATCACGAAACCGAGCAGGATTCCCGTGACCACCTGAGCCGCCGCTGAAACGCCCTGAATAGCTCCGAGACCGAAGGTTGCGCTCGTCACGAAGTCGATCACCGCGTTCCAGGCATCATCGAGGGCTGTCTGATCGATCGGGAACGGACCGTCGAGCGCGAAGTCCTTGAGTTGCTCAAAGCCCTCGACAGCCGAATCAGAAAGCTCCGACCACTGATCCTCTACGGCGAAAACGACCGCGGTAACCAACCCACCGAACACCACGATTCCGCCAAGCAGCGCGGTCCAGGTCGACAGTGCTCGTCCGACACCACGGCGACGCATCCAGACCACGATCGGGCTCGCAGCCGCAGCGAAGATCAGAGCGATAAGCACGGGAATAACGACAAGTTTGATCTGCGTCAGCGCAAACACAATCACCGAGATGAGCGTGAGCAGCAAGAGCACCTGAAGCGCCCGAATGGACCAAGCGCCCAAGCGGTCGGTCCAGAGGTCGTGGATTCCAGGGCGCGTCGAATCGGATGTGGAGGGAAACACCGACGATTTCTTTCCGAAGATCATTCGGCTACATTACCTATCGCTTCGCCTGATGTGGTGAAGCGATGGAGTGTTGTTGCCTAACGCTCAGCTACTAGTCGAGCAGCAGAGCAGGCTCTTCCAGCACACTCGCAAGATCTGCCACGAAACGGCTCGCAACATCCCCGTCAACAATGCGGTGGTCGAAGCTCGCGCTGACCGTCGTGACGTAACGGGCCCGCACTTCGCCGTCGACAACCCACGGCTTTTGCTTGATCGTGCCCATCGCAACAATCGCCGCTTCACCCGGGTTGATGATGGGGGTTCCCGTATCCATGCCGTACGAACCGAGGTTAGTGATCGTGATCGTGCCGTTCGACATTTCGGCGGGTTGGGTTTTGCCATCGCGTGCCGTCAGCGTGAGCTGCTCGAGGGCCTTGGCGAGCTCGAGAAGGCTCAGTTCTTGGGCATCTTTGATATTCGGAACGATGAGTCCCCGCGGCGTTGCCGCAGCGATACCGAGGTTTACGTAGTGGTGAACGGTGATCTCTTTATCGGTCCAGCTCGAGTTCACGGTCGGGTTGCGACGCACAGCCCAGTTCACGGCCTTCGCCATGATCAATAGCGGACTCACGCGCACGCCAGCAAAATCGGTGGAACTCTTGAGGCGCTTCACGAACTCCATGGTCCGCGTGGCATCCACGTCAGTAAAGACGCTGACGTGCGGTGCAGTGAAGGCGCTGTGAACCATTGCCTTCGCGATTGCCTTGCGCACACCCTTGACCGGAATGCGCTCTTCGCGTTCGTCACCCCACTCCGGGGTTTCGATGTTGCGGAAGACACTCGCTTGCGACGCGTGACGAATCACGTCTTCGCGGGTGGTCTCACCAGCCAAACCTGTCGCCTCGACCTCGGCAAGTTCAACGCCCAAGTCTTTGGCGAGCTTGCGAATCGGTGGCTTCGCAATGATCGGGCTTGCGAACGAAGCGGGGACGGATGCCGGGCGCGGCTTCGAGGGAGCGCTGGCGGCAACGACATCCTTCGCCGGCTGCGCACCCTTGCGGCGACGCGAGCTGACATGCCCGCCGGTGCCGTAGCCCACGAGCACTGCCCCTGGCTTATCGTCTTCGCTAGCGATCGTGGATGCTGTGTCGGCGACCGCGGCAGCCGTGTCATCCTCAGCGCTGCCCTCGGCGCCGACGTCAGACATCATGCCGTGGCTCTCGTCTTCGCCGGAGCCCGGAGCGGTCAGCTCAAGTGAGCCGCCTACCGACTGCACGGTGATGATCGGGGTTCCGACCTCAACGGTCATCCCCTCCTCAACAAGCAGCTTCTGCACGGTGCCTGCAAAAGGCGATGGCAGTTCAACGAGCGACTTAGCCGTCTCGATCTCAACGAGCACCTGGTTGACGACGATTTCATCGCCGGGCGCAACTTTCCAGGAGACGATCTCGGCTTCAGTTAGCCCCTCGCCCACATCGGGGAGAGGAAATTCAGATACGGCCACGAGGGCCTCCTTCGTCAGTAGGCCAATGCCCGGTCGACAGCATCCAAGATGCGGTCAACACTAGGCAAGTACACGGATTCCAGCTTGGCGGGAGGGAACGGGGTGTCGTAGCCGCTCACGCGCAGCACAGGTGCTTCGAGCGAGTAGAACGCACGCTCGGCTACCGTAGCGGCAACCTCCGAGCCCACGCTGACATTCCCTGGTGCCTCTTGAACAACGACAACGCGACCCGTTTTCTGGGCGGATGCCACAATCGGGTCAAAGTCGATGGGGGAGAGCGACCGAAGGTCAACAACCTCAACGCTTGTGCCTTCTTCGGCGGCGAGTTCTGCTGCTTGCAACAACATCGACACAATCGCGCCATGGCCAACGAGGGTCACTTCGGTGCCCTCGCGCACGACGCGGCTGGAGTGAGTGGCGATGCCTGCCGACTCGCGGTCGACCTCACCCTTCTGCCAGTAACGCGATTTGGGCTCGAAGAACATCACCGGGTCGTTGCTGGCGATGGCTTCTTGAATCATCCAGTAAGCGTCATGCGGGGTGGCAGGGCTCAACAATCGAAGCCCGGGAGTGTGAGCGAAATAGGCTTCTGGGCTCTCCTGATGATGCTCGACCGCACCAATGTGTCCACCGTAAGGAACGCGGATTACGACTGGCATCGTCAATGTGCCTTCGTGGCGCGCCGTCAGTTTGGCCAGTTGGGAAGTGATCTGGTCAAAGCCCGGAAAAATGAAACCGTCGAACTGGATCTCGCACACCGGGCGGAATCCGCTCATGGCTAGCCCGATCGCGGTACCCACGATTCCCGATTCGGCGAGAGGAGTGTCGAGTACTCGCTTGTCGCCAAACTCAGCCTGAAGTCCCTCCGTCACCCGAAAGACTCCGCCGAGCGGACCAATATCTTCGCCCATCAGAAGAACTCTGCTGTCGCGTGCCAGTGCAGCCCGCATGCCCTCGTTGAGGGCCTTCGCCATCGTCATCGTTTCAGTCATTAGTTGCCCTCCTCAAACGATGCTTCGAAGTCAGCGAGCGCCGCGCGCTCCGCATCCATCAGCGGATGCGGGTCTGAGTAGACATTGTCAAACATCGTCGAGCTGGCCGGCACCGGCAACTCGGTGATGCGCTTACGGATGTCGGCAGCGAGGTCGTCACCCTCTGCCGCAATTTCGTCGAAGAAAGCTTGGCTCGCGCCGCGGCCCCGTAGGTAGGTGTCGAAGCGGGTGATGGGGTCACGCTGAGCCCAGAACTCGAGTTCGCTGTTGTCGCGGTATTTCGAGGGGTCGTCGCTCGTGGTGTGGGCACCCATACGGTAAGTGAGGGCCTCGATAAAGCGGGGGCCTTCGCCGGCGCGGGCGGCATCCAGATTGGCCTTGCTCACTGCGAAGCTGGCGAGCACATCGTTGCCGTCGATTTGCACGCTCGGGATGCCGAAACCTTCACCGCGCAGGTAGAGCGGGGTGCGCGACTGGCGTGACACGGGCACCGAGATCGCCCAGTGGTTGTTTTGTAAGAAGAAAACTTGAGGCGTTTGGTAGCTAGCGGCGAAGACCATTGCTTCGCTCACGTCACCCTGACTCGTGGAGCCATCGCCGAAGTAGACCATGACGGCAGTGTCTTTATCGGGATCCCCGGTGCCAGCCAGTCCATCGAGATTCAGGCCCATGGCGTAGCCGGTGGCGTGCAACGTTTGCGAACCGATCACGAGCGTGTAGAGGTGAAAGTTGCTGTGCTCTTTCGGATCCCAGCCACCGTGGCTGAGGCCCCGGAACATCGACAGAATCGTGATCGGGTCAACACCACGCATCAGGGCGATGACATGCTCCCGATATGAGGGGAAGAGGTGATCTTGAGGTTTAGCGGCAAGAGCAGAACCTACCTGAGCGGCCTCTTGACCATGGCTCGGCACCCAGAGGGCGAGCTGGCCTTGACGTTGCAGGTTGGCGGCTTCGATATCAAAGCGGCGCATCACCACCATGTGGCGGTGGAACTCCTGAAGAGCGTCGTCGCTGAGCTTGTCTACGTACGGAAGGTACTGTTCGCTGGCATCGCTGTGAACGAGCGTGCCCTCGGGGGACAGCAGCTGAACCGTCGCGGCGGTATAAGGCATTCGACTAATCTAACGCGGCCAGCGTTAGATCGTTTCCCTTGAAGCGACAACCTCTTGGGCTGCTCTTAGGAGTTTCTCCACAGATTCCTCTTCGCCAACGCTTACCCGAAGGCCCTCGCCGAGCGCCCGAACGACGATCCCGTGTGACCGGAATACCTCTGCAGCCCAGTCGGTTGCTGACCCGGTCGGCAACCACACAAAGTTGCCGTTGGGGGCGGGTACGTCCCAGCCTTGCTCGCTGAGGCCAGCAACGATTCTGTCGCGCACCGCATTAATGTGGGTCACCCGCTCCAACAATTCATCTTCATGTTCGAGGGATGCGGTGGCCGCTTTCTGGGCGAGCTCCGTGACCGAGAGCGGAATCGCTACCGCTCGCGCCGCATCCATCACGTATTCGGCGCCGATGGCATACCCAATGCGCAGGCCAGCGAGGCCGTAGGCCTTGGAGAAGGTGCGGAGCAACACGAGGTTGGGGTACTGACCGGCGAGGGTTTCTCCACGAACGGCGTCGGGGTCGGTCACGAACTCGCCGTAGGCCTCGTCGAGAACGACAAGAACGTTCTCGGGAACGGTGGCCATGAAGTCGCGGAATTCGGCATCCGTCACGACAGTGCTGGTGGGGTTATTGGGGCTGCAGACGATCACGACGCGAGTGGATGCCGTAATGGCGGCGCTCATGGCCGCAAGGTCATGCCGGTGGTCGGCCTGATTCGCGACCTGCACGCTCGTGGCCCCGGCCGCCGACACCAGCAAGGGGTAAGCCTCGAAACTGCGCCAGGCGTAGATGACTTCGTCGCCCGGGGCGGCGGCAGCGCTCACGAGTTGGGCGAGCACGGCAACAGAACCGGCTCCCACCTGCACGCTGTCGGGGGTGACTCCGAAGCGTTCGGCCAGTTGGGTACGCAGTTCGAGGGCGGATGCATCGGGGTAGCGGTTGATCGAGTGCGTCGACAATTGCGCGAGCACCGAGGGCAGCGGCTCGTAGGGATTTTCGTTGGAGGACAGCTTGAAGGCACCCGCGGCGGCGGGCGCTCCCTGACGGTAGGGCACGATGGCGGCGATTTCGGGGCGGAGCTGTACTCGTTTGCTGGTCACGTCACCAGCCTAGGGGCGCGAGTGGATGCATTCGTTTCGCGCCGGTGACAATGTGCGAGGCGATTCGCGCGCCTCGTTGTGCCGCCCTTCAGCGGATAGCCGTTGCGGCAGCGCAAACCCGTGCTGCATAGTTGACGTATGAGAATCATCGTGCGCTTGCTTATCAATGCTCTTGCTTTGTGGCTGACTACGGTGGTTGTTGCCGGGGTCGAGATCATTCCTTTTGCTCCCGGGGGAACCCTTGAGGTCGTTCTGACCTTCTTGCTGGTCGCTGCGGTGTTCGGAATTGTGAACGGCGTGCTCGGCAATCTGATCCGTATTGTTGCTTTCCCGCTGTACGTTCTGACACTGGGCCTTCTTGCTCTCGTGGTGAATGGTCTGCTGCTGTTGCTCACGAGCTGGATCTCAGGTCTCTTCGGTTTCGGCCTCGTTGTTGACGGATTCTGGTGGGGAGTGCTTGGCGCGCTCGTCTTGGGTCTCATCAGCTGGTTCATCGGCATCCTGGTTCGGCCCGTAGTAGGCCGAAAGCGCTAAGGCTGCACCCGCTCGTACCCGTAACTAGTGACGGTGGTTACAGCATCCTTGTGAACGGTCGGCGTTAGGTTCGACACGGCGTCGCGAAGAAGTTCACTGTCTGTGCTGTCTATTCGGCGCGCAGTTTCTCGATACTCGTCCAGTTGATGGGCTGGCGCCATAACACCGTCGGGTAGTGCACGGCCAGCAAAGACCTCTCGCTCCACGATCACCGCGTGCTGATTTCCTTGAATCCCCCCTGCTGCCGGAACGATGTCATCGCTGTGCTCGAAGAGGAGCGTGGGAACGGTTGGTGGGATCTTGATCTGACCCGTGTTGCCTCCGAACCCGACTAAACCGGTGACGTTGTAGTCTTCCGATTCTGCGAGCCGGGCAACGATAGTTGCTCCCTGGGAATGCCCGGTCAAAGCAACCGGACTCTCGCCGGTAACGCCCGCTTCCTTCATCGCTGCAATGACTGCTGCGGATGCTGCCGCCTCCTGGTCCGCGGCGAGGCTGAGATTGCTCGTGCCGTCGAACGGTTGAGCTGAGTCGGAGATAGCAAAGTCAACGGTCCCGGAAACGTACACCTCGAAGGAGTCGTCCTCTCCGGGAAATGATGTCTTTTCTATGCGGATCTGAAACGGAGAATCTGGGGTGGGTTGGGGAATTCGTTCGGCGCGTTCCTCAACAGAGTGGGCGGGCTCCACGCGAGTGGTGTCGCTCTTGCTGACCAGTTGCACCGGCGTTTCTTTCAGCACCCCGGCGATACCTCCCAGCCGCTGGATCGCCCCGGCTGCGGTGGGAAGCCCCAGAACACCCGCCGCGCTCAAGACGCTCACTAGTGATGGCGGTAACCCTGCGGCTCCGGCCAAGAACTCATCGGCATTCATCACACCGAAGCGAACAGCGAGTACATACGCCGGATCGCTTATGAGTTCGTTGAGTTCAGCAGTGAACTTTTCGCTGACGAACACTTCTGCTGGATTGCGGCCCGTCACGAGAGCTGCTGCTGTGATCCCCAACAGAATCGGCACCGCTGTCACCGACAATGCCAACACTGCGGCGTGCGTCGGGAACAAGAAACCGAGCCACGCCGCGGCATCGGCCGTGATCTTGCGAGAAACTCCCTCGGCGAACGCCTCAGCCAACCCGTAGCTGTCGGCAGCGAATCGCACGAGATTACTCAGGTGCTCGGCACGATGAGCGACTCTCTGAAGGTCAGAGAAAGCGAAGTCGAGGTCATCCTCGGCGAGCGCGGCAGCCGTAGGGATGCCGAGCATCTCGAGTTGGCTGAGGGTGAGCCGGGCATCCACCATCTGAATGGCACCGGCGATGTCCCGCGTCATTTCGGCCGCCCGCTGGAGTGTGCTGACAGCGATGAGCATTTCCTCCGTCGAGACCGAAACGCTGCCACCACCGGAGATGATGAGTTCATCCGACATAGGAGCCCATCTGCTGAAGTGCCAACATCGTTCGATGTTCTGCCGTCTCAATCAAGGTCCGTGCTCGCGTTAGGTCCCGGTGCAGTTCAAGCACCCCGGCATCGAACAGCTCCTGGGCAGGACCGCGCCAGTCGATGCCCGCGTGGGGAAGAAACTCTCGCACAGAGCTGAGCCGGGCAAGGATCATGCGGAGTTGTTGGGCTTGAAATTCAAGTGCGACGCGAGCAGTCGCATCCAGGGGTGTAGTCAATGGTCGCCTTTCGCTGTCACAACTCTCGCCAAACCCCGCCCCACACAGTGGCTACCAACACGTATCGGGGAAGGGAATACGTAGACCAGCGCTGTTGGGGAGTTGAAACTGCGACAGAATGAAGCATGACCTTCGAGCGAGCACTCTCAGACTCGACTGCTTTTAGGGTCTGTTTCGTGTGCACCGGCAACATCTGTCGCTCTCCGATGGCCGAAACAGTGTTTCGAGAGCTTGTTGCCGAAGCTGGCCTTCAGGACCGCATCGCGGTTACTTCCGCCGGCACCGGTGACTGGCATGTGGGGGAGTCAGCTGACCCCCGCACCATAAGCGCCCTTGCCGCACGCGGCTACAATGGTTCTGGGCATCGCGCCCGCCAGTTCGACCCCGAATGGTTTGACAAGTTCGACCTCATTGTCGCGTTCGATCGAGGACAGGAACGCATTCTGCGCACGTGGGCACCCAACGATCAAGACCGATCAAAAGTGCAGCCCATGTTGAGTTTTAACAGCGAACTCGCTCCTCTTATCGACGTGCCAGACCCCTACTATTCGGATGCCGCACTTTTTGATCATGTCCTCGGCATGATCGAGAAAGCGTGCGGCTCACTATTTCGTCAGATCACGCCAGGCATCACAGCACCAACCCCCAACAACTAGGGAGCCCCATGAGCCCGTTGCCCGTTCAACCACTGAGCCCCCTCGATGGCCGCTACCGTCCCGCCGTTTCGGACTTGGGGGAGTACCTGTCCGAGGCTGGCCTGAACCGGGCCCGCGTGCATGTTGAAGTCGAGTGGCTGATTTTCCTCACGAGCAAGAGCCTGTTCGGTTCGAGCCCGCTGAGCGCCGACCAGGTCACCGCCCTGCGCGCCTTCGCCACCGATTTTGGTCAAGAGCAGATCGATGAACTCGCTCGCCTCGAAGCCACCACCCGCCACGACGTCAAGGCCGTGGAGTACCTGGTGCGCGCCAAGCTCGACGAGCTCGGTCTCAACACGATCGCTGAACTCACTCACTTCGCCGCCACGAGCGAAGACATCAACAATCTCTCGTACGCGCTCACCATCTCGGATGCCGTACGCGAAGTCTGGCTGCCCAAGTTCCGTACCGTGCTCGCTGCCCTTCGCGCGCAGTCCGAGCTCATGCGCGACAACGCGATGCTCGCTCACACCCACGGTCAGCCGGCGACGCCGACCACCATGGGTAAGGAATTCGCGGTCTTCGTGTACCGACTCGACCGCATCATGATCCGCATTGAAGGCATCAGCTACCTCGGCAAGTTCAGCGGAGCTACTGGCACGTTTGCTGCTCACCTCGCGGCAGACCCTGAGCAGAACTGGCCGGCGCTCTCGAAGGAGTTCGTGGAGTCGCTCGGGCTCGACTGGAACCCGCTGACCACGCAGATCGAATCGCACGACTGGCAAGTGGAGCTGTACCAAGCCACAAGTCACGCGAACCGCGTGCTGCACAACCTCTGCACCGACGTGTGGTCGTACATTTCGATGGGCTACTTCCGCCAGATTCCGCAGGCGGGCGCAACCGGTTCGTCGACAATGCCGCACAAGATCAACCCGATCCGCTTCGAAAACGCTGAGGCCAACCTCGAGCTCTCGAGCGCTCTTCTGGAGTCGCTCGCTCAGACTCTCGTGACCTCACGACTCCAGCGCGACCTCACCGACTCCACGACGCAGCGCAACGTGGGTGTCGCCTACGGTCACTCGCTGCTCGCTCTCGACAACATCGAGCGCGGCCTCAAGGAGATCGCCCTCAACCCTGATGCTCTTGACGCTGATCTCGACAGCAACTGGGAGATCCTCGGCGAGGCCATCCAGACGGTCATTCGCGCCGAGGTCACCGCGGGCCGCAGCACCATCAGCGACCCCTACGCGATCCTCAAGGAACTCACGCGCGGCAAGCGCATCAACTCTGTCGACCTCACCGAGTTCATCTCGGGGCTCGACATTGGTGCGGATGCCAAGGCACGTTTGCAGGCGCTCACGCCGGCGACCTATGTCGGCCTCGCCAGCTCGCTCGTCGACTACCTCGGCGACGCCAAGTAGCCCACGCACTGCGGCGAGCAACTCACGCTAAACAAAGGCCGGTCTCCTCACGGAGGCCGGCCTGTGACGTTTGCGCCCCTGATTGCTCCGTCTGACAGGGGCGCCGCACACTCCTCGGGGCTTAGTAGTACACAGCGAGGGCGCCGTTGGGCCCGTCGATGACCTGCACCGGGGTATCGAAGATCCGGGTGAGCACGTCATCGGTCAAGATCTCAGCGGGCGTTCCGAACTCGGTGACCTGACCATCCTTGACGGCACAAATGTGGTCGGCGTAGTGCCCGGCAAAGTTGATGTCGTGAAGCACGATGATGATGGTGCGGCCAAGTTCTTGGGCGGCGCGCTTCAAGTGGCGCATCATCTGCACCGAGTGCTTCATGTCGAGGTTGTTGAGGGGCTCATCGAGCAGCACGTATTCGGTGTCTTGCGCGAGCACCATGGCAACGTAGGCGCGTTGGCGCTGCCCGCCTGAGAGCTCGTCAAGATATCGGTCTTGTAGGCCTTCAAGGTTCAGAAAGCTGATGGAATTGTTGATCGCCACCTCATCCGCTTCGGTCAGTCGGCCTTGCGAATACGGGAAGCGGCTGAACCCCACGAGCTGACGCACCGTGAGTCGGGCGATGAAGTGATTCTCTTGCCGCAGGATCGCGATGATCTTGGCGAGGTCTTTCGACTTGGTGTTCGCGACGTCGTAGCCCGCGACTTCGATGTGGCCGGAGTCGATCCCGAGCAAGCGACCGATCATGGTCAGCAGCGTGGATTTGCCCGCACCGTTCGGGCCTACCAGCGCGGTGATGCCACCCTCGGGGATCGTCAGGTCGACGGGGCCAATGGTGATTTCGTGGCCGTAGCTTTTGCCCACATTGTTCAGGGTGATCACAGGCGGCCCTTTCTCAGAATGACGATGAGGAAGACGGTTCCTCCGACAAGTTCAACGATGATCGACACCACTCCTTGCGCGTAGAACAGGTTCTTCATCACGAAGTACGCTCCGCCCAGCACCACAAACCCGGCCAATACCGCGATCGGGAAGATGTGGCGATGGTCGTAGGTGTCCGCGAATTGGTAGGCGAGCGTGGCGACCAAGAACCCGAAGAAGGTCATCGGGCCGACGAGCGACGTCGAGACAGCCATCAGAATCGACACGAAGAACAGCACGCGCATGATCTCGAAGCGGTAGCTGATTCCTAGATTCGTGGCGGTGTCAGAACCCAGCGCAATGATGTTGAGGCGCCGGCCCTGCGAGAGAAGCACGGTGCCGGCCACCAAGCAGAGCACGAGCGAGATGGGCAGGTAGCTGGCATCCGCATTGGAGATGGACCCGAACAGGCGGGCCGTGAGGATGTCGAACTCGCTCGGCGTGAGCAGGCGCTGCATGAAGGTCGACACCGCTCCGAGCCCGCCGCCGATGATGATGCCGACGAGCAGCATGATCTGCAGGTTGCCGTACTTTCCCGTGAGCAGCCAGCCGTACAGCAGCAGCGAAAGCCCCACCATCAGCGCGATCTGAAGCAAGAACTGGGGGAGACCCTGCAGGGCAACGATGCCGCTGATGCCCAAGAAGTACACCGCGGAGGTTTGAACGGCCACATACAGAGACTCGAAGCCCATGATGGATGGCGTAAGAATCCGGTTGTTGGTCACCGTCTGAAAACTCACGGTCGCAATCGCCTGGCAGAAGGCCACGACGGCAATCACAATCACGTTGGTAGCGCGCAGCTCCGCGATGAGCCAGAACCCGTCGGTACCGACCGGCATTGGGTTATCCCACGCCAGCAGGCCGACGGCGATCGCGACAGCGACCACGCTCAGGATGCTGAGGAGTATCCAGTAGCGGCGACGCGCCTTGACCGTGGGGAAGGGCCCTGTCACGCTGGCCGCGCCGACGGCAATAGTCGGCTTCTCTCGAGCATCCACGGGACTATGCACGGCGGCGCTGCTTCAACAGAAGGGCAATGAAGACGACCGCACCCACGACGCCCAGAATGAGCGACACGGGTACTTCGAACGGCATGATGATCGTGCGGCCCACGATGTCGCACACGGTCACGATGGCGATGCCGAGCAGGCACACCCAGGGCAGGTTGCTGCGCAGGTCATCGCCGCGGAACATCGACACGATGTTGGGAACGATCAGCCCGAGGAACGGCAGATTGCCGACGACAACGGTCACGACTCCGGTCGCTACCGCAATGAGCGCGGTGCCGATGAGCAAAATCTGGTTGTAGTTCACACCGACATTCGTAGCAATGTCTTGGCCGAGCCCCGCCACGGTGAGCCGGTCGGCGAACAGGAAGATCACGACCACGACGACTGCGACGATCCAGAGCAGTTCGTACTGCCCGCGCATCACCGAAGTGAAGCTGCCGGCGAACCACACGGAGAGGCTCTGAAGCATGTCGGTCGAAAGAGCAATGTAGGTGGAGATGGCGCCAACGACGGAACCGAGCATGATGCCGACGATCGGCACGATCAGCGACGAGCGCAGGGTGACGCGGCGCAGGAAGAGAAAGAACACCCCGGTGCCGATGAACGCGGCGATGACCGCACCGGTCATGCGGGCGAGGAGGCTGGCTCCCGGAAAGAGAATCATCACGGTGAGCAGTCCGAGGCCTGCCCACTCGGTAGTGCCGGTCGTGGTCGGTTCCACGAAGCGGTTCTGCGTCAGCAACTGCATGACGAGCCCGCTCATTGCCATCGCTGCACCCGCGAGCACGAGGGCAACCGTTCGGGGAACGCGAGTAATGCCGAACATTCGTTGGCCGTCATCCGCCCCAAAAATGTCGTAGACACCGATGAAGAGCGAGGCAACCAACAGCAGCACAACGCCCACCGTCGCGAGCAGGAGTTTCCAGTCGAAAAGGGTGGTCGTGTTGGCGGGCCGTCGTCGGGCGAGTGTTGATGTCATCCGTGAGTGAGGGTTTCTGATTGAAAGCCAGAACCGTTCGGCGCTGAAGCTAGCCCGAGGGCAAACTTCAGCGCCGAACGGGGTGAGTATTGCTAGTTCTTGGCTTCGAGAGCGTCAGCGAGAGCGTTGAAGAACTCGGTGTACGTCTGGATGCCTTCGTTCGTGTAGGTGTCAGCCGGCATGTATACGAGGTTGCTTTCCTTCACCGCGGTGACGCCCGAGAGTGCTTCGGAGTTCTCAAGCACCTCGCTGCCCTGCACGTAGCTGGGGTCGTCGGCGAGAATCGCGGCGTCGCGGTCCATCACGAGAATCCAGTCGGGGTTGGAGTCAGCAATTGCCTCTACCGAGATGTCATCACCCTGGTGGTCTTCGCTGCTGTCATCGACATCCAGTGCGGCGGTGAAGTCGAAGATGTCGAAAAGCGGGCCGAGGGTACGACCGACGGTCGGAGCCGCGTATCCGATCTCTCCACCGGAGGTGATGACAGCCATCACGGAGTCTTCGCTGTTGTACGCCGCGTTCACGCGCTCGATGGAGGCATCGAAGTCAGCATTCAGCTGTTCGGCCTCTGCTTGCTTGCCGAAGATCTCACCCAGAACGGTGGTCTGGCGCTTGAGTTCGGCGTCAAAGGGCTCACCCTCGCGCGGGTCAAGGTCAACGACCACGGCGTCAGGCACGAGCTTGGCGAAGTCGTCGTGGTACGGCGCAAACCGCTGCCCGTTGATGATCACGTCGGGTTGAACGGCAACGACGGACTCGAGATCGGGCTCGCTGTGGTTACCCAGGTCGATGATCGAGTCATCTTCGGTGTAGGCAATCGTGCTCGGCATCAGCGCGACAGCAGCGGCACTGAGTTCGATTCCCCAGTCCGAGAGAGTTTCGAACGTGCGGTTATCCGTGGCGACTACCGAGGTGAATGGCGTCGACAGCGTGTGGCTGCCGTTGTTGTCTTCGAACTGAACAGATGCTTCAGCCCCGTTTGAATCTGCAGCTTCGGGGGTAGCGGTGCTGCAGGCAGCAAGCGCGAGCGCCAGTACTCCGACGAGTACTCCGTGCCGGGTTCGTGAAAAGTTCATGGTGTCCTTAGTTATTTCGGATGACCGAAAGCGGTCGGGCGTAAAAACGCAACACCCGCTGCAGCGAGTGTTGCTTAGGTAAGCCTAACCTTAATAAAGACTGGGAGTCAAAGAAGTTCCAGTCACCAACCGCATGAACTTCTGGGCGCTCCAAAGAGGTCGATCGGGGCGCACTTCAGCCGTTTTAGGCGGGTGCACACTACCCCCGTACGTCAGAGCACACTAGTGCGAGGCGTCGCGGTCCTGCTCATCCATGTCAAGAAGTTCGTCCTTATCGGGACGAACGGCGAGCACGAGCATTGCGATAACAACAAGCGAGACGATGAACGCAACCCCAGTGAAGATGAGGGCGAGCATCAGTTCACGGGTCGACATGAAAACGACGAGACCGGCGAACAGCCCGAAAATCGCGGAAAGACCGAGCATTTCGGCTGGACGCGTGCGGTCACGCTTGTCTGGGGAGGCCACTATTCTTCTTTCTCTTGCACGGCTGCGGTTACAACATCATGATCGGTTCGACTCCACTTGAGCGAGAATGCCGCGATCACTAGGTACACACCAAGAATGGCCCAATAAGCTCCGAGAAGACCGACCACCACAATGGATGCCGTGAGTTCTCGGTCGATTCCATCGGGTCCTGTGTAGGGCTGGCTGAATCCCGGCGGCACAAGCAGCACGATGAGCGCGAGTAGCGCAGTCAGGCCACCGACGAAAACCCAGTCGCGGGATGACGCGTCACGTCCCCGGCTGCGGAGACCAAGGTAGAGCTCAAGAAAACCGGTGATGGCGGCGAAGGCTGTCAGCAAGAAGACGAAGTAGGCCTGGCCTCCGCCCGTCGCGACGAACGCGGCGACGGCAGTGGCGAGCGTGACGACGCTCTGCGTGATCGTGAAGGAGCGAGCGATACCCCGGTGCGGCGACATGATGCTCGCCGTGAGAAGAACGGCGCCGACCACGAGGGTAAAACTTGCGAGGGTGACAAGACCGAGGCGCGACGAATGGTCGGCCGAGAACGTGATGACGATGGCCAGAGCAAGGGCGGGAATAGCGCGAGCTAGCGGCACGTACCACGCAGTGGATGCCGGCAGCGGCTCAGCGTGAGCACTAGTCAAGCGATTGCCTTCTTTCTCAACAAGCGGATGCTTCTAGTGTAGGCCGCTTGGGACACTCCCCTGTCGGGGATGCTGACCAGAAACGCCTAGGACCCTGGCGGCAGGTCGACGAAGCGCGAGAAGTGACCGTGGAAGCCCACGGTGACGGTGCGCGTCGGTCCGTTTCGGTGCTTGGCAATGATCAGGTCGGCCTCACCGGCGCGGGGGCTGTCTGCTTCGTACGCGCTTTCCCGGTGAAGCAGAATCACCATGTCGGCGTCTTGCTCGAGCGACCCCGATTCACGAAGGTCGGAGAGCGCTGGCTTCTTGTCGGCACGCTGTTCAGGACCACGGTTCAGCTGGGAGATAGCAATCACGGGAACTTCCAGCTCTTTGGCGAGCAGCTTGAGTGCACGAGAGAACTCACTGACCTCTTGCTGACGCGACTCGACTTTCTTGCCGCTCGTCATGAGCTGCAAGTAGTCGATGATGACCATGCGCAGGCCAACCTTTTGCTTGAGCCGACGGCACTTGGCGCGAATCTCCACCAGAGTCATGTTCGGGCTGTCGTCAATATAAAGCGGAGCATCATTGATGCGGCCACGAGTCTGCGCGATGGTGGTCCAGTCGTTGGCGTGCACCGAACCCTTACGCATGTGCTGCAGCGGAACGCTGGCTTCTGCCGACAGCAGTCGCATAGCGATTTCGCTTCGTCCCATTTCGAGCGAGAACACAATCGACGGCAAATCATGGTGAATGGATGCTGCGCGGGCGAAGTCCAAACCAAGAGTCGACTTACCAATAGCGGGTCGCGCGGCCAAAATGATCAGCTGACCAGGGTGAAGCCCATTGGTGAGTTCATCGAGCTCAGCGAATCCGGTGGGAACACCGATCATCTGGCCGTCGCGGCCGCGAGCTGCTTCGATTTCGTCGATTGCGCTCTCGACGGCGGTCGTGAGGGGTACGTAGTCTTCGGTTTCCACGCCACCGGTCACGGAGTAGATCTCGGCCTGGGCGTTGTTGACAAGGTCGAGAACTTCGCCCTCGCTGGCGTAACCCATCTGAACGATGCGTGTCCCCGCTTCAACAAGACGGCGAAGGACCGCTTTCTCCGTGACAATCGTCGCGTAGAAGCCGGCATTGGCTGCGGTTGGTACGAGACCAGTGAGCGTGTGAAGGTACTCAACTCCACCGGCTCGGGAGAGCTCACCTG
Organism: Salinibacterium sp. SWN167; assembly: GCF_015864665.1. GTDB lineage: Bacteria > Actinomycetota > Actinomycetes > Actinomycetales > Microbacteriaceae > Rhodoglobus. The sequence goes on along the minus strand of NZ_JADYWU010000001.1, from coordinate 265,671 downwards.
TCTTCGTGAGCTCGTCGGTAACGGCGATGACGTCAGTTGGTTCACCGTGCGAGTAGAGGGTGAGTACTGCGTTGAAGATGGTTTCGTGCTTGGGGACGTAGAAGTCGACTCCGCGTACGGTCTCGATGACATCGGCGACAGCATCCTTGCTCAAGAGCATTCCACCGATGGCGCTTTGCTCGGCAAGGAGGTCGTGGGGAGGTACGCGGTCACCGCGGGAGCTGCCTCGAGATTCGCCTGATTGACGCTCGTCGCCCGAAAGGCCTAGGTGCGCGATCGACATGGTTTTCCTCCTTGTGGGGCAGCTCTATTTATACGAGTAGCCCCTGACACTCGGGCAGGCTCCTCACTGGGACCCGCTCCAAGGCTGCTTTACCCTACGAAGCAGAATCAACTACCCACAACTGGGGATGTGTATAAACCTGTGCACAACTCGGACGAAACGCCGACTGCTGTGTGAACAACCTGTGGAAACAACTGTGGAAACAGCGGGGAATAAACACTCGAATCGCCGCTTGACCTGCACTTTTAGTTTTCACACACAATGTGTAAAAACATGCCTAAAGTCGAGATTGAGGGTTCCGTATTTTTCGTAATCCTGTGCACAAAAGGCTTGACAACGGGCCTTAAAACACAAGGACGACGAGCCAAGCGGCTCGTCGTCCTTGCGATAAAACAGTTACTTGCTAGCAACCACCTGAAGGGTGATCGTTGCAACGATGTCGTCACGCAGACGGATCGTAGCTTCGTGATCTCCAACAACCTTGATTGCCGACGAGATTTCAATCTTGCGCTTGTCGATGTCGCCAAGTCCTGCAGCGGCAACAGCGTCCGCTACGTGAGCGGGCTTAACTGAACCGAACAGACGTCCACCCTGACCAGCGGTCACGGTGAGCTTGACCTTGGTCGCCTGGAGGCGAGCCTTGAGGTCCTGAGCTTCTTCAAGCGTGGCGTGCTCGCGCGATGCGCGTGCTGCCTTGATGGACTCGACCTGCTTTTCGCCACCGCGAGTCCACGCCACGGCAAAGCCCTGGGGGATGAGGTAGTTACGGGCGAAGCCGTTCTTTACGTCTACAACGTCGCCAGGCGCGCCGAGACCAGTCACTTCGTGAGTGAGGATGAGCTTTGACATGTCGGTGGCTCCTTAACGGCCTGCGCCGGCGTAGGGCAGCAATGCCATCTCACGGGCGTTCTTGACGGCCGTGGCGATGAGACGCTGCTCCTGAACGGAAACACCGGTAATACGACGGGCGCGGATCTTTCCACGCTCGGAGATGAACTTACGAAGCGTAGCGACATCCTTGTAGTCGATAACGCCTACGCGGATCGACTTGGCTGGTGCGGCGTTCTTGCCGTCCTTGCCTTTGCGGATGGGCTTGCGGCGGTCGCCGCTGCTCTTTCCTGCCATGAGTGTTACTTCTTTCTGTAAATAAGACTGATCGTCGAGTGCCTAGAAAGGCGTCTCGTCGGAGTAGTTACCAGGGGTGTTCCATACATCGCCAGATGAGGCTGCAGGAGCGCTAGCTGCCCACGGCTCTTCCTTTGCCTGGCCGCCACCGTTTTGCTGGACTCCACGAGGGGCCGAGCTGTCACGGGGGGCGCGGGTGATCTGCGTCGTTGCATAACGGAGGCTGGGACCGATTTCGTCGATCTCCAGTTCCATGCTCGTGCGCTTTTCGCCCTCTTTGGTTTCGTAGGAACGCTGACGAAGACGACCCTGCGCAACAACGCGGGTTCCCTTGGTCAGTGAGCTGGCAACGTGCTCGGCGAATTCACGCCAGCAGGAAGCGCGGAGAAAAAGTGCTTCTCCGTCTTTCCACTCGTTGGATGCTCGATCGAAGGTGCGCGGCGTAGAGGCAATGGTGAAGTTAGCTACGGCAAGTCCGCCCTGCGTGTAACGCAGTTCGGGATCTGCCGTGAGGTTCCCCACGACCGTAATGACTGTTTCGCCGGCCACGGTTACTTAGCTTCCGCTTCAGCCTTGGCTTCGTCAGCAGGAGCAGCAGGAGCGGCGGGAGCGGCGGGCGCCGGAGCAGCCTTAGCTTCTTCAGCAGGAGCCTTGGTTGCGGCTGCAGGAGTCTTTGCTGGAGCAGCTGCCTTGCGGGCGGCCTTCTCTTCAGCAACCTTCTTGGCAGCAGCTACCTGAGCGAACCCAGCTTCTGCACGCAGCACCTTGGTGCGCATGACAGCTTCGCTGAGTGAGAGTTGGCGGTCGAGCTCGTCTGTTGACTTGCTCTCTGCGGTGAAGTTGACGACGGCGTAGATGCCCTCGGTCTTCTTGTTGATCTCGTAGGCCAAACGACGGCGACCCCAAATATCGATGTTATCGATGGTGCCACCGTCATTACGGATGACATTGAGGAACTTGTCGAGACTGGGAGCCACGGTGCGTTCGTCGATCTCTGGATCGAGGATGACCATGAGTTCGTACTGATGCGTCACAAACCCACCTCCTTCGGACTTAAACGGTTACAGACGGTCTGTAACAGGAGGGTGTTGACGTTCATCGAACTGCCCAAAGGCAGTCAGACAACCTGCCCAGTGTAGTTGCTTGGCACGCTAATACTCAAGGTGAGAAGAAAAGCCGCTTTCGCTAGCGGGCGTCTACTGGCGGGCAGCCCACCAGGCTCGCAATCGCTTTTCTGCTTCGTCGTCACCGAGCGGTCCTTCATCCAGACGCAGGTCGAGCAAGAACTTGTAGGCCTCGCCCACCTCACGACTCGGCTTAAGCCCGAGGATCGCCATGATCTGCTCACCGTCAAGATCGGGACGAACTGCAGCAACTCCCTCTGCCTCAGCGATAGCCGCAATGCGGTCCTCGAGATCGTCGTAGGCAAACGAAAGTCGATCGGCCTTGCGCACATTGCGCGTGGTGACATCCGCCCGCGTAATGATGTGGAGACGTTCAAGTTGGTCACCGGCATCCCGAACGTAACGGCGCACGGCCGAATCGGTCCAGGCACCCTCGGTGTAGCCAAAGAACCGCAAATGCAATTCAATAAGGCGCGCCACCGCGGTGATGGTCTCCTTGTCGAAGCGCAGTGCACGCAAACGCTTCGTCGCGAGCTTCGCACCCACAACATCGTGGTGGTGGAAAGTAACAACGCCACCGCGCTCGATCTTGCGGGTCGATGGCTTGCCAATGTCGTGCAGAAGCGCAGCAAGACGCAGAATCAGATCGGGGCTTTCAATGCCCGGCCGACGCTTCTCGAGATCGATCGCCTGACGCAACACGGTGAGGGAGTGTTCGTAGACGTCCTTATGGTGGGCGTGCTCGTCCACTTCAAGCTTCAAGGCGGGCACTTCAGGCAACACTTGGTCAGCAAGGCCGGTTTCGACCATGAGGCGGATGCCCGGCACGGGGTCATCCGTCTTCAAAAGTTTTGTCAGCTCATCGCTCACGCGCTCTACGCTCACAATGTCGAGGCGCGGAGCGAGCTGCTTCATCGCCGCGACAGTAGCGGGGGAGACCGTGAAACCCAGCTGCGACGTAAACCGTGCGGCACGCATCATGCGCAGCGGGTCATCACCGAACGAGACCTCGGGGGAGCCCGGCGTTGTCAGAGTCTTGCTGAGGAGATGTTCAACGCCGCCCCACGGATCAACGAGAACGCGCTCCGGCAATCGCAACGCCATCGCGTTGACACTGAAGTCGCGACGTTCCAGATCTTTTTCGAGAGAATCACCGAAGGCGACAACAGGCTTACGGGTCGCACCGTCATAACTATCGGCACGGTAGGTCGTAATCTCAACCGTCTCGCCATCAATGCGGGCAGCGATCGTGCCAAAGTCCCGGCCGATATCCCACTGCGCTTCTGAAATCGGCTTCACCATGCGCATGATGTCGTCGGGGGTCGCATTAGTTGCAAAATCGAGGTCTGTGACCTTGCGGCCCAAGAACGCATCCCGCACCGGACCACCCACGAGGGCGAGTTCGAATCCCTCAGCAGCGAAGCGCGCCGATAAGGTGGCTACGGGTTTAGAGTCGGCAAGCTGTCCGAGACTCTCGATCGCGTGGGCAACACTCTCCATGATGCGACTAGTTTCGCACGAGCAACGAGTGCAATTTGTCCCCAACCGAGCAAAGCACCCACCATTCAGACAAGGACGAATAAACTCACACCATGCTGGCCACGCGAGAGTACGGGGTAATCCCTTGCTTATAAGAGTCTTTAGTGCCGCTCTGGCGCTCGGTCTCGGGCTCACTCTTGCCGCGAGCGGAGCCAGCGCCGCGCCTGCTGTCACCGATGCTCCGGTGCTAACGACGGCATCCGCGGCTACCGATGTTGCCATTATTGCTCCGTTGACGGTTCCCACCGGCAGTGGCGGTCTTCTCGACGCAGACGCCCTGGCTGACTACACGGAACCTCTTGGTCTTCTCACGCGTCAACTGGATGCCATGGCTGGAAAGCCTGTGGCAATCGCAGTTGATCCGATGATCGTGGCTTCCATTCGCGTGCTCGGCACAAGTGCTCCCGCCTCGGCGCGCGAGTGGCTCGAACGACTCTCACTCATCGACAATGAGATCGTTCCTTTGTCCTACGCGAACGCGGACATCACCTTGGCGACTCAGTCGGAGCTGGGCGCCACGGTAGAACCCATCTCCTTCGACTTCGCTCTCGACTCGTCCAACTTCGCGGTGAGTGACACTCCGGCGCCTACGCCTTCCTCGACAGCTACCGCGCAGGCGGAGGACCCGGACGCGGTTCCTAGTTTTCCCACTACGGAGTCCTTGCTCGCCTGGGATTACGAAATCGATGGCTTTATTCTTCCCCGCACCGACACGGTTGTTGCGAGTGATCTGGCTGCGTTTTCCGATAGTGGCTACAGCACGATCGTTTTGTCGTCGACGAACGTCTCTCGAGAATCCGGCGCCGGCTCGGTAACCACCATCGATGGTGTTACCGCCCTCGTGGCTGATGCAACTGCTTCCTCAGCAATGGATGACGCGCTTGGATCCACCCTCGACCGCGACGTGACTGCCGCCGAAACGGCACTCAGCCAGGCCGTGCTCGACGCCGGTGCTAGCCAAACGGCAGACACCGGATCCGTGTTGATCACGATCGATCACTCATTGGAACTCAGCTCGGCGAGACTAGATGCCGCCCTTGCCACCATGACGGCCAGCCCGTCAATCACGATGGTAAATCTGAGCGAACTAGCATCGACCGAAGCCACTGCGGCAACAATCAACGACATGCCTCAGTCGGAATCGCGCATCGGTGATGTTTCACGAATGTTCGCCGCAGCCCAAGCGGAACGCACGTTCTTCTCGATCGCCGCAGACCCTGAATCTCTTATCGCGGAACGACGGCTTGCTTTGCTCGACGTGCTCGGCACCGTAGAGACTGAGGATTCCACTGACTGGCTGGCTGAAGTAAACAACTTCCTGGTCGACTCCCGTGAGTTGCGCACTTCAGTGACCGTCGTGGAGGCCAGCAACTTTCTGGTTCTAGCCGACAACGGATTTCTTCCCGTGTCGGTCAGCAACAATCTTGGTCAAGCTGTCACCGTTTTCATCACGGTCGACCCACGAACCGGCCTCCTCGCCGTGGGGGACAGTCGAGTAGAGCTGACGATCGAACCCTATTCTCAAGCCAAGGGCGAAATTCCGGTGCAATCGTTGTCAAACGGGGTCGTGGATGTCGAAATTAGCCTCAGCAGCAGCACCGGACTGAAGATCGGCTCCACCACGGTCAGCGAGATCAACGTGCAGGCAGGGTGGGAGACTCCCCTCGTGCTTGCGTTCGGAGCCCTCGTCTTCGTGATTTTCGCGGTCGGATTCGTTCGCAGCATCGTTCGCCGCAGAAAGCCGGCAGATGACTGACCGACCCAATCCCGACGCGATGCCAACGCCCGGAGTGCCCCTGCCCGCCGCGGCCGTGCCAGAGGTCAAGAACTCGACAATCGGGAGAGCGAGCGCTCTTCTAGCGTCCGGCACGTTGGTCTCTCGCATCTTGGGGTTTCTGAGCGCCATGGTGCTTGCCCGCACTTTGGGGCTGTTCGGCACAAGCGATACCTATGCCATCGCCAACCAGCTTCCCAAAGCGGTCTATGCCATCGTGGCTGGCGGCGTTCTGAGCGCGGTCATTGTTCCGCAGATCGTGCGGGCCGCTCTGCACAAAGACGGCGGCCAGAAGTTCATTAACCGTCTAGTGACGCTCGGCATCGTCGTTTTCCTCGTCATTACAGTCGCAGCAACGTTGAGCGCGCCTCTTCTTGTGCAGGTGTATGCGCGACCCAGCGTCAACTTTGGGCCAGCAGAGTTCGCACTCGCGACGGCCTTCGCCTACTGGTGCCTTCCTCAAATCCTCTTCTACGCCTTGTATTCACTCCTCGGTGAGGTCCTCAACGCTCGCGGCAAGTTTGGGCCGTTCACGTGGGCACCCGTAGCTAACAACGTGGTCATGCTCATTGGGCTGTTCGTCTTCAGCTTGCTCTTTGGCGACGTGACACAGTACTCGTCCGAGGACTGGACGCCGCAGATGATCGGAGTGCTCGCCGGCGGCGCCACTCTCGGTGTCGCGGTGCAGGCAACACTTTTGGCCTTCTTCTGGCGTCGCGCCGGTCTTCACTATCGCCCGGAGTTCCGCTGGCGCGGAGTGGGGCTCGGCAACGCCGGCAAAGCAGCGGCCTGGACCTTCGGCATGATTCTTGTCACGCAGGTTGCGGGTGCTGTTGGCACCCAGATTGCCAGCCTCGCCTCTACTGTCGCCGCATCGGTCTTCGTCATCACGACCGCGTGGCTCATTTTCATGCTGCCGCACTCCGTGATTTCGGTCTCGATCGGGATGGCCTACTTCACCCGGATGAGTGGCCATGCGCGTGATGGAAACCTCACGGCCATGCGCGACGACGTATCAGCCGCCATACGCTCAATTCTGATGCTGCTGATGTTCGCAGCCATCGGCCTCATGGTGATCGCATTCCCGTTCAGCGCACTTTTCTCCACTGTCTATGCCGAGCAATCGTCCCTAGCGATCGTGTTGATCATTTATCTGGTCGGGCTGGTTCCCTTCAGCATCATGTACATACTGCAGCGAGTTTTCTATGCCTTCGAAGACACTCGAACTCCCTTCATCTTGCAGACGATTCAGGTTCTGGTCTATGTTGCGGGCGCTCTATACGTCTCCACTTTTCCGCTCGATCGCATTGCGATGGGGCTCGCCGCGATGATCAGCATCGCCGGCACGATGCAGACGATCATTGCGTTGATCGTGGTCCGCAAACGCGTTCCAGGATTCCAGCTACTTCCTCTCGTGCTTCGCGCTCTGTGGTTCCTCGCGGCGATGATTCCGTCGGCCGCAGCCGGCTTCGGCATCCTGACTCTCCTGGGCGGATTAGGGGAGGGTTCTTTCGCCGTCTCTGGCTTCGCCGGTGCTTTTGTCTCCATCGCCCTTTCGGGTACCGGCATGCTGATCGTCTACGCGGCAACTCTTGCCCTCACCCGCAATTCCGAGTTCTTCGCGTTCGCTCGACCGATCGTGTCTCGACTTCGCCGCCACTAACGGCCGGCCCGTCCCACAGTTCTGCCGTCAAAAAGCGAACTTAAAGTGACGGTGCTCCGAACTCCTGGGTGTTAGCCCCGCACGCCCCAGCCACTCGGAATACTCCGTGGCTAGGATGTGTTGAACCGGGTAATCACAATCCCAAGGAGACACAAAAAGTGCGCCAACTCATCATCATCGGATCCGGCCCAGCCGGGTACACTGCTGCGATTTACGCGGCGCGCGCGAACCTTGCGCCCCTCGTCATTGCGAGCTCTGTTGAGGCTGGCGGCGAGCTCATGAAGACCACTGAGATCGAGAACTACCCCGGCTTTGCCAACGGCATCCAAGGTCCCGAGCTCATGATGGAAATGCAGAAGCAGGCTGAGCGTTTCGGCGCCGAGATTGTTCTCGATGACGTCACCGATCTTCAGCTTGAGGGCCAGATCAAGAAGGTCACTCTCGGCAATGGAGAAGTGCACGAAGCACTCGCGGTTGTGTTTGCAACTGGGTCTGCTTATCGCAAGCTTGGACTTCCCGACGAAGAGCGCCTCAGCGGCTACGGAGTTTCTTGGTGCGCTACGTGCGACGGTTTCTTCTTCCGCCAGAAGACGATTGCTGTCGTTGGCGGGGGAGACTCGGCCATGGAAGAAGCGACGTTCCTCACCAAGTTTGCTGAGAAGGTTTACGTGATTCACCGCAAGGATGAGCTGCGTGCCTCGAAAGCAATGCAGGAGCGTGCGTTTAGCGACCCGAAGATTGAGTTCCTCTGGAACAAGGCTGTAACCGGCATTACCGGTTCAACCCTCGTTGATGGCATTGATCTCACCGACACCGTCGATGGTTCCACCTCACAGGTTGAACTCAGCGGTTTGTTCATCGCGATCGGCGCCGACCCCCGCACCCACTTGGTACACGGCCAGCTCGACATCAACGCCGACGGAACCGTTGCAGTGGATGGTCGTTCCTCTCGCACCAACATCACTGGAGTATTCGCGGCCGGCGATGTCATCGACCCGACCTACCGTCAAGCAGTTACGGCCGCCGGCTCCGGCACCGTCGCTGCGCTCGATGCAGAGCACTACCTTGCATCATTGCCCCGCGAACTCGTTGCCAGCGCAATCCAGCCCGCGGAACCAGCAGCTCCCGTAGCTGCCTCCGTCTAAAAACGTCCCATCGAACAAAGGAATTAGAAATGTCAGCAGCAACAGAAGTAACCGACGCCAACTTTGAAGAACTCGTCATCAACTCAAAAGACACCATCATGGTGGACTTCTGGGCTGAATGGTGTGGCCCCTGTCGCGCAGTCGGCCCCATCCTTGACCAGATCGCCAGCGAAAACTCCGACAAGATCAAGATCGTCAAGCTCAACGTAGACGACAACCCCCAGATGGCTATGAAGTACCAGATCACCTCCATCCCCGCGATGAAGGTCTTCAAGGGCGGCGAGGTCGTCAAGACCGTTATCGGCGCAAAGCCGAAGCCTGCAATTGAAGCAGACCTCGCAGAGTTCCTAGCCTAAAGCCCAGTCTCTGCCGAAAGCCTCCAGCATCCACTATTTGGTGGGTGTACGGAGGCTTTCGTATTTAACGCCCGTGAGACGCTCTGACTCAAGCCAGAGTTTGGTCGCGTCGACGTCCGAGTGTGAGGCTGCGTTCGACTCAACCAATACAGGAGCACCTCGATGCTCGTTACGGCTGCCGGGGCCAAAGAAGTCGCCGCCCTGCGCCGTGGGGTCGGTTGCGGCCCGCAGAGAGGGCCTCGCGCCTTGCCTCGGCGACTGAATACCCAAGAAAACCAGTGATTTGAGCGGGCGCAGATACCAGCGATTGAAGAGGTGGTCGGCTAAACCTGTGCCGGCCGTGCCGGGATGTGCGGCCACGGAGATCGCATCCACCCCGGTTGTTTCGAAGCGGCGTTGAAGCTCGTAAGCGAAGAGAAGATTGGCGAGCTTGGAGCGACCGTAGGCGGCTCGGGGAGTGTACGAGCCGTTGTGGAACATCAGGTTGCCGAATTCCATGAACCCCCAGCGGTGAGCAAGGCTGGAAAGACTGACTACTCGTGCGCCCGGAGTTGCCTCGATGAGGTCCATCAGATGACCAGTCAAAGCGAAGTGACCGAGGTGGTTGGTGCCCAGTTGAGACTCGAAGCCATCGATCGTGAGTTGGGCATCCGTCATCATGATTCCTGCGTTATTGATCAACAGGTCTAGCCGCGAATGTTTCCCGTGAAACATCTCGCTGAATCGACGGACTGATTCCAGATCGGCCAGATCAAGCAACATTGTTTCGAGTGACACGGAACCGAGGTCGTCCAGCAATGCCTGCTTAGCGACTGCAGCCTTCTCGGCGCTGCGCATCGTCATCACAACGTGCGCCCCTGCTTTGAGCAGGGCACGACTTGTTTCAAACCCGAGCCCAGAGTTCGCACCCGTCACCAGTGCCACGGTGCCGGTGAGGTCTCCGATGTCAGATTCTGTCCAGCTGGTGCGAGCGTTCACTAATATTCTCAATTTCGTAGTCGAGTGCTGTCAGAGTGCTGGGGTGATCGTGACGAAAGCTACCCATTTTCAAAGCAGACCTCATCATTTGAACACGACTTTCTCTGCGTCGCCTTTGAACCTTATTCGGAGCGAAGAAGGATGAGGTTTGGCTGAGATCGCCCCGTAAACGTCGCTCAGTTTCGAGTCCTTAGGGTCAAACGCCTATTGTTTAAAGTCAACCGAACGGGATTGCCCATGACAACACAGCCAAACAACCTTGACCAGTGGTTTGACCACTATGCAGATCGTGCCTCCGGCCTTGCGGCCTCTGAGGTCCGAGCGTTGTTTGCGGTGGCCTCGCGCCCCGAAGTTGTGTCTCTCGCCGGCGGCATGCCATATGTTTCCGCCCTGCCTCAAGACCTCATTACCGAGTCGATCGATCGTGTAATGCGCGATCGCGGTGCGGCCGCCCTTCAATATGGCTCCGGCCAGGGACTACCTGCACTTCGCGAGCAAATCCTCGAAGTAATGGCTCTCGAGGGAATCCGTGCCAGCGTCGATGACGTTGTCGTCACGACTGGCTCGCAGCACGCCCTTGAGCTCGTTACGAAACTCTTCATCAATCCCGGCGACGTCGTTATTGCCGAGGGCCCCAGCTATGTCACGGCTATGGTCGTATTCAAATCGTTCCAGGCCGAGATTACGCATGTTGAGATGGATGAGTTCGGCCTCGTTCCCGATTCGCTGCGGGCTCACATTGCCTCAGTGCGGGCCGCGGGCAAGACAATCAAGTTCTTGTACACGGTTCCGACCTTCAGCAACCCCGCTGGAGTCACTCTCAGCTGGGAACGACGTCTTGAAGTTCTCGAGATTGCCCGCGAAAACGGCATTCTGGTGCTCGAAGACAATCCCTACGGCCTCCTCTATTTCGATGGTCCGCCACCGCACGCGATGCGCTCAGTCGAAGAAGACGGTGTCGTGTATTTGGGCACATTCTCGAAGACCCTCGCTCCCGGTTTCCGGGTTGGTTGGGTACTCGCTCCCCACGCGATTAGAGAGAAACTCATTTTAGCGAATGAGGCGGCCGTGTTATCGCCGAGCTCGTTTACCCAGAACATCATTAGCGAGTACATGAATGTCTCTGATTGGAAGGGCCAGATCGACACCTTCCGTGGCGTCTACCGGGAACGTCGTGATGCCATGTTGGATGCCCTCGACGACTACCTGCCCGACCTCGAGTGGACTGTACCCAACGGTGGTTTCTACATCTGGGTCACGCTCCCCGATAACCTCGATTCGAAGTCGATGTTGCCCCGCGCGGTCAAGGAATTAGTGGCCTATACGCCAGGTACGGCTTTCTACGCGGATGGGAATGGGCGCAGCAATATGCGTCTGTCCTTCTGCTACCCGACGCCTGACTTCATTCGTGAAGGCATCCGTCGTCTCTCCACTGTGATCAACGGAGAACTTGAGTTGCTCAGCACATTCTCGCAAACAGCCCCTCTCACGGTTGTGCCTCCCACACCGTCGATGATCAACCCTCCAGCCAACCTCAGCTAGGACACCTCATGAACGATTCACCCACTCGCGTCCTCGTTCTTGCTGGCGGAATCTCGCACGAACGCGACGTTTCCCTCCGGTCTGGTCGCCGCGTAGCCGACGGATTGCGCGCTCAGGGCAAGATCGTCGAGCTCCGGGATCCGGATGCCACCCTGCTCCCCTATATTCGCGAATCGAAGCCGGATGTCGTGTGGCCTGCTTTGCACGGTGCCAGTGGTGAAGATGGTGCTTTGCGCGGTCTTCTCGACCTCATCGGCATCCCTTATGTTGGATCGCGAGCGGATGCCGCGCGTCTCGCGTGGGACAAGCCCACCGCTAAGGCTCTAGTCTCGCGAGTAGGAGTGCGCACGCCGCTGTCGATCGCGTTGTCGCGGGACTCCTTCCGTGAACTTGGCGCCCACAGCATCCTCGATGAACTGGCCGATGAACTTTCGGGGGAGCTCGTTGTGAAGCCCGCACAGGGTGGTTCCGCGCAGGGCGTCTCGATCGTTACCGATCGTTCTGATCTCCCGCAGGCGATGGTCAATGCCTACAACTACTGCGACGTAGCCCTCATCGAACAGCGCATCACGGGTGTAGAAATCGCGATTGGAATCCTCGATAGCGGCATGGGCCCGGTTGCTCTGCCCGCTGTCGAGATCGAACCGGTCGACGGAGCCTACACATTCGAGGCTCGTTATAATGCTGGTCAGACCCGCTTTTACACTCCCGCCCGAATTTCCGAAGGTGAAGCTGACCGCGCGGCCGAAGCCGCTCTCGCAGCACATTCCGCGTTGGGCCTTCGCCACCTATCGCGCGTCGACATAATTGTGGATGGCGCCGGCACGCCCTGGTTCCTCGAAGCCAATGTGTTGCCCGGCCTCACCGAGACGTCGATTCTTCCCCAAGCCCTCGTCGCCGCCGGACACGATCTCGGCTGGGTCTATGCTGCTCTCGCGGACATCGCGATGGAAGGTTAACCAGCGCATCATGCACCACAGCTAGGGAATGCACTCACTCAGAGCCCTGGCCTTTTTACAGCCCATTTTGTATCAGTCGGCGCGGTTGCGCCGCATTCGGTCCACTAATCGACTGCGGGTTGAGTTGAGGGGCCAGAACACGGCAGCCAGCACCCAGCTTCTTTCACCTCTGGCCGGTGGCTGGTGGCCGGGTACCGGGTTGCTGGGTACTGGGTACTGGGTACTGATGGCTGCGATCGCACAGCTCGTGGGCCGATCTAGAAGCGTCCACGCCGGTAGCGTTTCACGTGGAACATCTGTGCTCACTCTTCGAGGCGCAACGAATCTCGTGCAGTGGTTTCACGTGAAACATCGTTGCCCACAAAGTTACGGATTTGGCCGAGACTTCAATGTTTCACGTGGAACACTCGTGATCCCAACCGCGGGAATCACGGGGTCTGAACTATCGTGCCCGATAAACCCCGCAACCTCACACTCCGGTGGAGGCGGCCGTGTGTCGTCGCGCAGCGTGATTTCCCTGCGCGAAGAAGCGGGAATCTCAAACCCCCTGTTGCAAACGGACATATCGCTGGCCCTGTACGCCAAAACCGGAGGTGTCTTTTAGCGCCGTCAGGTCACCCCGCTCCCACATACAACATGGGGCGGGGGAGCAGCGGCAGACCATGGGATCGCCTAGCCATATTGCACATGCGCCGAAAAGGGAGCGTGCGAACCGCAACCTAATGTGCGAGGAGAATCTCTGTAGACGCAAAGGCCCAAACATTCGCCGAGGCACCGAACTTCAAGGCACCGAACTTCAAGGCACCGAACTTCAAGGCACCGAACTTCAAGGCACCGAGCATCAAGACACTGAGCAACGTAGGCACTGAGCACTAGGCACTAGGCACTAGGCACTAGGCACTAGGCACTAGGCACTAGGCACCGAGCACAGTGCCCCGCTAAAGGACCACTGCTACAACCAACCCAGACGCGGCGCCGGGCCAGACCGCATACCAATCCGATGGAACGGTGCAAGAACGATTTAGGAGTTGAAACCAGTATCGCCGAGCTCTTCGAGAATGCGGTTGAGGTCTGCGACGGTTGCGAAGTCGATTACGACTTGGCCCTTGCTCGCACCGAGCGAAACCTTCACTCGGGTGTTCAGTCGGTCGCCCAGGCGCTCTGCGATCTCATCGAGATGACCCTGCTTCTTGCCCCGTGACGGCTTTGAGCGAGGAGGCTTGGTCGATAAGGAGCCTGCAGCTGCTTCGGCGGCACGAACAGAGAGCTCCTCGTTGACAATTTTCTCCGCCAAACGCTCCATTCCAGCGTTGTCAGGAAGCGATAAGAGCGCTCGCGCGTGTCCTGCGGACAGGACGCCAGCTGCTACCCGGCGCTGAACGCTTTCTGGAAGGCGCAAAAGACGCAAAGTGTTCGTAATTTGGGGCCGTGAGCGTCCAATTCGTTCACCCAGCTGTTCTTGGGTGATGCCGAAGTCGGCTAAAAGCTGCTGGTACGCCGATGCTTCTTCCAAAGGATTGAGGTTTGCGCGGTGCAAGTTCTCGAGCAACGCATCGCGAAGCATGTCTTCATCTGCTGTGCTCTTAATCACAGCAGGAATTGTCGCCAAGCCTAAGTGCTTGCTCGCACGCAGACGACGCTCGCCCATGATCAGTTCATATTGCGGTTGACCGTCAACAGCACCAGCGAGGGGACGAACAACGATTGGCTGAAGCACGCCTATTTCGCGGATCGAGATGATGAGCTCTTCGAGTTCCTCTTGACGGAACTCAGTTCGTGGCTGGCGAGAGTTGGGAACGATATCAAGGGGGGAGAGGCTGGCTAGCCGAGCGCCAGGAACCGACCGAAGCTTGTCCGGTGTTAGCTCTCCGCCAGGAAAAAACACGTCGACGGGACGTTCTTCATTCTCATCCGAGGAGGGGATAAGAGCGCCGATTCCACGACCGAGACCCGTACGTTTTGGTGCTGCCATTATTTGCGTGCTCCTCGGTAAGCAATCTCGGCCGCTGCTTCAAGGTAAGAGAGCGATCCGGGGGAGTTCTGGTCGTAACTGATGACACTTTGCCCGTAGCTGGGAGCTTCGGAAATCCGTACTGAGCGAGGGATGACCGTGGTCAATACCTGCTTGGGGAAGTGCTGCCGCACATCGTCCACAACCTGGTTAGCTAGATTGGTACGAGAGTCGTACATTGTCATCAAGATAGTCGATACCCGGAGACGAGGGTTCAAATGACGCTCGATGAGCTTGATGTTGTTCAGCAGTTGGCTCAAACCCTCGAGCGCGTAGTACTCGCATTGAATGGGGATGAGCACTTCCTGCGCGGCTACGAAAGCGTTGATTGTAAGCAGGCCCAGTGACGGCGGGCAATCAATGAATACGTAGTGGAATGGCTCGGGCGTTTCCGCCAGAAAGGCATCCAACGCAGAACGTAGGCGTTGTTCACGAGCCACGAGCGAAACGAGCTCAATCTCCGCGCCAGCGAGGTGAATCGTGGCGGGTACGCAATAAAGAGCGTTGAACTCGGGGCTCTTTTGTACAACGTCGGCCATCGGCACATCGTTGATCATGACGTCGTAGACACTCGGGGTCTCCGAGCGATGCTCCACACCAACAGCGGTTGAAGCGTTACCCTGTGGATCGAGATCGATCACCAAGACCCGTGCCCCGGTCCGAGCGAGCGCGGCGGCGAGATTCACCGTCGAGGTAGTTTTTCCGACCCCACCCTTCTGATTCGCGACGGTAAACACGCGAGGATTTTCAGGCAAGGGGAGTGAAGCGGACGCAACAGCTTCACGTCGGCGAGTCAGATCCGCGACTTCCCGCGCAAGCGGCGTGGTTTCATCGAACGACTTGCCTTGTTCGTTGACTTCGCTTTCGGGATGTTTCACGTGAAACTTTCTCTCAGGGTGATGAAAAACGGGGAGTGTGAAGACTGCGCTGAGCGGAGTCGAATCAGTCCACTCTAGCCCGAAAGACCCTAGTGATCTCGGGGGTGATTCCCTCGCCAAGAACGATCGACTCGACATCCTTCAGCCGCGCTTTACGAATGGCTTTAGATGCAGCTTCAATCTCTTCATCGATGCGCGCACCCTTCATAAAGACCATCTCTCCGCCAGGGGCCAAAAGATGCTCGGTTGATGGGATGAGCTTGGAAAGAGCGGTGACCGCGCGGGCCGTAATCTGAGTCAATCCTTCAGCGTACGGAGCATCCTGCGAACGAGAACGATTAACCACAACATTCGAGAGGCCGAGGCGTTCGGACTCAGCATTGAGCCAATCGACACGCCGCTCCATCGGTTCTATCAACACAAATTCAACATCTGGTCGCGCAATCGCGAGAACCAATCCCGGAAGCCCTGCACCGCTACCGATATCTCCGACAAATCCTGGGCGAAGCAGGGGAGCGACAAGCACACAGTTGATGATGTGTCGAGTCCATAGTCGTGGCACTTCAAGCGGACCAATTAGTCCGAGTTCCTCGCCGCGGAGAGCAAGGCTCTCCGTATACGCTCGAGCAACATCAATACGAGGCCCAAAGAGTTCAGCCGCTATCTCAGGCTCGCGCTCAAGCCCCAGCTCATCCGTCAATGTTTCACGTGAAACTATGAACGGGTAATGACCGTGTGACGGTCGCGACCCTCGCCGCTTGATTGCGAGACGAAACCGCGCTCCGCAACAACATCGTGAACAAGCTTGCGCTCGTATGACGACATCGCGGGGAGTGCTGCAGAATCTGCGCCGGCCTCAATGCGCTCAACGGCAGTGTCTACGAGCTTCGACAACTCAGCAGCACGAGCCTCACGCGAACCTCCGATGTCAAGAATCAAACGCGAGAATGCACCTGTCTTGTTCTGAACCGCGATGCGAGTGAGTTCCTGAAGAGCCGTCACAGTCTCGGGCTTCGACAACAACCGGAGGTTCGTGTCCTCGCTCGATGTCACGGAAACGTAAGAGCGTCCGGCACGAGCATCAATCTCGATGTCGCCATCAAGATCAGCGATATCGAGCAGTTCTTCGATGTAGTCGGCAGCAATGTCGCCTTCTTCCTCGAGTTGCGCGGTCGTGCGGTCGTCGCGATCCTCCACAGGAGCGGACTCGACTGCGGTGGTGTCAGTATCAGAAACGTTCGTCATTTCTTCTTTCCCTGCTTCTTCTTTGCGCGGTTCTTACTTACAGGTTGATCCCGCTGCACGTTCTTAGGTTCTTCAATCACAGCAGTTCCGGAGTCGGATTCGGGAGCTTCTTCGATGATTCCCTTGCGCTGATTACGTTTTGCCAAACGAGCTTCGCGAGCGAGCGCCGCTTCACTACCAGGAGTAGGCATGTTGCGAATAACGAGGAACTGCTGACCCATGGTCCAGAAGTTGGAGACGAGCCAGTAGAACATAACGCCCAGCGGGAAAGTAAACCCAGAGAAGGCAAAAACGAGGGGGAGTAGGTACAACATGATCCGCTGCTGGCGGTACATGGGGCTTGCCTTCATTTCAGCCGACTGGTTCTTCGACATGATCTGAAGCTGTGTAATGAATTGTGAACCGGTCATGAGAATGACCATGATCACTGCAGTAACGATGACCGCGGTGTTGCCGTCTGCCGTGCTGATTGCAAGGTGCAGGGGAGCGATGTTGAAAAGTGACGAGGTTCCGAAGGATTCTGAGAGCTCAGCGTTGAGCAGGCCTACACCAGGAGCGTTTCCCTCAAGTTGTGCATTGCGCAGCACCGAAAAGAGCCCGAAGAAGATCGGCATCTGCAGAAGAAGAGGGAGGCACGAACTAAACGGGTTAGTCCCCGCGTTCTTGTACATCGCCATTGTTTCGCGAGACATCGCCTCACGAGAGAACTGATCCTTCTTGCCTTTGTACTTGTCCTGAATCTTCTTGAGTTGCGGCGCGACTTCCATCATGCGTCGCTGACTCTTGATCTGGCGAACAAAGACCGGAATCAAAGCTGCGCGCACAACCAAGACGAGACCGACGATCGAAAGAACCCAGGTCAGGCCGGCATCCGCGTCCATTCCGAAGAATGTAAGGATTTCGTGGAAGGCCACGAGGATTGCCTCGATCACCCACTTGATCGGCCAAAGCAGACTGCCGAAGAAAGCAAAAAGATCCATGAAGTAGTTAGCCCCTTTCGTGGCTTGCGGCTACAACAAAGCCGAACCGAGTGATCTGGTAGCGGTCGTGCCGGCGAACCGGGATGTCATCGATTCCGCCTTCGGCCCACGGGTGGCAACGAAGAAGACGACGAGAACCAAGCCACACACCACGGATAACACCGTGTTCCTGAATTGCTTGGAGTGTGTAGTGAGAGCACGAAGGGTAATACCGGCAGACATCACCGTAGAGAGGTGAGATCACTGCTCGATAAATCCGCAAGACAAGGACACACACGTTGCGCGGAAGGAGCATCGCAAATGCCACGACGGAACTCATACCTTCACCACGATGCGGTCGATCCCTTCTGCAATCTCAGCCTGAAGCGTAGTGCACGCAGCTTGCTCAGAACCTGCCAGCGCACGAACCACAATGTCTACGTTCGACTGGACGTGAGGAAGAAGCTGAGCAGCAGCAGCACGAAGCCGACGCCGAACTCGATTGCGTACAACCGCATTGCCTACCGCTTTAGAAACAATGAAACCAAAGCGAACGCTCTGAGACCGCTCATTATTCACAATGTGGACAACGCAGTGCGGTGCTGTGAAACGACGACCGCGACGCACAGCCAAGCGAAAATCGCTAGGGAGCGCCACACGGTTTGCCTTAGACAGCACCGGACGAGATTACGCGGAGAGTTCGGTGCGTCCCTTGCGGCGACGAGCGCTCAGGATCGAGCGACCGGCACGGGTGCGCATACGCAGACGGAAACCGTGAACCTTCGCGCGGCGACGGTTGTTGGGCTGAAAAGTTCTCTTGCTCATAGCTATATCTCCAAGGCCCAGCTCTAGCAGCCGGGAAGAATTGGTAGGCCCAAGGGCCAGAAGTCAACTGATTAAAACTACGGCGTTAAACGGGTGCGGTCAAACCACACTTTCTGCAACGGCGCATTATCCACACAGAATACATCCTTATTGGTAACGACATGCTGTGGACAACTACGATGACTATCAGTGCACAACGGCCAAAAGACCGCAGTATTTCAGCGAGAATAGCTGTACTCACCAGTGGATAAGCCTGTGAGTAAATACTGCCAAGGGATGGGAAAAGAATGTCGGAAACACCCGACCCGACTAAAGGACTGTGGCAAACAGTTCTGACACACCTCAACGGTGATGAGCGAATTACCCCTCAACTGCAGGGATTCGTGAATCTGGTTGAACCAAAAGGCGTCATGGCCGGCACCCTCTATCTCGAGGTTCCCAACGAGCTCACGAGGGGGATGCTCGAACAACGACTGCGCCAGCCGTTCATCGACGCGATCGCCGCTCTCGACGACGAACACGGAATTTCAAACTTCGCCACCGTGGTCAATCCTGAAATCCAACAGGATGCCCTTTCTCAAGACATACCGCGTACCGAGCAGCCCTACATTGAACCGACTCCACAAAAGCCCGTCGAAACATCAACGCCTCGACGCGGCGATTCACGGCTCAATCCCAAATACAGTTTTGACAACTTCGTTATTGGTGGATCCAACCGCTTCGCTCACGCAGCAGCAGTGGCTGTCGCCGAAGCACCAGCGAAGGCCTACAACCCGCTCTTCATCTATGGCGAGTCCGGGCTTGGCAAGACTCACTTGTTGCATGCCATAGGTCACTATGCCGAGAGCCTCTACCCGGGAATCCGGGTGCGTTACGTGAGTTCCGAAGAATTCACCAATGACTTCATCAACTCGATCGCTAATAACCGCGCGTCAGTATTTCAGTCTCGTTATCGTGAGATCGACATCTTGCTGATCGATGACATCCAGTTCCTTCAAGGTAAGGACTCCACTCAAGAAGCGTTCTTCCACACCTTTAACACCCTTCACGATCACAACAAGCAAGTGGTCATTACCAGCGACCTACCTCCGAAACACCTCACCGGTTTTGAAGACCGGATGCGGTCGCGATTCGAATGGGGCCTCATCACCGACGTGCAGGCGCCCGACCTTGAAACGCGAATCGCCATTCTTCGCAAAAAGGCCCAGAGCGAGAAGATGCAGGTGGGCAACGACATCCTCGAATTCATGGCATCGAAGGTCTCATCAAATATTCGTGAACTCGAAGGAACATTGATTCGAGTTACGGCGTTTGCGAGCCTTAACCGCACCGAAGTCGATATGGCTCTTGTCCAGACCGTGCTGAAAGATCTCATCACTCTTGATGAAGATAACGTCATAGCGCCGGTCGACATCATCAATCACACCGCTGACTACTTCAAGCTTTCCGTCGACGACCTCTATGGCTCTTCCCGTTCGCAAGCAATTGCAACCGCGCGTCAGATCGCTATGTATCTCTGTCGAGAAATGACGAACCTCTCGTTGCCCAAGATTGGTCAGCTGTTTGGAAATCGAGACCACACGACAGTGATGTACGCCAATAAGAAGATCACTGAACTCATGAAAGAGCGTCGCTCGATCTATAACCAGGTCACTGAGCTCACAAGTCGCATCAAACAAAACCAGCGTTTCAGCCAGAAATAGGTTTTCCCACTTGGGGATAACTTGGGGATAACCCTCCCAACTCGCCGGAAAGATTGTTGACCACAAGAATTTTTCTGTGGAATCAAGAATCTGCGTGATTCGAGTTTCCACGAAGAGTGCGAGTGTTCTCCACTGGCCGTCAACAACTCACACCGATGTAGTTTCCAGTAATTACATGAATTTGGAAGAGTTATTCACACAATCCACAACGGTTAAGAGTGTGACCTTTAAAGAATGAAATTTGAATCCCAAATAACCTGTAGTTCGCAAGTGGATTGGCTGTGCCAGTATTAACGGCCAGAGCTTGATCCGGTTAGGGGTAGTTCATGAAGTTTCAAGTCAATCGTGACGTCTTCAGCGAGGCGGTTTCGTTCGCGGTAAAACTGCTGCCGCAACGCACAACGCTGCCGATTTTGAGCGGTGTCTTGATCGAAGCTACCGATGAGGGCCTCACGCTTTCGTCTTTTGACTACGAGGTTTCCGCACGAACACAGATCCTCGCTGAGGTTGAAGAACCTGGTCGTGTGTTGGTTTCTGGCAAGCTTTTGGCTGACATTGCCAGCAGACTTCCCAACGCTCCTGTGCGTTTTAGCACCGAAGACAACAAAATCACCGTCGCCTGTGGCACCGGCCATTTCACGTTGTCGAGCATGCCGGTTGAAGAATATCCTTCACTTCCGCAGATCTCCGACAAGGTGGGAACGCTCAAGGCTGACCTCTTCGCCGCCGCTATTTCTCAGGTCGCGGTTGCCGCATCACGCGACGACGTCACGCCCGTCATCACCGGTGTGCAGCTCGAGGTTTCTGAAAATAACATCTCGCTTGTTGCCACTGACCGCTACCGAGTAGCCGTTCGTGACATCGAATGGGATGCCGGTGCATCCGGAGTCGAAGCTGCAACCGCATTGGTGCCGGCCAAGACTTTGGTCGAAGTGGGAAAGACTTTCGGCAACAGCGGCGAGATTTCCGTCGCGATCACGAGTTCCGATGAACGTGAGCTCATTGCATTCCAGGCGGATAAGAAAACTGTGACCTCGTTGCTCATCAAAGGAAACTTTCCACCGGTTCGCCGACTTTTTCCCGAGACTGTGGATAACTTCGCTGTCATGAACACTGGCGAGCTCATTGAAGCCGTTCGTCGAGTGTCCCTCGTGCTTGAGCGGGAAGCTGCCCTGCGTTTTACTTTCACGACCGAGGGCGTCACTTTGGAAGCCATCGGGTCTGAACAAGCACAGGCATCCGAAACCATCGACGCGTTCCTCACGGGCGACGACACCGTGGTCTCACTCAAGCCGCAATTTTTGATCGATGGCTTGAGTTCGGTTCATTCCGAATTCGTGCGAATTTCGTTCACCAAGACCGAAAACCCGAACAAGCCAGGCCCTGTGCTAATTACGAGCCAGTCATCGAAGGATCAGCCAGGCAGCGACAACTACAAGTACCTGTTGCAGCCCAACCTTTTGTTGAGGTAATCCATGGCGGAAACTATGCATGTCGGAATCATTGGCCTAGGAAAAATGGGTGGCAACATGCGCGAGCGCATGCGAGCCGCCGGTCTCACAGTGACCGGGTACGACCCCAATCCTGAGGTTAGCGATGTGGCCGATCTGACCGACTTGGTGGATGCGTTGCCGGCCCCCCGCATTGTGTGGGTTATGGTCCCTTCCGGCACGATTACGGATTCTGTAATTACCGATGTCGCGGCATTGCTCACACCTGGCGATCTCGTCATCGATGGTGGAAACACGCGGTTTACGGATGATCAACTTCACCGTGATCAGCTCGAAGAACTCAATCTTTCCTTCGTGGACGTCGGAGTCTCCGGTGGAATCTGGGGACTTGATAACGGCTACGGGCTGATGGCCGGTGGCAATAAGACAGATATCGAACGAGCGATGCCGATCTTCGACGCTCTTCGCCCCGAAGGCCCGCGCGAAGAGGGTTTTGTTCATGCTGGCCCCGTTGGTGCAGGTCACTACGCCAAGATGGTCCACAACGGTATCGAATATGCCCTTATGCAGGCCTGGGCCGAAGGCTTTGAACTACTCGACAGCCGCAAGGATCTCATCGAAGACGTTCCCGGCACCTTTAAAGCTTGGCAGCGAGGAACAGTCGTTCGCTCCTGGTTGCTTGAACTTCTCGTGAAAGCTCTCGAAGAAGATCCCGAATTCGCTGATATTGCTGGCTACGTCGAGGATTCGGGGGAGGGCCGTTGGACTGTACACGAGGCTCTCAATCAAGCCGTTGCTGTTCCGACGATTAGCGCCGCAATTTTTGCACGTTTCGTTTCTCGTCAAGAAGACTCTCCTTCCATGAAGGCGGTCGCCGCTCTCCGCAATCAGTTCGGCGGGCATAGCGTCCGCAAGAGCTAAGTTTCGCCGCAATGCGTGTAACTCATGTGGAGCTCAAAGATTTCCGTAATTACAAGGGCCTGACTCTAGAACTGGCCGCAGGACCGACCCTCATCGTAGGTTCCAATGGCCAGGGTAAAACGAATCTGGTTGAGGCTCTTGGATTCTTGAGCACGCTCGGTTCACACCGCGTCTCGACTGATCACGCCATGGTTCGGCAATCAACGGATGCCGCAATTGTGCGAGTGCGCCTCGAACATAATGAACGAAAATTCTTGGCCGAAGTGCAGATCAATCGTTCTGGGGCTAACCGTGCTCAGATCAATCGTTCAGTTATCCGTACCCGCGAACTTCCGCGCTACTTTTCCAGTGTTCTCTTCGCGCCAGAGGATTTGGCGCTCGTGCGCGGCGAACCCTCCGGGCGGCGGCGCTTTATCGATGAGCTTCTCGTGCTTCGCTCTCCACGATTCAGTGGGGTAATGAGCGACTACGAACGTGTCGTGAAGCAACGCAACATGTTGCTGAAATCAGCGCGGGCATCCGGCGTTCGAGACGCCCAGTTGAGCACTCTTGATGTGTGGGATGAACGGCTCGTCGCCTTTGGTGCCGAAATCATCAGCGCCCGCAGCGCCTTGGTTGCTGATCTGAGCCCCGAAGTGTCCCTTGCTTACGAACGTATCGTCGGTGCAGATCACGGTGCATCGCTCGCCAATTCGTTGAGCATCATTTCTCGTCAGGATGACTCAGAAAGCGCGGTAGCCACTAGCGCGGTTGGCGAAATAATTTCGGTCGCTGACGCGACGGCAGCATTCACCGCGGCCCTGGCATCCGTACGAAAAGCAGAACGTGATCGAGCAATTACCCTCGTTGGACCGCACCGCGATGACTTGATCTTCGGACTCAATGGGTTGCCAGCGCGAGGGTATGCCAGCCACGGCGAATCGTGGTCGTTCGCTCTCGCGCTGAAGCTGGCATCCGCTGAACTGCTGCGTCGCGATTCTTCGGCAGGCGACCCGGTGCTTATTTTGGATGATGTCTTTGCAGAGCTCGACCAATCTCGTCGCGAAAGACTTGCGACTTCGATCGCGGGTTTCGAGCAAGTTCTCATAACCGCTGCGGTATTTGGCGATGTTCCGGCGGAACTCGCGGCGAATGTAGTGCGCATCAGCGCCGGCGAGGTGATTGACGATGAATGACCGGGATCCTGCGGTGGATGAGCACGTTGCGGTCTATCTCCGATTCCGCGATGTTTTCGGTGATGCCAGCAAACGTTCGTATATGGCGCGCAAGCGTAATCGCAAGGAGCCGGGAACGAGCGTTCCTTTTGCCCCCGGTCGCGATCCGCACGGACTTGGCGATGTGATGGATAACCTCACGATGAGCATGGGGTGGAGCTCTCCCTTGGCTCGCTCTGAATTGATTCTTGCCTGGACCACAATTGTTGGCGCCGAAACGGCAGAACACTCGGAACCGATCGGGATTGAAGAGGGAGTGCTGACCATCCGGTGCGATTCCACCGCGTGGGCAACCCAACTTCGACTCATGCGTGGCCACATCACAACGACTATCGCTCAACAGCATCCGGAAGCCGGTGTGGAATCCGTGCGCTTTGAAGGGCCCAACGCCCCTTCGTGGAAAAGAGGCCCCAGATCAATTCCAGGTAGGGGCCCGCGAGATACTTACGGCTAGGAAGGCAAAATAGGTCACGCTACTAAAGAAACTCCCGCAGAAGGCAATTTGAGCGCCGCGGGCTCCCGGAATTTGGTAGAATCTCAAAAGCCGTCGGACGCGCCTCCTCAGGGAGTTATCCGCTCTGAATGGCCAGCGTGAACTAGCGGCAGGAGCCTAACTTCAGATGACATCGACGCCCGAGAACGACGTGCCCGAAAGCCATATCATTGCCAACGGTCATGTTGCCGCTGACAGTTACGGTGCCGATCAGATCCAGATCCTTGAGGGTCTTGAGGCCGTGCGCAAGCGCCCCGGTATGTACATCGGTTCGACCGGCCCCCGCGGTCTTCACCACCTTGTGTATGAGGTTGTGGATAACTCTGTGGATGAGGCTCTCGCGGGTTACTGCGACAACATCAACATTTGGCTTCGCAAAGACGGCTCGGTTCGAGTTCGCGATAACGGCCGCGGTATTCCGGTCGATCTTAACCAGCAGGAGCAGAAGTCCACTGTTGAAGTGGTTATGACGATCCTGCATGCTGGTGGAAAATTTGGTGGCGGCGGTTACGCCGTCTCCGGTGGACTCCACGGTGTTGGTATTTCTGTAGTGAACGCACTCTCGGCAGAAATCGACACCGAGGTTCGTCGTCAGGGACACGTCTGGCGGATGAGCTTCGCTAACGGTGTGCCGACAGGTCCCCTTACCCAAGGCGAAAGCACCGACGAAACAGGTACTCAGCAGACTTTCTGGCCGAGCAAGGAGACTTTCGAAACAGTCGAGTTCGACTTCGAAACTCTGCGCGCGCGCTTCCAGCAGATGGCATTCCTTAACAAGGGACTGCGCATCACTATCACTGATGAACGTGGCGAAGACGAAATCTCCGAGAGCTACATGTACGAGCGTGGACTCGTTGACTACGTGGAGTACTTGAACAAGACGAAGAAGAACGAACTCATCCACCCGGATGTCATCGCCTTTGAATCGGAAGACACCGAGAAGAGAATTTCGCTCGAAGTCGCGATGCAGTGGACGGCGGGATACTCCGAAAGTGTTCACACCTATGCCAACACCATCAACACTCACGAGGGTGGAACCCACGAAGAGGGTTTCCGCGCTGCGCTCACTACTTTGGTGAACCGCTATGCGCGTGAGAAGAACATCATCAAGGAAAAGGACGACAACCTTTCTGGTGATGACGTGCGTGAGGGGCTGACCGCAGTCATCTCAATCAAGCTGGGCGAGCCCCAGTTTGAAGGCCAGACCAAGACCAAGCTTGGTAACACCGAAGCGAAAGCATTCGTTCAGCGAATTGCTGGGCAGCAGCTCGGTGACTGGTTCGACCGCAACCCCACGCAGGCCCGCGATGTTATTCGCAAAGCCATTCAGGCATCCCAAGCGCGACTCGCTGCCCGTAAAGCGCGCGAACAGACTCGTCGTAAGGGTTTGCTTGAGTCGAGTGGAATGCCCGGAAAGCTGCGCGACTGCTCGAGCAAAGACCCGTCACTGTCTGAGATCTTCATGGTTGAGGGTGACTCGGCCGGCGGTTCCGCTGTACAAGGTCGTAACCCCGAGTTCCAGGCAATCCTCCCGCTGCGAGGCAAAATCTTGAACGTCGAGAAGGCGCGCCTCGATCGCGCTCTCGGCAACGCCGAAGTCCAAGCAATGATTACTGCGTTCGGCGCTGGTGTCGGCGAAGACTTCGACCCCGAGAAGGCTCGGTACCACAAGATCGTTTTGATGGCTGATGCTGATGTTGATGGCCAGCACATCACGACGCTGCTTCTCACTCTGCTCTTCCGCTACATGCGTCCGCTGATCGATTTGGGTTACGTGTACTTGGCGCAGCCCCCGCTCTACCGCCTCAAGTGGAGCAACGCGCAACACCAGTATGTGTACAGCGATGCTGAGCGCGACGCCCTGACCGAAATGGGTCTCGCGGAGGGCAAGCGCATGCCGAAGGACAACGGCATCCAGCGTTACAAGGGTCTTGGTGAGATGGACTACAAGGAATTGTGGGAAACCACGATGGATCCCGCCACTCGCACGCTTCTTCAAGTCACCCTCGATGACGCTGCCGCGGCAGACGAAATCTTCTCGACCCTCATGGGCGAAGACGTTGAGTCTCGCCGAAACTTTATCCAGCGCAACGCCAAAGACGTCCGCTTCTTAGACATCTAGCTCGCTACGAGCACACGGCGCCCGCACTCGCGACTCACACAGACTGGAATTGACACTTAATGGCTGACGAAGAAACTCCGAAGAAGACCTTCGAGGATGCACCCATAGACGACCGCCACGACAAGATTAATCAGGTCGATCTTCAACTGGAGATGCAGCGCTCCTACCTCGACTACGCGATGAGCGTCATCGTGGGTCGTGCGCTTCCTGAGGTGCGCGATGGCTTGAAGCCTGTGCACCGTCGTGTTATTTACGCGATGTACGACGGTGGCTACCGCCCAGACAAGGGTTTCTCCAAGTGCACCCGCGTCATCGGTGATGTCATGGGGCAGTTCCACCCGCACGGTGACTCGTCGGTGTACGACGCCCTCGTTCGTTTGGTACAGCCGTGGAGCCTTCGTTATCCATTGGCCCTAGGCCAAGGAAACTTCGGATCTCCCGGCAACGATGGTGCTGCTGCCCACCGTTACACGGAAACCAAAATGGCTCCCCTCGCTATGGAAATGGTGCGGGACATTGAAGAAGACACCGTCGACTTCCAAGACAACTATGACGGCCGCACCCAAGAGCCGACGGTTCTTCCTAGCCGTTTCCCGAACCTGCTCGTCAATGGTTCTGTGGGTATCGCGGTCGGTATGGCTACAAACATTCCGCCGCACAATCTCCGCGAAGTTGGCGAGGGTGCCCTCTGGCACTTGGCCAACCCAGATGCTTCTCACGAAGAGCTCGTTGAGGCGCTGATTCAGCGCATCAAGGGGCCGGACTTCCCGACCGGCGCGCAAATTCTTGGTGTCAAGGGAATTCAGGATGCGTACCGCACGGGTCGTGGTTCGATCACGATGCGTGCTGTAGTGAATGTCGAAGAACTTCAGGGTCGCACGTGCCTCGTCGTCACCGAGCTCCCGTACCAGGTGAACCCCGACAATCTGGCACTGAAAATCGCCGACCTTGTCAAGGACGGCAAGCTCGCCGGGATCGCCGACATCCGCGACGAGACGTCTGGTCGTACCGGCCAGCGCCTCGTCATCGTGCTGAAGCGCGATGCTGTGGCGAAGGTTGTTCTCAACAACCTCTACAAGCACACGCAGCTGCAGGAAAACTTCGGTGCGAACATGCTCGCGATTGTCGATGGCATCCCGCGCACGCTCTCGATTGATGGCTTCATCACCGAGTGGGCTACCCACCAGATCGAAGTGATCGTTCGCCGCACCGAGTTCCGCCTGCGCAAGGCTGAAGAACGTGCCCATATCTTGCGTGGTTACCTCAAGGCTCTGGACGCTCTCGATGAGGTCATTGCCCTCATCCGCCGTTCGCCCACCGTTGAAGATGCGCGCAACGGCTTGATCGATCTCCTTGACATCGATGAGATTCAGGCCCGCGCAATTCTCGACATGCAGCTGCGTCGACTCGCGGCCCTTGAGCGCCAGAAGATCATCGACGAACACGATGCTATCGAGCTCGAAATTGTTGAGTTCAAGGCAATCATTGCGAGCAAGGAACGCCAGAGCAACATCGTCAGTGAAGAACTGACGGAGTTGCTTGCCAAGTACGGCGACGACCGCCGTACCGAAATCATGATGGGTTTCGATGGCGACATGAGCATGGAAGACCTCATCCCCGAAGAGGAGATGGTGGTTACTGTGACGCGCGGCGGTTACGTCAAGCGCACCCGCAGCGACAACTACCGCAGCCAGCACCGCGGTGGCAAGGGAGTCAAGGGCGCACAACTTCGGGCCGATGACATTGTTGACCACTTGTTCGTCACCACGACGCACCACTGGTTGTTGTTCTTCACGAACACCGGCCGCGTGTACCGCGCCAAGACCTACGAGCTGCAAGAAGGTGGCCGGGATGCCAAGGGGCAGCACGTTGCCAACTTCTTGGCGCTGCAGCCCGGCGAAGAGATCGCTCAGATTCTCGACATCCGTGACTATGAACAGTCCACATACCTAGTTCTTGCAACGCTCAAGGGTCTCGTCAAGAAGACCGCCTTGGCGGAATATGACACCAACCGCAGCGGTGGCATCATCGCCGTGAATCTGCGGGAAGGCGATGAACTCGTGTCGGCCCTGCTGGTGGAGAACACCGACGACGTTTTGTTGGTTTCGCGTAAGGGAATGTCCATTCGCTTCACGGCATCCGATGAAGCACTGCGCCCCATGGGTCGTTCAACGTCTGGTGTGATGGGGATGAGCTTCCGAGAGGATGACCAACTGCTCAGCGCGAGCGTGGTTCCCGACAGTGGCTTCGTGTTCGTCGTCACTGAGGGTGGCTTCGCTAAGCGCACTGCTGCCGACCAATACCGCGTTCAGGGTCGTGGTGGTTTGGGTATCAAGGTTGCCAAACTTGACGGTACTCGTGGCGACTTGGCCGGTGCTTTGATGGTCGGGGATGAGGACGAAGTTCTTGTGGTTCTTGCCAGTGGCAAGGTGGTACGCTCATCTGTCGCTGAGGTTCCGGCCAAGGGCCGTGACACCATGGGAGTGGTTTTTGCCCGCTTCGCAGCGGATGACAAGATCATTGCAATCGCACGAAACAGCGAACGAAATCTAGAGAAAAAAGAACTTGAAGCTGGGAACGATAGTGTTCCAAGCGAAGATGCCCCTGCTGGGAAGGACGAGTCGGTAGATGAGTAGTGTCGCAGAGAAGCTGCAGCGCAAGTCGCAGCGCCAAACATCGGTAAAACAGGTTCGCCTGAAGCTCGTGTACATCGACTTCTGGTCGGCCGTTAAGTTCTCATTCCTAGTAGCAGTGTCTTTGGGAATTGTCCTCGTGGTGGCATCGCTTCTGGTGTGGATCGTGCTGAACTCCACCGGAATTTTCGGAAAGGTCGATGAGATCTTCCGGGATATTTTGAGTGACGAAACCTTCAGCGTGGCGACAACGTTCTCTCTTGCCCAGGTCGGAGGATTCTCGCTGGTCGTTGCCATCTTGAACGTTTTGATCGGTACTGCACTCGGCGCAATTTCGAGTATGCTTTATAACTTCAGCGTTCGACTTACTGGCGGAATCCTCGTGGGTTTCACTAACAACTAGTCGATTACGCCAAACGGTCAGAATGCGATACTCTCGTATCTGCCCAACGGGGGTATAGCTCAGGCGGTTAGAGCGCTTCGCTGATAACGAAGAGGTCCGTGGTTCAAGTCCACGTACCCCCACTGGAATCTCCACAAGAGGTTCCTTAAATTGGGGCCTTAGCTCAATTGGTAGAGCGCCTGCTTTGCAAGCAGGAGGTCAGGGGTTCGATTCCCCTAGGCTCCACAGCAAGAACAAAAACCCCGGCCAGTCTTCTGGCCGGGGTTTTTGCATGTCCGGGGGAGTGCAATGTGATCGTGTGATTCTCGGCACTAACTCTGTTATCAATGATTACATGTCTGTGTTATCGTCGATATCATGGATGCACGCGCGACGATAATCGAAGCAGCGGCCCAGCTGCTTGCCGATTCACCCCACGGAGATATTTCCACGCGGGCGGTGTGCGAAGCAGCGCAGGTTCAGCAGCCGGCGCTTTATCGTCTATTTGGCGACAAAGCAGGATTGCTCGGCGCAACAGTCGACCACGTGTGGGACCGCTACTTGAGCGTGAAGCGCGCAGCAGTGAAATCTGCCGACCCTCTTGTTGACCTTCGTCGAGGCTGGGACAGCCACACCGCCTTTGCCCTCGCAAATCCCCAGGCGTATCGCCTGCTCTTCGGCTCTACCGTCGCGGTCGCAACTGACTCGGCGGCAGAAGCGCTTCGGCTGCTTCGAGAAGTGTTGGAACGACTCGCCGCGGAAGGACGACTTCGGGTGAGCCCGGCCATCGCCGCACAACAAGTGATGGCAGCAAACACCGGAGTCGCACTCGCACTCATTCTTCGCCCCGTGCAGAACCCAGACAAGGGCATCTCCGAAAGGATGCGCGAAAGCATCGTGGCCGCGATTCTCACGGACACGGACACGGACACGGACGCGGACGCGGATGATCCCGCCAGCACTGATTCGTCGGCACCGACGAGCGAGTCTGGAGCGGCTGTGACGCGCACCCCAGCACCACAGACGGCCGCGATCACGCTTCGGGCCGCGCTACCCCTAGTCGCGAGCGGAAGCTTCAGCGCAAACGAACTCGCGCTTCTCGATGACTGGCTTGACCGCATCCAGAATCTGACCACTGTCGACGAGAGCGATGGAACGCCATGAACCCCACGCCAGCAACCCATGCCCTGCGGGATGACTCGGAGGGTATACCCACCACGAGGCTCGACCGCGTCGCGCTCGTCACGGGCGGATCGGGCGGAATAGGCCGGGCCGTTGTTGAGCGCCTCGCCCAGGATGGCTTTGCGGTTGCCGTGCACTACAGCGGTAACAAGGCTCGCGCCGATGAGACGGTAGTTCAGCTCATCGCCTCGGGTGCCCGTGCAATTGCAGTCGGGGGAGACGTAGCTGATGAGGAAGAGATGATCGCGGCCTTTGACGCGGTCGAGGCAGAATTCGGTCGAATCGACGTCGTGGTGAACACGGCAGCAATCATGGTGCTTGCCCCGATCGTTGAACTCGATCTCGATGACTTGGATCGGATGCACCGCACCAACATCCGCGGCACGTTCGTGGTTTCTCAACAAGCAGCACGACGGGTGCAGGCGGGCGGTGCGATCGTGAACTTCTCCACCTCGGTGACGCGCACGCAATTCCCCACCTACGGCGCTTACACGGCTAGCAAAGCCGCGGTGGAAGGTCTGACGCTCACTCTCGCCCGTGAACTTCGCGGCAAGGACGTGACGGTCAATGCTGTGGCTCCTGGGCCGACCGCAACGCCACTGTTTCTGGATGGCAAAGACGACGCCACCATCGAGAAGCTCGCCCAAGCGGCGCCACTTCAGCGATTGGGACAGCCAGACGATATCGCGGAGGTAGTTTCGTTTCTCGCGGGCCCTGCACGGTGGATCAATGGCCAAATTCTCTTCGCGAATGGCGGACTTGATTAGCAAGGTCAGCGCACGACAAAAAAGTTCTGGCCCAGTTCGTTGGGAACTGGGCCAGAACTTTTAGAGGTTGGAGCTACACCGTGTGAGGTGCGAAGCAGCGGAAGGCTACGCCGTCTCTGCTTCGTCGTCGATCCACAGGTCATCATCCGCGCGAAGTGTCTGCCACGCGGCGTACGCAACGCCGACTGCAGCAACGACGCCGATGCCGATGAGAATGTAGCGACCGAAGCCGGCAGACTTGGGCTGGGGTTGTGCCTTCATAAGCCCGGTCTTCTCGCCAGCGGTCGCAGCGAGACCCGAAACGCGAGCGAACGCATCCCGAACCTGCTGGTTCTTGGCTACTTCGAGAGCTGCAAGGGCTGTGCCGAGCGCTGACGTGACAGCAGGCAACACATCACCCTTGACCTTGGAGCGGGTGCTCTCGGCCACTGAGCGGGCTCCAGCAACGGATGACGACACAACGGGCTTCACCCGGGAGTCGATCGTGTTGTGAATCTTGGGGCTGACTTCTTCGCGGGCGTAACTGGCGGCCTGATGGCTCGCCTCTCGTACAACCGCAGAAGCGTGATCAAGCAGCTCCTTTTGGTCGGCCCACAGGTCTTCAGCTTGACCTTTCAAGCGCTTGAGTTCTTTCCGGCGTTTGCGAGTTAGTGCCACGGGAAACCTCCAAAGATGGTCGAACGGTGAGTCCATACTGCCATGGCCTCTTCTGTGTGCGCACTGCTTTGCCTGTGAGCCCCCTGAATAACAAGGATCTGAGGCTCAGGTTCGCTATGTAAGAATTGACCTTATGTCTCAACACACCGCAGTTGCCACGATCAAGACAAACCTCGGAGAAATCCGTCTCAACCTCTTCGGCAACCACGCGCCGAAGACCGTTGCTAACTTCGTTGGTCTCGCCAAGGGCGATATCGAATGGACCCACCCCGCCACCGGGCAGAAGACCACAGCGCCTCTCTACGACGGCGTCATCTTCCACCGCATCATCAAGCAGTTCATGCTTCAGGGCGGCGACCCCCTGGGCAAGGGCATCGGCGGCCCCGGCTACAACTTCGACGACGAAATCCACCCCGAGCTCGACTTCTCGGCTCCCTACATCCTCGCCATGGCAAACGCCGGAACGCGCGGAGGCAAGGGAACCAACGGTTCGCAGTTCTTCATCACCACGGTTGCTACTCCCTGGCTTCAGGGCAAGCACACCATCTTCGGTGCCGTTGCTGACGACGAGTCGCGCAAGGTAGTCGACGCAATCGAAGCCGTCGACACCGATGGCAGCGACAAGCCCCTCACCGACATCGTCATCGAGTCCGTCACGATCGACGAGGTCTAACCTTCGTGACCACATCCCCGGATGCCAGTGGCAACTATTGCTACCGGCATCCTGACCGGCAAAGTTTTACACTCTGCCAACGATGTGGGCGCACCGTATGCCCCAGCTGCCAAACGCAGGCCGCTGTGGGCGTACATTGCCCCGAGTGCATTAAAGAAGCCCGCGCTAACGGGCCGAAGCGCAAACCTGTTCTGGTTCGCGCAGCTCGAGCCTCCCAGGGCAAACCCGTAGTCACATACACGTTGATCGGTCTCACTGTCGCAATCTTCCTGCTGCAGCTCATTCCGGGTCTCGGAGTGACTCAAGCGCTCGTGTACTATCCGCCTCTGACGGCTATTGAGCCGTGGCGGATGATTACTTCGGCCTTCCTGCATTCAACAAGCAGCATCTTCCACCTCGGCTTCAATATGTTCACGCTCTTCATCTTTGGGCGCGTGCTGGAGATTCCGCTGGGTAGAGCGCGGTTCATCGCGCTGTATCTGATTAGTGCGTTGGGTGGCTCTGTTGCCGTCCTGCTGCTTGCACCGACCTCGGTCGTGTTGGGCGCATCCGGATCAATCTTCGGAATCGTTGCAGCGTTCTTCGTGATTCAGCGCCGTATGGGCGTGAACAACCGCGTGCTGCTGATCGTGCTCGTGATCAACCTCGTCGCCGGCTTCATTCCCGGATTGAACATCTCGTGGCAGGCCCACGTGGGTGGACTCGTCACGGGTGCCGTTCTCGCGCTTATCTTCGTGCGCCAAAGGAATAAGCGATCCGCTAATTCGGAGATCGCGTTAGTGGCCCTCGTCGTCGCGGCTTTGATCAGCCTGACACTGGTGCGGATCTTCGTTCTATAGCTGACTAAAAGTTATCCACAGGGTTATTAACACTGGGTATAACTACACGCGTGTAATTTCTAACGCCACCGTGTTGTCATCAGGAATCCGACGAAGAGGATTCCGAAGCCGACCAGGATGTTCCAGCTGCCGAGCGATGCAACAGGCAACTGCTGGTTGCTCACATAGAAGACGATGATCCACGCGAGCCCGATCAGCATGAAGCCAAACATGACGGGCTTGAACCAGACCGCGTTGGGGGCGTCTTCAGCGGGACGCGACGATGATTTTTCTGCAGAGTTACGGGCCATGGGAGAGATTCTAGCGCGAACGCCCTGAGTGCTGAACGGCCGCGCGGAAACCAGCCAGAGTCTGCGGATAGAATTGCGCTTATGGTTCTCGAAGACGGCCGCCGCGTGCGGCGCAGTGCGAAGCCCCGCCGCCCTATCTCTTTCATTGGTGTGCTCGGTGAAATCTTCATTACCGCCGGCGTAGTTGTGTTGCTCTTTCTTGTCTGGCAGACCTGGGTAAACAGCTATTTCGTCAGCAATGCACAGCGCGATGACGCTCTCGAGCTCAGCCAAGAGTGGAGCAAGGGCGAAGCTGTCACTCTGGCGCCGGATGAGCGTGCCGACCCCGGCGTGCCCGTGGTCGACGAAGCTCCCGGACAAGCAGTCGCCTTCGGCACGTTGATCGTTCCGCGTTTTGGCGAGGACTACGCAATTCCGATCGCCGAAAGCGTGAGCCTCTACAGCGTGCTCAATGCACAAGGCGTTGGCCACTACACCGGAACCCAAATGCCCGGCGAGGTCGGCAACTTTGCGGTTGCTGCTCACCGCACCGGCTACGGGGACCCCTTCTTCGATATCGACAAGCTTCAGCTTGGTGACAGCATTTATGTTGAGACCGAAGCCGGTTGGTACCGCTACGTTTACCGTTCTCTTGAATATGTTCTGGCATCCGGTGTTGGAGTTCTGGAGCCTGTTCCACAGTTCGGGGGAGCAGCGGCCAGTGATCGCATCATGACGCTCACGAGCTGCAACCCCATCCACACCGCCGACGAGCGCATCATCGCCTACGCGGTGTACGACACTTGGTATCCGCGATCTGAGGGTGCCCCCTCGGAGATCTCGGCGATCGCCCTCAATCTCGAAGGAGCTGGCTAATGTACGCTGCCCTCTGGCGGGTGCTTCCAGGACCCGCAATTA
Source organism: Salinibacterium sp. SWN167 (assembly GCF_015864665.1). Lineage (GTDB taxonomy): Bacteria > Actinomycetota > Actinomycetes > Actinomycetales > Microbacteriaceae > Rhodoglobus. Next base: position 231,041 of record NZ_JADYWU010000001.1, on the reverse strand, counting down.
TTCGCGTTCTCCTGTTGTTGGTGATGGCCGCGGCCATCGTGGCTGCCCTGTTCATGTGGGTCTTCCCTTGGGCTTTGCCGCTGGTGACTCCACTGGATGCGACGGTGCAACAGTGACCCGCATCCTCGTCGTTGATAACTACGACAGCTTTGTGTACACGCTCAACGGGTATCTGCTTGAGCTCGGCGCTACCACCGAGGTCGTGCGCAACGACGCTTTCAGCGCGGATGACGCGGCCGCCGTTCTCGCGGACTACGACGCGGTGCTGCTCTCGCCTGGTCCGGGCACTCCGGCCGACGCTGGCGTGAGCATCCCGATCGTGCACGCAGCTCTTGCCTCGGGTATGCCATTGCTGGGAGTGTGTCTCGGGCATCAGGCGATTGCTGAGGCTCTCGGCGCCACAGTTACTCACGCGGCTGAGCTCATGCATGGCAAGACGTCGCAAATCGAACATGATGACAGCCTCATCTTCCGCGACATGCCTCAGCCGTTCACCGCTACGCGGTATCACTCGCTTGCCATCGTTGATGGCACTGTGCCTGATGACCTCGTGGTCACTGCTCGCACGCATGACGGAATCATCATGGGTGTGCAGCACGCAACGCAGCCTGTGTACGGAGTGCAGTTCCACCCCGAGTCTGTGCTCACCGAGGGTGGTTACTTGATGCTCGGCAACTGGTTGTCTCGCGTCGGCATGACTGAAGCGCCCGCACTAGCGAAGACCCTGACGCCCCTCGTTCACAACTAGGAAGCGTCGGCAGACGCCGCCGGAGCTGGCGAAAGGCCGTATAACGCTCAGCAGTGAGGCGTGAGACTATCGCAGTCTTAGCCAGCGCAGTACTGCAGCGTGATCTCGGACTTCTGAGCTTGGTCGCCCACGATTGATTGGTAGCTGACCGTATTGCCGGAGCATCCGAAGTCCGCACTCAACTTCACGCTGAGCTGCAGGCCGGTGAGCGTCGTGTTCGCTTCACCGATGTCTTTGCCGGTGACATCAGGAACCTGCACGAGCCCATTGGACACGACGAGGTTTACAGTTTCACCCTCGCGGATTACCTCACCGTCTGAGGTGCGCTCCGCATCCCCGCGGGGGTCGGAACTGATGACGGTGCCCTTGCTGAGATTGGGCGAATAGGTCTGGGAGGTTGTGCCGTAGACCAGCCCCGCCGACTCGAGGAGCTTGATCGCCGCTTCTTCTTGCATGTTGCTGACATTCGGCACGGTCACCGGAGTGCGACCAAGCGAGACAACAACCTGAATTTCGAGGCCGAGAGGCACAGTCTGGCCGGGGCCAGGATCTGTGCGGATGATGATGCCCTCTTCAATAGTCTCGCTGGCCTGATTGACCCGCTTCGGAATGAGGTCGAGCTCTGTGAGCAGAGCGGCACCCTCTTCGTAAGTCAGGCTCGCGACATCCGGAACGTCCACTGCACTGGTTCCAGAGAGCTGAGCCGGAGTGAGGCTGAAGGCCCAGACGACGACAGAGACAATGATGACAACCATGAGAGCAATTCCGCCCCAGATCCAGGCAACCGGAGGACGGTTCTGGGTGCGCGGAGTGCGATCGTTCTCATCGACCGCGAGCTGACGGAAGGTGGCGTCGCTGCCGGCAGTGCTATTCGGGTTGACCCCGAAGAGGGTGGAATTAAAATCGGTGGATGCGAGTTGCTTGCGTTCCGGAACCGAGCCGGCAGCAGCTGCCTCAAGGTCGGTGCGGAACTCGGCAGCACTCTGGTAGCGGTCGAAGCGATCCTTCGAGAGCGACCGCAGTACGACAGCATCGAGAGCAGGGGAGACAGCGGCAACCATCGTGCTCGGGGGCACTGGCTCCGAGTTCACGTGCTGATACGCAACGGCGACCGGGTTTGCTCCAGTGAACGGCGGCTGCCCGGTGAGAAGCTCGAACAGAACAACGCCGGTGGAGTAGAGGTCGGAGCGGGCATCCACCCCTTCGCCACGAGCCTGCTCGGGAGAGAAATATTGGGCGGTGCCGACGATGGCACTCGACTCAGCGATCGTCGCAGCGGAGTCAGAAACCGCACGGGCGATGCCGAAGTCCATGACTTTCACTTGGCCACTCTTAGTGACCATGATGTTGCCGGGTTTGATATCGCGGTGAACGACTCCAGCACGATGCGAGTACTCAAGAGCCGTGAGTACTTGCGAGACGATGCGTGCTGACTCGTCGGGAGCAATCGGGCCTTCAGCCACGATGTCTTTCAACAGACGCCCGTCGACGTATTCCATGATGATGAACGGGATGAGGGTCTCATGACCCGTCTCATCGATTACGGACTCTTCGCCAGCATCGAAAATTCGCACGATGGTGGGGTGCGCCATCTTTGCGGCATCGTGAGCTTCCCGCCGAAAACGGGTACGGAACGCAGGGTCGTTCGCCAGCGACGGCTTGAGCAGCTTGATCGCCACACGACGACCTAGCCGCGTGTCCATTCCCAAGTGAACATCAGCCATACCGCCGTGGCCAAGAAGTTCGCCAATTTGGTATCGCCCGGCGAGCTGGCGTACGCCCTTTGCCACGCCTTCGCTCACTGGTTCACTCCTGTTTGTTGTGGGGTCTGTACCGACTCAGTCTATCCGTTGCGAGTAGTGATATTGCCTCACGGACCGGCAACGATCGTGACCGTGACCGGCTCAGAAGACGGCGACTCAAGATCGGTACACACTGCGGTGTACGAGATCTTTGTAGTGTCGCCCTCATTCGACGGCAGCACGATGTCGAACTGGCTCACGCCGGCGGCATAGCTGGAAGCTCCAGCGTTGGGGCCGCCCACCACGAGGAAGTTGAATGACGTTAGCGGATGACCAGCAGGGCAACCCTCATACGTCGTCCACTTCACCGTGACAGGTTCGTCTCCGTAGTAGGGGCCGAGTGGGGTCAACGTCGTCGCAGAAGGCTGCGTCGGGTCCGGAGTTACTGCAATTTTGTCGTAGAAGTAGACCGTGATGGTTTCGCCCTTAGAGACGTTGCCGGTAGGGGCTGCCTGGTACGAGAAACCAACCTTTTCAGACGACGGTGCCTCGGTGCCGATCTGAGCATCGAGCACGAGCTCTTTGTCTTCGAGAATCTGCGCGACCGCATCTTGCTTGCGGTCCAAGAGTTCATCTTCGCTGAGCGCGACTACTGTGGGCGTGGGTTCCGGCGAAGGCTCCGCAGACTCGGTAGCGCTCGGCGATGCGCTTGTTGCCACGGGCTCTTCATCGCCCGGGCTTGCGAGCAGCGCGATGATCGCACCGATCAAGACGACGGCCAGCAGGGAAATGAGCGCAACGATCGGCCAGGTCCACGGATTGCGACGCTTGGTCTCCTCGAGAACTTCGCCCGGGGTGACGGCTGCGCCGGCAGGGTTCGCGGTCGTGAGAACTCGAGTCGCCTGTGTGTTGTTGCCGTAGTTAAGGCCGACGGTCGCGGCATGAGAGTTATCGCCCAAGATGCCGGGAACCGCGGTGGCTGCAGCAGCGACATCCCCGCGGCGCAACGACTGTGCTGCGCGAGACAGGTGAGAAGCGGATGCCGGGCGGTCGCCGGGTGACTTAGCCAAGCACGCGTACACAAGATTGCGCACCGGTTCGGATACCGTCATCGGCAGCTCGGGTGGAGTCTCGTTGATCTGTGCCATCGCGATCGCGACCTGCGATTCGCCCGTGAATGGGCGGCGGCCAGCGAGCGCTTCGTAGGCGACGATTCCGAGAGAGTAAATGTCGGTCGTCGGAGAGGCGGGGTGACCACTGGCCTGTTCAGGCGAGAGGTATTGCACCGTTCCCATGACTTGACCGGTTGCGGTCAGTGGCACCTGATCGGCGATGCGGGCGATACCGAAGTCGGTGATCTTGACGCGGCCTTCTGGTGTGATCAGAAGGTTTCCGGGCTTGATGTCGCGGTGTACGAGACCTGCAGCGTGGGCAGCCTGAAGCGCGGCGGCGGTCTGAGACACGATATCGAGAACACGGTCAGGGTCAAGAACGCGTTCACGTTCAAGGATGGCGCTGAGCGCTTCGCCAGGAACCAGTTCCATGACGAGGTAGGCGCTGCCCTCTTCTTCGCCGTAGTCGAAGACGTTGGCGATGCCCTCGTGGTTGACGAGAGCAGCGTGGCGCGCTTCGGCACGGAAACGCTCCAAGAACCCGGGGTCCCCGAGGTACTCGTCTTTGAGGATCTTGATCGCAACCGTTCGACCGATCACGAGGTCTGTTGCTTGCCAGACCTCGCCCATGCCACCAATCGCTACGCGACTGGAAAGCTGGTATCTACCGCCGAATGTGAGTCCACTAGTTGGTCTCATCTGTTTAGCACCGCCTCTAGTACTTGACGCCCAATTGGTGCGGAGAGCCCACTCGATGTGCCGGACTGTCCTAGTCCGCCACCGTCTTGAACAACTACCGCGACAACAACTTCTGGATCATTTGCCGGCGCGAATCCGGTGAACCATAGGGTGTATGGCTCGCCTTCTCCGTTTTCTGCTGTACCGGTTTTACCTGCAACCTCAACCCCATCAATACTGGCAGTGTTCGCCGCACCGTTACTGACCCCATCCACCATCATCTGGGTGAGTGCAGCCGCGGTTTGCGGACTGATTGCCTGATTGAACAGGGTTGGCTCGAAGGATTGGATGGTTGTGAGATCGGAGGACACGATGCTCTCAACAAGATTGGGCTGCATCAGAGTGCCGCTATTGGCGATTGCCATCGACACCATTGCCATTTGCAGGGGGGACGCGCGAACGCTGGATTGACCGAATGCGGAGAGCATGGTCTGGGGAGCGTCAAGCGCGCTAGGGTAAACGCTCTCGGTCGAGGCGAGCGGCACAGAGACGCTCTCGTTGAAACCGAACAGGTTGGCCTGCTCGCGAATCGCGTTAGATCCGAGCTCTGCACCCAACTGAGCGAACGGGATGTTGCACGAGAGCCGGATTGCCGTAGCGATTGATGCGGTGCTGCCCGAGCCACACGTCGCGCTGTCGGAGTTGCTGATGACGAAGGTGCTCTCGGGGAGCTGCAGCTCTGCGGGGTTCGGGAACGTGCTGTCGGCGGTGTAGTCGCCGCTCTCGAGAGCAGCAGCAGCGACGACGAGCTTGAACGTCGATCCGGGAGGGTCCAACGGTCCGGCAAGTGTGCGGTTATAGAACGGGTCATCCGGGTCAGCGAGCAGGCGGTCATACGCATCGATGACCTCGCTCGTGTTGTGAACGGCCAACTCGTTGGGGTCATACGACGGCTTGGACACCATCGCCAAGATTTCGCCTGTATCGGGCTTGATAGCGATTACGGCGCCCTTGAGGTCTCCGAGGGCATCCCAGGCAGCCTGCTGAATCACAGGATCGATCGTGAGCTCGACAGCAGCACCGGTGGGGTTCTGTCCGGTGAGGATTGAGTTCACCTGATCAAAGAACTGATCGTTCGAGGAACCACTGAGGTAGTCGTTGAGCGAATCTTCGAGACCAGTGTTTCCCTGGTTCAGAGTGAGGTAGCCGGTGATGGGCGCATACAGCTCGCCCTTCGGGTAGACCCGCAAGAACTTGAACTCGTCATCCACAGGCTCTGAAAATGCGATTGGTTCGCCATTGACGAGGATGGGGCCACGCTCGGCCGAGTAGCTTGCGTAGAGCGTGCGCACATTGCGACCATCCGCCTGCAGGCTGTCGGCCGTGACAACCTGAATCACTGAACTTGAAATGAACAAGCTCACAAACATGAGAAGCACGACGGCGCTTACTCGCTTAAGTTCGCGGTTCACTGTCCCACCACCAATCGGTTTTCGATCGAGGGCTCAATAACGAGCTGCGGCTGGTGACGCACGGTGTCAGAGAGGCGCAGCAAAAGCGCTGCAATGATCCAGTTGGCGACCAGCGATGAACCACCGGCGGCCAAGAACGGGGTCGTGAGACCCGTCAACGGAATCACGCGGGTGACGCCACCGATAACGACAAAGACCTGGAGGGCGATCACAAAAGCGAGACCGACACCCAAGAGGCGGCCGAAATCATCTTGACCGGCAAAGCCGATACGGAATCCACGAGACACAAACAGAAGGTACAACGCCAGAATTGCGAAGATGCCGATAAGTCCCAGTTCTTCGCCGAGCGACGCGACGATGTAGTCGCTCTCGGCGAGGGGGGTTATCTCGGGGCTGCCTCGTCCAAGCCCGGTACCGATGAGGCCACCGTCAGCGAAACCGAAAAGGCCCTGAACCAACTGGTAGCTTCCTCCGGTTGCCTCGTAGACCTCCTGATTGAAGGGATCGAGCCAGGCGTCAATACGGCCAGAAATGTAGGTGAGGTAGCGGCTAGCGACAAAAGCGCCGCCCAAGAACATGGCCATTCCGAGCAGAATCCAGCTCGACCGCCCTGTTGCGACGTAGATCATCACGAGGAAGAGCCCGAAGTAGAGCAACGCTGTTCCCATGTCGCGTTGGAAGATCAACACGAGCATGGATGCGACGAAGACAACGATGATGGGGCCGAGGTCGCGGGCGCGAGGGAAGGTCATCCCCAGGAACTTGCGACCAACCATAGAGAGCGAATCACGCGCCGAGACGAGATACCCAGCGAAGAACACCGCGAGAGCGATCTTCGCGAGTTCGCCCGGTTGGAAAGAGAACGCACCGATTTGAACCCAGAGGCGGGCGCCGAATCGGGTGTCGCCAATGACCGGCGCAAGCGGCAGCAGCAGCAGGGCGATACCGCTGAACATTGCGATGTAGCGATAGCGCTGCAGCACTCGGTGATTCTTGATGATGATGAGCACCGCCATGGCGATGATGATCGCAATGCCGGTCCAGACGATCTGGCGAACGCCGCTGCTGCCCCAGCCAGTAGATTCGTCCGCCAAATCAATGCGGTAGATCATGGCGATACCGAGACCGTTGAGCACCGTAATGATGGGCAGAATCAGGGGGTCGGCATCCCGCGCTGTTTTGCGCAGCGTGATGTGCATCGCGAATACGAGCACACCTAGCAATCCCGAGAGGCCCAAGACGGTGTAGCCAAGGTGGCCCATCGCGCCCAATTGCACGAGAGCGATAGCGCCCAAGTTGATGCCAATTGCGACAATGATCAGCAGCAATTCGAGGTTGCGCAGGCGCGCAGGAACCCGCAGTTTAAGACGGATGTTTTCGGTGATAGCTCGGGGGCCGGCCGCCGCTGAGGCCCGAGCGTCAGCGCTAGGGGACACGGGCATCAGACAACATTTCTACAATGCGTTGGGCATCCTCAAGGTCACTCGCATTGATGGTGTTCTCAACGCTCGAGCGCAAATAGAGGGGAAGATCAACAACGCGAACGTCGGTGATTTGGTAAACGTGGGACAACGAAATCGGGCCGATGCTTTGCTGCACACCCTGATAGATCGCAACCTTGCCGTCATCCGTCCCCACGAAGTGCTGCTGTTGCGTGTACTGGTAGCCGAGAACTAGACCCGTAATGATCGCTGCGATAGTGAGGGTGATGAAGGTAATCCACGAAATGCGGCGGCGGCGAACTCGGCGGCGATCCTCGCGGATGATGGCCTGGTAGTACTCGTCAGACTCGGGCTCGAAGTGGCTGTCGTCGGTTTGCGTCGCTTTTAACGGGTGCAGCAACAGGTTCGGCAAACGAACCGGCTTCTTCACGATTGTCGGCTCGAACGAGAGCGGGGAGGCTGCGGAACCAACCATGAGCGGCGGCTCGTGGGCTGACGACGCGTCGTCGCCGACATCCACCAACACAACGGTGACGTTGTCGGGGGCACCCTGATCGAGAGCAGCCTGAACGAGACGCTCGGTCGCGACCTCCGAGTCGGTTACCCGGCGAAGGATTGCCGCGATTTTCTCTTCAGTAACGAAACTGCTCAGACCGTCGGAGCACAGCAACCAGCGGTCACCGGGCTGGGTGTCAAAAACTTCGGTGTCGATCTCGGGCGACGCATCAACGTCACCCAACACCCGCATCAAGACAGATCGCCGCGGATGCACGGCCGCTTCTTCGAGGGTGATACGGCCGCTTTCGACCAGACGTTGCACGAAGGTGTGGTCGTGAGTCATTTGCTTCATGGTGCCGTCGCGCAACAAATAAATGCGCGAGTCACCAATGTGGGCCATGCCCATCTTGTTGCCGACACGAACCATTCCACTGACCGTGGTGCCCATGCCAGTGAGCTCATTGTGCTCGATAACGGTGTCAGAGAGGATGCGGTTGGCGGCGAGCAGAGTGTCGTGCAGCGCCTGAGCTGCTTCTTCCGCTGTCTCAAAAACGTGGTCGGCTTCTACAACGTGCTTGATAGTGATTGCGGAGGCGACGTCACCGCCAGCATGACCACCCATGCCGTCCGCGACGATAAAGAGGTGACTGCCGGCGTACGCACTGTCCTGGTTGTTAGCCCGAACCTTTCCCACATGGGAGGCGGCAGCACTGTTGCCCGAAGTGGCCATTCAGTTACCGTCGCAGTTCGAAGCTAGTAGTGCCGATTTTGATCGGCGTATTCAACGGAATTGGCGTCGGAACACTCACACGCTGACCGGCCAGGAAGGTGCCGTTCGTGGAATCAAGATCCTGAACAACCCAGCTATCGGCCCACCGCAACAAGCGTGCGTGGTGAGTGGAGGTGTAGTCGTCACGGATAACGAGGCCGGATTCACTCGAGCGGCCAATCGTGAGCTGCTCTTCGGGGAGCGAAATTTCTAGCCCCTCTTTTGATCCAGAGACAATGACGAGGCGCGTAGCGTCGAGCGAGCTTCCCTCGGCGGGCGCTGGCGGCACGGGGCGCGTGGGCTGGGCGGCGGCAGGAGCCGGAGCGGCCGGTGCTGCAGCAGCTTGCTGCACCTGAGCTGCGTTCTGAACAGGCATCCGACGCACCTTTTCTCCGAAAAGATCGGAGCGCAAGGCATACACGATGGCAAAGATAAAGCCCCACATGACGGCCAAGAACGCAACGCGCAACAAAAGGAGGGTTAGTTCACTCATAGGGTGAACCCCCTGTCGTCGCGACGATCAGCGGGCTGGTCGACATCTGCAGATTGGGCAAGCACACGGAATACGATACGGGTTCGACCGATATCAATCACGGATTCCGGCGCGAGTGGTGCACGAGAAACTGGCGATCCGTTCAGTTTTGACCCATTTGTGGAGTTCAGATCGTTAACTTCGGCACGGCTGCCGTCCCACAGGATCTCAACATGCTTGCGTGAAATGCCATTGTCGTCGAGCGTGATGTCGGCTTCGCTGCCGCGACCAATGATCGTACGGGCGTGCTTAAGGGTGTGACGAGTGCCGTTGATGTCGAGTACCGGAGTCCAAGCGACGGTGCCCTTCACATTGACAGAGTCGACTTCGATCATCCCCTGGCTGAGGGAATCATCGGGGACAAGAGCGATAGAGATACCGCCAGAGAACGAATAGTGCTGGGCGGTGGCGTGACGCTGCACCAACTCGGTCAGTTCAGAGAGGAGGGTGCTGCCGAGGCCAGCCATCCGCTGATAGTCGCTTTGGCTGAGGCGCACGGTGAAGTTGTTGGGTACGAGGATGCGGTCTCGCGATACAACGGCAGCCTGCGTGTCGAGTTCGCGGCGCAAGGCGCTCGTGATCTCGACGGGTTGCAGACCACTCTTGAAGGTCTTAGCGAAAGCGCCATTAACGGCGCGTTCGAGACCTCGTTCAAAGTTGTCCAGAAGACCCAAAGCTCTCCTCGTTGTGGCTCGTTGTAGTACGTCGATGTTAGCTGGTGCATGTCGCTAACCCGTTACCCACGGTTGAGCAATTAGGGCAGGAGACCCATCGGGTCAACGCGTGTGCCGTTGACGTAGGTCTCAAAGTGGAGGTGGGCGACGGTGACGTAACCGGTGCTGCCGCTCAGGCCGAGGGGGGTGCCTGCTGCAACAGTTTGGCCGGGGGAGACCATTTGCGAGCCTTGAATGAAGTGAGCGTAGAGCGTGGAAACGCCGCTGCCGTGATCGACCTTGACGTATTGACCCCAGCCGCCACCGTAGGTGACCTGAGTAACGACGCCGGGTGCCGCCGACACGACCGTCATGCCGCTGCCGGTCATGATGTCGATTCCGCCGTGGAATTCTGATCCGCGGTAGCCGAAGCCATCGTTGACAGGAGCGTTAGCCGGCCACTGAGTGAGGAAACCAGCGAAGGCACCGTTGTAGCTTCCGGAGAATGAACCCGAAGGCGCTGCGGCATAGACCTCAACAACAGGCTCGGGCTCGGGCTCGGGCGCTTTTACCTTGATGGCGTCGCGAGTAGCGGCTGAAATTTCGGTTTCTACCGAAGAAGCGAAAGACTGGATCGGCACAGTCTGTGCGGGTTCTGTGGGGGCGATAGCAGCAGACTGCTGCAAAATTGCGGATGCCGACGCTGCAGAAGCAGTCGACTCGATTTCGCGCGACGAGGGCTCCATGTGTGCTGCGGCTGGAACAGTCACACTCACGACAACAGCCATGACTGTGCTGATTATCAGCAATCGTTTCACGCGGTAACCCCCAGGGGTGTGGTCTGTGTTCTGTCTGGTTGGACAGATTTTGGATCAAGTCTGGTTGAACCCGTAGCGTTAGGCACACGGACAGCTATCGAGACTATATGACGAAGCTGTGAATCGTCACTATTCATCTTCTGGACCCGGAATCGCTGAACCACTGGGCGCTGTGATAATCTCACTCAGTTGAGTGTTCAACTCAACCCACGCGTGAGTGGCGGAATTGGTAGACGCGCACGGTTCAGGTCCGTGTGTTCGAAAGGACGTGGGGGTTCAAGTCCCCCCTCGCGCACAGTGCAATCGCACACAAGAAGTAAAAGAAAAGGCCCACCGGTTGGTGGGCCTTTTCTTCTTGGTCTGCTCTACGCTGTGCGCAGTTCGCTAGCGAACCTGGCGCGCAGTGAACTGCATCTGCGGGTGCGCGTAGAACTCTTGCGATTCAACGAGCTGCAGCTCGCGGTCGCCAGACTCGAGGGTCTTGGTGAGCAGGTCGAAGACGCTGGATGCCGTGCGAGCCAAGGCATCCGCGGCGTCGCCGGTGCGCACAAAGTGGGCGGTGAAGAGCGCGGCGGTCACGTCACCGGAACCGTTGGCCTTGATGGGAAGCTTCGGGGTTTGCACGATCCACGCCCCGGCATCCGTCACGACCATCATTTCAATCGTGTCGGTCTCACGGTCGGGACGCTCCACGCTCGTCACAAGAACAGTGCTCGGGCCCATCGCGCGGGCGAGATCTGCAGATGCCAGCGTCGATTCGATGGTGTCAGGCTCGGTTTCGGTGAGAAAACCCAGCTCGAACTGGTTCGGGGTGATGATGTCGGCGACAGGCACCACGCGCTCACGAAGCAGGATCGGGATGGCCGGGGCCACGAAGCATCCGGATTTCGCATTGCCCATCACGGGATCGCACGCGTAAATCGCGTGGGGGTTCGCCGCCTTGACGCGCGCAACGGCGTCGATGATGACATCGCCGATGCCCTCACCGCCCTGGTAGCCCGAGAGGATGACATCGATCTGAGGGAAGACTCCGCGGTCCTCGACGCCCGCAATGACCTCGGAGACATCGCTGGGGTCGATCATCGGCCCGCGCCACGCGCCGTAGCCGGTGTGGTTAGAGAAGTTGACTGTATAGACCGGCACAACCTCGACGCCGATGCGCTGCAGCGGGAACACCGCAGCGGAGTTGCCGACATGACCAAACGCGACTGCGGACTGAATCGAGAGGATCTTCATCCTTTGATTCTCCCACCTTCTTGTAGAGGGCGCTTTTCTCCCGAAGGCGAACAGCTGCGTCACCACAACGTGGGGGCGCGCTTGATGAGGGGCGCTAGATAACCTCAATTTTGACTTATTGAAGCGATTTAGGGGATTTTGTGATTGTTAGAACTAAGACCATGAGCGTTATCGCGGCAGCGATTGTGGCCTGCACAATGATGTCTGGTTGCGCATCCTCTGGAGCGAGCAATGATCCGGAACCCTCATCGTCAGCCGAAGGTGGCATTGCGGTCGAAGAGAAATTTCTTGACGTCGTCGTGACGCTGCCGGCGAGCTTCTTCGAAGACATGAACGCGGAGGAGATCCAAACAAGTGCGGAGGAGTCCGGCTACAAAGCGGTCGTCAACGACGACGGTTCGGTCGAGTACACCATTCCCAAATCAGTGCACGCCGAGCTGATTGCTGAGATGGCCAGCGGAATCGACGACAGCATCGCCGAAACGCTGAGCACGGAAGCATCGATCGAAGAGATCACGCACGATGACAAATTCGCCACCTTCGCCATGACCGTAGACCGCGCGGCGTTCGAAGACTCGTTTTCCGCTCAGTTCATTCCGTTCAGCCTCGGACTCCAAGCGATGCTCTTCCAGTCGTTCGATGGAATTTCGCTAGATGACAGGCGGGTTGTCGTGACCTACATCGACTCGGCTTCGGGAGAAGAGTTCGACACCTACGAGCTTCCTGACGCTTTGGAGTAATCACTTGGGGCTAGTGGCGCCCGAGCTTCACGAGCTTGCGCTCGCGCATTGCGAGAAACAGCGGGAAGGTGAACGCGAAGGCCGTGATGCCCGAGAGCACGATGTAGAGCCAGGCCCGCTTCATCCCGAGGCGACGCGCTTCGATGATGATCAGGATGCTGCCCGCAACGGCCACGACGAGAAGGTCGACGCCGAGCGAGTTGACGGCCGGGCCGCTGCCGAACCAGTCGCCGAGGTAGTCGCGCATCTGCACGATTGCCAGCGCGTTGAAGATCCACGTGCCGACCAGACCGACGACGGAGAGCACCGCAAAAGTGATCGCGGTCGCATTCCAGTGGCGGAGAAGAGCGGGACGCTTACGGTCGTGGGGTTGAGGGGACATGCTCCGTAGACTCTCGCACCACAAGCTCTGGGCGCAAGAGAACCGAGCTGCCCGGGTCGGTCGACTCGTTCGAGCCGCGCTCGACAGCCTCCGAAACGGCAAGCTGCGCCATCCGCGTGATGGGTTGGCGAACGCTCGTCAGTGGCGGGTCATAAAGGTCAGCGAGGATGATGTCGTCAAAGCCGATCACAGAAACATCGCGCCCGACCTTGAGCCCCAAATCGCGCAGGCCGCGGCAGAATCCCAGTGCCGTCATGTCATTGATCGCTACCACCGCAGTGGGGGCATTCTTCGGGTCAGCGAAGAGGTCGCGTGCGGCAGCCCGCCCCACTTCGGCAGCTTCGACGTCGCCGAAGTGTGCGGCATCCATCCCTGTCCATTGCGGCATGTCAGCGACCGAGAGCCCAGCAGCTTCGATGGCATCGCAATACCCGCGGTAGCGCGCTGAACGGTTGACCGAGCGAATCGAACCAGACACAAAGGCGATGCTCGTGTGGCCAAGCTCGAGGAGATGCGCGGTCGCGACCTGGCCGCCCACGTTGTTGTCGATGCTGATGCTCACCACCGATTCGGGATCATTTGGTTGAGCTGGTCGATCAAAAGTGACAAGACGGAGGCCCTCGGCGATCACATTGCTGACGTGATCGAGCGACGGCAATGAGGTGCAGAGGATGATGCTGCGCACGCCGTCTTCCCACAGCTCTTCGACATAGCGGCGCTCGCGTTCGGGATCGCGCTCGCTGTTGCAGAGCAGAACGCTGCATCCCAAAGCCAGCGCTGCCACCTCAACCTCGTGAGCGAATGCTCCCCAGAAGGGGTTGCCGACAGACGGCACGACGAGGCCAACGGTTTGAGTTTTGCCATTGCGCAACTGGCGGGCCGCACGGTTGGGCCGGTAGCCGAGTTCTGAGATCGCCGTCTCAATGCGTGTTCGTGTCGCAGCGACCATTCGACCCTGACGGTCGTTGAGGAAGTTGGAGACGGTGCTGGGGGAAACGCCAGCGGCCTGCGCCACATGCTGGATGGTTACTCGAGCCACGTGACCTCCTTTGGTTGATGGCGATCCTGATGATCGCTGTTTCAGTGTAACGATTTATTGGTTTTCGGCAAACGGCCCCTAAACCACTCGCGCCGGCGTCGAACCTATTCAAATAAAACCTATTGACGTAACGAGACAGACTCGTCTATGGTCAGTGCATCGTTACACCGATTTCACCCACCCCCCTAGGAAATCGGCCAGGAATCGAATGAGCCGACGACGACGTCGCGGAACGAAGGCACTGGAGCCGTCGCTCAATCTCAGCTTGAGAGGACATGCACATGGAAGTGAAGTCACGAATGCGCCGCACAGCATCGGTCGCGATGGTGGCCCTGTTGGGTCTCGGTCTCGCCGCCTGTTCAGCAGGAGAAGCAGACGCTGATCTCAACCCCGACGAGGTTTCGGGCGAGATCAGCCTGCTCACCCCTATCTTTGAAGGAAGCCCCGGGCAAGACCTTCTCGAAGACGAGCTGCTTCCGCAGTTCTACGAGGAGTACCCCAATGTCACGGTCAACGTGGACTACACGACCTATGGAAACCTGAACGAGAAGCTCACTACGGCGGTCGTCTCGGGCCTCGTGCCTGACGTAATGCTTATGGGCGTCGGTTGGATTGAAGCCTTTGCTGATAAGGGCGTACTCGCCGACCTCGGTGAACTCGGTCTCAGTGAAGCTGACCTTAAGGAGAGTTACACCGACGAGATCGTTGAAGCCGGCATGTGGGACGGCAACGTTTACGCCGTGCCGATCATGCTCGATACTCGCTTCGGAGTCGCTCGCATGGACATCCTCAAGGAAGCTGGCTACGACAGCCCGCCCTCCTCCTGGGAGGAGCTCATCGAGATCGCAGAAGCGACCACCGTGCGCTCATCCAACGGTTCGCTCGAGCGTGCAGGCTTCGACATGATGTCGCTGGATGCCCGTCAGGCGTTCGAGACAATGCTCTTCTCGGCCGGCGGCGAACTCTTCAATGACGATGCAACGGCACCCGCGTTCAATAGTGAGGAAGGCGTTGCGGCTCTTGGCCTCATGGCTGACCTGGTGAACAAGTATGAGGTCGAAGACATTGGCTTCACCTCAACCGATGACATCGTGAACCCGCTCATCAACGGCCGGGCTGCAATGGGTATCGCCCACAACAACCTGTGGACCCAGGCGCAGGAAGCCGACCCGACCGTGCTCGACAACCTTGAGCCTTTCGTTATTCAAGGCGACGCGTCCGGCATGTTCTTCGGTGGAACCTTGGCGACTGTTGCCAACAACTCCAAGAACCCGCAGGCGGCTCGCGCACTCCTCGAATTCCTGTCGAGCCCCGACGCAGCACTTGCAGCCAATGAACAGCGCGGAAACGTGCCGGCTCTGACCGAACTGCTCGACTCTGACTACGTGCAGTCGAACCGCTTCGTGCAGTTCGCCATGGAGAACTTGGATGTCGCTCAGCGCGAGGGCGGCCCGTCACAGTGGCTTGAGGTGCGTGGCGACTTCGCCCCCGCAGTTCAGGGCGCTCTGCTCGGACAGAAAACTCCCCAGGAAGCGCTTGACGATCTCGCTGCTCTCGTTCAGACAGCAATAGACCGCTAGTTCCTCCCCTGAGTGCCCGGGCGTCCAACCCGCCCGGGCACTACCTCCCCAGACTTCAACCACACGAGGGCGTGATGACCACTACAGAGCGACACCCCATTCGCAGCGCGGAAGCGGCAGCGAAGCAGGTTTCCCCATCCACCGCACCGAAGAAACGCAAGCGGATCAGTACCGCGGAGAAGAAGCGGCGCCGTGCTGGCTGGCTGATGATCACGCCATCCGTGATCCACGTGGGACTGTGGACGCTGATCCCCGTCATCGCGACCTTCTATCTTTCGTTCACTGACTACGGCATCTTTGAAGCGCCAAAGTGGATCTGGTTCGACAACTATGTCGAAATGTTCAACGACGCCGTCTTCATGCAGTCCATCGGCAATACCGTTTGGTACACGTTCTGGACAGTGCCCGTATCAATGGCTGTCGCTGTCGTCGTGGCAGTGCTGCTCAACCAGGGTCTCAAACTACAAAAGTTTTATCGCACCGCCTTCTTCCTGCCGCAGGTCACCGCTACCGTCGCCATCGCGATGGTGTGGCTGTGGATCTTTAACCCGCAGTACGGTCTGCTCAACGCGATGCTCGAAACGCTGGGCATTCCCGGTCAAGCCTGGCTCGTCGACCCGCAGTGGGCGCTCCCGGCAGTGATCTTGGTCGGCGCTTGGCAGGGCATCGGTATCAAGATGCTCATCTACATTGCGGCGCTGCAGAACATTGACGAATCGCTCTATGAGGCAGCATCGCTCGACGGCGCATCCTCCATTCGCAAGTTTTTCAGCATCACCGTTCCGATGCTCAAGCCGGCCACGTTCTTCGTCTTCATCATCTCGATCATCGGCGCCTTCCAAGTGTTCGACCAGATCTACGTGCTCACCGACGGAGGGCCTGCCAACGCCACGACGATGATGACCTACGAGGTCTACCGCTCGGCATTCCAAGAATTCCGGATGGGGATGGCATCCGCTCAGTCGGTCGTGCTCTTTGCCTTCCTTCTCTTTGTCACTCTCATTAGCCGTCGCGTCACCAAAGAAGAGGACTAGTGATGACTCTCCCTACTATCAAGGCCCTCGCCATCAGCGAGCAGGTCACGGTCGTTCCGCGCAAGCGGTGGTTCCACCACGCGAAGGGCCGTCAAGCGGCGCTCATCAATGTGGCGCTCATCCTCGGCTCGATCACCATGCTGGTGCCGTTCCTGTGGATGGTGCTCACGAGCCTCAAGTCGCCGGCCGAGCTGGCACAGTTTCCGCCCACGTTCTTTCCGCAAGAGTGGATGTTCAGCAACTACGCGGCGACTCTGGATGCTGCGCCGTTCGGCCTGTACTTTCGCAACAGCTTTGTGATCGCCACCACTCATACCCTCATCACTGTCGTGTTGGGTTCGATGGCGGGGTATGCGCTGGCGCGTATTTACTTCAAGGGGCGGGAGGCGATCTTCCTCGCTTTTATCGCGATGCTGATGATCCCCACCTACACGAAGATCGTTCCGCAGTTCCTGCTCGTGAAGTTCATGCCCTTGTTCGGTGGCAACGACATCCTCGGCCAGGGCGGTAGCGGTTGGTTGGACACCTGGTGGGCGCTCATCATTCCTGGTGGGCTCAGCGCCTCCGCTATCTTCCTCTTTCGTCAGTTCTATTTGTCCCTGCCGAAAGACCTCGAAGAGGCGGCCCGTATCGATGGGCTGGGCGAATTTCGTATCTTCGCGCAGATCTATACGCCGCTCATCAAGCCGGCCATCGCGACGGTGGGACTGCTCACCTTCCAGGAGAGCTGGAACAACTTCCTCTGGCCGCTGCTCGTCACGACGAGTAGCGACCTGCGCGTGATCCAGGTCGGGCTTGCGGTCTTCCAGCAGCTCGACAACACGCAATGGCAGTACCTGATGGCCGGAACCACGATGGCGACAGTGCCCATGGTGATCCTGTTTGTCTTCGCCCAGAAGTACTTCATTCAGGGCTTCACCAACGCTGGCATCAAGTAGCCGCACCCCCTTCACGAACGGCTGCTCTAGTGGCAGCCGCCCATCCAACAAATAGATAGGCACGGTACATAGACATGAGCATTGACCTCACCGGACGACGCGCACTCGTAACAGGCGCGGGAGCAGGAATCGGCGCGGCCATCGCGAAAGCACTGGCGGCGGCAGGAGCTGACGTAGTGGTGCACTACGCGAACAGTGAAGCGGGAGCGACCGCCGTCAAGGAAGAGATCGAAGCGGGCGGGCGGCGCTCGCTGGCCGTTCAGGCTGATCTCACGGACTCAGCGCAGGCAACGAAGTTGGTGGATGCCGCCGTCGAGTTTCTTGGTGGCCTCGACATCCTCGTCAACAACGCCGGTCACTTGGTGGGCCGCGCCACGATCACCGAGACCACGGATGAGCGCTGGAACGAGATCATGGATGTGAACGTGGCCAGCACATTCTTCACGACTCGCCAGGCGCTCCCGGCGCTCGCCGAGTCGGAGCACGGCCGCATCATCACGATGGCATCGCTCGCTGCGGAGAACGGTGGCGGCGCTGGCTCGGTCGTCTACGCCACTTCGAAGGCTGCGGTCGTCGGCTTCACTCGGGCGTTGGCCAAGGAGATCGCCGGCAAGAAGATCACGGTTAACGCAGTTGCTCCCGGGTTCATCGGTGAGACTGCCTTCCACGAGACGTTCACCCCGGGCGAGGCCCAGAAGAACATCGTCGCGGGCATCCCGCTCGGTCGGGCAGGCACCGCGGGCGACGTTGCTGACGTCGCACTGTTCTTGGCCTCTGACCTCTCGTCGTATGTCACTGGCCAGGTTGTCGACATCAACGGAGGCCTCAACTTCCGATGAGTTCTGTTCCGCAGCAGCCGGGTGGGTGGTGGCATGACTATGTCTGCCCCACGCATGGCATCGAGTTGGGCGCCCGCGACGGCGACGAGTTTCTGTGCAGCTACGGCTGTCGCCTCACGGGTGACAAGGTCGAGGCCGCCTGGCTCGCGCTTGAACATCAAGCCCTTGCTCGGGCCGCCCGGGTAGCTGCGCGACGGTACGCGCTGCACGGTGACGTCGCCGATCGTGAGCGTGCTGTCGAGCTCGTGCTCGATTACGCCGCACTATACGACCAGATTTCGGCCGGCGGCTGGAGCGAACGCAGTGAATCGTGGATGCTGCGCGGCAAGCTCTTTGCCCAAGCACTCTCTGAGGCGCAGTGGGCGGTTGGCTTTGCGGATGCGATCATCACGCTCGGGCCAATCCCTGAACTTCACGAGTCGGCAACCCTCAACCGCACTCTCGAAGGGCTCGCTGACACGCTGGCCGGGTCGCGCCGCATCCTCGTCGAAGACCGCAACGACCAGCGCAGCAACTACACCGCGTGGTTGGATGCCGCCGCTCGCCTCATCGCGCTAGCCCGCGAGTCGCTGGGTGGCGAGCCTGTTGCCGCACACTTCGAGGCCGCGATCGTGGATCACCTGCAGCTCGCCGTGCGTTCTGACGGCTGGGAGTGGGAGGCATCCACCTACTATCACGTGTTCGTTTTGCGGGCCTATCTTCTGGGTTTGCGTGGGTGCGACCCGCAGCAGGTTCCGACTGAGGTTGCCGATACTGTGCGCCGAATGATTGACGTATTGGTGTCGATCGCGGCCCCCGATGGATTTTTGCCCGCGCTGCACGACGGCCCCTACGACCGGGTCGCCATGTATCGCGAGGTGTTGGAGATCTGCACCCTGGGTGCTCAGTTCTTCAGCGATACCGGCCTCGCGACTGTGCAGTCGTGGGTCGTCGAAAGACTTGGTGCTGACCACGATGGTCTCGAGTGGATGCTCGATGGCTGGTTCGTGGGGGCGCCGCTTGACCGCGCACCGGTGGTGGTCGGTTCGCGAGCATTCGAGGATGCCGGGTATGTCGTGTTGCGTGATTCACGCAACCGCATGGTCGGCATTCTCGATGCTGGACCCCACGGCGGAGCCCACGGTCACTTCGACAAACTTGCGCTCTATCTCTATGGCGATGGTGTTCGCTGGCAGCCGGCCCCGGCGGTTCCGCCGTATGGGCACGCGTTGCGTCATTCGTATTACGCGCGCACGATCGCGCATCCGACGGTGAGTGTTGATGGCGCCGATCAGGTCGAAGCAACCGCCGAGATCACCGCGTGGGATGCTGCGACCTCGCGCGTCACGGCCGTCACCACGACCGCGATCGAGGGCGTGCGCCTGAGCCGCACGGTGCAACTCGCCGACGGAGTGCTCGTGGATGTCGTTCACGTCACGTGCGACGACGGCGAACCACACACGATTGCGCTTGGTCTTCGCCCTGCCGTTGATTTCAGCGTCAGAGTTATCGGCAACTCGTGGCGTTCGACTTGGGGTGATGGTGCGGGAGCAGCTGCTTCGCCCGCGGGCGCGCACGCCACAACTGGCGAGCAGACTCTGCCGGCCTTGAACGGTTGGCACTGGGCCGCCGGCGAAACCACGCTCGACCTCCACGCCGGTCGCGGGCCCTCCGACGACCCAAGCCGGCTCCAAGGAATCGGCGACTGGGTGACCACGGCCCCGACCGCGACTTTCGTGAGCGTCTACAGCTTCGATCCCGACGCCACCATCGACTCCATTGAGACCCATATTTCCGATACCGCTGTGGTGATTGAGATCGCCACCGCTGACCACGACACTTCCCGAATAGAGGTAGCACTGTGACCACCCCCATGCTGATTGGTAGCCGCGAAGCTGAGCTGCGGAGCGCGCTGGATGGCCCGTTGAGCGCGCAATTCCGTCGACTCTTGGAGGAATGTGAGCGCGCGAAGGGAATGGAGCTTCCGCAGGAACACCCGCTGGCATCCATCACCTATTTCGGGCCGGGCTCGGCAAACCTTGCGCTCGCGTACCGTCTGACCGGTCAAGAGGCGTACCTCGAAGAGTTGCGTCGCTGGTTGGCGCCGCCGCTGTCGTTCCCGCACTGGGGCAAGGCGAATCTGCCCGACCACGACCTCGATGCCGGCTGGATTCTGCACGGGCTCTCGCTCGCGTACTCGTGGGCTGGCGATGCGCTGCGTCCCGAAGAGAAGCAGGCGCTCGAAGACAAACTGCTGTTGCAGGGCCAGCGCATGTACGAGTTCGCCGTGGAGAAAGAGGGCGGATGGTGGTCGTCGTCGTACTGGCAGAACCACAACTGGATTTGCTACGCCGGCCTCGCCACCGCGGGCTACGCCCTGCAAGAGAAGTACCCCGAAGCCAAAGCCTGGACTGAGCGCGCAAAAGATAACTTCGGCAAGGTTCTCGACTCGCTTCCTGATGACGGCTCCAACAACGAGGGCGTCGTCTACTGGCGCTACGGAGTGCCGTGGATCGCGAGTTACCTCGACGTGCTGCGTGACCAAGAGGGCCTCGACTGGTTCAATCGCGGCACCTACCTGAAGGAGACGTTCTGGTACCGCCTCTACCAAGCGGCTCCCGACCTGGAGCGGATCGTTGACCACGGCGACTGCCACGACCGCCGCAGCGGGCATCCGCTCGCCCTCTATTACAAGCTCGCCGCCGAGTACCGCATTCCGCAGGCACAGTGGTTGGCCAACAAGGTGTCGACCGAGTTCTACTGGCGCGAAGCCTACGAGAGCGGAGTGCGGCCCGGCGTGCGCCCCGAGGCGTATCAAGAGCTGCTGTGGTTCGACCCCAGTGTTGAGGCTGCTGGCCCCGAAACGCTGCCGCCGAGCAAGTACTTCGAAGACCTTGGCCTTGTTGTCGGTCGCACATCGTGGGATGAGCAAGCGGCGCTCGTGTCGTTCAAGGCCTCACCCGGTGGCGGCCACAAGGCCTGGAACCAGTCGCACCGCCAGCGCGAGCAGAATGGCTGGGTCACACTGAACGCGGGACACCACCACCCCGACTCGGGCAGTTTTGTGTTCCTTGGCCACGGCTCGTACCTCGCGATCGACGAAGGATATTCGTCGCGCAAGCTCACCGAACACCACAACTCGATCCTCATCGACGGCAACGGTTTTGTGAACGAGGACCGCTACCACGTCTTCGAAGAGCTGGCCGAGGAGTTCACGGCCGAAATTCTGACGACAACGATTAAGGACGGTTGGACGCACGCCGTGAGCGAGTCATCCGCGATGTATGACCGAGCCCTCGGCGTCACTCGGGTGCGCCGCCACCTCGTACTCACGCCCGGGGGCAACCTCGTGATCGCCGATGACCTCGCCGCCGACCAGCCGCGCACCTGGACCTGGCTGCTGCAAACCGACAACGCTCCGGTCGCCATCAGCGACAAGCGCTGGCGAGCGGATGCCGGACACGGTGTCATGCCCATCGCTGCGCTCGACGAGAACCCCACCAGCGAAATCGTCGAGACGTTCGTGCACGCCAACCCCACGTCATCCACGCCGAGTTTGGCAATCAGCAAGAAGCAGCACACGCTCAAGCGGCTGAGTGAGCCGACCATGAGCGCTCGGTTCGTTACGGTGCTGGAGTCGCGCAACTGGGATGACACCGCACCCGCGACCATCCGCCACGACGTCGCAGCGGGCGGAGTGCGTGTGGAGATCGAGCGCAACGGCGTGACCGAAACCGTATCGTTGGGCTTCGATGGTGACGCGCCCACACTGGGCGCCACCGCTGTCATTGGCGAAGGATTCCAAGGAAGCACGAACGCGCGACGATGAGCCAACCGAAGAGAACCAAGCGCCGCACACCGCGATGGGAGCGCAGCATGCTGACCGCGCTCACCTACCCGGGCAACATCTTTCTGGGTTCGCTTGCGGTGCTGATTCTCTCGCTCGGCATCATCACGGTGCTTCCCGCTGCGATCGCTCTCGCTCGAGCGTTCGCGCAGTGGATAGTCGATAACGATGACAAGGTCTTCACGAACACTTTTCGGGAGTTTCGCGATACGTGGCGGCGTACGCTCGGCCTCGGTGTCATCGCGACCGTGGTGCTCGCGATCATGGTCGGCGATGGTGTGTTCTTGGCGTACCAACTGGCTCAGGGTGGCGGCTCCATTGCGTTGATGCTGAGCGCCGCCGTCATCCCGGTGGCTGCCGGCGTGTGCGTGTTGTTTGTCGCCACGACCGCCGCCGCGACCCTCAGCCCGGAAGCGGATGCTCGAACCTGGGTTCGGGAGGGATTCGTGCTGATGCTGCAGCATCCGCGTCGCGCACTCTTCGTGTCGTTCACGGTTGCGGTGACTCTCGTGGTGTCGATTCTGCTGCCGACGATTGCGCCCTTCGCGGCAATCGCACTGCCGGTCTATGTGGGCGTGCGGGCGTGGGGCCCGAAGCCTCCCGTCGACGACGAACAGGATTAGGGGAGTGGCGAAACGCCCGCCGATCTCGTTTGCGCTGAAAGTTCTCTATGGCGACACCTTCACGATGGCCGTCGGTTTTTACATGCTCGTGCCCTTGCTGGCCTATCATTTTTTGCAAGATCTGGCCCTGACGATTGCGGTCGTCGCTGCCCTCACCGCGCTGCGCACAGCAGCCCAAAACGGGATGATGCCGATCGCGGGGTGGGTTGCTGATCGCATCAACTTTCGCCGCGCCATTCTGATCGGGGTGCTGGTTCGAGCCTTGGGCTTTGCGATGCTCGGCACTGTCGAGTCGATTCCGCTGCTCGTGGTGGCATCGATCTTTACTGGTCTGGGCGGTGCCCTTTTTCACCCGGCGAGTTATTCGGCCTATGCGGCTCTCACAACCGGCGCCGACCGGGTGCGGGTGTATTCGACTCGCGAGGTCGTGAGCAACGTCGGCTTCATTGTTGGCCCCATCATCGGTGGGTTTCTGGCCGGCGCAGACTTCGCTTTTGTGAGTTTGTCGGCGGCCGGGATGTTCGTGATCGCGTTCATCATCAGCGCCTTCGGCTTGCCGCACCCGAGCGATGAAGAACGGGCTCGCACGCCTCCGCGTTTGAAAGTGGCCTTCGCGGATGCCGCATTCCTGCGTTACTGCGCGCTCGTCGCGGGTACCGCGGTGCTCATCGCCCAGTTCTATCTCGTGATCCCGTTCCGGGCTGCCGAGTTCACCTCCGGGCCGTCTGACCTCGGCTTCATCTATTCGGGGGCCGCCGTGGTCATGGTGATCACGATGCTGCCGCTCACGGGTGCGGCCAATCGTTTCCTGCCCGACCGCATCACGCTCGCCGGCGCTACCGCGTGCCTCGGGATAGGCGTCGGAATCATGGGACTGTCGACAAATCTGGTCGGGATGCTCGTCGGCGTCGCCGTGTTCATCGTCGGCCAAATGTTGGTGCAGCCCGTGCTCAACGCGACAGTGTCACGCTTCGCCCCCGACGGTTCCGTCGCTAGCTACTTCGGAGTGCAGGGTCTCGCCAACGCGATCGGTGGCGTCGTGGGAAGCAGCTCAGCCGGTGTGATCTACGCGCTCGCCGGCTCAGGCAGACCCGGGGCCGAGTGGGTCTGGCTGACCTACCCCGCGTGGGCGGTCATCGTCGCGGTGTTGTTTGTGGCGTTTGGGCCGCGGGCACACCGGATGCCCGCCAACGAATAGCGAATTGCGAATAGCGGCTAGCGCCGGTCGCCCCACCATTGCGGGCTCGCGGCGAGTACCGCGTGCACGGCGCCGTCGAGGTCATCGAGGTCGCCCGTGAGGAGCCAGGCTTCGGCTGCGGCGACCGTTCCGCCGGCGGCATAGGCGACCGCCATGGCAAACGTCGTTTCCGAAAGCGGGGCGAGTGCGGCAGGCACGATTTCTGGATGCCGCCGCAGATGATTCGCGAGAATTTCGCGCGCGGGCTCAATGAGCACCGATCGCAGCCGGCCGCTCAGGCTGCCGCTGGCCGCCATCCGATAGAGCGTGGCGTGGGTGCGCACGTGACTAAGGAAGACGCGAGTGGGGCCGGCGAAAACATGGTTCGTCGTCGACAACGCCGTGGTCGATGCGTTGGCGTTCGCGCCCGGGGCAGACTCGGCGGTGTGAGAGACCGCAGCGGTCTCCGCGGGGTCGAGCAGATCACCGAATTGTTCGATTGCTTCAGCCAGCTCGGCATGCAGAGCAGTGGCGATGAGATCAACGGGGTCGCAGGCATGGCGGTAGAAAGTGTCGCGGCTGATGCCGGATGCGTTCGTGATGTCGGTGACCGAAATAGTGGCGATGTCGCGCTGCTCGGCGAGGGCGTAGGCCGCCGCAACGAGAGCGTCGCGGGAGCGGCGAGTGCGAGCATCCATAACCGAACTGTACCGGAATAGGCCACTATCTGACACTTGTCAGATAGTGCGTATAGGCTGGAGGTGAGGCTGCAAACCTCAGCCTCACCCTAGAGAGGATTTAGCCCATGCAAGCAGTGAAGCTCGTAAGCCCCCACACGATGGAACTTCAGGATGTTCCCGTGCCGGAGATCGGTCCCGATGAAATTTTGGTCAAGATTGCGGGCGCTGGGCTGTGCCACTCCGACCTCCACGTCCTTCACATGGGCGAAGAATGGCCCTTCTTCGGCGGAACAGTCGGTCACGAAGGCGCCGGCTGGGTGGAAAAAGTTGGTTCAGCACTCGAGGGCTACAGCAAAGGTGACGCCGTTCTTGTGAGCCTAATCTGGGCGTGTGGCCACTGCCGCGCCTGCATCGAAGGTCGCGACAACGAGTGTGAAGTCAACGGCAGCCGCATGCAATTCCCCACCACCCCTGGCCTCGGCCCAGACGGCGCCATGGCCGAGTACCTGGTCGTGAAGGCCCGCCACCTCGACAAGATCGGTGACCTCGACCCCGTTCAGGCAGCGCCCCTCGCGGATGCCGGTGTCACCCCCATGCACGCCATCAACAGTGCGCGTTCGCGCCTCACTCCTGGCTCGACCGCCGTAGTAATCGGTGTCGGTGGCCTCGGACACCTTGGGCTCCAGATCCTGAAGGCCACCACCGGTGCCCGCATCATCGCCCTCGACAGCGATGACTCCAAGCTCGAGCTCGCGCGTGAACTCGGTGCTGACCTTGTGCTCAAGAGTGACGGTGCTGCAGCTCAGCGCATCCTCGACGAAACCAACCAGTACGGTGCGGATGCCGTCTTCGATTTTGTTGGCATTCAGCCCACTGTAGATCTCGCGGTTGCCGTGATCGCTCCCGGCGGGATGCTCCGCTTTGTAGGCCTCGGCGGTGCACAGTTCGACTACGCCGTAGGTGCCGCCCCGGTCCTCCCGTGGGGAACCGACGTTCAGCTTTCGTATGGCGGAACCCGCGCCGATCAACTCCAGGTGATCGCGCTTGCTCAGCAGGGCAAGCTCGGCGTTGAGGTAACGAAGTACCCGCTGGCTGACTTCCAAAAGGCCTTCGACGACCTCGAAGCCGGCCGCATCACCGGCCGTGCGGTGCTCATCCCGTAACGGCTAGCCGCGCTCCGAACAGCGCGACGGTCACGGCCCTCACCACACCCGGTGGGGGCCGTGGCTCGTTAACGCTCGTTGCCCGTGCCCGCTGCCAGTTGCGTCGCAGCCTGTCACTCGGCAGACCCTAAGCCCGCCCCGCCAGAATGGGGGAATGCACACGACACCAGGCGCCAACGATTCGACCGGTCCCGCCGCACCACGAGAGCCGATCGAAGTCGCGTCTGTCAGAGATTCAACCGCGCCGGATGAGCCTTCGCGTGCGAGCCGCATTGGCCGCCGGATCGGCCGCATTGCGCTCGGCGCCTCCCTCGTGTTCGCCGGCATCAGCCACCTCACCTTCGCGCGCGAAGACTTTCAAGCGCAGGTGCCCACGTGGCAGCCGTTCGACCCCGACTTCGTGGTCGTGGCATCCGGAGTCGTCGAAATTGCGCTCGGCAGTGCGCTGATCTTCGCCAAGAAGTACCGCCCGTACGTGGGCTGGGTTGCCGCTGCGTTCTTCATCGCGATCTACCCCGGCAACATCTCTCAGCTCGTCAACCAGGTCGATTCGCTCGGTCTCGACACCGACCTCAAGCGCTGGATTCGGATGCCGTTCCAGCCCGTGCTCGTTCTCTGGGCACTCTGGTCGACCGGCGCGTGGCGCGCGTGGCGTGCCGCCCGACGCAACGATGGTCGAAACCTCGGTGCGTGATAGCTTCACTCTATGAGCGGAGTCTCTGAATGAGCAGAGTTGCGGCAGTCGCCCCTGTGGTGCCCGAGCACAGCTACACGCAGGCCGAAATGACCGGCATGCTCGCGCCGCTTCTGGCCGAAAATTCCCGCCACCAAGCCGTGATTGAGCGGATGCACGGAGCCAGCGGCATCGACCGTCGCCACATGGCGCTTCCGCTCGAGCGGTATCCCGAACTCGGCAGTTTTCGCGAAACCAACGATGAGTTCATCCGCGTCTCGACCGACCTACTTGAGCG
The DNA here is from genome assembly GCF_015864665.1 of Salinibacterium sp. SWN167. Classification (GTDB taxonomy): domain Bacteria; phylum Actinomycetota; class Actinomycetes; order Actinomycetales; family Microbacteriaceae; genus Rhodoglobus. The sequence continues at coordinate 204,349 of NZ_JADYWU010000001.1, read as the reverse complement.
CGCACTGACCACGGCGCTCGCGGATGCTGGGCTTACCGCCGCCGATGTCGACTTCGTCTTCTTCACTTCCGTCACCGGCATTTCGGCACCCTCGATCGACGCGCTACTGATCCCGCGCTTGGGTTTGCGGCCCGACGTGAAACGGATTCCTTCGTTCGGCCTCGGCTGTTTGGCGGGGGCCGCGGGCCTGGCCCGGGTGCATGACTATTTAGTCGGGCATCCGGATGACGTTGGCGTTGTCCTGAGCGTCGAACTGTGCTCGCTCACCCTGCAGCGCGATGACCACACCATGGCCAATTTCGTCGCCACCGGCCTCTTCGGCGACGGTGCCGCGGCGGTCGTGATGGTGGGGGAGAACCGCAGCGAGCCGGGCCCGCGCATAATTGACACCCGCAGCACGTTCGTTGCCGATAGTCACGATGTGATCGGCTGGAACGTGGGCGGCACCGGTTTCGAGATCGTGCTGAGCGCGGGCGTGGCCGACGTGATTCAGAACAGTTTCCCGGGCGAGGTCAGCGAGTTTCTGGGCCGCAACGGTCTGACCATCGCCGACATCGATACGTGGATCGCGCATCCGGGTGGCCCCCGCGTGCTCGAAGCATTCGAGAGTTCGCTCGGGCTTCAGCGCAGCGATCTGCAGTCGAGTTGGGATTGCCTTGCTCGCGTCGGCAACCTGTCCTCGGCGGCCGTGCTGCATGTGCTCGCGGATGCTCTGCACGCCGATCTCGCGCCGGCCCCCGGCAGTCACGCTCTCGCCTTCGCTCTCGGCCCGGGAGTGAGCGCCGAATTCGTCCTCTTGGAGTGGTGAGTATGACCGTCATTGCCTACATCGCTCTTGTACTCGGCACCGGCATGGAGCGCCTCTATGAGCTGCGCATCTCGAAGCGCAATGCCGCTGCAGCCTTCGAGCGTGGCGGTCGCGAGTATGGGCAGAAGCACTTTCCCTGGATGGTGGCCCTGCATACGGGCCTCCTGATCGCCTGTGTTGTCGAAGTGATCGTCGCCGATCGCCCCTTCTTGCTGTGGCTCGGAATCCCGATGCTCGTCATCACCCTGCTCTGTCAGGCGGCGCGCTACTGGATCATCAGCTCGCTCGGCGCTCAGTGGAACACGCGCGTGATCGTGGTGCCCGGGGCCGGCCGTGTGCAGAACCGCGGGCCGTATCGCGTGACCTGGTTGCCGCATCCGAACTACCTCGTCGTAGCGATCGAGGGCATCGCGTTGCCGCTCGTGCACACCGCGTGGGTCACCGCGATTGTGTTCACCGTGCTTAATGCGGTGCTGCTGTTGGCGTTCCGCATCCCGACCGAAAACCGGGCGCTGCGCGAACTGACGCCATGAGTGGCGTGGGTGACGATGCGGTCGCTGCAGGTGTGGCCGATGATGCGGTGGCCGAACCGAGCGTTTCGCCGGTCGTCGATGTCATCGTCGTCGGTGGCGGGCCGATCGGCCTCGCCGCTGCCATCAATGCGCGGATGCACGGCCTCACCGCGCTCGTGATCGAACCCCGCACCGGCACCATCGACAAAGCCTGTGGCGAAGGAGTCATGCCCGGCGCCGTCACCGAACTCGCCGCCCTTGGTGTGCAGCCGCACGGGCGCAAGATCGCGGGCATCAGTTATCACGACGGCACCCTCATCGCCGAACACCGCTTCGCTTCGGATGCCGCGCTCGGCGTTCGCCGCACCGAGCTGCACCGGGCGCTCACCGACCGGGCGCTAGAGCTGGGTGTCGAGTTCGACCACGGCAAGGTTGAGGCGATCGAGCAGCATGATGACGGTGAGCAGGGCGGCGCGGTATCCGCGCACGTCGCTGACGGTCGCACCATCGAGGGGCGGTGGATGCTCGGCTGCGATGGCCTGCACTCCACGGTGCGCGAGCTGGTGGGCCTGGCCGCGCACCCTCGCCGCGTAAGGCGACGGGATTCTCGGCGGTTCGGCATCCGGCAGCACTTTGAGGTTGCTCCGTGGACTGATCTCGTGGAGGTGCATTGGGCGCCGACCGCTGAGCTGTATGTCACGCCGGTGAGCGACGCCGAGGTGGGTGTTGCCGTGCTGGGCCCGCGGGGAACATCGTTCGAGGAGGCGTTGGCGAGTGTGCCGGCGCTCGCCGAACGCCTGCGCGGTGCGACGCCGGCGTCGAGCGTGCGAGGTGCTGGTCCGCTATTGCAGAACACCACGGGGCAACGTGCGGGCCGAGTGCTGCTCGTGGGTGACGCCGCCGGCTACGTGGATGCGATCACGGGGGAGGGCATCCGCTTAGGGCTGGCGGAAGCGCGCGCTGCGATCGAGTGCATAGTCGCCGGCAAGCCTGAACGCTACGAACGCGAGTGGCGTCGAGTGACCCGCGACTTTCGGATGCTCACCACCGGGCTCGTGGCGGCTGCCAACTCACCGCTGCGCCGAGCTATCGTGCCGTTCGCCGCGCGGTTGCCCGGCATTTACGGTCGCGTGGTGGAGAGTTTGGCCCGCTAGCTAGGAAGCAGCAGCGGCAGCAGTTCTTCTGCCTTCGAGACCACAGCGAGCGATCCGTCGGATTCGCCAGGGTTGCCATAACCCCAGTCGACATAAATCGTGGGGATGTTGTGCTCGGCTGCACCCTCGATGTCGTAGAAGCGGTCACCGATCATCACCGGGTTGCTCACGTCGGCACCGATCATCGTCAGGCGCGTAAGCGCTTCGGCCACGATGTCTTTCTTGGCGCTGCGAATCTCATCGATCGAGGCGCCAGCCATCACACGGAAGTACTGCGTGAGGTTCGCGTGATCCAGAATCACGGATGCCGGAAACTCCGGCTTCGAGGTCGCCAGCGACAAGGGAATCCCCGTCGCGTGCAGCGTCTTCAGCACCTCGGGGATGCCGGGGAAGATGTCGCTTCCGTTGGCGCTATTGCCCTCCATGTAATGGCGGCGGTAGATCGAGAGTGCCTGCGCCGCTTCAACGGGCGTGAATCCGGCGCGGTCGCGGAACGAGTCCACAATGGGCGGGCCAACGTAGGCGCGCAGCTCTTCAGCCGAGGGCACGGGGTAGCCCATCTCCTCAAACATGTACGCGAGCGACGCCGTGATTCCGGGCGCCGAGTCAGCGATCGTGCCGTCAAGGTCAACGAGAATGCAAGTCCAGTTATTAGCCATTTGTTACCAGCCTAAGGCGTGCGCCTGAAGACTAGAACAATCGCATGTTGGGATCGTCGAGGCCGCGCATCTCGTCGTAATCCAACAGCACACAGCGGATGCCGCGGTCCTTCGCGAGCGTACGTGCCTGCGGCTTGATTTCCTGGGCGGCAAAAATGCCGGTGACCGGAGCCAGCAGCGGGTCACGGTTCATCAGCTCGAGGTAGCGCGTCAACTGCTCGACGCCATCGATGTCGCCGCGACGCTTGAGTTCCACGGCAACGCTTGCGCCCTTCTCGTCGGTCGCGAGAATGTCGACCGGCCCGATGGCGGTCATGTATTCGCGGCGAACCAGACGGTAGCCCTCGCCCAAAATGTCGATGTGCTCGGCCAGCAGCTTCTGCAAGTGAGCCTCGACGCCATCCTTTTGCAGTCCGGGGTCGACGCCTAGTTCGTGGCTCGAGTCGTGCAGGATTTCGTGAATCGAGACGATGAGCATGTCGGCCGACTTGGTGTGGGCGACCTTCCAGATCTCGGTGACTCCGGCATCCGACTGCTCGGCTTCGGGCTCAAGGGTGGAAAGAACGCAGGGAGGGCTCATCCAGTTGAGCGGCTTGTACGAGAGCGCATCGGAGTGCACGAGCACACTGCCGTCAGCCTTCAGCAGCAGCAGTCGCGTCGCGAGGGGCAGGTGGGCACTGAGGCGTCCGGCGTAATCAACGGAGCATTTGGCTATGACAAGTCGCACCGTCCTACGGTACTCGGAGAAGGTCCGTGGTGAATCATCCTGGGCGAGATTCATCGTCTGGCCGAGCCGCCGACGGCCATCCGCGTTCGAGCACCTGACAGGATGGTGACCATGTATGTCGCCACCTCCGGACCAGCTGATGCCCCGCCCGTTCTGCTTCTCCACGGTGGCGGTGTTGCGGGCTGGATGTGGGATTCACTGCGAGAGCGGCTCGAGACCGATTACCGGGTGATCGTTCCCGACCTCCCGGGCCACGGGCACTCAGCCGACGAACCCTATGTCTCGCACGCCGCGACGGTCGCAGCGCTGGCGAGTCTCATCACGACCCCCGTCACCGTGATCGGGTTCTCGCTGGGCGCGCAGCTCGCGATTCTGCTCGCGTCGCACCACCCTCAACTCGTCACGAACGCCGTGATCGTGAGCGCGCAGGCGAAAGCCATGCCCTTCACGGGTCTCACGCTTGCCGCCCTGGGGGTCAGCGCTCCGCTTGCTCGCCAGCGCTGGTTCGCCAAGCTGCAAGCTCGCGAATTGTTCGTTCCTCCTCACCAGATCGAGGACTACATCGAGACGAGTGCCGGCGTCACGAAGCAAAGCTTGCTGGCGGCCGTCGGCGAGAACATGAGATTCGAACTCCCGGCGGAGTGGTCGACCTTCGACGGTCGTGTTCTGGTGATGGCGGGCACCAAGGAGCGTCGGCTGATGCACGAGTCGGCCGCCGCGATTCACGAAGCCCAGCCCAGCAGCACACTCACGCTCGTCGAAGGTTGCGGGCACGGCATCCCGCTTCAACGCCCGGACTGGTTCGGCGACCGCGTGAGGGAGTGGCTCACTCAGGCCTGAGCTGATCAGCCAACTGCGTCAGCCGCGTAGGTCGCGAAGTCATTTCCCGCTGCCGCCGCCCGGGCGCTTGCGCTTGAACTTGCCTAAGCCGCGACGCTCGTTCTCGCGCTGCGCTTCTTCGATCTGCTCGGGGGTGATGACGAAGTGCATTTCGGTGGTCGCCATTGTGATGGCAATGGATGTCGTACCCGGCGACGAGAAGTCGACGTACGGGAACGCGTGGCGGCCTGCCAGTTCTCGGGCGTACGGCGAAAGTAGCCCAGAGATGATCGCGAGAACCACGATCAGCAGCAGCGCATTCAGCACGCCGACCTGGTCGCTGAGCACGCCGATCATGGGTGGGCCGATGAGCGTGGAGGCGTAGGCGATGGTTGCGACGGCCGTCACTCTCGCGGTGGCGCGCTTGGGGTCATCCGCAGCGGCGGAGATGCCGACGGGGAATCCGAGGGCAGCACCAGCACCCCAGAGCGCGGTACCGATGACGGCGAGCCAGACGGCCGGCGAGAAGATGACGAGTAGCAAGCCTGCAGCGGCGAGACCTGCGGATGCGCGCAGCACGGGAACGCGACCGAAGCGGTCGAGGGCGCGAACCCCAAAGAATCGGGTGGCGGTCATGGCGGTCACGAAGACACCAAAGATCAGAGTGCCGAAGGCATTAGAGATTTCGTAGCCGTCGACCATGGCGAGAGCGAGCCAGTCGATGGCCGAGCCTTCAGCGAAGGCCATGCCGAGCACGATGATGCCGATGAGGATGGTGCGGGGCTCGAGCCAGACGCTTTTCAGCTTCGGGGCGGTCAGCTCTCCGGCGGCGACCTTCATCTCGACGGTGTTGGGCGGCGGATCCGCGAGTCGCTCCGGAAGGATCAATGCCGACACGACGAGCGCAGTGATGAGAACGATCGCCGAGACGATCACGAGGTGAGTGGCGAGCGGAACGCTCAGCGCCTCTGCCGCAGCGCCGAACCCGGCGCCCGCCATCGTGCCGAGGCTGTAAAAGCCGTGCAACGTCGGCATGCTCGAACGGCCAAGGAGCCGTTCGTTCGCGGTGCCCGACAGGTTGATGGCAACGTCGTAGGTGCTGAAGGCGAGTCCAAACACGGCGAGAGAAATCACCGCACCGAAGAAGCTGCCCAGCACCCCAATGATGATCGCAGTAGCAGCGAGCGAGCCGACAAACAGCACCACGCACGCGCGCACGACGATCTTCGCGCCGAACCGCTCGACGAGCTTGCCGGCAACGACGAGCCCGAGCAGCGAGCCGATCGCGAGCCCAAAGAGCAGAATGCCAATCTCCGAATGACTGGCATCAAAAGTGTCGCGCACCGTCGGGATGCGGCCCACCCAACTGGCGAAAGAAAAGCCAGCGAGAGCAAAAAGGGTGGCGATCGCATTGCGCCACGAGAGCACCTGCCGGCTGGTGAGGCCGTGCGGAAGAGAGGGTGGTGTGGCGGCCGAGTCAGAGGCTGTCATCAGTTAAGTGTAGGCCTATCCACTGGTCTTCGATTCGCAGCTAATCCTTGTAAAGAACGCTCTAGGCTGGGGTGCATGAGTGCCGAATCATCATTGCCTTCCGGAATTGCCGTCAACGATCTTGATCCTCAGGTGCGCCCTCAAGACGATCTCTTTCGCCATGTGAATGGCGCCTGGATCGACCGCACCGAGATTCCGTCTGACAAGGCGCGGTATGGCTCCTTCATGGTGTTGGCCGAAGAAGCCGAAGAGGCTGTGCGCGACATCATCATCGAGTCGCAGTCGGCAGAGCCCGGCACCGAACAGCGCAAGGTTGGCGACCTCTACGCGAGCTTCCTCGACGAGGCTCGTGCCGACGAACTCGGGGCTACGCCCATCGCGGCCCAGCTTGCTGATGCTGCTGCGGTTGACTCCATCCCCACTTTGCTCAGCACGCTCGGCCGCCTTGAACGCGGGGGCACGAGCGGGTTCTTCCAGCTCTTCGTCGACAATGACCCCGGCAACCCCGAGCGCTACCTTGTCTTTCTCGAGCAAGGTGGTCTCGGCCTTCCCGACGAGTCGTACTACCGCGAAGAGAAGTTCGCCGAGGTCTTGGCGAAGTACACAACTTTCATTGAGCGGATGCTGACGCTCGCCGGTCTCGATGCTCCGGCTGAGCGCGCCGCCCGCATCGTCGCCCTCGAAACCGAGATCGCGTCGAAGCACTGGGATAACGTCGCCAACCGCGATAGCGAAAAGACCTACAACCCGATGACGTGGCAGGCCGCCAACGACCTCACGGGCGCCATCGACTTGAACGTGTGGCTCGACGCCATCGATGTTCCCGCCCACTCCTTCGACGAAGTCGTCGTGCGCCAGCCCAGCTTCGCCGAAGGGCTTGAGGCGGTGCTGAGCGACGACCACCTGCAGGCGTGGCGTGACTGGTTGTCGTGGCAGGTCATCCGCAACAACGCTGCGTATCTGTCGGGCGATTTTGTGGAAGCCAACTTCGACTTTTATGGCCGCACCCTGTCGGGCACCCCCGAACTTCGTGCTCGCTGGAAGCGCGGTGTCTCGCTCGTTGAAGGCGTGCTCGGCGAAGCGGTCGGCAAGATCTACGTGGAGCGCCACTTTCCGCCCACGGCCAAAGTGGCGATGGATGTGCTCGTCGCTAACCTCGTCGAGGCGTACCGCCAGTCGATCACTCAGCTGGAATGGATGAGCCCGACTACGCGGGAGCGCGCTCTCGACAAGCTCGACAAGTTCACTCCCAAGATCGGGTTCCCCGACAAGTGGCGCGATTACTCCACTCTGGAGATCAGCGCGGATGACCTTGCTGGCAACGTGCGCGCCGCGAACGAGTTTGAGTTCCAGCGCGAACTCGGCAAGATCGGCAAAGAGCTCGACCGCGATGAATGGTTCATGACGCCGCAAACCATCAACGCGTATTACAACCCCGGCTTCAACGAGATCGTGTTCCCGGCCGCTATTCTGCAGTACCCCTTCTTTGATGAGGGCCGGGATGACGCCGCCAACTACGCCGCGATCGGCGCGGTCATTGGTCACGAGATCGGCCACGGCTTCGACGACCAAGGTGCCAAGTACGACGGCGATGGTCGCCTCGTCGACTGGTGGACGCCAGAAGATAAGGCCGCCTTCGAAGAGCGCACAAAGTCGCTCATCGACCAGTACGATGCTTTGGCTCCCGCCCAGGTTCCCGAGCACCACGTCAACGGTTCGCTCACGATCGGTGAGAACATCGGTGACCTTGGCGGGCTCGCGATCGCGTGGAAGGCCTACCAAATCTCTCTCGGCGGCGCCGAAGCTCCCGTGATCGATGGCCTCACTGGAGCCCAGCGATTCTTCATGTCGTGGGCTCAGGCGTGGCAACAAAAGGGTCGCGACGAAGAAGTAATTCGCTTGCTGGCAATCGACCCTCATTCGCCGAATGAGTTCCGCTGCAACCAAATTGTTCGCAATCTCGATGCGTTCTATGAGACATTTAGTGTTACGAAATCCGATTCGTTGTGGCTGGACCCGAAAGATCGCGTCACTATTTGGTAGAGATCGAGCAAACCCGAGAACGCCGGAATCGCATTCGCACCCCCCGAGTTGCGAAGCATGCCGGAACTGGAGAAGAACCCAACTTCACCAGTACCTTTGCCGCGCTCGGAAAACTGAAGCTTTCCGACCGCAGCGTGCGAGTGTCCGCCAGCGCTGTTGATATCAACACGGGCAAGACGATCCTCAGCATCGACGATCGGGTAGAGCTCCCCACCGCCAGCATCGGCAAAATTCTGCTGCTTATCGAAGTAGCGGCGCGATTCGATAGCCGAGACTTTGCGCCCTACGGCATCCTCGACAAAGTTCCCGGTGCATCCGTTGGCGCCGCCGGACTCTGGCAGCACTTGCAAGCACCATCGCTTCCGGTAGCTGACCTGGCCGCGCTCGTCGGTGCCACCAGCGACAACCTGGCGACCAACATCCTGCTTCGACTGATCGGGTTGGATGCTGTGCGAGCCCGCACCGAATCCCTCGGTCTCACCAAGACAGCGCTCCTCGATCTCGTGCGCGATACTCGGGGCCCCGATGACGCACCCCAGCTGTCCGTCGGCTCCGCCATCGAACTCAGCTGGCTATTCGGTGCCCTTGCCCGTGGCGAAATTGTGAACTCGATCGCCAGCCAACGCGTGCTCGGTTGGCTCTCGCTCAACACCGATCTGTCGCTCGTCGCGAGTGCGTTCGGGCTTGATCCCCTGGCTCACCGGGGAGCAGACCACAACACACTCCTGGTCAACAAGACCGGAATCGATCAGGGGGTGCGAGCGGAAGCGGGCGCCCTCAGAGGCAACAAGCGCGCAGTCGCGTATGCGGCATCCATCCAATTCGATGACGCCAACCTTCGTTCACGCCTGCGCGTAATTGAAGCGATGCGCACCTTTGGGCTCGACCTGCTGGAGTACGTGCACTAAGCAGCACCCCGTGACTAGCGACTGAAGCGTGCTTTCAGCCGGGAGAAGATTCCCTCTTTCGAGGCTTCAGGCTCAGGCATCCGGATCACATCGGCGGTCGTGTCGACGGTGTGAGTCAACAAACCCATCAGTTCAAAGGTGGAGACTAAGCGGCGCGCTTCGTCTTCGGGAACGTGTGCGAGTGACGCGAGCTCGGTGATCGTGAGGTAGGCGGCGCCGAGCATTGCCGTCATGCTCATCTGGTCAGTGGTGTGCGTCAGGGTGGTGAGGTTTGGCCAGCGACGCAGCTTGAAGCGAGCGCCAGAAAGGCTTAGTGGGTCGAACGACTCGGGCTGAGCCTGAGTGCCGATGAGCCAAATCAGAGGCTCCCAGTCGCGGCCAGCTTCATCGTGGTGAATCGCGAGCGGGCGAGCAACGGTTTCGACGTCGCCGTCGGCGGTCGTTTCAGAGAGCTTCTCAAGAGGTTGAGCCCACCAGTAAACGCCACCGCGGGGGTCAATGACCAGGGTGGGAGCATCGGCGAAGCGGAGTTCGACGAGCGGTTCCGCGGCAGAGTGAACGGCTTCGGTGATGGCGCGGTTGAGCGCATTCCAGGTGGCTGCGGGCAGAACGATATCAGCACTGGTAGCGGGTCCCGTGCGGCGCTTGCCTGCCGCGGGCGTACCGGAGGCGGCATCCGCTGGAGTGTTTTCGTCGTCGATCGGGGTGACGTTGAGGATCTGTGCTGTGGCGCGCTGGGGTCCCGCAGCATTCGCTTCCGTCGTTGAAGCGGCTGAGAACGGGACAGGAGCGGTGGCCGTAGTTGTGGTGGTGCCGGCCATGGCGGGCATCGCCGAGTCCATGGAGGCGCTAGCGTTCGCATGATCGCGGGCGCTCTTGCGCGGGGCCGGGTGAATGACGAGCACGTCAGGGTCCCCGGCAGTGGCAGGAGCGCTGACGTTGAACTGTTCTTCATCGACCGTGACGTTGAGAGGTGTTGGCTCGCTGTCGAGGGCTGAGACGTGCTCGGTCCAGGCGGTGGCATCCCACCAGCGAAGCTGCAGCGCGCCAAGCGGGTCGCGGTACCACCCTGCGGGGATACTGGTGCCGTCGGTCATGATGTTTCTTTCTGAGCGGTGAAGCCTGCTGTGGCGGTCATCGGATGGCCGCCACAGCGAGAGGATTTTTAGAGGCCGAGGCTGGAGTCGGCAGTCTTGACGTTGATACGTGCAAGGGCGAGGTTCGACTTCGCCTTGTCGAGCACGAAGTAGATGAAGACCTCGGGGTTCGAGGTCAGCGGGCGAATGATGTGGTACTGGCTTGAGAGCGTGATGAGGATGTCATCGATGGAGTCCTTGAGGCCGAGAGCCTTCATGGTCTTGAGCTTCGCGCGCACTACCTCGGTGTTACCGGCTGCTGCTGCGTCGAGGTCGATGCCGCTTCCAGCGCTTCCGAGCAGCATGCCCGAGCCACTGTCGACAACAGCGGCGGCCATGGCGCCATCGGTCTCGAGAAGGGTTGCGAGGGTTTCAGTGATGTTTGACATTATGTTCTCCGTTTGAGGTGTCGGGTTGGTGATACTTCGATGTGATGCTGGTTAAGCAATGAGCTCGGCCATGCGTCGCGCGGCGATGCGTGCGATCGAGAGGCCTTTGCCCAAAGTTTCATGAGTATCGAACAGCGCGGCGAGCACGATGGGGTGCCCTTGAACGCGCAGCTGGATGACGTGGCCGAGTTCGGATGCGATGATCACGTACTCGTTGGTGCCGATTTTCAGTTCGTGGGCGACAGCATCGCTGAGTGCTTGCACTGAGCTGGACATGCTGGCGAAGCGTCCGCCATCCGCGTGGGTTCCATTGAGGTGAACGATCTCGAAGCCGTCATCGGTGAGCAGCGAGGCAAAGGTGAGTGAGCTCGCGAGATCTTGCATTTCGGCGAGAGTGCGGTTGCCGGCTTCGATGTGGACGGGGTTCAGGTGCGACGCAATAGCGGCGACGGGTGCAGGGGTGAGGTTCATTAGATGTTCTCGGAGATCGGTGTCGGGGCAGGTGCAAGGAGTTCACGCATTTCGACGCTGGCGACGAGGGTGAGCAGCAGGGTGCGCATCTCTTCGGCATTGCGAGGGTCGACGGTGAATACGGGAATCAATTGGTCGGGAGACGCAGCGGTGAGCGCGGCCGAGTAGTCGGCAACGCTGGGTGTTTCGGAAACATCAGACTTGGTGACACCGATGACAACCGCGCCGCGGGCGTGGAGTTCACGAAAGTCGTTGAGGTATTCGAGAAGCAGCGCGACAGAGTCAGGCGCATCGTTATTGATGAGAAGAAGTAGACCACGTGCGCGGCCGGCCAAAATCGACCACATGAAATCGAAGCGCTTTTGCCCCGGTACTCCGTAGAGGCGAACCTTCGTGACATCGTCGATGGTGATCTCGCCGTAGTCAAGCGCCACCGTAGTGGTCTCTTTATCCGCTGTCTCGCGATCGGTGTTGGTAGCCTCGGTCGACACCACAGCGATTTCGCTCAGACTGCGAATAGCGGTCGTCTTGCCGGAGCCCATGGGGCCAGCAAACAAAACGACGTGCTCAGACATAGATCTCTTTCGGTTGGTTAGTGGTTCGGAGCGAACGCCCCATCAGATGGGCGTGAAAAATCTGCGAAACGATTGGTCATCGTTTGTGGCGTTAATAGAATCGGTGCTGCCCAAAATCTTCACGAGTCCCCACTCGGGGGTCGCGAGAACGGAACCCGCAGAAAACTGCACCAGAACGTTCTGTCTGTCCCCTAGTCTGGGTGGATGTTTTTCCCGGAAAACAGGGGAATTCGCAGACTAAAGCGGTGGTGCGAGACCCCTAGGCGTGCGGGTGGACTGCCCATTCGCGGTCGAGAATCGCGTAAATACCGGTGTCGGCCCACGCGCCCTTAAACCACATATCTTCCACGTGATGGGCTTCATGCCGCATGCCAAGCGCGAGACACAAGCGAACGGAATCGTCGTTTCGGGGATCCAAATTGGCGAAAACTCGGTGCAGCTTCAGGGTGTCGAAAGCGAGATCGAGCAGAGCGGATGCTGCCTCCCGGGCATAGCCCTTGCCCTGGAAGTCGGGATGCAGAGCCCACCCGATCTCGGCATTCGAATCCTCAGCACTCTCAATCTTGAAATACAGGGTTCCGATCATCACGGAGCGGCGCTCGCGGTGGTGAGCTGTGGGCTCCGCACCCACCGCAAGAGGAGGAACAGCATCCGGCAGCTCAATGGCCAGCTGCACGTAATCGTCAGTCTCCGCGAGCACTTCGCTCACTGTCCACTCGGTGATCTTCTCGATTATCGTGGCGCGGTCGCGGGGCTCGTAGAGCATGTAGGTAGTCAGCTCGGGGTCTGATTGCTGCGCGTGCAGGTCATCGATATCGTGCTCGCTATGCGTGAGGCGGCGCAGCACGAGGCGCTCGGTGTACAGGGGACCTGTTGACTCATACGGTTTCATGCGAGCCCCTCATCATTGTGGGTGGTGCCGAAGGCCAGCATCGCGGCCCGACGCTAAGCCGTGTGCGGTCGCGCCTGAGCGTCGCTTGCCCGTGCCGTGCGCTCGACCGGGATGTTGTAGAGCGCCGAGAGGGCAGCATCAAACTCTGCGACGCGGCCATCAGCCGCGAACTCGCGGGCGCGCACCGAAGGGCCGTGCAACAGCACGCCGCCGAGGTGGCGCAGGGCAGAAATCGTTTCGTCGCCGGCTCCGCGGGCAGTGGCGCGAGCTATTTCCGCCTCAAGGAGGGCGAAGTGGTGCGTGCGAAGAGCAACGATGGCGGGCTCCGCCTGGCTTTCGGCAGCGAATTCGTGGGCGGCCGTGCGAACCAGGTCGCGAGCATCCGCGTGCGCGTTCAGTTCTTCGAGCGGGGCGTGCAGGCTGATGGTTTCGAGGTCGAGCAGGTCAACACCGTTGAGTTGGCCAACGGCGGGGTCAACGTTGCGGGGGAGCCCGAGGTCGAGCACGAGGCACTTGCTGGCGGCTGAGAAGCGTTCGGTGCCGAGCACGGCGCTGGCGGTACACGTGACAATGACGTCAACGTCGAAGTCCTCGCTGGGGGTGAGGCTGTGCTTGAGGGCGAAGGCGGCGTCGCGGCCCGAGGGCGAGAAGACGCGCAGGTCGAGTGCGCCCTTGTCGCGCAGAGCGTTGACGGTCGTGACGGCGTAGCGGCCGGTGCCGACGACGAGAACACGTGCGGTCGACCAGTCGGCGACGCGGCTCGAGGCGAGTTCGAGAGCGAGGCGCACGAGGGACTTGCCCGCTCCGCCGATGGCCGTGTTGTTCTTGATGCCGCGGCTCGTGTGAGTGGCGCGCTGAAAGAGGCGCTCGAGGTCGCGGGTAGTGGTGCCGTTTTTGCGCGCTTGGTCGAGCGCACGGCTGACTTGGCCCGAGATTTCGGCTTCACCGATCACGACGGACTCAAGACCCGAGGTCACCGCGAAGAGGTGAGCTGCGGCATCCGCCCCCTCATGAACGGCGATGGAGGCATGGAGAGTGTCGACGCTGAGGCCGGTGCGTTCGCTCAGTGATTCGAGCAGCGAGCAGACCGTGATGGCTGTGGCGGCGGTGAGAGGTTCCTCGACATCGAGGTAGGCCTCGAAGCGATTGCAGGTGGCAACCAGAACGGCTCCGGCCACGAAATCATTGTGCGTAACAAGGTCGACGGTGGCCGCCGGGGCGACCTCAGACAGACTTTCGAGTACGTCTAAGCTCGCGTTGCGATGATTCGAGCTAAGACACAGGAGCACGACCTAATGTTAACCCGTGACTTTGAATTCTGACCACCCACTTCTCGACGGCCGCACAGCTAACTCGCCTATCATCCGGGCCTATCGCGGCGATCGCCCCGAAACCACTCCCGTCTGGTTTATGCGCCAAGCCGGCCGCTCTCTTCCCGAGTACCGCAAGCTGCGTGAGGGCAACGAAATGCTCGAGGCGTGCCTGACGCCCGACCTCGCGAGCGAGATCACGATGCAGCCGGTGCGTCGCCACAATGTCGACGCCGCCATCTTCTTCAGCGACATTGTTATCCCGGCCAAACTTGCCGGTGTTGAGGTCGAGATCGTTCCCGGCCGTGGCCCTGTCTTTGCCAACCCCATCCGTACGGCGGCGGATGTCGCCAAGCTGCACCCCATCGACCCTGCGGCGTTTGCGCCCATCCGCGAGGCTGTCGCGCAAACCGTTGCTCAGTTGGGCACGACGCCGCTCATTGGTTTCGCTGGAGCACCATTCACTCTCGCGTCGTACATGGTCGAGGGTGGCCCGAGCAAAGACCAGCAGCGTGCGCGCACACTCATGTACTCGGACCCACAGACGTGGGCGAACCTGCTCAACTGGTGCGCCGACGTTGCGGGCGAGTTCTTGATCGCTCAGGTCGAGGCAGGCGCCTCTGCCGTGCAACTCTTCGACTCCTGGGTCGGTTCGCTCTCGGAGCAGCAGTACGTGCGCCGGGTGGCCCCGCACTCCAAGCGTGTTCTCTCGCACTTGCGTGGCTACGACGTTCCGAAGGTTCACTTTGGTGTCGGCAGCGGCGAAGTTTTGCAGGCCATGCACGGCATTGGCGCCGACGTGATGGGTGTTGACTGGCGCATCCCGCTCGATGAGGCTGACCGTCGCCTCGGTGGCGGAGTGCCGCTGCAGGGCAACATCGACCCCGCCCTGCTCGGTGCTCCGTGGCATGTGCTCGAAGCGCACGTGCGTGACGTCATGAACCGCGGCCGCGTTGCTCCCGCTCACGTGGTCAACCTTGGCCACGGCGTCGGCCCCGACACTGACCCGGATGTGCTCACCAAAATTGTGGAGCTCGTTCACGAGGAAGGTTAGTGAGCGTGATCGCGACAGAATTCACCGTCGTCGGCGGCGGCATCGCAGGGCTTGTCACTGCGCGCCGCCTCGCGATGGCTGGCCGAACCGTGCGCCTCATTGAGGCAAGCGATCATCTGGGCGGCACAGTGGCATCCCACCTTGTCGGCGGCATCAATTTGGATGCCGGAGCCGAAAGCTTCGCCACCCGCGGCAATACTGTTGCCGACCTCGCTCGCGAGTTGGGCCTTGGCGACGACATCGTTTCGCCGAGCGACGAAGGTGCCTGGCTGCAGCCCGTGGATGGCGCGGCCCTCCCGTTGCCCAGCACCGGCATTTTGGGCATTCCGGCGACACCGCTCGACGCTCAGACGATTGCGGTTCTGGGTATGGGCGGCGCTCTGCGCGCCCAACTCGATTCGCTAATTCCGTGGTTTGGAAAGCGCACCGATGTGTCGCTCGGTGCTCTCGTTCGTCGCCGCATGGGCAAGGCCGTTGTAGAGAAACTGGTCGCCCCCGTCGTGCACGGCGTGTACTCGCTGCACCCCGACGATCTTCCGCTCGACCGTGTTGCAACGCTCAAGGAACGCCTCGCCCTCCACGGGTCGTTGGCGGCAGCGGTGCGTTCGATGCGCGGCGCAATGCCGGCCGGAACAGCGGTTCAGGGTATCCGGGGCGGAATCAATCGACTTGTGACTGAGTTGGCCGCCGACCTGAAGACCTACGGGGTTGTTGTCGAGCTCGACCGGCGCATTGAGAGTGCCGACGAGCTTGCAAAACTCGACGGCACCGTCATTGTGGCGGCTCCCGGCATCCTCGCCCCCGTTCGTGGCCGCACCGTCACGCTCGCGACTCTTGTGCTTGATGCGCCCGCGTTGGATGCCGAACCCCGCGGTTCGGGAGTGCTCGTCGCCCCCGGCTGCACCGCAGTCTCCGCTCGCGCCCTCACCCATGCGACCGCCAAGTGGCAGTGGTTGAAAGAGCAAGCGAACGGCCACCACGTCGTGCGCCTCTCGTACAACGAGGTGCCCGCCGGAGACTTCGCTGACGTTGCTCGTCACGATGCTGAAGTGCTGCTCGGGGTCTCGTTGCCACCGGAGTCGGTCATTGATTGTGCTCGTCGCGAATGGGTTCGCCCGGCCGCGCTTGCCGCCGCTGAGCGCACGGATGGCGTAGTAGTTGTCGGCGAAACCGTCGGCGGAACCGGGCTGGCTGGCATCGTCACGCACGCCAATGCCACGGTCGATCGACTGCTGGCGCTCGCGGCCGAGGAATCTGCCGAGGAACCTGCCGAGAAGCCCGCCGCCGAAGCAGCCACCGCGCCAGCCACCGAGGCCGATGACGCCACTCAAGAGGTAAGCTAGTTAGGTTCACCTAACTCACGGTATTTTCCCAGTGTGCCCAGAAGGCGCGGGAGAGAATGGAAGACATGACAGACGTCGACAAGTCCACTGAAATTTTGGGTTACACGCTGTGGGCGGTTCTCCGTCGTGACCCGCACCGTCCGGCGCTCGCCGGTAACTTGGAGCCGGCTGTTGCCGCTGTCGAGGCCCGCGGGGTCACCATCCGCGGTTTCTATGATGTCTCGGGCATGCGCGCCGACGCTGACATCATGATTTGGCTGCACGGCAGCAACCCCGAAGACCTCCAATGGGCACTGCGCGAGTTGCGTCGCCATGACCCGCTCGCCTCGCTGCTTCCCACGTGGAACGCCATGGGCGTGCACCGCGACGCGGAGTTCTCGAAGAGCCACATGCCCGCCTTCATGCGCGGCAAGGAGCCCGAAGCCTGGCTCACCATTTACCCCTTCGTGCGTAGCTACGAGTGGTACCTGCTGCCCGATGCCGAGCGCAGCAAGATGTTGCGCGACCACGGCATGAAGGGCTCCGAAATGCCCCAGGTTCTCGCGAACACCGTTGCGAGCTTCGCCCTCGGAGATTACGAGTGGATGCTCGCGCTCGAAGCCCCCGAACTTGTCGACCTGGTCGACCTCATGCGTCACCTGCGCCAGACGGATGCCCGCCTGCATGTGCGCGAAGAGGTGCCGTTCTACACGGGCCGTCGCATCACTCTCGACGAGATCGCTGAGGTGCTGGCATGACCCACGTTCTCGGTGCTACGGATGCCGCGGCATCCGGCCCCGAACACGTTGAAGAAGCCGTGGCGTATGACGCCATTCTCCTCGCGAGTTTTGGTGGGCCTGAGGGTCAAGACGATGTCATCCCGTTCCTGCGGAACGTCACGCGCGGACGAGGCATCCCCGAAGAGCGCCTCGAAGAGGTCGCGCATCACTACCGCGCGTTCGGTGGCATCAGCCCGATCAACGACCAGAATCGCGAGTTGAAGGCCGCGCTTGAAGCCGAACTTGCTCGTCGCGGCATTGACCTGCCCGTGCTGTGGGGAAACCGCAACTGGAACCCCTACTTGAGCGATGCGCTCACCGAGGCCAACGAGCGCGGCTTTAAGAAGCTCATCGCCGTCGGCACGAGCGCCTATAGCTCGTACTCGAGCTGCCGCCAGTACCGCGAAGACTACGCAATTGCGCTCGAGCAGACCGGTCTCGAAGGCACGATCCAGATCGACAAGGTGCGTCAGTTCTTCGACCACCCCGGCTTCGTGCAGCCGTTCATCGACGGCGTTCGTGACGGTCTCGCTCAGATCGCCGCCAAGGGCATTGCGCCCGAGAAGACGCACGTGCTCTTCACGACCCACTCGATTCCGTCGACGGATGCCGCCAAGAGCGGCCCGGAGTCGCGCGGTTTCGGAGAGGGCGGTGCCTACGCGGCACAGCACCTCGCCGTGTCCGAAGTTGTGATGGCGGCGCAGGCGGAAGACTTTTCCGCCACCACGCTGCCGGCGCACAGTCTCGTGTACCAGTCGCGCAGTGGCCCGCCCTCGATGCCGTGGCTCGAGCCCGACATCAACGACGCCATCGATGCGCTTGCCGCCGATGGCATCGAAGCGGTCGTTATTGTTCCGGTCGGATTCATTTCTGACCACATGGAAGTGAAGTGGGATCTCGACACCGAAGCGTTGGAAACGGCGGGAGGCCACAACATGGTTGCCGTTCGCGTTCCCACGCCCGGCGTACATCCGGCGTTCGTCACGGGTCTTGTTGACCTCGTGTTGGAGCGCCGCGACGGAGTGCCGGTGGCAGACCGCCCCGCACTAACAACAATCGGCCCCTGGTACGACGTCTGTCGTCCTGGATGCTGTGAAAACGTGCGGCTCGGCTTCAAGCCGGCAGCCGCGGGGGTAGCACCGTGACCGTAATTCGAATTGGCACGCGAGGCAGCACACTCGCAATGGCGCAGACCACCACGGTGGCACGCCAGCTCGAAAGCAAGACCGGCGTCGAGACGGAAATCATTCCGATCTCCACTCAGGGTGACCGCTCAACAGAATCGCTCTCCACGATCGGCGGGCAGGGTGTGTTTGCGAACGCTCTGCGCGAAGCGCTGCTCGCGGGGGAGTGCGATGTTGTCGTGCACTCGCTCAAGGATCTTCCGACCGCTCCCGTGCCCGGTCTCACGATCGCGGCCATCCCCAAGCGTGCCGACGAGCGCGACGTGGTGTGTGCTCGCGATGAGCTCACGCTCGCGACATTGCCCGCCGGTTCCAAGGTCGGCACCGGTTCGCCCCGTCGCCAAGCTCAGCTGCGTTCGCTCTACCCCGACCTTGAAGTTGTCGACATTCGGGGCAACATCGATTCGCGACTCGACAAGGTGTCAAACGGTGAGTTGGATGCCGTCATTCTCGCCGCCGCCGGCCTCGCCCGCGCCGGTCGTGCCGCCGCCATCACTGAGTACCTAGGCATTTCGGGCTGGCCAACGGCTCCCGGCCAAGGCGCCCTCGCGATCGAAACGCGCACGGGTGAAGAGAAGCTCGCGGCAGTGCTCGACCACAAACCCAGCCGCACCAAGACAGACGCCGAACGCTACGTTCTCGCTTTCCTCGACGCCGGATGCTCGGCACCCCTCGGAGCGCACGCCGTGATCGACGACGGCCTGCTGTTCTTGGATGCGCGGGTCTACGCCCTCGATGGCTCCCGCTACCTCACCAGCTCGCACGCGCTGTACGTCAACGATGTGGATGACCCGGCCCGCGAGGCAGCACAGCGGGTCGCCGACGATCTTTTGGCACAGGGCGCTGGGGAGCTCACCGGGGCACGAGCGTGATCATCCGCCCCCGCCGTTTGCGGTCGAGCCCGGCGATGCGTCGTCTGGTCGCCGAAAACCGCACCCACCCCAACCAGCTGATCCTGCCGATGTTTGTGCGCGAAGGGCTCACCGAGCCTGCCGCGATCAGTTCGATGCCGGGCGTGCAGCAGCATTCGCTCGACTCGATGCGCCGCGCGATTGCCGAAGCCGCCGAACTCGGCGTCGGTGGCGTGATGCTCTTCGGTGTGCCTGAACACAAGGATGCCGAGGGCTCGGGAGCGATCGACCCCAACGGAATCCTCAACGTCGCCACGCGCGCGGCTGTCGCCGAGGCTGGTGACGCCCTCGTGGTGCAAACCGATCTCTGCCTCGACGAATTCACTGATCACGGTCACTGCGGGGTACTGCGCGGACGCACCCACCCCGTGACCGGTGTGACCGAACTCGTCGTCGACAACGACGCCTCGCTCGAGCGATACCGCGAAATGGGCGTCGCTCAGGCCGAAGCCGGCTCGCAACTGCTCGGCCTCAGCGGCATGATGGACGGCCAAGTCGCCGCCGTTCGCGACGCGCTCGACACCGCTGGTCATACCGACACCCCCTTGCTCGGTTACGCCGCCAAGTACGCCTCCGCGTTCTACGGACCGTTCCGCGAAGCCGTGCAGTCCTCGCTTGAGGGCGACCGCCGCGCGTACCAACAGAACCCCGCCAACCGCCGCGAAGGCATCCGCGAAGTCGAACTCGACATCGACGAAGGCGCCGACGTGGTGATGGTCAAGCCCGCCATGAGCTTCCTCGACGTGCTGGCCGACGCCAGCGCCATCAGCAGCGTGCCGGTCTGGGCGTACCAAGTCTCCGGCGAATACGCGATGATCGAAGCCGCCGCCGCGAACGGCTGGATCGACCGCCGCCGCGCTATCGAAGAATCAGTACTCAGCATCCAGAGGGCTGGCGCCGAAGCGGTGCTCACCTACTACGCAACTGAACTTGCAGAATGGCTACGCGAATGAGCGACACCACGTCCAACACCCCGTCCGCCACCGCCACCAACCAGCAGTCGTTCGACCGCGCTCGCGGCGTGCTTCCGGGCGGCGTCAACTCGCCCGTGCGTGCGTTCGGCTCCGTCGGCGGAACGCCCCGCTTTTACGTGAAGGCCTCCGGCTCGTACGTGACGGATGTCGAGGGCCGGTCGTACATCGACCTCGTCAACTCGTGGGGCCCCGCCATTCTCGGCCACGCTCATCCCGAAGTGATCGACGCCGTTCAGCAGGCAGCGTCGCGCGGCCTCGGCTTTGGAGCTTCCACCCCCGCCGAGACCGAGCTCGCCGAACTCGTGCGCGCCCGCATCAGCGTCGGGGGAGTGAGCCCAATCGAGCGCTTGCGCCTCGTTTCCACCGGCACCGAAGCGACCATGACGGCCATCCGTTTGGCTCGCGGTGCCACCGGTCGTCGCTTACTTGTGAAGTTTGCCGGGCACTACCACGGTCACTCCGACGGGCTCTTGGCTGAAGCCGGTTCTGGCCTCGCGACGCTCTCGATGCCTGGCTCTGCCGGAGTCACCGCCGAGACCGCCGCGCAGACCCTTGTCATTGAGTACAACAACATTGCCGCGCTCGAGCAGGTCTTCGCCGAACACGGCCACGACATTGCCGGCGTGATCTTCGAAGCCGCCGCCGCGAACATGGGCGTGCTCGCCCCGCAGCCAGGCTTCAACGAAGCCATCGTGCGCATCGCCCACGAGCACGGCGCCCTCGCGATCAGCGACGAAGTTCTCACGGGCTTCCGTGTTGACCCCGCTGGCTACTGGGGCTTGGATGCTCGCGCTGCCGCGGCCGCCACCCCCGACGCCCCCGAGGCGCGCTGGGTTCCCGACCTCTTCACCTTTGGCAAAGTCATCGGTGGCGGGATGCCGTTGGCCGCTCTAGGTGGTTCGGCTCGCATCATGGAGTTGCTGGCTCCGCTCGGCCCGGTCTACCAAGCTGGCACCCTGAGCGGAAACCCCGTCGCCGTTGCGGCGGGCCTCGCTACGCTGCGGCTCGCTGACGACGCCGTGTATTCGCGGCTCAACCAGGTTGCCGAAACTCTCTCGGCCGAAACGTCGGCCGCACTCTCCGCCGAGGGTGTTGAGCACGTCGTGCAGCACGCGGGCAACCTGTTCTCGTTCGTGTTTAGCGGCTCCGAGCCGATGAACTTTGCCGACGTGAAGGCCCAGCAGGGCTACCGCTACGCACCGTTCTTCCACTCGATGCTGGACTCCGGGGTCTCGCTGCCGCCGAGCGTGTTTGAAGCGTGGTTCGTTTCGGCAGCCCACGACGATGGCGTGGTCTCGAAGATTGTCGAGGCGCTGCCCGCCGCCGCGAAGGCTGCCGCCGCGGCATCCGCCCCTCAGTAGCCGGGATTGCTTGCGGCGACCTCGCCGCGGGCCTCGAAAGCGATGATGGCTCGACTGTAAACTCTGTGTGAGTTCTTGGGGAAGCACTATGCCAATCTGAGAATATGCTCCAGAATAGCTACCTGCGTTACCAGAAAACCCTGACCCCGGGCTGCAGTTAACGCGAGTATGTTGGAAGAACCAACCGGCAACGAAATGGAGTTCACCATGAAGGGCAAGATCCTCCTAGTAGTAGGACTCGGCATCGGCTACGTGCTCGGAACCCGCGCTGGCCGCGAAAAGTACGAAAAGATCAAGGCAACGGCAGGCAAGCTGTGGAACGATCCCCGCATCACCCAGCAACGCCATAACGCTGAAGACTTTGTGAAAGACAAGGCTCCGGATGTTGCGGAGTTCCTTGCAGACGGCGCCAAGAAGGTTGTCAAGCAGGTCGCGTCAAGCAAGAGCGACAAGGCGGCGCCAGAAAAAGTGACGACCACCAGCAGCGCGCCTAAAAAGAAGCCTGCCGCCAAGAAGTCTTCGTCAGCGGCATCCACGACGAAGTCCACCAACTCGAAGTAGGGCTGCCATGTACGGTGAATCACCGAATACAGAACCGCAGCGCGACCCCAAGCGGTCACTCGCTGCACTAATCGCCGACGTCCCTCGCCTTCTCGGCGATCTCGTCCGCGGAGAGATCGAATCGCTCAAGAGCGAGATGGTCGGCAAACTCAAGAACGCCGGAATTGGCGTTGGCCTGTTTGCGGGAGCAGCGTTTTTCGCGCTGTTTGCGCTGATGGTTCTCATTGCTGCCGCCGTGCTCGGCTTTGCGGAAGTAGTGCCAGCCTGGGCTGCCGCTCTGATCGTGGCCGGCATTTTGCTTGTGATCGTGGCGATTCTCGTTTTTGTGGGCCTCGCGCTCGTCAAAAAGGGAACCCCGCCAGCCCCCACCGAAACGATTGAAAGTATTAAGAGCGACGTTCGTGCCATCAAAGGCACCCGAAAGCGGAGGTCATAATGTCTGAAGAGACCAACAACACGATCGAGCAGGCTCGCGCCGAACTCGAAAAAACGCTCGACGCCATCGAAGATAAGTTCAACATTGGCAAGCGTGTAGATGAAGTTGCAACCAACGTACGCACCTCCTACGAGAGCAACCCGTTGCCGTGGATTATTGGTGCAGCAGCGGCCGCGGTCTCGGTAGTGGCCGTCGTTGCATGGGCAATTCTCAGCGACGACGACTAGCTCGATTAGCGTCTGACTCCCCAACAGGGGGAGTATAGAGAGCATGGCAAGAAAAGCACTCGATGGTTTGCGCGTGCTCGTCCCGCGCGGAGGCAATTGGGGCGACAGCGTCGCAGCACTTTTGAGGGGTCACGCGGGCATTCCCGTGATTGCGCCCCTCATCAATTTCGCGCCCTCAGAGAATGTCGCCGCGCTCGCCAACGCCTTTCATGAACTCAATGATGGGCAGTTCGACTGGATCGCTGTGACCAGCGCGACCACCATTGATGTGTTGATAGCAAGTGGCGTCAAAATCCCCGACAACACCAAGATCGCTGCCGTCGGCGAAACCACCGCCAGCGCGCTGGCGCTCGCTGGACACCGGGTCGATTTCGTTCCCGAGTTTGATAACTCCGGTCGTGGGCTCGTTAAAGAGTGGCCCGACACGACTCCAGGCCTCCGGGTTTTGGCACCGCAATCGAACCTTGCCGATACGACTCTTGTCGATGGGCTCGGTGCGCTCGGTCACGAGGTATTGAGCGTTTCGGCATATAGCACCGTTGGGGTGCCTGTCGCTGACAAGGTGCGCGAGGATGTCGCATCCGGTCGTATCGCAGCCGTGCTGATCAGTTCTGGTTCGGTCGCGCGGCAAGTGGCCGAGCAGCTCGCGCCGCTGCCCGAAGACACCATCGTGGCGTGCATTGGTCCGCGCACGGCGTTCGACGCGCGTGCAGCTGGTCTCACCGTGCACGTGATCGCCGAAGATCGCTCGAGCGAATCTCTCGTCGAGACGCTTGTCGAGTACCTGCGCCGCTAGCGGGTGGTGCAGCCCGCCAGCGGGCGAAGGCCGACGTTAGCGCGGGTGTGGCGGTTGCCGCCGGTTCGTGGCGTCTTAGCCGACGTTGAGGGCCAGGACGAGGAAGATGATTCCGAGTAGCGGCGGCGTTCCCTGGATGATCGCGGGGCGAGCCATCAGCTTCGGCTGCGACGTAATCAAAACCACGGCCGCGAGAAGCATGCTGAGCGCTCCAAACATGGCGAGCGCGATGCCGGCCGGCCACAGGTTGGTGGTGCCCATGAGCACGAGACCCGTTCCGGCGCCGAGAGCGAGGAACACGTTGTAGAAGCCCTGGTTATAGGCCCACGGCTTCACGGCATCCGCATCCTGGGGGCGCACGCCGAAGATCTGCTGAACGCGAGGCGTGTGAAAGAGCACGCTCTCCATGAAGAAAATCATGAGGTGCACGAGGGCGGCGAGAAAGATAAAAGCTGATCCGAGGATGGCTAAAGCAGTGTTCATGCTCAAAAGTGTGGCACAGCCGGAATGCTTAGCCGTGCACGTCAACGACAGTTCGACCGCGGATGCGACCCGCGATGATGTCCTCGCCAGCAGCAATAGCGCTGCTGAGCCCGATCGTGGAAGTCGTGCTCTCGAGCAGGCTGAGGTCGAGATCGCGCTCCAAACGCTCCCACGCTTCGAGGCGGTGTGCTCGCGGGGTGAAGACCGAATTGATGCCGACGAGGCTGACTCCGCGCAAAATGAAGGGCATCACGCTCGTGTGCAGGTCGCTCGATTGGGCGTTGCCGCACGCCGTCACGGTGCCGCCGTACTCGGTCGCGGCGATCGCCGAGGCCAGAGTCGTGCCACCGACGGCGTCGATCGCGCCTGCCCAGCGCTGCTTCATGAGGGCTTTGGGTTCGGTGCTGAGTTCGGCGCGGTCAATGATGGTGGTGGCACCTAGGGCGCGCAAGTAGTCGTGTTCGCTTTCGCGACCAGTGGATGCCGTCACGCTGTACCCGAGCTTATTGAGCAGGGCGATGGCCACAGACCCTACTCCGCCGGCAGCACCGGTGACGAGAACCTCGCCGGAGACCCCGCCGCGCTCGATGGCGAGCACGGAGAGCATCGCGGTGAAACCGGCCGTGCCGATGGCGGCGGCCTGATGATTGCTGATGCCGGCGGGCACTGGAACAACCCAATCGCCCGGAACACGTGCCCGTTCCGCGTAACCACCATGATGGGTTTCACTGAGACCGCAGCCGTTCACCAACACACGCTGACCAGCACTAAAGCGGTCATCCGTCGACTCGGCGACAACGCCGACGAGGTCAATTCCGGCGATCAGGCGCGGGGCGCGAACGATGCCAGGTCTGCCGGTGAGGGCGATGCCGTCTTTGTAGTTGAGGCTGGAGAACTCGACATCGATCGTCACGTCTCCGGGCATCAGGATGCTGTCATCCAGTTGCTCAGAGAGCTCCACGTGCGCCGGAGCTTGTCGGTCAGACTCGTTCTTGGTTACTTCGATTCCACGCCACATACCGTCAGCCTAGAACCGCAGGCTGGGTTTTGGTTCAGTGCTGGTGTTAGCCGAAGAGAATCGCAGCTTCGTCGTAGCGTGACTGTGGCACCGTGTTGAGCTTGCCGAGGGCATCCTCGAACGCCACGTTGGTGATCTCGGTTCCCCGCAGGGAGACCATGCGACCCCAACGGCCGTGGATGACCGCGTCAACTGCGGCGAGGCCGTAGCGAGTGGCGAGAACGCGGTCGTAGGCGCTGGGCGTTCCACCGCGCTGAATGTGACCCAGAGTGGTTGAGCGCGTCTCGAGGCCGGTGAGGGCTTCGATCTCGGGCGCGAGCTGGTCGCCGATGCCGCCGAGGCGGGGGCGACCGAAGGCGTCCAGGCCGCGCTCGGAGTGGGCGTCGTCCATGGTGTCGAGCGTGAAGCCTTCGGCCACAACAACGAGAGGGGCGCGGCCGCGGTCGCGAGCAGAATTTACCCACTCCACGATCTGCGCCATGCTCGTCTTCTGTTCGGGGATGAGAATCGCGTGAGCGCCGGCAGCCATTCCCGAGTGGAGGGCGATCCAGCCGACGTGGCGGCCCATGACCTCGGCGACCATGCAGCGGCCGTGCGAGTCACCGGTGGTGCGCAGGCGGTCCATGGCGTCGGTCGCGATCTGCGTGGCAGTGTCGAAGCCGAACGTGTAGTCGGTGGCCGAAAGATCGTTGTCTACCGTTTTGGGGACTCCGACGATCTTGATGCCGGCATCCGTCAACCGCTTGGCAGCAGCAAGGGTGCCTTCGCCGCCGATGGCGATGAGGGAGTCAACGCCGAGGCGTTCCATGTTTTCGCGCACAGTGTCGGCGCCGTCGGTGCCCTCGAAGGGGTTCGTGCGCGAGGTGCCCAGAATGGTGCCACCCTGCTTGGAGATGCCCTGAATGTCTTTGCGAGTGAGGGGCATGGCGTCGCCTTCAACGACTCCACGCCAACCGTCGCGGAAGCCGACGAACTCTTTGTCGTAGACCTGCGTGCCCTTGAGCACGATGCCGCGAATAACTGCGTTCAACCCGGGGCAATCGCCACCGCTGGTCAGGATTCCGATCTTCATGAACCCATCATGGCGCATTTTTGTGCGCTAGCGAGCCACGATCTGGTTCGCAGCGCCGCATAACTTTAGCGGCTGATTGCTGCTTCGCCGATCGGATGCGCGGCACACGCCACGGAGTCTGCGTGCTCATCGCACACCACGAACTGCTCACGGCAGGCCTTGTTGTGGCAATTCTCAACCCGTTTGGTTGCCGCACCGCACTGGTAGCAGGCGCCGATTGCTTTGGTGTCTGCAGTGAAGTCAATGGCCATGCGCTTGTCGAAGACGTAGAGCGAACCGTTCCAGAGGCCGGAGTCGCCGTACTTCTCGCCGTAGCGAACGATACCGCCCTCGAGTTGGTAGACCTCGCCGAAGCCTCGGCTGCGCATGAGGGAGGAGAGAACTTCACAGCGGATGCCGCCCGTGCAGTACGTGACAACGGGAGTGTTCTTGAGATGGTCGTACTTGCCGCTGTCGAGTTCGGCGACGAAGTCACGAGTGGTGGCGACATCCGGAACTATCGCATCGGTGAATTTGCCGATCGCGGCCTCGATGGGATTGCGGCCGTCGAAGAAGGTGACCTCTTTGCGAGCCACGAGCTCGTGGAGCTCTTCGGGGCTGAGCTTCGTGCCGCCGCCAATCACACCGTTCTCGTCGACCTTCAACTCACCGGGGGCGCCGAAGCTCACGATCTCGTCGCGCACCTTCACGCTGAGCTTCGGGAAGTCGTTGCCCTGACCCTCGCTCCACTTGAAGTCGATGTTCTTGAACGCCGGGTACTCGCGCGTCTTGCGCACGTAACGCTTGATGTCTTTGAGCTCGCCGCCAACGGTGCCATTCATGCCGTCTTTGGAGAGGATGATGCGACCGCCGAGCCCGAGGAACTCGCACAGGTCGCGCTGCCACAGCCGCACAGCCTCCGGATCGGCCAGCGGCGTGAACACGTAGAAGAGAAGGATCTTAGGAACAGCCACGGGGCAAGTTTACGGCTGTTGGCTGGGGGAGTTGCACTTGCCGGCGGCGCTGGGGCTGGATGCCGCGGGCGCGTCTACAGTCGTGTCGGCTTCGTCGGCTTCGGCGGCGGCGAGCTCTGACTGGAGGAAGAGCATCCACTCGTCGTACACGTCGTCGGGGCGGAGGAAGACACGGCCTATGGTCTGAGCGAGCGTGCGACCGGAGTCGGGGAGGAGGCGGTGCCAGAGCGTACCGCGCACCAGTGTTGACGCCAGCACGAAGCTGAGGGCGTAGGCGATGAGGGTGTTCAAGGCGTGCTGCAGCGGGGCGACGTCGGGCTGCAGAAGCAGCACGGCCATCGCGCCGGCGAAGCCAAGAAGGATCGCACCCGCACGGAGGAGCGGCCGAGGGGTAGGCACGTGCACCCTGGCATAGACGGCCCCAATAAGAAGGCCGCCGACGATCGCGCCGATGAAGAGAAGCATGGACGCAGTTTAGTCAGCGGCGGGGTTCTGGCCTTCTGAGAGTTCGCGGTCGTCGAGCATCGCCGTGTACTCCTTGCGCAGGTCGCGGGGGTTGCTGAATTGGCGCGCAACCAGCTGCCAGTAGGTGAAGCCGGATTCGGGGAAGGCCCGTAGCCAGATCCGCGGGGCGTAAGCAAATTGGGTAATGATCAGGCCGCCGAGAAAGGCATAGCCCATCATCCCGTGGCCTCCTGTTGTTGCGATGATGACGATTACCGCGCCCATGCCCACCATGAGAATGACGACGTTGGGAAGCGGTTTGTAGGTCGGAGTGCGTGCTTCGCACGACAGCACCCCCGTGATCAATCCGATCACCGCCGCAATAACCAACCACATCATGAGACAAACTCTACGTCAGGGGTGGCGCGTAATCTAGGGCTCATGACTGACGCGCTCGCTGCCGCCGAGCCTGTGCGCCTGCGTTTCGCGCCCGGGCGGCCCGTCGATGTGCGCGCGACGCTGCAGCCGCTCAAGCGTGGTGCCGGTGATCCGACCATGCAGGTGGATGCCGCGGGCACCTGGCGCACGATGCTCACGCCTGCTGGCCCCGCCACCTTGCTTCTCGTGCAGCACCAGTCGCATGTGGAGTGCACCGCGTGGGGCGCCGGAGCCGAGTGGGCGATCGACAGCGTTCCCGAGTTGCTGGGGGAGGGCGACGACTGGAGCGACTTCGATATATCGGCGCTTCCTTTCGCGGCTGAGGCCCAGCGGCAGAACCCCGGCCTGCGGCTCACTCGCACCAAGCTCGTGTTCGAAGCACTCGTGATGGCGATTCTGGAGCAGAAGGTCACGGGTATCGAAGCAAAGCGGGGGTGGCGCATCCTCGTCACCAAGTTCGGTTCACCAGCCCCCGGGCCGGCTCCGGCCGGGATGCGGGTCGTGCCGTCGCCGCAGGAGTGGGCGCGGATTCCGTCGTGGGAGTGGCACCGCGCCGGGGTCGGGCCGCAGCGTTCGGCGACGGTGATGCGCGCGACGCAAGTGGCGGCATCCCTCGAGCGCACGGCCGACTGGGGCCGCGGCGGGCCGCGCATTGAGGCCGCGCTGCGATCAGTCGTGGGCGTTGGAGTGTGGACGGCCGCCGAAACCGCGCAGCGCTCCCACGCCGACCCCGATAGCCCCAGCGTCGGCGATTACCACCTTGCCGCGGTCGTCGGTTGGGCCCTCATTGGGGAACCCGTCGACGATGAGCGGATGCTCGAACTGCTCGAGCCCTGGCGCGGCCACCGTCAGCGGGTTGTGCGACTCATCACGGCATCCGGGTTTCGCAAGCCGGCGTTTGGTGCGCGCATGACGATTCAGGATCACCGCTCGCACTAGCGGCGCGGGTCCAGTGCAGCTTCGCTAGGTGGGGTCACGGTTCCATGTCGTCGTGCACCACGACTCGGCTCAGCTCGATGCCTCCGTCGTCACATTGCCAAAAGTGGAGACGTCGCGCTGATGCAACATTCTTTTCGATATGAACGCGCATGCAGCGAGCTCCGTCAGAGCGAACTACGTCGCCGGCGGTCGCACCGTCGCCGCTTCGCAACGGGTGCAGCGCGCGGGCGGGGAGTTCACGCGCTCGGCCAGTGAGCACGTCGACGACCGCTTTGAGTGTCTTATCGCGAGAAGAGCTATCGTGCAGTTCAAATGACGGCGAAAACTGCTCGCCGACCGAATACTTTGTCGGGAGCGGCCAGTTGGCCCGATCGTTTGCGTCCATTCTTTCGATCCAAGCAAGGTAGATCTCGTGGCGAACCCACTCGTCAACGGTGTCAAAACGTTCTCGTCGTTGCTCCTGGCGCGGTTCAGACACAGTTTGTCGTGCCCGACGCAGCAGTGCACGCTGCGTTTGTTGGTCAGCTTTCAGCCTCACCAGTTGCTCCTGCTGCCGCACGTTCTCGGCATGCAACTCTCGAAGTTCAAACCGAAGGATTGACGCTTGTTCAAGGGCGCTCGCTGAACCAATTTCTTGGAGTTGCTCTTCTAGCCGCTTGGAGCGCTCGCGCTCCTGCTGAAGCGCTAATTGGGTGGTGAGAAGAGCAGACGACTTGTGGCGAGGAGCGGGCGGTGCGGGCGAGTCGTCGAGCTCGCTAGCGGGCTCGCTGAGGGGCTCGGCGTCGGTCAACGAATCACGTTCCGGCAGCGGATTGCTGTCGACCGCCGTTCTAATCAGGTGGATGCCCGGTGCCGGCCGCGGTGCGGGGCGGCGGGGCGGGGCTGAGGGCAGGGTGTCGCCTGTCGGATCACCGGGAAGAGTTTCGTCGTCGCTTTCCGGAGGCATGGCTTTGTTAGGGATAACTTCAGGCTTGTGTCGATCCTCGACGAGCCAGGGCTCACCCCCAGGGATAAGCGCAAGAGGTGTGCAAATCTCTTCGTCGTCATCCACGTCGCTAAGGCGAACCGCAGTGCGACCCCGAGCATCCCGAACCACCCGCACGCGCACCACATCGCCGGGGGCCAGGAGCAAGTCGACACGGTCCAACGGATTCGTTGACACTTGTGCGCGCGTGACAGTGATGGGAAGCGAAGGGTGAACAGCGAGAATGCCCGTCTGCCGCTCAACCGAAACGACGAATGCCAAAGTGACGGTGCCGTCGGGGTAGTGCTCGAGGAGTTCCTTGGGGTCGACGCGGACTACATCGAGGGCGAGTCGCTTGGTTTCGGGGTCATACAAGCCAGTGACGCGTTGGTCCTCGCGGATGACCCACTCAAGGGGAATCTGCGGAAAAGTGAGCTCGTGAACGATGGTGGCGAACCCGCCGGAGTCCAGCTGTACGAGGGCACGTTTTCCGCCAGCGAGAAGAGTACGCACGTGGCCACTGACCGGAATGGAACTCGGCGCAGCCTTGACGAAAAGCCCCGCAGAGTGGGCCATGCCGAGCGCATCCGCGACTAATTTGTCGGTGACGTCTGCAGTATCGCGCGGGTTGTGAACGATTCGCAGCGGCGACTCTTCGGGAGCTTTGTGCCACGTGGCCCCTGTTGGATACACGCGGGCAGCTCCACCGTAGACCTGGCAGCGGTCGGGGAGGAGCTCATCGAGTTCGCGAGTGAGAGTGCCGGTCGCGATGATGAAAATACCGCAGACATCCCCGACCTCGGTAGCCAGCTGATCGACGTCGACCAGCGGAGAGGCGCCGGCTACAGGAATCGATACGACCGCCCACGGGCGGTCTCGACGCGGGTTGAGCAGCCCGGAAGCTAATTCCAGAACGTCAGCGCTGGAGTTGACGTGCTCTAGCGGCATCATGACCACCTTCCCTGTGCGGCCCGGCCGGTCCGCTTGCTGAGAAAATATCGGTAGCCAGCGACATTGCGGGCGCGTCGTGCTCCATGACTACACGAGCCTCATCCCCGAGGTCGCGCTCGCGAGGAGCTCGTCGAGCACCTCGGGGGCAGTGGTGTTCTCGCCGAGGCGATTGGGCTTGACCGTCGAGTGGTAGTCGCTGGAGCCGGTCATCCGCAGTCCTAGGTCGGTGGCCAGGGCAGTGAGTTCTGCGCGGGCGAGGGCGGTGTGCTCGCGGTGGTCGACTTCGAGACCAAAGAGTCCGGCATCCCGCAGCTCAGCGATCTCGGCGGCGGTGAGGCCGCTGCCCCGTCCTCCGTCTCGCGGATGCGCGATGACCGTGACTCCGCCGGCTTTCTGGACGAGCTCGACAGTGGTGAGCGGGCTCATCCGTATCAAGGGGACAAGGTATTTGCTGCCGTCCGCGAGAATATTCGTGAAAGCGTCACGCGGAGTAGGGACCGCTCCTATCGCCACTAGCTCGGCCGCGATGTGCGGCTTGCCCAGCATCGTGCCGACACCGGCGCGCTCGGTAATCGACTCGAACGAGACAGCGAAATCCTGCTGGAGGCGCTCGATAATCGCCCGCACGCGATCCTCGCGTTGCTGGGGAGCTTTCGCGAGTTCGGCAAGCAGCTCGGGCGCTTTCGGATCAAACAGGTACGCCAGCATGTGCACTGTGCCGCCCCGGGCATCCGTCGTAGAAAGCTCGGCACCACGAAGTAAGCCGATGCCCTGCTCCTGTGCGGCGACGGATGCTTCTGCCCAGCCCGCCGTTGTGTCGTGATCGGTGAGGCCGATGACCGACAGCCCCGCTTCGGCGCCCAGCCGCATCAGCTCGGCAGGGGAGTCGAGACCGTCGGAGACCGCCGAGTGCGTGTGGAGATCGATCATCATTCGGATGCTCCCTCAGTTCGAACCAAGCTAGTGTCGGCAAGCGCCGCCCGAAATGCCCCATTCGGGCGAGCGTTGGGCAGCGCCGCGCGTACCTCGGCCAGCGCAGTATCGATCGGCACCCCGAGGTGCCGCGCGGCATAGAGCGCAGCGACGGTGGGGGTGCGGCTTTGCGCTTGCACGCAGTGGAGCAGCACCGTGTGGCCCTCGGCGCGCAGGGCGGCCACGGCATCCGCTGCATCGGCGAGCACGAAGAGCAGGTTCGGGTTTTCGGAGGGTGTCGACTTGTCGATCAGGCGTACCTCGACGCGGTGGCGGATGCGGGCTGGCACCTGCCTAGAGCCGATGCGGCAGAGCGAGACCACGGCATCCACTTCGGGGGGAAGCGCGTCGAGCGCGCCGACAGCGCCGAGCCAGACTCCGGCGTCGTGCGGATGCTGCACCAACGTCGACACATCGCCTAACTCGGTGTAGTCGATGCGTTCGGGCACCGGCTCGCCCCGCACGACCTCGGTGGAGAGGCGCACCAGGTCGAGGCTCGTGAGGTTTGGCCAGCCGTGCACGATGCGCTGCCAGGCGGCGGGGATCGCGGAGAGTCCCCAGCGGGCGCCCACGAGACCGCCCGCGATGGCCGCAACGGTGTCGGCGTCGCGGCCACCCCGCACGGCACGTTCGAGGGTGTCGACGAGGCTCTCGCCGTTGACGATCGCCGACCACGCGGCCTGCAGTGCTTCAACCACCCAGCCGTTCTTGGTGAAGTCACGGGGCTGCTGGGTCTCGGAGTCCGCGATGAACTCGGCCCAGCGGGCGGCGCGGTCGGGGGCGAGGGCCGAAAGCCCGACCCGAACATCCGCCTCGCCGGTGAGGATCGCGTGACGGATGGCGAGGCTCCAGAGCACGCAGGCGTCGCCGGCATCCTCGTCAAAGTGGGTGAGGTCGCTGATCGCGCGGGCCGCCTCGGCGAGAGCGTGCGCGTCGCCGAGGTAAGCGAGTGCGACCGGGGCGGTGCGCATGAGCGAGCCGTTTCCGCCGCTGCGACCGCGAGCGTCATGCACGCGGCGGGCGGATGCGCGGGCGGCGCTCGCGGTAGGTTCGATGCCGCGGAGCGCTCCGCTGGTCTGCACCCCGACATCCGGAGCCGTCTTGGCCCAGTTGACCCAGGCCGCAACGATCTCGTCGAGCACAGCCTCGTCGCGCAGGTCGCGCCCGGAGGCCGCCGCGCGCAGGATGGGCACGGCCATGGAGGTGTCGTCGGTCCATTCTCCGGGCGCCCAACCGAAGCCGCCGCCTCCCTTCATGGCAACCTCGCCCTCGAAGGGAGGCCCGAATTCGTAGCCAGCGCCGAGAGCATCGCCGCAGGCCATCGCGAGCATCACGCCAGTGGCGCGGTCAGTTTGGGCACTAGAAAGTTTCATGGGTTCTCCGTGGGGTCGGATGCTGCATCGTCAAGGAGTGAGTCGTTCGGCTGGGGTTCAGCGCGAGCGCATCACTCGGGCGTCGCCTGCAGCAGTTGCCGGGCATGAAAATACTTGTTCGACAACCGCTCCTGAAGGTCGTAGTCGAGCTTGCGAAAACGCCACTCGGCGAGGTTGTCATCAATGTCTGCAAGCTTCACCGCGAGTGCAACCGGATGCTGGCGGATGCGTTCGTAATAGTCGGCGTCGGCGACATCCGCTCGTCTGGTCAGCAGTACGACGGCCTCCACGATCTCGGGCAGCATGCCGGCCTTCAGCAGGTCAGTGGCGGTGATGTCGGTGTCTTCGATCACATCGTGCAGCCACGCGGCGCAGTGCTCGACCGGCTGGTTCAGCCAATCGAAACTCTCGGCGACGCGGGCAGGGTGATCAATGTAGTCATAGCCGAGCTTGTCGGTCTGGCCGCGGTGGGCGATCGACGCAATGCCGACGGCGATGCCGTGCTGCACCATGGCATCCACTTCGGTCATGAGCATGTCGTCGGTGTCGGTGTCGCTCTCGCGATCGCCTTCGAGGCCGGCTGCGTCGGTCGCGTCGGTTGCCTCGGTTGCCTCGCTCATCATTTCGCCTTCCGGGGTGCGCTTCTTTTGATACATCTCGTCATCGGGATCCCGACCAAAGTAGGCGTCGAGAAAGCTCCCGCCACCCGGTTCGGTTTCCACCGCGTCGGGGCTGAGCTGCCGAATTTCGTCGCGACTGCTCTCGGCGAAGTGAGTGTCATCATCGTCACGGTAGTACTCGAACCCGGAGAGGTAGATCTCTTCCCAGTCATCCGTTTGCCACATGAAGTAGCGGCGCTCGCCGTCGAGGGTGATGCCAGTGAAGGTGCCGACGTGCAGAAAGCCGGTGTCGGTGAAGCGGGTGTAGAAACGTTGCGGTTCGGGGATGGGGCGTTCTCGGGCGGGGGTTGGTTCGCTCATGCGTTCTCCAATAGGGGGTGCGCGTCGTCAAACGCGGTGAGGTGGATGATGCTGGCTGTTGGTGCACTGGTGCTGGTGTGCATGCTGGTGTGCGCGTTCGCGTTCACGATTCCGGATGCCCGCAGTCGGCTCTGTTGTGACCGTACTGCGCGGGCGAGCCCCCCGTCTCCGCCGTCTTCGAGGGTCACGCCTTGCAGGTGACGGGTGAAGACGCGGGCGTCGTGGGCGGTGGTGCGACGGCGTGGGGCGAGCTGGGCGTCCAGGGCGGCGGCGGCGAGGATGCCCTGCCACCGACTGCGGAGTCCGGCGGTGTTGCCGAAGAGTTCTGCTCCGATTACGCGGCCGCCGATGCCGATGATGACGCCGCGTTGGCCGTCGAGTGGGCGGGCTCCGAGCTGGCGGGCGTGGTGCGGCGCGGAGCGGTCGAGATGATCAAGCATCGAGGAGCTAGCCGTAGCGCCGAGGGCATTCTCGAAGCGGCTGATGCGCTGCCACACTTCTGACTGCTGGCTTCCGCCGCGCTCGCCGTCGCCGGCGTTGCCGCGCCGCACGCTGAGCGCACTGCGTCGGCCGCTGGCCTCGTGGGCGGCTTGGGTCTCCACCGGGCGTGCGCCCCAACGCCCAGCTTCGACGCAGAACACTTCGGCGACGCGCGCCTCGAAGGGTTCGAGCAGAAGGCTGCGGGCGAGCATCCGATCCTGCCAACCGCCTTTGAGGAGGTCGCCTTCGAGGGCGACGACGGGGCGGGCGGTGCTGTTGTGCAGTACGAGTTCGCCGACGACGGGGGAGCCTTCTCGTTCGGCGGTGCGGATGCTGCTGGCCTTCCAATCGAGGCCGGTGACGCGGGGCGAGTTGACCCAGAGGGGGAAGATGCTGAGGGCGCCGTGGTGGCTGCCGTGGCCGACGTGGAGCTGGGGGAGTGGTTTGTTCTGGTGGCGGTGAATCTCTCTGTTCATGATGCCTCCGATAGTTAGCGCATTGTCGCGCAAATTCAGAGTATGACACCCCACTGACATTTAGCGCGAATCTGCGATAATCGTCTGTATGGAGATCTACCGCGACTCACACGACCGGGCCCTGACCGACTATCCGCGCCCCTCCGTCGCCGTCGACACCGCGGTGCTCACGGTTCCGCCGGGCGGCGAGCTCAGCGCGCTGCTGGTGCGCGCGGGAGCTGGCGTCGGCACTGGCACCGGTACCGGCACCGGCACCGCCTGGCGCCTGCCGGGCACCTTCCTGCACGAGGGCGAGTTGCTGGCGGATGCCGTGCTGCGCTCCCTCCGCACCAAGGCCGGAGTCTCGGGCTTGTCGCCCCGCCAGCTCCACGTTTTCGATGACCCTGCCCGCGACAATCGCGGCTGGGTGCTGTCGGTCGCCCACCTCGATGTGGTGCCGTGGCCGAGCCTCACGATCGACGAGTCCCTCGCGAAGGTAGTGCCGGTGGCGGATGCTGGCGCCCTCCCGTATGGCCACAACGACATCCTCGACCAAGCGGTGGCCACCCTCCGCACACGCTACGCGGCAGCCCCCGACCCGGCCGGCCTGCTGGAGCACCCCTTCACCCTCCGCCAACTGCAGCACCTGCACGAAACCGTCGCCGGCGAACCCCTCATGCGCGACAGCTTCCGGCGCGCCATGGAACCGCAACTCGCGGCGACGGGCGAGCTCGCCGCCGGCACGGTGGGGAAGCCTGCGCGGCTATTCTCGGGCGCTTGACCTGCGAGATTCGGTGGCGGAATTTTAGCGCTGAACCTGTTCAGTGTTTTAGGGGTGTAAACCGTCGAAGCGCCACTGAATCCGATCAAAACAAAAAAAGTCTTGACGAGCGCTCGCGATTATGAGATGTTTATCTACTTTCTTCCGGACGGACGAAAGGGCTT
Organism: Salinibacterium sp. SWN167; assembly: GCF_015864665.1. Classification (GTDB taxonomy): domain Bacteria; phylum Actinomycetota; class Actinomycetes; order Actinomycetales; family Microbacteriaceae; genus Rhodoglobus. The sequence continues at coordinate 168,383 of NZ_JADYWU010000001.1, read as the reverse complement.
CATCCCATTTGGCGGACCTGCGAAGGCCGCGACACAACTCAGTAACCCTGGATAGGGCTTCTGGAAAACTCAGAGTTCCAAGAACGTGGAACTCGAGATTGCAGAAGCCGGCGGACGCCGGCTTTTTCCATCTCAGGGCCAGGAGTTCTTCCCTCATCGGAAGGAACACCTCATGTCGGACGTCATTACCCCCGCCCCTGCGGTCATCACTATCAAATTCGAACAGCTTGCCAAGCAGACTGCTGGCCGCATAACTCGAATTTCCGGTTTCGTGCGAGCACGGCATTTCATCGCCGTAATCGATGCTCTTGACCTTGAAGCGAACCCTCGAGCGGCCCGAGTTGGCCGCGTTACCGACGCCATAATCGAATCGATACACACGACGCCCAAAGAGTTTCCGTTTAAGACGAAGGGGGTTCTGCTCGGGGCTACGCTTTTCGAGGTTCTCGACCGCGGTCGCGTCCGTGCCGAGTTCATAGAGCGGGACAAGGAGGGGATTCTTGATGGCGGGCACAACACGATGGCGATCGGCCTGCACATTCTCAGGGCAGCGGGCGTCGCCGATAAGAGTGTTCGAAAGGCTCGAGATTGGGCTTCGTTCCGCCAGCTGTGGGATGCGGAAGCCGACGCCGTCAAACAATTCCGGGGAGAACTCTCCGCGTTCGGGCAACAAGAGCCGTCAGAAAACGATGAGTTAGGTTTCCTCGTCCCCGTCGAGCTGATCGTCCCAAGCGATCCCGATGATGTCGTTGTGGTGAACGAATTCCAATCCTCCATTCTGGAAATCTGTGCCGCACGCAATAACAACGCCGAGCTTGTTGTCGCGGGAAAGTCGAATCAGGCTGGTTTCTACGACAACCTCAAAGACTTGTTGCCTTCACCTATCGCGGCGCGTATCGAGTGGAAGACAGGGCAGGGCGGGGCCGTGAAAGTCTCCGACTTGATCGCTCTCACTTGGATTCCGCTAAGCATTCTCGAGCCGATGCCCGCGGACCCCAAAGAAAAGCCGATTGTTCCACCGATTCCGCAGAACTTGTACCGCAACAAGGGCGAGTGCTTGACCAAGTTTGACGGGTTTATGCGTCTTAGCGTTGTAACTTCTGAACAAGGGGGCACGTTCGAGTTGCACAATCAGCGCGTGTACAGTGCTCTGAAAGTCGCTTCCAAAATGCCAGAGGTGTTCGACCTTATCGAGGAACTCTTTCCCGATGCGTACAACAAGGCCGACGGAAAGTACGGGCGTATCGGCGCGGTCAAGAAGATGAACGCGAGCGGGAGGTCGAAGGCCACAAACTTCGAAGGTCGAGCAATTCCTGTGGCCAGCCCGGATGGTTTCCTATATCCGGTGGTCTACGGAGTGCGTGAGTTGATGACTCAGTCCGCTGACGGTCTCGTGGAATGGCGCGTTGACCCCGTGCAATTCATTCGAGAAAACATCGGATCAATCGCTGAGGCGTACAAGGCGGTTGTTTCCGCGCTGGATTGGGACCCGGTCCGCGTCGGCAAAGCTCCCCTTGCATACCAGGTCATCACCACCGCATATCAGGCCGCGCTTGCCAAGACGGTTAAGTGAGTAAAAAACAGATATGAGCGCTAAATTCACAATCGCAACGGTAGAAGTTGAAGTACTTGATGGTCGATTCCCGTTTACTGGTATTCCCACTAGCCAGTGGCGCGGGGATGGGGCGCATCAGACGGGAACATGCGCGCTTGCGAACATGCGGACAGATGATGGACTGCGCGCCCAAATCGCACTAGTGACTTGGCCCAGTGGCGACGAGGTTTCGCTGCGTCTAGCGGAGCTTCTTGGCGGCCCCGCAGACTACGAACGCCTCAAGAGCGCAGGCGAGCTTGCGCCGAAATTCGTCGGGGGTGATCTCGTGGCGCGAATTCGCGCGCTTAGGTACAAAGAAGGAAGTGAACGGGCGAGCCTAGACACTATCGACTGGTCGGGAATCGACGAGCTCGTAAACGGCGACGCGCAAGCAGTTCTCGCCGAACTGGGAGCGGTCAGAACCGGGGCTTACGCCGACCTTTTCCCGCCCGCCACGCGTTTCAAGCTCGAGCCAGCGGTCACGGTCTCGACGGATGACCCCGCGCCGCTATTCGCTGTATATGCCGCGACCCGCATCGTCCCGATTATGAAAGCGCACGGGAAGGCTTTTTCTGAGGGGCCGAACTTGTGAATGTAGACGTCAACATTGCCCTTCCCGAGGACGAGAGCGCTGGCGAGCTAGTCAAGGGTTACTACACCTTAATGAAAGCGTTCGGTTGGGACCTTTACGTAACGGCTCACTTCGCTTTGCGAGAATCGCACGGCCCCCATTGGTTCGCTGAGCGGCTAGGCGAACTCACGAGGGAGGACCCAACAAATTGGAACCCAAATCACAAGTTTGAACCCCAAGACTGCTCGGTGGTTCTCCGCGACTATGTTTTCGAGCGAGATACCCCCTACGCAAGCGTATTCGGTGCGGGGTCCGGGAAGCGAAACCATGCGCGGAAGATATTGGGGACGAGAAACACGTGGTTTCACTTCGGCGGCGACCCGACCTTGGCACAACTTACCGAGGCGGCGAAGGTCGTACACAGCTTCGTAGCGGAAAGCGGAATGCACATTCAACCTCGTGTTGGTCAGCTCATCGCGCGCCTCGAGAGCATCCACTCTGGCAGCCATCCTGCGCATTCCGCGGCTGTAGCGGACCGCGGGACCGGCTCCCAAACTGTTGCTGAGAGCGAGGACGCAATCTTGGAGCTTCCAGCCGACTTGCCGAGGCCGAGTATCGGTGGGACTTGGATCGGTCAAATCCCACAGCTTAGGTACAGGATTACGAGATCAAGAGACATTATTCACCCGGACACGATGGAATCGCTCCGCACTCAAATGGTTGGCGACTTCGACGAGAAATTTCGCGCGTGGACTGCTGTGGAGCCGCGAGGGCGTGAGGTGTGGGTCGATCTCATAGATGGCGCTCTTGGTGGCTACATAGGCGCCACCCCTAGGCTCCTGGGCTACCTCGGGACGGACCCAGTCGATGAGGTCGCACGGGGATTTTTCCTCCCTCATTACTACTACATCGATGAAGACACGGTTGTAGACCTCGACACTGAAGAACGTCTGAAGTGGGACCCCTCCGCTAACGTGGCAAGTGGAACATTTCTCAGAGTAACAACGTACGGAGATGTCATTTCAGTTGCTGACGCGCACGGTGTCGAGCGCATCGCCACTGTTACTGACTCCGAGTGGTTTCCGGGACACCTTAGTTGAACGCGAAAGGCGCCAATAATGGCAACATCTGACCAGTTCATAGTGGATAACGCTTCTGAGGATTGGAAAGCCCTTCAGTACGTTCGCGAATGGTGCGAGATCAGCGATGCGATTGACATCGCCACGGGGCACTTCGAAATCGGTGCGTTTCTAGCCCTCGACGGTGCCTGGCAGAAGGTCGACAAAATTCGACTGCTCATCGGTGGTGAGACGAGCAGAACTACCGCGGACGCCATCGCCGCAGCTCTTGACACTTCTATCAAAATTGAGCGACAGCAGGGTGATGCCTTGCTAACTGGAATTGACGGAGTGGTTGACGGCATCCGCTCGGGCAAGATCGAGATTCGTGTCTATACGACGAAAAAGTTTCACGCAAAGGCGTACATTACCCATAGCAAGCTCAAAGTCGTTGGCTCTGCAGCACTCGTAGGCTCCTCAAACTTCACCCGGCCCGGCCTCACCCAAAACATCGAGCTGAACGTCAAGTTTCAAGGCCCGGAAGTCAACGACCTTCAGTCTTGGTACGAGGAACATTGGGGCAAAGCGGTCGCAGTGGGCCCAGAGCTTCTGGCCGTGCTCGATCACAATGTCCGTGAGTTCACGCCGTTTGAGGTCTACGCGAAGGCGTTAAGAGCGCTAACCGCGAACACTGACGCCACCGACAAAAGCTGGGAAGAGTCTGAGTCGGTCATTTATCCCAAACTTGCGCCATACCAGCAGGAAGCTTTCCACTCGTTGGTCGAGATGTCGAAGCAGTGGGGAGGAGGGTTTCTCACCGATGGTGTAGGTCTTGGTAAGACTTATGTCGGGCTGATGCTTACTGAGTACTTCGCAGTCCGGCAGCGTAAGAACGTTTTGATTATGGCGACGAAGACCGGTCAGGATGCGGTGTGGAATCCGGAGATCAAGGACAAATTGCCAGAACTTTACGGTGGCCAGTTCTCAAACCTCATTGTCAAAGCGCACACAGACCTATCAACAAATGCCGGAGCCGAGGAGATCGAGCATCTTGCTAAGCGTGCCGATATAATCATCATCGACGAGGCACATAATTTCCGAAACCACGGAAAGTCACCGTCTGACGAAAACCCTTGGGGCTCCCGATGGTGGCGTATGCACGAGATTTGTAAAGGGAAGACTGTTTTTCTGTTGACGGCCACGCCGATCAACAACAATTTTTTCGATTTGGTGCATCAAGCCGAGCTTTTTACGGGCGTCGACGCCGATAGTCATTTCTCGAGCATCGGAGTCAGCAGTCTTCGCAAGTACGTCATCGGTTTAGAGAAACCGTTCAAGGACCTAGTCCCAGACCACTCAGTGATTGATGCGTTGATGGACCAAGACAAGCTCCTCCAAGCGATCATTCACCAGAGCAGTCGCCGCTACGCGGTCGATAGCGCGAAGCTCGCGGGTGGTGCCGAGGTCGTCTTCCCTGACACCCAAGTGCCGAAGGTCGTGCCGTACGAATTCGGGTTGCTCTACGCGCCACTATTCAATGAAATCCAAGCCGCCTTCAGCAAGAAGTCACCCCTGTTCGTATTGCCGATGTACTACCCGCTGGCATTCTCTACTGACGGAGATGTGGATACGGTTCTGGAGAATAGGCAACGACAAATTGTCGCACTCATTCGAACTATCTTCCTCAAGCGGTTCGAGTCGAGCCTCGCTGCGTTCGCTGGCTCGTGCCTCGACTTGTCAGCAAAGATTCTTCACTGGCTTGACGTCAACGTAAAAGGCGACGTCGCGGGTTTTGGGCGGCTAACCGAATGGCGAGCGAAGAATGAAATCACGCTTAAAGCGATCCATGAAACATACCGTGCTGTATTGGATGAAGTCTGGCACGATCAAGATCTGACTGAGGAAGAACTCGAGGAGCTCGAGTGGAACTTGGTCGGCGGAAGTTTCAAGCTTGATGAAATGGTTGACGCAGCTTTTGGCGATCTTGATCAACTCACGCGGTTTATGGAATTGATTCTCGACGGTGCTGGCTTTGACGATAAATACGACAAGCTTCGCACGCTGCTTCGTGGCCCTTCTAAGGCCGCGAAGGCATCTACAGACGGCGCAATCTTTACGGAGGAGTTCCGAACTCAACAGGTGATCATCTTCACCGAGTTCGCTGACACCGCGCGCTACATCGAAGAACGACTCCGGGCAGATGGTGTTGAGGAAGTAGACCGCATTGACGGCAGCCGGGGGAATGATCGCTTTGCGATGATCAAACGCTTCTCGCCCTACTACAACAAGGTCGACGCCGAGGGGCGCAAGAAGCTTTCCCCGTTGCGGGTGCTCGTTTCTACAGACGTGCTTAGTGAGGGGGTGAACCTGCAGGACGGCTCGCTGATAGTCAACTATGACATCCACTGGAATCCAGTCCGTCTCATGCAGCGCATTGGTCGTGTTGACCGTCGTATGAACCCGGAAATCGAGGCGGCGATTATCAAAGACCGCCCGAAGTTGGCGAAGTCCCGTGGGCACATCCAGATTCGTAATTTCCTACCGCCCGACGAAATCGAGACACTAATCAAGCTGCATAACCGGGTCCATGGTAAGACACTGATGATCTCGAAAACCTTGGGTATCCCCGGCGGGAAGCTTCTGGATGAGTCGGACATGTTCGATGACGTCAAGGTGTTCCAAGCATTTAAGGACGAGTACAACGGCGATGTCTCTCCTCTAGAGCATCTCCGTCTCAAGTGGCTCGCGCTCGTGAAGGCTAATCCTGGCATCGACGACCTCGTTCAGCGACTTCCTGACGGAATATCGGTAGCGAAAACTGGCGAGCCCAAAGGACTGTTCCTCTGCCGTCGCGTGCCAGTACTTACTAAGGCCCTCGACGAGGCGCAGTCGTCGTGGAGCACTAAGCCAGGCCGAGTCGAGTGGGCACTCAAATCCAGTGCCGGTGTTGAGCGCGGTCTTCTTCGAGTCGATTCCGCTATCGAATCGAACAGCAATTCACCAGCCGCTGGGTTTCGAGAGTCTTCGCAGCTCCTAGCGGATTTGCGTAGCTTTGAACGCGACGAGACCAAGCAACTCCGCAAAGAGATGCAAGTGCCGTTGGATGCACCAGCGCCTGAAACAATATGTTGGATCGAGGTCGTATGACAGTCAACGACGCGCGGATGCGTGTACTCATCAAGTCGGCGCCTCAGTCGCTCAGCGACTTCATTTCATTGCTGGATGAAGGGCTCGACTGGCCGATTTACGATACAGAGCTTGAACCGGAGGAATTGTTGCTCGATTGGAGCCCGGAAGAGCTTCACCTTGATCCGGCTCAAGTGGCACGACTGGTGGGTATCTCCCAGATCCCACCTTTGACATCGAAGCAGAAGTTTGGTGCCTTCTATCTGCGCTTCGAAGGGGGCCAGCTCCCCATCGGCGCAATACGACGTCTCGTTCAGCGGCTCGTTACCAGCAAGCGCGGCAGGGGGAGTGGAAAGGCCCCATCTTGGGACCTTGACGACTTAATTTTCTTTTGTTCGTCCGGAGGGGCGAATAAAGCCCTCCATGTAGTTAACTTTCATGAAGAAGATGGGGTACGAGTCCTCCGCGTCCTCTCGTGGAGCGATAATCCCACGGAAACGCGACTCAAACTCCTTATGCAGCGCGCCCTCGCGGAGCTCCGGTGGGTCGGGGACGAAGGACCGAAGCTCGTTGTCGAACCCAATGCCGCCAGTGGATTTACCGCGTACCGAGAAGGAATCCGTAGTGCGAAGATTCTTTCGCGCCGGATGGCGGAGGTGGCACAGGATGTTCGTAATGAGGTTAAGGCACTGATCTCGGTCGAAACGGAGAGTGGCCCCATGCGGTCGCTCTACAAGGATGTGCGGGAACGTCTAATTGGTGACATCTCGGCAGAGAATTTTGCCGACGTATACGCGCAGACGATGGTTTACGGGCTGCTTACGGCTCGAATTGCCCATCCCGAGCAGTTCAAGTCCGAGCGCTCACTCGCGGTGATTAGATTTGACAACGAGTTCCTTGACGCAATTTATGCGCGATTCCGGGACGAGGGGGACGGCGTCATCGACGTCGATGAACTCGGGCTTGCGGACCTCGCGAAGCAGCTCGCTGAGACTGATATCGACGAGTTGTTAGCGGACTTCGGCGCCGATAACCAACGGGATGACCCGGTAGTCTACTTCTACGAGGAGTTTCTCGCGCAGTACGATGCCCAGCAGCGTAAAGATCTAGGTGCTTTCTACACACCTAAGCCAGTCGTGCGTTATATCGTGAAAACGGTTGACGATGCCTTGAAATCGTTCGGTCTGCCGCTCGGCGTTGCCGATCCAACGACTTGGTCGGATTACGTCAAAGCGCACCCAGGTATAGAGGCTCCCGCCAACGTTAATCTGACCGATTCTGTAGTCTCCATGTTTGACCCGGCGAACGGCACCGGTACCTTCCTCGTCGAGTGGCTGGCACAGGCGAAAAAGAACGCAGGCTCGCGCGGTCTCGAGACGGCGCTGCACCAAGCATCTGCTTTAGAGATCTCGCTTGCTTCGTACGCGGTGAGCCACCTCAAGGTTTCCCTCGAGCTCCCGGAGGGATTGAGGGAGAAGGAACGCTTGCCAATATTCCTCGGGGATACCCTTGGCCCTCGTCGCGTAGCCCGCCTCAAGAGCATGGAGGACCCCGTCGGCGTCGAAGGTGTGCTGGCAAATGAGGTGAAATACGACCGACACCACAACGTGCTAATTGGGAATCCGCCGTATGACAGGGTAGAAAGTACCGGCACCGGAGGATTCGTCCGGGCTCCGAAGCCTGGGAGTTCTAAGTCTCTGTTCGACGATATCTTCGACGACGCGAAGAAGCACGTAATCTTCAGCTCACATGCGAGCCTGTATAACCTCTACGTTTATTTTTGGCGTTGGGGAATCTGGAAGGTGTTCGAGGAGAATACGGGCCCAGCGATCATATCGATGATCACTGCATCCTCGTGGTTGGACGGGCCCGGTTTCCTAGGCTTACGGCGGCTTGCGCGTGAAGTTGCTGACGAGATCATCGTGCTAGATCTTCATGGGGACAATAAGGGGACTCGCAAAGACGAGAATGTTTTTGATATTGAGTCACCCGTCGCGATCGTTACCCTCGTTCGTCGTGGCAAGGCGGACCGCTCCACTCCTTCACCAGTGCGATACGCCAGCATCCGGGGGACGCGTGGTGAGAAATTGGAGATGCTAGCCAGCTTGGCCGCGGGCGACGCGGAGCTAAAGACGACTGACGCGACCGACGCTTGGCATGGATCGTTTATACCCGCTGCGGGGGGTCCAGAGTGGGCGTCGTATCCGGCGCTCACGGACTTGTTTCCATGGCAACAGCCAGGGATGATGATCAACAGGACCTGGCCGGTAGCACCGGATCGTGACACGCTGCTTCGGCGCTGGGAAGCGCTTGTTTCGACTGCCGTCCCCACAGAACGGAGGGAGGCTTTCGCAACGTCGAAAACCGGCAGGGGCATAGCGACCAAAATTGCGGGAATGGTGCCACTAGTTGAGCTCACGTCGAAGGCCCCGGCGAATCCAGTAACGCGCACGGCACTTCGGTCATTCGACCGTCAGTGGATCCTCAACGATCCGAGACTGATTGCCCTCGAGCGACCAGCGCTATGGGCCGCACTCTCTGAAAATCAGGTATTCCTAACAACAATGACGACTACTAGCCTTGGCGCGGGCCCAGCTGCAACTTTGGCAACCGCCGTGCCAGATAAACACTATTTCAGCGGGCGGGGTGGCAAGGATATATTTCCCCTCTATCGCGACGCAAAGGGGATGCCTAATGTCGACCCAAAACTGCTCGCTGCGCTAACAGAGGGGCACCAAAGACAGGTCCCTAGCGCCTCCGCCGTGACGCATGAGCGGCTTTTCGCCTATACCTTTGGAGTGCTCGCTGGAACTGATTACACCACGCGCTTCCATAAGGCCTTGGAAACGGCGGGACCGCGGGTGGTGCTCACACGAGATCCGGAACTATTCGACCGCATGGCTACCCACGGCGCGAAGTTGATTTGGCTTCAGACCTTCGGGGAGCGTTTCACCGACGGCCAGGGCGGGCTCCCGCTCGCTGGAGTGACATGGAGGTCCGAGCCGAGTCGACTACCCGCCGACAAAAAGGAGATCTCGTATGATGCCTCCACCGGCGAGCTCCATGTGGCAGATGGCGTGCTTATCGGTGTCTCGCCCGAGGTTTACTCCTTCGAAGTAAGCGGCATGGGGGTAATCCCGAAGTGGCTTGGATATCGCATGACCAAACCAGCAGGTCGTGCTGCCTCGAGCAAATCTCCTCTGGACAAAATTCGACCCGAGTCCTGGTCGCCTGAGTGGAGCCGAGAACTCATTGAAATTGTGGCCGTGCTTAAGGAGACACTTGCAGTAGTCCCCGCCGGGATCGCTATATTAGACCAGATTCTGCGGGGCCCTATTGTGCTCGCTACGGAGATACCGGAGCCGCCGGTTTGGATGCGTCAGGCTCCCAGCGCAACTGATGAAGTCAATGCTCTGTTTTCTGATGAAGGGCTTACTTGAGATGCGCATGCAGATCCCAGGGTCCAATTCGCCTCGAATGTCGATAAGAGTCGCATAAATGCAATTCGGTGGGGCAAAGCGCTAAATAGCCGCACGAGACTCGGTGTGCAACGAATGTAGCGATACCATTCGGGGTCCAACGAATGGTACATCGTGCACTTCGAAACTAGAAAGTCAGTGATCGTGACATGCAACAGCCGAGCAAAGCTACTCCCGGGGATCTCTTTTGGGGACCTAAGCATTACGAGATACCTGCCTACCAGCGGCCCTACGTTTGGACAGAGGAGGACCAGTGGGCGCCACTCTGGGATGACATCGTCAGCGTCACGGAGACTCACCTTATCGACGGTGCGAAGCGCGTGGCATCGCACTTCTTGGGTGCGGTCGTTTTCGAGGCAGGTCAAGGTAGCTCAACCGGGCTTGTGCGGCTCGATGTGATCGATGGCCAGCAGCGCCTCACCACCATGCAGATTCTCATAGATGCCGCTCATGAAGTGCTCGTCGGTCGCGATCATATCGACGACGTCGAGCGCCTTGAAGCGCTCATTCTCAACAAGGAATCTAAGTACAAAGGGTTGCCTGAGCGCTTCAAGTTATGGCCCTCTCAGGCGAACCGGGAGGAATTCAAGCACGCGATGGATCCGGAGAGCGAATCTACGCCGGAGGTGTCCGGGCAGATTCAGGGCGCCCACGATTTTTTCAGTGCCGAGGCTCGTCGCTGGCTCCTGGGGCATCCGGACGACGACGGAAACGTTCCGCCGGGTACTGAGGCGGAGCGCGCTGCCGAGCTCACTGAGACTCTCGCGAACCGTCTCGTTGTCGTGTCAATCGACCTCACGGGTGACGACGACGCACAGCTAATCTTCGAGACCCTGAACGATCGTGGCACCCCACTGCTGAAAGCGGACCTCATTAAGAACTGGGTGTTCCGGCTCGGCAAGACGCTCGGCGCTGATGTTGATAAGTGGTCACAGACTGTCTGGGAGGACTTTGATACCGATTGGTGGCGTGAGGAGATCACGCAAGGCCGGATGAGTCGTTCCCGTGTCGACATCTTTCTTCACTATTGGTTAACGATGCGGCTGCGCGACGAGGTGCGGCAGGATCGCATCTTCGACGAGTTCCGGGATTACGCAGAGCCGCTGATGTTGGATGCTGCTTCTGCTGAGTCGTTCCTCTCGGAGCTTCGTAACGATGCGGATACCTATCGAGGCCTCGGGGCTCTCAGCGCCGACACCGTTCCGGGGCGGTTCCGTACTCGAGTGATCGAAGCCATGGAGCTTGCTGCGACCACCCCAATTTTCTTGTGGGTTATCTCGGACAATCACGCAATCCCGGATAGCCAGATCACGATTGGTCTTGATGCGCTGGAAAGTTGGGTTGTCCGCCGGACTCTCCTCCAACTCACTTCGAAGGACATGAATAAGCTCATTGTCGCATTGCTGAAGGCCCTCAAAGGAGTGCATCCTGCAGAAGCGGGTGAACGAGTTAGAAGATTTCTGTCGGAACAAACGGCGGGTACACGCGAGTGGCCCACTGATGCACGGTTTATCGCAGAAGTCGGGGCTCCGCGGATGTACGGCAACATCAAGCAAGGCCGAATCGCGGTGGTTCTTGGTGCGGTCGAGGCGTACAAGCGTTCACTTAGTTCTAAATATGGAGCTGTTAGTCTGCCGACTGGCCTCACTATCGAGCATGTCATGCCCCAAAAGTGGCGAGAGCATTGGACATCGACCCCGCGGCTTACGCCAGAGCAGGAGCAAAAGCGCGACAAGGCGGTTCATTCCCTCGGCAATCTGACTCTCGTCACCCAGGCACTCAACTCGTCACTATCGAATCGCCCCTGGACCGATTCGCAAGCGGTGGGGCTAAGCGTTGGGGGCAAAACTGGCAAAGGCAAGTGGAGCGTCCTCGATGAGTTCAACCTCTTAGTTTTAAACAAAGAGGTGCTCGAGAGCCAAATTGAATGGACTGAAAAGGACATCGCCGATCGTGCGCAGCAACTCGCAATCGCAATAACAAAGGTGTGGGCTGGGCCGGATCAGGGTATCCAAGATGCGGCAAGAGCGGCACAGCTAGGTACTGGGGGAAGGTAGAGGCGAGCTGGGGCAGCCGGATCTTCGGCCCACTTTCAGAGCTCTTGTGTGAGCGAAGAACCAGGGAAAGAAGCACCCTCAACCAACGAGATAAACCGACTCAACGTCGCTACCCCTTCCGCGGTCTGCGGCAGCGAGTCGAGCAGCGCGGGGGAGTAGACGAGGTACGCCGCCCATTGGGCGCGCGAGATCGAGACGTTGAGGCGGTTGCGGGAGAGCAGAAAGTCGAGGCCGCGGGGCACATCGTCGGCGCTCGAGGCGGCGAGGCTCACGATCGAGATGACGGCTTCTCGGCCCTGGAACTTGTCGACGGTTCCCACGACGACGCGCGAATAGCCCGCGGCATCGAGGCGACCGCGGATGAGTTCGACCTGCGCGTTGTACGGCGTCACCACGATGATGCCGTCCTCGTCGAGCGGCTTCGGGGTGCCGCCGGCCTGCGAGGTCCAGAGGGCTCCGAGGTGCTCGCGCACCAGCTCCACCACGCGGTCGGCTTCTTCGCTCGCGAACGTTGAGTTGTCGACATGAGCGGTCGGCACCGAGTGCAGGCCAGGGGCGACGCCGGCGAGCATCCGCCCCTCTGTTGACGCGTGCGAGCGCAGCAGTCCGTCATACGAGAGTTGCGAGACGGGGCGCGTGACGGCCTCATCCATGCGGCGACTCTCCTCGAGGAAATAGCCGAAGTCATCCGGAAGCACCGCCAGCTCGCCGATCACATGACCCAACGCCGAACCATCAACCGGGGCCGGATGGATGCCCTGGCTCACCTGCGGAAGCTGCTGCGGGTCGCCGAGCAGCAAGATTCGTTTCGCGCTCGCCGCCACCCCGATCGTGTTCGCGAGCGAGAACTGGCCCGCCTCATCGATCACGAGAAGGTCGAGCTGGTCGGCCTGCACGCGCTTGCGGTTCGTCAGATCCCACGCCGTGCCGCCGATGACGTAGCCCGAATTCTCGTGCTCGAGCGCGAAACCCGCGTGACCGTTGTAAGGAAGCTCGCTGAACGGGCCCTCGGTGTAATAGCCCGGCCCGAACTCGCCCGGAACCGCCTTCGCCACCAGCTCCGGGTTGAGGTTCGCATCGAGCACGACCGCATCGAGAACGTTCTCGACCACCTTGTGCGACTGCGCGGTAATGCCCACCTTCCAGTGGTGTCTCTCGACAAGTTCGTGGATGACATGGGCCGCCAGATACGTCTTGCCCGTGCCGGGAGGGCCCTGCACAGCGAGATAGCCGCTCTCGCGCGAGACCAGCGAGGCGATGACGGCGCGCACACCATCATCCGCACTCGTCATCGGTTCGAGGGCGCTTACTGTGGCGGGGGCTTTATGCAGGAGAAGATCAGACATCGCGTCGTCGGGCCACTCGGGAGCGGCCGCAACGACGGTCTCACCCCAGGCTTCTATCGCGGCGACGATGCTGTCGGCGCGCGGGGGTGGCCCGGGCGTGATGTGGGTGGGCATTTCATCCCAGGCCGGAATCTCGTCGGGCCGGGTTTCGATCACGAAGATGCCGTCGGCATCCTCGGCGGGGTCAGAGAAACGCACGGCGCGGGCAAGGCGTTGCCCGGTGCGATGGCCGGGAGGAACGTACGGAAGCGGGTTACCGTAGACGAGAAAAACGTCGCCACCGGGTCTCGGCGCACTACTGCCCGGCGCCCACTGGCCGCGCAAATACAGGTGCCGACGCTCGGTGCGTTGGCGCCCCTCTTTATGCCAATCGAGCGTCAGCATCGCGCTGTCGACCACGAAGATTCCGCGAGTGTCTTCCCACAGTTCGGAGGGCTGCTCGAGGCGGTCGTAGTGCTCCCACCAAAAACTCTTGACCTCGCGCCGGTGATAATCGATGGCGGCAGCGGCCATTCGATAGGCGCTCGCGGCAGTGTCATCGCCACGTTCCTCGGCGTCGTCGCCGAGGGCCTGCAGCTGCAGGTCGAGCGCGCTGGGCTCAAAAGCCTTCACGTCGAGCTCGGTCTCATCGACGTCGACGGTCACGCCCTGCACCTCGGGCAGCGCCCGCAGCCAATCGCGCAGCTTGAGCGTCGACACGCAGTCGTACTCGTTGTAGCGGGCGATCGCATCCCGAATTTCGGTCGCTCGTTCCATGTTGCCGTTGGCTGCCGCCACGCTCGACTCGACGTACTCGCCAATCGAATCGGCCGCGTTCGTCACCCCGGCGCGCTCCTCGTCGCCCATATAGAGCGGCTCGAGTTTCTTGATCGAATACGACGGCGTTCCGATGCGCAGCGCGCCCCGCACGATCGGATACAGGTCAACGAGCACACCCTCGCGCAGCAGCTGGTCGACAACATCCTCACCCTCCCCATGCCGCGCGGCAATGCTCAGCAGATGCGTCTTCTCATAGGCGGCGTAGTGATAAATGTGGAGGCCCGGATGCTGCTGCCGCCGCTCCGTCACGAACTTCAGGAATGACCGCAGCGCGGTTCGTTCCTCATCAAGGGAGTGCGCCCAGAGGCAGTCGAAGTCGCCCGCGGCGTCCACCCAACCGAAGAGGTAGTCGAGGCCCCAGCGCGGCGTCCCGCCGATACCGGGCTCGGAGTACATCGGGTCGCCCTCGAAGTCGAAGAAGAGGTCGCCGGCGTTGGGTGCGGGCAGGCTCGCGATCGGCAGGGGATCGACAACCACGACGGGCGGTTTCGCGTGACTGTCGGCCGGGTCGACCGTGTGCTGCAGCTTGGCCTGAAGATGAAGCTTCGCGAAGCTCGCCTTCGGGATCGCGAGGTCGTCGGGACGCTCCTCGGTTTCAGCGAGGTCTGTGAGGGTGCGAATGCCCGCCGCCAGGAACTTCGTGCGCTGCCCGGCCCGCAATCCCGCGACCGTAAACAGGTCATCGGCGGCCTGCGATGGTTCCTTGCAGAACTTGCAGCGGCCATCCCGCGCGTACCGTTCATCGTGCCAGTCGACCGGCGTACCTTCGGCGCGATGTTCGGCAATGATCGCGTGCATGCGAGCGCGACGGCGCCGGAACACGGGAGCGATGTCGGCGACGGCAGCGAGCTCGGAGGTGTCATTGCCGAGGATCAGTTCGACGGTGCCGTCGGCGGAAACCCCGAGCTTCTGAAGTTGCTCGTGGTACGCCGCTAGCTGAAGCAGCGCGGTGACGCGCACGTGGCGGGAGAGCTTCGAGTCGACTACCCGATAGCTGGCGTCGGGCTGTTTGACGAGAAAGTCGGCGTAGCCAATGAACGGCGACTCGGGGTCGGATTCGTCGAAGAACACGCCCTGGAAAACGACGGGGGCGCCGGCCAGCAGAGCGTCGCGCGTGCGTTCGGCATAGTCGCGCAGCACCGCGGCATCCCGCCCCGGAGGTTTATCGAACTCGACCATCGCATCACCGAACTCGTCGCGATAGCGATCCCGCAGCCGGGCCTCATGAGCGTTGCCGAGCTCGGCCGCCCGCAGGAGCATCGCGTCGTCGTCAGGCAGCGGATCAGTCGAGAACCCCAACCGCTTGTCGAGCACGCGCAGAAAGCCGAACTCGCAGTTCGAGGCTTGGGTGAGATCGCTGGCGCTCGTGACGAGAGCGGTATCGGTGAGAAGGTACATGTCTCAATCAGAATATGGCCGGGGAGCGACATCGTCGTTGACCCGTGCCGCAACCGCGCAGATCGACAAGTCGTTGCGGCGAGGCATTTCACGCGCCCGACCCCACCGAAACACCACACCACGCCTTAGGCTGGAACTATGACGGGAATCACCACCCCACGGTCGAAGCACTTTTCTGCGCTCGCCCCGGAGCGTGAGCCCCAATTGGCGTTCCCGCCCCGCGGTAGCTCGATGATTGGCCCCGTCGACGCCCCCGGTTTGCATGTGATGACCTACAACATCCGTCGTCGCGGCCCAGAACTTTTGCCACGCAGCCCTGACCTGTGGAGACGCCGCAAGCCGTTGATGGCACGTCTCCTCGCTGCCGAACAACCAGCGCTGGTCGGCGTGCAAGAGGCACTATTCACTCAGGCGCGGTTTGTTGGCCAATCGTTGGGGGAGCACTATCGTTCGCTCGGCCACGGTCGCGAAAGGAACACGGGTGGCGAAGGCTGCCCCATCTTTTACGATTCCACTCGTCTGCAGGTGGTCGAGTGGCGGCAGTCCGCGCTCTCCGATACTCCGAATGTTCCGGGATCGGTCTCGTGGGGCAATCGCACCCCGCGCGTCGTGGTGGAAGCGATCTTCCGTGACCTCGCCACCGGCATCCACTTTCAGGCCGTGAATACGCATCTCGATCACCGTTCCCGCACGTCGCGCCTTCACTCTGCTGACGCGTTGAGAAACATCGTGCAGGCGACTCCGTATCCGACCATCATGACCGGCGATTTCAATACGGATGCTGACACTCACCCTTATGACCAGCTGACCGGTAACGGGCTGCTGGTCGACACGTGGAACACCGCCGAGGAGCGTCTCACCCAGGTGTGGGGAACGTTCCCCAATTACGGCCCGCCGAAGCACAATCGCAAACGAATTGACTGGGTGCTTGCAACGCCCGACGTGACCGTCCTGCAGACAGGCATCAACGTCACGCGGTATTCGGGCGGCTGGCCGTCGGATCATGCGCCAGTGCAGGCCGTTGTGCGTTTTGTTGGGGCGAAATAGCTCCACGCGCTAGAGCATCCCCACAAACGATTTACGGACTCGATCACGATTCACCTAATCTGGGCGAGTGAACCTGATCTTCCGCACCATCCTTCATCGCTTCCTCAGCACACGTCGTTCGCCGCTCGGCATCACTGATGTCGGCAGCATGACGATGCGGGTGCTGCCCACGGATGTCGACTTGCTGCGCCACATGAACAATGGCCGCTACTTCTCGATCATGGACATCGGCCGCATGGATCTCCTTATCCGCGCCGGCGGCTGGCAGAAGCTGCGGGCTAAAGGCTTTTACCCCGTCATGGCCAACGAGACCATCAGCTTTCGCAAGTCGCTCGATCTGTGGAAAGAATTTCAGCTTGAGAGCCGCGTCGTTGGCTACGACGAGAAAGCCGTCTTCGTGGAACAACGCTTCGTTGTCGATGGTCAGATTTATGCCCAGGCCATGACCCGCGCGCGTTTTCTCAAGAGCTCCGGCGGCACCGTGCCCGTAGCCGAATTGCTCGAAACCATCGGATGGGATGCCCCTGCCCCGGCCATGCCTGAGTGGGTTCAAGAGTGGGCTGATCACGTCGCGCTACCCGTTAGTCGCGTCGAAGCCCCCAGCGTCTGGGAGTAAGCGCCTTCAGTTTTCTTCGCCAACCCCTGCACCTCGCCGCATAACGGGCCGGGGCGCGGGGGTTGTGCTGGTTTCCGGGCCGTCCCGCACCGCAAGCGTTTGCAGTCATTTGTGTGACTTTCGCGGATGTGAGAGCGCTCTCTTGACATTCGAGAGAGCGCTCTCATAAGATCAGTCTGCAATCGTGAGAGCGCTCTCATTCCTGATGGGGGTCTCTTTCGGACACCAATAACCCTCATTCACAAGGAAGTGACCGTGAAATCTCAACGACGCACCAAGATGGTTGCAGCCGTCGCCGGCGCAGCATCTCTCGCTCTTCTCGCCACCGGTTGTTCAGCAACTGACGGTGGAGACAGCGATGGCCCCATCACCCTCACCGTGACCACCTTCGGCACGATGGGACTCGACGGATTGTACGCAGCGTACGAAGCCGAGAACCCCAACATCACCATCAAGGCAACCAACATCGACACCGGTGGAAACGCGTTGACCGACTGGAAGACCAAGCAGGCAGCAGGCGCCGGTCTCGCCGACGTGCAGGCCGTTGAAGAAGGATGGCTCGGCCAGGTCATGCAGGTCTCCGACACGTTCGTTGACCTCAGCGAATATGGCGCAGACGACATCAAGGACCGCTGGGTCGACTGGAAGCTCGCTCAGGGCACCGACGCCGACGGCCGCATCATCGGTTACGGAACCGACATCGGCCCTGAGGGCCTCTGCTACAACGGAGACCTCCTCGAAGCCGCCGGAATGCCCGGCGACCGCGACGCCGTAGCCGAACTCTTCGGTGGCGACAGCGCGACGTGGGAAGACTTCTTCCAGGTTGGCAAGGACTACAACGCAGCAACCGGCGCAGCCTTCTACGACCACTCCGGCTTCGTCTGGAACGCCATGGTCAACCAGCTTGACGAGGGCTACTACACCGCAGACGGTGAGATCGACATCGAAGGCAACGCCGACCTCAAGTCGCAGTGGGACCTCCTCGCCGACGGTGCAGCATCCGGCCTCTCGGCTGAGCAGAGCGCGTGGGACTGGGGCGGGGGAAAGGCCTTCACTGATGGCTCTTTCGCTACGTTCATGTGCCCTGGCTGGATGCTCGGTGTTGTCAAGGGACAGGTTGAAGCAGCAGGCGGAGACGCCACAAGCGGCTGGGACTTCGCAGACGTCTTCCCCGGTGGAGCAGCAAACTGGGGCGGCGCCTTCCTGACCGTTCCGACCCAGTCGGAGCACCCTGCTGAGGCAGCAAAGCTCGCCGCTTACCTGACCTCGGCTGAGTCCGAAGTTGCCGCCTTCCAGGCTGCAGGAACCTTCCCCAGCGTTGTCGCAGCGCAGACGGATGACGGAGTCACCGGCAGCAGCGAACTCAGCACCTTCTTCAACGATGCTCCCATCGGCACGATCCTCGGATCGCGTGCAGAAGGCGTAACCGCTCAGTTCAAGGGTCCGAACGACGCCGTTATTCAGGAGCAGGTCTTCGGTCCTGCCACCAAGGAACTCGACTCGGGTGTTGACGGCGACACCGCGTGGAACAACGCGCTTGAGGTTCTAAAGAACCTCGACCTCAACTAGTCCACAGCAGCAATTGAGGCCCCCGGTCATCCCCTGGCCGGGGGCCTCACTTCTTGAAAGCGATATCTCATGACGACGATGACGAGCCCGCCGAGACCTGATTCAGGTGAGGCGAAGAAGCGCTCCGAGCGCAATGCGACACGGCTCACCCGGCGGCAGCGTCTGAGTCGCCTCGACGTGAAAGCGTCCCCCTACCTCTATATCGCCCCCTTCTTTGTGCTCTTCGCACTCATCGGGCTCTTCCCCCTCGTCTACACGTTTGTTGTCTCGCTCAACGACTGGGACATCCTGAGCGGTGCCGGTGAATGGATCGGCTTCGACAACTATGTCGCCGAGCTCAACGACCCCTACTTCTGGAACTCGCTCTTCAACACGATGAGCATCTTCCTGCTCAGCGCGATTCCGCAGCTGGTCGCCGCCGTCTTCATCGCGGCCCTGCTCGACCAAAACCTTCGCGCCAAAACCTTCTGGCGCATGAGCATTCTGATCCCGTACATCGTGACCCCGGTCGCGGTCGCCATCATCTTCTCGAGTGCGTTCGGCGAAAAGTACGGGCTCATCAACAACATCCTGACCTCCTTCAACATTGATCCTGTGTTGTGGAAGAGCGAAGTCTTCCCCAGCCACTTCGCCATCGCCACGATGGTCAACTGGCGCTGGACCGGCTACAACGCGCTCATTCTTCTCGCCGCGATGCAGGCTGTTCCCCGCGACATTTACGAATCGGCAGCCCTGGATGGAGCGGGCGCCGTGCGTCGGTTCTTCTCGATGACGCTGCCGAGCATCCGCCCCACCATGATCTTCGTGATCATTACCGCCACGATCGGTGGCCTGCAGATCTTCACCGAACCGAAGCTATTTAACCCCACCAGTGCGAACCTCGGCGGTGCTCATCGCGAGTACCAAACCACCGTGCTGTACCTGTGGGACATGGCGTTCAACCGCGGTGACTTCGGCAAGGCCTCCGCCATCGCGTGGCTGCTGTTCATCATCATCGTCGGCATCGGAATGCTGAATTTCTGGATTTCGCGCAAGATCGCCTCGACCGAAGTGAAGGTCATTTCGAAGCGCCGAGCCAAGAAACTTGCGCGCTACCGCGCCACCACCGCGGCCAACCCCACCGGCGTGCCAGCGGCATCCGTCGTAGACGAGGAGAAGAGCTCATGAGCACCACGAGCCCCACACGAACCCCCGATCGCGCCGCCGACAAGCAGGCCCTAGCGGACGAGAAGCGCCGTGGTCGCGGCCGCGCCCGTGGACTCGCCGAACGCCCCGGCTTCTTGATCTACGGTCTGCTGATGGCCCTGTTCCTCGGCGGTTCGTACCCGCTGTGGTGGTCGTACGTTGTTGGCTCGAGCGACAACACGGCCATCACCGCCACCTGGCCACCGTTGCTGCCCGGCGGTCGCTTCTGGATCAACGTTGGCGAAGTGCTCTCCACCGTTCCGTTCTGGCAGTCGCTGCTGAACAGCATCATCGTCTCGACGATCATCACGACCTCGGTGATCTTCTTCTCGACTCTGGCCGGCTATGCGTTCGCGAAGCTGCGCTTCAAAGGCCGCGAAGGACTCATGATCTTCGTGATCGCCACGCTTGCGGTGCCAACCCAACTCGGCATCATCCCGCAGTTCATGCTCATGAAAGAGCTCGGCTGGACGGGCACCCTCGGCGCTGTTGTCGTGCCAACGCTCGTGACAGCATTCGGGGTGTTCTTCATGCGCCAATATTTGGTGGATGTCATTCCCGACGAACTCATCGAAGCGGCCCGTGTCGACGGGGCCAATATGTTCCGCACCTTCTGGAACGTCGGAATCCCCGCGGCCCGCCCCGCGATGGCGATTCTCGGACTCTTCACCTTCATGACCGCGTGGACCGATTACTTGTGGCCGCTGTTGGTTGCACCACAAAATCCGACCCTGCAGGTTGCGCTGAGTCAGCTGCAGAGCGCAAAATACGTGGACTACTCGGTCGTGCTTTCGGGAGCGGTGCTCGCCACCTTGCCGCTGCTCATCATCTTCATTCTCGCCGGACGGCAACTCGTCTCGGGCATCATGGCAGGAGCAGTAAAAGGCTAATGAACACTCTCACCACCACCTGGCCGAAAGGCTTCCTCTGGGGATCCGCCACCGCCGCTGCCCAGATCGAGGGAGCAGCTCACGAAGGCGGCAAAGAGGATTCCATCTGGGATCACTATGCCCGCCAGCCGCTCGCCGTCGCCAACGGAGACACCCCCGAAATTGCGGTCGACCACTACTACCGCATGAACGATGACGTGCAGTTGATGAAGAAGCTGGGGCTCGATTCCTACCGCTTCTCCACCAGCTGGGCCCGTGTTGTTCCCGGCGACCGCGAGCCCAACGCCGAGGGCCTCGACTTCTACAGTCGACTTGTTGACTCGCTGCTGGAGGCCGGCATCCTGCCGTGGCTCACTCTCTATCACTGGGATCTGCCGCAGGCTCTTCAAGAGAAAGGCGGATGGGCGAACCGCGACACCGCGTACCGTTTCGCTGACTATGCCGAGGCTGTCTATACCGCGCTTGGCGATCGCGTCAGCCACTGGACTACCTTCAACGAGCCACTCTGCTCGTCGCTGATTGGCTACATTGCCGGCGAGCACGCTCCCGGTCTCACCGACCCGAACCAGGGTCTGGCTGCGCTGCATCACCAGCACCTCGCGCACGGCCTTGCCGCCGAACGACTGCGCAAGCTCGCTGCAGCCCAGGGCCGCGAGATTGAGCTCGGCATCACGCTCAACCTCACCAACGCCGTGCCGAACGACCCGAACGATCCCGTCGACCTCGACGCCGCACGCCGCATCGACGGCATCTGGAACCGCATGTTCCTCGAGCCCCTCGTGCTGGGCGCCTACCCGGCCGACGTCATTGACGACATGCGCGAGTACGACTTCGAGCAGTATGTGCAGGAGGGCGACCTTGAGATCATCTCCGCCCCCATCGACTTCTTGGGAGTGAACCACTACCACGATGACAACGTGAGTGGGCATCCCGCTCCCGCCGACGCTGCGCCCGGACTTCGCCCCACCACAAAGCCCGGTCGCTCCATGTTTGTCGGCAGCGAGTTCGTGACGATGCCCCCTCGCGACCTTCCGCGAACGGCCATGGACTGGGAGGTCAACCCGAGCGGGCTACGCCGCCTGCTTGTGCGCCTCGGCAAGGAATATCCCACTCTGCCGCCGCTGTATGTCACCGAAAATGGCGCGTCGTACGACGACACCCGCGTCGGCGACACCATCGATGACCCGAAGCGTGCCAGCTACATCGCCCAGCACATTCAGGCGGTCGCGGATGCCATTGCCGACGGCGCTGATGTGCGCGGCTACTTCGTGTGGTCGCTCCTCGACAACTTCGAATGGGCGTGGGGCTACAACAAGCGTTTCGGGATTGTTTACGTCGATTACGACACCCAGGAGCGCATCCCGAAGCGCAGCGCCACGGAGTATGCAGCCCACATCGCTGCCACGAAGAAGGCCTCCTGATCGTTAGGGTTAGGCAGGACCTTCTAGGAGAGAGCGAGCTCGTGGCGGAGAAACTGCGCAGCGGGGCCATGCCAACACTCGAAATGGTGGCGGCACAGGCAGGCGTTTCGCGCGCCACCGTGTCTCGCGTTGTGAACGGTTCTCCTAAGGTGAGCGCGGATGTTGCCACTGTCGTTCAGGCCGCCATCGACGAGCTCAATTACGTGCCCAATCGCGCTGCCCGCTCGCTCGTGAGTCGCAAGACGCAGGCCATCGCGATGGTGGTTCCGGAATCGGCAGCCAAGGTCTTCGATGACCCCTTCTTCGCAGCGGTTGTGCAGGGCGTTGCGCTTTACCTCGAAGACACCGATTACACGCTCAACATGATCATCGAGTCAGGGGCCGCATCACACAAGACGCGGCGCTATCTCCTCGGCGGCAACGTCGATGGCGCTCTCGTGGTCTCGCACCACACGGGCGACCACTCCTACTCTGAGCTCAGCCGCACCCTGCCTGTCGTGTTCGGTGGGCGCCCGCTCAGCGACGTGGGCGGCGACAACTACTACGTGGATGTCGACAACTTTGCTGGTGCCTGCACTGCCGTTGAGCATTTGATCGCTTCCGGTCGCACCAAGCTGGCCACGATCGCTGGCCCGCAAGATATGCCCCCGGGCGTTGACCGTCTTTCTGCCTTCCACGCCACTCTCGAAAAACACGGTCTCACGAGCGATCTCGTGGAAGTCGGCGACTTCTCTCCGCCTTCCGGCGCAGACGCAATGCGACGCCTGCTGGCCCGCGGCGAGCCCATCGACGGCATCTTCGCCGCCAACGACCAGATGGCCATCGGTGCCTATTCGGCCATCCGCGAAGCCGGGCTCTCCGTGCCCGACGATATCGCCGTGGTCGGTTTCGACGACGATAACTATGGGAGCACCGCGACTCCACCACTGACGACAGTGCGTCAACCCTCCGTCGAGATGGGCCGCCGCATGGCCGAAATGATTGTCGGCCTGATTGAAAACCGACCAGTCGACACCGTGACGACCCTCGATACTGAGCTCGTCATCCGCGATTCTGCGTAGTCAGGTTTCGCCACTGAAGCCGTCGCGGCTACTCCGGCGCGAGCGCGAGCACGACCCGCTCAAGCACTTCTCGGCACGCCACAATCGATGGCCGGCTGACGCTCGAGTCGCGCACTGAGGTGAAGACGGTGCGGCGGGGGAGGCCCGGCATAGGCCTCAGGGCGACGGTCGGCGTGCGGCTGCCCCAGACGAGCCCCGGCAAGATTGCAGTGGCGTGGCCTGATTCAACGAGACGGATGTGGGCCTGAAGGTCGGCGGTTTCGTAGCGAACGTCGGGCTCTATCCCCGCGCGGCGGCACTGCTGTTCTGCCCAGTGGCGGGAGGCGGTGCCTCGGGGTTCCATCACCCAGGCACTCTGGGTGGTGTCGGCGAGACTCATGATTCCACTCTCGTGAGGAACAGCGAGCGAGAGCTCGTCGGCATAGAGGGGGAGCATGTCGAGATCGGGATGCCGGGGTGCGGCATGGCCGGGATACTGTTCGGCGATCACGAGGTCGAATTCACGCGTCCAGGTTTCGAAGAGTGCACTTTCGGGTTCGCGCTGGGTCATCTCGATGCGCAGTTGGGGGTGTTCTTCGGCAATGATGCTGAGCGCTTGGGGGATGATGCCGAGCGCTGCCGATTGGAATACGGCGAGACGTACTTTTCCGCGCACTTCAGTGAGCGAGGAGTGGATCTCCGCTTCCATGAGTTCGAGGCGTTCGAGGAGGGCGACAGTGTGCTCGACGAGGAGCTCGGCTTCGGGGGTGAGCTGCACGCGGCGACCCGCTTTAACGAGCAGTGGAACCCGCGCTTCTTCTTCAAGAAGAGCGAGCTGTTGGGAGACTGCAGACGGCGTGTAACTGAGGGCGTTCGCCACCGCGGCGATGGTTCCGCGAAGCTTGAGTTCTCGCAAAAGTCGCAGCCGTCTAACATCGAGCATTTCTCCGCCAATCGTTAACTAATTCTAACTGAAACCATGCGATTTCCGTCGCTTTTGCTAAAGGCACTCCCGGGCGCACACTGAGAGTTCCAGCCACAATCCCGTTCGGAGGCCTATTCTCGTGAGCATGTCAACTTCTACCGACAACCTCGATGCTTCACACCAGCAGATTGCCGACCAAACGGTAGCCACCGTTCGCCGGTGGCTGGCCGAAAGTGAAGAGTTTCCCACCGACGCGAGTGCCACGCGCCTTGCCGGTGTGCTGAAAGACCCGAACGGACTCGAGTTCACTCTTGGCTTCATTGACACCGTTGTGCGTCCCGAAGATTTGCGTGTCGCCGGCCGCAACCTCGAGCGCCTCACGCACATCATCCCGGCCTTCCTGCCGTGGTACCTCCGCTTCGCGATCATGGTCGGTGGCGGCTTCGCACCTCTGCTCCCGTGGATCATCGTCCCGATCGCTCGTCGCGTTCTCCGCGGCATGGTCGGCCACCTCATCATCGATGCCACTCCCGCCAAGCTCGACAAGGCCCTCGTGCACTTGCGTCGTGAAGGCGTCAACCTCAACCTCAACCTGCTCGGCGAAGCCGTTCTTGGTGACGACGAGGCAGACAAGCGCCTCGCCGGAACGCGCGCGCTTCTGAACCGGGATGACGTTGACTACGTCTCCATCAAGGTGTCGTCGGTCGTGTCCCAACTTTCCATGTGGGCCTTCGACGAGACCGTCGACCGTGTTGTCGACCGCCTCACCCCGCTCTACCTGCTTGCGCTGCGCTCGCCGCAGAAGAAGTTCATCAACCTCGACATGGAAGAGTTCAAAGACCTCGACCTCACGATCGCGGTCTTCGAGAAGCTTCTCGACCAGCCAGAACTACTCGAACTTGAAGCGGGTATCGTGCTTCAGGCGTATCTGCCGGATGCCCTCACCGCGCTGCAGGAACTCACCCGCTGGTCGATGGAACGTCGCGCTCGCGGCGGTGCCGGCATCAAGGTGCGCGTTGTTAAGGGCGCCAACCTCGCGATGGAACACGTTGACGCGGTAACTCACCACTGGCCCATGGCCACGTGGGGAACTAAGCAAGACACCGACACTCACTACAAGCGCGTGCTCGACTGGGCATTCACCCCTGAGCACGTGGATGCCGTGCGCATCGGTGTTGCTGGCCACAACCTCTTCGACATTGCATTCGCCTGGCACCTCGCTCAAGAGCGAGGCGTAACGCACGGCATTGAGTTCGAAATGCTCCTCGGAATGGCTACTGGCCAGGCCGAAGCGGTCCGAAAGGACGTCGGCAGCCTGCTGCTGTACACGCCCGTTGTTCAGCCGACCGAGTTCGACTCGGCCATCAGCTACCTCGTGCGTCGCCTCGAAGAGAACGCCAGCACCGAGAACTTCATGTCGGGGTTGTTCGAACTCTCCAGCAACGAACACATCTTCGTGCGCGAGCAAGACCGTTTCTTGGCTTCGCTCGCGAACCTCGACGTGCCGGCTCAGACCACCAACCGCATTCAGGACCGCTCCACACCTGCTGCGATCATCGGCGAGCGTCCCTTCGATAACGTTGCCGACACTGATCCCGCCATTGGCGATAACCGCACGTGGGGTCGCGCGATCTTGGCACGCAGTGGAGAGTCGCAGCTCGGTGTCGACACCGTCACGGCTGGGGCAGTCAGCACCGCCGAACAGATGAAGAGCATCCTCGAGTCGACAACGGCTGCAGGACGCCGCTGGGGTGCGATGCCCGCCGCTGAGCGCGCCGCAATCTTGCACCGTGCCGGTGACGCCATCGAGAACTCCCGTGCCCGCCTCATCGAGGTCATGGCCAACGAAGCAGGCAAGACCATTGCTGAAGGCGACGTTGAAGTAAGTGAAGCGATCGACTTCGCGCACTACTACGCAGAGCGCTCGCTCGACCTTGAAAAGATCGAAGACGCCACCTTTGTTCCGTCGGGGCTTATCGTCGTTACCCCGCCGTGGAACTTCCCGGTCGCCATTCCGGCAGGGAGCGTCCTTTCGGCTCTCGCCTCCGGCAGCGGCGTCATCATCAAGCCCGCGAAGCTCTCGCAGCGCAGCGCCGCAGTGATGGTCGAAGCTCTCTGGGAAGCCGGAGTGCCGCGCGACGTGCTCACGTTTGTTGATTTGAAGGATCGTGAACTCGGTCGCGTCATGATTGCCGACCCTGCCGTTGACCGCGTCATCCTGACCGGTGCGTGGGAGACCGCAGCAATGTTCCGTTCCTGGCGCAATGACCTGCCGATTCTCGCGGAGACCAGTGGAAAGAACGCGATCATCGTGACGCCGAGCGCAGATCTCGACCTCGCCGTCGCCGACGTCACCAAGAGCGCCTTCGGACACGCAGGGCAAAAGTGCTCAGCGGCCTCTCTCGTGATCTTGGTCGGTTCGGTCGGGAGGAGCGAACGGTTCGAGCGCCAGCTTGTTGACTCGGTACGCACCCTGCGCGTTGGCCTCCCTCAGGACCCTCTCACCATGATGGGCCCGATCGTTGAGCCTGCTCAGGGCAAGTTGCTCAACGCCCTCACCACCCTCGCTCCCGGCGAGAGCTGGCTCGTGAAGCCACGTCAGCTTGATGACGAAGGCAAGCAGTGGACTCCCGGAGTTCGCACCGGGGTCGCGTCGGGCAGCGAATTCCACATGACCGAATACTTCGGTCCCGTTCTCGGCGTGATGCGTGCCAAGAACCTCACCGAAGCGATCGAGATGCAGAACGCCGTGGACTACGGACTGACTGCGGGCATCCACTCGCTCGATCCCACCGAGGTTGCTCGCTGGCTCGATGAGGTTCAGGCCGGAAACGCCTACGTCAACCGTGGAATCACCGGCGCCATCGTTCGCCGCCAGCCCTTTGGCGGTTGGAAGCGTTCAGCCGTCGGCTGTCACGCCAAGGCTGGCGGACCCAACTACCTGATGACACTCGGGCAGTGGAAGGCTGTAGAGCAGCCCGCCGCTCGCGACATTCAGGTGCGCGGTCTCAGCGACCAGGTCTCTTCGGTTATCAAGAAAGCACAGTCGGGCATGGAGTTCGACGAGTTCGACCGTGTTCGTCGTGCCGCCGAAAGCGACCAGCGCGCGTGGGAGACAGAGTTCGGTGTTAGCCGCGACGTGTCAGGACTCGGCGTCGAACGCAACGTCTTCCGTTATCGCCCGGTGCCCGTCACCATTCGCCTGTCGGACGGTCAACCGCTTGGCAGCCTGGTGCGCATGATCGCCGGTGCTGCTCGTATTGGCGCGACCATTCACATCAGCTCGGCTATTCCATTGCCGTCGCTGCTCACCGAATCATTCGAGTCGGGAAATGCCGGAGTCTCGGTCGCTCAGGTTCGAGTCGAGTCGGATGCTCGCTGGAACGAGCGTGCGGCTAAGGGCGAGTTGAAGACGAGCCGGGTGCGCCTCATCGGTGGTTCCTCTGTCGATCTCGCAGAAGCCGTTGGCGGAAACCCTGACGTCGCTGTGTGGTCGGGAGAGGTCACGACATCCGGTCGCGTTGAACTGCTGATCTTCGTGCAAGAGCAGTCACTGTCGATTACAGCACACCGCTTCGGAAACCCTGATCTGGCCATGGCCGCACTCGAGGTCTAAAGAACTCACAGGGTGTGCGGGGATTCGCTACAGCGAGTCCTCGCACACTGTCCTGAGCGTCGTTTAGCCTAAGAGGATGATCCCCTCGATTCCTCTCAACGACGGCCACAGCATCCCCCAGCTTGGTCTTGGCACGTGGCCGCTCAGCGATGCCGAAGTCGCTGTTGTTGTTCCAACCGCCATCGAACTCGGGTATCGCCACATCGATACGGCGGTGCGCTACGGCAACGAAGCGGGCGTCGGCGAGGGCATCCGGCGCAGCGGCATTGATCGCGACGAACTCTTCGTCACGACCAAACTCGATGGTGACTTTCAAGGCGACGACCTCGCGATTGAGGGGCTGCGCGACAGCCTCGAACGCCTCGACCTCGAGTATGTTGACCTACTGCTGATCCACTGGCCTCGACCAGAACTCGACAAGTTCCTCTCCACGTGGCGTACCTTCGAGAAGCTCAAAGCAGATGGCTTTGTGCGCTCGATCGGGGTCTCAAATTTCAAGCCGGCCCACCTTGAAGTGCTGGCGGATGCGGGCGCTACCGTTCCGGCCGTGAACCAGGTTGACCTCTCGCCGACCAACGCTCGCCTCGCCGACCGGGCGTATCACGACTCCCGCGGAATCGTCACGGAATCGTGGAGCCCCATCAAGGGCGTGCTCGACCAGCCGGTGTTGCTCGAGATCGCGGCCAAGCACGAGCGCTCAGCGGCTCAGATCGCGCTGCGCTGGCACCTGCAGAATGGCCTCGTCGCAATCCCGAAGTCGGCCAACCCCGACAGGCTGGCCGACAACATTGCGGTCTTCGACTTCGAACTCGACTCGCGCGACCTCGATGCCATTGCGGCGATCGACGTGCCGGGGTCCGGTGCTGACTCCGACCAGATCGGTCACTAGGCGCCACGGCGCAACCGCGGGCGGTTCTCGCTAGCTCGCGAGGGGCTCGTTCGTTACGACGACCTTGCCGAGCGTGCGACCGGTCTCGACGCTGGCGTGCGCGAGGCGCAGCTGCTCGGCGTTCAGCGGGCTGAAGGCCGAGGTCATGGTGCTGCGGATGGTGCCGGCGTCGATCATTTCGCCGACCGTGGTGAGAAGCTCGTGCTGCACCACCATGTCGGCCGTGGTGAAGACCGACCGCGTGAACATGAGTTCGGAGTGCCACGAGAGGCTCTTGCCGCCGAACAGGCCGAGGTCGACCAGGCCGGGGTTGTCGGTGGCGACGATCTCACCGAAGGGGTTCAAGATCTCGACGAAGGCCTCGATCTGGCCCACGGTGTTGGTGCTGTAGATGTAGTCGATTCCCTCGGGGGCGACGCGCTTCACGTCTTCGGTGAGGTGTTCGCCGTGACGGACTACCTCATCCGCTCCGAGCGAGCGAACCCACTCTTGGCTGGCTTCGCGACCGGCGGAGGCGATGATGCGGATGCCGGGGGTGCGTGCCTTGAGAAGCTGGATGATCATCGAGCCCACGCCGCCAGCGCCGCCGACGACGAGCAGGGTTCCCGTGCTCTCGGCGGTGAGCTTGAGCTTGTCGAACAGGCCCTCCCACGCGGTGAGAGTGGTGAGGGGGAGTGCAGCGGCTTCGGCGAAGGTGGCCGACTTCGGCTTGGTGCCGACGATGCGCTCGTCAACGGCCTGAAGTTCAGCGTTGGAGCCGGAACGGCCCATCGCTCCCGCGTAGTACACCTCGTCGCCGACGGCATACAGGGTGACGTCGCTGCCCACGGCCGCGACGGTTCCAGCGGCGTCGAAACCGAGGACGGTCGGGACCCCACCCGGATCCATGTCGGAGCGAACCTTCACGTCGGCGGGGTTCACAGAAACGGCGACGACCTTCACGAGGAGGTCGTGCGGCCCCACGGCAGGAACCGGAAGAGTCACATCTTCCAGGCTCGTGGGGTCGTCGATGGGCAAAGCATGCGAGTACGCTACGGCGTTCATGGTGTCGGTCATGGCCATAATGCTCCTGCATGACCCCTAGTTACCCGCAAGGGAGTGAGGTTACCCGACGGTAACCGGCACCTCGCTGCGCACCGACTCGAGCGCGCCATCCACCATGTTCATGACCGCGTGCATACGGGGGAGATGAACAAGATCGTGGGTGACGAGCAGCGTTGAGGTGTTGCGTTCGTCGGTGAGACGCAGGATGAGTTCGATGATGCTCGCGCCGCGCTCCTGGTCGAGGGCACTGGTCGGTTCATCGACGAGGAGCACTTTCGGGTCGTTCATGAGCGCCCGCGCGATGTTGACGCGCTGACGCTGACCGCCCGAAAGCTGATGCGGACGCTTGTGAGCCTGGTCGGCCAAGCCAACGGCATCCAGCAGCTCGCGAGCGTGGGCGGTAACCGCGGCACGCTTGCCACGGCTGTGCGGGGCACCGAGCTCGTTCATGACGGCGAGCTGTTCCAGCGCGGTGAGCGAAGGCAGCAGGTTCGACTGCTGAAAGACGATACCGATGCTGTCGCGGCGTAGCACGGTGGCTTCGGCGGCCGACAGCTGGGCGGCATCCACGTCATCGATCATGACGCGACCGGAGTCGGGGCGGATGAGCGTGGCGGCGACGGCCAGCAGGCTCGACTTGCCCGAACCGCTCGGGCCGGTGATGCCCGTGACGGTGCCGGGGCGGGCACTGAGCGTGACATGGTCGACGGCCGTGACGCGGCCTTCGCCGTCGGGGAAGGTGAGGGTGACGTTGTTTAGGTGGATCATCGGGTGCTCCCCAGGGCAGTGAGTGGATCGGCGGTAGTGACGGAACGCAGGGCGAAAGCAGCACCGGCAAGGCCGAGCACAATCATGATGACGCCGGGCAGCAGGGTGGTGAAGGGGCTCAGGATGAACGGCAGCGCGCTGCCCATCAGTACCCCAAGAAGGGCCGTGATGCCGATGCCGATTCCGACACCGATCAGCAGCACGATGAGGGCCTGACCGAGGGCGTCGCGGATGAGTGACGAGGTGGATGCTCCGAGCGCTTTCAGCATCGCGATGTCAGCCTTGCGCTGCATCGTCCACACCGTGAAGAACGCGCCGATCACGAGGGCCGAAATGCCGAACAGCATCGCGACCATCAGTAGCAGCGAACCGATCTCTGAGCGGAACGAACTCACGGCGGTCAGCGACAGGAGAACCGAGTTGCTGAGGGTGTCAGCGTCAGCATTGATGGCATCCCAGTCGGCGTCGCCGTTGACCGCAATGGCGGTGGCGTAGGCATCCGGGTTTCCGGTCGTGGCGGAGTAACCCTGCCAGTCTTCGAGGGTCATCTGAACGACAGGCGTGTGGTTGTACCACCAGTTGCCGCTGACCTTCTCGACCGTGTAGTCGGTGCCGGCAACCGTGATGGTGTCGCCGGTGGAAACGTCGAGGGCGGTGGCGGCATCCTCCGAGAGGCCGACCTTGCCGTCGCCGCTCGGGGCGGTCTCATCGAAACCGGCAACGACTCCGAAGACGGCGATGGAAGTGCTCGACTCGGGCGACTCGGCCTTGGTCTGCGAAACTCCGATGGGGTTGGCCGACTCGACACCGTCAGCGTTAGCCCAGATGTTTGCCTGCTTCTCAGTGACGTTCGAGTCGGAGAAGCTGGCTTCATCCGCTCCCTTGCTGCTCGGGGTGGCGAACACGAGCTGGTCAGCCGGCAACGACAGAACACCAGAAATGTTCTGGGCAGCGAGCCCACCAGTGAGGCCACTCAGAAAGCCGACGAGCAACGTGATGAGGGCGACGACTGTGCCAATGAGCACGAATCGTCCGCGGGCGAAGCGCAGATCGCGCCAGGCAACAAACATGGGGAGTCCTTTCGGCGTCGACGAATGGCGACAGTAACCAGCATCCTCGTGTGGGCGCGGTAGGGCATCGGCCGGGAGGGTACCTTTCGTGGCGCATAGTGCGGAGGGCACAATCATCCTTTCGATGGATAGAAGCACTCGTGCGCGGCAGTAGGGTCGAATTATGAGCCACACTGCGTTGACCCCCGTTTTTGTGGGGTTGCGCACCAGTTTGCACATCCTCTTTGTCGCTTTGACTGTGCTCGTGGTGGTGCGTGCGCTTGTCGATGGCAACCCGAACATGGTGGCGGTGATTGCGCTCGCCGCACTGTTGCTCATCACTTACGGTTTCGGCGGTTATTTGGCGAGACATGCGATGAGTTCGGGGGCGAGCGCGCAGTCGGTGACGGCCTACCTGTGGGCACTGGTCTTGTCGGCAGAATGGCTCGTGCTGGTGTGGTTGAGCCCGGATGCCGCCTACCTGGTGTTCCCCCTGTTCTTTCTTTATCTGCACCTGTTGCCGCGCGGCTGGCGCACCCTCGCCGTGCTGGGATCGACGTTGCTGGCCATCGCCGCTCTCGGTCTTCACAGCGAATGGACTGTGGGTGGCGTGGTGGGGCCACTCGTCGGAGCGGGCGTTGCGATCGTGATTGGTCTTGGCTACAAATCACTCGCGGCTGAGGCTGCAGACCGCGAACTGTTGGTGAAGCAACTCCTCGAGACGCGCGACCAGTTGGCGCAGACCGAACGCGAATCCGGGGTGCTGGCAGAGCGAGCGAGACTCGCCCGCGAGATTCATGACACCGTCGCGCAGGGGTTGTCGAGCATCCAGATGCTGCTGCATGCTGCTGAACGTGCTGACCCGGATGCTGTGGGCCTCGAACACGTGCGCCTTGCCCGTGAGACTGCGGCCGCCAATCTCGCCGACACTCGTAACTTCATTCGCGAGCTCGCCCCGGCGGCACTCGTGGCGCAGGGGATGGGCGCGGCTTTGCGTCGTCTCGCTGAAACCCAGTGGCAGACCCCCGAGCGTGAGATCCGGGTGCGGGTGGCGGATGCTCTTGACCTGCCGATGCCCGTGCAGACCGCGCTATTGCGCATCGCCCAGGGGGCGATGGCGAACGTCGTGCAGCACTCGGAGGCAACGCAGGCCACGATCTCCATCGAGCGAAATGATTCGGATGTGCGGCTCATGATTGCTGACAACGGGCGAGGGTTCGATCCCGAACGAGCGGAGGCAGCATCGGCTCGAGGGTTCACTGATTCCTTCGGGCTAACGGCAACCCGCGAACGTGTCGAACAACTGGGTGGCACGTTGACGGTGGAGTCGAGCCCCGGCGCTGGCACCACGGTGACGGTTGATCTGATGCTGAGCCCATCGGCGGGGGAGACGGCATGATCCGGGTGGCGATTGCCGACGATCATCCGGTCGTCCGCGCTGGTTTGCGTGCCTTGCTCGAACACGAAACTGACCTCACCGTCGTGGGGGAAGCGGCCACGCCGGATGAAGCTTTTGCGCTCGTGCAGTCGGCGAACCCGAGCGTGATTTTGATGGACCTGCAGTTCGGGGAGCTGGAGTCGGGGGCGGAGGTCACGCGCCGGATCCGCGCGCTCGACGCTGCCCCGTACGTGTTGGTTCTCACCAACTACGACACCGATGGCGACATCCTGGGTGCCGTAGAAGCTGGTGCCAGCGGGTATCTACTGAAGGATGCGCCGCCCCATGAGTTGATTGCGGCCGTTCGTGCTGCGGCTGCGGGCGAGAGCGCTTTGGCTCCCGTGATCGCTGGCCGGTTGCTAGACCGGATGCGGGCTCCGCAAGTGAGTCTGAGCAAGCGCGAGATCGAGGTGCTGGAGCGCGTCGCCGCCGGGATGTCGAACGCGGCGATCGCGGGAGAAATCTTTGTCTCGCAAACGACGGTGAAGTCTCACCTGGTGCACATTTTTTCGAAGCTAAATGTGTCGTCGCGTACCGCTGCAGTGTCGAAGGCGCGCGAACTGGGAGTGCTGCGGTAGTTCAGGCTGCAGCGCTCGTTCGGCCCGCTGCTGTTGTTCTGGTCGACTAACCCTTGAGGGCGATCGCGACGAAACGCTGTGCTTCGTCCGTGCTGATGCCGAGCTCTGCTGCGCGGTTGGCGTAGGCCCGGGCCTCAAGTTGGAGAAGCGCTGCGGCATCGCCAGGCTGAGCCTTGACGACAGTGCCATTGCGGCCGCGCGAGTGCAGAAAACCGTCAGCCTCGAGTTCGCGGTAGGCCCGCGCCACGGTATTGGGGGCGATGCCGAGGTCGGTGGCCAGCTGTCGCACGGTTGCGAGCTTGGTGCCAGCCAGAAGCTCACCACTCGCGATCTGAGCGATGGCTTGAGCTTTGATCTGCTCGAACGGCGGAGTGGACGCTGCCGTATCGATCTCGAAAGTGACAGGACTTTCGGTCGGTGTGCGACGCCACGATTCAGCCATGGTTGATTCTCTCACACAGGATTTGGCGGCATCGGAAGCTCTTCACAGCATTGGCTGAGTCTCTTGTGGGCGCCCCTAGAGAGGATGCGGCAATAGTCGTAGAGTTCACACCATAGGCAGTGGTAACTCCGTGAAAAACGTGGGAGGCACGATATGGGCAAGCAGCATGTGATGTGGTTCGAAGACCTTGGCATCGGAGATGTTCCGATTGTGGGGGGAAAGAATGCGTCGCTGGGCGAAATGGTTCGCACTCTTGAGAGCGAGGGCGTGCGGGTGCCGCCAGGGTTCGCGACTACCGCTGATGCCTATCGATCGTTCGTTGATGTGAACGGGATTGCAACAGCCGCACGGGCGCAGCTTGATCGCTTTCATGCCGGGAGTGCGAGCTTGCGCGAAACGGGGGAAGCACTGCGCGAGTTGTTCCTCAGCAGCGAGTTTCCTGAGGGCATTGCGGAAGAGATCCGCGCTTCCTATCGCCAGCTTGCCGCCCGTTCGGGCGAAACAAACCCCGCGGTTGCAGTACGCAGCAGCGCCACGGCCGAAGACCTTCCCGATGCCAGTTTCGCCGGTCAGCAAGAGACCTTCCTGAATGTGCGGGGTGAGCGAGAGCTTCTGGATGCCTGCCGCCGTTGCTACGCCTCGTTGTTCACCGACCGCGCGATCAGCTATCGCGAGGTCAAAGAATTTGATCATCTGGATGCGGCGCTGTCGATTGGCGTGCAGCGCATGGTGCGGTCGGATGTTGGCGGCTCCGGGGTGATGTTCTCTATCGACACGGAGAGCGGTTTTCCCCGTGTCGCGGTAATTAGCGCCGCGTGGGGACTCGGCGAAACTGTTGTTCAGGGAACGGTAAACCCCGACAAGTACCTCGTGTTCAAACCCCTGTTGGAGACGCCGGGGTGTTCGCCGATTGTCGAAAAAACTCTGGGCGCCAAGTCGCGCAAGATGATTTACAGCAAGGGCGGCAGCGCGCGCACGCGCATGGTCGATACCTCGGAGAGGGAACAGCAGTCGTTCGTGCTTGTTGATGCCGAAATTCTGCAGTTAGCGCGGTGGGCAGTGGTCGTCGAGGCGCACTATGGCCGCCCGATGGATATGGAATGGGCCAAGGATGGCGTGACGGGCGAGTTATTCATCGTGCAAGCGCGCCCCGAGACCGTGCAGGCCCGCAAGACGGGTACGCGATTCACCACCCACCATCTCACTCAGGATGGCCCGCTTCTCATCTCTGGCGCCGCCATCGGCGATGCAATTGCCACCGGTTCGGCGTGTGTGATCCGGGACCCCGCCGACATCGAGAACTTTCGTGACGGGGCGATTCTGGTCACTGAAATGACCGACCCGGACTGGGTCCCGATCATGACCCGGGCCTCGGGAATTGTCACTGATCATGGTGGTCCGACAAGCCATGCGGCGATCGTCAGCCGTGAACTCGGTATCCCCGCTGTCGTCGGAACCGGCACCGCTACCGAGGTGCTGAAAGAGGGCCAAGAAATCACCCTGTCCTGTGCGGAAGGCGACCAAGGCCACATCTACGACGGCACCCTCACCTTTGAGACCGAGGAGCTTGACCCCGCGACACAGTCGGCAACACGCACAGCAGTGATGGTGAATATTGCGAGCCCAGCGGCAGCCTTCCAGTGGTGGCGGTTGCCCGCAGCCGGGGTTGGTCTAGCCCGGATGGAATTCATCATCAATAATCTGATCACGATTCATCCGATGGCCCTGGTACATCCCGAACTGGTCACTGATCAGAGTGAGCGTCAACAGATCGAGGAGCTCACGCGCGGCTTTGACGACCCCACGGAGTTCTTTGTGGAGACCCTGGCACTAGGGATTGCCAAACTTGCTACGCCGTATCATCCGCTGCCAGTGATCGTGAGGCTCAGCGACTTCAAAACGAATGAGTACGCGCACCTCATTGGTGGCAGTGTTTTCGAGCACTCTGAAGAGAACCCGATGCTCGGCTTCCGGGGAGCGTCGCGCTATTACAGCCCGCGCTATCGCGAAGGCTTTGACCTTGAATGTCGTGCGCTCAAGCGCGTGCGCGAGCAGATTGGATTCGCCAACATCATCATCATGGTGCCGTTCTGTCGCACTGTGGCCGAGGCCGATCGTGTTCTGGCCGTGATGGCAGAGAACGGCTTGGTGCGCGGCGAAAATGGGCTTCAGGTTTACATGATGTGCGAGATTCCCGCCAACGTGATTCTGGCCGAAAAGTTTGCCACCCGGTTCGATGGTTTCTCGATCGGTTCCAACGACTTGACCCAATTGGTACTCGGTGTTGATCGTGACTCAGAAGAGTTGGCAGCGCTTTTTGACGAGCGGGATGAGGCGGTCACGTCCATGATCAGCCAAGCTATCCAGAAAGCCCACGCCGCTGGCATCAAGATCGGGATTTGCGGGCAGGGCCCCAGCAACTACCCCGACTTTGCGGCGTTCCTCGTCAACGAGGGAATCGACTCCATTTCGCTCAACCCCGACAGCTTCATGAAGACGGTTCCCCATATCGCTGACGCTGAGGCTGCCGTCGAGGCGCGCGACCGCTAGGTGGCGGATGCCCCGAAGATGCTCTTGATCGACTCCTCCAGAGTCGCGGTGAACTCGTCGTCGCTCTGCTGAATAGTGAGCCCCTCCGTGAGTGCCCGCGAAAAGCTCGCCACTACGCCGTGCTGACGGGAGAGGCGAGCGTTGGCCTCTGCGCGGCTGTAGCCGCCTGAGAGCGCGAGCACTCGCAGCACGTTCGGGTGGGCCACGAGGTTTGCGTAAAAGTCATCGACTTCGGGAAGCGTCAGCTTGAGCATGACGTACTGGTCTGCGCCGAGGGAGTCGAGCTGTTCGAGGAGCGAGGCCTTGAGCATCCGCTCGGCTTCATGCTTGCTTGGCGAATGGATGTCGATCTCAGGCTCAATGATCGGCACAAGACCGGCCGCCAGAATCTGACGGCTGATCTCGAATTGTTGGTCAACGATTGTCTGCACGCCTGCCGCGTTACCAAGCAGGATCAGCGATCGCATTTTGGTGCCGAAGATGCCGTTATCGAGAGCGCGGGCCAGCACCGCGTCGAGTCCGGGCAGCGGGTTCATCAACTGAGCTCCGTCGACCTCGCGCTGGAGGCCCTTATCTACTTTGAGAAAGGGAACGATGTTCTTGACGTTCCACAAGTAATCGGCGCTGAGGTGGCCCTCGATCTGACGGTCCATTGTCTGCTCGAACAAAATCGCGCCCAGGATGCGGTCACCGTTGAAGCTGGCGTTGGTGACGATGCGTGTGCGCATCGCATGGACGAGATCGAACATCTCCTCGTCGTCAGAGTAGGAGTCATCCTGAATGCCATAGAGCTTCAGGGCTTTCGGCGTGCTGCCACCGCTCTGATCGAGAGCCGCAATGAAGCCGTCAGCGTCCTTGATCTTGGTGAACTGCAATTCATTCATGGTTATGCTCCTCTTCGTTTCGCCTAATAGCGTGTGGCCTCCGGAAGCACTAGTTCGAGAGCTTCTACTTCCTTAAGGGCACACATCTCGGTCGCCGGAGTCGCTGCCGTTGCGCTGCCCGCAGCGACAGCAGAACGGAATGCACGTTCGGGATCTTGTCCCTGTGACAGTCGCCACACAAACGCTCCCAGAAATGCATCACCAGCACCGACAGCACTCTGCACCCGCACCGTGGGCACTGGTAGCCGGATGACGCCGGAGGCGGAGGCGAGCACGGCGCCGGCCTCGCCAAGAGTCAAAGCAACGAGTTGGGCGGAGCCGCGAGCGACAAGCTCGGCGGCGGCATCCACTTGACTCTGTTCGGTGGTGAGCTCTCGGCCCACGAGTTCGCTGAGTTCGCGGAGGCTCGGCTTCACCAGGTAGACACCTTCGGCGAGGGCATCGGTGAGCGCTTCGCCAGAGGTGTCGATGATCGAGCGTGCACCCTTCTGGTGCGCCAATCGTGCCACTTGCGCATAAAAATCTGTCGGTACTCCGGGCGGCAGACTGCCGCTGGCCACAACATAGCCACCGGGAATGATCGCTGCTTCTAGCGTTGCAAGGCAGCGTTGCCACTCGGCTTCGCAAAACTCTGGGCCCTGCAGCACGAACCGAAACTGTTGGCCCGAATCGTTTTCGTCAACGGTGAAGCTCTCCCGAGTTGTGCCGGCAATGGGCACGGCGAGGCTGGGCACGCCTTCTGTCTCGAGCAATTGTTGGTAGGTGGCTCCCGTGAGGCCACCGGCCGCGTAGATGGCAAGGGCGTCCCCGCCGAGTTTGTGGATGGTGCGCGCCACATTCACGCCGCCTCCGCCGGGGTCGATGCGGCTGGGGCCACAGCGCATCTTGTGATCCTTGATTACCCGTGGAGTCGACGTGCTGATGTCGAGCGCAGGGTTGACCGTCAGGGTCACGATGGGACGCGCGCGGGGTGACAGCGGGGGAGTAACGGATGACATGGTCTCCACTTTAGGTCGTCGTCACTGTCGGTGGGGAGGCGGATAACAGGCAGTGAGGAAACATCCGCGAGTAGACTTGATGGTGGTGAAGGCTCCGGCTGAGATCATCCCGGAGCGGCACTGTTTCGCTCATTCGAACAGAGGCGGGGATTGTGCGCGTGGCCACGGTAGCTTCCAGCATTGCGGTGGTGACGTGCCTTGCTCTCGCGGGATGCACCACTGCCGCTTCCGACGGCGGCGACCCTGTCGTCGTCGCGACCACCACTATCTTGGGCAGCGTGGTGGGAGATATCACCGAGTGTGCCGGCGGAACAACAGAAACTCTGATGCCGGTCGGCGTTGACCCCCATGACTTCTCCGCGTCGTCTGAGCAAGTTGCACACATGGCGACGGCTCAACTGGTGGTGGTGAATGGCCTCGACCTCGAAGGCGGACTAACGGATGCCATCGCCAGTGCCGAGGGTGAAGGGGCTGAAGTGATGGAAGTTGCGCCCCTCATCGATCCGCTTCCTTTCGGAGAGCAGAGCAGCTCAGACTCAGATACCGCCGGTTCGCTGGACCCACACTTTTGGAATGACGTTTCCCGAATGGCGACGGTGGCGACTCTGGTGGGCGACAAGCTCGCCGAAGTGACCGGCGACGACGCCTACGCTGAATGCGGCGGCGAGGCGCATGATGCTCTTGAGGCGACCGATCAGCAGGTGCGCGACATCCTTTCGGTGATTCCTGCGGAGAGGCGAGTGCTCGTGACCGACCATGAAGCGTTCGGCTATTTTGCGGACGCTTATGACTTTGAGATCGCTGGCGTTATCGTTCCCGGCGGTTCGACGCTAGCGGAAGCGTCCTCGCAAGAACTGGCTGACTTGGTCGAAGTGATCCAAGAGAAAAACGTGCCAGCGATCTTCTCCAACGTTGCTCTCTCGAGTGCGCTCGTCGATACCATTGCGGCCGAGGCTGGCACCTCTATCGAGGTGGTGGCGCTGTATGTCGGCAGCGTTGGCTCAGCGGGTTCTGGCGCTGAAAGCTATCCCGACATGATGACTACCAATGCTCAGCTGATCGCGGATGCACTGGGCTGAGTGATGACCCTCGACTGGTTTATCGATCCCTTTGCGCTAGGTTTCCAGCAGCGTGCCCTGCTGGGCGGGATCATCGCGGGCCTCATGTCGTCCGTTGTCGGAACGTGGCTTGTGCTTCGCGGAATGAGCTTTTTCGGTGACGCTTTCGTTCACGGCATTGTTCCCGGAATCGCAGCGGCCGTGGTGTTCGACTTCAGCCCAGTGCTGGGCGCAGTCATCGCCGCCGTCGTGATGGTGGCCGGAATCGAACTGGTGCACCGGCAAACGGCGCTGCAAGAAGACACCGGAATTGGACTACTCTTCGTCGGAATGCTCGGGCTGGGTGTCGTCATCATTTCTAAGAGCGATGCCTACTCGGGCACTCTCACGAGCATCCTGTTCGGCGATGCCTTGGGTGTGGCGTGGAGCGACCTGCTTGCTCAAGCGATCCTTGCCGTCGTGGTTGTCGCGTTGTCGGTCGTGCTCTACCGGCCTTTGCTCGCCCTCTCGTTCGATCGCAAC
This sequence comes from Salinibacterium sp. SWN167, assembly GCF_015864665.1. Lineage (GTDB taxonomy): Bacteria > Actinomycetota > Actinomycetes > Actinomycetales > Microbacteriaceae > Rhodoglobus. The sequence continues at coordinate 128,406 of NZ_JADYWU010000001.1, read as the reverse complement.
AAGGCCGAAAGCCTGGGCATGAACCCCGGGCGCACCCACTCCCTCCTCTTGGCGCTCATCGCTGCTGCGGTGATCGGAAGCTACCAATCCGTGGGCACACTGCTGGTCTTGGGGCTGCTCGTCGGACCACCGGCCACAGCAGCGCTCATCGCCCGCACCGTTCCAATGATGATGGGGTTCGCGGCAGTAATTTCTGTCGTCTCCGTGTGGCTCGGACTGCTCCTGAGCTACCACCTCGGAACCGCCGGATCCGCCACCATGGCGATCGTGCCCGTCGTGTTCTTCTTCCTCACCCTCACCATCACAGTGCTGCGCCGCCGATTCCACCGCAGTGTCCGCGCGGCCACAACTGCAGAGGAGGTAGCACGATGAGCGAAACCTGCGCTGCGCGCGCGAGCGATCTTGTGCTCGCTTACGGTTCCTACACCGCTCTGGCGGCATCCTCGTTTGAGATTCCCGCGGGCAAGGTCACCGCTGTCATCGGCCCCAACGGGTCGGGCAAGAGCACGGTGCTGCACGCGCTCGCCGGATTGATCAAACCCAAGCAGGGTGACATCGAGGTGCTCGGCGATACGCCTCTCGCGGCCCGTCGGCGAGTGAGCTACGTGCTGCAAACGGTCGCGATGCCCACCGGAACGCCCATCACCGTGCGAGAAACCGTGGCCATGGCCCGTTATTCGAATCTCGGGCTGTGGCGCCGATCCACCCCCGCCGATCGAGCCAAAGTCGACTGGGCCATCAACGAACTCGACGTGAACGACCTTCAGCGCCGGCACCTCGGCGAGCTTTCTGGTGGCCAACGGCAACGGGTTTATATGGCGCAGGGCATCGCTCAAGACCACGACCTACTGCTGTTGGATGAGCCCCTCACCGGACTCGATCTGGTCTCTGCCCGCACGATTGATCGCATCATCCATGCCGAACGAGACAACAGCCAGACCGTAGTGCTCACCACCCATGACTTGGACGAAGCTCGCGCTGCCGACCACGTGCTATTAGTCAGTGGTCGTGTTGTTGCTTCCGGCCCGCCGGAAAAGGTGCTGACGCGTCACAACCTAGAGGTCGCTTATGGGCTCGGTGCTCTGCATGAGACGACCCACGGGTTTATCGATGACCCTCATCGGACCACCGATCACCCGAAATGAATCAACTCTCGGTGGAAGGGACATCCATTCCGAGTTCGTTCAGAGGCGAGTTATCGACGGGCTCCGGCAGGTGTTCAACAGGGCAGTCGAGAAGCGTCTCCGGCGTCGAGTGGTCGATGTAATGTTCTGACATTGGCCGCCCACACACGGGACACACGGCGTCCGCAACCTTCGAGACCACGGCGTCGTAGGGGCCCACATCTGGTATGCCCAGAACGGGAAACAGTTTGTGGTTCAGCCAATCGATGAATCTGACGTAGCCGTCCAGACCAGATTCTTCGCCCTCGTCTTTAGTGTGCTCATGTTCGCTCATAACCTCAGCGTAGCCACGGGTCTCGACGAGCGTAAGGGGGTAGTTCCCCGTGTTTCACACGCGTTCCGCAGCGGCCTCGTTGGCACTGGCGCATTGCCGAAGAACTGCTGAGCGGTGAGGCTCACGTTGGCGCGCAGCGACGGGCACGCGCGCTCATGTTGTCGACGACGGCTTTGGCTCCACACCCCGCCGTCAATCCTTGAATTTCGTTCTCGAGTAAAGCTTTATTCTGCGGGCTTCGAGATTTAGGCTGACGTCATGCCTCTGGATGCTCGCACGCTTCTGTCGGGACCGCGCGGTCGCCGCCTCTGCCTTGCTGTGGCCGAGCACGATCCGGAGGGGGTAATCCCGGCAGCGGCATCGCTCGGATACCTTCTTTTCTATGCCGCCCATCATCTGGAGAAGGCACGAGGGCAAGGGGGAGCTATCTTCGGCTGGGGCTTCCCTGATCCGCTTCCCGAGCCAAGCGTCGAGGACATTGCCGATGCCCTCGACAGGATCCCGCTGACCTCGATCGGTATTGCCGATGCCCTCGAAGCCTGCGCTGCTTCTGTGGACAGCGCACGCTATTGGCAGGAGCCCGATGGCACAGACCAACTTCTAGCGGACACCCGTCTCGACGGCTCATTGATGCGCGTCGCGGAGCACATCGTGACGTCGCCGACGATCGAGTGGTGGAGTGCCCCCATGGAGCCGCAACAGTGGGTGGTCAATTTTCGAGATCGCCCCACAGGCCCCACCGCTGATGATTCGGGTGGTTGGTGGTCGCGGCCACCGTTCGGGCTCACCGCGACAACGCGGGCGCTGCCAGGGCTGGGCCCGGTCGGTCTTTGGCTGGTCGAAGATCGCTCTGACGAAGAACCGGCGGATACTCGCTTGCTGACCGACGAAGGCACTCCGCGCGTGTTCGAAATCGTTGCCGCAGAGTCGTGGGCCGAACTCTGCCGGAGGTACCCGCTCGAGATCACCGCTACCCGGCGCCACGATTGGTACCGCGCCACCGGCCGCAGCGGCAAATGGATGATGCCTGACTGGTCGCGGGTCGCCAACGATTTCGACGCGATGCACCTTACTCTCGCCGCCTATCTTTCTGCCGCAGGAGTCGCTATCCCGCTCGACGACGACTTCGCGAGTGTCATTGCCGGGTGGAACCCCGACGAAACCTACTGGTTCACCGATGTCGTGACGCATGCGGGTTCTGATGCGACGTGGATGCGAGACGAACAGACAGGACGGTGGCGGCAGCTCGGTTAACCGCGCTCTGCACAAGCAAAAGGAGTGTGTCCCGCACTGGTGCGGACCACACTCCCTTTACTGCTTGTGCAGTGTTAGCTGCAGACAGTCAGGCTTGCCACTGACGAGGTGAGCACTCCCGTGCCACCGAGCAGTACTACCTTCGGGTTGTCTAGATTGGTGATCGCTGTCAGGACTGACTGCGGCACGCAATTCGATGGAGTGATGAAGAGCGGAGCTTTTTGTGATCCTGCGAGAGCGGCACCGGCGAGAGCATCCGCAAACCCGGAGCCTGTAGCGAGATAGACGGTGCTCGCTGAAGAGAACTCGTTGGCATTGATCGCAACCGCGGTCGCGTAGCGGTCGGAACCACTGTTGCGCTTGACGGTCGAGAAGTTCGTCTTCAGGTTGGTCAGGATGGCGCTAGAGACAACGCCACTGCCGCCGGCGATCTTCACCGAGGTCACTCCCAGAGACTTCAAGAGCGTTACGGTTGCCGCATCAACTTTGCTTGCGTTGCCAGGAATCAGCACGACTGGACCACCAAGGTTGGCGGCAGCAGGGGTTGCTGTGAGCGCATCCGGGAAGTCGCTACCGTTGGCAACATAAGCGGTGGTCACGGCTGAGGCCGGGAACGTTGCTTGTGCCAACAGTCGCGATGTTGCGTAACGGTCAGCGCCGCCAATGCGAGTCACCGACGGGTTGAACGACAGCGACTGAAGGCTCGCCTTCACACTGTTCGAGACGGCGCCGCTTCCTCCGACAATGATGATCTTGCTCGGCTTCAATCGCAGCAGTTCAGCTTTAGCCGCGGCAGACAGTGACTTGGGGTCAGTCAGCAGCAGCGGGGCATCCTTGTAGGCAGCAGCAGAACTCGCGCTGAGAGCGTCCGCGAAACCAGCGCCCGTGGCAATGTAGACAACGGAAGCGCTGTCCCACTCCTGAGCAATCTCAGCGGCAGTCGCGTAGCGGTCGGCACCAGAGAGGCGCGAAACAACGATGCGGTCGTTGACTACTGAGCTCGTTGTCGGCGAAGTCTCGGACGCACTGGTGTAGCCCGCGAGGGAACCAGTGACAGTGACCGTAATCTTCTTGCCGAGCTCCGCAGCCGCAACGTTGTATGTTGAGCCGGTTGCTCCCGAAATTGCGGTGCCGTTCGCTTTCCACTGGTACGTGAACGTCACGCCGGTGGATGGCATCCACACGGTAGCTTTCGGCTGCGCCGTAAGAGTTTCCCCAACCATCGCGGTTCCAGAGATTGCGGGGGCAGCCGCAATTACTTTGAGGCTGAAGCTGTACTCGGTGGTGCCCCACGTCAGGCTCGAGACTTGTGCAGCATGATCGGCCTGAATGCCGAAAGCAGTGCCCAGCGCGTTGTCTTGAGCGTTCAGAGCATCGAGGATGTCGCCGAGCGCGTACTCCGTGTTGGCCACAATTGCGGTGCCGATGTTTTTGCTCGACTTCCACGGGTCACTGAGGTTGAAGGTGTGTTCTCCGGCGTCCAGGCTTGCGGAACGGATGGTTCCCCAACCGATAGCTCCGTCGTGCGTGAAAGCAACCTGGTAGGTGATGAGGCCACTATCCACGGTCACCGCAGCGTGGCGGGTGAGTTGCGCGTAGAGGTCGCTGCCGTCAACCGGAGTTTCTAGACCTTTGAGAATCTGAGAGTGTAACGGGCTTCCGAACGAAAGCACATCAGCCGCAACGGAGAAGGACTTCGACGTATTGGCATACCCCTCATGCCAGGTGGTGTAGTTCGCGGGGGTTTCATTGAGTGCAATCTCGTCGTACGCGACCACAACGTGATCAGTGGTCGCCTCCGCAGCGGTGGGCACGAAGCTGTAGTTCGTGTCGTTGAACACCAAGTCTTGAACGACAGCCGAGCTATCTGCCTGCACGCCGAAGCCCAGAAGGGTGATGTTCCCTTGAGTGCCAAGGAAGGCGACAAGGTCCGCGATGGTCAAGGCGTTCTCCGGGTTGAACGTCGAGCCGTTAGCCAGCTTGAGCGGTCGAGATGTAACCCACTTGTCGGTTACATCAAAGTGATATTCGTTGCTAGACACCAACGAAGTTGAGCGAACTGTCGTGAAGTTCGCGGCGGTGCCATACGTAATGGGAATCTGGAAGGTCACCTTGCCCTCAAGAACATTGATGCTTGCACTCGTGATAAGTGCTTCGAGCTCCGTGGCGGTAACAGGCCCGGGGGTTCCCAGCATCACCTGCGACGGGGTGCCGTCACCCAGGTGCAGTCCATCAGCCTCAGTCGAGTACGCCCGCACAGTGTTGCTGTTGTAGCCCTCATGCCAGGTCTCGTAGTTGTAGCTGGCGGAGGCGGGATCGGAATCCTCGAACGGTGCAATCTCGGAGTCGTCAACGGCGACGGTGGTGGAGGCCGAATACGCGTTATCGACGCTGAAGCCGTAGCTCACACAACCTACTTCGATGGACTCGATAACGGCATCACCCAGAACGCCTGAGCCGAGGCTGTAGCCGATCTGGAGTACGCGAGCATCCGGGAATTCCACGAGCCACTCATCGAGTGTGCCGTGGTAGGCGCTCCCGTGACCGCCCGAAGTGTCGGGGGCGTTGTCTTTAACGAAAGCTGCCGCGCTGTTCGGCACCCAGAAATCGCTGCCGTAAAACGATGGTTCGCCGACCAAGATTCCGTCAGCAGTGCCATCGTTGTCGAAGTCCGTGATGAGTTGGAGGCTAGGAACGCCACCAGAGTTCGACACAAAGTTAACCACCGGCACTCCGGCATCCTTGAGCGCAAGATCGACTGACTTGTACGCGGCTGCTTTGTCAGCGGAGGTCGCGCCTTCGGTCCACACGTGAAGTCCCGCGGCTGTGAAGTCATTGTGACCCTTAGCGCGTGTGTCGGTGAAGGTCCAACCCTGAGAAGTTTGGTTAGTAGCGATAGGGCCGTTAGTCACTGCGGCGCATGCCTCGGTGGTGGGCACGGCTGCTGCGGTGGCGGGAAGCGCCCCAGTTACAGAGACTCCGATCGCTAGCAGCGCGGTGGATGCAACAGCGAGGAGCTTCTTCGCGCTCGCTCTCGTGAGGGCTGGCCGATTTTGGGCAGGCGGACGTTTATGGGTCAACAACATGAAACTCTCCAGATTCGGGTTCGGAGGGTGAAGGGGTAAATCAGGTCGTGCAGGTAAGCCGGGTAAGGCTGGTAAATCGGGTAAAACGAATCGACGCACAGAGATCAGCCATGCACGGTACGCCGAAACCCTATCGCCGGGGTTCTCGGGGCAACAGAGGAACACAAAGTGGTATCGAGGGAAACTCCGGAAAATCAGGGGCATTTGCAAAGTGGTATTTTCTCAGGCGATTCATAGCCGAGCCAAAGTGGTCTACGGGCTGCCTCCAATCGGTGTGAGCTGAAGCACCACGGGGTTCGATGTTGGCTCCAGTTCAGCGCAGTTCGGGCGATTTCTCAGCGAGACCGAAAAGCAGAACACTTTTAGCGGTGGACAAACTGGTCTACCCGGTCGTGCTCACTCGTAAAGCGAGGGGTAGACAAAGCGGTCGGATGAGGAGTATGAACCGCGTCCGATATCTGTCGCGGTGGCTCTTACTCCTCACCGATCAGCGTCCCGCTAGGGTTGGCGCATGTCAGCCGCCGCATCCAGCCTCACCGCCGCCCTCGCCAGCATCTCTGAGCATTGGCAGCCACACCGTGTTGCACGCGTCAATGACCACGACGTGAAAATCGTGAAGTTGCAGGGCGAGTTCGTGTGGCACTCCCACCCCGAAACAGATGAGCTGTTTTTGGTGGTGGAGGGGGAGCTCACCATCCAACTGCGGGACCGCGACATTGTGCTCGGCCCCAACGAACTGTTTGTGATCCCGCGCGGCGTTGAACATTGCCCGAAGGCGGAGCACGAGGTATCCGCCGTCATCATCGAGCTGGGCGGAACAGTGAACACCGGCGACGCTGGCGGCGACCGCACTTCTGCGCTCCGCGAGCTGGGCTAGCTGATCCGTACGCTCGCGTCGAGCAATTCGGTTGTTCTGTCCATCATGTGCTCCGCTTCGTAGGGTTGCTCCTACTGAGTACATGTCCGACTGCACTATCGCTGTCCACGTTTGCGGCGATTAATTGTCGCTTGCCCATTAGTCGCTCGACATTTTCTCGACTTTCGGCCTAGCCTACGGGCGGGGAAGGGGCTTACGAACGATCGCGAGGATTTTCTCATGTCACAAGACTCGATGACTGAGGTGGCGGAGTCGGCCGACCTGTCGCAGGCCAAGGTGATTGTGGCGCGTACCCAACAACTTATTGTCACGGCGGCGCTCGCGACGGTCGGCTACGGCGCATTTCTTCTCGTGGGCAAGGGAATTTGTGCGGCCGCGCTCAATGGCGAAGGCGGCTTCGTCGACGCGGACCGCAACGTCGTCGTCAGCGTGCCGCAGTGCGTCTCTCTGGCTCAGGCGCCCAGCGGCGTCATCTACTTCGCGATCGCTGTCACCACAATTATTGCGATCCGCACAGTGAAGCGCCGTGCAAGCACGGTTGCGGACGCGATGCGCTATCTCGACCGTGCCGCCGCAGGCATTGTCATTCTGACGATCGCATCCTTGATCATCAGTTATGCCTGGTTCTCGCTGCTTCCGAGCGCTGACTGGGATGGCGGCGGCACGTTCCTCTTCCCGTGACCCTCGGCGCGGTAGACGTCGACATTTCGCCAATGCCGCTGCCGTAATTCGCGGAGGAGGGTTGCTGAGAGAATTGGCCCATGACCGCTCCTGCCACTCCGGCTCGCCTTCGCGCCGCCACGATTGCGACCTTCGTCGTCTTTGGAATCAACGGGTTGGTGTTTGCCAGCTGGGCGGCCCGTATTCCGGCCGTCACCGAGACGCTGGGCCTCACACCGGGTCAGATGGGCGGACTGCTGCTGTGCCTCGCGGTGGGTTCTCTTGTCGCCCTCCCGACGGCGGGCTACATCACCGAGCGGATCGGCGCCGCCAACACGGTGCGCGCCGGGGGATTGTTTGCCGCCCTCGCCGGGGCAGGCATTGCGCTCTCGCTTTCTGCTGAGACCACCGTCGGCACCGCAATCTCTCTCTTCGTTTTTGGCATCGGAATTGGGCTCTGGGACGTCGCCATCAATATCGAGGGCGCCGACGTTGAACACAGGCTGGGGCGCACCATCATGCCGCAGTTGCACGCCGCTTTCAGCGGGGGAGCATTCCTCGGCGCCATCATCGGCGCGGGCCTCGCCAACCTCGGCGTGGGGCTGCCGGCGCATCTCTTTGTCATCGCCGTAGTCGTAGCGGTGGCGACGCAATGGCTGCCGCGCTACTTTGCGCCGCGCATCCCGGAGCCAGCTCAGCCCGAGAACGACGTTGCTTCGCCGAAAGTGCGCAGCGCCTGGAGCGACCGCCGCACCCTGCTGATCGGAGTAGTCGTGCTTGGCGCGACCCTCACGGAGGGTGCCGGAAACGACTGGATCGCCAAGGCCGCCGTCGACGGACTCGAGGTCACCGAAGCCAACGGTGCCTTCATGTTCGCGACGTTCGTGCTCGCGATGACGGCTATGCGCTTCTTCGGTGGCCGGGCGATCGATGCTTTCGGTCGGGTTCCTGTCTTGCGGGGCAGTATGGCTGCCGCCGCCATCGGTCTCACCATCTTCGTGCTCGCGCCCACCCTCTGGCTCGCCCTGATCGGGGTCGCCCTCTGGGGGGTCGGGGCCGCGCTCGCCTTCCCGATGGGGATGTCGGCAGCAGCCGACGACCCCAAAAACGCTGCGGCCAGAGTGTCTGTCGTTGCCACTATCGGCTACGTGGCATTCCTTGCCGGGCCGCCACTGCTGGGCTTCCTCGGTGACGCCGTCGGAATCAGGGGCGCTTTGCTCGCGATCGGAGTGCCGATTGTGGTGGCACTCGTGCTTGCCGGCGCAGCGAAACCACTACCGACGAAGTAGTTCAGTGCCCGCGCGAACGCCGCCGGGGAGTCAGCTCAGGACTTAACGGCTTCGTCGACGATGCCGACGAAGCGACTACCGATGCCGTCGACCTCGGAGCGGAACACGCCCTCAGCGGGAGCGGGAAGCTCATCCGCGTCATGCCAATCGCACGTGAGATACGTGAACGCTGGCCACCACTTCTTGGGGCGAGCCGCCTCCGTGAAGCCGCAGACCGTGCAGGTGAGCTGCATCCAGACGGGGCGCTTGCCGGTGCGGTTGGCGAGCGACTGAACCAGCCAGGCTGGCGGATTGGCTTGCAGCTCTTCGAACTCGGCATCCGACATGCGATTCGGGAGGTCATGCCGTCTCGCCATCTCCAAAGGAATGTCGAGGCGGAGTGCAACTTCCCGGCGTGTGATCATGCTCCTACGGTACGCGACGCAGCCGTGCTCGGCGGCGCACGCGAGCTAGCTGATGTAGATCTTGCGCAGGGTTTCGGTGATGGTCCAGGTGGTCTGCATGCCGTCGGTGAGCCGCACGACATCGCCGGGGACCACAGCGATGGTTCGATCATCCGCAGCGAAGTGGATGCTGGCGCGCCCGCTAATGACAACAAAGACCTCATCGACCTCGGTGTCTGTTGCGGTGCCCACGGTCATTTCCCAGATGCCGATCTCGCTGTCGCCGAGGGTGTCGAGCACGGCGTAGCCCGCGGTGGGAGTGCCCTCCACCACTTCGTCGGCCCCGAGGGCTTCGTGGGCGATGGGAACGGCGCTCGCCGCAAGGGGCGTGCCGGGGCTGAGGAGTGCTGCGGGTTCGGTCATGGGCTCAGCCTATGAGACTGGGCTGCAGATCGCGCAGGGTGCGGCGGTGGGTCATGCGTGTCACTCCGATGGCTGAAAGGATGAGCGCGCCACCGAGCCAGGCGCCGAGCACGAGAGCGTCGGTGCCGACTCTGGCAAGGTCGCCGCCGTACATGAACTGGCGCATGGCATCCACGACGTAGCCCATCGGTAGAACGTGGTGCAGGGCAGCCAGCGGTGCAGGCAGCGTTTGCCACGGGAAGGTGCCGCCGGCGGTCACGAGTTGCAGCACCATGAGCACGAGCCCCAAGAATTGACCGACGGAGCCGAACCAGATGTTGAGTGCCAGAATGATGGCCGCGTAGGTGAAGCTTGCCGCGATCATCACCCCGAGGGTGCCGAGGGGATGCGTGAAGTTGAAGCCGAGAGCGATGGCGAGAATGCCGAACAGTGCCACCATCTGCAGCGCGCCGAGCACGGCGGGTGTGAGCCAGCCGGCCAGGGTCACACGAATTGGTGATCGCAGGGCGGTGACGGCGCGCTTGGAGACGGGCTTCACGATGAGGAAGAGGGCGTAGATGCCGATCCAGCCCGCCAGAGCCGTGAAGAACGGGGCAAGGCCGGCACCATAGTTGCCGGCGGTCGTCACAGCGCTGGTCTCGACCGCGACCGGGTCAGCGATCGTTTCGGCCTGAAGGGCTCGCAGTGCTTCGCTCGAATCGGGCAGTTCCTGGACGCCGCTTTCGAGCCCGTCGCGCAGTTCGGCGGTGCCGTCAGCGAGAGTGCCGAGCCCGTCTTTGAGGGTGCTCACTCCATCGCTGAGTGTTGATGCTCCGGATGTCGCAGAGCCGGTCGCTGTGGCAATCTGCTGCGCCCCCGAGGCGAGCTCAGCTGCGCTACTCGCGAGCGTGTTCGCGCCGGCGGCAAGTTCATCGACCTGCGACACCGCGGACTGCACGGTACCGTTGCCCGCCGCAATGCGATCACTGAGCGGGTCGAGCGCCGTGAGTACGTCGTCAATCTCGGTCGCGTCGAGCCCCTGCTCGGTGAGCGCGGTCACGAGGTCGGCGCGAGCGGTGGGCAGGGCATCTGCGATGTCCTGGGCAGCCGTGCCCGCGCGATCGGCGTACCCGGCAAGCTCGGTGTTGCCGGCGGCGACCTGGGCTGCTCCGGCGGAGAGCTGGTCGGCTCCGCTCGCGAGGGTGTCGGTGGCGGCGCTGAGCTCGGTCAGTCCCGAAGTCAGAGTGCTCGCGCCATCCGAGAGCTCACCAGCACCAGAGACGGCGTCGTGCGAGCCGTCGAGAAGTTGGGAGGCGCCATCGGCGGCATCCGACAGCTCCGACCGGATGTCAGAGATCGCCGTCAGCAGAGTGCCGGCCGCTTCTTCTCCCACGAGTTCCGCTACCGACCGCCGGATCTGTTCGACGGCCTGTTTGCCGATCGTGGACGCCAAGTAGTTGTTGGCATCGTTGGTTTCGAGGTCGATCTCAGCCTGATGCGGATCAGTGTCCGCGATGGAGGTGAGGGCATCCGAGAAATCGTGCGGAATGGTCACCGTGAAGTCGACATCGCCGTCGGCCAGCGCCGTCTCAGCGTCGCCGGGGGAAAGCACGTGCCATTCGAAGTCATTGCCCTCGAGCAGATCGTCGGCGACTTGCTGGCCGTAGTTCACAGCCTCGTCATCGCCGTCTGCGGGCACACCATCGTCGTTGACGACCAACCCGACCGGCACTTCAGCAAAGCTGCCGTAGGGGTCTTGGTTGGCCCACAGGTACACGCCGCCATAGAGCACAGGCACCAGCATGAGCGCGAGCAAAGCGAGCATCGCCATGCGTGACGAAGTGAGTCGTCGCAGTTCAGCGGCGATCATTGCGGGAACCTTCATGCGTTGTCTACTCCTACGCCGCCGCCACTTTGGGCCCAGGCAGCGCTACGTTCGTCAAAAGCGCCCAGGCTGTTGCGCAGGGATGCTTCGGCAGTTTCGGCACGCTCGATCACATCGGCGTGGGTGATGGCCCATTCGGAGGCGCGACCGGCGACCGCGAGAACGGCGAGGCCGCGATCAGCAAATTCGCCGAAGAGGGTCCACCAGTCGAGGGGCTGGCCGCCATGGCGGTCGGGCGCGGTCACGACGAGGGCTTCGACGTGGGGGCGCAGAACGGCTAGCTCGCACAGCACCCGCAGTCTCGTGATCGGCTCAATATCGGCTATCGCGGTCGAGGCAAGCGAACGAAAGCCTGCCGCGTCGAGCCAGCGCCGAGCCGAGATGGGGTCGGCGCGACGGCCAGCGAACATCAGCTCTTCGGCGACGACACCGACGAGTGGCACTCCAGCATCCGGATCAGAAACTCCGGGCGCGTCAACGAGAGCGACGCTGCGGCGGAGAGCACGGGCATCCGCTCGACCATCGATCGTGACGGTGCCCGAGTCTGGCCGCATGCGACCAGAGGCAATAAGGCCGAGCACGGTCGGGCGCTGTTCGGTTTCGGCTACCGCTAGCGTCACTTTTCCGCTTTCAAAAGTGATGGATGTCGCGGGCAAGTCTTCGGCGTCGTGACCCTTCGTCACTCCGCTCAGCTCGACGCGCATCAGCGTTTGGCCCCAGCGGCGGGAGTATCGCCGGCAGCGGGAGCAGCGCCGCCAGCAGCCGGAGCGACGTCGGCAGGGGCAGCGTCGCCCGCGGCGGAATCGCCGAGAATATCGGGATGCTCCGCGAGCAGCGCAACAGTCTCGCGCCACGAGAGCCCCGCCATGCTGAGCGTGGTGCGCACCGCGAGGGAACGAGCTTCGGGCAGTGTCGCATCAACGCGAGTGATCGCGGCGCGCGCAGCCTCTTCGACGAGGCGGGCGAGGGTGGTGACATCCACATCGGTGCGGAGCGTGCCGTCGTTCTGGCCGCGCTGGAGGATGGCGGCAACAGCATGCCTTAGCGGCGCGAGCGCTTTTCCGGTGGCTTCAAGGTGAGCGTCATCGAGGGCGATGGAGGCGGCAACCTGCACGTGGGCGGCCTGTTGCCACAGCAGTGACGTGAGGCGGGCAAGCGCGACTTGAGCATCGGTGTCGGTGACGTCGCTGGCGATGCGGTTGAAACGTTCGGCGCCTGTATCGATGATTTCGGCGAGAAGTGCGTTGCGGTCGGCGAAGTGGCCGTATAAAGCGCGGCGAGAGAGCCCGGCACTGCGGGCGATGGTGTTGATCGACGCCTGGGGGTCGTGGGCAATAGCGGCGGTGGCGGCACTGAGAATGCCGGCGCGGTTATCGACTGCGTCCTGTCGCGGGCGACGGGGAGCGGAAGTGGTCATGCAGCCACTGTAATAACTTGCACAGTGATGTGCAAGTTATTACAGGTGACTGACAGGTGCGGTCGCGCGAGGCGTGTTGTTGCGCGACCGGAGCCGCGAAAGCGCCGGTCGCGCGAACACCTCGCTAGGAGTCGAAACCGAGCCCCAGAGCATCCAGCGTCTTCAGAATCACATTGCGGCGACCCTGATTATGGTCGGCCTGATTGAGCGACCAGCGCGTGGCCTGAACGCCCATTGACGCGATCGGCTCGGGCGGGAACGGCAACGGCATCTTCTTCACCATCTCGAGCTCGGTGCGCTCGGTGGTGAGACCGTCGAGCTTGTCGAGCATCACCTGCGCGGCGAAGCGAGTCGCGCCAACACCCAGTCCGGTGAAGCCGGCCGAATACGCAACGCGACCCTTGCGGGCCAGTCCGAAGAACGCACTGAACTGAGTCGACGCGTCAATGGCCCCCGCCCAGCGGTGGCTGAACTTGAGGCCTTCAAGCTGCGGGAACGTCGTGAAGAAGTGGCTCGCGAGTTTCTCGAAGCTCTCGGGACGGTTCTCATACTCATCACGGACTTTGCGGCCGTAGTGGTAAATCGCGTCGTAGCCGCCGAACAGAATGCGGTTGTCGGCGCTGAGGCGGTAGTAGTGAAACTGGTTGGCCATATCGGCGAGACCCTGGCGGTTCGACCAGCCGATCGAGGCGAGTTGCTCCGGGCTCAAGGGCTCCGTCATGAGCACATAGTCATACACGGGAACCGTCTGCAGGCGCGCACGCTTGAGCAACGACGGGAAGGCGTTAGTCGCGAGCGCAACCTTGGCGGCGTGAACGCGACCATGCTTGCTGTGCACGACTGCGGCATCCGTCGGGCCACCGGATGTCGCGACTTCACGAACGGGCGAGTTCTCAAAGATCTCAACTCCGAGTTCGATCGCGACCCGCGCCAACTCATGAACGAGCTTGGCGGGGTGAATGATCGCGTTGATGCGCTTGTTCCAGATGCCAGCGAGATACGTGGGCGAGTTCACTTCGGCGCGGATCGCGGCCTCGTCGAGAAAGACGGTGTCGGCGTCGGTCGTGGTCTCTTTGAGCCACGCGATCTCGTGTTCTTCGATGGCGAGGTCAAGTGAACCCGTGCGCTCGAAGTCGACATCGAGTTTGAGGGTCTTCACGGTCTCCTCGATCTCATCGAGGTTCTGCAGGCCGAGGCGTTCGAGCTGGTTGTACTCTTTTGGCCAGCGGCTCAGACCGTTCTCTTCGCCGTGGGTGAGGCTAGCTTCGCAGAAACCGCCGTTGCGGCCCGAGGCAGCCCAGCCGAGTTCGCGGGCTTCGAGCAGCACAACGCGAGCGTCAGGGTTGCGCTGCTTCGCGAGCACCGCGGTCCAGAGGCCGAGATATCCTCCTCCCACAATGGCGAGGTCAGCGGTGACGTCTGACTTCAGCGCGCTAAAGGTGGGGGCGCCGGTGACGTCATCGATCCAGAACGGCTTCTGCAGCGAGCCCTCAAGGGCGTGGCTGATGACGGATGCCGCTGGCACATTTCTTTCGAACACTATCTTGCCCATGGGGCACTTTCCTCTCTCGCCTGATGGCGAGTTTTATGGTTGGGCGGGCGCGCGGTACACGCGCTCGCCTTCGACGAACGTCTGCTCGGTGCGGGTGCGGCCGATGTCGGCTTTGGCACCCGCGAAGGGATTGCGATCGAGAACGACCAAATCGGCGAGCTTGCCGACCTCGATCGTGCCCGTCTCATCCAAGTGATTAGTGAACGCGCTGCCTGCGGTGTAGGCCGTCATCGCGGTGAGCAGATCGATGCTCTGTTCGGGCAAGAACGCGTCGTACTCGCCCTCTTCGTGGCCGGGAGCTGCCAGGCGATTCACGGCAACGTGGATGGCCGCCATCGGGTCGGGGCTCGATACCGACCAGTCGCTGCCCGACGCCAAGTGCGTTCCGGCGCGGTGCAGATCCGCCCACGGATACTGCCACGAGCTGCGCGGGTCACCCAAGAACGGCAGGGTCAGGTCGACCATCTGCGGTTCGAGCGCAGCCCAGTACGACTGCAGGTTGGCGGTGACGCCCACCTCAGCGAAGCGGTGGATGTCATCCGGGTGCACGACCTGAAGGTGCGCAATGTGGTGACGGTTGTCGTTGGGGCCGTTGATCGCTCGCGCGGCCTCCACCGCATCGAGGCACTCGCGCACGGCGCGGTCGCCGATGGCATGAAAGTGCACTTGGAAGCCGAGCGCATCGAGTTCGGTCACGTTCGAGATCAGCTGTTCGGCATCCACGAAGGAGATGCCCGAGTTGTCGGTGTGGTGACCGCAGCCGTCGAGGTAGGGCTCCAGCATGGCAGCCGTGAAGTTTTCGGCAACGCCGTCTTGCATGATTTTCACGCTCGTCGCGGCGAAGCGACCAGCGGCGTTCTTCTCGCGGCGCATCACGAGCTCGGGAATCTGTTCAGGGCCACGCGTGCGATCCCACCAGAGGGCCCCAACCACGCGAGCGGTGAGGTCTCCCGACTCAGCCGCAGCCATGTACGCGGGAGTGGCGTCGCCGGCATCCCCGTAACCACCGAGGATGGCGTCTTGCCACGCGGTCACACCGAGCGAGTGCAGATACTCCTGCCCGATCATGAGCGCGCGCGTGTAGTCCTCGGGCGAGGTTTCGGGCAGCAGCGTGTTCACGAGCGCCATCGCGCCCTCGTGCAGCGTGCCCGTCGGGTTGCCGTCGGCGTCGCGCTCGATGCGGCCATCGGCGGGGTCGGGGGTCTCAGCCGTGATGCCGGCAAGCTCAAGCGCGCGAGAGTTCACCCAGGCACCATGACCGTCACGGTTCGGGATGAATGCGGGCCGGTCGGTAACAGCCAGGTCGAGATCGGATGCCGTGGGCGTGCCCCCGGGAAAGGCCGACATGTTCCAGCCGCCCCCCAAAATCCACTCGAGCTCAGGGTTCGCCGCGGCATAGTCCTTCAGCCGCGCTACATACTCATCGCGCGTCGAGTCTTGCGAGAGGTCGCAGCGGATCAGGTCGAGCCCGCCCCACACGGCGTGCACGTGAGCATCCTGAAATCCGGGGATCAGCAACTTGCCATCGAGGTCGATGACCTCGGTGTCTGGACCGATAAACGGTTGGATGTCGGCGTCGACGCTGCTGAGCGCGATGATGCGGCCGTCGCGCACGGCCACGCTTCCGCGGCAGGGCTCATCGCCGGTAGCCGTGAAGACGGGGCCACCGGTAAAAACGAGGTCAGCAAACGTCATGGTCGTGCACCTTCTGGTTCATTCGAACTGCTGCGGTCAGGAGCGGGGGAGCGACCTAGCCGCCACCAACGGTCTTCGCGATGTCAGTGGCAGAATCGCCAGCTCGACGCAAGACGTAGGCCACGAGGCCGAGAGCCAGAAGCGTCAGCAGCAGCATGATCGTCGAGACGGCGGCAATTTCAGGCCGCAATCCGGTGCGCACGGCACTCAGCACATAGACAGGCCACGGAGTGGAACCCGAGACCTGAACGAAAGCCGAAACGATTGTGTTGTCGAGGCTCAAGGTGAACGAGAGCAAGCCGCCAGCGAGAACGGCGGGCATCACCAGCGGAAGAGTGATCTGCGTGAAGCGCTTGAACGGGGGAGCGTAGAGGTCAGCCGCGGCCTCCTCCAAGCTCTCATCGATCCCGACTAGGCGCGAGCGCACAATGTACGCCACAACGGCGGTCGCGAACAGAGAGTGACCAACGACGAGGCGCACGATTCCGTTGTCGAACATGCTGAGGCCGACATCCTGACCGAGGAAGACCATCCACGGCAAGAGTGAAACGGCATCCACAATTTCAGGGGTGACGGTAACAAGCACGAGCAAAATCAGGAACGCGGGTGCCCACTTGCCGGCCCGACGAGCAAGCGCAACGCCCGCCATGGTGCCGAGAGCGGTCGCGATGAGTGCCGCAATGAAGCCGGTCTGGATCGACACCAGCACGGCATCCGTGATGGCTGGTTTAGTGACGATGGCGGCGAAGGAGCCGAAACCGAACTCATCCCACGCCACCAGAAGGCGACCCTCGTTGAACGAGTAGATGATGATGACGGCGATGGGCGCAAAGAGGAACACGAAAACGATCACGGCCCAGACCTTGAGCGACACGTCAGTAAGTGTCAGGCGGTTCATGATTTGTCTCCCAACACGAGGCGCTGGTTGGCGCGAAGCGGCCAGGCCGCAAGCCACGCCACAAGCGCCGCGATGCCGACTGTGGTCAGGATGGTAAGCACAAGCACGACGGCCATGGCAGAACCGAGCGCCCAGTTCTGGGCGGTCTGGAACTGGTTAGCGACCATCTGGCCAGCCATGTTTCCCTTTGCTCCACCCAGAACGGTAGCGGTGATGTAGTCACCCATGAGCGGGATGTAGACGAGCAGGATGCCGACGACGATGCCGGGCTTCGCGAGGGGCAGTGTCACGTTCATGAACGTTGACCAGCGCCCGGCGCCGAGGTCTTTGCTCGCTTCACGCATCGGCAGCGATACGCGGTCGAAGGCCACGAACATCGGCAGGATCATGAGCGGCAGGTAGTTGTAGACGACACCGATAAGTACGGCGGTGCGGGTGTAAAGGATTTCGAGGGGCTCGTTCAGCATGCCAATCGACTGGAGGGCTTCTGAGAGGATGCCGCTCGGCGCGAGGATGATCTGCCAACCGATAGTGCGAACCAAGAAGTTGGTCCAGAACGGGATCATGACCATCGCGAGCAGAATTCCGCGGCGAGCGATGGGGGCTTTGAACGCGAGCCAGTAAGCGAATGGGATGGAGATGGCCAGACATATCAGGGTGCCGACCACCCCCACCCACAGTGTGTTTTGGAACGTTGTAAAGAACGTCGGAGACAACGCCTCGGCGTACCGGTCAAACGACAGCACGTCATTAGCGTGGGTTCCGAAGATGCCCGGTTTGTATCCGAAACTAAACCAGACCACGAGCGCGACGGGCGCGACGAAGAAGGCGAACAGCCACGCCCACGCCGGGATGGCGAGGGCAAAGCTGGGCAGCTTCAACCAGCGAGGGCGCTTTGATGGCGCCTTTCGCGGTGGGGCCGTTCGGCCTTCAACGGTAGTGGTCATAGTAAATTCCGGATGGTCGCGGGTTAGGCGCCGGCCGACGCCTTCGTCTTGTCCCAAATTTCGACGATGCGCTGCTGCGCGTCGCCGATGGCTTGAGTGTGCATGGTGCTGATCTGATCTTCATCGAAGAAGACGAGGTCGAGCATTTCGAGGCCCTCGGCACGTGCTGTGTCCTCGATGCCCGTTCCGCCGGTGTGGTAGCCGATGTAGTCGAGTTCGCGCAGCGATGCCTCTGGTGTGAGCACGTAGTTAATGAAAGCGTGAGCCGCTTCAGGGTTGGGTGCGCCCTCAGCGATAGCCCAGTTATCCATCCACAGTTCAGTGTCGGGGGAACCGAGCACCCACTGCCAGCGGTCGGGGTCTTCGCTCTCCATGATGCCGATGCGAGCGTCACCGTTCCACGACTGCATGAGCATGTGCTGCGCCTGCGGAATAGCGGCACCACCGGGGTAGGAGTCGAAAGCGGAGATGTGCGGGGCGAGCTGAGTGGTCAGGAACTCTTCCGCGGCAGCAAGGTCGGCCTCGTCGGTGGTGTTCCAGTCGATGCCGTTAGCCCAGTAGTAGATACCGAGCAGGGGAGCGGGGTCGTCGAGCACCGAGGTCTTGCCACTGGCCTCGTTCTGGGCGGCGTCGATGAAGTCAGTCCAGTTGGTGAGTTCGCGAGTGATCTTGGTCTTGTCGTAGACGAAACCAGTCGTGCCCCAGGCCTTGCAGATGGAGTACTCGTTGTTGGGGTCCCAGTCACGACCAAGGAAGTCGGGATCCATGTCGGCGATATTCGGGATGAGGTCGAGGTTGAGCTTGCTGAGCAAGCCGTTCTCGATCATCTGCGGAATGAACGGGCCGGTCGGAACGACGATGTCGTAGCCACTGGTGCCGCGCGCAGCAACCAGCTTCGAGATGAGCTCTTCGTTGGAGTTGAAGGCATCGAACGTGACCGTCGGGCCCAGCTCGTCAGTGAATTCACTGACCAGATCGGGGTCGTCATAGTCACCCCAGCTGTAGACCGAGAGGGAACTTTCAAGATCACCGCCGGTCGCCTGGGTCGCCGAGCCAGTGTCGGAATCTGTGCTGCACGCGGCTAGAGCGGCAGCGCTTGCTGCGGCACCCGACAGC
Organism: Salinibacterium sp. SWN167; assembly: GCF_015864665.1. Taxonomy (GTDB): domain Bacteria; phylum Actinomycetota; class Actinomycetes; order Actinomycetales; family Microbacteriaceae; genus Rhodoglobus. The sequence goes on along the minus strand of NZ_JADYWU010000001.1, from coordinate 109,487 downwards.
GCGAGAAAGCGACGACGGTTCAGTTCGCTCTTCATGATCTTCGTTGCCGCGGTAGAGGCAAGAATGCGAATGGGCTGTTCGTGGGACATCGGGCTGCTCCTTCTAGAGAGAAATTGAACTGGTTGGTGGGGCTGGGTTGGAGACCGCGCGAGCAATATCGGCCTGAGCCTGACTCGCCTGATCGCTCGGGAAAAGATGAACGGATGCGGTGTCCCAGGTGCACAGCACTGAGTCGCCGACAGCCAGACGTGGCGCGTTCGGGCGCGGAACCCGAGAGAGCAGCGTCTGGTCGTTTCCGATCGACACCAAGAACTGAAGCGTCTCTCCCTGATGGGACACCCCAATAACCTCGCCGCGAATCTGGTTCGCAGCAGTGCTCGTTGAATCTCCGGTGGCGAGCGCAACAGCAACAGCTTCGGGACGCACGGCGGCCTGAGCATCCATGCCGGCCGCGAGATCTTCATGGGGACCCGAAGCGTTAATAATTCCGAACGGCGACTCCATGACAGACAGATCGTTTGTCATCGTGCCTGCGATGAAGTTCTGCTGACCAATGAAGCCAGCAACATAGGCGCTCGCCGGCGAATCGTAGATCGAGTCGGCGTCATCCAATTGCTCGATGCGGCCCTTGCGCATGATCGCGATGCGGTCACTCATCGAGAGCGCTTCGCCCTGGTCGTGCGTGACGAAAATGAAGGTGATGCCGAGGCGGGACTGCAGAAGCTTGAGCTCGATCTGCATTTCTTCGCGCAGTTGGCGGTCAAGTGCACCGAGGGGCTCGTCGAGAAGAAGAACGGCGGGGCGGTTGATGAGGGCCCGGGCGAGCGCGATGCGCTGCTGTTGGCCACCCGACAGTTGAGTGGGCTTGCGGTCGGCGAACGAGCGCATCTGCACGAGATCGAGTGACTCAGTGACGCGCTCGCGAATCTCAGACTTGGGAGTGCCCTTTTGGCGAAGACCGTAGGCCACGTTCTCGGCAACACTCATGTGCGGGAAGAGAGCGTAGGCCTGGAACACCGTGTTGACGTTGCGCTTGTGGGGAGGAATGCCCACGACATCCTGCCCAGAAATGCGGATGCTGCCCGAGGTCGGCTCTTCGAAGCCCGCGAGCATGCGCAAGGTCGTCGTCTTGCCGCAGCCCGAGGGGCCGAGCAGAGAGAGGAACTCACCGGGGCGCACGTTCAAGCTGATGTTGTCGACAGCGATAGCGCCACCAAACTTTTTGGTCACGCCCTCAAGGACAACAGAACCCTCTGGCTCGCTAGCGCCGGTCATTTCTGCACTGGACCCTCCCGCGGCTGAACCTGCGGGAGCTGTGTTCTGGGCTGACTCTGTCACGACGCTACGTACCTCCAAGATCGCGAAAAGTTATTCGCAACTGTTGGTGTAGTCAACCGGAAAAACCGGCGAGACGCAACGGTATACATGGTTAAGATCGTGTTACAGAACGGATTTCGTTGTTATTGGGCGTTTTTAGTGCGTAAATCTATGAGATTCCCCAGAACCACGACGGGGCGCATCGTTACTCGTAGCGTCGGTGAATCAACCGCGATAGAACGATGGAGCTGCGAGTGTTGTCGATGTTCGAGGCGGTGCGCAGCCGCTCGAGGGCAATTTCAAGCGAGTGGATGTCGCGCGAACGCATATGAACGACAGCGTCGGCAGACCCACTGACTGTTCCGGCATCCACCACTTCGGGAATGGCGCTGAGGATGCGTTTGAGTTCCTGCGGAGCGACGTTGCCACGGCAAAAGAGTTCTACGTACGCTTCGGTTCCCAAGCCATCGACGGCGGGATCGACCTGCACGGTGAAGCCGCGGATGGTGCCGTTGGCAACCAGGCGGTCGACGCGCCGTTTAACTGCGGAGGCCGAAAGCCCCACGGCTTCCCCTATATCTCCATAGCCTGCGCGGGCGTTGAGGCGGAGCATGTCGATGATTCCTGCGTCCAGCTTGTCCATCTCTTCAGCGTACGGTGGATTGTTGTGCGCTGGCTAGGGTATGCGCGTAAATAGTGCGCAGATTGCGGAGACATTGCGGATAGGTGCGTGAAACACTGGGGCTATGACGATCACTGACACCGAATCGACCACGCCTGCACGCCAGGCCATCGCGAAGACCGTGCTGATGTGCCGTCCCGACTTCTTTACGGTCACGTACAGCATCAACCCGTGGATGAATCCCAACGACCCCACCGACACCAGCCTCGCTGTGAAGCAGTGGCAGACGCTCTACGACACCTACATCAACCTTGGTTTCACCGTTGAGCTCATCGACCCCATCGATGGCCTGCCCGACATGGTCTACGCCGCTAACGGCGGATTCGTGATTGATGGCAAGGCCTACGGCGCTCTCTTCACCTACGACGAGCGCAAAGCAGAAGGCCCCGCCTACATGGAGTGGTTCGGCGCCAACGGCCTCGAGGTTTTCGAGCCAGCCAACGTTAATGAGGGCGAGGGAGACTTCCTCCTTGTTGGCGACAACATCCTGGCCGGTATGGGATTCCGCACTTCCGTCGAGAGCCACCGCGAGCTTGCCGAGATCTCGGGCCGCAACGTTGTCTCGCTCAACCTCATCAACCCGAGTTTCTACCACGTCGACACCGCCATTGCGAAGCTCGACGAAACCAACATTGCCTACCTCGAGAGCGCCTTCGACGAGCCCTCGCTTGAGAAACTCCGCGCACTGTACCCCGACGCCATCCTCGCCACTGAAGAGGATGCGGCAGTGCTCGGACTCAACTCCTACAGCGACGGCTACAACGTCGTCATCGCCTCGCGCGCCAAAGACTTCGAGCGCCAGCTCAAAGAACGCGGCTACAACCCCATTGGCGTCGACCTCTCCGAGCTGCTGCTCGGCGGTGGCGGCGTGAAGTGCTGCACGTTGGAACTTCGCCGCTAGACAGCGCGGCACGGAACCCGTAACTTCGGCGCTCTCTGCGGTGGGTGCCTCGATTTCACCGGTGAGCGGCGCGATGCCTAGATCTCGCTGCTCGCCGGAGAAGATGCGCTTGGCGCACTGAACAGAACGAATGGCCTGCGCCGCGAGCGCGGGCCATTCGTGTTTTTGCTCACGGCTCGCGGACTAGCGCTCTTCGCAGATAACGACGGGGATGTCGCGCGTGGTCTTGGTCTGGTACTCGGCGTAGCGGGAGTTGGCGGCGACAATCTGAGGCCACAGCTCGGCCTTCTCGGCGGGGCTGGCGGTGTGAGTGTGCACCGGGAAGGTGCGTCCACGAATGGTGAGTTCAGCATCCGGATTCGCCTGCAGGTTGCGATACCAGAGCGGGTCGCGATCGTCGCCACCCTTAGAGGCCACGAGAACCCAGCGGCCCTTGCCGTGCACGGGAGCGGTCAGCATGGTCGACCGGCGGATGCCCGACACCCGGCCCGTGGTGTGAAGCTCGAGTGAGGGCATGCCCCCGAGGGTCCAGCCGAGGCGGCCGCCCGAGACGGCGAGGATCGTGCGGTGCACGCCGTTCATGAGTTTCATACCGAGGTCGCTGAGGCGGTTGCTGGTGCTCATGGTTCTATTGTCGCGCTTCTGCAGGAGTGTGGGTGCGCAGGGGCGTAGGAGCGTACGGGTGCGGGGTTAGGCGGGTTCGGACGTTCGGACAACCGCGCGACGCTGCGGCGGACGCACGAACAGCGCGAGCACAGCGACGGCAATGGGCAGGCTCGCGAACCAGAAGGCCGGCTCGGTGAAGTTGCCGCTGGCATCGACGGCGAGCGAGAGCGCGATGGGGCCGAGGGCCGTCGAGCCCAGAGCGATCGCGGTCGTGACGCCGCGAATGGAGCCGATGTGGGCGGTGCCGTAGTAGCGCACATAGGCGGCGGCCTCCATCCCGCGCAGGGTGCCGCCGGCAGCGCCGAGCACGAGGCCGTAGAGCACGGCGGTGCCGTCGGGGCCCACGACGGAGAGCAACAGCAGCGAACCCGCGAGCGTCAGCATCGAGAAGATGACGAACAGCTTGGGACTCACGCGGTCGACGAACGCGCCGACGACCAGCGTCGCGGCGATGCCCGTGACGGTTTGCGGCAAGAAGTTGGCAGCCGCTTCGAACGGGGTGAGCCCGCGCTCGCCGAGGATCGCGATCTGGTGGAACGCGAGGCCGGTGCTGAGCATGCCCGAGACGGCGAGGGAGGCCGCGATGACCCAGAACATGCCGGTGCGGGCTGCTTCGCCGAGCATCCACGATTCCTTCTGGATGACGATCTGCGCCGTCGAGAGGTCGTCGTCGCTGGCAACAACCCGGGTGCGCTTCGGCAGGATGAACGCGAGGGGCACGACGACGGCGAGCACAATCGCGGCTTCCCAGCGCCAGGCGGCGTGGATGCCCACGGCCGAGATCAGCCGTTCGAGGCCGACGGGGGCGAGGGAGATTCCGGCCGATCCGATCGCGGCGGTGATGCCCAATGCCAGCCCACGGCGGTGGGTGATGGCGCGGGCGACAGCCGTGGTGGCGGCGAGGCTGAGGGCGCCCTGGCCGAGCATCCGCACCCCCACAAAGCCCGCGGTGAGGCCGGCGATGCCGTCCACGAAACTGAGGGCGAGCAGCACGCTCGCGAAGAGGGCGCCGATGACGATCGTGACGTAGCGGGCCCCAAAGCGGTCAAGGGCGCGGCCGATGAAGGGTTGAGCCGAAGCTCCGACAATCGTGCCGAAGAAGTAACTGACCGAGATGCCGGTGCGGGAGACATCGAGCTCAGAAATGAGGGGGTCGGTGAAGACGGAGATTCCGGCGGTTTGGCCCGGAGCGGTCATCACCGAGATCACGCCTGCGGCAGCGACGACGCTTACCCACGGCAACCACCGTGCTGGCGATCGACGACCCGTGCGAACCACGTTCACGTCAGAGGAAACCACAACCACTCAACCCTTCGAAGCCACCGTTGGGCTAGCGCGTGACGTTGCTGCTTCTGCCGTAACGCTTAGCCAAAATCGTACTCGTGTCTCGCGTGCTGAAAGTCAGGTGCGTGGGGCGGCGGGTGCGGTGGTGTTTGCGGGCGATTGCGCTTCTGAGTGGTCGTAGGCACGCCGATGCTCTTCAACCTGAAGAGAGTTAGCGAGCGCCCATTCGGCGAGAGCGCGTACCGGCGGGAGGAGTCCTTGCCCGAGTGCCGTGAGTTCGTATTCGACGCGTGGGGGAACCTCGGGGTAGGCGGTGCGGGTGAGCAGCCCGTCGCGTTCGAGGTGGCGAACGGTGCGGGTGAGCATGCGCTGCGAGATTCCGGGAACTTGTTGGCGCAGCTGGGTGAACCGGAGTGGGCCTTCGGCCAACATGCCGACGACGAGCAGCGTCCACTTATCGCCGATGCGGTCGAAGGTTTCGCGCACAACAATGCCATCGCTCGAGTGGCACATTTCTTCGAGCTCGCGATCGGGCATTCTGCTCCTTGGTTACCTCGGTGTGCCTTTTGTGAGGCTGCTCGAACCAGTCTAGGTTACTGATCGTGCCTTAGGCACTAATCATAACCAACTCAGAAAGAGCATCAATGATCATTGCCGTATGGATCGCCTCCGGACTCCTCGCCCTCGCCTACCTCGCCGCTGGCGGCCAGAAGGTGCGAATCGCGAAAGACGAAGCCTTCGTGACGTTCCCGTGGGCTGAACGCGGTGGGCTCGGCATGCTGCGCGCGATCGGTGCGGTAGAGATCCTCGGAGCGCTCGGGCTGATCCTGCCGGCGCTCATCGGCGTGCTGCCCATCCTGACCCCAATCGCTGCCGTAGGCCTCGTGCTCGTGCAGGTCGTCGCTGTGGTGTTGCACGTTCGCCGTGGTGAGTTCAAGACGCTCCCCGTGAACGCGGTGCTGTTGCTGCTCGCTCTCTTCGTCGCGATCGCACGGTTCTCCGGGGTCTAAGTGGTCGTTGCCGTTCGGGGCCGATGGGCGCCGACTGAGGGTTGCGCCTGACCCGCAGCGGGTGTGGACTGTGACCGTACGCTAGCCCCAGCGCCCCATCGGTGCGCGCTAGTTGCGACAAGGATGGTGCACGATGTTCGCTCCGAAGAACGCCTTTTCTGGATTCAGCGTCAACGATCTCGATGACGCTGCGGCCTTCTACCGCGACAGTCTCGGCCTAGCAGTCGCCGATGGCGGGATGGGCACGCTGCGCCTCACGCTGCCCGGCGGAGCCGAAGTGACCATTTACCCGAAAGAGAACCACGAACCGGCGAGCTTCACCATCCTGAACTTTGCGGTGGAGGATGTCGAAGCTGCTGTCGATGCGCTCAACGAGCGTGGCGTGGTCACCAAGATCTACAGCAACGGTGATCTCCTGGGTGGCATGGGCACCGACGCGAAGGGCATCATGCGCGGGCACGGGGCTGAGATTGCGTGGTTCAAGGATCCCGCTGGGAATGTGCTTTCGGTTATTGCGGCGTAGCTATGGGACGAGCCTGCAAGACCCGCATCACCCACTAGATGGCTAAAGGCCAGATGATGCGCAGTGTCAAAACTATACTAATTTTGGTATAGTTTTGGCACGGAGGAACCATGACCTTGCGAACAGAGCTCTGGCCAATCGCTACAACGCAGTACGGATTCGTGACCACTCAGGATGCACGAGAGTTGGGTTTCTCGGCTGTGGAGCTGGCCAAGTTGGCATCACGAGAAAAGCTAGAACGCGTCTCGCACGGGCTCTACCGGTTCCCTGAGCTGCCTCACACTGAACGCGATGACTACATGCGTGCTGTGCTCGCCACCGGTGCGCCCGACGCGATCCTGTCGCACGACACGGCCTTGCTGGTGCACGACCTCTGCGACATCAATCCCGACATCATCCACGTCAACATCGGGAAGACGCGAGTGCGCCGCAACATTGCCGGCGTGCAACTCCATAGCGACCACCTTTCACCACGCGAACGAAGCTGGTGGGAGGGGATCCCCGTCGTCACGGTGCTCACGGCGATCGAACAAGGAATTGAGACAAAGGTTCCCAGGCATCTTCTGCATCAGGCAATCGAAGCCGCACGTGCGCGAGGGCAGCTGACCGCGGGAGAGATGATCGAGCTAGAGAGTAACCTGTGACCGGCATCTTCGAAGGGCTCCCGCCGCGCGACGCTCCGCCCAAGAACACCGCGGCTCTCAATTCGTTTCTTAATGCGGCGGCGAAAAAGACCGATCAGGCGGTTGACCGTCTTGGCTGGCTCGCCGGTTCCGTGATCGTGATGGCGGTGCTGCAAAGAGCTCTGGGCGCCGATGGTCGCCCAGAGTTTCTGGTCAAAGGTGGCGCCTATCTCGAACATCGTCTTGAAATTGGCGCGCGTGCGACGAAAGACGTGGACACTGTCTACCGGGGTGCGATAGCGGACTTTGAGTCCGCACTCGATGCAACCCTTGCGGAGCCGTGGGAGCCATTCGAGTTGGCGCGCACTGAGATCGAGACAGTTGAGAATGCACGCACGACGAAAAAGCCGCGACGGTTTCACATCCAACTCAAGATTCGTGGACAGGTGTTCCGCAAAATCAAAGTCGAAGTGTCATTTTCCGAGGGCAAGATTGGGGAGGGTGACGAGCGCTTTACGGCTCCCGACCTCAGCGCTTTGGGTCTAGGTATTCCCGACGAGATTGCGGGAATAACTATGGCCTACCAGGTCGCGCAGAAACTCCACGCCTGCACCGATCCCGATGACCCAACCCCAGAAGACGGCGGCAAACCGTTCTTCAACGACCGGGTTCGCGACGTGGTCGACTTGCTTTTGCTGCGTGACGCCTTCTTTCCCACCGGTAGCGAACTCTTCACGGTGAAGGCCGCCGCCGAGGATGTTTTTGGAGCGCGCGCGGCTGAAGCGGAGAAACTCGGGCTCACGCCTCGTAGGTGGCCGCCCGAAATCACGACATGGGAAAGTTGGGTAGAAGGATGGCAGAAGCCGGCCGATCAAGCCGCGATCAAGGCGAGTCTCGAAGAAGCTCTGGCTACGCTCAACGAGTGGGTCGCAGAGATAGCACGAAGCGCGGCGCGGTAGCGTGAACCCATGACGGTACTCACCCCAGCACTGCTCAACCGCATCCGCTCGCGCGCCGAACGCTATGACCGCGAGAACATCTTCTTCACCGAAGACCTGCAAGAGTTGCGTGCCGTCGGCTACCTGAAGCCGCGCAGTTTGCGTGAGCTGTCGGATGATCAGCGCCTGCTCGCGGCCTACGCGCCGGCCACGGCGCTCGCCATCAACATGCACCTCGTCTGGATCGGCGTCGCCTGGGCTCTGCGCGAGCGCGGCGACTCAAGCCTCGACTGGCTGTTGGCGGATGCCGAAGCTGGCGAAGTCTTCGCCTTCGGCTTGAGCGAACCCGGCAACGATCTCGTCATGTGGGACTCCCTCACCACCGCCGAAACCGTCGAGGGCGGTTACGCGTTCACGGGCACCAAGATCTTCACCTCGCTGTCTCCCGCGTGGACCCAGCTGGGCCTCTTCGGCAAGCACACCGCCGACGATGGCACTGAAACCCTCGTGCATGGTTTCATCTCTCGCGACGAGCCCGGCTGGCGCTCCCTCGGCGACTGGGACACTCTCGGCATGCGCGCCACCCAAAGTCACACGACGGTGCTGGATGGCGCCTTCGTTCCCGCGAACCGGGTAGCCCGCGTGCTGCCCGTCGGCCCCAACGCCGATCCGTTCATCTTCGCGGTGTTTGCCAACTTCTTGCCGCTCATCGCCTCCGTCTATGCGGGCCTCGCCGATCGCGCTCTCGAACTCGGGGTCGAAGCACTGCAGCACCGCAGCTCGGCTATCACCGGAGAGGCATACTCCGAGCATCCGGATCTGCGCTGGCGCATGGCGGATGCCGCCCTCGCGCTCGATGCGATCGAACCCCAACTGCACAGCATCGTCGATGACGTCGATGGACTCGTGGATCACGGGGCTGGGTGGTTCCGCAAACTGACCGGTGTGAAGCACCGCAGCATCGAAACCGCACGCCACGTTGTTGACCAGGTGATGCGCTCAGCCGGGGGCGGAGCCTTCCGCAGCACGAGCGAACTCTCGCGCCTGCAACGCGATGTGCTCGCCGGCATCTACCACCCCTCGAACCCGGAATCGGTGTACAAGACGGTCGCGAGCGACCTGTTCGGGAGTTAAGCGCGAGCGCTAGACCGTAGCAACCTGCTCGCGCGCCCCGAGCCGCAGACTGACGTCGTCGTCGCGACGCTCATCGTCGTGATGGCTCACGAGCACCACGATCTTGTCGGCGAGAGCCGTGCGCAGGTCGGTGATGAGTTGCTCGGCGCTCGCGGCATCCAAGTGGGCGGTCGGCTCATCGAGAAGTACGACATCCGCCCGGGTGAGGAGAGTGCGGGCAACCGCGAGGCGCTGACGCTCGCCGCCCGAGAGGCTTTCGCCCGCCGATCCCACACGCGTGTCGAGGCCGCGGTCGAGCGAATCGAAGAGCGGGCCAAGACCCACCTGGCGCAGCACCGCAACAAGCTCCTGCTCGGTCGGCTGATCGTCGTGCGCGCGGCCCAACAGCAGGTTCGCGCGAATCGTCGAATCGAAGAGGTGCGATTCCTGCGGGCACCACGTCACCGCCGCGCGCAATTGCTCGGGCGAGAGCTCGCGGGCATCCACCCCATTGAGGCTCCACGAACCAGCGGCCGCCGGAAGATACCCGAGCAGCGCGGCCAGCAACGTCGACTTACCTGCGCCCGAAGGCCCTTCCACGACAAGCCACTCGCCACGCTTAGCTCGGGCGGTCGCGCCCGAGAACGCCAGCGTCGGGCTCGACGGCCAGCGGATGCCGAGCTCGCGCAATTCAAGAACGGTCACGTCACCGAGGGGCTGGTCTGCGTTCGCGCCTTCCGCCTGCGCGCGGTTGCCGCGTCGCGTTCCCGCCGCGCTACGTGCCGCAGCGTCGTCTGCCGAAGCACGGCCTGAAGCAGCACCGCCAGCGCCATCCGCACGCTCAATCCCTGCGGTAACCCCGCGCACCTTCGCCAGCGCGGCGCTGAGCGCCGGCCACTGCTGCACGGAGTCGACGAAGGCGATGAGCGAGTCAACGAGCCCGATGGGGATGAGCACGAGCACCGCGACGATGCCGATGGGCAGAGTGCCGGCGATGACGGCGGGCGCGGCTACAGGCAGCATCGCGACGGCGGTCACCGAGCAGGCGAGTACGACGACGGCGTTGCCGATTCCGAGGGCGCGCGCGCTGCGGCGGGAGAGCGCGCCGGCTTCGGCGTCGATGTGATCGAGGCGGGCGAGCATCCGCCCACCAACACCGTTGGCGCGCAAGTCGGTGGCAGCACCGGTCATGGCGGCGAAGGCGCGCACGACGCGGGATTGCACCTCGGCGATGCCGTTGGCGGCCGAGCGGTCCACGATCACGGCGATGATGGGCGCCGCCACAAGCCCGACGGCGAGACCCGCGAGCAGCACGGGAACAGCGGGAGCGTGCAGCAGCCCGACGGCGATGAGGGCGGCGAGCGAGGTGCCGAGAGCAACAGCGGGAGGCAGCACCACGCGGGGAACGAGATCGCGAACTCGGTCGGATGCAGCAACGAGATAGTCGAGCGCGACCCCGCCATTCGCGAGAGCACGCGAGCCCAGAGCGCGAGCACCCAGACCGTTCCAGAGGGCAACCCGCAGCTCAATCACCGAGCCGAGCACAGCGCGGTGGGTGGCGAGGCGTTCGGCGTAGCGCAGTGCCGCACGACCGATTCCGAAGAACCGCACGCCCACAATGGCGACGAGCAAGAACATGATCGGCGGCTGCTCGCTGGCCCGTACAATCAACCAGCCCGAGAGGGCGGTGAGGGAGAGAGCGAAGAGGCTCGCGCCGGTGCCGAGAGCGATCGCTCCGACGAGGGTTCCGAGGGTGGGGCGCACAAACTCGAGCAGGCTGGCGAGAGTCGCGCGGGTGGTGCGGGGCGCGTCGAGAGCGTCAGCATCCACGTCGCCGCCCACGGTCAATGGATCAACGCGAGCTTCAACAGCGCGGGTTCCGCCCGAAGCGCCCACCTCCACAACCTGGTCGGCCAACGCGGCGATTCCCGACTCGTGCGAAGCAACGAGCACTGTCACGGGACGACCACGAAGCTCAGCAAGCGCTGCTTCCACACGCGCAGCGGATGCCGGATCCAAGTGTGCGGTCGGCTCATCGAGTAGCAACAGGGTGGCGCCCGCTTCGACGCGCAGCAGTCCGCGCGCGACGGCAATGCGGCGCAACTCGCCGGGGCTTACCTGGCGCGGGTCGGCGTCGGCGACACCGGTGAGACCGAGGTCGAGCAGCACCGACTTGATGGCCTTTTCGTCGCTGCTGTACAGGCGAAGTTCGTCGATCACGGTGTCAGCGACGGTGTGCGGATGCTGCGGAACCCACGCCACACGGGAGACGTCGATGCCCCACACGCTGCCGCCGCTCGGCTCGCGATTGCCCGCCAGCACCTCTAGAACACTGGATTTTCCGCTGCCGCTTGGCCCATCCAGAGCAGTGATGGTGCCGGGCGCGGCGCGAAAGCTGAGCTCGTCGACCGCGGGAAGGGCACGACCCTCATACGCGATCGTGAGGTTCACGACCCGGAAACCACCAGCACTTTGGCGGTGCTCCCGAGCGCGCGGCGCATCGATGATCGCGCGGGCGCGGCGCAGAGCGGTGAGTCCATTCTCGGAGGAGTGGAACGCGGCACCCAACTCGCGGAAGGGTGCGAAACACTCGGGCGCGAGCACGAGAGCGATGAGGCCGACGGTGAGGGAGAGCTGACCATCCACGAGTCGAACGCCGACGAAAACAGCGACGACCGCAACCGAAATGGTCGCGATGAGTTCCAGAACGAGCGCGGAGAGGAAGGCGGTGCGCAAGGTTTCCATCGTCTTCGTACGATTCTCGGCGGAGATCGACCGCAGCGCTTTCGACTGCTCCGCAACGCGGCCAAGTCCCACCAGAACGGGAAGGCCACGGGCGAGCTCAACGAGGTGGTCGGAGAGACGTTCGAGGCTGGCGCTGGCGGCATCGGCTCGCTCGCGCGTGTGCCCGCCCACAAGAATCATGAATACCGGCACGAGCGGAACGGTCAGCACAATGATGAGCGCACTCACCCAGTCGACCGAGAGGATGCGCGCGCCAATCAGCAGCGGAACCGTTGCGGTCGTGACGATCGCCGGCAGCACCACGCGGAAGTAGTTGTCGAGCTCGTCGAGCCCGACCGTTGCAATCGCGGTGCTTGCGCCCGGGCGAGCATCGGAACCGGTGAGTACTCGCTCCGCGAGTTCGTGGCGCAGAGACTCCTTGGCGCCGAGCGCGGCGCGGGTCGCGAAACTTTCAGTAGCCCAGGCGGTAGCGGCGCGGAGAAGGCCGGCGGCGATACCCAGAATGATCGCGAACTGCCAGGCTGCGGCATCCGCTTCAATAACGCCGACGACGCCGCGAGCGACGGCCTCGGCCATGAGCACGAGGGCCAATCCCTTGAGGGACGACAGCAGCCCCAGCCCGAACAGTGTGTGCACACCGCCCGGGCCGAAGCCTGCTGCGAGTCGTTCGTGGAGTTTGGCTCTCATGCCCTCCATCGTGCCCTAGCTAGCTGAAGAAGCGGGGGCAACCGCGGGCTTCACAATGTGAGCCTCGGGGAGGTGGTGCTCGCTCAGACGGTTGCGGAACACCCAGTAGGTCCAGCCCTGGTAGATGAAGACCAGCGGCAGTCCAAAGGCGGTCACGACACTCATCACGCCGAGGGTATATTCGCCACTCGCCGCGTTGGAGATCGTCAGGTTGAACGCGGGGTCGATCGTCGACGGCAGCACTACGGGGTAGACCGCGGCGAAGATGGATGACGCTCCCGCGACCAAGAACGCTGCGATGCCCACAAAGGCCCAGCCTTCACGCCCGGCTCGCGCACTGATCCAACCGAAGACGACCGCGATCACCGCGACCACAACAAGCAACCACGTGATGAGGGTGCCGTTCTGGAACTGAATGATGAGTACCCACGCCACGATCGGCAGCAGAGCAACGGGGCTCCAGCGCACGACGAAGTTGCGGGCGCGGACGCGCACGTCGCCATCGGTCTTGAGGCCGAGGAAGACGGAGGCGTGCACGAGAGCGAAACCGACAACGGCAAGGCCACCGAGCACGGCATACGGAGTGAACCACGCGAAAGCACCGCCAACGCGGTCACCGTTCGCGTCGATCGGGAGGCCGGTGGTGGTCAGCGCGAGCGCCGCACCGATACCGAAAGCGGAACCGAGCGAGCCGAGCCCGAGAGCGCGATCCCACCACATGCGCCACTTGTCGGTGGAGCCCTTACCGCGGTATTCAATAGCAACCGCGCGGAAGATCAGGCTCACGAGCACAATCGTCAGCGGGATGTAGAGCGCCGAGAAGAGTGATGCATACCAAAACGGGAATGCTGCGAAGGTGGCGGCTCCGGCCGTGATGAGCCAGACCTCGTTGCCGTCCCAGACCGGGCCGATGGCATTGAGCATGAGGCGACGTTCGCGGTCTTTGCGGGTGCTGAAGAGCAACAGCATGCCGACACCGAGGTCGAAGCCTTCGAGAAGGAGGTAGCCGATCCACAAAGCGGCGATCGCGATAAACCAGAGTGTAGGAAGATCCATGAGTAGCTGCCCTTCTGCTTAGTAGGCGAACGCGAGAACGTCGTCGCGCTTGTCTGGTTTGTTGGGATCGTCAGGGTCGCTGCCGTCGTCTTCTGGATGCCCGAGCTCAGGCATTGCCGAGGCAACGCCACCGCGTACGTACTTGACCAGCAGCTTGATCTCGAAGACCATCAGGAAGGCATAGACGAGAGCAAGCGCGGCGAGCGAGAAGATGATCTCTTCGCCGCTGACGCCGGGGGAGACGGCGGCGGCGGTGAACATGTAGACACCGTCAATGCCACCGGGCGTCGGGTTGGGCACGACCACGAAAGGTTGGCGGCCCATCTCGGTGAAGACCCAGCCGGCGATGTTGGCGCCGAAGGGGGCTGCGATGCTGAGCAGCGCTGTTCCCATGAGGAACTTCGACTGCGGCACGGTGCCCTTGCGAACGATCCAGAGCGTAAGGGCTGCAAACCCTGCCGCGAGCATCCCGAAGCCGATCATGAGGCGGAAGCCCCAGTAGGTGACTTCCATGAGAGGGAGGTAGTCGATCTCCTGGCCGGCACGCTCGCCATACAGCGGGTCATCGGGGAGGTTGGTGCCGTACAACTCTTGGTACTGCGGGATGAGGGTGTTCACACCCTGAATTTCGGTATCGAAATCGCCGTGAGCGAGAAACGAGAGCAACCCCGGAATTTCAATAATGCCCACGACATCTTCACAGTCTTGGCCTCCGAGCGGACCAATCGAAAGCACTGAGAAGCTCGTGCCGTCGTGGCACGCGGCTTCAGCGGCTGCCATCTTCAGGGGCTGCTGTTCAAACATGAGCTTGGCCTGAAGGTCGCCGGTAATGGAGAGCGCACCGAACCCGAGGATCGCGATGACGGCACCGATGCGGATGCTCTTGATCCAGACGCTGTGGTCCTTGCGGTCGCGGCCGGGGATGCTGAGGTTTTCGCCGACGACGACACGACCCGTTGCATCCACCGTGTCGATTCCGTCGCGACGGCGCTGCCAGAGCTGGTACCAGGAGATGCCGACGACGAAGCCAGCACCGACGGCGATAGCGCCGGTGACCGTGTGAGAGAAAGCGGAGAGGGCGGTGTTGTTGGTGAGCACGGCCCAAATGTCGGTCATGACGGGGCGGCCATCGATGAGTTCAACACCAACCGGGTGCTGCATCCACGAGTTCGCCACGATGATGAAGAAGGCGGAAACGATCGAACCGGCAACAGCGATCCAGAGGGTTGCAAGGTGAAGCTTCTTGGGGAGGCGGCTCCAGCCGAAGATCCAGAGGCCAAGGAAGACGGACTCGAAGAAGAAAGCGAGCAGGCCTTCCATCGCGAGCGGTGCGCCGAAGACGTCACCAACGTAACGGGAATACTCGCTCCACGCCATGCCGAACTGGAACTCCTGAACGAGGCCCGTGGCCACACCCATGATGAAGTTGATGAGGTACAACTTGCCCCAGAACTTGGTCATGCGCAGCCACTTTTCGTCGCCGGTGCGCACCCACTGGGTTTGCATGAGCGCAACGATAGGGCCGAGACCCAACGTAAGCGGAACCATGATGAAGTGGTAAACGGTAGTAATTCCGAATTGCCATCTGGCGATCTCTAGGGGGTCCACTCCTGGCCTCTCTAATTGTGACGATTGCCCTCGTAACAGCAGCCAATGTTTTAGCTGGGTAAGTGCTGTATAACATTTCTACACCCTCGTAGAAGTTATTTCTACTTAGGGTAGAATTCGTTTATGAATTCGCTTGGTGAACTCGAACGCAGTGTCATGGACCTGCTGTGGGCGAGCGCCGAAAGTCTCTCAGCCTACGATTTGCAGGCCGCTTTGGCGTCCCCTGAATCGTCGGGCCGCGAACTCGCCGCCACCACTATTCTCACGGTACTTTCTCGCCTTGAAAAGAAGAGTTATGTAGTGCGCGAGCGAGATGTGCGCCCGCACCGTTACCGCGCAGCATCGGTTCGTGCTGAACATATGGCCGACCTCATGCACGAAGTCTTGGGCGGGGCCAACGATCGCACCGCTGTTCTTGAGCGTTTCGTCGGGCAAGTCTCCAACGAAGAAGCTGAGACCCTCCGCCGTATTCTCGCCGGGCGCTAACGGTGGTAGCCGCGGCGATCACGCTCGGAGTCATCGCCATCCTCTTGGCTTGGCCTGTGCCGGTGATCCTTCCCGGTGCGCGGTGGGCCTACCGTCGCCCCGCACTCGGACTGCTGGTGTGGCAACTTGTGGCCCTCATCGGTGGCTTCAGCATGATTGGTTCTCTCGTGCTGCTCGGTGCGGCCACCTTCGCCACCGATCTTCCGGATGCCGCAACCGGCATGTGGCGCTTCGTCACCCACAACGAACTCCCCGAAGGTTCGTCGGTGTGGTCGCTACTGGCACTCTCGGGAGCTCTCTTCCTCACCGCGCACCTGCTGCTCAATCTCCTCGTCACCGTCGTCTACGCGGAGCGTGAGCGAGCCCGCCACTCACAACTCATCACCCTCTTGAGCGAACCAATTGCTGGCCGCCCTGGTACGCGCCTCATCGACACTCCGGCCCCGGTCGCGTACTGCCTCCCGGGTGCGCTCACCTCCATCACCGTGTTGAGCGCCGGTCTGCTGCAGTTGCTCGACGAAGAAGAACTCCAGGCGGTGATCGAACACGAACGCGCCCATGTGCGATTGCGTCATGACATCGTGCTGATTTTCTTCACCGCGTGGAAGCTGTCGTTGCCGTGGCTGCCCACGGCGCGAAATGCGTCCCGCGAAGTCGCGCTGCTGCTCGAAATGCATGCCGACGACAACGCCCTCGTGCACGTCGGCCGTGGCAGCCTCGCCCGCGCCATCACGATCGTTTCTGAGGGAGGCGCGCTTCCCCAACGCAGCGAGCTCTCCTCAGCAATGCCCGAATCAACGCCGAAAGAGTTGCGCGCACGGTTGCTGCGGCTTGCTTAGAGCGACACAAGCTAGTCCGCATTAATGACGACTAGATTGGCCCCCATTTGGGGTCTAGCGTTCAAGTAGAGAGAAAGCCTCAGGCTTTCGCTCACGCTACACAGTCGCATTAACCAGGCAGAACTGAAAGCACGGGGGCAATTATGAATAGGAAAGTATTCGGGTGGGTAGTTGTTCTTCTGGCGAGCCTTACCGCCGCTGCGGCAGCCGCCGTCTGGCTGATCGTGGCCGGCACCGGGCTTGACGTAGCCGCGGGCATCCCGCCGCTTCCGACTCTGGTGTTGGGTCTTTCTGCTCTGCTGGCAATCGTTTCGAGCTTCGCGCTCATTCGGGCAGAGTTGCCACCTCACCGCTCCCACATGCGTGCGACCTACATCTCGCGTCGCACCGGAGCGGCCTAAGCTCGACCGCATGACAGTGCGCGCGCGGCGATCCTTGCTGCCTGCGCTCTGTGTCGCGGCGGTGTTCGTCGTGCTGGCCGGATGCTCGGCCTCAGCTCCTCTAACAACTGAACCCAGCGCCCCTCCCGCCGCTACCGCCTCACCGAGTCTTTTCGCCGCGGGCGCCGTCGCGGACTACCAGCTCGGCGGCGCGTACGAGCCCGACGCTGCCGTCACCGTCGTCGTGCGCGACGCCAGCGAAGAACCGCTCGCCGGCGCCTATTCCATTTGTTACCTCAACGGGTTCCAGTCGCAACCGGGGGAGTCGTGGCCGAGCGAGCTGCTGCTGCGCGATGCCGAAGGCGACCCGGTAATCGATGCGAACTGGCCGGATGAAACGCTGCTCGACATCCGTACCGCCAGCAATCGCGACGCTATCGCCGCGCGGATGGCGCCGCTGATTGAGGGCTGCGCAGGTAAGGGTTTCGCAGCAGTCGAGTTCGATAACCTCGACAGCTACACGCGCTCCGACGGGGTTCTTGAGCGCGAGCAGGCGGTAGCAATGGCCACGCTGTTCGTGCAGCTCGGCCACAGCAGCGGACTCGCGGTAGCCCAGAAGAATTCGGCCGAGCTGCTGGGGGAGGAGGCATCCGCCATCGGGTTCGACTTCGCGATCGCGGAGGAGTGCGACCAGTACTCAGAGTGCGGCGACTTTACCGGCTTTTATGGTGATGCCGTTATCGACATCGAGTACACCGATGAGCTGCGACGCCCGTTCAGCGAGGTGTGTGCGGATGCCGCGACACCGCCCATCACGATACTGCGGGATCGCGATCTCACGTCGCCCGGCTCAGCCGAGTACACCTTCGAGCATTGCTGATGGTGCCTCGCGCTTTAGCTAGGCGGTGACCTTCGGCCCGCGCCTGAACGCGAGTGGCAGCGTGAGTAGGGAGATTGCGGCGGCTACCAAGATGGCGGGCGGGAAGCCGAATGCGGTCGCGAGGGTTCCGACGAGCACGGAGCCGAGCGCTGTTCCGAGATCGAAGCCGATGTTCCACACGGCGCTAGCGGTGCCGTACTGCTTGCGCGGAACGGCGGCAAGCGAGATCACGAGAGTCAGGTTTTGCAGGCCGCCGTAGGCAATACCGACGAGGGTCATACCGACGAGGAACAACAGGATGCCGGTGGCGGCCGGATTCTGCACGGCTGCGGCAATCGCGAGCAGGCCCGCGACCGCGATGATGACGAGGGGCCACAGGAAGCGGTTGGCGCCGAAACGGTCAGAGAGCCCGCCAATGGCCCACCGGGTGACAGCGGCGCTCAGGGTGAGCAGAGCGAGAGAGCCTGCGGTTGCCGCTGCTGAGGAGCTCATTTGTGGCGCAAAGGTGATCAAGGCGCCGCCGGCAAGGGTGACGCCGCTCAGCAGCATCATGGGGCGCAGGAGCGTGACGGCGAGCATCCATCTGGGAGATTTGCCGCCGGGTGGGGGAACGATTGGCGTCGCACCGGTGGCTGGTAGGGCTTCGCGCTCGGCTGCTTGCTCGCGCAAAATACGGGCCAGCCGGGGTGCCGAGCTGATGCCGAGAAGGGGGAGCGCGCCGAGAGCGAAGACGGACCAGAAGCCAACGGTGTCGGCAAGGAGCGTCGCGGCTGGCACGAGCAGAATCTGCGGAATCGCGATTGAGGCACCGTAGATGCCGACCGCGGCGCCATGCTGGGTGCGATCGACGAGGTTTGCCACCACGGTCGACCCTGTGACAGTGAGGATGCCGAAGCCGACCCCGCGCACCGCTGAAATCGCGAGAATCCACGCCAGCTGATCAGAGACAAGCAGGAGCAGTGGCGGAACTCCGAGCAGCGCGAGCCCCGCAGCCAGCACTCGCCCTGTGCCCAATCGCGCCAGAAGGCGAGGCACGAAGGGTTGCGTCATCACGGTAACGAGCAGGAGGATTCCGTTGACCCAACCCGAGCCGGCTTCCGTTGCTCCGCCCTGGATCGCCCACAACGGAGCGACAGGAATGAGAACAACGAACCCGCCGAACCCTGCCGCCGTCAACACCAGCAGCGCGGGCATCCCGGGTGCGCGCCACACAGGCGGCGGAGTTGCGAGAGAAGGTTGAGTCACGGTGTCCAACCCTATGCCCCGCAGGGTGCTAGCTGACGAACGTCAGAAGCTAGACCCGGCGGGGACAGAGAACTCGCGCGGCAACCCACCACAACCTGCGGCGCGAGTGGCCTAGTTATTTGGAAGCAGGCTTCTTGGCCGCGGGCTTCTTCGGTGCGGCTTTCGCGGATCCTGTGCGAGTCGTGCTTGCGATCGTGGCTTTCGCCGGAGTGGCTTTCTTTGTCGCTGGTGTGGCCTTCGTGGCAGCAGCCTTGCGCGGCGCAGCGCGCTTAGCCGGAACCGCGGCGGCAGCACTCGGCGCGACGGCTCGGGGAGCCAAGCGCTGCAGCTGGGTGACGTGCTTGGGCTCGAGCTCTTCGATGCTGGTGACTTCCAGCAGTTTCATGGTGCGCACGATTTGGCTGGAGAGAATCTCGATCGTGCGATCGACGCCTTCGCGGCCTCCGGCCATGAGTCCGTAGAGGTAGGCCCGGCCGATGAGGGTGAACTTGGCACCGAGCGCCATCGAGGCTACGACATCCGCACCGTTCATGATGCCGGTGTCGACCATCACTTCGACGTCGTTGCCGACCTCGCGGGCGACCTCGGGCAGCAGGTGGAAGGGGATGGGCGCACGGTCGAGCTGGCGGCCACCGTGGTTCGAGAGCAGGATACCGTCAACGCCGAGGTCAGCAAGGCGCTTCGAATCTTCGAGGTTTTGCACTCCCTTGATGACGATCTTGCCCGGCCACATGGCGCGGATGACCTTGAGGTCCTCGTAGTTGATCGACGGATCCATCGCCGAGTTGAGCAGTTCGCCGACGGTGCGGCCGCCGGTCGAGGAGAGCGAGGCAAACTCCAGCGGGGGAGTCGTGAGGAAGTCGAACCACCACCACGGGCGGGGGATCGCATTAGCGATCGTGCCGAGCGTTAGCTGCGGCGGGATCGAGAATCCGTTGCGAGTGTCCCGAAGACGGGCGCCGGCGATGGGGGTGTCGACGGTGAACATGAGGGTGTCGTAGCCGGCAGCAGCCGCACGTTCGACGAGTCCGTACGAGATTTCGCGCTCGCGCATGACGTACAGCTGGAACCAGTTGCGACCGTTCGGGTTCGCGGCCTTCACATCTTCAATGGATGTCGTGCCGAGCGTCGAGAGGGTGAACGGAATGCCCGCTGCCGCTGCTGCGCCCGCGCCAGCAATCTCGCCTTCGGTCTGCATGAGGCGCGTGAATCCCGTTGGCGCAATACCGAACGGCATCGCGGAAGTGCCGCCGAGAACCTGAGTCGTGGTCGAGACGTTCGAGGCGTCACGAAGGATCGACGGGTGAAACTCGATGTCCTCGAAAGCCTGGCGCGCCCGGCTGAGCGAGATTTCGCCTTCGGCCGAGCCATCCGTGTAGTCGTAGGCGGCCTTGGGGGTGCGACGCTGAGCGATGGCTTTGAGGTCGTAAATCGTGAGGGCGCTATCGAGGCGGCGCTTCTTGCCGTTGAGTTCTGGTGCCTTGAACTTCATGAGCTTCGCAAGCTCGATGGGGTTCGGGAACTGACGCTTAACCATGGGGTTCCTTTAGTTGGAGGTGTCGAGGTGGGTGAGGAGGCGATCGCGCGCCCCCAGAATGTGGTCGCGGGTGAGGCGCTCCGCTGTGGCGGCATCCCCGGCGGTGATGGCATCGAGGATGCCCTGGTGTTGTTCGGCCACCTCGTGGGCGGTGATGAGTTGGGCGGATTGAACCTGCCCAATGCACAACTCGACTTCGCCCATGAGCAGTTCGTGCAGGCGGGTGAGGCGGGGGCTGGGCTGACCGGCGACGAGCGCGCGGTGAAACTGGATGTCGTAGTGAGCGAAATCGTCGGTAGCAGTCAGCGCCCGGTGGGCTGCCAGCGCCTCCGCCGGGATCGCGCCGGCTTCGGCTAACGCAGCCATGGCGGCGGTCTCCACGATGGAGCGGGTGTCAAAGAGGTCGAGCACGTCGTCGTAGCTGAGCTCGGGCACGCGTGCGGCCCGGTGGGCTTCGCGACGCAGGATGCCGTCGGCGACCAGGCGGTCAATGGCGATGCGCGCGGTGGGGCGGGCGACGCCGAAGCGGAGGGCGACGGCCGACTCGGTGATGGCAGAGCCGGGGGCATCGCGCTGAGCAATGATGTCGGCACGAAGTTTTTGGGCAACGGTTTCGGGAAGCACGGCGGCGTTCTCGATCATGGTTGCTCCTTCTGCGCTGACGGGGATTGTCAGACAATCTAACAGAATGTAAGACAAAGTGAAATAGGCCCCTGCTACATTGGCGACGTATGTTTTCGTGCGCAACAAAGGAGATGGCATGACGAAGCAAGTGGCATGGGGAATTCTGGGCACCGGATGGATCGCTACCCTTCAAACCAGTGACCTGAACGAGCACGGCCACAAGGTCGTCGCGGTCGGATCACGCACTCAAGAATCGGCAGACAAGTTCGCCGCCGAGTACGGCATCCCGACCGCTCACGGCAGCTACGAAGACCTCGTTGCTGACCCCAACGTCGACGCCATCTACGTTGCGACTCCCCACCCCTTCCACGAAGAGCACGCGCTGCTCGCGCTCAACGCCGGCAAGCACGTGCTCGTAGAGAAGGTCTTCACGATGAACGCGGCCCAGGCCGAGAACGTCGTGGCCCGGGCAAACGAACAGAACCTTGTTGTGTTGGAAGCCATGTGGACCCGCTACCTGCCGCACATGGTGCGCATCCGCGAGCTCATCGCCGAGGGCGCGCTCGGAACGATTCGCAGCGTGATCGCGGACCACAACCAGAACCTGCCCAGCGATCCGCTGCACCGCATCAATAACCCGCTCTTGGGCGGCGGCGCGCTGCTCGACCTCGGCATCTACCCCGTGTCGTTCGCGTACGACATACTGGGCGCACCCTCAAGCCTCGTGGCTGTGGCTACCAAGACCGGTACGGATGTCGACCGCCAGACCTCGATGATCTTCAGCTACGGCACCGAAGCTCAAGCAGTGCTGCAGACCACCCTCGACCTGCGCGGCCCTACGCGCGCCGTCATTGTGGGCACCGAAGGCCGTATCGAAATCGATGAGACGTTCTACGCCCCCACGACCTTCACTCGCTTCGACGGCGAGGGCAACCTCGTCGAAGAGTTCGACGGCAGCACCACGGGTCGCGGCATGCAATTCCAAGCCGCCGAACTCGAGCGCCTCGTCGCCGCTGGCGAGCTGACCAACGACATCCTCTCGCCGAGCGAGAGCATCGAGATCATGCACACGCTCGACGAAATCCGTCGCCAGATCGGGCTCACGTACCCGATGCTTGACGAAGGCTAAGGCGAGCTGACGCCCGTTAAATGACGAAGCGCCGACTACCGAATTGATCGGTGGTCGGCGCTACGTCGTTAAGCGAAATTGGATGCTACCGCGAACGCGGCAAGTAACGCTTCGGCGAGAACGCGGCAGCCACCAGGCTGCGCAACGCCTCCAACGAGCCCTCGACAAACCCCTGGGCGCGTGCCTGAACGAGCACGTTGCCAATAGCCGTGGCCTCTACGGGGCCAGCGAGCACCGGCATTCCGCTGCGGTCCGCGATCAGCTGGCAGAGCAACTCGTTCTGCGAGCCACCGCCGACGATATGGATGACCGACACCGACTTTCCGGAGAGTTCTGAGGCCGTGTGTACGGCATCCACGAAAGCAACGCTGAGGCTCTCGATGATGCTGCGCACAAACTCCACGCGCGACTGCGGAACAGCCACATCGTGTTCGGTGCACCACGCGGCGATGCGCGCGGGCATGCCATCGGGAGCAAGGAAGCGTGGGTCGTTGGCATCGAAAATCGGCACCGGTGTCGCGAGAGCGGATGCCGCCGCCAACAGCTCGAGAAGGTCGACGCTAGCGTCATCCTTCTGCCAGTCGCGCACGCACTCGCTCAGCAGCCACAGGCCCATGACGTTGTGCAGGTAGCGCACGCGTCCGTCGACACCGCCCTCGTTGGTGAAGTTAGCAGCCCGGCTGGCTTCGGTGAGCACGGGGGAGTTCAGCTCGACGCCGACGAGACCCCACGTGCCACACGAGATGTACGCAAAGTCGTCGTTCGTGGCCGGAACAGCCATGACAGCGGATGCCGTGTCGTGCGATCCGACAGCGACCACGTCGGCACGGATGCCGAGCTCGTCGCGCACTGGCCCCAGCGTCGTGCCGGGAGTAACTAGCTCAGGGAAGAGGCTGCGGGAGTATCCGAGCTTCTCGATGAGCGCGTCATCCCACTGGCCGGTCGCCAGATTCAGCAGCCCGGTCGTCGAGGCGTTGGTCTGTTCAGCGACCTGGCGGCCCGTCAACCAGTAGTTGATGAGGTCAGGGACGAGCAAGAAACCATCGGCATCGGCAAGGTTCTGCTCGGCAGCGAACTGGTACAGCGTGTTAAAGGGAAGGAACTGCAGACCGTTGGAGCCGTAGAGCTCAGCGTGATCAGCAATCGCGTGCACGCGCTCCACACCCGCGGCCGTGCGGTCATCGCGGTAATGGAACGGGGGAGCAATCATCTGCCCACCCGCCATCAACGCATAGTCAACCGCCCACGAGTCCACGCCGATGCTCGACAACTGCGGCTCGTCACGAACTGCAGCCGCCAAACCGGCGAGAACACTCGAGTAGAGCGCATCAATGTCCCAGTGCAAGCCATCGACGCGACGTACTGGCCCGTTGGGAAAACGTGCCACGGGGCGAACCGTGAGCTCGTTGTGACCCACGTGGCCGAGCATGACTCGGCCACTGGTCGCACCCAGATCGACCGCGGCGACAACTTTCGCGTTCATCGGAGGAAGGCCGCCGCAACACCAGCATCAACGGGGATGTGAAGTCCCGTGGTGTGGCTGAGGTCGGGGCCCGTGAGCACCGAGACGGCGTTGGCAACGTTCTCGGGCAGAACCTCACGCTTGAGGATCGTGCGCTGAGCGTAGAACTTGCCGAGGTCTTCTTCTTCAACACCGTAGGTCTTGGCGCGGTTAGCGCCCCAGCCTGCCGCAAAGATTCCCGAACCGCGTACAACGCCATCGGGGTTGATGCCGTTGACCTTCACGCCGTGCTCGCCCAGCTCGACCGCGAGCAGTCGCACCTGGTGAGCCTGGTCAGCCTTCGTGGCCGAGTACGCAATGTTGTTAGGGCCAGCGAAGACCGCGTTCTTCGACGAGATGTAAATGACATCGCCGCCCATGGCCTGCTCGATGAGAACCGGCGCGGTGGCCTTCGAGACCAGGAACGAACCCTTGGCCATGATGTCGTGCTGGAAGTCCCAATCCTGCTCGGTGGTCTCCAGTAGGGGCTTCGAGAGCGAAACGCCCGCATTGTTCACGACGATGTCGATACCGCCGAAAGCGAGGACGGCATCCTGCACCATGCGCTCGATCGCTGCGGCGTCGGTCACGTTGACCTTGAGGCCGATGGCGACATCCGTGTTGCCGATTTCGGCGGCAGCGGCCTGGGCCTTCTCAAGGTCGAGGTCAGCAATGACGACGCAGGCGCCATCCGCTGCGAGGCGAGTAGCGATGGCCTTGCCGATTCCGGATGCTGCGCCCGTCACGAGAGCGACGCGCGTCGCGTGCGACTTGGGCTTCGGCATCCGCTGCAGCTTGGCTTCTTCGAGTGCCCAGTATTCGATGTTGAACTTCTCGGCATCGCTGATGGGCGCATAAGTCGAGAGGGCTTCGGCGCCGCGCATGACGTTGATGGCGTTCACGTAGAACTCGCCAGCCACGCGGGCGGTCTGCTTGTTGGCGCCGTAGCTGAACATGCCGACACCGGGAACGAGAACGATGAGCGGGTCGGCGCCACGGATCTCGGGGGAGTCGTCGGTGGCGTACTTGTCGTAGTACGCGGTGTAGTCCTTGCGGTACTCCTCGTGGAGTTCCTTCAGACGCTCGATGCTCTTCTCGATCGAGGCGTTCGCGGGCAGGTCGAGCAGCAGTGGCTTCACCTTGGTGCGCAAGAAGTGGTCGGGGCAGCTCGTGCCGAGGGCGGCGAGCTTGGGGGCATTGGCGGAGGCCAGGAAGTCGAGAACGACATCCGCGTCGGTGAAGTGGCCGACCATGGGGCGGTCGTGGCTGGCGATGCCGCGGACGGTGGCGGCGAGGGCGGCGGCCTTGGTGCGACGCTCCTCTTCGGGCAGCGCGGCGTTCTTGGCGACGGTGCGACCGAACGGGGCCTTCTTACCCTTAGCCTCGATGAATTCTTCGGCGGTGGTGATGATCCAGAGGCTGTTGGCTTCTGCTTCGTCGCTTGTGTCGCCCCACGCGGTGATGCCGTGACCACCGAGGATGCAGCCGATCGCCTTCGGGTTCTTTGCCTTGATCTCAGCGATGTCGAGTCCGAGCTGGAAGCCGGGGCGGCGCCAGTCAACCCAGACAACCTTGTCGCCGAACGCCTTCTTGGTGAGCTTCTTGCCATCCTTGGCGGTCGCAATGGCGATACCGGAGTCGGGGTGCAAGTGGTCGACGTGCGCAGCATCCACGAGTCCGTGCATGGCGGTGTCGATGGAGGGCGCGGCGCCACCCTTACCGTGAAGCGTGTAGTCGAACGCGGCAACCATTTCGTCTTCGCGGTCGATGCCCGGGTAGACGTTCGTCATCGAACGTAGGCGGTCGAGGCGCAGCACGGCGAGGCCGGCTTCCTTCAGGGTGCCGAGGTCTCCGCCTGAGCCCTTTACCCACATGAGCTCGATGGGCTCGCCAGTCACGGGATCCGTTTCGGTGCCCTTGGCCGACGTGTTGCCGCCGGCGTAGTTGGTGACGCGCGGATCGGAACCGAGACGGTTCGAGCGTGCGATGAGTTCAGCTGCAGTGGGGTTTGTCATCCGAGTGTCCTGTGTCGTCGCGTTTGTAAGTATTTGTGAAATCTAACAATAACTTACGCTGAAGCGCAAGGGGGCATCACAGCAACTCAACATGCTCGCGGTACGCGTCGAGGCGAGAGTCGCGCGGGTCAAGTTCAGTGATGAGCATGGCCACGTCGCGCAAATTGAAGCTCACAGAGATCGAGCGGTCATCGAGCTTCGACGAATCAACGCAGAGGATCGTTTCGCGGGCAGCACTCGCGAAGGCCTGCTTCACTTGGCTCTCCGCCAGCGAAACCTCCGAGCTGCCGAGTACCGGGTCAACGGCGCTCGCCGAGGAGAAAAACCGTGAATACAGAACGGATCCCGCACCCTGGCAGGCGAGGAGCCCCACCAGGCTTTCGGTGTTCGGCTCTGATTCGCCGCCGGTGACCATTCCGCTGACGCCGGGAATCGCTCGCAGCACCACAAAGTTTTCGAGGGAGTTGGTCGCCACCGAGAGGCCTTCGCGTTGGCCAAGTGTGCTGGCGATGGTGCCGGTGGTGGTGGAGGCGTCGAGCGCAATCGAGCCCGACTGGGGGATGAGGGCGGCGGCTTTGCTAGCGATGACCTGCTTGGCGCGGGAGCGCACTGCCCGGCGTTCGTCAAAGGGGCGGGGCCCGGCGATAGAGATCGCGCCACCACGTACGCGACGCAGGAGGCCTTCGGCTTCCATGTCGTCGAGGTCGCGCCGAACGGTCATGGCGGAGACCGAGAGTTCGTCTGCGATGTCGTCGAGACGCAGAGCGCCGTCGTGGTTGAGGCGCTCTTGCAGCATCGCTCTGCGTTGTTGTGCGCCCAGGGTGCCGACAGTGGCCATGGTGCTCCTCGAAGATCGTGTGAGATTTCATGTTACAACCCACGAGTAGTTACACAGCGCGGTGCGTCATCCGCCCGAATCTATGCCAATTCAGATGAGCGTTGACACTGTCCCGTAACGAATGATAGGTTCACTGAACACCGGTTCATTGAACCAGATATGAACTTGATAAGGCAGAGCAGCCTGTGCGATTCGCCCAGCTGCAGCACCGGCTCGGAAGAAGGAGAATCGCACATGGTTGATGGAGCGTACGAGAACGTCGCATCCAGCGCATCCGGAATGGATCGCGCACTGGAAGCAGGGCAGGGCATTGTTCAGCTCGCCCCCACCTGGGTTCCCCGCGCGTTCTGCACTCCCGGCCGCCGCATCCGTCTTCACCCGGATGACTACTTCCCCTTCGCCCAAGGCCGTGGCGGCATCGATGAGCGCTGGCTCTCCTCCGCCGTTCGCGCCGACAACGGACCTCTCACAGGAGCCAATGAAGGCCTCAGCCTCGTCGTTGACCCCGATGGTGGAGCGCTGCTTCCGTTCGACGAGTTCGTGGGACACCACAAGGGCGAAGCGATCGGTGAGCGTCTCTGGACGCAGCACGAGAAGTGGCCGATGTACTCGAAGTTCTTCGACAACCAGCAGGCTCTTCCCTTCCACGTGCACCACACCGACGAAAAAGCAGCGCTCGTCGACAAGCCAGGCAAGCCCGAGGCCTACTACTACTCGCCTCACATGAACAACCACCTGGGCGACCAGCCGATCTCGTTCCTCGGTTTCCAGCCTGAGGTCACCACCGATCAGGTGAAAGCCCGCCTCATGCGCTTCGGCGATGGTGGAGACAACCGCATCACCGATCTTTCGCGCGGCTACCGCACTCAGCTCGGCACCGGCTGGGACATCCCCTCCGGTGTGCTGCACGCTCCCGCCAGCATCTGCACCTACGAGCCCCAGGCCGCGTGCGACGTCTTCTGCATGTGTGAGTCGTGGAGCAACAACCGTGAGGTTCCCGAAGAACTGCTCTGGAAGGATGTTCCGCCGGAGCACCACGGCGACTTCGACTTCATCATTTCCTTACTCGACTGGGAAAAGAACACCGACCCCAACTTCGTCACGAACCGCTTCATGGCGCCGTACTCGACCGCACAGTCGTTGGCTGATGGCGAGACTGCCTACGTTGAAAAGTGGATCGTGTACCGCTCGCCGCACTTCAGCGCCAAGGAGCTTACGGTTCGCCCCGGCCAGTCCGTCACCGTGACGGATGCCGACGCTTACGGCCTCATCGCTGTGCAGGGAACCGGAACACTCGGCAACCACGACATCGCCGCCGCCACGCTCATCCGTTTCGGACAGCTCAGCCAAGACGAGTTCTTCGTCACCGAGGCTGCTGCCCGCGCCGGCGTCACCATCACCAACCGTTCCGCTACTCAAGACCTCGTCATTCTCAAGCACTTCGGTCCTGAGAACGCCGAATTGGGACTCCATGTCTAACGTTTTTGGTCGCGAGGGAACGGCCCTGAGAGAGCGCGTAGGTTCGCTCTCTCAGGTCGTTCGACTCGATAGCTTCGTGGAGGCCGAGGGGCCTGCGCGGGGTGCTCGTCGACTCCGGATGGTGAACGGCAGCGGGATGGAGGTCGAACTTCATCCGGACCGCGCGCTCGACATTGGGCAGGTCACGTTCGACGGCATCCCCATCGCGTGGATCTCGCCGACCGAGATCACCGCCCCCGAAGCGTTTGAGCCCGAGGGTGCTGGCTGGTTGCGCACCTTCGGCGGAGGACTGCTCGCCACCTGTGGCCTCGACACGTTCGGGCCGGCCGGTGAGGACGCGGGTCAGACCTTGGGATTGCACGGTCGTATTGGTGCGCAGAAAGCTCGCGTCACCCGTGCCGAAGCAACTGACAGCGAAGTTGTGGTCGAGGCCGTCACCCGCCAGGCCGCCGTCTTCGGCGAGAACCTCACGCTTCAGCGCACGATTTCGGCTGAGGTCGGCACTACGTCATTTTTGCTCGAAGACACCGTCACTAACGAGTCGTTCGTCGAGCAGCCGCACATGATTTTGTACCACATCAACCTCGGATGGCCGCTGCTGTCGGAGAATACCGTGGTCGATATTCCTTCCCGCGAGACCGTCGCGCGCGACGCCGAGGGTGAGAAAGGTATCGACGCTTGGCAGACAGGCGCCGCACCCACTCCCGGTTTCGCGGAACAAGTTTTCCGCCATACGATCGGCGACGAGCCAGCGGCGCAGGTGCGGGTGTCGAACCCCGACCTTGGTGTGGAACTGATCGTCGAATTCTCGGGTCTCGAACTTCCGTGGCTCTACCAGTGGAAGATGGTGGGTCAGGGTCACTACGCATTGGGAATCGAACCCACCAACACCCCCAATGTTTTTGGACGCAGCGCAGCACGTGCGGCCGGCGAGCTCGCCTCGATCCCTGCGGCGCAGAGCGTCAGCTACAGCGTGCGATTTACACTTCAGCGAATTTCTGAATCACACACAGTTCGCGATGAGGGGAGTTCAGTATGACAACCGATTCGACACCCGCAGTCGCTCTGCGGATGACCGGGATCACTAAGTCCTTTCCTGGCGTTATGGCGCTTCAGGACGTTGATCTGGAAATCAACGAGGGCGAAGTGCATGCCATCGTCGGAGAAAACGGCGCAGGCAAGTCCACGCTGATGAAGATCTTGGCGGGCTTCTACCAGCCCGACAAGGGGCAGATCGAAGTCGGCGGCCGCAAGGCAACCCACTGGACCCCGCGTGAAGCCCGCAGTCGCGGCATCGGCATGATCTACCAAGAACTCAATCTCGTTCCCGACCTGTCGGTCTCTGAAAACATCAGCCTCGGCGCTATGCCCAAGCGTGGCCCCTTTGTTGATTACCGTGCGATGAACGCCAAGGCAGAAGCCGTGCTGCGTGAACTCGACACCGACATCGATCCGGGGACTCGTCTGGGCGACCTCTCTATTAGCCAGCAGCAACTGGTCGAGATCGCCAAGGTCGTTGCCCGCCAGCCCAATGTGGTGGTGTTCGATGAGCCAACGTCATCGCTGGGTGACAAAGAGACCCGCGTACTTTTCGATGTCATCACTAAGATGCGTGACCGCGGCATCGCCATCATCTACATCAGCCATCGCCTTCAAGAGGTCATGGAGATTGGCGACCGTGTCACGGTTCTTCGCGACGGACGCCACATCGAGACACGCGACGTTGCGGGGATCACCCCGGATGAGATGGTCAGTCTCATGGTCGGTCGCGACCTCAACGAAATGTTCCCCAAGTTCGACCTCGAGCTCGGCGAGCAAGTCCTGTCGATTGAGGGCGCATCGCGCGCCGGTCAATTCGACAACGTGACTCTGGATGTTCGCAAGCACGAGATTGTCGGACTCGCGGGCCTCGTCGGCTCCGGCCGCACCGAAGTTGCTCGCGCCCTGTTTGGCCTCGATCCGCTGGAGGAGGGCACCATCACCCTCGCCGGCGCGACGGTAAAAATTCGTTCACCCCGTCAGGCGGTTGCGGCCGGTATTGCTCTCGTTCCCGAAGACCGCAAGGGCCAGGGCATCATTCCTGGGTTGTCGGTTCGGGAAAACTTCACCCTTCCCGTCATCACTCGGCTCACGAACGCGATGCTCATCTTTTTGGGGAAGGAACGCAAGATCGTCACCGAGCTTGCCGACCGTCTCAAGGTCAACCCGCCTCAGGTCGAGCGTCCGCTCAACGTGTTCAGCGGCGGAAACCAGCAGAAAGTCGTTCTCGGCAAGTGGCTGCTTTCGGAACCGAAACTCCTCATTCTTGACGAGCCCACCCGTGGCGTCGATGTGGGAGCTAAGGCCGACATCCACCACATCATCGGTGAATTTGCTCAAGACGGCGGCGGAGTGCTCATGATCAGCTCCGAACTGCCCGAACTGCTCGCCGTCTGCGACCGCATCTTCGTCTTGCACGAAGGTGTCATTGCAGGCGAAATTTCCCGCGCGGATGCCACTGAAGAGTCGGTTATGCGTGCCGCAACAGGTCAGGAGGTAGCCGCATGAATCAGCTCGTCGCACCCGCGAAAAGTCTCGACAAGAGCAAGACACCCGGCGCACTGTTCAGCACGCTGAGCATTCCCATTGCAATTCTGGTGCTCGTCGTTATCGGGTCCATTGCGTCACCATCGTTCCTGACGGTCAATAACCTGACCAACGTGCTCAACGCCAACTCGGCCGTCGGCCTGATCGCCCTCGGGATGACGTTCGTGATGGTGACGGGAGGTCTTGCTGACCTCTCGGTGCCGGCCAACGTCGCTATGGGAGCCCTCGTCACTCTCGGTGCTCAAGAAACAATGGGCACCGCGCCGGCCGCGCTGATGGGCTTGCTCGTTGCGAGCATGGGAGGTGTCGTCAACGGACTCCTGATCGGCTACCTGCGCATCAACCCGATCATCGCGACGCTCGGCACCGGCTCTG
Organism: Salinibacterium sp. SWN167; assembly: GCF_015864665.1. GTDB lineage: Bacteria > Actinomycetota > Actinomycetes > Actinomycetales > Microbacteriaceae > Rhodoglobus. The sequence goes on along the minus strand of NZ_JADYWU010000001.1, from coordinate 78,420 downwards.
TTCTTCTCGGCCTGAGCCAGTTGCTCGTCGGTGGTGGCATTGTGTACGCCCAACCGAGTGCTCTCTCCACCTTCGTGAAGAGCAGCATCCTGGGCATCCCGGTGTTCATCTGGATCTTCATCTTCGTGGCGTTGATTCTGCACCCGCTGCTCGCCCGAACCTCGTTTGGTCGCTGGAGTCTTGCGGTGGGTGGCAACTACCAAGCAGCTCAGGCCAGCGCGGTTCCCGTGCGATTCACCAAGGCCGCCGCGTTCGCCATGACAGGGTTTCTGGCCGGGCTGTGTGGAGTGCTTCTCGCTCTCAGCAACGGCCAAGCACGCCCCATCATCGGCACCGGCTACGAGTTCGTGGCCATCACCGCAGTGGTGATCGGCGGAACGAGCGTGTTCGGCGGCAACGGTAGCGTGCTGCGCACCGTCGGCGGCGTGCTCATCACCGCCCTCATCGGCAACTTGATCATCTTGCTCGGCTTCCCCAGCCAAGCAACCGGACTCATCACGGGCGCCATCGTGCTCGGAGCCGTCGGCATCGACGCGTACTTTCGTCGGAAGGCAGGAAGACTGTGAAAAACTTCGACTTCGCACTACTCGGTACTCGTGCGGTTCAGTACCGCCTGGTCATCATGCTCATTGCGGTCGCCGTCTTTGGTGGTCTGAGCCTCGACGACTTCCTCACCGTCAACACCCTTCAGTCAGTGCTCGACCGGGCCACCGTTGTCGGGTTTCTCGCCCTCGGCCTCACCCCGGTGCTGATCGCTGGCCAGATCGACCTCTCTATTGGATCGATAATGTCGATGGCAGGCATCACCACGATCTTCATGCAGCCGGTCATCGGCAACGTTCCGGCCGCTGCCGCTGGAGTTGCCGTGGGCATCCTGATCGGTGCGGTCAATGCGTTGATGGTGGTGGTGTTCAAGATCAACTCGCTCGTGGCGACCTTGGCCACACTGCTGATCTTTGCGTCACTCGCGCTGCTGCTGACGAACTCGTATCCGCTGAGCTCAGAAGACCCCATCTTCGGTCTTCCGTTGACAGCTGACTTCCTCTGGATACTCACGCCACGATCGGCGATCTTCTTGATCGCTGCCGTACTGATGTTCGTGTGGCTCAAGCTCACTCCCACCGGTCGTAACCTCTACGCGGTGGGCAGCGATGCCTCGGCCGCCACCTCCAGCGGTATCTACGCCAACGGCTACATCGCCGCATCCTTCGTTCTGTCGGGCTTCTTTGCCGGGCTTGCCGGGATGATGCAGTCGCTGAGTACCGCCGCAGGTTCTCCTGTCGCTGGTGCCGTGATGTTGATTCCTGCGATTACCGCCGTGGTCATCGGTGGCACCCGACTTGAAGGTGGCCGCGGCTCGTCGCTCGCCACCCTCGGCGGAGTGCTCGCCCTCGGTGCCCTCACGACGGCCCTCGAATACAACGGCGTTCCGTCGTACACCCAGGCCATCTACACCGGCCTTCTGCTGATTCTTCTGATCAGCCTCGACCGCATTGTCTCCGGACATGGCGGCGCATCTTCCCGCGCGCAGAGAAGCGTGAGGGTCGCACCAAGAAACACACCACTTCCTAGGAGGACCGCATGATTGCACGTCGTAATATCCTCGTCGCCTCGGCTGCTGCCACGCTTCTGTTCGCAGTTGCAGGCTGCACCGCCGCAGACACGGACACAGCATCCGGCGACGCAGGCAGTGTCGAAGGCAAGAGCATTTGCTATGTCACACTCGCCAATTCGCACCCCTACGTCACCCCTGCCAACGAGGGCGCTCAGGCCGCTGCTGATGCAGCCGGTGTAGAGCTCACCATCGTCAGCGAAGAGTTCTCGGCTCAGACCGGTGCAGAACAGCTCAACTCCTGCGTTTCGCGCGGTGTTGACGGCATCCTGCTCTGGCCAGCAGACGAGAACAGCTACCTGCCTGGACTGCTTAAGGCAGAGCAGGCCGGCATCCCCGTCGTCGCTATTGACACCCGTGCCGGAGACGAGTCGATGGAACTCATCGCGTCCTTCGCCGGTGCTGACAAGTACGACCAGGGCAAGATCAGCGCCCAGCAGCTCGACGCAGCACTCGAGAGCACCGGTGGCATCGTCGTCATCGCAGGTCAAGCCGGAAACGGTACCGAGATCGCCCGCAGTGGTGGCTTCGTTGACGAACTCGCGAGCATGGGTTCAGGCCTCGAGATCCTCGCCACGGTCAACGCTGACTTCGACCAGCAGAAGGCTCTCGTAGCTTCGCGCGACCTCATCACCAAGTTCGGTGACCAGATCAAGGGCGTTTACGCTCAGGATGACACGATGGCCAAGGGCTTCCTGCAGGCACTCGAGGAGAGCGGACTCGACTTCGTTCCTGTTGTTGTCGGTATCAACGGTGAGGCCGGAGCCTTCGACAACATTCGCGAAGGAAAGCAGTACAGCACGATCCTTCAGCCTCCTTTCCGCAACGGTGAGCTTGCCATCGAAACCCTCATCTCTGTGATGAAGGGTGAGACGGTTCCCGAGATGGTTCCGCTGGAGAACACCATCGTCGACATCAACAACGTTGACGACTTGGAGCCCGCTCTCTAAATCGAGAGCGAGCAAGAATTGGTGGGGCCACGCTGCAAAGCGTGGCCCCACGTTCTTAACCCCATTCCTTAATGAAGAGGAGAACAAGCACATGACTAGCACGGCGGTAACAACCATTGGTATCGGGCTCATCGGTGATGGGTTGATGGCGAAAGAGCATTCGATGGCGTGGCGCAATGTGCGCGCGGTGTTCGGAGACCTGCCCCTTGAGCCGCGACTGGTCACGCTTGTTCATCCCACCCTCGCGCGAGCGGAGAGCGCCGCCGCTCAGTACGGCTTCGAGCGAGCATCCGACTCGTGGCAGGACGTGGTCAACGACCCCGAGATCGACGTGATTAACATCGTGACGCCCAACGCCTTCCACGAAGAGGTTGCGATTGCGGCAGCGCGCGCGGGCAAACACGTCTGGTGCGAGAAACCCTTGGCGCTCACGGTTGAGGGAGCGCTCGCCATGACCGAGGCCGCTGAAGCAGCAGGCATCACGACCCAGGTGGGTTTCACCTACCTGCAGAACCCCGGCATCGCGCTCGCCCGCCAACTCGTTGACGCCGGCGAGCTCGGGCAACTGATCTCCTTCACTGGCTTCTTCAGCGCCGACACCATGATTGACCCTGAAGTGCCGTTCACGTGGCGCACGGATCGGTCGCGTGCCGGTGGGGGAGCGCTCGGTGACCTCGGATCGCACATGATCTCCATCGCGCGCCACCTCGTTGGCGATGTCGCGCGAGTCAGCGGAATGACGAAGATTGTTGTGCCCGAACGCAAAGACGCGGATGGCATCCGTCACGTTGTCGACAACGATGACTACTCGTTGTCGCTGCTCGAGTTCGCGAACGGCGCCATTGGTTCGATGCAGGCCAGTCGGGTGGCAGTCGGGCGAGCCTTTGAGGTCTCGTTCACGCTCACGGGCACTCGCGGAGCGATCCGTTTCAGTCAACAAGACAGCCACAAGTTGGAAGTGTCTCTCGATTCCGATGGTCTCAGCACCCACGGTTTCCGCACGATCGAACTCGGCGAGGGGCACGGTGACTATGCCGACCTATGGCCGATGTCTGGCATCAACATCGGGCTCCACGAACTCAAGATTTTTGAGGTCAAGAAGTTCATCGACGCGATCGCGGCGGGTACGACCTCGTCACCTGATTTCCGTGAGGCGTGGGAGATTCAGAAGGTTATCGACGCCGTCGAGAAATCAGACCAGCAACGCGCTTGGTGCACCGTCTCGTAGCTTCGGAGCCGGGCCGGTGGATGCTCGCACAATGAGTTCAGGCTCGAAGATGACGTGTTCGTGCTCATGGGCTGCACCCTGCTCGATCTCGTCGAGAATCATCCGCACTGCGGTACGGCCGAGCTCTTCTCGTGGTTGGCGCACGGTGGTGAGGGGAACGGTGGCGGCGCTCGCCCAGTCGAGGTCGTCAAAACCGATGATCGACACCTCCTCGGGAACAGCGATGCCGTCGAGCACGAACTCCTGAAGCACGCCCAGGGCGAGCATGTCATTGGCGCAGAACACGGCCGTGGGGCGCTCGTCGCGGGGGAGTGCTGCGATCTGTCGCCCGGCATTGCGGCCGTCGGCGAACTTCCACGTCGGAACGTCAATACGACCGATGTCGGATTCCGGCACGCCAGCCTTCGTCGTCGCGTCGACGAGGCCGTCGAACCGCTGATCGACCTGGCGTGAGATCGCGGAGCCTCCCACGAACGAGATGCGGGTGTGCCCAAGGTCGAGCAGATGTTCACCGGCGAGCTTGCCGCCCGCGAAGTCATCGGTAGCAAGAGAGCAGCACGGTCGGTCGCCAGAGATGCGGTCGACGTAGACGACAGGAATGCCGCGATCGATGAGTTCTTCGAGACGGGGATTACGTTCATCCACTGGCGTGATCATGATGCCGTGCACTCGCTGCTGCACGAGCAAGTCAAGGTTCTGCTGCTCGCGGGACGGGTCTTCGCCGTTGTGCACGATCATCACACCAACGCCGAACTCTTTCGCGGCAGCTTCTGCTCCGAGTGCAACATCGACGAAGAACGGGTTGCCCATATCGGCGAGGGCAAAACCGAGGGTGCGCTCGCGGCCGGGGCGATACTGGCGTGCGTTGGCGACGGGAACGAACTCGAGCTCCTTGATGGAACTGAGCACCTTTTCGCGGGTAGCAGCGTTGACGTAACTGGGGCGGTTGAGTACGTTACTGACCGTACCCGCCGACACTCCCGCGTGCCGCGCTACGTCCCGGATGTTCGCCATTGTGCCTTCCGCTGCCCTTGATTCATTGAACCGAACCAAGTGCTAGCGTACACCCCATTATTGCTGGCTGCGGGCTAGTTAAACCGCCTAGGCTCCCCACCCAGCCTGAACGCCGCCAACGCGCTCTTCGGCGATCTTCTGCTGGTAACCGGATGCCGCGTAGGCCGCCATCGGGTCGGCCGGCAAGCCCCGCGACTCACGCCAGGCAGCAAGGTCAGCGCGCACGTCGGTGTAGAAGGCATCCATCAGAATTCCGTTGGCACCGAGAACGTCGCCGGCGTCTTGCGCGGCAGTGAGAGCATCCGAATCGACGAGCAGTGCGCGAGCAGTCATCTCTTGTACGTTGAGTACCGAACGCAGCTGGCCGGGAACCTTGTCTTCGACGTTGTGGCACTGGTCGAGCATGAAGGCCACGCCGCTGTCGGTGCCATAGCCGCCGCCGCGGACAACTTCGTACAGGATGCGGAACAGCTGGAACGGGTCAGCCGCGCCCACGATGAGGTCGTCGTCGGCGTAGAAGCGTGAGTTGAAGTCGAACGAGCCAAGCTTGCCCAGACGCAGCAGCTGCATCACGATGAACTCGATGTTTGTGCCGGGGGCGTGGTGGCCGGTGTCGAGGCACACGAGCGCGCGCTCGCCGAGGGCGGAAACCTGGGCGTAGCTGGTTCCCCAGTCCGGAACATCCATGTGGTAAAAAGCGGGCTCGAAGAACTTGTACTCGAGCACCATGCGCTGCTCTTCACCGAGGCGGGCGTAAATCTGCTCAAGCGAGTCGGCAAGACGATCCTGGCGACCACGGATGTCGGCCTGGCCGGGGTAGTTTGAGCCGTCAGCAAGCCAGATCTTGAGGTCGCGCGAGCCCGTCTGATCCATCACGTCGATGCACTCGAAGTGGTGGTCAATGGCCTTCTGGCGAATTGTGGGGTCGACGTGGGTGAGTGAACCGAACTTGTAGTCATCGTCTTGGAACGTGTTTGAGTTCACCGTTCCTAGGTCAACGCCGTGGTCCTGAGCGAAGCGGCGCAGGGCGCTGTAGTCATCGACCTTGTCCCACGGGATGTGGAGGGCGACAGTCGGCGACAGTGCCGTGTATTTGTTGACCTGAGCCGCATCCGCAATCTTCTCTTCGGGGGTGCGAGGCGTTCCGGGGGTTCCGAAAACTTTGAATCGTGTGCCCGAGTTACCAAAGGCCCAGGAGGGGAGTTCGATGGCCTGCTCTTCGAGGCGGGTGGCGATGGAGCTGAAGCTAGTCACTGCTGGGTCCTTTGTTCTGCGGAGTGCCGCGTCTCGCCCTCCGATGCGGAGAACGAGACGCCTCACTCATCAACTCGTCATTGAATCGTTTTAAGTCGTTCCCACGAGAATACGTTCTTTTGCCTCATTCCGTCAAGAACTGGCGAATCGTGGCACAATTGAACGATTCAATAAAATGGGGCGATTTCGCCCTCAGGAATGGGATTCAATGAGTACCGTTAGCGTCAAAGATGTCGCTCAGCACGCAGGCGTTTCCGTCGGAACGGTCTCGAACGTCATGAACCATCCGGCCAAGGTCGCGCCGGCCACCGTCAAGAAGGTGCAGCGGGCCATCGAGGCCCTCGGGTTCGTTCGCAACGACGCCGCCCGCCAACTGCGCGATGGCCACAGCAAAACGGTAGGCCTCGTCGTCCTCGACGTGCGCAACCCCTTTTTCACGGATGTCGCTCGCGGTGCCGAAACCCGCGCTGGCAAAGAGGGTCTTTCGATCATCTTGGGCAACAGTGACGAAGACCCTTCGCGCGAGCTCGCCTATCTCGACCTCTTCGAACAGCAACGTTCCCACGGCGTCCTGATCTCGCCGATCGGTGAGATCACGCCACGGTTGACGGCGCTGCGTGATCGCGGCATTCCTGCCGTTCTTGTCGACCGGGCAAGCCCCGACCGCAGCTTCAGTTCGGTCACAGTGGATGACGTGGCAGGCGGCCGAATGGCCGTGGAGCATTTGATCGCCGAAGGCCGCACTCGCATCGTTTTCGTGGGTGGCCCGCTCTCGATCCACCAAGTTGCCGACCGTCTCGAAGGCGCTCGACTTGCCGTGCGCGAACATGATGGTGTCACCCTTGAGGTGATTGACCTTGACTCGCTCAGCGTCATCGCTGGTCGCAAGGCAGGCGCGAGCATCGCCGCGCGCACCGAACGGCCCGACGCCGTTTTCGCCGCCAACGATTTGGTAGCCATGGGCGTTTTACAAGCGCTCATGCTGCAGGGGTCGGATGTGCGGGTTCCCGAAGACATCGCCCTTATCGGCTACGACGACATCGACTTTGCCTCGGCCGCAGTGGTCCCGCTGTCGTCAATCCGTCAGCCAGCAGGAATGATCGGGCACACCGCACTAGAGATTTTGCTTGAAGAAGTTGAAGCGCCCGACATGGCCGCGCGTCACGTTGTCTTCCAGCCGGAGCTGGTCGTACGCCGCTCCACCTCAGCAAGCGCTATCGACTCGATGTAGCCGCGGCGCGGGATGATCGGGGGCGAACGCTACCAGATGACGTTAACCGGTGGCGCTTCGTAGGTGGGCAGGTATGACGCGAGCGGATAGGGCGACTCGAACTCGGCATCGATCAGCGTGAGATCGGGCACGCGCGTCAAGAGCTGTGTGAGTGCTTCGGTAATTTGCACGCGCGCGAACTGCTGCCCGACACAACCGTGGGGGCCGTGGCTGAAGCCGAGGTGGCCGGCAGAGTCGCGTGTGATGTCGAAGGTCGAGGGGTCGTCGAACCGCTCCGGGTCACGGTTAGCGCCCACGGGGGAAACCGTCACGGATTGCCCCTTCGGGATCGTCACGCCCTGAATTTCCATGTCCTCAAGCGCTGTCCGGCTGAAGACGGTGAGGAACATCGTGTTGTAGCGAACGAGCTCTTCAATTGCGCCCGGCAGAAGTTCGGGTTCGCGCTTGAGCAGTTCCCACTGTTCCGGGTGCTTCAAGAGTGTCAAAACCGACATCGAGATCATGTAGGCCACCGAGTCGCGACCGGAGACGGACAGCACCCACGCGAGTCCTTCCACTTCGGCTGCAGTGAGGTCAGAGGCGATGAGGTCGCTAAAGACGTTGTCGCCGGGGGAGAGACGGACGAGTTCGAGAAGTTCGCGGATGACATCGAACTTGCGTTGCGTCGTGGTCGGCTTAGCGAAGGTGTCGCCGAAGAGTTGCACGTGGCTGTCGGGTACACCGAGAACGAGGCAGTGGCTCCGCACCGAGATGGGGGTGGCGAGGTCGGTGGTCACGTTGCCGGGGTTGGGGCCGGCCAAGAAGGCGTCGAGCGTTTCGGTGACGAAACCGCGCACCGCTTCACGACGTCCGCGGGCGGCCTTCACCGAGAAGCGAGCGGTGACCGAACGGCGGATGCGACGGTGCTGGTCGCCATCGAGAGAGAGGATGTCGGCGACGGCCAGGGCATCCTTCGCTTGCTGATCAACGTCGTGGACTTCGCCCTCGGGCGGTCCCAGGAGAAAGCGGCGAGGGTTCTGCGTAAAGCGCGGATCCTCGAGCACTGCCTGCGCCATCCCGAACTGGGTGACGAGCAGGCCTTCGTGGTCATCGGCGAAACGAATCGGCGTGGCCGGGCCGTTCTCGCGGAATTCGGCGAGAGCCGGGGTGGGAACGTGCGGGTTGCCGTCGAGCGGAAGTGCCGAGGAGCGCCCGGTGAAGGGGCACACTCCGGCGGCAGCGGGGGTGGTTGTCATGACTGTCCTCCTGGAGGGGCGGTCGAAGGTGTGGTGGTTGTCGCTGGGGCGGGAGTGCCCGAGAGGGTGGCATCGACGGCTGGCCGGGCCTGCCGAAAGTAGCGGGACATGTTGCTGGCGACGACTCCGTGGGGGAGCCCATCGAGCATGCTGAGGGCTACGAAGTCTCCGCTTTCACGGTCGCCGTGCGTCGTGACGAGTTCGGCCTCTGCGGGGAATCGCCCGTAGGCCTGAAAACGAACGCCGTAGAGCTCGCTCCAAAAGAAGGGAACCGGGGGTTCAGCCTTCTCGCCCGTAGCGATGTGGCGTGCAACGGCTTGACCGTGTTGGAGCGCTGTCAGTTGGTGCTCGTCAGGGAGCCAGCGGCCGGTGCGAGAGTCGTGCCAGGCGGCGACGTCGCCGACGGCATAGATGTTTTCCGCGCACTGTCCGTGCGAGTCACAGTTCAGTGCTGGGGAGGTGGTGAGGCCGCTCGATTCGAGCCACTCCACATTCGGGATGGCGCCAACAGCGGCGACAACGGTGTCGGCGTCGAGCTGCTCACCCGAGGTTAGAGTCACGTGGGCCGTCGTGCCGTCGTGCGTGATCGAGGCGACGCCCTCAGCTAAACGCAACTCAACGTCATTCTGCGCGTGAAGTCGTTCGAGGCGTTGTGTCAACAGATCGCGAACCGAACCCAACGTCAGGGCCCCGGAGCGGCCGACGATTGTCACGGCGCACCCCTTCTTGCGAGCCGCCGCGGCGATTTCTGACCCGAGAACTCCGGAGCCAATGACAACGACGGAGCGGGAGTTTTCGAGGCGTTCGCGAAGCAGCATCGAGTCTTCGCGAGTGCGCAACGTGAGCGCTACGTGGTCTGGGTCGACGCTGGCCGGCAACTGGCGAGCCCGGGCACCGGTGGCGATCACAAGCGTGCCGTAAGAAATGTCGCCGCGGTTCGTGGAGACACTGCGCTCGGCCGTATTCAGCGCGTGAGCGGTCACGTCAGTGTGGAGGTCGATGCCGGCACGCTCCGCTGCACCGTCGGCGAAGATGTCTGCCTTCTCCGATTCCCATTCCCCGAGCAACACGTGCTTCGAGAGCGGAGGGCGATTGTAGGGGGCTGAGGTCTCGTTGCCGAGCACGGTGATCGAGCCCGTAAAGCCTTCGTGGCGCAACGACTCTGCTGTGGCGCATCCGGCGGTCGAGGCGCCGATGATCAGCACATCAGAGTGCGACTTCAGTTCCACGATTTACTCGTGAATGGTGATCGCGCGTGCGGGGCACAGCGCGGCAGAGCGTCGAGCGGCGGCATAGCGAGATTCGTCAGGCTCAGCGTTGAGCAGCAACACGATTCCGTCATCGTCCTGGTCGAAAAGGTCTTCTGCCGTGAGAACGCACTGGCCGGCACCGACGCAAGCAGCGGCATCAATTTCGATTTTCATGGGAACTCCTGTGTTCTGGTTCGTGCTGAGGTGCAGTGAGGGTGCTGTGGTTAGGGGGTGCCGACGATGTCGTGCCCGAGCAAGATAGTGCGCCCGCCGATGATCCACTCGGTCAGCACAACGCCGTCTTTGGTCGTGGCAATACCGTGTGGGCTATTGATCTGACCGGGGGCGACTGCGGGGCGCAGCAGGTTGTCACTGTCGCCTTCGTTCGGCCAGGCGCCAACGCGCTCGCGAGGGGAGCGGTTCAGTAGGTCGGTCACGGTGTCGTCGGATGCCACAGCGATCAGTCCGCCGAACAGCTCGGTGACGATAAGACGGTTGTCATACACGGTGATTGAGCTCGGGCTCGTGATGAGGGGGCTGCGCAGCTCGCGAACGTACGCGCCGGTGAGGTCGAACCAGACCAAGCGTTCATTCGAGCGGTCGGCGACGACCACGAGGGTCTCGTCGCCGCGATCGTCGAGCGCGATACCGTGCGGGCAATCGAAGGCTTGGCCAGAGGCTGAGCCATCGATCGTCAGGGTGATGCGACCGTCTTCGAGGCGGTGCACCAGCGAGTGACCGTAGCCATCCGCCACCCAGAGCACGGAACCGGCCGGATCGGTGATGCCGCGTTCCACAGCGAGAGCGGTGGGTCGCCAGCCGACGACGTGCGCTGTCGTGCGGTCGTCGGGGCCGACATCCGTCAGTTCCTTCGAGTCGACGTTAAAGAGGAAGAGCCCGCCGCCGTCAGCCTCGACGCCGATGTCGGCGAGCCAGACTGCGGGGCTAGAGACACCGGGGTCGGTGGCCATGCCGTGGTAGATGCCAGCGCCACAGGGGAGGGTAGTCACTGAGCCGTCGGGCGCGATCACGCTGACGTGTGCGCTGCCCGGAGTCGACACGACAATGCGGCCGTCTGCCAGCACGGCGGCGCCGGAATGCGACCACTCAGCGATCTCCGTGAGTTCAGGAGCAATTTCTCGCCAGCCGTTGCTCGACGCATCGGTGGTGCTGGTCGTGTGCAATGCCGACATCGTTGTCTACCCTTCAGGGCTGAATCCAGCCAAGTTCAATACTTCGATTTGATCGCACATCGCGCACAACTGTTAGCAACCGCTGGTCACGGACTAGCATTTTTCGCGCTTAGTTGTGGGCGCGATGCTTTAGAGTTGCACGCATGGACCGCTACGCACTCACGGGAGTTCTCGGCGCCGATTCCCGCCGAATCGGGGCAGAATCGGTTGATGTGCCCGAGACGATCGAGCCACACGCTCACGATTTCGTCGAAATCGCCCTCGTCGTGAGCGGCCACGGCACGCACATCTCGCGCACGGGAACGGATGATGCGGTTGCGGGTTCGGTGTTCCTTGTGCGGCCGGGAAGCTGGCATTCGTTCGAGCCCATCACCACCATGACGGTGGTGAATGTGTACTTCGATGAGCGAGTGCTTTTCGAGCACTTGCCGTGGCTCTTTACTGATGCCACCTCGTCGCGGCGCCTGCTTTCAGCCGGCACCTCAAGTTGGACCGCACCGGCCGATGTCTTCGGCGATGCCGTGGCCTGGGCGACATCGCTCGAGCAACGCCCGCAGGCGCCTTTCATGATCAGCGTGGGCTTACTGACCTGCATCATGGCGGTGCTCACCGACTTTGGGGATCCGGATCGGGTGGAGCAGGTGGCGACCTCGTCGAGTGACCTGGTGTGGAGTGTCGTGGCACAGATCGTCGCTGATCCGGCCCACGAGTGGTCGGTGCCTGCCGTGGCCGCGGCGGCTAATCTCTCGCCCTCCCACTTCACGCGAATCTTTCGGCGTGAGCTGGGAACGTCTCCCGCACGTTTCATCGCGCAGGTGCGGCTCGAGCGCGCGGCTCTGCTGCTCGTGTCGACCGATCTGGCGGTTGCGCGCGTGGGGGAGCAGGCCGGGATCGACGACGCGAACTACTTTGCCCGCATCTTTCGCAGTGCCTACGGCATCAGCCCCAAGGAGTACCGGGCGGGCATCCACCTTCTCGACTGATCGACGTCAGTGCAGATTAACCACGTCAGTGCAGCTTAACGACGTATGGGTGCTGCCCCGAAGGACAGCACCCATGCGTGGTGGTTATGCGGATTAGCCCTTGACGGCGCCACTCGTCATGCCGGCCACGATCTGCCGCTGGAAGAAGATGTACATTACCAGGGGCGGGATTGTGATGAGCAGAATGTTCGTAAACAGCAGGTTCCACTGAGTATCGAACTGGCTCTGGAAGTTGTAGAGCGTCAGCTGCACGGTGGCGTTTTCGTCACCGGGCAAGAAGTACAACGGGTTCTGGAAGTCGTTGAAGACGAAGACTGCCTGCACCACGATCACCGTGACGATGACGCTCCGCAGCAGGGGGAACGCAACCTGGAAGAAGAGCCGAATGGGGCCTGCTCCGTCGATCGTCGCCGCTTCGTCGAGTTCACGAGGAATGGCGGCAATGAAGGCGCGGAACATCAGCACGGAGAACGAGAGTCCGAACGTGACCTCAATGAGGATCAGACCGGGGAGCGTTCCGAAGAGCTCGAGGCCCTGCAGCACCCAAATGGTCGGCACGACGGCTGGCGGGATGATGAGCCCAGCGAGAACCATGAGGTTGATCGCGGGGTTCCAGCGTGACTGGCGTCGCTGGAGCACCCAGCCCACCATGGCGGAAAATAGCACCATGAGGGTGACGCTTGCCACTGTCAGCACGGTGGAGTTGATGAACGCCGTGATGAGCATGAAGTCGCGAGTTTGGATAACCTCCACGATGTTCTCGAAGAGAGCGAACTGCTCGGGCCACGAAAACTGCAGGGCTGCGGACTCTTGGCGGGTCTTCGACGCCGTCATCAGGATGAAGGTGAACGGCACGAGGAACACGATGACCGACGCGATAATCGCGAGGGTTCCGGTCAGGATGGAGCGGGTGCGACGTTTCATTGGTCTGCCTCCTTACGGTTGAGGAACCAGAAGATGGGCACAATGATCGCGGTGACGACAACGAAGAGCACCACGTTTCCGGCGCTCGAGAGGCCGTAGAACCCCGCTTGGTACTGCTTGAAGATCACCGAGGCAATCACGTCGCTGGTGAAGCCAGGGCCGCCACGCGTCATCGCCCAAATGAGGTCGAACGATCGCAATCCACCGATGAGGGAGAGGATGACGACGGTCACCATGGCGGGGCGTACCAGCGGCAGTGTGATGTGCCAGAAATTCTGGAAGGGGCTCGCACCATCTGTGGTGGCCGCTTCGAAGTACTCATCCGGGATAGCGACGATTCCGGCGATGAAGATCAGAGTCGCGAGTCCGACGCCGCGCCAGACTTCAACGAAAGCGACGGAGAGCAGGGCGTAGCTGGGGTCGGTGAGCCAGCCTGGGCCGTCGACGCCGATGCCGGCAAGCGCTGTGTTGATGAGTCCGTCGAAGGGATCCATGAGCACGCGGAAGGTGATGCCGACGCCGACAACGGAGACCAGCACGGGGAAGAAGACGACTGAGCGAAGGAAGGTGCGGCCCATGATCTGGCTGGAAAGCAACACAGCCAGCAGCAGGCCGAAGACGACTTTCAGCCCCGAGGTGATGAACCCGAAGATGAAGGTGTTGACGAACCCTTGAATGAGCATGGGCTCACGGAAGAATTGGGCGAAGTTGTCAAAGCCGATGAACTCAATGTCGAAAAGTGACCAGCGAGTAAGACTGAAGTAGAAGCTAGCGATCGTGGGAACCACAAACAGCGTGAAGAAGAGCACGGCCGCCGGGATGTAGAACCACATCGGGTACTGGCTCTTCTGGCGGCTTTTGCGGGGTTTTTCGGGAAGGCGCCCCGGTCGTTTCGACTGGCGCGCGAGCCGCCGCTCGGTGGTTATGGCCATGATGTCTCCGTTGACTGTGATGGATGAATGCGGGGGCCGACTCGAAGTCGAGTCGACCCCCGCGATCGTTTCAGCGTATTGCCGAAGTGCTGGTTACCAGCCTTCGAGTCCGAGCTGCTGTGCCTGCTTGGTGACGTCCTGGTCGTAGAGCGATGCGCCCTCGGCGGCGGAACGGATGCCCGAACCTACCTCAACGGTGATCTGCGGCAGCGACGGTCCCTTGACGGGCGAGAGGAACTCGAGAGCTGCTGCGGTTCCGCCTTCGGTCTCGAAGTAGGGGAGCAGGTCGGCGGTGGCGTTCGGAACGTCATCGGGAAGCACGCAACCTTCGATGAAGTACGGTCCGGTTGCTCCGACGGCGTCGGACTGTACGTCGCAGGCCTCTACCGTTGCGATGAACGCCATGAAGCTCTTGACCTCGTCGGGGTGCTCGGTGTCGGCGGGAGCGTAGATGCCGTTTGCGAGCCACGTGGTGAGACCGTTTGACGGGCCATCTCCCGGCTGGGCGAAGAATCCGATGTCGTCAGCCTGGTCGGGGTAGAGCTCAACTATGGTCGAGACTGCGAAGCTCAGCATGGGGTAGTGAGCACCCTCGCCCTGAGCAAGCATGCGCAGTCCGTCATCGAGGGTCGAGGAGGCGAAGTCTTCGTTGAGGTAGCCGGCTTCGTAAACCTCTTGGAGACGCTCGAAGCCGCGAATGGCTACGTCGTCGTCGGCGTAGTTCACCTTGTTGGCGGTGTAGTCGTCTGCCCAGTTGGGCTCTTCTGCGAGAACGTTGTAGAAGTCTCCGAGAACGAAGAGCTGTGAAGTCCACGCGTCGGTGTAGGTCTGGATGACGGCGTCGTAGCCAGCGTTCGAGATGGCTTCGTTGTTGTCCATGAACTCATCCCACGTGACGGGGACTTCGAGGCCGAGTTCGGCGTAGATGGCCTCGTTGTAGAGAATTCCGCCACCCATGCCGGTTCCGGCGGGAACAGCGTAGACACCGTTCGGCGTGCTCACGCCGTCAATGAAGGTTGACGTGACGGTGTCCATGAAGGGCTCGTCTGCGATGTTAAGCAGCGTCTGGTCGGGGTTGAGCGCCTGCATGAGCGAACCCGAGTTGTACCAGAACAGGTCCGTCATTTCGCCGGTAGCAAGTCGCGTCTTGATGAGGTTGTCGCCCTCTTCGCCACCGGGACGAGTCTGAACGTCGATCTCGATGTCGGGGTTCTGAGCGGTGAATGCTTCGGCGAGCGCCTCTACCGTTGCAATGTTGGCGTCGGTGTTGTCGACGAGCAGCGAAAGTTCAACTTTCCCGTCTGTCGTTGCTCCGCCGGTTGAGCAGCCGGCGATCGTGAGCGAAATTGCTGCTCCAGTCACGAGTGCCGCCATGAGCTTGCTGCGCTTTTTGAATGCGTTCATTTGCTTTACCTCCTTGTAAAGTCGGAATGTTTCTTGGTGCTACATAATTGAATCGGTTCAACGTCCTGAAAGAATACGGGCGAATCCCGAGGCTGTCAATCGGAGTCGATAAATATGAGAATCTATGAGCTTCCGAGGCCCCGATAATCCTTCCCCGCGTGACAAAAAACCCGTAATAAACGTATTTTAATTGAAACGTTTTATGTAGGCTGGAACTTACAACGACGTAAACGAAAGGGCCCCCACCTGTGGCATTCCTACCGACTTTTGATAAGTCTGATGATCGACTTCGGGCAACGTACCTGCGGACCCAGTACACCGACGACCTGATCGGTGTGCCGCGAACGGGGCTGCGCTTGACCTGGTCCCTCGAAGGCGAACAAGCTACGGCGGTCCTCGGCTACCAAATTTCCTGGCGCAACGGCAACGGCAACGGCAACGACACCGAAGAGTCGGTGACCGACCCGACCGAGGGTGCAGGGACATCCGGAGTTCTCGCTCCCGGGGGAGACCTTCCCGCTGCGGGGGTGCGTCACTTTCGCGTTCGCGTTGCAACAGCCGCCGGCTGGACCGCGTGGAGCAGCGAGCTCGGCGTCGAAGCAGGCGTTGACACTCTCAGCGCGGCCGTCATTAGCATTCCCGCCCCACTTGCCGGCGTCTCGCCGTACTTCCGCCGCTCGCTCACGCTGGCCAGCAAGCCCGTGCGGGCGCGGTTGCGCGTGAGTTCGCTCGGCGTTCACGAACTCGCAATCAACGGCACTCGCGTCGGAGAAGAGCACCTCTCTCCAGGCTGGACCGCCTACCAAGAACGCATCGTTGTCGCGACGCACGACGTCACGGCGCTACTCACCGAAGGTGAGAACGTGCTCGGCGCGATGCTCGGCGACGGGTGGTACCGCGGCCGCCTCGGCTGGCGCGACCGCGACGCGATCTACGGCACCGAGTTGGGCCTCATCGCTCAGCTCGAGGTCGAGTTCGCCGATGGCAGCCACGAGGAGTTCCTCACCGATGACTCGTGGCGAGCATCCACGGGCGAGGTCACGGCGTCGAGCATTTATGACGGCACTGACATCGACTTCTCGTTGGAGCCCGCCGGCTGGAGCAGCCCAGGATTCGACGACAGCGCGTGGAGCGCCGTGCAGGTTCTGGATGTCGACCCGGCACTCTTCGTTCCCCGCATTGCGCCCCCGATCCGCACCATCGCAGAGTTCCCGATGACCACGGTCTCGACCGCAGAGCGCACCGTGCTCGATGGCAGCCAGAACATCGCGGGCTGGGTTCGCTTGGTGGTTCGCGGTAAGAAGGGCGACACCGTCACGGTTCGGCATGCAGAGGTGCTCGAGCCCGACGGCGCTCTGCACGTTGCGGCGCTCCGCTCGGCGAAGGCAACAGACACCTACGTGCTCGACAGCGACGGCGAGCACACGCTCGAACCGCGCTTCACCTTCCACGGTTTTCGGTACGCGGATGTGTTGGGTGATGTTGAGATCGTCAGTGCGGTCGGCATCGCCATCAGCTCCGATACCCCGCGCCGCGGCCACTTCGAGAGCTCACACACCGCGCTGAACCGCTTGCACGAGAACGTGCTCTGGTCGCAGCGAGACAACTTCGTCTCAGTTCCGACCGACTGCCCCCAGCGCGATGAGCGCATGGGGTGGACGGGCGACGCCCAGGCCTTCGCGATGACTGCCAACACGATCTTCGACACCGAAAGCTTCTGGCGCTCCTGGCTTCTCGACCTTGAGATTGATCAGGATGACGATGGTGCGGTCGCTGCCGTGGTGCCCAACATGCTCATCGACTCCGACTTCCTTCTTGATGGTGTTCCGACGTCGATCATGGGGCGTGCTGGGTGGGGCGATGCGGCGACAATCGTGCCGTGGTCGATCTACGAGTCCTACGGTTCGACCGAAGTTCTCGAACAGCAGCTTTCGAGCATGCGCCGCTGGGTGGAGTACTTGGCCAACTGGGCGGGCGACGGCATCGTGCTGTCGACCGAGTTCCAGTTCGGTGACTGGCTCGACCCTGATGCCCCGGGCGACCGTCCGTGGGAAGCCAAGGTATCGGCGGACTTCGTGGCGAACGCGTTTTACGCGCACTCGGCTCGACTGCTTGCTCGCTCCGAGCGCTTGGTCGGTGACGCTGACGAAGCAACGCGGATTGACGCGCTCGCCGATGCCGTTGCTGCCGAGACGTGGAAGCGCTGGGGAACCGACGCGCGCAACAGCGCCGCTGGACTTGCGATGGCCATTGAGTTCACGATTGCGCCCGTTGCTGAGCATGAGACTCTCGGAAACGAGCTCGCTCAGCTCGTGCGGGACACCGCCGGTCGCATCACGACCGGCTTCCTCGGCACTCCGTTGGTCTTGCCGGCGCTGACGCGCACGGGCCACAACGACGAAGCATTCCTCATGCTGCTGCGCCGCGATGCTCCGTCGTGGTTGTACCAGGTCGACCGTGGAGCCACGACGATTTGGGAACGCTGGGATGCCATCCAGCCCGATGGTTCGATCCACCAGGGTGACATGGACACGGGCGACTCGATGATCTCGTTCAACCACTACGCGTACGGCGCAGTAATTGACTGGGTCTACCGCACGGTGGCCGGCATTGCTCCCGACGCGGAGCGCCCTGGTTACGAACTCGTGCATGTCGCTCCGCGCCCGGCAGTGGGAATCGACTGGGCGCGAGCCTCTGTCGAATCGCGCGCCGGTGAAGTTGCCATCGACTGGCGTCTTGAGAATGATTCGCTGCTGGCGACGGTCACGCTTCCCATGGGAAGCTCCGGCCTGCTGGATGCCCCAGCCGGCGATTCATCGGTGATTACCGTCGACGGCGTCACGGTAGAGAACGGCGTCGCGCTGAGCGCCGGAACTCACGCCATCGTTGTCACTCAGCCGGTTATTGCCCAGCCCAGTAGCTAGTAGTACTGAGTGGTCGGGCGTTAGCGGGGTAGACCGCTAGCGCCCGTCAATCACCACGTACGCGAGCGGCTCGCCAGCGACGAGCCGACGCGCTTGCTCGCGCATGACGGCATCCACTCGGGCGTGCATGGCTGAGGTTGCGCCGCCGATGTGCGGGGTGATGGTGACGCCGGGCGTCGACCAGAGCGGGTGATTGCTGGGCAGCGGTTCCGGCTCAGTGACGTCGAGCGCCGCGCGAACGTGACCGGTGGATGCCGCAGCCACGAGGGCGTCGGTGTCGACGATCTTGCCCCGAGACACGTTCACGAGAAGCGCGCCAGGTTTCATCGCCTCTAGGAAGGAGGCGTCGACGAGCCCGGTGGTCTCATCGCTGAGGGGCACGGCGATCGCCACGATGTCGGCTTTGGCGAGTAACGCGGGCAGGGCATCCATTGATTGCACGGCGCCGCGGGCATCGCTGCGGTTAGTGCGGGCTACCCGCACAACGTTGGCGTCGAAGGGGGCAAGCTTGTCGGCGATCTGGTTGCCGACCCCACCGGCGCCGACGATGACGACGGTTGTGCCCGCAACTCCGGGCTGTTCGTGCTGGTCCCAGATGCCGGCCTGTTGGTGAGCGAAGTGCTGAGGAAAGCCGCGCTGCTCAGAGATGATCATGCCGACCGCGAGCTCGGCGGTGGAGGCTTCGTGCACACCGATGGCGTTGCAGTAAGTGATGCCAGCCGGCAGACGGGTCTCGACGCCGTCGTACCCGAGGGATTGCGACTGGAGTGCTGCGACATCCATTCCGGCAAATGATGCGAGACCGCCACTCGCGCCTAGGTAGCCGAGGAGCGCGAGGTCGATGTGCACCGGGGGAGCGCCGTCGGCCGGACCCCACACGATAACGTTCACGTCGGGCAGTTGCGGCGCCAGTCGGTCGTGAATGTGCTGGTCCGGTAGGGCGATGGTGATCATGGCACAGGTCTCCTGAGTGGGGCATCGGGCGGCGATCATTCCAGCATGCCTTATGGAAGGTTATTCAGGTTGTGACGCCCGGCCACTATGCTGGCGGCCACATCATTGGTCGAGGCGGGGAGGCATGTCATGGCACGGTGGCCGGTTCTGCCCCGTGAAAGTGAGCGGGATGCTGTGCTTGCGGCCCTTCGCGGCCCTCGACCGCGGTCGGTGATGTTGCGCGGCCCGAGTGGGGTCGGCAAGACAACATTGGGCGCCCACATCTCGCAGGCTCTGCGCGCCGATGGACGCACGGTGATCCCCGTCATTGGTCTCGCTGAGCTCGTGGATGTTCCCCTCGGTGCCCTTGCCCCGGTGCTCGCCAGTTCGGGCAGGCACGATCTCGAGAGTGTGAGCGACCGCGTTCAGGCCCTCGTCGGTGTGGTGGGGGAGAACCCGCAGAAGTTTGTGCTCGTCATCGATGATGCTCCACTCCTCGATGCCGTTTCGGCGAGCGT
This sequence comes from Salinibacterium sp. SWN167, assembly GCF_015864665.1. Classification (GTDB taxonomy): domain Bacteria; phylum Actinomycetota; class Actinomycetes; order Actinomycetales; family Microbacteriaceae; genus Rhodoglobus. The sequence continues at coordinate 58,835 of NZ_JADYWU010000001.1, read as the reverse complement.
GCTTTACCAACTGGTACGTGTCTTCGGCGTCACGACGCTCCTGACAGCCCGGGATTCGCACGAACTCGACGGCCCCATCGCGCGACTGCTGCACGAAAACCTCATCGACATCGTTGAGCTCGAAGGGTTGAGCCTCGAACACAGCCAGTCGATCCTCCAACAGTATTTGGGCGGAACGTTGCGCCCCGAGAGCCTGCGCGGTCTCTTCGAGGCGAGCCGCGGCAACCCACTGATGCTGCGCGAACTCATTTTTGCGGCAGCGCGAGCGGGTGGCATCCACAGCGGTGATTTTGGGGTTGAAGTGTCGATCGCGACGCTGCCGAAGCATGTGCGCGCAACGATTGCCGACCGCGTTCAGCAGCTCACAACCGCGCAGCGTCGGTTGGCTCAGCTCATTGCGATCGCGCAGCCCATTCCGCGCGCGGCCATGAGGGCCGAGGAGACGGATGCGCTTGCCTTCCTTACGGGCGAGGGCATTGTCGAAGACGCTGGCGACGAAACAACACCTCTTCTGCGGCTAGCGCATCCTCTCTTTGCCGAGGCGCTCACGATCGAGCTGACGCAGGACACACGCGCAGAGTTGGTCACGGAGATCGCGGGTCGACTGATTCCGATGGGCGATCAGCAACTGCGATTCACGGCAACGGTATTGCTCATCTCGACGGATGCCGTGATCAGCAACGACGATTTGGATTGGGCGGCGAGCTACGCCCATGCCGCCGGCGACCATGCTGTTGCGGCATCGCTCGCGGAACGCGCCCAACTCAGTGAGCGGCGGTTCGCGCCTGAGCTGGTGCTTGCGAGTGCGCTCTCGGCTCTGGCCCAGTCCGACCGGGCGTCCGCAGTGTTCGAGTCGGCGATTGGTCTCTCCGGCGATGACGAACAGCGGGCTATTGCCCTCGCCCGCTGGGGTCAGCACATGGTTTATCGCCTCTCTCGACCCTCGGATGCTGTCGACCGGGTGACGTGCGAATTGTCGCGAATGGATGCTCGCGCTCAGCCGGTGCTGCGTCCGGAACTGGCCAAGTGGCAACTCATGACGGGAGACGCTCAAGCTCTCGCCGAGGTCGCCGACCCGGTATCTCCCGAGGGCGGGCTCGGCGCCGTGAACGCGGGACTCACCGCGGCAATGATCGCGACGATGGCGGGCAATCCCGCCGATGCGTTTGCCGCCATTCTGCAGACCCGACCCCTCGCCAACGCTTTCCGCTTTGAAGCGCCGTTCGCGAGCTCGCTTCTCGATCTCTCCGAGTTCTTGGCGCTCGTTGCCTCAGCCGAGATCGGCCGCGCCCGCGATTTCGCAACCCAGCGCCGCCTCGACCGGTTCGCAGATTCTGCCGGGGTGTGGTCGTTCGCGCTGGCCATTGTGCGCCTTCACGAGGGGCGATTGAGCGACGCCCAATCGCTCGCCACTCTGGCAGTTGAACAGTTGAAGTGGCGCGACTTCACCGGGTTGCTTGGCACCGCGATTGCCTTGCACGCCACCGTCGACGCCCAGTTGGGTGAGCCAGAAACAGCCAGAGAACTGCTCTCCGAAATCACCCCAGAGCATGCTGGCGACGCCAAAGTCATTCTGCAGCGCGCCGAGTGCGAGGCCTGGTTGTTGGCGGCCGAGGGGCGCACCGACGAAGCGGCCGGCGTGATCGTCGCGGCTGCCGCCGAGGGCATAATCCTCGGTCACTTCTTGCTGAGTGCCCTCACTCTTACTGTGGCGATTCGGGTGGGGCATCCCGCTGTCGCGCGCGAGCAACTGGAATTGCTGACGCACCTCTCGCCTTCGCCGCTGGTGGCCAGCATCCGCGACTGGGCAGAGGTGGCAGCCGAAGCGGATGTCGCCCGCCTCTGTGTGCTCGCTCCCGCTCTTGCCTCCTCGGGATTAGCGGCACTCGCGGTCGATGGTCTTCTCGCGGGTGCACGCACCGCGGCGAAGGCCGACCGGCGCGAGTTGGAGCGCAAAGCAACGTTGCTCGCCCGCCGCCTCGCGGCCGACATGGATCAGGTGCCGGGGGAGTCTCACACCGCCGAGCTCACTGAGCGAGAGTGGACAATTGCCCGGGCTGCTGCTGGCCGCAAACGCAGTCGTGAGATTGGCCAGCAGCTCGGGTTGTCTGTCAGAACCGTTGACAACCATTTGGCTCGTATTTATCGCAAGCTGGGGGTCAAGGGTCGGGTTGAGCTTGAAGAGGTTCTTGCCGAGCTGTAGCAGCGGCGAGAACGAAGCGGGTCTTTACTCCTCGTTCGCGGACACGATCATGTTCACGAGAGTGCCGTCTTCTTCGGTGGTTCCCCACGAGTATTGAATGATCCAGTCGTCACTTTGTAGACCGTAGAGAAAGCCCTCGTCGCCGAGCGAGAGCTCGGAAATCATTTCAAAGCCACTCGAGACGAGCTTGTCGTAGCCAGCTTGCGCTGCCGCTTCATCCCCCACGTTGATGGTGGCGCTGTAGCCCCCATCGATGCCGAGCGAGAACAGGATGTCGCCGTCCGGCGCGGGTACTTCTGCGGGCCACGACTTCGGCAGCGAGCCTCCAGTGCCGTCGCCATCGACATCCACGTCGACACCGGTTGCGCCCTCAATCGCGTTTTCAACGGTGTTCTCGATGAGGTTGTCAGTGAAGTCCTCGAGCGGGTTGCCGAAGCAGCCGGAGAGGGAGACGGAGAGCCCTGCCGCAAGGGAGATGGCGATGGCGCTTTTCAGCGCGCGCTGTGAAGTGATCATGCGCCAAGTAAACTCCTCGGCCGTGCTCGGGCGCGTGAGTAAAAACTACCTATCTCTGAGTAACAGGCTCAGGTGTCGGCAGGTAACGTGGAGCCATGCCGCTTACAGGAGAGTACGAACCCAGCACGTCAGAGTGGGCCCGCAACCAGGCCGACGTTTTTGAAGCCAGCAACGGCCACGAGGGCAACCTCATGCGCGGGATGCCGATCATTGTCTTGACCACGGTGGGTGCCAAATCTGGCAAGCTGCGCAAGACCGCGCTCATGCGAGTGGAACACGATGGCAACTATGCCGTTGTTGCCTCGCTCGGTGGGGCACCGAAGCATCCGGTCTGGTACTACAACATCGTCGCTCAGCCGCACGTTGAGCTGCACGATGTGGGAATCAAGGGTGATTTTATGGCCCGCGAGGTGACCGGTGACGAGAAGGCTCTCTGGTGGGAGCGTTCGGTCGCGGCGTACCCCGACTATGAGGATTACCAGGCCAAGACCGAGCGCGAGATTCCGGTCTTCGTGTTGGAGCCGATCAGCGCCTAAGTGCGCCGTCGGGACTCAGCGAACGGCTGGGTCAGAGCGCCCGGCCGATCATGAGTCCGAGCGCCGCTACCAGCACGGCGACAGCAAGCATGCCGAAGGAGTTCGCGATGGCGAGCCACACCCGGTTTTCTTGCAGCAGCCGCAGAGTCTGAAAGCTTGTCGTGCTGAACGCGGTGAAGCCGCCCACCATGCCGACTCCGGCGTAGAGGCCGAGTTCTTCGGGCACGAAATGACCGGCCGTCATTCCCGTGATGAGGCCGAACAGAAACGATCCGGTGATGTTGATGATCGACATTGCGACGGGATAGTTGGTGCGGATGCGGCGGTGCACGAACGCGTTCACGGCTAGGCGTAGGGCGGCGCCCAGCCCGCCCGCGACGGTGATGAAGAGTGCTCCGAGAATCATCGAACCAACCGTTCGTGCTGGCGCAGAATGCGGAACCAACTCTTCGACGTAAAGACGCCCAGCCAGACGGCTCCCGCTCCGGCAATGAGCGTTGCGCTACCGTAAGCAACCGCGAGCAGAACGTGGTGGCGTTCAGAGACGATCACAATGTCAACTGCGAGCTGCGCGTAGCTCGTGAGGGCGCCCAAGAACCCGACGGCAGTAAGGAGCCGGATCACGCGCATCCGCCTAGATTCTTGACGTTCGGCCAGACTCTGCAGCAGCAGCCCGAGCAGGAACGGCCCCGCGACGTTGACGATCACGGTCCCGAGCGAGAGGGTTTCCCAGATCGGAGTCGTCTGCGCGATGATGAATCGCACAGCAGCACCAAGCCCACCACCAAGGGCGGCGAGTGCAAGATGACGAGGTCGGATGCGGATCATCTCGGGCATCCCCACAACCGTGCGGGTGATCTCGATGTCGCTGTTCATCGGCAGCCGGGCTCGCAAGCGCCGTCGCCAGCGCGGGAAATGCCACGGGCGGCGCAGCGGCGCGTGGAGCTCGTCAGCGTCGGCGGGCAGCCGGTGAGCCTGCGGCCGGTCGTCCGGGGCGTTGGGCACGGCGAGCCTCCGGTCGTTGCAGTGGTTGCTCTTAACAGTAGCGAATGAAAAGTCGTGACGATTGGCCCCAAACAGGCGTACTGTATCCCGGTGCACAACATCCTTCGCGGGACGGGGAGCAAGCGAAAACTGGTTCACCCAGCGCAGCTCACTCTTCTCGGGTTTTTGATTGGTATCGCAGCGGGCACAGCCCTGCTGGCGCTACCCATTTCGCGTACCGGTCCGGGCGGCGCAACCCTCGTGGAGGCGTTCTTCACTGCGGTCTCCGCGATGTGTGTGACCGGTCACGTGATCGTCGACACCTCCACGTATTGGACCGGCTTCGGCCAGGTCGTCATCATGGTGCTCATCCAGGTCGGCGGCTTCGGAGTCATGACGTTCGCCTCCATCATCGGTATCGCCGTCGTGCGAAGACTGTCGCTGCGCTCTCGCATTACGGCCGCGGCAGAGACCAAGAATGTTGGTTTCGGTGACGTGCGGTCGCTGATTCTCGGTGTGCTCAAGATTTCCCTCATCATCGAGGGTGCCGGTGCGGTCATCCTCTTCTTCTGGTTCCTGCTTCGCTACGGCTACAGCGTGGGCGAGGCGGCGTGGTTCGCGCTTTTCCATGCAGTGTCGTCGTTCAACAACGCTGGCTTTGCGCTCTTCAGCGACAACATGATGTCGTTCGTTGACGACCCGGTGGTCTCGCTCACGCTCTGTGCCGAGATCATCCTCGGTGGTCTCGGCTTCCCGGTGATCATTCAACTGCTGCGCTTCGGCGGAAACCGTCTCAAGTGGAGCATGAACACGCGCATCGTGATCGCCGCGACTCCACTGCTTCTCGTCGCGGGTGCCGTCTACATCACGCTCATCGAGTGGAACAACCCCGCGACCCTCGGCCCGCTCGACTGGCACACCAAGATTCTCGCCGGGTTTTTCCAATCCGTGCAGACCCGCACCGCTGGCTTCAACAGCATCGATATCGGTGCCATGAGCGAAGCGACCCAGTTCGGGATGACCGCGCTCATGTTCATCGGAGGCGGCCCGGCCGGCACTGCCGGTGGCATCAAGGTCACGACTTTTGCGGTGCTGTTCTTCATCCTCCTCGCGGAGGTGCGCGGAGACGGCGTCGTGAATGTTTTCGGCAAGCGACTGTCGCGCGCGGTGCACCGCCAAGCGATCGCGGTGGTCTTGCTGTCGGGGGGAGTCGTGGCGACATCCACGGTCACGATCATGTTGTTGTCGGGGCTGCCGCTGAGCCCGGTGCTGTTCGAAACCGTCTCGGCCTTCGGCACGGTCGGGCTCTCAGAGGGCATCACCCCTGAACTGCCGGTCGCGGCGCAACTGATCCTCGCTGTTCTCATGTTTGTGGGCCGCCTTGGTCCGATTAGTTTTGCTACCGCGCTCGCTCTGCGTGAGCGCGCTGTCCTGTATGAACTTCCCAAAGAAAGGCCGATCATTGGCTAAATTGCGCATGTTCTCTGGTTCGGATGCTTCGAGTGTGGCTGCCGCAGATTCGGTGGCGGTGATCGGGTTGGGCCGTTTCGGCCGCGCCCTCGCGCTGGAGCTCATGGCCAATGGCACTGAAGTGCTCGGCATCGATCTGGATGAGTCGATCGTGCAAGAACTCAACGGCCAGCTCACTCATGTGGTCGCCGCCGATTCAACGCGTGAAGAGGTGCTGCAGCAGTTGGCGGTGCCTGAGTTCGATCGCGTGGTTGTCGCGATCGGCAGTGACATTCAGGCGAGCATTCTCACGACTTCGCTGCTGTTGCGGTTCAACGTGGCGCACGTGTGGGCGAAAGCGGTGAGCGACGCGCATGGCACGATTCTGGAACAACTCGGCGTGGGCCACGTGATCTACCCCGAAAAGGAGATGGGTCGCCGGGTAGCTCACCTCGTGCGCGGTTCCATGCAGGACTACCTTGAGATCGGCGACGATTTTTCGCTCGTCAAGATGGCGCCGCCCGTCGCGATCATCGGCAAGACGCTCGGGGAATCGCGGGTTCGTTCAACGGCGGGCGTCACGGTCACTGCGGTGCGTCCGCACGGCGGAGCGTGGACCTACACTGACGAGAAAACGGTTATTGCTGCCGACGACACCATTCTGGTTTCCGGCCCCACGAGCAAGGCAGAAGCCTTCAGCTTGCGTCGTTAGCGGAATGAACAGGCAGCCGGCGCGCGCGAGCGGCTGTTAGCGCAGCGAGCTCAACCAGATCTCGCAGAGCGCCTGCCACGCTTCGGCTGGCGTGCCTTCTGCAAGGCCCAAGCCGTGCTTGCCGTCCGCGAAGACGTGCAGTTCGTGGCGTACTCCGGCCTCTGCCAGCGCGGTAGCGAGCGGGTAGGAGTGCTCTGCGACCGGAACGGGTTCGTCGGCGGCGGTGTGCCAGATAAACATCGGGGGAGTGGCGGGTGTCACCAACAACTCAAGAGAGGTGTCTTCCCGAAGATAATCGTTGGCATCCAGCCCAATGAGTTCTTCGCGTGACCCGGCGTGCGTCGGCGTCACCATGCTGACAACGGGGTAGCTGAGCACCGCGAAATCGGGGCGCTCTTCTGGCTTAGCGACGGGCGCGACGGCAGCGTGACCAGCTAAATGGCCGCCAGCGGAGAAGCCCAAAACGCCCACGAGCGGGGCCCCTAGCGCACGTTCTTTCGCAATTTCAGACTGAATTGCCAGCAAAGGGGCTGGATGTTTGGTGCTCACGGGGTATTCGACGACGCGGGCATTCCAGCCAATCGATCGCAACCAGGCAGCAACGGGCTCGCCTTCGTGGGGTGCGAGTCGCGAATAACCTCCGCCAGGGAGAACAAGAATTGTGGGGAGGTTGGCAGCCATTACTTAACTGTAAATTGTGCAAGACATTTCGGCTGAATCAACGCACTAGCGAGCGAAACTGTTTCAATCGGCCTAGTGTCTGTACATGGCAGATTTGTTTGACGGATACACATCAAGCGCCTCCAAACGCACCGGACCAGCCGCGTGGGATGAGATGTTCTCTGCCGATAGCGAGATACGTCGCCCCTACCGCGAGATTCATGACGCGCTGGCGCAAATGACGCAAGAAGAGTTGCGCGGACGTACTGAAGCTCTCGCCGACAGTTACCTCGCCCAGGGCGTTACCTTCGACTTCGCTGGCGAAGAGAGGCCCTTTCCTCTCGACGCGGTTCCTCGGGTTATTGACCTCTCCGAGTGGAAACAGGTCGAGTCGGGAGTTAAACAGCGTGTTCGTGCGCTCGAAGCATTCCTGGCCGACATCTACGGGCCGCAGAATGCCATCAAAGATGGTGTGATTCCTGCTCGCATGATCACCTCTTCCAGCCACTTCCATCGGCAGGCGGCCGGCATTGAGCCCGCCAACGGCGTGCGGATTCAGGTCAGCGGTATCGACCTCATCCGCGACGAAGTTGGTGCGTGGCGCGTTCTCGAAGACAACGTGCGCGTGCCCAGCGGTGTGAGCTATGTGATCTCGAACCGTCGAGTGATGGCGCAGACGCTTCCCGAGTTGTTCGTCTCGATGCGGGTTCGCCCCGTCGGTGACTACCCCCACAAGTTGCTGCAGGCACTGCGCGCTAGTGCACCCGGCGGCGTGGATGAACCCAACGTCGTTGTGCTCACTCCGGGTGTCTACAACTCTGCGTACTTCGAGCACACGCTGCTCGCCCGCCTCATGGGCGTCGAGCTCGTGGAGGGCCGTGACCTGTTCTGCTCCGGTGGCCGGGTCTGGATGCGCACCACTGCCGGTCCCACCCGCGTCGACGTGATCTATCGCCGGGTTGACGACGAGTTCCTCGACCCGCTGCAGTTCCGTGCCGACTCGATGTTGGGCAGCCCGGGCATGATGCTCGCTGCTCGCCTCGGAAACGTCACGATCGCCAACGCGGTCGGAAACGGTGTTGCCGACGACAAGCTCGTCTACACCTACTTGCCCGATCTCACCGAGTACTACCTCGGCGAGAAGTCGATCATCCCCAACGTCGATACGTGGCGACTCGAAGATCCGGGAGCGCTCGAAGAAGTGCTCGACCGTCTTGATGAGCTCGTGATCAAGCCCGTTGATGGCTCCGGCGGTAAGGGCCTCGTGATTGGCCCAGCGGCATCCAAAGCTGAATTGGAGACGCTCAAGAAGCAGCTCCTCAAGGATCCCCGGGGCTGGATTGCGCAGCCGGTTGTGCAGCTATCGACGATTCCGACGGTCGTGGATGACGGCATGCGACCGCGTCACGCCGACCTTCGCCCCTTCGCGGTCAACGACGGAAACGATGTGTGGGTGTTGCCAGGTGGCCTCACTCGCGTCGCGTTGCCCGAGGGACAGCTGGTGGTCAACAGCTCGCAGGGTGGTGGCTCGAAAGACACGTGGGTTGTCGGTCGCGAGAAGGTCGAAGCGTCCGAGAGCACGCTCCAGGGTCTGGTCGAACGTCAGGCGGATACCGAAGCCATCACGGTCATTACTCCCGAAATGCTTCTCGAAGCCTCCGGGCATGCTGACCATGTTGAAGATCAGGACAGCACGCGAACGCTCACTCAGCGTCAACGTCAAGAAGAGCAGCAACAGCAGAGTGTCGACACCGAGGGAGGTCAATCATGCTGAGCCGCATTGCAGAATCACTGTTCTGGATCGGGCGCTACATTGAGCGTGCTGACGGAACCGCCCGCATCCTCGACGTTCACCTTCAGCTGTTGCTCGAAGACCCGTGGATTGAAGAAGACGATGCCTGCCGCGCGCTCTTGAGTGTGATGGGCAGCGAGGCTCCCGCTGATGCTGTTCTCACTCGTGGCGACGTGCTGTCGATCCTTGCTGTTGACCGCACCGAGCCTGCCTCGATCGCCTATTCGCTCGGTGCTGCTCGTGAAAATGCCCGGCGTGCTCGCGAGATCGTGTCGACGGAATTGTGGGAGTGCCTCAATACAACGCAGGCTCGGATGCCGCGCCGCATTTCCGGAGACAAAGTCAGCGATTTCTTCGCCTGGGTTCGCGAACGCTCCGCTCTTGCCGTGGGAATCATCGAGTCCGCGACGAGTCGGGACGAAGCGTGGCAGTTCTTCACGCTCGGTCGCAGCCTCGAACGCGCAGACATGACGGCGCGATTGCTGGCAACCCGCAGTCTCACGGAGGCCAGTGGTCCGTCGTGGACGACCATCCTTCGTTCCTGTGGTGCCTACGAGCCTTACCTGCGCACCTACCGTGGTGTGCCGAGCGCGAGCAACGCGGCCGAGTTCTTGTTGCTCGACCGCTTGTTCCCGCGCAGCATTCTGTTCTCGGTATCGCGGGCAGAGGATTGCATGCGCGAACTTGAACCGCGGCGCATGAACCGCGTGGGGGTTGGCGACGACGCGCAGCGGCTGTTGGGCAAGATCCGCAGTGAGCTCGAATATCGACCGATCGCTGAAATTTTGGATGACCTGCCGCACCACATGGATCGTGTGCAGGCAGCAACGAGTGCGGCTTCGGAGGCAGTGCGTCAGCGCTACTTCCCGACGAATGCTGCTCCCGAGTGGGTTGGAGAGATCTCATGAAGCGTCTCAGGATCGTTCACTCCACAGGGTTCAGCTACGGCGGCGAAGTTACGGCGTCCTACAACGAGGCGCGGATGCTTCCCGCCAGCGTTGAGGGCCAACTCGTATTGTTCTCCAACTTGGACATCTTGCCGCTCTCAAGCCAGAGCAACTACGTCGACTATTGGGGAACCCGCGTCGCCTCCTTCGAGGTGCTGACGGGCCACAAGGAGCTGTCGCTCACCGCGACGAGTCTGGTTGAGGTGCATGAGCGCACCCACGACTTCGAGTCGATTGGCTGGGACGAGATGATCGCCACGGCCGAGCTCTCGATGGAAGCCGTCGAGAACTTGACCCAGACGCGGCGCACTGAGCCCCCAGCAGAGGTGATTGCGCTCGCGAAAGATATCGCAGCGAAGTCAGATGATGCCTGTGCTGGTGCCCTCGAAATTTCGATGGCCATCGGTAACGCGATTCAGTACATGAGCGGCGTCACTGGGGTGGCGACGACGGCGACAGAGGCCTGGGCCGGGGGAAAAGGTGTCTGCCAAGACATCGCGCATCTCGCTTTGGGCGCGCTGCGTTCCGTGGGGGTTCCTGCCCGCTATGTGTCTGGTTACCTGCACCCGAAACCGGATGCCGCGATTGGTGAAACGGTCGTCGGGGAATCCCACGCGTGGATCGAATGGTTCTGCAACGGGCAGTGGCGTGGCTACGACCCCACGAACCTCATCGACATTGGTGATCGGCACGTGCTCGTGGGTCGCGGTCGCGACTACAACGACGTGCCGCCGCTGCGCGGTGTGTACGCAGGCCCCTTCGGCTCCAAACTGTTCGTGAGTGTGGAGATTACCCGCGAGGCCTAACTAGTGCGTCGCGTGGTGGTTTCAACGATCGCGATCTCTTGGGTGGCGAGCTCACGCTCTTCATCGGGCGTGGGCTCGGGCGGGAAGCGCAAGCGCAGACGGAAGCGGCTTTCGGGCACGCGACCCACGCGCATCCCGCGGCTGTAGACGAGCCAGATGATGGCCGCCGCAGCGGCGAGTAAACCCGAGAGGGCACCGATACCGAGCGCCCAGCGGGGCCCGAGTTCGTTGGCTGCCCAGCCCACGATGGGGGCGCCGATCGGCGTGCCGCCCGCGAAGATCGCGAGGTAGAGAGCCATGACGCGACCGCGCATGATGGGCGTTGTCGAGGTCTGCACGTAGGCGTTGGCGGTGGTCATCATGGTAAGCGAGAAGACGCCGATGATCGTGAGGGCGGCGCCGAACGTCCAGTAGCTGGGGGCGAAAGCCGCGAGGAGACAGGCGAGCCCGAAGAAGGCAGAACCCACGATGACGACCCCGAAGCGGGCGCGCTCGCGGCGGGCGGCGAGCAGGGAGCCGACGACCGCACCGACCGCCATCATCGACGACAGCAGCCCGAACTCGGCGGCTCCCTTGCCGAAGACTCCGGTGGCCATGGTCGCGATGAAGACGGGGAAGTTGAAGCCAAAGGTGCCGACCAGAAAGACCATGACGAGCACAATCAGAATGTCGGGCCGGCCGCGAACATAGCGCAGCCCATCCCGAATCTGGCCCTTCGCTCGGCCAAGCTTCGCCACCGGAAAGAGCTGCCCGCGCCGCATGAACCAGAGCGAGGCGAGTACGCCGGCGAAGGATGCCGCGTTCACGATGAAGACCGGCCCGGCACCGATCGCGGCGACGAGCACGCCAGCTACGGCAGGCCCGATGAGGCGAGCGGTCTGGAACGACATCGAGTTGAGCGCCACAGCGTTGGGCAGGTCTTTGTCGCTCACGAGTTCTGAGACGAACGCTTGACGAGCGGGGGCATCAATCGCGGTCGCGACTCCGAGCAGGAGTGCGAAGACGTAGACCTGCCACAACTGCACGTGACCGGAGATCACAAGGATACCCAGGCCGAGAGCAAGAGCAAACTGGCTGAATTGGGTCCACAGCAGCACGGTGCGACGGTCGAAACGGTCGGCGATGATTCCTGTGAGTGGCATCAGCAGCAGCATGGGGCCGAACTGCAGCGCCATTGTGAACCCGAGAGCGGCGGCGTCGTAATCGGTCAGGTCAGTAAGCACGATCCAGTCTTGCGCGGTGCGTTGCATCCAGGCGCCGGTGTTGGAGACGACAGCACCGATGATCCAGAGGCGATAGTTGAAGAGGCGAAGCGAGCGAAACATTGCGCTCACGAATTGGCCAACTTCACGAGAACGGGGATGGCGGCGTGCAGGGCGGCATGCTCCTCGGGGCTGAGCCCCTCGAGCTCTGCGGCGAACCAAGCTGCGCGGCGTTGGCGGGTCTTGTCGACCAACTCGATTCCGGCATCCGTGGCTTCAATGAGCACTTTGCGGCCGTCGTCTGGCGAGCTGGAGCGGGTGATCAGGCCTTCGTCGCTGAGGCAGTTGACGGTGCGGTTCATCGAGGGCGGGGTGACGTGTTCATGCTCGGCGAGGGCGGCGAGGGTGCTGCCGCCGTGGTGAGTCAGCACGTAGAGAACGGAGAGTTGGCTGTCGCTCAGGGTGTCGTCGTGACGCTGCTGGCGGATGCGACGAGCGATACGCATGAGGGTGATTCGAAGCTCGTCGTCTAGTTTGTCTGGCACTTTCGTTAGTTTAGCAAATTAGTCTTGCTAACTAAATGTGAATCTGGCCAGCTTTACCCATATTGCTTGGAACTTCGCCGCCATAGAATGGAGGCAGCAAGGAGGCCCAATGCCCAAGTTCACGGTGCCACGAACTGATCACTCCTACACGGATGCCCACGGAGTGACGATTCACTATTACGTGTGGCAATCGCCCAAAGCCCATGCGGTGCTTCAGCTCACGCACGGCCTCGGCGACCACGCCCGCCGCTACGACTATCTCGCCCAAGCGCTCGTCGCTGCCGGCTACACGGTCTATGCCGATGACCACCGTGGGCACGGTGCAACCGGTCTCGACCAGAACGCGGGCGACGCCAGCAAACTGGGCAAGCTCGGCAAGGGCGGCCTGCGGGCGGCGACCGAAAACATCCGCGACCTCACGAAGATCATTCGGGCCGAGAACCCCACCCTTCCGTTGGCGCTGCTCGGTCACTCGTGGGGCTCCCTCATGGTGCAAGACGTGCTCAATCACCACGCCGACGAATACGAAGTGGCAATCCTCACCGGCACCGCGCACCGCACCTTCGCCCACATGAACAGCGGCAACCTCAACGCCAAGCACAAAGACCTCGGCACCACTGGCTACGAATGGCTTAGCCGCGATGCGCAGGTCGCCGAAGACTTCGTGCACGATCCGCTGACGTTCTACGCGGATGCTCTGAAACTCTTCGGCCCCATCGACGGCATGCGTCTGCTCGGTCGTCCGGCCAAACACCTCAAGCGCGACATCCCGATCCTCATCATGATCGGCGACGAAGATTCGCTCGGCGGTGAAGCCAGCATCGAGGCGCTCGCTGCCGACTACGTGGTGCGCTCCAAGCTCACCGACGTTGAGGCCATCGTGTATCCGGGTGCCCGCCACGAAATCTTCAACGAGACCAACAAAGACGACGTCATTCGAGACCTCGTGGTGTGGCTCGATGCTCGGCTCAAGCCCGTGCATCCTGACGCGACACCTCCGGCGCCAGCCCAACCCGAGGCGACCGAACCCAAATAAATGGCATCAATTTTCACTGAGATTCTGAACGGCCGCTCGCCCGGGCGCTTTATTTGGGCGGATGACCGTGTCTTCGCCATTCTCACGATCGAGCCCCGCAAGCCAGGCCATGTGCTCGTGATTCCGCGCCTCGAGGTTGATCGGTGGAGCGAACTCGACGAAGACCTTGCGATGCACATCTTCCGGGTCGGGCGGCTCATCGGCCTTGCCCAGCGTGACGAGTGGGATGCCGACCGGGTCGGTCTCATGTTCGAGGGCTACCGGGTGCCGCACGCGCACTTGCACGTCTGGCCGTCGTGGAATGTGTATGAATACAGCCACACGGGCATCAACCGCGACCCGGGTGCTGCGGCTCTGGACGAAGCTTTTCGGCGATTGCGGGCCCGCATGATCGAGCACGGCCACGGCGAGTTCGTGCCGCCGCTTGACTGGTCAATTCCGCAGGCTGACACTGCCCAGTAGGCTGGATTCGGTACAACTAGACAGGGGTGAGTGATGCACGGCGAATTCAAGGTGCCTGGCGGAAAACTCGTAGTGGTCGATCTCGACGTTGTCGACGACGCCATCACCAGCTTCCGGCTCGCCGGCGACTTCTTTCTTGAACCGGATGATGCTCTCGAAGACATCAACGCCGCCATCAACGGGCTCCCCGCAAACTCTGACGCGAAGACCATCACGGCCGCGATTCAGCAGTCGCTGCCCGAGGGCACCGTCATGCTCGGTTTCTCTGCCGAGTCGGTCGCCACGGCCATCCGTCGTGCACTGCAACGTGCCACGACCTGGAAAGACTACGACTGGCAGATCGTCACTGGGCCACCTCTCGAACCGCGCCTGCAAATGGCGATGGATCAGGTGCTCTCCGAAGAGGTTGCCTCCGGTCGTCGCCAACCCACTCTGCGCATCTGGGAATGGGACAAGCCCGCCGTCGTGATCGGCAGCTTCCAGTCTCTGCGCAACGAAGTTGACCTCGAGAACGCGAAGAAGTTCGGCTTCGAGGTCGTGCGCCGCATCTCAGGCGGTGGCGCCATGTTTATGGAGGCGGGCACCGTCATCACCTACTCGATCTACGCGCCGGTCGAGCTCGTGCAGGGCATGACCTTCGCTGACTCGTATGCGTTCCTCGACGAGTGGGTCATCATCGCTCTCAAATCACTCGGCATCGATGCCAGCTACCAACCCCTCAACGACATTGCGAGCCCCACGGGCAAGATCGGCGGGGCAGCCCAAAAGCGTCTCGGTGCTGGTGCTGTGCTGCACCACGTCACCATGAGTTACGACATGGACGGCGAGAAGATGGTGCAGGTGCTGCGCATCGGTCGCGAGAAAATGAGCGACAAGGGCACCAAGTCGGCGGCCAAGCGAGTCGACCCGCTCCGCAGCCAGACCGGCATGGAACGTGCCGACATCATCGACAGAATGGTTGCCACCTTCCGTGGGCTGCACGGTCTCACCGAGAGCGAACTCACCAGCGATGAGATCGCTCGTGCTGAAGAACTCGTGACCGAAAAATTCGGCACTGAAGAATGGTTGCAGCGCGTTCCGTGAACACCACTCTCCGCGGCCTGACCCTCACGCTCACCCTTGCCGCGCTGCTGCTGGGCGGCATCGTGGCGTCGGCTGTGCTCGGGCAACTTCCGGTGAGCCCTGCCGAAGTGGGCGGATCGCTGCTGCGCTCGCTCGGCATCCAGAACGCCTGGGCACCCACCGATTCGATCGTGGAATCCACGCTCTGGGTGGTGCGTTTCCCCCGGATTGCGATGGCCATGGTCGTGGGTGCAGCGCTCGCCGTTGCGGGCGCTGTGATGCAAGCCATCTTTGGCAACCCGCTGGCCGAACCTGGCGTCGTGGGTGTTTCATCCGGTGCCGCTCTTGGTGCCGCGATTGCGATCGTGGTGGGAGTTGCCGCGCTCGGTGACAGTGCGATTGCGCTCTTTGCTTTCGTCGGCGGGCTGCTCGCCACGCTGCTGGTTTACTTCGTCTCGCGGGCCAACGGTCGCACCGAAGTGGTGACGCTGCTGTTGACCGGTATCGCCGTGAACGCCTTCGCTGGCGCCGGCCTCGCTTTCTTGCTGTTCGTCGCCGACTCGGGCAGCCGCGAACAAATCGTGTTTTGGCAACTGGGCTCGCTCAATGGTTCGCGCTGGAGCGAAGTGCTCATCGTGGCGCTCGTCACCGCGATCGGTCTCGTCGCCGCCGTGGTGCTCGCGCGCCCCTTCGACCTGCTCGCGCTGGGGGAGCGCAACGCTCGTCACCTCGGTGTGAACGTTGAGCGCCTGCGCATCGTGTCGATCGTGATCGTTGCTCTTCTCACCGGTGTTGCCGTGGCGTTTGTGGGAATCATTGCCTTCGTCGGTTTGGTTGTGCCGCACGCCATGCGGATGGCGATCGGGCCGGCCCATCGCCCGCTCATCATTGCCAGCGCTGTCGGCGGCGCAGTACTGCTCGTGCTCTCCGACCTGCTCGCCCGCTCCGTCGTGCCCGGCGGCGACCTACCGATCGGTCTCCTCACCTCGCTCATTGGCGGCCCGTTCTTCTTCTACCTTCTGTTCCGCCAACGCCGCCAGAGCGGAGGGTGGGCATGATCAGCGCGCGCAACGTGAGTGTTCGACTCGACTCTCGCGCCATCCTCGACGACGTCAGCCTCGACGTAGCTCCGGGCGAAGTCCTTGCCCTCGTCGGGCCCAACGGTGCCGGAAAGTCGACGCTGCTGTCGGTCTTGAGCGGCGACCGCAAGCCAGACAGCGGAACCGTGACCATTGACGGGCGGGATATTGGCGGCATCCGACATGCAGAGCTCGCCCGCCTGCGCGCCGTTCTCACTCAAGAGAACACAGTCAGTTTTCCCTTCCGGGTGTCTGAAGTCGTTGCCATGGGCCGAAGCCCGTGGTCGCGAACCAGGGATAGCCGTGACGACGTTGCCGTCGTCAATGATGCTCTTGCCGTCACGGATGTCGCCCACCTGAGCGAGCGCCGGTTCACCACGCTGTCGGGGGGCGAAAAGGCGCGCGTCTCGCTCGCGCGAGTTCTCGCTCAGCACACCCCCGTCGTGTTCTTAGATGAGCCGACTGCAGCCCTCGACCTGCGCCACCAAGAAGAGGTGATGCGGGTTGCCCGCTCGATGGCCGCCGATGGTCGTGCTGTCGTGGTCGTACTCCACGACCTCAGCCTCGCCGGTGCCTACTCCGACCGCCTCGCCCTCGTTGCGCACGGCACGCTCGACGCGATCGGTACTCCCAGCGAAGTACTCACCGCCGAGCGCGTCGAGCGGGTCTATGGCCTCGCGGTCGACCTGCACGACGTTGGCGGGCATCCGGTAGTCGTTCCCCGACGCTGACGGCGGCGATTGACCGACCAGCCGCGAAGAGCGACTAGCGGCTGAGAAGGTCGCGGTACTCGGGGTGATCGGTGATGAATTTATCGATGAACTCGCACTTTGCCACGACGCGGGTTTCGCTTTCGGCACGCACCAGATTCAGGGCGCCGCGGGCTAGTTCGCTGCCGCGACCCCGGCCTCGAAACTTGGGATCAATCTCGGTGTGCACAAAAACGATCTGATCGTCGCGCAGCTGGTAGTCGGCGAGTCCGGCCTGCACGCCATCGACAAGCAACTCGTACCGGTGCATTGCAGGGTCGTGGATAACTTCGCTGGCCATGACCAAAGCCTAGTCGCGGTGTCTCGGCTGGGGATGTGTTCTGCGGCGCGTCAAAGCATGGGAATAGTATCGACGGGTGTCTGATTCTCCTCCCCCCAGTTCCGGCGGGTCGCACCGCCGATTGATCATCATCGCCGTCGCCGGTTTCGTGCTGATCGTTATCGCCGCAGTGGCTTCGTTTGTCGCGCTTGAGCCCGGTCCCGAGCCGGTTGCGACCGCAACCCGCACGCCTACTCCGACGCCCACTCCCACCCCGACGCCAACACCTACCCCCACTCCCACGTTCGACAAAACCCAGTTCTCCATCGACGATGCGAGCAGTCTCTGGGTCGTGGCGAACAAGCTTCGCCCGCTCAACCCGCAAACCTACGAACCGAACCTCGTGTTCGTCGATGTGCCGTACGTGTATGAGCCCTACTTGACGCCGGATGCTGCAGCGGCGGTCATCGAAATGTTTGCTGCGTTCGAAGCTGAAACCGGGCTTCAGATGCAGTCGCAGAGCTCCTACCGCAGCTATTGGTCTCAAGAGAGCGTCTATGCCGGCTGGGTATCAAGTCTTGGGCAAGAGGCTGCAGACCTCACGAGCGCGCGCCCAGGCCACAGCGAACACCAAACCGGTCTCTCGATTGACGTGAGTGCGTCGCCTGCGAATTGCACCCTTGACCAGTGCTTTGGTGACACCCCGCAGGGGCAGTGGTTGGCGGAAAATGGCTGGAAGTACGGCTTCACTGTCCGCTATCCCGAGGGAAAAACCGACATCACCGGGTACGAGTACGAGCCATGGCACATGCGCTACGTGGGCAATGCACTTGCCGCTGAACTTCACAGCACGGGCATCCAAACCTTGGAGGAGTTCTTTGGTCTGCCTGCGGCACCGAACTACGGCTAGCCGCTGGCACCCTAAACTCGTGTCATGACTTCGACGCCGCACCCCGACACTGTGAGCTACAGCTACCTCGGGCCTGCCGGAACCTTTACGGAGGCCGCGCTTAAGCAGGTTCCGGAAGCGGTCGGTGCCCGCTGGAAGAGCGTCAACAACGTTGGCGAAGCTCTCGACGATGTCACGAGCGGTCGCAGCGTTGCCGCGATGATCGCGATCGAAAACTCGATCGATGGTGGCGTCAGTGTCACTCAAGATGCTTTGACTAACACCCCCAATCTGCGGATCTTGGGCGAATACTTGGTGCCCGTGAACTTCGTGCTCGTGGCCCGGCCGGGAACGACGCTCGCCGACGTGACGACGGTGAACGCGCATCCGGTCGCCTATGGGCAAACGCGGCGCTGGATTGATGCCCAGCTTCCCCAACACGGCTACATCCCTGCGACCTCCAACGTTGCCGCTGCCGCATCCTTGCTCGACAACAGCATTGCGGATGCCGCAGTCGCCCCACCCGGAATCACCGAGCACTATCCGCTCGAGGTTCTCGCTGAGAACATTGCGAATAACCAGAACTCTGTGACGCGGTTTGTGCTGGTCTCGTCAAACACCGAATTGCCTGAGCCGACCGGCGCAGACAAGACGAGTGTGATCGTTGAACTCCCCGACAACGCTCCTGGTCGCTTGCTCGAAATGCTTGAGCAGTTTGCGACGCGCGGCGTCAACATGAGCCTCATCGAATCGCGGCCGATTGGTGACGAGCTAGGTCGCTACCGCTTCGTCATCGATCTTGAGGGGCACATCCTCGATGAGCGGGTGGCAGACGCGCTGCTCGGGTTGAAGCGGTTCAGCCCGAACGTCATCTTCTTGGGCAGCTACCCGCGGGCAGACAAGCTCGCCACGACGGTAACGCCGCGCTACGGCAACGATGTGTTTGTTGAGGCACGCGACTGGTTGCGGGCCATCACCACTAACGAGCCTTCGGCTACTCGCGAGCCGTAGCCTTTTTGCTTCGCGCTTTTTCTTGAGCGGTGGTGCGCGCAGTCGTGCGCGCAGTGGTGCGCGCTTGTGATCGCGCCTTGGAATGAGCCCGTACTTCGGCGCGAGTGTGAACCTTCGGTACGCGCACAATGAGCGCGCCGGGTTCCACCCAGGCGTGCACTGATTTGGCGAGACCGAAGTCGTCTCCGTCGAGCTGAAACTCCTCCGGAGTATCGACGATCATGTTGAGGTCGCTGCCCTTCGCGTAGCGCACGTCACGCACGTCTTTCGAGAGGTCGATAATGCGGCGGCCGATCACGCTTTTGCGCAGCACGCCGTTCTCCCACGCAATCTTGTTCCAAATGTTGAGCCACCCGAAACGACCGCGAGGTATGAGCGCGGCCATATCGAGGATGCCGTCGTCGGGTTGGGCTTCGGGCATCAGCAGCAAACCACCGGGCAGTGATCCGCAATTGCCGATGATCACGGTGTGCGCGCTGAGGGAACGATTGGGGGAGCCATCCACGCTGAAGCGCAGCTTCACAGGTTTCAGCTCGGGAATGGACCGCGCAATGCCGTCGACGTAGGCCAACCAGCCGACAGCTTTCTTCAGCTTCGTGCTGGTGTTCTTGATCATCTTGGCGTCGAGCCCTAGGCCCGCCATCACCAAGAAGGCGTGTTTTTCGTGCTCGTCGTTGTCCCGCACAATTTCGACCATGCCGAGGTCGATGGCGTGGTCTGCACCGTGGAAGGCCAGTTCAACACTGTCGCGGATGCTGCCTGTTGGTAGATCCAAGTTGCGAGCGAGCAGATTACCTGTGCCCGCCGAAACGACAGCCAACGCGACTCCGCTGCCCCCGAGGGCCTCGGCCACAGCACGCACGGTGCCATCGCCGCCTGCAGCGATCACCACGGCGACACCACGACGGATCGCACTGCCGGTGACGTTCTGGCCGGCATCCTCCTTGGTCGTGGAAAACCAGATGGGGGCAGCCCAGTCGGCGGCCTTCGCCGCAGCAGTGACCATCTTCTTGAGCTTGGCAAGATCGACCTTGATGGGGTTGTAAACAACCGCAACTTTAGGTTTTGAGTTTCGAGGGGTGGGCACAGATAAACGCTACGCCATGAATCGGTAGGCTGTAGGGGTGATTGACCCCCAAATTCTTAGAGAAAACCCTGAAGCCGTGCGGCGGTCGCAAATCGCGCGCGGAGCTTCGGTCCAGTTGGTCGACGATGCTATTGCCGCCGACCAGAAGCGTCGCGCCAGTATTGGCGAATTTGAGGCGCTCCGGGCCGAGCAAAACAGCTTCGGCAAGAAGGTTGCTCAGGCGCCATCCGAAGAGAAGAAGGCGCTCGTCGCTGAGGCTCAGAAGCTGGCTGCTCGGGTGAAGGCCGCTCAGCTGGTTTCCACCGAGGCTGAGGCAGAGTTCACTCGCATCGTCGGTGCACTCGGCAACATTGCTGTTGAGGGCGTTCCCGTGGGTGGCGAGGATGACTGGGAGCTCGTGCGCGAAGTTGGCACTCCCAAAAAGTTCGACTTTGAGCCCCGCGACCACGCCGATCTCGGCGAAATCCTGGGAGCAATCGACATTCCCCGCGGCGTGAAGGTATCGGGCAGCCGGTTCTACTTCCTCAAGGGTGTTGGTGCGCGACTCGAAATCGGCCTCATGAACATGGCTCTCGATCGCGCTATCGCTGGCGACTTCATCCCGCTCATCACGCCAACGCTCGTGCGCCCCGAGATGATGGCCGGCACCGGGTTCTTGGGTGAGCACTCCGACGAGATTTACTACTTGCCCGCCGACGACTTGTACCTCACCGGCACGAGTGAAGTGGCGCTCGCCGGTTATCACTCCGATGAGATCCTCGATCTCTCGAAGGGCCCGCTGCGCTACGCCGGTTGGTCGACCTGCTACCGCCGTGAGGCCGGTTCTGCGGGCAAAGACAACCGCGGCATTCTGCGGGTGCACCAGTTCAACAAGCTCGAGATGTTCAGCTACGTGCTACCCGAGAATGCTCAGGCCGAGCACGAGCGCCTGCTGTCGTTCCAAGAATCGATGCTGCAGGCGTGTGAACTCAGCTACCGCGTGATCGATGTTGCCGGTGGTGACCTCGGTTCGAGCGCTGCTCGCAAGTACGACATTGAGGCCTGGGTTCCTACTCAGGGCACCTACCGCGAACTCACTTCCACCTCGAACTGCACGACTTATCAGGCGCGCCGTCTCGACATCCGCTATCGCACCGAGTCGGGCAAAACCGCCCCGGTAGCGACCATCAACGGAACTCTCGCAACCACCCGCTGGCTGGTTGCCATTCTTGAAACCCACCAACAGCCCGACGGGTCGGTCGTGGTGCCGAAAGCACTTCGCCCTTACCTCGGTGGCCTAGAAATTTTGGAGCCAATCGCGTGACAACCGCAGCGCAGGATGACCGCTGGATGATCGCACTCGACATCGATGGCACTGTGCTGCTCGAGTCGGGCGAGATGAACGACGCCGTTATTGCGGCGGTCGCGAAGGTTCGAGATGCCGGGCACGAAGTTATGTTGGCCACCGGTCGTTCGGTTGCCATGACTTTGCCCATTCTGCAGAAGCTCGGGCTGAAGCCGCAGTACGTGGTCTGCTCTAACGGGGCGATTACGCTCAAGCGCAACCCGATGGGCGAGGGCGGCTACAGTCGCGAATTTGTGGAGATGTTCAACCCCAGAGAGGTGCTCACGAGCATCAAGGAGCACTTGGGTTCGGCGAACTACGCGGTTGAGGATGCGACGGGCAAGTTCTTTGTCAACGGCAAGTTCCCCGACGGCGCCCTTGGTGCGGTGAGTGAAGATGTCGCGTTCGAGGAGCTCGTCAAGGTGCAGGCGACACGCGTTGTCGTGATCTCGCCCCAACACCAAGTCGATGATTTCCTCTCGGTTGTCGAGAAAATGGGCCTTCACAAGGTCAGCTACAACGTGGGCTGGACTGCCTGGCTCGATATCGCGCCCGATGGCGTCAACAAATCGACGGCGCTCGAAAATGTGCGTTCGCGTCTCGGTATCCCGCGCACGCGAGTGCTCGCCATGGGTGATGGTCGCAACGACATCGACATGCTCGAGTGGGCGTCACGTCACGGCCGTGGCGTTGCGATGGGCCAGGCTCCGGATGACGTGCTCGCGGTCGCCAACGAGGTCACCGAGAGCGATCTCAACGACGGTGCCGCGCTCGTTCTTGCCGCCTTCAAGCCGTAGCGAGCCGTAGAACGCCGTAGCGAGGTTTAGCCGAGCCCAAGCCCGAACGCCGAGCTCGGCCAAACCACCCGCTTCTGCGCTGAACCCCTTCGGCGCAGAACTCTGTTAAAGCTCGCTGAGCGCTTCGTCGTAGATGGCCATGGCGCGCGCAACTTCGTCGGGTGTCACGACAGCCGGCGGTACGACGTGGATGCGGTTGTCGGCAATAAACGGCAACAGTCCGCGCTTCACGAGCGCACCCTTGATGCGGCCCATGTCAGCCGCGCTGAGAGGCTCGCGCGTCTCGCGGTTGGCGACCAGTTCGAGCGCCCAGAACACGCCGCTTCCGCGAACGTCACCGATGCAGTCGTGCTTCTCGGCGAGAGCGGCAAGGCCGGGGCCGATGTGATCGCGACCGATCATGGCAGCGTTCTCGATGATGCCTTCGTCTTCCATCGCGGTGATGGCCGCGACGATCGAGGCAGCCGCGATGGGGTGACCCGAGTAGGTGAGTCCGCCGGGAAAGACGCGCTCGTCGAACGTTGCGGCGATCTCGTCAGAGATAATCACACCGCCGACGGGGATGTAGCCGGAGTTCACTCCCTTGGCGAAGGTGATGAGGTCGGGCTTCACGTCGAACGCTTCGAACGCGAACCAGTGTCCGGTGCGACCGAAGCCGACCATGACCTCATCCAGAATCAGCAGGATGCCGTACTTGTCGGCGATCGCGCGAACACCAGCCATGTAGCCGGGCGGCGGGGTCAGCACGCCAGCAGTTCCGGGGATGCTTTCGAGCAGGATCGCGGCGATTGACTCGGCGCCTTCCGCTTGGATGGTGCGCTCTAGGTGGTGCAGGGCGCGCTCGGATTCTTGTTCGGGGGAGTCCGACCAGAATTCGGAGCGGTACTCGTAGGGGCCGAACACGTGCAGGTGGGCGCGAGCGTATTCGTTGGGGATGCGGCGCCAGTCGCCGGTGGCGACTACGGCCGATCCGGTGTTGCCGTGGTACGAGCGGTAGCGCGAGATGATTTTGTCGCGGCCGGTGTGCAAGCGGGCCATGCGCATGGCGTTCTCGTTGGCATCCGCTCCACCGTTGGTGAAGAAGACCTTGTTCATGCCGTCGGGCGCGTGGTCGGTGATTTTGCGGGCTGCTTCGCCGCGGATGTTGATGGCGTGGGCCGGCGCGACGGTAGCCATGATGTCGGCCTGTGCCTTGATGCCGGCGATGACTGCTGGATGCTGGTGGCCGATGTTGACGTTGACGAGCTGGCTCGAGAAGTCGAGGTATTCGTTTCCTTCGTCGTCCCAGACCATGCTTCCGAGGCCGCCTTCGAGCACGAGCGGTTTGAGTGCGCCCTGTGCTGACCAGGAATGGAATACGTGGGCGCGGTCAAGCGCGACGGTGTCGGCGTTGCTGTGCTGGGGTGTTGCGGGCGCGGAGTTCATGGGGCACCTTTCGTGACGAAGCTGAATGACTCAACTATTGCTGCCGGCCACTCGCGCGTGGCTGCCAATATGTACACCAGATCACCAATTGTTCGACATAATGTGACTACAGGGCGATGAGGGGAGAAACCGGATGCTCCCGACGATTCAATGGCTGCTCACGAGGCGCACATTGCGACTGAGCGTGATCGAGGTGAGCGCCACCGGAGGCGCTAACGCCAGCCCCGTGGAGAGTGCCAGACTCAGCTCCGCTTTCACGGCCAGAATGAGCGCTCCGATCAGTTGGGTGCACAGTTCCGACCTCGATGACCCGACGCCGTTCTTGAGCCGCGGCAATGTCTTGCTCACCGATGGTGCGCAGTTCGGGTTCGGAGCAGCTGCTGAGCTTTACGACTACGACTCCTACATTGAGCGCCTCATCGACACCGGTCTTGTCGGGCTCGGTTTCGCAACGCACTTTCTTCACCAAGGAATGCCAGAGGCGCTCGCTGCTGCTTGTGCGCGTGTGGGCTTCCCCCTTATTGACGTTCCTGATCGCGTTCCTTTTATTGCGGTCATCCGCGAAGTCGCTGATCGCATCGCGGCGGAGCGCAGCCGTCGCATGGCATGGTCGATTTCTGCCCACAAAGCCATTTCGCACGCCGCTCTCAAACCAACAGGCTTGCGGTCAACCCTCATCGAGCTCGAACGTCAACTCTCATGCTGGGTTGGGCTCTTCGACGCGACAGGTCACCCGATCCCCGTTCCTGGCCAGCAACGCTCCGCAGCTCGCTTTGCTCAGCCGGTAAGGGATGAGGTGGCGCGGGCGCTGCGCAAGGGCAGCCGGTCATCCACCGCCTTCACCCTCGACTCTGGGCAAGTCACCATCCAGACCCTCGGCCAGAACGGAGAGTTGCGCGGTGCGCTGGCTCTTGGCCGCGGCGTGCCTCTTGATCGTGCTGAGAACGAACTCGTGACGAGCGTGATCGCGATGGCCACCCTTGCGCTTGAACAGAACCGCACCCTGGATGCCACGCGTGGTCAGCTGAGATCGTCACTGCTCGAGCTGGTGCTCTCAGGCAACGTCGCCGCGGCCGCGGCGATTGCTGGCGAAGTGTGGGGCGCTCTTCCGGTAGCGCCGCTGAGCGTCGTGGCGATTGCACGGCAAACCCACAGCCACTTCGTACTGGATGCCCTCGACGCCCTCTCGCTCGATGCCGACGGCAGCGCATTTTTCGCCGTTCGCGGCGACACCGTCGTCGTTCTCGTTGAAGCGGGCGCACAGCAGCAGTTCTCCGCACTGCCTTCTGAACTGACCGACGTGCAGCGAGACCTCACACAACTCATCGCTGACCACGAGCTCGTGGCAGGCAGCTCCAGTGCCGTCGATTATGCGGGGCTGGGCGCAGCGCTCGGGCACGCATCCAGCGCCCTCTACGCTCGCAGCGGTCAGGCTGGGCTCACTGATTTCGCCGATATTGGCGACTCCGGAATGCTCGGGGTGCTCCAGGCTGCTGGTGCTGAGCGAGTGGCGCACCGAGTGCTCACGCCGCTCAGCGATTTCGATAGCGCGCATTCGGCGGCTCTCGTGGAGACGTTGCGCTCCTGGTTTGCGAACGATTGTTCGTGGGGCGCGACGGCTGCGAAGCTCGGCGTTCATCGGCATACGGTGCGGTCGCGCGTCGACCAAGCGGCGAGCATCCTGAACCTCGATCTGGAGTCGTTCGAGGGGCGGCTTGAGGTGTGGGCGGCGCTTCGGCTGCACGGCTAGACCTCACTACCCCCATTTCGAGCCTTCTAGCCTGCCTTTCAGGTACGCCTTGCGGGCATCAGATACACTCTGAACTTGCGTCACGCAAGGAGGGCTGTCCGAGCGGCCGATGGAGCCAGTCTTGAAAACTGGTGGGCAGAAATGTCTCGTGGGTTCGAATCCCACGCCCTCCGCTCTGCGTGTCATGTCTTGTTTCCGGCTAAAGAAAGGGGAGTGCGATGAGTGAACTTCGTCCGCGCTCAGAGTTGCGTTCGCGCTCTGTCGACCGCACCGACTCGAAGAAAAAGCCTGAAGTCCAAGGTCTGGCACGTCACGGACGGTTGAAGAAGCCAGGACCGTGGGGCTCGATCGCTAAGGTCGTTGCCGCATCGCTCGCTGTTTTGTTGGTCAGTGGTGCCGCTGTTGGTGCTGTCGCCTTTGACAATATTTATAGTCAGCGTGACACCGTTGCCCTCATTGGTGAAACCGAAGGCGCTCCGCCTCAGATCGGCAGCTTTGAGGGTGGCTTCAACATCCTCATCGTGGGTAGCGATACTCGCGTCGATCAGGACGGCGTCGGAGGCTCCGCAGCGGTTGAATCTGGTGAACTCAATGACGTCAACATGATTTTGCATGTGGCGGCTGACGGTCAATCTGCGACTGCCATCAGCTTTCCGCGCGACTTGGTTATGGGTATTCCGGAGTGCCCGAGCTTGGATGGCGATTACAACAAGTACTACTCCACCGAGGCGCTCAACACGGCGATGTCGTATGGAGGCCTCGCCTGTGTCGTCTTGACGCTGTCAGAGTTCACCGGCCTCGATATCCAGTTCGCCGGCGTTATTACTTTCCAAGGTGTCATCGAGATGACCAACGCCATCGGCGGCGTTCCTGTCTGTATCGATGGCCCGCTCGTTGACCCGCTCGCAGACATCAACCTTCCTGAAGCAGGCACATATGTACTTCAGGGTGCTGAAGCTCTAGGCTTCCTTCGTTCTCGCCACGGTGTGGGTGACGGTAGTGACCTCACGCGCATTAGTTCGCAGCAGGTTTATCTTTCTTCGATGGTGCGCACTCTCAAGAGCGAAGACACGCTCGGTGACTACAAGAAGCTCTACAATCTGGCGCAAGCCGCGATCGATAACATGCAGCTGTCGACTGGACTCAGCGATGTTCCGACCCTCGTCTCCATCGCGCTGGCGTTGAAGGATGTTCCGCTCGATACGGTTCAGTTTGTGCAGTACCCCGGTACCACTGGCGGCGTCGGCGTGTACTCGGGCAAGGTTCAGCCGAACACGTACCTGGGTGATCAAATGATTGACTTGATCGCGGCCGATGAACCATTTGTGCTCGCAAACGCTGGAGACGACATGGGGTCCTACGTCAACCCTGATTCTGTTGAATCGACTACGGACCCCGAAGCCACAGAGTCGGCCGACCCCAATGCAACGGCTGCTCCTGAGGTTGATGCCGAGGTTCTCGATATTCGTGGCCAGAGCGCTGCGGATGAGACCTGCACGATCACGAACAGCTACTAATCGTTCTATTTGCGGCTCGGTTCGTCGTTCCGCTCCTAAGCGGTTATGATTGCTGAGTACGTCTGGAGACGTCGCATAGTCCGGCCTAGTGCACCACCCTGCTAAGGTGGAGTACCCGTAAGGGTACCGAGAGTTCAAATCTCTCCGTCTCCGCTCTGCAAAGAAAACCCTTGATTGTTCAAGGGTTTTCTTGCGTTAAGAGCGGTGATCATTGCCAACGCGAAGGGACGTCGTGAAAACCTACACCGTCGCCGAAGCGGCCGCGCGAATCGAGTTGCTGAGCGAGCGCACAAGCGGTGCGCCCTTTCTGCTTGGCGTTGTCGGGCCGCCCGGGGCAGGTAAGTCGACGTTCGCGGAGAAGCTCGCGGTGCCCATCCTCCCGATGGATGGTTTCCACTTCGCCAATGAACACCTCGACCGTCTAGGCCTTCGGAACAAGAAGGGTGCGCCGGGGACTTTCGATGTTGAAGGCCTTGCCTCAACACTGCGTCGGCTGCGTGCCGGGGAGACTGTCGTCGTTCCGCGATTCGATCGAGCGATCGACGCCGCCATCGCTGGCGCGGTTCTGCTCCCCGGCGATGCCCCGTTGATCGTGACGGAAGGCAACTACCTTCTCCACGACAATGCCGGCTGGGGTGCGATACGACCCCTGCTTGATGAGGTCTGGTATCTCGACATCAATGACGACCTTCGGCGCGACAGGCTCGTGGCCCGTCACGAGCGTTACGGGCGTTCGGAGGCGGATGCCGCCCGCTGGGTTACCGAGGTCGACGAACCCAATGCTGTGCTCATCCGCACGACGCGCCAGCGAGCGGATGCCGTCGTCGCTGCTTCCTGAGCGCATGGCTGGCGCCTGAGCGCTGGCTAGCGCCGGCGCGTCCACAGGCTAGGCTCGGGCGTTATGGCAACTGGCTCAACGATCCACACTTTCACGGTGCAATTGGCGGATGTGGACCGCGGGGTTTACGACGACTTCACGCTTCGCGTCGCGCGGCATCCCTCTGAAACAGACTTGTACATGATGACTCGTGTGCTCGCGTATTGCCTCGAATTCGAAGAGGGAGTCGCATTCAGCGAGGGAGTCTCGTCGACCAATGAACCTGCAGTTCTGGTTCGCGACCTCACCGGCACGATTACGGCCTGGATTGAAATCGGTGCACCGGATGCCGCCCGACTCCACTACGGAAGCAAACTGGCCGACAGGGTCGCCATCTACACGCACCGTGACCCGGTAAAGGTTGCAGCTCCGTGGGCAGGCAAGAAGATTCACAATGCGAGCGAAATTGTCTTCCGCAGCTTTGATCCCGGCTTCATCGAAGACGCTGTGGCCGCCCTGGAGCGACGCAACGCTGTCACCCTGTCGGTGACGGAGGGGCAGCTGTATCTCGAGCTCAACGGCACCACGGTGAGTTCGGCACTGCATAGCCACGACGTGGAATGAATGCCGCCCACCGCTATGTTGGGGTAGAAGATGACTATTCTGCCGCGCACCCAACCTCCCGCTCTTTCGTTGCCGCTCGCGCGCGGAGGTTTCCTTGAGGATCTCGCGCTGGGAACGGGCGCCGATGGCCGTTTTACTCTTCTCGTTTTCTATCGGGGCCTTCACTGCCCGGTGTGCCGCAAGCAGTTGCGTGAGCTTGACGAGAATATGGATGCATTGCGCGAAGCCGGAGTGGGGCGCATTGTGGCCATCAGCATGGACACTCTCAAGCGCGCCACGATTTCGATCGAAGACTGGGAGCTCTCGCGGCTTCCTCTC
Organism: Salinibacterium sp. SWN167; assembly: GCF_015864665.1. Classification (GTDB taxonomy): domain Bacteria; phylum Actinomycetota; class Actinomycetes; order Actinomycetales; family Microbacteriaceae; genus Rhodoglobus. Next base: position 30,256 of record NZ_JADYWU010000001.1, on the reverse strand, counting down.
GCCTATGGGCTGAGCGAGGAGCAAGCTCGCGAGTGGGGTCTCTTCCTCTCCAGCGGGTTCAAGAAGGGCGAACCGGAGCTGTTTAGCGAGCCGGGCATGTTCATTCTTGACGCCGACAACACCGTGTTCTGGACTACTGTTTCCAGCATGCCGTTTGGTCGGATGCCGGTGAAAGCCATCATTCATGGTCTCGAGTACGTCACTGATACCGATTATCCCGCGCGCGGAACGGTAGCGCCCGCGCGCTGAGCCGTGCACGCCGTGGCGGGCGAAAGATTTTCACAATTACCCGCGTGTACCCCCGATGGGGGTAGACAGGGGGTGTTTCTCCCCATAGGGTCGATGCTGAATCGTTATTCAGTAGTGCGTGAGTGGCTGTCGAAACCTAGTCGACACCGGCGTACGTGAGCCCGACGAAGGACTTTGGCGTGAATCCTCCTGTAGATCCCGACGTACGTCCGCGAGGTGACGGCGAGGCTCTACTCGCTCGTCGCATGATTATCACGAGTGGCATCGCAGCTCTTGCCGCCGTCGGTGCGGCCGCCGCGAGCAGTGCCGCATTTGGTCCGGCGAGCACCCTCTCTCTGCTTCCGGATGGCGCGAGCCCTCCTGCGGCTCCTCCGGCTACCGGGTCTGCGCCTCGCAACACCCCAGTGCCGACCACTCCGACACCGAGCGCGACATCCACGAACCCGCCGGCCACGAAGAACCCCACCGGGGGCACGAACCCGCCGGCGACTCAAGACCCGCGCTCGCCGGCAACGGCAAACCCGCCCGCCGACCGCGACCAGAGTTACGCGAATCCGGGCGCAGGAACCGGCACGACGCCCCGTGCTGACACGCCATCAGCGGCTAAGCCCGCGACCAAGCCAACACCGCAAAAGGGGTCGACCGCTCCCGAGGTTATCTCCACCGGCGTCGCCGACAACGACGAAACCCACTCTCACTTGCTGGCGCGCGCGACTTTTGGCCCGCGCAGCAGCGACTTCGTTGACCTCTCGTCGATGGGAATCGACAAGTGGTTGGGCGCACAACTTGCTCCGGCATCCATCGCAGACCCGGATGGCGATGCAGCGTGGGCTGCCTTCCCTCTCGCGAAGTCGTCTACTGCCAAAGTGCGCTCCTCTATCAAGCAATACAGCTGGGATGCTGCACGTCAGACCGGCCAAGGAACCTTGGCGGCACAGGTCTTCAGCAAGCGCCAGCTGTTTGAAGTCGTTGTCGATGTGTTCTCGAACCTGCTGAATGTGACTACGCCATCAGACAGCGTGTGGGCCACGGGGCCCGACTATGCGAACTCGGTTATTCGGGCGAACGCTCTCGGCACGTATTCCGCCATGCTGTATGCGGCGATGCGACACCCCGCCATGTTGACCTACCTCAACAACGAGCAGTCAAACAAGGGGAATGTCAACGAGAACCTCGGTCGTGAGTTGCTTGAGCTCCACACGCTGGGAGTCGCGTCGGGCTACACCGAGGATGATGTGCGCAATAGCGCCATGATCCTCTCGGGCCGCGGGATTGACTATGAGACCGGCGAATTCCGCTATCGCGCGGATCGCCATTACGTCGGCCCCGTCGCCACGTCGTTCTTTACCGACGAAAACACTACCGCTGAGGGCGGGCTCGAAATGGGCGACCGCTACGTGAGCGTGCTGGCGCATCACCCCGCAACTGCAGCGACGGTCGTCCGAAAGCTTGCAGTTCGATTCGTTTCGGATTCGCCGCCCCAGGCTTTGCTCGATCGCTTGGCTCAGACCTACCTCGACAACGACACCGCGATCCTTCCCGTGCTCAAGCAGCTTTTTGCCAGCGACGAGTTCTGGTCGGCAATCGGAGAGAAAGCGCGCCGGCCGCTCGAAGATGCGGTGGGGGCGGCCCGTGCGGTTGGCGCTCAGCCCAGCGACAAGCTTGCTGATGGTGCCAAAAATCTCTACTGGGTTCTTCAGAATCTTGGGCACGCGCCTCTCACGTGGACCCCGCCCAATGGTTTCCCCGACGTCACCGGAGCCTGGCTTTCTGCCAGCCAGACAGTGTCGCGGTGGAACCTGCACCGGAGCTTGACCGGTGGCTGGATGAAGGGACTCACCCCACCCGCCAAGCTCAGCGAAGAACTCGTGCCGACCACGGGGCAGACGAACGCCCAATGGGTCGACAGCATCGCTCAGCGCATGATCGGCCGTCCGCTCAGTGATACCCATCGCGCTGTGCTGCTGTCGTATCTCGATGCTGACGGTTCTACTGAAGCCGAAGCGGGCGATGCGTGGCAGGTCCCCGCTCTCGCGGCCCTCGTGCTCGACTCGCCCTATTTCCAACTGCGCTGATCGACCGCGCTAATCAACTGCGCTAATCGACTGCGCTGACCAGACTCACCCTCCCCTGTAGCTCGAACCCGACTCGAGAAAGAACCCTCTAATGACCGAGACCCGTTTCCTTCACCCTGACTGCCCAGACTGGCGACAGTTGGGTCCGACTGATTTAGATTCCGCAGTGCGAGCCCATAGCGAGATTGTGGTGGCCGAGGAGACGGCACGACGCGAGCTCTGGTCGAAAGGCTTTACCCGCCGACGGATGCTGCAGGGCGGGCTCATGGCCGGAGTCGCCGCTATCGGCTCCCAGATCGTGACCACGCAGGCGTCGTACGCGGCCCCCGGCTCGCCTGACACGGGTGCGCTTATCGTGGTCTTCCTCCGCGGTGGAATGGACGGTCTCTCCGTGCTGGTTCCGGCTACCGACGCTGACCTCTTGAAGGCACGCCCCGGCATCGCGGTCAAAGAGAACTCGGGTCTCATTGCCTTCGAACGCGGTTTCGGGTTGCACCCGGCGCTGTCTGCCTTGAAGCCGATGATGGCTCAGGGCAAGATCGCTGCTGTGCCAGCTATCGGCACGCCCGACCTTTCGCGAAGCCACTTCCAAGCGCAGGATTGCCTCGAACGCGGTGGCTCCGCTGGCAGCGCTTCGCAAACGGGGTGGCTCAACCGCGCTCTTGAGCAGAGCGGTCCAGGAACGACTTGGCGCGGGGTGGGGGCAAGCGATCGTCTTGCTCGCTCTCTCGTGGGTGGTTCGAATGCGCTCGTTGTTCCTGACCTCGAGCGCATGGCGATTGACGTGGATGACTCGCTCCTTGAGCCCACTCGCACGGCCCTTGCAAGTCTCTACACCGGGCTAGATCACCCGATCGCGCAGCAAGCCAACCTCGCTTTGAGCGCCTCCAGCGAAGCCTCCGAAATTGCGGCTTCCGCTGGAGACGCGAAAGCGCGTGGCTACGGGGACGACAACTTCTCTAGCGACCTCGCGACGTTGGCCAGCCTCATCCGGGCGAATGTGGGCCTTCGGGTTGGCACGTTGGATCTCGGTGGCTGGGACATGCACACCGACATCGGCACACCAGACAAGGGCGACATGCACGACATGCTCAGCGCTGTGGGCAACGGTCTCGCGGCATTCTTCGCTGACCTTGGCCCGAAGGCTGACACCACCACTGTGGTGCTCATGAGTGAGTTTGGTCGTCGCGTAGGTCAGAACGACAGCTCAGGTGTTGACCACGGTCACGGCGGCCTCGCCATGGTGCTCGGTGGCGGAGTCAAGGGCGGCGTGCACGGCAAGTGGGAGGGCCTCGGGGCTGATGTGCTCGATCACGGCGACGTTCCCGGCAGCAACGACTTCCGCGATCTTCTTGGCGAGGTCGTCATGAACCGCCTCGATCTCAGCGCGGCCGACGCCAGCATCATCTTCCCCGACTGGAAGGTGTCGCCGATTGGCGTGATGGCGTAGCTGCCCGGGGCGACACAGCCCGCAGCGAATAGACTAGAGGCTGTGGCGAGCCCGACACCCGTCGATCGTCACGCTGACGGGGGATGAGCTGCGGGTCATGATCGAATTCAGAAACGTCACGAAACGCTTCCCCGACGGTACCCTCGCGGTCGAAAACTTCTCTCTTGTGCTGCCATCGCACAAGGCAACCGTGTTCGTGGGTTCGTCTGGCTCAGGCAAAACAACCTTGCTCCGCATGATCAATCGCATGATCGACCCGACGTCAGGCGAGGTGCTGATCGACGGCGAGGATGTGGCCACCTTCAACCCCGTCACACTGCGTCGTCGAATTGGCTATGTGCTGCAGGCGATAGGCCTTCTTCCGCACCGCCGCGTGGTTGACAACGTTGCTTCGGTTCCACGACTCACTGGTGTTTCCAAAAAAGATGCTCGCCAGGGCGCATTGCAACTGCTCGACACCGTCGGGCTTGATCGCGCGTTGGCAGACCGGTACCCCGATCAGCTCTCGGGAGGCCAGCAACAGCGCGTGGGCGTGGCGCGAGCGCTCGCCAACAACCCCGACATTCTTCTGATGGACGAGCCGTTCGGCGCCGTTGATCCGATAGTGCGAGCAGAGCTTCAACTCGAACTGAACCGTTTGCAGCGCGAACTGGGCAAGACCACGGTGTTCGTCACCCACGATATTGACGAAGCATTCGCTATCGCGGATCAAGTGGTGATCCTCAGCGATGGCGGCGTCATTGCACAAGTCGGCACGCCGGCCGAAATTCTCGCAAACCCAGCCAGCGATTTTGTGTCGACTTTCATCGGCGCCGACAAGGGAAAGCGCACGCTTCGCTTGCAGCATCGTGACGGTGACAATGCGACGTTGGTCGTCGATGCTGATGGGCGCCCCGCCGGCATCCTCGAGGCCGACTGATGCAGGCTTTCGTATGAGTTGGCTGTTCGAGAACTTTGAGTTGGTGGCAGAACTCACGCTCAACCACGTAGCGCTCAGCATTCTGCCCATTGTGCTGGGATTCGCCATCGCCGTTCCGCTGGGATGGTTGGCCAATCGCTGGTCGGCCATGCGATCAGTGGTGGTTGCTGGCGGAAGCTTGCTGTACACGATCCCGTCGCTGCCACTCTTTGTGATGCTGCCGTACCTGCTCGGCACGAAGATTACGGATGACCGAAACATTGTTGTGGCGCTCACTATCTATGCGGTCGCCATGATGGTGCGTACTGCGGCCGACGCGCTCGCGGCGGTGCCCGGAGCGGCTGTGGAAGCGGCGACGGCCATGGGGTATTCCGCGTGGAGTCGATTCTGGCTTGTCGAGTTTCCGCTAGCGGGGCCGGTGCTGCTCGCCGGCCTGCGCGTAGTTTCGGCGAGCACTATTGCGCTGGTCTCGGTCGGAGCGATCATCGGGTCGGCCAATCTGGGATACCTGTTCACGAATGGAAAACAGCGGGACTTCCTCGAGGAAATCCTGATCGGAATCGGCGCGAGTCTGCTCATTGCTCTGGTGTTCGACGTGCTGCTTGTCTTACTTGGGCGCCTCCTCATGCCCTGGATGCGTCGCGGCGGCCAGTCCACCCGGGCGCGCCTTCCTCTGCGCGAGAGGACGGTCTAGCCCATGCAGTTCTTCCTCGATGCCGTTCGTTGGCTCACCGACCCCGCTAATTACGCTGCCGGCGCGCGGAATCCTTTGCCGATCCAAGAGCGCATTGGAGAGCACCTTCTCTACACCGTGGTGGCAGTCGCCATTGCTGCGGTGATCGCACTCCCGCTGGGCTTTTACATCGGCCATACCGGGCGCGGGCGCCAGTTCGTCATCGGCTTCACGGGCGCAATGAGGGCGCTGCCCACTCTGGGTCTACTGATGGCGCTCTTCGTCATTGTCGGGGCAACCGTGCCGTTTACTCGCGCGGCGTTCATCGCCTCCATCATCGCGCTCGTCGTTCTCGCTATTCCGTCGATTCTGGCTGGGGCGTATGCCGGGATCGAGTCGGTGGATCGGAATACGGTCGACGCCGGGCGCGCGATGGGAATGACCGAGCTGCAGATCGTGACGCAGATCGAGATCCCGCTCTCGCTGCCGCTGATTATCGGCGGAATTCGCGCATCCGCCCTCCAAGTTATTGCTACCGCCGTGATCGCGTCGTATATCTCGCTCGGCGGCATCGGAACCATCATCTCGAGCGGCATCGGCCTCAATGACAACAACCGCATTTTGGGCGGGGCCATTCTCGTCACGGTGCTCGCGCTGGTTGTTGATGGCCTCTTTGCCATCGCGCAGCAGCTCACCAAGCGCCGAAGCTCTCCCGGCGCCCCACGCCGGAACACACACGTCCGCAGCCGGTCATTCGGGTCCGCTGCGGTGGCGGGAACAACCGCCCACGAAGGGGAGAACTGATGTTCACAATGAAGAGGTCACGGATCGCTATCGCGGCCGTCGCAACCGGAGCAGTGGTCGCCTTGACCGGGTGCGCAACGTCTGACCCCACCGACAGTTCCGCAGGTGACTCCACGGATGCGTCAGCGATCGTCGTCGGCTCATTTGCTTACCCCGAGAGCGAAATCCTCGGCAACATTTATGCTCTCGCGCTCGAAGACGCGGGCTTTGAGGTCGAGACCAAGTTCAACCTCGGCCCACGCCAAACCACCATTCCTGCGCTCGAGGATGGCTCGATCAGCTTGATGCCCGAGTACAACGGCAACCTGCTGTTCTTCTATGACACCGAAAACGAGGCTCGCACCACCGCCGACGTCGACAGTGCCTTGGAAACCACGGTTCCCGACGGTTTCCGCGTGCTCGACTCCTCGCCCGCTGAAGACAAGGACGCCTACGTCGTCACTCAGGAACTTGCTGATGCCGAGGGCCTGGTTTCCATCGGAGACCTGAAGAAGATCGAACCGTTTAGCCTCGGTGCTAGCCCGCAGATCGCGGAACTTCCCTACGGCATCCCCGGACTCGAAGAGTTCTACGGCCTCAAGGACATCACGTTCGTTCCGATCGAAGACTTCGGTGGACCCGACACTGTGAAGGCTCTCGTTGACGACGCTGTCCAGGTCGCTGACATCTTCACGACCTCGCCTGACCTCGTCGCGAAGAACCTCGTTGTTCTGGAGGACCCCGAGAACTTGATCGCCGCACAAAACATCGTGCCGCTGCTCAACTCGAACATTTACAGCGATGAACTCGCCGACGTGCTCAACCGCATTTCGGCCGCGCTCACGACCGAGGACCTGATTGCCCTGCGCGATCGTGTCGAAGGAACTGAAAAGGCACAGGCCGCAACGGCCGCCATGGACTGGTTGACCGACAAGGGTCTGCTGGGCTAACTGCTTGCTAGCGAGGCGCCCCGTGCACTAGCGCAGGGCGCCTTGCTGTGCGTTGAGGCCTCGCACGTTGCGGACTCACGCTGCGGTAGCCTCAGTGTCATGTCTGAGGCCAAGTCGATGAGTTCAGTAGAAAACGGTGCGGAATCGCGTCGAGTCGATGTGCTCTCGCCGACCACGGCTCTCGCCCGTGCCATCCTGATCCACGGCCCCATCCAACGCGGTGAGCTGCTGAAGCGACTGCAGCTAACGCCGCCGACCTTGACGCGGCTATCCAAGCCTCTGCTCGACAGTGGACTCATTGTCGAAGCCGGGGAGACGTTGAGCGGCACTGTGGGTAGGCCGATCAAACCTCTCGACATTCCGCCGAACCCGCGTCGCTTCTTGGGCGTCAAGCTGACGAGCGAGACCGCCTTCGGCGTCGTGTCAGATCAGCGTGCCCGAGCGTTCGCTCGCGCCGATCGTGCGCTGGCTAGCCATGATGTCGCCGACGTGATCGACGCTATCGTCGCCCTATTCGCTCAGCTTAACGACGACGGTCAGAATGCCATCGCCGGCGTCGGCGTTACCGTCGGCGGCCGGGTTATAGACAACCGTGTCGTTGATAGCGTGCGCTTTCTGGAGTGGAAGTCGGTCGATCTCGGGGGAGCGCTTGAAGCGCGCCTCGGGGTTCCGGTTACGGTCGAGAACGACCTCATTGCGCTCATGGAGGGCGAACACTGGTTTGGGCTCGGTCGAAGCATGCGGGACTTTGCAGTGATCACGATCGGCGCGGGCGTCGGTTATGGTCTCGTCTGGGACGATACGGTGATCCGCACAGCCGAGACCGGAATCGAACTGGGTGGTCACTTGCCACTCGAGCCGGGAGGGCCCCGCTGCTTCCGCGGGCACGAGGGGTGTGCCACTGCGATGCTGACGGTAGACAGCATCCGAGCGCAGGCGCAGGAGGCGACCGGTGCAGAACTGAGCTACGAAGAAATTCTGAAACGGGCAGCGGCGGGCGACCCCGCTTTGCGCGCTGTCGTGGATCGGGCAGCGCGAGCGCTTGGCCGTTTCATCGCGCTCGCAGCCAATCTCGCGATGGTTCATGAGGTGTTGTTGGCAGGGGAGGGCACGGGCATTTTGGATGTCGCCCGCGACGAAGTGTTGCGAGTCGTGCAGGAAGAGCGTGACCCTGATGCAGACCCGATCTCGCTCGTTGTCGACGAAACAGGGTTCGGAATCTGGGCCAAAGGTGCGGCAGCGGTCGCGATTCAAACGTCGTTCGACCGTTCGATCTCAGCCCTGTAGGTTTCGCACGCCGCGTGCGGTGCGCGCCAAGAGGCTCGCGCCCGACCGTTTTGTTGCGCCGAAAAACTTTCACTTTGCCCCTTGACTCTATTACTTCCGTAGTGGAATAATTCAGGCAACGACGACGTTAGGTGGGATTCCGCTCATGGCAGCAAAGGTCAGTAGGGATAATCAGATCGTTCCGGCGATGCTGTTTCTCATTCCTGCCAGCATCGGATTCTTAGCTTTCTTTCTGTGGCCGACCATCCGTGGTCTCTACCTCAGCTTCACGGATTACAACCTGCTGAGAGACCCCACCTTCATCGGTTTTCAGAACTACATCGACATTTTCAACGATGCCGTCTTCTGGCGTTCGATGGCTGTGACATTCCAGTACGTCTTCATCAACGTCGGGCTCCAGACAGTCATTGCCTTGGCGTTAGCCGTGCTGATGCACCGCTTCACCCGGTCGATGATCATCCGGGGTGTCGTCGTATTGCCGTACTTGATCGCTAACGTCATCGTCGCGCTGGTCTGGTTCTGGCTCGCCGACTACAGCCTCGGTCTTATCAACGCTGTGATCGAAGGAATCGGTCTTAACAAGATTGGCTTCTTCGGCAGTGAGGCCTGGGCAATGCCCACGATCGCGTTCGTCAACGTCTGGCGCCACGTCGGGTACACCGCGCTGCTGCTCTTCGCCGGCTTACAAGCCATTCCCCGTGATGTCTACGAAGCAGCAGAAGTGGATGGCGCTGGCGAGTTCCGAGTGTTCCGAAGCGTCACTCTTCCCCTGCTTCGTCCGATCCTCGCTTTCGTCTTGGTCGTCACTGTTGTCGGTTCGTTCCAGATCTTCGACACCATCGCCGTCACCACTGGCGGTGGCCCGGTCGACGCAACCCGAGCGATCAACTTCTACATCTTCGAGCGAGCATTTGAAAGGTTCGACTTCGGCTACGCCTCGGCACTCGCGGTCATTCTGATGATTCTGCTCGCCACCATCGCGCTCATTCAAAACCGCCTACTGCGGGCCAACGAGTCAGACATGGAGAGGTAGATCATGTCCACCAGCACACGTACTAAGCGGGTAAAGAAAGTTCGGGCGAGCAGCGCCGAAGATCCCGCAATGGCTAAATCACCGGTGTCTAAGTTCTTCGGCCGGTTGGCTCTCGCGATTGTCGTAATCATTACGTTGTTCCCGATCTACTGGATGGTGCGTACGGCCTTCAGCGACAACCGGGCGATGTTCGGTGAACCGCTCTCGCTGCTGCCGGTCGACTTCACCCTGGGCCCGATCGAGCGAGTTCTCGGTCTAGCAACCCCCGAGGAAGCGATTGCCGAGGGAGGTTCGGGAGCATCGATCAATTTCGGTCTCTACATGCTGAACTCGATCATCACGGCCACTCTCATCACGGTGTTCCAGATCGCGTTTAGCGCCATGGCGGCCTACGCCTTCGCACTGCTCAAGTGGAAGGGGCGCGATGCGGTCTTCAATCTCTTCTTGGTTGCGTTGATGGTGCCCGTCATCTTCACGATCCTGCCCAACTTCGTGCTGATTAAAGAGTTGGGGTTGCTCAACACAATCATCGGCATCGCTCTGCCCGCGATGTTCATGACACCGTTCGCAATCTTCTTCCTTCGCCAATTCTTCTTTGGCGTAAACCTCAGCATCATTGAGGCGGCAGTGATCGACGGTGCAAGCCAGTGGCGCATCTTCAGCCGTATCGCCGTGCCCTTGGTCTGGCCGCAGATCATTACGTTGGCGCTGTTGCAGTTCATCTTCTACTGGAACGACTACCTGTGGCCGCTTCTGGTTGGCACCACAGAGGAGTCGAAGCTGATCACGGTCGGCCTCGGAATCTTCCGCTCGCAGACTCCCGCGGGAAACCCCGACTGGGCGGGCCTCATGGCCGGTGCTCTGCTCGCGGCGATCCCCATCTTCGCCCTGATCCTGATCTTCGGTAAGCAGATCGTCGGATCCATCCAATCGTCGGGCGTGAAGTAGCCGACGACACCACCATTATTTCGCTCCGCACTGAGCGATCATGCGACCGGATCAGCATTGTCGCTGAACGGTTGATCCCCAAGAGAAAGAGAAAGCAATGACGAAAGCACTAGCGGGAATCGCTGCCCTTGCAGCGGTGCCCCTTGTCTTGGCCGGTTGTTCCGCTGGTTCCACTGACGCAGATGGCCCTGTAGAAATCAAGTACAGCCTCTGGGATGCCAACCAAATGCCCGCGTACCAGCAGTGTGCTGATGACTTCCACGCGGCAAACCCTGACATCACGATCTCGATCGACCAGTCAGGGTGGGAGGATTACTGGCAGAAAATCAACACCGGTCTCGTTTCTGGAAACAGCGCCGACGTCTTCACGAGCCACTTGGCGTACTACCCCGAGTTCGTGCTCAACGATCAGATACTTCCCCTCGACGACTACATCGCAGCCGATGGCGTCGACACCTCGATTTACCAAGACGGACTCGTCGACCTGTGGAAGAGCCCCGAGGGAGTTCAGTACGGACTACCCAAAGACTTCGACACGATCGCGCTCTTTTACAACCAGCAGCTGACGGATGCCGCGGGAGTCACGGCAGAGCAGCTCGGCTCGCTTGACTGGAACCCGAAAGACGGCGGAACCTACGAAGACGTCATCGCCCACCTGACCGTTGACAAAAACGGTGTGCGCGGCGATGAAGCTGGCTTCGACAAGAATAATGTGAAGACTTACGGCATTTGGTTTGAAGCCTCCAACGCCGGCGCCCTTGGCGATGGTCAAACACAATGGAGCTACCTCGCGGCAGCGAACGGTTGGGAAGCAACCGATGGCCCCTGGGGCAGCTCATACAACTTCGACGCTCCTGAATTTCAGGACACCATTACGTGGTGGCACTCGCTCATCGAAAAGGGCTACATGCCTTCCCTCGCAGCTCAGACCGGTATTTCCTGGTCTGATCAACTGACCGCTGGATCAGTAGCGTTGGCAAGCAATGGCTCATGGATGACCGGTTACGTGTTCGGTGCAACAACTGACTCCTTCACTCCAGCAGTTGCGCCAACACCGACCGGTCCGACGGGCGAGCGTGCGTCGATGTTCAACGGACTGGCCGACAACATTTGGGCGGGTACGAAGCATCCTGAAGAAGCGTGGGAGTGGGTCAAGTACATGGGCTCGCTCGAGTGCCAGTCGGTAGTAGCCGATGCTGCCGTCGTATTCCCCGCGATTCCTGAAGCGACGGATGCCGCCGTTGAGGCCTTCGCCGCCAACGGTGTAGACGTGAGTGCTTTCACGGTTCAGGTGGAGGAGGGAACGACGTTCCTGTTCCCCATCACCGACCACAAGTCTGATGTGAACGCACTGATGACGCCGGCGATGGAAGCAGTGATGTCGGGCAAGGAGCCTGTCTCGTCGCTGACTGCCGTCAATGACCAGGTGAACGCGCTCTTCAAGTAGCACCCGCTGTAACCAGGTGGCCATCCGTAACCCCGTACGCGGGTGGCCACCTCTTCTGGGCTCTAGCCCGCCGAAAGTGAATGAATTATGACCGCGCAGAACCTTCACCACCTCAGCGCAGCGGGGGTTACCCTCGCGATTGACACCTCGAGCGGAACGCCGCACATCATCCACTGGGGTGACGACTGGGGTCGGCACTCCCTCGACGATCTGGCGGTACTGCACGCCGAGACTGCCGTCGCACCCAACGGCGACGTGAGTGCACCGACCGGACTGTGGCGCGAGAACGCCCGGGGATTCTATGGTCGCCCCGCGGTGAGCGCGCACCGGGCCGGAGCCGACTGGACTCAGCGTTTCGACCTGACGTCGGCCAGCGCATCCGACACCGCCTTGAGCTTTGAAGCAGAGGATGCCGCAGCAGGCATACGAGTCTCGCGCTCGTTCACGATCACCGCTTCGGGAGTGCTGCTGATCGATTCGACGATCACGAACGTGGGCGCGGCCGGGCTTCAGGTCGACGAGTTCGCTATCTGGATGCCGCTGCCAGACGCAGCAACAGAGTCGATCGACTTCAGCGGACGCTGGGTCAACGAGCGTCAAATGTTCCGCCGGGAGATTCAGCCCGGACTGTGGAGCCGGGAGATTCGGGAAGGCCGCACGAGCCATGACTCTACGATCATGGAGTTCGCGACCACGCCGGGAGCCACGTTCCAGAACGGTTCGGTCTGGGGTCTCGGGCTGATGTGGAGCGGCAATTCGCGTCACATGATCGAGCGCACCGCCACCGGTCAGACCGAGATGGGTGCCGCCGAACTGCTTCTTGCTGGCGAAATGATTCTTGACGCCGGAGCCAGCTATCAGGCCCCCACTGTGGTCGCCGCTTTCGCTTCCGACGGCTTCGACGGCGTATCGCACCGCGTTCACGAATGGCTGCGGGCGCGACCTGCTCACAAGGGGGCGGCAACTCCCCGGCCCCTCACCCTCAACGTGTGGGAGGCGGTTTACTTCGACCACAGCTTCGACAAGCTCAGCGCCCTTGTGGATGCCGCAGCGGAGGTCGGCGTCGAACGTTTCGTTCTCGACGATGGGTGGTTTGCGGGGCGCCGCGACGACAACGCCGGATTGGGCGATTGGGTGATTGACTCGGCGGTGTGGCCCGAGGGTTTGACTCCGCTCATCGACCGCGTCACGGCGGCCGGAATGCAGTTCGGTCTCTGGTTCGAAGGCGAGATGGTGAACGCCGACTCTGACCTGTACCGCGCGCATCCGGAGTGGATTTTTGGTGCCGACGGCCGCATCCCGGCTGAGGTGCGCAACCAGCAGGTGCTCGACCTGACTCATCCCGGCGCCTACGCGCATGTTCTCGGGCAAGTGGATGCGGTGCTGAGCGCCAACGCGATCTCGTACATTAAGTGGGATCACAATCGCCCGCTGGTCGAGCCTTCGCACCTCGGTCACGCCGCCGTGCATGAACAGACACTCGCGATCTATCGCTTGTTCGATGAGATCAAGCAGCGGCATCCGCACGTCGAGATTGAGTCGTGTGCGTCGGGCGGGGCACGTATCGACTTGGGCATGGCGCAGCACGCCGATCGTTTCTGGGCATCCGACTGCAATGACGCGCTTGAACGTGAACGCATTCAGCGCAACACGATGTTCGCGATTCCGCCGGAGATGCTCGGCACCCACATTGGCCCGACGCGGTCGCACACCACGGGGCGAGTGCACACGCTGCAGTTCCGGGCCGCCATCGCGCTGTTCGGGCATGCCGGTATTGAGTGGGACATCACTGAGTGCACGCCAGAGGAACGCGCCCAGCTGGCCTCGTGGGCGCAGTATTACAAGGACAACCGCGCGCTGCTGCATAGCGGCCGCGTGGTTCGACAGGGTGACGACGATGCTCCCGTTCATGTCATGGGCGTCGTTGCCTCGTCTCAGGATGCGGCGATTTACAGTTACGTTCAATTGCGTGGCATTGGGTCCAGCATCCCTGCCCGCATTCGGCTGTCAGGTCTCGACCCGGATGCGCGCTACAGCGTGAGGCTCGTCGAGCCCGCTGGTGCGGCGCCGCCGTCCGCTCGCTCGATCCCGCAGTGGTGCGCGGGGGCTGAGGTGAGCGGACGGGCGCTGGCAGAAATGGGGCTCTTGGCGCCGATCCTGTTCCCCGAGAGCGCAGTCATCATCGAGACCAGAAGGCTGTGACCGCGGCGGTGTTCTCGGCGCACTGATCGTGCGCGCAGTATTATCGCGGTAATGACTACTTTCTCTCGCCGGGGGCTGCACGGGCACGTTGTTGACGTGCTCGGCCGCCGCATCATGCGGGGCGAACTCGCTTCGGGAGACATCATCGATCCGGATGCGCTGCTCGCCGAGTTTCAGGTCAGCCGCACCGTTATTCGCGAAGCGATCAAGGTTCTTACGACCAAGGGGCTCGTGGATGCGCGGCCACGCCTCGGCACCTATGTCACCCCGCGTGAGCGCTGGCAGCTTCTCGATAGCGACGTCATGACCTGGCGGTCTGAGGGCGTGCCCGACCCGCTGCTGGTGCTGGAGCTCAGCGAAGTGCGCCAGGTGCTGGAGCCCGCCGCCGCCCGTCTCGCTGCCGTGCGCCGCAGCGATGAGCAGTGCGCCGAGATCGAAGCCGCGATGGTCGACCTCGCGGCAACGTTCGAGAACACCGAGGTCGCCTCTCATGTGAAGGCCGACTTGGCTTTTCATCGGGCCATCTTGGCGGCGTCCGGCAATGAACTTTTGGCGCGCTTTGAAGTGGTGCTCGAGCCAGCGCTTCACGCCCGCGATGAGCTCGCGTTTGCGCACGAAACCACCACCCAGTTCTTGGATGAGCATCGGGCTGTTGTCACCGCGATCCTGGCCCGCGACGCCGAGGCCGCCGGCACCGCGATGAAGATTCTCATGGATCAGTCGAACCGGGACTCCGAAACTATTGTGAGCAAAGACCCCTCCGGGGCTGCCCTCGTCGCGAACCGAAAGTCGGCGCTCTGATGGCGGCCCTCGCGACCGGAAGGCTGCACGCATGACCCGCACCGTGCTCATCACTGGCGCCGGCAACGGCATCGGCGCCGCTGCCGCACGCCTCTTTGCGGCCTCCGGCGACGATGTGGTCGTCACCGATATTGACGTGGATGCCGCTGCCGCGGTTGCCGCCAAGATCGTCGCGGCCGGTCGCGCAGCCACCGCCCATCGCCTCGACGTCGCGGACTCTGAGCAGTGGGAGGAACTCTCGCGTGAGCTGCGCTCCGCGAATCGCCCGCCCGCCGTCATCGTGAATAACGCGTTCTTTCAAGTGACCGGCATCGCGCACGAACAGAGCGAAGACAACTGGAACCAACAGCTCTCGGTGACGCTGTCATCCGTGTACCGGGCGATGCGTACTTTCCACGACACTCTCACCGAAGCCAAGGGCAGCATGGTGAATGTGTCGAGCGTGCACGGAGTGCTGTCCTGGGCCGAGCAGCCTGCGTACGGGGCAGCGAAGGGCGGGTTGATTTCGCTCACGCGTCAGCTTTCGCTCGACTACGCGCCGCACGTGCGCGTGAACGTCGTGCTTCCGGGATCGATCGAGACTCGTCAGTGGGATCACCAAACCCCTGAAGCGCAAGAGTTGGCGCGACGCCAGGCCACCCTGCAGCGGCTGGGTAAACCTGAAGAAGTCGCCTCGGTCATCCAATTTCTGGCTGGCGACGGTGCCTCGTACATCACGGGCGCTTCGCTCGTTGTCGACGGCGGCATGACAACGACGCTCGGCGCTTAGCGGGCACTCGCGGCCGCGCGCTCGGCTACCGCTGGCGTTGCCGACCGGTTACCACTCGGCGAGAGACCCGTCGTCGTGACGCCACACAGGGGAGCGCCACTGGTGCCCGACCTTGTCGGCGGCGCGTACGGCAGTTTCATCAATGTCGATACCGAGGCCTGGAGCAGTCAGCCGCTCAATGTAGCCACTCGTGAAATCGAAAACGCTCGTATTCATCAGGTATTCGAGCACGTCTGATCCGACGTTGTAGTGGATGCCGATGCTCTGTTCCTGAATCAAGAAGTTCGGTGTGTTGAAGCCGACCTGCAGGCTCGCCGCCAAGGCGATAGGGCCAAGGGGGCAGTGCGGCGCCAGCTGAGCATCAAACATGTCGGCGAGGGCGGCAATGCGGCGCACTTCGGAGATACCGCCGGCATGGGAGAGGTCGGGCTGCACGACCGCGACACCGGCCTGAAGCGGCCCGAGGAACTCGTTGCGGGAGAAGAGGCGCTCGCCGGTGGAGATCGGGATCGATGTTGACGCCACGATGCCGTCGAGCAGGTGTGACTTTTCGGGTACAACAGGTTCTTCGACGAAGAGGGGAGCGTAGGGCTCGAGGAGGGGGAGCACACGACGGGCGTTGGCGACGGTCATCCGTCCGTGGAAGTCGATCGCCATGTCGCGGTCGGGCCCCAAAACTTCGCGGGCGAGCGCGGCCCGTTCTACAACCTCGTCGATGGCCCTGACGGTGCCGATGGGCTTCATCCGTCCGCTGCCGTTCATCTTCACAGCGGTGAGGCCAGCCTCCAGCTGTTGCGCAATATTGTCGCGCAGCTCGGAGGGTTCGTCACCGCCAACCCAGCCGTACATGCGGATGCGGTCGCGCACGGCACCACCGAGAAGGTCGTGAACGGGAACGCCATGAGCTTTGCCCGCGATGTCCCAGAGTGCTTGGTCGATGCCGGCGATAGCGCTGGAGGCGACGGGGCCGCCGCGGTAGAAGCCGCCGCGGGTGAGCACTTGCCAGTGGTCTTCGATGCGAGTGGCGTCGAGGCCGATCAGGTATTCGGCATACTGTTCGACGGCGGCGCGCACGACGTCGGCCTGGCCTTCAACAACCGGTTCGCCCCAACCGACGATGCCGTTGTCGGTCTCGATGCGCACGAACAACCAGCGTGGTGGAACGAGAAATGTTTCGATGCGTGCGATCTTCATGGCGCCCCTCCAACTACTAAGTCTTATTATCCTACTAATGGCGACTACTAAAGTGAGCATCATGGATACCACCACGACGAGCCACCGCGACTGGCGGGGCGAGATGCTTGCCCACGTTCGCGCACTGATCGTGCAGGCTGAGCCCGCGATCGTGGAAGAGGTCAAGTGGCGAAAACCCTCGAATCCGGATGGCGTCGCAGCATGGAGTCTCGACGGACTGATCTGCACCGGCGAGACGTACAAAGACAAGGTCAAACTCACGTTTGCGCAGGGCGCTTCACTCGACGACCCCACCGGTCTCTTCAACAGCAGCCTTGACGCCAAGGTCAGACGCGCGATCGACCTCCACCAGGGCGACGTGATTGACGCTGACGCTTTTCAGTCGCTCATCCAGTCCGCGGTGGCGTTTAACGCAGCTCGCTAACTTTCGCGCCTGCCGCGATCCGCCAGCCGCCTGCTTCTGGTGGGGTCTAGATTGCGCCCACATTCGGCGCAACAAGCGGCACCACAACCGCGGCCAAACCGGCATCCGCACCGTTAAGAATCGCCCCCTTTAGCGATCTCTAAAGTGTTGCCCGAACTGTGCTTTTCTGAACGCGCATGCTGAGCATCCGTCTGGGAGAATGGATGCGGGACCAGCCGTGCCACAAGCGCGCCCGCGGACCAAGACAGTGCAGTCGGAAGGAACCTGATGCAACGCGAACACAGCGACGAATTTGACCGGTGGAATGCCCGCCAAGAACTGGCCGAGGCAATGATTCCCCTCATCGGTGGGCTGTATCGCAACCACGGCGTCGTGACCTCGATTCATGGTCGCCGTCTCATCAACAAGTCACCGGTTGAGGTTCTCAAGGCCCACCGTTTTGCGCGTCAGCTCAACGAGAGCGAGCTGCCGATCGAAGAGACCATGCCGATCATGGTGGCGCTCTCGGCGATGCCGCTGAATTCGGCATCCATTGATTTGGCGAAGTTGGTGAATCGGTTCCGCCAGGTAGGCGGCGACCTGGGCGAGTTTCTGGCTGCTGAGCTTGCTCCCGTGCTCAAGAACGGCACCGAGCCCAAGGCGGCGGGAGCGGATGTCGTGCTCTACGGTTTCGGACGTATCGGTCGACTGTTGGCCCGCATCCTAATCGCGCACGCCGGCAACGGCGAGGGACTCCGGTTGCGCGCGGTCGTCGTGCGCAGGGGCTCCGACAACGACCTCGTGAAGCGTGCCAGCCTGCTGCGTCGCGACAGTGTTCATGGCCCGTTTGAGGGAACGATCTCGGTCGATACCGAAGCGAACACGATTCTTGCCAACGGCACCCTCATCCAGGTGATCTACTCGAACGACCCGGCCACGATCGACTACACCGAGTACGGGATTTCGGATGCCATCGTCGTCGACAACACCGGTCGCTGGCGTGACCGTGAGGGTTTGAGTCAGCACCTCAAGTCGAAGGGGGTCAAGCGGGTTCTGCTGACCGCTCCGGGCAAGGGCGACCTCAAGAACATCGTGTATGGCCTCAACCACGACACGATCGAGGACACGGACACGATCCTGTCGGCGGCCTCGTGCACGACGAATGCCATTTCGCCCGTGTTGAAAGTCATCAGCGATGAGTACGGAATCGAGCACGGGCACGTCGAAACCGTGCACTCCTACACAAACGACCAGAACTTGACCGACAACTTCCACTCAGGTGACCGCCGCGGCCGCTCGGCCCCGATGAACATGGTCATCACCGAGACGGGGGCGGCGAAGGCCGTCGCGAAGGCAGTTCCAGAACTGGCGGGATTGCTTACCGGCAGCGCCATCCGCGTTCCGACGCCCAACGTATCGATGGCGATTCTGAACCTCAACCTCGCGACCGAAACGACTCGCGAAGAGGTGAACCGGTACCTGCGAAAACTCTCACTTGATTCGACTCTGCGACAACAGATCGACTTCATTGATTCCCCCGAGGTGGTATCGAGTGACTTCACGGGTTCGCATCGCGCGGGCATTGTTGACGGACTCGCGACGATCAGTTCTGGCAAGCATTTGGTGCTGTATGTCTGGTACGACAACGAGTTCGGCTACACGAGCCAGGTCGTGCGTGTCATCGAGCATATGGGCTACACTCACCCGCAAGTTATTCCCGAACGCGCCGTAGTCGGAGCATAATTTTCCGAACCGTGATCGTGTTACGCCTCGGTCCCATGCTGTGAGCGTAACAATGGGAAGTTCTCAAACTTGGCGTGCAAACATCGTGGCATGAACGATTCCGCACTCCCTGTTATTGACCTCTCGCTACTTGACGGCGGCCCTGAATCGGCCGCCAAATTCCGGGACGATTTGCTGTGTGCGACCCACGACGTGGGGTTCTTCTACCTTGTCGGCCACGGTGTCGAAGAATCGTTGATGGATGACCTGCTTGCGGCATCCCGCGAGTTCTTTGCCCTGCCCGCCGAACAGAAGCTTGCGGTCGAGAATGTCAACAGCCCGCAGTTCCGTGGGTACACCCGCGTGGGCGGCGAGCTGACCGAGGGCAAGACCGACTGGCGCGAACAGATTGACGTCGGCCCGGAACGCGATGTTGTCGACAGCACTGCCGGACTCGCTGATTACTGGCGCCTCGAAGGCCCGAACCTGTGGCCGGATGCCGTGCCCCAGCTTCGCGAATTGGTCAACGAATGGAACGACAAACTCAGCGCTGTCTCGCTGCGCCTGCTGCGCGCGTGGGCCCAGGCCCTCGGCGCCCCGGAGGACGTGTTCGATCACGCCTTCGCTGACAAGCCGTTCCCGCAGCTCAAGATCGTGCGGTATCCCGGCGAGTCCAACCCGGAGCCCAAGCAGGGCGTGGGCGCTCACCGCGATGGCGGCGTTCTCACCCTGCTCATGGTGGAGCCCGGCAAGGGCGGTCTGCAGGTCGACTTCCAAGGCGAGTGGGTGGATGTTCCACCCAAGCCGGGCGCGTTTGTCGTGAACATTGGCGAGATGCTCGAGCTCGCGACCGAGGGTTACCTCAAGGCGACGCTGCACCGCGTCATCTCGCCACTCATCGGCGACGACCGCATTTCGATTCCTTTCTTCTTCAACCCGGCTCTCGACACCGTGATGCCGCAGCTGCAGTTGCCGCCCGAGCTCGCCGCTCAAGCGCGCGGCCTTTCGCTCGACCCCACGAACAGCCCGATCCTCGAAACGTACGGAGACAATGCGCTCCGCTACCGAATGCGGGCGCACCCCAACGTTGCCCAGATCCATCACGACGATCTGATTCAGGGACCGCGGGGTGCGATCTAGGGCTGCCCGCCGCATTGCCGCCTCCACGCGTTTGATATATCGTTTGATCACGAGTTTTACCGTCTATGAGAGCCGGAGCACCCCGTGTCGCCCTTTCCCGAACGTGAGCCAGCCGAGGCGTACACTCTCGCGCTGCCGCAGCACCCGCGCCCGATCGTCATGATTGGCGCCGGGGGAATTGTGAAAGACGCGCACCTTCCGGCGTACCGCAAAGCTGGTTTTGAGGTGTGGGGGATCGTCAACCGCACGGCAGCCAAGGCGCAGGTTCTCGCCGACGAGTTTGGCATCCCGAATGTCTTCACCTCGCTGTCGGATGCCGTCGCAGCGGCTCCGAAAAACGCCGTCTACGATCTCGCGCTCATGCCCGAACAATATGCAGCGGTGCTCGACCAGCTACCCGATGGCGCGGCCGTGCTCATCCAGAAGCCGTTCGGGCAGAATCTTGCCGAGGCGCGCGGGCTGCTCGAGATTTGTCACCGCAAGAACCTTATTGCTGCCGTCAACACGCAACTGCGGTTCGCGCCGTATATCGCGGCCGCCCGCGCGCTCATCGCCGAGGGAGCGATTGGCGAGCTCTATGACCTGGAGATCCGTATCGCCACCGAGACGCCGTGGGAGATCTTCCCGCACGTGCTGGGCATCGAGCGTCTCGAACTCAACATGCACAGCGTGCACTATATGGACCTGGTGCGCTCGTTCTTGGGTGACCCCGACAGCGTGAGCGCAGCGACGGTGCGGCATCCGGCCAAGCCTCAAGTCTCAAACACGCGCTCCACAATCATCATGCGGTATCGCGACCGCCCGCTGCGGGTCACGATCAGCACGAACCACGACCACGGTTTCGGCGGCGACTACGAAGAAGCTTTCGTGAAGTGGGAGGGCACCAAGGGCGCCATTCGCGCGCAGCTGGGCCTCATGCTCGACTACCCGCGCGGTGGCCCCGACGCTCTCGCCATCGCGTACACCGATAAGCCCGAGCTGGGCTGGCAGCCGGTGCCGTTCGAGGGCAGCTGGTTCCCGGATGCCTTCATCGGTTCGATGAGCGCGCTTCAGCGCTACCTCGAGGGCTCAGTTTCTGCACTTCCGACCTCGGTCGACGACGTCATGCACACCATGGCGGTTGTCGAGGCCGGTTATGAATCACAAGAGCGCGAAGGTATCGCGCTGGCAACGAAGGAGAACACTCAGTGAGATTCGCGCGACTCGGGCCGGTTGGCTCAGAAATTCCTGTTGTTCTCGATGAAGGTGGCGCCTTCAATCTGACGTCGATCACCGCCGACATCAACGGAGCCTTCTTTGCCAGCGGTGGCGTCGCCGCGGTGCGTGCCGCGCTCAACGCCGGCACCCTGTCGGCTATCGAGACCGAGGGGGTGCGCGTGGGTGCTCCCATCGCTCGCCCCGGCAAGATCGTGTGTGTCGGCCTCAACTACAGCGACCACGCTGAAGAGACCGGTGCAACGCTGCCCGACGAACCCGTCATCTTCATGAAGGACCCGAGCACCATGGTCGGCCCCTTCGACGACGTGCTCATCCCGCGCACGAGCGAGAAGACCGACTGGGAGGTCGAGCTCGGCGTCGTGATCGGCGCAACCGCTCGCTACCTTGAGTCTCCGGATGACGCGACTGCCGTCATTGCTGGTTACGCCGTGTCGCACGACGTTTCCGAGCGCGCTTTCCAACTCGAACGTGGCGGAACCTGGGACAAAGGCAAGAGCTGCGAGACCTTCAATCCGTTCGGGCCTGAGCTGGTGACCGCCGACGAGGTGGCCGACCCCCAAGCCTTGGGCTTGCGCCTCTGGGTGAACGGTGTCGAACGCCAAAACGGCACGACCGCAAATATGGCCTTCGGCGTGAACCACATCATTTGGTACCTGAGCCAGTTCATGGTGCTGCAGCCCGGCGATGTCATCAACACGGGCACTCCCGCGGGCGTCGCCATGGGCATCGAGGGTCAGCCGTACCTGCGTGCCGGCGATGTCGTTGAGCTCGAGATCGACGGCCTCGGTCGCGCTCGCCAAACCTTGGTGCAGGCATGAGCGCCGAGTTCGACGGTCTCGTCGCGGTCGTCACGGGGGGAGCATCCGGCATCGGCCTCGCTTCGGCACTCGCGCTAGTAGAGCGTGGTGCCACGGTTGCGGTTCTCGACCTCAACACTGAGGGGTTGGATGCTCGCCTCCACGGATTCACCGCGGACGTGTCAGATCGTGCCTCCGTCGACGCCGCCGTTTCTGCGGCCGCCGAGAAGTTGGGCGGCATCGACATCGTCGTGAACAACGCCGGTATCAGCGCGGTCGGAACCGTCGAAGAAAACGACGACGCCGAGTGGGCGCGTGTTCTCAATATCAACGTCATCGGTATGGCGCGGGTGTCGGCGGCAGCGATGCCCTGGCTTCGTAAGTCTGAGCACGCCGCGATCGTGAACCTCTGCTCCATCGCCGCCCTCAATGGCCTCCCGCAGCGCGCGCTGTACGGCGCCTCCAAGGGTGCCGTTCTCGCGCTGACCTACGCAATGGCAACGGATCATGTGGCGGATGGCGTGCGCGTCAACGCGGTCAGCCCCGGCACAGTCTCCACCCCGTTCGTGGAGCGGATGCTGCAGGGCTTCGACGACCCCGTCAAGGAACGTGCCGCTCTGGACGCCCGCCAGGCCACCGGCCGCATGGTCACCCCCGAAGAAGTTGCCGGCGCGGTCGCGTACTTGGCAAGCCCGCTCTCCGGCTCAACGACGGGTACCGCGCTCGAAGTTGATGGCGGTGTCGCGCACCTTCGCGTCAGAAAATAGGCGCTCGCGGCATCCGACTGTCAAAAGTGTCACTGGCAGTCCGAATCCGCTGGTATAGTTTTCTGGTTGGCGAAAGTCATCGAGATGCGCCCGTAGCTCAGCGGATAGAGCAATTGACTACGGATCAATAGGCCGGGGGTTCAAATCCCTCCGGGCGCACCAGCTAAAACAGGTCTGATCAGCACTTTCTCGTGGAGTGCGGCCAGGCCTGTTTTTTGTTTGCCCACATTTTGCCCACACTTCACAACGCTTTGGGTCGCATTTCGGTCGGAATTCGGTCCTTTCGGCTCTTGTCGGCCCAGTGCTTACCTAGGATTTGGTCAATGGTGTGGAGGTGACCCATTGACCTTCGATCAAGGGATCAGGGCATGGCCGGCCTCTATTTCTTCATGGGGTGACAGCCCAAGCAGCACTCTCTGCGACACTCACGTCGTTAAGTGAGTTGCTTCCGCAGTGCGCGTCAACTCGCGCCGCTAGGGTCCAACGAATCCGATGACTCGTACTTATCGCGCGTCAGGGCTCGTCAGGCCTGACCGCGATTGCGAACTTGCCGCAGTCAGGATTCTTGGCCTTCGTTCTGACTCAAACTGAGGTGCCGAGCCCTCTTATAGGGGACTCTGCCTGCTTCTGGCGAGCATAAACTCGTGCAAAACTCAAGTTGGGGAGCCTTGAGGCGTAGAGTAGCTTTCTCGCCAGTGGAATCACAAGAAGACTCGGGCCCTCCGACGGGTGCTAAATATGTTGAAGGAAAACAATATGACCATCGTCGTACATT
Organism: Salinibacterium sp. SWN167; assembly: GCF_015864665.1. GTDB lineage: Bacteria > Actinomycetota > Actinomycetes > Actinomycetales > Microbacteriaceae > Rhodoglobus. The sequence goes on along the minus strand of NZ_JADYWU010000001.1, from coordinate 6,654 downwards.
GGCCGATCGGATGATTCTCATCAAACCTTATGACCTGAGTCGAGAGCAAGCGAATCGCCACTTGGCGCACGCTGAAGCCACCCTGGATTTTCGGCTGACAGAGTTAGCGCATTGGATGGCCGCCAGTGGCGGACCTATTGATGAGATGGATGCGTCTTGGGCGAGTGTGGGAACCCTGTGGGAGTGGACTCAATCGTTTATCAGCTCTGAGGTAGCGGAGGTAGTCCCCGCCGAGTGGCGGACGGACCAGTCGATCGGATTTGGCTTTGTCCCCGAGCTCCAATACCGGCGCACCCAGTACATCGTGCAGGCGTGGCCGAGCTACATTTTTGAGGTCTTACACCGGTTGGACGCATCGACACGTCTCTGTCTTGCCAGCGCTGAAGGCAAAGACCATGTCGATTACAACGAGCTGGCATTTCGTTCTCAGTCGGGTAGCGAGCCACTCTTTGTGGATTTGCGTAGGTGGGGCGCAAGAGCCGGCACCAATAGCAGAAACTCTGATATCCACCAGTTTAATGCCTGGTTCTCAACCGAATTCGATGATTGGCACGCCCTAGTTAAGGAGGAGCCTCGCGGACCCTCAATCCTCGCCCCGTTAGTCGAGCGACCTCTAAGTGACTTCGATTCGCTGCGCAACCCGCCGGAGTTTGTGTCTGAGCCCAGAGTGGCGCCAGACAAGACGGTTCCGGCCCTTGCGCAGCTGGAAGACGACGAGTTCATGATCGCGCCCCGCGACTACGACCCCGACGATCTTGCCGCCGGCCAGCCGTTGGACGCTGCGGTCGTGCATCAAGCTCTCCTTGAAATGGATGCGAGCTTGGGTGGCGGCGGCACCGCCACCGAACCAACCGACTGGTTCTCTGCGGAGCAAGCCGATGTCACGCTCGGTTCTGTGGCTGCCGCAACGATCTTCGTTGCCGACGGTGTGGTGCGCGGAGTCGGGTTCGAGATCGGTGAGATCACCAAGAAAGAATGGCGCGTTCTCTCTAAACAAATGCGAGCACTGGCACACGAGCTGGGCGTGCACTTCGCTCCCGACCAAGACGAGAGCTGGACTGCAAACCGTTAGCTTCGGGTATTCGTCTGACAACGTATATCGCGCAGAGAAAGAGCCCGAGGCGTGAGGAGCACCGACAATCTCGAGTGGTGCCGTGCCCACATTTCACCCACATTTGGGGAGCACCCCAGTCAACTCGCGGCATCACAATCGCACCCAGTCACCAGTGTTTTGCAGTGATTTTCGCGACTTCCGCATAGTTCTGCGGGAATGGTTTTCGACTACGGATCAATAGGCCGGGGGTTCAAATCCCTCCGGGCGCACCACTCCAGAAAGCCCCACATTCGTGTGGGGCTTTCGTCGTTAACGGCCGCAGCCGTGCTCCACTGAGCATTCGTTAGAGTGACGCCATGGCATCCACTGAGCAGGGCCGCGTCGTCGAACACGCGCTTCTCCCCGTCAAGCCAGGCCGTGAGGCGGAGTTCGAGGCGGCTTTTGCCCAGGCAAAGAGCATCATTGCGGCGATGCCGGGATTCCGTGGGCTCACGCTCTCGCGTGGGGCCGAACATCCGCAGACCTATCTGCTGCTCGTGCGGTGGGACACCGTCGATGACCACGAGATCGGGTTTCGCGGTTCGCCCGAATATCAGCAATGGCGAGCTCTGCTGCACGAATTCTACGAACCGTTCCCGGTCGTCGAGCACTTCGATGAGGTCGAGCGGGTCGAGACGACTGGCTGAACGCCCGAACCACTTTCGCTCGCGAGCCGTGAACAGGCCAAAATAGAGAGATGCTGCTGCCTGCGATCATCCTCATCACCCTGGCCCTCGTGTTTTACACCGTCGGGGTGTGGAGCGAGCGAGTGCAGAAGGTGCTCAAGCCGTGGCATGTCGTGCTCTTTGGGCTGGGCCTAGCGGCGGATGCCACGGGCACGTTCCTGATGAACCTGATCGCGACCGAGAATCGTGCGGCCGGCATCGAGCAGAGCGCGTTGAACCAGCTGATGGGAGTCACGGGAGTGATCGCGATCGTTCTCATGGCCGTGCACCTCGCCTGGGCGATCGTCGTGCTGGTGCGCAACCGTGAAGCCGAGAAGACCAGCTTTCACCGGTTCTCGGTCATCGTGTGGGGCATCTGGCTCGTGCCGTACATCGTTGGTGCCCTGGGATCGAGCCTCGGCTAGAGCAGTTCAGCTCGCGTATCCAGCATCGCCAGTGCTGCGTTCTTTGCTAGTCGCGCGTCGCCAGCCGGGCCCCGCTGCCCAGTCGTAGCCGCTCAGCCGATTCGCTCGCGCAAGAATGCCACGACCCGCTCGCGGGCAACCGCCGCCGAGTTGTCCGGGTTCTCGCGCACTTCGCCCGTGAGCACCGAGTGTGCGGTCGGCGCATAGCCATCAGGGTTTCCGGGCGAGGAATCCAGCTGGATGATCTCGAAGGCGTCGCCGAGGCGAGCCTTGATGGTGTCGAAGCGGGCGCGCGGAGCAGCGGTGTCTTCACTGAATCGCAGGCCGAGAGCACAGACTTCGCCGGCATCCGCTCGGGTGGCAATTCGATCGAACTCGGCGGGCGAGACTCCCGCATCGAGTTGGCGCGCACGGCCGACCGGAAAGGGCACGGCCGGTTGGCTGAGAACGGATGCCGCCACGGAGTCATCAATCGCCGCAGCTAACGCGAATCCGCCCGTGAAGCACTGCCCGATCACACCAACACCTCGCCCGGGGGTGCGAGCGGCGAGGTTGGAGGCAACCGCCCGAAAGTAGTCGGTGACGGGCCGCGACGAGTTCGTTGCGAACGCGCGGAACTCGGCGGTCACGCACAGCCGCAGCACGATCCGCGTCATGTAGCCCCGGGTCTTGACCTTGCCCGGCTCGCCGAACGGCGAGGGCACGACAACGGTGAAGCCCGCCGCGACAAGGTGCTCGGCCAAGCCCAGCACCTCCGGGGTGATCCCGGGAATCTCGGGGATCAGCACCACGCCGGGCCCCGCCCCTTTTTCGAAGCAGTCGTAGGTCAGGCCCGCGGCAGAGAAGGGCGCGCGAACCCAACCGTCGAGCGTGCCGACCGGGGCGGAAGGGGTGGTTGCGGGTGTCATGGGTCAATCTTCGCGCATAGAAGCGCGGCGCACGCTGTGGGGGCAGAGCTCGGTCGAGAAGGTGGCCTGTAGCGCCGTTTTGACATCCACGGCTCACGCATATCTTGCTCATAGAAATCTCATAGAGAACCCCGATGTGATGGAGCACGTCAACCACCAGAGGAGCTTGATCATGAAGCGAAATCACTTCACCCTTACCGCCGCAGTCAGCACGTTTCTGATTGGCGGAGTGCTGTTGGCCGGATGCTCGACCGCCGTTGAAACTCCCGCCGTCACCTCCAGCGTGATCGCCGAGATCAGCGAAGCGAACGTCGATCTGAACCTTGGACCCGTTGCGACAGAAGTTCTTGCGGCGAACGCAAACTCAACGACCACCAACGACGATGAGTGGACCCTCGATGGCGCCGTTTCGATCGCCCTCGACGGCTCCACGGCAACTGCCGACGGCGATGGCGTGAGCGTCTCCGGTTCCACGATCACCATCAGCGCGGCCGGAACCTACATTCTTTCGGGGCAATTCGATGGCCAAGTAGTCGTCGACACCGACGATGAAGACGTCGTTGCCCTCGTGCTCGATGGCGCCAAAATCTCCAGCTCCACGAGCGCCGCAATCGCGGTCGCTAACGCCGAAGACGTCGTCGTTTCGCTCAGCGGAACGAACTCACTCTCCTCCACCGGAGACGACGCCGACTACAACGCCACGCTCTTCAGCGACGCCGACCTCACCATCTCGGGCGACGGATCGCTCACGGTAAGCAGCGCGGTCAACGATGGCATCACAAGCCACGACGACCTCGTCATCCTCTCCGGTGACATCACGGTCACCGCCGGAGACGACGGCCTCCGCGGCAAAGACTCGCTGACCATCGAAGGCGGCACTGTCACGGTGGATGTCGGCGGCGACGCTCTCAAGTCAGACAACGACGAAGACGAAACCCGCGGCTACGTCTACATCGCGGGCGGCACCGTCGACCTCACCGCGGCGGATGACGGAGTCCAGGCCGAGACCGACATCGTGATCGCCGGTGGTTCGACCACGCTCGCGGCCGAAGACGACGGGCTCAAGTCTGAGGTCAACATCGTGATCTCGGGCGGCGCAACGACTGTCGAGAACTCGTATGAGGGTGTCGAATCGTTCACGATCACCATCGAGGGTGGCGCGCTCGCGGTCAACGCCAGCGACGACGGCATCAATGCAACGAGCGGCACCAGCACCACCACCGACATCGGCGGCATCGTCGAAGCGGATGACGGAGCAATGGTGTCGATCACCGGCGGCGAGACCACGGTCAACTCTGCCGGCGACGGAATCGACTCCAACGGGTCGATGCTCGTCACGGGCGGTATGACCACGGTGTTCGGATCGTCAGAAGACCGTGAGGGTGCGCTCGATGCGAACGGCACCATCGTGGTCGACGGCGGAACAGTCTTGGCAGTCGGTATGACCTTCATGGCAACCGCGCCCGAAACGGCATCCGCGCAGGGCTGGGTGAGTGCGTCACTCGAGCAGGCGTACGGCGCCGACCAGACCGTTCAGGTGCTCGATAGCAGCGGCACGGTGATCGCCGAGTTCACCTCGGTCAAGTCGTTCCAGTCGGTCGTACTGTCGGATGCCGCCATCACGAACGGCGACACCTACACGATCACGGTTGACGGCGACTCAGCCGGAACGGTGACCGCCGGAGTCGCAGCGGCGGGCAGCGAAAGCGCCGGCGGCGGCGGCGGAGCGCCTCGCCCGTAATCTGACGCAGCAGCGGTTGCCACCAGCGTTCGCCCCCGTGGCGTTCGCTGAGCGGCAGCCGCTGTTGTGTTGTCCCTCACAGCCGACGGTGACAGGCTGGACCCACTGACGAAAGAGGGTTCTGATGAACGACTATCCAGGAATGATTTCCGAGAAGAACCTCATCCAGCCTGTCCCGCGTCGCATCCGCGGCTATTTCGCGGGCGAGCTGATCTTCGACACGACGGCGGCCCTGTATGTGTGGGAATGGGCGCCGTATCCGCAGTTCTACATTCCTCTCGCCGACGTGAAGTCCGAGTTCCTCGTTGACGAGGCGCAGGAGAAGCACGAGACCCGCGGCAGCTATCACCGCACGGGTCTCGCGGTGGGGGAGCGCGAGCATCCGGCAGCAGCCAAGGTGTACGCCGGCGACGGGCTCGAGGGCCTCTCCGACATGGTGCGTTTTGAGTGGGATGCGCTCGACTCCTGGTTCGAGGAGGACGAGCAAGTTTTCGTGCACCCTCGAAGCCCCTATACGCGAGTGGATGCCGTACGTTCGACCCGCACAGTTCGGGTCGAACTCGACGGGGCCGTTCTTGCCGAGTCCTCGTCTCCGGTCATGGTCTACGAAACGGGTTTGCCGACGCGGTATTACCTCAACCGCACCGACGTGAACTTTCAGCACCTTGTCGCCAATGACACCGTGACCGAGTGCCCTTATAAGGGAACCACTACCGACTATTGGTCGGTAAAGGTGGGCGACACGGTTCACGAGGATTTGGCGTGGTCGTACTCCTTCCCCACGCGACAGCTGTTGCCAATTGCCGGCCTCGTGGCGTTCTACAACGAGAAGCTCGACATCTTCATCGATGGCGTGGAGCTCACGCAGGCCAAGACCCACTTCTTCCCGTCGACTTCTGCGAGCTAACAGCGCGCGTCATGGCAGCTAACAGCTTTCGAACGGACAGCGGGCTTGTTGTGCCTGCTATTACGACGACGCAAATGCGCGAGGTCGATCGGGTTGCGGTCGAGGAGCTGGGGCCCAATCTCTATCAAATGATGGAGAACGCGGGGCGCAATCTGGCGTCGCTCTGTGTGGAACTCCTCGGAGAGCGCTGGCCGACAGCACCGATCGTGGTGCTGGCCGGAACCGGCGGCAACGGCGGCGGCGGAATCTGCGCCGCCCGCCACTTGGCCAACCACGGTGGCAACGTCACCCTGGTCATCTCGAACCCGTCTCATCTGAAGGGCGTCCCTGCCGACCAACTCGCGCTCTACCGCGCCACCGGTGCCCGAGTTGCGACGGTCGCTGAGCTTGACCCCGTGGATGCTGAGCTGCTCGTCGATGCCGTGTTGGGCTACAGCCTCGGTGGTGCACCGCACGGGGCAGCTGCCGAACTCATCAGATGGATGTCGCACCACTCCGCCCCGGTCGTCTCCCTCGACATCCCATCCGGGGTCGACTCCACGACCGGCGTAGCGCCAGGTGATCACGTCACCGCGACCCACACGATGACTCTCGCTGCTCCGAAGACGGGGTTGGATGCCGAAGCCGTCGGCACTCTCTGGCTGGCCGACATCGGAATTCCTCGTGAGGTTTATCGGCGCGTAGGTATCGAGCTGCCTCCTGCTGTCTTCGTTTCGGGTTACCGAGTGCGACTTCGGGCATCCTAAGCGCAGTGTTTTGGGGCCCTCATTTTTGCGACACGCCCGGGATGTTGTCGGTGTTGGCGAGGGGGGCAGAATGCACGTAATGTTTCCTCTTGTCACCCCAAAGGTGCGGAAGTCCCGGGCAGTTCTGCTGCTAGGTTTCCGGCCTCAAGTGGGGGCCACCATTCTCCTG